>JADJOV010000027.1 GCA_016713585.1 Bdellovibrionales bacterium | reverse complement strand
ACCTGATGGATCATGAGACTTTGCAGGAGCTCATTTTGATCACTAACTTCCAGATGGACTCAAAGGTGCCATTTTTGTTAATACTGATCGGCCAGCCGGAGTTCAGAGAAATTCTTAAGCGTCGGATGCATGAGCCTCTCGCCCAACGGATTACACTTCGTTATCACATGGCTGGGTTCACTTCAGATCACGAAGCTAAAGACTATGTGACTCACCACCTAAAACTTGCAGGCAGAAGCGATCCTGTCTTTGACGAATCGTCATACCCAATTTTAAATCAATTGGGGCAGGGACTGCCGCGAAAGATTAGCAACCTAGCCATCGGGGCAATGACCTAGCGATGGTCAAACGAGAGCAATTAATCTCCTCTGATCACATCATCCAATCGTCATCCGGAATCTGACAATGAGAAATCAATACATAATCGATCTTAAAGATCTCAAGCGCATCCGAAAATGCTGACCCTGGCCGAGACAGCTATTGCCGAGATCATAATGGTTAAACAAATAAAACTTGCTCCAAGCAACGATCTCGGATCGGCACAAACCGACCTCATCGAAGCCAGAGTGGCAAACTGGCTACCAGCTCAATTTATTTGAGCAGACCGGCCTCACCGAAAAGAGTGTGAATTTTAAACATTGCAAGAAGGATAGGGCTCTGCGGAAGCGCAACCCGAGCAGCTTGCATGGGTGGCAAGTCTTGGTCCCCATGGATGGGGGCCACTTCCCTTCCCTCTGCGATATAAATATCAGTTGCCACCCATAGGGCGAAAAACTTTTCCACAAAACCACATAGCTGAAATAATCTTTGATCAAAATCAGGCCCTAAAAAGGCTTAAACATTCCTGCGGAAAACCTCTCGGAGCCAAGCGTTGAACCACCAAAACGGTGCCATTACTGTTCCCAAAAGGTTCAAATAATCTCGCATTTTTGTGTAAATTAATGTTGTGGGCTATAGGTTCCAGACTAACATTCTCAATGCGATATTTGTTTGGAAGGGTTTTCCAATTTTCCAATGCAGTATGAGTATACTCGCCGACCACTTCTCTCCCTACGTCTTCAATAATTTTTCGTGCCAAGGTTTGATCGCTATTTGTTTTAACCGGAACCAAGATTTCATCCCACAGAAATGGAAACTCGGCTGAGTAGTTAAATACAGGCTCCTTGAAAATAAAACTATTTGCGACACGAACAATTCGTCCATTGTATTGATCGCCTCGAACCCATTGGCCACACTCCATTAATGTTGTGCGAAGAACACCTATATCAAGAACATCTCCGCAAATGCCCCCAAGCTGTATTCTATCGCCGGGTGAATAAAATCTCCCTGTGAGAACAGCAAACCAGCCCGCAATACTGACAATTACCTCTTGCAAGGCAAAAGCTATACCTGCGCCAGCGAATCCTAGAAATACTGATAGATTTCTTAACTCAGAAGACCAAAAAGAAAATGCCAATAGTGAAAAGATAATAAAACTGGCGAGGCGAATTCGTTTGCGAGCGTGATAGCGAGCTTCGTTGTTCTCAATGTTTTTTGTTACCCAAGAAACTGCAAATTTATAAAAAGAAAAAATAGAGGCGAGAAAAATAAGTGCAAGAAAGCCTTTTGCATACAATTGTCCTGGCTCAATGGAATTAATAAAAGCAGTAGATTTCGAGATAACTTCATCGTTCATTTCCAGAATTAAATCATTTTTACGACCTAATGTCTCTGACCATTCGCGATAACCAGATTTAATCGGCCCAGCGATTCCATTTCTGATGACACCCAATGCCAAATTTGTTACTAATTTACTTCTATGCAACATAGTACAAAAGATGACCGACAAAGTAACGGAAGTGCCATTCAGCTATTGAAACGCCTTTTTAATTTGAAGGCGGATACCGATAAGGTCGGAACCGTTGACTTAATCAAATCGAATGTAGAGTTTCAAAGCGCCAATGCGTGGACACTCGTTTTTGCGATTTTAATTGCCTCGGTGGGTTTAAATGTAAATTCAACCGCTGTCATTATCGGAGCGATGCTTATCTCGCCTCTTATGGGACCCATAGTTGGAGTTGGCCTGGCGCTTGGTACCTATGATTTTTTGTTACTAAAAAAGTCGGCAAAAAATTTAGCTGCTGCTGTTCTCATTAGTGTGGTCGCCTCCACAATTTATTTTCTGTTATGACCATTATCTGAAGTTCAGTCTGAGCTCTTAGCTCGAACTCGACCAAGTTTCTTTGATGTACTCATTGCCTTTTTTGGGGGCGCCGCAGGGATAGTTGCCATTTCACGAAAAGAAAAGGGCAATGCTATTCCTGGCGTTGCAATTGCAACAGCACTCATGCCTCCCCTTTGCACTGCGGGCTTTGGCCTTGCCACAAGAAATTTTAATTATTTTTTTGGAGCCATGTACCTTTTTGTAATCAACAGCGTATTTATTAGTATTTCTACTTTTATTTTCGTTCGCTACTTAGGTTTTCACAATTCTACAAATGCAGATGCTGAACAACAGAAAAGTATTAATCGATGGGTTTCTTATGTCGGGGCAATAGTTTTGATTCCGAGTTTTTTTATGGCTTGGTATTTACAAAAAGAAAGCTTTTTTATATCTCAGGCCAACAAGTACATCTCTCGGGAACTAAAGTCTGAAAAATCTGTTCTTGTGGAACAGGAAATCCGTTACAGCTTCAAAAATCCGGAAGTCAAAGTAACTTTGCTTGGCGAGCCCTTCACTGACGATGAGTTGAGCCAATTGAAGAGTAAAGCGAAACTATATTCGATATTTCCGGAAGTTATTGCAATACGACAGTCTACTTTTTCTGAAAGCCTAGAGAGAAAAATCGGTAAAAAAATATCAACAGCGGAGAGCATTTCTAGCGAATTACAAATTAAGCTAAAGCAAAATGAGTCTGAGTTAAATAAATTTAAAAGTGTAAATTCATTGTCTTTAAAAGTCAGTGAAGAATTGGTCGTGATTTTTCCAAATGCAATTAGTGTTTTGGTCATTAGGCAACCAGCTAAAAAAGAATTAACTTTATTAGCTGGAAAGACCGAAAGCAATTTTGAGATGAAAGCTCTGGTTCTTTGGCGGACATCGCCGAGTAAGTCAGACGTAATTAAGGCGACCGATTTTCTATCCAAACGTATAGAGGTTGAAAAGACTAATATCACCCACCTGAAGAGCTTATGACATCTTTGTCGAAGATAAGGATATAAATTGAGGAAAGATGTACATGATACTCAAAATTTAAATCCTTTGGACATGGACTTCGCGGGATGGGGCAATACCGAAACTCTCGAGGATATTAAGCCATCGCAAAGTGCGGATGTTGCCCATCTTGATCGCGATAAGAAACATTTTTTGGGAGAATGGTTAGCTACAGCTATTTGTGGAAACGACATAACTTCAAGCTGCCTCTACGTGTCTGCACTTGCAATTGCTGTTTCGGGAATTTATGCCCCACTTGCTCTGTTGCTCGTGAGTCTTACGCTTTTTCTTTTTAGAAAAATCTATTCAGAAGTCGGCTCAGCCCTGCCAATGAATGGTGGCACTTACACATTACTACTTAATACTACTTCAAAGAAAATCGCAGCGGCGGGGGCCTGTCTTACAATTTTGTCTTTGCAGGATAAAATGATACCGAAAACATCCTCCCAGCACCAATACGAGATTTTTCAGAAGACCGAGAGTCTAAAAAATGTCATTGAGGATTATTGTAGAAAATTTGCCAGTGGACTTCTTTAAAAACTCTGCGGCGACAATTCATAAAAACCAATAACACAAGCCTGCAATCAATGTAGGGGGCAAGGCTGAATAAAATAATTTCAGTGGACTAATGCCCTCGTCCCCAAAAGCGTCCTGAAGAATGCTAAAACCGGCAGGGTTCGGAGCATTTGCAATTACCGTGAGTCCGCCACCCACAACAGCTCCTGCAACTAAAGCATACCGAGATGATTCTGAAAGAGAAGGTACCAGTGTTCCAAGATACGTCAATGCCGCATTATCGGTAAACGCAGTTAGACCAATAGCACTTAAGTAAAGATGCGAATTGGTAAGTTTGCTTAAAATTGGCTCAAGCCACCACCCCTGCATTCCACCAATTACTACTAATCCCCCTAAAAAGAAAGCGACGAGGAGCCCCTCTTTGAGCTTTAAATCTTCATGGTGTTTGCTTGTGACTTGCACGAAGCCAAGGAAAAACAAAAACAACCCAATAATCAAAATTGGATGGTGAGAGAAAGTCACGACGGCAGCTAGAAATATCAAATGGATTATCGTTACACCAATAGGTATTTTTTGCCCACTGGGTTTTTTATCAAAAGAGATGTTGTTTAAGTCTTTGCGAAAGCGAAACGAAACAATTGCCGCAGAAATAAAACAAGCAAGTGCCCCCTTCCACCCGAAATTAGAAAGCATTTCTTGAAGCCCCCATCCCCACTTACTTGCAACCATTAACACAGGCGGTGCTGCGAAATGTGTTAAAGTTCCGCCGATGGAGACATTAACAAATAAAACTCCCAGTGTAGCGTATTTAAACTGGTCTGATGTTTGTTTCTTGTAGAACTTATTTAAAAGCAAAAGTGCTCTAACCGTCATTGCGGCGGGCTCTGTAATAAAACTTCCAAGAATTGGACCGGCTGTAAGAACAACAAAGTAATATGCAATCGCCGGAGGCAATGGTAGGAGGCGCGCAATCACTGTGATCAAGTTTTCTGCTCCGCTAAGAATCGGACGACCGGCGCAAATCACTAGCACCACAAACACAAATGTGGGTTCAACAAAATTTCTGGACTCTAAATAGCTTATTGCAGCTTGCGAACCCATCTGAATTCCTAAAATTCCCAAAAAAACAGCAGCCCAAAAACCAAACACAATTTCAACTTCGCCAAGAAGGTGAAATATGTTTTCTGCTACAGAGCCTTCCGGAAATTTGCCGGCAATGTGATGAAACCATTTTACCAAAAAAATATGAAGGATGGCCACTCCAAACAAGACTGCGGCAGTCCATTCAATAATTGGAGAATATACAACAATGCTCAACTGAGCCTCGGACTATTTGAAAAGCCAGCTGACTCAGCATCAACTATGACTTCAATTTGTTTATTTTCAGGGAGTAGCTTTATAACCATTGGAGCAAGTAGTGTAATGAAAAGAGTGTAAATAATCAGGCCACCAAAGATTTCAATAGGCAAATCCATTTTCGTTTTTAAAATTTCTGCAAGGACTAACCCAAAAACCAAGTTGGGCATCAGAGATATGGCAATTGCAAGACTGTCTTTCCACGGTTCGTTCATAGTCAATCTTCTATGAAGAATGATGCTTCCAATTTTGATTGGACCTGAAATAATTAATAATACAAGTGCAATTAACAACGCATCTATTGAAAAAGCTTCATGCGCTATTTTCAATCCAGAGTTAAAAAAATAAAATGGAATAAAGAACGCAGAAAACGAGCGTAAAGAAAGAAGCATCTGATCGGTATTTGCATTTGGCGTGTGTCGTTTGTACTGTCCAGCGACAATTCCCACTAAAAATGCACCCACTAGATAATAAGCTCCTAGTTTTTTGGTTATGAGGCCAGATATAATTGCTAACATTAAAATAAAACCAAATTCAGAACCAGGAGCCAGTCGCTCAAGTGTTGAGGCCAATTTTTTAATTATAAATGGTAAAATTAATATGAGCAGAACTATAACTGCTAGCGAAGAGGCTAGGTTGGTCAGGTTCTCCATTTGAGAAAAAATGAGAAGTGCTCCAAGTGCAACAAGTTCAGCAGATATGGCCTTTAATTTAATCCAGTATTTTTGATTGTCAGACGCCTTGGAAGTTTCAATGCTATCTAAAATAAATCCAGTAGAAGGGGTAGCTAGTGCTAGAGCAAGAATAAGAGCTACAGCTGAAGATAGACCATAAATGGAGGACACAACTAAAGCGATACCTGTAACAACCAAAATGCGAACGCTGACATGAATTGAAATTGGACGCAAAGCTTTTTTAATCGAATCGAGATTGACCTCTACACCTGCAAACAGAAAAAGAGAAATAATCCCTAGCGTAGAAAAAAGCGGAATTACGTTGTCTTCATCGTAAAATCTAAACCCATAGGATACGCCAACACCAATTGCGAAAGCAGTTAGCGCCATAGGGATTCCAAATCGCAGAAGTAGTCGCGGAACAACGAAGAGCAAAACAATCAAAAAGACGTAACCTAGCTCTCCTTGACTGTGAGTTTGCAACCACCGCCAAGCATCATCTAAGTTTGTAACTGAGATCATTGATGCTATATTTATAAAAGATTCATTCATTTTGAGGCGCCTTGTTTTAAAAGAGTTGTTTGTTCTGAGACTTCAGTTAAATATTGAATTAGTTTTTCGGCATAGTCTCTTCGCCTTTCATCAAGGCCTGTTCTTGAAGAGAATAGGGCCATTCTATGTGTCCAAAGTGGCTTTTGGTTTACAGAAACCAACTTTTCGGATCGCAGTTCCCTTGTGACATAGACGTATGGCAAAATTGTAAGCCCCATTCCGTCGCTGGCAGCTCTGATCACTGAGGCTATTACGTTACTCTCAAATACGCAGACAGAATTTAGTTTCTTTCGAATGAAAAACCCGTCAATTTCAGATCGCAAACTTGTCAATTTAGATGGAAGTACCGAGGGTATTCTTTCATCACGAATGAGAGACTCAAATGAAATATTTTTTAAGTTCTTTAGAAGGTCATTCGAGGAAAATACTCCTACAGGCAAATTAAATTCTTCGAGGGTGTTGATCTCTTGATCAACACCGGAGTTTGTGGTCAGTAACAGATCTATCTCACCAACCTTTAGTAGCTGCATAAGTTGTGAAGACTGAAGCGAAACTAAATTTAACAGTGGGCGTTCGGTTTTTCCATACTGTTTTGAGACTTTAGCGAGCACATCTGTGACAAAGGGTCTGTCGATATCAACAGATACGCCTATGGATATTCGAACCCCCATTGACGATTTTTGCTTATCAAGCTGATCAAACATTTCGTCAAATATATCAAATGCGCGTCGACAGTAGTTGAATACCTCTTTGCCAGAGTCAGTCAACTCCATGCGTCTCCCCACTTTTCGAAAAAGCTCCCTACCTAGAACTTCTTCAAGCGTGTTGATTTGAGTACTCAGCGACGATTGACTGGTATTGAGGTGCTTTGCTGCCGCTGTCACGCCCTCAAGCTTTGCTGTGACGTAAAAGTAAAAAAGGTGGTTGTAGTTATATACATTCATTTTTCGTAATGGTCCTATACTAATGATCTATTTTATTTAACAACTAAAATCAACGATAATGTATGTAACAAAGGAGTAAACTATGTTCAAACTGCCCGAATTTAACTTCACAAAGGCTTCATTCCTATCTGAAGAAACAATTCAATATCATTATGGAAAACACCATAATGCCTATATTGAAAAGCTCAATAATCTAATGGAGGGTCTGCCGCCAAAAGACATTCTCGAAATTATACGTGATTCTGATGGCGCCCTGTATAACAATGCCGCCCAAAGTTGGAATCATACTTTCTATTGGATGGGCCTCACACCCAGCCCCTCAAGCTTGAATTTAAATTCCCTTTTAGAGAAATCTATCAAAGAGCAATTTGGCTCAGAGTCGGGCCTAAAAGAGAAGTTTGTTGAATCTGCACTAAAGGTATTCGGCTCTGGCTGGACATGGCTTGCTCTTGATATGCAAGGCAAGAAGATTGAAATAATTAACACGAGCAATGCCGACGTCATCGACTTCAAAAAATATATGCCCCTTCTTATCTGCGACATTTGGGAGCATGCATACTACATTGATTACCGAAACTCTCGATCCAATTATCTTGCAGAATTTTGGACTGCGATAAACTGGAAATTTGTCGAAGATAATTTTGAAAACAAAGATCAAGCCAAGGTAGGGAAATTGCTGATGACCTGAATAGTCAAGAGGGAGGAATTATGACAACGAACAAACCACTCGTTCTTCTGACTGGAGCAAGCACTGGTTTAGGACTTGCGCTTGCAAAGGAGCTCATCGAGGATGGAAACTATCGGTTAGTACTGACAGCCAGAGCAAAGTCGTTGAAATGTTTTAGTGCGGCAGGAATTTTTGAATCAGATGAAATTTATTTACGGCCACTAGATGTAACTAGCAAAGAGGAAAGAATTGCCGTGATTTCCGAATGTGAGGCTACCTTGGGCGGACTCGATGTTCTGATTAATAATGCGGGAATTGCAATGCGCTCAGTTGTGGAAGATGCAAGTGCAGATGACAGAATTGGTTTGCTTGAAATTAATTATATTGGACCAATGAGGCTCGCCGCCCTTGCTCTGCCTGGGATGCGTAAGCGAAGAAATGGGAGAATTATTAACATCTCATCGGCAGCGGGCTTAATAGGTATGCCTACCATGGCTTGTTACTGTGGATCAAAATTTGCTCTTGAAGGAGGAGCTGAGTCCTTATGGTATGACGTAAAGCCATGGAATATCCATGTCACATTGATTATTCCAGGTTTCATGAGATCAGATTCGTTTCAAAATACTCAGACTACAAAATGGAGCCGCGCTGCTATTGCCTCCGGTCAAAAAGATCCTTATTACCACCACTATAGGAATATGGAAAAATTGATTTCATGGACCATGAAGCGGACCCTAGCTTCACCGGAAAGTGTTGCCAGAAAAATTGTACGAGTAATTAAACAAAAAAACCCTTCTCTTAGGGTACCAGTAACAGCAGATGCATGGTTCTTATTTCTATTTAGACGATTTCTGCCTCGTGCCATTTATCACTGGGTAATGTTTAGAGCCTTACCAGCATCTGACAGGTGGGGAGAGATTTCTTCCGAGAGAAGTGTCCCCCCAATAAATAGCACTACGAATAACATATCTATTAAATACGATTAATCTATTTTTAATTTTAAAATCGAGTTGGTAGCTTAGCCTTAGAAAGTGAGGACATATATGAAGTACATATTCTTTGAAAAAATGACGAAAACTGCGGGTTTTGCTTTTCGAGCTATCCTAATTCTGCTCAGCAATTTCGTGGCGTTTGTCTTGGGAGTACCAATCCTTTTGGTTGGAGTTGGCCTCGTATCTGGAGCGCTCATTATATTCAGCATCATTTATTCATTTACTGAGTGGAGCAGCCGATCTAACCAATTAGACATTGAAGTCGACAATTCGCTGAGAGAATTTACTTCAACTCGCCACGCAGTCCTCGTGGACATTGTGAAGCCACGCACCCAAATTAATCCCAAAAAGGAAGCAAGGTTATATGCATATGAGCCCACCAGAGAGTGGCAAACCCTTCGACAAATAGAGCACTCATAACCTGATGAAGTTTAGAATGCTAAACAGCGGAAACGATTTTTTGCTTACCAGGTGCCTAGAGATTAGTCTTTAACCATTAACACCAGCCTGCCGGATTTTCACGACACGCGAAAGGAATAAATTATGATGAATTTTATAACAAAACAAAATGGTAATAATGAAATTGTGAATATTGAATTTAAAGGAAAACTATCTGACAAAAGGAGGTTAGGATCTATTAAAGAGCAAAATCATAACGATTTGTCAGAGCGGTTAAAAAATAGCAAACATGAGTTTTTATCCGTGATCATTTTAAAGGATAGACTCGATGTTGAGCTTATGCATGACCCTAAGTATTGTAAGAATGAATCTGTCTTAGGAGTATCAAAAATACATGAAGAGGCCAGAAAAAGAATGATAAATAAATACTACAGCGATGATGAGGTCGAACGTATTGTTGAACAACAAAAGTATCCAACTAAGCAGTTTAACTTTAAGAATGACGACTATAAGCCATCATTTGAAAGTAAGCTTAGAGATGAGATTTATCGGTCTCAGGAATGTGCACTAATCCCTGAGATCTACTATGAATATAAGGAATTCGCACGATACAGATATGACGAAAAAACAGACTCGGACATTGAGCTGTCTGATAGCGAATATGAAAAAGCACTTAAGATTTTGAATCAGGAACTTTTTCTTCCACAGGTTTATACGACACTTGAGCGAATTTACGATTTGCCTAAGCCATTCGATTTTTGGGACGACAGAAATACATTTCAACAGTACTATTTGGTGTCAAATGGGAATGAAATTGATTGCGTCCAGGGTGGGCCAGCGAGCAGTCATCAGAGAGAAACGCATGGCCTTTGGGGCCACTGCTTTGCGAGCCTAGCAAAAAAACTTAAAATTAGAACATCGGTTCTAAAATATACCTCCAGGAACAAATTAATTCTTTTGCATGAATTTAATGACTTCAAAGTTATGCACAATGATTTAACCGGGAACTATAGGGCTGATTGGTCAAAAACAAAGTCTTTATTTGGTGGAAGATTGTTGCAATCCAATTTCCAGCCTGAGATTGGCGTTCAAAGTATTTCAGAATTCTCTGACCTGGATCAAATACAGTAGAAAGTGCTGCTAGAGATTTTTGTTGTACTTTGTTTTTAGCCGATGACCCATCTGGACGCGCCTGCTCGACACTTATCCGTTAAAATCAGTGCAACTAAAAAGAGATTGATTGCATATAATTAATCTATTTTTAAAATTCCTCCCAATGGCCGATAATTTAACTATGGGAGGAGAAATAAATGCAACTACTAGAAAATATGAAGTCGGAATTATCACAGTTGTGGGATAGAGCAATTAAAGCCAATACCCCTGAAATTCGCGAGAAACTTATGAGGGAGTATCGCCAGAACTACCGTAGGTATAAAAGGCAGGTTCGATTTTTTGGCGCGATGGAGGATTTTGAACCGAGAGTACATATAGAGCAGCAGACGCAAAATTGATCTAACGAAAAGGAGAAATTATGAGAACATCAATTCAATTTAGAAGTTTAGAAGGGCTTGATCACATAAGAAGTTATGTGGAAAATTCCGTTGATCAAGCTGTAGGAAAATTTGAATCTTGGCGTCAGTTTGATACTCATGTCATTTTGGGAATGGCGAAAACGCGGTCATCTACTCACAAGCCCGTATTTGAATGCGAAGTATTGGTGAAGGGTAAGGGGCTGCAGCGGACCATTTTTACTAAGAAGACTAGTGCTGATTTTTACCAGGCGGTTCGTAGCTCGCTTAAAACCGTAGAAAAAATTCTACGTCGTGCTTCAAAAATTCGAGTGTCCGATAGGCGTCATCCAGAGTTTGAAATAAAAAACAATCAAGAAACTGTAGCTTAACAACATTAATTCGGAGGAACTATGAAAGTAAAAAACTATAAAGCAGCTGCTCAGATACTATTGGAACGGATTCAAAATCGAATCCGTTGGGATATTCGAGTGAGTAATTCAGATGTCTCTATCAAAGTAAAAAATGGAGTTGTGACTTTAAATGGATATTTTGATAAACCCTACCGTCATGCCGCAGCGGTTAGCGTTATTAAAACAACGGAGGGTGTTGTCGAATTAAAAGATCAATCTCAGGTTGTTGATGATTACTGCCGAACAGACAAAGAGCTTGAAACCTTGATCTCAAAGCAAATTCTTACTTTACCGCTATTGCCTGGCGAGTGGATCGATGTGGATGTGTGTGATGGCGTCGTGAAACTCGAAGGACTAGTGTTTCGTCCACGCCTCAAGGCTTTTGCAGCTAGAGCCTCTTGGGAGCTGTCCGGGATCAAGGATTGTATTAACCTGATTGGCCTCAAAGAATCGCTTGAGGAAGTCGAAAAATCTTTGAAACTTGAATTTTCTGAATTGAACTTTTTGAGGTTGACTGGAAGTGAACAAAACCCAGCTATTTTTTAAATGCATCATAGTGTAGCAGATTAGAGTGGTCATGTGACATATGAAATGTAAAACGTCTAGGGAGAATAAGGAGTACTCGACTTTTGAAAACAGGTATTATGCGTGTTTTTGAAAAAATCTTCAAGCGTTGAAAAATTGTAGTAAGTTGACCCGCTATCGAATGAAACTATAGTCCCTTCAGATTCCTCTTGGGACTCATATTCAGAAAGCGCACACTGCCAGCCAATGGGATCGTTTTCCTTCATTAGCCTCACAGTATCAAACGTCATCCATCCAACTTGAGTTTCCTCGGGATAGCATTGACGAATTGACTCCTCGAATTCCTCTTCAAGATCGACTGCGGTCAATTCTGTTTCTAGGATGTGCTTGATAACCCAATCGGTGCCGTATTCACAGCCGACTCCGGGAACCAAGCACATAAGGTCGTCTGATCCACAGTGTTTGCAGCAGCCAGTTGGAGCTTCTTTGTAACAGCTATAGCAAAATGGAATTGATCGGCTAAATGCCAATTCTTTAAGTTGTTCGAGGATTTCGTTGTTCATGTGAGTCTCCTTGGTTCGGTGTATTTTTTCTCTTTCGAGGGTCCTTCAACAACGGCTGAGCAACTCGAAGAGGAAAAACGTGAACGAAGGCACAGATCGCACCTCGACACGCGGATGCGGCAGGACCCACGACAACCAAGGGTTGGCGTGCGGTCCGTGCGGAGAGGTGAAAAAAGATCTGTGCCATAGTGAGCGGTCACTTAAGAACCATTTTTAGAGACGCCAGAAATTTGAGACACCAAATATGGCTGACTTCTATTTCGATGGTGGTAGCAGAAATGCCTGCCCCCATTTGGATGCTTTGGAATCTTGGATCAGTTGAAGTTGCGCCTGTCGAACAGCTTTCAGGGTCTGGGGTAAGTGACCACTTGCGACAACTAAAACAGCGATGGTTGCGATTGATTGAATGAGTTTGTCTAGTCCCATGGGGACCTCCTTATATTTGTGGGATTTTGGGTATTATTTCTAGAATGAGTGAATTCCCAACCTAGAAATAGGAATACAGTTTTCAGCAGGGATAGAATTTCCCCTCTGAAAATGAGTTTTTAAAAGAAGCATTCGAGAAGCATAAAAGAAGCAAACTTGTGACGTTTCAGGAGGTTTCATGAAGATTCAAAGAAAAGACTGGGCGTCTCTCTCTAGTGATTTCAATTGTTTAGATCCTAACCCCGCGGATAAAAAATCATCCCTAGGCGTAAAGTCCCCATCTGCTTTAGGTCTCATGCCGTTTTGCGCTGAGAAATATCGCACCAATTTGGTGGCGACTCGTAGTTTAAATCAATAATATTTAATTTACTTTTGCCTGCCTATGGAGTATTAGATTTTCTTCGTTTGTTTGGAGGAGATTGTTCAATGATTAGGCAAGAGAGGCGGCGCATCGAACGCGCCATGAGGCAAATCAGAATTATTCCGTGCAAAGATCGACTGACTTCAACAACTGGTATCGGACTCATGGTTCAGACCCTGATGCGAAGCCCTGTCTATCCGGAGCTGCTCAAACATTTGCCAGAGCGTGTTTCTCACAGGTCCCAAGGAAGTGGGTTTCTCGCTCTAACTTTGATTGCAGGGCACCTGCTGAGCGCAGAGAGTGTTGAAGACTTCGAGGAGCTCCAAGATGACGAGTATTTGACGAGCTTGCTGGGGGGACGGGTTCCTGCTCCCAGGACTATCCTTGATTATCTGAATGACTTTGAACCTCACCATATAGCTGGTCTCAATTCAGTTCTGAACACCATGGGGAAGACCTTTCATAGCCTTTTGCGAGAGCATCATGGGGAAAAAGTGTCCTCCAGCCGAGTTCTGGATATTGATTCCACCTACCACATTCATCATGGTGAAGAGATTGAGGGTGTCGAGGATAGGAAGAACAAAGCACCTGCGCTGAGGAACTCAATTATATAGGACGCCTGGTCAATTCTGCGGGAAGTTGGTTTCCAGTTAATTCTGCTCAATTTTTTTGAGTTTTTGATGATGCTTTTTAGATTGATGGACTGTTTATGAGATTTTATATCGATTTTTCTCATTGGATTTGTTTTTTTGTATAGGAGTCCCGCCGACTCTTGGATTTCGAATCTGAGGGGTCCAAGAAAGCTCATGAGTCGTGTGTCTTGGTCTAATCATAATCAGGGAAGGCTTGGATGAAGTCGTCTCCAGAACCTTTGCAATGGTGTTGTGGTGGTCCTCGGCTTGAGTGGATTTTCGGTGATCTCGTGGGAAGTTTCAGATGTTCGAGTATTTTTGGATCACCTCGGGATCAGTGATTGCGGAGATGACTGCCATTTTTCCGCCGCAAACATTGCAGGTTTCCATGTCCATTTTGAAGACTCGCTTGAGCAGCTGGGCCCAGGTGATGCGCTTTTTCTTTGTTGAGTCGTTCTTAATGTTGTCATCTTGGCTCTGGTCGACCGCTCCTTGGTTTGGAGTCGTGGCTAGTGGGGTTGGGACGATGAGTTTTCTGTACTTGTAGTTTGGAGCCAGGACTCCATGAAATCGGGTGAGGTGAACTCGTGGTCGAGGGACAAGGGCCGCAAGTTTTTCCATGAAGCGGCTTCTCTCATTTTTAATTTTAAGTTGCTTTTAGTTCTATGATGAAGTCGAATGAATCTTGGTTGCATGGCAGGGAAGTATAAACAAGCAAAAGTAGAATGCAACTATGTCCCCGAACTTATGCGCGGCTGTATATCTGTGTTAATAACTTCAAACGAATTAAGAAAATGAGCAGCGCAGACAAATTCCTTTCCGTAACAATGACCCCAAAGCGAAACCTTCAAGCTTTGGTTTCTGTTTTTCCTGGCCTCATCTATCGCTTTTAACAGGGGAAGAAATTCAGTATTTTCATTTTTGTCATCTAGGAAGAATAACAACCTGACTTTTTTGCCGGCAGAATTTGTTGAATTGAATTTAAAAGATTGTTCAGTTGTTCTCACTTGATCGTCAGATAAATCAATTTCGCCCACGTATTTATTGAGCTTCCTTACATGCAGACGCTTGGTTTGATCGACTCCGTATTTTACGATTTGATTATGCAACGCCATGGAAATATTTGATTTTCCGAGGGCATCATCATGTATTGAATTGACCCATCCTTTTTAGACTGGACATTTTCAGAATAGAATTGTCCTTCCTCAGGGTTGAAATCGAAAGTATATCCAAAATTCAAGGCCATAAATTCAGCAGTCGAGCATTTCTTTGCAGACATTTCCGTCTTTGATAAAGTGTATGTTTTGATTCTGGATTGTAAGTGATTTCAGGCTTTAGGGTCGTTTGCTCAAGCCATTGAGTTTTCATCCCTGTGAGCCGCTGGATCCATGCCGGAATTTCTCTGATCAAAGGTCCACTGACGATCTCAAGTTCAAGCATTTTAACTGGCTGTTCAATGACCTGATTTGTGTCTGAATCTACGAATTGAAGATTGAGTTCAGGAATTTCTACTTTGCAATCATGGCCAAAAGCCGAAGCGTGTGAAAGCAATAACGATGCGAAAACAAGGGCATACTTCATAAAAACTCCTCGATTATATACAATTGCATTGCAAAACGTATTCCATTCACCATGTGTGATAGTTGGAGAGGGTAAAAATTGAGCGCCAGTTGGCTGTACAGGTGTATCGAAAGTAGACAACATTAATTGAATACCCAGTTCAATTGGCAGATAACAAAATTATTTACAAAAAGGCTTCCGAAGTTCTCTTTGCAGGTACTTATTCAAAATCAGATGCCTACGGAAATCGTCTAGATTTGGTCCTTTAGCGACACAAATCTCTGTATGAAGATTCGCGAGAAAGGCTACAAAATATTATATACTCCCTACGCTCAGGGCGTTCACAATGAGAGCGTTTCAAGAGGGAAAAGTAGTCTGGAAGATTTCGAGGCTTCCTCGTGGCTCCATGCTAGGTTCTTTCATAGACAAAATAGAATCAACAAAAACAACCCAACTTCCCACTCACAACTTTGGATGTAGCCTGTATTGCCTTATAGGCATACAGAATCAATAGATCGTATTCAATCAAAGGTGGATCGCACTAGGGCGGAATGATTGGCTTGATTTTTGCTGTAATTGACGAGCTAAGCGAGACTTTCCTGAGTTCGTTAGGTCACTTCGCTAACTCATGAAAAGAGCTGAAAATTTCTTGAGATCCAAGAGTCGATTTTTGCGGAGGTTTGATTGGCAACAGGACAGACGGCATTTTGCGGCATTTTGTTTTTGCTGGTCACCTTTTTTTCAGGATCGGCCTATTCGTCAGCACCCTTAGAATGCAGAAGACTCCTCAACCAAGAAGAGCCGATTTATCTTGATGCTCTCTACAAAACACTTACCAAAGTTGAGATTCCCAAGAGGATAGGAAGAACAAAGCACCTGCGCTGAGGAACTCAATTATATAGGACGCCTGGTCAATTCTGCGGGAAGTTGGTTTCCAGTTAATTCTGCTCAATTTTTTTGAGTTTTTGATGATGCTTTTTAGATTGATGGACTGTTTATGAGATTTTATATCGATTTTTTCTCATTGGATTTGTTTTTTTGTATAGGAGTCCCGCCGACTCTTGGATTTCGAATCTGAGGGGTCCAAGAAAGCTCATGAGTCGTGTGTCTTGGTCTAATCATAATCAGGGAAGGCTTGGATGAAGTCGTCTCCAGAACCTTTGCAATGGTGTTGTGGTGGTCCTCGGCTTGGGTGGATTTTCGGTGATCTTGTGGGAAGTTTCAGATGTTCGAGTATTTTTGGATCACCTCGGGATCAGTGATTGCGGAGATGACTGCCATTTTTCCGCCGCAAACATTGCAGGTTTCCATGTCCATTTTGAAGACTCGCTTGAGCAGCTGGGCCCAGGTGATGCGCTTTTTCTTTGGAAGTTGGTTTCCAGTTAATTCTGCTCAATTTTTTTGAGTTTTTGATGATGCTTTTTAGATTGATGGACTGTTTATGAGATTTTATATCGATTTTTTCTCATTGGATTTGTTTTTTTGTATAGGAGTCCCGCCGACTCTTGGATTTCGAATCTGAGGGGTCCAAGAAAGCTCATGAGTCGTGTGTCTTGGTCTAATCATAATCAGGGAAGGCTTGGAGGAAGTCGTCTCCAGAACCTTGCAATGGTGTTGTGGTGGTCCTCGGCTTGAGTGGATTTTCGGTGATCTCGTGGGAAGTTTCAGATGTTCGAGTATTTTTTGGATCACCTCGGGATCAGTGATTGCGGAGATGACTGCCATTTTTCCGCCGCAAACATTGCAGGTTTCCATGTCCATTTTGAAGACTCGCTTGAGCAGCTGGGCCCAGGTGATGCGCTTTTTCTTTGTTGAGTCGTTCTTAATGTTGTCATCTTGGCTCTGGTCGACCGCTCCTTGGTTTGGAGTCGTGGCTGGTGGGGTTGGGACGATGAGTTTTCTGTGCTTGTAGTTTGGAGCCAGGACTCCGTGAAATCTGGTGAGATGAACTCTTGGCCGAGGGACAAGGGCCGCAAGTTTTTTCATGAACTCCAAGGGCTCAAAGACAATTTGTGTGGTTCCATCGTCATAGGGAGTTTTGAGTTTATAGATGACTTGCCCTCTGGAGTTGACAGAGAGCCTCTCTTCACTGATGGCGGGCCTTGCAATATATCGGGCGATCTTTTCAAGCTTGTCTCGTTGCCCAGGGCCTACGGCAACACCTCCGTGGAGAGTGAAGCCAGAGTACTTGCCAACAAAGCCATCTTTGCCGAGGTGGTCCCTGTCGACCTGAGATTTGAGCACGAGAGCCTTTTTTCCTTTATTTGGACCGAGCAAGAATCTGTAGGAACTCGAGGCGGCCTGCAAATGGGAAAAGCCTTCCTCCATGGGGATGTTGAGTTGAAGAGGGGCGTCGTCATCTTTTGCGATGATGCCGTTTTTCTCAAGGTATTTGGCAACTCGGTGGGCGATGGTCTTAACCAGGCCCTCTAGCTCTGGGATGGTTGGAGGTGCACTTTTGTGAAAGTCCTCTGGGATCTTGTCGGTATTGAGTTCATAAGCCCCATCGATCAGAAGTTGATGGAGGTGGACATTGACGTTGCATGCGCCCCCAAATCGCTGGATCAAGGTGACGCCTCCAGTGACGCCTGTGGTTTTTGAGAGTCCCGCTTTTTTGAGGAGAAAGGCTGTCGTCGCCCGATGACTGATTTCCAAGGCAAGCGGACATGATCTTTGGCCGGACGGCAAGCAAGGGCCTGAGCTGAAAGGGGAAGGTTAAGACGAATTGCCGAATAGGCTGATCAGGCAGGACATAGTCAACCAGGTGGGCTGCTGTCTCGACCATTCTTCGAGCTCCACAGCTGGGGCAGAATCCACGGTGTTTGCAGGAAAATGCCACGAGATTTTCATGATGGCACTTTTCACACTGAACTCGTAGGAAGCCATTAGCTAGAATCCCGCAGTTCAGATAATCATAGAATTCCTTGGTGACGAAGGCTGGCAAGGGATGGCCCATCTCAAGCTGGAAGCGCTCAAGAAAGGTCTCAAGGTTCTCCTGGATCAGTTTGTAAAGGACAGACTCATCAGGCCGATGCCTTTTGTATTGGAGCTCTTTGAAGCTTTGGAAGGGTTTTGGGGCACGTTCGACCATGCAGAAGGACGGGCGTTGCAACACTCAGCCAGCTGTTGATCTAATTCGTGGATCCTCGACCGGGGGAAGTCGGACGATTCCTGGACGCAGGGTGGCCGTGGGGCGGAGTCAAGGAGCGGGAACTCAAACTAAAATCGAAATCCCCGCCGTTCAAATAACTATGCAGTCGAACGAGATTGTTTTATTCGATGGGCAAGAGCTAGTGATCGTTGACGACGAAGAGTGTATTCATCTTTCTTGGAATATTTTGATCGGCAGCAATGCCAGCAAAATGAAAGTCACGCATATTTATTCTGATGTTGAGTTCGAAAAATGGATTCAGGAAAACAACAAAGACAGTTTTTCTTCGCGGCTGTTCCTCTTCGACTACGACCTTAAGGGAAAACTGACCGGCCTTGAGTTGATTGAAAAGTATCAGCTTATGTTCGAAAGCCATCTCATAACGGGTATGGCAAATGACGAGCACGTTAAAAAAGAATCAAAAAGATTGAAAGTAAAAACCATTTCAAAGGACGAGCTACCTAATTTTCATATTAGGTTTGAGAAGAATATTTTTTCCTCGCAATCGGCGCGTTTTTTGGAAGCAACCTAAAAGGAGGGGCGTATGGAAATCGTATACATCGACTTGGCAGCACTTGAAGCAGAAGCTGAGTCATTCGAAGCTGGATTTAGCTCAGGAACATAGTCGTATGTTTCTGGCCGATAAGCACAATTTTGGACAGCAAGTTGAGAAGGTGCAGCGGGGCTCCGATATTTGGTATAGGAAGCCCCGCACGGTTTATTGGGAGTGGTTATTTTTTGGAAAAGCCAGCCCACTAAAATCATTGTTCGACGAGAAGGGCGAAAACGGTAATCGTCCGCTCGCTGAATACTTTTTTAATCTCGACATTGAAGTTGAAAGCACTTGGTCGGGCTATGCCAAAGAAGTGGCGACCGAAAATCAGACGCCGACGTTTGAACATTTCTACGCTTTTGGCGCTCTGATAGCTTACTGCCATATTTTCGGCATTCGGGATTTGCACAAGCAAAACCTCATTATGACGAAGACCCATCTTCAGGCGGTGGACGCCGAAGTGGTTTTCACTGCCTTGACGTTGCCGCACGAAACTTTATTGCTGCCGTTTAAAAACGTCGGATACGAGTTTGCGGGCATCGGAGCTTTGGTCAATTCAAAAGAAGAGCTGACACAAGTTCAAGTTCAACAAATCCTTCTTGGCTATTGGGACTTATTTAGTTTGGTTTCCAAGAGAAAAGTTGAAATTGATGGGGCTCTTGCCGCTTTGGATTTTTTAAACATGCCAATGCGGGTGATTATTCGCAATACGTCCGAATATAGAAATTTATTAGAGAGCCCTCCTGATAATATTTTGTTATCCGAAGTCGAACAAATGAAACGTGGCGATGTCCCTTTTTACTTCAAATTTGCGGCAAATAAAAAATTGTATTGGCTGAAGGAAAAAGAAGTTGTCCAAACTGAAGACTCAGTTGGCATTTTTCAGAGAGATGTTGACAGACATGCACACTATTCCAGATCCGAATTTTGTAGCACTCGCGCCACTGTAAACAATCTAGTCGTTGGATTACTATTTCTGATCAAACACTTCGGTGTCCAACACCGTTTAAGATTATCCGAAGAAGCATTTATTCGTGACGGTGCTGTGTCCATTCGCGATCAGACATTTAAAATGTAGTTTATGGCATTGGGTTATACACAATTTTTGGAGGCGTAGGGTTGTCTTTGCCGCCAAAGCTCCGGCGGCCTGGTTAAAAAAGCGGACAGTTGTGGCCGGGTCAAAACCGAACAGTGGCAGGACTTATATTAGAGGCTACGCCTGCTGAGTTTTTCAAAAAAACGAAAGAATCGATCTCATTTTGACACGTCTTCCGTATCTATTCAGAAATACTTCGAAAATCGACAATCTATCATGGCACCGTTGTTGTAATACTTCTAAGTGAGTTATGGGAATAGGCTGCCTTCGTCTTATTTCGTAGAGAAACGGGAGAATATAATGTTTATATGTCAAAAAACTAGACACATGCTCGCTGTAATCGTCACCATGATGGCCACGTTGTTTAGTTCTTTAACGGTTCAGGCTCAACTGCGAGAGGCCCTTACCCAATCTAAGCCTGGGCAGTTGATTCTTTCACTGAATCCACGCCTACTTACTGATGATGTTCGAAAAAAATTAGCCGCTGGCCAATTTCAACCCATTGCAGATCGAACCGAAGAAGCGCAGCAAGCCATCAATACTCTGATTCGAATTAAAGGTAAAAACCCAGTTCTTCTGGGTGAGGCTGGAGTTGGAAAAACAGCGGTCGTTGAAAAAATCGCCCAGATGATTGCTCAAGGTCAAATTCCGACTGGAAAAGTATTTAGTCAAGAAATCGCAACTGCCGAAATCATACAGCTTGAGGCCGCCAGCATTAAAGGACTTGGGAAGAAGCCCGAAGATGCGGCTTTAGTTTTGGTTGAAACGGTCAAACAACTTGAAGCTCAGCTAAGAAAGCCTGTGATTTTATTTATTGATGAAATCCATAGTGTCGATAGTGATATGTGGAATGTCCTTAAGACTTCGATGGATGCAGCTAATGAAAACGGAATTCGCTTGATTGGCGCAACAACGGAAAGAGAATTTCAACTTGCCTTTGGATCTGATGAAGCGATGATGAGACGCTTTGCTCCCATCGGCGTTGCTGAATTCACGGAAAGCCGAACAATTGAAATCATCAAGCTTTCTTGGCGTGAAGTTGTTGAAAAAAGATATGACGTAAAGCTTGATGACGAAATTGTAGAAAAAATCGTAAAGCACTACAAAAAAGTTTTACCTGATGTCGCTCGCCCCGATGGCCCGATCAAGGTGATGGTTGATTTGGCTATCGAAGCCCATGAAAGAAATCAAAAAAGTGTTTCAGCAACAGATTTCTTCTCCTTTGTAAAACGCAGAACTAAAATTCCAGCTGACCCTCAGAATTTGAGTGAGATCAATCGATTCGTAAAGGCCCGGAAAGATGAATTGAAATCTTCGATCCTCGGACAAGATAAAATGGTTGATACAACATTATCCTTGTACCGAAATCTTTTGCTGTCATCTGGAGATAAACCGCAAGGTGTGGCTCTCATGGGTCCAACGGGCGTTGGAAAAACCTATTTAGCCGAAAGTATGGCCGAAGTTTTATTTGGTGGAAAGCACAGATTTTTCAAAATTGATGGTGCAGCATTTTCTGATCGAAGCACTTCGCTGTCTGGCCTTTTAGGACCAAGACCAGGAACTATTGGCTACAAAGATACTGTTGGAAGCCTTATTGAATTTATGAAAAATCCAGGCAAAGGTCGCTACGGCGGCGTTTTATTGATTGATGAAATCGAGAAAATGCATCCTGAAACTCTTAAAGAACTTGCAATGAATCTTTTTGATAACGGTGAGGTCACGCAAGGAAACGGTAAAAGAGTTAAAGTGCCGAACCTTTTGATTGTGGCTACAACCAATCATGGCGTGAATCAAATTTTCCCAGAGGGTTACGCTAATTGGTCCGATGAAGAAGTCAAAAGACGAGTAGACTCGTTTTCTCAAAAAGATTTGAAAGATTTATTTACTCAACCCACTGAAGCCGACAGCAACTACAAACTTCCGCGTGAAATCGTTAATCGGATCGGGACATACCTTGTCGCGAATCCGTTGAGTTTAGATACGGCAATAAAAGTTGCAAAACTTGAAATATCAAAGCGTCAGAAAACTTTTAAAGAGCGAAATGGAATCGGCATTTCGATATCTGATGAAGCCATTAAATATATTACTGAGCAAACCTACAATAAAGAAGACGGAGTCAGGGATCTTTCTCGCGCGGTAGAGCGTTTTTTTGGAGAAATCACTCAAGTTGCGTCCGAAAAGGAAATCAAAGTAGGTCTTGTTAAAAACGGAGCTAAAAGAAACTGGGGATTTTTAGTTCAAACTCCTACCAAGACTATTGAGCTTCAAAATCATAGTTTTAAGGGCAATGGTCAGAGCCTTTCCGCTGAAGATATGAAGGACTTAAAAACTCTCGAATCAAGAGTGAATCAAGAAATTTTCGGACAAGAAGAGCTTGTGACGAAATCCATCAATGCTATCAGAAATTGGAAAGTCATTCCAACCGGAAAGCCAATGACTGTTGTGGCAGTTGGCTCCACAGGGACAGGGAAAACAGAGACTCCCAAAGTTTTAGCAAAAGAGCTTTATGGTTCAAGCTCAAAGGCACAAATCATCGCAATGGGTGATATTTCACGTCAGGAAGATCTGACAAAGATTTTCGGAGCCAATCCTCAGTATGTAAAGTCTGATCAGATGGGACTTTTTGAAAAAGCACTTCTGCAAATCAAGGATGGCGGGATTCTTATTTTAGATGAAATCTCAAATGCTGGTGGTAAAAACCCACAGGAGCGAGAGCAGATCCTTTACAAATTTTATAACATTATGGAAGAGGGATTTTGGGTTTCACCGAATACAGGGCGCAAATATAATTTAGATAAAATCGTTATCTGGATGACAGGAAATGATCTTCAGGACCTTTATTTTGGTATATCAGGTGATGATATGCGTGAAGCGATTTATAACAAAATCAAATCTGAAGCCAATGTAAGAAGTGAACTTCGCCGTCGTGGATTTCCAGAGGCTATCTTGGGTCGCGCTCAACTCGTTGTTCACACAAAGCCACTTTTAGATAAATCAAAGACACAAATCGCCAGAAAAACGCTAGAAGGCGGATTTAAGAATTTAAAAAAACAATTCCCAGGCCTTGAAGTTTCACTTCCAGATCAGGTTCTGAAAACGACAACTGAAGTCTTCTTTAATCACGACCAAGGCGGACGGTCTTTAAGAAATAAGTTCGAGAGTGAAATTCAAGGGCTGATTACTTCTGCTATTTTAGAAAGCGGAACGACTGAAGACAATGCCTCTACAAGATCTGTTGAAATTAAACTGACAGATTTAAGAGCTAAAAAACACTATGCCATTAAAAATTTGAAAGAAGAATTTTATGTCGAGGTTCTCGTTCACGACAAGGCCAATGCAGGGGCAGTTCTAGCACGGCTCACGAATGATCTGCTTGAAAAACAAGAAGATGTAACCAGACCGAATCCTAAAGAGCTTATTAAAGTATCATTTCATGAAATCGGTCATGCGATTTTGAACAGGCCTGAAGTTTCCGGCCAAAAGCTTCGATTTGTGACAATCAAGTCAGGATCTGCGGGCGATGGTCAAAAATATTTAGGCTATGCCGCATATGACTCAGTTAATAAGCAAAGCTCAGGTGTTGCTGAATTAAAAGAGTCTCTTGTTCGGATTGTTGCTGGTCGGGTTTCTCAAGAAGTCGCAGGCTTTACATCTGATACAGGATGGGGTTCTGATTTTGAAAAAATGAAGAAGTTGATCGGCAAATATTACGTCGAAGCTGGTTTGAAATCTGAACTCTGGGGAACAAATCTTGATAAAGACGGTAATCTTGTCGGCAGCGAGAAAAAGAAAGAGCTTTTTGAACAAATCGTCATGCAAGAAATTACTGAAGCTCAAGAAAAGGCCAAGACCTTTTTGAATGATAACCAAGGACTTGTTCGTTTCCTAACGGCACAGCTTGTAAAAAAGCAAAGTCTTACGGGCGAAGAGTTTGACGTGCTTGCGAAATACTACAAAGGCCAGAAGCTATCGGCTATCGAGGCGGAAGTTATGAAAACCCGCTTTAAAAAAGAAGCCGAGATGTCATCAAAAGTTCGAAGTAATCACGACATCCGAGACCGCCAGATCAAAATGCGAACTGGTGGGGCACTTCGATGTTCAGAAATATTTGGTGGAGGGAACTAACCGATGAAAACATCATTGAAACTTTCTACCTTAGTTCTTCTTTTATTTTTTCAAATTATTTTCCATGCGGGAGCGGCCAATGCAGCTCTTACTTGCGCGCAGATTTTTAGCGAAGCTCCTAAGCAAGTTGAAGTTCGAGATCTTAAGACCTTTGGTCAGGCGATGACTGAAGGTATGTTGCTCCAACCAGGTCAAGCCGACTTATTTGATGTTTATCGAAAAATCTATTTTGGTGATCCGAATACTTCCGTTAATAATGAGACTTTGAAATCTGTTACAGACATTCAAAAGAAACACCCAGAGCTTCAAAAGCCCAACTTTCGTGAGTTTGAAATTTCAACGGTCGAAAAAGTCTACGAAACGCCTGAGTCTTTGGCTAAACACTTAAAATCGCAAATTCAAACAGCGGGCGAAGTGCGTAATAATTTATTGCAAATTGAAGCCAATCTTGGATTTTGGAAGAAAATTTTAGATTATCAAGATGCAGAGATGCCAGATGCAATAAAGCAAATGCAAAGCAAGTTAGGTAAAGATTCGCTAGCATCAGATAAAGAAGCTTACAGGACTGCAAAGTCCACATTTGAATCTACAGTTAAAAAAAGATTTGAAACATATCTAAACCGCATGATCTCAAAAGCCAACCGCGAACTGCTCGCGGATCTTAAAAACGATAAAGAAGATTATCAAAAGAAAGCCAAGGCCCTCTTTACAACTTTAAAATATATTCAAGAATGGATGGATAAAAAGGGCCGCAATACTCAAGCGATTCGTCAAGCGATGGTAGACCTCGTCCACACTGTTGGCTTTGGCAATCAAGCGACGCAAGTATTATTGAAAAGTAAAAATGCTTTGGATCGAATCGAAGGCCTTAAAAAAATTTTGGATGAACGAGATGCAATGGCGATGGAACTGACTGGCGAAAAGCAGTGGCATTTTCCAGAGCTTCAGGCGAGTTTGAAAATTGAGTTTCCAACAGGTCTGTCAAAGAATGAAAATCCGAACCAAAGTATTCAGCGAATTGAGCAAGAGGTTTTGGCGGGACGATTTACAACGAAACCTACAGAAACAGTTCGTGTAAGAAGCCTTTCAATTCAAGAGTCACCATTTCGTTCGTGCCTAGGTGGATCTGACTGTTCAACAAGAACTTATTTCAGTAAAGCCCTTGATCCAAATTATAACTATTTTACGATGACTGACAGCAACTTCAATTCAAGTGGTCACGTTACTGTGGTTTTAGGAGAGGCTAAGAATCCAGCAACAGGACAAATGGAAAAAGTTGCCTTTATTGACAAGCTTCAGAATGTACCAAATCAACAAATCCCAAGCTTTCTTCAAGCAGTATCCATGAGCCTTGCTGACAGAGGCTATAAGCTTGGTGTCCCTGAAGATGTCGGCGACAACAACGGCATGTCGAATATGGACACAACAAGGCATTTCGTTGCAAATGAGATCGTGCCGAAGCTTTCTCAAAAGCTCACAACATTTGTTCCACATCCAAATCAGTATGATTTTAAAAACACCTATTCGAGAGCTTATAATAAATTGGCTGTGAAGATTTACGAACCAACAGCGATCGATGCGGATACTGAAATTAGACCAGGGCGTGAATATAAGAACTTCGTTGCAAATAAGGATCTAGATAAAAATAAACTTATTCAAGATTTATTAAATCTAAAAAATTCTCAAGACCCAAGTGATGTTTTGAAATATGTGACCAGTGGTCAAGTTGTATCGCAGCTAGAAAAACTGGGTCTTTTTTCGGTGAAAGAATTCGAAAAAGATTTAGGGAAAATTCTTGAAAGACAAGATCTCCCATTTAATATTCGCAAACAAGCGGCATTCGAAGCTCTTCTATTGAAGAGCGAGCAAAATCAAAACGAGCTAAGCCTTGATTTTAAAAACTTTGATGAAACTGAAAGAACTCAAGTTTCATCTGAAATCAGACAATGGTCAAAATCTTCGGATAAACGCAGAAAGAAATTTGCTGATAGCTTAACAGATAAGTGGTCTGATGCTGTGGCTAAAAGTGACATCAAAACTCTTGAAGCTTTCGTGGCGCTTAAGCTGTTTGATATTAACACACGAGACGAAGGTGGGTTTTCCACCCTTCATAGAGCTATCCACATGGACCAAAATGCTGTTGTTGAATGGCTGGTAGCAAACCCTAAACTTGATCTAAACTATAAAGATGATCTAGGGCTTACAGATGTCGACCACGCAAGGATTTTGGGTAAAAATGAAACTGCCGATTTCATTGAAAAAGAAGACCTGAATCAAAATCGAGAAAGTTTGATGTTAAAGAACGGAATGCCGACGGCAGTCCAATTATTGATTTTGTGAAAGTACCAGGCGGCAAGTTTAGAATGGGTGACGCTGAAAAAGTGTCTGTCACAATAACGAAGCCATTTGAAATGATGGCCACTCAAACCACTCAAAAAATATGGAAAAGTGTCATTGATTTGGCTAACGCCCATCTTCCGGGCAAGAGTTCTCTAAATACAGCCCCTTCTAATTTTAAAGGCGAATTGAATCCTGTTGAGCAGGTATCACATAATGATGTTGTCGCTTGGACTGAAACTGTAAATAAGCTTTCTACATCGAGTGACCCGCAAGTTCAAAAACAGCTTAGCGACTTTTTCCCAGGACACAAAAAGGGCGATGTTTACAGAATACCTACAGAAGCCGAGTGGGAATATGTTGCTCGCATGAGAGGCCTTTCAACTGGCGACTACGCTCATGGCAATACGGATAAAAACTTAGGAGACTACGCTTGGTACAGTGGCAACGCTGGATCAAAAACTCATCCCGTTGGCCTTAAGAAGCCAATCATGATTAACGGAAAGCCAATCTATGATATTCACGGCAATGTGTGGGAGTGGCTGGCAGACTGGCATGGCAACAACCTTCCTGGTGGTGTAGATCCACAGGGGCCTGCAAATGGCTCTAACCGCGTCTTACGTGGCGGGGGTTGGTACTACGGTGCGCGGCACTTGCGTTCCGGTTTTCGCTACATCAACGGTCCTGGTGGTCGTAGCAACCGTGTGGGGTTCCGCCTCGTGAGGACTCGCCCGTAGCCCTTGGCTCTTTTTACCTCTTACCCTTGAAGGGCTGGAGACAAATGAATTTGAGAAAAACGTAGGCCTGCTGAAAGCGCGGCCGCAGTACTCAAATTCATTTGGCGTAAGCCAAGAAAATTTTAAATTTCCCACCCATTTCGCCCCGCGTAAATAAAAACGCTTTTATAATTTAGTCCAGTTCTAAATTTAATTAACCGAATCAATCGGTTGTTTCGTCTTTGTCCAAGAAGCCGGTCAGCCCTTTCTTCTTGGAGGAAAATATTAGTTTATAGAAAAATACCGAAATGCTATTTATTTCCGAGGGTCATCGAAATCGACTTCAACCACCCTATTGAAAGAGGGATTACAATGTTGATCAAAATTATTTCTTTGGCTTTCGATTCGGTTTACGGCGGATTCAACGACGAGGAAGTTCGGGAGTTTTTAAAAGACATCGAAGTCATTTCTGTGACCGACTACCACTTCGTAAAAAATGATGTCCCCTATCTGACATTTGTACTCAGATACTTTCCGCATCGGGCAGAGCTGGAGTCGAAAGCCACTCAAAAAGAAAAACGCGATCACGATGAGGATTGGAAAAAGTTATTAACCGACGCTGATATGGGATTATTTAATATACTCCGCGACTGGAGGTTGCAGCGATGCAAAAAAGAAGGTGTGCCGCCGTACATCCTTTTTACCAATCAACAACTTGCAATGATCGTAAAAAAACGGCCACAGTCTATCTCAGAACTCACTCAAATTGATGGAATTGGAAAAGGAAAGGCTCAAAAATACGGTGAGGATGTTCTGTCTATTTCAAAAATAAATATCGAACCTAAAGTTGAACCCACTGAGGCTAAACCCGATGGAACATGAGCCAAAAGAACTTCAGTCGGAATCAAAGAAAGACCTTCCAATTTTTATTAAATGGATGGATTTCTTAAAATGGCTTTTGGTTACTATCGACGGATTTCCCAAAAAAGCCCGCTTTAATTTTTCCGACAGGCTGACAAATCTGTCTTTGCAGATAGTCGAAGATCTCGTTGAAGCTAGATATAGCAAAAATAAAGGTCCAGTTTTGCGACGAGCAAATATGAACCTTGAGAAAATTCGCATTTTAATGCGGATTTGTTTTGAACTCAGATTTTTTTCTCGAAAAGCCTATGAGCACTCGTCTTTTCTTATCAACGAAGTGGGTAAAATGCTCGGTGGTTGGATGAAACAGCAACAGGACGAATATGAAAAGACTCGCTAACCTG
Source organism: Bdellovibrionales bacterium (assembly GCA_016713585.1). Lineage (GTDB taxonomy): Bacteria > Bdellovibrionota > Bdellovibrionia > Bdellovibrionales > Bdellovibrionaceae > JADJOV01. The sequence continues at coordinate 426,905 of JADJOV010000027.1, read as the reverse complement.
TATCCAAAAATAGTGACTTTTGAAAACCTACTATTGGCGGCAAAAAGAGCCACGCGTGGAAAGAAAGCAAAAAACTCAGTAATCTCATTTGCTTTCAATCTCGAAAATGAATTGATTTTGTTAAAACAGCAGCTCGAAAGCCACTCTTACCGCCCACGCCCCTATTCACAGTTTGAGGTGAAGGAACCAAAAGTTCGAAAAATATGCAGCTCTGATTTTCGTGACCGAGTAGTTCATCACGCAATATGCAATTTTTTAGAACCTATAATTGAGAGACGCTCGATATTTGACAGCTATGCTTGTCGGAATGGCAAGGGTGCCCATCTTGCAGTTTCGCGATGCCAGGAGTTTTCTAGAAAGTTTAAGTATTATTTAAAATGCGATATCAAAAAGTTTTTTGAAAGTATTGATCACCAAATTCTGAAGAATATCCTTCAAAGGATGATTAAAGACAGCGACCTATTTTGGCTCTTGGATATAATTATTGACCATAAGGTCCCAGGAAATGCCGATGGAAAAGGCCTCCCAATTGGCAACTTAACAAGTCAGCATTTTGCAAACTTGTATTTGGGCGAACTCGATCATCTCATCAAAGATCGAATCGGGATTAAGGGTTATATTCGGTACATGGATGATTTTATCTGCTTTGCTGATAGCAAAAAAGAACTTTGGAATCTTTTGTCAAAAATTGACGAATTCGTTACGCAGGCATTGGCGCTCGAACTTAAAGCAAAAGTAACCCAGATAGCTCCTGTTTCTGAAGGCATACCATTTCTAGGATTTCGAGTTTTTCCTCAAATTATTCGAATCAAAAGAGAGAATTTATCTCGAATGAAAAATAAAATTCGAAGTCGAGAAATTCAATTTAAGAAAGGGCACATATCCGAAAGGGATTTAATAAATTCGGTTGGAAGTATTGTGGCACATGTGAGTCATGTGAATTCATTGTCAATTAGGAGGAGTATTTTTCGAGAATCACTAAATATGGTGTAATGGCCAATTTTACGGGCTCTAACCGCGTCATACGTGGCGGGAGTTGGAACAACAATGCGCAGAACTTGCGCTCCGGTAATCGCAACAACAACGGTCCTGGTAATCGTAACAACAATGTGGGGTTCCGCCTCGTGAGCACATCGCTAAATTCGGCCAGAAGATGTCGTCCAAGGATTGCATCTGTGTTGCCAAGGCCATGTCCAGGTCATTACTCCTGAGCTGACGGCTCTGTGTCAGACAAATATCGCTGAGGAGTGGCGTCTGGTAGATTCTTTCGAAGGCCGCCACTTCGTTTTTTATACCAGTTAATATTATGAAATGGAGAAATACCCGCAGCTTGCTCCTTGTCCGTATATTTACCATTACGGAGAAAGGAAGCGATATGCCTCGAAGTGTTAAACATTACGATGACAAACAACTTAACCGCTTGGTGCGACATTTGGGTAGTATGCTCAAGTTTTATCGTGAACAAGCTGGGCTTTCTCAGAATAAGTTGTCTAAAGTGTCGGGAGTTTCAATATCAACAATAAATGAAATAGAAAACCTTTTAGTAGCAGATGTCAGGCTTTCAACTATTTCGACTTTAGCTAAATTTTTGGAAGTAGAGCCGTTAAGTTTAATCGCACCTGGGAATTTCAAACTGAGCGAAGACGATAAAAAAGATTTTCGAGCTGCGGTTAAAACTCTAGATCGAGTCAACAGGCGTCTGAGTTAAAACTTTCCGCGCGTGAAAAAATGAAAAACCACAAAGCCACGTTGCAAAAAAATAAATTCAAAATACTCAAAACGTGATTTTGACTTTGATTTTTTGGCTGGCTGAATTGGCATTCAAAATTTCTTTTTCTGGTTAGCTTGCAGTCAAAGTCTTTGATGGAATTGACCTGCGATAGAGACCCTGAATTTATAAATCCTTGCTTTGCTGTAAGACCGCGCAACTTCGTCTATACAGATATCTTTAGTGTTGTCGACCGGGTGTTCACCGAGCGCGACGGTTGAACTACGCCCCGAACGCCGCACTGGATCCAGATACGTTTCATTTCCTTTAAAAAACCGAACTCAAAGTTCGCACGAGCGAACTCGATGTCGCCCGTAATTTTTTCACCAAACTAAATTTCCCATTTGTTTCGAAGGTTTGCGCCGTTGGCACAAACACCCCGTTTCCTTGCAATAGATATTAGTGAAAGGACAAACGAACAAGCCTTTCAGAAGGGGAATAAAAAATGGCGAGACATAAAAACAAATGCCCTCGGTGCGGCGGGTTTCTAGAGACGCTTCAGTCTTACGCACACTGCTCCAGTTGCCTTTACTACGAGGACTACTGGTCTGATTCCGAGAGCGATTTTCATCAAGCGATGAGGGCCGCAAAAGAAGTAACGCAGTTTCAGGAGGAAGCTGCCAAAGAAGAGGATAGGAAGAACAAAGCACCTGCGCTGAGGAACTCAATTATATAGGACGCCTGGTCAATTCTGCGGGAAGTTGGTTTCCAGTTAATTCTGCTCAATTTTTTTGAGTTTTTGATGATGCTTTTTAGATTGATGGACTGTTTATGAGATTTTATATCGATTTTTCTCATTGGATTTGTTTTTTTGTATAGGAGTCCCGCCGACTCTTGGATTTCGAATCTGAGGGGTCCAAGAAAGCTCATGAGTCGTGTGTCTTGGTCTAATCATAATCAGGGAAGGCTTGGATGAAGTCGTCTCCAGAACCTTTGCAATGGTGTTGTGGTGGTCCTCGGCTTGAGTGGATTTTCGGTGATCTCGTGGGAAGTTTCAGATGTTCGAGTATTTTTTGGATCACCTCGGGATCAGTGATTGCGGAGATGACTGCCATTTTTCCGCCGCAAACATTGCAGGTTTCCATGTCCATTTTGAAGACTCGCTTGAGCAGCTGGGCCCAGGTGATGCGCTTTTTCTTTGTTGAGTCGTTCTTAATGTTGTCATCTTGGCTCTGGTCGACCGCTCCTTGGTTTGGAGTCGTGGCTAGTGGGGTTGGGACGATGAGTTTTCTGTACTTGTAGTTTGGAGCCAGGACTCCATGAAATCAGGTGTGAGGTGAACTCGTGGTCGAGGGACAAGGGCCGCAAGTTTTTCCATGAACTCCAAGGGCTCAAAGACAATTTGTGTGGTTCCATCGTCATAGGGAGTTTTGAGTTTATAGATGACTTGCCCTCTGGAGTTGACAGAGAGCCTCTCTTCACTGATGGCGGGCCTTGCAATGTATCGGGCGATCTTTTCAAGCTTGTCTCGTTGTCCAGGGCCTACGGCAACACCTCCGTGGAGAGTGAAGCCAGAGTACTTGCCAACAAGTCCACCTTTGCCGAGGTGGTCCCTGTCGACCTGAGATTTGAGCACGAGAGCCTTTTTTCCTTTATTTGGACCGAGCAAGAATCTGTAGGAACTCGAGGCGGCCTGCAAATGGGAAAAGCCTTCCTCCATGGGGATGTTGAGTTGAAGAGGGGCGTCGTCATCTTTTGCGATGATGCCGTTTTTCTCAAGGTATTTGGCAACTCGGTGGGCGATGGTCTTAACCAGGCCCTCTAGCTCTGGGATGGTTGGAGGTGCACTTTTGTGAAAGTCCTCTGGGATCTTGTCGGTATTGAGTTCATAAGCCCCATCGATCAGAAGTTGATGGAGGTGGACATTGACGTTGCATGCGCCCCCAAATCGCTGGATCAAGGTGACGCCTCCAGTGACGGAACACTATATTCCGTCCGAAAGAATGCAGACCGGTAACTTCCCACAAGCATATTCTCACGTCGGACAAATTAATGCAGCCTTTGCGGTGAGTCCGCCGTGGGGCGATGTCCTTTAAAGATTTAGTTTAATAGTGCTTGAGTGATATTGCTAAATGCCCAAAAGTTATAAGTTAAAAAATTGCTAAGACAAATTTTCCATGCCTAAATTTGTCTTAAACACGACGGTGTGTCATAAGTACGTGGGTCTTCCTCAAATTATAAAATCAAAAAAAGGATGGCCGTAATAAATTATATATGGTATCCCATATATAATGAAAAGTAGATCAAAAACGAAATTAGAACCAGATGCACAGATAGTCCTCGATTCGATTAGAAAAATAGTTAGAACACTTCGTCAAACATCAAAGTTTACAGAAAAAAACTTAGGCTTGAGCACAGCTCAAATTTTCGTACTTCAGAAGTTAGCAGCCAGCAAAGTTCCGCTATCTATAAACAAGCTAGCCGCCGCCACTCTAACCCATCAAAGCTCGGTATCGGTCGTGGTATCTAAACTAGTTTATCGTAAACTGATAGACAGAGTAGAATCAGAAACCGATTCACGGTCTGTCGAACTAAGCATAAGCAAGCATGGTCAATCCCTACTTACCAAAAGCCCAATGTCTATTCAGGAACGCCTTATGAATGGTTTAGCCCAATTGAGTGAAACTCAGCGAACCGGTCTTGTAAAAGGTTTACAAGCTTTGGTTCAAAAGTCAGGAATGGAAAATGAGGAGCCTTCAATGTTACTTGAGGACGATACTGAAAAGAAATAGGTGAAAGATTTAATTGGGCGTTTATCCAAATTACAAAGCGGAGGTAACGTAGTGAGCCTAAAAACCAAAGACTTTGAATCATCCAAGTCCATTCGTCTTTTCGGACAATTAGGTGCATCTTTTGTCCTTCTTTATTTTGTCTATTTTCTTCGACAAACGGCACAGCCTATTCTGGGTGAAGATGCTGCGCTTCTTCCATTTTTGCTAGCCGTTATTTTTTCCGCCTGGTTCGGCAGTATTGCCTCTGGAATTGCTACGGTAATTGGTGGTGCTATCATAGGGATTTACTTTTTCATCAATCCGATCAATCATTTTGGAATTGGTAGCGTTCCCGATATTATTCGCCTAGCATTATATTTAGTCGAAGGGGTTTTAATTAGCATTATCATTGGATCGCTGAAAGCCGCCAAGAAAAAACTGCTGCAAAATTCACTTGAATTGGCACAAGCAAAAATTAAGGCCGATACGGCAAATCAAACAAAATCTCTATTTTTGGCAAATATGAGCCATGAAATTCGCACTCCGATGACGGCTATTTTAGGATTTGCAGAAATTCTAAAGCATGACGATCTGAATCCAGTGCAAAGGAACGAGTTTATAAGTATTGTTCAAAAAAACACCCAGGCACTTTGTAACCTGATTGATAATATTCTTGATTTATCCAAAATTGAGGCGGGAAAATTACAAATCGAAGCGATCCCTTTTTCGCCAAAATTAATTCTTGAAGAAATTTTTTCTTTGTTATTCATCAAGGCCCAAACGAAGGACATTCAACTTCTTCACGCCGAGGTGGCTCTCCCCGAGACTATTTCTTCTGATTCAAATTTAATTCGTCAGATTCTTATAAATATTGTTGGCAATGCAATTAAATTTACCATGCAAGGCTCCGTCGTAGTCACAACAACTTTTAAGCCCCTAAACGAAAAGAAGGGCATACTCGAAATTGAAGTTCAAGACACTGGCATTGGCATTAGTTCAGAACAAAGAGATCGACTATTTCAGGACTTTGCTCAATCCAACACTTCCACGTCAAGACGATTTGGGGGATCAGGCCTTGGATTGTCGCTCTCACGTCGTCTTGCACAGAAACTTGGTGGTAACGTCGAACTGATTGATTCCAAAGATGGATCCGGCAGCAAATTTTTAATAACGTTGTTGGTTGAAACTGTTGGCGCGAGTAAAATCAGTAAATCAATTGAAAAATCCGAATACTTAAAAGAATTACGAGGGAAACATATTTTACTTGTCGAAGACGCACCAGAAAATCAAATGCTAATCAAATACTTTCTCAAATCATTTGGCATCGAAGTTACCGTTGCTTCAGACGGACTAAGCGGTGCAAATTTGGCCTTAAAAAATGCATATGATCTTGTGTTAATGGACATTCAAATGCCCGGCATCGACGGCTTCGAAGCACTGCAAGTTCTACGTAAAAAATTATATCCAGGCAAAGTTTTTGCTCTAACTGCGCATGCAATGGTGGAAGAACGTAAAAAGTGTTTGGATGCAGGATTTAATGGTTTTTTATCGAAACCAATTTCTCGCGAAATTTTAGTCACATCGATTGCCGAAGCGATCCTTTCGAAATCTGAGGACCATAGAGATGTTCGGTAAAATTCAACATCAGACTTTATTTAGGCTCTCTCTTTCAAAACAACAGCAATTTTTGAATCCGATTCTTGAAAGAGGGAAATAGGAAAAAATGGATATACTAAAGGAATCACATGAGCTTTACCGGTTCGGATCGAAAAAGATTTTTGAAATCAGAGACCACTTCCAAAGACTGTTGCCTTTTTGGATTGCCGGAGCACTGACTGCACTTTTTGCGACAGGATATGCGCACTTATTTTCTTGGGCCGAAGAGGTTTCTAAGAAAATATTTAATTTTTCTGGATTGTGGTTTGTTGCGATACCACCGATTTTCTTTTGTATTTCGTGGCTTCTCGTTGAAAAATTGGCACCGAAGGCTAACGGCAGCGGAATTCCTCAATTAATGGTTGCAATTGAAAAAGCACACCAAAAGCAAATTGATTCGATTGATAATTTTTTGAGTTTTAGAATTATTTTGGTCAAAATAATCAGCTCGATCTGTGGAGTATTAGGAGGAGGAGCGATTGGTCGTGAAGGGCCAACTTTACAAATTTCCGGTTCAATTTTTCATTTGGTAGGAAAGAATTGGAAGTGGGGAGAAATACAAAATAGATCAGCTTTTTTGATGGCTGGCGCTGCTTCGGGCTTAGCCTCGGCCTTCAACACCCCCCCTTGGTGGGATTGTATATGTTATCGAGGAACTCGCCAAATCTCATCTAAGTTCGTTTAGAACCGGCGTACTTCATGCTGTCATTTTCGCAGGTATTATCTCTCAGATGATTATGGGGCCATACCTATATCTTGGATACCCTAAGATCCCAAATTTTGAATATTATTTAGTTTGGCAATATTTAACAATATCTTTGATTTCGGCGGCTGTAGTTACCGTTTTTGCTCAGTCGTTAAAGTATGTGGTTCGCTGGCGCACTGACTTGAATTCTATTTCGAAAAAGGCAATTTTTACGTTAGCATCCGGCCTACTTTTTGGATTGCTCGTTGTCTTACTTTCATCTCACGGCAAAGGATCTGGAAAAGATTTGCTGACCAGTATGCTTTTTAACTCTCAAAATGCGAGTTTATCTGATTTTGTATCACGCTTTTTTGGCAGCATACTTACATATGCAAATGGCGGAGCAGGAGGGATTTTCGCCCCGACTCTAAGTTTAGGTGGATCATCAGGATCTTATTTCAGTAACTTATTCAATTTTGAACTTGGCCCTCTCGCCGTGCTGATTGGGATGACTGCAGGACTTGCGGCTCTAACCCATTCACCTTTGACTTCTTTTATTCTTGTCCTTGAAATGACTGATAGACACAGCTCAATTTTTCCTTTGATGTTGTCCGCAATTATTGGTCATGGCTTATCAAAACTAATTTCTAAAAAATCATTCTATGAATTCGTATATGAGAGATTGTTAAAGGAAATGGATTCAAATGAACGTAATAGTTAAAGTAGAGGGGCAAATTATGCCCTGCCCTGATATCCCCATTGAAATATATGGAACTACTCAAAGAATACAGCGGTCTATTAAATTATTCATTTTACTTTTCTTTGCGGCCGTTTTTTCACTACTCATTCCTGTTTTGCATTTTGTGCTGGTGCCAGGCTTTTTAATTTCTGCAATTGCATTTGGTATTATGAAATTCAAAGAAGTCTATGGTTTAAATCTAAGTGGCGTAAAATGCCCTTCGTGTCAGTCTCCACTAAATGAGTCCCAAATTAATTTAAATTTTTCTATGGTTTCAAGAATGTGTTTCCACTCTGGAATTGCACGAAAGAACATGGCTTTCATTTCCTTATAGTCTTTTTCTAGCTCTCCCAAAACCCTTGTATGAGGAGATAGTTTCAAGGACCCTTTGCGAGCCGTGTCGTAATTCGCCCATCCAGAAGCGAAGTAAACCCTTTTGTGGTTCGCCACGCGCTCAAGCAGATGGACTTCCTTTAAAGCCTTTTCTTTTACGGTAGACTCGAGCAACCGAAAAAAGTCATAGAGATGGCGTGAAATTCTAGATGGCAAAGCTTTGTCGGCAGGCAAGTGAGCATACTGATGAAGGATTGTGGCTTTCTCCCAGAAAGTTCTTTCGGCGTTAAGTACGCGCACTGTCGTCGGCAGTTCATGGATTTTTTCCTTGAGTGCTTCTTTCGCGTAGCTTTGAACTGGATGATCGCTAACGGGCCAATGCTCTGCTCTTGCGCCCATTTCTATTTTCACAAAAGGTCGGATATAGCCGCCCTTAGGAGTAATGCTCGGATACTCAAACAGAAGCGTCTGCCCACTTGAGTCGTCTGCATCATTTAGAATTTGCCATCCGTCTGATGTTTTTAATTTTGCTGCGACACTTGCGCTTAAATTTGGAAGCATTTCGTTTTGAATGTATTTCGACGAAGCTTTGGAGAGATTCGAGGATAGGAAGAACAAAGCACCTGCGCTGAGGAACTCAATTATATAGGACGCCTGGTCAATTCTGCGGGAAGTTGGTTTCCAGTTAATTCTGCTCAATTTTTTTGAGTTTTTGATGATGCTTTTTAGATTGATGGACTGTTTATGAGATTTTATATCGATTTTTTCTCATTGGATTTGTTTTTTTGTATGGGAGTCCCTTCGACTCGTGGATTTCGAATCTGAGGGTTCCAAGAAAGCTCATGAGTCGTGTGTCTTGGTCTAATCATAATCAGGGAAGGCTTGGATTGGATGAAGTCGTCTCCAGAACCTTTGCAATGGTGTTGTGGAGGTCCTCGGCTTGGGTGGATTTTCGGTGATTTTGTGGGGAGTTTCAGATGCTCGAGTATTTTTTGGATCACCTCGGGATCAGTGATTGCGGAAATGGCTGCCATTCTGCCGCCGCAAACATTGCAGATTTCTATGTCTATTTTGAAGACTCGCTTGAGCAGTTGAGCCCAGGTGATGCGCTTTTTCTTTGTTGAGTCGTTCTTTTTGTTGTCATCCTGAGTCTGGTCGGCCTTTTCTTGGGTCGGAGTCGTGGAGGGTGGGGTTGGGATGATGAGTTTTCTGTGCTTGTAGTTTGGAGCAAGGACTCCGTGAAATCTGGTGAGATGAACTCTTGGCCGAGGGACAAGGGCGGCAAGTTTTTCCAAGAACTCCAAGGGCTCAAAGACAATTTGAGTGGTTCCATCCTCATATGGCGTTTTGAGCTTATAGATGACCTGCCCTCTGGAGTTGACAGAGAGCCTCTCTTCGCTGATGGCGGGCCTTGCAATATATCGGGCGATCTTTTCAAGCTTGTCTCGTTGCCCAGGGCCTACGGCAACACCTCCATGGAGAGTGAAGCCGGAATACTTGCCAACAAGTCCACCTTTCCCGAGGTGGTCCCTGTCGACCTGAGTTTTGAGCACGAGAGCCTTTTTTCCTTTATTGGGACCGAGCAAGAATCTGTAGGAACTCGAGGCGGCCTGCAAATGGGAAAAGCTCACTTCTAAGGGCCGGCTGTTTTTAGAATTTGCTTCAGCCGGACCAAATCAATGGGATTCTCTTCAACTTCGATCTTGGTCAGGAGCCTGCTTCTCTCAAAGCACAGGTAAATCCTTGTTTTTTATTTTCTTGACCGACTTCAGACTCGAAATTAGAACGTGCAGATGAGAGAAACAGTTCGCGCGGTCATTGTCGATAGGAACCATAGAACTTTCTTGGTTCAACACCGAGAACGAAATCCATGCGATTTGGGCAAGTGGGGAAATCCAGGCGGCGGCATAGACAAATCAGACTTGGATCATATCCAGGCTTTGAGTCGGGAACTGTCGGAGGAGTTTGGCGCAGAAATAATCGGACAAATTGAGATTGGACCAAAGCTTCACATAAATCATCGACCAGATAGGACGGATCATTTTTATTTTGTGCGCTTTTTTGGAAGCTCCATATCTCCGCAAGTTCCAGATGAAATCATGAACTTTGGTTGGTTTACCGTTGAGGAGGCTGCAGGGTTAAGACTTTTTTTTGGCTTTGAAGCTGAGCTCGCTGCAGAAGCAGCTCGCGTGAGGTCTAACTCAGGTGGTCACTCACGGATGCTTTACTGACTGTTGATTTGTCTCTATCTGAGTCAAAGATCAGAAAAGGCAGTTAGCCACCACGAAATACAAAGTAAACGGCACCAATCAAACAAAGACTCGCCCAGAGATAATCGAGTTTTAGGCTTTGATTCATATAGAGAATGCTGAAGCCAGCAAAGACAACCATTGTAATGATTTCCTGAACAATCTTGAGTTGGCCAAGACTGAGGGTTTGACTGCCGATACGATTAGCGGGGACCTGAAGGCAATATTCAAAAAAAGCAATGCCCCAGCTGACGGCGATCGCAATCCAAAGAGGGCTTTCCCGCAGGTTTTTCAGGTGACCATACCAGGCAAAGGTCATAAATATATTGGAGCCGAAGAGAAGCAGAATCGACAAGAACAATGGATTGGAAGAACTCAGAACACTATTCATGTGCTCGAATCCTTAGAGGTTTTATAGGCATGATTGCACAGAAGCGAGGCAATTCGGCGATACTCGCTAAGTAAGTCAAGATGAATTGAGCTTGTGTTGATGGAGTCTTTGAGCCCACGATTCAGACGACTGATGTGGTGTTCCCGGAATGTGATTTCGGTCTTTGCAAGTTCTCGTTTCAATTGAATGACACCTTCACAAAGGTCAGGCCTTTGAAAGGCGTGGATTGCGACTGAGGCGACCTTGACGACCTCTTGGTGCATGGCCTTAATCTCGGCCCACCCCTCTGAGGAAAATTCAAGCTTCAGCGCATTTTTCTTAATCGCCAGTGCGATAAGGTTAATATCAATCGCGTCCGCTGAGCGCTCGACATCACTCAAAAACATAATCATATCCATAATATTCTGATGAACCGCGGTATTCGATTTGTTTGCATGATCAAGTAAAAACATTTTGGTTTCTCGGTAAAGAAAATCAACCTTGTTATCCCGGTCACGAATTGAGTCTATCATGGTTGGATTATTTTTCTCAAAGAGGGCCAAGGAATCATTAATCATTGAGAGAACAATATCAGCGGTCCTCATGATTTCTCGGTGCGCGTAGGAGGTGGCCAGAGCGCTGCTCTGGTAGTTGTTTAAATTTAGGTAGTCAGTTCCAAATTCTTCTCCTGGGTTTTTAGGAAACATTTTTTCAATGACTTTAGCTCCCTTCCCAATAAATGGGAAAAACAGAATCGCTGAAAAAATATTGAAAATAAAGTGTCCATTCGCGACCAGGCGTGAGGGGTTTGATTGAAAGGGAGTCAGCAATTCAATAAACAGGATTGTGAAGGGATAGAACACCGCAACGCTGAGAGTTTTGTAAAAAAAGTGCGCCCAGGCGACTTGCCTTCCCACATAATTACTTCCAGCCGCAGCCATCAGGGCGGTCGAGGTGGTCCCGATATTGGCGCCATAGACCCAGAGCATGGCATCTTCGATGCGAATCACATGGGCTGATGCCAGACTCATTGCGAGGCCAATGGTCACCGCACTCGATTGGACGAGCGCACAAAAGATCATTGAAATTGCCAAGGAATAACCCGGATTCTCACGAAAACTTTGGAAAAAATCAGTCAAATAAGGGTTCTGAGAAAAGTGATGAGCACTCGTTGAAATCATCAGGAGTCCCAAAAAGAGAAGACCAAAACCCATGAAGACCAAGGCGGTGTTCTTTACACCTGGTTTTTTGGCGTGGAAATAAACAAAAAAGAAATAAAAAAAAAGCGGCAGAGCGACTGGTGAAACATTAAATGAAATTAATTGAACAGTGAGCGTCGAGCCAATGGCCGTTCCAATAATGACACCCATCACCTGTTTCAGCGTAATGACCCGTGCTGAACCGAGGCCCACTAACATAGAGGTGACGGCCCCTGAGCTCTGCATCAAGGTCGTTAAGGAAATTCCAGTCACGATTGAGAGGAACTGATTTGCAGAAAGTCTTTTGAGAAGACCCGAAATTCTTTGTGAAAGGAGTTTTTCTAAGGATTGACTCGTTAATGTCATTCCGTAGAGAAAAAATGCGACACCACCAAGCAAAAGAAGAATGTAAGAGTTGCCTGTATCTATCATCTGATTGGCGCACCTTTCTTTGTTTTTTTATGATGGAACAAATGCAGCCAGCGTTGCGCTCGTTCAGGTCCATGGTAAAGACTCAACAGCCAGAGGCCGGTAGAAATTCCAGTCGGAATCAGAAATCCCCAGAATTCTGTTTTTAGAAAGATTATTCCAGAAAACAAGGACCCTAAGACGAAGGCCGTTATTATTGAAAAACGCATCCAATTGGCCTTAACCTCTCGGGTCCGCGGATGGCTTCCTGTTGCATTGAAAAAAATACGAATCAGGCCAAGACCTAGATCAGTGGTGACTCCGGTGAGGTGGGTTGTGCGAATAGTGGCCCCAAAGGCCGTTGTCACCAACCCATTCTGCAGGCCACTTGTGAGACAAAGGAGAGCCAAGAAGAAATAGTTTTCTTTCAACCTGAGTTCAACTCCAAACCGACCAAAGCCATCTGAGACTCCAATCCAGGTCGTTAAAAGCATAAAGAAGATCATTAGAAAGAAGGAAAGACTATAGAGAGGTTTTTGATTGAGAATAATTCGGCGGTCGACGAGGTAGCCAGCCAGCATTGACCCTAAAAGGAAAAACAAGGGGACAGAAAGAAGTCCGAGTCCTGCAATAAAATTCCCACGGGCAACGGATTCACCAAAGAAAGTGGCAAAGCCCGTCGTATGGGTCACGAATCTTTGCGCGGCCAGGAATCCGCCGACATTGATAGTTCCGGCTTGAAATGAAAGTGAAAGCCAAACTATACGATTCTTTGTTGAATCGTATGAGAGATTTCCATGACCTGTAAACATGGCTTCCATGATAACATGTTAGGTTGCCCAGACAAGCTTAAGGAGGGTCCATCGTGTGGTTCTAGTTGTTTGGGAGCTTTGATCCTCGATTGAGGTCGTGGATGTTGGAGGTGTTTCTGGCGAAGGAGGCTTGTGAAAGGAGAAAAAATTAGCCTTTGGGATGAAACCTCCTTAGACTTGAAAAGATGGAAGTACTTCTTTTGCCACTTGTGAATGTGACCCTCTTTCCCAGAACGACCAAGCCCCTGAATATTTTTGAGCCCAGGTATTTGGATTTGGTCCGGGACTCCGTGCAGAATCAGAAACCAATCGCAATTGCTTTTGTTGAGGAAGCACAAGCCCAGAAAGCTCCCGTTGTCGGTGAGATTTTTGCTGGAATCAGAGCGATTGCTGGATTTGGACAAGCTCAAATTATTGAAGAGCGATCCAATGGGACCTTGTTGGTTTTTGTCCAAGGTCTAGGTAAGGTCAAGCTCGGGGTTGTTAAAGACTTTCAGCGTGGATATGTGGTTTGTGAGGCCGAACAGGTGCTCGAGAATCAGGAGTTGGATGAGTCCGTGAAACCTAAGCTCGATGATCTTCGAAAGATTCTCACTCGATGGATCCATGCCCACATTCCAGATCCTGCTCAGCAAGAGTTGTTTTTGAAAAATGTGTCAGGCCCTGAGGAGGTCGTGGGGGCATTTAGCTCTTATCTGGTGAGGGACTATGATCTTCAGCAAATGGTTTTGGAGTTTGATAACATTAATGAGAAGGTTCGATTTCTCTTTCGTCTGATTGAGTCTGCCGAAGTGACTGCTTAACATATGATAAGGCTTACCTTATGACAGAAAATCACCGTCACAAGCATGACCATATCCATAATCATAATCATGGTCATGGTCATCAACATGCTCATTCTATTATCGACTTGTCACAGGCGTCTCTTGGCAGGATTAGACTGGCGTTGATATTGAATTTTTCTTTGCAATCTTTGAGCTAATCGGTGGGTTTTGGACACAAAGTCTAGCGATTCTATCGAGTGCTCTCCATGATCTTGGGGATTCCGTAGCCTTGGCAATTGCTTATTTTTTGGAGGTCACCTCCAATAAAAAATCAGACCGTAAATATTCCTATGGTTACCGTCGTTTTTCCACTTTGGCGGCTTTGGTGACGGGGGTTATTCTCTGCGCTGGAAGTTTATTTATTTTGGTGGAATCCCTTCCTAGAATTTGGAGTCCCGCCTCGATTCCCAAGGCTGAGGGGATGATTGCTTTTGCCATGATCGGACTTGTGGTCAATGGGATTGCGGCCTTTCGCTTGTCAAAGGGTTCTAGTTTAAATGAAAAAATGCTCCTTTGGCACCTTTTGGAAGATGTGATGAGCTGGGCCCTAGTCTTGGTCGGAGGTTTGGCACTAATGGTGTGGCAGTGGACATGGCTTGATCCCTTGCTTGCAGTTTTACTTTCTCTTTGGGTGATTCGAAATGTTTTTTTGAATTTGCGCCAGGTCTTGCAGGTTATCCTTCAGGCCGTTCCACAAGCAGTCAATATGGAACAAATAACTGATTCAATTCTCAAAGTGGACTGGGTTCACAATTTTCATCATATGCATGTTTGGTCTCTGGATGGGGAGACCCATATTTTGACGGCGCATTTAGGCCTGCAAGAGGGTTTGACTCTCCAGCAGTGGGACCAAGTGAAGGTGAAGATAAAGAACTTACTCTATCAGGAGGGACTGGCTGAATCCACGCTCGAGTTTGAAGATAGTTCTCAAGTTTGCCTGGAGCCCCACCATGAGGCAGGCGCATCGAAGGATTCCTGCTCAAGTAGGCCGTAAACAGCAGCCAAACATCTTTCCAGCGACGGGACATTGCTAAGCGGATGGTGTTGAAGAAAAATCTTTGAGCAGGACAAGCAGCAGAAACCATTGAAATCGTTTTTCAAGGTAACGAAAGGAAACAATTTTTCGATTTCGATGGAAAAGATAAGTCGTGTAGAAGGATTTTTTGTGACAAGTTTTTCCAACAAAATGGATCAGGCTTAGTTTTGGGTCGTGTTTGACCTGGAAGCCTGCCTTTTGGACCCGCACAGACAGATCCACGTCCTCCCAATAGGTATGAAGGGTTTCATCGAATCCATTGGTTTCGGAAAAAATAATTTTTGGAATCAAAAAGCCAGCTCCTGGAGCATAAAGATATCCATGCAAGGGAAGTTTTGAAAAATCTCCCGCATTCTGCAGATGTGTCAACTCTCCCCAGCGAGGATCAAAGAACCCGAGTCTTGAGGCAACGACGCTAACCTTTCGGCGGTGAATCAAGGGAGATATCAGCGATGGCTCAAGTGGAATTTGGCTTGGGAGGTTTAAAGCCTCAGTATCGTTCGTGAGAAAATAGATCCATTCCGTTTGTGAAAACCCCAAGCGTAATCCCGCATTAGCACCTGCCGTGAATCCAAGGTTCTTCTCTAAAATTAAATGTTGGATTCCGGGAAGCTTTTTTTGAAGGAATTGGACAAAATTTCTGTCGCTTCCGTTATGAATCAAAATCACGCGTTCCGGAAGGATCCCCAGTTGAAGCACACTATTGACGCATCGCTGCGTAATTTCAGGATGATTAAAGCTAAGGATAACAACTCTAAAAAAATCATTCATGTGGAAATCTTAGAAGAAGTCTGAACTGAAGTCCAATTGGAAATGTAAGACAAGGCGGAACGTCAGACTGGCCTTGAAAAAGCGTCCGAATTCAACGAAAATTTTTTGATGGGAATTCAAGGGAAAATTCGAGCTGAAATTCTAGGGCGGGACCTGATCGAGTTGAAGGAGCTGCCGTCAGGTGAGCAGGAAGTGCACTTTGTTGGCTGTGCGGAGTTTGCTCGGCAGGTGAGTGATCTCAAGTTGAAGTATGGGCTGAGTCCTCAGGACTGGGTATTTACGAATGATCTCAATCATAACAGTCTTTTGCTGAAGGAATTTATTCTTAAGTGTCGGGGGGAGTGGAAGGTTGTTTATGAAGCCCAGGAGCTCTGTCATTGTCGAAATGTTCCGACCCAGGCAGTCGAGCAAGCGATACTCTGTGGAGCTCGTACGAGTGAACAAGTGAGTCAATGGACTTCGGCAAGCACAGCCTGTGGAACTTGCCGGAGTCATGTTGAGGAAATCTTAAGAGCTCGCATTTCATTGACCCAACTTGCTCAATGTCAGATAGTGAAGCAATCATGAAAGTATGACTGGTTTTGGGATAAGTTCCGGGGCCCATGTGGACAGTCGCGGGCAAATTACAATTGAAGTCACGATCCGTTCAGTCAATGGGCGGTATTTGGAGCCACGTTTTCATTTGCCCCGAGAATATTTGCCTTTCGAAGCGGGACTCAAAAAGTGTCTACAGAGTGAGTTTCAACGGGGAACAATTGATATTTTTGTGGTTCGGAAAGTGGCACTCAAGAGAGCTCACCAGATTCATGTGCAAGAGGATTTGGCAGCCCAGTATCATCAGGAACTGCTTAAGCTCTCTCGAAAATTGAAGATTTCGGAGCCACCAAGTCTTTCGATGATTTTGAATCTTCCTGAAGTCATTCAGGTGGATTCCCAGGTGCTCGTCACACAAGATGAAGAGGCGGCCTTGTTTCGTATTTTCGAAATTGCCATGAAGGCTTGCATGAAAGAACGAAACCGAGAAGGCGAAGCTCTGCGGAGGGAGTTACTCAATCATTTGAAACTTTTGCAAACTCAGGTCGGCTTAATTGCATCTTTTCGGCTGCAAATTAATGCAACTCTGCATGAACGGTATTTATCCAAAATTCGACAAAAATTTGAAGGACTTAACCTGGAGGTTGACGGATCAAGGCTTTTGCAAGAAATTGTAATCCAAGTTGATAAGTCGGATATTGCCGAGGAGCTCAGTCGTCTTGAGGAACATTTGGATAATTATCAGAAAATTTTAACAAATAGTGTTTCATCGTCTCAGTCTTGGAGGGCTCAAAAGATGGCCGGTCAAAAGATTGCTGATCAAAAGAAGGCGGGGAAACAGCCAGACGCTCCTTCTGGGAAGAAGCTGGACTTTTACACTCAAGAACTGCTTCGAGAGATGAATACCATTGGTTCAAAGTCTCAGATTACAGATGTCACCCAGGCTGTTGTTGAAAGTAAAACATTAATTGAAAGATTACGGGAGCAAATTCAGAACGTCGAATGAAAGCCAAAATGATTATAGTCGCAGCCCCAAGTGGGGCTGGAAAATCCAGTTTTGTTGAGAGGATTTGCAGAGAGATTCCATCTCTTGTAGACACGGTCACATATACCACGCGGAAGCCTCGGGCGGGCGAGAGCCAAGGGGTGCCTTATTTCTTTGTCACTTCAGACGAGTTTGAAATCAAAGTGAATGAGAACTTTTTTGTGGAGTGGGCAAAGGTCCATAATAATTACTACGGGACACCACTCTATCAGCTAGAAGAGGCCTGGAAAGATGGAAAGTGTGTCATTATGGATATCGATGTTCAGGGGGCCGCCACCTTTAAGAGCAAGTATCCGGAGGCAAAGTCCGTTTTTATTCTCCCGCCGAGCATTGATGAATTGAGACGCAGAGTGACAAAACGAGATGGTCAAGTTCTCAAGATATCGAGGTGAGAATGAGGAATGCTCAACTCGAGATTGCTAGGGCCGTTGAGTTCGACGTTCAGGTCATTAATGATGTTTTTGAGGCCTCTTATGGTCAGTTTAAAAAAATTGTTGAAAATTGGCTGGCGGACGACTAGGTTGGTCGATCACTCTCAAGCGATCTGTTTAATTATTTTGGAGGTTATGAATGGCTCGAGTCACTGTTGAAGATTGTCTTGAAAAGGTTCCCAATCGTTTTGCGTTAGTTTTGATGGTGTCCAAGCGCACGAAGCAGTTGATGAAGGGTGCCGAGGCAACAGTGGCTATGAAGAACAATAAATTGATTGTAGCGGCCTTGCGTGAAGTGGCCGAGGGGAATGTCGGTTATGATAGTGACTTAAGTCCTGCTGTGGCACTTCACGATATTCAAAAGACCTTAATAAATAGATCATACTAGGTTCTGAGATTGCCATTTTTTCGCCTGGACTTTCATCGGGTGCTGTTATCATAGAGTGTTTTAATCAGACAGTATTTTAGTCATAGAGTCCTATAATGAAGGTCTTATGATAGAGTTCCTAAATCTGACAGATTAACTTACGAAAAGCCTATAACTGTCCGAAGAGTGGTGGAATGGCAGATTTTCTCCAACTAGTCGACGATACGACACCAAAACCAATGCGAACCGTTGATGACTTATGTCAACGAATCCGTCTTTATTTCCCCCAGGCAGATTTAACCCTGATTCGAAAAGCCTACGAGTTTTCTGAGAAAGCCCATTCTGGGCAAATTCGCAGAAGTGGCGAACCTTATATCTCCCATCCACTTTCTGTGGCGGGTATTCTGGCAGATCTTCGCCTGGATTTAGATACAATTGCCACAGGACTTCTGCATGACACTGTGGAGGATACTCAGACGACCCTAGAAGATATTCGGCGCGAATTTGGAGAGGTCATCGCCCATTTAGTGGATGGAGTGACTAAAATTTCTCAAATGAAATTTCGAAATCGCCAGGAAAAGCAGGGTGAAAATATTCGAAAGATGATCGTTGCAATGGGGCGGGATGTTCGTGTGGTTCTCGTGAAACTCGCAGATCGCCTGCACAATATGAGAACTTTGAATCATATGCCATACGAAAAGCAAGCCAATATTGCCCTTGAAACACTTGAGATTTATACGCCCTTAGCTGGGCGTATCGGTATCAATAGTCTTAAGATTGAACTCGAAGACTTGTGTTTTCGTTACTACCGGCCTGACATGTATTACGTACTTTCTCAAAAATTGAAGAAAAGTGAGGCCGAGCAATCTCGGTACATTGCGGACGTCAAAGACCTTATTATATCTACGGCCCAGAAGAATGGATTGAAAGTCGAAGTTCAGGGGCGTTCGAAACATCTTTGGTCTATTTATAGAAAAATGCAGGCTCGAAATTTGGATTATGAGCAAGTCTACGATGTGCTAGCTTTTCGAGGGGTGGTGGGAACGGTTGGTGAAGGCTATGAGGTTCTAGGGCATATCCATGCCCTTTGGAAGCCCATTCCTGGGCGGTTTAAAGATTTTATTGCGATGGCAAAGACCAATAACTATCAGTCTTTGCATACGACAGTCATCGGCCCAGGTGGGGAACGGATCGAAATTCAAATACGAACTCAAGAAATGCATTTGATCGCAGAGCGGGGGATTGCCGCTCACTGGCGGTATAAGGAGCGTGGAAAAATTCAGGATGATACGGCTCAACAAGCCCATTGGCTTCGTGAGCTGGTGCAGTGGCATCAAACGGTTCGAAATTCAGAAGAATTTATGGATGCTGTTCGAACTGATCTCTTCGAGGCAGAAATTTACGTTTTCACCCCAGGGGGTGATGTCAGGGAATTCCCCGACGGAGCGACTCCCATTGATTTCGCCTATGCGGTTCATACGGATCTGGGTAGCAAATGCGTTAGCGCCGAGTCAATGGCAAGATGGTGCCGCTGAAACACCGTCTGCGAAACGGGGACACGGTCGAAATTATCACTTCGAAGACCCAACAACCCTCTAAGGATTGGCTCAAATTCGCAGTGACCAATAAGGCCAAATCAAAAATCCGTCAATTTGTGAAGGAAGAGCAGCGTCGGCGATCACTCATTTTAGGGAAAGACCTTGTTGAAAAAGAATTTCGAAAGTTTGGATTGGCGGCCGCGCGATTTCTCAAAGGTGAAATATACGAAAATTATTTAAAGGACAATGGACTTCATTCAACGGATGAGTTGTTTGTAAAAATAGGTTACGGGAAGTTTGAGCCCAAACACTTGGTCGACAAGCTCATGCCAGCGCCTTCGACTAAGGACTCTAGCAGAGAGTCTGGTAAGGACTCGGGTAAAGAGAGCTCAAAGGAGAGTCTGAAGGATGCGTTGAAAGAAGGTTTCAAAATAGACGAATCCACTTTTATGGATCGAGTGATGAAGGGGGCCCAGGCAAAGTCTCGAAAGACCGTTTCCATCCTATCGGTGGATGGAATGGATGATGTTCTCGTGCACTATGGAAAGTGTTGCAATCCGATTCCTGGGGATCCGGTGGTTGGATTTATTTCACGGGGGCGGGGAGTGAGTGTGCATCGATCAGATTGTCGCAAGGCCTTCGAGTTTGATCAGATCCGCAAGGTGGATGTTCAGTGGAATCAACAGGGACCAAGTCAGGCGGCTGATCGCACCGTGAAGTTGAAGGTTTTTTCTCAGGATGTGCCCGGTTTACTGAAGTCAATGTCCGAGGCCTTTGCTGTGCAAGGGATTAATATTCAATCAGCCCAGGCGCGAACGACGAAGGATAAAACGGCGATTTGTCTTTTTGAAATCAGTGTTCGTAATTCAGAGCAACTGAATTTAGCAATATTTGAATTGCAAAAAATCAAAGGAATCATCGGTGTCGAAAGAGTGATGCATTAAAAATACCATCCCCATCCAGCTCTGACTGAGGTGGAGTTCGCTTTGACGTCAGCGGAATCAGGATAGAGTGCATAATCAACTGTGATTGGAATAAATCCACTTCCAACAGGGATGTCGATTCCCAGGGATGGCACGATGACATAAGTTGAAAGACCGTCTGTTTTGAGGATATTGCTAGATTTTGAGGCTGCAAACAAATATCCCAAACCACCAGCCGCCCAAATTTTGAGTTTACTGTTGACGAAAATATATTTCGCAGCCCCGTAGAAGGATAAATACATTATGTTAACACTGCAGATTGCGGATCCATTGCAAACAGCAGCTGATACGGTTCCATTACCTATAAATTGCTCAAGCCCGGTCGTGCCCCTGAGAATAAAATTTTTGCTGAGGGGAAAATCATAAAAGCCAAGCAGTCCAAAGCCTGCCCCAGTCATGTTGGCCGTGTATTTAACTGTGGCCACGGTGAGGCTTGCGTCCATTTTATTCATTCCGAAGGATCCCAAAAGGCCCCAGGTCTCTCCCTTTTTGCTAGATTTCCCTGATGAAGATGGGCTGGAGCCTGCAGTATCTTCTGTTGTTGAGTTGTCCTTGTTTGCGGGCGACCCTGTTGTTCCTGCAGATGTGCCGCCTTTGGCCTGCACGGTGTGGCCGGCCTCGGTTGTCCCTTGAACAATGTCAACTAAGGCCCTGTCGCCTTTGACCTGCGTGACTTTTAGAGGGCTTTCTTTTCCGCTGGCATCGACGGCGTAAAAGGCTTGGCCTACTTGGGCCGGGGTTCCCTGAAGTTCAAGAAGAGCTTTTTTCCCTTTAACGGTTTTAACTGTTTGCGCGGAAGAAAATGGGGAAATCACTAACAATAATAAACCAAACAGACAGATGGGAAGTTGTATTGTTTTCATAGAACAAGTGTCTCGATTTTCTCGAGCTGGATCAAGCTTGTTTAGTCAAAAGTCGACTGGAGATAGTCAATAGTCGAGGTCAAAGTTGGGCTCTGCATTTTGCCACTCGAGCTCAGATTTGAATTCGAAGTGACAAAGGGAGTAACTCACCTCGCGAGAGCCAGAAGAATTTAGAGCGAAGTTCGTATTCAGGGACTCAATCAGCGTTATTTGCACGACACCATTAGGTGTGACACTCTTCCAAAGCTCTACCCCATTTTTTGTCGAGAGAACTTCTGGTGAAACCGGCAGGTAATTGGCCCGAACCTCAAGTTCAAACTGGCTCAGAATTTCGCAGTTCTGAGGGAGAGGCTTGTGATTTAATGTACTTTGAGTGCCGAGAAGAGCTTGAATCTTTTGAGGAGCCTTGGATTCAAAGGTCTTTCGCCCCTCGGATTTGTAGACCGAACAACCGGCGGCATTGAGGAAAACGCAAAGAGTGATTAAGGGGAAGCGGCGCACTTGAACTTTCATATGAGGGCCAGAATATCTGAATAAGTGAACAAGGAAAAGACCTGGAGTTCATTCCAGGTCTTTTTTTAATCCATCTTTGGCACTGAGATTATCAGTCTATGAGAATGGAATTTATCAGAATGGAATTTCGTCGGAAGAATTAAATTGAGGTTCGGGTCCAAAGTCCTGGAAATCATTGTTTCCATTATTTTGCGAGCCCATTCCTGCTCCAGCATTGCCACCACCGGCTCCTGCGCCAGTGTTTGCTCCAGCAAAAGCTCCTCGCTCGCCTGAGGCAGAGCCTAAAAATTGCACATTTTGAGCGACAATCTCAGTGGTATATTTTTTTTGTCCCTGTTGATCTTCCCATTGGCGAGTTTGCAAACGGCCTTCGATATATACCTGACGTCCTTTTGCGAGATGCTTCCCACAAATTTCAGCAAGCTTACCCCAGGCGACAACGCGATGCCACTCGGTGCGTTCTTGCTTCTGTCCATCTTTGCCTGTCCAAGCCTCACTTGTCGCAATATTGAGAGTGGCCACCGTGGAACCTTGACCCACAGATTTAACCTCGGGATCTGCCCCCTAGTCGTCCTATAATTATCACCTTATTAATACCTGCCATGCTGCTGCCCTCCAATCGGGTTATGTTTGTTCAGAGTTTCTAAAATGTCAATGCTGCAAAACAATAACCTTTGCTTATAGCTGTAAAACTATTGATTTAACAGAACTCTAGAACGAGTGGCGGACGTAACTAACGTAGTGCACCGATGGTGGAGGTGCCAAAAGTTAACTCCTGAAATTTTAAATCTATAAACAGAGCCTTGGGGAGCCGTGGACTTGTAGCTATCTATGAAAATCAAAAAAGCACTTGCTCGGTCTTGAAAGGATTTCTTCACCGTGAACTCAATATCAAAGTTGTAGCTTCCAAAAATCGGAACAGGCATCGCAGCGGGTGGCCGATTTTCCAGAGTCAAGCCGATGCTGCCCTTCACAGTTCCATGAATTTCATCTGTTTCTTTGCCCAGTGTGCCTTTTTCAATATTGAAGTTTCCTCCGCTAAGTCGGCCCTTCATTAAGATGTGGCCAAGTTTGAATTCTGGAAGGTTTAGGGGACCGAGGGGCGTTGCTACACTTGCCGGTGGCAATTCGAACTGATTGATTGTGAGATCCATATCAGCCTCTGGCTGTTCCTTCCATGTCGAATCAGCAAGGGCTGACGTTGAAAACTGAAGCTGGCCCTTCATTTGAAATGGCAAACTTGTAAGCTCCTTGAGATCTTTCAAAGCTAATTTTTGACCGTGAATTTCAATTTTCTCTCGTTCTGCGCCACCTTCAGTGCGGGGGCCTTTGCTCAGAGAAAGTTCAAGGTCCCCCTTCATCACCCCATGAATTGAAACCTGACCATAGGGCTTCTTGTAAATCAGGCCAGACAAAGAAGGCGTGATCGTAAGACTCTCCATGTTGATGGAAGGGGCTTGGCTTGCTTGGATGAAAACTTTTTCCATCTTCAAGCCTGGGGTTGGAAACAAGCTCATTTTGAGCTTCTGAAATTGAAGATATAAAGAGTTGCCAGTTGCTTTCGAAACCTGTGTGGAAACCAAATCAGAGAGGTCGTCAAAGGGAAATAGAATAAATAAAAAAACCAGCGTCGAGATCAGGGCAAAGAAAAGTTTCCCTTTGTTTGTCATCACCAGACTGAAGGCGGCCTTGATAAACGACATCACTCATCCTCAGGAAGGGGTGGGGGTGTTTTATTATTCTTTTTAATCCCACGACCACGGGGTTCCAAAATTGTTGGGCGAGTGATGACTGGAACTTTTAACGATGTAAAGGTCAGAACGAGATCGAAGTACTGAGAAAGTTCACTATTCGCCTCAATTCTTAGCGAACTCATTTTGACTGAGGCTCCTAAATTTTGCATTTGTGAAGAGAGCTGAACTATTTGACGAAGGTTGAGCTTGCTGAATTCAGCTTTGACGCTTCCCTGGGAACGGGATTCAGGAATCAATTTAGAGTTGGTTCGAATTTGGGTCACACCTCTAAATTGCTCAGGCAGGAGATTTGCATCCCTGACATAATTTTCCAAAGTCATTTGCACTTGCGCAAGGGGAGGAGCCTGGGGCAGGGCCGGAAGTTCGGAGGCCTCTTTAGTGACCTTTAAAAGTTCCCTGATGAGGTCTCTTTTTCCCTCAAACTCATTCACGTAGTCAAAGGATGATGAAAGTGAGGATAGCGGCCAGTAAAAGAGAAGAACGAGGAAAATCAAGATAGTCGCGACAAGCGCTCCCTTTTGTCCAAAGGGACTTAGGTTCTCATAGCGATCTTTGAGTTGATTAAAAGTGGAACTCTCTAGGATTCGGTCTTTAAGTTGGCTTGCACTCCCAACGATATTGTCCTTGAGGTCTTGAATCATTTTTTCAAAACTCCTCGATCCACGGTTAAGAAAAAGGAAAAAGGTGTTCGACCAGCAGTCTGAGGAAATCCTGATTTTTGAACAAGCACTTTACCATCGCTCGAAAGGTGAGAAAGCGATTGTCGTAAGAGGTCGACTTCACGGACTGAACCTAAATAACCCTCAAGAAGAACCTGACTATCATCGACGTTCAGACGCTTAATATCTAGTTTTAGACTTGAGCGCCCAGGGACATTCTCGTTGACTTTCTTAAGAATTTCTAAAGCTGAGTTCATCGGGGCAATTTGAGCAAGACTTTTAAGTTCAGCGACAACTTTCTTTTTTTCAGCGATGTATTTCTTGACGCCTCTTTCTGAAAGTTCAGGACCTTGCAGATTGGCAACTGTTTTTGCCATGCCCTTCAAAGATTCTTGGGCCGCGTCGACCATATGCAGAGTTAGGTTTTCTCTGATCAAGGCCCAAACTGTAAAAATGATAAATGAGGCAATTGCAACTTTCAGAGTCAAGCTCCATTGGGAGATGAAAGCCTCAAGTTGAGTGTTTTGTTTGGCGTAGGCACCTTTTAAAAAATTGAGGGCAGGATTTCGCGGTTTTTTGACCCCCTCGATGGCAAGTCCGATGGCGACGCCAAGGCGAGAATCAGTGATGTCAGTTCGTTCAAAGAAAACCTGGGAGAAGCGTTCCAAAATTTGAATTTTGTTGACCGAAACTTCGAGGGATTGGGTCATAAAGGGACCCAATCCTTGAAGGTGGGAGAATCCTCCGGTCACATCAATTTGAGTGATGATTCCTTTGTATTCGCTTTTGAATTCAAGAAGCGTGAGTTGAATATCTCTTAAAAGTTCACGCACAGACTTCGCAATTGTGTCGGAAAATATCTTAGCTTCAAAATGACCTTCTTGAGCGGAGTTTAAAATAAAACCTTTGAGCTCCATCTCTTTGAGGGCTTCGGCAAAGGGCATTTCGTATTTCCGTGAGATTGCATCGGCGACGTTTCGCCCGCCCCAGGTGAGACTCCTCAAGCCAATCAGGCGATTTTTTTCAAAAGCCAGAACGAGTGTTCGACTGTGGCCGATATTGAGAACAACTTGCAGTTCCCTTTCCGTGGGTTCGTTCAGTCCCTCGAGGTCTAAGCCCAGGCTCGAGGATTCGGGTTGGGGAGGTTCGTTCCATCTTTCAAAGATATTGGCTAGGGCAATGCCTTCGGCGCTGACAACATCGGGCTCGATCCCACAGTCTTTAAAAACAGCTAGAATTTTTTCAAGATGAACTTTCGGGACGGCACAGGCAAGGACTTCGGCTTGGGCACCCAAAAGACGGATAATCTTAGCATCGTAGACAGAATCGTCAATGGAAAATGGAATATCTTCATCTAGTTCCATCGGGAGAGTTTTTAAAATTTTGATTCTGTCATTAAATGGAAACAATTTATTTCTAACAACGACCTGGTCCTGGCGAAGGGCAACACAAAATCTTGTTTGGGCTGGATCATAATCTTGCAACAGGGGACGTAAAAACTCAATGGTCTCAATGACCGGATCTGCGTTGGTTCTCACGGAGAAATCATGTACAAAGTAGCGCGAGAGACTGATGCCCTTTGAGCCGCTCTGGATTTCAACCACTTTAATTTGGCTTGAGCCAATGTCAATTCCAACGGACTTCATAACGTAAATCCCAAACCCTTAAAATGTAAAAAGCCTCGAGTTCATGACTGCGATCTATGTCGAATTCTAGGGCCAGTATACATTTTAAGAAAGCTCTTTGGGAAGGCTCTTTGGGTGACCAATCCCCTTGACGTTAAGATCCTGGACTTTTGACTCGGAAAAGGGCTACATTCTTACAATGCAATTCCAGAGTGGACGAGTGATTCGCGAAATTCATCCATGGCCTTTTTCGAGGTTAGTCACTAATATTTGTGCGCCCATCTTGTTCTATGTCGAAATCATGAGCGATAAAGCACATATCGATTCGGTGGAGAGAAAGTTCAAATCACAGGTAAATCTTTTCTATTCAATTAGGATTTTATCTTCATTGACCGAATCGGCATATGACTTCGCTAAATCTTCGCTTCGAACTATATCAACCTTAATTTCTAACCTCGACTCTTCCAAATCTTCATTAATTTTTGCAATTTCAGATTGGCTGACTGGATTTTTTTGATCGTCGATGAATAAAATGTCAATATCTGAATACGGATGATAGGATCCGCGCGCCCGCGATCCAAAAACATAGACGGACGCGTTTTTTGTCTTCAGCGGCTTGATTAGCAACTCATTCAATATCGAATATTGTTCGTCGGACAAGCCAAATTTCATTTTATTTGCTCAAGCGAACAAATCAATTTCTCTGCTTCTGGAATAAATTTTTGTACAGTCAAAAATACTTTAGTGGCTATGTCCTCATCATAGGCGTGGGATGTTTCATTTCGAGATTCAATA
Organism: Bdellovibrionales bacterium; assembly: GCA_016713585.1. GTDB lineage: Bacteria > Bdellovibrionota > Bdellovibrionia > Bdellovibrionales > Bdellovibrionaceae > JADJOV01. The sequence continues at coordinate 400,237 of JADJOV010000027.1, read as the reverse complement.
AAATCAAGCCACAATCCTGAATTTGATATTAAACTATTTCGCGCCATCTCTCTGATCGCAGGCTTAGCCGCCACAGTTGATGAACCCAAAATTTTCATGCTGACTTTCCACGAAAGTTCGATAGAATACTCAAATCTCTGAATACAAGCATCCCGAAGTGCTCTTTGAAGTTCGAAATCTTGAAAATTACTTTGTTTCATTAGATTCGTTGCAATTTTCAGAGATTCTATAGCTTTTGAGCTCTTCGGTTGATATTGCCAAGCAGAGTTTCCTAAAAATTGGTTTAAAAAATTGGTTTAAGTGACAAGAAATTTACTAAGCTATAAATTCCAGACAAACAGTACATACATCACGAAATAGTGTCAAGATTGTCTATTTCTTCTTTTGCGCTTCACCTCCCCTCCACCAGAAGCATCAAAAGATTTACCTGATTTGAGAAATGTAAAACCACCCGGCTAAGGGTCCTTAATTCTCAGACCAATAGACAATTCGAGGGGGACCCTTTGGTATGGGTTCGGTTTTGGCTTGGGCGGGAGCTCCTGGAGGCAGTGGGCGACCGTCGGGCCAAGGCCAGGAGGTGGGGTTTCTTCTCTGCGGGATCTGGGGGTTTTTCATCTTTTTTGTCTTTTTTGAGAAGATCGGAGGTTCTTTGGGCTGATTGATTGAGATCCAGAACAATAGCTGTGATTTTTCGGGCGGTTCCTGAAAAGAGTCCAGTTGAACTAATCTTGAATGAAACCATTGAATCAATCACAATGGGAATTGTTTTTGGATCTTGTTCGAGACGGGCTCCGGCAGGCCCCGTGACAAAAGCCCAAAAGGCACTAATTCCTTCTTCTCCGCCCTTGAAAGGACCACCTTGGTCGGAGTCATTAACACGATCCTGAATCTTCTTTGCTACCTCGGCGGTAATACCCGGGTCGAGGGTCATAAGAACTTCTTTGCTCGCGGAATTGGGATTGATCCCTTTCAATCCGTAGATGGTGACTCTGGGCTCCATGAGATCATACAGTTCATCGGACATGCCGGGGACCAGGCGAAGTTCACGGACGGTTCTGAATCCTCGATTGGGTGGAAAACCATCTGCTTTGTAGTCTCGATAAGGAGCTGATTTTTCGCCGCCATTGAGTCCTTCGCGCTTGCTGCTCATCCAGTCAGAAATATAATTAACGAGCTCGGGGAATCGGTAGCTCGAGTACTTTGTATTGAAATCAGGATTGTCACGTTTTTCAGATTCAAATATTTGCAGGACTTGTTTTTTAGTAATTTCAGCTAGAGTTTTCGAAGAAGATGCCAAATCATTAAGATCAATCTTTGATCCCTCATCTTCAATATCAGTTCTGAAAGTCGCATCCATCAAGGACTCTTTAACTGCCTTGTTGGCTTCATCTTTCTCAATGGAACTTGTCCCCTCAGAAATTTCAAGGGGCCAGACTAAGGGGAATCGCCAAATTTGTTCCAAATACGGAATCTGCGATGCGTTTGAGCCCATTTTCTGTTTCACAGTTTGGTAAATCTTAATTCGAAGCAGACTGATATCCATTCCGGCCTTGGCAGCATAATAGGCTTTCAATCCACTGAGGGACTGACTATTGACGATGTACTCAACATTTGAATCGTACATAACTTCCATCGCGATATAGATGAGAAGACTGACAGCCGAGACAGCCATGATCAGGGCGATTCCCTTAGTATTACTGATGGGGGTCCTTAGTCGCTGAAGTAATCCCATTAGAGCCCGTCCCTGAGCGGTGCGCCCGGTTGTGGGAATTGACTTCCTGGAGCGCTTGATCCGCTCGAGCCAGCTTTGTCGTCCTTATTATTTGGAAAATGAATGGGCACAACAGTTTGCATGGAGTAGGTTTTTCCTTTTTTTCCATCGACTTTCTTTTCAGCTGTGATTGAAATTTCAACAGCTGATGGAAATTTATTTCTGACATTGACGTCCTGACTTGAATTTGTTTTCCAATCGTCGACCCAATCTTGTTTGCCGACACCAATATATTTAAGCTTAAATTCAGTCACGTTTTCAAGGAGTACAAGTTCTTCACCCCCTTTGGTGACGTCAGTGTCGACTAAGTTGGCAGATCTTCGCCAAAGACATTGAGACGTGATTTTGCCATCCGTGGATCTACACTCCTTCAGAGCGTAGCCCACCTCCACAAAATCAGCCTGCAGGGCTTCCCGACTCATTTGCATCTGGTTCATGGTGACAAAGTGAAGACTATCGGCGGAACCAACAAAATGGGTGACGGGATCGACCCTCGGAACCTCACGCTTTTCTTCTGGTGTCTCCGCCTGGTTGGGTGGGGGCGGGAAATTTGGGAATCCAGGGTTGGGAGGTGCTGAATTCGGGGCCGCCGCGGGTGAAGGCGTCGATTTCTTTTTGATCAAATCCTGCAATTCTTTTTCCCAATCTAAATGATGGTAGGCCAGTTCAATATCTCGTTGCATAAGTTTGACCGAATCGCGAAGTCTGGAGGCCTGATCAATTTGATCTTGAATTTTGATTTTTGCCTTAACAGCCTGACTGATCGCGCGTCCCACGAGTGTTCCTAATGTGGCGAGAATCATCAGAACAATCATGATTTCAACCAAGGAAAAGCCATTGGTTTTCGAGGAGGCCTTTCGGGTGGAGGACCTTCTACAAGGCCGGGATGAGAGTATCACAGGCCGGCTCCCATGGGAGGAAGGGCAATCTCTTTGTCATAATCGATAAAATAAGTCGTGAGAGAATAATTGATTGGTTTCGCTTTTTTTGGCGTGTAGATCACGGTGACCTTGACTTCCTTAACTGATTTTGAAAGGTGGTCGGTGAATGGCTTCATGATCGTCAAGAGCATCTGATTGGCTCCTCCGTCCCGACCGATAAGCATAGCTGTCATATCAGGCATTTCAAATTTCTTTGACTGCATTTTCCAACTGTACTGGGGAAATTCGCTTCCAAAATCATCGGACTTCTCGTCGTCAATTGATTCAAGGGGTTTGTTTTTATACTCCATTTCGATTTCAACCATTTTCCGTTGCAAGAGGGCCGCGATCTCCAAGGTCTGTTGGGTTTTTTTGAGGCGCGCAAAAGTTCCGCTCCAAGAGGTGGAAATCAAAATCAAGCCTGCAGAAAGAATCATCATCGCAATCAAAACCTCAAGCAGTGACATTCCAGAAGTTCTCAGTGTTTTTTTTAGTGTTTTTCTCGGTGTATTCATCGCTCAAGATCCTTGAGGGTCTTGGCTTCAGGAATAATATCAAGCTGCCCAGTGAGTGGATTAATGGCCAGGGACCAAGTGAGTTTTTTTCTATCAGTAATTTGAATGAGACTGGCCTCCGCAAAACCATCTGGAGAAAAATAAACAAACTCTGTTCCTGTTTTTGTCGGATCAAGGACTCCAGCAATCTCGATGGAGCCAAAAAATAAGCCTGAAGGAAGGGCTCTGGGTTTCTTGCCAAATTTGTCATCTCTGGAAAAAAGGGCAGATGACTTCTTTTCCTTATCGTCATCCCGTTTCTTTCGTTGCTCTTCAGTCTCTCGTTTCTGGCGTCCTTGGGCAGACTCAACCCAGTAGGTGGGGTCTTGATCACTCAGTTGAAAGACAATTCGATAGGTCGAACCAGTCAGGCGAGCCCGGTTTCTGACCTCTTTGGTCATGCCAAGCATTTTTCGGGCAACGGACTTTAGATTATTATCTTTCCTTTTTATTCGAGTCAGTCCCATGGCAACCACAGTTCCCATAATGCCCAAAACGATCAAGATTTCGACTAGAGTGAATCCGCGATTTCTCTTCACAGGACAGTGGGTTCCTTTAGGGTCTGTAACAAAATAAGGTATCCAATTTGGTTTAATCTTTTTGTCCATTCCTTCGTGACTCCTCCTCAATTTAGCGGTGCTAAAACCTCGTCGTCGCGCCTCGGTCTGGCCAAAAACCTTTAAACCAAATTGGATACCTTATTTTGTTACAGACCCTTACGGAGGTGATAATACTTTTATTTGCCAGCCGGACCGGACAAATCCTCACCATAGACAATGTCGCGGTTTAATTGAGTGCCACCCTCGCGTCGGTCATTGCCGAGACTCTTTAGTGTAAAGTCATTGCCGTTTAACTCATAAACTAAATCTGTTTTCCAAGGGTCTCTGAGATCGCCTTTGTAGTAGACATCCATCCAATTTTTGCAGTCAGGGTCAGGCTCGACCAAACCCTTGAGTGTTTTTGGATACTGCCCACAATCATTGTAATACATACTCAAGGCGTCAGCGACGCTATTTATCATGATTGAAGCTTCTCTCACTTGAGCTTTTTTCTGGGCATTAAAAATCTTGGTCCCAATCATTCCCAATATTGTTCCGATAATGGCTAGAACGATCATAATCTCAACTAAACTAAAGCCGGATTTAGATGAGAGTTTCATTGGTTGACGCCAAAAATTCTTCACAAATTTTACAAAAAGATAAAAAAGATTAGTTTTCATAATGTCCTTCACCAGCTTCTTTAAGGTTAAAACATTGATCATGTTAAAACTAATTGCCAATGTCTGTCATCTCAAACATGGGCATCATAATTGAAATGACGATAATAAATACCACGAAACCCATGATCACAGTGACGAGGGGAGTGACAAGCGCTGTCATTGTTTCAATCTTGGCCTTAACCTGAAAATCGTAGGCATCAGACACCTGAGACAGCATATTTTCGAGCTCTCCAGTTTTTCGCCGATGCTGACCATATCAATGACGATTGACGGGAATTGTCCGGATTTTTTTAAGGGACCAGAGATAGATTCACCTTCGCTGATATTACTCCGCGCATCATCAATGGCTTCTGAGATGATATGATTGTCGACGACATTTTTGACAATATCCATGGCCATAAGCATGGGGACTCCGCCCGTCAGGAGGGTCGAAAGGGTTCTGGTGAACCGAGCGATCGCGACCATGCGAATAATTGGGCCAAAGAGAGGAATTTTTAAAGAAATTGAATCCCATTTTATCGAACCGGCAGGGGTTTTTTTCCATGCAATAAATACGTATATTGAGCCACCGATAAGGCCGATAATTAAATACCAATAGTTGACCATAAATCCGCTGATATCCATAACGACTTGAGTATACCAGGGAAGGGTTAAATTTGGATTTGCCTCGAAGATGACAGTGATTTTTGGGATGACGACGGTGAACAGACCAAACAGAATTCCCAAAACAATAATAAGCAAAATAATCGGATAAGTCATTGCAGAGCTCAGTTTGGATTTGAGGTCGGCAGCCGCTTCTGAAAACTCGGCAAGTCGCATGAGGATAGCATCAAGACTTCCAGAGGCCTCGCCGGCCTCGATCATTGTGACAAAAATATTAGAGAAGATATTAGGGTATTTAGCCAGAGCCTTGTTCAGGGTACTTCCCTCATTAACCATATTTTTGCAATCGGCCAAAGCATCCTTTAAGGCTGGGTGGTCAACCTGCTCAGAAATAATACCCAAGGCATCGACAAGCTGAATGTTGGCTTTGACGAGGGTCGCTAGCTGCCGCATCATCAAGGCTAAATCGCGAAGCGGGACGCCCCCGCGGGTTGAGGCTTTTTTCTTTCTGGCCGACGCCCGTTTGCGGTCCTTAATGTCAGTGACAAAAACACCATCTTTTTTGAGCTTCTGTCGCGCCACTCTCATGTTTTCGGCGTCAACAACTCCCTTGATGTTTTTTCCACCTTTTGAAAGTCCTTTGTAATCAAAAATAGGCATTAATCAGTCCTAGATATCAAGTTGTGAGTTACTCAGGAGCTCTTCGATGGTGGTAATTCCAGCTAAGACTTTCTGTATACCATGATCTCTAAAAGTAAGCATGCCATTGGCAATGGCCTGCTTTTTTTATCGTTGTCCCGTCTTTTCTTTGCATGATCAGGGAGCGAATATCGTCAGTGACCGGAAGAAGCTCTTGAATCAAAGACCGGCCCGGAATACCCCTTCTGATTGCAGTGGTTGCATCCAACGGTTTTACAAATATTGCCCTTGTCGGCTTGGGCTCGGGTTAAGCCCAAATTTCCCAATTCAAAATCCGTGGGCTCATAGGGGGCTTTACAGTGAGGACAAAGAACGCGAATCAGACGTTGCGAAATGACGCCCAATATTGAAGTGGCAATCAAAAAAGGTTCAACTCCGAAGTCAATTAAACGGGGAAAGGCACCAGCCGCATCATTTGTATGGAGAGTTGAAAGCACAAGGTGACCTGTCAATGAAGAAGTAATTGCCAATTCACAGGTTTCAAGATCTCGAATCTCACCCACCATAATGATGTCTGGATCTTGCCGCAGAAAAGATCTGAGTCCCGCGGCAAAGGTTAGCCCAATCTAGCATTCACTTGCACTTGCTCCTAAGCCATGGATCCTTTGTTCGACAGGATCCTCAACTGTGAGAATATTGACGTCTGGTTTATTCAGGCGAGTGAGGCAGGCATAAAGAGTCGTCGATTTTCCCGAACCCGTGGGGCCGGTGACAAGAACAATGCCGTAGGTTCTATGAAGCAAATCGTCCAGATGGGTCATGGACTGCGTGGAAAAGCCAAGTTGCTCAAGTTCAAGGACCACATTCGATCTATCTTGGAGACGCATAACAAGCCGTTCCCCAAAGGCCGTAGGTACAGTTGAGAGACGAATATCAATATCTTTGCCGCCCACTTTGAGGGGAATTCGGCCATCTTGCGGCAACCTTTTTTCTGCGATATTTAAGCTTCCCATGACTTTGATTCGAGAGGTAATGGCGTTCTGCAATTTCTTTGGTGGTTTAAAAATATCATATAAAATACCGTCCATTCGAAAGCGCACCACCATATCTTTTTCATAGGGCTCTAAATGGATATCTGAGGCTTTTTCTTTGACGGCCCGAAACAGGAGTGAGTTTACAAGTTTAATGACTGGTGCATCATCATCACCGGCTTCAAGCAAATCAATAATTGGATCATCGAGATCGACTTCCTCTTCCTCAATTTCGTCAAGGCCTTGCAAGTTTGAAGTGCTTTTTTCATAAACTCTATTAATTGCTTCATGGAGTTTTTGGTTGGTCGTGATCAAAGGTTTTACACGCTTTCCAAAAAGAACCCGAAGGTCGTCCAGGGCTTTCAGATTCACAGGATTGCTGGTCAATACAGTGAGATTTTCTTGGTCCTCTTTATAGGGCAATATGCACTGCTGTTTGGCGTAATTAATCGACAAATTCCGAACCAAATCCACGGGAATATCGCCGATAGGAATATCTTTTATAAAATCTAAGCTCAGTTCGCGGCAGAGCTCGGCCACCAAGTCTTCGGCGGTCGAATACTCCTTAAGCGCCAGAGCCTCACCGACGCTGGCGGGCCCAGCGATCGAAGGATTGCTCAAAATCGATCGAACTTGATCGGGTGAGAGCGAAGTGCTTTTAGAAAGAACATTTTGAATATCCAAATTTCTCCCGGTCCTGAGTGAATTAAAATTTACTGCAAGAGCTGCTCAATGTCATCATCACTCGACGTAGGGCTAGGGGAAATTTCTGGCGGCGGTGGCGCTATCGTCTCGGGAGTGCTTTTCAAGTCAGTGCCCTGAGGGACCGGTGTCGTTGAGTCAGTGGACCCCTTCAAGAGAGCCGTGCGTTTTTGAATTTGGTCAACTTTTTTGCCGTAAGGATCTTTTCCGCCAGCTTCCTTGACATACTCCAGTCTCTCCTCAAGATTTGTGTCCAGAATTTCTTTGGTCTCTCTGGGGCTGCGGACGATTTTTGGGGTCAAGAACACCAATAAGTTCACTTTATCTTTGGAAATTTGCCGACCTTTAAAGAGCCAACCAATGATTGGCAAATCTCCGAGCAAGGGAACTTTTATTGACGGTCTCTGTATCGGTATCTTTGATAAGGCCCCCGAGAATGGCAGTGTCTCCATTGGTCACAACAATTTGTGTTTTGATTGTGCGTGAAGATAGTGATAAGGCCAAATCTTGAAGGGCTTTTGGAGGTTTGAGGTTATTGTTAGGCTGTTTGATATCCTGCTGCACTTCCATTCGAATTGAATTGGAGGCTGGGCTGATAAAGGGTTTGATTTTGAGCTTAATCGTCGCATTTTCAAAATTCGGCGAGGCTTGAGTTGCCCTGCGGCGGAGGCTGTCGTTGTGACCCCGGTGATGACTTTATCTCCAACTTCAATTTCGGCCTCTTGATTGTCAAGGGCGAGAATTTTTGGTGTGGATAAAATATTTGTTCTTTTATTGGTGGTCAGCAGCTGAAAGAAAGCAACCAGGCTGGGAACTTCTATTGAGGTTCCTGGCGAGGCGGGGTTAGTCATTTTAACTGATTTTCCCATGGAAAATGGCAAAATCAACGGGGAGCCTTCGCCGCCAGGGAGGGGATTCAAAATTTGCGAGACATCCACGCCGGTGTTGTAGCCACCCCGACCAAAACCAGAGCTTCCATATTGATAGTAACCAGAGCCCCAGCTGTTGTTGTCGACCATATTCATTTCCATTATCACGGCTTCGACGAAAACTTGATCTCGAGGAATGTCAATTTTGGCAAGCAAGTTGAGAACAATCTCGTAATCTTGTTTGCTGGCCGTGATGACAAGGCTATTTGTAGTCTCGTCGGCGGTGATCTTGACATCCCCGCCAAAAAGCTCGCCGCCAGCAGGCGTCGTAGACTGCGGTGATTGGGTCGGGCCGCCAAACCCAGTGCTTGGAAACGGCGAAAGACCAGGAGCGCCACCGGCCCCAGGAATAGCATTTTTTGGCGCGGCGTCCTTCGCGACGCCGGTCAGGACTTGGGCGATCTTTTTAGCTTCACCGAACTTGGTATAGTACACGAAAATTCCGCCACTGTCGTCAGGGTTGAGTTTAAAATCCAACTGGCTCAGTAGTTTCTTAATGCGAAGGATTCCTGACTTGTTTCCGACTGCGATAATTGAATTCGTGCGTTCATCAGGAATCGCCATAAAGTAGCTGGCCCCTTGCTGCGAGCTTGTTCCTGTTCCACTCCGAGAAAATCTAGGAACCCCGGATGAAAAAGTCCCACCGCTCCGGTTGCCTCCCCCTTGCCCTTTGTTGACAATTTTATCGACTAACTCGGCAAGGTCCTTAGCTTTGGCATGTCGGATTCTAATAACCTCGAGTTGCTCTTCAAAGCCAGGAAGATCCAGTTGACTCAAAATTTTCATGATCCGATCAATGTTCGATCCGTAATCTGAAATGATCAGTGAATTTGTGGGTTCATAGACGGCGACATCGCCGTCTTTTGAAGTGAGAATTCGGAGATCCCGGTTCACTTGAACCGCCTGGATGTGTTTTAGGTGAATAATTCTTGTGATCATTTGATCAGAATTTGGATAATAAGCTCCGGTATATGTTTCGATATTGTCCCTTTGAGCATTTCGAGCATTCTTAACCTTGAGAAAACTTCCGCTTGGGACCACTGTGAATCCATTAATCGCCAATGCAGACAGAAATGCTTTGTAGGCCTCTGCCACGGTGATTTTGCTGGGGGCCACGATGGTGATCTTTCCGCGAACACCAGGATCAATAATAAAGTTCTTTCCCGTGAGTTCACTGATCGCCTTGATGATGTCCGTGATTTCAACATTCGGAAAGTCAAAGGATTCGATAGTTTCGGGGAAATTCTCGTTGGTAATTTCCTCAAGTCCTGCCTGCGCCATTAATGATTGTTTGGCTTTTGAGAGGACTTTTGTGTTTGTCTGTTTGTCCTCCGAGGAGGCAGCTCCTGCCGCACCGCTGGTCGCACCTGACGAATTGCCGAAATCCCCGCCACCAAAATCATCCTGAGCGCTGACCTGGCTTGGCCTTAATGCCGTGGCAGCGATCAAAGTTCCTAAAAATAATCGTGGTGAGATTCTTCTCATGGCGCGGTTAATTTTTTTCATCATCCACCTTCCTTTGCGGACGCAATTTTATTGAGGGATCACGTATTTGTGGTTATTTTGTTTTCCGTCTCTTTCAACACAGAGTTCAATTCCCGAGGAACTTTTCAAGGCGCTATAAAATTCCATAGCCTGTTGAGGGCTTGTCACTGGTGAGCCATTCACTCCACAGATAACATCCATAGCCTTAAGACCAAGTTCAGTGTAAATGCTGCCAGGCTGAATTTCCAGAAGACGAAATCCGTAAACTTCGCCCGTGCCTGGGCGTTTAGCAGGAACCGCTCGAGCTTGCATAAGGATGCTTGAGAGATCCCCCGTATACTTGTCCAGAACCTTTCGGCTGATTTCAAATTGGTTTTCAGCAAGTTGTTTGACTTCACCCTTCGCCATCGAGACGGCTGGCTTAACTGCAGCGCCGAAGACGACTTTCGAATTTGCCTTGAGTTCTATATACTCCATGCGACCGTTATTCGAGTTTCGAATAAAGACCTTTCCTCGTTCAATCTTTTCTACGGTTGCAAGCGTTTCGATTTCTCTCTTCTCGGTGTAAGAAAGGATTTGGTTTTTTGATTTGACCTCAATTGCCGCAAGTGATTTCGATGGATTTGAGTGAACCAAGGTTCCAATAAGGTTAATGGGCAGCGAGCTGAGGACAGGAGCATCCTCCCGAGTTGGGGCACTGATCACTCCCTTGGCCTGCAGGGGAGGTGGGTCGTCCCCCTCGGAACGGAAAATATTTCTTCTGACAATGGGTTGGAGGAGTCCATGTTCAATGATGTTCGAAGAAGCTATTGTCGGTGGAGGTGCCGGCGGTGCTTGATTTGGCAACATCAAGTCCCGAGTGCCAACAATTAATGAATCGGCCACGGTGTAACCGATAAATAAAAAAACTAAATAAGGGAGCCATCTGTTGCCAAAAGGCTGCCGATTTTTTTTTTGAGCAGATCTAATCATGTTCAAGACGAGCATCCTTGCTGTCCTTTAAACACTAGCAACTATAAAACTAAAAGGCAGTAAAAAGGACACCTGATCAAAGGATGGCTAGGCTAAAGGATGGATTGTTTAAGTGAGGGCAAGATCAAAGTCCGGCCCCCTTGGGAGGCACTCATTGACTTACGGAACAAGGGTGGATTACAAAGGTGTCTGTCGTCAAAAAGAATCAAAAGCGAACGTGAGCCAACATGAGTGGTGCTCTCAGAAATGCTGCAGAAAGAACTCAGAAAAAGGGTCTAAAGAGGTTCCTTCTGACTGGCTTTGAGCCCTTTGGCGAATTCAAAGTGAATCCAAGCGCTGAACTCATGACCTATCTAGGCAACAGGGGCTACCAGACGGTTGTTTTGCCAGTCAGTTATGCGTTGATTGATCAAAAACTCGCAGCCCTCAATCTTGTCGATTTCGATTTTATAGTTCTCTTTGGGCTGGCTTCGGGTCGTGATTGCACTTCGTTGGAACGAGTGGCCCTGAACTGGATTGAGGGGGAGCTGGCGGATAACCTGGGCCTCGCGCCCTTGCCTCAAATGATTGATCAATCCCAGCCAGAAGCTCTTATTAACAAACTGCCTTTCCATCAATGGCTCAAGGAGTATGCAGATTTAGGTTTGAATTTGAAGATCTCTCATTCTGCCGGCACCTATCTATGTAATTATCTTTATTTTCAGGTCCTCAAGATAAATAAAAACTGTGTCTTTATACATTTACCCCAGGAGAGTGATTTTGAAAAACTCTCGCAGATGATCGAAGGTTTATTGACGAGTCCTAAGGGTCAAAACTGCAATTGAGCCTCTGATTCCCACCCACAAACTCGTTTTTTGAATTCTGGAAGTTTAGAGTTCCGAACAGCTCAGCTTGATTCTCTGTTTCGGAGGAATCAATCTTGAATGGGCGAAAAGGTAACAAAGCCATAATTTTTCTTGAGATAGGAAATCCAGGTAACCGTAAGCCTTCGGGGTGACTCGCAAGAACAGTTTGATTTCCATGAGTTTCGGCGAGTTTGAGAGATTCTTTTTGTTTGACTTTATAAGTGAGTCTTTGAATGGACTTTTCCTCATCATTGAGAAGAATCATGTCAATTGTATTGCGCTGATCATAGACAAATTGTACAGTGAGTCCCAAGAAAGCTTCTTGGGGTTTTGAGTAGTCCAAGAAATCACCCTCACAGTAGATGCTTTTTCTCCGAGAATCTGTATTTTTCTGATTTTGTTTAATCAATCGGGTGGGTTTCCTGCGGGCAATGGCCAGACTATCGGTTGGAGTTTTTGATTTTGATGGAATAGCGACGTCGGAATGATCGACTTTTGCTGGACGGGATTGACAGCTGAGCAATAGTAATTGGATGCAAAAATAACCGACGAATTTTCCTAGTCTCAAAGGCCGTTCGGACAAATGAACCCCCATTACGGAGTTGTATCGGGTCAAAGTTTGTTTGGGTTGAGGCCGGGGAGCTCTGTTTACAGTTTAGTCAAAGACGGACGACTTTGCGCCTTTTGGACGTGATTGTGTCAACCTGAGACGATCAGCTTGAGCTGATTGGACTTGGCTGGCCTGAGGTTTGCGAAGGTAGTAAACAGAGGAGTAATTTATGAACAAAAATAATGATTTCCACAATGTACTAAACTGGCTTTTGGGATCAGTTCTAGGAATGAGTTTATTTCTTACGGCCTGTGGTGAGAGAAGCAAGAAAGATACGGCTCTTCGAGGAGGCCAAGCTATTGCCGGGAATTGTGTGGACGGGACCTCAGGAGTTGGTATCATTTACGATGGTGGTCAAGGCGGCAATTTTCAGAATCAAGTCGCGGGATATGTGTCTGCGTGGATGGATCCGGCATCGTTGGGAACTGTCGATGGAAATCCAGGTTCCACAACGACGGGCATTGATCTGCGAGGAAAGTTGAAGTTCACGGCTCAAGGTCAACTCATTCGTGAACAGTCGGGTTTAGAAATCACCATCACCGATTCAATAAAATTTCAAGGTGGTGAAGGGATCTCGCCTGCCAATTACCAACAAATGGGAACAAGTGGAACGATGAATGCCACTGCCAGAACCTTCCAAGCAACCTTTCAGGATAAATATGGCACTGTCACCATAAATGGCCAATTCGACGCGAGCTTTGCTTGGGGTCAAATTCAGTTCCAGAATTCTCAGGCTTTTGCGGGTTATTCCCCTCAGAGCGGACCCTTAGGAGCATTTAAGATTTCAAAGTGCGGACTTTTGGACTAATGGTTGATGACTTAGCAAAAAGTTCATAAGTCCAATACTCGAGTGATGTTTGAAACCGATTGCGGCGCAGCATTTCAAGTCAGTCAGTGTTTCAATAAACCCAAAATGCGCCCTGTTAGACTAATAATTTCTTGATCCTCTCTACGGGATCTTGTTCTATGATTGCCATGCCAGCACGTTACAATTTTGAATTCGATATATTGAACTCCGTTGCCGGAGGATTATCAGCTATTGATATTCCAAAACTTAATATTAAAACTTTGCAAGAGGCGAGCTCCTTCGTTCAGAGTTACGGGTTCAATTTGGAAGACCCAGAGGATTTGGAAAGGCTTTGGTATTATCACCGTCGTGCTTTAGTCTTAATGGTCGAACGGCTTGGGTTTTCAGAATCCGAGATTCCTGAGATTTTGCGGGATAGAAAAACTCTGGCTGATTTAAGACATCTTTTGCTTTGGGCGAGTCACTCGAAAGATGCTGGCGTTGAAGGGAGTCGTGAGCTTCAGCGCTGGTCGTGTGCAATTTTGCGTGGGATGCACGTCTTTGTTCATTCTGAAAATGATCTTTTTAGTTCGTTTTCAGAGGAAATTCAAAGTCAGATCTTGACGCCTTTTCAGAGGGCTATTGCTCATGAAGGTGAGCGAATTTGGCTAAAGTCTCCACGTGGATTGACTCATATACAGCTGGATGCATTTGAAGTTAAACCCTTTAAAACATCCTCGAGCACGGTCATTAAATTGTTGGCTAAGCCGGATGCTTTGGCGATGAAGATCTTTGATAAGCTGGGTGTTCGCTTTGTGACTGAAAGTTTGTTTGATTCTTTCCAAGTTATTCGCTTCCTCGTGGAAGAGAATTTAATGAGTTTCGCTCACATTATGCCGGATCAATCGTCTAATAATATGTATCCAGTCGGTCTTTTTATTCAGGTGTGCGAAAAGCTGCGCAAGAGAAACCCTGCCCCCTCGCCGGGAGAGGTTAATCAGATTTTTGAAGATTCACTTCGCGAGGAAGGTGCCAAGGCCCTCTTGCTCAGAAAGCTGAATGAGCAGTCGGGGGGGACTTCAAGTTTATCAAATTTATTACCAGGAAATTGATTCGAGTTCGGTCAAAGGGTGATTCATCAGGAGTTTCCCAGTCTTTCAGTTTCTTTTATCCCTTTGAAGTTCAGATTATGGATTCAGATGCGTATAAGCGGATCGCATCTGGCCCGTCTGAGCATAAGGCATATAAAGAGAGACAGAAGCTTTTGGCGCGAAAGAGGCTTTTCCCAGAGACAGTTTCTTAACGCTATGGCCTTATTTCGAAGTATACTTATGGCGATTCTTTACGGACCATTCTTAATGGCGACGTCAGTTTGTACTTATTTATTGAATTTTATTTTTCGAAATCGAAAAATTGATGATTGGATGGTGTCATTCTGGGGACGAATTTCGTGTCGAATGTTTGGAGTGCGGGTGCATGTGGTTGGTCTTGAGCACCTTCACGAAGTTGGTGGAGCCGTGTTAGTTTTTAATCATGCGAGTTTTTTTGATATTTTTGCTCTGGCTGACGGCATTCCCGGACTTCGATTTGGAGCAAAAATTGAACTGTTTAAGATACCTTTTTTTGGCGCAGCAATGATGCGACTTGGAATGTTGCCCATTGATCGAGCTCGAAAGGAGAGCGTTTTTCGAATCTATGACGAGGCCACGATTCGAATGCAAAACGGCGAGAGATTTGCACTTGCCCCCGAAGGGGGCAGAACGAAACAGCAACCCGAAGGGGGCAGAACGAAACAGCAGCCCGAAGGCGGCAGAACGAAGCCGCAGCCCGGTCGTCTAACCAGTCGGCAATCCAGTGGCGGCGAGGCGCGCCAGTCTCCAGCTGGGGACACAGACCGGAAGTCTCGTGAGATCTTGGCTCCATTCAAGTCTGGGCCATTTGTCTTTGCGATTCAGGCCCAGGTTCCCATTGTTCCTGTGGTTATTCGAGGAGCTTCTCAGATTCTTCCAAAAGGGCAATTATTTCCAAATTGGGATCGTTGGTTTCGGGACGTGGAAGTTCGAATTCTTCCGCCGCTTTCCACGCAGAATTATGATTTGAAGAATCGTCCAGACCTCCAGCGACAGGTTTATTGCGAGATGCAATCTCAACTAAATTAATTTTGTGAACGTAGTACTATTAAAATGTTGGATTATTTATAATATCACTTAAGAGGCTTTATTCTTAGCTTCTCTGAAATCCTTAACCAGATTAATTATTCTTTTGACATGCCCATCAATTTTAGCCACGTTTTCAAGTTCGCGGGTGGCCTTTATTTCAGTTAAATTTTTAGTCAAGCGATCCATTGACATATCGACAATAGCCAATATGTTATTCAGATCATGAACAAACTTTGATAGAGTTTCAGGGGTGACCCCTGCCGCTGAGTTAAGGGTGGGGGCCGCTGCTGCTGCTGCCATCTCTAGGGGGGCGTCTGTTCCATCGATTGCGTCACGGATTTTTTTGAATAACGTCTGTTGGTTTAAAGGGCTTGGCAATGATTCCCTGAACCAAGGTTGCAACACTGACAACCACATCACCTTTCAAGTATCCGCTCATCAGGATAATAGGTGTATCTGCATTGAGCTGTTTTGTGGCATTCGGATTTCGAACCTGCTGAATAAGTTTAAGGCCGGAGTGTTTTTCCAGCTGAAGATCGAGCAGTATGCAAGAAAATTTCTGATTATTGAGTTTGGTCATTCCTTCAGGAAGGGTTTTGGCCCAGATCATCTTGAAATCAGATATTTTAACCAGATCCGCCATAAGTAGGTCGGCAAAAGCTTTGTCATCTTCAACTAGAAGAATCCACTTCTTCACCAAATTCATTTCAAACCCATCTCAAACCCATCTCAAATTTAGTCGTTCTAATTCCATGATTGCTTATATTATGCATTCACTGTCTAAGTTTCAGCAAGAGAGTTATTTTGAAATGTTCCAGAACTGACCAAGTGTATGGCCTCGCAAGTGGACCGGACGGAAACCAGTCTCAATCACAATCTCTAATTGGGATCCCTTCAGGGCTATAATTCGAGAAAGTTTCAAATAAAGGGCTGGACGTTTGAGTTCATTTTGAATTATCTCAGCCAAGAGATCCCAGCGCAGGAAGGGTTCGAAAGTTTGACCCTGATCAAAACTTCGGAAGCTGCCGACAAACCAAATCCCATCGGGATGAATGCAGACGGGAAGGTTTTCATCACCAAACTCATTGATTCGATCCCAGCGTTGTCCATCCTTGGTTTTAAAGACTCCATGACTGGAGGCGAGTCCTGAAATAGGGCTACTTCGTTGCGATATGCCGCTTGAGTTCTTCTGGCCTCTGAGTGAGTTTCCGCTGACGAAAGACAAAGAGAACAGATCTTTTTTTAGGATATCCTCGAAACTCAAATGCTCTTTCTCTAGGCTTCTCACGGGAGGTTCCTTGAAGATCTCTCTTTTCCACCAGACATCACCATGTCCGTCAATAGAACTCATCACCCAGCGAACTGCGGAAATGCTTTCAAGCGTCACTCGAGAGCGAAGCTGGGGACCATTTGTCATCGAGTCTGTCATCAGAGCCTTCTTTGGATCTATCTCAAAGGCACTAAAATCCTTGAGCCAGAATTTCTCTTGGGAGTCTGAGATGATGGTCCCAGAGGATCGGCTACCCAGGCGGATCCATCCTTGAGTTCGATGATACGCCCAGCTTGAAAAATCAATTCGATGAGCGAGATGGGCAAGATCCAAGTAGGCACGCTGCCCTTCCCATTGAACTTCTAGCCAATCCTCCATGATTTGCTGGGGAATCCATCGGGAGCCCTTAGCTGCTGTCGAAAGAATGGGTGCCCCTTGCTGAGGAAGGCTTCGAATGTAGGTATCGATGAGGGGCACAAAGAGACCCGGATCTTCTCGCACAGTGTTGGTGTGGTGGAAAGGGATCCATCCGATCATGTGCCCATCATAGACGGACGCCCAATGATTCAATACGTTCAGGATCCGCAGAGAAGTGTTTGGAGCTAACGTTGTGAGTTTAGTTGAGTTTAGTTGTGGCGATTCATAGAGCGCCGTCATTGACTTTGTGCGGAGCCACGTGGAGGTTTGAATATCCCGCAGATGCTCCAGCCGGTCTGAGGTAAGAAGGTGAAGAGGTGTGAAAATAAAATTAATTTCAAAGGGTTAGGCACAGTCCGATTTCACCGTGCGCCATGGCTTTAGGCAAGGCCAGATCTTTTGACCAGGACTGACTCCCGGGTTAAGGTGCAATCCAAAGGAGAGTCACTATGGAAAAAGGTATTGCTTTTGAAGCTGTGCGAAAAATTGGTATCGTTGGAGCTGGACAAATGGGCAGTGGTATTGCTCAGGTTGCAGCGGCGACCGGCTATGAAGTTGTGCTGACTGATATTTCTGACGAAATTTTGAAGCGCGCCCAACTGAGCATTTCCTCTTCCTGTGATCGATTGATCAAAAAGAACTCGATGTCAGAGGACCAGAAGAAGAATCTTCTGAATCTGATCCAATTGTCGACTCAGCTCTCTGGTGAAGCCTCACCGCTCGCTGGCTGTGACCTAGTGATTGAAGCCGCGACTGAAAATATTGACCTTAAAATAAAAATATTTAAGGAGTTAGATAAGGTTTCAAAGCCAGGGACCTTGCTGGTGACCAATACCTCATCAATATCAATTACTAAAATGGCGGCAGCCACGAGGCGACCCGAATTGGTTGCAGGAATGCATTTTATGAATCCAGTTCCAGTGATGAAGCTGGTTGAGGGGATTCGGGGTCTTCAAACCTCTGATGAGACCTTTAAAACTGTTCGCGCTGTTGCTGAAAAAATGGGCAAAACATTTGTCGAGAGTGTGAAAGATATGCCCGGATTTATTGTCAATCGGATTTTGATGCCCATGATTAATGAAGCCATTTTCACACTTCATGAAGGTATTGCCTCGGCAGACTCAATTGATAGTGCGATGAAGTTAGGAACCAATCAGCCCATGGGGCCTCTCGCGTTGGCAGATTTTATTGGTTTAGATACTTGTCTATCGATCATGAATGTTCTTTTTACTGGACTCGGAGATTCGAAATATCGCCCATCCCCTCTGTTAGTAAAATATGTCGAGGCCGGTTGGTTGGGACGAAAGAGTGGGCGTGGTTTTTATCAATACTAACAACAAGGAGTGATTTTGGGATTTGGAGAATTTAGCACAATTGCAGTCGAGTCAATCGGGCCCCTTTGGGTTTTGCGTATTCATCGACCCGAGGCGCTCAATGCCTTAAATTCAATTGTTCTCAATGAGCTTGGTGTGGCTATTCGACTCGTGTCAGAGATGGATACGGAGCATGCTCAGGGGCTGATAATCACTGGAGCCGGTGATAAAGCCTTTGTGGCTGGCGCCGATATTAAGGAGCTAGCAAAATTGAATCGCACCGAGGCCGAGAAATTTGCAAGACGGGGGCAGGCGGTGTTTCATGAATTGTCTTTACTTAAGCTACCGGTGATTGCCGCGGTCAATGGTTTCGCTCTTGGTGGCGGCTGTGAGCTTGCCTTAGCCTGTGATTTTATCTACGCCAGTGAAAACGCAAAATTTGGTCTGCCAGAAGTTTCTTTGGGTGTGATTCCCGGGTTTGGCGGCACCGTGAGACTTTCAAGAGCAGTTGGAATAAGAAAGGCTCGGGAACTTATTTTTTCTGGGGAAATTATTTCGGCGGCTGAAGCCCTTCAAATGGGCTTGGTCAATCGGGTGTTTCCACAAGGTGAGCTCCTGAAGGCGGCACTAGACAAAATGACTGTGATTGCCTCCCGCGCGCCACGAGCCGTCGATTTGGCAAAGAAGTCGATTTTGAATGCCTGGGATCTTGGAATCGAGGAGGCCCAACACATGGAGGCAGAGAATTTTTCAGAACTCTTTGATCTAGCAGACACACGCGAAGGCCTTTCAGCATTTTTTGGAAAACGAAAGCCTGTGTTTCGCGGAATATAAAGCTAGATGATAAATATCATAGATCATAAGTATCCTAGATAATAATTAACCTAGATCGTAATTACTGGAGAATGCATGAGCTGGAAGAATCCAATTCGAATAGTCACTGCCGCAAGCCTCTTTGATGGGCATGATGCAACTATTAATATTATGCGACGAATTCTCCAGGATCTTGGGGCCGAGGTGATTCATCTTGGTCATAACCGATCGGTTGCCGATGTTGTCAAGGCTGTCCTTCAAGAGGGAGCTCAAGGTGTTTGTGTCAGCTCATACCAGGGTGGACATATGGAATATTTTAAATATATGAAGGACCTCTTGGATTCTGCCGGAGCCTCGAATCGCCGAATATTCGGCGGGGGCGGTGGGGTCATTGTTCATGAGGAGAAACTCGAACTTGAGGCCTATGGAATTGCCCAGATCTTTCATCCCGACGACGGTCGCCGCATGGGCCTCGAGGGGATGATAAGGAGTATTCTCGAACAGTGTGATTTCGATGTTTGTGCAAATCTTAAGATAAGTTCTCATTCAAAAGCCAGTTTAGAATCAGTCCCTTCCTTTGAATTGGGGTTGGCTTTAACGGCGCTTGAAAACGGGAGTGAAATTGCGCACCTTGGATCCTATGGACTTGACTCATTTCAACGGAGCGGCACAGAGGCCCCTTTGGTTCTTGGGATTACAGGCACTGGCGGCGCCGGGAAATCGAGTTTGATCGATGAGCTTGCGCAGAGATTTTTAAATTCTTTTCCAACAAAGAAAATAGCTCTTGTGTGTGTCGATCCTTCAAAGAAAAAAACGGGGGGAAGTTTACTGGGTGACCGGATACGGATGAATAGTCTCAGTCGTGATCGGATCTATATGCGTTCAGTGGCCACTCGTGGCTCAGGCCGTGAGATCGCCCAAAGTTTGCCGAAAATTTTGAATTTTTTGAAGCGTTTGGATTTTGATTTGATCATTGCCGAAACTTCTGGGATTGGTCAGGGAAGTACCGCTATTACAGAAGTCAGTGATAAAACTCTCTATGTCATGACCTCGGATTTTGGGGCTCAGTCCCAGCTTGAAAAAATTGATATGATCGATTTTGCCGATGTGATTGCCGTCAATAAGGCCGATCGCAGAGGAGCTCAAGATGCACTTCGTGATGTGACGAAGCAGTTCAAGCGCTCTCGCAAAATTTTCGATGATAGGGACGTTTCAGTGTTTTTTGACTCAAGCGAGCCAGTTTAACGATGGCGGAGTCAATAATTTATTTCAAGATTTAATGTCCCAGTTGGGTGGTCGTTTTTCCGATAGATTATCATCGCCGTTAATTCCCTCTGAGGAACAGGTCATAATTCCCTCAGAACGCCAAGGATATTTGGCCGAAATCGTGACGACAATTCGAAAATATAAGACGCGAGTTCATAAGTTATCCGAGTCAGTTTCGAACGCCGGAGCTTTGGAGCGCCTTGAAGGCGAAGGGCTTTTTGATTCTGAGAAAATGATTCACATGCAGAAGGCTTTCCTCAAAGATCTGACGACCGAAGAAATTCACAAGCTCAAAGGGTGGACGCAGTTTCAAAAGACCTACTCCCAGGACGAACTTTGTTTTGACGTGCGAGGGCGAGAAATACGACAGTCCTTGAGTGTTAAATCCCTCAGTGGGACCCGCATTCCCCGTGTGAGTATTCCGCATTTTTCTGACTGGGGAGATCGCTTTAGGTATTTGAAACTAGAAAACGTGCCGGGCGAGTTTCCTTTCACAGCCGGTGTTTTTCCGCTTAAACGAAATGATGAGGACCCCAAGCGAATGTTTGCCGGGGAGGGGACCCCAGATAGGACAAATCATCGGTTTCATTATTTATGTCAGGGCGAGGCTTCGCAACGGCTATCAACGGCCTTTGACAGTGTGACCCTTTATGGACAGGATCCTGATCCTCGGCCTGATATTTTTGGTAAAGTGGGCGAAAGCGGAGTGAGTGTTTGCACTCTGGACGATATGAAAAAGCTCTTTGCGGGCTTTGATCTTTGCGCACCGGCGACAAGTGTGAGCATGACGATTAATGGGCCCGCTCCAATGATTTTGGCTTTTTATTTCAATACGGCGATTGATCAACAGGTGGAAGGGCGCGAGAAGACTCTCGGTCGCCGTCTGACTGCCGCCGAATATCAAGAGGTTTCAGCAAAGACTTTGCAGCAAGTGCGGGGAACCGTGCAGGCCGATATTCTCAAAGAAGATCAGGGACAGAATACCTGTATTTTTTCGATTAATTTCGCTCTTAAAATGATGGGCGACATTCAAGAATATTTCGTCAAGCAGAAAATCAAAAATTTCTATTCGGTCAGTATTTCGGGCTATCATATCGCGGAGGCTGGGGCGAATCCGATTTCTCAACTAGCGTTCACTTTGGCCAATGGCTTTACGTTTGTGGAGTATTACCTTTCTCGCGGTCTGCCCATTGATGATTTCGCAAACAATTTGAGTTTCTTCTTTAGCAATGGACTCGATCCCGAGTACGCAGTTTTGGGTCGAGTGGCACGTAGGATTTGGGCAATCGCCTTGCGTGATCTCTACAAGGCCAACGAGCGGGCGCAGAAATTGAAGTATCATATTCAAACAAGTGGACGCTCCCTGCATGCTCAGGAAATTGCTTTTAATGATATTCGGACAACTCTACAGGCCTTGCTCGCCATTTACGATAATTGCAACTCGCTACACACGAATGCTTATGATGAAGCTATTACCACGCCAACCGAGGAGTCCGTTCGGCGGGCCATGGCCATTCAGTTGATTATTAATCGCGAATTCGGAGTTGCCAAAAATGAAAATCCTAATCAGGGAAGTTTCTTCCAGGACGAGCTCACCGAGCTTGTTGAAGAGGCTGTGTTTGAGGAATTTATGCGAATTAACGAGCGCGGTGGCGTCCTCGGAGCCATGGAGACTCAGTATCAACGCTCTAAGATTCAAGAAGAGTCCTTGCTTTATGAGCGCATGAAGCACGATGGGTCGTTTCCAATTATTGGAGTGAATACCTTTGTCGATCCCAAAACTCTAGCGGTGGATTATGTTCCTCCTCGAATTGAATTGGCGAGAGCTTCCGCTGAAGAAAAGGAATATCAACTTGAGAACCTTCGTGGCTTTCAGCGGGTGCACAGTTCCCAATCGGAGCAAGAGATTGAACGACTCAAAACGACGGCCTTAGCTGGCGGCAATATTTTTGCAGCCCTGATGGAGGCCGCTCGCCATTGCAGCCTTTTTCAAATGACTCAAGCTTTGTATGAGGTTGGTGGGCAGTACCGTAGAAATATTTAGACTTGTTATTTTGGCGCTGCGGGTTAATTTCCACGCTCCACAAAACGATCCAAATGAACTACGGTTGGTCCATTGACCAAATCAACAAGCAACTGGAGTTTTTGTGAGACAACATCTTGTTTATGACCTTCCCCTACGACTTTTTCATTGGCTGTTTGCAGGGTTATTTTTGATTGGTTTTATTATTGCAAAAACTGTCGATGATGAATCGGTTTTGTTTAACTACCACTCCTTAGCGGGACTGACACTTGGTTTTTTGGTTTTGCTAAGAGTTGTTTGGGGGGTTTTTGGAACCAAACATGCCCGTTTTTCAGGCTTTGCTCTCAATCCGAAGGATCTCGTAAGTTATTTTTTGGGTATTCTAGCTGGTGAAAAAAAGCGGTGGGCCGGTCACAATCCCGCATCCAGTTGGGCAGGTCTCATAATGATGTTAATGGCTCTTGGTCTTGCAGTGACTGGGTATTTAATGGCTTCTGGGTCAGAGAATGAATTATTGGAAGACTTTCACGAGTTATTGGCGAACGGATTTATAGTTGTTGTTGGTCTGCATGTTGTTGGAATTGGGATTCATACAATCCGAACGCGTGAACTTATTGGTTTGAGTATGATCGACGGGAAAAAGAGAGTGTAACCCCTGATCAAACAATAACCTCATCAAAAGCATCATTCGGTATCTTGCTTATTGGTCTTGTCATGGCTTTTGGTTTTCATCTTTTCAAAAATTACAACAGCCAAACCCGAACTCTTGAACTTTTTGGAACAACCCTGCAACTCGGTGAAAATGAAGGCGCTGAGCATGGTGTTGAGCAGGGCGATGACCATGACCATGGAGATAATGATGCCGGCGATGAATAATGAAGTTTGTGAAGTCATTCATTCAGTTTGTTTATGAAAAGAAAGTCACCAGGGCCGCATCTGGGCAGGTCCCTCTCTCCACGGCATCCATAGGTAAAACTCCCGTGAAAGCGGCTGGAGTTAGGTAAAGAAATATCCTCGCATGATCAGAAAAAACCTTACTTGAAGGATAAAACGAAAGACTCAAATTACATACGAACAAATTGCAATAAAAATGACCTCGATAAGAAGATGTCTATATGTCCGCCCACTGACTCTTTCATAGTAGGTCCTTCTGCTTCTGAATTTGAAAAAAGCTTGAATATCTCCCCAAAAGAGGACGTGTTCCTAAAAGATGGAATCTCAGCAACCAGCAGTGTAACGAAATTTGTTGTGCGATGAACACATCGGTCTCAAATTGAAGGGCTCATTTCCGCCACCTGCAAATCGAGGTTGCACGTGGTCAACTTCAAGAAACATTTTCGATCCGCAAACCCTTCCCGTCTTCGCATCCCTAAATTCGCACCCCTGATTACGACTCAAGACATTCTTTTTTATCGCCGCAGGAATCGCCTGCTTCGAAACCCCTCGCCTCTGACGCTCTGTTCCTTCCGGTGCGGAAGTCGAGCCTTGATCAATCGAAGATTTAGTCCAAGCTTCAGCATTAGTTTCAGTTTCAGTTTTCATTTCAGTTTTCATTTTCGTTTCAGTTTGGCCTTTCGATTTAGATTTCGCTCCAACTCGGGTCCTAACGTATCGCTCTGCGAGACTTACAATCACCTCCGCCAAAGTTGCACCCGGCAAGGCATGGGAAAGCAAGGCCTTGGCTCGTTCCACAATTTCGATTTGCTCTTTGCTTAAAGTGAGCTCAATTCTGACTGATTCATCTTGCTGAATTTTCTGCCTGAACTGAGTTTGGGGCGGAAGCTTAAATTCTTGCGCCAAGATCAATTCGCTCTCTGCTCCGGTCTTGTTCTCAAGTTTTGCAAGGAGATCCTTTTTCTCATCTGGCAAGAGTTGAAGGTTATCGGTTTTTCGAACCAACCTCAGAACCTTCTGTACCTGGGATACCTGGCTCAACTTCAAACTGCCATTTTCGATTTTGCTCCCAACCTCTGGAACTTGTTGCATCATTCGTGCGGCATCAATTCGACGTTGGGCACTTGCAGGAGTGTAGCCAATAAGTGTGACCAAGTAATCAAACAAACTGGCCTGAGCCATTGGAAGATAGAGTTTTCGCTGATCAACTTCGGCAATTAACTGCAATATTTGATGAGTGAGTCTGCGCTCGTCTGCAGCTCGATTGAGGAGTCGATGATGGAGTTCCTCATTTGTCAGCTCAAACAAATTCACCTTAACGGTTTGCGAAAAATCGGAATCTTGGGGCATCTTTTAGTCCTTTGTTAAATTGTCTAATTTCTTGATAGTCTGTTTGTTTGCTAGCTTCTTAGTTGCAATCATAACACGGGTTTTAGAAATGGATTTTCTACGTTTTTGGGAAACAGTACGGGGCTCAAACGAGATCTCTAAAGAGATTGATATGTCACGCAAACAGCTCTTGTGGTCGCCTTCAAGCAATGCCTGGGGCCCGACGCCTTGGTGATTCTATTCACACAACAGTCAGCTTGTGGCCATGTCAAAAATCGATGTCAAGCGCAAAAAGTTTTATTGCGAAGAGCAATTGATGTGAGCAAAATTTTTCTGAACTTTTTTTCTAAACTTTTTTTCTAACGCCCCAGCGGAAATTAATTTCATAACAGAAGTCACAGGTGAGTCCAAATCATTTGCCTGATAGCTCGATGAGCTGGGTTGAGTGACAGTTTGCCGAGTTCATACTATCTCGTGAAAACAGACCTAAAAAGATCCTCCGATTTTTGAGGGTTATCGAGATTGTTTGAGGGTTATCGAGATTGAGAGAAAAAGGAATTCAGATCCAAAGATCTTTGTGATCAATAGATCTTTGTGATCAATGTTACGAAAATTGCTTAATTGAAACTTTGACAGGTAATATTTACCTTTTAAATGGAAATTGGCTGAAATCTCATAGCATTGCAGTTATATTTCGCTCAATTTCTTGAAACCCATACCCCCATACCAGAGAGGTTTTTTTTATGAAGCTTTTCATTCTCTTCGTGTTTTTGTGCTACTCACTGGTGGGCTGCACATTGAGAAACGATAAATCATCTGCGGTCAAGGATTCGGACGAGGCGGCACCTTTTGAAATTAGCCCGATAGAAAAGGAAAAGTTGGCGGCTGCGAACTGTCAAATCACACAATCATTGGTCAACTGCTTATCTCCTTCTGAACAGCCTTCTTCGCTTGATCGCTTGGCAAGTCTTCAATCTCACAAGACCAAATTGGTGGATCAAAAGCTGGCACTCGAAAGTCTTCATGCTAGCCTTGAATCTCAGCTTCAGTCCGGCGTCCTCACTGGACGCAAATTCCGTGAAGCAACAATCCTTAAAACGGTGTTGTCGTTAATCATCCCAACTTATGTTGCCAAAATAGCGACTAAGGACGCTGAGATTCTCAGTGAGAACCAGTACCTGACCGTCCTAGGGACAAAGTGTCAGGGAAATTTCTCCCACGAGGGAGCAGTTCAGAAAATAGATGAATTGATTGGAATTAGCGATAAGGCAACCCGTGGTTTCTCCAGAACATTCGGAGTCCCCAACAACCCGCAATTTGAAGGAAAACTGGACTCAGCCGACGGGACTCGACTCCGATGGGAGGCCTCTGATCGAAAAACTTCTGAGCCAGATTCGAAAGTCAAACATTTTGTGGAAACTGATGGCGAGTTTACTTTACAGACCTCTGACTCCGCCAAATTAAACATCGATTGTTTTCACCGTCGTACGAATTCAGTAGACTTTGAAATCACAGATCGACCAACGAAAGATCGAACTTTGAATTGTCATGCAGAATTTGTTGGCCCCGCAATAGATCACAAGGGCAAGCCGATCCTTCGAGGACGTCTGGCTTTGTATGCCTCTGAGAACGAGGAAAATCAGGTGACTGAGATTGGCGTCAAGTCCGATTCCCACTGGCAAGACGGTGACTATGAAGGTATCAACTATGCGATCAAGTATACCAGCAACAAGGGTCTTATGAAGTTTGAGGCCTATGATATCCGATCCGAGCAAGTCCTGATGGAGTTTACGACAGTCAATTCCACTCAAAAAATCACCTTTGGTTATAGTGATCAAACTGGAAATTCGCTCAAATTAGATTGTGGTGAGGGCCAATAGCGCCTAAGGAACTTTTGGTGTTTCAGAACTGCTGGAGTCACGCACACTTTGCTCCAGCGCAGAGTCTGAATTCCAGCTCAACAAGGTTTTTGTAAAGCATAAGGAGAACAACAGGTCATTCTTCTTTTTATTCGCTATTTGGCCTGAAGATCAGTTTGTAGTTATGAATCCCTGTCAAGCTATCGACCTTAAAAAATAACAAACCCTTGGATGTACCCCGGGAGTTCAGTTGGGTGTTATGAATTAGAAAATCTTTATACTCAATATTCATTGTTCGGTCTGTCTCATTGAGTACAGGCCCAATATTTAGACCTTTGAGATTTGGGAAATCTGCACTTCCCTTTGCAGAGGTTGATACAATCGCCATAGAAGGCCTTCACCTGATCGGATTCACTGACTATAGAGAAGTTTTTTTCATCAAACGAGATTGATGAGCTCCCTGTGTTCTTAAACTGTACGTATGCAGGGATATAGCCGTGCGCCACAAGCTCAATAATTGCCTTATCGTTGGCATTGGATTGTTTATAATTCAAATCTATCTTCCGAAAAGCTTCTTTGAATTCACCTTTTCTCATTCGTGCAAAAAAATCACTCAACGGCAACTTGGATGGACGATACAAAATGCTGATGATTTCAAAACCGTCTCCTTTCTGCATTTCCACTCCTTGATTTTCACCTTGCTCGTCTGGAAGATGGACGGCAGCTCTCTCGTGGGATTTGACATGTATGCATGCCTGATTCGAAGTGTACACAAAGGCGAGGAGAGTGCTGAACCCGATTCTCTTTATCAAATTTTGCACTGTTGCCAAGCTAGACAATTTGCTGGATTTCATTGGGAAATATTTCCTTTTCAAAAGTACTTGAATCAATCAAAGCGGCTTGGACTGAAAAGTCAAATTCGCAAACCCCAATCTTAAGCGATGATTAATGAAGTTTGTTTTTCTTTCGTCCAGGGCCAAACATTTTTGGCGTTGGATCAAGCTTTAATTCAGCCTCATCCGCAGATTCGCTGCCAGGTTCGAATTCACGCCCACCATCGTCGCCGTCATCAAGCTCAGAGGGTTCCTCAAGATCTTCCGCATCCGCATCCTCATCCTCAGTCACTTCTTGAAGTAAGGAATCAGCCTGGAGGCCGAGCAGGCGATCGGCTTCGGCCTCAAGATCAGAGTTGACGGTGGAATATTGGAGGTAAACGGTCTCATTGAGAAAAGGGAAGGCTTTCCAGGCGGCGGGCAAATCAAGGCCCGGAGAAAGTGTTGGATCCAGTAAGTCCTTTTCGAGTGTCTCATCGTTTGAGGTCTCATCTAAATTCCCATCTAAGATTTCATCTGAATTCGCCTCAGCGGGATTAAGGGCTTCAAAATAGTCAAAAAAATAGAGAGCCGAGGGCGTCCACACAGAGGTGTATTTTAGAGACAACGTCATCCTTTGAAGTGAAGTCTATGGAAATTTCCAGATTGGACTGCTTGAGGCGGCCTTTCTCAAGGTATCCAACGCGGAGCAGTATTTCTGCTGGAAATATTCTTCCTTCAACCTTGAAACTGCCTCTTTGCTTTCTTTCTTAAATTGGAGCTGAAAAGAATTGCCAATTTGTGTCGTCAGGTCTGGCGGAAAGGCGGTCCATTTTTTTGAATTTTTCAATCGTGGTGTCATTCCTGTCCTTCTTTATTTTTTGAATCTCAAAAATTGACTTAAAAAGGGGTTCCCCATATAACTCGGGGAACTTAATGACACAACGTGAAAATGTCAAAAAAATGAAGATGATTTTCAGGAAGTGAATTTAGAAAGTAGAAGTGATTTTGGAAAGTAGTCAAAGTAGTCAAAGAAGTCAAAATAGTCAGTCGGCACACGAGCCTCAGTCTATCTCTAGTACCCAGTCTGTGTCTAGGACTCAGCCGGGTCCTAGCACCCAGCCAGTGCATATGACTCAGCAGGCGCAAGGTGTCTATATTTCAACCTATGGCTGTCAAATGAATGTGAATGACACTGAACGAATGTATTCTCTTCTTGAAATGGCGAATTATGCTCCGGTTCAAACGCCTGAAGAAGCTAGTGTCATCATTGTGAATTCCTGCAGTATTCGAGAAAAGCCAGTCCATAAGGTGTACTCTGAAGTTGGACGGTATCGAAAATTGAAGGAACGCAATCCGCAACTCAAAATAGGCATTGGCGGTTGTGTTGGACAGCAGGAGAGAGAGAAGCTGATCAAGACTCAGCCGCTGATTGATTTTGTTTTCGGAACTGACACTATTGATCACCTGCCGCAGATGCTTGCAGAATTGAATGAGGGCGGAAGTCGTCTGGTCAAAACTCAATTCTTCCATCGGGCGCCTTATCATGTCGAGACTTTGGTGCGAAATCCGGGAGTGTCCACCTTTGTAAACATCACCAAAGGTTGTGATAACTTTTGTACATTTTGTGTTGTGCCCTTCACACGGGGTCGCGAAAAAAGTCGTCCCCTGAGGCACATTTTGACCGACATTCACGCTTTGACAGCGCGGGGAGTGAAGGAAGTGACTTTGTTGGGGCAAAATGTAAATTCCTATGAATGTGAGTCAGGAACTGATTTTGCGGATTTGTTGCGAGTTGTGGCCAAGGAAACTGATCTAGAGCGAATTCGTTTTACAACTTCTCATCCAAAGGATTTTGACGAAAAGTTGGTTCAGGTGATGGCTGAAAATCAAAATAAAATTTGTGAATACATTCATCTGCCTTTTCAGAGTGGGAGCACTCGGATTCTCGAGCGTATGAATCGAGGCTATACTCGAGAACAGTACCTTGATAAAATTGCGATGATTCGGAGAATGCTCCCCAAGGTCGTCTTCTCGACTGATATTATTGCAGGATTTCCGGGAGAAACCGAAGCGGAGTTTCAAGAGACCCTCGAAAATGGTTGATGAAGTGCGCTTGAGACTATTTTGCCTTTATGTATCTACCCCGCCCACAGACGAAAGCAGCCCAATTTGAGGATCAAATTGAAGACTCAATTAAGTCAGAAAGGCTCAATCGGCTTTTTGATCGTCATGATGCGATGGCTTTCGGTTTGGTTGCTCGCTATGAAGATACGATTTTGCAAGTTTTGGTAGAAGAGCATTTTATTGAAAGTGGCAAGCTCTCTGGACGAAGTCCAGAGAACAAATTGGTTCATTTTCTGGGGTCCTCGGAGCTGGTTGGAAAAACAGTGCCGGTCCGAATATTGAAAGCTGCCCCGGCAGTTTTAAGAGGAGAACTCGTTCAGTGAGAGAGCTGCCAAAAGAAGCTATTGATTTAAATAAAATGCTGAGCGGAAAGATTTTTTTCCAAGAATCTGGGGATGATGAAGAAGTTTTTCATCAGCGGGATTTGATTCTTTTGACGCCTTATGGGGTCTCTATGTCGACGGATCCGCAAAGGCCTTTTTTGCTCTTGAAGGATGTCACACAGCAGTTGACATTGCCAGTATCCATTGGCCCCCTTGAGGCCGGAGTGACTTTAAGTCAAAGTAACAAGTCAGCCTTGCCAACAACGCCTCATCGCTTCACAGAAGTATTGATGAAATCTTTGGATCTTGAAATTAAACAGTGTGTGTTTGTGCAAACTGAAGGGCCGGTTCAATATGTGCGATTGTATCTGAGTGGGCATCCAAAAACCAACAGTCTCAAATTGCGGGCTGATGAAGTGATGTCGCTTTGTTTACACTTGAATGTGCCGTTATATGCGACCCACGCTTTCATCAATAAAAGCCGCCTGATGAGCACACATATTGAGGGTCTGACTGAGGGGTTATTGAAGAATCAAAATGATGCTAAAGGATCACCCCTATTTAATGTAACCTTATCGCAGGTGCCACTCACGTGAAGTAAATCTGTGTCTTGTGAATGGCGTTAAAATGGCATTAAAATGGCGTTAAAGGAATGACTCAGCGGGTGTTTTGGAGAAAAAAATGGGCCTGGTCAAGGAGCTTCGTGGGTTTCGACCCAAAATAGGCAAGGATACATTCTTGGCAGAGAATTGTGTGATCATCGGGGACGTCGAGATCGGAGAGCAGAGCTCGATTTGGTACCAGGTGACTTTGCGCGGTGATGTCATGCCAATTCGGATTGGTCGTCAGGTCAATATTCAAGATGGCACTGTGGTTCAGCGGAACCTTTGGGGAGTTTGGGGTGGAAATTGCTGATCGTGTGACGATCGGGCACCAGGTGACCTTGCATGGTTGTCAAAATAGGCTTTGAGTCCTTAATTGGGATGGGAAGTCAAATTCTGGATGGTGCAGTAATTCCTGAACAGTGCCTGGTGGGTGCTGGGTCCTTGGTCACAGGGGCACTTATGACACGGACCTTGAAAGAGACGGGGTCTCCTGTTCCGCCCCGCGAGTAGTCTTATCTTGGGTCGACCAGCTAAAGTGATTCGCCCCTCACCTCTGAAGAAATTGCTGTGTTGTCGCAGTCTGCAGAAAAATTATCTGCTCTATAAAACCTGGTATTGAGTTTAGACCCGGCCCAGTCTAGGTTGACTGGAATAAAAATAAAACTTTCAAGGAGGACGACTGAATGAGAGAGAGATCCCTTATGCCCCTCACTTTTGACGATATTTGCTGTTGCCACAGCACTAGAAATTATTCCTTCAGATGTCGTTCCGCGAAGTTTCTTCGCCAGGGATTTATATTTAAACACTCCAATTCTGTCGGCGGCCATGACACGGTGACAGAAAACCGAATTGGTCGAATCATGGCTCAGCTGGGCGGGCTCGGCATTATTCACAAAAATTTTGATATCGAAAAACAAGCCTTCGAAGTCGAAAAAGTAAAAAAATACGAAAGTGGAATGATCCTAGATCCGATCACTTTAGGTCCGGACCATTTGGTGAGTGAAGCGCTTGAACTTATGGGTCGATATTCAATTAGTGGAGTCCCTATTACCGTTAAGGGAATTTTTTGGAATTTTAATATCCAGGATCGAGACTCTTGCGATTTGAAACAAATGTCGACCAACCAATTCGAAACTTGATGACGAAGGAAGGCCTGGTGACCGCCGAAGAGGGAACTACCCTTGAACAGGCAAAGCTGACTTTACAAAAGCATCGGATTGAAAAATTACCCGTCGTAAGTAAAATTGGCGAGCTCAAAGGCTTGATTACCATTAAAGATATTGAAAAGGCGCAAGCTTTCCCGCGTGCGACGAAGGATTCCCGGGGGCGATTACTTGCTGGCGCAGCGCTTGGGGTGGGCCCAGAGGCGAAAGATCGAGTGGCGGCATTGGTGGCAAGCCATGTGGATGTTCTTTGTATAGATACGGCCCATGGCCATTCAAAAAATGTTCTCGATATGGTTCGTTATGTCTCTGAGAAATTTAAGGATGTCATCATCGTGGCAGGAAACGTTGTGACGGTCGAAGGCGCGGAGGCGCTGTTTACCAGTGGAGCTGACGTTGTGAAAGTGGGTGTCGGCCCAGGAAGTATTTGCACGACTCGGGTTGTGGCAGGGGTCGGAATGCCTCAGATTTCTGCAGTGATCAATTGCTCTGCGGTGGCAAAAAAGCATGGTAAGACGATTATTGCAGACGGTGGAATAAAATTCTCAGGTGATATGACTAAAGCGCTCGCTTTGGGTGCAAACACCGTGATGATTGGGAATTTGCTTGCAGGGGCTGAAGAATCCCCTGGTGAAACGATCTTGTATCAAGGACGAACCTACAAAGTTTATCGAGGCATGGGCAGTCTCGGCGCAATGTCTAAGGGATCGAAAGATCGTTATGGGCAGGCTGATATTTCCGAAGTCGATAAATTGGTCCCAGAGGGAATTGAAGGAAAAGTTCCTTATGAGGGCTCAGGCTCAGGGATTATTGATCAAGTCGTCGGGGGCCTTAAAGCAGGAATGGGGCATTTGGGGCTCGAAATATTGAAGAGCTGCAAGCCAAAGCTCAGTATGTTCAAATTACGGCCCAGGGCCTTCGTGAATCTCATGTCCACGACGTGAGTATTACTAAAGAAGCCCCAAATTATAGATTGGAGTAAAGCGTGAAGGGTTTTTTAATTTTAGATTTTGGCTCTCAAGTGACGCAATTGATTGCGAGACGTTTTCGTGAGCTCGGGTATTACTCTGAAATTTATCCTTGGAGTGTGCCGCTCGAAACGCTCAAGGCTAAAAAACCTTGGGGTTTAATTTTATCGGGGGGACCGAATTCCGTTTACGAAGCGACTTCTCCGCGCAGATCAGTTCAGGAGCTTGAGGATATTGCTCCTCTGTTGGGTATTTGCTACGGAATGCAGCTTATGGCCCATGATCTTGGCGGCAAAGTCTCGGCGGGACATTCACGAGAATATGGTTTCAAGAGGTTCACTGGAGTCACAAACTTTCTGGTGTTCCGACTCAGCAAAAAGTGTGGATGAGTCATGGTGATGTGGTTGAGAAAGCTCCCCCAGGTTTTGAAATTTGGGCAAAAACATCCGCCCATGCTTCTGCTATGGGAAGTGCAAAGTCTTGGGCAGTGCAATTTCATCCTGAAGTTGCGCACACAGAAAATGGCACAGAGGTTTTACAGGCCTTTGCAAAGCACTGTGGAGCCACGGCGGATTGGAAGCCGACAGCCATGCTCGAGTCGATTCAGGCAAATATCATAAAACAAGTGAAGCCCGAGGATCATGTTTTGTGTGGACTCAGCGGAGGGGTTGATTCGACAGTGGTCGCGACGATGCTCACTCGTCTGTTGGGGCCTGAGCGAGTTCATTGTGTTTTCGTGAATAATGGCCTTCTTCGACACCAAGAATTCGAGGAAGTGGCAGGCACCTATAAAAAACTTGGTCTTAACATTAAAGCTGTCGATGCGAGTCATAAGTTTCTCTCTGAGCTGAAGGGTGTGATTGATCCCGAAAAGAAACGCAAAATTATTGGCAGAGTATTTATCGAAGTTTTCGAGGCCGAGATTGATCCTGCCTGGAATATTCAGTGGCTCGCTCAAGGGACTCTCTATCCTGATGTGATTGAAAGTGTGAGCGTGAACGGGGGAAGTGTCACGATCAAATCCCATCATAATGTGGGCGGCTTGCCCGAGAAGATGAAGTTAAAACTTTTGGAACCCGTTCGGGAACTTTTTAAAGATGAAGTGAGACGGCTCGGAGCTGAGCTTGATATTCCAGGAGGCTCAGCTTTGGCGTCACCCATTTCTGGACCTGGACTTGCCATTCGAGTGATCGGCGAAGTGAACGAAGAAAATTTAGCTCTCTTACGAAAGGCAGATCATATTTTTGTGAGCGCCTTGCGAAAAGGGTCTTTATGGGAAGATTTGGCAGGCATTTTGTGTGCTGCTTCCGGTATCGACTGTGGGTGTGATGGGGATGCGAGAACTTATGACAAAGTTTTAGCACTCAGAGCTGTGACCTCCACAGACGGGATGACGGCAGATTGGGTTGATTTCGAGAGTGCTTTTTTACGAGAGGTTTCGAATCGAATCACGAATCAGGTTCGCGGCATCAGCCGGGTGGTTTATGATATCACTAGTAAACCACCTTCGACGATTGAATGGGAATAAGAATAAGAATAGGATTAAATAGAAATGTCTTTTGTTCATTTGCATGTCCATTCTGAATACTCTCTCCTGGAGGCTGCGTGTCGAATTAAGCCTTTGGCAAAGAAGGCAAAAAGAAATGGGGATGCCGGCCTTAGCTCTGACTGACAATGGCAATATGTTTGCTGCTATTGAATTCTATTTCGCCTGCAAAGATGCGGGGGTCAAACCCTTGCTTGGTCTTGAAGTTTATTTGGCGCCCGGCTCGCGCTTTGAAAAAAAACATGATCGGGATGCTAATCCGGGCAGTCTGCGGCGCTTGGTTGTGTTGGCTAAGTCTCTTGAGGGTTATCGAAATCTTTGCCGGGTGAGTTCGGCTGGTTATCAAGAAGGTTTCTATTATAAACCGAGAGTGGATGATGATGTCCTCAGCCGATTCAATCAGGATTTGATTTGTTTGACCGGGGACTTCGCGGAGATATTGCAGATCGCTTTGTCAAAGAGGGACCTGAGGCCGCGCTGGCAAGAATTCGAGCCCTCAAAGAAATTTACGGGGATCGTCTCTATCTAGAGATGAATCGTCCCGGAATTCACGAGTGGGAAAAAATCAATCAATTTTTGCAAGAGGCTTCCGAGACGACTGGGGCTCCCTTGGTTTGTGCAAACGATGTTTTTTATATGACACCTGATGATCAGGTGGCTCAAGAGGTTTTAATTTGTATTGGGTCGAATAAAACTCTTTCTGATGAGTCACGATTTCGGCAAGGAACAAGCGAATTTTATTTGAAAAGCCCGGAACAGATGCATCAGTTATTTGCCGATGTTCCCGAGGCGCTTCAAAATACCTTAGTGATTGCTGATCGGTGTGATTTGACTTTCAAGATGAAGGATGAAAAAGGAAAGGCCATTTATCATCTCCCAAGTTTTCCTCTCACTGAGGGAACTTCCCTCAAGGAAGATATTGAGATTTTATCTCTCAAGGGCTTAGAGCAACGTTTTCTTGAGGCCGATCAGCGCGGAGAGCCAATTCTAGAGTCTGAGCGCGGAGTGTATTACGACCGCTTAAAATTCGAACTTTCTGTGATTGATCGAATGGGCTTTAATGGTTATTTTTTGATCGTTCAAGACTTTATCAATTGGGCCAAAGCCCAAGGGATTCCTGTGGGCCCAGGACGAGGTTCTGGGGCTGGTTCTATAGTCGCCTATTCATTGCGTATTACTGATTTAGATCCGGTTCCTTATAATTTGCTTTTCGAAAGATTTTTAAATCCAGAACGTATTTCTATGCCGGACTTTGATATTGACTTTTGCCAAGATCGAAGGCCTGAGGTCATTCAATATGTGACTCAGAAATACGGCGAAGCTTCTGTTTCGCAAATCATTACGTATGGAAAGTTACAGGCCCGGGCGGCCATTAAAGATGTCGGCCGTGTTTTGGGATTAAGTTTTGCTGAAGTTGATGCCGTGACGAAACTCATTCCCGAAAAACTTGGAATTCATCTGAAGGAAGCCATTGAGCTTGAGCCTCGCTTGCGTGAAATGATTGATTTGAATCCACAGATTGCGACCCTTATTGATTTAGCCTTGAGGGTTGAGGGCTTGGTGAGGCATGCAGGGATTCATGCGGCGGGTGTAGTGATCGCCGATGGAGAACTGGTTCAACATGCGCCGCTCTATCGAGGCGCTGAGGGTGAGAATGTTGTTCAATACGACATGAAGCATGCCGAGAAAATTGGACTTATTAAGTTTGATTTTTTGGGGCTTAAGACGCTCACTCATATTGCGCGGGCCTTGACGCTAATTGAAAAAAACCGCGGCCTTAAGATAACGACTCAAGATATTTCTCTCAATGATCCAGGGATCTATGAGATCATGACTCGCGGTGATACCCTGGGAATATTTCAGTTTGAGGGTGATGGAATCACTCAAGCTATTCGTCAGATTAAGCCAACTAGTTTTGGGGATATTACGGCGATTAATGCGCTCTACAGGCCAGGTCCTATGGCCATTATCCCTGACTTTGCAAAAAGAAAGAACGGCGAAATCTCGATCGAATATCCTTTTCCTGAGCTTGAAGAAATTCTGAAGGAAACCTACGGCCATATTGTCTATCAAGAGCAGGTGATGGGGATCGCCTCCAAAATTGCGGGATATTCCCTGGGCGAAGCCGATATGCTTCGTCGAGCGATGGGTAAGAAGATCAAAGAAGAGATGGACCAACACAGGACCCGATTTTTGGATGGCGCTCGGAAAAATAATTTTGATCCTAAAAAAGTCTGAAGAGGTTTTTGATCTGATGTACAAGTTTGCTGACTACGGATTTAATAAGTCCCACGCGGCGGCTTATTGTGTGGTTGCAGCTCAGACAGCTTGGTTAAAGAACAAGTATCCGGTGGAATTTTTTGCAGCCCTGCTTTCGACCGAAGTTTCAAACACGGATAATGTTGTTCGATATATTAAGGACGCCCAGAAACACGGAATCGAAGTTCGTTCTCCTCATGTTAATTTTTATGATTTCTTGTTTACCTGTGAAGGAAATAAAATTTATTTCGGACTTGGTGCGATCAAAGGAGTCGGAGAATCTGCGGTTCAGGCCATCTTAGAGGCGCGGATCTCGGGAAGCTTCAGTTCTCTCGAGGATTTCTTCGGGCGCGTTGACCTCAAGAAATTAAACAAAAAGGTCATTGAATACATGATCAAGGCCGGAGCCCTCGATGGATTTGGCCCTCATCGAGCTCAGCTCTTGGTCGGCTATCATAAATTTTTGGAGCGATCCATTGAGAATCAAAAGGATCGGGATTTAGGGCAGACCTCTTTGTTTGATATTGCTGGTGACGAAAATCAGGCCGTGGTGTTGGATTCTGTGAAGCCGTGGACAAGGACTCAGTCGCTGGCCTATGAAAAAGAGGTCATTGGATTTTATCTGAGTGATCATCCCCTGAAAGGTTTTGAAACCCTGGCTCAGGTTTGGATTTCTGGGAATATTCAAGACCTTCCGGCCTTGGCAGCACTTCCGGTTGAATCCCAGCCAGCTCAACCCAAAGAGGGTTATGGGCGTCGACGGGATATCAATCGCAGGAAAGTTCATTTGGCTGGCTTAATCGTAGATATGCGCGAGCTTATCACCAAGAAAGGCAAGCGAATGGCCTTTGCAAAATTGGAAGATTTGACTGGTCAGTGTGAGCTCGTGATTTTTCCAGATGCGTTTGCAAAGAATGAAATGCAGCTAAAGGATGAAACGCCTGTCTTGGTTACGGGTTTGATTGATAATGATCAAGGGACGCCAAAAATTTTGGTTGAGCAAGTGGATCACTTTGATGATCTTCTGATTAAGACAAAGAAATTGGTTATTCATTTGGAGCATATCGCATCAGACAGGTACGCTCAACTTGCTGAACTTTTGCAGGAGCACCCCGGGGCGACCCAAGTTGAGCTGAGGATGCAATTGAAAGAATATAATCGGAGTGTGGAACTTCAAATGGAAAAACCATTTCAGGTGCAAATGAGCAATGGGCTTTTTGAAAATTTGCAGAGTCAGTTTGGAAATACTCAGTTTGTGGAGATTCGCTTATGAAAACGTGCCCGTTAAAACGGTCGAAATTTTGGTTCACGGGGGTATTTTGCCTGGTGCTGGTTTTTTTGTTGAGTTTTTTTCCGGTGAAACCTATTTGGGGGCAAAGTGAGTGGCTAGAGAAAAAAGTCCAATTTCAGATTGAAAATGTCTCCATCGATGCGGCACGAAGTGAGGCTCAGGAAAAAGGATTGCTTCAGATGACGGAAGATCTTGGAAAAGATTTTCTCGGGGAAGAAAGATTTGTCAAAAACAAAGCCCTCATCATCGCGCGAATTCATAAAAATTCACCTAAGTATATTCCCTTTTCGAAGACGGCAGTCCTTGAATCGAAGGGAAATATTCATACGGTCCAGGTGGAAATGAAAAGTTCCCCTTCGAGTTTTCGGCAACTTTTGCAGGGGCAGGGCCTTCTTTCCCAGGGAGAGGCTCAACCGGTCGTGATGGTATATATCTATTGGACTGATAAGGTTAAAAATAAGTCCTATCGTTGGTGGAAGGACCGGGCAGATGTTTCGGCGGACCCCTTGCCTCGATTCGAGCGTGCTTTGGAGGCCTCCCTGAAGAGTGCCTTTTTGAAGAATGGTTTCTATGTGTGGCGACCTCTCGATTTTGGTCTTTGGAATCAACTGCCTGCGCTCTATCGAAGTGAGCGATTAACGCCCGAGGATTTTCAAACACTCAGTTTATACTATCAGGCTCCTCTGGCCATTGAGGGTTCAATCGGGATCTCTGCGGTCAAGGAAACTGCTGATCGATTTCAAATTGATTTAAAATGGACGGCATTTTTTGCAGACAATGGAAAGACTGTGGGTGACGTGTCTAGGCAGTTTCTGACTGAGGTTGGGTCTCAGGATCGGGTGGTTGATAAAAAAATGAAAGAGGTGATGGACGGTGTGGCCTCTGATTTAGCGACTCAAATTTTTGAAGCCTGGCAGAAAGGGACCTTATCGACTCGAGTCCTTCGATTGACTTTTCCTAATCCTCCAAATTTAAAGAGCCAAGAAAATCTCAAAGAAAAAATTCGTTCGGAATTTTCGATGATCAAGACCATTCGCGAACGACTAATTTCACGCGAGCTGATTTCATACGAAATCGAGACTTTGCTTTCGCCTGCGGACATGGCCTTAAAGATAGGAAATTTTGAGTTTGAGGGGAAGAAGTTCAGAGCCGATATGAATGGCGATACAGAAATCGTGTTGCGAGTCAGGTAAGTTGAGGTTAAGGATGGTTTGGAATATGTATATATATTTGATTTTATTTGTTCTGACTTTGTCAGGTTGCTCGCTTTTTGAGCGGAGAAATGAGCTCCCTCAGCGCACGGTCAAGGATCAAATTCAAGGTCAAGGCCTAGGTCAGAACAAAACTAAAGCAGGCGACACTGGTGCAGGGCAGGGTCTCGACCCTATGGAAGGTTCTTCCAAATCGGGCCTCAGGTATCGGCTGCTGGTTCTTCCATTTTTGGATGCTTCAACGACAAGGCCTTCGAGTTTTCGCGAGGGCGCGCGCAAGCGGTTATTGGTGGATTTGAATCGGACTGGGCAGGTGATTGCTTTGGGTACCGAGGATTATAAAACTAATTTTAAGGTGGATCCTAAGACTCTTGACTATGATCTTCCGGCGATAGCCAAGGATGTTGGTGCTTTCGGAGTCAGTGGAATTCTTGAAGGCAAGGTGATGGATTTTCGAGTGCAGCGAAAGACCGGGCAAGTTGGAATCGTCAGAAATCTAAAATCAGCCTTTGATTGTGTTGTTCGTGTCCGTGTACTTTCTGTTCGTGGAGGTCGCGAAGTTTTTAATACGGTCAAAACTGTGACGATTGAGCAGGCCGATATTCGCGTAGCTGAACGTATAGATTCTGATCGATTTATTGAGGCCAACCCTGAATTGACCGAATCGATGATTCAGGAAGCTTTCTTGGAATTTTCACCCCAGGTTTTGAAATCTTTGGAGAAGCTACAATGGGAAGGTCGCGTGGCTGCGGTTCAAGGGAGCCGTGTATTTCTCAATGTCGGACGCCTCAGCGGTCTTAAGATTGGGGACATTCTGAAGGTCGTGGATGAAGGCGAGGATGTCTATGATCCTGAGTCTGGCCATCGAATCGGTCAAGTTCAGGGGCGAATGAAAGGGACACTCGAGGTGGTCAGTTTTTTTGGTCAGGATGGGGCTGTGACCTTGATTCACTCTGGGGCTGGCTTTAAAGAGAACGATCATGTTGAATTGTATTAGTCGAAGTCGATGAAGTTTCATTGGTGGGGATCCCAAGGGTTTGCTGAGCTCGAACAAATGCAACATAAGATTTGTCAGGGGTTTTTGTGGGGATGAAGAGGTCGTGCTTGGTGGCGAACATCCGGCCATAATTACTTTGGGGCGCAGAGCTCAGAGCAGTGAAGTTTTAAGTTCGGTCTTGCCTGTCCATCAATGCGCCAGGGGTGGCTTAGCAACACTCCACTCGCCGGGGCAGTTAGTGATCTATCCAATTTTGAATTTGCGAAAGAGAAACTGGGGCGTTCGTTTATATGTTGAGGCGCTCCTCAAAACCACCCAAAAGACCTTGTTAGAATTTGGTCTAGAGACTAAATGTGATTCTACGGGGAACCCAGGACTTTACACAAAAATAGGTAAGATTGCTTTTGTGGCCTAAAGATCGTTCAGGGCGTGAGCATGTATGGACTCTCCATAAACATTGGAAATGATCTTTCTCTGTTTAAGAATCTACGCCCGTGGGATCAGTGGGCAATCTCTTGATCGATTGCAGAATCATTTGGCTGACCCGTTGGATCTGGAAGTGTTTTTTGAGGCCTGGGGGACTCATTGGGGCAGCCAGGTTCAGGAAGTCTGTCGGTGAATAGGAATTATAAAGCACCTGCTCTAGGGAACTTAATTATATATGACGCCTGGTCAATTCTGCGGGAAGTTAGTTTCCAGTTGATTCTGCTCAATTTTTTTGAGTTTTTGATGATGCTTTTTAGATTGATGGACTGCATATGAGATTTTATCTCGATTTTCTCTCATTGGATTTGTTTTTTTGTATAGGAGTCCTGTCGACTCGTGGATTTCGAATCTGAGGGTTCCAAGAAAGCTCATGAGTCGTGTGTCTTGATCTAATCATAATCAGGGAAGGCTTGGATGAAGTCGTCTCCAGAGCCTTTGCAATGCTGTTGTGGAGGTCCTCGGCTTGAGTGGATTTTCGGTGAACTTATGGGAAGTTTCAGATGTTCGAGTATTTTTTGGATCACCTCGGGATCAGTGATTGCGGAGATGGCTGCCATTTTGCCGCTTTAAGGCCCAGGCGGCCTTAAAGCGGCTATATCTAGGTCTTCATCAACCTTGATGATATCAAATTTATAAATTTGTCCGTTGCCACAACGTCCAAAAATACTTTTTGCGGCTACAACTCCATGGGCCACCGTGAGAACGACAACTTCATCGGTCGGGGTCCACCGGATCACGGTGCCGACGAACTCTTGATACATAGGTCCCTGATTTGACTCGTAGACTGATAGCAAAGGTGGCTGGAAACACGCCTGAGCCACAATTGGTCCCATGAGTGTCAAAAGTATGCTCACAATTGAAAAGGTAGAAGTCACTGATCTAGCCATGGAAATTTAGTAAGCAAAGGCCTTGGCAAATCTCGCAGAGAAAGAGAAGAAATTTCATTGGCGTACTTTCATCTTTCAGACTATTCAGTCTTTGAAGATTTCCTATTCCTCAAGGCAAGCAATGGGTCAAATGGCTAAACATGTGGGGATAAGAAGTATAAAGCATCTCCTCTAGCAAACTCAATTATATAGGACGCCTGGTTAGGGTTGGTTTCCATTTCTCAAAGCACAGGTAAATCCTTTTTTGATATGCCAAGTGAGCCACGATAAAAAATCTATGTGTTATCTCGGGCCCGTGAGCATCCCTTGGTGTTCTATTGCCTCGGCGCAGGTAAATGTGCCATTTTGATGGCAATCATTTAAGGGCGTAGTTACTCTTCTGCCAACTAAGGTTTCAATCCTCTGAAATCTTGGGTGTGTATGATAATGTAGTCACGATAAGTACCCACATCAAAGAAACCCAGAGGACTTACTACAGCAGTCCCGTCTTCATACACATGAATTATGCGTGCAGTATTTTCTCCATATCTGTTTGATCTATTAAGAACAACGGTCTGACCTGACTGGTAGCCTCGATAAGTAGCCACCGGCCATTTTAATTCACTTAAAGGGACCGAGTATTGAGCACTCCAATTCTTGTCAAAATAGCGAACGGTAACGTACCCAATAAATGGGTCTTCCAAGATGAGCGCGAGCGTTTCTGGTCTTCGAGCATTTATGACCTCGCTGGGTGGTTTAATGGCGATGACGCCCTCTACACGCAATTTTATTCCTTCAATGAATTCGATGAGTGGGACGTAGATTTTGAGTTGGCCAAATTGACGATACTCCTTAAGAAAAATATCGGTGATGGCTTGGTCCGTAAGATTTCCAGATCGAGCGAGCGCTGCGAGTCTTTCAGCTTCTTGAGGTGCAAGAGTTCGATATTCTGAGGCTTTCCAAAACTTTCCGACTAATTTGGTGATCGTTTGAGACCTTTGAGTGATCGGCAGCTCAAATATCGTCCCAGCCACTAGATCGCGGCAAGACAAAGCCCTAGCTTGGGGGGTTATGACTAAAATTCTTACCAAAACAAGAATTAGGATAATCAGCTTCATATAATCAACCTCTTAAAATGAATGAAGCAATTCTAATGCCAAAATAGTTAGGGGATGAGGATAAGAAGTATAAAGCACCTGCGCTAGCGAACTCAATTATATAGGACGCCTGGTCAATTCTGCGGAAAGTTCGATTCCAGGCCTGAGCGGAAAATTTCGAATCAATTCAGGTCATAAACGCCTTGTATGGAGGGTTACTCCAACGACATCCTGGCGGTGCCCCGCAATCTGTAAGGATTTTGTGATTTAGCTCGGTTCGGATGGCACGCAGGAGCTCCCATAGTCTTCCTTTAAATTGATCGAGGATCTTTTTTAGCTGCAGTAGAAGTTGGACCAAGACCGCGGTGGCAAGTTGAGTCTTGATCGAGTTCGGGTTTTTTTTTCGTCGGAAGCCTTCGAACGTTCAAATCTCCCTTGAGCCATCTGAACAGGTGTTCCATGGCCCATCTGCGCTTATAGATTCCAGCTATGACCATTGCCCCGGATTTAAAGTCAGAGGTTATGAAATGGAAGATCTTCCGGGTTAGTGGATCTCTGTACATGATGTGTCGAAGTCTCTTTGGCTTTTGTTGGAGTGGAGAATAGATACGATCATACAAGACTCCATTTTTATCCTTCTGATGCAGCAAAACCTTGATCTTCAGCATTCCCCAGAGGAGGTGCTTTATACTTCCTATAGTGCGCCACGCAAAGTGTGAAAGGAGCGTGTGAAATGTAAATGTCACAACCTTAAAATCTAGCTAATCAAGGTGAAGACGTCTTCCTGGTGGGAAGGGTAAACCGACTCATTAGAGCGGAAGATCGTTGAATGAACAGGCCGAATCGGTGAGATGAATGGGCGTAAACCCCGAAAGGGAATAACTTGTAGCTGTCGATCCATTAGATAAGGTGGAGAAGACGAAAACTGGATGAGCGCTACGGGGCGAGCTTATCTCTAGCTACCGGGGCGCAGGCTCCGGCATGTTCATAAAGGCACTTTCATAAACGTGGGAGGTCCTGTGGTTTACTGGCACGAAGCCAGAAGTCTCCAAAGCGAGAAGCCGAGATGAGAAGTCACAGGAATTCAGACGACATCATAGTAGCGGTGAACCGAGTAATGACCGGGGAGCAAAGGGTGTGCGCAGAAAGGAGAAGTTGAAAGTGAAGAAACAGGGGCCACACTCTGAGGTGG
The DNA here is from genome assembly GCA_016713585.1 of Bdellovibrionales bacterium. Taxonomy (GTDB): domain Bacteria; phylum Bdellovibrionota; class Bdellovibrionia; order Bdellovibrionales; family Bdellovibrionaceae; genus JADJOV01. The sequence goes on along the minus strand of JADJOV010000027.1, from coordinate 356,884 downwards.
GGAATACATCCGAACACGATGTCGGATTTAAACAAGACCCGGTCTCTCGGCGACAGCTATTGCAGCAAGAGCCAGGAAGTATCCAAAAGAGCAATTTAGCAGTTTGCTTCATCATTTGACCTACGAGCTGGTTGAGGAGTGTTTATATAAGATTCCAAAATCCAGTGCCGTCGGTATAGATGGAATGACGGTCGAGCAGGCCAGAGAGAATCTCTCTTGGCTTCTTCCGCCAATCCTGAGGCAAATCCATGAGGGTCGCTACGAAGCACCAGCTGTGAGAAGGTGTATATCCCAAAGGCTGACGGAAAGAAGCGTCCTCTTGGTATCCCTGCGGTCATTGACCGGGCTATTCAAGCAGCGATGAGCAGAATTCTGAACGAGATTTACGAACAGGACTTCCTCAAGTCGTCCTTCGGATTTCGGCCAGGATTAAGCTGCCATCATGCCTCAGCTACGATCAATGAGATTCTCTACCGCAGGAAGGCTGAATATGTTCTCGAGGTGGATATTCAGGATTTCTTTGGAAGCTTAAGCCATGAATGGCTTAAGAAATTCTTGAGACTTCGGATCGGAGACGAGCGAGTGCTCAAACTGATCGAGGCTTGGCTGAGTGCCGGTGTCATGGAAAATGGACAATTGCAGGTTGGCGAGGAAAGGAACTCCGCAAGGAGGTTCGGTTACTCCCTAAACACAATGGAACATTTTTCTGAACCGGCACCACGTGTTTAACGTTAACATCTTGATTTTTGACATCAACAACGACCTCGCTGACCAAAAGACGAACAAGTTGCGTTTTTGCTTCGAACTTCAAATTTGGTAGGTTTAAATTCATCTTTTCTTAAAATCCTCGAACTGTTCAACAAGCTGCAGACACTGTTGCTTTTGTTTTTCCCTCTTGATTCAAAAGGGCATTCGTTATTCAGTTTTGTAATTCGCAATCGAAGAGTTTTCAACCGCTCTTCGACTTCAGCTAAATTTAACGTGCCGACTTGGTAAAGATCAAGCAATCTTTCCTTTTGCTGCTCTTGCATGCGGATTTCTTTTTTCTTCTTGCTAAGAAGTGTTTCATAATTTGAGTCTTCTTTTTTCTTAGCGTCCATTCGCCGAGTATATTCTTTAACGACGATTTCGGGTTGTTCAATGAGGGTTTGGACTTGCTGCCAGACAAGCTCATCTAAAACCTCAACTCTAACTGGATGAGATGAACAAACGCGTCCTGTGGACCATCTGTGGCCGTCTTGACCCATGCAGCGGTAATAGAGCCTTTTGTATTTGGAGTTTGAAGCGGGCTTACCATAGATTGAATAGCCGCATTCTTTGCAACGAAGAAGACCGCTTAGGAGGTACTCATAACGTTTATTATTTCGCGGCGATAACTTTTTATTTTCTTGAAGCTGCGCTTTTGCTTTTTCAAAATCCTCCTCACTGACTATCTGGGGAACAGCAATAATGATCCAGTCTTTCGGGTCACGATCCCGAGTACTTGATTTTGGTTTCTTTGGATGAAGCCATTGTCCCGAGCTAATTTAGTGGGCCTGAGCCTTTCGACAACTTGAGTCTTTCGATAGGCTGCCTTTCCGCAGTAGGCAGGATTTTTCAACATGAGCCAAATCACTGAACGCTCCCAGTGACCCACATTGTGTCGACTGGGAATGCCTTCTGTCGTGAGTTCTCTAGCAATTGCCCCAATGCTTTTTCGATCATAAATATAGCGATGAAAAATTCTTTTGACGACGGTTGCCTCTTCAGGATGAATTTCGTAACGACACTCTTCGGATTCGGTAGCAGAGATATAGACATACCCATAAGGCGCGCCAGATAAAACTGAAACTTTGCCAGCTTTGGCTTTATAAAGTTTACCTCGACGACTTCGCTCGATTATTTTTCTCTCTCAAATTCGGATATAACTCCTTGAATTTGAAAAGTAACGATCTTCGGGTGAAGTTGAAATTGTTCGGTTTGCAAAGTTAATCTCAACACCCAGTTTTTTAAACTCTTCTACCAGAATCAATTGGTGAGCATACTTTCTGGCTAAGCGATCTGGACATAGAATTAAAATCTGATTGACTTCACCGGCAACGGCCTTGTCTCTGAGAGCATCAAGCCCTGGGCGCACAAGAGTTGTGCCACTGACGCCATTGTCAGTAAAAACAAGATCTTCTTCAATCTGGTATCCTTGACTGACACAATGTTCTCGAAGACTTGAAATTTGTGATTCAATAGTTCCTTCTTGGGCTTGCTTGTCGCTTGAGACCCTGGCGTAGATCGCTGTGGTTTTGTTCATGGGTTTTTACCTCTGATTTTTGTGTTGTTCTTTGAATTTCTGGGAGAATGATTTCGAATGCTTTGGTGAGTCTTTCGTCTCGATCGCTTTTGTAGAGGCCTTCGATACGAACCGTCCATAGCCTCTTTAATGTTTTTGACATGCTGAACTTCCTTGTGTGAACAAGGCTGGTCCATTCATGGACGGCGGCTGCCAACTGCAATTGGCGTACTTGCGCCCGTTGGAATAAAGCCTGTGATTACCAAAGGATAGCTTGATTGACAACGAAAAGTTGTCCATTGTGTTTAGGGAGTAGTTTCTCCCTTGCTTGCGAATATCTATCTTCACTATGTGCTGGACCTATGGTTTGAGAAGAAAATTAAACAACAGTTTAATGGACGAGCAAATCTGGTGCGTTATGCAGACGACTTCGCTCTATTCTTCAACAAAGCCTCAGATGTCACAACAATGCAAACCTTGCTCATGGCAAGGCTTGCTCAGTTTGGCCTCAGCATCTCTGAAAAGAAGACTCATCAAACGCACCTTGGGTTACAGAGTCAGTCTGAAACCCATAAGCGTCGACGAATGACGTTTCTTGGATTTACAATTTACCGAGCCAAGAATCGAAGTGGAACAGGCGGCAAGACTGTATTTGTAACGGATTCTTTGCGATATGGTCGTGCGAAAGCAGCGATCAAGGCCAAGATTTCTACAAATTCAACACCGCCCCCATAGCAGAACAAGTTCAGATCCTCAACTCTAGTTTGAGGGGTCACTTTAACTACTATGGGATTGCCGGTAATGGACAGAAACTCCACTCGTTCTCTCAGCAAGTTCGCTGGGATTGGAGGCACAGTCTCACTCGACGAAGTCAAAATGGCCGAGTCACTTGGGACAGGTACAAAGAAATTTTAGACAAACACCCACTGGTGTTTCCTAAAATCAAGATCCAGTACCAAGATTTAAGCACATTCGCCAGGTTGTAAATATCCTCTTTTCTGAAGAGCCGTGTGCGGGAAATCTGCCAGCACGGTTCTGTGGTGGGATCCAGTCAGTAATGGCTGGGTCTACCCGATCACTAACCACCTGTCCGTTTTTCGAAGGTAAGATCATATAGGGAGCTGCCCCTTCACTGAGACAGCGCCTTAGATCCGCTCCGTCGGTTCGCAGCGATCGAAGGAGTGACTCCATTCAACCGATTGGGTTTCAGGGAGCAAACCAGTACTAATTTCGAGGGTTGTGTTTTTCCCATCGACTTTCACCTTCGCCATGGATGTCATGGGGCCAACTTGAAACAAATAGCTTCCGTCCTCATTTCTTGGACCTCTCAAGAAAAACGGCAAGGCCACTGAAGGAGCTAGTTCGTCAATATTTCTAATGACAGTTCCTTGAAATCGATTCAATGCAGAAAGAATTTTTATCAAATTGTTTCCCCTTTCAGGATTAAATATCTCAATCACAAAACCCTTTGCCGTTGTGCCAACGACAAGACCAGACTGGCAGGCAATTTCAACTTCAAGAACTTTGGGAATTGGTCCCTGAACAATATGGGTTTTTCGGGACTGGCCAATAAAATCAAGAACAAAATGTCCCAAAGTGGGGGAGACTAGGGGATTTCCGTTTACAGTAAAGAAAAAGTCAAGAGGAACAGAGGCCAAGACCCATTCAGAGTCTTCCCAAAGGACTGTTTTCGAATCAGGTAAAAGTCCATACATAATGCTTCCCAAGCCAGAATTTGCTAAAAAGGATCCATGGTGCTATTCAGCTCCCAAACAAAAATTTGATTGTTGCCAACTAGGTCTCCTGGGGTCAATTTTTTGAAACCCTCTTTCCATTCATCTGATAAATCACTTCCACATTGATCAAACTCAGATCCACTGTTGGACCCACATCTGTCACACCCCGCATCCATACTTCCAAACAGATTCTAACCTGATTAATTCGACCTCGAATTCGATCATCGTAGACGAAGGGGAAATCTGAATTTGGTGCTCGAATATCATTTCCACAGGGGAGAGTGTCGGTAGATGTTATCCCGATTTTGACGTGTCCCGCCCACAAATTCGCCGTCCTGACGTCCCCTGGCGATGGAACAGTTGGATTTGCAAAACACAGTAATGATGTGTCTACCAGCAAGCTAAGAAAAAGAAACATGGCTTTGATCATTTTAAACTCCCACTCAATAGACTTCTTCGTGCCTCAACTAGTTCTTCAACTAATTCTTCAACATTTCAATAAGTGTACCAAGGGTCTTGAGTAGAAATGCGTACGGCCTTTAAGGAGTAGGATCTTCTCAAATTCACAATTGGAAGACAAAATATTCATCCAGAGAAAATATGGACTATTGCCCCAAACGGGAAAATTTTCCCGGCCTTAACAACGAGCCCCTGTGTGGGGGAATTCAATTATAGATGTTGTGTCGTCGAAACGATACCCTGAATTTTTTAACAATCTCTATAAGGAGTTCTTGAGGTCCGGCGGGAATGAAGAGATCGAATAAGAGATTGAATGATTTTGTAACTGGCCGGCCGAAGGCTGGCCAATTACAGGATGATTTGTGACTATTGTCCTAAAAGACTTCTTTAATGAACTTGTTAACTCCCCTCTGAACCCATGCCGGTAACTTCGGCAGCGATTTTTAGACGTTCATTGAGTGACATGACGTTTCCAGATTTTACATCTTTCTGAAATTCAGTGATTGATGAACCACTCAACTCTTTTGCAAAGGCATCAAAATCACTTGCTTTGTAAGTGCCAGGGGCAGAAGTCTTTAACATATAAGAGAACCGAGCTGTGTCAAAGGCCTTTTCTTCACTGAGACCATAGGCAACACGAAGATTCTTCGCGGCCTTGTCGATGACTAACTCCTGTTTAATCGCCTTCATCACGGAAAGATTTTTTCCAGTGGCTTCGCTCGATTCAAAGTAGCGTCCGGAGGCGTAATCCTTATAAAGATTAGTTCCTACAACATCAAGATCCCAATAGTTCCAACTTTCATAGGTATTCAAGTAATTTGTCAGGTTTTCACCAACATTATAGGCTCCGATATAATAGGCATCGTAGCTTTGATAATCGTGATCGTAGACAACAATGTAACTAGTTTGTTGCGTCGTTGATTTCACTAATTGTAAGTCATAGCCTTGAACGTCAACGTTGACGCGTCGAACGAACTCTGCTGCCAATTGATCATGGCTATAGTAGGTACCCCCAGTTGAAGTGCTGCCGCCGCCACCGCCGCCACCACAAGCAACCATCGAGAAAATCGCTGCGCCACCTATAATGTTTTTCATGATCTGCTTCGTTACTCTTTTCATCCTATCCCCCTAATTGCTAAATTCACTTAAGAAAGTGGTTTGTTTTACGGACAAGTTGACACCAACCGTTTTCGAAATGGCCTATGAGCAAGGTCTGTGCCGAGTCCGCTGGGCGTTTACTGGCCCCAGTTTTGAAAAGCCTTCGCACGAAGTTGGTTCTGCGATCTGGGTTCGATTCAGCAAGGGAGTTAGTTTTGAAAAAGTGCCTTTTTGCCGCCACTGTCGCCTTTGTGATCACTGCGTCGGCGAGTCCTTTTAAAGATCTTCCAGGCAGCATACCAAGGGCCTATGAGGACCAAGCCGCCTCTGATCTTGTCTATCAGGGCAAGCTCCTAATTCCTGATGACGCAAGAGCCCTTTATGAAAGCGGTAAGATCAAAGACCTTTCACTTATTGATCCTGACGGCACCTCGGATCTATGGAGCAAGCTCTATCCACCTCAGCCGAATGATCCTACGTTTTCTTGGAGTTCTCGAATTTCTGCCCCTCGCCAGGATGATTGGAAGCAGCTAGGTCTTGCCCCCTCAGGCGAAGTCCTTGAGTTCGTGTCCCAGCAATTTTCACCGGTTGGAACCCTTCACCTTATTGCTCAGAAAAAGCAGCCGAATGGTGCGATTCGAACCTATCAGCTCATCTTTGATTTGAAGGGCCATAATATGCTGCTCCGAAAGGAGCTATTGAGAAAAATTGGGTACAAAGTCCGACCGATGGAGAATCTTCGCCAGGTGACTCTCAAATTTAAGGGTGCGTTCTCAAAAAAAGAGTTTCTTACACAGCTTGACCGGGCGACTAGCGAATTGACTAGTCGCTGGCAAGAAGGTTCTGTTTCAGAAAACTCGGAAACTGCCACCTTCAGAGATCTCATTGTTATTGATGGGGCAAACGACAGGGAATATAATTTAGCTCGCGGAGACATGGACCCCAAGCTGATTCGGGGACGAAGGTTACTTAATGCGCTATTGATCCCCTTCGCAATGTCAGACTCACCTGAAAGCTTGAACCTCATGTCCTGGGGTTGTGGAATGATAGAAAACAACCGAATCCTTATGCCTTATGAGAGTGCAAGAGCGTTTTCACCTAGCTCTGAGGATGCTCGCTGGATTTCAAGATTAATCTTGCGACAATCCCCTCAGGATTGGTCCGAGATTGCACGAGCAACAGGACTCCCCAGAGAAGCTCAACTCTTGATCACAGAAAAACTCAAAGCTCGAAGGAATTGTCTCATTTCCTTTTTCAAGTTCGAAGACGAGTTCACCGAGATTCCTTTCAATTTGAAGATAAGTGATGGTCCCAATCTCGTCAACGGGGAGCTTGTCAAGGCAGAGCGAACTTGGGATGGATACGCCCGCTATATGGTTGGGTTCGATTCTGAATCACCCCTTTCAGGAACTGAACTAGTTTCCCTCTTTAAATCGAAGAGTATGACTCAAGCGATCACCAGTGCGGTCGGTGAGTTTAACGCGAGAATTCTTCCTAGAACAGATTTGGGCTTCAAAATCTTCGATCATAAACTGGATGTTTCTGCCAAGCAGTTTGCTAACTTCATTGTAACGAAGAAGGCCAAAAGACTCCCGGTGAGCGTCTGGAAAACCCCATTTTTCAACACAGATTTAATATTCAATCGAGAAATTGTTGCCGGTCACTATCTGGGAGCAGAAAATCGTGTGCAGCTTGCCGACACTGTGGGTTTCGCCGTCGATACTGGGGCCTTCTTTCTTTGGGACAACCTTCCAACTCCGATGTCGGCGTCGGCTTCGATCAGAGTCTTCTATGTAAAAACCTACACAAGACTTAAACCCGTCGTTTCGATCAAAAAGAGTCTGAGTGAGTCCTTGAAAGACATAATTGTTCCACTTGTAGCAAGTCACGCAGCCTCCCCACTTGATAAAATTATTGAACTTGAAAAGCAGAGGAATATTCTATCGGAGGAAGAGCTCACTAAGAAATTAACAGAACTTTTAGGTGAGTTTAAAAAAATCATTGGCGTGGGAGAGTCACTTTTGATCTCTGGATCATGGGGGCCGGAACTTAGACTCGACATCGGTCGAAGTATGAGCGAGCATGTCCAAGCCTATGCGCGAATGCAAGAAAAACTCGTCAGTTTTTCTCGGACGCAGATTTTTCATCCGGCTGAGAACAGAATCCAGATCTATATGGACCCTGCAACTGCCAATGTGTTTTCGTTTGGGGTTGGACTGCGCAACTACATTCCAGTTCTTGAACTTGGCTATAAATCCCAGATTGGAATTGCCGACACCCACTATTTTGATTACGACCTGAACCCAGATGTGGGAAAAACAAGACCTTCTTTGAATCCATCCAAGCTGTCCGTGCGGCCCTCAGAGGAACCAGTGTCGAGTATCTGTCTTCAAAGCAGCGCCCATTTATTATTCATCATGATTTCAGGGATTCCGCCGTTAGTTTGATTTCCTAATGTTTAAGTTTGTGAGTAAAAACACAGCCAATAACATGCTCGTGACAAGCCCGACTGGTGAACAGACGAAAATGCATTTGTATTGGTTGGGGGATCGGCAAGGAATTGACTATGATGGTCTTTTGACCAACATTACAAAATACTTGATTTCTGAAAAACTAGGGGCAGACATCAAAGTGGCAGAATCCGCGTCCAGTAGTCCTGCCGACACCATTGGAGGCAGCTCCGTCGTCCGTTCTGCTGGGGTTGAACTTAGGGCTTTCCTCATGCTATTGACTGGAACCAAATAGTATCATTTCTTGGCTATTCTTGGCGGGGTTGGAAATTGAGCAAAACCAATCTGGATCGGATTATTCAAGGAATCTCAAGTCAGTTTAATCGAACAATTTTCCCCAAGCATGATCTTCACAATACTGAAAACATTCAGTTCTATAGTGTTGAAGTGAAGATGTGGCTCTATAAGGCGGCTTTGTTAAAGATCCTTTCGCTCACTGATGCAGAGGTCACCCATGCCTTTCAGTATTATCAGAAGAAGAAACTTTCAGGCCATCAAGTTTCAAAGGTGTCATCGTGGCAGACGGCGGTGATCCAAGATCTCGGGTCCCTGCGAAAGGCAGTCAGAAATATCGACTACCCTAAAATCGCAAAAATTTATTCTGAAATACTTGAAGTTGTCGAAACCCAACTGGAATTTGAGGGATTCAAGCTTCTGGTCGGTGGTGAGCAGAATATTCTTGTGAATGGAGTCGTTCGAGGGTTTAGGTCAGGACCTGAAAATGGAGATCAAGACTATCTTCCATACACTCTCGGAGAGCCGCCCCCAAATTTGGACAATGATGATGACGCCGACTTGCTGCGAGGTCCGATCAAAAAGTTTCAAAAAGATTCTGGAATTTCCACCGGCGAACTCTTTCTAACATGGATATTAAACCCTTTATGAAAAAATCAATCTTTACAACTTCTCTCCTTTCATTCATTATTCTAACTTCCTCAATTCCGGCGACCTCGACCGTTGAGTTAGGCGAACGAGGGAACACTCCGCCATCCAATGATCCAATGGTTGGATATCAATGGTATTTGTTTAATAATGGTCAAAAGGTTCGCACGGATTTGGATGATATCCATAGCGCACAGGTTGGAGCCACCACTCCCTTGAGTCTCGGTTGGAAGAATTTTGACGCTGAAATGACAAAAGATCCGGTCGTCGCGATCATTGATAGCGGTCTTGATACAGCCCACCCCGAGCTCAAAGGTCGGATCTTACCCGGAAAGAGCTTTGCTGATAGCGATGTCAATCATGATACACTTGTCGACGACGACTTTGGGCATGGAACTCATCTCGCTGGAGTCGTTGCCGCACAGATGGGTAATGATGAAGGCGTGCTGGGTCTATCAAATCGAGTTAAAATTCTTCCCTTGAAGGTCTATGATTCCGCCGAAGTCAGAGGGGCCCGTAGAGCGAAGACTCATATTGTAACCCGGATCAAACGGGCCGTAGACTTCGCGGTGCAATCTGGCGCTGATGTTATTAACTTCAGCCTAGGTTGGCCCCGAGTTGAAAACAACTCAGAGATTCAAGCCACAATCGAAAATGCCATTCAGGCTGGTGTGGTTGTGGTTGCGGCAGCAGGCAATGATCATCATGAGCGTCAAATATACCCTTGCGCATACGTCGGAGTTATCTGCGTCGGTGCTTACGGTATTGAGGAAGTGCAACTCGAATCACAAATACGGGGGCCACGTTGATCTTTTTGGCACCAGGGCAGATGATTCTGAGCCTATTCCCATTGATGAAACCATCTTTCTTGTTCGGTGTTAAAGGCTACGAGTATAAATCAGGTAGTTCCCAGGCGGCGGTGATTGTCTCTGGAGCCTCTGCTATTTTGAAGGGACTTTCCCAAGTGAAAGTGGAGTTCAAATAAGAAGCCGTTTGCTCGGATCAGCCCTGGTGACAAAATCAAAGGAACAGGTTCTTTATGGAAAGCTTGATATCCTTGCAGCCGCTAAGTATTCGGATTCTCTGGTGGCCCCAATCTTCAAGGGAGTCGATCAAGTTATTGTTGATTCTGTCAATAGAAGCTTTCAATTTCCGCTCAGGTTTGAACAGCATGGGATACAAACTTCGACGTTGCAAAAACCTCGGTTGCGAAGTCTTTCCAAGGGTGTGAGTTTAGAGTTAAAACAAAATCCTGATGGATCTTACTTTGGTGAAGGACAGCTGTCCACTTGGCAAGTTAATAACCGATTGGCCTATGAAGTCGTCATTGATTCTCGAAGATTCGAACATTCGGTGGTTCTCACTCGTCGAATTGACAGCCTTAAGACCGAGCAGTTTCAAATGAAATCCGAGGAAGTTCTTAATTTAGCGGATATTCAATCAGTCACACGGTTGGGCCTGCCTGGAAATCAGACCTATTGGGCCACCACGGTGACTTCCAACAAACAGCTCAAGCTGATCAAGTGGCATCATGGGAAAGAGGCCAGTCATGTTTTTAATGATATTTCCGCAAGTTTAAGGGGTTTTGATCTCACCGAATGGGGAGATGGCTCTGAATACCTGTTTACAGGAACCAAACCCGATGAAACCGGCCAACCCAAATCTGTACATTTCTTTTATTTAGATTCTAACTTGAATGTTTTGCGAACGCTGGAACTCCAGTATGAAGGTGTTCTGCCTTCCTCAGTTCAAGAGATCTCAAAATCAGAGTTAGCAATAGGAAACTACTCCGGTCTCAAAGTCCCAGTTTTTCGTGATCACGGACTAATTCCCAAGGCAGATCTAAATCCTGATTACTTTGCAAACGCTAAGAATGTTGAAGAGCGACGGATATATTATTTCGAGCCCAAAGAGAATAGTTTCGTGACCCGAACCCTGACGGCACCGGTCTTTGCTAAATACCTAAGGGCAAATATTGGCCCCCGGGTAGATGCGCTAGCCATTTTGCCTCAGTCAATACAAGATAAGAAAAGTGGTTTGATTAAACTTCTGCTCTACGAGGGAGTTGGGATTCGTGGAACTCATTATATTGCCGAGATCTCGGATCTCAAGAATTGGCAAGAAAACATTCGCATCGTCCGTTTGGATACGGGAACAGATAATCTCGTGCGGAATCATCGGGCCTCTGCCTGGATCACAGGCAAAGGCCTTGATACAGTTCCAGATCTTCAGGGCTTGTTCTCTGAAGTCACGGCAAGAAGTGTCGTGTTTAGCGAGCAAGGCCTTCAAGTCAATCGACTCACGGTCCCCAGTCTGCCTGAAAAAATTGGTGGAATCATAAAAACATTCATTCAAGGTCAGAACTCTCTGACTTTCTTTGAGACGAGCGAATTTGCAAGGGCTCAAGGATCTTGGAAAGGCCAAAGAATTGATTCGAAGTTTTCCATCCCAAGCTCAACCTTTTTGCCGGGCTTTGACTTTCGTCAGACAGCGATGCCTGTCCTGGTCGGGGATCTTCAAAAGCCAGGAATCCTCGTCGATGAAAGTGCCATCTTTTCTCGGACTGTCACGCTCTTTACTTTAGAAGGTCAAGGGATCATAAGCACTGCTGGAAATACATTTGCACTCCCAGGGAATTGCCAAAATAAAAACCCTGGGATAGGAGCCAATGGTCGCAGCGTTTTGACCTTCATGTGCAAGGAGCCAAATTCAGTTAAGATCATCCACTATGGACTGTGAGCTGACTGGCCCGGTTGGAATGAATTTTCAAACTTTCGAATTCCTACTGGTTTCAATTCTCAGCTTCGAACGGAATTCGCCATCCGGCTTTCTCAGAAAAATCTGACAGATCCGATTTACACAAAGCTTGGTCTTCGATGGCTAGGTCTCGACAGTGATGATATTGAAAGTCCCAGACTCGCCGAGCAAGTGGCTCATGAGCATTTAAGTAGACAATTTGATAGGATCGGTTTTTTAACTTCATCAAAAAGTGGAGAGGTCGATTTTATGCGTATAAAAATGGGCCATTGAAGAAATGGTCAGAAATTCCAACAAATATATCCGCCGCATACAAGAATCTGGTCGTCCCCAAAAAAATCATTTGGGCTAAAGAGAATTTCCTCAATGATTTTTAGAAACTGCGCATGAGTTCGGTCCACGCCAGACTGCTAGGATTCGTGATTAGGTTGCAATTATATTGCAACGTGCTGAGCCTTGAAAAGAGGCCTGTCCGATGATCTGGTGATCTTATCTATGGAAATTCAGAAGTTCGCAATATCTGGCCTCTTAAAAATTAAGCTTAAAAAATTTTCCGATAATCGGGGTTTTTTCACTGAGCGGTTCAATGAAAAAGTATTTTTAGAGGCTGGTCTGCCCAGTCAGTTTGTTCAAGATAATTTTTCTCGATCCGCGCCAGGGGTTTTACGAGGTGTGCATTACCAGTGGGATGAGCCACAAAGTAAATTAGTGACGTGTTTAAGAGGGCGAATTTATGATGTGGCTGTCGATGTGCGCAAGGAGTCACCGACATTTGGGCAACATGTCTCTGTGGAGTTGGACGGTGACGCCCCCTCTTGGTTTTGGATTCCTGCGGGCTTTGCCCATGGGTTTTGCGTCTTAGGCGATCAGTCGGCTGATGTTATGTATAAAGTGAATGTCGTTTATAATCCAAAAGGTGAGGCCGGCATTATGTGGAATGATCCTGATTTTCAGATCTCGTGGCCGCTGAAGGATCCAGTATTAAGTCCGAAAGACCTTCAACTGGGGAGTTTTCAGGATTACCGGCAAACTCCGAGATTTTAGTCGTTGAAAGCAAAATCCACTTCTCCATCACCTCAGGCCGCCGCCTTTTTGGATCGAGATGGTGTCATTTGCGAGTTTGTCGAGGAGCTTAGCGACATCAGTGAATTTCGATTTCGTGAAGGAATTGCCTCAGCTATTCAGAAGCTCAATCAAGCCGGCTATCTTGTTTTTGTAGCCACCAATCAGCCCAATATTGCCAGGGGTAAAATGACCTGGAATGCTCTTGAGCAGATTCATCAGGTCATGGTGCAGCAGTTGTCGTTGCAGGGCGCGCGGATTGACAAAGTTTATTTTTGTCCCCATCGAGTGGGTGGAGTGATTTCGCAATATGCTTTTGATTGCGATTGTCGTAAACCCAAGCCTGGCCTTCTTGAACAAGCTGCTCGCGATTATTCGATTGATCGAGCGAAGTCCATGATGATCGGCGATACCTGGCGAGATATTGAGTGTGCAAAACGTTTTGGCATCACGGGCCTTGCAGTCAAGGGAGGGAGTGGCTTTCCCTATGCCCCTCACAAGGAAGAGTCAAGATACCAGCCAAGCCAGCTCTTTAGTGGCCCCTTAGAGGCCGTGAACTGGTGGCTGGAAAATCAATGATCGAAAAAGCAATTACAAATGAAATCCAGCAGCTTCGGAGTCTGCCTTAAACATACGGACTGTTTCGAGGCTCATTTGCTTCGGATCCTTATTGATCATATTCAATTTTTTAACTAAATCGGGTGGGGAAGTGATGATATGGCAACCGGCCATTTCGGCCTGCACGATATTAAAAACTTCCCGGGTTGAAGCCCATAGTAATTCAATATTTTTATCAACAGATCGGCAATACTCAGAGCTGGCGGTCATCAGGGGCATTGGATCTCGTCCGGTGTCGGCAATACGACCTGCAAAAATAGAAACAATTGAGGGGGCTCCGCCCTTTACGGCCTGCACGGTTTCAACAACTTGCTCGAAAGTAAATATGGCGGTCACGTTGAGTTTCACATTTTTATGGGCCAGTTCGTGAACCAAAGGGATTGAGGTCTTGCCTTCGGAGTTTGTAATGGGAATTTTAACATAGACATTGGGACCCCAGGTGGCAATTTCTAGGGCCTGTCGTTTCATTTCTGCAAAGTCATCGGCAAAAACTTCAAAGGAGAGCGGTTTTGTCTTGATGTGTGAGAATCTCTTTACAGAAGGCACGATAGTCAGAGACTCCAGCTTTTTTCATCAGGCTTGGATTGGTGGTCAACCCTTGGATCTCAGGACGAGCCGCCATTTCTAGCATCGAGGCTTTATCAGCTCCATCGGAATATATCTTAATTCGATTCTGAAAAGGCGACTGCAGACTCATGAGAAGCTCCTTTGTTGCATGTTAGTTTGATAGGTTGTTACGTTGTTATTTTGTTACTTTGTCGAACCGGTTATAAGACTTTGCCACTGATCATGCAAGGCTTTCTCGGAGGCCGCAGACGAGCTCACTTTTTTAAATTCAAGAACTAAGCTTCCATCCAGGAGTATTTTAGGATTGATCGAAAGCAGAAAGGCTTTTTTGTACTCTGCCGCGGCGGCCGGTTTCTTGGCACTGTTTCGAAGTAAATTTGCGGTCTGGGTCAGGAGAATCAGAGGATAGAGCAAAATAAACCAAAAAAGATTCGATACTTTGAGCTCAGAGAAATGAATCTGAGTCAGCTCAAGTCCAGCAATTTGAGCAAGGACTCTAATCTTAGAGGCTGTGGGAATAAACAGGTGGCCATAGTACAATTTGCTGCCAGCGTTTTGAGAATTGAACCAAATGCTATCGGCCATATTTGGAGGCATGAGGCGAGCATATCTTTCAGATTCGGCCAAAAGGTTAGAGATTTTGGCGTTGAGGGATGAACCATTGGGACAGGTTAGCAGAAGGCGACCCTGGAGTTTGAGAATTCGAGAAAATTCTTTGAGCGCCATCGACTGATCGCTGACATGTTCTATGCCTTCTTGGGAAATGACATAATCGGCAACATCATTGCCCAAGGGAATGTTTTCATTGAGATCACAAGGCAGGCAGGTCAGACCTTGCGTCTTAAAGAATTCTGGAAAGAGATCCAAAGGAATAACTTTCGCACCCAGGCCTTGTAACCAAGCGGAAGTCTTTCCTTCACCAGCAGGAAGATCGATCACGATTTTATCTTTGAGCTCAGTTTGAAGATGGCGAAAGGTGTGCTCAAAAATATCTTGAAAGTTCAATCTTAACTCCTCGTTTTTGCAATGGGGCATTAAAAAACGTGAACTCATTCTTGTCAACGTGAGAACCCCGTTATATGGTCCGCTTTATGAAAGTTATCGATCATTTGCTCAAAGCCCGAAATCCTGTATTTTCCTGTGAAATCGTACCGCCTCCTCGTGGTGGTTCTGCGCAGCAGATTGTCGAAATTGCTGAAACCTTAGTGCCGCTCAATATGTCCTGGATTGATGTGACATCCCACGCATCAGCGGCCTACTTTCTTGAGCAACCCGATGGGACGATTCGCAAAAAGACTCTTCGAAAACGTCCTGGGACCCTTGGTATTTGTGGAATTATTCAAAATCGATTCAAAATTGATACGGTGGCCCACGTGCTATGTTAGGGTTTCACCAGGGAAGAAACCGAGGATGCCCTGATTGAGCTCAGTTACTTAGGGATTGAAAATGTCCTGGCGCTGAAAGGCGACAACATTAACTATCAGAAAGAAGTGTCCAAGATTCGAACTGTTAATCACTTTGCGGCTGATTTAGTCTCCCAAATGGTGGATTTAAGGAATGGTATTTTTTTAGAAGAGGCCTCAGATTCTGCGGCCTTAGATTTTTGTGTCGGAGTTGCAGGTTATCCTGAAAAACACTATGAGGCTGCCAATCTAAAAACTGACCTCACCTATCTTAAGAAAAAAGTGGATGCCGGAGCAGATTATATTGTCACCCAGATGTTTTTCGAAAATTCAAAGTACTTTGATTTTGTCAGGCAGTGTCGAGAGATTGGTGTTACAGTGCCGATTGTCCCAGGGTTTAAGATTCTGCGGACCACGGCGCAGTTGAAGTCTATTCCTAAGACCTTTCACATTGATTTACCAGATGCTCTTGTTGACGAAGTCACTGAAAATCCCACCCATGTCGAAGAAATTGGGACACGCTAGGAAAGCTCAAGCCGAAGGCTTGCTTAATAATGGAGCTCCTGGTGTGCACTTCTATATCATGAACGACACTCATCGTGTTGTGGAAATAGTCAAGAGTCTGAGTCGATGATGTTGCTTGAATCTGCAAACTTAAAGAAATCAAGAGAGTCTTGACTGAAAAGATCATGATCTTGGATGGGGCCATGGGAACCATGATTCAGCAGTACAAGCTGACTGAAAAGGATTTTCGAAAAGGGTTTTTGAAAGTCACCCCAAAGATCTCAAAGGAAATAATGAACTTCTCAATCTGACCCGACCTGAAGTTATTGCTGAGATTCATTGGGATTATATCAATGCTGGCGCAGATATTATTGAAACGAATACCTTTAATGGGAACTTGATTTCCCAGGCGGATTATAATCTCGAGGGGTCTGTTCGGGAGCTCAATTTGGCTGCAGCTCGAATTGCTAAAGAAACTGCCTTGAAGTTTGAAAAACAGAACCCCAAAAGAAAGATTTTTGTCGCTGGGGCTCTTGGTCCAACTCCGAGAACTCTTTCGCTGTCTCCAGACGTGAATCGTCCGGCCTATAGGGCTGTGACCTTCGATGAGATGGTCAGTGCCTACTCAGAGCAAGCTTTAGCTTTGCTTGAAGGCGGAGTTGATTTGCTCATGCCCGAAACCACATTTGACACTCTGAATCTGAAGGCCTGCCTGGTCGCGATTCAAAAAATTGAAACCGACCGTGGGGAAAAACTTCCCGTGTTGATCTCAGTGACAATCACTGATCTCTCGGGTCGGACTTTGTCAGGTCAAACGGTTGAGGCCTTTTGGAACTCTATTCGGCATGTCAATCCCTTGAGTGTTGGAATCAACTGTGCCCTTGGGGCCGAAGAGATGCGTCCCTATATTCAAGAACTTTCGAAGTTAGCTGATTGTTATGTGAGTTGCTATCCGAATGCAGGTCTGCCGAATCCTCTCAGTGCCACGGGTTACGACGAAACCCCAGAAAGCATTGCCGGGCACTTAGCAGAATTTGCAAACTCTGGCTTTGTGAATATGGTCGGGGGTTGTTGCGGAACAACGCCAGCTCATATTCAGGCCATTAGTGATCAGGTGAGCGGAATCAGCCCTCGCACTTGGAACAAACAGCCCTACGAACATCAAAGCGAACAGCCCGATTATTTCCATAACCATTTGCAAACACGGCTTTCAGGACTTGAGGCCTTAAACCTTCGGAGTCATGGAACAAGATCTTTCATTATGGTGGGGGAGCGAACCAACGTGACGGGTTCGCCTAAATTTTCTGAACTTGTGAAAAAGGGTGATTTAGAGGGCGCTTTGAAAATTGCCCGCAATCAAGTTGAGGGCGGGGCAAATATCCTAGATATCAATTTCGATGAAGCCTTGATCGATTCCAAGGCGATGATGCGAGAGTTTTTGAACCTGATGGGCTCAGAGCCTGATCTGTCTCGAGTTCCGTTTATGATAGATAGCTCTAGGTGGGAAGTCCTTGAGGAAGGTCTTAAGAATTTTCAAGGCCACGGGGTGGTCAACTCAATTTCTCTCAAAGAGGGTGAGGCAGATTTTCTCAAAAAAGCGGCTCTGATTCAGCAGTATGGGGCAGCTGTCGTGGTGATGGCTTTCGATGAAAGCGGACAGGCGGTCACTGTCGAAGAAAAAGTGAGGGTCTGTACCAGGGCCTATAAGCTTCTCACTGAGAAACTTAATTTTGAACCCGAGCAGATTATTTTTGATCCGAATGTATTAACCGTGGCCACGGGGATGCCCGAACACAATGACTACGCAAAGAACTTTATTGAAGCATTGCCACTGATAAAGGAAAACTGTCCTGGCGCACTCACGAGTGGTGGAATTTCCAATTTGTCATTTAGTTTTCGCGGTCAGAATCAGGTGCGCGAGGCGCTGCACACCGTCTTTTTGTTTCACGCAATTCAAGCGGGCTTGGATATGGGAATTGTCAACGCTGGTCTTCTTCAAGTCTATGAAGAAATCGATCCTCAACTCCGAGAACTTTGTGAAAATGTTATTTGGAACCGTCATGAAGGAGCCGCTGAAGAGCTGATTGAATGGGCCGAGCGAGCCAAAGCTCTTAAGGCTGAAAAGGGCAAGCCGGGGAGTGTGGGAGTTCAGGGCGCAGCAACTTCGACTGAAAAATCCTGGCGTTCTGAGCCTAATGTTGTTGAGAGAATCAAACACTCCTTGGTCAAAGGTTTTGACGAGTTTATTGAAATAGATATTGAAGAAGCGAGGACTCAGCTTCCCCGTCCCTTAGACGTGATTGAAGGTCCTCTCATGAGTGGCATGAGGGTTGTGGGTGATCTTTTTGGGCAAGGAAAAGATGTTTCTTCCCCAGGTCGTGAAAAGCGCTCGGGGTGATGAAGAAGGCAGTGGCTTATTTGCAGCCTTTTATGGAGAAAGAAAGAGCTCCTTCAGAGAAAACCAAGGCCGAAGGCAAGGTGGCTCTTGAATCAAGTGCTCCGACAGTGGTGATGGCCACGGTGAAGGGGGACGTTCATGATATTGGAAAGAATATCGTTGGGGTTGTGCTTGCGTGCAATGGTTATCGGGTTGTGGATTTGGGTGTGATGGTTTCCTGTGCGAAGATCATGGAGGCCGTCAAAAAAGAAAATGCCCAGATGCTTGGATTGAGCGGGTTGATTACACCTTCGCTTGATGAAATGATTTTCAATGTCCAAGAAAT
This sequence comes from Bdellovibrionales bacterium, assembly GCA_016713585.1. GTDB lineage: Bacteria > Bdellovibrionota > Bdellovibrionia > Bdellovibrionales > Bdellovibrionaceae > JADJOV01. The sequence continues at coordinate 338,302 of JADJOV010000027.1, read as the reverse complement.
GCAGCGGGATGGAATGTCGCTTCCATTGCTGATTGGTGGTGCAACGACTTCTCAGATTCATACGGCGGTCAAGCTTGCTCCTCATTATCAGGGACCCATGATTCATGTTTCAGATGCGAGTCTCGTCGTCGAGGTCTGTTCGCGACTGCTGGGGTCTGAGCGAGAAAGTTTTGTGACTGAAAAGCGTAATCACTATGATCGAATTCGAGAAAGTTATTTGTCCAGATCAGAAACAGATCAAGAATTAGTGCCATTGGTGGAAGCGCGCGAAAAAAAGATTAAAATTCAGTGGGATGAGTCTCAAGTTTCAAAGCCCGACGAGTTTGGTATTTTCGAATGGCCAGTTGACCTTAACGAGGTTGAAAAATTTATCGACTGGTCGCCGTTTTTCTGGACGTGGGGCCTTAAAGGGACTTATCCGAATATTTTGAAGAGTGAAAAATATGGTGAAGAGGCGCAGAAGTTAATGACCGAAGCTCAAAAAATGTGGACGAAACTCAAGGACTCAAAGCGCTTGAGGCCCCAGGTAATTGCCGGTTTTTTTGCGGCCCAATCTGATCATGAAAAGGTCTTGGTTTATGATCGGGCGGGCGAGACTGTTGAAACATTACATTTTATGCGGCAGCAGAGAAAGAAAGAAGCCCTCAATCAAACGCATTTGTGTTTGGCTGATTTTGTGGCGCCAGTCGCCTCAGGACTTATGGATTCAGTTGGGGCCTTTGTTGTTTCGGCCGGAGCGGAATTTGATGAGATTGCGGACGAGTACAAAAATGCAAATGATGACTTTAATTCCATTTTAGTTAAAGCCCTTGGGGATCGCTTAGCCGAAGGATTGGCAGAATGGGCTCACTTTAAAACTCGATGCAAGTATGGCTATGGGAAAAGTGAAGATCTTTCCGTGAGTGAACTTATTCAAGAGAAATATCGAGGAATTCGCCCAGCGCCCGGATATCCAGCCTGTCCAGATCATTCATTGAAGCTGGCTATTTGGAAGCTTCTAGAAGTGGACCAGCGATCTTCTGTGCGGCTCACTGAAACCTTGGCCATGTATCCTGGAAGTTCAGTTTCTGGTTTCTATTTTCATCATTCTCAAGCCAAGTATTTTCATTTAGGGCCCATTGACGATGAGCAGTTTCAGATTTCCTGTGCCGAAAGGCGCGTCGAGCCCGCTTGGGCAAAACGCTGGATGTGAATCTGAGCATGGCGCAAGATAGAGAAAAGAACACAGAAAAAATCCTTTTGATTTGTTTACTCAGTGGTTCGGTGAGGCTCAGACCAAAGAGAAAACATACCCAGATGCCATGGCGCTGGCCACCGTTTCGGATTCGGGGATGCCCGATGTTCGAATTGTTCTCCTTAAAAAGTTTGATTCTATGGGATTTGTTTTTTTCACCAACTATCAGGGGAAGAAGGCCAGGGACCTTGAATTCAATCCGAAGGCGAGCCTTTGTTTTTATTGGAAGAGTCTAGAGAAACAAATTCGAATTTCAGGTCAAGTCGAAAAAGTCACAGAGGTCGAATCGGACGATTATTTTGAGTCCCGTCCACACCTGAGCAAGGTCGGGGCCTGGGCCTCGAAGCAATCTGAGAAAATGGTTGGCGAACATGATTTGGAAAAGCGCTTGGCAGAATACACGCTAAAATTTCATTTTGGCAAAGTCCCACGGCCACCCCATTGGGGCGGTTACCGATTGACTCCGACTCGGTTTGAGTTTTGGGAGGAGCGTCCCTCGCGGATACATCGGCGAAGGCAGTTCTTGTGGACCGGGGATGGCAAGTGGATTTGTGAGAAGATCTACCCTTAGGGGACGGTCTAAAATACCAAGTCTAGGCTAGGTTGATCCTTTCCAGAGTCCAAGAGAGAATGGTGGGATGGTACGGAAATTCAATCACCAAATCCTATTTAGTTTTGTCTGTTTTGTCCTAATTGTTCGGAGCGGAGTTTTTCTTTTTTTTGAATCTAGTGCTTTGAATTTAAACAGCTCTAAATTCAACATTATTTTTCTCCTCACGGAGCTTCCTCTTATTGTAGTTATGATGTGGGTGGCCCTTCGCTATCGAGCTGAAATGCTGAAGAGGATATCGCAAATTCTGACCAAGTTAACCCCACGAGATTTGCAGATCGTCAATCAGCCCACTCCCGAGATTCGTGGAGTTATCAACTGGTTGCGATCGTTTGTTGAACAAGTTTCGCAATTTGAGCCCAAACGCATTGCCGCCAAGAACACCTTGCCCGATGGCATCAGTCATGAACTGAGTCTGACGAGAAAAAAGCTGCCGTATTCGATTCAAGCAATTGTGATTCGATTTTCGCTGAGTGATGGGACTCGAGCAAGGCTTCAGGAAGCCCGAATTGATTTGTCCAAATTTTTGTTTGGGTATTTTGAACAATTGAAGGAGCTCCGTCTCAGATACGGTGGACTTGAATATCAGTTTTTCGGCGATGAGAACGTGCTGTTTTTAAGGTCGAAAATGGTGACCAGCTCGAAGAGCAAATGTTGCGCGCTGTAGCTTTTTTGCGTGATGCCTTTAGTATCGATAACAAATTGAGTCCAGAAGTCCCCCGACACTTTAAGGCCGCCCTTGTGAACGGACCCTTGACTCTTTACGAGATTGCAGGAAATCACTATTTTTTTGGAAGTCCGCTGACGGAATCTGTTAAGATTTTGGCTGGAATCACTGAGCAAAACCGATCTATTTTTGCTCTACGGACCGTCAATAATGAGAAGGTCAAGCGTCTTTGTCGACCTAGTCCCATGAGTCCTGGGATCACGATGACCCAGGATTCAACGGCAGGGTTTTCTTGTTTTGACCAATTTGATCAGCATTTTGGTCCGGGCAAAGACCCAATGCATTTTTTATCCGATAGAGGTTTAGGAGAGATTCTGACTGTATTAGTCAGTTGTGAAGAGTCTAATAATCTGGAGGAGTTTTTACTGCTGTTTCAGAAGATTATGAGTGTTAGGACACGAGTAGTTTCAAATGAAATTATATTGGGATATGAAAGATTATTAATCCAGACTATTAACAAGCGTAAGGGTGTTGAGGTCGAAAACAAACTCTTGAGCTGCGCAGTGTCGTTGAGTTGGGTTTTCGTTCCTTGTGGTGCTGAAAATCGACGGATCAAGGAAGAATTGTATAATTTGATTCGACACAAAGATGTTCGGGTCGCATCAAACGCCCTGATGGCCAGCCAGCGGTATGAGTGGAACGAGGAGACGATTGCCAAGATGTTAATTTCACCTTCAAACCGCCTGCGTGGCGATGCCTTGCTCTTGCTGGGGCGTCGTGGAATTGAAGAAAGGTTTTTTAAAGCTTGGAAGCAGAGTGTTGAAAGCAAAGATCCACTTTTTGTACTGTCAGCACTTTGGGCAAGTCAGGAGGTTTTCAAGTTTCATCGTGAAAACAATCCCAGCCACCTTCAAAGCAATGAATTTGTTGAAAACATGAAAGAGTTAATGCTCAAACTAAAACAGAGTTTGAACAAGCAAATTACATCAAGAGCTCAGTGGGCCCTTGATGCGATTGTTTTGAATGAAATTAGTCAGGGGCACCAATGATCAGTTGGGCGGGAACGGCCCGTCCGGGGCGCCTGCTAGGTGGCAGCGGCTTCTTCCTTGGCAGCTTTTTTAAAGCTCCCTTAATGACCTTTGCATCAAGAAGAATCTTAACTTTGTCGGGTCCATTGACGTTCTTGCCCTTAGAATTGAGGACTTCAAAACGCCCTGAACGCTTTTGTGTAATTGTATGTTCTTTGAATTTAAGTGGAGCAAACCCTGTGGCAGGTTTAGCTTTGGGAACTTTTTTTGCGGTGGAATCGACTTTAGGTTTTTTCAGTGCCATTTATAATACTCCATTTTGATTTGAACCTACGTTTAGTCCGGACTGGGGGTCAACGTCAACCTTTCTGGGGCATTTCTTATGGAAATCAGAAAATCAGACAACAACTGACGGATCGTGGGATAAGTAAAGTATTTTTGAATGAGCGGGCGATAAATCTCTGCAATTTCTGGATTAGCTTCACCCCCATACTCACTTCGATGATACCAGCGGAGAGCTCCCATGACCGGGTTTTTTTCGCCGAGTTTTGTATTCCCGAAATTTTCTGCTCGAGTGACAGAGTATAAATAGCGATTAAGTTCCGAAATTGGGGTGGGTTTGTAAAGCGCAGCCAGGAGATGTTGGACAACGACGTTATTGTCATCAACATCATTCTGATTTCTCCATCGAGGAATCCAATGATCATCGCGGAAATGAAGGGGGAGGGTCCCGAGGAGCGTTCCCACAAGCTCGATGCTGTCAAAGACCAGCAAAAGATGGTAGAATGGTGCAGTCCACCAGCCTCCAGCTCTAATAAATTGAGCGAGGTTCAGATGCATTGGATCTGGGACCTTTTTTTCGGTCTCTCCTTCTCCAATTCTCAGGAGATTCTGGGCAAAGAAACCCCTAAACAGTGAGGCTTTAAAGAGGCGCCAAAGTCGAGGGTAATCCTTCTTGGCCGCACAGTAGGCAATGACGGGGAGCAACTGATCTCTCGAAGTTGTGTCTGGATTGGAATACCATTTTTTAGGATCTGGATGCCGAACATAGATTCCCGGGGAAACTTCAAATTTATCTATAATGTTCTTTTCTAAGCGACCATCTTCCAAAATCTCCCCAGTTTCGTCATTCGCAGAGGCCGGTTGACGGGAGGCCTCGACATCTTCGATGATGATTTCGTTTTTCAGAGCGCTGAATCGGATAGTCTTGCCGAAGTGATACATTCCTTCGCGGTGCAGGCTGTCTCCGCCATCAAAATCCTTCTGGAGAATGAATACATAGGTATCGATATACATCCTTCTATTTCAGAACATCTTTTTCGCTCTGAATGAACATTCGCATTTTTGTCTCACCTTGAGACTATTTGCAGCCGGTTCCCTGGGGTGGTTCAGTCATTTGTCGACATCTGGGGTGATATTTTGTGCATTTAAGGCGGAGGTGAAAGTGATCAGAATGTCCTTCCCAAACCCTGAGGCGCCGAAGGGTTTCTGGTAGGCTCGCCTGATTATCAATCGAGGCCAGGAAATTTGGGTCCTTCGCTTGCTTGCAAAACCCATCTTTGATGACTTGATTAATGAAGATTCGATCAATGCCGTCGTTTGATGTCAAAAAGAGCGAATGGAAATACTTCAGCATTTCGCCAGTCGGAAAATCAGCTCTGAGGGTTTGTCCAGCAACCACATGAGGGAAATCTTCATCTGTAGAATCTCGATCCCTGGTCAAGTAGCCAACATCGACATCCATGCCATTTTGATGACTCACATGGAGAGAGTTGCTCAAGCGTCCCCCAGTTTTTTGTGAAAGGTCGCTCACCTGAAGTTTGTGGCCAAGATCAAATTTTTGACTGAGAAAGCCCATTTGGATAACAAATTCCACAAGTTCATAGCTCCCATAAAAGCGGGCTCGAGATTTTTTAGGTAGCTCTATAGGCGCTTGGGTGGTGGTCATTCGTTCGAAAAGATCGGAGGCATTATTGAGTTGTCCGTTGTCTGGTTGGCCAATAGCTTGGTCGGTGGGTCTTTTCAAATCAGAAGTTGAGTTTATGGTTGAGATTGAGTCAGAATCCTCATCAAACAATTTATCAAAATTTGTGTATGCATTTCCTACATAGAGATCAGGAAATCCTTCACTGTCACTACTCGGCTTATCTGACACGCCTGTCTGTGGAAGCGTGGCGTTGGGCAGGCTGGCCAATTTGGTGGGGTTATCGTTTTTTGATTGAACCTGAGTCAAGTGATAGGTTCCCGAAGTTGGATCATTGACAAAAATATCAGCGACAAGGTTCTTGCAATCCCCAGCATTTTTATCGAGACAGGTAATCATTGCGCGAACTCTTAATGTCTGTGGTTCCTCTTGTTGGTTTAATGGGAAAAGAACTCCAGTTCCTTGCTTGGTAAAGGTGCCCTCAAGCTCAATATCCGATTCTTTGTTGGGGGCAAGGTCGCCATTATTTGGGGAGCTTTTGGAAAGGGAGACGGTGCCTGCAATCTTAATTTTCTTGTTTTGAGAATCGACAGTGACTTTCAAGTCTCGAGTGCTGAGCAGGCCTCTCAGGAGTGGAGTTTTTCTTTCGCTGACAGAGACGACGTAGGCCTTTTCCCTGTTCTCCATTCCAGGGGCCCCAGTCGAGCTTGCCGGATAAGTCTGAACTCCGTGGTCACCGCGTCCGCAGCCCATAATGAAAACACTTCCGAGAGTGGCAGTTGCGAGGACCCCAACCCGACAAAATAAGAGCACAAAAATAGAAATCCTAGACACGCCTTGACTGACCATCACTCCCCCTTCCCCGTCCCATTCCTCATGCGCCAAATTCCCGCCCATATGTCGAGCGGCGCATCCCTCGGAAATCTCGATGCAAAAAGTAGTGCCACTTAAGGAGTCATATAGAGCAATTGACAGGTAAATGATTCATGGTCTGACGCAAACTGGAGGCGTCGGCACTGAATCAACACTGAATCAACGCTCAGAGTCAGCTTCTCCAAATTGACTGGAATCAACAAAGTCGCTACCCTCGTTTTTTGTTCTTAGGGTGGGTTGGCCGAGGAGTTAGGCAAGGCTCTGCAAAAGCTTCTACGGGGGTGCGAAGCCCTCACCCACCTCCATTACTCTCAGTAATTGTTAAGGAATTCATAGAAATCCCACATCTGGGGGTTACAAGTAGGGGTGATTTACGGTTGGTTCCTAACTGCAACATTATAAAAAATCTGAAATTTAAAATTGAAAATACTCTCCCGGCGAAGGAAAGTTCCCGAAGAATCAGTGAAGATCCAGCACGGACAGCACAGTGGAACATCAAGTTGGGGTTCTAAAACTAGCTATTACGGATTTGGTGCATCATAACGGTAGCTCCCACGGTGGGTTCTTACCTTTTACAGACCTAATCCAGGGCAGGTGTCGTTCTTCACTATAAAGTCAGCCCGGAACTAAATATTCGCTCTGAGTACATTGGGTACAACAACAGCGGTGTCAGCGGAAACACTTGGCCCACAATATGCCTGAAACCGAAATAGTGGTTGACATCTTCAGATGGTATCCCATTATGGGGATATGGCATCCCGATTATCATCATTTAAACGAACTCTAAGAATAGATATCCGCGAGTCGAGATCAGCAATTCTTTATGGGCCGAGAAAGGTTGGGAAAACAACATTTCTTAGGATTCATTTTTCGAAAAGTATTTTGATTGATTTACTGAAATCCGATTTGCGGGCCTCTTTTCAAATAAACCCGTCAAGGCTTCGTGAGATGGTCCTCGAACAACCATCTGCGTTATATATTTTGGATGAAATTCAAAAAGTCCCGACGCTACTAGAAGAGGTCCATTGGTGTTTAGAGAATACCACTGCTCGGTTTATTCTTTGCGGGTCATCGGCAAGAAAATTGAAAAGAGGGTCGGCAAACCTTTTGGGAGGCCGGGCGTTTAAATACGAGCTTTTTCCATTGACCTCAGAGGAGGTTCCAGATTTTGATTTGGTGAAAGCAATTAATCATGGGTGTATTCCTCAGCACTATACGTCTAAAAATCCACAGAAGTTTTTGAAGTCTTATGTCGAACAATATATTCAAGAAGAAATTATCGAAGAATCACAGATTCGAAAACTGGCTTCATTTCAGAGGTTTTTGCAGGTGGCTGCCCAGATGAACGGAGAGCTGTTGAATTTTGCTAATGTTGGGGCTGATTGTGGAGTGTCTGGCAAAACTGTCAGAGAGTATTATCAGATTCTGGAAGATACTTTGTTGGGCTTTACCTTGTCGGCCTGGGTTAAAGTTAAGACCAGGAAATTAATAGAGACATCAAAATTCTATCTCTTTGACACTGGAGTTATTAGATATTTGAAAGAGCTGGACTTTATTTCAGTAAAAACTGTGGAGTTTGGAAACAGTTTCGAAACCTTACTGATCAATGAAGTTCGAGCTTATTTATCTTATCGGCAATCCTCATTGAGTATGTCATACTGGCGAACGACTTCTGGATTGGAAGTGGATTTGATTGTTGGACAAATGAAAGTCGCCTGCGAATTCAAATCAACTGATAAGGTTAGAAGAGATCATCTTCGCGGTCTCAAAGCCATATCAGAGGAACATAATCCTGACCAACTGTTTCTGGTATCATTAGATCCAGTATCAAGAAAGCTTGAAAATGGGATTCGCCATCTTCATTACAAGAAATTCCTCAGTGAACTTTGGGCCGGAAGAATTGTTTAAATATTTTCGTGGACCCTTCCTTTCTCTGATTATCGGAGACTTGCAACTGGTCAGGAATTCCGAACGAGCCTGAAATACAATCTTTGACTGTAGGCCCTGGTGTCTGGAAAATATTTTTTCCCAACATCGCCCGGAGTTAGGAGGACGATCGAAATGCACAGAAATCTGACTCGATAGTTAACATTCACAGCCAGGGCGTCAAGGCAAAGCTAGCAGCATCAGAATGAAGGTCTTCCAGTGCAGAAATTCGATACCATCGATCTTTCTCTCTAATTTATCGTTTGATACAACAAGATACCTCTTGATTTGACCTTCCTCGCGTAAGGCTTTAAGTCCCTTGGCGTGGGATTCATTTGCTTTGTCTGTTGACTTAATCTCAATCGCAAAGCTATTTCCAATGATTAAATCAACCTCTTGTTGACTCGTGCTACGCCAGTAAAACAATTCCATTTCGCTTTGGCGGTACTCCAAAATCGATTTAACTTCTCTGATAAGAAAATGCTCAAATGTCTTACCAAAGAGTTCTGACCTTTCCTCAATTTGTCCGCGCCTAGCCAAACAATTCGCGACTCCTAAATCGAATAAGTAAAACTTTGACCTTGTAATCGCTTTTCGTTTTTTGGTTTTTACGTACGCAGTGAGCTGAAATCCCAAGAGAGTGTCTTCAAGAATTTGTACATAATTCTGAATTGTTCGAGCTGGCACACCTGAATCATTGGCAAGACTCTGATAATGAAGTTCTTCACCGTTGTTAATGGAAATCATATCCAGAAAGTTCAAAAAGTATTCGATTTTCCTGACCAAGCCCTGCCGCCTAGTAGATTCACCGAATTCGACTTCAATCTTCGCGTGCTACTGCCTGTTAGAAGAAACCGAACTGAAGTCTTGGACAAAATTCGATGAACCTCATTCAACAACTTTGGAAGGCGCTGTATTTCGTCAATGACAACTATTTTCTTTCCTAAGTTCTGAGAAATGATCTTTGGCTCTCGAGCAAGTCTTTCAAAGGTGGAATCATCTAAAAGATCATAAACCTGGGCATTGGCACCTAGGCTTGAGCGAATGAGAGAGTACTTTTTCCTGTACTCCTGGCTCCAAAGAGAAAATGACTTTTTTGTTTGAGGAGGTCTACAATGTTTAAAAGTCGCCCATACTCTTCCATCGGATGGCTCCCATTTGTGTGATTTTACGGTTTAAAATAAACCACCTCTGGCGCGTCAAACACTCCAGATCAAATTTACAGTCAGCATATGTGTTTCAAATTATAATGTTAAATGGAAATAGAGTTTCTGACTGTCAGGAGGTGGTTCTGTCGTATCAACACACCTCTTGGTCGGCACTGAGGCAGGATGCCCTTATCTAAGACATCACAAACTAAAAAAAATGGCCGCCGAAGGCTGGCCAGTTACCTCATAGTTTACCTGATGCCTTCGCTCTGAATTGACCCAAACGGTCCAGGGTAAAGATTAGCTTCTGAGGCCGTAAGTCTGAGGCACCCCATGGTCGCGAAGCCATTGCGCAGCCAGGATTGATCTTTTACCGAGGCGACAATACAGCACGTAGGCAGTATTTTGGGGCCATTGATCTTGATCAAAATCGCTGCCGACAATTTCAGTGAAGGGGCGATGAATGATTTCGGTTTCGGGATTTAAGCCTTGAGCCGCGGCGGAAAAAACTTCCTCTTGCCTTTCTTGCTCTGAACGAACGTCAACAAGGACATACTGATTGAGTTTTCGAACCTGATCAAGGGTTAGGTAAAGACTTTCTCTGGGAGTCTTTTGGTGTTCAATGCTTTCCTGGTCATTGTTAATATGGGCATCTGCTTTTTGGGCGCAAAGGCAAGAGGTGTTTTGTTGCAGGTGAACCGTTCTGACCTGAGAAGTGGTGAAGTCAAAGAAGAGGACCTGACCTTGGGGGGGAGTCAGGCTGAACCAAGGGTGTTCAGTGAGTCCGCGGGTTAGCGCCATTTGTTTTTCGTGATTTTGGATAAGAATCAACTTCAGAGCTTCGGTTGCTTGCCACGAACCAATGATTCCCACGACGGCCCCAAAACACCAGTGAGATTGCAGCTGCCAACATCCGCAGCAGTGGCGTTCGGATAGAGACAACGTAAACAGGGACCATCTTTCGAAATCACCATCAGGTAAGCCTCAAAACCGGTGGCGGACGCCGCAACCAATGGCTTTTCGAGCTGAAGACAGATATCATTGAGAAGATATTTCGTTTCAAAGTTATCGGTGCAATCCAGGATCACATCATACTGACCGAGCAAAGTCGCAGCGTTCGTCCGATTCAAGGGCTCGAAATATTCATTGATGACTGCCGACGGGCTGAGGGTCCGCAGCCTGCGGCCTGCGATTGACACCTTTGGCAGGCCAAGATCTTGGTCTGAATATAAGAGCTGACGATGAAGATTTGTTTGGTCAACAAAATCTCCATCAACAAGACCCAAGGTTCCAACGCCTGCCGAGGCTAAATAGGAAGCTGCGGGACAACCCAGTCCCCAAGTCCCACGATGAGGACCTTTGAATCTTGGAGGGCCTTCTGGCCACTCGGACCTACTTCTGGAAGTCTTTCTTGGCGAGAGTATCTTGTTGAGGTCATTTCTTATTTCCTCGTTGTTTGGCATTAAAGGCATCGACGTCGAGTGAAAAGACTGTTTTTTTATCGCCAAGAATATACTCGACCACAGCAATAGGATCAGTTCTAGGTGGGGAAAGGATAGTTTTGCCTGATCATCACTTGCGAGCCAAAAAGTGATCTGTTCACCCTCCTGACTGACCCGGCTGACTTTTTCAGAATCAGACAGAGGCTTGACGCAAAAGGAAAGCTGAGATGAAGGCAGAACGACATTTTCTCGCAACGAGCCTCTGTCCAGAAGGTGTCGGACCTCTGTTTGACTTAAGCGAAAGCGAATCTCATTAGAGTTTAATCGAATCATCATCGGTGATCTCCCGCCATTCATTTAACGTGTTCGTGTTTAAGAATTCAATTTTAGGAATATCCAAAGTGTCGAGGGTTTTATGCTTTAAGCATTCGCAAAGTCTGCGTACGGAACGGGAGGATTTGGGGCCGCTGCGCAGTTGATTGAGAGTTGTCTGCAAGGTGGGATGGTTTCGGATCACAAGCGGCAATTCATGTCCAAAAAAGCCAAAGCTTTCAGAGTTATCGCTGAGACTGCTTTTAGCTCGCTGATCCTCGCGGGTACACTGTTGTGCGAACCGAGCAAGCTTGGCCAGTGACTCTTTGCTGATCAGTGGCATATCCACTGGTATAAACAAAAAGAAGGAAGGTTGGTTATTGTGTGCTGATGTTCTTTTTTGTGCCATTTTGACGATGGTTTCAATTCCGCCCAAAGGACCAAGTCCTGCTTCTTCGTCAACAAGAAAGTGATGGGATGGATAGTATCCACTCACGAAAACCTACTCTAGTCCAAAGAGGTGCTGAAGCTTCTCGGCTTGATGATCGAGCAAGATTCGACCTCTCAAAGTCAACATCGCTTTATCTTGACCCATTCGAGAGGATTTTCCACCAGCTAGAACGACGCCAAGAAAGTCGGCAGGACTATCCTGTGTGAAAGTGGCTAGTTTGAGTTGAGGGATTGGCCTTTCAGCCATTCTTTTTTTCCTCCGACATAAATCTCTTCTTTCCAAACAGGAAGTCGGAGTTTGATTTGTTCGATGACATAACGAGAAGCCTTACGCGGCATCCCGATGCGGTGAGGTGATATGAATAAACAAACTCATCCCAACCTGCAAAGTCCTAGACGATGCTCACCCAGAAATTCAAATCTTGATTGGTAGATTCTACTTTTTGGGCTTCAATACAAATATCGTGAAGAATTTTTTCACCCAAGACAATATGTCCGTCATAATTGACAGCCTGAACCGGTTGACCATCATTTTCATTTCTGACCGTCCCCAAAAATAAAATCTCGGCGCCACAATGAGCTGCTCGCAGCCCTAAGACCGCCCTATTGGGATCCAAAATATCATAGGACATTGAAGTATAAATTTTGCCCATCGTTACTAACCTCCACAAACTGGGGGAAAAAGAGAAAGAGTGCTACTATCGCCAACCGAGTCTTCGTCCCTAAGAACAGCTTTATCCGAGGCAAAGACCGAGGCCTGAAGAAGTTGGCGTGGAATGACGATCGAAGATTTATCTGCTTGCGTCCGTTGTTGCAAGTAGGTTTCAAGAGCCACCCGAAGGCTTGCGACTGTTGTGGAGTTCGGCGCGGAGTGAGTGGGGGAGTCAGGCACTTCCAGGGAAATTTGGCCCACGCCCAGTTGGCGAAAGGCGCCGTATAAGTTAACACTGACTTTTGTCATAAGACCCCCATATCGAATGATTGATCAGGTAAGAGCGGAAAAACCGAGACCTCTTGATTGACGTCAGCAGGTGCCATCTTCGGGGAAGAGAACCCAAGCGTTGGCATGAACTAAGGGGCTGACCATAAAAGAAGCCTGACCACTCAGGGGTCTCACAGCAAGGTTATTGTCATGAGTCTCGAGTCGGGCTTTGAAAAAACATTGCAGACCTCGAGGCTTAGGTGTGGTCTGAGAAAGCTTGATTCGCAACGGTTGTTCTTCGGTTTGGCCATTGATTTCGCGCAGAAATGGGGCCAGGAAAAATCTGAGGCCGACGACCGAAGAAACTGGATTCCCTGGCATTCCAAAAATTACTAAGGGATTTCGTCCCGGTCTGCATACTTGTGCGAGCAAAATAGGCTTTCCTGGGCGGATAGCTACTTTATGAAATAGAATCTCAGCATCTAGATCCTGCAAACTTGAAACAATAAAATCAAATTTGCCCATGGAAACCGCTCCGGTTGTCACCAAGAGATCAATATTTTCATTGAGAAGATATTGCACTTTACTCTTAAAAACTTCTGGCTCATCCATCATTGTTTCATGTTCAGTGACACTCAGCGCCTAAATGAGCCAGTGCTGATTTTAAATAAATTCCAGTTGAATTGCGAATCTTTCCTGGCTTCAATGTTTTTGTTTCAAAGGGTACAAGTTCCTTACCAGTTGAGAGGATTGCCACCTTTGGCTTCTTAAAAACTTGAAGGGTATCTATTCCAAGGGAAGCCAAGGCCATTAAACCGTCTGGTCGAAGTTTGGTGGCTTTCTTAATTACAATTTGACCAATTTGATAGTCCTGGCCCTTTTTTCGAACGTTGTTCCCAACTGGAACACCGGATTGAATGGCAATTTTAATTGTCTTTCCATGGAGCGCTACGAATGTGGGCAGAGTATCTTCGATTTTGATCACCGAATCGAAATATTCAGGCATAGGGGCTCCGGTCATAATCTCTACAGCTCCCGCCAGAGTTATCTTATCGATTGGTTTCCGTGATGTTTCTAGCGGAATTTCGTCACCGGCGGCGATCATTGAAACGACAGAGAGCTCTACAGGATTGAGCGCCGAGGCCTTCAGCGTATCCTTGGAGCAAAGAGCAAAGCCATCCATGGCAGAATTGTCGAAAGAAGGAACAAATTCGGGACTGAAGATATCTTCGCTGACGACTCGACCATCGGCCTCTTCCAGAGGGATTGTCTCTGTCTCCAAAATAAATTGCCTGGCCAATTTAAAAATTAAATTTTGTGCCTCACTAAACTGAATCACTTAGCTTCCCTTTCCGTTGTCATGTTTCTTATGTTCTTTTGGCGAAAAAACTCCCAGGCCAACCCGGCGCCGAGCACCCACAGCATATTTCCTGTGGATAGGGCGGCAAGACCCATCAGTGATAACTGAATTTTTCGTCGACTCCTTGGTTCCAGCTTGCTGCAGCCAACGAAACATGCAAGACCCCAACTGACAGCAACAGCACGCCCAAAAGGAGTGGTGAGAAAACAATATGAGTCCCTCCAAAGAGGAGGACGACGAAAGATGCCAGCACTAAAACTCCTCCAATAATATAATTGGAGACATGAGTGCGAGCCCCGCCATTATAGTGGGCAGTGATTCCGCCTGAACCATGGCAAAAGGGAAGACCACCAAGCAAGCCACTTAAGATATTACCAAACCCAATCATAGTGACTAATCGACCGACAGTGACTCGGGAGGCTTGGGCACCAAAATATCGTTTGGATACATTTACCGTGGCCAGAACAGAATTGGCAGAGGTCAGGATAATTTGTGGAAGGACTAAAGACAGAACGAGAAAAGGGCGAAATTTTTCAATATCTGTGGACAAAGGCATTAAAGACCATTGAACCTCAAAAAATCTTTCTGAGTGAAGAACCACCGAAATTAAAAAGCCAAGAGTCGCGACAAGGCCTAGGACTGGAACCCGGGTTTTGAAACTCAGTCCGAGTATGAGGCCTGAAATAGCTAGACATAACAAAACAGAACTCCCCCCGACCGGCCAAACCGATCGAAGACCTTGGGATACGAGCAGCAGCCCTAAGCCTGCCTGGATACCATGAATCAGGCGATTTGGAACTTTTTTAGCAAGTGAATCAAGATCTAAGGTTAAGCCTGCGACAAAAACACAACCGAGAAGTACGGCTGCCGTTCGAATTTCAAAGGCGCTGGCGCCAACGGCAAGCCCTGCTATTGCAATTGATTTGAAAGATTGAACCGACATTGGAATGCGAAACAAAAAACCAGCCACGAGGTAGGCAGTCCCACTGCTGGCTAGCAATAAAAACAAACTCATTGCATTTGGCAAAGAAAGTTTCATGAGCAATGGGAATAAAATGGCCCCATCAGCAAAGGCTCCAAAAAAATTTCGCGCAAATTTCAATGTTGCCCCCCTTTGGCAATATGAATCGCGTGGGGAATCAGGTGTCCGAGAATTTCAATACCATCCCGACACGCCTTGGGATTTCCGGGAAGGGCAATCACTAAGGTCTGATTCATAAATCCCGAGATCGAGCGACTCAGATAACTCATCGGCGTTCGCTTAAAGCCTTCAGCGCGAAAGAGTTCGCCGAAGCCCTCAATTTTGCGAGTTAATAATGGCTCTAGGGCCTCTGGGGTGAGATCCCGAGGACTAAACCCAGTGCCGCCAGTGGAGAGAATCAAATCAGCGCCTTGCTCCCGAAAACGGATTATGGCTTTTTGAATCCTATCGATATCATCTGGCACCAAATCAGTCCAAAGGACAGCCGCCTGTCGTTCTTCGAGAAGTTGTTTAAGCAAGGGACCTGAACTATCCAAGGCCTCGCCGCGGGAACAGCGATCACTAATGGTGAGGACCGCTGTCTTGAGGTCCTGAAGGGTTTTCTTATGTCCACAACTTTGAAGTTTTTGCGTTTGGGGAGCTAGTGTCGCGGAAAGTGCCGGAGCCACAGTCGTTTCGCCTTCGGTCTCTGTCGAAAAAAGAGGATTTTGCCAAAGACCGGATTTGCCACCATCTTTCATAAGTAAATGAACATTGTGAATTGTTAATACTGGATCAACTGGTTTTGTGAGGTCATAAATACAAAGCAAGGCGGCATTGACTCCCATCAAAGCCTCCATTTCGACTCCGGTTTTGTACGTCGTCATGACTTCGCAGGAAACTTCGACACCATCGATCTGGGCTTCGCAACGAACCCGTACAGATTCAATTGGGAGAGGATGACAGAGAGGGAGTAATTCCGTTGTTTTTTTGACTCCGATAATTCCAGCAACTTCTGCCATGACCAGAGGGTCACCTTTTGGGAGTTTTCTATCAGCAATAAGCTTGGCAGTGGCTGGTGCCATTTTTATCCATCCACGAGCAATGGCTCGACGGGGGTTAGATTTTTTTCAGTGACGTTGGCCATCTTAAATTGTGAGTCAAGGGACATAAATTCTCCTATCCGCCGATCATAGATAAAGTATGAGTTGCACCAATCGCGCCAGATTCTAAGTTATGGGCCCTGGGTTTTAAAAACAAAGCCTCGGCTACTTTTTGTTTGAGGTCCTCTTTCTGGTGAGAACTATCTAAGTATGGTCGAAGATCGTATTGTCCTTCGCCAAACAGACACAGCTGGAGACCACCTCGACTGCTTACGCGGAGGCGATTGCAGGATCTACAAAAATCCTGCGCCGTTGGAGTGATCATTCCGATTCGACCAAGATAGTCTGGATGGGCGAATTCAATGGCTGGACCATCGGTGGTTCGTTTTGCAATTTCGTTCCAACCCCTATCATGTAAATAGGATTCAATAATTCGGGTTGAGAGAAAATGTTTGCGGAAATAATTCTGACTATGTCCTGTGGCCATCAACTCAATAAAACGAACACTAACATTTCTGCGACGTACAAACTCGACAAATCCAGGTAATTCAAAATCATTGAGATCCTTAAGAAAGACAGTGTTAATCTTCACAGCCTCGAAACCTACTGTGAGGGCTTTGTCGATCCCTGTCAGAATCTTGTTGAGTAAGGGCCTCCCAGTGATTTTTTGAAAATTGTCTTCGTCGAGACTATCAACGCTGACATTGATATGGGTTAAGCCAGCCTCGCGCAAAGGCCCCGCCAGCGCATCAAGTCGATAGCCATTGGTGGTTAGAGCGACCTTCTCAATATCTTTGAGTTTAGCGATGGTATTCACGACGGAAAGAATGTCTGGTCTCACGGTGGGTTCGCCACCCGTTAAACGAACTTTTGTGATACCGAGCTCGGAGAACGCAACTAACAAATGAGAAATTTCACTTTGGGAGAGGAAAGAATCTGGGCCCGAAGACTTGTAACCGTCGGGCAAGCAATACGTGCAACGAAAATTACAGACGTCCGTTAAAGAAAGTCTTAGGTATTCAAAATGGCGACCATGGGTGTCTGCTAAGCTTACCATAACAGGTCTCCTTTCCAGTGGGAGGCCTTGTCGTTTCCGAAAAAGCCCTGGTGAACATTTAAGTTCACGGCGGCCGATTCTTGATTCTCTCCCAGGTGTAGGGTTTTTATGAAAAACTCTGGAAGGAGAAAACTTTAGAGCTCAGCAGCTCGGAGTTATATAATTCATTAACTCAATTCATTAATTTATACAGCCGCCGAGTGCCCCACATTCCATTTTATCATCTGGATTTACTGGGCCCTTTTCCTGAGTTGGGCCATCCAACCACTCGGCCTGCTCGACTGTCAAATTCAATTTTTGCACTCTTCTTCAATCAGGGCGGCTCCCCAGTTAAACACCGGCCCATAAAAAGAGCTGGCCTGAACGCCTGGGCGGTTTGAAATCGCACGGACAAATCGACCAAGATGGGATTGCAGAAACTTCTTGCGTCCATCCTCAATAATCCCAACACCTTGCTCAGCTTCGATTTCCATGAGATGAATCTGCTTCATTAAAAGAAGCGCATAAAATTCAAGTTCGATGCCAACATGGTCAAGCATCTCCAGGCCTTCAACAGACTGATCTAGTTCAAAACCGAAGGCATGATAAAACCCGGCGATATCGCTCAGTTCTTTGCCTTTAGCAAGGGCACGTCTGCGGTCATACTCGGTTTCACAGATTGTATTTGACTCCCTACCATTATCAAAAATTGCAATGTATTCAGACTGTAAATCCTGAAGATTTTCAGACGAAGTTCGCGCTGAAACAAGAGCGCGCAGCTCTGGTGGCAGAACAATTTGCTCATCAGCAAGAAGAGCCGGAAGACTTGTAGACATACTGTCCATCGGGTAGGACATCAAAACCGAGGCCAGAACAAAAGGGCCCAGGTTAGGTTTTCTCCGATGGCGGTATCTACGACCTGGTGAGGTGGATGAAGTGTCGACATTTATTTGACCTCAATTTTAAAGGGTTGCCATTGCATTGTGATCGATTTGCGAGAGGCTACCTCATCCTGACCACCTTGCCAAACAGCAATTCCAAAAGCAGCACTTTTTCCGACCTCAAGCACTGAGCCATTTGGGCGTTTCAAGGCCCGAGATATGACGACAGTCCATTCGCCATCTTTCCACTCGCCGCGAGCTGCTGAATCGATGTCCTCACGGACGACTGAAGAGCCAAAACCCTCGGCCATGATCTCATCCAAAGCCTTTTTGAGACTTGATTGAGGGTTCCCCGCAGCTTTCCCGTGTGAAAAGGTTTCCAATTCAGCCTCTGTGGCAGGCCTAAGCGATCCACGATTGACAAATTCGTTGGGGTACATATCAGCGCTGAGGTTTGGGTAAATATCCTTGATTCCCTTTTTGCCGTGTTCAGCATCGTATTGATATTGAGCCCGCCAGTGAAATAAATGGACAGGGTTATCCTTGTAGCCCATAAAAATTGGTGGTGGATTTGCATTATCAAGCACAGGAAACTCCAGAGCTACGGAATCTGAGAATTCACCAAGTTTGCCAGCCTCTGATTTCTCCTTGTCTGCCCATCGCATACGAAAAGCCATGTATTTGCCATCGTGGACAATCTGAACTTTAACGGACTCAGTGAGGACTTTGGCAGGCTTAGGTTTCACCATCATCTGCGCCAGCAAATCAACTTTGAGTTCTGGCACATTTTGCCAATAATCAGCAGTGATCTGAGGCGGCTTAGATAGATCGGCAGACACTTTACGAATGGAATAGTCCTCGGCTCGCGCGAGTCCAGAGCTAAGGAAAGTTGTCAAAATCAGAAATTTAATCATTTTCATTTATTCCTCCAAAAAAAATCAAGGTGTGTTGTTGCGAACAGCTTTGAGGTCTTTGTCAAAGGGAGCTCGTTCAAAGAGCGGCTCAGTGACTGGGACGCTGACAATTTCATCGCCTTTTTCATCGTATCCAGAGGCAATGCCATTTTTAACCTTGAAGCTGTGCATTATTCGATCCGTGCTACCAATCAAAACCATAAGACCCTGGGCGACAGGATCGTTTTTCAGATTTTTGTAATTTGCAACGGCTTGATCCACCTTTGGCCCAAACATCTGCAATAGGTAATCTCGGTTCGCATGAATTGGCGGGATATAATAAATATTCGGCTCAAGCCCTAACTGCGGGTAGTAGGGGAGAGCAATTTCTTTTTTATGAATCAGATAATCGATCGGATTCCCTTCACGAATACTCCAGGGTGGATTTACAAACCCCATCACGCGAATTTTGCCAATACAGTTTTGAACGCACATTGGTTGATAGCCTTTTTCAACTGCAGGGTAGCAACCGACGCATTTCTCACTCACACGAGTGTGGGGGTTGTACATGGACTTCTTATAAGGACAGGCTCTGACACATTCCCCGTATCCTTTACAGCGAGACTGGTCAATGAGCACAATGCCATCTTCTTCTCGTTTGTAAATAGCCTTTCGTGGACAAGCCGCGAGGCAGGCTGGATAGGTGCAATGGGCGCAGGTGCGTGGAAGGTAATAGAACCATTTATCATGGGGCAGGGTTATGTGCTCGCCATGGGAAACATTTCCTAGACAATCATCTTCGCCATTATTCGGATACATCCAGTCTTCATCTTTAGGATTAAAGTGTGCGGCCACTTCGTTCTCGTTCGCGGCCTCAAAAATCGTTTTGCCGTAATAGGGCTCTTTGGCCTTCCAAGCCTGTTGTCCTAGAGTCTCTAGAACTCGAACATCCCAAGCCAAAGGATAAGATCCGTAGGGCTTGGTTTCGACATTGTTCCAAAACATATACTCTTGACCTTTGCCACTGGTCCAAGTGGTCTTGCAGGCAATGGTGCAGGTTTGACATGCAATACATTTGTTTAGATCGAAGATGATGGACCACTGACGCTTCGGTCGATGCTCAGTGTAGGGATACTCCATGTCTCGTTGAATTTGCCAATTTTTTACTTTTGCCATAACTTATCCCTTCCTTTTCATGAAGCGGCCTTTGAGATATTCTTTCATTGCTTTATTTTCGTATGTTGGTCTGTATCCAAGAGCGGCAGGTCGCCACATTCCTTGTCCATTCATTCCACCACTTTCTGCCTTGGTGATTTTGACATAGGCCTCACGTGGAGCTCCCGTCGGACAGTGAATATCCGCAGCGAAGCCCTTCTCAATTCCCTGACCAAACATGGTCTTATGAACCAAAGTTTCGGTCATTTGAGTTGGTCGCAACCACGCTCGGGTCGCACTCTGGTGGGAACCCGTGCGGTACATCGATTGGTAGTTGGTTTCTGCACTTTTTGCGAGACCATCCGGTCTAGTTTCTTGGCCCTTCACACTTCCAAAAGTCGATCCGTACATGTTGTGCCAGGTTCGAGTCACTCCCCGAGGAGTTCCTGGGTAGTACCTGGCCCGCAACATAAGTCGAGCGACTTTATATTCCTCAGTTCCGGCTTTGAAGCCGCGGTAGGGGCGATCGTCTGGGTCTGCGTCGATGTAGACATAGTCGCCATCTTCAACTCCGAGAGCTTTTGCATCGAGGGGATTGATATCGACGTACCCTTCAACGACTGAGGGCATTCGTTTATCATGACGGTAGACATCTCCAAAAGGTCCAAACCACACAGCCGTGATATCAGTGTCAACAGGCGTCGAATGGGCCCGTGACGATATTTTGGAGTGTGATAAATATGAGCGTGATTTTTTAGTCGCAAGGGATGCTCCTCTTCATCATCTCGTCACCGGTCATGACCACATTCCGCACTTGGCGAGTTTCAGAGCTCACGTCATTCTTATCGAAGCCGTATTCAGCAGGTTGTTTGGCTCGAAGGGCTTCGTGTTTTTTGCTCACAATAACGTTTGGCTCATAGGGAGTGGAGTCCACAGGCTCTCGGTAAATCACCATATTCTCGCCACTTTCTATAAACTCAATTTCAGGGCGGTAAAACTCAAGCCGACCTGATTTTGTATGCCAAGCCTTTTCTGACTTGGCTTGTTCATAGGAAGAAACACGGGGGTAAGTGCGATTGTGCATCAGCGCTGGAATTCCTTGCTTGGCCTTGGCCTCGAGGTCCTCAATCTTATAGCCTTTCAGTGTGGCCGAGGCATCGATAATTCTTTGCAGATACTCATGGGTATTGCCATCTTCGACAAATTTCCACATATCGATCATGCGCTTATCATCACACACTTTTGCTAGAGCCTTAGAGACACCGGCCAAAATCTCAATGTCAGCTTTAGTGTCGAAAACTCTCTCCATAGGGGTTGTTGGAAATATCTGCACGAATGGATTCGAGCAGGATCCACACATATCAGGCTGTTTAAACTCGGCCCAAGAGTCACAGGCAAAAACGATATCTGAATACTCACAAGATCCTGTCCACCACCAGTCACTGTAGGCGATAAACTCAAGTTTTGGCAGGGTGTTGTTCACCACATCGTAGTGCCACTTGATATTGCCAATGACCGAGTTTGAATTATTTAGCCACATGGCCTTCGTCGGAACCGGCATATGTCCAGCGCCGGTAAACATTTTAACGCCTTTACGAAGCGGGCGCTAGCCATAGTTGAAATAATGCAAAGACTCGTAGTGGTGTATTTCTTGACCGTGGATTTGCCTCCTTTTTCTAGCTGTAAATTGAAAGGGTCTTCTGCGGCATAGGCGGGTTCTCCACCTATCAATGCCGCCTGGTAGTTCCCAGCATAACTTCCAATATTTCCACCTGGAAAGCCGATATTTCTGGTGAGTGCGCCAACCATAAAAATCGCGCGATCCTTCAAATCAGCATTAAAAAACTGATTGGGTCCCATACCACAGGCAAAAATTGTCTTTTCTTTATTTTTTGCAATCTGCTCCGCGAGACTGATGATTCCAGATTCAGGGCATCCAGTGATTTTCGAGACTTGTTTTGGAGTCATATTTTGATTGAGATACTCTTCGGTCAAACTAAAAATTGTTCGAATTTTAACAGTTGTTCCGTCAAGAAGCTTCATCTGACTCTGGTGTTTTAGATCTGGAGAGTGATTTAATTTTTTTGAATGATCCCCGTAATCATCTCGACTCACCGGCACATATTTTTTGGTTTTGTTATCATAAATGACATAGGATCTAAAATCCGCGCGCATGGACTCGGGTACGAACTGATCCTGTTGCTCTTTACCAGCTGGGGTTTTTCTCCAGCTTTCATAAAGCGAACGGAAGTCAATTCAGGCTCTTTAAATCCAGCAATGAACTCGTCAGGTCTGAGTGGTTGCAAGTTATCCAAACGAACTAGGAAAGGGAAATCTGTCTTGTTGTCAACAAAGTCTTTATCATAAAGATTCTTCTTAATTATATGTTGACACAAACCCAGGGCAAAAGCGGGATCTGTTCCTGGACGAATGACCAGGACCTCGTCGGTCTTTGAGGCTGTGGCACTATATTCAACAGTCACGGCGACAGTTTTGGTTCCCTTGAGTCTGGCTTCAGTCAGCCAGTGGGAGTCTGGCATTTTGGTTGTGATCCAGTTCATACCCCAAACAATCAGTAGATTTGCTCTTTCAACGGCAAATAAATCAAAATCATTTGTTTGTTGGCCAGTCACCATTGGATGTCCAGGAGGCAAGTCAGTGTGCCAAGAATATGAATCCCAACCCCGTCCACCGATTGCTTTTTCTGGTCCAACGCCACGAATCTTTGAATCCATGAGGGCTAGCATGTTTGCAAAACGGTAGAGACCAAAAATACGAGTGGCTCCGAGAAAGGCCATTCCGCCACGAAGTTTGATGGTTTGAACCCCTGCGCCTTCGAGGGCGTGAATCATAGCTGGATCGTATTCTTGTTTGGTGAGGTATTCCTCGCCTTTTTTGCCTGAGTAGGTTTTAGATATATTATGGATGGCTTTGGCAGAATATTTATAGGCATCATCCCAAGAAATTCTGAGCCACTTGTCTTTTCCCCGTTGGAAGTACTTCCCGTCGGGTTTTCCAGTTTGAGGGT
Source organism: Bdellovibrionales bacterium (assembly GCA_016713585.1). Classification (GTDB taxonomy): domain Bacteria; phylum Bdellovibrionota; class Bdellovibrionia; order Bdellovibrionales; family Bdellovibrionaceae; genus JADJOV01. Next base: position 315,349 of record JADJOV010000027.1, on the reverse strand, counting down.
CTCGGGGGTAGCCAGCGTCGGCCCAGTCTTTAAATCCGCGACGAATCATTGGAGCTTTGACGCGACGATCGCCATAAAATCTACGAACAAGAGCTAAACCCTTTTGGCATATTCTCGGATCCCAACGATGGGAAGCTTGATTGCCATAGAGGTCGGTGGCCTTTCCGTAACCGTAGCTGGGGCCAATCCTTTGCACCACGCCATTCTTAACGTACGCTTTGAGGAGACAGTTGTGGGTGTCATTCGGAGCGCACAAGAAGACAAAACTGGAATCATGATTGAATATATCTCGGTACACTTTTTCCCATTCTCGGTCGGGGTAAGCGGCCAAGGGATTGTCAATAATTGTGGGCTTGAAGTACCTGAGTGGAGTTGCGTGAACCCATCTTGAGGTTGCAAGCACACCTCCTGTGATGCCGAGTCCCTTCATAAAACTTCGGCGACTGAGTCTTTGATCGGTTTTTTCGCTCATGTTTGATCCTCCCTTGATGGCTTTGTATCTGGTGTTTTTATTTCTAAGTCTGTAGGTTTAGAACTTGTTTGACTTAAATCTGTCCGTGTTAAGAATGGTTTATCTAAAATTAGCGAGGTTGGCTCGCCAGTCATAATTGAAAAACTCTCTCTCAGCGGGCCAAGGTGTCTGGCGGTCGACAACGAGTTCTCCAAAGTGATTGGCCTGAATGGCATAATATTCATTTATGTTGTTATTGGAGTGGATACGAAACCCTTCAGGCAAGGACTCAAGACTCATTTCCAAAGTCGAAAGAACTGTTTTTTCGCCAAAGGGAAAATGAGAGATCTTTCCAATGACGATTTGGGACAGAATCTGTGGGTTGGGATCTTCGGGATTTTGTTTCACTTGATTGAGACTATTTAAATTGAGCCCGTTTTGAAGATGAGTGAGAGGCTTCAATAGAAAATCGCGGCGGCTCATATCACTCATGCTTCGGCTCCAAGGACGGCTCGGGGCGAGACTTCTTGAATGTGAAGGCCTGGGTAAACTGCATGAACTTTCCGTTGGAACGTCGAGGATAGAAGATTCCCGCCACTGCAGCCAGCTGCAGTTTGAGATTCAAATTCAAAATACAAGACACCTTCGTTGAGACCCTTGATCAGAATTGCGGTTTTCATTTTCTCCGAAAAATCAGAACAAATTTGGGCAAGGGTCTCTGTCATATGTTCAGGCAATGGTCCCCAAGCGAGAGAATCCGCCTTGAACGGATGACCAGTGTTTTCGACGAAAATGACATCAACACAGCATGAGTTTGTATTGAGTGCGTTGCTTCCGCCTATGGATGTTTCGCCGCTATCGGCAAAGTGTCGAACGCAGGAATGACGAGCGAGCCGCTCGTTTTCTCCTAGACCCATGATGAGGCCATCCAAAGCTTCTCGCCAATAGTCGCAGACAGCAGGACCAGATTTTGGTGAAAAATTACAGCCCTGTCTGTTCAACACTTGAGCCGTTTTTCGAGACTCCCACCGGCCCTGAAAGCAAGGAATAGTAGATTGTTCAAGAAGGGCTCTGAAGTCATCAATTTCGAAAGATACTCCTAGAGATTTCGAGAGACTCATTGCCAACAGACGACTGTTTTCGAAGACCGCACGAAGCAGAGCATCACCCTCACCTTTACTCGGGGCTTGGAAAAAGAATTGCTCCAGGAGGGAGGATTCCTTGTTTGATTCTGCTTCTTGATTTGAATCTAATTCAATTATTGTATTTAAGTTTAGATTTAAACTCAAATCTAAATTAGTATTTTTGCAAGCACGGTCAATGGCTGAGAGCCTGGCGGCTCGCCAGCGACGATTGAAGTCAGAAATATCAAAATCTGGAAAACCATTTTGAAAATTCATAATCATTAGTAGCTCATGAAAAATTCTCAATGTCATCGCAGAAAATCGTTGCATCCAATATGGGACAACCGCTAACAATTCAGATTTTTTGCTGGTTCGTATGATTCATGTCATAAAAATGTTTGATAGCGTGTCTCCCTCCGCGGATATATGATGTTTGTTTAAGTGTACAATGTAAATGGATGTTGTTTTGTCCGGGTAGGTTTCGTACACCAACGATATGGCTCTGTGAATATATAAGTCCCTTGATGGGCGAAGTCGCGGTGCGGACAACAAGATTTCGAAGACCTGCATGATTTTGTTAATTGAGCAGGTGTATCGAAACAGATTTGATCGATTTTCCTCGTGACCCTCTATAACACAGGTAAATCCTTGAAACTGATCCCCTTGAGTGTCCCTGAAGGAACAACTTAAGGGGATCAGTTTCTAAAATATTTGGGATTTTTGGAATGCCTTTATGATTGCAGGAACAAGCCTCTTTTTGTAGTGGGGCGGGGTGAAAGATGTCAAAAATAACCATAGACGCACACTGCGTCGATGACTCCCGAGGGTTTCCAAAGAATTTACTTGCAGCCCCTCCTCTGTCAGGATGGACTCCAATTGAACATAAGGCACGGTAATCAAATGACAAGATATCTGAGTTTAGCGTTTTGTGGAATTTTTGCTGTCATGTGTTTGGTTTCTTGTACTCAACCCAAGAGAAGTCCGAATCTGGCCTTATCACTGAAATCAGCGCCAGGGAATCCCGAGGTCCCAGAATTGTCGGTTTTGGACGGGGTTAAGGCTAACGAACAAATCAGGGACACAGCTTCATTTGGGACAACAGCCACGGATTATGGGTATGACGTTTTAGAGTATAATCTGAGCGGGCATTTTGATTGGACCCAGAAAATTCTGGTGGCTGAAATTGAAATTACTTTTCAAGTCAGTCAACCCTTGCGTGAAATTGTTCTTGATAGCCGCGTTGGGAATGTTTTTCGAGCGACTGATGACTTGGGAAAGAATTTGGATTTTCAAGTTCACACGGAGCAGAAGCGATTGTTGATTTTGCTCCCCAAAGTTTTATCTGTCGGCGAATCGAAAAAAATCCGTATTTTTTATGAGACCAGGTCTACAGATCTCATTAAGCGTGGGATAGCCTCGATCAGTGCGCGTCAAGGGGATCCCGTCACCTCCCGAGTGGTCTATACATTTTCTGAGCCGACAAGTGCTCAGGTTTGGATGCCTTGCCATGACACCCCTTCGGATCGAGCCATTTTTCAAGTTCAAATGCAAATGTCAGACGAGGAATCCTTGATCTCGAATGGGCGCCTTCTAGAAGATAAGATCATATCAAGTGGCGTACGTCGAATGAGTTATCGAACGGACCATACGCTCCCGACTTATTTGATGGCCTTTGCAATGGGGGAACTCAATCATATCGAATCTTCAGTTCATGGTTTGCCTCTTTCTGTCTGGGGTCGGCGGGGAGCTCGAATAGATTATGACAAATTGATTTCCGTGACACGAAGTCAAATCAAGCATTTTGAGTCTTTGCTTGGAGCTTATCCTTGGGAAAAATATGCTTTGGTCTTACTTCCTGATTTTCGGGGCGGTATTGAGCATGCGAGCATAAGCTTTGTCGGGGAGGATCGCAGTAGCAGTTCGAATCTATCTGGGGATATTCAGCTTATGGCTCACGAGCTGGCCCATCAGTGGTTTGGGGATTACGTCACAATTCGAGATTGGAAGGATCTTTGGATTAAAGAAGGCATGGCCACTCTTTTGACTGCTGAATACATGAAATTCAATTCAGAGCCACTGAGAAAAAATGATATTGGGGCAGGCGATTTTTTCTGGCCGAAGCCCGGAGAAGCTATGATTGCTCCGATTTTGGACTACAATTCGGGGCCCTATGATCGTGCCGCTTGGGTTTTGACTCAGGTTCGTGAGATCCTGGGTGAGGTCAAATTTTGGGGAGCGATGAGAGAGCTACTCAGAAATAACGCTTTCGGATCAGTGAGTTCAGAAGAGGTTTTGGCTCACTTAGAGAAGTATTCACCGGTTCTTGAAAAATCCCGAATGATGAAGGTCGCCCAAGCTTCTGCATTGCCGAACTTGAAGCTTGAAGAAACTCAGCCGGAGAAGGGCGGGGATTCTATTTGGACAATCACGATTGAAGATCCAGAGAGGACTCTCCTGAATCCACTGAGTTTGAAAAAATGGCTCGATGACAGAACCGAATCTTATTCGCTTTCATCTGATACAACTCTCAAAATAGTTGCGGAGGCAAGGGCAATGCTCGCCCTTGACATCCAAGATACCCACCCGCGGATTCAAAGATTTATTTCCGATAGTGAAAGTCAATCACTGCTTGAAAAGTTATTTTTGGCTGCGATTCCGAAGACGATTTTGCAAAAAGATATTTTCTCGAAAGACCTGAGTGTCATTCAGAGCTTTGTGATGAGTATTCAAATGCCATGGCCCAAAGAGATAGCTTTGTTTTTTGATTTGAGTGCAGGGTTTAAAATTGAAACCACCCAATACTTAAGTTTGATGATGGCCTGTCGGTCAGCAGAAGCCGAGGGACTTGGCGGGGTGGATGTTGAGGTCTGGAGAGAACATATCAACAAGAGACTTGCCCATCCACCCTATCTGGGACTTCTTCGCACGATAACGCTTGCACCTTGTGAAAAGTTTATTCCTCAGAATTATTTGAGCTCTTTTTATGAACTGATGAGCAACGACCCGACAAGCCCCTTACTTGGGGATGATATCTTATTCTGGATGTCGCGGCTTCCGCCAGAGGCTCGGCGAATTTCAAATTGGCAAAATGTGGCATTGCGTGGGTATCCCTATCGGAGTCGCCTCTTGGCGACTCAGACCTTGGCAAGATGGGCTGAGGAAATTGCCCACAAAGAACCTCACTCGCCCTTACTTTTAGATCTCGTCAGAATTGGTGAAGACATATTAGCTAATACCACGGTCCCAATGGTTGTGACCGCGGCTGAAGAGCTTCTGACCAAGGCAAAGCAGGTGTCGGACCCGGGACCTGTTCAAGTTAGACTCGGCCTCAACGGAAACTAGTGTGGCTAAAAAGCTGACTGCACTTATTTGGGTTGAAGACCTTTTACCAGAGGGAATTCTTAGAAAGCCGATGTTTGGTGGCTTTGCTTATTACTTGGAAGACCGACTGGTTTTAGTTCTCTTTGAAAATCTTAACGATCGTGCTCATCAGGGGAAGCTCTATGAGTTCGAGATTTGGTTTGGTTGTTTATTTCCGGCAGAGAGGAAGGATCATGCAGAGCTGCTTCGGCGATATCCCTTTTTACGACCACATCCTGTCTTGGGAAAGTGGCTCTATCTTCCAAGTGAGACCGAGGATTTTGAAACCCACGTTGAGCAAATTCTAGCCCAGATTCGTGCGAGGTCTCCGTTCTTCGGTGTTGTTCCCCCCACAAAAAAGAAACGGACGGAAGGGCTGAAGAAAGAGATCAAGGCCACGGCGGATCGTCAAAAAAGCATACTTAGAGAGAATATTGACACCAAAGTTCCACGGATGTTTTCAGATCAACCTATCCGTAAAATCAAAGCCTCTGCCCGGCGAATATCAGATCTCAAGAACCTTGGTCCAAAGAGTGAAAAAGAATTTGAAAGGGCAGGCATCAAGTCGGTCGCTGATCTTTTTCAGCTAGGTTGGAAGAAGGCTATGCAGAAGTTAGTTCAAGCTAATCGAAAAAACAGACATTCCGTGTTTGCGTATGCTCTGATTGGAGCTCTTACCAATCAGGTGTGGCACAGAATTTCCGATAAACAGAAGGAAGAGGCTCGACGTTTCGTCAAGTCCCTTAAAGTCTCACCTCCTTAATCCCTCTGTGAGTCGTCTTGGCACATTCGGGTCAAGGCAAGCTCTATTCACAACTTGTGTTAAAGGTGAGATTCTTTTTGGATTCGGGACTCTTGCCGTCCTTCTCTCAATCAACGATGAAAGGGCCCATGCCGGCGGAACTTGTGGGCTGGCGGAATGAAAGGGGGATAGGTTACAACTTGGCCTGATATGGCGCACTCACCCTCAACGAACATTCGAGACCAACCACAAACAGAAAAGTTATATTGTCCACGTGGAATTAAATTTGGCGTATTGAAGGAATTTTGTGAGTAGCCAAGAACTTTGTATGAATACAAAATCTGTCCAGTGTTCACATCTCGAAGCGAGATGATATAACCCTGAAATCCCGCCGGATCAATCGGTGAACCATTAGTGTGTTTGACTGGAATCTCCCAAGAGAAGCTGGCAAAACCTCGAACAGAATGCCATGATCCGAAGGGTGAGCTGGGAGCTGAATAGGCATTGACTTTTCTTTGGATCAAATTTGGAGGGCTTGATTTACCTTCAAAATCTTGAGTTCGAAACTCTGTCTGATAGTGACCCCAGGTCGGGCACCTAAAGGTTAAATTACTCATAACGCCATTTGTTGCTGAAACGTCAGTTGGGACGGTCGCCGAGGACAGCGCCGCGAGTACTTCTGTCTTCTGATAGGTTATCATATCGACATCAGTTTTGATCGATCGATGACTCATAAGAAATCCAGGAGATTCAAGTGGATCCATGTAGGTGCCGTCGACTCTCGTGAGGGTTTGCATCTTTAATGACAAGTGGTTAACTGAAGGATTTAGCACCACGTCGAAAAGCGTTGGCGAATTAGGAAAGGCTTGATCGGCAACTGATTCAGTTCCGACTCCATATTTTGGAGTAATTTGGACAATCGTTGGCCAGTTGAAATTCCCAACAGCGCCCGTTCTCACTTTGAACTTCACATGGGTTCCAGATGTCGGCGTCAGGGCACGTTGAGAGTTAAGGCCTTTTCCCATGAGATACGTTCCCGAAGCAAGGGTTCCAATTGTCAGAGGCACTGATTCAATCAGTAAATCCTTTTCCCACAACTCTAAGTTAAATCTGACAGGGGCGTTCGTCCATTTCGGTGTGTTTGTGCCATAGTTTATCTTTACAACAAACCCAACTGAACGCAATAGGCACTGTTCTAGGAGAGAACAGCTCAGTGGTTCATCGAGGATTGTGTAGATGGTGTTGTTGACCAGGGTCTGATTAGGAAAATAGTCATTTTGAGAGTGTACGTCAACTCTCCTGACCGCCTCCACCCTTGTTGGGGTCAGAAGCCCCGCTAGAGCGGTGCTAATCGCCAGAATACCAATGAAATTGAAAAAACTAAACTTCTGATTCTGAATCTCGTATTGGCCCTTCATTTTTTCCACTCCTACTTTTGAATTGAAAGAACATAGTAACAATCACTGAGCAGAGTTCATTGCAAAACAACTTCCTGTATCAAGATTGGACGAGGGAAGGCTCCATTTAAATGTAATCCATTTTGGCAAAAGTACGGGCCCATTTGAGTCTTCCTGAGGCGACAAAGAAACACCACTTCATGCCGCTTTAGAGCTATGAAGACGAATTTAGTCGAGATGCCCCAGTTTAGACTGGTCTCGGTGTCAGATTCCCCAGTTTCTAGAAGGTTAATACTTCTCTCTTTTGACAACTTGTGCTAAAGGTGTCCGACTTGGGTTTTGATGAGAGCTTCTTGAGCGAATCAAGTTAAATGGGTGGTTGCGTTAATGACGGGAAAATATTTTGATTACAATGCAACGACACCGATCGATCCGTCTGTGCGTGAAAATCTTACCAATTGGGCGTCGGAGTGGGGCAATCCAAGCTCCATCCATTGGGCCGGAAGGGGCCCCAAATTGCTCCTTCGAGAGGCTCGGCTGAAACTTGCGACAGCGTTGGGGGTCAGTCCTCTTGAGTTAGTTTTTACTTCGGGCGGAAGTGAGTCGAATACGACCGTCCTCAAATCTGTATTTAAGACCTCAAGTCGGGGACATTTTTTGACTTCTCAAGTTGAGCATCCGAGTATTGCGAAAACTATGCAAGCTCTGGCGGTCAATGGAGCAAAGGTCGATTTTATTCCGGTGTCTCGGGAAGGTGTCTTGGATTTGGATTTCTATTCTGAAAAGCTTTCGACCGAGACCGCCCTGGTGTCGGTGATGACTGCTAACAACGAAACAGGGCATATTTTTCCAGTTGGGCAGTTGGCTGAGTCGGCCCGTCAAGTCGGAGCTCTTTTTCATACTGATGCCGTGCAGGCGCTGGCGAAGATTCCAGTTTCATTGAAAGAATGGAAGGTCGACTATGCATCCTTTTCTGCCCATAAATGTTATGCGCTCAAAGGGGTTGGCCTGTTGTATGCCAGAAAAGGTGCCCTCATTGAGAGTTTGATCCTCGGGGGAGGACAGGAGCGGCATCGTCGTGGGGGAACTGAAAATGTTCTAGGTATAGCTGCCTTTGGCCATATGGCTGAAAAATTTTCACTGTTAGAAAAAGAATCAGGCAGCCAGGTGCGCGAACTTAGAGATCACTTAGAAAAGCGGATTTGCTCAGAGATTTCTGGGGTCCTTGTCAACGGCCCGGGCAGTCCACGCCTTCCGAACACTTCGAGTTTGATTATTTCTGATGTTGACGGTGAGACTCTTTTGATGAGTCTGGATCTTAAGGGTTATGCCGTGAGTACAGGGGCTGCTTGTAGTAGTGGGAATCCGGAACCAAGTCCCACGCTCTTGGCAATGGGACTCACCAGGGCGGAGGCCCAATCAAGTTTGCGAATCAGTCTTGGCGTTAGCCAAACAGAAGCTCAGGTTGATGAATTTGTGGAAACATTAAAGGCGATAGTAGTTCGATTGAGATCCCTAGGTGAAAGTGGTGTTGGCCGTAGAGGATCTCAGGATTTCGTCGGGAGCCGAGGTGGGGTCAGTGTCTAGTTCAAAAAATAAATCTCGAGGAAAAGTTCTTGTGGCAATGAGTGGCGGCGTCGATAGTTCAGTTGCGGCAGCACTTTTGTTAGAGCAAGGCTATGAGGTCATTGGTGCTACGATGCAGGTTTGGGATTACACAGAATCCTGCGACCTTGAAGAAGGGTATGGGACCTGCTGTTCGAGTATTGATGTTGATGACGCGCGAACTGTGGCGGACCGTCTGGGGATTCCCTACTATGTATTGAACTGCGAGGCCAAGTTTAAAGAGGCCGTGATTGATCCATTTTTGAAATCCTATTTGAAAGGGCAAACCCCACTGCCCTGCGTGGATTGTAATACTTATTTAAAATTTGACCATTTGATTAAGAAAATGAAAGAGTTGGATTGTCAATATTTGGCCACTGGGCATTACGCAAGCGTTCGTAAGGACGAAGATTCTAATTCCTCAATTTATACATCGGCCGATGATTGGAAGGATCAAACATACTTCTTGTTTACAATTGATCCGGCCATTATTCCCTATTTGATATTTCCGCTGGAGGGAATGACCAAACCAGAAGTTCGTGCTTATGCGGCGAAAAAAGGACTATCTGTGGCGAAAAAGAAGGATTCCACAGGCATTTGTTTTGTTGGCAGTCAGGGGTATGGGCGGTTTATTGAGTCCCAGGTGCCAGCAGAGGTTCTTCAAACCAAAGCAGGTTGGTTGCAAAGATATCCTTCAGGGGAGCGAATGGCGACCCATCAAGGAATACATCATTTTACGATTGGTCAGAGTAAGGGTTTCGGAATGACCCACCACGAGAAGCTTTTTGTCATAAAGATTGACCCAGAAACCAATACTGTCTGGGTTGGTGATGAACAGTATTTATATAGCCAAAACGTGAATGTTGTTGATCCCCGATTTATTTCGAAGTTTTCTGACGGCGAAATTTATCAGGTCAAGATTCGTTATCAACAAAAGGGCAATCCTGCGCGTGTTTTTCGGACCAAAGAGGGTGGCTTGAAAGTTGAATTTTTAGAAAAGCAAAGAGCGGTGACCCCAGGTCAGGCCGCAGTCATTTATGATCAAAAGCGAGTTGTGGGGGGCGGATGGATCAGTCTATGAAATTTGCTGTTCACACCTTTGGCTGCAAAGTCAATACCTATGATACAGGACTCATTCAACAAAATCTGTTCAGTCACGGTTTTGCCCTGTCGTCTGACCAGTCACCACCTGAGGCGACTCTGAGCCAGTCTCATCTCCAGCCGCGGATTCACGTGTTGAACACTTGTGCAGTGACCGGCGAAGCAACCAAACAAGCGGTGAAGTTGATTCGGAAGTTGAAGGCGTCTGATCCTTTTTGCACTGTCGTGGTGACGGGTTGTGCGGCACAAGTTGATACAGATTCTTTTTCAAACTTACCAGGGGCGGATTTGGTTGTTGCAAACTCTCATAAGGCAGAAATACCAAATCTTATTCGAAACCATTTCAAGGGCACCTTAACTTCGAAAGTATTTAAATCCAATATATTTAGAAAAGAAGATTTAGAAGCTGGCGGGGGCGAAGAAAAATCTCACACAAGATCTTTTTTAAAAATTCAAGATGGCTGTAATTCTTTTTGTTCATTTTGTATTATTCCCTACGCTCGTGGGAAGAGCCGCAGCATTGGGGTTTCGGATTTGGTAAAAAGGGTTCGAGAGCTGTCAGCCCAGGGAGTTGGAGAGGTGGTGCTGACCGGCGTCCACATCGGTGACTATAGTGACGCGAGTCCTGGAGGCAGTGACGAGAGTCAAGGTGGTCTTCGGGGGCTTGAGGACTTGATTGAAGCCCTCCTCGTCAAGACTGTCATGCCTCGAATTCGATTATCCTCGCTAGAGCCGATTGAGCTGTCTCAGCGTCTTTTGGCTCTCTATCAGGATCCTCGCTTGTGTCGGCATTTTCATATGAGTATCCAAAGCGCCGAGAGCCAAGTTCTGAAAGATATGAAGCGAAAATACAACGCAGGGGACGTTAGAAAGGCTCTGGAAGAAATTGCAGAAAAAGTTCCTGGCAGTTTTGTCGGTATGGATGTGATTGCTGGATTTCCAACGGAATCTCAGGCTCAATTTGAAGAAGGCTTAAAAACACTTTCCGATCTTCCGTGGACGAGGCTCCATGTATTTCCCTACAGTGAGCGCGCGGGAACCTTGGCCGCCAGCAAAACAGAATCGGTCCCTTGGGCTGTGCGGACTCAGCGGGCAGCTCAGTTGCGGGAGCTCAGCTCTGCAAGATATCAAGAGGCTGCTCTTCGGCAGATAGAAATGGAAAAGAAGGTGTTAGTTTTGAAAAAGCCATCCCGTGGTGCTCAGGGATTGTCCGTGACTATTGGAGCATCGAAATCAATGAGGATCCCGAAGTTATTTTGCAAAAGGTGGGAAAAGAAGTGTTGATGAAGATCGAGGAATTTGTACCGCCTCATGGAAGAAATCATGACGGGGCTCTTCGGGGAAGGTTTTTGTGAGTTCTTTTGAAGCTTTTGAGATTTTTGAAAAACAGATTGGCACCAGTTTTCAAAATAAAGATTTGATGGCCCAGGCTTTGACTCATAAGAGCTATGCCTTCGAGAATCTTCAAGGACAAGGCTACAACGAAAGGCTCGAGTTCTTAGGAGATGCGGTGCTTAATTTGGCCTTGGCGCAGGAATTGATGGTCGTGTTTCCCCAGGATGAGGAAGGGGCTTTGTCGAAGAAGCGGGCGAGTCTAGTTAATGAAACCGTTTTTGCGGAACAAGCAAAGGTTTTAAATCTGGGGGACTTTTTGAGACTTGGGAAGGGCGAGATCGCATCGGGCGGTTTGCTGCGTCCCCGAATTCTCGCCTCGACTTATGAAGCTGTCGTGGGAGCCTATTTTCTGGAGTTCGGGTATGAGAAGACGTGCGAATTAATCCGCACCCATTTCGGGCCAAGGGTTCAGGCCATTTCACAACGCTCGAATTTTGAGAAAGATTTTAAATCTCGTCTGCAAGAATTTGTTCAAGGTCAGTATAAAGTGACACCAGACTACTTGGTGATTTCGGAGGCGGGACCACCCCATGCCCGAGTGTTTGTGTCTGAGGTGACAATTGGTGAGAGAAAGTGGATTGGGGAAGGCTCTTCAAAGAAAATTTCGGAACAAGCTGCTGCCGAAAGTGCGCTTGCCGAATTCGAAAAAACTCAGACTGTAGAAGTTCAGCCTGAGAAAAAGTGACGTTTAGAGATAACGGTTTGAAATGACAATTTGAAATGACAATTTGAAATAACGTTTAGGAAAGTCTTATAGGAAAGTCTTAAAAAATTGAGGTGAGAGATGTATCGTGCAGGATTTGTTGGTCTCGTGGGTCTACCCAATGCTGGTAAAAGCAGTCTATTGAATTTTTTGGTTCAAGAGAAGGTATCTATTGTCACCGAAAAACCCCAGACCACTCGGCGAAGGATTCTAGGGTTGTGGAGCCAGGATCGAGGACAAGCCATTTTTGTCGATGCCCCAGGCTTAGTTGAGTCAGATTCAGGGTTGAACGGATTTTTTGCATCAGGAAGTTCTTGAGGTGAGCCAAGAGAGCGACGTCTTAGTGGCAGTCTTGGGGCTTGACTCTGATCGGCCGGCTTCGATTGAACGTGTTCTTGATCTGGTTGTTGCTCAAAAGAAACCATGGCGGGCTCTCATCACCAAAACTGATTTAAGGGGATTTGAGCATCGTCATTTGCGGATTCAAGAGATGGTGCGCGAGCGGGCAGGCAGTGTCATAGCCTAAGTCTTAAGGGCAAAGGGCCTGAGAACAAGGGCTCCGTGAGTGCTGCTCTCAATGAGGAATTCAAACTTGATCGAGAGGCCATATTGAATGATCTTCTAGGGCTTCTTCCTGAGGCTAAGAAGCCTTTATATGATATTGAGCTTTTTACCCCAGAGACAATGCGAAATATCGTGGCTGAGATTGTGCGTGAGAAATGCTTTGAAAATGTGCATCAGGAGATTCCTTATCAGTTGGCAGTTCGAATTCTGAAGTACGACGAAAATGCCGGTCCTTGTCCGCGGATCACGGCTGAAATTGTCGTTGCTAAGGAGAATCACAAGGCCATTGTTATTGGCAAAGGTGGTCTTGTTCTGAAGGAGATCGGCACCCGCGCGCGCATGGCTATTGAAAAGCTTGTTGGCGAGAAGATATTTTTGCAGCTGCATGTGAGCGTCAGTCCTGATTGGATGAAGAATAAAAAATTGATGAAGGAGTTCGGGTATAAACATGACAAAAAATTGGGTTGATTATCCGAAGGTCGCTATTATTGGGCGCCCCAATGTTGGGAAATCAACATTATTTAATATTATGACGAACTCACGAAAATCAGTGGTTAAGGATCGACCGGGGGTCACTCGAGACTTGATTTTTGAAAATGTTGACGTTTGGGGCAAATCTTTTGATCTGATCGATACAGGTGGAATTACAGAAGCTAAAGATGTATTTTCAAAGCTCATTCGCGAACAAGTCAGTGATTTTTTACAGACGGTGGATTTAGTTATTGCGGTGATGGATGGTCGGTCTGGGCTTTTACCCGAGGATCGGGATATCATTCGTTTGATTAAGCAGACCGGGCAGAGGTTTGTGCTTGTGATTAACAAAGTGGACAGCTCCCATGAGGAAGATTTGGCCAAGGCTGATTTTCATGAGTTCGGCGTTGACGTGATTGCGGCTTCATTTGAGCAACGCCGTGGTCTGGCTGAGCTTCTGGAATGGCTCCATCTTAATTTACCCGAACAGGTCTCTGAGACCTTCACAGGGTTGCGAATTGCCTTGGTTGGCAAGCCGAATGTTGGCAAGAGTTCGCTCTGCAATCAGTTGTTGGGACAAAACCGGATGTTGGTCAGCGATATTGCGGGAACGACCGTTGATTCAGTTGATTCGCCCCTGGTCTACGAGGGAAAGAATTATACTTTGGTCGATACGGCGGGGTTGAGACGTTCCAGTAGACGCGAGGATGATCTTGAGATCATTGCGGCCTTCAAATCGGCCGAGGCTATTCGACGGGCCGAGATTGTCTTGTTGTTGATTGATGGTTTGATTGGGCCCACGGAGCAGGACGCTAAAATTCTTGAAGCGGTGCTTGACGATCATAAAGGGGTGATTGTCGTCGCAAACAAATCGGATCTGGCGAGTCACGAAGTTCCAGCGTATCGAAAGACTTTTCGGGCTCAGATTGAAAGGAATTTCCACTTTTTTCCTGATGTTCCAGTGATCTTTGCAAGTGCTAAGACTGGCCATGGGCTTCCAGAATTGTTCCAGGAGATTGAGCGGGTTTGTGAAAAGCTCAGCTTTCGAGTTTCAACTTCTGAGCTCAATGACTTTTTTTTCGAGGCAATCAGACAAGCCCCTTCGCCGGTCTATGCGACCACGAATGTTAAGTTTTATTATTTAACCCAGACAAGGCAAAGACCACCTGCTTTTATTGCGTTTGCAAACCATCCAGACGGAGTGACGCCGGCCTACCGACGATTTTTGGTCAAGAAAATTAAAGAAAAATTTGGGCTTGAGGGAATTCCAGTGCGAATTTTTTGTATGAAATCTCGAGAGAAGGGCGGCTGAACGTGAAGCATTCGGGCTCCTGGCGAACCAGATTTGGGTTCTACCTGTTGGCGCTTGGCTCAGCGTTTAGTTTAGGAAATCTATGGCGATTTCCCTTTGTTGTCGGCGAGAATGGGGAGGGGCCTTCGTTCTTCTTTATTTTTTCTTATGTTTGTTGATTGGACTTCCCATTTTGATTTGTGAATTGGTTCTTGGCAGAGCCTGGGGAGCCTCAATTATGACTGCCATGCATAATTTGTCTAAGCAATGTCCCACGCCCTGGCTTGCCTTTTTGGACGAAATGGACAGGTCGTTTGTCAGTTCTTGTGTGCTTGGTCGTCCTATCGTACTACTCGGTGATCAGCGGCTGGGTTCTTCACTACCTGACGCGTTTTATTGTGATTTGGTTTCATCAAGATCCTGAACTTTTGAACCCACAGATTCTTATTGATCACGGTTGGCTGCAGTTTTTACTTTCAAGCGTTCATATTTTGATTGTGAGTTTTGTTGTGGTGAAGGGGATTCAGGAGGGGCTCGAGCGATGGATCAGCTATTTGATGCCGCCTTTTGGGATTTTAGTTCTTGTTCTCGTTATCCAATCTCTATCCCTATCTTCGAGTCCGGATGTGTTGCGTTTCTTGTTTTATCCTGATTTTTCAAAATTAACCTTTTCTTCGTTGAGCCATGCTCTTGGACATGTGTTTTTTACGCTTTCGGTGGGATTTGGAACAATGGTGGCCTTTGGAAGCTATTTGCGTTCTGAGGAGCATTTACCGACAGCCGGATACCGAGTGAGTCTCGTCGATGCATTGGTGTCTATGGTTGCACTTCTTTTAGTATTCCCGGTGGCGTTTCAGGCCTCGGCAAACAAGGCCGCTGATCCGATGCTGCTGTTTGATGTTATTCCACGCTTCCTATTTCAAATGAAAGGGGGAGGGATTTTTGGAATTTTGTTTTTTCTGTGCCTCTATTTTGCGGCCCTCAATGCCACCTTAGCTTTGTTTGAAGGACTGGTGGCGAATGTGGGTGAGGCCTTTCGTCGAATTGGCCGTACGCGTTCGACCTGGCTCTCGGGCCTCATGGTGTTAATTCTCTCTGTTGGGCCGTCCTTGTTATCAAGTCCCCTCAGCTCAAGGATTCCCCACCGAAGTCTGATTGAAGTCATGGATGGAATATTGGTCAATTGGATTCTGCCCGTCATTGCTCTTGGAATCTCTGTGAGCTTTGCTTGGATTGTTCCTGAGGCAATTAAACAGAAAAACTTTATCGATCCCAAGCGATTTGTCAGCCTATCGATGTATTCCCATTGGACTTTTGCGCTGAGGTGGTTCGTTCCCGCTGTGATAACACTTGGATTAATTCTCCAGATTTATGGAGCCCTGCGAAATTCTTAACCATCGACCAGTTTGTTACAGCTCCAGGGCTCGTCTAAAAATGCTTGTTTCGAAGTCAGTTATCGTGAGACGACTGGCATTGCTCAGCGCTAGTTTCCAAACTTCATTTTGGATTTATACATCTAACAATGAAACTAGATTCGGTGGACGTCACATTGTAGTGCATATCTCGTGTAATCATTTTTATTTTCTCCATTCACATTTTCAAAATGGCTATAAAGACCTTGGTCATGGCTCCTAAAATATTTTAGATTTGCTGACTTTTTCATTGAATTTTCTTTTTTTAACAATTCGTTATATCATTTCTTACGATTTGCAGAACCTCCTTCCGCATAACCAATACCAGCGAAATAGAGATTGGTTCAAATTCAACGTTTCACGGTTCAAAGTGTATAGTGGATCAACGACAAGGCTCATCCATGCAAATATCCAGACATTGAATGTCTAGATATGGCCTATTGCTAAAGTCATAAACAGTACAATCAATTTGACAGACCTGCTTTTTATTTTCTGGTGAACACTGGGGAGGTAAACCGAGTGTTCCTATTAATTTTCCTGTGCCAGAGAAATCGAATTGAGACTTCAGAAAATTGAGTCCGTTCCCATTGTAGCGACACTCCGGTGGTGGCTGGTGATCTCGATCATCACAGTCACGAGCAAAGGTTATGGCGGGTGTCTGTAAGATAGCAAATAGTAGTGATACAGTTTTAAAAAGTTTCATGGGCATCTCCGTTTGATGAGTTATGACTCAAAAGAAAGAAAATGAATATGGATGATAAGTACATAGTCGTTGCGTTTTTCTAAACGAACACTTCTCAGGTCATCGTAGCTGCGAACCCAAACAGTATTAGCTTGGGTCGCCTTTTGACATAAATTGACAGTCTTCCAAAATCTTGGATTTAGTTCTCGAATACCGGATAGGAGTTGACCGAAATCGCACACAGTCTGTTAACACCACCGACAAACTTGGCATGAATCTTCTGACTGCCGCCATTGCCTTGCCCTTAACCCTTGGCTTGTTTGGGTCTCAATTGTTGATGCCACAAATGCTCTCCGTTGCCACAGTGTCCGCAGCCCTCACCATGCATGTCGTGTCCTTCGTGTTTTCGGGAACTTTCAAAGTTTCGAATGTCAGAACCGTTGCGCTCTTTGTCAAGTTGGCCGACCTCTTTATCCCAATTGCTCTTTTTTTGACGTCACACTTTACCCACCTATCGACTCTCTTTATGCAATTTCTGACAGGGGCCTTGGTGGTCCCACTGCTGCTAAAAAATCGAAAAAATGGTCACTTGAACGGATGGCTTGTCACCTTGATTATTTCTCTCACCATCCAGGCCTTAGTTATGGCCACGATTGGCGCCGGCAATTCCGGCGAGTCGATTTCAACATTCTGCAATTACTTGACTGCCATTTTCGTTTGGAGAACCGTTTTTGCACTCGTTCCCATGATCGTGGCTCCTCGGAGCCTAAGAATAAATCTCGTCGATGGCTTCGCTTTCGACATGGCAGCAAGAGCACTTTTGATGATCGTTAACTATGCCTGCTTTCTCTTAGCAGTTCACAGCCCGGATGCGAGTTTAGCGTGGGCCCTCTTCAGTTCGACCGGGCCCGTTTCTCTTATCTTTGCCAAGATTGCAATTTACGAAGCACCTGATCGTTTCGAGCTCACCACCTTCATTGCAATTGCGTGGGTTTCTCTCATTGCATTTCTATTTTAAGGAGACTTGATATGAAAATCGATGAATGTGTTTTTTGTCATGTTGATCCCACTTTACTGATTGAGGAATCCATAACATTTTTGGTTATTCGAGACCCTTTTCCCTGATGCCGGGCCACCTTATGATCGTATCAAAGGCCCGCTATGGCTGTGTTGGAGAGTTGTCTCCAGAGCAGATGCATGAACTCAAAGGCTTGAAGGATCAATACGGTAAGCAAGTTCATGATTCTTCTATCGACACACCTGAGAATAGGTTTCATTGTTACTGTTTACCTCAGGCCAACTTCTAAACCCGAAGTATGATTGCCCAGGCCCGGCACCAGGAATTTTTGTAAAATAAGAATTATCAAAATCCAAGGAAATAATTGGACGTCCATTGCCCATCGCTTCGAAATATTTAATCGCCCCAAGTTTCGAAATTAAAATTGACCGCCCCGACTGACTCCAGCTGGTAAAGACAAACTCAAAAGAGAGTGTCGTTTCAGCAGGATTTGGGTCGGTCAGCTCTGTTCGATAGTTCCGGTAAGAGATTGCCGCCTTTCCGTCATCCATTAGGTACAGACCAACCTCAAAGCGGCTTCCGTCTGTCGCTGGTGGAAACGATATAGAAATTGCACTGAAGGCTAAATCCTGTGTCTGACATGAGCCTGTTTCTAGGTACTTTAGCGCATCTGGCGCTTTAAGACTCTCAGCTGATGCGAAAAATGATATAAAACTCAATAATAGGAATAAACAAAATGAATTCATTGATCCTCCTCTCTCGGTCGGCCCGGTTTAACTTTTGATCAGACTATCAACAGGCGCATTTGTCACCAATAATTTCGTTGCCTTTGCCGCAAAAACCAGAAGAACCTTGTGTGGCCTACGCGACCTCTTGAGCAAGCGGATCAGTGATCTCAATACCATCTGCGTAGATTGTTTCCGGAGCAATGTCGATGCATTCGCGTGGATCAAATGTCCCCGTAACATCCCACGCCAGGGTATCGTTCATAACGGTGCAACGCTCGACAAAAAAGTCGGCGGACTCGAGAGGTTTAAAAACGCCTTTGCCGACAAAAGGCGACATGTCATAAAGCTTGATTTTTCCGTCATTGAAATAAACGTAAACTTTGAAATCGTTTGTTGGCTTTACTTGAACGACAGAGCAAATCATAAATCACCTACCTCAAAGGATCAATTTTAGAAATTTGACCATGTTCACGAGCTGATTTCCAATTCGCTAACAACTCATCCCGGTGAATTTCACACCAAGCCAAAACAAGTTTCAATTGCTTTGCCGGAAGTTCGCCCTTGATAACCGTTGCATTCTGAATCGAAATCAATGCTTTCATATTTCCGTACTCGGCATGAAAGTGTTCAGAAAAATGCTCATTCCAATACATAAAAATTTTAATTCTGAACAATTCACTTATAATCGGCACAGCAAGATCCCTTTATTTATTGAACCTAGTAACGTTCAGATTTTACAAGAAAGAACAGAAAAAAGCAAAATTGGTGTCCCATCATGACTGGTAGCACAAGATTTTCTTAAAATGTCACCCCGACACATTGCAAGGCCCGCCCCTCAAATAACACAGACTCTGCCCCTTTTCATAGAGCAAAACTGGATCGTTTTTCTTGATCACGCTTCCTAGTTCCAGCTTTGGAATCCATTGATCAAAAGCATAGTTCCCACTCACCCCTAACAAGTCTTGAAACTCGGATTGCGCGCTCACCAATGAAAGTCTGTATCCTCCAATATTTCCCTTAACACGAAGACCGCCGTAGAGATCTCGACGGTTCACAACCGCCAGAGTTTCGGGCAATGGCGACGGATAAAACGACGGCGTCACCCACATGTCGCTCCAACGCTGGGCCTGAACTCCGGTTCGCACATAGAAATTCTTGTATTTGGCCTCCAGGTAACCTTCAAGTTTTTAGAGAAATGAAAGAGGAGCGAGTTAAAGAGTCAGAAGATCAAACATTCAGTGACCCATATTAGGATCACTGAGTTACTCACTACTATCATTTTAACTTGAAAGATCAGCCATTAGAAGCTGTCTCTGGGTAGGTTAGGCCCTAGAATCCAGGGGATTCGATGCGGGTCCAGGGCTATGGATTCTTGAATTTACGAGACAAGGATTATTTTTCTGAAATCACTTCGCGATTGAGTTCAATGCGCGTGGTTGATTTTCCGTTTTCAAGGTACTGGGTTTTCTTTTCATAGCCTATATCACCACCAGGCATACGCGCTAGAAAAGTTAAGGTTCGAGACCCGACCATTCTCGAGAGAGTATCATCCACGTATATCTTTTCGACGATCATGGTTTCAGCTAAATCAACTTGGACTTGAATTCCATTGACTAGCGTCAAAGTCGAGCTCGCGGACTTTGAGCTCTGAGTCAGATATCGATTATCTTTTGTAGTTCCACTTTGAGTATCCTTGTCAAGAACATAGGTCTTTGTGCCAACGCCATATTGAACCTCGAGAACGTCATTCTGTGACAGTTTCTCTTTCACGCCGTTAAGATCAAAGCGTAATGATTTTCCGGAAGTTGAAAGGATTCCTTGGTATGGCACTTCACTGCTTGTGATGTCAGTGACATCCAAGTAATTGTACCCGCACGCCTTCAGGTTTGGATCCTTATTGTCACTCCAACGAGATAGTTTTTGATTAGATCTTAAGGCATAATCAGTGGGTTTTTCATCAATCTTTCGAGTTACGCAATTTTCTTTTGCCAAAGCGAGAGCCTTATCATAGTCAGCTGACGGGCTGAGTGAAGTTGTTGGGGGCGCGTAGTTACTTATGTCGGAAACAACTTCGGCCACTTCGGTCGATGATTGAGAAACTAGGGTCAGCGCCTTATTCGCCTGGATGGCGTATTCAAGCAAAGCTTGCTTTTGCTGACTAGTTGCTGGCTTCATCGACGTGGGCAGAGGCAGCTTCGAAGCCACTGGCTGATTATTGTTTACTGAAAATGAACAGCCGCTAAAAAATGAACCAAGAGTGGTCGCGAGTGCGACGATTAACAGACGTTTGCCAACAAAACACTGGACAACAGGTCGTTCTATTTTTTGCTTCTTTTCTATTTTAGAAAACATAATTTAAGCCTCCGAAAAAAACTAATTGTTCGATATGAGATCCCAACGTGAACAAATATCTAGTCTCTTGTAAATAAGAAAATCACCGCTGCGGTCCGTCGGCAATTGCTTTCGCGGTTTTTTCAAGATCAATTACCGGGGTCTTAACCTTAATGTTATAACTGAGGAGAGTATCCATGATATTCGTTCGTTTGTCCGTCCGCCTAGGTCTCGCTTTCTTGGCAAGTTTTTTGTTGGCGAATTCAGTCTCAATTGCATCTAATGCAAGATTGACGGCCTTGGGTCAGGACAAGAGTGGTTCCTTGCTGATTGAAGATGAGAGGAATATCTTCCTTAATCCGGGATATCTCGGAACCTTAAAGAATGCTGCAAACTTTGAGCTGGGTGCTTCAAGTGTGACGACCTCAGCTTCTAATAGTACGGCAAGTTCTCCAAAGGCTGAAGGCGGAATTGTTTACGGCGTGAATTCTTTAGTGACGGCGATTCAGGTTGGACGAACTCACCGTCTCACGGAGAGCATGATCAATAATAGCAGACTATCGACTGGGGGCTTTTTCATTCCACAAAACTCGCTAGAGTTGATGCTTGGAAGAGGAGGAGATCTCAGTTGGGGCGGTTCTGTTCACTACGCCAAAACAGCATCAGACCGAGGTCAGACGGCAAACTTTCCAGATAGCGAAGCGTCGATTCTGAGTTTCTCGGGGGGCGTATATAAGTCTTCGTTCGCAGCCTTTGCCAGTGTGGATGTGATTCATAAGTCAGAGACCAAAGACTCAATCGGGACTCCAGAAAAGTATGAGGGTAAGGTTGGATATATGGTTGGAGGAAGTTTTAACTTTAATGCATTTAACAAAGTGTGTGTAACTATGGATAGCAAGGGCTTTGCCTTCAATAATGGGGCGGGCACAGAGGGCGACAGCAAAAGCCTTCAGACCGTGTTGAATTATTTTCACCGTTTTTCGGATGAAAAAGTGTTCCTCTTTGTGATCGCAGGGCTTTCTCGGGGTGAAACTGTGGTTAGTTATGCTGCTCCTGGTAGTAATAACGAGAAATTAACCACTTGGAGTCTGCCGCTCTCATTGGGACTTGAAATTCCTGCCAACAGTTGGCTGACTCTTCAAACCTCGGTGAAGCAGGGGGTCCTCATTAATAGTTCAAACGCCACGAACGGGATCACAGATCTTGCGACCAATGGCTTAGACGATACCAAGGTTTCCGCGGGGGCGTCCTTGGCTTTTGAGCGTATTAGCTGGACGCCACTCTTGAAGGTGCAGACTCCGGTTCTGGTAAAGTCAATGGGTCGACATTGCTTGCAAACGTAGGTTTGAAATACGCTTTTTGATGAGTCAAAATTTGATAAGTAGAGTCACACCATGAAGTTCACCACTGGGCATTAGGCTCAAGCTTTGGAAGGAGTGCTTGGATTTAGTGTCAGTATAGACTACGAATTAAAAGAGGTCAGAGGGCAAGGTCCAGGGGACCAACTCGAAATGAAGTATAATCTGCTAACCGTAAGTCCATTCAGGCTTAAAAGCTTTTTTCCGCTTTTTCGAGTCGCTTAAGAAAAAGATTCAACATTTTGAGGACAGGTCTCTTAAAGTCTTTTTCTGTTTGGCTTGCTTCAATGGCATCCATCATTTGGGGCATAGCCCTAATCACGCGTTGAACGGAAGTTCGGAGTTTCTTCTTATCAATGTGAATGGTTGTTTTTATCCAACGATCGCTAAGGTTTTCGTTGATTCTTAAGGTTTCATCTAACATGTCAAGTAACTCTTTTTCTAGTTCCTTTGGTATTTCCTCGCCTGTTGGTTGATCCTCGGTTGAAGGGTAGGCAAACTTTGACAAGTCAAAATCATAGGGTGAGGTAATAAGCTTCACATCTTTGAGATCCTCGCTATTCGTGTTTCCAGCAAGATACATAGCAACATTTCTATTGGAAAAAGCGCTATGGACAGCATAATCTTTATTGCCAATAAGGGCGTTCATCAGTCTGACATGAAACCAAGACAATTGATCTAATGACTTCTTCTTAAGGTCTTGGCCTAGCTTGTACGCTTTATCTGATAAAAGGCGGCGTTAACCTCGCGACCTCGCTTGATAAATGCTTTGTGATCCAAGCCACACCTTTTGGCGACTGACTTTTGAGGTTCACGAAAAAAGCCAACCATTTTTTTAATTTTTTCACTTTGATTTTGCTGATGGAACATAGGTTTTCCACTTTCGTTGAAATATGATATATTCAAAAGTCGAACTCGTTCAACTGGCCACCGCAAGGGTTGAAGCATTTCATAGAGAGCGAATTCTCGAAACACTGCCTGTATCCGTCTTTTTTCAATAGGCTCCAAATCAGGATCGTCATCCTCCCCAGTTTGAGCATCACAGTGGGTGACCAATTTGAGCTCTGAGCCAAGTTTTGAGAAAATTCCTTCATCGGGAGCCATAGTCTTTTCGGTTGGTAAGATATTTATTTTTAAAAATTCGTTGTAATACATCTGAAGGTAGTTGGGCTCACCGGGGTGAACATTCTTTTGTTCTAGAGCAGCATCAAGACTTTGTTTGATTTTTCTGTCTAGGAAAAAAACTCTGAGTGGTGGGGCCGTCGGACAGACCCAAGAGGAGCGACGAGAGTGTCCTCGAGGATGAAGAACAACAGGATGGTATTCTTCATTGGTGTCTTGAAGTGATATTCTAAGAACGCCAAGGTTATAGCCAAGCTTTTTTTCGAAATTTTGCCGTCTCTTAAATCGCTTCTTATGCAAAGGAGAATCTGCTATCGCGGCTGCTTTTACTAAATGTGCATAATTTGTGATAAGCTCCATCTCCAAAGCCTTCGAGCCTGTTGGCTGTTGAAAAAGAGGGCCCTCAGAAAGACTTTCACATACGCCATTCTCTCAGTGTCTATACCATATGGAACTTCAGATTTCGCAGCAGAGCACATGAAAGTTGAAAATAAAATAAGCCCAGAAATGATAAAACTGGGGTGTCCCATTTTTGGTATTTCCATGAATTGAATCCTTTGATTGAAGTCGGTGAAAGTGTAACTGAAATTCCTGCGGGCTTCAATTTTTCAAGGTCAATTTGGAAAAAAGGGAATACCTGTCAATAAGTTAGTTGATTCGCCGCCTGTTTCTGGAATTTGTGGGGATGCGGGTTTAATTGCTTATCATGCTCTTTGTCATGAACTTTGCCGTTGACGACTTTTTTTTTCTTTCAGCAGACGGCCCCTGACTTACTAAAAAAACGAAAATGCGGTGGTCCCGGCTCCTATCGTTGATCGCCACACTGTGGGCCGTTTTAGCAATTTGTAGGCAATCTATTTGTCTCTTCCAAAGACTATTTCAATTTGCAAAAACCTAAAAAATGCACTCAAAACCCCATGCTATACTCCTTCTGAAATTTCAACCACCAGAAAGGAATCAACCATGACTCAAAAATTTGACTTCTCAGAAGTGGCTCCGGCACCTCAATCTGCCTGTGAAAACTTGTCCAAGCTCAAAAACGAAGAGCTCCATTACGAACTTAAAAACCGAGGGCCGAAGAACGCAAGCTGACCCATCAAATATTGCAAATAATTATCGAGATCGATCTGCGAAAAGCTCTACCTTCCCATGGCCTGCTCCAGTTTGTTTGATTACTTGGTCAGGGAGATCGGCTATACTCGGCCAGTGCCCAGCGCCGAATCGATGCCGCGCGAATGATGCAGCAAGTTCCAGAGCTTGGAGATAAGATCGAAAATGGGACCTTGAAGTTAACCCAAGTGTCTCAGGTTCAGCAGGTCCTCAGACTTGCCAAGAAAGAAAACAAGACTCAGCTTTTGCCAAGTGAAAAGAGGGACCTTCTTGCAAGGCTCGAGAATAAAACCGGGCCAGAGAGTGAATTGATATTGGCCAAGGAATTTAACCTATCACCGCAGACTCAGTTCAAGCAGAAAATTCAGAAAGATGAATCTGTCAGAATTGAATTGACCTTAAGCAAAGAGCAAATGGAAATTCTAGATCGAGCGAAGGAGCTTCTATCCCGCCCTGCCCGGGGCCACATTTACTGAGGTGATTACGAGTCTTGCTCAGCGCTATGTCAAACAGCGAACTGGAGTCAATACCCGTCAAGAATCACAGGGCACCGTCCCCAGCACGGGTCAA
This sequence comes from Bdellovibrionales bacterium, assembly GCA_016713585.1. Classification (GTDB taxonomy): domain Bacteria; phylum Bdellovibrionota; class Bdellovibrionia; order Bdellovibrionales; family Bdellovibrionaceae; genus JADJOV01. Next base: position 290,814 of record JADJOV010000027.1, on the reverse strand, counting down.
ATTCCGCGGCGGAAGTCAAAGACACTCAGAATATCTCTGGGAAACCGATTCCATCTTCGGTCAAAAAAATCATTTTGGGTCCGAATCTTGGGTGTCAGTTTAAGGATTCAAGGACTGGAAAGATTTGCGGGTCAAAACATTTTCTCCAGGTTGACCACGTCCATCCTCGATTTGCCGGTGGAGGGAATGAGCCCTTCAATTTAAGGCCGATGTGTTCATCGCACAACAAATTTCGTTACACAGCCGGATGTTGATTCCATCATCTGATTCTTTTTGCTTGGACGCTCAGGACGAGCGTCCAGCGGCGGGTTTCAGAGTGTAAGTCAAACAATAGGGTTTCCATCTACAACATTCCCGGTTTACAAAATTTCATGGATTCTCTTTCAGTCCGTTGGGAGACCTTTAGGACTCGTGCAATAATACAGTAGACAAAATTTTCTGCAGCGGCTGTTAAATTAGGCCAAGGCGAGGAGGAAGCTGTAGCAGAGCTACAGCGCCGACGGGGCGCCCCCGGGGCGCGCCGGGCCCCCCCCCGGGGGCGCGGGGGCCCGGCCGGCGCGCCGGCGGCGGGCGGGGGCGCCGGGGGGCCCCCCCCCGCGTGGCCGGGGCGGGAAAGGGGGCGGGCGGGGGGGGGCCCCGCGGGCCCCCCGGCCCCGGCGGCCCCGGCGGGGAACCAAACCCCGGCGGCAAGCACCCGGGGCGGGGGCGGGGGGCCCGACCGAGCCCGGGGGAGCCGCAAAACGGGCGGCCGGGGGAGGGCGGGGCCGCGGGGGGGAAAAACCCGCCAAAAAAACCGGGAGGGCCAAGGCCGGGGGAGGCCGGCCCCGCAAACAACCCGCCAAACCAACCAAAACCCGCCCCCCCGGGGGCCCCGAAAAAAAAAAAAAAAAAAACAAGCCCCGGCCGCCGCGCCGGGGGCCAAAGAGGCGGGGCCGGGAAAAGGGGGCCCCAAAAAAAAAGAAAAAGGGCGGCCCCAACCCCCCCAACCAAAAACAGGCCCCCCCGGGGGGAGCCGGCCCGGCCGGCGGGGGCAAAGGGGGCCCGGGCCGGGGGGGCGGGGGGGGGGGGCCCCGGGCGGGGGGGGGGCCCCGGGGGGGCCCCCGGGGGCGGCCCCCCCGGGGGGCGGGCCCGGCCCGGGAGGGGCCCCGGGGGCGGGGCCGGCGGGCGGGGCCGGGGGGGCGGGCCGGAGCCCCGGGCCCGGGGGGCGGCGCGGGGGCGGGGGGCCCCCGGGGGGGGGGGGGGGCCGGCCCGCGCCCCCCAGGGCCAACCCCGGACCCCCCGGCGGGCCGGAACCCCCGCCCGGCCTGCCCGCCGGCCGCCGCGCGCCCCGCCGGGGGGGGCCGGGGCCGCGGCCCCGCCGGCGGGCGCGGCCCAGGGGCGCGCCGGCGGGGGCCCCCGCGCCCGGGGGCGGCCCCCCCCCCGGGGGCCGGGGCGGGGCCCGGGCCCCCCCGGGGGGGCCCCCGCCCCCCGGCGGGGGGCCGCGCCCCAACAACGAAGGGATGATTTAAAAGGCCAAGGAAAATGTCTACTTTATTATTGCACGAGTCCTTAGTCCAAGTGATCAGGGCAAATATCGCGTAGAGCCCGGGCGATTGTCCGCAGGGTTCGGTCTTCAGCCGTGGAGTCCCTCTTGACAATGAACACATCCCGCTTAACTGCGGTCAAACCCCGGGGAAGCTTCAAGGCTTCCAGGCGTCTATCACTGGTCACTGATTCATTGTGAAGTCTTGCCACGAATCGAGGAATAAAGATCGCTGCCAATCCCTGTCGAGCCAAGTCAAGGCCGGTGGCCATCAGGTCGACTCGGTAACGGATATTTCGCTCGATCTTTTCATCAGGCCAACGATCGCGCCCCTTCACCCCGGAAGGGGCACCTTCAAGGGATTGACTGGAACAACGAAAGGAATTTGTGATAGATTTTGATTTTGAAACTGTCCACTCAGAACGAAAGCGCCCATCAAAAGACTGGTGACTTTCATATAGTCTATACCTTTTCTTGGAATAGGCTCGTAGGTAATTCCGAGGTCGACCTTGCCAAAAGCGAGAGCTTCTTCCAGTCGACCTGGAACCAATTCATGAATTTCAACAGATAAATGAGGGAGGTATTTTTTAATCAATGGTCCGACAAAGTATGAAGTAAAGACCTCGAAGGATCCGAGACGAAGGCTGGAAATGGGGGACGGCTCGGTCTTGCCAAGAAACTGGTCCAGTTCAAGCAAAAAGCGAGTGGATCTTTCATACACTTGCATCCCGCCATCAGTGACGACAATTCCTCGGCCACTGGGAAGAAAGAGGGTTTGTCCCAATTCTGCCTCAAAAGCCCTCATGGATTTGCTTAAACCACTGTGAGAGATAGCCAGAAGTTCTGCGGCTTTGCGAAGATTTCCAGTTTCTACGATGGCGCGAAATTGACGAAGTCGATTGGTTTCCATATGGAACCAATTATGCACTTTAATTCGCTTTTAGTAAATACAAAAAGCTGAGATATTAGAGACGGAGGAAAGATGAACTCGTTATTGTCCAGTGCTAAAACAGTCACCCTCAGTCAGGGCTTTAATCCTGGGCAATTGGACCCCATGGCTGTTTTAAGGCAGGCGCAAGCCAGCGGGCGAGATGTATTCTTCTATGAGGCTTCCCCTGAAATTGGCTTGACCCCCGAATATGCCGTGATCGGCCTTGGTCCATTTAAGATTTTGCGCCAGCGGGCGGATAAAACTGAACTCGTTTTGGGGATCGGGTCCTGGCCCTCCACAAGCCTTTTTTGCAGCCCTGGAGGTTGTCCAGTCACTCCAGAATCAGTCCTCCGGAGCATTTCCCTTTCAAAATGGGGGACTCTTCGGAATTATTGGCTATGATTCGGTCGTCAATTTAGAGCCCAAGTTGAGAGACAAAGCTTACTTTCAATATGATCATAAGTTCAACAGGCGAAATTTTAGTTATGGTCAGGGTTGTCGTTATGATCGAAGCTGCAACGAAGGGATCCACTCTGAACTGAGATTGGCGCAAACTCTTTTGTTTTCGACCATCGCAGCCAAAATGGTTCACCTTGTAGACACCCTTCCCGGGGCCAATATCCCTCTGATGCAAAATCTGCTGCGACTTTCCATTCAGAGTCGAGCAGTCCAGAAGGCTGCAATGCCAGCTAATCCACAAGCCATAGCTAATCCACAAACCCCAACCAAAAGATTCATTGATAAAATTTCTGAGGGTGCGAGTTTAGGGCCATTGCGGTTTTTCCATGGAATGGAGAAAATCAAGAACCATATTCGCAACGGCGACGTTTTTCAGGCAGTGCTTGCCGAGAGATTTGAAAGTCAAGTCCGCGCTTCCGCCATAAATATTTTCGCATCCCTTCGTCGTCGAGGTCAGGCTCCCTATAATTTTTTCTTTTCGAAAAAGGATCATGCTTTTTTTGGCGCCTCACCAGAATCTTTGGTCTTGGTCAAGGATCGTCGACTTCTGAGTCATCCTATTGCGGGCACCCGCCCGCGCGGATCCTCACCTCAACTTGATAAAATTCAAGAACGCAGCCTTCGTCGAAGCCGCAAGGAAGGCGCGGAGCACTTGATGCTAGTCGACTTGGCTCGAAATGATCTTGGAAGAGTTGCGGCTCCTGGCTCGGTGAAGGTCAATACCTTTCGATCTCTCAAAAAGTTTTCCCACGTGATGCATTTGGTCTCTGAGGTGAGTGCTTATTTGGCCGAGGGAAAGACTGCCGTTGACGCCCTGGCCGCCTGCTTCCCCGCGGGCACTCTGTCTGGGGCTCCCAAAGTGAGAGCCATGGAAATTCTGGCAGATATCGAGCCTGCTCATCGTGGATTTTATGGTGGTGCTGTGGTTGCCTTTGATGGACAGGGAGGTCTGAGTTCCTGCATCGCTATCCGGGCTGCTGAAATGAAGGGACAAAAAATTGTCCTTCGTGCGGGCGCTGGCATCGTGGCCGATTCGAAACCCCAACAGGAATACCAAGAGATCCTCTCTAAGATAGCGGGTCTTTGTCAGGCTATTGATGAAGCCATTGATGAAACTTTGGATGAGACCATGGACGAGACCACTGATGAGGCAACTGATGAAGCAGAATTTTTGTATTTGAGTGAATATATTGAATCGCAAAAGCTGGAGAAAGCGCATGTTTCTTCTCATAGATAATTACGATTCATTCACTTACAATCTAGCCCAGCTGATTGAAGAACATGGCTACCAATGCCTGGTTCGACGTAACGATGCAATTTCTTTGGCTGAGATTAAAGAGTTAAACCCTCGTGGGATTGTCATTTCTCCTGGGCCGGGAAATCCTGATGAGGCTGGAATTAGCTTGGCTGCAATCAGTGAATTTGCAGGATCGATTCCAATTCTTGGAGTCTGCCTCGGCCATCAAGCCATCGCGACGGTTTTTGGGGGAAAGGTGGTTCGCGCGCCTCGTCCTCGGCATGGAAAGCTCTCGCCCGTGTTCCATCAATCCTCGGATCTTTATTCAGGAGTCAATAGCCCCTTCCAAGCCACCCGCTATCACTCTCTGGTTGTTGAAGCCTCTTCTTTGCCAGAATGTTTGGAAGTGACATCCCAGACTCAAGAGAAAATTGTGATGGGAATACGGCATAAGACGATGGATGTTGAAGGAGTGCAGTTTCATCCCGAATCAGTGGCAACAGAAGGCGGCAAGGTTCTCCTGCAGAATTTCTTTGCGCGCGTCGATCGCGGTTTGGCTCAAAGAATGAACAAAGCTAAATCTCAGCAGATCGAAGAGATATAACTATGGTCCAAATTCTTGCGACTTCTTTGCACGAAATTATCAAAGGACGCTCACTCACAATGAGCGGGGCTGAAACCATGATGGACGAAATTCTTCAAGGTCAATACCAGCCGGAACAGATTGGTGCCCTGTTGACAGCCTTTCACTTTCGCGCCCCTAAGGCTTCCGAAATTGCTGGCTTTGCAAAAGCTTTGCGCAGGCATACGATTCCGCTTGTTGTGCCACCGTCCATTCATCCTTCCTGATCGATGTTTGTGGGACGGGTGGGGACAGCCAAGGAACATTTAATATTTCAACGACCGTAGCTTTTGTTGTTGCGGCCTCAGGATTACCCATCGCAAAACATGGAAATCGGGCTGTGTCGAGTCGAAGTGGTAGCTTTGATGTCCTGGAAGCACTTCGGGTTTCCCTCAGTCAATCTCCGGGAGAGGCTCTGGAATCTTTGGCAAAATTTAATTTGGCTTTCTTATTTGCGCCGTCCTTTCAGCCAGCCTTTCGCGATCTTGCCCCCATTCGTAAAGCCCTCGGCTTCCGCACGATATTCAACCTTCTCGGCCCCCTTCTGAATCCAGCTCTCGTGCAAAGACAACTCATCGGTGTTTACTCAAAAGAGCTGGTTGTGCCCGTGGCAGAAGCTCTGGGCGAGCTCGGATGTGTCGAGGCCATGGTAGTTCATGGAGATGACGGCTGCGATGAACTCAGTCTGTGTGCTCCCTCAAGTATAGCTCATCTCCGCAATGGCAGGGTCACGGTTCTTCGCGTGACGCCTGAAGAGTTTGGCTTTCAAAGTGTTCACCCATCAAGGATTATTGGCGGCTCGCCGGTCGAGAATGGCCAAATTCTTCTCGAGGTGCTGTCCAAACTTAACAATGAAGAGGTTCAGGCAGACCGAACTCTCGGATTTTCTCTTGAGGCCGCACGAAACATCACGGCTCTGAATGCTGGGGCTGCCATTTTCGTCGGTGGCCGATCCGAATCCTTGAAAGAGGGTATCACGCAAGCTCAACATATTATCCAATCAGGCCAAGGGCGAGAGCTGCTCGAAAGAATGAGGTCCAGATGAAACCGACCGAGCTCTTCTTACCCAAAGTTGCGCGAGTTGCAGCGGAGCAACTTCAACTTCGGCGCCTCCAGATTTCCGAGGCTAAGCTCACTGAATTGTCGGAAAATAGACCTCAGAAAATTGACTTTATTCAAGCCTTGCGAAACGGACCCCGCCCACGCATCATCGCCGAGGTCAAAAGAAAGAGTCCCTCGCTTGGTCCGTTGGCCATGGATCTGGATCCATGCAACGTCGCTCTCGGGTACGCTCGAGCGGGGGCCTCTGCCATTTCAGTATTGACTGAATCCACTTTTTTTGGAGGTTCCCACGAGGATCTGACACGCATCCGGCAGGTCTTGCCAAATCAACCGCTGCTACTTAAGGACTTTGTCGTTGACCACTATCAGATACTTGAGGCCAGTGCCTATGGAGCCGACGCCGTTCTTCTGATTCATAATCTTCTCGGTCCAGAAAAAACTCGTGATTTCTATTCTTTCGCCTGTCGTCTTGGGCTAACCCCTCTCATTGAGGTTCATGACCCAGCTGAATTCGCAGATGCAGTGAGCCTGGGGGCCCGACTCATTGGCGTGAATAATCGAAATTTAGCGACCTTAAAGACTGACCTCAATGTGTCATCGCAACTGATTTCCTCTCAGATTTCCGTCAAGGAGTCTGGAATTACCATGGTCAGTGAAAGCGGTCTGAACACAGCCCAAGATATCAAAAAGCTGGACGCTCTTGGTTTCGATGCCTATCTTATTGGGACGAGCTTGATGCGAAATAGAAATCCTGAAACTGCGCTTTCAGAATTGCTCAAAAGCTTCTCTACGGATGGGCCGGATCGAGAGACTCTATGAATGAGTCCAAAAAAGACTCCATGAAAGAATCAATCTCTTCACCTGTCTCTGTCAAAGTGTGTGGCATCACGCGCTTGCAGGATGCAGAATTAGCTATCGAGCTCGGAGCTCATGCTATTGGCTTTGTGTTGGCACCAAGTCCACGTCAGATTTCAACCTCACAAGCAAAATCTATTTCAAGACAGATTCCGAAAAGTGTTCATCGAGTTGGCGTCTTTGTTGACCCTTCGGTTGAATATCTCAGAGAATCCGTGCTACAGGCTGAGCTCTCGGGCATTCAACTTCACGGACGAGAAACCCCCGACTTTGTGAAAGTGGTCAGAGAAATGTTCCCAGAGGTTTTGTTAATCAAGGCTTTACCTTTGTCTCTCGCGAGTGAAGTTGAGGCCTTAGTCTGTGATGCCATTCTTATCGACCCACCACGCCTCGATGATCAAGCTTTGCAACATAGACCATTGCCAGAGCCACTGAAAAAAAAGTTCATGTATCTCTCTGGCGGCCTGACGGCTGAGAATGTTGCTGGCTTTATTCGGAGCCATAAGCCTCAAGGAGTCGACGTGTCCCGCGGTGTGGAATCGAGCCCTGGGCTTAAAGACGCAGTCAAGATGAGAACTTTTTTCGCTCAAATCAATGGATCATCTGCCAGGAGGTCTCAATGACAGGTCTTCCTCTCTCTAACAGTCATGGCAGATTTGGTAAATTCGGTGGACAGTATGTCCCGGAAACTTTGATCCAACCCCTCGTCGATCTTGAAAAAGCTTTTTTTCTAGCCCAAAGTGATGTGGAATTTAAGAAAGAATTTGCAAGCCTACTGGCAGATTTTGTGGGTCGTGAAACCCCCTTATACTTGGCGGAAAGGCTTTCTCAAGCGTTTGGGAAAAACATTAAAATCTATTTAAAAAGAGAAGACTTAGCCCATACCGGGGCCCATAAAATCAATAATGCTTTAGGGCAAGTTTTGCTTGCGAAGAAAATGGGCAAGACAAGAATCATCGCCGAGACTGGCGCGGGACAACATGGGGTGGCCACGGCGGCTGCGGCGGCACGGTATGGAATGAAGTGCGTTGTATATATGGGAGCTGACGATATCGCTCGTCAAGGACCCAACGTGCGACGAATGCGAATCTTTGGGGCTGAAGTCAAAGCAGTGACGACAGGTTCCCGCACTCTCAAGGACGCTGTCAGTGAGGCCATGCGTGATTGGGTGACTCACGTCGACTCAAGCGCCTACGTGTTAGGGTCTGCGCTGGGACCTCACCCATATCCACTCATGGTTCGGGAATTCCAATCAGTCATTGGGGACGAGGCGAGACGCCAGATTCTTGCGAAAGAAGGTCGCTTGCCTGATGAAGTCATTGCTTGCGTCGGAGGCGGAAGTAACGCCATTGGTATTTTTCAGGCTTTTCTTCAAGATGAAAGTGTTGCCCTCACCGGGGTTGAAGCCGGAGGTTCGGGAAAGGCTTTGGGAATGCACGCCGCTCGATTTCAAGGGGGCTGCCCTGGTGTCTTCCAAGGCACTGCAACTTATCTTCTTCAAGATCAGGATGGCCAGATCGCAAGCACTCAAAGTATATCAGCGGGCCTAGATTATGCGGCAGCCGGCCCGGAGCATTCAGATCTTTTTGAACGTGGCCGCGTTCAATATTTGTCCGTCGGTGATCAGGAGGCTCTTGCCGCTTTTCACGTCTTATCACAACAGGAAGGCATACTTCCAGCGCTGGAGAGTTCTCATGCCCTTGCCTATGCTCTCCAGAGAGCAGCACAACTCCCTGCAAATTCAATTGTGATAGTCAATTTATCAGGAAGAGGAGACAAAGATTTGGATATTGTCGAAGCCGCCGCGCAGGTGAGAAAATGAAAGCACAGCTAAGACAAAAGCAATTGATTCCTTTCTTGATGGCGGGTGATCCAAACATGGAAACCACCGAATACATTGCTAACGAAATGATCGCTGAAGGCGTTTGCACCCTTGAGCTCGGGGTTGCCTTCTCGGATCCCATGGCCGATGGTCCGACTATTCAGAAGGCTTCAGCTCGAGCCCTTGCCTCGGGGGCCAACCTTGCCGAAGTTCTGAAGCTCACGGAAAGACTAAAGCGCAAGCATCCACACGTGAGAATTGTTCTGTTCAGCTATCTAAACCCTCTTTTTCGTTTTGGCCTAGAAAACTATGTCGCTCGGGCCCTTGAGGCCGGCGTGAATGCCACTCTTGTAGTTGATTTACCGGTTGAAGAATCTGCAGAGTTCCTGGCTCTGCATCGAAGACTCGGGCTTGGAACAGTGTTTCTTGTTTCGCCAACAACGACACAAGCCAGATTGCTAAAAATTGCTCAAGCTTCATCAGAATTTGTTTACTATGTTTCGCGCCTTGGCGTGACCGGGGAGCAAAGCTCCATTTCTCCAACTTTAGCGACAGAGATTGCGGCCCTCAAACAACATGTTTCATTGCCAATTGCCGTGGGATTTGGTATTTCCACAGCGCACCAGGCGGGAATGATTTCAAGCTATGCCGATTTTGTAGTTATTGGCAGCCGCTTCTGTCATTTGATTGAGCAAAGTTTGATCGTGAACCATTACTCCCTTGCTGCGACTGGGGCCCTAGTCAGAAGCTTTGTCCAAGATTGTCATGAGCAAATTCGTGCACAGAATTGTGAACACATCTCAAGAGCTGCTTCGAAAGGGGAAATTTTGGAAAAAGGTGAAGCCGATGGCAAAGGCGGAGGACACAAATAAAATGCGCTTAACTAGCCAGTCTCCCTCAAGCTGGAAATTCCGCCCAATTGCACAGGCTCCAGAGTACGCAGATGTGGCTCAACTGAGAGAGGTCGAAGCTCATTTGCAGTATCTTCCAGGCCTTGTTGGGCCACTTGAGGTGCAAAAGCTGCATGAACGGTTAGAACAGGTTGGGTTAGGAAATAGTTTCCTCCTTCAGGGGGGCGATTGTGCCGAAAGTTTCGCCACGAGTGAAGAGCTCCATGAAAATGTTCTTGGATATACCCAATTGACGCTCGCGCTGGCCACTTTGCTGTCGACACAACGACAACAGCCGGTTGTTAAGGTCGGTCGCATCGCCGGTCAGTTTGCTAAGCCACGAAGTCACTCGACAGAATCGCGAGAAGGCAAGACTCTCCCAGTCTATCGTGGTGATCTCATCAATGGTTTTTCTTTCGACGCCGAGGCCCGGAAACACGATCCTCTGCGTATGAAGACTTCATATTTTCAATCGCTGGAAACTCTCAGACTCTTGCGTGACCAAGAACAGGTCAGACGCCAAGAGTTCTTTAGCTCCCATGAGGCTCTCTTGCTTAACTATGAGGAATCCTTGCTGCGCTTTGATCCGCAGTGAGAGACCTGTTATTCTAGCTCTGCCCACATGCTTTGGGTGGGCGAGCGAACCCGGCAGCTCGAGGGGGCCCATGTGCAGTTCCTTTGTGGTATTTCTAATCCAATCGGCGTCAAGGTCGGCCCAGAGATGAAGCCTGAAGAACTCATTCGTCTGATTGAGCGACTCAACCCAAATAACCAAATGGGGCGATTGACTCTGATTACTCGCCTCGGCGCCAAAAAATGTGCAGATGTATTGCCGACCCTCGTCCGCAAGGTGAGGCATGAGGGCAAGAATGTCATTTGGTGTTGCGATCCTATGCACGGAAATACTTGGACCACAGCCGCTGGGTTTAAAACACGCACACTGGAAGATATTCTTTGCGAAGCAAGAATATTTAGGTCGGTTATACTCAGTGAGAGGGCTAACCCAGGAGGCCTTCATCTCGAGTATACAAGCAAAAACGTGGTTGAATGCGTCCATAATTTTGAGGATGTTCACGTCGATAATATCACTTCTTGTCAATATGAGACGCTTTGTGATCCTAGGCTCAATACTCGGCAAGCCTTGGAGCTCATCACCCAACTAGGACGCCTGCCAGGAGGCGAGTGATAAAATATCGCTGTGATTACATAGGGATAAGTGAATTAAAGGTCTCTTCCATTCTGCCGAAAAGTGTATTATACTGAAAAAGTACGGAAAACGTACTTTGGAGAATTTTATGAAGGCCCTGTTTCGTGAATTGCTTAAGAGCGATGTCAGCATTGTGACATCTGAGGACATCTATAAGATGTTTCCAAATATCAATGAAAATGCGGTTCAAGCAAAAATCAAACGCTGCTTAAGCGGTGGCGAACTCATTCGTCTCTATAAAGGGATCTATGCAGTAAATAGTTCGTACTCCCACAAGGGCATTGCCGAAGAGCAGGTAGCCCAAGCCATTGATCATAGCGCCTACTTAAGTGGAATTGCGGCACTCAGATTTCACAATCTCATTCCTGAGATTGTGAAATTCAAAACCTTCTTTGGAGTCAAGAAGGTGAAAGTAGATACAAAGGATATTCATTTTGAAATCAAAAAGGTCGATCCTGAGCAGACTTCCTTTGGGGTCGAAGAAATTGCGGTCGCAGGTGCAAAATTTCGAGTGGCTGATCCGGCAAAAGCTATCTTGGATACATTTATTTCAATGAAAACTTCGCCTGAAACGCGAAGTCAAATTTGCGCCTTTCTTCGAATTGACGACGATGAAGCTGAAAAAATTGATTGGAACAATGCGAACGCTTACGCTGACCGAATGAAAAGTGAATTGGCACATTCTATTGCGACAGCAATGATGAATGAGGCTTAATGAGGATTTTCAGGGATCAAGTTACATCAAGATTTCAAAATGAACTTTCAAATATCGGTTCTAGCGATGCCAGAAAGAATCTGCTCCGAGAAATTCTACAGGAAGTAATTTTGTGTCACATGAAAGAGGCAAATCTTTTTGAAGATATGGCGTTTCATGGTGGAACGTCCCTTAGGCTACTACATCGCATTGATAGATTTTCAGAAGATCTCGACATGTCCCTTCTGTTTGCCAACAAAAGTTATGATCTTCCTGCCAAAATGAAACGCTTGGAAACCTCATTGATAAATTCAGGATTTAATTTTGAATTTCAGGACAAGAGTAAGCCAGCCAAGGCGATGAAGGTTTTCTATATCAATGATTCCGATATTTTGAATCAATTTACGCGAGAGATTGGCAATGTTATCGTAGGCGAGAAAATTAAGATCAAATTTGAACTTGATGTTCTGCCTTCTGACTATCAGCAATTCACTCATTCAAAAATAGAAAGCACTTTTTCTGCAACTGTTAACGCGCACGATCTTACTACATGTATGGGGCAGAAAATTCATGCGGTGCTTTGCCGAAGTCATTTCTACGGTATGGATATCATCAAAGGTAGAGATCTGTATGACCTCGAGTGGTATCTAGAAAAAGGTGTCGCGCCCAATTACAAGAATCTCAGAGAATGCCTGATCCGTGGCGGGCCCTGGAAACAACAAAAGCTTCAGATCGACAGAACCTGGGTCGTTACAGAAATTCACAAATCGCTTCAAACCAAAGATTTCTTTATGATCCTCGAAGATCTACGACCACTTGTCGATTCAGGGGTTTTTCAATCTGTGTCGGCACGATGGAATAAAAACTATTATTCTCAGCTAGTAGAAAAAAAAATTAAAAGATTTTAGTGTCAATACGCTTATCTCCTTTTCACAGTTTTCTTCCGGGCCAAAATAAAACAAGAATCGCGCAGGCCGTGAGACCAAAAGCCAAGTAGGCCCCTGGGGGCGGTCTTTCGGTAAAAACAAAAAATGCGGTTAGGGCTGAAAGCACGGGTTCAATCACTTTTCCACAGGTCATAAGATTCAAATTCATTTGATTCATCAAATAGGAAATGAGTGCATGTCCAAGTAGGGTTGGAAGAAAAACTGTGCCGGCGATGGACCACCACGTGACTGAAGGGTAGTCGACAAAATTAATGGATTTAATGGCACCCGAAAGGCCGAAAAGGATCGCCGTGAGAAAATAGAGAATTCCACTATAAGTGCTATTTGAAAAACTCATTCTTGATTTTTTTCCTGACAAAAGATACCCGGCAAAAAGCAGGGCTGAAACAAGGGACGCGAGTTCCCCGTGGAGGGATTTTGGATTCCAAATCATTGAATGCTGAACTAGCAACAAAATTCCGGCAAGTGCCAAAATATACGCTAGACCGAGTCTCCAGGAGAATTTTTCACCAAAAAAAAAGGTAGACCCAGCGGCGGTGAAAAGTGGATTGGTGGCAAAGATAATCATACAGTTTGCAATTTTTGTATTCTGGGCGGCGAAAAAATAGGTCCAAAGATGGCCAAAGAAAAAAAGCGCGGTCAAAAAAATATACCCAATTTCTCGGGGAGGATTTTTTAATGTCTTCAAGAGTGACCCTTTCCAAAGGGCCCAAGGAAGAAAAAGCAAGGATGCCGTCAACAGACGCCAAAATCCAATCACATCAGGCGGGGCTGCCGCAAGTTTGATCAAAATCGAAGCCTGGCTCAAGCAAAAAAGCGCCAAAAAATAAAACAGAAGGTTCATTTCAAAAGTAGAGCCTATTTAGCAGAGGGCGTCAATTGCTGAACTTATTGCAGCTTTGCCCTCAATCCTTCACAATCTGGGCTTAATTTATTTTTTGAACAAACGTATGACATAACAATCGGAAAAGAAATGAAGGAGATTATGGAAAATAATATGAATACGAACTTGAAGAGAAACGCAATCGGAGGAGCAAGCCGACGACTTCTACCAATGACATTGGGAGTATGTATTGGACTGGCCTTTGTTGGAATGGGTTGTGAGAAAAAACTAGATACCGATCAAAAAAAAGCGAGTTATGCCATTGGTCAGCAGATTGGAAAGAACCTTAAGCAACAAAGTATTGATTTTGATGCTGACGTTCTAGCAAAGTCCCTCAAAGACGCGGTGAAGGGAGAAAGTAAGCTCACGAATGACGAAATTCAGGCTGCCATGGTGAAGCTTCAAGAGGCTTCCACAAAGAAGAACCAAGAGCTAGCTGAAGCGAATAAGAAAGCTGGAGCAGAATTCCTAGAGAAAAACAAGACCGCGGCTGGGGTGAAAACGACAGCTTCTGGCTTACAATACTCTGTCATTAAAGAGGGCGATGGAAAAATGCCAACGAAGGAAGACATTGTGAAGTGTCATTACGTTGGAACTTTAAGTACGGGTGAAAAATTTGATTCCTCGGTTGATCGAGGTCAACCAGCGGAATTCCCAGTAGGTGGTGTAATTCCAGGTTGGACCGAAGCTCTCCAGATGATGAAGACTGGCAGTAAGTACAAACTTGTGATTCCACCGGAGCTAGGCTATGGGGCCCAGGGACGACCGGGAATTCCACCGAATTCAGTCTTGGTTTTCGAAGTTGAGTTGCTTGAGATTATGGCTCAAAAGGCACCTATGCCATCCCCACATGGTGGCAAGGAATCAAAGAAGAAATAGATTTTGTGTAGGGCACCGTTTCTACCAGACCCCAAGGTTTTCAAGTTCGAAGACAATGGGGTAGTGGTCCGAGGGTAGCGCGAATTTCTCATCTAAACTTTGGGGGCGTGGAATTTCATTCCCCTGTTCATCTTTATAGCGAACGACGGACGCCGAGTGGGCCTTCAGGAATGGTTTTAGCTTTTCTGAAAAAAAGCAAAAATCAATTTGACGGCCCTCATTTTTATTTGAATTTCTAATCTGGTAATAGGTGGCGCGGGACTCAGTTGGAATTTGAGCAATCTCTAAGACATCCTCAAGATCGGTGTTGCTATAAATAGGTTTAAATTCTTCATCTGGCTGAGGGCGCCCGGCCTGTCCATTGAAGTCCCCAGCAACGAGGATTGGAGTTCGTGGGTACTTTTGTGTTTGTTCACTGTAAATATTGAGCAGGGTATTTAGTTCAGCCCCACGTCTTTCGAATCCTTGGGGGTCAAATCCATGTTGATCGAGGCGTGACTTGAGATGAGTGAGCAATATCAATAAAAACGGGTCTTCTTTGTCCTTCCGAAAAAGCTTCAGTTCCAAAGCGTCCCTCGAGAACTTATGACTTGGCAAATGCAAGGACGGGTTTCTTTCATGAGGATAGAGAAAATTAAGGGCTCGGTTCTTATTGCTGAGTAAATCGAAAAAAAAGTCTAGGTTTTTGCGAACCAAGTACCCCACATCGATATGGCGGTCTGAATTCCCTTCAATCAGGGCTTCGGAATAGGCTGAATTAAGAAAGAGACTATTAAAATTCTTGAGGCTTTCGGCCCCGCCGACTTCGCAGAGAAGAATAATATCTGGATTGATCTCTTGAAAGGTTTTGGCAAGAGCCAAGCATTTTTTTAGGGGTTTATTTGGAAAAATCGAACTGCTTAAGCGTTGCCATTGAGTCTCCGTGAGTTTGAGAAGATCTGAGGTTGCCGGGTGGTCAAAAAGTAAAAACAGATTTTCAGCATTGAGCAAGGCTATCTTAAGTCGAGTCGTTTTGTTCAATGAGTTCACCCTTTTATTCTACTAAATTCTATGGGAGAATCTCAAGGTCTATAGGCAAAATGAAGGGATAGCGTCAATGAATAATTGCTTAACACTGAATAAGTCCTGGATCTCGACCTTTCGCTGGGAGCAAATGCCGAGGGGGACCGAGCAGGGTCACCAGGGGCATATTTTTATTCTGGGCCAGGAGGATGGAAATCAGATTCAGAAGTTGATTACGAAGTTTGCACTTCATTGGCAAAAGGAAGAGCTTTCAAAATCTTCCCGGGAATTAATATACTTTCAAGGTTCCCAGGGGCCGGTCTGGATACTCAGGCCTCGGGTCAAGCTGAGCAGCGGTCCGCAAGGGGATGGGAGTTTTAGTAAAGAATCCAGCTATGGGGTGACAAGGGATCTCTGTGGTGCAGTCGTCGGACAATTGCGAGCTCATCATCTTAAACGAGTCTTGGTTGAAATCATAGGAGTCGATGCGGGGATGATTCGTGGGACATTGATTGGTTTTGAACTCGGGGCCTACCAATTTCGTGGCCATTTCGAGGGGAAACCAGTTTTGAATCTAGATATGTATATTAAGACGACCCAATCACCTTGGAGCTACGAGCAAACACGAGCGCAGATTCGAGCTTGTGAGGCCGAAGCTCAGGCTGTGAATCAGGCGCGCCACTGGGTGAACCTTCCTCCAAACATTTTGAGTCCCCTAGGAATGGTCAAGGCGGCGAAATCTTTGAAATGGTCGAAAGCTTCTAAACTAAATGTTTGGAACTTGGCGCGATTGGAAAAAGAAAAAATGGGACTGCATATTGCTGTCGGCCAAGGGGCTTCAACGGCCCCTTGTTTGCTTCATATCGAATATAGACCCCGCCAAGGCACGAAATCGGCGCCGATTGCTTTTGTCGGAAAGGGAGTCACTTTTGACACAGGGGGATTGGATATCAAGCCCTCAGCGGGAATGAGGCTAATGAAGAAAGACATGGGGGGGGCTGCTGCGGTTTTGGCCTTGGCACAGTGGGTTTCGGCTTCGGGGTACTCTCGTCCCTGCGACTTTTATTTATGTTTGGCAGAAAACTCTGTGGATGCAAAGGCGTTTCGTCCCAGTGACTTGATTCGATCGAGATCGGGGCAGCTAGTAGAAATTGATAATACAGATGCAGAAGGTCGGCTTGTTTTGGCTGATGGTCTCGATGTGGCCGTCACCCAAAAAGAGACTCCAGAAATTGTGATCGATGTGGCGACCTTGACGGGGGCGATCAAAGTGGCTCTAGGCGCTGAGGTGGCTGGGCTTTTCAGCAACGATGAACAGCTCGGGAATGATCTGTTTATGGCGGGCCTGAGAGCTGGGGACTACAATTGGAAAATGCCCCTGGTCGATCGATATTTTTCATCCCTCCATTCGCACTTTTCAGATTTTAAGAATTCCGCTGATGGTTTTGGCGGAGCCATCACCGCAGCTCTTTTTTTGCAAAAGTTTGTTAAGAAAATAAAATGGGCCCATTTGGACATTTATGCTTGGGCAGATAAATCCCATGGGGCGATGTCTCAGGCGGGAGGCAATGGTCAGGCCGTTCAATGCCTCATTGAGTTTCTAAAAAGTAGAGTCTAAAAGTTACTTTTTGAATCCAAAGACTTCGTGAGTTTTCACATATTCACTCACAAGAGCAGGAACCTGAGATTCCCAGCTGGGGTCATTTTTTTCAATCAATGCATGGATATCATCTGAATGGGAATAGTTTTTCGTTTCATCACAGCTGGAAATATCATGAATTTGTCCAATATCTAAAAAATGTTTATATAAATGCATAACATTCTTTGCTGGCGTGAACGTTTTAGCGGTGAGGCAGGACTGATCAGTCTTGTGTGGGTAAATACTAAGTCTGGAATTACTATCAAGTAACTTGCCAAGACCCTCAAAAATTCCGCCTTCGAGATTTCGATAATGAGCTTCTTCAAAAATCTTATTCAAATGGGAGGCCCCCATGACGAAGGCTAATGGATGTTGAGTGTATTTTCGAAAAAAACTTTTCAATTGGTAATAGAAAGGAAATTGAGTGACCAACACGTGCAGTCCAAGGGACGACAAAATTTTCAGTCGATGAAGATAATCTTGTTCACTCACATTCAGAGCGCCATGAAGCATAGGCATTTCATTCATCGCGAGAATCTCTCTGGATTCGTTATTCGTTCCCTGAAGGTCCTTTTTTAGATGGGCCAGCCCTTGGCTCAAGACATCTAAGTGAGTGGAAGTGATCGGCCGATAATTTCCCCTTTGCAAAAGGATAGCCTTATCATGGACGGCATCGCTAATATTAAGTAACTCCATATTGGGATCAAATAATATAGCTTCGGACAGGCCTCGGTGGACAAGTTCCAAATTGACGAGGCGATTATCAAAAGCTGAGACGTCAGGTCCGCGAAACTTCAGGACATCGATAAAAAGTTGACCTTCTTTAAGATTTTCAACGAGGCTTAAAATAAAAGTCGTTGGATTTTGACGTTTATAGAGAGCCGCGTAGATGAGATTGACCCCAAGTATTCCCAAGGACTCTTGTTGCTGAAGCCGTTGGCGGTCCATCATTCTGACATGTAATATCACATCATTGAATTCGCCTTGGGGATGGGTCTGGAATCTGACCCCCATCCAGCCCCGGCACCTCGGTGTTTCAGAGGTTCCAGTGGTTACCGTATTGGCGAAAGCGAAAAAATTAGTCTTCTCGCCCCGAGAGGAGGCGAGACGTTTGACAAGCAAACCTGCTTCTTTGTCCAGCATCTTATTGAGTCGGGACTCACAGACGTAGCGCCCCTTTTTTTCGCGTCCATAACTTTCATCACTGAAGATCATATCATAGGCAGAAATTGTCTTCGCAATAGTATGGGAGGCTTTTCCTGCGAGAAAAAAATATCTCGCGACTTCTTGCCCAGCACCAATTTCAGCAAAGGTTCCATATTGCCTATCATCTAAATTAATTCGATGGGCCTTCGATAGCGGAGACATAGGTTCATGATGACCAGCTTCCTGATTTTCAGCAGCTTGATTTTCAGCTGCCTGTGGGGTGGTCGTCGCCTGGTTACTGATCATGGTTTTTGGGTCCTTCAGAATGAGTGGTGACCCATCCGGTAATGGCAAGTTGAAGGGCTTTCTCGACAGGAATATCGACAGTTTCAAGTTGGTGTCGAGCAATTAAGAGGGTGAAACCACCAAGTCCATAGCTCATTGGTAAATAAACAGCAACTCTGTCATCAAGGTGTTTGCGATCAATACCCAGATCAGTAAAGTTATCACGAGTCACCAGACCAAGAACTTTTGCGCCGTTCTTCATGTCCACGAGGACCACACTTTTTAAATCTTTTTGCCCTGACTTGCTGAAAAGGTTCATCAAATCCCGCAGTGGCGAGTAGACAGCTTTGATCAGTGGAACCGACATAAAAACGCTTTTCGGCGTTACTCCAAAGCGAATTAGTAATAAGATTATTTAGCAGCAGCCCAAAGAAAAAAATCAAAATCAGCGCAAGAATAAATCCCAAGCCGGGAATATAGGTGGATTCTGGCAAAAGGGATCGCAAAACATTTCCCAGCATATTTTCAAAGACTGAAAAAACCGAGGATAAAATATAGATGGTCAGAGCGATTGGTAGTAAGGTTAACAACCCCTTCAAAAATATAGCGCGTATAGTCTTCATGGCTCCTATTGTAAGGAGGCTATTGGCCCAGTCAATACGAAAACCTCAGGAATGCCATAATATCATGATGGCTATGGCTGAGTGGTGGTGATTGGGAAACCCTGCGAGAAGGTTCTTCTATTTGGAGGGCAAGGCCTTTTCGAAAGCGGGATCCCCGAGGTCCACTTTATCTATATGGACTTCCCCTGTCGAAACCTTTTCTAAAACCAAAGGGAATAGTCGGTTCCATTCTATAGCCTGCTGAGGGCCTTTTTGGCAAACAGCCTTTAGCGCCTCTTTGACATTTGTTTCTGTGCCGTAAAAAACAGTGAGTTCATTCAGAGGAACAATCTCATTGTTTTTTGAGATGAGAGACTTAAAATTCCCGTCGCTGTCACAATTCAATTTTGGATTCTTTAGTTTCAAAGCATCTACAAGGTACCCAGAAGTCCTTCGATTTAATGAGGCCACTCTGTCTGTGAAAGGAATCAGTGCAATCAACAAACTAAGGCCGTCGCCGAAAGGTTTTTTCGTGATGTCTAGTGAATCTGCCGCGTGAGTCTCATTTAAGAAATATGAAAACAAAGACGTCTTTTTTTGTAACTCAAAACCAAGTTCAGAATTTGACCCCCAGGCCCGTCTCATGCGATCGATGATTTGTTCTGGAGTTTCTCCTTTGACTATCTTAAAATCAACCCCCTTATATGAAATCTTCTGGTCGTTTGAGAAGACGAAAGGAACTTTGACTTTTGGAATAAAAACTTGATTTCCATCGACTCGGAGATCGTTAAAGGATAATTTATTTAAATCGACGTTGTTTTGTTTGAAATACTGAATCCAGCGAGCAAGTCCAAGGCTTGGGACAAGGACGTTCATCGTGTGGTAGACCTTATCAGCCGACTCAAATTTTTTTAAGAATTCGACGGTCCTGCGGATATCCATTGGCTTTGTCAAAGCGACCGTGAGTGCCTCGTTACCTTGTGTTTTGGGTTTCGCGAAAGACATCGAACAAAAACACAGACTCGCAGCGATAACTCCAACAAGAGTTGAACTCATTAACATCCCCTTCGTGTAAAGATAGTCACCTGTCATTGTAAATCACACAAAGGAACCTGTCGACTGGACAAAGGTTGGATTGGTCTGGTCAAAAGAGTCAGAGGTCGTTCATGACTAACCCGAACTGAGCATTTGAATCAACACAGGATCAGTCATATAGAGGTCCCAAGGGATGAAACATGCCCACTTCAATTGTTCTTCGCAATACAAAATATTGTGCTTGACATCGGTCTTTGACTTCCACACAGGCTGAGTGTCGTGAGAATATAATCACCAACGCGTCGGACCTCCGGCCTATCTTGAACGCGACCACAAGAGGTGTTTGCGTGACATATAAGGCTCTTCAGCGAGCTCGCTTGAGCCCCGTTTCATTTCCAAAAAACGTAGAAAATCCATTTCTAAAACCCGTGTTATGTTTGCAATCTGAATATAGCAAAAAAACTATTAAATAATTAGACAATTCAAGAAAGGACTTCAAGATGACCCAAGATTTCGAATTTTCTCAAACCGTTAAGATGAATTTGTTTGAGCTGACAAATGAGGAACTCCATTGTCGACTCCTCAATCGAGCCGCGGAAGAGCGAAGACTCACTCATCAAATATTGCAGTTAATAGTCGAAGTTGATCAGCGAAAACTCTATCTTCCAATGGCTCAGGCAAGTTTGTTTGACTACCTGGTCAAACTCATTGGCTACACACCTGCAAGTGCCCAACGTCGAATTGATGTCGCGCGGATGATGCAACATGTGCCAGAGCTTGGAAGCAAAATAGAAAATGGCAGTTTGAAGTTGAGCCAGGTATCACAGGTGCAGCAAGTTCTGAGGATGGTGCGAAAGACAGATAACGTTCAACTTTTGCCAAATGAGAAAAAGGACCTCCTTGCAAAACTTGAGAATAAGACCGGAGTCGAGAGCGAGTTGATCTTGGCGCAGGAGTTTAAGCTTCCGCCCCAAACTCAGTTCAGGCAGAAAATACAGATAGATGAATCAGTCAGAATTGAGCTCACTTTAAGCAAAGAGCAAATGGAAATTGTGGAACGAGCCAAAGCCTTGCTTTCCCACGCCCTGCCAGGCGCAACTCTGGCTGAGGTGATTGTCAGTCTCGCAGAGCGATACGTTAGGACCCGAGTTGAAACGAAATGCAAAACGACATGCAAACCTCAATCTGAATCTGAATCTGTGACCAGTACTGAGACTCGTACTGAAACTGAAGCTAAATCTAGGACTGCTCAAGGTTCAACTTCCGCAACGGAAGGAACATGGCGTCAGAGGCGAGAGTTTTCGCGGCAGGCGATTCCTGCGGCTGTGAAGAAGAGTGTCTTGGGTCGCAGTCAGCGGTGCGAATTTTGGGATGCAAAGACAGGAAAGGTTTGCGGATCGAAACGGTTTCTTGAAGTTGACCATATCCAACCTCGATTTGCAGGTGGAGGAAATGAGTCCTCGAATTTAAGGGTTCTGTGTTCATCGCACAACAAATTTCGTTACACTTCTGGGTGCTGAGATTTCGTCTTTTATGGGACTCTTTCGAATTGCTGGGTCAAGGAGCTTAGGAACTATCTAAAAATAACTTGGACAGTTTCTTAGGTTCAGATTCTAACTAAACTGAATCGATTTTCCGATAGGAGCCAAAGAAATCTTGGCGAGCTTCCAATGCTGGACGGCAAAGGGACTGCCAATAATGGTGATGCCCAGAAGAATTGTCCAGCCCAAATGGACAAAAGCCAACCACCATCCAAAAAAAACAAACCAAAAGAATATTTCCCAGAAATCCAAAAAACCAGTTCCTAGGTCAGGTCCTGTGATTTTCTTGCGGTTGACAACGTCCGAGCCAAAGGGCCATAGATTTAAGAGGCCAATATTGAAGGCTGCTCGAGCCCAAGGGAGTCCAACAATTGAAATGGCTAAAAAGAATGAGGACACAAACCAGCCGAGAGCTGTCGTCCAACCGCCAAAAAAGAGCCAGAGGATATTCAAAAGAATGGTCATAGTGGGAGACTCCTTTGTCTAGAGCCACAATAAAGCACTAAATCCTATCGAGAGCAATTCGTATGAGACAAAAGACGATGTTCTAGTCTGGATCTCTAACACGAGATAATTTGTAGCGGGCAACGACTTTTGATAGAATGTAATCTATGACTCAAATCAAGACTTCCAAGAGAAGCTCACGGCGTCTGACTTGCAATGCTCTTTTTCAGCGTCTCAAAATAGGAAGAGTTTTCGGGGCTCTTCTCAGCTCGATTGTCCTGATTGTTTTGTTTAACAACTGTTCGAATGGGGCGATTGATAGTTTGGCCCCTGATGAAACTATTCAAAGCACTTATTCTCTTCAGCTGGAGTTCACGAGGTGGATTCACCGAGGCTTAAGCCCATTTGATGTGACGGTTCACCTCATGAAGGAGGGGAAGTACTTTAAAGGACAAACATTGGAGTTAGATATTCCAGCTGGGACAGTGCGCGAAGTGACCGAAAACCCAAATGACACGTATAATTTTAGAGTGACGCCGTCGGGCTCTGGAGTCTATCCCGTCACAGTGAAGTTTCAAACAGAATCTGTGAAGCGAGAAGCTATTGGCTCAAAGCTATGGTTCGATGGTCGGGCAGCCCTTATTGGTTTCTGGAATGGTCAATACAGAGGGTTATGAAGACGGGGCAACTATTACACCGGATGGACAGTATTTATTTGTACAATATGGTCCGCTTTATTTTTCTGGATTGTTTTTGTTTAGTAGCATTTGCAAGAGTTTGGATTTTTCAGTGGGCTTTGATATTTTGGGTTGCTCGGGAAAAGATGATTCCGATTGGGTGTTTAAAACCATAGGACCCACTCTTGCGCCCTTGCGTCCAGATTTTCCGACCGGCGCGATTGAACAGGGGAAACTAACTCATATAAAATTGATTGATCCTGGAAATCTCAATGGAATTCCGCTTTTTCCCACGACCTTCTATGGCTTCAAACGACAAAATGATGGGACCTTTGCTGAGCCTTTCAAAGTGGGGTTCAATGATCCCAAAGGCGCAAATGGTCCGTTTGGGTTATCGTTTGTGATGACGACTCCGACCACGGCCAAGTTCGCGGTTGCATGGAATAATTATTTTAATGATCTTGGTGATGATGGCGCGGACATTTATACAGGGACACTCACTTTCGGGACTTCAAACAATTTGGGCAACGTGACCTATAGTGGGGAGGACTTTCAGAGTATTACTCCGAACATAAGTCCCGTCAGTTTTGACACTCATGCTGGTCAGCAAGGCAATCCTCATTTGTTTTATGACAGTCATGGAGTTGTGAAGTCCGTTTGGGTGGATGATGAAAAGCTCACTCATGGTCTTTCAGTGTACAAATTGACCAGTGGTGCATTTCCGAGCGGAACCTGGGTCCGTGAATCTCTACCGAGTAAAATAAATACAATAGCTCATGTCTCCCAACCGTTTTTTACTGGGTCCCGGTTGTATTTGACGCGAGACACGCAGCTGGTTTACCACGACTATATTGGCAGTGGTCATACAGACTATGGCTTGGACTCAGCTTGGGGGGACGAGGTTGTGCTATTGAAGTCTGGTGACCTGGGTGTTGGAAGTATTTTTGGTTTTGGAGAGCCAACAATCGCCACAATGGGTGATAAGAAATATCTCTATTTTGTAGTTGTTAGATCGCGCGCGGCCGGGATTGTGGCGGGCCGATATGATTACAATTTGGACGTCGGCTTTGTCGAGATCAAATAATTAGGCTGAGTTCTTCCGCTCTCATTTGAGGCTTGAAAAATAGAGGGCGACCTCTTGGATTTGTTGATCTGAGAGATTCTCGGCCACTGGATTCATTGTGGGGTCCTTGCGTGTTCCTTGTTTAAAAGCCAGAAGTTGCTTCGCAAGGTATTCTTCCTTTTGTCCTGCTAAATTTGGCCAAACCGAGTTTGGACTGTGCCCTGTTTCCCCATGACAAGCAAAGCAGGCAGTCGCTTTGGTCGCCAAAGTCTGGGGATCAACTTTCTGAGATTTTGCGTTTGGTGTGGAATTTTGCAAGGTGAATCCGGTCTGAGGAAAACGTGATTGAGCAAAACCAAGTTGAGTCAGAAAAACCAAAAACAAAAAGATAAAGAAGTCTGCGGAAAATAATTTCATTTTTGGCAACTCCCCAGGCTATTAAAATAGGCCGCCAGGTTTAGAATATCACTTTCAGTGAGATTGGAGGCAAAAGCGTTCATGAAGTTATTCTTGCGTGTCCCACTCTTAAAGGCCAGCAACTGCTGGTTCAAATAGTGTGCTTTTTGACCTGCCAAGGACGGATAGCTTTTGGCATTTCCGAAGTTATGGCATCCGAGGCAGCCTTTGTCGTTGGCTAAAACTTCCCCTTCCGAAATATTTCCTTGCCCAGGATCCACGACGGAATCTGGGATCAGGCAAGGAGATAATTCACTCACATAGTTGGCCAGGCCCCCCATTTCCTCTTCGGTTAAGTTTGCGCTCACTGATTCCATGGCCCCAGACATCAGGGAGTCGACACGAGTTTTGTTTTATACGCCAGAAGTTGCATAAAAATATAACCCGGAGGGAGGCCGAAAATAATTGGACTTTTCAGACCGGCGGAATAAGCGCCATGACAGCCGATGCAACTTCCTTGAAAAACTTTGGCGATTGGATCATCGACCGAGGGAGGTGGAGGTGGAGGTGGAGGGACTGGCCCTGGGACCGGCACTGGGATTGGTGGTGTGGGCGGAGGCTCAGGGGTGGGTGTTGGTGGCGGATTGGTCGTCGGAGCATTTGGGGCCCCGGCCTCAATCCAGTCCAAGATTTTTCGACGATCTTGGTCTGACAAGGGTGAGCCGATTGGGGGCATCGTCTTTTCCGTCAAACGCTTCTTAATGCTGTCTTTATAAAGCTTAGCTATTTCGTAGTCCTGCCAGTTAGGTTGGGTTGCTCCAGAGGCCTTGTTGTGACACCCCTGACAAGTGGCCAAGAAGATCGGAAGAATGTCGTTAAAAGTTAATGTAGTTGGATCTGCGGGCGTGGTGGCTTTTCCAGTGCCACCGTTCGAGACTCCTCCGCCAGCTGGATGATGAAGATTATTTTGCTTGAGACAGCCGCCGAGGCAAAAAAGCGAGCTCAATAAAAAAGCTAATAAAGCGGATTTGTAAACTAAAGACAAGCCCCCTCGCTTCACTAACCCCTCCTTGTTTATCTAAATCCAGAGATGAAAAATAGCATAGAAATAATCTTTCACGGCGCTCACTGTTCCGGCTTCTGTCAATCCAGGGCGAGAGGCGGTGGATTTTTCAAAACGTGCGAGTAGATTCATATTGCTGTTAAAAAAGTACTTTAAGCCACATCCGGTCCGTGTAAACTTATCGCCTGAGTAGTCCACGTCGGGAGTAAACTGTTCAAGTTTAAATTGAAAGATAAGTCGAGTTGTGAGGGACCAATTGAGTCCAAAATTCAGCCCCTGGGCGCGACTCGAAGCCACTGAATCCTTCCAGGGGTCAGTCGCTGGTATGAAATACGAAATGTTGGAATTCAAGAGATTATTGTTGAATCCTTTTGAACTTACAAACTCGAACAAAACAGACCCTTTAAATTTATTGTTCGTCATTTGGTTAGTTGCAGTCACAAAGTTAATAGACGTGGCCTCAATCGGGGACGGAACTAGAGTCGTTCCATGAACCAGGTAGCTTAATCCAAAAAAATGAGGTTGAAGAAAGGGCTTCCAACGCAAATTTCCAGCTAATCCGTAGGGACTATCCGTGGCCGCGATCGCATTTCCGCTGGCGTCGTTATCCAAACCGCTCGTAACCGAGAAGTCATAGTGAAAACTAGAAGTGAGATCCCCAGAGACGGCAAGGCCTGTTTCAAAATCCTTCACTGTCGTTCGTGTCTGCAATCGCGTGTAGGTTCGGTGCTCATCAGTGGCAAGCCCAAACGGAACATAAAAACGACCAATCAATAATTGAGGCCCTCCAATTCTGATGAGGGCATAGGCTTCGTGGAGGCCATTGTCTAAGACGCCAAAGCTGTTGGAGACAACAAAGCCGGTTGTTTCCTGGTCTTCAGAGTCCTTGAGAATTGGCAGGTGGGCAGCCACAAGAGTGTTCATCACCGCGATCCCTTTGGTTTCCTCATTTCGAGAAGTCGTCGCCCTTTGAAAGGGGGCACGAAAATCGACTTGGAACCACTCGTTCTTGGAAAAAGGACTGAGCTCCATATCCCTTGAACCAAAAATCTTCCCGTTGGAATTTCGAAGGCCTCCACCCATTGGGTTCACATGGCAAATATTGCAGCTGACATAAAGATTTTCTGCTGCATACTCAGGTCTTTACAGCCTTCTGGTTCACCAACACGACCGCGATGAGTAAATAACTGTTTAGCAGGAAAGAAAAAAAAGTTTTTACAGCTTGGCTCCTTTTTCATCCAACATATAGTTCATCACGGTATAGAATTTCGAGAGGAAAAGAAAGACTATGGCAACAGTGAACATCAAAAACGCGTAGAACAAGAAGTAGCTCGTGGAAGCTGTCTCGAACCAGGAAACATGGGACAGTTGGGCCGCGATCAAATTTCCTAAAAACACCGTTAACAACCAAAAACTCATGACCGTCGACTTCATATTTTTGGGAGCCTGGGTGTACGCAAATTCCAAGCCGGTCACGGAGACAAAAACCTCACCAATGGTGATAAACAAGTAAGCCAAGAGCTGCCAGGCGATTGTAATCTTCTCGCCCGCTTCAATCAGACTTTGAGAATAGGCAACAATCCCATAGCTCACACTGGCAAATAACATACCGACAAAAATCTTTCTGAGCGAGGTGAATTTAAATCCAAGTCTATCAATGAGAGGATAGATATAGAGTGTAAAAAGCGGGATAAGGACTAGAATCAAGATTGGATTTATGGCTTGGACCTGGGACTCATTCCAATCAACACCCATAAAATTCAAATCCATTTTCTGAGCCTGAATAAATAATCAGGTTGGAACCGCCCACCTTGATCGAATAAGGCCCAAAGGTAGAAATCCAAACATATAACCAGGCTTCGAAGATGGCTTTGACCCCTTGAACAGTCTTTGGGATGTCTGAACGGCATTGGATTCAAACTTCCTAAACCATTTTCAAATCGTCCAAATGACTTTTATAAAGCTATTTTGGATTTTTCCTGAGGGTGGGACGTGAACATAGTATTTTTGCCCAAGGCCAAAAGACCACTGTGGCAATCAGCATGAGCAAGCCTGGAATTCCAAAGGCCACCTGGGTCCGTACTTGACATAGGTCTAAGGGAGTACAGTGAGGGTTGGCAAAAAAAGGTCCCGAAATTAATCATAAAATAAAAGAGATTAAAATATTTTCCATTTCTTTCCTGATCAGAGCGGAATTGATCTCCGACATGGGCTGAGACGCAGGGCTTGATTCCACCGGAACCAATGGCGATAAAGGTCAATCCAAAAAGCAGACCCAGTCGGCTTTCAAAAAGTGCTAGGACCAAATGTCCAAGGCAGTACACCATCGATAGACTAATTATTGTTTTGTATTTTCCTAAATAACGATCCGAAATATAGGCCCCAACAATCGGCAAGAGGTAGCAGGCAGCTGTAAACGAGTGGTAATAAGCAACCGCATCGCCCTTGGCCATGAGCAGCTGCTGCGTCATAAAGACCATCAGAATGGATTCATTCCATAAAAGCTGAATCTTTCAGCGGCCTCATTTCCAACGATAAATTTTATTTGGGGGGGGTATTTTGTAAAAATCATGCCTCTATATAGGCTCAAAGATTTACTCCCTGTCACCCTTTCATTTGTGCGTTTTTCATACTTTTTTCTTAAACTGGAGAGAGCTCGGGCGATCCTGTTTTTGACGACTTTAAGCAGAGTGTAGAGCTTGAATTTTCCCCTCTGGTTTCAATTATTTAATTAACCGATATCCCACGTTTTTCCGTCCTGTTTCAGGGAGTTCATTTACCAAAGGGGGGTATTTTGGAAATGTCAGGTCTCAATTTTGAATTATTTTTTGGCAGGAATGATAATCTTTTTTGAAGTAGCCTGTGGTCAGCCGGGATCACAGAGTGGTTTTGATTTAGAGAGAAAAAAAGAAAGCCCTCAATCCGTAGATAAATATATTGTCGTGTTTAAAAAAGATTCAATTCTGAGTGCGCAAAGCAGTTTGACTGCGCTGGCCGGGGTCAAGGCGACGATGTCAAAACTTGAAGATCAGTATCAACTGCAGTCGGCCAGCCTTGTTTTTCAGAGGCCCTCCAGGAGGGGGTCTGGGAAGAAATGACCGAGGATCAGGCACGAACTCTCGCGACGCACACAAATATTGCTTATGTCGAAAGGATCAAATCGTGACAATTAACACGAATCACTCAGCGAGCCAATTAAGGGGAGCAATCAGTCAACCAACTTGTGAACCAGTCTGGAGTTACTTGGGGGGCTTGATCGCATTGATCAAGCCAGTTTGCCTAATCAGACTTACTCCTTTGATAGCGAAGCTGGAAGGGGAGTCAATGCCTATGTCATTGATACTGGCATAATGATGACCCGGAAGAGTTTCAAGGGCGGGCTGTTTCAGGGTTTGATCTAGTGGACAATGACAGAGACGCCACAGATTGCAACGGTCACGGGACCCATGTGGCGGGGACCATCGGCAGTCTTCATTATGGAGTGGCTAAAAATGTCAATTTTGATTGGCGTGCGAGTGCTTGATTGTGGTGGGTCAGGCACTCAACTCGGAGTTATTACGTGGGGTTGGAGTGGGTCAAGAAATCATGAGTCCTGCCGTTGCAAATATGAGTCTTGGGGGCCAATTTCTAAGGCTTTGGAAGATGCCATCGCTGCATCGATTCAATCTGGAGTGACCTATGTTGTGGCCGCAGGGAATGAGAATAGATCAGCCTGTTTGGGGTCACCGGCCCGACTCAGCTCGGCCATCAAGGTTGGTAGTAGCACGTCCAGGGACGAACGGTCTTCGTTTTCAAATTTCGGGGAGTGTGTTGATATTTTTGCACCAGGATCTGATATCACCTCAACTTGGTGGACCTCAAACACGACGACTCACACGATTAGCGGGACATCGATGGCGGCTCCCCATGGAGCGGGTGTTGTGGCTCTCTATCTGTCTAGGAGTCCAACAGCCATGCCTGTGGAGGTGAAAGCTGCCTTGTTGAAAGGGAGTACTGTTGGCAAAGTTATTTCAGCAGGAACTGGGTCGCCCAATCGACTGCTAAACACCCAATTCTTGAGTGGAGTTCCACCAATTGGGAATGAGTCTCAACTGAAAAATGGGGTTAGAACGTCGCTCATTTCTCTTGATCAGGGCGAGGAAAAGTACTTTTCTTTTTCAGTTCCCACAAACAAAAGGTCTCTGACGATTGAAATTTCTGGCGGGACCGGTGATGCGGATCTCTTTGTTAAGTTTGGTGAAAAAGCGACTCTGGCGAAATACGATTGCCGGCCCTATAGAGGTGGAAATAGCGAAAAATGTGTTTTTAATTCACCGACCGCTGGAGTTTATCATATCATGCTCAATGGATATTCATCAAGCTCTGGGTTGGTGTTGAAGGGCACTTATAAGTAGGTCGTTTTTTTGCGAGATTTTCTATATGGTCTATTTGGCGGGTTCCAGGAGTGCTTTTTTAAGATCAGCGAGGCCAGAGTCGGCGGACTCGCCAAACCAGATAGAGTAGATTTTTTGCAAAAAGCCGGACGGTCCCTTGATTTCAGTGACCTTATTGGAGGTTGATTCAAAGCTTAGCACTTCGGAGCCGTCCGGCTCAAAATGACCGGCAAGGGTCATCGAGGATTTCTTCTTGATATCGCCATTTTCAAGGAAGGCCTTGAGAAACGCCTTGAAAGGCGGCTCTGTTAAATCAATTTTATTTGCAACAAGTGATTCGCGAAAAGCGGACTCAATCTTAGGGGCTTCAATGTCACGGAGAAAGGTCATTCGCATCACGACCGGAGCCAGGTTTTTTAGATTCTCGATTGACTGGGCCCAAGGCGCTGTGCTGCTCACAAACCACTCTGCAACGTAAACAGAGACATTGACAAAAACCACTTTCTTTGTCCGAAGGCCTGCACTCACCATTTTAAGATTTTGGTTCTTTCCGGCAAGTGTCCAAACTGCCGATTCGGCAAGGGTGACCTCCGCAATTTGCTTAGATCCATTTTTTGTTTCAAGGAGATTTGCAAAGGCAGTGTGGGAAGTTGAAAAAATGAAGAAAACAATAAAGAGTCGGTTGATCATGGAGTCCCTTTCTGATGAGTCACACTTAGATTCAATAGGCGGAAAGCCTAGGTGGGTCAATCAAAACTCAGAAAATCCTAGGCGATGGGCCGAATTAGAAGCGACGTCTGTCTGGGGGATGCTCTCACAATTGACTCCATTTCTTGGCTTTAGTTGGGTGAGTAAGGTATCAAGTTTTGTGTATTCAAACCGAAATGAAAGTATGGAAAAAGCGGAAGCAATTTTGATTGTTGAGGATGAAAAAGAAATCAGAGAGTTGTTGGCTGATATGTTATCAGATCGGGCAGATAAGTTTTTTTTGGCAGAAAACGGAGTCAAAGGACTTGCGGTTGTTCAGACGGAAAAACTAAATTTAATCCTCACGGATTTAGCAATGCCACAAATGAATGGTTTTGAATTAATTAGACGGGTTCGTGCCGATAAGAACATGACTCCAATTATTGTCATCACTGGACACGGCGATAAGGCTGTCGCAAATCAATTAAAGGCTCTGATCTCTGTGACTCTTCTGTCAAAGCCTTTTTCTGGAGTCGATCTTCACAATGCTGTCACTGCTGCCTTAGAGGCCAACAGGGCCCCGGCAGCCTCCTAATCAAAAGTCCAGTGTTTTCTTATTTCTGATTTTTTTGACGAACATACCAAAGTCGCCTAGATGTTCGTCGACCGTTCAAATTCGATTGAAGTTACAACGAATTAATGCAGCTAATCATCAATTTTTGTAAACAAGCTCGACGTTGCATTCTGAAATAGCATGGTTAGTCTGGCATTCAAATGCAAAGCACAGGCTGCCCATGGCCCCGACGTTGGCTCGCGTCTTGATATATATCACTCGACAAGAGGTTATATATGAAATTACAAGATGCGGCAAAAATTCATGGCAGGGCTTTCAAGGGACAAGCATTTCTGTTTTCGGGTTCTCGTCAATACCTTGGACTAGCTGTTTGTGTCATGGCCCTCGTTGGATGTGGTCAGCCTGGGGAAGTATCAGTCGTGTCTCCACAAAAGGCCTTACAGAATTCAGACCGAGAGGTGATCTCTCCAACTCCAGCACCGACTCCAGCTCCGACTCCAGCACCGACTCCAGCTCCGACTCCAGCACCGACTCCAGCTCCGACTCCAGCACCGACTCCAGCTCCGACTCCAACACCAACTCCAGCTCCGACTCCAGCTCCGATTCCAACTCCAACTCCAGCACCAACTCCAGCACCAACTCCAGCTCCGACTCCAGCTCCGATTCCAACACCAACTCCAGCTCCGATTCCAACTCCGACTCCGACTCCGGGTCCCACACCGGTTTTTAAGTCTATGAGGACGTCTGTCGAAGTTAAGGCAGTTGCAAAGCCAAAGGTGGATATCTTGGTTGTTATAGACAATTCGCCTTCAATGGATACAGAGCAAAGAAATATGGCTGCTCGCTTTCACAGTTTGTGGACCAACTCAATGGCCTTGACTGGCAGTTGGCGATCACAACGACCAGATCTGACGGGTGATGCGGCTCTTGGTGACGGGCGACTCATTGAGTTTGCTGGGAATATAAAAGGGAAAGTCTTGAATTCGACGATGGATTTGAATGATGTGAAGGACAGTTTTGCAAAATCCATTCAACGATCCGAAAAGGGATACTGGGAAGAGCAGGGGATTGCTGCGACTTATCGGGCTCTTGAAAGAAGTCGGTCACCTCGCGACCGAGAAAGTCGTGGAAATGTGGCTCTCGTCAGGTCTGACGCGGCCTTGGCGGTCATTGTGATTACTGATGCTGATGAGAGTCCTTTTATGGATTTCATTGGGCGGCCTCAGCCCACGATTCGAAATAGTCCGGCCGGTCTAGCTAAATTCATCAAGAAAACTTGGGGCGGAACCAAGAACTTCGTCTTTCATTCGATCATAGTCAGAGATGGGGACAGTGATTGTCTCGGTAAAGATGGCAATGAGACCTATGGACTCGCCTATGCGGCACTTTCTCGAATGACAAACGGAATAATTGGAAATGTCTGTGAGAGCGATTACGGAAGTCAACTCAAGGTGATGGGAGAGAAAGTCCAGGGTCTTGTGAGGACCATTCGTCTAGACTGTTCACCAGCCGATGCTGATGGGGATCAAAGACCAGACCTGGAGTTTGAGAACTCCTCAGGCGTTTCACTGTCATCCTATCGTCTTGAAAATATGGATTTGGTTTTCACCCAGCCGCTCCCGGTTGGAATCACCACCGTGGATTATAAATGTGAAGTGAAATAAAGCTGAAGTTCGAGCAGGTCCTTTGGCAGGCAAGGACCGCTAGCTGGTATTAAGAGTGTGTACCATTCTGAGAACCCATTCGAGTGTTGATATATCTCGCGAAAACATCGATCCCATTTTCTTTCAAAAGGCTTTTTTCCATTGCTCACTTTAATTGATTACTTCAGTTGCTCTTAGCAATACAAATTATTGTGCTTGACATCGGTTTTTGACTTCGCCACAGGCTGAGAGTTGTGTGAGTATAATCATCAAGGCGTCGGTCCAATAGTCTATCGTGAAGATGGCCACAAGAGCTGTTTGCGTGACATATCAGTGCCTTTAGCGAGCTCGTTTGAGCCCCGTTCTGTTTCCCAAAAACCTAGAAAATCCATTTCTAAAACCCGTGTTATGTTCGCTTCTAGAGAAGCTAGAAGATAAATAGATTACTAACAAATTAGACAATTTAACAAAGGACTTTAAGATGACCCAAGAATTCGATTTTTCTCAAACCGTCAAAATGAATTTGTTTGAGTTGACAAATGAGGAGCTCCATCATCGGCTCCTCAATCGAGCCGCCGAAGAGCGAAGACTCACTCACCAAATATTGCAGTTAATAGCCGAAGTTGATCAGCGAAAACTCTATCTTCCAATGGCCCAGGCGAGTTTGTTTGACTACTTGGTCAAACTCATTGGCTACACTCCTGCAAGTGCCCAGCGTCGAATTGCTGCTGCGCGAATGATGCAACAAGTGCCAGAGCTTGGCAGCAAAATCGAAAATGGCAGTTTGAAGTTGACCCAAGTTTCACAGGTGCAGCAGGTTCTTCGGTTGGTGCGAAAAAAGGATAACATTCAACTTTTGCCGAATGAGAAAAAGGACCTCCTTGCAAAGCTTGAGAACAAAACAGGAGCAGAGAGCGAGTTGATTTTGGCGCAAGAATTTAAGCTTCCGGCTCAAACTCAGTTCAGGCAGAAAATTCAGAAAGATGAATCAGTCAGAATTGAGCTCACTTTAAGCAAAGAGCAAATGGAAATTGTGGAACGAGCCAAGACCTTGCTTTCCCATGCCTTGCCGGGTGCAACTTTGGCGGAGGTGATTGTCAATCTCGCAGAGCGATACGTTAGGACCCGAGTTGGAGCGAAATCTAGATCGAAGAGCCAAACTGAAACTGAAGCTGAAATTGACGCTAATGCTGAAGCTAATGCTGAAGTTGAAACCAAAACTCGGACTGATCAAGGTTCGACTTCCGCAGCGGAAGGAATACAGCGTCAAAGACGAGGGTTTTCGCAACAGGCGATTCCTGCGGCGGTGAAAAAGGATGTCTTGGGTCGCAGTCAGGGCTGCGAGTTTAGGGATGCAAAAACAGGAAAGGTTTGCGGATCGAAACTGTTTCTTGAAGTTGACCACGTGCAACCTCGATTTGCAGGTGGCGGGAATGAGCCCTTCAATTTGAGGCCGATGTGTTCATCGCACAACAAATTTCGTTACACCAATGGGTGCTGAGATTCCATCTTTTGGGAGGACTTGCAAGAATTTCTTCAAATTCGGAAGCACAATTACAGGTCCCTTCGATCATCAAGGTCTGGCAAAATTATTTCTTCCTGATCCTCAAGATGGTCCTGGACCATAGGATGGTGAACTGCGCTTTTGTGAAATCCGCACAAATCTTACGCATTTGCCAGACTTAAGTATAACGTCTCATACGGACCTGTTGAAAATCAAGTGAGGCAGTTTTGAAACAGCCTCGAAACAGCCTCGAAACAGGCTCGAAACAGTCTCGAAACAGTCTCAATGCAGCGTCGGCACAGCACGCGCAATAAATGCGCTAAGTCTAGTTTTTATGCAAAGCTCTTTACAGGCACTTGAAGCCACCAGGTAGAATAGAGCTGGTTCAGAGTTTTGGTTCAGAGTTCTGAATCAGGGTTCTTGGTAAGCTTCAGGTGAAGGGTTTTCTTTCACCTCTTTATTTAGGAATGAGGGGTGTTTGGCATGGCTATATTTGATAAAAATCTACAGAACAAGGCTTGTCGTTGGCAGGTCCATCTTCAAACTCTCACGAAAAAAGAGGTAGTGAAACGCGGGGTTTTTGTGCTTTTGGGCCTAGCTCTTGGTGCTTGCTCGACGGATAACAAGAAATTGAGTGGGACCCGTTCGGCGGTTCCAACCCCAGAAAGAGTTCTTTCCGTTGAAGAGCGAGATCCTTCGATTCTTCGGGATCTCGCAAAGGCTCAATCGAGAAATCCAGCCACCGAGACAGTTCTTCAGGATATGAAGGTAAGCCTTCTTGGGCTTCGTACTGTAAATCCAAAGAAGTTTGAAATCTACGTGTTTCCAAAAAACACAAAGCAAACCTATAAAATGCCTACGGCCGCGGGCACTCTGTTAGGAAGGCCTTATAAAGTCGAAGTCAGTCCGAAGGCGATCGGTGATTGTTCAATATTTGCAAAAGGCCAGTTTGCAAAATACAATCCCCAAGACTATTTTCCAAGGGAGCTGACAAATTCTAAACAAACTTGCTCAATCATAGAGTTTACTGCCGTCAACTTGACGGGACTTCCAAAGGATTTATGGCGGGCCGGGGATGTTCATAGAAAACGTATTTACATTGATGGCACATATCGAGCCTACGGAATGGAGACAGATGTTGTTGCCGGCGGTCGGGACCTTGTCACAACAAAGCATAAACTGGATCCACGAGAAGGTCTATCTTCGGCCTTAGATGGTATTCCAGTTGATTTGCCAGTTTTCGATTCGATCCTTGACCCAGAATCTAGGGGCAAGGACACGTTTGCTCTTGAAAATTTGGCAACGCCTGAGGCGCTTCGAGTGGGATACGATTCGGATCGTCCCTTGGACCAAATGTCCATAAATCAAATTAAGAAATTAAATCAGAAGTTTGAGCTTTCAAAATGCAGCGGGCGGGCATTTGCCTACAAAGATTCTATGAGAAAAACTGTTAAGGTCTATTGGTGCGAAGGCAAAGCTTGGCCTCAGGCTGTTGAAACTAAACAATATTTTGCAGTGACACAAAATTTGGGAGTCAAATAGTATGGCAAAGAATAACTCTATATCTTTTTCATTTCGTCAGTTTCTTTTGTTGGTGGCTTTGCTGAATCTTGGGGCGAATCTAGCTTGGGCTGTGGGATCCTTGCCGATTCAGTCGACGGATTTTGCCTCGCTTTTTAATCAACATCGAGTTGGTCAACCAACGCCAGTGCCTTGGGCCGGAAGCTTTTTTCCTTATGGTTATGATGGGACAGCGGTCGGAGTCAGTTCTTCTGGAGAGATGTTAAAGAGCTTAGCAAATCAGAGTACCCCTTCCCCCATGATGGAATACGAACGGGTTTTTTCAACTTCTAGGGCCCAGGATTGGGAAAAAAATAATCATACGTGTTCGAAAATTAAAAATGAAGTGGAAAGAGAGGGCTGCGAAGCCTGGTGGGGTCATTGCAATGGGTGGTCAGCGGCGGCAATTAAAGAGCAAGAACCCCGCAAAGCTCTGTCGATCAATGGTGGCAGCCTTTCAGTTTCGGCCCAGAAAGGAATTCTGACAGAATATTGGCTCGAGTCTAGTTCCTATTTTGAGGGCGATACCAACAAGTCAAAAAAGACAAATAAATGGATTGCCAATAGCAACGACCCAGATTACCAGGGCTTTTGGGATGTGACCCCCAGGCAGTTTTTTTTGCTGGTAACGAATTATTTGGGAATTCAGAAAACTGGGATCGTTATTGATCGCTTTACTGGAGAGCAAGTTTGGAATCAACCTTTGGTGGGATATCGAGTCCTTCCAATCGATACCTCGCGAATGGAGATGATCAATATCTCCGGGAAGTCGACATATAGGTACTTAATAGAAATGAAGATTTTTGGGCTAATGATGGAGTTCATCCAGGACACGTATCTCGAAAATTTAACGTTCAACAAATTTCTGACTCGAACGACGTAGCAGTATTTAGACAAGAAAATATAAGTTTAGATGAGGATTATAGCGGCAGAATGCTCAAGTTTTATTTATTTTTCGACGCCCCATTGAAAGTGTCTTCGGATCGGAAGGCTGTGCAAGGCAATCCACGAATGGTGGGGGATGGCTTCTGGTTAGAGCAACAGGATTTGATTGACAATCCAGGGCGACTCGTTGACTGGGAAGAATATAATCAAGGTCATCCTGATTTTGTTTGGATGCCAATCAATGGCTTCGAGACCGGAAATGGATATCGAAATCCCATGTTGCTGGGAAGGCATGTGGAGGCAATTTCACGAGCTTTGGCTGCAGGGGCTCCCGTGTCACCGTCCCCGGCTGACCCTGTGACTCCACCACCTCAACCTTCACATCCACACCCGAGTGATCAATCGTCGGAGTTTAAAGTTGTTATCCTTAGAACCGATGAAATGAGCAACCTTAGCGAGTCAGCAATTCTAGCAAAAATAAATGAATTTTTCGTGCGGGCCGGCATCGCTGCTTCGATTCTCGACTTTCAAGCTAGTGGAATGAGCATTAGATTTGAGGCCGAGGTGAGCGGTGGTTTTACGGCGGATTCATTGAAAAGTTTGCTGACAGAATCAGGTTTTAAAGTGCTAAATCTTGAAAACAAATAGTGGATGGCACTTCCAGGGCGCGGAGCCCTGGAGAAAGGTCTTATCCTAATTGGCCACAGTCATCTTGGCAATGCATTTAGTGTCAATTCCATAATTATAAAAGGGCGTTGAAGTCGTCGCTCTGGTGATCGTCTTGGCTGTGGGATCATAGGTAAATTTTTCGATGGCATAGTTGACCACCGTCGTCGCATTTGAGATCGCGGTGGAAACATACAGAGACTTCGTATCAGCGTCGTAGGCCATGGCTGAGATTCCATACATTAAATGGTTATAAGTCGCTGGGTAAAGACTGGCATCATAAAGGACCGTGGGGTTGGTGATGGCATTTGTTGTTTCATTGATATCATAGACATAAATACTGTTTAAGTTTGTGGTCACTGCATTTCCAGCGTAGGCAACGATTAATTGATTGCTCGCGGCCACGTAGACCGAAGCCACGGGATAGGCAGTGGCGGCGGGTGCGGCCTGGGCGCCGAGACAGTCGCCGGCCCCCGAGTAGCCGCTTGCGGAGATAATGCCAAACCTGTTATGTGTTGCTGCCGCATGGGTGAAGACAATTTTGCTGTTGTTTAGAATTGAAAAGGAAGTCATTAGAGTGATAGTCGCACCGCAAGTGGCACCGAGATTATTTGGAATTAAGGGCGCACCGATCCGCACTCCAGAGGGTGTTAATTTTTCAATGCCAGAGGATTTGCTGATCAACAAGCTGCCATCAGAAAGGCGTAACAGCCCGCGAAGCACTGCGCTCATCACAGCGACCCCCACTGGGGAATCACCGGTTGAGGCCGGAAAGGCATTATAATCAGCGACGGTGATGTCCTTTTTGGCCAGTTGATGTGTTTATTCGATAGAGTAGATTTGAGGAGGTCAAGGTCGTGAAAGTCGTGTTCCCTGTTCCTGAATAACAAGCCCCGGTTGCGACATATAGATAAGTTGGGGCCGGAGTCACAGTGTCAGGAGTCGTGGTCGACGGTGTCGTTGTTGTTGTTGCTTTGGTGGCCTCTGGCTGAGCGCATCCAGTGATCAGCATCATAAGAACCAAGGAGCCACTTACAAGAAGTGACCTACCAAAGGACAGGTTAGATTCATTTTGAGAGAAACGTACTGCTTTTTGAATTCCTTGATTTGTTTTCATACCTGACCTTTCCGGCCAGATAATGTAGAAACTTGACAGCAAACACCAAAAATTTCTCACCAAACGTGAGTTATCTTTTTGAGGCGATCAAGTATATTGCCTATCTTGTTGAAAGCACATTGGGATTTCGAATTGTCAGCAAAGAGGCAGTTTTTTCAAAAAATCAGTTAACAAATCAGGCAGTGGATCGGGTGGCGGGAGGGGCACGACTTAAAGTGAGGTAGTTTGTTAATGATAACCTGTCTTAATTTAGTCATTTAATA
The DNA here is from genome assembly GCA_016713585.1 of Bdellovibrionales bacterium. Taxonomy (GTDB): domain Bacteria; phylum Bdellovibrionota; class Bdellovibrionia; order Bdellovibrionales; family Bdellovibrionaceae; genus JADJOV01. The sequence continues at coordinate 252,639 of JADJOV010000027.1, read as the reverse complement.
TTCAGTCAAATCAAGTATTGCCGACAAGTAACAGATGGAACGGTTGGTGAAGTGGTGTACCTTTTTGATAATCACGTGGGCGAGTCATTTTTCTTGGGTGGCTGTCTCATGGGCCGTAGATCCTTCGCTTCTGGCTGAGCTTCAGTTTAACGTCAGCCAAGACACAATGTCGAATTCGACGACCACAGCTGGACAGAGCAGTATATACTTAGGCGGTGTTTATCTGAGGATGCATCCAAAGACAAAGGTGTATTTGGGAGCGGAGGCCTTATCTGGGACTTCAATTGTAAAGGTGGATACGACCACTCAGGCTAAAGCCACTAGCCAAGATGTTCTGTTGGGAATGCGCTATAATTTTGGAAAGCATGAAATATTTTCGGTGGCTGCCATGTATGGAGTTGCGGCCAAGGTCAGCTATGACTTGTTGTCGGCAACTAGCGTCGAAAAATGGTCCGGAACTTCCTATATGTTGCGTTTTGGAGTGACTCCAAACTTGAAGGGGAACCTTTCTGTTTTGATCAATCTTAACTATTATAGCGCGACCTATCTTAAGGAGACTTCAGGGGATGTTGTCAGCAGGACGGCGCTTTTTCCAACAGTTGGGATGTCCTTAGAATACTAAATATTATTGATTTAATTTATGCACTAAATGGGTTAAACAATCTAGAGCTTGATTAATTTTCTTCATAAACGACGGATTGTGGGGGACAAAATTAAAATTGGGATGTTGGGACCAGAGATTCTTAAGCCTCGCATCGAGGGCAATAGCTTGAGGCAGGGATTCGATACGAGCAGGGTTCCCACCTTCAATTGAGAGCCCTCCAACCGCTGCAGTCTCAAAAAAAAGGACCGCATCATACCGACTGAGTTCATCGTGAAGGGAGGATCTCACAGTCGCAAAAAATTCATCAGGGTCCCCGGGCCAATAGGCAGCGCCATCAACAGTTCCACGATCGCAAATAAGAATTCGTTGTCCAAAAATCGCCGATTGGGCATCTTCTAGGTTTCTTTGCACGTGATAAATTGCCTGCTGAGAAGGTTTGATCACATGGATTTTTTCTGAGCGCGGAAAGCCGCCTCGAAAAAGCAATGTCGCCGCTTCGGGCACGACCAGAACTTGCTCACCAAGTTCCCGTCGAAAAAGATCAGCAGCAGTTGTTTTCCCTCCGCCTGGACCTCCGGTTACCACAATTCGACAGCATTGACTCATCTTCGGGTCTCCTTTTGAAAGTAATTTTAGGATCGAATTCAAGGCCATTTTTGTCAAGATCCCAAACTGAGATCCTCGCGTGATGTGAGTGATTTGCTTTGAGACAAAAAACCAACTCACTTTGGGACGAAAATTATTTCAAGGAAACCCTTAATAATTTCTCGAAGGTGCCCGATAACGCACCTAGGAAAGTGAGCGCAAATGAGAACACCCAGCTTGATTAAGATCATAGGCGTTGTCGTCGAAGGCCTTGCACTTGGAGCTTTTTTAAGCGCCTGTTCTGGCGGCGGGGGCAGTGACTTTGCAGCCCTGGATTCAACAGTTAACGGAGACAAAATACCCTGCTCAATTAAAGAAAAAATTCCTTCCAATCAAACTGTTAAAGTTTCCTCGATTGTTGGGACAACGACTTCGTTTAATATCACGCCCTCAACGAGCTCTTGTCAGATTTTCTTTTACGTGAATGGGACTAAAGTGAACACGGATTCCCTGAGCCTTGTTGGCATTGACTCTAGCGCTTTGCTAGCGGGGGCTAACACGGTTCGAGTCGAAGCCAGCAATGACCTTGGTCGGGACTATTATGAATGGACTGTCACTAAAAACACAGCCCCGACCTGTGCTAAGGTATCTCCCGCGGCAGGAAGCATTAATATGGTGAATACCGGCACTCAGCTCTTCACGGCGAGTGGAGCGGGTGAAGCCGGTGAGACTCTGCGGTTCTCTTGGCTTCTCGATGGGCAGGCAAATGCAGCAGTGGCTGAAACGATTAGTGGAGCGACCGCCAGTCAAGGGAGCTTTATTGCGAATGCAAGCCTTAATGGGACGAGAACGGTCTCAGCCGTGGTGTCAGATGGCCTGGATTCTGTGACTTGCAGTTGGACCGTGGCCGTTGGGGATGACTGCTCCATCACCGCAAAAACCCCAGATTTGGCAAGTGTGCGCTTGGCAGCAGTTGGTGGCACGGGGAATTACTCGGTCACAACCACAACCGCATCCTGTCTTGTTGTTTGGGCTTTGAACGGAGTTGAGTTAACTGGAACGACGGCCAGTCGCACGATCAACAGCATTGATCTCAATACGGGGTCTAATTTGCTGAAGGCTGAAGTGACTTCCTCTTCTGGGAATACGTCAAAATCCTGGACTCTGGTGAAGAATAGCCCTCCAACCTGTAATCAGTCCCCGCCAAGCTCGGGGAGTCAAGCCTCTGTTGGTAGTCCTCTTGCGCTAACTGCTAATATTGTAGATTCCAATGGCGATGCTGTGACTTGGAACTGGTTTTTGAATGGCCTTCCGGTGGCCAACCCGCCAGTCGTTATTGCGAATGGGACAAACACGACCACCGCAACTTTTACTCCAGGGGTGGGGAATATTGGATACAATTCCTTTTTACTGATGATGTCTGACGGATATGACAGTGCAACGTGTCCGTGGAATGTTCAGGTCACTCCCACTTGCACTGTTTCTGCCTCTAGCCCGGTCAGCACGACAGTGACAGTCCCAAGTCTTGGGTCGACCGTGAACACCTTTAGTATCACTCCCAGCGATGCCACTTGCGTTATTGCTTGTAGTTTAAATGGAATTAATTTGGGAAATAGCCTTTCAATGTTGAATATACTTTCCTCGAATATGATTGCGGCAAATACCTTGACCGCCACAGTCAGCAATTCATCCTCTTCAGGTTCGGCCACCTGGACTGTCACTAAAAATACGCCGCCCACATGCGCTTCACAGAACCCGGCGAGTAGTGGACATATTTTTGGAGTTGGAGCTGTTCAACCATTTGTAGCGAACATCACGGATCCCAACGCGGGACAAAGTCTTTCTTTCGACTGGCGTTTAGATGGCTCGCCTCCTGGTGGCGCTTATTTTGGAATTTCTTCTGGACCAAGTTCAAGTACGGGGACATGGACTTCGACCTCTGGGCAGGTGGGGACCCATAATCTCTTAGTTAACGTGAGTGATTCCTATGATACGGTTGCCTGCAGTTGGCCGGTGGAAGTTTTGCGAACCTGTGCGGTATCTTCGGCCTCGCCCTCGGGGGCCAGCTTGAGAGTCGCAAACTTGGGTTCAACGAATACGAGTTTTGGCGTGGTCGCCAATGATCCCAGCTGTGTGATCACGTGGAAATTAAATGGAACGACAGTGTCGACAGGAGCCAACTTTCAAGATTTCCTGTCTTCATCGATGTTGACTTCTAATACGGTCGAAGCCGTGCTTGCGAATTCGGTCAGTACCGTCACTCGAAGTTGGTCAGTCACCAAAAACACTCCCCTGTTTGTCAAAGTCAAACTCCAGTCACAAACGGAAATACGGTTGATATTGGAAATTCCCTCGCCTTTAATATGTCTGCCACAGATGCAAATACGGACGCGCTCACTTATTCTTGGGCCCTCGATGGCTCGGCGAGCGCCACATTTTCATCAGTCACTGGAGTCGGCTACAATGCGTCGGCCACCTTTACACCTGGTCTTGGTCAGGTTGGCTTAGGACATGCTATTACTTCAACTATGTCCGATGGCTATGATACACAGGCCTGTAGTTGGACGGTGGATGTGATTGACCCAAATTCGGCTCAGATATTGTCTTGGACCCCAGTGAGCTCCCCCGTGGTTATTCTCTCAAACGGTTCGGCGGGCTTCACCGTGAATGCGACTGGGACTGGGTTAACTTATGAATGGGCCTTAGATGGAGTGATTCAAGCCGGCATGACGTCGTCTGCTACGAGCTTCAGTTATTCAGATATGAGCGTAGGTAATCACACTCTTGTTGTGACTGTTCGTGATACTTATACCAATCAGGCTTCTCATACTTTTAATATTCGCAGAAATGCCGCACCAGCAGTGTCAGGCTACTCTCCGAACGTGTCTGGAATCACAAATTATCGTATTGGCTACCAACAGAGTTTCAACTTTAGTGTGACGGCGTCGGATGCCAATGCAGATGTGCTATCTTACGTCTGGGAATTAGATAATTCTGCAGCGGCCACCTTAGTGGGATCTGGCGCCACAGCCGTTTTTAGTCCAGCTGGAAATACTCTTCTTTTGGGGCCCCATACTGTGAAAGTCGTAGTTTCTGATGGGTACGAGTCATCCACGACGACTTGGTCAGTGATGGTGAACTACTTTTCGGATGAGTGTAACGACCTGTATAACTCAGCCTCAACAGGTTCAAATGGGGGAGGGTCTGCACCCTGGTGGGAAATCCCAGTATGGGGCATAAGCAAGATATTAAATCTGATCCCACTTTATTGCGGGCAAAACCTTGGACCTATCTTGAGATTCAATCAGGAATTTACGCAATCTCAGACCACGTGAACCATGCGGTCCTTATCTATAATTCGAATTCTTCTGGCAATTTTACGGGCTTTGGTCACACAATCCTCCCGACCACAACGAGAATTGTGCTTGGAAATGGAGCCGCAGGACGAAATAGTGATGCATCCACACTCACAGATGCTTTTCAAAACGTCGGTTCGCCGGCAGTTTCAATGCCTGTCTTCAAACTCTACCAGCCCTACGGAATTGCCTACGATTCGACATCGGGGTCGCTCTATGTAGCCGATCGGCAAAATCATCGAGTTTTAGCTCTGTCATCTGCAGGCAAAGTTTTGCGAATATTAGGCGAGGCCGGTGGGGCAGCAACAAACAATAGCACATCAAATATCGAAGGTAATTTCGGCAACACTCCATAGCTGCAACCAGCCGGTTGGTTTGACGATTTCTGGTCGATACCTCTACGTCGCCTGCTCCTCTCAGTTTGTCATCAAAAAGGTCAATATCGATGATCCAAATAACGCGGGAACCTATGGAATCACGACCACGGCAGTTGGGCGTCAGAATAATTCAACAACCACAAAAGCAAACTATATCACCGCAAGTGGATGGGCTTTGCCTGACGGGCCAGCTGGACCAAGTAGTGATCCCGCGACTGGAGCAACGGCACTCACCGGTTATTATCCATTCGAGATGGCCTCCGATGGTAATGGGGTGATCTATTGGAATGAGCAATTGGGGGCTGGGCATGGACTTCGGATTCGGGCTTTTAACCCAGGAGCGAGTGCCGTCGATTTAACTCCAACTATAAATGCGAATATGACTTCAGCGGCCATATTGACGATTCGCGGCATTGAATTAACTCTCGCCGGGGCGGTGCCGTCCTACGATTTTACAAGAGGGGTCAGTCAGGCTGTCAATGTTTCAGCGGGAACATTAAACAATTTTCTACTGTACTCACATGCTCGAATGGCGATCGGTGGCTGTCATGCGGTGAGTGTGACGATGCGAGATTCTGGAAACGTTCCAATCTCAAATGTGGCGACGGTGACGGTCACGATGACAGGGTCGGCGGCGGCGACTTATTTTAGTGATTCCACTTGCACGACGCCGCTGTCTGGCGGGTCGAGCAATCAATTTACCTTCCCGATTGGGGCCACTCACCAAACTATTTTTGTGATCCCATCCACGGCCGCGACATACACTTGGACTGCGACGGCTCCTGGTCCGATTGCCAGCACAACTTCTTCAGTGGTTGCGGCCGCTGCGGCCGCTTTGCCCGCACCACCCACAGCCACAACCGGAATTCTTAAGACTTTTGCCAGCCCTCGATTTAAATATAATGAATGTCTGCCGATCGAGCTTCAGTTCACGACGAGCGGCGGAGTTCCGGCTCCAGCCGGAGGCCCTCGCTACGTGGTTCCTGATAAGAATAATATCGGCTCATTTTATTCAGATAGCTCCTGCACAACTCAAATTAGCCGGGTTCTTTTTGGAGCTTCGGATATTAACAAGTATGTATTCTATCAACGGAAGATTTACATTCCACCAGGATGGGTTGCAACGGTGGCAGGCTACGACAATGGCAATGCAGCCAGCTATAACGAATATTCAAATGGAGTTAAGATAGGTGATATGAAACTCGTCAGTAATCCAACAGGCCTCGATATCTTGAGGAACGGGACGACAGGTCATCCGGATGCTATCGGCTGGGCAACCAATGGCAACTCAGTGAGTTATCTTAATTTACGCCAAGACGGAGCCTCCGAAAGTTTTGGCGGGCGAACTTTTTCAAACCTCAGAAGTGATATAATTTTCGCCCTTCCAAATAGCTTGGTTGCGCCAACTGCAGTCTCGGCAGGATATAATGGTGATGATCAAGCCGCCTGGGGAAGTTCTTTAAGCTCACCTCAAGGTGTCAGATTTAATCTTGCCAAAGATTCACTTCTTGTGACTGACTACACGAATAAACGTGGCCGTTTGGTAGAATTAAATGCAGGTGGTTTTTCGCGAGCCTTCTTGGGTCTTGGTCGGGATCGGTTTAGAACAAATGTAACGGGGATTAATGCTACCCAAGTGGCCCTCTACAACCCTTACAAGGTTGAGGTGTTTTCTGGATCCCTCTATTTTTCTGAGCCAAGCAATAACTGGATTCGTCGAGTGAATCTGACACCTGGAATCGTCGATACCGTTGCGGGGAATGGACTTGCCGTCAGTTATACAGAAGGGAATGACGCTGCGGCTGAGGGGATGAAGTCTCCTCGAGGATTCAAGTTAGTCGCCTATCCAAATTCGGCAAGTCCGACGAACTATGTTCTGTTTTATGTTGAATCGACGAGTTGTATTGTGCGGGCCGTGAATGTCTCGGGGCCATCAATTGGCAATTTCTATGGTGTTGGAACTTTGCTCCCAGGAAAAGTAAAAACCGTGGCTGGGGATTGGAGTTATGGATGTACCACCTGGGCTACGTCTGGAAATACGGAGGGGATGGCAGCAACCTCAGCGAGACTGAATGGGCCTGAGGATATTGCTTATGTGAACGGGGACCTCTACATCCTTGAATATACAGATCACTGCCTTCTCAAGGTTGACTCAAATGGATTGCTGACCCGGCCTCAAGGTGGAACGTCTTGTTCGACAACAGTTCCCGCGACGACAAACGATTCCACGATGGATGCTATGCGAACCAGATATCCCAGGTCTTTCTATCCTGATATGGGTAAGCCGGGAAATTACTTTATGGTGGATCAGTATGCCGACGTCACAGGATTTGTAAGATACCTAAATACCTTGACCTCGTCGATCACATTTAAGAGTACGGCTCCAGTCACTGTCAGCGCCAGGGCCGTTGGAGCAAATACTCCTTTAGTTGTAAAAACGATTTATCAACAGACGGCCTCGACGGGAGCGTCAAACATAGGTGGCGTCACCTCATGGTCTGCTTCATCAGCATCCGAAGGAACTAATGATAAGGTTTGCTGGTCTGCAGGGGCCCTGGGACTTGCCCCCTTTGCTACAACACCTTTTGGAATATCTGGGACGAGCGGAGCCCACGCGATCTATTGTGCCAATCGGTATCAAGATGACGATGGAAATCTTGCGGCAGGTCCTTCTAATGCCTCGGGGATTCGAGCGGGAGCACCGATCGATCGAGAACAAGAAAAAATTGGTCGTCTGAATGCCACCTTTTATTCGCCTTACGGGCTGGCCTTTGACGATGAAGGAAATCTTTATGTTTCTGAGTATGAGAATCATGTTATTCGTATGATTCGAAGATGGTGGTAAGGATGAGCAAACCTCAATCAAGCAAGTCCTGGCTGTTTGGTGGTTTTTTGATCGCCCTGGCGGTACTATCGTTCGTCAACTTATTTTTGATTCATCAAAGAGCGACTCTCCGGCAAGAAAAAGCGGAGATAGAGAGGGTCGAAGTAAAAGCTTTCAATGCAAAGAGGATCCCTTTATACCAAAGGAAAGCACAACTTCTGGAATATTGGATCGAGGTTTCACGAATTCAAGAGCAAGCTCAAAAAACTTCAGCTCAGGCCATCCTCGCTCGAATTCCACATTGGCAGGCGAGAACAGTTCAGGATATCCAGCAAATGAATGAGCTGATGTCCCATCTTGATACACATTGGTCTAGCCTTTTGGTCGCCCTCCCAGCCAGCACCTTGCGCCAAGTAAACAAAAGTCTTGAGCCCGTCGAAGAGCAAATTCGTAATAACTAGACTTAGGTTCTTAGCCGGGTGCGCCGATCCTCTCTCTAGGAAATCAATATGAAAACAACAGTGATGTTTCTTTTTTTAGTTTTTTTTATTTCTGGGTGTGCAACCCCAACTTATCAATTTCAGTCAACGCCTTCAGAGGCTGAGGTTGAAGTGATGTTCAAAAACGGGGTGAAGAAAACCATTGGGAAAACGCCGCTGACAGTCAATGTGGCGGATTTAAATCCAACCAAAGAAGCAATGACAGTCAGCTTCAAAAAGACCGGAGTTGAGGGGCAGTCAGTCTTTGTTCCTCCCCACAATGTTCACGAAATCAGTCGAGATTGATGTGATCCTGCCAGTGGATACCAAGCTGGCTGGGGCAAAAAAAACAGATCAGCTGATTGGCGATATTGCTTCCCAGGTGGCAGATACGCAAAAACTTATTCAGGCCAAACAATTTGGAGTGGCTGAACAGAAGCTCAATAAATTGATTTCAGAACATCCGAGCGTTTCTGTATTTTATAGTCTGATGGGAAATGTTCAGTATTTAGATCGAAAAATGGATGCGGCTTTAGGATTTTACAAAAAGGCCTTCGATCTGGACCCCTCCTCCGCAGAAATCGGACGAGTGATTCAGAAAATTGAGAGTCTTAAGAGTGGAGGATCACGATGATTCTTTTTCCGATACTAACCCTGCTTTCAGGCTTTTTTTATCTCTTTGGCTATCCACCATCTCAACCAATCTTTGTCAAACTACTATGACTTTGTGGCTTTGACGATGGTCCTCGGTGGAACGCTATCTGTTGGGGTGGTTTTGATTCCTTGGGAGTATAGAACAGATCTCGTGAGAAGTATAAAAGCCCTCTTCAAACCTGAGAAACGGCGTTACAAACAAATCGTGACCGAGTGTTTGAATCTTCTCCGCCTTGAAAAATTGCCGGCAATAGAAGGCAAAAAAGAGGATCTTTATCTGCGTATTTTGAGTGAAGGCTTAGAATTGGTTCAGCTGGGATTCTCTGGTGAAAAAATTGATCGAATTCTAGGAGAAAAAGTTTTTCAAAGTGTCAAGCGCGTGCGAAAGATCGGTGCGGCCGTCAAGGGCCTTGCAAAATATCCACCCGCCTTTGGACTGATGGGAACTGTTCTTGGTCTTGTGAATATTATGAAACATTTGGCTGCGGCAACAGACGCTTCAAAACTCGGGGTTGAAATGTCGGTGGCTCTGGTTGCGACAATGTATGGACTGCTTGTTGCCAACTTTTTTGTTCAACCCATTGGTGAACTTTTGATGAAAAAGGCGGACGAAGAAGAGGAGTATGCAGAAATTGCCCTTCAGGCGGTTTTGCTGTTTAAGGAGCGCGCCTCCTTAGTTGAAGCCCATGAAATTTTAAGTGCGATGGTTCCTGACGAGCAGAGTTTGGACTTTAATGAAATCATCAGTTTAGAGGAAGCGGCTTAATGGCAAGAGCAAGGAAAGTGCGAACAACACATGCACACTCACACTTCGAAGTCGATACTGAGGGCTCCTGGGCTATCAGTTACGGCGACATGGTGACCCTTCTGTTGACTTTTTTTATTATGTTTTTTGCCGCCGACAAGTTTAATCGCGATCAAAATCAAAGCAAAAGCCAAATTAAAATAGACATCCGGCCAATGTCAGAGGCTTTGACCCAAAGTCTGGAGCAGGCAGAAGACAAATCGGACAGTCCCACTGTGAAAGTCTCTGAGCAAGTGAAGGGAAAGGTCTATAAAATGGGTCAGCGCTTGCTGGTTGAATTCCCGGCTGTTTCATTTTTTAAATCAGGTGGTCTCGATGTTCTGCCTCTGGGCGTTAAGACCTTGAAGTTCTTCTACCAATCCTATCAACCCTATATTGGCCAATACCAATTAGGCGTTCGAGCCTTCACGGACACCAAAAAGGTCAGGGACAAAAAAGAGTTGAAATTTAAGGACAATTTGGAGCTTTCTGCCCTCCGCTCGGTTGCAATCATGCGACAACTGCGTGATATGGGAATTCCACTCACGGCCATGAAACTTAGCGGCTATGGAGAAATGTTATTGACTATGAAAGACTTGGAAAGAATTCCGGAGGCTATTCGTAAGCCCGCGGCCATTGATGATTATGCGAGGACTATTGTGCTGGTGATTGAACCGAAGGAGGAGCCATGAGGATCCGTAGGCCTTTATTGCTTCAAGTGATTATGCAATTCTATTTAATTTGTTTTTTGGTTTTCTCGGGAAGTTATTCCTGGGCGCAAAATCAAAATCAGAATGGGAATCAGAATGGGAATCAGGGAATTCGACATCCCCGGGCCTCTGAACTTGAAAAAAACATGAATGCTGAATTGCAAACTTTGCTCAGAGATTTTGCTCCCGGAAAACCTTTCGCGGTTGGTGTTCGAATCGAACCTCTGCGTCGTGTAACCGGGCAGGTGGCAATGAAGGAGTCGCTTCCGTACTATGAAACCAGCGACGAGATCAAGGATGAATGGGATGATATGTCTCGCACCGATTTCGAGCTTCTCAATCGAGTGGTCAAGATTTCAGTGAAAGTCACGGTGCCGCAGGAATTTACTGAAGCTCAGTTGGCGGATCTCAAAGCGAACATCCTTTCTCGACTGCCCCTCGTTGAGGGTCGGGATCTTGTCGAAATAACAAAAAAGATTGGATTCCTCAAGTTGTCAGAAGCGACTATGCCCAATATATGATGTGGATTCTGGGCCTTGGCGTGGTGATGCTCGTTCTTTTAGGCTTGGTCTATTTCTTGGTTTCAAGTGTCGCGATTACAAGAATTAGCCGAGCCATTAAGTCAATCAAAATTGGTGGCGGGGAAGGCTCATCTGGCGGTGGTGGTGGTATTTCAACCGGACCGATTGCATTGCCAAATGCAGCGACGGCCATGGTCGCCTCCGACGCAAAAGGTGGTGGAGGGCAACTTTCCTCAGGAGCCCAAATTCAGTTGAATGACTCGATTAAAATGACCGAGGTCGTTCAATGGCTGATCAAGAATATTGAAACCAATACCTTTTTCCCAAGTTTAGAAGATATGATGTTGATTGAGAGTTACCTGGTCACTTCACCAAAATCTGTCGGCGGCTTGCTCAGTGAATTTCCAGAGACTTTGCGGAAAAAGATTTTTTCCTTAAGTTATTCTGATCACTGGTTGAAGGCACTTTCAAGCCCGGGGGAGGTCGATCATGTCTCTTTCGAGCTTGTGAACAAACTGGTCAAGGGTCTTAAAACTGAAATCGATGTGGCGACTCATCTGCAGTCAATGATGTGGGAAGATTTGATGGTTTATTGCTGGCGTCTCAATGACAAATTGCCTGTCTTTCTAAAAATGATTCCGAATGCTGATGCTCTAGAAATTCTTTCATTCTTACCCAGGTCTTTGTCAATTAAGGTAGCCCGTGAAGTTTTGCCGGGGGCCTGGGCCGTTGTTCTGAAGGCAAACCTAACCAAGCCAACTTTGACGATGGAAACCATTCAACAGTACAAACAACAATGTCTTGAGTTATCCCCCTTGAGGCCAACAGATAGTCTCGCCGCCTACAAAAGAGATGTGGAACTTTCGAACTATTTACTGACCTACGACAATATCGTCGAGAAGGAAATTTATGGCGCGCTCGCGACTGATTCGGTTCTCTTTACGATTCGGCCGCCCTTCTATAAGGTCCTCGATGCGCCCTACGAGAAGATCGTGGAGTTTGTTCCCCAAATTGGTCTTGAGGATTGGGCTGTGGCGATGATGAATGTATTGAAGGCTCAGCGCTCGACCATTGAACGATGTTTTACGGATCGACAGAAGTTTCAGTTTATTGAATTTCTGAAGCGATTTGACAAGAGTGGGCAGCTGAAGCCGACTCATATCGGCAATGCTCGCGAAAATATAGCAAGGGCTTTTCGAGACTTTGAACGATCCAAATTGAATGCCGAAATGGCCAAATTTTACTCTCAGGACACAGAGGAGACAAAGGCCGCCTAATGCAAAAGTTTTCAACCACCGCTCTTATTTTGTTGTTGTTGACCTCTCTGGCCAGTTGGGCGCAGAAGGTGAGTGTCGATATGGGGTTTTATTCAATTAAGGCGGTCGGCCCATCAGGTTCTAGTTCTGGCACAATCAATCTTTCCAGCCCCGGGGCTTATTCCTTGAGTGCCGGTTTTTCGATTCGGCCTCAAATAGAACTTAGTCCAGGCTATACTGTGTTTTATTCGAAAATCTTTCGGGGGGATATGGGGTTCGGCCCAGACTTTTACCTTCATTATTTTCCGTTGACGACGGCCTCGGGTTTGAGGGTTTCGCAAAACGACGTGAGTTATTTTGAACTTGAACACTTGAGACCCTTTGTTTCCGTATCATTTCATCAAAGACAATTTCAGTCAGTGCAGTCGTCCTATTCGGGTTTTGGATTTGATCTGGGGAGTGAACTTCAGGTATCAAAGGCAACCTCTATGAGAGTTTTGATGCGAACAATGAGTTTAGCAGGTCCCTCCGGGGCCTCGATGAATTACATGGATGTCATGCTTGGGTATCAGTTGCATTTTTAGGTGGAGGGTTTGAGTATGGCGGTGAAGGTGGTTTTTTTTGAAGATGACTTCGAGCTAGGAGCCTTATTTAAGGAATCCATGGACGCTTCTGGGTTTCTGACCGTGCCCTGCGTGGATCTTCGCTCGAAGGAGCTACTTGATGCTGACATTGCGATTGGGGACTATAGAAATGAAATTGTCCCATTCCGAGCTCTTGAGGCCATTTGTAAAAAAAATAAAATCCCCCTCATTGCAATTTCAGGCGGGGATATGGATTACCATCCTCAGATGCGAAAGCCTTTTCTCATGGAAGACCTTCAAGGCCTTATATTTAAGATATTGCGTGATTCTCCTCCACGAATCAGAAATGACAAAGCTCAGGGAAAAAGGACGTCAGATTCAGATCCTGAATCCGAATCCGAGGGAGGATTTTTTAAGGATGTTGTAGGATTTTTCAAAAATAAAGGCTAATTGGAAATGAAAGAAATGCTTCAGGGCAGAAAAGATCGCGACAGTCAGGTTCAGGGCCAAAAAAATGGCACTGACGTGTTCGACTATTTTGCCGGGAACACTTCACGCTTTGGTTGGCCACTTGGCGCTTACGGTCTTGGACTCCTGATCCTTTCTTCATTGCCTCAGAACTTCCCATGGCTCTTTGGCGTGAATCTTTTTTGGATCGTGGGCAACCTTCTCGGCACGGACTTTTTGTACTCGAGAGCGCAAAAGCATAAAGAAAAAGGTCAAGAAAAAGAATGGTTGACCTGGAACCAGTGGCTTCGAATTTCTACGAGCCTTGCGGGATCGAGTCTGATGGCTTTGGTATTTTTTGAAGAAGGTCTTCATTCTTGGGCCGGACTTCTGACGATTGGGGTTTGGGTTGGTGGTCTTCAGGCATTAAGTTCAACCTCTTATGCGAGCCCGAATCTAGGGCGTAGACTTATTTTCCTATTTTCGCTGATGCCGTTAGTCGTGTTCGCTTGGAAAGGCGACAGTCAGACAATATTATTAATGGTCGTGGCAGGATTTTATACACTTTCATTTGTGCCAACAATTAATTCTAGGTATCAGGAATTTCAAGATCTTGCTAATCTACGGAACAAAGCGGCCACCGAAAAAAAGGGAATCGAGCGATTCATAGATCTTCTACCAGCAAATGTTTCGTGGCTCGATCATGATTTAAAATATCTACGGGTCAATCAGAAGACTGCTGAATTTTTTGGCCGGTCGAAAAGTGATTTTGTGGGCGAGACTTTTGGTTTTACAAAATTTAAAGAAAGGGAAAGTCACAGAGCACTTCTTTCGAAATTTTTGGAATCCAAAGAGCAGACCCAAAACTATGTCGTACCTTTTTTAGACCAGACCCAGCAAGTGCGGCGACACCAGGTATGGTTAGAAAAATTTGAGGTGACTGATAATCATCAGCCTGAGCTTGTTATATTGACTCTAGATGTGGAAGACCACCTTCGCGCGGAAGAGGCCTTGCTTGAACAAAGGGGCCAGGACGTCCACTCGGCACGCTTGGCGTCCTTGGGGGAAATGGCCTCTGGGATCGCCCATGAAATCAGAAATCCCTTGGCTATCATCAGTGGGGCCAATGTGTTGATCCGGAATGAACTTAAAAAAGGACCCGAAATGCGGTTAGAAAGGCTCTTTGAAAAATCAGAGCAAATAGAAAAAACCGTTGCTCGAATTCTTCGAATTATGGAAGGTATGCGAAAACTTTCTAGGGGTGATCAGACAGGGGAATGATGAGTGGTTTTCACTGACCACCTTGGTCGAAGAAACAATTTCATTCTGTGAAGAAAAGTTGAGGACAGCCCGGGTAGATATTAAGATTGTTCTGGCCCAAGATAATCTTGAAATTTACGGAAATCAGGCCCAGTTGAGTCAAGTGTTGGTGAATTTGATTTCAAATGCGAGGGATGTCATAGAGTCTCTCGAGGACCGGCGAATTCGAATTCGCGCAAGTCAGTTCCCACGGAGATTTGTTGATTCATGTCGGTGACTCTGGAGCTGGAGTTCTTGACCCCAAAAGCTTTTTACGCCATTTTTTACAACTAAGGGCGCTGGGCAGGGAACAGGGCTTGGACTTTCGATTTCTCGCAAAATTGTAGAGGCACATGAGGAGCACTTGACCTATCAAAGAGTGAACGGGATGACTGTTTTTGAAATTCTCATCCCCGTGGCTAGGCTCAGGACTGCGGCACTGGCCAATGTTGCCTAAACGTCTTTAAGGCAATTAGAAATTCATCCCGAGAATGAAAAGCATATCGTAGAAGTCTCCATTAAACTTGTACTCAAGTTTTTGACTGGAGCCTCCATCATCAATGAACTCTCTATTTTCATCGGCAAAGCTCACATAATGATAAGTGGCTTGAATTCCAAGATAGGCTTTGCGGCGCATAAGCGGAATCTCCAGTCCCAAGCCTGCATCGACCCCAGTGGTCGTGTCACAGCCAGTCACAGCCAAAGTTGAAATAGTTTGGGTCCTATTCACCTGAGAGAAGCCAGTCAAGAAATACGGATTTAGATCGGCAAGACCCTTAGTTACATTCTGAGTGTTAAAGTAATACTTGAGCGCCATGCTGATGGTTGTCAAAGAAAGAGTTCCGCTGTAATTGGTCTCTGTTGGGGCGATGGTTCTGAAATTCATTGAGCTATCACCAGTCATCAGGCCGAGGGCAAAGGCTAATCGGAGATCAAAGAAGTAGGAAATTGACAGACCAAAAGCTGGAGCTTGGTTATACACTTTTCCCATTCCCTCGGTATAGCCCCTGGGGCCAATCAAAAGACCTACAGTAAAAAAACGACCATTTCTAAAGAAGTTGATATCAGCTTCTTCATCCGAGGCTTCGTCAAACTCGCTATAGTCAGTAAAGGGATCATAGGCCTCGTCTGGATCAGTTTGAGCCATTAAGTACGACCCAGGCATCTCAAGTCCAACGGCGAAGGAGGTTGAACTTAGTAGTAGCCCAAATGCAAAGACAAGGAAAAAACCCCTATTTTTCAAAATTCCCCCTCGCACTATTATCTAAAATGAGCCTGTCGAAGTCCACCGAAGATTAGGTGAGTGTCTAGGATTGAGGCATTTTTTGTCTGTAGGTTCCTTTTTTAGGGACTCGCTAAGTCAAAAAAATCATAAACTCTTTGTGTACAGAATTCAAACTTCCGGTTAACTTCGCCGCCATGAATCCAAATGAGAAAACCTCCTATAAGTCATCGGAGTGTTGATGTTGAAGCCGGAGATCGTCTGGTGGATTGGCTCCAGCAAACAAACTCGAATAAAGGTCCCCATCACCAACAAATTGTTGAGGGCATTGGCGGCTTTGCCTCACTTTTCGGTGGCCTGCCAATAATTACAAAAACCCTGTTTGGTCACCTGTACGGATGGAGTGGGGACTAAGGTCAAGTTAGCAGCCCAGTTTGATCGTTTGCAGGGGATAGGACAAGATCTCGTCGCAATGTGTGTGAATGATTTGATTTGCACAGGAGGAACGCCCTTATTGTTTTTAGATTACTATGCCGTGGGTCAGCTCAACTTGGTTCAGGCCCAGATCTTCTTGGAGAGCGTCCGCCGAGCATGTACGGAAAGCCAGTGTGCTTTGGTCGGTGGTGAGACCGCTGAAATGCCAGGAGTTTATCAGGCCAAAGATTTTGATTGTGCGGGGTTTGCCGTCGGCATGGTTGATGAGGAGGCACGGTGGGGTTCTCATCTGGTCGAATTCGGGGACCAAATAATCGCCTTGGAGAGTTCGGGCTTTCACAGCAATGGGTATTCACTACTCCGTCGGGTTTTTGCTGAAGATGCGAAAGATTTTATCAACGAGTTGATGGAACCTACCAGATTATACGTTCAAGCAATTCAGGCCCTGAAGGGCGAAGAGGAATCCACGGCCGGGAAGAAAATTAAAGCAGTCGCTCATATTACAGGTGGTGGTCTTGAGAATCTCCCAAGGGTCCTTCCTGCCAACACCCTCGCCAAAATTAAGGCGTGGCCTTTTCCTCGAATGTTTCAAATTGTTCAAGAGCGGACTCGAATGACCCATCTTGAAAGGCTTGGCACGCTGAATTGTGGAGTGGGAATGATGGTGATCGTGGATCCAAGCTTCACTCAAACCGCTCTGTATCTTTTTGCCCGAATCTGCCAGAAAGCCTGGGTTTGTGGAGCGGTCAGCGACCAAAGAGCCGGAGCGGTCAGCGACCAGAGAGTAGGAGCGGTCAGCGACCAGAAACTTGAGCCAACCCATATTGTGGAGGGCCTTTGATCAGGCGATTGATCAGACGGCCCCGCTGGGTCATCTTAATCTCAGGTCGTGGATCTAACCTTCAAGTATGGCTAGATCACGCTGAGTTTGTGGATGTCGAATGGGTTGTGAGTTCAAAAGCTACTGCGCCTGGATTGCTGAAGGCTCAGCGGCGAGGAATTCAAACCGCCGTCTTGCCAAAACTTATCGATTGGCAGAAATTTCATTTTGAGCTTAAAAACGTAACATAACACATCTTCTGCTGGCTGGTTTTATGAAGCTGATTCCTGCTGATTTTGTGAATCTATGGAGCGGGCGAATTTTAAATATTCATCCGAGTCTCCTTCCAGCTTTTCCTGGGCTGCATTCGCTGCAAAATAGTTATGCCGCGGGCGCCAGCATGGGAATTACAGTTCATCATGTCTCGCCAGAGATGGATGCCGGACCAATTATTTTTCAGAAATCTCTTAAACAAAAAACAATAAAAAACACATTTGTTCCTTGGAGTTGGTCGCAAGTGCAAACACGAGCGACCTTGATTGAGCACCATCTGATGCGAGAGGTGATCTTGAAATGGAGTTAAGATCGGCAGATGTTACTATTGTTTCAATTCGAGGGCGCGGACACGGCCTAGCGGCGGAACTCAAGCGCCGAGGACTTGAAGTGACTGTGATAGATCTGACCAGTCAACTTGGATTATGGCCTGCCGAGGATCAAGAAGGTCCTTTTGGTTTTTTTAAGAGCGAGAATTTCTCTACAACTTTTCTAGAAAGTTTGCATGAAGAAGATCCTTACCAACAGCTTGAGCGTGGGTTTACTTTTTGGACGGCTCAGGGGCCGCTTGAACTTAAAGGCCCTGTCACCCGCTATCTTTTGTTAAAGTGGGGTTGGAAGGAAGAGTGGATAGGGGCTTTGAGTCATGAAAAGCCCAGCTTACAATTTTTTGACCATGCTCGGGGTCTAGGGACTCTTTGGCCCATGGCTATGGCTCATGTGCTGGCCAAGACCTATGATTTAAAAACGGTGGAGGCACCCCTCGCAGAGAGAAAGCTTCCGTTGACCGCCGATTTCTCAGTGCGATTTTCGACCCGCCAAGGGTTAGAAAAATCGATTCAATGGCTGATTCAAATGGGCATTCAAGTTTTTTCAAAAACGCAGATTCTCGATCTTTCTCAAGAAAACCTTGCTCGGTGGGATGGTTTTGAATTTAAGGGGGAACTTTCTGGAATTCAGAAATCTCCGCGTTTTGTATGGACGTTGACCTCAGAAGAGACAAAGTTCTATTCAGCGAAGCTCTTTTCAAAAATGTATAACGATCAAGTGATTGAACCTCTATGGTGCTGGGTGAGGTACCGAGGTCGTCTGCCAGATGTGCCTCTGGTGGAGTGCTGCCCTTACATTTTGTGATGATTCGGGATACCGATGCCCCTTGGACCCATGATAATCTTATTGTCACCAGCGGACCAGCTCGAGAGATCAGTTTGATTTTGGGTCAAGATTCCCTCTCTCCAAAGATTTAATAAAGAATATCTCACTCAGATGTGGGATAAGATTATCGAACGTTGGGTGGAACGTCATATTCAAGTCAGTCCAAGTTTAGTGAGTCATCCTCAAGAGTATTACTACACCTATGAAGAACTTGGCCCTTCACCCTTTCCAGTTTTTGAAAGAAAAACTTGGCAAAAAAACAGAAATAAGCTGCCCTCAAAAAATGCGAGGTTTCATAGTCCTGAGCAGTGGGAAAGCCATAGTTGGGATAGTCAATTTGACGTTCAGCAGGCGATCGGACAAGAAATTTGGAATATTTGGAAACAAGAACAGATAAGAAAGGAAAAGCGTCGTGATCGAGAGATACACTCGCCCTGAAATGGGTGTTTTGTGGGATGATGACCACAAGTTCGGCAAAATGTTGGAGGTCGAGCTGGCTGTGGCAAAAGCCCAGGCGGAACTTGGAATAATTCCCCGAGTTGCTGCCAAGAATATTCAACAGCGAGCAAAGTTTAGTGTTCGTAGAATTCGAGAAATTGAAAAAGAGACTAAGCACGACGTGATTGCCTTTGTTTCGAACGTTGCTGAAAATGTTGGCGAGCACGGAAAATTCATCCATTTTGGGATGACCAGCTCGGACATCCTTGATACGGCGCTCAGCCTACAAGTTCGAGAGGCGGGTCGGGTTCTTATGAGCTCCTTAGCGAGATTGACTGAGGCCTTGGAAACTCAGATGCAGAGACATGCCAAGACGTTGTGTCCAGGTCGGACCCACGGGATGTTCGCAGAACCGACGACATTTGGATATAAGCTTGCGGGTTTTTGGGCAGAGCTCGGTCGAAATCGTGTTCGTCTCGGGCGGGCCTTGGACGATCTTCAAATTTGTAAAATGAGTGGGGCCGTGGGGACCTATTCCAGTCAAGGTCCGAGAGTTGAAGCCCTCGTAGCAAAAAAGTTGAAACTGAAAGCAGAGACTGTGGCCACTCAGGTGATTCCGAGGGATCGTCACGCAGAGGTTATTTGGGCTCTGAGTATGATAGGGTCAGGCCTTGAGCGCTTGGCCGTCGAGCTTCGGCACTTGCAAAGAAGTGAGGTTTCTGAAGTGACAGAAGGCTTCACGCGGGGACAGAAGGGTTCCTCGGCGATGCCACATAAAAAAAATCCAATCAGTGCAGAAAATATCACCGGGTCAGCGCGCCTGCTCCGTGGGTACTTGCTTTCGGCCTTAGAGAATATTGCACTTTGGCACGAACGAGATATCAGTCATTCTGCAGTTGAGAGAGTGATTTTCCCAGATGCCTTTATCTTGTGCGATTATTCAGTCCATCGAATGGCAGTTCTATTGGAAGGACTTGATGTTAATAAGAAGCGAATGCTAGAAAACATTGAGAGCTCTCAGGGGCAACTCTATAGCTCCCATGTTTTATTGGCCCTCGTCAAAAAAGGTTTTAAGCGAGAGGACGCCTATGTTCATGTGCAACGTCTTTGTCACGCGATGGCGGCTGGCGATCACTTAAAGGATCAAATCAAGAGGGATCCAGTTCTGGGAACTCAGTTTAAGAATTCGGAACTTGATGAAATTTTTAGCGGAAAAGCAGCTCAAAAGGCGATTCAAGGGGTTCTTAAGAAATGGCTTTGATTTTAGCAAACTGAATTGGAAGGAAAAGCCAAAATTGTCGAACATAAGCGTCCTAAGTTAGGGCGATTAAAATCTGAAGGGAGAATTATGGTTATTACAGATCTTATCTATGAAGGAAAGGCCAAACGAATCTATACAGATCCGACGGGGTCCGAGTCTGTTCTTTTGGAATTTAAGAATAGCCTGACTGCTCTGAATGGTCTGAAGAAGGGCTCTTTTGAAACAAAAGGGGCAGTTAATCGGGATATCGCGTCTCTGATTTTTAAACATCTTGAAGCGCATGGGGTGGAAAGTCATTTTCTCGAAGACTCAGGCGAAATCTCAATGCGAGTAAAGAAAGTCAAAATTCTTCCGCTTGAAGTGGTTGTTCGTAACGTGCTCGCTGGCAGCACCCCAAAAAAATTAGGCCTTCCAGAGGGAAAGGAATTATCACGACCCTTGGTTGAATTTTACTACAAAGATGATGCTCTCCAAGATCCTTTCGTTTCCGATGATCAGATTTTAATGATGAACGTCGCCTCACAGGCTCAAATTGAGGAGCTTAAATTCAAAGCGCTTAAGATTAACTCTTTGCTGCAGAAACTTTTTTCCAAGGCCAATATTCGTTTGATTGATTTTAAAGTTGAGTTTGGTGTGGACTCTGGTGGGAAAATAATCCTAGCCGATGAAATCACTCCTGACCGCTGCCGACTCTGGGATCAGTGAACTCAAGAAAAATTAGATAAAGATCGATTTCGTCGGGATTTGGGTCAAATTAAAGAGAGTTATGAAGAAGTTTTAAAAAGACTGAAAGCCGTGGTCGCACAAAATGTCGGGAGGACTGTATGAGATTTGGAATCCAGATTTTACCAAGGGAAGTGATTTTAGACACTCAGGGGCGGGCCGTGGAGCAAATTTTACTGGCCAATAAAATGCAGATTTCTCATTGCCGCGTTGGGCGTTACGTCGAGGTGGAAGTTCCATTTAAAAATGAAGCTGAAGCTCTCAAGGAAGTCCAAAAGATGACAGAATTTGTTTTAGTTAATCCTTTGATTGAAGTTTATAAGGTTTCTCGTTTGCCAGAGGTCAATCCATGAAAATCGGAATCACTCGATTTCCAGGCACAAATTGTGATTATGACATTTGGACTTTTGTGAAAGAACTTGGACATCAGCCTCAATGGCTCTGGCATCAGGATCATTTTGATCCGAAGGAAGTCGAGGCCGTGATCATTCCTGGCGGATTTAGTTATGGTGACTATCTTCGCTCGGGCGCCCTAGCGGCAAGGTCTCCGGTGATGACTTCTGTGCGAGATTTTGCAGGAACCGGGCGTCCAGTTCTTGGAATCTGCAATGGGTTTCAAATTCTTTGCGAAGCCCATCTTTTGCCAGGGGCTCTCTTACGCAATGAGAGTCTCAAATTCCAGGATGAATGGGCCGAGCTCGAGGTCGAAAATCCAAACAGTTTTTCGGAAAGAACCTCAAGAAGCGCGAAAAACTTTCATTGCCCATAGCTCATGGTGATGGGCGTTTCTATGCCGCCGAGGGAGAATTGAGAGAGTTGGAGGATCGCGGCCAAGTGTGGCTTCGTTATAAAACTAATGTGAACGGATCCCTTCATCAGATTGCTGGCGTTATGAATCATATGAAGAATGTGTCTGGACTGATGCCACACCCTGAACGGGCACTCTGGGATTGGGCTGGGGGTTTGGATGGAAGGAGTTTCCTATGAACTCGATTGATCTTGAAAAAAAGCTTAAACTATATCGATTAAGTCCTTCGGAGTACGACCGTATTTCGCGGCTTCTGGGACGCCCACCCGTCGGTGTCGAATGGGCCCTTTTTTCAGCCCTTTGGAGTGAACACTGCAGCTATAAAAGCTCCAAAGTTCACTTGCGTAAATTCAGTTACCGAAATGCAAGTGTCTTGGAAAGTGAAGGCGAGAACGCGGGAATCATCGATCTTGGTGAAGGTGAACGGATTGCCTTTAAAATGGAGAGCCACAACCATCCTAGTTTTATAGAGCCCTTTCAGGGGGCAGCCACTGGGGTTGGTGGTATTTTGAGAGATATTTTTACGATGGGGGCTCGTCCCATTGCTCTGGCAGATTTTCTCTGTTTTGGTGAGCCTGAGGCTCCTCGAATGAGGGCCATCATGAATGGGGTCGTGCACGGAATTTCTAGTTATGGAAACTGTGTGGGGGTTCCGACGATTACAGGTCAAACCGAGTTTGATTCTAGGTACAATCAAAATGTCCTCGTGAACGCAATGGCCGTGGGTCTACTCACCAAAGATATGCAGGTTGCAAAATCAAAGGCCCATGGGATTGGGAATTTGGTTGTTTACGTTGGAGCAAAAACCGGGAAAGATGGGATCCACGGCGCCAGCATGGCGTCAGAGAGTTTCGGTGAAAATTCAGAGGCGAAAAAACCCAATGTTCAAATCGGCGATCCTTTTTATGAAAAACTCTTAATCGAAGCCTGTCTGGAAATTATTGAAAAAGATCTAGTGGTTGCGATGCAGGATATGGGGGCAGCTGGTTTAACAAGCTCGAGTTTTGAAATGGCAGAAAAGGGCGGCATTGGACTCACCCTCAATTTATCTGAGGTGCCTTTGCGGGATCAAACCATGACTCCTGAAGAAATTCTACTTTCCGAGAGCCAAGAGAGAATGCTTTTGATTTGCGAGCCCTCAAAATTCGCCGCTGTTCATCAGGTTTTTTCGAGATGGGGTTTGGATGCCGTCAAAGTTGGAGTGATCAAAGAAAAGCCCACTCTGGAGATTTTATGGAAATCAGAGAAAATAGCTGAAGTCGATCCACGACTTATTGTCGACCAGGCTCCGCGCTATCAGAGACCTTACGAGTTGAAAATTCAGAATATGTCTGAGAGGAAGTTGGGTTCTTTAGTCGATTCTTTAGCTGGCGAAAGACCTTCTTTAGGAAGCGTGTTAGAGGCCTTTTTGAAAACCCCTAAGGGTCACAAAAAGACTTGGATCACAGGACAATATGACCAAAGAGTTGGCCTCAGAACAGTCAGAGACGCTCACCAGTCCGTAGGCATTCAAAGGTTGCCCTCGGGAAGGGGCATTGCTCTTGCGGTTGGGTGCAGACCAGGTTTGATGAAAATCAATACTCGCCTTGGGGCCATTGATTCTATTTTTTATCCGGCCTTACAGATGGCTCTGAAGGGAGCCAAAGCTTTGGCGGTCACAGACTGCTTAAATTTTGGGAACCCAGAAAGAATTGAAGTGATGAGTGATTTTGTCACAAGTGTTGAGGCTTTGGCTGAAGTCAGTGAGATTTTGGATATTCCAGTCATTAGTGGAAACGTGAGTTTTTACAATGAAACACTTGGGGAAAGCATTATTCCGACCCCTGCGACCGGCCTTGTGGGAATGCGACCAACGGTCGCGAATGTTCCTTGGGATCAGTTTCAGACCCCTGGGCAGAAAGTATATTTGCTGAAGAGCACTCAGGCCCGCGCTGATTTTGGTCGGAGTGAGTGGGAAGGCTCGATCGAAACTGGAAAATGGAAGGATTGGCTTTCCTGGGTTTTGGAAGGAAGCAGTTTATTCTCAAGCTCGAAAGCTATTGGGGAGGGTGGACTGATTGCAACATTATGGGCGATGAGCCGTCAGGGAATTGGGATTCAGCTGTTGGACAAGCTCAATTCGGGAGAGGAACTTTTGTCTTCAAAGCTTGTCCCTTTTTACGAAGGCGTTGTCGCGATTGATTTCAATCAGGCGGCTGGGACGAATCTTGCCAAATTCAACGAGTGGTTGAAAAAGGCTCCGGTTGATTCCCAGACAATCGAACTTGGAACGACCGTCAGTGATTATTTTATTTTTGGAACAGAAAAAGTAAATATCTGTGACTTGTTAAAAAACGAAAGGAATTCATGAAATCCTGGAAGGAAGAGTGCGGAGTCTTCGGCATTTGGAATCACCCGGAAGCGGCTCGGCTGGCCTGTCTTGGACTCTATTCGATGCAGCATCGGGGACAAGAATCTGCGGGCATAGTGACCCTCAAAGAAGGCGAACATATTCATCACAAGGGTATTGGTCTCGTGAGTGATGTGTTTCGGGAAGCAGATTTGGCTCGACTCGGAGGCCAGGCTGCCATTGGGCATGTGCGATATTCGACGACTGGCCAAAACTTGTTGACGAATGCTCAACCCCTCACAGCGGATCTTTACCACTGGCCTATCGCTTTGGCACACAATGGAAATATTGTGAATCATGATATGCTTCGTTCTGATTTGAAGGAAAGAGGGTCGATATTTCAGGGGACAAATGATACTGAAATTTTACTTCATCTGCTCTCCCAACATCGTTCAAGTGATTTAGTGGCGGCATTGACCGACTCTCTAGTTAAGCTTGAGGGCGCCTACAGTTTGGTCATCATGTCCAATGACAAGATGATCGCGATTCGAGATCCATGGGGATTTCGGCCCTTGGTGATTGGTCGAAAGAAGATTGACGAGACGACCTGGGCTCGGGTCGTTGCTTCTGAAACCTGTGCCTTTGATTTGATTGGAGCTCAGTTTGAAAGGGAGATTGAACCCGGAGAAATGTTCTGGGTTGATGAGAAAGGTGAACATTCAAAGATCTTTTCACACCGAGAAAGAAGAGCTCATTGCATTTTTGAACATATTTATTTTTCTCGTCCTGACAGTATTGTTTTTGGGGAAAGCGTTTACGCGACCCGAAAACAGTTTGGTCGTCAGTTAGCTCGGGAAACGAGCGTGGAGGCAGATCTGGTGATACCCGTTCCTGATAGCGGGCTGCCTGCCTCTATCGGATATTCCCAAGAAAGTGGAATTCCTTTTGAGCTGGGGATTATTAAAAATCAATATGTCGGTCGAACTTTTATTCAGCCAACCCAGGCGATTCGAGATTTTGGAGTCAAAATTAAATTAAATCCACAGACCGCCGTTCTTAAGGACAAAAAAGTGATCGTGATTGATGATTCCTTGGTTCGGGGAACAACCAGCCGAAAGATCGTTAGTTTGATTCGCCAGGCCGGGGCCAAAGAAGTTCACATGAGGATTGCATCGCCACCCACTGTTGGTCCTTGTTATTATGGAGTGGATACTCCCCAAAAATCCCAGTTGATCGCCTCGAAATATTCTGTCGAAGAAATCGGGCAGTATGTGGGGGCAGATACCTTAGGATACTTATCAATTGAGGGGCTTTTTCAGGTCATGCAGTCAAACAGCAAAACAATTACAAAGTCCAAGTATTGTGCCGCCTGTTTTGATGGGAAATATCCGACTGACCTCTTTGGCCTGGATGAGGGTGACGCCAAGTGAAAGAAGTGAAGAAGAGGAAGTGGCTGCCCTTGGTCGAGGGGATCATGTTGATATCGTTGCCCCGGGGTGGGCCACGGAGGCACATATTCCGAAGGCTGCCAGCGCATTTTTAAGATCCTGGGGTTTGATCCTCGGGTGCCTACAGGCCTTCTGAAACCACACTTTTTGGGGTCCCACACAAGGGAAAAGCGATTTGATTTTTTTGAAGGATGCATTGCTGAATCCTCAATCAAAAGTCATTTGGTGTTTGCGTGGTGGCTATGGGAGTCTTCATTTGCTCGAGAAACTGGCCGCATTGCCCAGGCCCCGGCAGGTCAAACTGCTTATAGGAATTAGTGATATGACCAGTCTCCATAGCTTTCTAGCAGCTCAATGGAATTGGCCCTCATTGCATGGTCCGCTTTTGGATCGGGTAGCAACAGGGAAAGTGTTGCCGTCTCATATGCGCGAGCTGAAACAAATTCTTTTTGGGGAAGTGAGCCAAGTTAGCTTTAAGAAACTTAAGCCACTCAATCAGGCGGCACAAAAAAGGCAAGTCGTCACAGGCCCTGTGGTCGGTGGCAATCTGACTGTTTTTCAGAGTTTGGTCGGAACTCCTTATCAGGTCAGTCTGAAGGGTAAGATTCTTTTTTTGGAGGATATCGGCGAGCGAGCCTATAGGGTGGATCGGGCCTTGGAGCAGCTTTGGCAAGCGGGTCCCTTAAAACAAATATCAGCCTTGGTCTTTGGAGATTTTATTGGTGGAATGGAAAAGAATGGAAAAGATTTGACGTCAAAAGTTATGAAGATTTGGGCGGAACGCCTTTCAGTTCCAGTTCTCAAGGGGCTTGAGGCTGGGCATAAAGATATTCAACGGCCTGTACCTCTATTGACCTCAGCTCGATTGAGTCTTGGCGAGAGTCCATTGTTGGTTATTGAATCGGGCATATAGAGAAATAGAGAGATAGAGAGAGATAGAGAGATAGAGAGAGAAATAGAAATAGAAATAGAAATAGAAATAGAAATAGAAATAGAAATAGAAATATAGGAAACTCAGAAGATAAGGGTAACTAGATATGAAGCATTCAGTTTTGGAAAAAACTCTCACGGCTCAAATTGAAGCCCGCCTTCGGGATGTGACTCCCGGAGTCCTTGTCAGAGCCTATCAGGCGGGGCGATTAGTTTGCAATATTTCAGTCGGAGAGACCTACGCTTATTATGATTTGGCCAGCTTGACGAAAATTATTTTTACGGTTCAGGCCATGATGCTAGCCTTTGATGAAAAGAAATGGACTTTGGATACCCGGGTCCAAGAGATACTGCCCTGGTTTAAACATAAGCAGGTGCTGATACAGGATCTTCTGACCCATTCCTCGGGACTTCCGTGGTGGATGCCATTCTATAAGGAACTTGATCTGACTCAAGGCTGGCAAAGTCGACGAGAGGCCCTGAGGGTGCGGATTGAAAATTTGGGTGTGGAACCTCAACCGGTGAGTGTCTATTCCGACGTTGGATTTATTGTTTTGGGATTTATTTTAGAGAAAATGTTTGAAAAAAATCTTTTAGAAATTTGGAATGATATTAAATTGAAATTCTATAATGGAACAACTTTGGAATTTCATCCGCGCAATGAGACTTCCCACAGATTGGGTCTTTTTGCGCCGACGGAAGAGTGCCCATGGCGGGGAAAATTGATTCAGGGTGAAGTTCATGACGAAAATTGTTGGGCTCTTGGGGGCGTTAGCAACCATGCCGGATTATTTGGAAGTATCGATGATCTCGGATGGTATAGTTTATTGTTGCGATCTCAGTTGATGGGTATTGCCAAGCTGCAAATCAAAATTAAGACGGCTCAAATTTTTGCTAAACGAGCAAGGCCGAATGGGATGGGAGACTGGGCCTTGGGCTTTATGCTGCCCTCACCTGGGGCAGCCAGTTGCGGTGGCTATTTTGCGTTGAATTCAATTGGTCATACGGGCTTCACTGGCACTTCAGTCTGGTATGATCCAAAGGCCGATCTGAGCGTTTGTATCCTGTCCAATCGTCTCGTGTATGGGAGAGAAAATAAGGGCTTTGCGCAATTGCGCCCAGATATTCATAATTGGATTGTGGAAGCATTAAAAAAATCATCGATGTAACTATTATTGTTTTTCTAAGGAGGCTTTCATGGATCTTAAACCCGGGTCCCACGTTCATCTGATGGGAATTTGTGGGACCGCCATGGCTTCACTGGCCGGGCTTCTCAAAAGTCGAGGTTATAGAGTCACTGGGAGTGACTCAAACCCCTATCCACCGATGTCAACCCAACTCGAAGAGCTCCAAATCCCTGTTGTGAAGGGCTACCAGAGGGCAAATTTAACTCCGCGTCCGGATTTTGTTATTGTGGGAAATGTGATATCGGCTTCCAACGAAGAGGCTCAAGAGTTAATCAAATTGCAGATCCCTTATACCTCTTTGCCTAAAGCGATGGGAGAACTGATCATTGGACAGCGCGATTGTATTTGCGTGTCTGGCACTCATGGGAAAACCACCACAACCTCTTTGATGTCTTGGATTTGTGAAGTGGCGGGTTTAAAGCCTGGTTTTTTGATTGGAGGAATTCCGAGGAACTTTTCTCAGAGTTTTCAAAATCCGCAAAAGAATTTGTTTGTTATTGAAGGCGACGAGTACGACACCGCGTTTTTTGACAAAGTTCCGAAGTTTATTCATTACAAACCTAAGCATGTCATTCTGACCAGTGTTGAATTTGATCACGCCGATATATATCCCGATTTTGCGGCTGTGAAGCAGGCTTTTGCAAAGCTCATGCGAATGATTCCTCGAGAGGGAAGTTTGATTATCTGGTCTGGTGATGAGGCCCAAGAAGAGTCCGAAACCTTAGCTGAACTCAGGTCCTTAACCAACACCGCCCAGGTTTTTACTTACGGATTTTTGAAGGGTCAGTATCGTTGTGAGGTTTTGGAAATTACACAGACGGGAACTAGGTTTCGGGTGACCCATTCGCCAGGCTCTAATTCAAACTCAAATTCAAATTCGAATAAAATCCTCGGGGATTTTGAAATGCCGATGTTTGGGGATTATAATGTTCTCAATGCAACAGCAGCTATTGTTCAGGCCAATTTGTTAGGAATTGAAATGTCTGTGGTCAAAAAAGCTCTTGCCAGTTTTCTTGGTGTAAAAAGGCGGCAAGAAATTTTGGGTGAGCCTGGAGGGGTTCTCGTGATAGAAGACTTTGCCCATCACCCAACCGCTGTCCGCGAGACCTTGAAGGGAATCAGATCCTGCTACCCAGGGCGAAAAGTTTTCGCTGTTTTTGAACCGAGAAGTGCGACTTCAAGGCGAAAGGTTTTTCAAAAAGAATATGGCCGAGCTTTTCAGTCAGCTGATGCGATCCTTATTGCGGAAGCTTTCGATCAGTCGAAGATTCAGGAAGAAGATCGGTTTTCCTCGAGTGAGTTGGTGGCAGACTTGGTTCAAAATCACAAAACGGCTCTTTCACTGCCTGGGGCCGATGCCATTGTAGATTATTTGGGTGAGGCCAGTCGCGCTGGGGATCTCATTGTGATTATGTCCAATGGTGGATTTGATGGGATCTATCAAAAACTAATCAAACGCCTGTCTGAGGGAAAAAAATGACACCATTGATGCAGCAATACTGGGAGATCAAGACTTTACATCCTGATAAGATTTTGCTTTTTCGAATGGGTGATTTTTTGAGATGTTTTTTTGCAGATGCAACGACGGCAGCTCCGATCTTAGGGATCGCATTAACCCAACGAAATAAGAAATCTCAAGACGAAACCCCATGTGGAATGCCCTATCACTCCATCGCTGGTCCTATCAATCGTCTTCTGGCTCATGGCTTGAAGGTAGCTATCTGTGACCAAATAGAAGATCCAAAGTTTGCCAAGGGTTTGGTCAAACGAGCCGTGACTCGTATTTTAACCCCAGGGATGGTTTACGATTCGGACACTTTGGATTCAACGAAATGTCATTATTTAATAAGTTTTGACAAACAAGTTGTTGCCTTTGTCGAGCCCACGACTGGCGAGTGTTTTACTGTTGAACATCGAGGGCAACGGATTGAAAACTTCCTTTCTCTACCGGTGGCCGAAATTGTCCTGAGCCAAGAGCAAAATGCTGATGCCGGGGTTTTGACTAGCTTGGGTCAGCATCATGGAGTCCCGATTTCAGTCCACGGCACAGATTCCCTCACGGCGTCTGAACGCCTGATGGCTTATATTCAGTCTCTATCACCCGCCGTGATGAAGACTCTTCGGCCGTTTGAGGCCCGTGCTTGGCAATCGCGGCTCCAAATGTCCCCTCTGGTGTTTCGGCATCTCGAAATTTTCGAGAGTTCCCTGGGGCCCCAGAAGGAAGCCTCTTTCATGCCATCAATCGAACTCAGACCTCGGCAGGGGCAAGACTTTGAGGAGAATATTCGGTTCCCCTGACCATGCAGTCTGAAATTGAAGCGCGACAAAACAGTCTTGAGTTCTGGCGGAAT
Source organism: Bdellovibrionales bacterium (assembly GCA_016713585.1). Classification (GTDB taxonomy): domain Bacteria; phylum Bdellovibrionota; class Bdellovibrionia; order Bdellovibrionales; family Bdellovibrionaceae; genus JADJOV01. The sequence continues at coordinate 222,779 of JADJOV010000027.1, read as the reverse complement.
GATTTGCCTGGCCTCAAGCGAGTGAGGCAAACCCTGAGTCGTTTGGGAGATCTCGAGCGTCGGCTGGCCAAAATTTCACAGCCCACGGCAAATCCTAGGGATTTGATCGCCATGGCTCAGTCTTTGTCGGTCGGTTTTTCAGTGTTGAATGAGCCCCCAGAATTTATGGGACTCCAGGAGTTAAGTGAGGTTATTTTGAGGTGGATTGTAGATGATCCGCCTCTGACTGTTCGCCAAGGGCGAGTGATCAACCAAGGCGCATCATCAGACTTGGATGAATTGATTGAGCTGTCGACGAATTCTCAAGGTCTGCTCCAGGCCCTCGAAGAGAGGGAGCGGGCAGCCACGCAGATCTCAAGTCTAAAGATTCGTTATAATAATGTCTTCGGCTATTATATCGAGATCACGAATACCCATAAAGATAAAGCTCCGGCTCACTATAAGCGAAAGCAAACCCTGGCCAATGCCGAAAGATTTTATACCGACGAACTGATGGAGTTAGAAAAGAAAGTCTTATCAGCTCAGACTCGGCGCCAGGAACTTGAGCAGCAGATGTTTGACGATTTGAAGCTAAAATTTTGTTGCAGTCTCAGAAGATTCTTGAGCTCGCCACAAAGGCAAGTCAATTGGATGTGACGACCGCTTTGTCCTGGCTCTCCTTGGAGCAAAACTATGTGCGACCTTTGCTCGGTGGAGACAGAATTAAACTCGTCGGAAGTCGGCACCCGGTGGTGGAGCAGGCTTTGAAAACGCCATTTGTTGCAAATTCATTGAGTCTGAGTAAATCGGATTGTTTGCTTCTCACCGGACCGAATATGGCCGGGAAAAGCACTCTGATGAGGCAGGCTGCTTTGATTCAGATCATGGCGCAGATGGGATCCTACGTACCGGCAAATCAGGCAGAGCTTCCAGTGCTTTCTCATATATTTACGAGGATTGGCGCGAGCGATATTCTTTCTCAGGGACTTTCAACCTTTATGGTTGAAATGACAGAGACAGCTGAAATGCTCAAAGGAGCAGGGCCACAGTCGCTCGTTATTTTGGATGAAATTGGTCGAGGCACCAGCACCTTTGATGGCATGAGCTTGGCACAGGCTATTCTTGAGCATTTGCTCACTCGATGTCGAAGTTATACTTTGTTTGCGACTCATTACCATGAACTCACAGGCCTCGCAGATATGTATCCACAAATTCAAAATGCTCATATGAGTGTTCAGGAGAAAAACGGAGAAATTCGATTTCTACACACACTCACTCAGGGCCCGGCGCTCAAGTCCTATGGAATCCATGTCGCTGAGCTGGCTGGACTGCCTGCAAGTCTAACGAAGAGGGCTCGCCAATTGTTGAAAGAAAAGGAACAAGAGCGATTTCAGACTGGAGTCCCAATGCAGCTAAGTCTTTTGTCTCGCAGTCAAGCGGACCAAGAAATGTCAGAGTTGGTTGAGGTGTCAGGTTTTGGTGACGGTGAGGAGGATGTCTCGCAGGCAGAGGCACAGTTCTCCAAGGCACAGATGTCGAAGGCACAGATGTTGGAGAAACAATTATTAGAGGAGCAACGGAAACTCCAGCGCCAAATCGAGAGTCAAAAGGAATTGCTGGCAAAATTCGAGAATTCTCACTTGAATCCTCGACCCCACTTCAGGCCTTGAACGAAGTCTCCAAATGGAAGATGAGCCTGGATTCTCTCTAGAAAGAGTCGAAAAATGTGGAGCTTGCAACGTGAGATCGGTTGGTGTCCCTGTGCTAAACATTATTCAATAGCCCTACGAATCCAGGCAATGGGCGGGGTTTTGATCAAGCTGGCTCAAGAGGGCTTAGGATTGTTTAGGAGCAGGCTGCATAAACCAAGGGTAGGTCGTATCTTCTTTCAGTGACATCCCAGCGGTAATGGTTGACCCCTTGCCGATCACAGCACCCTGAGGGATGCGGGCGCCTGGGAGTAAATCAGTTTGACCATGAATAACAGCACCTTCACCCACATAGACTCCTGGTGCCAGGATGCAGCGAGCACCAATGAGGCATCCTTTTTTGAGAATAATTTTTTTAAGATAGAGCTTGTCATTGATGATCGTATGTCCAGAAATCAATGATTCCAACCCGATAATCACTCCACTCTCTGCGACGAGCATGCTTGGATCAGACAGTGTTGAAATCGTTGACCAACCAATATTCATTGAGACTTGAGCTCCACAGCAGCGTAAAAACATTGTTCTTAAAAAAACCGAGGAAAAAATAAGATGTTTTAGCAAGGGATAGGTCCACACTCGCCCAAATTGAAAAGAGATAAACCACATTGTCGCTTGTCTTGAGTTAAGAGAATAGACCCCGGGTTTCGTTTTAGGTATAAGGAGAGCAAGTAGACATAGACTAAGGTAGAGCCAAAAGGGGAAAAGATAGATGGATGTGGGCTTGTCAAAAGCAAGGTTAACCCAACTAGAAATGACCAAAGCAAAACTAAAACTATATCCCAAGCTAAATACTTTGCTAGTGTAGGTTTATTGAATTGTTTATTTGTTGGAGCTTTTGACATAGTGTAATTCTAGATTGGATAAAAGGGTCATTGCAATTATTATCATCAAGGGGATTTGTCTGTGCGTGTATTTCTAACTGGGGCGACTGGATTGTTGGGTTCTCATATTGCCCAGCAGCTCTTAAGTCGAGGCATCAAAGTCACAGTTTTAGTCCGGGCCATTCCTCAGAAGTCATTTCTAGGTCAATATCGTGATCAATACAAAGATAGAATTGAAATTATTGAAGGGGATCTCAATCAATGCTTGGTTGCAGGTTCTTTTGATGTGGTTATTCATGCAGCAGCAATGACATCAGTTGATCACACGAAAAGTGATGAAATATGGAACGTCAATTTGAATGGGACAAAAAAACTATTTCAGTCTCTTCAGGGACGCTTTGGGACTTGGGTTCAGATTTCATCGATCTCAACGATGTGTGATGGCGGCCAGGTTTTGGTGGATGAGAGTTTACAGGGTCGGGTTCGAAAAACACCCTATGCTGAGTCAAAACTTGCCGCTGATAATTGGTTATCCACACAGAGAGAGCAAGTCTTGACAATTCATCCTTGTTATTTGTTGGGTCAGTGGGACTCAAAACCTTCTTCTGGTGCAATTTTTCATGCGCTCAAGTTCAAAAAAATCTCGAGCTTTCAGAATAGTATTAAGAACTTTGTATCCCCCAGGGATGTTGCAGTTGGGATCTTAGGGGCCCTTGATCGGGGATTGTCTGGGCACTATATTCTGGGAAATGAAAATGTTCCTCTTGATCAGTTTTTTAAGACGATTTCACGCGAGATGAATATTCCTATGGATATAAAAGAAGAGCCTTTGACTTTAACTTCGCCTGATTGGGCCAAAGAATTCTGCGCAGCCGCAGAAGTGAATTGGTCTAAGGCAAAGTCTGAAATATCCTACAATCCCAAGGTTTCATTGGCCGAGATGGTTCGAGAAACGATGGATTATTTTGAGCAGCATAAAATGCTCAGACGAAACCCGCCTTCTAAATGACGCCGTCCTTGATTTTGATAAGTTGAGGAACTCTGGTGAGAATATTTGAGTCATGAGTAGAGAAAAGTATGGTTGTCTTATGGGAATGATTCAGCTCGAATAATAGATCAATCAAAGATAGGGCAGTCTGAGAATCCAAATTCGCCGTGGGTTCATCAGCAAACAAAATATGAGGATTTGAGGCTATGGCACGGGCGACAGCGACTCGTTGTTGTTGGCCACCGCTGAGTTGGCTTGGAAAGTAATTAATTCTCTCTGAAAGGCCAACCTTTTCTAATGCTTCGATGGATTTTTTTCGAACTTCTGTTGATGTTTTGCCGTTAAGCAGTTCGATCATCTCAACATTTTCAACAGCTGTTAACGAAGAAAAAAGATTATAACTTTGAAAGATAAATCCGATATTCTGCCGACGAAAAAGGGTTAGTTTTGATGGGGTAAATTCTGAAATGACATCCTCGCCTATAAGGACCTGCCCAGATGTCGGCAGGTCGATGCCAGAGGCAATATTGAGGACCGTTGATTTTCCGCTGCCTGATGGCCCATAAAGTGCTGCAATGCCGCCAGCGGGGATATCAAAATCAATAGATTTAAGGGCGACGGTTTGCTCGGCGCCAGCAAAAATCTTGGTGACATTACGAAAACTGATTTTCTTGGACAAAAGGGTCAAATCCTTTCATACTTTTCAAATGAAGAAACTCATCATCCTTGCTTTACTTAGTTTTCCCCATATTGCTGATTCAAACAATGAAAAAAATTCGGCAGAGGTTTTAATTCGAAAAGCGGAGGATAATCTGAGGGGAACTAGTCAAGAAGGCCGTGTTGTGATGGAGATTTACTCCCAGGATTCAAAGCGGACCATTAAATTTGACTACTGGACCAAAGATAGAAATAAGGCGCTCATTAAAATTCTAGAGCCCTTGAAAGAGTCGGGCAGTGGAAATCTGAGAATTGATCTTAATGTATGGAGATATTTGGCAAACACTGATCGTGTGATAAAAGTTCCACCCAGTATGATGCTTCAGAGCTGGATGGGTTCTGATTTTACCTATGATGACCTGGTCAAGGTGTCAAGTCTGTCAGAAGATTATGTGTATAAGACCTTGAGCGCCAACGCAAGTGTTGTCAAAATTGAATGTCTCCCGAAGCCATCAGCGCCAGTTGTCTGGGGAAAAATAATTGAGACTATTCGAATTGATGGCGCGGTAACCCTGGAACGAGAATTTTATAATGAGAAAGGCGAAAAGCTAAAGACGATGACTGGTGAAAATATTCGAAAGGTTGGCACCCATCAAGTTCCCCATTTGCTGACGATGATCAATCATAAGAAGCAAAATACGAAGACGATCATTAAGTACACTCGAATTCAATATGACAAAGAGGTTTCAGATTCGTTTTTTTCACAAAAATCTCTCAAGGAGAAATCTTTTTAATGCAAACGGTCCTTGAAGTTGTTAAAAAGATTTTACGTCAAATTCCTGATCTCAAGCCTAAAATGTCAGTTGATTTGATCTGTCCGGAGACAAGATTTCGAGAAGATTTAGGCTTCGACAGTCTCGCTATGGTTTCTTTTTTTTATGAGTTACAAGATTTGTATCCGAGTCTTGATGAGAGTCAAATGCTTAAGTGGAAGTCAGTTTCTGATTGTGTGAATTCAATCATGGTTGTTCGATGAGTTTATTGAAGCAGTATCTTGATTTGAAACATCGAATGTATTTTGAAGATGTTATTGGCGACGCAGTTTCGGGAGCAATATTAAATGAGCTTGGTCAGAGAGAGGTCCAACAAAAGTGGATTTATGTCGCCCATACTGATCCCTTAAAGTTTGCGGTTTCATTTTTGGCGATTCTTGATCGAGGGGGGATCCCAGTTTGTCTGCCGTCCGCTAAAAATATTCAACTAGATTCGTGGGCATTTATCGAAGGGGTATGGGTTTCATCAGGTCCGCCAAGAGAATTTTTGGGCCTCAACAATAGGGCCTGCTATGCTGTGCCCACTTCGGGGACAACGGGGACCCCAAGTCTTTGTGAATTCTATTTAGAAAAAGCATTTTTAAACGCAAAAGCCCATGCTCAGGGATTTGGGATTTACAATCAGCTTGAGATCATTCAGACTCTTCCCGTTCACCATTCCTACGGTATCGTGGCTTATATTTTAACTCCGCTTGTGACGGGTTGTGCTGTGCATTTTTGTCCGAGTATGGTTGGGGTCAGAAGTTTGAAAAAAGATAAGTCTCCACATGATAGCATCATTCACCTCAGTCCCAGTCAGGCACGGTTTTTGATTCGTGATAGTGTTTCTGTACCTCAGATTAAAAAAGTCAGTGTGGGTGGCGGCACCATTACTTTGGATGAGCTTGATAAACTACAAGGTGTATTTTTGAACTCGGAAATTTTTGTTTCCTATGGACTGACCGAAGCTGGCCCTCGAGTGACAGCGGGATTATTTGCCAGGTCCATGAAACAGGAAATGAATTTAGATGGTTCGGTGAATTGGATTGGAAGTCCAATCAGCAATGTCAATGTAAAATTGATCGATCCGGCGCCGGGCGAATGGCAATCAGGACGTCTTTGTGTGCAATCTCCGTATATAAAAATGAATACTCAGTCCGAAGAAATGGATGGAGATTGGCTGGTCACTCGAGATCGGGTCAGGATTCAAGATAATCAAATATTTTTTCTCTCAAGAGAAGATGATCTGCTTAAATACGGCGGAATGACTATTTATCCGAAGGAAATTGAGAATAGCGTTCGAAACTGGCCAGGGGTTCGTGATGTTATCATTTTGAAAGAAGCTGATCCAATGTACGGAGAGAGGCCTTTGCTGATCATCGAGGGAGATATTGAACTTAAAACAGTTCAGGAATTGTTAGTCAGGGATGTTGTCTTGTACACTGCTTTTAGTGAGATCTTTATTCAAGGTGAATTTCCACGGCAATCATTGGATAAAATTGATCGTAAAAAATTGCTTCAGTCTATCAGGGGGGCACGAAAGTGATCTCGCATAAAAGTGTTTATATCCTTAAGCTCGGTCATTACTTACCTGAAAGACGTGTAACCAACGATCAAATTATTGCGGCTCGCCAGTTGAAGATGAAGGCCTCATGGGTTGAGACTCGTCTGGGTATAAGAGAGCGCAGATGGGCCAATGATCATCAGACGACAAGTGACCTGGGTGTCGAAGCTCTCAAGAAAATAGTTGGACCCGAGGGGCCTCTTGTTTTATCCACGATTTCTCCAGACTATTTGACCCCGTCAACGGCTTCTGAAATAAAAAGAAAAATGAGGTGGCAGCAGCAGCACCAAGCCACTGATTTGGCTGCCGCCTGTGCGGGTTTTATTTTTTCGCTTGAAGTCGGAGCTTTGCTTTGTCAGGCCTTGCCTGAGGAACATATTTATGTTCTTGCCGCGGAGCTTCGAAGTCGATTTTTGGATATGAGTGATCGCAGAACAGTATTCCTTTTTTCAGATGCAGCCGGGGCTTGTTCTTTAAGGTGTGATCCTCAAAATTCATTAGCACAACTTTTGTGGACATCTTGTTCCACAGAGGGGCTTGTTGAACCTGAAATCCTTATTCCGGCAGGTGGCGCAAAAACGCCAATGACTGAAGAGCTATTGAAGAGTTCAATGAATAAAATTAAAATGGTCGATGGTGTTTCGATTACCCAGGCTGTTGAGGAAAAACTTGTGTCAGCAGTCAAAAATTGTTTAGCTCAAAGGGGTGAATCAATTTCTGATTATGGTTATTTTGTGTTTCACCAGGGCAACGGTCAGTTGATCGCTCGTATCATGGATCAAATCGGAGCTTCTGCCGGGCAGACCCATACAAATTTTAGCCAATATGGGAATTCATCAAGCGCAAGTGTTGCAGTCGCGCTATCAGAGGCCTCAGAATTAGGATTAATTAAGTCAAATCAAAAAGTTCTATTGGTTGCAATGGGAGCTGGTTATCACCTGGGGCTAGCTGGTTTAAGATGGAATTGAAATCCCACCTGATATTTCAACTGTAGCTCCATTCATATAGCAGTTTTTATCAAGCATTGATTCAATAGCCAAGTTAAGGTCTTCGGGCTTTCCCAATCGCTTAAGGTTAATTGCCGAGAGCATTTTATCTCGAATTGTGGACCGCCTCACATATTTATCGTTACGGGAGGTATGAAAAACTCCTAGACGAAGACTGTTTGCAGTTATATTCATTTCTCCAAACTCATGAGCAATATATTTCATCAGGGTTTCAATTGCAGATTTTGATAAGGCGTAACCTGAATAGCCCTTCACAGGGGCCTGGACATTCATGCTTGACATAAAAATAATTCGACCAAATTTTTGTTGAGCAAAGTGGGGAAGGACTTTTCTAATGAGCCAAATATTACCCTGTATATTTGCCCGGATAAAGGTGTCCAGTTCATTCCAGTCAATTGTTTCAATCGAGCTCAGTCGATAAGTAGCTGTGGCTGCATTCAGAATAAGGCCATGAACTTCATTTCCACCTAGAAATTTGTCTAGGTTTAGTTCTGCAGTCTGGGGCGTTTCCAAATTGAAGGGCAAAACATCTGGATCATCAGTCTGAGAATGGCTGGTGTATTGGATCTGGTGACCCCTTTGCTTCAAGTGAGCGCCCATTGAAAGGGAAAGATCGGACTTACTGCCGGTAATGATGATGTTCATGATACAAAGTCTGTCGTGACAATACTTAAAGATCAAGCTTAGATATAACCAATGATGTTATTTTTCAAATTTGCAATGCGCAATCTAAGACGACACTTTCGCCGGACACTGATGACTGTGCTGGCAATGACCTTTGGTCTTTCAATCAATTTTTTGGTTGGATTGTATGCTGAGAGGCCGTAATGAGGAGGTTGTGAAATTTGTCACAAGTTCATATACCGGTAATTTTCAAATTTTTAATAAGTTATTTTTTGATGACAAATCGATTGTCAACCAACTCAAATTTGATTTGGATAAGCTTTCTCTCCTGTTAAATGAGAGGGCTTCTTTTAGTCCCAGATATCATCTGCCATCATTAGTTTCCAGCGGCGAATACTCCTTGCCTGTTTTAGCGCAGGGGATTCGGCCTGAATTAGAAAAAAATGTATCAACTATCCAGGAGTCTGTTGTTTCTGGAAAGTTTCTCTCGAGTGTTTCACTGTGTTCGCCTGGGGAAATCGTGATTGGTGAAAAGTTGGCTCGAGCGCTTAAGGTTGATCTTGGTGAGAAAATAGTTCTTTTAGCCCAGTCAGCCGACGGAAACCTTGGAAACGAACTGTTTCGCGTTCAAGGGCTCTACAGCACGGGTTCAACAAATTTTGATAAGGGGTATGTTTTTATTGCTGAAGAATGTGCAAAGCAGCTGGGCGTTGTGCAGTATCCTCATGAGATTGTTATCAGTGTAAAAAATGCTGAGCAAGAAGATCAGATATTTCAAGATATTAAAAAAAAATGATTTCTCCAGATCAGATTTTGGCAACATGGGAGCAATCTTTGCCTGCGGTATCAAGGATGGTCCATGTGAATAACGCCATTATGGGGATGGTTTCAGTTGTTCTGCTGGTTGTTGTTATTTTAGGATTTGTTAATACCTTGCTGATGAGTGTCTTTGAGCGAACAAAAGAAATTGGAATGATGATGGCTTTGGGCATAACCCCCTTTCAGGTTCAGCTAATCATTGTGCTCGAGGGTCTGATGATTGCTCTGATCTCATCGATTGCTGCAATTGTTTTCGGTCTCATGGTTGTGTTTTACCACAAGGCCACTGGATTTGATCTGTCGCCTTTTGTGGGTGGAAATTTCGAGGCCAATCAGTTCAGCCTCGCTTTGGTGATTTACCCCAAAATTTCGATTTGGCCTTTTGCGAAGGTGATTGTCTTTGCTTTTGTCATCGTGTTTTTTTCAGTTTTAACACCAGCATATCGAGCATCAAAGTTAACTCCACTTGATGCGATCAGAAGCTAGTTAAAGAAATATTTCATGGTTAATCCAGCTGAATTATTAAAGCCCTGGTAGCTGCCATTCGTATAATGTAGGGATTTTGCCCCAAATTCGGAGAAATCACTTCCGCCACTGATTTTGGCCTGAATATTCATTTCGAAGTTATCAGATAAGTTTGCTTTTAATGCAGCAGATAGAATTTGACTCGAGTCAGATAAATTCAGTATTGGGATCAGAGATCCCGTCCAGACTTCGGAAAACTGATAGTCGAATTGATTCAAAAGATAGTATTCGGATCTGAGTTTTAAAAAGGGTGATGCTCCTTCCGAAATTTCCCGAGAATCTTGAAATTGATGGGAAAGGGTGCTCACCATGAACTCAGATATAGTTGAAAAAGAGTCCGTCCACGAATTCTCAAATCCCAAGGCTCCTTGACTATGTTTTGCTTCAGAGTTTCTATTTGTGATGATTGTTAAAATTTCTGCCTTGATCAGAGATTTTGAGGTGGCGATACTCAAATTTGATCCAAAAGCAGTTTCGTCGAGCATTTGGCCCCCCAGAAACTGAAGTTCGACAGATTTAAAGTTGTAGCCGCCAATGAGCAGGTAAGAGTTTGATTTACTATCTCGTGTAAAGACATTGGCATTTTGCACCCAAAACTTATCCTGTGTGATTCTGATGGCTGCAATATCAGGATTGAATTGCAGGTTGGGATCACCAGAGAAAAAAATGTCTTTGTTAAATTTATTCCAAATTGGAGATAGGCGCATAATGCTCGGATTAAATGGATTCCGTCCCAGGGTTAGATCGAGATATGAGTTGCGGTACTTAAGATTGAGTTTCTCAATATCGGTCGTGACCATTTCGGTTTTCGTTGTGGTGCCTGATGCTGGGTAAACTTGATTATGTAGATTCAGAGCGCGTTTTGGGTCATCAAGCATAAACCGAGAAGAATCATTCGGAGGAGTCGTAAACGCGGGGGAAGCCCAGATTTTTAGTTCTGGGCGAAATTCGAAAGACCAGTTTTTATACTGACCACTTTGTTCAAGTCCTAAAAGTACAAGGCCGTCGAGTTTATTCTTAAGTTCAGAAAATCCTTCTTGATTCAGTTGAGTTCCTTGCGCGGATCCCGCAATTTCCCATCGGTGTTTTAGTTTTAAAGCTTCGGCCTGAAGGTGTTGGCTGTGCAGGCAAAAGGACAAGTATGTGATAATGGATGTCAAGCCAAAGGGCTTTGCTTTTGGGCTAGGCTTTATCTCGCTCATGGGATTTGACCCTCTGATTTGCAGTTATTACAGCCCCAGTGAGCGTGTTACCCATACCAATCCAGGCGTTGTCACCAATTCTGGTTCTTGGACCGATATAAGTTTTTCTTCCGATAAAAACATTTTTACCTATTTTAACAGGGGCGACAAGAATTTTATCACCCCGAACCAGGTGACCTGAAATATTAACGTCCTCTGACAAGGTGGTACCTGATAAAATAGTGATAACGGCGGCATCATGTATTGTCACTTTAATCGAGGTGCTCATATCATAGGGGATCTTGGCTCCGAGGGCTCGCCAGTAAAGCCACCGCATCGTTGCCGTGCAGTGAATGAGATAGTGAATGCCAAAACATCTGGCTGACCTTGTCAGCATCGAGTGAGAGTACCAAGCCACAAAGCCTTTGTTAAAGTTTGTCTCATAGACACCAGGCTTTAGCTTGGGCAGGCTGATGCGAAACAGAAAGATTGAACTGACAAAGCAAAACTGCAGGACCAAGGGAAAGAGAATCACTTGAACAATCAGTTGATCCACCATTTGAAGAAGATAAATCGTGACATAGGTAGAAATGACCGGCGGCCCGTAAGAAAGCAGGACTGTGCAGATATCGACAAAGAAAGTTGTTCGTTTATTGACCTTCATAACATGGATTCCCTTATGGAAAGAAGATAGCATACCGAACAGAAAAGTCCCTAAGTTATTCTTTTTTTTGCCTTTTCCCCTGTCAAAAAACTAACAGGTGAATTTTTACATCTTATCGAGTACTGTATTGACGCGTCCGGATGAAAAAGAGGGAAATCCGTCCCACAGCATTTGGAACGGCATCAAAATTTGGGAAATCAATCCCACTAACTTTGGAACGGCACCTTATGTATAAACTCAGTCCCTCCAAATTATCTGAAGTAAAGTATATTTCTAGTCTAACTAGCTTGTTAACCTCAGATGAAATTGACTTGTATCATGAGGCGGATGAAGAATTTGGCCGTGTGGCCTTTGACGGAGTGATCACGCTGATCGGAAAGATAAATTCAAAGAAAATTGGTGTAATTCTGACTGATTTTAGAGTTGCAGGTGGGAGTTTTTCAAAGAAAAATTCAAAACGTACGGGATTCTTCATTCAAAAAATGACTCAGGCTAAAATGCCGATTGTCTTTATTTTTAATTCTTTAGGCGTTCGCTTTATGCAGGGACGAACGGTGTTTGATGACTCGTTTTCAATAATTTCAGACCTGTATCATTTTAGAAAAGACAATCTACTGGTCACTATTGGACTTGGAAATGTTTTGGGAATTAGTGCTTTGTTTTTTGCCCAAGGACATATTCGGATAGCCCTCCAAGAAGAAACTCAACTTAACTTAACTGGTCCTGAGGTTCATAAAAAATTCTTCGGAAAAACGGATGCGGAGTTTTCACAATTTACAACGGCTGAGCATCAGTTCGGCGTGAATTCCTTAGTCCATGAGATTTTGCCTTCCCAGGAGTGTATTTTTAGGTCAGTGCAAGAGACAATGACTTTTTTGTTTGCTGAAACAACGAGCCCAGGGTCAGGGGTTGTTTGGCAACCCCTATGACTGCTGAACTAGAACAGGGAGCAACTATTCTTCGTTCTCAGGAGCATGAGAAACTGAAAGAACTGACCGACCAACTTGGAGAGTCGGTCATTGAGCTCTTTACCCAACGATCCCCAATTGTTCGAGTGTTTATAGGAAAGATCCATGGTCAGCGGGTGGGCTATTTATCTAATCCTCCAGGGCATCCCAATAATATGTTGACTGTTAATTCGATTGATAAATGTTTGGCAGCAATGGATCTTTTTAAAACGTTAAAGCTTCCGATCATCAGTATTTTAGATAGCCCGGGTGGTGATCCCCGTAAAACGGAGAGCGATAAAGACGCTATTGTGAAGATGATCCAATTGACGCATGAGATGATCGCCTATCCTTATCCAAAAATGGGCATTATTATGGGACGATGCTTTGGTGGGGCCCCGATGTTCGCTTTCCCGAAAATTTATGGAGGAAGGAGAAGCATTGCTGTTCGTGGCGCACAGATTGGGGTTATGCATAAGTCCATTATTGAAGAACTCCTGTCCGGGGCTCCCAGACTTAAAGAGGCCTGGAAGAAAGTTTCCGATTCAGAGGTTTCGAGCTTAGGTGATTTGGTCGAGTGCGGAACTATAGACCGCGTGATAGATAAGAGTGAGATAACCAAAGAAATATATAGGTTCCTACTCTTGAGCGAGCTTTTAGAGCAGAAGGAAAACAATATGGGTTTCCGTCTATTCCCAAAAGTATCAGGGTCCCTGCAATTTCTGAAATAGTTGCTCTGAGGTGTATTCCGCACCGCGGTTTGGAAAATTCAGAAGACTGACCTGTCGGTAAATTGAAGCATCAAGTTAGCTTGTCAAATTGGGTGCGTTTTTGAAAAGCCTATGCCAAGCTTCGGGAATGAAAACACATGATATTTGGATGACCTGTTTTGAAGATGCAAAAAAATCAATAAATACCTTTGTCTCAGATTCTGAGCAAATGAAGAAATGCGAACAGTTTTCAAAACTTTTGATTGAAACCTTTCGCAAGGGAGCAACAGTTTTTTCTTGTGGAAATGGTGGCTCTCATTGTGATGCCATGCATTTTGCTGAAGAGCTCACTGGACGGTACCGAAAGGATCGTCGACCTTTAGGTGCCTTGGCGTTAGGGGACTCAAGTCACGTCACCTGTGTTTCCAATGACTATGGGTTCAAATATATTTTCTCTCGACAGGTCGAGGCCTTGGCGCGGTCTGGTGACGTTCTCATAGGGCTTTCCACAAGCGGAAACTCTGAAAACGTTTTACTGGCCTTTGAAGCGGCCAAGGCCAAGGGTGTCAAGACGGTCGCCTTGCTGGGGCGGGACGGGGGAAAGTTGAAAAATCTGGCAGATTTGGCGATTATAGTCCCATCCCAAACCTCTGATCGAATTCAGGAGGTTCACATTAAACTTATTCATATCGTGATTGAAACCGTCGAGCGCGAACTGTTCCCAGAAAATTACCTGTAGATTGGATGATCCTGTTTGTTTAGGATAGCGAAACTCCTTGAGTGGTCCCCTTATAAACACTCAAGGACATCATGTTCCTTATTTAATTGTGCAAGGCCATGGCCCTGACGCTAGATCCATTCCTCTCAGTGGCTTGAATGAAGCTGAGAAAACTCCGTGGTTATTCGTAAATTCTACCTCCACCATTGACTCTCGATGGTTAAACCAGAAACCCACACAGCCCAAGTCCTCCATCCGATTTCCAGCGCAAACAAGATTGGCTGTCGCGTAATGGTCTCTCAAGGAGGCTTTTTCGATTGTGAAAAGGCCGCTTCCACTGACAAAGTCATTATAATTAAGTTTCGCAGAAAAAGTTTCATAGGGCTTTCCAGACGTACATACAAGGCTTGCGGCTTTGGCCAAGGGTAAATTCAGGAAAAGAAGCAAAAACAGTGTTATTTTTTTCATTTGGACCTCCCGGTTCCTATCAACCATTTAATTTAAATTGCTATCAAAGTAAAATCTGATTACATTTATATCTAGTATAGGTGAATACTTATGAAATACAGAATCAATGACGTCAAAAATTTTGTTGAGACAAGTTCCTGTTCAACGATTGTACAGTCCTCCCAAAGACTTGAGATCAGTCAACCGGCGCTCTCTGAGAGTCTCAAGCGACTAGAAATGGATCTAGGGTGTATCCTCTTCTATCGGTCACGTTCGGGCATTCAACTCACCCCGAGTGGAAAGCTCTTTCTCAGGAAGGCGCAAAATGCCCTCCGTGCTTTTCACGAATTGGACATGACCTTAGAGTCAGGGAATATATTTTCTGGTCGAACGATTGTTATTGGCTGCCATCCAACCGTAGCTCAATACTCTATTCCCAAAGCGCTTTCCTACTTGAAAACAAAAGCTCCGGACTACAAAATAGAACTCCGCCATGATTTATCTAGAAACATTCAGGCGGAGATTCAGCGAGGAAATATTGATATCGGTATGGTTATTAATCCTGCGGAAGTTCCTGATTTGGTGATTCAAAAGTTAGACATCGATATCGTAGGCATTTGGTCGCCCAAAACGAGTGAAGAGCTTGACACGGTTATTTGTAATCCTAACCTTTTTCAGACACAGTCGATTTTAAAAAAATGGAAAGAAAAGCCTCAAAAAATTATCTCCACCGATAGTCTAGAGCTTATTTGTCGTCTCGTGAATGAAAAAATAGGCTTTGGGATTCTGCCTGAACGAGCAGTTAGATTGTCTGGTTTTAGTTTAAGGCACTTCGCCACATTGCCGTCTTACAAGGACGAAATCTGTCTGGTGTATCGGCCTGAGTTTGGGAAAGTCCCTGCTGAAAAGGTAACCGCCGAGGCCTTAAGAAAGTCAATGACGTGAGCGCTTTCACTATTTCTGGGTGAGGTTGATCTTTGGGTTAGAGAGGGGTAGCGTCTCTATGGCGAAGCAAGACTACCTTCATGGATTTACAAAAAAAGAACAAGATCGTTTGATTCATCAAGCTCGTTTTCTTGAGCCTTATGTTTATGCAGGGGTGGACCTTGAACATAAGGCTCGCTTACTTGAGGTGGGTTGTGGGGTTGGGGCACAGACTCGCATTTTGACCCGTCGATTTCCGGATCTTCGAATCGATTCTGTTGATTTGTCTGAACAGCAACTGGCCGTTGCTCGAAAAACGCTTAAGTCGGAAATTAAGGGGGGACGAGTTCGTCTGTTCCAGCAAGATGCAACAAAGCTGAAGATGGCCGATGCTGGTCAGTACGATTCAGCTTTTTTGTGTTGGTTTTTAGAACATGTTCCAAAGCCTTTGGAGACACTCAAGCGAGTTCGAAAGCAACTCAAAAAAGGGGCCAAAATATACTGTTCCGAGGTTTTTAATCAATCTTTGTTTATTGAACCCTATAGCCCTGCCTATTTGAAATACTGGTTTGAGTTTAATGACTACCAGTGGTCGATCAAAGGGCATCCTTTTATGGGGGCCCAGCTGGGAAACCTTTTGAAGGAAGCTGGATATGTTGATATTCAAACAGAGGTGCGCCCCTTTCATTTTGACTCACGACAGCCAGAACGAAGAGCCGTCTTTGCGGAATTCTTTTTTCAGATTTTATTGAGTGCTGAGAAAACTTTGCTCGCAGCTGGGTGAGTTTCACCAGAGCAGATTCGTCAAATGAAAGAGGAGGTCGAGATTTGCAAGAAAGCTAAGGATGCTGTGTTTTTCTTTGCATTTATTCGCGCAATGGCTTTGGTTCCATAAAGAAATTAAATTTATGTATATGATATTGCGCATCAATGACGATTGAAGCTGTTTTTGCTTGTTGGTTTTGTTAAATCCAAGGTTGGTTTTTTTGGTTTCTTTTTAAGGAGTAGTTATGTTTCGTGAATTTTTCGGCGTGATGCGTAGTCTAAGTAGCGGTCTGACGTTGAGTCTGACCCTCAGTCTGATGCTTAGTCTGACCCTCATCAATGGCTTTTCAGTCAGGGCCTCGGCGAGTCCGTCCATAACTCTGACTCAAGAAGAAAAATTGAGTGATCTGCAACAATTGGTTTCCATGATTAAATCAGGCTATGGGCCATTGCAGTACAAAAAAGAGAATTTTTCAATTGATGTAGATTCTTTGCATTCTCTCTACACAGCAAAAGTCCTTCAGACTCAGTCCAACGGAGAGTTTTATTACTCGTTGATTCGTTTTATTGCTGAGTTTCATGATGGTCATTTCTCTGCAAGTTTGCCAACCACACGAATGGCTTCCTTGCCATTCGATGTCGATTTGGTGCAAGGGCATGTCTTAATAGACAAAATAAATCGGGACAAATTAAATGAAAAGAATTTTCCCTATGCCAAAGGGGATGAGATCGTGGCGGTGAATGGTCATCCCATTGGGGAGGTCTTGAAGGGACTTCAAACATATCGAGGGCTTGGATTTTATCTTTCGGAAAAGAGAATCACGGCCATGGCTCTCACGACTCGCAATGGTATGCGAATGCCCGTGCCTTCAGGTGAGGTGGTCTTTAGTGTTCGTCGCGGACTTTCAAACGTGATTGATGATGTCAAACTCAATTGGGAAGTGACTGGTGAGGCCGTTGACGAGGAATTCAGTGATCTATTCCGAGTCACTTTGGATCGAGCGACTCCCAAAATGCCAATTATGATGATCTTTCAATATTTGATCTCCAAGCTGAGCTCCAAAATCCATCGGTCGAGAAATCATTTCGTTGCTCAGGAACTTCTCGAATTGAAAGACCCCAATCTGCGACTGTAATTATGGAAAAACCCTTCGTCGCTTATTACTATGCAACACCTCAAGGAAATGTTGGGTATTTGCGCATCCCTCACTATAGTCCAGAGAGGGATTCTGAAAAAGGAGACTCTGAAGAAAGTGGACAAGCGGAGGAGACTCGCTTCAGGCAGTACGAATATGCTGTCTCTGAGCTCGAAAAAAATACGGTCGGTCTGGTGATTGATCAGGATCATAATTGTGGTGGGTCTGTTGATTATCTTCATCGAATTGTAAGCTTATTTATGCAGCAGGAATTTATTCCTACCCAGTTTCAGTTTTTGGCAAACAAACAGGAATATTTGGAGCTGGCGAGCTGGGCGGCAGGGACTCCTGAAAATACTATAGCTCGTCAACAGCTCGAGACCGTCCGAGATCTGGTAAAAAACAGTTGGTTGCAGGGCAAGTTTATGACTCCGCTGACCTCAATCGATGGTGTGAAAGTATTTCAACCGAATAACATAACATACACTAAGCCAATCGTTGTTCTGATCGATGAAATGTCTGGTTCTGGTGGCGACGCCTTCCCGGCATTGATGAAGGGACTGGGACGGGCGAAATTGCTTGGGACTCGCACCATGGGTCTGGGTGGTCATGTGACCGCTCAGCCGGCTCTATTCTATTCACAGATTAAAGCATATATGACCAAATCTTTGTTCTATCGTCCTGATGGCGTGGCTGTTGAAAATAATGGGGCTGTGCCTGATTATCCTTATGAAATCACCAGAGATGATTTTGTTTATGGGTATCATGGGTATCGACAGTTCTATACCCAAAAGCTCCTTGAGCTGGTGGCTCAGAAGTAAGTTGCTGTTTAGAAATCAATAGGTATTTTGAATTAATTTGGTATCGTAAATTCAAAGGAAACGAATAGAATTTATTTTTCTGAGGGGAGAAAAATGGATCATGATTTGATTGTTCCAACAAAAGCTCACGTGATTGAATCGACTCAGGTCACTTGGAATCAATACCAAGCCAAGTACCTGGAGTCGATCACCAATCCAGAGATATTTTGGGCAGCCCAAGCAGAAAGGCTCACTTGGTTTAAGAAGTGGGACACTGTTAAGAAAACCTCATTTAAAAAGCCAATTTCAATTGAGTGGTTTAAGGGTGGCGAGTTGAATGTTTCCACCAATTGTATTGACCGTCACTTGCCTCATCGTGGCGAAAAAGTGGCCCTCATCTGGGAACCCGATAATCCAAACACGCCATCGATCAAAGTGACTTATAAGGAACTTTTGAGTGAAGTTTGTCGCTTCGCCAACGTGCTGAAGGCCCAAGGTGTGGGACGTGGGGATCGGGTCACTATTTATATGCCGATGATTCTTGAGGCCGTTTACGCGATGCTGGCCTGCACTCGAATTGGAGCTATGCATTCTGTGATATTCGGAGGCTTTTCGCCAGATGCTATCGTTGATCGAATTTTGGATGGAGATTCTGAATTCGTGATTACAGCTGATGAAGGATTGCGTGGGGGCAGAGTTATTCATTTGAAGAATAATGTGGATCAAGCCCTCAAGAAAACCCCAAAGGTGAAAAAGGTCCTAGTTGTCAAACATACAGGCGGTTCGATTGGATGGGAGCCTGGTCGAGATATTTGGCTTCATGAGGAGTCGGCTTCCGTTTCCGATTTCTGTGCAGCTGAACCAATGAGTTCTGAAGACCCTTTGTTTATGCTCTATACTTCTGGTTCCACAAGTAAACCGAAAGGGGTTCTGCACACCACGGGTGGATATTTAGTCACCGCCTCATTGACTCATCAGTTAATTTTTGATCATCGAGAGAGTGATGTTTTTTGGTGCACGGCTGATGTTGGTTGGATCACTGGGCATAGTTATATTGTTTATGGGCCCTTATCCAATGGGGCGACGACGGTGCTTTTTGAGGGTGTCTCTAGCTATCCGACGGTGTCTCGATTTTGGGAGGTCATTGATAAACATCAGGTGAGCGTGTTTTATACGGCGCCGACAGCCATCAGGGCTTTAATGCGAGAGGGCGAGGCGCCCGTGCGAAAGACCTCACGAAAGTCTTTGCGACTGCTGGGAAGTGTGGGGGAGCCAATTAATCCTGAAGCCTGGATGTGGTATTACAAAAATGTCGGCGATGAGCGCTGTCCGATAGTAGATACTTGGTGGCAAACTGAAACTGGGGGAATAATGATTTCCCCTCTTCCAGGGGCCACGGCCCTAAAGCCGGGCTCGGCGACCTTGCCTTTTTTTGGAGTTAAACCTAAACTATTAAGTTTTGAGGGCGAAGTCATCGTTGGACCTGGTGAGGGCGTGCTCGTCCTCGAGGATTCATGGCCTGGGCAAATGCGGACCGTCTATAAGGACCATGCTCGATTTGAAGAGACCTATTTTTCAACTTATCCTGGTTATTATTTTACGGGGGATGGTTGTCGTCGGGACGCTGATGGCTACTATTGGATTACAGGTCGAGTGGATGATGTGTTAAATGTTTCTGGACATCGCCTGGGGACAGCTGAAATCGAAAGTGCTCTTGTGGCCCATGCAAGTGTAGCTGAGGCGGCCGTGGTCGGATACCCCCATGATTTGAAGGGGCAAGGAATCTATGTCTATGTGACGCTAAAGACCGGAGTTGAGGCCACTGATACTTTACGTCGGGAATTGATTTCGTGGGTCCGAGAAGAAATTTCCCCGATAGCGACCCCTGACCTTCTTCAATGGGCTCCGAGTCTACCAAAAACCCGGTCAGGAAAAATTATGCGACGAATACTTAGAAAAATCGCCGAAAACCATCCGGAGCAACTGGGGGATACCTCAACGTTGGCAGATCCAGCGGTTGTTGAAGAATTAGTTCGAAACCGTTTGAATCGTTGACGGGGTTTGCCGCTAATCATTGAGGTTTGGCTATTGCCTTTGGGGGTCGTTCATTGTAGAAAAAATGCGAGCCTTTCATTGGTTAATGACAGGCTATGGTTTTTTAGGAAAGTATTTTGAGGAGAAGCATGGAGCAGAATGTGAGATCAAAAATGTTAGTGGTTGGTTATATGTTGGCCTTTGCTGTTTTGACTCGACTTTGGCCTCATCCATGGAATGCGACAGCTATTGGGGCTCTTGCTTTGTTTTCTGGATCACAATTTAAAAATTCATGGCTTGCCACTTTGCTCCCAGTCGCCGCACTTCTAGTCAGTGACTTTGCATTGGGTTTTCACGCGACGATGCCTTTTGTCTACGGAGCCTTGATTTTAACAGTGCTGATGGGTCAGTCTGTAAAGACCAGCCCTCTTTGGCTAGGGGGGGCTTCCTTAGTGTCCTCCGTGAGCTTCTTCATCATTTCGAATTTTGGAGTTTGGCTAGTTGCGGGTCTTTACCCTCGCAACTGGGCAGGTTTTATCACCTGCTTTGAAATGGCTTTGCCGTTTTTTCGTGGACAGTGGGTGGGCGACCTAGTCTATACCGCTATAGTTTTTGGTGGCTGGGCAGTCGTTAGAAAAGTTGTTGGAACGATGGCAAAGGAGCCCCAGCAATTCCCGATGTGATTTTAAAGGAATCCAAGCGAGCTGTCGCGCGGCTTTCGGCAAATGAATAAGTAATCGTTTTGCTTTCCCACGCCTTGCTGGGTGCAACTCCCGCAACGGCAGGAACGGGGCGTCAGTGCCTAGAGGTTTTGCAGCGGGTAATTCCTGCGGCGGTGAAGAAATATGTTCATCGCACAAATGATAATGACTACCCTCAAAAAATCAGAGGCCCGAAAGGTTGAGGTTGTGCTCATGACAGACCTGCAAAAGAATTAAACAATCGTGATATTTTTACCTGTTCGTTTATTTACAGGCGAAAGTCTTACCAAACTCATTTATATGTAAGGTGGCTCTAGCGGATCAGGGCTTTTCAAACAAATTGCATTCTGAGGCAAGGAGGCTTTCTGGATTCAAAAAACGACCCTGGAGGTTCTCTATGAAAACAGCTTTACTTGGATTTTTTTCCGCGACAATACTCACTTCTACGGTTTGGAGTGCTCCGATGAATTGTCAAGGGTACAACCCTTCGACCCCTGGACATGGGGCAGCTCTTTATCAATCGGTAGTTTTAAACACTAGCTCCCAGGGTAATTCTCTAGATGTTACCACGATCGGAAACGATCAAGCGACCTATCAAATCGTCGCGGTGGTACCAAAGGAAAAGTCACAAAATATGAGTTAGCCGCCGAAAGTGGTCCTATTTTGGGGATGGATGGGCAGACTCTTCGCTCTGACACTCGCACTGGCGCGCCCGGCGAGTTTAAGACCTACTTCGTCGTTGCTCGCAATGGGCTTTCTCTGAAAGGGTTCATGAGTTACGAAAAGCTCAATAGAAGTGGGAAAGTGACACGTCAAAGTGAGCCCATGGAATCTTGTGTCCAAGCTGTTCACTTTAATTAGTGATACCGTCGAAGTATATCAGGCTTCAACAAGCAAAAAGGGCTCCTGTTTGAGGGAGCCCTTTCGGAGTCTTCTGAGATACTAAGACTCGGTCATTTTCTTGCGTGGGTTATCTATTTAGTGCCGTAGAATACAAAAGTCTCTTTCTTACCAGTGAACTTGGCTAAACAAGCAGGCTTGGCCGTGCTTGAGGTCACAACCGAGGACTGGTAAACCAAGAGAACTTTGGAGTCTGTGATTTTTTTAATCGTGAGAGAACCCGTATCTATCACCGCACAACTCACCCAGCTATTTTCACCCGGTTTGAACTCCATCATAGTGCTCTTGACGAGTTGTCATCGAGCCACCAGAACCGTCAGGGATCGGTTTATACTGCTCGAAAAAACTAAACCTTCTGGACGAAAGTCCTTATGAATGAAATCAGCGGGCGTGGATGCAGACCAGTCGGTATTCACCCGAGGCATACAGGAGCTTCCATTATTAGCAAGACCTGATTGATAATAGTAATCGGCATAGCAACGAAGCTGGGCCATTTGTCCGGCATTACTTGAGGTTGGAATTGCAGAACAGAGAGTATCGGCAGCAATGCCTCCCGACATTTCACCGTAATTGAAACTTCCGCTGGGTTGAACCACGTTGGATGAATTCACGACGACCCACTTATGGGTGCATGTCACGGCCGTCGACACGCTATTGATTGGGGTGTTACCGGTGCAACTCACCGACTTCACACCGTCGGCGTCGGTGGAGGCCGACCCACAAGTAATTCCTGTCCAATTGCTCACCTGAACATTGGCTCCGGTCGAATTGATGGTGCAGCCCCCGCCAAGACCAATTTGGTAGTCTGAGCTGGCATCAGGTCCGCAGCGCCAAGCATTGGTATAGCTCAATGAGCCTATCGTCACGTTGACGGGACCACAATTGGGATTGAAAGCATACCTGGTTTTAGCGGTGCTCATCTTCCAATTGTCAGTGAGGGTGGGAGAGCTTGAAGCGCTTAGAATTTGATCAGTGAAAGTCACTGAAGTTGGAAATGCAAATTCTTGATCAGCTGTGGCTTGAGCGGCAAAACTAACACCGATATCGGTTTTTTGGGATGCAGAAAGACCGACCCTGCTGCCACAGCCTGTGTATTTAGATTCGGAGTTCCAAAGTTGCAATCCGTAAATGGGACTGGAGTCGGCTGTTTTGGTTCCCGTCCACATTTTCATATAAACAGACTGTCCTTCCGGTGGCCCATTACAGGTATGAGCGGCCTGTTCAGCGGCCGTGCAAGGCGCCTTAACTCCAGAAGGAAGAGTAAAATCAACAGGCCCTAGAGTCCATGCCCCCGTGGGATCAAAAACTGAAGTTGCTCGGGTTGTCGACAAAGAGCTCGCAATGACCGATTTCGAAACTGTCACCTCGCCTTTAGCCGCATCGAAGACCACAGTGTCCATACTGACACCGGAGCTTGGAGTCATTGTGGTGACCTTCTCAGCTTTCCCATTGAGATCTTTACTGGATGTATCTTCCACCAAAAAGTCAGCGGCCTTAACGCCGGCAGCATTCACCATATAACAAGCCATAGGCTTCCCAACCGCCCCGTCGATGGTCACTGAAAACCGTCCATCAGTCCCGACGACCCCAGTGCCCGAAAGAATGGGCGCCGAAGTTGTCGCACAGACCACAGAATAGTCTGAAACGGCTAAACCTTCATTGTCTGAGTCCCCATCTGAGAACGCCGACATAAGGGAGTTCATGCCCTGAGCCGTGCTCGCAGCACTGAGTGTGCCGGTCACAGCCACAGCTGTGCTCGTTGAGGCTGCCGGCGTTGATGAGTCCGAAGAGCACCCCATGTAGGCGAAGCCTCCGACTCCAACTAAAATTGCAATCATCGTCTTGGTGCTTGTGGTCCTTAGCATCCCTATTCTCCTTTAAATTAGATAAAACGTGACACTGATTATTTATGATGGAAATCATCGAACAGCTTTGTATCGGGCTCCGAAATTATTTCTTAAGCTGAATTTCAACATATTAAGAAAAGTGAATTCATCGATATGTATCAAAATAAAAATAGTGTGAATCTCTCAGAGGTTAGCATTAGGTAGATTGATTCGCTGCACAAGTGGGATAAAGGTGCTGCCTGAATTAGCGAAATCAAATTATGTATCTCAAATGCAAACATTCCCACGCTAGAAGCCTGAGTCCAAACCAATCAAGAAAGGGCAAAAGAAAAACAATATTTAGAGGCGAGCGACTTTTTCGATCTCAAAAAGTAAAACGTTATTTATATGCAAGGGCTCGCTGAACGGCAGCAAAGGCATCGATATTTCCATGACCATAAACAGCATTGGGAATTGTTGAGCCTGGAAAAAGTCCACAGTTTTGATTAGAGGTTTTACCAAGGGCTGATGCATAAATAAGGTCCTTCGTTTCTTGAATCTGACCGATCAGTTTGGGTTGAGCGCTCCAGATCAGGGCAACGAGCCCCGCGACATGGGGACCTGCCATTGAGGTTCCACTCATGGATGAATAATTGCCTCCAGGAACTGAGGACCGAATACTGACACCAGGAGCTGCAACTTGGGGATTTAGTCCACCATCAATACCTGAGGGGCCTCGACTTGAAAAGCTAGCGATGTTTCCAGTTTTGTCATCATAAGCACCGACTGACAACACAAGATCGCTGTGGGATGCAGGTTGGTCATTTATTGTTTTGCACGACGAACCTTCATTTCCAGCAGAAACGACCACCATTATCCCCGCAGCATCAAGAGCTTCGAGCGCAATTCTCATTTCGGTTCCTTCGCAGCCCTCTTCATAGGGACAGCCCCACGAGTTATTGATAATATGAGGTGCCATATCAGGATTGCCCTCTGTCATGTGGTTCGCCCCAAATGCCCAAGGGGCAATGAACCATTCAAAACATTCCGTATAGCTCGCTGGCGAACCTTGACCTTGTTCCATATTTCGACAACCAATCCATTGTGAGCCCGGGGCTAGACCGATCTTGTTGCTCGCACCATCATCGCCAAGCATAGTCCCCATGGTGTGAGTCCCGTGCTCGTCATCATCGCATGGTTCAACGCTATTAAATCCACAATCGTTGCTTTTAGGGGCATCGTGAATAGCATCATGCCAATTCATATTATGATCAGCGATCTTATTTAGAGATGGAATCTCTCGTCCTCGATACTGAGCCTTGATCGCTGGATGTTGCCAGTCATATCCAGTGTCTTGACCGGCCAGAACAATTCCAGCGCCTCGGACCCCGAGCTCATTCCAAACTCGTGGGACACCAATGGCAGCCAAATTTCTTCCAATTGCCTCTGGAGTTACCTGAGCTGGTTGATGCGAACTGAGTTGAATTGGATCTGGCCTTCGTAAAAGGCTTGTTGGATTACCAATCACTCGTTCGACATCCGCACGTTTGACTAACTCCCGAACAAGAGCTGTATTTGCATCGTAAACGGCAATCCAATTGACGATAAAATAGGGTCGGGTGCGAAATCCCTGACTCTGAAGTAAGGACAAGAGCTCACTTTGACTTTTTTGAAGCTATGGATGTCAATTGCTGATAGACAAATCGTCCCTTCTCTTGCTTGCTTGAAAGTGCCTTGGCTGGAGTGAGATCAGCACGCTCCCTAAGAACTACAAGGATAGGAATTTTCACAGCTTGCTTAAGAGACCAGCCCGCCGCTACATTTTGAGTGGCCTCAATCCTTCCGCGGAGCCAAGGACTCACTTTTTGAGCAAAGAGTTTTTGTTCACTAAGAGTCAGAGGATCACCGGAGATGGGCCATGACATAGAGCGACTTAATCCCAAGCTAATCAAGGCTCCCGAGATAACGACCAAGCTCAAAAGAGCACGCCTTTTAACAGAGAAACGCTTTTTAGTGAAAATTTCTACCATGGGTATGCTCCCTCATTTTGAATCAAATGAAACTGGGATGAGATTAGCGAGGCCTTTGATTTTTTTCAATGTGAAAGAATAAATTTAAAAGCCACGCAGCAAATTTCAAAAATTAATGAATTTCGTAGCCAATGACTACTTAAATAGCTGCTGGGCCTTCTTTTTGAGCTCTTCTGCCATCTTGTTCTGAGCTTCGGCTTTCTTTTGCTCCAGCTGCTTTTGAGCTTGGACCTTGGCTTGGTCGACTTTTGTTTGAAGTTCTTTTTTAACTTCGTCCTCGGCTTTCTTTGCAAATTTCCTTTTTTCGAACTCAAAGGTTTTTCCGAGCATGATCGAGATCGTTTCCTGGGCGAACTTAAACTCAGGCTTCATGGCGTTTCCACGAATGTGCAATGGAATTTCGAGTCGCCCGAGGCTGTCCTTATTCGCTTCAAAAAAGGATCCACCGACAAATTGATCGACCAAAAACAAAGACCCTTTCAGGTTCAAATCCATTTTGAGATTTGCAGTGCCCGTGACTAATATCTGCTCTTTGCGAGTCGTGATCGCGTCAAAGGGTTTGAGTTCAAATTGTCCATTCTTTAAAGTGAAATTTGATTTCACTTCACTCTGCATGGGGCCACGGAAGAGAGCATATCAGACTTGGCTCCTGGTATTTTCTGAATGAGATCCTTGAGTATTTCGCTCAGGTGGACCGTATTGAGCACGCACTGATTGACATTCAAAGTGCCCATGGCTTGCAGATTGTCGAGAAAGGCCGGAGTCCCTGGCATGCGAGTGTGTCCGCTCACCCCAATCGTGGCCAAGCCCGTTGCGAGTTTCTCATATTCTGGGACAAAGGCCTTGGTGACTTGCTCGAGGCGAATATCTTGAGTCTTGAGCGCGAACTGAATTTCGGGATCCGGCTGAGTGAGAGGGAGCGAAATTCGATCGACTTGGACATTGCCATCGAAAATATTTTTTATTTGAGCGGATCCAGCGAGGCGTGAATCAGCAAGCGTTATCTGACTCGTAATTCCGCGAGCCACGAACTTTTCTAATTCAAGCTGTCCCAGCGTTATTTTTCCATCGAGCCTGAGTTGTCGAATCAACAGAGAGTCCGGCAGAAAGGGTTCCGCTGGTTTTGGTTCGGAGGGTTTTTCTTTGGGGTTTGGCGCCGTCTTCTCACTCCTAAAAATGTATTTCGGTAGATTTGCAGTTAATTGACCATGGATTGCGAGTGGACTTTTCATAAAATCTTCGGAATTGAGGCTCCTTTGATTTGCAGATTCGAAGTCAGGTGTCCTTCAGGAATCATTTTAGCAAACTTAGGAAGCCAAATCCCAAGTTTGCCTAAATCCAAAGATTTGATTTGAAGATTTAGATCCATGGGTGCGTTCACGGTGATAGGTGGTGTTCCAGTTATATTCATCACACCTTGAGGAATCTCAATCTGGCTTTGCTTCAGGGCCAAGGTGTCGCCAGTTTTTGTGGCCGTTAAACTGACCTTAGCAATTTCGCCGGAGGCTTTTTTAAACTGATCTTTGAATTTGACTTCAAGGCCCGTGAGATCCGAGAACAGCGTTACATGACCAGCTTTGACAAGCAGCTGATCCACTGAGAGTTTCCCATTGAGATCAAGCTTGACAGGTCCTCGAACAAAGAGATCCGCAGTCTTGAAGTCAACGGCCGTCGATACTTTTTCAAGTTTGAGCATTTCAAGATTTATTTTCAGCTTTTTAGGATCCGCGAGATGTCCTTCGATCTCTGATTTCAGAGCCAGGGACCCTTGCACAGGAAATTTGGCCAGTGGGTGAATCATTCTTTCTAGACCAGCAAGGGTTGTCGGCTTAACTTCGACCCTCAATTTCGAACTGGCAGTGGGACTGAAGCGTCCGGTCGCACTCAATTCAATCTGTGCAAGTTTCAATTTGAGCTGCTCAAGTTGTAGATCTCCGGCAAAGCTTGCTGTGCCCTGAGAATTGAGTGGTGTATTTTTGTCTTTCTGGAAATACAAGGGCAAAGTCAAAGCTGTTTTCTCAAGATCAATATTCCATTTCAAAGACGGAAATCGAAAGAGTGGGTTAGCTTTATCTTTAACGAACTGGGCCTCTAGATCAGCTTTGAGAACTCCATCTGCGTTGATTTTTGGATTTTTAAAGTCGACCTGAAATTCTGCGCTCTTCAGTTGGGCCGAGCCGTCGATCATTGGATCTAAATATGAACCACGGATAGAGCCATAGCCTTTCAAGGATCCTTTCCAATTCTTGATTGGCAGACTTTCAATGGATGGAAAGGGAAGCTTCTCGAGTTCCGGAACATCCAGAGCCAGCCTGGCATTGATGTGTTTGTTTTTTAGATCGAAACTTCCTTCAGATTTTGTGTTGATACTTAAAACTGAGATCTCTGTAGATCCAAGATTGAGGACCCCTTGGTCTAGCTTCAGTTGGCTTGACACTTTAATTGGAATGAAAAACGGAATCAGTGGGTGATTGACTTTGAGCTGCCCAGAAAGCTTCACCATCAGAGCTTCACTGAGGCTTGGGAGATGTAGGTCGCAGGCGATGTTTGTAAAAGAATGGCCTGAGGTTTGATCCTGGTTGAGCTTGAGTTGACCATTCTTGATAGAAAATCTGAACTCCAGATCCTGAAGTCTCGAGGAGACAAGTTTGATGGCAGTTTTGGGATCAGTCGTGCTCAAGATGTTAGCGGCAGGGTTCGCTGGGCCAGCGGCTGGGGGTGTTTTTGCCTCCTGTTGAGTGGTGGTGAAAAATGTAGCCTGAGGACTTTCGAGATCGATGTGGATGACCGGTCGAAGGCGATTAAACTGCAATAGGCCATCTTTCAAATTCAGAGACAAGGACAAAGAGGGTATTTCAACGAGGAGTTTATTTGGCTTTGAAATCCTGAGTTGCGTGATTGTGATTTTTGATGGGAGCCCCCAATGAATTTTCAACTCTGAGAGCTGCAATTCGCCGCCCAGGGCGGCTGAGCCTTTTTCTTGAATAGTCTGACGGAGGTATTTGGGTGCAAAATAAGTTAATCCAACCCAAAAAATTAAACATCCAAGAGCCACGAGCGCGCCAAAGAGTAACAAGAGTTTTTTGACCACATCCCCAGCCTTGATATATTGATCTGACTGCGTTTAGGCTAACTGAATTCCCCTCAATTGTTAAAGCGCTAAAGTCGAGGATTTGACTTAAGGCCGGGACTTTGGGGTACTTTCAAAAAATGCGGGACATGGGCGTCGACCTATACCCAGAAAATCTCAGCTTTTTACGATTCTTTGGTTCAGTCCATAGATGTTTTTATAAATTTAGGATAACTGGCAATTGCCAATGAGGTCTGTCCAATTTAAAAAATTGGAGCGGGAGACGGGACTCAAACCCGCGACCTATGCCTTGGCAAGGCATCGCTCTATCAACTGAGCTACTCCCGCATCGATTAAAATGGACTCAAAAGTTACCGTTGCAAGTGGTGGATGTCAATGGGTAAAATCGGGCGATGAAACCCTTGATTAAAAAGTCCTTAAAGAAGTGGATGATCTTGATTCTCATTGGAGTAATAGCCTATTTGTTAGGCTATATGGGAGCTCAAATTCAAAATATCTATTACAAGGTGGGGACAGGGAGTTTTGAAAATGACTCGAAGCTCTTACTTGCTAAAAACAGCTTGGATAACAGACGGTTGAGGGGAGCGAGCAGTCGGGCGGTGCTGGTTAACTTTCAGATAGCAGCACAGCAGAAGTCCAAGTAGGATAAAAAACCAGGAACTGGGGTTGAGAGAACCGAGCATTACACCCTCACGCTTTTTGACTCTTTATATAGCCTCGATAGTATTCAATTCCACTTGTCATACTCAAAATGACAGAAAACCACAAGAGGCCATGCCCGACTTTGTCGAAAATACTAAGGTCATCAGACCATGGCGAGAGGATAATTATTGGGATGGCGCCCATTTGGAGAGCCGTTTTCCATTTGCCCGTCGGTTTGGCATCAATAACTATTTTTTGGGTTGCCGCAACTGAGCGAATGCCGCCGATAAGTGTGTCTCGAACCAGAAGAACGATGACAGAGTAGGGGTCAACTTTCTGTAGATAAACCAGAAAAATTAACACGCTTGAGACAAGGATCTTATCAGTCACTGGATCCAAAAATTTCCCCAAAATCGAGACAAGATTCCACTTGCGTGCGTAATAGCCATCAAAATAGTCGGTCATTGAAGCGGCAGCAAAAACAAGAGCGGCACTGAGCTGCCACGCAAAGCCTTCATTGAGGAGCAGGAAAATCATGACTGGGAGAATCAAAACCCGGCTCATCGTTAGTAAAAATGGGACATTTCTTTTCCAGGGTTCCATTCCTTAAGCATTAAGACAAGAAGCGTCGAATGTCATGAAAAATAAAGCGGTTTTTAACAAAATAGGGCACATTCAACATCCATGGGGTTGGAGATTTCAAATCATTTCTATTCGAAGCATTTGGTTCAGTTTTACGAAACTGATTTAATGGGAATTGTACATCATACAAATTATTTACGTTTTATGGAGGAGGCTCGAGTTGCATGGGCCCATCATCACGGTCTGATTGATTATCAGGCGCCGCAATCAGCAGCTAAATTTGCGGTCTTAGAGACTCATGTAAAACATATCAAACCCGCAGTGTTCGGGGACGAACTTAATATTTTGGTTGAGGCCCGCCGGCTTGGGCATGCCAAAGTTCAGTTTCAATATCAAGTTCGGAGGCTAGTTGCAGGCGAGAAGAGTGAAGTCCTGTGCACAGGTCAATCAGTTCATGTCGCCCTAGATTCAAAATTAAGACCAATGAAAATACCAACAGAAATGAAACTCATTTTGGAGAAACAAAGATGGACAGAAACCTGGGTCGCGAATTTGTCAGAATAACTGAAGCAGCTGCGCTTTCCTCCGCTGAATGGATGGGGCGTGGGGACGAAAAAGAAGCAGATCGTGCGGCTGTTGATGCTATGCGAAAAGCCTTTGACAGCGTTCGAATTGACGGAACTGTTGTGATCGGGGAGGAGCGTGACGAGGCCCCGATGCTCTATATAGGCGAGAAGGTGGGGCAACGAACGGAAGATGCCCCCGCTGTGGACATTGCTTTAGATCCTTTGGAGGGAACGACGATTTGTGCGACCGGAGGGGTTGGCGCAATTGCAGTGATCGCGGTCGCTGAGCGGGGCAAATTTCTTCATGCCCCTGATACTTATATGGAAAAAATTGCCTGTGGACCTGCGGCCCGCGGGCTTATCGATTTGGATCTTTCGCCGAGCGAGAATATCCATCGAGTGGCGAAGGCGCTTAAGAAGACAATTAACGAAGTCACGGTGGTTATATTAGATCGTCCCCGCCATGCGGCTCTTATTGCTGAGGTGCGTGAACTTGGGGCCCGAATTCATCTGATCGGGGACGGCGATGTTTCGGCCTCAGTGGCTTCAGCCTGGCCTGAAAGTGGGATTGATCTTTTGATGGGTATCGGTGGGGCGCCAGAGGGGGTTATTTCCGCGGCAGCTATGCAGTGTCTTGGTGGAGATTTTCAGGGACGGCTTAAATTTCGTAACGAGGAAGAAAAGGCTCGGGCGGGGCGAATGGGGATTAAAGACTTAAACAAAAAATATAGAATTGACGATCTGGCGGCCGGG
The DNA here is from genome assembly GCA_016713585.1 of Bdellovibrionales bacterium. GTDB lineage: Bacteria > Bdellovibrionota > Bdellovibrionia > Bdellovibrionales > Bdellovibrionaceae > JADJOV01. The sequence goes on along the minus strand of JADJOV010000027.1, from coordinate 191,857 downwards.
TCTGTTATGTTTTGTGCGACGGGAGTGACAGATGGTCCACTCTTGAAAGGGGTTAAGACTTTGCCAGGCCGGCAAGCAAAGACTCACTCCTTAGTGATGAGATCCCAAACAGGAACTATTCGAAGTATTGAGGCCCATCATCATTTAGGTAAGAAAGGATTCTAAGTGATGGGAAAAGTCTTTTGTTTTGTTTGTCAGACTGAGTTTTCTTTTATTGAGCGAGTTTCGCGTAAGGATGAGTGTTTTAAATGTGGGGCTGATGTCCGAGTGTGCAAAAATTGCGCATTTTATGATGCCAAGGTTTATAACGAATGCCGAGAGCCCCAGGCAGATCCGATTCATGAAAAGGAGCGGTCAAATTTATGCGATTATTTTACTCCATCTGTGGGCGATGCCAAGGCTGTTAAGGATCAAGCAGAAAAATTGAGAGAGGCTGCCGAAGCTCTTTTCAAAAAGGGTTGACAATCTTTCCACATCCCTCAGAATTGAGAAAATGGCAAAAGCAATAACCACCGAATTATTTCAATGTAGTCCTGAGCAGCTCTATAAAATTATCACCGATTATCCGCGGTATCCGGAGTTTCTTTCTGAAGTGAAGAAATGTGCCGTCGCAAAGACTGAAGGCAATCGAAAGCTGATTGAATATGAAGTTGCAGTTATCAAGACCTTTAAATATAGCCTCTGGATGACCGAGACCCCTGCACTTATCAGTTGGGAGTTTGCTTCCGGAGACATTTTTAAGAGTATGAAGGGTTTTTGGAAGTTAGAAGATGAGGTCGGAAAGTGTCGAGCGACTTATTCGGTGGAAGCGACCTTTGGAGTCTTTGTTCCTGGACCTATTGCAAATGCTTTAGTGAGTGTTAATCTGCCAAATATGATTTCGTCCTATCACAAAAGGATTAAACAAATTTATGGCGTCTGAGGACGAACCCAATTCAAAAAGAGATTTGGTTGATGAAGGCAAGACGCTTTTGACGGATACATTAAAAAAGGTATTCGCCACGGGTGTGAGTGCCGCTTTATGACCGAAGAGAACATTCGATCCTATTTGGGTGAGTTGAAACTCCCCAAAGAGATCTTGTCGACTTTGATTCAAAGCGCGAATAAATCAAAAGATGAAATTACCAACAGAGTCTCAAAGGAAATTATAGGGATTGTCTCTCAAATTGACTGGGTCAAAGAAATCCCAAGATTTGCCGAGGGACATAAATTCAAAATTTCCGCAGAAATTGATATTATTAAAAAGAATCCAGAATCCCATCCGGATCACTCGCCAGGAAAAGAAAAACATCGCGAGACAAAGTGAGATGAATCAAAAACGGATTAGCAAATCAGTGATTCTTTCAAGAAATTAAGCAGATATTTTGTCTTGTCATCAAGTGGCTCTGATTTTCTTTTCACGAGGTAAACACGTCTTTTCACTTTCGGAATAGAAATGTGCTTTATAAGGTGAAGTTGATACTTTGAAATCAAGTATTCGTTTTGCATTGAAGCAATAAATGATGGGCAAAAAACAGCCGCCGCACCCGATCGGGCAACGTCGAGTGCGGTTTCCAGCAACTCAAACTGATAGGAAATTTTTCTGTTAATTTCTGTCGGCCAGTTATCTAAGGTCTTAACTCCAGTTGGTGACTCAGGAAAAACTGTTATTGGAACTGCAAAGGGGATGTCTGCTAGTGTTAAATCCTTGAAATTATCCTTAGTGGTAAAGGCGTGATACTCAATGAACCCAACCTTTATGAACTCTAGATCCGGGTGAGGGATTGGAGCATAGGTAATTCCCACGTCAGCCTGATTTGAGAGAATAGCTTGTTCTAGATTGTTAGGGCCACGTTCGATCACCCTTAAATTAAAGTCGGCGCCATATTTTGAGCGAATCTAGAGCAAAAGTAAGTGCTGGAAGACCTCCCACGAGACAATCGTAAAAGTATCGATACTTTCTTGCGAATTTAGGTTTTCTTGCAGTTTTCCATACACATTCATAAGGTCAGCAGAGAGGAGTAAAACTTTTGCCGAACTCTGAGGGCACTATATTACGCCCTTGTGCAGTGAAGAGGGGCTCGTCAAGCTCATCTTCCAGAACCTGTATGGACTTAGAAAGGCCACCAGGTGTGATATTGAGGATTTCAGAGGCACGTCGAATGCTTCCCACTTCAAAAACAGTCCTAAAATACTTAATCCTATTGATTTCCATTAGGAATCATATGTAAAGAATAATTCGCTTTTATTCAACAATTAAAATAGTTACATTTGGTCTGAAAGCTCATGGGGGACCGTGAATTTCATAGACTGACCTAACGAAAGCTGTTCGTTTAGACCGAAAGGAAACTATCATGACAAAAGACACAGTTTTAAAATATTTTGAAATGGCTTTGCGAATTTGGATGGCGTATATTTTGGTATCAAACTCAGGAATAGGAATAATAACCCCTCTCGAAGAGTTGGGAATGCCTCCTAAAATTTTTGAAATAATCAGTGGTCTGTGGAAAACAGGATTTATGATGCATATGGTGAAGGCGGTTGAGCTTGTGACGGGCCTCATGCTTCTTTTCAACTTCTATGTCCCATTGGCACTACTTGGCTTGATTCCCGTAGTTGTGAATATTTATGGAATCCACATTTTTCTATTTAATAGATACTTTACAAATGGTCTCTGTATGCTTCTCGTATGTGGGTTTTTGGTCTTTCGACATTGGGACAAATATAAACATTTAGTGGTCAGAAGATAGACGTCGGGTGGTATACTGGTCATTCATCCAAAAAGGTCGGCGCGAGAGATTGCTTACGAACCAAAAAAAGGAGGTCCACCTTGACCTCCTTTTCACTCTCGATTTTTCCTTCCGTTGCTATCTCCGGTTCGCGGGTTCTCCGGATTAATCCAGGGTGATTGAGATTCGTCGCGCCAAAAATTGCCCATCCTGAATGTTTGTGAACAGCCTCAACAGCCTTCCTTGTAGCGAAATTGATTGTGAGCACGACACATTTGTCTAAGATTTTCCTTCTCGTGTGTACCCCCAGCGAATCTGGGGTGGACGTGGTCAATCTCGGCAAAGTAGCTAGACCCACATATTTTCCCAGTTCGTCGATCTGTAAATTGACATCCCTGATCTCGATTTAAAATCATCTTTTTCATCGAAGTCTCCAGTGGTTTCTGATCTCTGTGAGACGAAACCACTTTTTCTTTCCCTTTGTCTTCGCCGCCACCTTTCGTTGCCACGGTGGCAGTTGCATTCGCTTCAGTGTTGGTCGTGGCCGTCTCGGAGGATTTGGGTTTGGAATTGACAGAACTTCCTGTGCGTTGTTTCACATAGCGCTCACTGAGATGAACGATCACATCGACAAGATTGCCACCCGGAACAGCATGGGAAAGCAGAGCTTTTGCTCGCTCCAAAACTTGCATTTGACCCTGGCTCAAAGTCAATTCCAGTCTCACCGAGCAATCTTTTTGAATCTTCTGCTTAACCTCAGCTTCGACCGGAAAATCAAACTCCTGGGCCAAGATCAGTTCAGTTTCTGGGCCAGACTTGTTCACTAGTTTTTCGAGTAAGACTTTTTTCTCGCTTGGCAAGAGTTGGGTATTATCTTGCTTTCGAGCAAGTCTTAGGGCCTTTTGGACCTGGGAAACCTGACCGAGGTTAAGTTTTCCCTCTTCGATCTTATTTCCAAGATCTGGAACCTGCCGTAACAGTCTTGCTGAGTCAATTCTCCTTTGAGCACTGCCCGCGCTATAGCCAATCTCTTTTGTCAAATAGTCAAAGAGGCTAGGATGAGCCATTCGAAGATAAAGCTTTCGCTGATCAACCTCTGCGATCACTTGCAGAATATGGTGGGTCAGTTTACGCTCCTCACAGGATTTGTTTTTGAGGTGTCCATGAAGTTCGTCATTTGACATTTTTGCAATCGATAGATCTTTGCTGATTTCTTTAACGCCTTGAGAGTTCATGAAATGGTCCTTTCTAATTAAGCATGCACAACAGCTAGCTTAAGTTCTTATGTATGTTTGTATCGGCACTGGCTGAGACCATACCATGGGATTCTAGGCCTCTTTTTGAGGTATTTTCCCAGCGTGAGTTGCGTTTAGAGATCGCTATTTTCTTCAATGAGGCAGGCTGCGAGCCCACATTGTTGGGCAGTTAAAACCAATGACAGCCCCGGTCTCGCGTGAGAGACGACTTGTTCAATATGGCCTGTTTGTGGAGAGCGGAATCCATGTCAACAACTTTTATTGTCATGTCCTGTAGCAGCGATAATGTCCTCTGAATTGTAACAGGATTATGTCCTCCAGGTATATGCTTTTTCTTCAGCAACCAGGAGAGGTTTTGGAAGAATTATTGGAGGCACGAATTATGAAAAAAGCATTGATCATTGAAAATTGGATCGGCGATGTCATTACGGGAAATGAAGCTGCTGAAGAGCTTAGTGTTTCATACAGGCAAGCACGTCGCATGATATAGAGATATCTTTCCTTGGGTCTTCAGGGACTAATTCATAAAAATAAGCTCAAAACGCCTATGAACGATTTAGAATTAAAAACTGTTCAAAAAATTTTGGAAGTTTTATGGATTGGAAAAATAAAACTGATGATGACTTAAATGCAGCCAGTAATTATTCGCTTTTGGATCGATATCTCTCTTGCTCACCGAACGCTTCTGACCTAAATTTTTCCCAAGAAAGGGTCGGAGCGAGAAACCCCAGACAAACCAAAAAAAGGAGGTCCACCATGACCTCCTTTTCACTCTCGAATTTCTCCCTCCGTTGCTTGCTCCTCCCTGATTTGGGCCCGACTCGTGTCTCTTTTGAAGGATCAGTGTGGGAGAATTAGCCCGAGAGAATTAGTCCGGAATCCCTATTTAATCTGAATCGTTTTTCCTGCGGACCGTTCCGTTTTTGGAAGAGTGACCATAAGCAATCCATTCTCTGCTCGAGCCTCGATCCTTTCAGTATCTACATCAGATGGTAGGGTAAAAGATCGCTCGAAACTTCCGTAGTACCTCTCGGTTCGAAAGAAAGCTCCTTCCTTTTTCTCAGTGCGGGATTTTCTCTCGCCTGAAACCCTGAGAACATGATCTTTGACTTCAATTCTTAGGTCTTTATCAGTTAGACCAGGAATCTCAAAACTGACTTTGTAGCCCTTATCAGCTTCTTCAATTTCAGTTCTTAAGGTTTTATCAGCCCAATTAGCGGCCTCTTCATTAAAACCGGTAGTCAAGCCATTAAAAAGTGAATCAAGATCTTTCCACATTGGAAGAGTGCTCCAGGTTGGTTCACGACGTGCTAATGAATATCGCATAACTGCCTCCTTGTTGATCATTTACTTTTTTGGTTTTTTAGTTTTCTTCTTCCTCAGAGGGCTTGCCCCTGGTAATTAAAGGATGTGTCTGTTTTTAAAACTGTCAAGGTGGAAAATTAACGAAAAGGATAAATTTTGAAGTCTTGGTTAGAATTGGACCATTTTGTTTTTTCTGAAATGAAGAAACATAATATTTCAAAGAGAGATTTTGTGGTTTGTGTTTCAGGGGGTGCGGACTCGATGGCTTTGGCCTCGATCTTTGGCCGCCTTGTCAGGCCCCATAGTCTTAAGCTTTTTCATTTTCATCATGGAGATTTTGCGAATAGGGAGTTCCGCGACCAGGCCATGGTTTTAGTGCAAAATCTGGCTCAAACGCTTGGCGTCGAGCTGAAAATTGCCAAGGCGAGTCGGCCTCTTCGCAGTGAACGTGAGTTTCGAGAGGCACGTCTTTTAGCATTAAAAGAATTTCTTCAGACGATGCGAAAAACTCAGGGTCATTCGGAGTCTGGGGACGAAGTTCTTGTTTGGGGGCACCACGCCCAAGATCTGTTGGAAACCCGCCTTATTCGGTTGATTCGAGGGGCGGGCCCAGAGGGGTTAGTGGGGATGAGTGTTTGGAAAAGGCCCATTTTCGTCCGCTTCTTTCTCGCTCACGGGCCGAAATTGAGAGTATTTGCAGCTGCGCAAGATAGATTTTTTGGAAGATCCTTCAAACCAGGATACCTGATTTTTGCGAAATTGGCTTAGGCATGACTGGCTTCCACGCCTAGAGACAAAGCGAAAGGGAGTCTCAGTTCCTTGTCGGACTCCCTAGAGACTATAGTTGAAGGCCGTCGGCTCGCAAAAACCTGAAGCTGATTTGGGTTATCGCAGGCAGGCGAAAGACGGGTTTTTGGATCGTTGTATTTTTCTCACTTTGAGTGAATTTGATCAGAATCGTGCCCTGGCCCTGCTACTCTACGAGAGCGGATGTCGGGAATTTAGGCAATCACATCTTATGGAAATCAAGAAGCACCTAGACAATGGGAGAAAAGAACACAAGATCAAGGTCGCTGGCTTATTTGTTGTTGTTAACGCAGAGCGAATTATGGTGGAGTCCAAGCCGGTTTTTTAGCGGTTTGAATGAAGCCTTCATTGTGGCTTCCGGTGGCGCATGCTAATCTAGCTAAACCTCTTATGAATTAGGTCTTAAGGAGACATTGATGAAATCTTCACAGAAGATGTTAGCGCTTTGGTTTTTTATCTTTATTTTGGCGATTTTCTTTATTCAAGCCTATCAGGCAAAATCCCAAAAATATATTAAGGATTTTGACTTTAACAAGTTTATGACCGCGGTTGAGGGCGGTAAAATTGTCCAGGATAAATTGGTGATTCGCCAAGATACTGGCGAATTTATCGGTGAAATTAAGGTCGAATTTGAAAAAGAGTTCGGTGGGACTCAGTTTGTTTTTGTCGGGAATCCTGGGGACGAAGTCTATAAAGAGCTTCGTAAGTATGGAATCACCCCTCGCTATGAGCGGGGCGAGCAAAATAGCTTTTTGACTGCCTTTCTGACCAATTGGTTGCCCTTACTTCTAATCGTTGGGCTTTTTATGTTTATCATGCGGCAAATTCAAGTGGGCGGCGGTAAGGCGATGTCCTTTGGAAAAAGTCGCGCTAAACTTCTCACAGAAAATAAGAACCGGGTGACCTTTAAAGAAGTGGCAGGTGTAGATGAAGCGAAGGCCGAACTTCAAGAGATCGTTCAGTTTCTGAAGGATCCCAAAAAATTTACTCGGCTGGGGGGCCGAATTCCGAAAGGAGTCCTTTTGGTTGGGTCTCCGGGCACTGGTAAGACTTTGCTTGCTCGAGCTGTTGCCGGGGAAGCCGGGGCGCCATTTTTTACGATTTCTGGATCTGATTTTGTTGAAATGTTTGTTGGAGTTGGAGCGAGTCGGGTTCGAGATCTTTTTGAGCAAGGAAAGAAGAATGCACCATGTTTGATTTTTATTGATGAAATAGACGCGGTTGGAAGACACCGTGGTGCCGGCATGGGCGGCGGTCATGATGAGCGCGAGCAGACTCTTAATCAATTATTGGTTGAAATGGACGGTTTTGAGTCCTCTGATGGCGTGATTTTGATTGCGGCGACAAATCGACCTGATGTTTTGGATCCAGCTCTCCTTCGACCAGGACGATTTGATCGACGGGTTGTGGTGAATCGTCCTGACATTAAGGGGCGAGAACAGATTCTTCTGGTTCATATGCGAAAGACTCCCTTGGGACCTGATGTTGATGCGGTGAAAATCGCGCGGGGGACTCCTGGATTTTCGGGAGCTGATTTAGAAAACCTAGTGAATGAAGCGGCCTTGGTGGCAGCTCAATTTGACAAAAAATATTTAGAAATGGAAGATTTTGAAAAGGCTAAAGACAAGGTCATGATGGGGAGCGAACGAAAGTCTATGGTGATTTCTGAAGGTGACAAGAGAAACACCGCCTATCATGAAGCTGGGCACACTCTTGTTGGAATTAAACTGACTGGCTTGGATCCAATTCATAAGGTGACAATTATTCCTCGAGGAATGGCCTTGGGCCTGACGATGACTTTACCTGAAAAGGATGCCCTGAGTTTTTCCAAATCCCGGGCAGAAAATACAATCGTTATGCTTTATGGGGGAAGGGCTGCCGAGGAGCTTATATTTGGAGATTACACGACCGGAGCAGGGAATGATATTGAAAGGGCGACAGAGATGGCCAGACGTATGGTCTGTGAGTGGGGAATGAGTGAAAAATTAGGCCCACTCGCCTACGAGAAACGAGAGGGTCCTGTTTTTCTTGGAATGCAATATGGCTCAAAAAATCGGGAATATTCTGAATCAAAGGCTGAGGAAATTGATAATGAAGTTTCAAGAATTATCAATGAGGGTTATCAAAAGGCGAGAACCATCTTGCGTGAGAATCAAGAAATTCTTGAAAAAATTGCCCAGGCGCTTCTGGCCTATGAAACCATTGATGGCTCAGAAGTGGATTTGCTGTTGAAAGGGGCCGCAGTCAGTGAGATTGAAAAAGTTCGTACAAATAAGAAAGATTTAATGGTCGCAGCGGTTGGGCCGAATGTTGAAACAACACCTTCAGCAGACACACCGCCATCGGCCGCGAAAAAAAGTGATCCAGTCGGAAGTTCAGGGCCTGTGACTGCTTAGGGGTTTGGTTTGTTGATTATACAGCAGGTGTTTGATAATTTAAGCTTCCTGGTTCCACAAATGAGATTTCAGGATTTGTTTGATCTGGGACTCGTCTGGCTGGTTGTGTATCGGGTTTTGGTTTTAATCAAACGCACGGGCACGATCCAAATGCTTTCGGGTCTTGGAATATTAGCTATCAGTTATATTTTGAGTATTTGGTTTGAGTTTTTACCTTCAACTGGATCCTTGAAAAATTCTTCCTCAAATCTTTTCGTTATTGTTGTCATACTTTTTCAGGCAGAGATCAGGCGGGCCTAGCTCAGATTGGCGCCAATCCATTTTTGACCGGTTCTAATACCGCTCACGAAAGCCAAATTATTGAAGAGATTATCAAGGGAGTTTCCAGCACGGCCGAAAAGGGATACGGTGGGCTGGTGGTGATTGAACGAGAAATCCTAGTTGATTACCATATTGAGATTGGAACAGAAATGGATGCCAAGGTTTCGGCGGAATTGATAGTTTCTGTCTTTCATCCATCAAGTCCAATGCATGACGGAGCGATTGTGGTTCGACAGGGGTAAGCTTCATTCAGCGGGAAGTTTTCTGCCGCTGAGTAAGAATCCGGCTTTGGATAAGAATTTGGGAACGAGGCATCGAGCAGCACTTGGTTTGACTGAGGAGACGGATGCCTTGGTGATTATTGTGAGTGAAGAGAACAAAACAGTGGGATGGGTTCAATCAGGGCAACTTCATCTGAATGCAGATGCTGCTGATTTGCGGCAGGCGCTTTATGAAGCCTTTGGACTTAAGTATCGAGGCTATCAGGGGCTGGAGTCTCAGTCGTGAAACCAATCATTGCTCAATGGCGAGAAACTTTTTTTGAAAACTGGCAATTTAAGCTGATCTCTTTGGTGATTGCTTTGATTCTTTGGGCGACTGTCTCTGGACGAAGGGATTTTGTTTTTACAAAGGTGATTGCCGTGGAGTTTATGACCACAAAGGGACATCTGGTGATGGCCCAAACGAGCGATCGAATTCGAGTGCGGGTTTCGGGTCCTAGAAACAGCCTCAAAGCATTTATGGATAGTCAAAATTCCCAGAATTTACAGATTGATATTTCCCAGCTGGGAGTTGGAATTTTCGATGTCGACATTCCATTGAATAAGATTGAATTACCCATTGGGGTCAAAATATTAGGAGTACGGCCCAACGTTATTAGAATAGAGGTCGCCTCAGATTCAAGAAGGTAGAGGATCAAATGAAGAAAGAACAAAAACTCTTTGGCACTGATGGGATTCGCGGAACAGCTAATCAATATCCCATGGTTCCAGAAACGGTCTGTCGCATAGGTCAAGCGATCGGATATACCCTGCAGCAGACAGCAAGGAATTCAACCTCACCCATCAGAAAGGTTGTCATTGGAAAAGACACTCGGCTTTCTGGATACATGATTGAACAAGCCCTTTCAAGTGGACTCAATTCGATGGGAGTTTTTGTTCAGCTCGTGGGCCCCTTGCCAACTCCCGGAATTGGATATTTGACCCGCACCATGCGTGCCGATGCAGGATCGTTATTTCGGCATCTCATAATCCATTTCAAGATAATGGAATAAAAATTTTCGGACCGGATGGTTTTAAAATTTCTGAAAAACAAGAAAAGGAAATTGAAAGATTAGTCTTTTCAGAAGATTTCTCAAAACATTTGCCGCCATCCCGCGAAGTTGGACGAACACGTCGAATCGAAGATGCACAAGGCCGTTATATCGTTTATGCGAAGAGTTCTTTTCCCTTGGAATTGACCCTGGATGGGTTGCGAATTGTGCTAGATACGGCCAATGGCGCAGCCTACAAAGTGGCCCCTGCAATTTTTGAAGAGTTAGGTGCAGAAGTTATTTCTATTGGGGACAACCCAAATGGGATCAATATCAATGACAAAGTCGGAGCACTTTATCCAGCAAAGCTCAGCGAGGCGGTTCTTCAATATCGAGCCGATGTCGGAATTGGTCTCGATGGAGACTCTGATCGCGTGATTATGGTGGATGAAGTCGGGGACGTGATGAATGGAGACCATATTTTAGGACTTTTTGTGCGATTTCTTTGAAAGAAAAAGGCTTACTCAAGAAGAACACAATTGTTGTCACTCAAATGAGTAATTTTGGGCTTGAAAAGAAAATGAAAGAAAATGGAATTAAGGTCGTTAAGACAGACGTGGGCGACAAATACGTCGTTGAAGAGATGAGAACCTCTGGTTACAACCTAGGCGGCGAGCAATCTGGCCACGTTATTTTTCTAGATCATAGCACCACGGGGGATGGCTGTGTGGCAGCATTATCAGTTTTGGCGGTGATGCGGGAGTCTCGAAAAAAATTGAGTGAGATGAATCAATTATTTGAAGATGTGCCGCAGACGCTGATCAATTGTCGGGTTCGGCAGCGCAAACCCTTGGAACAGATCAAGGGCTATAAAGAACTCTTGCAGAAAATTGAAAATGAACTGAAAGGGCAAGGAAGGATTTTTGTCAGATACTCGGGAACAGAAGCCGTGCTGCGTGTTTTGGTGGAAGGTCCAGATCAACGAAAGATTAGTGAGTTGGCCCAAGAAATGGCGTCTCATTTAGAGCGCGAGCTTTCCGTATGATTCGCCTGGGCGTCAACGTTGATCATGTGGCCACTCTCAGAGAGGTTCGCGGAGGGACGACCGCCTACCCAGATTTGCTTGGGTCCGTGAGGGCCGCCATAAAAGGAGGCGCTCGGCAGATCACAATTCATTTGCGAGAAGATCGCAGGCATATTCAGCTCAAAGATCTACAAGTTCTGGCTGTTCATTGCTCGGTTGATTTAAATTTAGAAATGGCCGTGACTCCGCAAATGGTTCGTCTGGCTCGCAAATACAAGCCTCAATGGTGCTGTTTCGTCCCTGAAAAGAGAGCGGAGCTCACGACAGAAGGTGGCCTTGATGTTATCAAGAATCGGAAATCAATTAAGTTAGCTATCGAACAACTCCAAAAGCTGGGTATCGAGATTTCTCTGTTTATTGATCCGACTCTAGAACAAGTCGAAGCTGCCTGGGACGTGGGGGCAGACGCCGTTGAATTTCACACGGGAACCTGGGTGTTGAGTCAAGGTCAGAAAAAAATAGGGAGTGGAAAAGATTAAGGCAGGCGGCCCCGGCTGCTGCAGAAAAAAAACTTGGAGTTCATGCCGGTCATGGACTGGATTATGAACATGCCCGTCGGATCCGGGGACTTCCTTATTTACGTGAGGTCAATATAGGCCATTCGTTGATTTGTTATGCCTTAGAGGATGGTCTGACAAAGGCTGTCCAGAGGATGATTCGTTGTCTCAAATGATTTCCGAAGTTGAGCTTGAAAGGGTGACGGTTCATAGCCTCGAAGAACTGAGGACCTTTTGGATAAGAGCTCTTGAGAAGTACTTTGGACCGAGGACGCTCTGTTTGTTAATTGGCCCTATGGGTGCAGGAAAAACCGAGTGTCTGAAACAGGTATCCCAGATTGGTCATTTTGGCGAAGTGGCTTCGCCATCCTTTGCAATCCACCATCGTACAAAAAATTCTCAAGGAAAAACTCTAGATCATGTGGATCTTTTTCCCGCTAGTTTTGCAAGAACCTGCTTTAGAAATTCCTTGGTTTGTATTTCTGCAAAGTTAAGCGCTTGTGGGGTATTTGCCGCGTTACGACCCGAGGCGTACACCATCCCAACAATTTTCCCTTCAAACAAGAGAGGAGTGATTGTTAAATGATCCGGGAGGTCACCTGAGTGCCAATCCTCAAAAAAATTTTTCATTGAAATCGTTAATGACTGGGGAGCCATGATAGGGTTTCTCAGTATTTTTAACAATTCGAAGGACGCTGGGAGCCTCGAGTGAATAGAGTTTCGAGGCACTCTCATTGAGATCGACGTCCCAGGTTAAGGCCAACACGTTCTGAGTGGCCTCATTGTAACTGAGAAGAATGGTGTGGTCGAAATAGGCCTTCATCTCGGCAAATAGACTTAAGCAAAGTTTGTTAAAAATTTCAGGTCCCTTGGTCTGAGCAAGTTCAAGCCATGAAGGTTCTGAGGACAGGACTGATGACACAGGTGAAGTCGTTTTTGGATGCGCGATCTTTTGCGTTGGCATGGTCTCAGAAGCAACTATTTCAGAAGCGCCAGTCTCTTCTTGCTCTGATTTAGACGCGACGGTTTCAACAGCGACAGTTTCAAAATCCACTACCTGTGAAGATTCAGTGTTTGGGGTTGCGGGCGCAAGGGCAACGAGGTTCACCGAGTTGGGGGGCGGAAGTGATTTGTGAGTCCGGAAACTCTGGAGGCTCATTCTGACTTAATGGCGTCAGTGGGACACGTGATAAGAAAGAGGCCTGGGGAGCCAGGGACGGACTGAGGCCTTCTGGCATAACGGATTCCGACTCTAAATTCGATTCACTTTCACCGATTTCGCTTTGGTCGCTTGAACGTTCAGATAAGCCAGAGTTTGTAATTTCAGAAGAATCTTTTAATTCAAAGCCCTCGAGCAGTGGCTCGCTTTTAACGGCAGAGATCGCACTGATACTGGACCATTGGTTCCAAAGTTCTTGAGGGGGGCTGCGGGTGAAAAAACATAAATGGCAGACAGTTCTGCAGGAATTTCCACTGGTTCGAGGCACCCAATTATAAGATGACCATCCCATTCCCCGAGGGGCAGGCAAGTGGTAGACCAAGTTAAGGCACCTTTCCATTTGAGCCAAGTCTCTTTTTTGGGAGCCTTTGGTGAGGAAAAAAACAAATGATCGAGAACTGGATGTTGGTAATTTTCGCAAGCCCATGTGAGGTAATCCACCTCTGTGAAGCAGCCCTGAGCCATGGCCTCAGTCAGACTTGATGACTCCGATAGACCGCCGAGAGATTTTTAAAATGTTCTTGCCAACTTTGAGGGTGACCCATTGAAAGCTCAATCGGCTCAAACACGAAAGATATTGAGGGGTTTCTGGGGCTCCGTGACCTTTTCTGAAGTTGAAAGTGAAAACCCTACAACGTCTGACCAGACCTAGGTCGCAAAAAAAAACAAACGTCTCACAGTCGAACAAAACGAAGGTCCTAAATCTGAATATTTTTGGACTAAAATATAAAAAGAACCCAACAATAAGATAATATGGCCATTGTGATAATACGAGGGGAGATTTATGGATTTTGATCAAGCCATTGTAGCACATTCAGCCTGGAAATTGAAGTTGGCCGCATATATTAGAAAGCCGGACGGATCTTTGAATTCAGTCGATGTTGGAGCGGACAACAAATGTGCCCTCGGTCAATGGATATACGGGGAGGGATCCAAATATTCGTCTTTTCCTGAATTCGGTGTTCTAAAGTCAGAACATGCTAGATTCCATGTGGCCGCAGCTGATATAATAAAAAAAGCGGATTCGGGGCAACAAGTGACTGAGGATTTTGCATTGGGTTCAAAAAGCGCATTTGCTGAGGCTTCTGGACGTGTTGTGACTGCGATTATGAAAATGAAAAGAAACGCGACAGCCGCCTAGGGGTGGGCTGTTTTCATAATTTGAAACTCGCTGGTATTGTCTCTTTCCATCGACGTTCAACGCCGATGGCCTTTCCTAGACGCGACAGTATGGTGAAGATTGACCTGCCATTTTTAGGGCATGACCTTTTGAAACTGATGTCCTTGAGTGTCCCTGAAGGGACCACTCAAGTCCGAGAGTCTATGCTTTTTGAATTGATTAGATTGAAAGCTAGGGGTTTATCTTAAGAAAATGCGGGGCCAAACTGGTTGACAATATACAAGTCCAGTTGCCCCTGCAAATTCTCAGGCTTTTTGGTCGTGCACCAACTTCGTCGGGTCAGTCTTCTGATATCGCTGCGAAGCTTAGCACAGCGTTGGTTCACAGCAAATAATGGGTCAAAGCGTTTCTTGTGGAGCTTTTCATGCAGGCGATCTCGATGGCGCTCTTTGTCGGCGCGATTGTGAACCTCATATATGCTGTGTGGGAAGGCTCCTCCACATGCTTTCGATAACTGATTTGGCGTCAGAATAAATATTTTCAGGCGACCGCGAAAGTCTGTTTTTAAGTCCACGAAACACCTCACCCATCACCGAGTCACGCTCATCTTTTCGTGGCCCATACTTCATCACCGAGAATCGTGCAAGTCTTCCTTTTGCAGGCATTTCAGCCACTTGGAGAGCGAGTATTTGATAATCTTCATTCACCGCGACAGCAATTGAAGGGGCTTGCATTTTGTGTGGTGAATTGTCTCCATTTCATCAAAGTAGATCTTCCTGGCCGAAAAACTGAGTCTCTCTCTGGTCACTTTTGCCTGCTTAATCAACCAAAGAAACTTTTTATAGGTGTTCTTGTAAGTCATATTGAGAATTCTCGCCGAAGCCCTGATGGAATTCCCTTCAGTGAGGAGACGTTGGAGAGGCTTATTGAGATCCATCTTTTGTGACGAAAATCTGGTTTGAAGGACCTTGATGAGAAAGTGCAGTGGCACTGTTTACATTCATAACGTCTGACATACTGGTTCAGACGACGAACCTTATAGAAGCCTTTTTAATGAAAGTGCCGCCAATAGCTTGATGGAAACGGCAGTCGGCATTGGAACCAAGCAGTGGCCGAAAGCTCATATGGAAGGCTACTCTTGCAACTGCAAAGCCTTCGTAGTTAAGACTCAGAGTGAGTCTTAACCTGATCGGTGGCCGAATTCCATCCGAAAATCATAGACTCACCGGATTGAGTGGTCCCTTCAGGGACACTCAAGGATATCAGTTTCTGACCTTTTTATATGTCAAAAATTCTAGCACTAGTGCTTTTTCAAGAAATTTGTTAGAGCTACAGCTGCGTCAGCCCAAGATGAAATTCCTTGTGCTTGTTATTCAATTTCAACTCAGATGGAGATTTTATGAAAAAAGTTCTGTTTTTCGCCTGTATGATTCTGTCCTACTCGACGGTTTCATTTTCTGGAACTGCATATTATTGTACCGTCAATGAGAAATTTCCCGGCATGGTCGGCGTTTACAAAGAGGAAATGGAAGATTTTATCCTATTGCAAGCAGTAGATAAGAAATTAAGCACCAAAGAACTGAAAAAGATGAGAATCACTGAGAAAAATGACAGCGATAGCCATAACCAACTTGCTTGCCTTTTGGTGAAAGAAAAGGGAAATTTCTCAAAGAAGTCTTTACAGATCATAAAATGAAGGAAAAATTTAAAGTCATACCATTAAAAAGTCACTACACATCATGTGGTGGATCACTATATGATGACAAGGATCTGACAATAGCAGCAAAGGATGAGTCTCAAAGTCCTCACTCTGTTCGGGCATTGGGTTTATATAGGAGATGATGGTGTATTTAATTTCACCGGAGAAGTTTTTCTTTGTGGAAGCAGTGCAACTGATCCCGATTAATTATCATGAATGAAGAAGCTGCGACCTGATCTGCGCCAGTTGAGATGTCAAATTTCAAGTGTCCAAGTAAGGTCCACAAGTAAGGTCCAAGTTGGGGAATGTATTGACTGAGCAGTCATTGGTGTATTGACATTCCTCCATTTAAAGCCTCCATTTATATGCAATTTCAACAAGCGGTTTCCCAAGTTCAACTGTTTTTTCTTTGTCTACACCTTCGCCACCCATGCGACGGTAAAATTCAACAGTCGGATTTTCCTTAAGGACCCAGCAGAATGAGTCCTTAAAGCCTTTTTGCCTGAGGCATTCTAACCAACCTGAAATAAGGCGGCACCAATGCCTTTCTTTTTGTACTCATTGAGGCAATAGATCGCCACCACTTCACCATATTCAGGAAATGCTTTATCCCTGGACGGTTCAACGGCATTGAATCCGACAATTCCATGCTGTGCAGACTCAGCGACAAAGACAGTCGTTGGCGTTTTTCCATCAACGACCGATTTCCACCAGAGAAGACGAGCTCGATAAGAAAGTGGCCTTGAGTTCAGAAACTCCTCAGGAATTATTCCTTTGTAGGATTGTTGCCATCCGTGCGTGTGAACACTTGCAAGCTCAGACTCATCACCCGGCTGGCCTGGCCGAATTAAGGTATCACCAACCATCACAAATGGTTGCGGAAGAGAAAATCTAGACGCTTGCTCAGAAAATGGGTGTTGTGAGATGACAGCATCAAGATTAAGTCGCCCATAGAGGTGAGGGAATTTATTGACATCATTACCTTCGTACCTAATCTCTGCGGAAATTTTTTCTTGATTTACAAAAAGTAGTACAAGGTCACGTTGCCCTCTAAAAAAATCATTCGCAACTTTCAAGACTTGGTGTGGGCGGGAAAAATGAATAAATCCTTCGCTAAAAAGTGAAGGGGTCTCATAATATCCATTGGAATGAGCGGTGTTCCATTCTGACTGGGTTGTAATGTGAAAGATTGTTCTCATTTCTTCAGGCTTCCTATAACGCTAAATAATCTATATCTGAACCAGGTGAAGGGACATTAATCTCTTTAGAACTGTGCATTGCGCAGGCTCAGTGTAAATCGGCTTTCGCCTTCGAGCTTTCTCACTTCCAGTAACCCTTCATCAATTTGCCAATCCACACAGGCTGATGAATCTCACCTCGTGGGCCAAACTCTTTAACCCATGGCTTTATGTCCAATACTGGTGTGCCGTCAACAGCGTCTAGGCCTTCCACATAAAGTCTCAGGCCATCGACCTTGAGAACTCGGCAAATTGTGGTCCCGATTTGGTTGGGGCGGTTTTCTCCACCTTTGCGGGATCGACTTGATCCATAAAAAACACAATCTCGACATGGGAGAAATCTGAAAGACCTGCTAGCGCTTCTGGCGAGAACCCCTGAGAGTCAAGCTCCACAAGAACGTTTTCTTGATCCCAGTCATCATCTTTGATTTCAGTGCGCGTCGAGATGACTTTGCCAATTGAATTTAAGTGAATCGTTTTTTTCACAAAATCACCAGAACCCTGGCAAGATTCCCCGAGGGGAATCTTTAAATTGTTTCGCACAGAATTTCGCAGGGTTGCAGGAAGCTTGGTCTTTGTTCAACAAATCGACCCATTGAAGCATTTCCGCCAAAGACTTTTGCGCGAGCTCAAGGCGTCTTTTTTCTGGAAAACCTTTTTCCACTTCCTCCAAGCACCAGCAATCACTCGTTGATGGCTTGGACGCCTGCGTAGCAAAAAGCTGCTTGTGACCAATGTTAACTAAGTACCGATCTATACCCATCGCCATTAAGCGTTTCTGCGAGGAGTCTCCAAGTTCAACGGCTTTCTTTGCCCAAAGGTAGGTTTGGAAGAAATGGTCCGGTATATTCCCATGCTGGTAAACAAGTGCAGCAGCTGCGTAGTCCTCAACAGTTTTAAAACAACCCTCACCAAAAATTTCTCCGATTCTTTTTCGCCGGGCCTCATCTCTTGGAAGGACACGTATCCAGTCGATGGGGTCGGTTCGGTCATCCTGGTCTTCTTTGACAAGCGTTCGCAACTCCTGGGAACGAAGCGCTTGTCTTTCCGGATCGTCGGGGCATTGCTTGAAGGTCGAATCGTTCCGCGCGGGAACACTTGTGCATCCAGTGAGAAATAACAGGGACAAAAGCAATGACTTCATCAGCCCTGTCCCTTCGGGTTCATCAATTTAAGGACATTTCCATCCGGATCTTCAACGTTAGACTTCAAAGTGAGTGTAGCGCCCGCATGGGCACCATGAGAATCCCGGGGAATGCTTGGAATCGGTTTATCTTCGGAGTGAAGACCAATGTTTACGCCGTGACAGTCCAAAGATATCCAGTGCTCGTGTTCAAACCGAACTTTCATTCCCAGAACTTCGGTATAAAACCGTTTGGCTTTCGATGTATCTGTGATGCTGTAATAGATGTCTTGAACTCCGGTGATCATAGTTTCTCCGATCAAATTTTTAATTTACTCCGGCATTACTTGGGAAAATTGCTCAAATGTTCGTGGGTGATTTTCCATCCGTCCGTTTCATTGCGAAAACACGAGGTTCCTCTTCCTTTGCCTTCGCCAGGCTTCCCATCGATCAGACCTTTCCAATGAAAAGTGTAAGTGCAGACCGCCGCGAGATCCGATTCCGCAATCCACTCAATATCTGTTAGCGAATAAACTTCCTCTTTGATTAAGCCCCAGGTCTTTTCGAACGCGTTGCGGGTTTGCTTCAGCCCACAAAAGTGCCACTCGAAAACCAAAATTTGCAGTCTTTGGAAATCAGGGGTTCAAGAGTATCGAAGTTGTGTTTGTTGATCTCAACTTTATACTTTTCAAGCAAGGCATGGGGAGAGTTTGCTAGTTCGATCTTCGCCATACGAACACCAGAGCGCTCCTGAAAATCGCCGCCAGGCAGGCCCCAAGAATATGTATATGATAGGGAATTCTGGTCCCAGATGTCGAGGGCGACTTCTTCTCGAAACGTGCTCTTGTCGGAAGGTTGATTGAAGCCAAATACGAGGGACAGCTGAGCGCCATCCTTTGAATCGCTTTTTCGAATTTCATGAGGAACAAGGCCTGGAGTGTTTGTATTAAAATTCCAGAGAGTCAGCTCCTCTTGGATCGACGGGGCAATCGTTGACTCTTCTTTGTGATAGACCTTGCCGTCTTTGCCTGTTGCTGTGAACCTCAAATCGAAACCGCGTCCATCGAGTAAGCTTTCAATTTGAAGACGTCCCTCGAAAGGCTGTCCCTCGTGATTGATACCTTCGCCGACGTAGGTGCCAACCACTTCGTTTATTTGTGAAAGCGTTGTTTTCATGTGGACGAATTCCTTTTTTAAAGTTTCAAGGAGAGTGTCCACAGATCAAGATGTGCATTTTGCAAAGTGAAGTGGTTGCCTGACCCTCTCAACCTTTGGAAAAACCCACGCACCAACCCACTGGGAGCGTGCTACTTTAAATTTTTCGTTTTTTGATTTTACCTGTGGATTCGATCAGTTAACCAATCTCTCCAGGTGTGAAATTGGTTGCGGGGGCAGGATTTGAACCTACGACCTTCGGGTTATGAGCCCGACGAGCTACCAGACTGCTCCACCCCGCGACAAAAGGGACATTTAACGAAGAGCCGAATATAGATCATGCACGGGAGTCTGTCATCTAATTTCTTTATGTATAAAATTGCTACAAATTATGGATCAACCAGAAGGAAAATTGGCAGATGATTTAGGTGGTGAGATGTCTATGCAGCGCCATGAGTCAGCAGGGGTCACTTCCAAAAAAGAAATTTCTCCTTGGGCTGAATAAGTGCTCCAAATTGGCTCATTTTTTTGGCCAAGCCCTAATGATCCATTAAATCTTTTTATGTGACTTAAGTCGAGCTGTGGTTTGGCCGACGAAGGTGCATGGCTTTTGAAAATAGTTCTGGTGTTTCAATTGAGGATCTGACGATGTCCCAGGTTTCAAAGGACTTTTTCTTTGATGGGATGGTGCTGCCTGTCACCGTGTATCTTAAAATGAAGGTGGATCATTATTTGATTCTTGGGAATAAGGGTGAAAAATCTAAATTTTCGAATTTTCAGAGCTATAAAAACGCTCATTCAAGTGTTTATGTGGCGATCTTGGATCTTCCCATTTTGATCAACTATGTGACGACGATGACCGAAAAGGCCGTTCAGCACAAGACGCTGCCGGATGGGTTGAAGGCTCGTTTTATGGTTGGGCTGGCCTCAAATGCGCTGCAATGTTTTGATAAAAAAGGCTTTGCCTCTTTGGTTGAGCTTCAGCGGGTTTCGAATATGGTTTTGGGTCTGGGAAAAACGGTCTCGAATTTTAATGATATTTTGAACATATTGAGGGACCTCAAGGAAGAGGAAGCTAAATATGCGATGGCCACAAGTATGGTCAGTGTGATGCTATGTGAGGAAATGGATGTTAACCTGAAGGGCGCAGTTGAAAAAGTCGCTCTTGGTGCTCTATTGATTGATATTGGCCTTAGATATCTTCCCAAAGCTCTTTTGGAACGTCCTCGGCACCTCTGGAGCCCTGCTGATAATGCGCTCTATGAGACCCATCCAGCAAAAGGGGTTGAGATGCTCCGGGATCTGAAGGACGTTTCAAGCGATGTCTTGTTGATCGTCGCTGAGCATCACGAAAATGCGATTGGGACTGGTTTTCCCAAACGGGTTCGGGATTTGAAGATCAGTCCCTTGAGCCGAATTGTTATTGTGGCTAGCTATTACACAAGTTTAATTTTCAATTCACGAAGTGAAGGTGTGGCCTATGATTCTGACCAGGCAATTTCTTATATGAATGACATCTTAGGACAACCATTCAATAAGCAGGTTTTTTTAGGGCTGAAAAACATCATCAATCGGGCCCATCTCCAGAAGAAAATGGGACAAGCTGTTTAAGACAGAGTTGCGTACACTCGGTGGGAATCGTCGTAATCGTCCAACTCGGACAGAAAGTCCTCAACAACTTTATGCTGTTCTGGGGTCAGTGTTGTTGGATTTGTGGGCTTGTAGGCGAGTTCTGCCTTAGTTACAATCCAACCGCGAACTTGCAGAGCTTTTCTAATCTCGTCTCCAGAATCTGGGCTCCCATAGAAAAGGAAAGAATCCTCCGACTGTTCAACCTCATCAGCGCCAGCTTCAATGGCCTCCTCATCGGGGTCAAAGGTTCCTGCTTTGTGGGCCTCAATCAAGCTGACTCGTTTAAACATCCAGGCTACAGAACCGAGTTCCCCAAGATGACCACCGTGGCTTTTAAAAATTTGCCGGATTTCAGGAACAGTTCGATTGCGATTGTCTGTCTGACATTCGACAATGACGCCGACTCCATTTGGCCCATAGCCTTCGTAGGTGACTTCTTCGACGAGTGCCCCTTCATGACCCTGGCCTGAGCCCTTTTTTATGGCTCGTTCGATGGTGTCAACAGGACAGGATGCTTTTTTTGCAGCATCAATAGCTAACCGTAAGCGAGAATTCATTTGAGGGTCCGCCCCACCAGCTTTTGCAGCCACCTGAATCTCTCGCGCTAATTTTGTAAACGCCATGCCTTTTTTTGGGCATTTGCAGCTTTTATCGAAGTTTTCCAACCTTTTCCCATGGGCTGATCAAAGCAAACCTCGAATTGAAAGTCAAACTACTTGAGTTTAGGATGTGAAAAGTGAAGCCTTCGATCGCAACCATAAGACACTTCGGCCTGGTCAAGCTCAATGGCACCAATTCGCGTCCACCCAGATTGTGACTTTCTATTTGAAGTCACATCTGAGACTTCAATTAAATAGGTCAAAGTTTTATTCGCTTGTAAGGCGACGAGGATCTCATTTCTAAAATCAGGTTCCTTATTCATTTTGAGTGGTTTTTCTGCTCTCAGGCGAATCCATCGTGGTTGAATCGGGGACTCGGTCATCGGAATTCCAGCCTGAGCCAGCTGAGTGAGGGGTCTAAATCCTGGATTTGAATCAGCCATTGAAAGAATGGTTCCAATCTTCAACCCCAGCCCAATCAAAGAAAAATCAAAACCAGTCTCGGGTTCGTTCGTCATGGCCGCATCAAGAACCTGGGGAAGGCGAGTTCCCAGCAAAACATCAACGGTAAAGAAGTTTGCAGACAAAATTGGCTGGGCCTTGTTTAGTGTTGGAAAAATTTTTCCTGCAAACCCAAAACCTCTTTTTTCAGGAGCCTCTGTGTGACCCATAGCGACTGAAATCCGACCAATAAAAAGCCCAGTGGCCTGACTTCCCAGTAATCCAGTGTAAGGCGTTTGTTCACTGACCTTCCAAACCCCTGAAACGCAGACTCCATTGGGATGAAGGCGCTTAGGGAGTCTGTCATAAAAATCAAATCTTTCCGTGGTAGTCCTCACAGCATCTCTGGTTAGCGGTTCATCACCGTCGCCAAATACGCTCGAATAGTTAACAGGATAAATGGGTAGGAGACCCTTGGCATAGACCGAGAACTCGGTGGTTTCAACTTCCGTGCTGGGTGAAAAGTCTCGATCCATCACGACATTCCAGACTTCGTTAAAACTCGAAGATTCAGATTGTGAGCTTAAAACAGTTTGTGAAAAAATGCTTGAAAAAATAACTAAAATGACCAGAACGCTAAGGCTTAGAACGGGATTTTTTAGTTTCATATGGGACTCCTTGAAGTGCAGAGATAACAGACCCTCGGGTGAGGAGCCAGTATCTTGTAAAAAGGACCAAAATATGGTACTAGAATACAAGGAGATACCTAATTATGGAATCGCACTCATCTCGGCTCATCTTTATGGAATTGAAAAAAGTGATGAAGGAGCGTGGTCTCAACTATGGACAAGTTGCAAAAGCAATTGGTCGGTCAGAGTCTGGATTTAAGAAAATCATGAGTGCAAATGACTGTAGTCTGCAACGGCTTGAGAGTATATGTGGAGCGATCGGGCTCCGTCTGAGTGATCTGATATTGGCCGCAGAAAATCGTGAGTTGCTCAATGTCACCTTTGAACCTCAGATCGAGGACTTCTTTTTACGGCAAAGAGAGGGCTTTCTATTATATTGGTTTTTAGTTTATGAACGAAGAACCTTAGAGCAAGCCCATAAAATCATGCGGATTGAAAAAAAACGTTTAGATTCGCTGGTTCGAACTTTGGATAAGCTCAATCTGATCAAGCTTTTGCCGGATGACCGTATCGTTGTCCCCACGCCTCGCGGAGTCAGATGGATTGGGAAGAGCAAGTTTACAATCTCACTCTATAAAAAATGGGCGCAAATCCTTGTAGACAGAAGTTTGCGAGAGCTAGCAGACCCAGACGGACGTCAAAAATACTTTAGTATCCGGTATCTTCAAATGAGCGATTCCACATGGAATGACTATTTAGACTCATTGGAAAAAGTGGAAGTCGAATTTTCCAATCGAGCCACAGCAGAGATGAGAATGAAACTTCATAAGCTCCGTCATGTTCGAAGTCTGACCATAGTTGACGGCGGCAGCTGGGGCGAAGATGACCTGAGGCCCATATAGGCCATACCATTCGCTACGGGGATAAATAGTCGGGGGAATATCTATGGGCATGGGAACTAGCGCGGGAATTGGAACTGGAGCGAGAAAAAAGGTGGTGTTGCCCACTCGGGCTAATGAAAGTGACTTTTTCCAAGTTCTCATTTTGAGAAGTTCCAAAGAAGGACACTCATTTCTGCTCATTTGATTTTTCTTAGGAATGGACCGAGAATTAAAGTATGCTGAAATGTCTTTTTTCTGGTGCCATAATTTGGCTCTTGCTGAGCCACTCGGATGTTCGTGCGGACGTTATTTCAGAAGCGTCACTTTGGTTGCATAACAAGTTTTCGGATAAGAGTTGCGAGAATCTTCAGTCGGCAGATTTAATTCCCTTGAGTAAACATCTAAATGAAGCAGAGTGTGCGATCAAAATTGATTCAGTGCTTGGGTCTAGAATGGGCGAAAATAAAATAGCAGAAACGTTGCTATTTAATGATCTTGCGAGTCAGCAGCATAAACAAATATCCTGTCAAATCGATAATGCTAAATTGTTCGAAAGTAGTTCAACCCTTATCGAGGTAAACTCTGAAGAGATTTTTAATAAACTTCCTTTCATTAAAGAAAACATGAAATTTGCGGGCCAGGCTCGAGTTAAGTATGATCATTTAGTTGGTCAAAATAATTCAAAGGCAAAGCTCTGTGATGGTGAGAAAGATGAAGCTTTTAGGAAATGTCACAAAGATCTTCAAGAAAGCCGAGATAAGGAAAAAGAGCTTGAGGCCGACTGGTTGAGGTACAGAGGGCTTGTAGGGACCACGCTTGCCGGTTTCTGGAATGGAACCACAAAAACAATGGAGGAGTTCATTTTTGATCTTGTGAAGAGGAATCCTAGTCCGACGAAGCAATTGATTAATGTAGAATTTAAGAAAAAAATACCAGACGTAAAAAGGGAGTTGATTGAGAGCAAGGAAAAACTTGAAGCTCAGTCAGTCGACGTCCCAGCAGACGCTCCACGGCATAAGAATTTGGGCCGAACCAGGCTATACGACCGTCTCACAGATAGGACAAAAATTGATTTGATCGAAAAGGGATCTCTAGATGCTTATTTTAGGAAGGCGGTCGACGAACGAGATGACTCAATGGTTAAGTTGCTTTGTCGTATTGAGGGCAATATACTAAAGGGCGCGATAAATTGTATACGGCCATCGGTGTCGGGTCATTTGCGGTGGGGGGTGTTCCGGGACTAGTTGCCAAACTTTCCTTGCCGCAGCGGTTAACTTTAACTATGCAGGTTGCCAACAGAACATTGAACGCTCCTCCGGCTACCATCTTACGAGCGTCAGCCGTGGCAGTTGATGCCGCAGCTTTTGGGAGTGCTTATAAGACAAAGTGTCTCGAAAAAGGCATTGTGTTTGATGCCAAGGCGGCTTGTTCGTCCGACCTAACTCAATTCACTCAATCGGAGCTCAGACGAATCGATGAAAATAATTGTGTTTTAGACGCTGCAATTTCTGCAGCTCCAGCAGGAATAACAGCTGCTTTAACGACCATGGGTTGGCTGACTCCCAAGATTGGGATTGTCAGGTCTTGGATTCAACAGAAAACTCTGTCCCAGTGGGAACAAGAAATGAAAAGAAGGAACCCAGTAATTCCAGAGAAAAAACAAGAAATTGCTCAGAGTCAATTGAACGCTGCCAATGAGAAAAAACTCCGGGAACTTCTCGAAAGGCAAAGGGCGAATGTCAGAAGAGAATGGGATGATAATGATGCACGAAGAACAGGGCCAAGGACGTTGGGGGCAATTGACAAGGATATTAAGAAACTTCGCGAAATTGGATATT
This sequence comes from Bdellovibrionales bacterium, assembly GCA_016713585.1. Lineage (GTDB taxonomy): Bacteria > Bdellovibrionota > Bdellovibrionia > Bdellovibrionales > Bdellovibrionaceae > JADJOV01. Next base: position 166,657 of record JADJOV010000027.1, on the reverse strand, counting down.
CAGAGGATGACCTGAGTTATTTTGAAAATCGCAAATGGCAAGGTTATGACCTTAACAAACTACCATTGAGATTAGGCCCAGAAGGGAAGAAAATGAAGGGTGATTTTGTGCCTTTGGAACTTATGGATTCAGAAGGTGCAAAGGTTAAGGTTTCTGCCTATGTTCACCATAGGTTTTTGGACTCACAATTTGTTCCAAACTATGAGGTCGTTTTCACGGATCCAATCACAAATAAAATAGTAAAAAAGAGCATTTCATCAACCTCAATCAAAGTTGATCCAAATGATACCGCATCCAGAGCGGAGGTTGAGGGATTTTGGAATCACCTGGATGAAAAGTTAAATCACGGCGATGAGTATCTAACAGCCGTTAATGTATCGGCGGAAGATAGAGGTGCTCTACAAGGTGCTGTCAGGGCGCATCGAGAGGGAAATGTGACTAATGCAAGTCGGGGGTTGAAGGAAAAAATCGCTGAGAAGAGAGCAGGGAGACCTGCGGAAAGTGGCGGAATCAAGCCTTCGGCAACTGACATAGCCATAACTTATAGCGATTCCATCCCAGGGGATGGGGCTTGGATCCCTGATCCGAAGGAAATGGTTCCTTGGACGGGCCCACCAGTCACCTACAAAACGTCAGGGAGTGCAGGATCGAGCGACCCAACTTCCGTATCCGGTTCATTGGCCGGTCAGAGTGGACCCCGGGCACTACAATCTCTGCCTGGGGTTGAAGTAGGCAAAGTTTATCATTTTACGGCAACTGATTCTATGGGAGTTACCAGGAGGCAAATCGTTGAAGTTACCAAGATTTTGTCAACAAGAAATGGTCCCGTTTCCTATAGGGTTCAAGTTTTTGATGAGGCCGGCAATGAACTGATCGAGGACCTCCTGAGTTCAGAGGAGTTTTTGAGGCGGAAACCTACATTGGCGAGTGAAAATGATCAGAGGAATTACAAAACACGAATCAGGGGACTACAGGGCACCGGAGGTCAACCGTTGTTCTGATTTTAGAAGGGGTCGAGATTTTCGTTTTTTCTTCTTCCGTTTCTTATCTCACAGCTGGGTTCATAACCCCGAAATTTGACTAAACACTCACTTGGTAGTCCCTCAGGGCCGCAGTGAGGGATGTCTTTAAGTCTGTGCTCGCTTTGCGTTGGCCAATGATCAATGCACAGGGAACTCCATAAGTTCCTGCGGGGAAATCTTTAGGAAGAGTTCCTGGAATAACGACGGAGCGGGCAGGGACTCTTCCACGGTATTCCTTGACCTGATTTCCTGTGACATCGAGAATTTTGGTACTGGCAGTTATGGTGACTCCCGCACCAAGGACGGCCCCCTCTTCGATAAGGGCTCCTTCGACGACGATACAGCGAGAACCCAGAAAGCAATTGTCTTCAATAATGACAGGCTGAGCTTGTATTGGTTCAAGCACGCCCCCAAGACCAACCCCTCCTGACAAATGGACGTGTTTTCCCACTTGCGCGCAGGAGCCCACCGTGGCCCAGGTGTCGACCATGGTTCCTGCCCCGACTCGGGCGCCAATATTTATATATGAAGGCATCAGAATAGCCCCAGGTTCAACAAAGCTTCCGTAGCGAGTGAGAGCATGGGGCACGACTCGCACATGCTCAGTGCCATTCCATTTTTTGAGCGGAATTTTATCGACGAAGCTAAATAACTCAGACTGAAGCACTTGGTTTTCTTGAATTCGAAAATAGAGCAAAATGCTCTTTTTAATCCATTGATGAACAAGCCAAGTTGAAGGCTCGACAGCAGCGGCCTCATCTGTTTGAGAAGAATTCTTTTCTACTTTTTCACAAACGCGAAGCTGTCCTTGATCCAGAAGTTCGATCACCTTGGTGATCATGTTTTTCTCGCCACTCAAGAAATGGACTGGATTCTTGCCGGCCTCTGCTTGGGCCCAGAGGGTGTCGATCGATTCTGCAAGCTCAGTTTTTAATTTGTCGTCCATGAATTCCTCTTTTCAGTGATTTTGAGCATTTCTAAGATGGCGGGCGGGTGAACTCGTAGCACCTCAGAGGCGCTCAGGCCCCTTTCGATTTCATAGGTGATCGTCGGTGATTTTCTCTCGAGTCCTGCATAGCTGCCAAGACAACCAGGGGTCGGATAACCAATACTTTCTTCAATACTGTAGCCCGTTAACTTTGCCAAAACTTCGGCTTCAGGGCGGCAGTCGCCGTTGACGTTAAGGACGGGCTTCCAGGAGTGTAGACTCACAATAAGCCGGGGCTGTGATTGTTCAATATACTGGACCAGGCCCATATTTTCAGGTTCGCTCAATGAACTTGGGCCGGGATTGTAACGAGGATTGAGGACTTCTGCCGTCCAGTCTCGAGTGGGAAGGTTTCGATTTAAATCAACCCCGCGAGAATTGCTTCTTTGTCGCTCGAGGACTCCTTCAATATTGAATTCCGGAACCAGGGTCAAATTCAGTCGATAGGGGAAATTTTGCATAAAACTGTACAAGAGGGCTTGAGCCGCCCAAACACCCTCAATTTCATCTCCGTGGACGCCGCCCAGAATTAAAACTTGTGGTCCGCCCTGAAAAAATTGATAACTAAGAACCGGAAGGCCACGAGGGCTGCTGGCGAAAAGATTAACATTTGGTCTCATGACTTAGGATATATGATGCTCAAAAAACATTTACAATACCAAAAAACAAAAATCAGCGATCAAGCTCAGAGCGGAGCGGAAGAGCTTTTATTCAATAGTCGCTCTTTGGCTCCAATACTCACGGATTATTCGGGTCCCTGTTTTGTGTATGATCTTGACCTAGTGCAAGAAAGGTTCTTGGCTCTTAAGAATGCCCTTCCTCATGTATCAGTTCATTATGCGCTGAAAGCAAATCCATCTCCTGAGATCCTGAAGAGGCTAAAATCCCTCGGTTGCAGAATCGATGCGGTTTCCGGTGGCGAAATTCAACGTGCTTTCGAGTGCGGATTTGAACCCCGAGATATTCTGTTCAGTGGGGTGGCAAAAACGCAAAAGGAAATTGAATTCGCGGTGGAATCTCAGATTCATCAAATCAACGTGGAAAGCTTGTCTGAGCTCAAGCGGATTGCGGACATTTGCTCGAAAATGAAAAAGAAAATCTCAGTTGCCTTAAGACTAAATCCCGATGTGGAAATTCAAACTCATAAGTATATTGCAACGGGTTTGCTTGAAAACAAATTTGGTTTGGAACTTGCGATCCTCCCGGATCTATTAAATGTATTAAAGCAAAGTCCCTGGGTGGTTTTGTCCGGAGTTAGTTTGCATTTGGGTTCACAAATGCTCGAGTTTTCAGGACTTAGAGAAGGTATTCGGAAAACAAGGGCTTGTTTTGATGAACTTCGTCGCCAATTTCCAACCTGTCAACGATTTGATTTTGGGGGGGGGATCGGAATACTTTACGAAGAGGTCAACCCGGCGAGGGAACTGCAAATTTTAGCGGATTACGCGCTTGTGATTCAACAAGAGCTTGCCGATTTCGTGCAAGAGGGGATTGAAATCCAAGCAGAGCCAGGTCGTTGGCTGGTGGCTCACGCCGGTATTTTAGTTTGTCAAGTGCAGTATATCAAAGAAACGGCCCAGAAAACTTTTGTGATTACTGATTCTGGGATGAATCATTTGATTCGTCCCTCTTTGTATGAGGCCTACCATTGGATCACCCCTTGGGTTCTGCGTGATTCAAAGACCCAGATTGTGGATGTCGTGGGACCTATTTGCGAGAGCTCAGATTTTTTCAGCCGCTCTCGACCTCTCTCGCTAGTGAAAGAAAATGACTTTTTGGTGATTGCTGACTGTGGGGCCTACGGAGCATCAATGTCGAGTGATTATAACCTTCAGGCCCGAGCCAAAGAGATCTTTCTGGCTCAGGCGATGGACTGAGAAGTTGTACTCTTTACTTGAGATTCTTAATTTCAATCTGCTCAAGTTTTGAATTTTTTAGGATTTCAATGAGGTCGTCCATATCAAAAGCTGGAGTCAACGCAAGACTAACGGAAATTCGATTCGTCTTCGGAATAATTTTTGTTCCGGGTTGTAGAGTCACAGAAGTTTTGTACATATGGGGCCGAATCCTTTGGTTGAAAAGGTCTGTCAGCCGAGCCTCCAGAGCCTTTCCTGTGAGAGCTTGATCAACAATCTTTGGGCGCGCAAAACTGAGTGAAACAGATCTTGCCATATCTGCCTTGTTGATTTCATAAGATTTGGTCTTGATAGTTTTCGTGTAGTTGTTTGCAGAGGTCTGAAGCGGCCCTGCGCTCTTGGCTGCTTCATAGGGATTATCAAAGGGCAAACCATCCTCTTCGATTTTGTTGCCACCGCTGCTTCCATGAATATTGTGCACGTACATGATATCTTCGTATTCTCCTTCGACCGCAGTTCCCAGGCGATCAAAGGCATTTTCAGCGTCAGCTAAGGGAGTGATTCCAAAGGAGGTTTCATCCAGCCACATTTTGCTAAAATCAACGGGTTTACCAGCGCCTACATCTTGGGTGCGGTACCAGTGGTCTTTTTAATTTTAAATACAAACATCCACTGTCGACGAGTGTCGCTTCCAGGATAGCATTGAATCGTATAGCCGCAGGCGATAAACGCATCGGACTTACTCAGCTCATAGCTCGAGGCCACAAAGGGTGAATAGGCTTGGGTCATTTGTTTTCCACGCTGATCATCATACCCTGACTGGTACCAGTCTGTATGACGATCGACGAGTTGTCTGATACGATTGTAGGCCTTCCATGTATTCCCAGGAACGCCATTCAATTCAAAGACAGTATTAAATCCAAGGTCCCCACGCTTCAGAAGATCAGGATCTTTTGCCTGGGCCGAAAGCATTTGAGTACTATACTCACTGAGTACTGTTCCATTTGAGAGTTGAAAACCATATGGAAGTGGACTATTTTTATCTTTGGCCTTGGGGTCATTTGGATAGAGAACGACGAGGCTTTTAGTGTATCCGAACTTGCCTTCATATTGGTCGGGGTAATAGAGCCAGCTCATGAGACCCTGACGCGCTTTTCCCCAGCGTTCCTCAAAAGGATGGGAAAAGTAGTGTCGACAATCTTCATCGCTCACGACAGCTGGATCTTTGGTTGTGACCGGTGTGGCGCAAACCTTGGCCATGGTGTCGCCAGCCCAAAGCATCGCATTGCTTTCGGGGCTGTTGGGTTTAAAATTCGAATCTCCTCGGAAATCATAAACGTAATCAACATCTTCTTGCTGGCAATGAGGCTGTCCATCGGGTGCGATTTGTTGAGACCAACCCAGAAGATCAGTTTCGAAGTTGGCATCGTAAGATTTATTTTTTGCGATATACTGAGACATCATAAATTTCACGTCACAGACGGTAAAAGCGGGAGTGGCTGGATCGATTTTGTGACCATCGCCGAGATCGACAGAAGTTGCTTGGATTAATTGCTTACGATTGTTAAAAACTGCCGTCGAGAGGCTCAGGTAGTCGAAGTACTTTTTAGCCGAGAGTTGTGAAAAAGGCGAAACTCTGACATCGATGTCCGCTTGTTGTTCAGTCATAGGGAGTTTGTGCAGCCTGGCCAACCATCTCAGTTTTTCCTCTATGAGAGTCGCCCTATCGCGAAATTCACCACAAAGATAGACCAAAAAGGCGTTATGGGTGAGGGACAAGCCCTGGGGAATTTTTTCCCGATATACTGGTGAGAGCATTTTTTTGTTTTGGGTGTTTGGATCGCGAAGTCCATAGACTTTGAGAACATCTGAACTGAGGTAGAAACTTTTTTCACCCACCTGGAGAAGTTTTGGAACGACCCATGTCTTGATAAAGTAGTTTTCATAATTAGGTTGAGGTATAATCGCGGGATCTGTGGGATCACCGAGACAATACTGGCCCCAAAGCTGGCTGTTGTTTTCGGGGCTGAGCCATCCGTCGAGGCCTGCTCGAGTGAAGGTTTTTTCCGACGTCGGACGACGTGATTTTAGGAGATCAGGGTGAGTGACCTGATTGGTCGAGTGATTGCCTGTGGAGCAGGAATTCAGAAGTCCTAGAGTGATGAGTATATTTAGCCAAATTTTCATTATCAATCCTTTTCCATTTGAAGAGTTCTATCCAATGAACAAAGCCTATTGTACCTTTTAGGGAGAGATTAGCTAGGTCTAGTCCAGTTGATAAATCCAAATTTCTTTGGGGGCTCGCAACCCTAGGTGTAAAATTTGCCATTTTTTTCGAGCTGGACAAACTCTTTAACGGACATGTACTTAGGACTCGTACAACTTTACCAAATAGGGGTTTTCAGTGAAAGTTATTTCTATTTTTGCGGTTATATTGTCGTTTTCGCTTCAGCTGTTGTCTTTAGTTGCATGGGGTCAGGGTCATCCCCCGCCCTATCCACCTCCTCCCTATGGTTCTCCAAACTATGGAATCCAGGAGTACGAAGTAGAAGAGGCCAATGCTATTTCCTGGAGTCGAAAATACGATCAGGCTCCGGCAGGTTCTTGGGAAGAGGGGTACGCTCAGGACCAGAGAGATCAATCCACTCGACGGGCTCTTCAGGCCATTCGTGGGTATCAAGTCTTTGACAGAATGTCCTCACAGGATATCGAACGATTTGCTGACCAGCAGGAGCGCAAGTATCAGGCAAGCCCCTCGGGATCAGCCTTAGAGTATTTGTATAGTCAGGCTCGAGATATTGCCTACGAAGCTTTTCACCGACAACTTCAGTGGGAGGTCGAAAACTTCAATCGTGATTGGCGTGAGCTGGATCAGTATGCACTGACTCTAGATCAGAAGTATCAGGCGACGCCGGCGGGGTCCGCGAAAGAACGAGCTTATGATCGAGCCCGCCGGACGGTCTTTGATCGATTGCCTGAGGTCGTGAGACTTTAACTTTCACAGATTTATGATTTTAGAAATATTGAGCAGGTGGGAATTTATTTCGTCTCAAAATATGAAAGAAGTCCCAGTGGATCTGTGGCAGAGGTGGCTTACAGCAGGATTTATGATATGGCGCTGCCAATGGCCGAGGATCGTTTTGAGTACAATAGCTATTCCTACAGTCAGAATGATCTTTACTATATAAGTGAGGAGTATAATCGAAAATTCGATAGCTCTCCAGCTGGCAGTCGAGTTGAAAGGTACTACGCCCGAATTCGTGATATTGCGAGAAGGGCCTTGAGTCACGGGCCACGAAGGTAGACTACAGGCTAATTAACTCGAATGAGTTAATCTTAGAAGGTCCAAGAATTCTCTGGGCCAAATCCCGAAATTGATCCGATTCGTCTGTAACAAAAAATTTGACTCTCAAAGATTGTAGAGTCTCGTCAGAGACTCTTGGGGCGAGAATAAGCTCTGGCTCCATTTGGTCAGCGACAGCTGCCCCAGATTCCACTAAGGTGACATTGGGGCCCATGACTTTTCTAATGGCTGGGGACAGTAGGGGATAATGGGTACAGTCTAGAATAAGGGTATCAATATCTTGTGCAGATATTTCAGATTACACGAAAACCCCTATTGAATTTCTTATCCCCTGAGATGGGCCATCCCTTGTCTGCTTTCGTGACTAAGGAATTCTATGACTATCTGGATTGCGGAATTCTAGCCAATGGCTTCCTACGAGTTCAGTGTGAAAAGTGCCACAAAGAATATCTGGTGACATTTTCCTGCAAGCACAGAGGCTTCTGCCCGAGTTGTGGAGCTCGAAGAATGGCCGAGACCGCAGCCCATCTCGTCGACTATGTCTTGCCTCACCAACCTATTCGGCAATTCGTACTGACCTTCCCCTTTCGGCTGAGGCCCCTGCTCGCCGTTCGGCCAAAGATCATGGGGGCGCGTGCAACGTCAATGTCCACCTCCATCAACTTCTGATCGATGGGGCTTATGAACTCAATGCCGATAAGATCGCAAAGGAGTTTCACAAAACTGCACCACCAACTGTCCCAGAGCTAGAAGGACTGGTTAAGACCATCGCCCACAGAGTCGCCAAATATCTTGAGAAAAACGGTATCATCGTAAAAGATGACGACGCCCCTCTTCAGCTCAATATCCCCATGGAGGAAGGCTTTTCCCATTTGCAGGCCGCCTCGAGTTCCTACAGATTCTTGCTCGGTCCCAATAAAGAAAAAAAGGCTCTCGTGCTCAAAACTCAGGTCGACAGGGACCACCTCGGCAAGGTGGACTTGTTGGCAAGTATTCCGGCTTCACTCTCCATGGAGGTGTTGCCGTAGGCCCTGGGCAACGAGACAAGCTTGAAAAGATAGCCCGATACATTGCAAGGCCTGGCAACTAAACGCCACGAGTCGCTCGAAATTGCAAGACTCACATTTGGCTCGTAAGAATCCATGCGCCAGGATACCACAGCGGAGATACTCCTCAAATTCCTTGACCACGAAGTCAGGCAAGCTGTGACCAGTGTCCATCGCAACTTGTTGTTTGAAGGTGAGCCAGTTTTCCTGCACGAGTTTGTAGAGAGTGGTTTCCTCTGGTCTGTGTCGTTCATAGGCTGAAGGAGCTTTACAAGCTGTTGCAGGCATCGATCGGCGCTATGTGCAAGCACTGCAGCTCTGGCGGGTGCGAGGCTGCTGTATCCCAGGCCTGGGCTCTTGATTTGACCGGAAGGCTTTTTTAAGTTTTGAAGCTGGTTAGCATAGAAGCAGCGAGAACTGATGCTCATTCGCTTAAGTACCGTTCAGTTTTTCTTCTAGAATTTTAAGGTTAACTTCAGAGGCATCCCACTCTTAGAGAACATTCCAAAGCGATTGCAAAGGAGAGATACGCTTGAAACATTTGGCCTTACTTTTCTTATTTTTCATTATTTCCAGTTCAACGGCTGGTCATTGTCAAACCCGATGCCCGGATTTATTGGCCAATCATAAAAAACAAGAATCTTTAGTGCTTCACACTTCGCAGGAATGGCAACGTTGGATTTCGAGCGAGCCCACTAGGACTCCTTCAAATGAGTATTCTACAAATGCTTTTTTAGCTTTGACTGAAGTTTTCATTCCCTGGATTAATGGTAGGATGTCGTTGGCATTCGGACAGATGCTAAGGAAAATGCATCGTATTTCAACTGTTGGCTTACCTGGGGTCGGTGGAGGACCTTATCAAGCTTTTTTGGGCTACAGAACAGACGAGATCTTTCCAGGTATGACTAGATCAGATATCTTCACTCAGTACGAAGATCTTGTTAAGGCCAATCCTGGATACACTAACAAAGCAAGGCAACTTTACAAAGTGCACACCTCAGAGGATGGAACTTTTGATCCTCCTCTTTTTTCTTCTGACAGGTTTAAGTTTACAGCTTTGGAAAATGCAATAGCTGAATTTAAAGTAGATATTTTTCAAACTCAAGGGTTATCGCATACGAATTCAGAGCTCAATTTCAAATTAAAAGGGGCCTCGCACATATTCTGTGCAAGCGCAAACACTGCATGAATATTACTTAGGCGAGCCTACCACGGTCAAAATTTCATGGTCCAATGGCATCACTAAATCCACATCTCAAAGTAAGTATCGTCAGGAACAAGTTGATATTCTTCTCCATCATAGAGACAGATTCAAACCCGAGTTACCATATTTTAAAGTGCCTCTCTCGGAAGAGGTGGATAATTGTATTCAAATTGCGGAAAATTTGATGCAGATTATTAAACAAGAATTTACGAAAGAACTCCCCTCGTGTCAGTGAAAACCTACCTTTAAAACCACCACAAAAAAGGTTTCTTCGGTTGCTGGCTGAATACTATCAAACATTGCTGACCTCCCATGCTTTTGTCTTTACGAACCAGTCACTGTATATGAATCAGGTTAATTACCTATTGAAATTAAATGGATTTACCCCTCTCTATCATGGAGTTATTGATTTTTGGTCCATGACGCTTCAAAAAGAAGAATTCAAGAGATTTTTCATCGACGAAGTCATAGAGCAGCATTCTGGGGAATTTCTATTGCACTAACCATGAGGTTGCGAGATGGAGGCCCTTGGAGTTCTTGGAAAAACTTGCCGCCCTTGTCCCTCGGCCAAGAGTTCATCTCACCAGATTTCACGGAGTCCTGGCTCCAAACACCAAGCACAGAAAACACATCATCCCAACCCCACCCTCCACGACTCCGACCCAAGAAAAGACCGACCAGAGCCTGGATGACAAAAAGAACGGCTCAACAAAGAAAAAGTGCATCACCTGGGCCCAGCTGCTCAAGCGAGTCTTCAAAATAGACATAGAAATCTGCAATGTTTGCGGCGGGAAAATGGCAGTCATCTCCGCAATCACTGATCCCGAGGTGATCCAAAAAATACTCGAGCATCTGAAACTTCCCACAAGATCACCGAAAATCCACCCAAGCCGAGGACCACCACAACACCATTGCAAATGGCTCTGGAGACGACGTCATCCAAGCCTTCCCTGATTATGATTAGACCAAGAAACACGACTCATGAGCTTTCTTGGAACCCTCAGACTCGAAATCCATGAGTTGACGGGACTCCCATACAAAAAAAACAAATCCAATGAGAAAAAATCGATATAAAATCTTATAAACAGTCCATCAATCTAAAAAGCATCATCAAAAACTCAAAAAAATTAAGCAGAATTAGCTGGAATCGAACTTTCCGCAGAATTGACCAGGCGTCCTATATAATTGAGTTCCCTAGAGCAGGTGCTTTATACTTCTTACCGTGCGCCACGCAAAGTGTGAAAGGAGCGTGTGAAATGTAAAAGTCACAACCTTAAAATCTAGCCAATCAAGGTGAAGACGTCTTCCTGGTGTGAAGGGTAACCGACTCATCAGAGCGGAAGATCGTCGAGTGAACAGGCCGAATCGGTGAGATGAATGGGCGTAAACCCCGAAAGGGTATAACTTGTAGCTGTCGATCCATTAGATAAGGTGGAGAAGACGAAAAGTGGATGAGCGCTACGGGGCGAGCTTATCTCTAGCTACCGGGGCGCAGGCTCCGGCATGTTCATAAAGGCACTTTCATAAACGTGGGAGGTCCTGTGGTTTACTGGCACGAAGCCAGAAGTCTCCAAAGCGAGAAGCCGAGATGAGAAGTCACAGGAATTCAGACGACATCATAGTAGCGGTGAACCGAGTAATGATCGGGGAGCGAAGGGTGTCGCAGAAAGGAGAAGTTGCAAGTGAAGAAACAGGGGCCACACTCCGAGGTGGGGAATACATCCGAACACAGTGGCGGATTTAAACAAGACCCGGTCTCTCGGCGAGCAGCTATTGCAGCAAGAGCCAGGAAGAATCCGAAAGAACAATTTAACAGTTTGCTTCATCATTTGACCTACGAATTGGTTGAGGAATGTTTAAATAAAATTCCAAAATCCAGTGCCGTCGGCATAGATGGTATGACGGTCGAACAAGCCAGAGAGATCTCTCTTGGCTTCTTCCGCCAATCCTGAGGCAAATCCATGAGGGTCGCTACGAAGCACCAGCTGTGAGAAGGGTGTATATCCCAAAGGCTGACGGAAAGAAGCGTCCTCTTGGTATCCCTGCGGTCATTGACCGGGCTATTCAAGCAGCGATGAGCAGAATTCTGAACGAGATTTACGAACAGGACTTCCTCAAGTCGTCCTTCGGATTTCGGCCAGGATTAAGCTGCCATCATGCCCTAGCCACGATCAATGAGATTCTCTACCGCAGGAAGGCTGAATATGTTCTCGAGGTGGATATTCAGGATTTCTTTGGAAGCTTAAGCCATGAATGGCTTAAGAAATTCTTGAGACTTCGGATCGGAGACGAGCGAGTGCTCAAACTGATCGAGGCTTGGCTGAGTGCCGGTGTCATGGAAAATGGACAATTGCAGGTTGGCGAGGAAAAAGGAACTCCGCAAGGAGGTTCGGTTACTCCCTAAACACAATGGAACATTTTTCTGAACCGGCACCACGTGTTTAACGTTAACATCTTGATTTTTGACATCAACAACGACCTCGCTGACCAAAAGACGAACAAGTTGCTTTTTTTCTTCGAACTTCAAATTTGGTAGGTTTAAATTCATCTTTTTCTTAAAATCCTCGAACTGTTCAACAAGCTGCAGACACTGTTGCTTTTGTTTTTCCTCTTGATTCAAAAGGGCACATTCGTTATTCAGTTTTGTAATTCGCAATCGAAGAGTTTTCAACCGCTCTTCGACTTCAGCTAAATTTAACGTGCCGACTTGGTAAAGATCAAGCAATCTTTCCTTTTGCTGCTCTTGCATGCGGATTTCTTTTTCTTCTTGCTAAGAAGTGTTTCATAATTTGAGTCTTCTTTTTCTTAGCGTCCATTCGCCGAGTATATTCTTTAACGACGATTTCGGGTTGTTCAATGAGGGTTTGGACTTGCTGCCAGACAAGCTCATCTAAAACCTCAACTCTAACTGGATGAGATGAACAAACGCGTCCTGTGGACCATCTGTGGCCGTCTTGACCCATGCAGCGGTAATAGAGCCTTTTGTATTTGGAGTTTGAAGCGGGCTTACCATAGATTGAATAGCCGCATTCTTTGCAACGAAGAAGACCGCTTAGGAGGTACTCATAACGTTTATTATTTCGCGGCGATAACTTTTTATTTTCTTGAAGCTGCGCTTTTGCTTTTTCAAAATCCTCCTCACTGACTATCTGGGGAACAGCAATAATGATCCAGTCTTTCGGGTCACGATCCCGAGTACTTGATTTTGGTTTCTTTGGATAGAAGCCATTGTCCCGAGCTAATTTAGTGGGCCTGAGCCTTTCGACAACTTGAGTCTTTCGATAGGCTGCCTTTCCGCAGTAGGCAGGATTTTTCAACATGAGCCAAATCACTGAACGCTCCCAGTGACCCACATTGTGTCGACTGGGAATGCCTTCTGTCGTGAGTTCTCTAGCAATTGCCCCAATGCTTTTCGATCATAAATATAGCGATGAAAAATTCTTTTGACGACGGTTGCCTCTTCAGGATGAATTTCGTAACGACACTCTTCGGATTCGGTAGCAGAGATATAGACATACCCATAAGGCGCGCCAGATAAAACTGAAACTTTGCCAGCTTTGGCTTTATAAAGTTTACCTCGACGACTTCGCTCGATTATTTTTTCTCTCTCAAATTCGGATATAACTCCTTGAATTTGAAAAAGTAACTGATCTTCGGGTGAAGTTGAAATTGTTCGGTTTGCAAAGTTAATCTCAACACCCAGTTTTTTAAACTCTTCTACCAGAATCAATTGGTGAGCATACTTTCTGGCTAAGCGATCTGGACATAGAATTAAAATCTGATTGACTTCACCGGCAACGGCCTTGTCTCTGAGAGCATCAAGCCCCTGGGCGCACAAGAGTTGTGCCACTGACGCCATTGTCAGTAAAAACAAGATCTTCTTCAATCTGGTATCCTTGACTGACACAATGTTCTCGAAGACTTGAAATTTGTGATTCAATAGTTCCTTCTTGGGCTTGCTTGTCGCTTGAGAACCCTGGCGTAGATCGCTGTGGTTTTGTTCATGGGTTTTTACCTCTGATTTTTGTGTTGTTCTTTGAATTTCTGGGAGAATGATTTCGAATGCTTTGGTGAGTCTTTCGTCTCGATCGCTTTTGTAGAGGCCTTCGATACGAACCGTCCATAGCCTCTTTAATGTTTTTGACATGCTGAACTTCCTTGTGTGAACAAGGCGCTGGTCCATTCATGGACGGCGGCTGCCAACTGCAATTGGCGTACTTGCGCCCGTTGGAATAAAGCCTGTGATTACCAAAGGATAGCTTGATTGACAACGAAAAGTTGTCCATTGTGTTTAGGAGTAATTTCTCCCTTGCTTGCGAATATCTATCTTCACTATGTGCTGGACCTATGGTTTGAGAAGAAAATTAAACAACAGTTTAATGGACGAGCAAATCTGGTGCGTTATGCAGACGACTTCGCTCTATTCTTCAACAAAGCCTCAGATGTCACAACAATGCAAACCTTGCTCATGGCAAGGCTTGCTCAGTTTGGCCTCAGCATCTCTGAAAAGAAGACTCATCAAACGCACCTTGGGTTACAGAGTCAGTCTGAAACCCATAAGCGTCGACGAATGACGTTTCTTGGATTTACAATTTACCGAGCCAAGAATCGAAGTGGAACAGGCGGCAAGACTGTATTTGTAACGGATTCTTTGCGATATGGTCGTGCGAAAGCAGCGATCAAGGCCAAGATTTCACAAATTCAACACCGCCCCATAGCAGAACAAGTTCAGATCCTCAACTCTAGTTTGAGGGGTCACTTTAACTACTATGGGATTGCCGGTAATGGACAGAAACTCCACTCGTTCTCTCTCAGCAAGTTCGCTGGGATTGGAGGCACAGTCTCACTCGACGAAGTCAAATGGCCGAGTCACTTGGGACAGGTACAAAGAAATTTTAGACAAACACCCACTGGTGTTTCCTAAAATCAAGATCCAGTACCAAGATTTAAGCACATTCGCCAGGTTGTAAATATCCTCTTTTCTGAAGAGCCGTGTGCGGGAAATCTGCCAGCACGGTTCTGTGGTGGGATCCAGTCAGTAATGGCTGGGTCTACCCGATCTCCTTCAAGTCGAAACAACTTTGCGTGAAGATCTCACCTGGATTTCCGGAGTATCCAGATCCACAAGCGACAAAAAGCCTGCCGCCATTACCACCTATATTTCAACCGGCCTGAGCCATCGTCGCAAGCAAATCACCACCATGCTCAGTCTTTATCACTCAAAATATGAATCCCCGGTAGACGGGAATTCATCAGGAACAACAATCAACTCAACCGGACTTGCTTACACCGCTTCATTTCACTTCTAATTGAGCCAATTCATCGTTCACAAGTCCATAGATTCCATATTCAATCATGTAAGATAGCGAGCACTCGGGAAATTCTTTGGCAAAAATCTCTGCAAGCTTCTTATAATGAGCCCCTGCCTGCTCATTGGCCAATTCGACTCTTTGCCTTCCCAATCCAAGAATATAATTTCGCACCAGCACTTTGGCTTTCTTCAGATAAGCAATCTGAGCCTCTGCCCCCGCAAGCAAAGTGGTCGTCTGACCACGGCCGCCAAAGACTTTGGTGCCAGGGGAAAAGTCATTTTGTAAATCCTGAAGAAGGGAAATCCAGCTTGCCATTTGCGGGGCAGGCTTCCCCTGAACAATGCCCCCTTCGAGCCAAGCGTGAGCCTGATCGTGGATCAGATCACCGACAAAAAGTGCCTTTCTCTTGGGAATCAGGGCCACCGTTTGATTGGAGCTCACCCCAGGACGATTGAATTCTTTGAGTTCGATTTTTTCTCCTCCATGAAGAGTGATCGTCAGCTGCTCCTTAAACACTTCATCCACAGAAACTGGCTCAGGATAGTTTTCCGAAGTAAACATTTTTGCCATATTCACAAAGTAGTACTTTTTATACGCATGGACTCCTGGGATAGCGTCAGCGGTGGCTTGTGAAGAGATAATTTTTGTTCCTTCTTCTTTTTTGAAGACCGAAGCCCCATTGAACTTGTCAGGATTGGGATGAGTAATCACCAGCCAACTGATGGGCTTTTTCGTAAATGTCCTCAGATGTTGAATCGACTGACGGGCCAGCTCGGGGGTGAACTGGGCATCAAAGGCTACGACCTCCTGGGAGCCTTCATAGAAAAAGGTTCGGGTATCGAAGCCTTCTGGACCGGACTTGAATTCGATGATTCTTCCCACAGGATTTGAGTTCAAAGCCTGAGTCGATGTGCAGGCGAGGCTAGAAAAAGTAGTCGCAGCTAAAGTCATTGTCATCATTGTTTTCGTTTTCATGTTTTCTCCTTGTATTGTTTGTTCGATTCGTCTTTTGATCGCTGTCTTCTGTCCCAGTTATCGCAAATGCTCAGCTTTCTGACTTGCCCTTTTGAGCCAAATACACTTCCCTTTTTAGCAAAAGCGAGATCCAATGATTACTATATGAAAAAAGGACAGGATCTTGTTGCAGAATTTCCGGGGGTTGACGATTATTCACCAGAAAATCCCGGGCCGAGAAGTGGGAAGACATTGCCATGAAGAGCATGAGTTCTTTTGCCCTTGCAAGGAGAGATCATTCTGCAGTTTGAGAATCATAGAATTGGCGGCGGCCCCGGTCGAATGATCTATGCTCCACCTGATTTAGAACATGGATTTTCATCGACAGCCTCTGGCGAAGGCGAGAGAGTCATTTTTTTGATCGATAAAAAAGCATGGAAGAAAAATGGCGGAAATACGACTCTGCCCTCGGCCCTGCCGGTGAGCGCTTTGGTTCGAGAATTGATTTTTTACCTTTTACTCAATCCGAAAAACCAAGGGATTCAGACCTTCACGGCAACTCTGGTTCAAGTGCTTTCGGAACAGCTAGAGAGCCTGGGACACCTCACCGTGACTCAATGTGAAAATATTCATTTGCCTGGAAAGATTCAGGACCAGAGAATCCGCCAAGCGATGGAAATGCTGCAAAACCCAGCCGAGCAACCTTCCATGTCAGCGCTGGCCCGACTCAATGGCCTCAGTGTTCGAAATCTCAATCGCTTGTTTCTCGAAGAAGCTGGTATGACTCCCAAGCAATATGCCACTTGGATCCGAATCGAAGCCGCGAAATTACTGCTTAAGAAAACTGGAACCACCATCACAGGCATTGCCCACGAAGTTGGTTATCAGTCCTTATCCAAATTCATCGCCAGCTTTCAGAGACAAACAGGTCAACTGCCCAGTGTTTTTCGCTCGCAGATTGAGATGACCTAACGAATAATTACTTAGCGAGTATTGCCTTTTGCATAGTCAATGGCATTGATGGCAAAAACTTCGAAGTCAGAATGGCTATGCTCTGGCAGAAAGTGGCGACGAATTCCTTCGCGAATCATCCCCGCCTTGATTGCAACCTGGCGTGAAGAGGTATTTTCAATCTCCATGGCTGCCTCAATTCGGTGTAGCCCCAAGGATTTAATAGCCAGGCGAATTGCAACTTGGACTGCCTCGGTCGCATAACCCTTGCCGAAAAACTGATTCTGAATATGGTAACCGACATTCGCCCACCGCAAAGTTTCATTGATTATCCAAAGATCAACCTGTCCCAAATACCTCTTTTGATTTCGATTAAAAATTGCAAAGACATAATGACGCTTTTCCTTGCCATGTTTTCGATATCGAAGGATTCGATCTTTGAACTCTGACACTTTGGAATGTTTACATGCTGGAATCGGCTCATCAAATGGGCCCGCCAAGGGGCGCCGAGCCAAATGAGAATCCCAGCACATCTTATAATCAGAAAAGTGGTAAGGTCGGATCAAAATCCTCTTGCCCTTGCCAAGGATTCGGGAATACGAAACTTTCTCCTGCCTTTTGTTCTCAAGTTTTTTCATTTCTTACTCTATTTTGGAACCAGTGAGCAGGCGCAATCTGCTGGATCGGTTCAATCAAACTTTGATGGTTTTTTTACAGATAGCAGCTTTTCATACCCAAACATAAAAAAATCAGGTAGGGAGGTTACCGTCAATCATTGACCCTTTCAACCAGGAGAAAATAATTATGATTCCACAAATGATAATGATTCCACAGAAGACTCGCTTGCTTTTTGCTTTGTTTTTGGCTTTGTTCATTACCCACGGCACCTTAGCAAATGCTTCGCAAGTTGAGGTGTCTGGTCGGGCCTATTCGGCCACCCGATGTGGTTATTTCCCGAGTTCGCCGTTTTGCTTGATTCTTATCCTCTCACATCGATATGCCAGCTTTCGTTTGGCTTGATCGCCCGATAACCCACTTTTGGTTTACAGAAATACTTTTTTCGATCTTCTCGCTGCAGATTCAAAGCGTTGATAATGCGATGCCAACTGCTGGGCCGTAAATCTTTGATACTGAACGCTGAGTCCCATCGTGACAGAAACAAACCTCAAGAGGCTGAGGCGAGCCTGCAGCGATTTGACCCGTTCTTCCAGTTCAAAGCACTTAAGTTCAAGCGCTTCGCGGTCAAGATCGAAAGCAGTATTGGTCACTACGCTGCCAACACCTCTGTGGAGCCAGTTTTTGGCAGTGGTCTGCGGAATGTTGAGTTCCGGAAACAAATGAATATTTCCCGTCCGAGAGATCGCCTGCTTAATTCTATGATTGTAAACTTGTCGTTTTGCCTTCATGTCCAAATTCTACCATGAAGCAGAAAATGTCTACCCAGATGAGTCACTCTGAGACAAAAAGGCTCTGGGACAACGGAGTGCCACGACCCAGGGTCCACTTGACCAGATTCCATGGAGTGCTTGCGCCTCAATATAAGTACAGAAGTGAAATCGTACCAAAGCCGCAGGAGCAACCGCCTCATGTTCTGGCTGACAAAAACAAAAAGCCTACAATCAAATTCAGGCGGCCTTGCCTTTATTAATTTTTAATATCATGCGCAAAGCATCTGGACAAAGCTCGAATCCATTGGGCCAGGCTAATGCACCAGACTCAACATAGCACCTTTCAAACAACTGACCCTTAACAATCTCTACTGCCAAGTTTTTTGGCTTTGAAAATAAAAAGCTAAGATCAACTTCTCCCTTTTGACCATCAGTATACTTAATCTTGATCCTGAAAGACTCCGCATCAGCAGAAATGATCTTTTCAATTTTATTTCCGAGCTTCATATCTACTCCAATCCCTTGATTCTTTTTGGTGCCTTCAACGCAGCAACTGCAGCCCAAGCAGAATTCAATTCGGACAAATTTTTCCTTCGCCATTCCTCAACAAGCTTGGTCGCCTTGGGCGGCAACTTTCCCTCAATAACTTTTCCCGATTTAATCTCTATAATTGCTTCAAAATCACCGTAACCCGCATGAAAATGTGGCGGATTATGATCGCCATGATAAAGCCGAATGACAATTCCAAAAAATATAGATACAATTGGCACGAAATTCCTCCACCTCATCATATACAAAGCGCAGACGCTCTAACGACCCAATCTATTCTATAGACCCTTGAAAGTCCAGGTCGGACTAGCGCCTGCAAGGTCTTCCGCATTGAAGTTGTCTACTTGTGAGATGGAGAAAAGGGCAAAAGAGTTCCTGCCCCCAGATGGAATGGATAAAAAATCCATGAACTCTTGTGAACAAGCAACAGAGTTTTAGGGTTTGAGTTGCAAATGCACAAGGTTTTTATGAGTTAAATCGAGTGGAGCGTGATATAACAGCATTGGGAATCAACCAGGAAAGCCGCCGGTTCAGATTCCGAAATTCTGAGGTGTTTGAACATTGATCTTTACTATATAAGTGAGGAGTGTAATCGAAAATTCGATAGCTCTCCAGCTGGCAGTCGAGTTGAAAGGTACTACGCCCGAATTCGTGATATTGCGAGAAGGGCCTTGAGTCACGGGCCACGAAGGTAGATTACAGGCTAATTAACTCGAATGAGTTAATCTTAGAAGGGCCAAGAATTCTCTGGGCCAAATCCCGAAATTGATCTGATTCGTCTGTAACAAAAATTTTTACTCTCAAAGAATGTAGAGTCTCGTCTGAGACTCTTGGGGCGAGAATAAGCTCTGGCTCCATTTGGTCAGCGACAGCTGCCCCAGATTCCACTAAGGTGACATTGGGGCCCATGACTTTTCTAATGGCTGGGGACAGTAGGGGATAATGGGTACAGCCTAGAATAAGGGTATCAATATCTTGTGCAGATATTTCTTTAAATACCGGTAAGCGACAAGATTCGTGAGTGGATCTTCACCCCAGCCTTCCTCAGCCAAAGGAACAAAAAGTGGACAGGCAACGGAAAAGACTTGAGCGGCTGGATTGATTTTTTTGATTGCCTGCGGATAGGCTTGGCTTGCCACCGTGGCCCTCGTGCCGAGGACCCCAATTCTTGTGTCGCGGATTCACGCAAAGCTTTTTTCGCACTCGGAATGATAACTGTATATATTCTTCTTCCTTGAAATTCAGATTCATGAATCTGGGTCGAGGCCGAGCTGCAGGCCACGACCAAGGATTTTACATCTTGTCGGCAAAGAAAATCCAGATTTTGTTCAGAGTATTTTCTTATTGTCTGAGGCGATTTCGTTCCGTAGGGAAGTCTCGCTGTATCTCCGAGGTAAGTGAAACTCTCATGGGGAAATCTCTGAATAAGTTCTCGTAAAACAGTGAGGCCACCAATTCCTGAATCGAAGACTCCAATGGGGCGAGGATCATTGGGATTATCGGAGGCCATGGGCCTTGGATTCTAAAATCCCCTGAAAGGACATTTCCATAAACTTTGCTTTATCCTTAATTTCGGAAACTGAATTTGCGTTGATATAACTCATCCCACTTCGAATACCACCAGCAATTTCAAGAATCACATCTCGAACATGACCCTTGACTCCCACCATTGTCGATTCACCTTCGGGAGCCATTCCTTCAGAGACTCCTCCTCGCCATGAGACTTGCGCTGATTTGGAAGCCATCCCGCGATAGTTTTTTCGTCCGTTTTTAATTTCCCCCGGGGTTTCAATAGTTCCCGCGAGCATTCCGCCCAACATCACAGTGCTTGCTCCCGCGGCAAAAGCTTTAACGATATCCCCTGAGGTTCGAATACCACCATCCGCAATTATCGGAACACCACTGCCTTTAGCAACTTCTGCGCAAAGAGCTATGGCCGTCAGTTGTGGAACTCCGCAACCAGTGATAACACGAGTGGTGCACATGGATCCAGGGCCGATTCCCACCTTCAGAGCGTCTGCTCCAGCTCGAATCAAATCATCAGCAGCTTCAGGGGTGGCCAAGTTTCCTGCAATAATGTCTATTCCGGGGTAGGTGCTTTTGAGCCAGTGAATAGTTTCGATCATTTGCACTGAGTGCCCGTGGGCAATATCAATCGTAAGTATATTGACGCCGGCTTCTGCGAGCGCTTTGGCGCGAACTTTGAAGTCATCACTCACGCCAAGACTCGCAGCAATCAGCGCCAGGTTGGCAGCCTTCAGAGTTGAGACCTCGGCAACCTGGTCTTCAATAGACATAAAGCGGTGTAAAATTCCAAGCCCACCGAGCTCATTCATGGCGAGTGCCATCGTGCTTTCGGTAATTGTGTCCATATTCGCGGAGATCACTGGCAGATGAATTGATTTGGTTTTGGTCAAGAAAGACGTGAGTTGGGGATCTTTCCGCGAGCGAACTTCTGACTTGGCAGGGACGATGAGGACGTCATCAAAAGTGAGTCCCTTATCCCGGTCTCTAATTTGTTCCCAGTTAAAACGCAAACTCATCTGAAGCCTCCTTGAGAAGTCGGGTGGCGATCTGGTACAAAATTTGACTGGCCATAACCCAAATGAGGGCGTCCATCAGGCTGATCCCAAGACTTGCAAAGGGAGTGACCCACAAAATTTTGTAATCATCGATTAGAGAAGAAAGAGAAAGTGGAAGCACAATATGAAAGCTCAAGATTGTGACAAGCACTTTCGCCCAGTGTTTTTTAATTAGTTCAGTTGAAAATTGAAGGGCATCGACTTGGCCAAGCTCATATCTTTTTGAAAAGACCACGACAAAAGGAACAAAAGCATACATGAGAAGCCGATAGAGGCCGGGCAAGATGAAAAACAATCCCGAGAGTAGAATCTTTCCCCAGCTGCGCATGGTTTCGATGGCCAGTTGATTGCCGTTTTTGAAGGCAAAATCACTCCAAGATCGAGGAGATCCACTTTGTCGACTGAGTCCAAAAAGGGCGACAATTGTCAGGAGCACGGGAAAGAATATACCAACAAACATTGAAAAAATGCCATAAAACCAGACAAAAGAGGATACACCATCGGGCCCTCGAAGCCCTTTTTCCATCTCTTGGGCAATAAATTGATCCAATGAATTATAAATCGCAGTGAGAATCCACAGGGACAATCCCACTCGTTTCAGAGTTCCAAAATAGAGTCTTAAAAAATTCATGCCCCATTCTCGAGAGTCTGGGGACGTCTGTCAAAAAGAAGCTGTCTCTCTCATTCGCGGCTGGCGCGCTGAATAATCACAAAAACTAAGTTTGCCGTTCTTGTTGTCAGTTTCAATACCTTCCGTTATGGTGTTCTTTCGAAATGTTCGAGTGATTGAAATTCGAGCAATGGAAATTAGTATGCCTCGGTGGCGAAATTGGTAGACGCACAGGACTTGCGAATGGATGTAAAAACATCCAAGCTGTGAGTGCCCCACTGGAAATGGTGGGAGTAGAACCCTTCAAAGTCGGTGAACCCTCTCTGTCGTAGAGACAAGTGGCAACGCCGAGCCAAGCCTTGAAAAGAAATTTTCATGGAAGGTGTAGAGACTGGATGGAGGGCATCTAAAGTTGATCGAAACGGTCAACAATGATGAAGGCACAGTCCAGACCACAAACTATCTGGATTATTTTGGATGGGCGGCGAAAGTCGAAGTGGTAAGAAAATCCTGGGATTCGGTTAAACGGTCGTGCCGGTTCAATTCCGGCCCGAGGCACCATTAAGACAAGTATTCGAACTAAAATGCCCCTCCCCATCTCAAAATTAACCGAAGCTGAGCCTACAAAAGGTGCAGTTTACGCTTTTCATGCTTTACACATGTACTACGATGTAGTACATTCGAAATGAATGCAATATGAGTGGGATCCTAAAAAACAACAAGCCAATCTTAAAAAGCATGGCGTTTCATTTGAAGACGCCATAGAAGCCCTCAATTGCGGTCTTGTTATCGTATTGAAGGAAGACTCTGATTCAGGCGAAGAACGCTATATTTATTTAGGAATGTGCAAAAAACTGAATATTTTAGTTGTTGTTGTCGCCTATCCTGAAGAGGAAATAACCAGGATTATTTCGGCACGTAAAGCCAACAAAAAGGAAAGAAAATTTTATGAAGCGCAATTATGATTTTTCAAAAGGTTCAGTTATTAAGGGTCCTCTTAAGGACAAATCACAAGTTGATGCTGCTTTAAAAGAGCAAAAGACTCTGACCTCCATTCGCCTTGATAGTGAAATCATCGAGGTTGCGAAGCAAAGGGCCGAAGCAGAAGGGGTCGGCTATTTAACCTGGCTCAATACGAACTCATGAGGGTATTACTGCGGGAACTCATGGGGGCTGTTTTGATGTTTTGGCATTTAAAAGTTCGGTTTGATCTGCTCAAAAAAGCTCAGGGTTCAAAAAATTCGACTGGATAGTATTCATGTTCGTCCCGCATTCAATTTGGTGCACCAATGTTTCATTTTGAGAAAAATGAGATTGTTTGAAGAAATGAATACTTTTTAAAGTCTGCATCGCGAGTAAATATTCGCTTTACCTTGTGTTGCTTCAGACAAATGGCAATTCTGGCATCAAAAATCTCATTGCCTTTGAGTCCTAAAATCTGTCGAGCGATTTCAGGGAGCTGTTTCCACCAACTAGTTTCCTCGTCCAAAATTCGTATGTCGTAAGCTTCAATCAGCTGCTCCAACGCCTCGACAGCTTTTTCAATCTTTAAAGGCGACGGGAATACTTTGGAGTGGGTGAGAAGCCTGAGTACCTCACCTATATTCGTAGGTGTCGTGCAAAGATCGTCTTCAAGGTTGCTGAGTCCCTCCATGGCTTCCTTGTGGTAGGAACTAGATGAGACCATGACTCCGACCAATATATTTGTATCAAGAGCGGTCATCGTCCAAATCCTCCATCCAGTCTTTTCGATTAGTGAGATCAACCTTTTCAGGTCCAAGATTTAGAGGTTTAAACTTCTTGGAAGGCTGTCCCTTTTTGCCGCCAAAGATCGCGACCCATTGCCGCCCAAGAGCTTATAATTTCACTGATCGCTTTTCCAGTTTTATGAGCCTCTTTTTTTGCGTCTTCAAACACTCGGTCGTCGAGAATAAGGCTTGTCTTCATACGCCCTCCAGATTCTTATACTATGAATATATATTCAAAATGTCAATAGTGCTTCTCAAAATAAGACTTAAGCCAGTCTAAAGCGGACTTAGGCAAGCAGGGATCTTTCTAGAAAGAGTGGGGATTATGTGGATAACCCAGCTAGACGTTGGACCCGAAGTCCATTAAAAAGCGGACGGCATTTTAAGACCTTTCTCCGAGGATCAGATTCGAAAATTTGAGGACATAAAGGGATGCCGTTCTTCCTTCAATATGAGGGGTAGGTCATCCATGACTCATGGCCTCTTGGCCGGCCCTGAAACCCGCCGTTGGACGCTCGTCGTGAGCGTCCAAGAAAAAAGAATCAGATGATGGAATCAACATCCGGCTGTGTAACGATACTGATTGTGGCGACTGCAAAGCGGTCTCAGATTTTGAGGATCATTCCCGCCGCCGGCAAATCGAGGCGTGATATGGTCAACCTGGAGAAAATGTTTTGACCCGCAAATCTTCCCAGTCCTTGAATCCTTAAATTGACACCCAAGATTCGGACTCAAAATGCTTTTTCTGACCGAGGATGGAATCGGTTTCCCAGAGATATTCTGAGTGCCTTTGACTTCCGCTGCGGAATTTGACTCCGTGCTGGGGACGGTGATTTGTGCTTTTTGACGGAACCATTGGCTCCGGTTCGCTGTTTTACATAGCGTTGAGCAAGACTCGTAATCACCTCAGCAAATGTGGCCCCGGGCAGGGCGTGGGATAGAAGCTCCTTCGCTCGGTTTAGAATTTCCATTTGCTCTTTGCTTAAGGTCAATTCAATTCGGACAGATTCATCTTTCTGAATTTTCTGCTTGAACTGAGTCTGCGGTGATAGGTTAAATTCCTTGGCCAATATCAATTCACTCTCTGGCCCGGTTTTATTCTCGAGCCTTTTAAGAAGGTCCCTCTTTTCACTTGGCAAAAGCTGAGTCTTGTTTTCTTTTTTGCAAGTCTGAGGACCTGCTGAACCTGAGAAACTTGGGTTAACTTCAAGGTCCCATTTTCGATCTTGTTTCCAAGCTCTGGAACTTGCTGCATCATTCGCGCGGCATCGATTCGACGCTGGGCACTGGCCGGAGTATAGCCGATCTCCCTGACCAAGTAGTCAAACAAACTGGAGCAGGCCATGGGAAGGTAGAGCTTTCGCAGATCGATCTCGATAATAATTTGCAATATTTGATGGGTCAGTTTGCGCTCTTCGGCCACTCGGTTTTTAAGTTCACAATGGAGTTCTTCGTTTTTGAGCTTGGACAAATTTTCACAGTCAGATTGAAGTGCGCTTGAGCCACTTCGGAGGAGTTAAATTTTCGAGTCATGGTTGATTCCTTTCTGGTGGTTGAAATTTCAGAGGGAGTATAGCATGGGTTTTTGGAGTGCATTTTTTAGGTTTTTGCGAATCGAAATAGCCTTTGGAAGAGACGAATAGATTGCGTACAAATTGCTAAAACGACTCCCAGTGTGGGGATCAACGATAGGAGCCGGGACCACCGCATTTTCGTTTTTTTAGTAAATCAGGGACCGTCTGGTGGAAGAAAAAAAGTCGTCAACGGCAAAATGCATGACAAAGAGCATGATAAGCAAAATATTAATATTAATGTAAATGTAAATGTAAATGTAACTGTAACTGGCCTGCCTTCGACGGGCAGATACTCAAATTGATAGCTGAGCTCAAGTCAAATTAAACCCGCATCCCCACAAAAAAGAAGAAAGAGGCAGCAAGCAGTTCGAAACTCCTCAAGTTGACTGCACCATATGTCTTATTTTGAGATTTTATAATTTACCCTATAGTTTTAAGGAGTTACCAATTCCGAACTGCTCTCTGCGCAAACAGGTATAATGCCACTAAACTTTTGATTGATAAGAGTATAAACGTTGTATATACTCTGTATAGAGGTGAAGTTATGCCTGTAAAAATTCAAAAATGGGGTAATTCTCTTGGAGTCCGAATTCCAAAAACAGTAATTGAGAAAGTAAACTTAAGCGAGAACTCGGAAGTGGAAATTGAGTCTAAGAATGGAACTATTGTTATTTTTCCTGCAAAAAAAGAATACTCACTCGACTCTTTATTGGAGCAGATTACCAAAAATAATTTGCACTCAGAAGAGGACTTCAAAACCGAAGGCAATGAGGTCTGGTAATGAGTTATATTCCAGATCGAGGTGACATTGTTTGGCTTAACTTTACGCCACAAGCAGGTCATGAACAAATGGGAAACCGTCCTGCACTTATTCTCTCCCCAAATAAGTATAATAAAAAAACTGGCTTGGCAGTTTGCTGCCCAATTACCTCGAATGTAAAAGGGTACCCTTTTGAAGTGGCAATCTCGGGCAAGAAGATTAACGGCGCTGTCTTATCAGATCATCTGAAAAATCTAGACTGGAAGGTTAGAAAAGCTAGGTTTATCGAAAAAGCTTCGAAAGAAGTAGTAGAGCAATGTTCAATGAAAATTGCTGCTCTAATTATCCAAGCATAGTTTAAATACGCAGTTCAAAATTTCTCAAGTTGGCTGTGACAGCCTGTGATTAGCTGAATGTCTGGAAAAGCCTCTCTAAGTCGGCAGATTGATGAGGATGACAAACGACTTCCACAGTGCCCGGGAGTCGAAGTTTTCTTTAAAGCTCACTTCGGACGAAATCTCAATCAGGCAATCATCGGTGCGGACTTCAACCTCTGAGTCAGTAAAGACATCCCTCAGCTCCTGCGCGCGTGTTTCAGAGGAAAATGGGATTGAAACTCCATATCTCTGCCTAACTGATTCAATGAATAGCTGCAGACGGTTGACATTTAAAAAAGGAATCGGACTCCTGATTCTTAGATTTTCAGTCTTTGCCATTTTGAGAAACGCCCTGAAAACGATTGGACTCAGGTAGGTGAAATGTTGATGGCTATCGATATGGCTTGGTTTCGTTCCCGAGAGTTGCACGAATCTCCTGAGTTGAGCTATCATTTCTTCATAGAGAGCTTCTTCGCTCAAATCTCTTTCAATCGAAAGCAGATGAACTGCGGATTTGAACTCTCCGTGAGGATTTATAAGTTTTGCGATTTTCGGATGAGTTGAAAGTGGACAACCTTCGGTTAAGTTAAGATGCAGGCCAAGTGGTATTGGTGGTTCTAGGGCCAAATATTTCTGGAATTGAGCACTATTCAGACCATTGACAACGGATACACTGGCTGAATCAATAAGTCCGCATCTTGCGGCTGACAAAATTTCTCTGTCGATCTCGTGACTCATTCCTAAATCATCAGCATTAAAAATTATCTTTTTTGAAATCATAAATTTGGGCCGATGATTTTCTGAAAAATATCCTCGCTGATATTTCCTCCAGAAAGAATTGCGACAACTTGCTCTGTGGTTTGTGACGCGACCTTTTTTGCTGCCACGTAAGATGCTCCGGCAGCCCCTTCCACCCGCAGTCCATAATCGTTGAATAGTTCTCGAATTCCATTTTTTGTCTCTTCTTCCGAGACAAGGACGACTTCTGGAGAATAGCATCGAAGACTTTCAAATACAGCAGGAAGAACTTCAGGCGTTCCTAGCGCTTCTATAAAACTTTGGAGCTTTGGAGACTTCGATGGGCGCCCCTCATCCAGCGCAGTCTTTAGGGGCGAGTGCCCTGCGATTTCTGCGATATATAGCTTTGTTCTAGTCTTATTGATTGCAGAACCAAAAGCCAGAGACAGGGCTAGGCCGCCAAGTCCGTAAGGTATCACTAAGGCATCAAAGGTAGGTAATTGCTCCTGAATTTCCAAGGCCATCGTCGCGTATCCGCAGAGCAGATGAGGATCGAGCGGGTGTAAATAGTTGCATCCCAACTCATCGGGAGATTTATTCACCAGGTCCCAGAGGTGAGCGAATGGAATTTCAATGAGATCGGCGTTATACTGCCGAAGTCGATGCCGTTTAATTTCTGAGAGACCGACTGGAACAACGGCCTGACATGGCCTCGCTCGTTTTGAGGATTCAATCGCCGCAGCTAGCGCTAAGTTCCCTGCGCTTAAAACTCTGATTATACTCTTTGAAGGCACGACCTGTTCAAAGTACTCACGAACACCACGAATCTTATATGAGCCACCCGGAAGTGAATTTTCGGTCTTGAGAAAGAGGTTGCTGTTTTTTGTATTCACAACTTGACTGCTGAGGCCTTCTCTTTTGAATCTCGCGAAGGCAGAAGTGATCTGCTCCTTCTTTGGAAGTTTCATTTCTGAGCCCTCAGTGTGTATCGCCCTTCAGAAATTATGCCGATTGGGTCGAACAAGGATTTAATATTTTGAATGGCTTCGATGTGGCCATTATCTATTTTTTGAGGAATATTCATCTGAAAAATGCTCATTCGTGCGGGAGGAAACCCATTTTTACAGAGTTGTTTGAAGGTCCTTCGCATGACCTTCATGGCCTCTTTTCTTCGTCCTTCGCTTCTTCGATCAAAAGTCAGATTAACGACTGCTTCGAAGCAATTTTCTTCGATTAAATTCAATGTGATAAAGGGCTTGAATCCAAATTTGCTGAACTCCACGGTCACAATGTGAACAGCTTTTTCGATTTCGCTTCCATGGCTCGGCAAAAGAGGCACCATAAAGAGCGTGCCCGTATTCGATTCAATAAGATCGGTTTTAAAAACTTCATGCTGATCAAAGCCAAGACTCATGATTGAATCATCAGACGGAACTCCGCAAGGATTTAGGGCAACTTCGTGCAATGCATGAGACAGGTAGTCGTCTTTTCGTTTCTTTTTGTGGTCAACTCCCAAGCGAGTTAGACTGACTTTTGCCATCGTCTTCAATTCTTTGACCATCAATCGATATTGAGCTTGGACAATTTCATTTTGTCCGCAGACGGAAGTGGTGATTGTCCATTCGTCTGAGAAAGTCTCCTCAACTAAGCTTAAAGCCTTTTCGATTGAGATGTTGAGTTGCCTAGCAACAAGCGGAACCACAACAGAAAGCTTTCGATTCCTGTTAGAGATATGAAGATTGGTCGGCAATATTCCTTGCCGTCGTAGCAAGAGGAGCTTCTCAATGAGCTTTCCGATTCGGATATTTGGCATTGGATTGATTGAAACAGCCATCGTCACTTGTGGAATTGGTTGAAGACGAATCGTCGCCGCGGTCACAATCCCAAAAGAAGATTGAAAGAAAAGTCCCGAGAGATCAGCACCAATTCCGTGTCGATAGAGCATTCTCGATTTGGAGTTGATAGATACGTTTCCTCCTGTTTTAGAACCTTCCCTGTGCCCAAAACAAGTTCGAGCCCTATAGCATCGTTGGTTCTTGGGCCGTAATGAGCAACGCCTCTCTCAAGGGCATTTCCAATCAGTGAAGAGTCTTTGGGGCCACCCGTAACATTGAGTCGAAATTTCGCCTCTCGGTTTTTCAAAAATTGGTAAACCTGAAATTGGGTGACGCCAGGCTGAATTCGAATAAAGCCATTCTTAGAGTCGAACTCCAATATCTTATTCATGCGATGGAAGTCGACGACAATTTGCCGATCTTGAATGGGTAGATTGGAGCCTAATCCAAAGTTTTTTCCCGTGCTCAAGGGATAAAGAGGAGTCTTTGTAGTCGTAGCAAACTGAATGAGCTTTTTGACCTCGAGCTCTGATTTGGGAAAAACAACGGCGGAAATGTGTTTTTGAATTCCGTAAATATTCCGTCCGTAAGTTTCAATTTGCTCCTTATTTACAAGGCACCTTTGGCGTCCAAATATTTTAAGCAGTGATTCTTTCATTGGTTTCTCTCCGATTTCATATTCTCCATAAACATAATCGCCGCAGTAGCCCCTGAAGATTCTTGATACTCACGGCTCACGTTTTCGATAGAGACGCGGAGTCTGTCTTCTTTGTTGGATAAACGAATGATGGAATCTCGAATGGATGATTCCGTGACGTCTTTGGGCTCAAGGGATATTCCAGCTTCAATTTTGTTGAGGTAGTGAGCTTGGATTGGTTGATCAGTTGTCAGAGGGATAAGGACTTGCCTCGCGCCTAGTCTTAAAGCTTCGGAAAAGGAATTGGCTCCGCCGTGGTGAATGTAGGCTTTGGCAGATGCAATGAGCTGAGATAAAGGAAGATATTTGAACGTCTTGACGTGATTGGGCAGGTCATTCATCCTTGCCATTTTTCTTGATCCGATTAGTAATTTCAATCCAAGAGCCTGAGTGGTTTTGATCACGGCTTGCGTGACGTGAGGAAAATCGGCGGGGTCAAGGACGCTTCCGAAACTTAGAACAACGTAGTCATTTTGAGGAATTTCAAAATTGACTTCTTTTTGATCGGAACGATTTTCGGAGATGGGTAACGCACCAGCAAAGATGGTTTTGGAGGTCCCTGTCTGTTCGCCCGCGAAGAGTTTTTCTGGCGCAAAAACAAACTGTCCATTATTTGAGAGAAGTTCCATGTGATGAAAATGAGCATCATCGCCCATTGCTTGAACAATCTTGTCGCGTTGAGTTCTTAGCTTTTTGGCGACTTCGGCATAGATGCCAAGCAAGGATTCCGGGGCGATCAGTTTTAGTCCTGCACAATATCCAATATCAGGTATTCCAAGCTTTCGTCCAATGAGCGGGGCGGAATAGACTAACAGGTCGTATAGAATAGCATCGGGGTCAAATCTTTCTAAGATCTCTTCAATTCCCTTTTTTTGAAATACAATTGGTTCAATCAGAAAAGAAGAATAGGCACGATGCACCTGGGTTGGGTCGGCAGCAAGTTGGGCCAATTCATTTGGTGATTTGATGATATGGGTGGGTAACAAAGGTGGTGGGATAT
Source organism: Bdellovibrionales bacterium (assembly GCA_016713585.1). GTDB lineage: Bacteria > Bdellovibrionota > Bdellovibrionia > Bdellovibrionales > Bdellovibrionaceae > JADJOV01. The sequence goes on along the minus strand of JADJOV010000027.1, from coordinate 136,162 downwards.
ACTGAATATTGGCGCGTTGAAGCTGAAGGGCGTCTTCTTTGCCTAGTCGACTCGGGAGTGGTAGAATCGCGACCTCATGGCCCTTTCTCTTTGCTTCCAGAGCCAGCTCAACGGCCGGATGTAAATGTCCCTTCGACCCACTCTCACTCACCTGCAGAGATGAAATCAAGATTCTCATACTGATTCCTTGAGCGACTGATTGGATGTAATCGCAAAATAGGTGTCACGATGTCTATTGGCTATCGTTTGAATTCTGGCCTTAGAAGAATCGGAATTTCCGAGGGAAGGCGAGAATGTGAAGGAGTTGAAATTTATTAATCCGCCGCTGAAACAATCAAACCCACCGCAGTATCCTGACAAGGTGAGAGTCTGTTTCGCGATTAAAGACTGAATGAGGTTTTTTAGAGCGGTGACCCCGCTCTCGATGGGTGGTCGATAGTCGTTAAATTCATTTCTGATTTTCGTTTGAAGTTCAGCATTCAACGAATTGATTATTGTATCTTCATCGAGTCTCGATAGTGGCGGATCAAAGACAGGGTAAGGAAAATCATAGTGATTTCCTGAGACATGAAAGTGTGATCTCAGATGAGAAAATTCTCGTTGCTCTAAAATTTCAGAGTACCGTTTTTGATCTGTCTGTAGCCCCAGGGCGTAGACGTGTTGATTTCAGAATGTCTGTAAATATGCTCCGCGACAATTTCACTGGGATTGGTTAAAACAAAGACGAACTGATTCCTAAAGATACCTTTCCGGATCAAGTTATTTGTAATGGCTAAGTTTTCTTTCGCAACAGCTATTCTGCCCTGACTGTTGTTGTTTTTAAGTACACGTTCTTCGTCCGTGGATGCGCAAAGAACCAAGATTCTATCTGACGGTTCAAAGGTATGGATGGGCTGGACAAAAGGTTCTGAATTTTCTTGACTTCGCCGGGCATAAACTCGCATCTCAATGCCAGGGTTTTTTTGTGATAAAAAGCGCTGCACAACTTGCCCAGCTCCGATAATATCAATTTTAATTTCTTCCTTCGAGCCCATAAATAGCGCCAACACCTTTCCTTCGAACGTTGTGGTTTTCAGGTGCAATTTAGCTTTATTTTGTTGTTTCCATTATCGAAAAATAGTTATATAATGTTTCCCAAATGGAAATTAACAGACTTAAGCAATTTAAAATCGTCGTTGAAGCTGGAGGCTTACTCAAAGCGAGTGAAGTTTTGGGTATTACAGGAGGTGGGCTATCAAAGTCGTTGAAGGCTTTGGAGCAGGAACTTGGTTATGCGGTTTTCGATCAAAGAGGCCGTGGTTTAGAGCTAACAGAAATGGGAAAGCATCTTTATGAGAGGCTGCCCGTGGTCCTTCAAACAATTGATGACCTACTTCACCTGAAAGAGCTGAAGAGGGCGGACACTCCTCATTTGCGAATTGTGAGCTTTGAAGTCTTTACGACTTATTTCTTGGGAATGGTAACGGCCAATTCCTATCAAGGAAGTACAGTTGAAATTCGAGAAGCAATCCCTGGGCAAATGGAACAACTTGTCGCCGATAAGCATTCTGATTTGAGGATTACTTATTTGCCAATTCCCCATCAAGGAGTTGAGTTCACGAAAGTTGGAAAGATTCGAATGGGGATTTTCGGACGTAAAAAGTTTCGCAAAGGTCATTCGCTGCAAGACCTTCCATTCGTTATTCCCATCGCGCCTATTCAAGGAACTCCGTCTGGTGTTCGCGGCCTGGATGGCTGGCCTGAGCATCTGTTTGAACGGCGAATTCAGTTTCGAGTTGAAATGATGGAGACAGCCCTTCAGCTTTGTCGTCATGGAGTCGCCGTTTCATTTCTGCCGGAATTCGTCGTGGCACTTTCAAACGCGCAATCAACAAATGAATTGAAGTTGGAAGAGTTGAACCAACCCGCAGATTTTGAACAGATACAAAGAGATGTCTTCCTTATTCAACGAAAAGGTGCAGAAGAAACTCAGGTGGTTCGAGAGATTGCGAAAGCCCTCAGAAAGCTCTCTTGAAAATCCATTGAAACAAAAAACGGACGTCTCTTGCTGAGTCTTGCTGAGATGACTGAGCTCCAAGGACTGATCTAGAATGCATCAATCTAGAGTGCATCAATCTAGAGTGCATCAATGAGGAAAGTCCAGATTTTTTGGTTGGGTTCCAAACCACCACCGTCGCCGGGTTCATGACTACTGAAAGTCGGCGTGCCAGGACGATAAAAATCATTCAAGTTCACAGAATAATTCTCACCATCTCTAGAATCCCAATTCCCATGACCGTCGGAAAACGCAAAGGCCAATTCTCTTTTGCTATCCAGACCACAACTTCCGAACAAATAGTAGGTACTTTCAGGAGCACTTAAGTATCCTTTATCATTCCATTCACGCTCAATCTTTACAACAGAGGTTTTGGTTAAAGTCACCCCAGGGGAGACTTCACATTTTGCAATTATGACTGCATCGACTGCAAGTGGGCGATTTTGAGAAAGAAATCCAGTATCTCTGTAACCCAGAATTATCTGATTAACGATTCCACTTGTCACGTTTGCGACAAAGGCAGGTTGACTGCCCTGCTTATGAGTCAACTCAATCGTCCGAACTGTTTGATGGGTATAGTAAGAAGGGTAGCCGGAGGCAACTGCTTGACCTGCAACGAAAGTTGAAAGAATTATCGCACGAAAGACAATCTGAGACATAAGGGCTCCATGAGAAAGAAGTTTGGTTTGCCCCGTTTAGCATGATCCTAAGATCAATGGAAGAACTTCTTGTAAGCATTTATTTTGTGCTGGAAAGGTACAAGTTTTGGCAAGTCTTGCGTTCGAATCCTGTTTTTTTTTCAGGCTGGAAATTTTCCGGGGTCAATATGACCGAAAACATGTAGACTCGGCCCACAGAAAATAGGAGTTTCGTGATGAACAATTTTTCGACGCCAATTATGTCTTTGTTTGTATGTCTGTTGTTTACGGTGGTTTCGCCTGATACCGGTGCAGAGGACTTCTTTTCGAGAGGCAATACCTACGAGAAATTTGTGGTTGTGATTAAGCAAAATCTTCGCGAGGCAAATTCAGAAGTTGAGCCATTCAATACTGGCATGTATGAGGCCCAGTTCAAGAGTCAAGCTGTGGCATTTGTTCCGATTGGACATATCCATCCGGGGCAGCTTCGGTTTTCCTATAATAATGTTGTGGACAAATTAACAAGTGAGGGGAAGAGGTTTGCGATTTTTCCGCCAGAGGGCGTTGCTGGGGATCCGACCTTAAATCCTAAGAATGACGGGGGAAAGAGTTTCTATCCTGAAAGTGAAGCCTTGAACGTGGTTCTGACTGATTTCGGGCTTGTTTTACTTGATGGACACCATGGAACGTTGACGGCAATCTTCTTTGGAGCAAAGAGAGTCGCTGTTAATATTGTGGAAGACTTGACTGGGAAAGCGGCATCGATAGTGTGGCCAGATCTTGAATCTCGGGGGAAGGCACACCTTCGGAGTTTGTCAGGAGAGCTCAAATTTCCACCGAGCTCATTTGCGGATTTAGAAAATGATATTCTCAGGTATTTTACGGCGCTCGTGGCCTATAAGTATCTTGTCACCTCACCAACCGACATTGAGGTGACGCCGTCCAAATCCGCCAATCTTTGGATAAAGATTAACAATTCAATCCCCTTTATTGAATTCTCGCTTTCCGATATTCTCTATCGTTCAGGATTTGGTGTTAAAGTGACCAAGGAAACGATTGCGAAGAAACCCATGGATTCTAATATAGTTGAAGAGGCTCGGAGTATTTTGCTCACAGCAAGGTCGGCGGGTCATCATCCATTCCTTCAACATATTGATTTGTTCAAGGACCAGGCGGAAGCTGATGAGGTCATTTCTCAAGTGAAGGCGGTGAAGCCCACTGAGGAATCTGTTCAAGCCACCAATGTGGCTGAATATTTAAAGTCAGGTTCGACACCATAGGTTACTACTTCGTGGCTGCATTTTGCTCGCGCACCTATTCTCCCGACTCTCGAGTATCTTGAATCGACTGTATCGTTCGGGAGGGGGATTGGGAACTAGGATCCTGCCTGTCGGTTTGAGTCTCCGACTCAAGGTTCACAAGACTTTCGAGATTCGAATAGAACCTTTCTCGTTCTTCCGCTTCTTGCTGAGCTTCCTGTTGCTGAGTTAATTCGGAGCTAAGCCTGATGGTGATTGGTGATGCGCTGGCCCCAGATTTCTCGTTGAAAGCCAAGAGAATTAAAATCACAAATATTGTATTCAGCTTTTGTCCCTTCACTTCTGCTCCTTTGCTATCGACTGGAAAAAGTGCATTCCAGAAGAGTCTCCTTGATTCATATACTTTTCGGCAGGCCAGACAAAAGTCTAGAGATCTCAGGGTGACCTATTTTGAGGCAATGAGCCCGCTGTTACGTAACATAAGGCTTGATTGTATGCTGAATAGTTGCTCAAATTGGGAAAATCAAGGAGTCACGAATGAAAATCGAAGTCGCAACACTGGCTGGTGGTTGTTTTTGGGGATTGGAAGACCTTCTTCGAAGGATTCCAGGCGTCCAAGAGGTAGAGGTTGGCTATACTGGTGGGCTGAGTGAAAATGCCAGCTACCAGGAAGTAAAGACTGGGAGAACAGGCCATGCAGAATCTGTACAGATTAAATTTGATTCCTCAGTCTTAACTTACGAGCAGGTTCTTTTGCAGTTTTTTAGAATGCATGATCCAACGACCAAGAATCAGCAGGGCAATGATCGTGGGACTCAGTACCGATCAGTTATTTTTTATCATACTCCCGAGCAGCGGGCGACAGCAGAAGCTGTCATTCTCCGAGTGGACCGTTCCTCAAGCCTGGAAAGGGCCCGTTGTGACAGAGATCATACCTGCTGGACCATGGTGGCGAGCCGAAGAAGATCACCAGGACTATTTGCTGAAAAACTCTGAAGGATACACCTGTCATTATCTTCGAAATTTTGAATTTTGAATTTTTTTTGGCTTTTCGACTGTTTTTGTAATGAAAACTAATTGATAACCGGACTGATCAATTCTAGGATATTTTTTGTTTTTGGAGCAAAAAATAACCAAGGAGATCATTATGAATCGTCGACATTTTTTTCAGGCAGTTGCAGGATTTACCGGACTTGCACTTTTGAAGCCAAAAAGCCTGAAGGAGATTTTTCCATCAGCCCATGCACAAGAAAAACGAAGAGGCGCGCCAGGTGGTGCAGCCCCAGCTGCCGGCGGTAAAGACACCGATTTGCCACTTGTTGAGCCAGGAAAGGATTTGGCTGCAACCGTTAATTATTTTCATAAAGCGTCTGAAGTTAAAGACGCAAAATTAAAGACTGATCGGCAGGGAGTGCCTTTTGCAAAGCAGGATTGTGCTGGATGCAGCTTTTATGCTTCAGTTGGAAAGAAGGGCTCTGACGAAGTCGGAAAATGCACTATCTTTGCTGGAAAGCTAGTTAAGGGCACTGGCTGGTGCAGTTCTTGGAATAAGAAAGCCTAAGCTTCTCGAAGTGCTCGACGCAGGATTTTTCCGACATTGGTTTTAGGAAGCTCTGTTCTGAACTCAACGACCCGTGGAATTTTATAATTGGTGAGAGATTTTCTCGCAAATTCAATAACACTTTCACTGGTTAAGTTTGGATCTTTTCGTACAACGACGACTTTGACGGCCTCTCCAGAGTTTGGATCGGGGATTCCTACAGCGGCCACCTCGAGGACTCCTGGATGGGCCGCAATGACATCTTCAACCTCGTTTGGATAGACGTTAAAGCCAGAGACCAATATCATATCTTTCTTGCGGTCGACGATTTTCACGAAGCCATCTTCGTCAATTGTGGCGATATCTCCGGTCAAGAGCCATCCATCTTTGAGAACTTTGCTCGTCTCATCGGGACGCTGCCAGTAGCCTTTCATGACCTGTGGACCCTTAATACAGAGTTCGCCAATGCCACCCACGCCAAGTTCATTGCCATCTTCAGAAATGACCTTAACTTCAGTGCTTGAAACTGGGAGTCCGATTGTCCCTACTCTTGCATCTTTATTGAGGGGATTTGCGCAAGCCAATGGGGAGGTCTCAGTGAGGCCAAAGCCCTCAATGAGAAGACTTTGTGTTATCGATGTCCACCGCTCATAAACTGCTCTCTGGAGAGCCATCCCGCCAGCGAGACTGACTTTGACTGACTTAAAATTAATCTCCGAGAATTGAGGTTGATTCATCAGGGCGTTAAATAAGGTATTAACTCCTGTCATCAAGGTGAATGGATACTTCTTCATATCGGCAATAAAGGATTTGAAGTCCCTAGGGTTGGTAACTAGAATATTATGTGAACCAAATGACATAAAGCCGAGGCAAGCCGTCAGCGCAAAAATATGATAAATCGGAAGGGGTGCTAAGGCGATTTCGACTCCCCTCTCGAGACGGGTTGAGAGCCAAGTTGTAACTTGAACCATATTTGCAACCATATTTCTATGGGTCAGCATTGCGCCCTTTGAGACTCCTGTCGTTCCACCAGTGTATTGAAGAAAAGCAATATCATGATTCGAAATTTCAACAGGAACCAAAGACTTAATTGAACCCAGTTCAAGCGATTCATTATACTTATAAGCTTGCTTAATTTCAAAAGGAGGCACCATTTTCTTGATAAACTTGACGACAAAGTTGACTAGAATATTTTTAGGAAACTTGAGAAGATCTCCGATTTCGGTGACTATGACGCTTTCGATTTCGGTGTCCTTGATTATCTGCTCGAGGAGATGCGCGTAATTAGCTAAAATCACAATTGCTTTAGCTCCGGAGTCTTTAAGTTGGTATTGCATTTCTCGGGCTGTATACAGCGGATTTACATTAACAACGATCAGGCCAGCTCGAAGGGCTCCAAAGACCGCAATTGGGTATTGAAGCAAGTTAGGCATTTGAATGGCTAGGCGATCCCCCTTTTAAGTTTTAACTCTTGCTGGAGGAAAGAAGCAAACTTTTCACATTGCTGATCTATTTCAGAAAAGGTCAGGGTAGTTCCCATATTTGAATAGCAAGGGCGATGAGCAAATTATTTGCAAGATTGAGCTCTCCTATCATTAATATGCGCATAGTGTTCCGCATTAATCTCGGCAGGAATTCCAGGTGCATAATGTTTAAGCCAAATTTTTTCCATAGACCCTCCGAAGCCGAGCCTATCGATGAGATTAAAAAGGCGCAAGTCCTAAAAAGCAGATTTATTTAACGAGGGTCCGAAAATGAGTCCTCAGGGAAGCAACATCCTGAGGGTCCCGTAAATTACCGATCGGAGACTTTAGGAGCTGTCTCGCGTCAATATCCATTCTTTGAGATCGTAAAATCCAGAGTGCCGCAAGGGCTGCAGTTCGTCGGTTGGCATCGATAAACAAATGCTCTAGGACCAGCTGAATATAAATATCAGTTGCGCCTTCAATGGCCTCTCCATTTCCAGCTCTTTGCAGGGCATGGCCTAAAATATCCCGAGCTCGTTGAATTGGGTTCGAAACAACATTAAAATGTTGGGTGTGACCGGAAGGTAGACTCACTTGGGTCGCCTCAAAGCGCCAGGCCTCTGCAGGTTGGGAATTGGCCTGTGAATTCAAAAGTTGATTCAAATGGGCAAGTTCGTTTGAGTTAATCTTTTTGATTCCGAGAGCCTCCGCGTTCACATAGGCAATGGCATGATTCAGTTTTTTCTCATCGAGTTGCTCCTGAAGGGGATTCTTATTCACTTTGGATTCTGTCATTTCGATTCACTTCCCTCGTTGAGTTTCTTTTTGAGCTCATTCCCGTTAGCCGTCTGGTGGGACATTTGCAATTTAATAAGACGATCCAATTCTTCAGTAGAGATCTCATTTTTTTCAAAAGGGGGGTAGACTAAAGGAAAATCATCGTGAGCGACAAATTGAAATTGATCTCGCAGCGGTAAATATTTATGAAAGAGTCCAAAGAAGGCGATCAGGGCCCCAATTCCAAACAAGCTCAGGCGGATGGGCTTTCGAATATGGTCAAAAATGACCTCTGAAATCAAATAAAGGACAAAGGCTCCGGCAAGAATATGTATAGCGTCTGGGATGACTTTTGACGTCAATAGATCTCCAAAAGCCCACCGAAGGCCAAAAAAATCTAAATTAAAAAAGCTCCAAGCAAAGGCGGCACCAATGTGAATCTTGAGTAAGGCCAGAAATCGATACTCACGATTAATGGCTTTGCATAAAATGGAAAGCCCGACCGAAGGAATGAGCAAAATTCCATTGAGCCCAAAAAACTCAACAAGCACACCAACCCAGTCGTGTTTTTTGAGAGGTCATGAACGTAAAGTAGGAGAGATAAATAGCATTAAATATCACCCAAAGTCTCAAGCTTTTTGAGGATGCCCAAGGCCAAGTCTTCAAGTTTTTGAAGGACTTGGGTGCTGAAGCTAAATTTTGTGAATGGGTCAAGTCTGGCTGCTGATCAAGCCAGGTCAGATTTGTAAATAGAATTCGATAGGGACCTGTGAGGATTTCCCTTTGTGTGAGTACTTCCGTCCGTGAATGAACATCCCCGCCAAAGAGCGGAGTTCTCAGGTCTGGTAAGATCAAATCATTAGAAGAATGTCTGCCAAATTTAATGAGTTCCTGGCGAAAAATCTCTCGATCAATACGTTCGCCAGAATGAGTAAAGACTTCGACCAAGACCATTATCGAAGTTCTCCAAAATTTTTCAGGTACTTATCAAGAATAAGTAAAAAATTACTTTGACTAAGGCCATCTAAAATCAAATAAGACTTAAGGGCTTGCTTGCTTCCAATTCGTTGGATTGCTTTGACATGAATTTCAAAGAGATCGGTAAATGGTATCAAGGCGCGGGTGCAAATTTCAACCTGTATTGGAGTTTGATGGGGAACTCGGGCCCTTTGGCATTCATAGGGGCCATAGTTGACTTTAATATTTTTAGAAAAGATTTGTAGTGGATCAACTTCATCTCTCGCCCACTCCAAATTTAGGAAATGAAAGAACGAAAAGAAATTGTATTCATTGTTCTGGATTATGGAAGTCTCGATTCGAAGAAAACCCGTTGAAATTTCTGGAGTTAACTGGGTTCGATGGTCAATCTCACATTTTTCATAGGTGACGACATATCGCTTTTCAGATTCAAGGCTTTTTTGTCCCCAGCATTTAAACTCATTGGCGAAATTGGGAACGGTCCAGGTTTCAATTTTCTTTGACGAGGAAAGGGATGCTAGCATTGTTGTTGTGAGTTCATCCTGAACCTTTCGCAACTGGGAATGAATACTTTGAATCAAATCAGCAGGGGGTGTTGTCGTTTGCGCTTTCGCGATCAAGGGTTTCGCAAATCTCAAAGGAACAGCAAAGGATATGCTTTGGCTAAACATAAGGCCTGAAACATTTATTCCGACCAGTTCAGCCCGAGTGTTGACAGTGGGTCCTCCGCTCATACCAGGATTTAGGGGTGTCGTCAGATGAACAAGTTCGTAGGGGCCACGCTTAATAAGACCATTATAAACACCAGTGACAACAGTCCAATCAAGATCTTCGGGTAAGCCGAGGGAGTGCAGCGTTGCGCCCGGTTGAGGTGGAAGATTCGCTAGGCTAATTGTCTTTGGGAATTTGAGTGGTGTTTTAATGAGGGCCAAATCATGCACGACGTCAACGTCGATAATCTGGGCAGGAATATTTTCACGATTGACCACGACAAAAACTTTTTCAGTGAGTGGCTGCCAAATCGCGCCTGCTATCACGTGATAGTTTGTTAAAGGTACCCATCCCTTCCGACGACAAAACCAGTCCCGTAGGAGCTTTTTTCTGCTGTTGCTCCGGAAGAAGTTTTAACTTGAAATAACAAGGACTTTAATTTTTCGAAAGAAGTCGAAGCCGAACTCACATCACCCTGTGCTGCGGAGCTCGCCTGAAAAAAAGCAAATAAAAACAAACTAAGGGAAAAAGCAGCCAAATTATTCCACATATTAATGAAAAGGCTACCTGAATCTTTTGGAGAGGACAAGGAGCAACTTGTCTTGTTTCTTCTGTTGGATCCCGATATAATTCCAGAAAAATCAAATAGGGAGAGTCAAGAATGGTTCAAAAAATATTTTCTTCAATCAGAGGTTTTGCTTCCGTCCTTTTCGTTTCCACCATTTCTTTTTGTTTTGGATTTTTGGGTTGTTCATCGAAGCCTGTCATTCCAGAAGGAAAGAACGTCACCGTTTCGCGGGATGCGGCCAAAAAATCTTGTCAAGAATTGGGTCGGGTGATCGGACGAACAATTTCTGCAAAACCAAACTTAGAGGCTGCCCTTGAGGATATGAAGAACGAGGCGGCCCTCAAGGGGGCTAACTATGTCCAAATGGAAACTGCCTCCGGAATGCAGACGGCAATGGCTGGTACCGCCTATTTTTGTCCTTAGGACTCGCTTTTGTCCGTAGGGTTTGTGCAATAGTCTGAATTCTTTTAGCAGACCGCAGTAATTGTCGAGGGAGGAATTGCTCCTCTTGAGGGTTTAGGCCTACACTCAGTGACTTCTGGGTTAGAGGTTCGTCAATTTTTTGAAAAAAGGAGAGTCTACGATGTCCAATCACTTGTTCTCAAATTTTAAGCTAGGGGATATGCTTCTTCAAAATCATGTGGTGATGGCGCCAATGACGAGGAACCGATGCCCAGATAATATTCCAAATGAAATGGTTGTAAACTATTACGCCCAGCGAACTGAGGCTGGTCTCATTATCACCGAAGGCACTTCGCCCTCTGATAGTGGCTTGGGTTATCCGCGAATTCCAGGCTTGTTCACTGGCGAACAGATGAAGGCGTGGAAGAAGGTGACAGAGGCCGTTCATCGAGGGGGCTCTCGGATTTTTGTCCAATTGATGCACTGTGGGCGAGTGGCTCATCCAGATAATATGATGTCAGGCCTTGAAATTGTGGCCCCCTCACCGGTTGCGATTAAAGGTGAGAAAATGTGGACTGATCAAAATGGGCTCCAGGACTATCCAGTTCCAGAGGAGATGACCGAGAACGAGATATTAAGTACAATCGAGGAGTATGTTCACTCAGCAGACTTAGCCATGCAGGCTGGCTTTGATGGAGTTGAAATTCATGGAGCCAATGGGTACCTGATAGATCAGTTTTTGAATACAGCCAGTAACCACCGACAAGACCGATGGGGCGGAAGTATTGAAAATCGAACTCGTTTTGCACTTGAAGTTACAAAAGCGGTCAGTCTTAAAATCGGCGCAGGCAAAGTTGGATTTAGAATGTCCCCCTACGGAGTTTTTAATGGCATGACATCTGATGCCCATACGGAAGATATTTTTGAGAAGTTGGCAGCTGATTTTCAGAAATTGGGTATTTTGTATATTCATATTGTGGATCATTCATCGATGGGTGCGCCTGAAGTGAAGGCGAGTGTGAAAGCGAGGATTAGAGCCCAATTTAAGGGTGTCGTTATCCTTTCTGGAGGTTATGATATTAAGCGGGCAGAACACGATTTATCAGAGAAAAAAGGCGAGCTGTTTGCTTTCGGAAGACCCTTTATCTCAAACCCGAAATTAGTGACGAAAATGAAAAAGCATTTGCCTTTGACTCCTGCAGACAGCACGACTTTTTATACTCCCGGCGAAAAGGGTTACATTGACTATTCGCTTGAGTAATAATGCCATGAGTTATTGTCTTGCTCCGATCTTTGGTTGACCCCGGGGCTTTTTTTAACCAATTATACGCGGTCAACGGGTCCCAATTAGGTAGAATCAAAGGATAACAAGGATAAAACAATGAAAGCAGTCACAGAATTCTCGGTTTTTACTCTTAATAGCGCAATTCAAACCAAAGCAGCACTGACCGCAGAAGGGAAGTCTCCAGAAGAAATCCAGGAAAGTCTGGGGAAGAGCCTTAAGATGGAAGGCGAAAAATTGGGCTACCTTATTCAATCTTTGGAAGTCGCCAGCACAAATGCCCAAAATCTCAAGCGTGTTGTCATTGTCAAATTGAACGAGGGCGAGAAAGCCCCAGTCAAAGCTGTTCAAGTTGAAGAGCTTCACTTTATCCCTGAGTTTTTTGCAGCAGCCGGATCAGTTCCTAAACCAGCCGCTCAGGGAAAAGGTGGCCGTCAAGGTGGCAATCGTGGTGGAGGTAAGGGCGGTGGCGGACCCAAAGGCTCGCCATGGGGACTTTCTCCTGAAGAAAAGGCTGCGAAAAACAAGAAGCCAGCTCCAGTTGGTTAGGCTCTTGGGGAAGGTTTGTCATTGAGGGCAAACCTTCTATGACTTTCTCAAATGAATTAAAAAATATAATCCGCATCTTGGAGTTTCTCTTGGCTTCAGAAGGTCAAGGTGCGTATCCTACGGCAAGCCATGGATAAACATAATAGCAACAGACAGGCTTGGAATGAAGCGGCCAACTTTTATCGAAAAGGACTGAAAGAGAGTCTCGAGTTCCTAAAAGGTGGAGGGGTGAGCCTCTGCACGCAGGAAATCAAGTTTCTATCTGGACTAGATAAATGGTGCCAAACCGCAGTTCACTTTCAATGTGCAGCGGGTACTGACACACTTTCTTTAATTAATTTGGGCGCAAAAGAAGTTATTGGCGTAGATATTAGCGAAGCTATGATTGGTCTAGCCCGTAAAAAGTCAGAACGGCTTGGAATGAAAGCGAGATGGATAAATTCCGATATCCTGTCTCTCGGAAATGATTTAGATATGATCGCCGACTTGGTCTATACAGGTCAGGGGGCAATTAATTGGATCATGGATATTCAAGCGTGGGCAAAATTAATTTTTCGAACACTGAAACCAGGCGGGCGCTTTCTAATTTTTGAGGGACATCCTGTAACATATTTTTTTGATACGGCTGCAAGCGAGCTGAAATTCGATCCAGAGTTCGAAGGGTACTTCTCAAGAAAGATCTATGAATCCCAGGGCTGGACGCCAGCCTATGTTGGTGATCTGGAAGTTTCAGCAAATCAGCAGTCGGTAAAGTACGAGCGAGCATGGCCAATCAGTGATATCATCAATGCCTTATTGGATGCAGGTTTAACTCTAAAAAGATTTGAAGAATATCCAGATGCCTACTGGAAGGAATTCCCAAATTTAGAAGAAACGGATCGAATGAAATTCCCAAATACGTTTTGTATTCTAATGACTAGGTAAGCCTAACTTCTAGTTCTGGACGTTTGGCTGGCTGCTTGTGGTTAAGTTTGGTTTTTCTTCGTCCGATAGACATGTATGCGATTAAGTTTCATTTTGCATGAACGTCATCTGCAATACTTTTTTTTGTTTATATTTGGCTTCTGTAGCATAACCCAAGCTATTGCTGGGGATAATGATTGCGAAGCATTTTCTTTGACTGAAAATGGTGGGTCAATGACCAATGTGCCAGTCCGGGACCAGGGAAATCTTGGAACTTGCTATGCTTACACGGCGGCGTCGGCAATCGACGCTTGGCGATTTTCGGCCAGGCCGCCCGGGGACCTCAGGTTTCATACATCACCCCACGCGGCGGCAATCGCGGAAAGGATAAACAGAAACCCAAGCGCTCGTAAAGATTCGCGAGTAGCTCTTAATCCGGGACATGCCCCAATAGATTCTGGTGTTGAAATTGCTTCAGTTAACGCGGTGAAACAGCATGGGGCTTGCAGTTATGAGGCCCTAGGGGCCAATTTTGGAAATTCAATTTATCACAAGAATCCTAGCTCCTTTTGGGTTCTATTGCAAAACTTCTACGACTTCTACCACAAACAATATATTGACGCGTTGAAATCTGGAAATGAGAAAGAGGCGTTAAAAATTTTGAATGCAGCAAGGAATACATTGGGCTCTCAATTATGCTTAGCAAACCTCAATCCTAAACTAAAGACCTTTGATGACATAAAACAAATGAAAAGTTTTTTATTGTCAGATGACATTTTTGACGGCTTGAAGATTCTTTCAGACAGAATCTGTGCAGGGCAAACAATAAAACTGCCTCCTGAGTTTCCTGATAAACCAAATGTGTTTATAGGTTCACTTATTCCTATACCCGGCGCCCTTGGGAATCCGAAGGCAAAGAGGCTTATCTTCGATCGAATGATTTCGGCAATGCTAAACTTTAAAAATCGACAACCCCTAATGATTGCTTACAATTCCAAGGTCTTCTCGGATCCGCATGCAGGCTCAATGGCCGATCACTCGTCACTTATAATAGGCCGTCGGAGGCTCACAGATGGCCGGTGTGGTTATCTGATCCGAAATTCGTGGGGAACTGATGGGGGTGGGCTGGGTGATACTGACCGAGTCGACAAGAACGGCGATATATTAGTCGCGGCAGAAGATCTTATCCGGAGTCTCGATCGGGTTTCAGTGCTGCCACCCCAGGGAGAAGAGTATAAACCACCGGAGGACCTCTATGCCGGAGTGGATGAAATCATGACCTCCTTTTATAACAGTCTTAGCACGGGCCCACTGCCAAAGGAAGACCCGTTGAGAAAGCCGAGAAGGCGGCGCTGGTGGGGAATTTAAGGGAGGGGGATACAATGATTTGGGGGATTTGGTCCAATCCCTAATGGTGGTCAATGAGGAGATCGGATTTTATGAAAAGAACCTAGTCCCTGGATTGTTTCTGATTGGTCTGCTACAAAGTGAGGCGGTATTTGCCTCTGAGAAATTGTCTTTCTCTATCGATGGGAAGAAGACGGAGTTTGTTTGGTTTAAAGAGCAATCAATCACAATATCAGCGAGCTGTGTTAAGTCAGGTCAGATCAAAAAATGTCAGGCTAAACAAGCTCTAGATAATGTGAAGAGTTCCTTGTTGGAAAAGGAGCATTTTGGAAGAAATCCGGGAACCATGCTGTGTTCGGAACAATTGAAGGGTACCGTTGTTTGGGCCAAAGACAAAAGTGGTAACGAGAGAACTTTCTGCAAATTCAGTGATGGTTCCCTTGTTGGTTCCGGAAGTCTTTTCTTTTATGGGAACAAGAATTCCAGGTGACTTTTTGAATTTCCAAAGCCTTTGAACTGGACCAGCTTTCAAACTCGTTGAAAATTAAATTCGCCACAGGTTTAATATATCCAGATATTTTTTCAGTCAAAGCAAGAGAAGGTGGTTCTCATATGGTCGGTTTGATTCTTTTGGCGGCGGGTGTTTTTTTTGGAGTGATGGGTATTTTGATCTACAATAAACTCGTCACCTCGAGAAATCTTGTAAAGAACGCTTTTTCACAGATCGATGTTCAGCTGAAAAGGCGCTACGATCTGATTCCAAATTTGGTTGAGACGGCCAAGGGATACCTTAAGCACGAAAAAGAGACTTTGGAAAACGTCATTAGGGCGAGAAATCAAGCCATGGGTGCCATATCAGCCGTGGAAAATAACCCAACTGACGGGCAGGCCATGAGAAATCTGATGGGGGCCGAAGGGCAGCTTGGCTCGGCCTTGTCTCGGCTGCTGGTGGTGACTGAGGCCTATCCAGAGTTGAAAGGGCAGGCTGTGATGGTCCAGTTTATGGAAGAACTGACTTCGACTGAAAATAAGATATCCTTTGCGAGGCAGGCCTTTAACGACTCGGTTTTGAGCTTCAATAATCAAAGAGATGTTTTTCCGAATAATATCTTGGCTGGTTTTTTCGGATTTTCGGCGGCGACTCCGTTTGAAATCACTGTTCCCGCCGAAAAAGAAGTGGTCAAAGTTGCTTTCTCATGAAATTTTTTGAAGAACAGGCTCGCGCCCGGCGACAGACTTTTTGGCTGATTGTGGTCTTTGGTGTTTTGATCTTTTTATTTTCTCTTATGAATTCGGTTCTTGTAGGGTTTTCGAACAGAGGATGGACTAATCATTTCTGGCCGGTTTTTGGGATTACATTTTTTTCTTTGTTGCCTCAGCTTGGATTCATTATCTCAATATTCGCCATGGGGTGAGAGTGGCTGAACTCCTGGGTGGGCGACCTTTGATCCTCGGGACCAAAAAATTTCTTGAATCGAGATGCTATAATATCGTGGAAGAAATGGCGATTGCCTCCGGCGTGCCAATTCCTCAGATTTACATTCTAGATAACGAAAAAGGGATTAATGCCTTTGTGGCAGGAATGGATTCTCAGGCCCAAGTTCTAGGTGTCACCGCGGGCGCTCTTGAAAAATTGAGTCGGGATGAATTGCAAGCCGTCATTGGTCACGAATTTAGCCATATACATAATGAAGATATTGCTCTGAATGTAAAACTTGCTGGAATTGTTTCAGGATTTTTTGTTTTTATTCGTATCGGGCAGGTCATATTGGACAAAACTCGTCGACTGACTCGCAGTTCGTCGTTGAGTCTTCTTGGTTTTGGATTTTTTGCGATAGGTTGTGTGGGGTGGATTTGCGGACGAGTTCTGCAGGCGATGGTTTGTCGGCGAAGGGAGTATCTGGCGGATGCATCAAGTGCTCAATTCACTCGCCATCCAGAAAGTTTGGCGAGAGCCCTTGGAAAAATTTTAACTAGTCAAACCTTAGGAGATCGATCGAGCTACGGGCCCGAGCTGTCACATTTTTTCTTTACCCCTGGTGCGACTGAGAGCTTCTGGAGTGATCTTATTCCAACTCATCCGCCGACAATTGAACGAATAAGAAGACTGATGCCTTCCATTTCGCCAGAAGTGTTTTTGAAAAAATTAGAAACTGAAGCGATCGAAGAGCCACGGGACAAAAGGAGAATTCAGACCGACCGGGTGGACTGAGCCATCAGTCGATCCTAAGTTCGTGCTTTTTCGAGTTCTCTTGAGTTCCCAAAACGAAGCTGTCCGTGGGCAGATTTTGGAGTATCTTCGTCGAACAGACCCTGCCAGTGAGCAAGAGGTTCGGCAAGAGCCACTCTCCGATGACGTCGAACGATTTGAATTGTTTAGATCGGCATTAGGAAAACTTCAGCATGGCCCTCAGGTAGAAAAAGACGATCTCTTGAAATCCATGCGGGCAATATTTGAACTCGATCAAGTGATTGAATTCGAGGAAGGTTTGTACTACTTACTGGCAATTCAGAATCTGACCCCGGTCCCCAAGGTTAAGAAGAAGATTTCTGATCTACGTGTGCTAGAGCCCCTCCTCCGCCGTTGGGTTCCATGGATTCTTGCAAAGAATAACCCAGATGAGATCAAACGTCTCAGTCAGATCGTGTTTGGGCGATTTGACATAAATCCTATTTCGGGGCCTCAGTCGCGGGACTTGGCCATGAAAGTTTCTCTGAAAGACTTGGCTCAGGATTTAGAAGTACTTTCAAGCCTTGATGGGAATCTAAAGAACAAATTAGCCCTTATGTTGCGAGATCTTATTCAACATCAGAGCGGTCAGCCGCCCAAAAAGAAGCATGAAATTCTTCTGCTTGCATGGGTGCTGCAAATTCCTTCGAAGCACATTATTTGATGCGATGACCTTGAGAGTCGCCAATCAGCCAGAAATAAAGAACAGGGACTGCAAAGCGACTGATGATTGTGGCGGCCACTTCGCCAAAGATCAGGCTCACGGCCAGTCCTTGAAAGATCGGGTCGGCGAGCATGACTGAGCTGCCCACGACAACGGCTGCCGCGGTGAGAAGCATCGGGCGAAAGCGGAGCACTCCCGCGCTCACAACGGCCTCCTTGATGTTCATGCCCGTGGCAATTTGCTGCTGAATAAAATCGACGAGAATAATCGAGTTTCTGACAATAATCCCAGCTCCGGCGATAAAACCGATCATCGAGGTTGCCGTAAAGTAAGAGCCCATGAGTGCATGTCCAGGCAAAATTCCGATGAGGCTTATTGGAATAGGCGCCATGATGACCAGAGGCACTGTGAAGCTCTTAAACCACCCGAGAACTAGAATATAAATCAACACCATGACCACGGCGAAGGCTCCACCGAGGTCTCTGAAAACTTCGTAGGTGATAAACCATTCCCCATCCCACTTAACAATTGGGGTCGTGGTGTTCCATGGGACATCGGCAGTTTGTAGCTGCGCCTTGGTTTGTTGTTCGATTTTTGGTGCCAACTTCAAAATTCCATAAACGGGAGCCTCTTCACTGCCTGAGAGTTCGCTCATAACATAAGAGACAGGTTTTAGGTTTTTCCGGTTCAGAACTTGAGTGGGGGTCACATGCGCAGACCGTAGAACCTTTTCGGCCTGAACAGAGCCACTTTCAAAAGAAGGAATCTGTAGGTCCGCGAAGGGACTCTGGCTGGATCTGAAATTCTCGGCCAAAGACAGATCTATGCTAACTTCCTCGGGGGAGGAAACATTGGCTAATGTTGTCACTCCGGTTTCAGAAAAAACAAGCTGTCCAAGGGCCATGAGCTCTCTGGCGTTTGTGCCAAGGAGCCCGCCTTTTGTTTGATCATATTCGTAGATCTTGCGGGGTCTGAGCTCTCGGAGACTTGAATCTAAATCCACCACACTCGGCTCAGCCGCAAAGATTGCCTCAATTTCCTGTGTCACTTTTTGCCTGGTCTTGGGGTCGGGACCGTAAATTTCAGCCATCATGGTTGCAAGAACAGGTGGGCCAGGTGGGATTTCAAGAACTTTTGTGAGGGCTTGATTTGAAATTCCGAAGGCCTTGATCGCGGGTCGCAAGCTTTCAATAATCTCATGACTTGAGACCTTTCGTTTGCCTTTTTCCGTCAGCACCACTTGGAGGTCACTTTGTGAATCTGAATTTCGCAGGAAAGTATGTTTGACCATTCCAGAAAAAGAGAAGGGTGCGGCTTCACCAGAAAAAATCTGGACAGCTTCAACATCTTTGTTCTTTAGAATTTCTTCAGCGAGTTGTTTTGTCATTTCGCTGTTTTTCTGAAGCGGAGTTGTTGTTGGGTAATCGATCAGAACTTGAAATTCTTGCTTGTTGTCAAAGGGGAGCATTTTAACTTTGACTGTTTTGAAATAGACTAAACTGCTCGCTCCGATTAAAAGCAAAACAGTCAATCCTCCAAAGGCCAAGGAAATCGATTTGGACTTTAGAAGGGTCGCCATAGTTTTTTCGTAAACTCGATCAAGGAAACTTTCTTTCGAAGTCGTCGAAGACCCGTGCTGTCCGGAGTGCTCTGACTGTGGCTTCACCTCGGGCTCATGGGGCTTAAGGAGTTTGACCGCAGCCCATGGGGTGACAATAAACGCAACAAAAAGGGAAAGAATCATAGCGAAGCTTGCGCCCACGGGAATGGGCTTCATATAAGGGCCCATCAGTCCTCGAACAAAGGCCATTGGAAGAATTGCTGCAATGACGGTGAAGGTTGCCAGTATCGTGGGATTTCCAACCTCATTGACGGCCTGAATGGTGGCGGCAACCAGTCCATTCTTGGATCCCTTTTTTGAGCCTTCGTCCGATGGATCGAGAGTTCTCTTTTTAAGATGTCTCTCGATATTTTCCACCACCACGATGGCATCATCGACCAGAATCCCAATAGAAAAGATCAAAGCAAAGAGGGTGACTCGATTCAGCGTGTAGCCCATAAAATAATAGATGGCGAGGGTCAGGGCGAGGGTGACAGGAATTGCTACGGCAACGACGAGGGCCGCTCGGATACCCATAAAAATTGCAATCAGAACGGACACGGAAAAAGTTGCTAGAAGTAAGTGCTCAATCAGCTCATTTGATTTTTCTGCAGCCGTGGATCCGTAATCGCGCACAACGCTGAGCTTGAGGTGACTCTCTGGGTTTTTCTGAGCCTGAGTTGTTAGAAAAGTATCCGCGTGTTTAAGAACACTTTGGGAAAGGGTCACGACATTGGTGCCTTTCTTTTTGAGAAAACGATTGAAACTGCTTTTTCGATTTTTTTGCCTTTTTCAAGCAGGAAGGAACTTCGAACGATCTTTTCAGGACCATCACTAATTTCAGCGACGTCTTTGATTTGAATAACTTGACCCGCTCGCTGACCAATCGTGAGATTTCCAACATCAGTAGCCGAATGGAGTCGTCCCCCGACCTCAATATCAAAAACTTCGCTCTCACTCCAGTTCTTTCCGGAGGGGCCAGGGCATTGTTGGATTTAAGGGCTGCCATAATGGCAAGGAGCGAGATCCCATGGGCTTGCATTTTCTTTGGGTTTGCAATGATACGAACTGCCCGTTTTTGACCACCCAGGAGTTCAACCTTAGAGAGATCAGGTGTGCTGGAGAGTTCGCGGGCCAGGGGGGCAACTGCGCTGCGGAGTTCATATTCACTCATCTTCGAAGACGTAAAAGTCAGGACCAAAAATGGAACATCATCAATGGAAAATGACTTCACTTGAGAGGGAAGAATATTATCAGGCAGATCTTGACGAATCGTGAGCAACTTGTGGTGTATTTTCACAAGGCTTGGCTCCATCGGTTCGCCGACCTTAAAACGGACAGTGATTAAACTGCCATGAGGTTGACTGCTGGAGTATACATATTCGACTCCGTCGAGTCCCCAGATCGCTCGCTCGATGGGTTCCGTCACTTTTCTTTCAACCTCTTCAGCCGTGTAGCCGGGAGCAGCTGTTCTGATATCTATCATAGGGACCGAGATTTGCGGTTCTTCTTCTTTGGTGTCAAATAGACGGCGATGGCCCCTAAAAGTAAGCTCGCGATGGCAATCACGGGGGTCAATTTTGAGCGAACGAAGATTTGGCCCAATTTTCCAGCAAAACCTAATTTCGTGTCCATTTGTGTTTCTTCCCTTTGGTGATTTTCCATTTTGAACTCCTTCGTGTACTCATTTGGACGGCGAATTAATTGTCGGCAACATACTTGGCTAGTTCGAATTTTTCTTTAGTGATGGCGGTCGTGCTAGCTCTAACAAGGGCAAGCTCGGCCTCCCCCAATTTTACAATAAGCTCGGCTCTTTGATTCAAAATTTCGATAAACTGCAGAATGTTCAATGAGCCACTTTTAAACAAGCCCTCTGTTATTTTTGATTGTTCAACAGCCATCCCATAACTTTCTTGGAGTAATTTGATGGTTTCTTTCAGGGCGGTAATTGTTGCGACCAATGAGGCTTTTTCTGCAAGTTCTGTTTGTTCAAAGGCTTCGACTGTTTTCTGTAGGGCCAACTCTCTGAATTTTGCTTCTTTGGCGACACCTCGAACGCCGGGATCGAAGAGGTTCCATTGCAGGTAGATTCCTGCATGGGTTCCATCAATAGTCTCTTTGGTGCTATTCAGTTTGGTGGATTCGGCAAAAACATTCACTTTGGGTAAATACTTGGCTTTCTCTATTTTTGTAGCTTGTTCTCCAGCTTTGGCTTTCTTTTTGAGAGCCTCCAGCTCGAAGGACCCAGCGGTTTCAAGCTGTCGATCCTTGAGAGGGAAAAATTTGCTGACGAACTCGCTTGCATTATCGAATTTCGGTTTTAAGTTCGTCGCATCAAAACCTTTTTTGGTCAGTTGCTCTGCAGATGAAATTCTATGTGCTTCGGATTGAGCATGAAGTCCCATCAAGCGATTGACAAGGGATTTCATCCCAAGCAGGCCCGAATATCCGACGGGGTTTGATTTACTTCCTAGTTGATAGTTTTTAAGCAGGCGCTCTGTTTGGTGGCGTAATTCCCGCAGTTTTTCGTTCTGAGTTTCAATAACCCCGAGTGTGGCAAAGTGAAGTCCTACCTGTGAGTACTGTTCAGGTTGTAATTGGGAAGTGAGGTCTTCTTGCGATTTCAGCGAGTGTTGGAGGAGTTCCCCTTGGGCAGAGTTGACGCCCCCTTCGTAGAGCGGAAGATCAAGGCCCAGCGCTCCTTTGTTTGAAAGATGAGGGTCGGTGAGGTTGGAATTGACGCTTTTTGCCTCAAGGTAGAGTTTGGGCACCCAACGAAGACCGGTTCGGGAATGGGCTTCTTCAAGGGCGCGGGTTTCCAAGCGGGAGGCTTCCTGCGCTGGAGATTTGAGATTTATCTGGGACCAAACATCTGGAAAGGATGAAGAATTGGCGAAGGTCTGCGGACTGATCCCAACCAAGAGCAGACTGAACGGGAGGCCAAGGCGTAGTCCCAGGACTTGGCTTTTGAAAGGCGATTGAGATTTTGATATAGACATTTTTAACCTCACTGTTTACTTTTGAGCTCGAAGTTCTTTGATTAATTCTGAGTTCTTTTTTTCTTCGTTTGCCATTCTTTCAACGAGAACGGCTCTGACGATGGAGCAGGCATCTTTAATTTTTGTCATTGAGAGACTGAGAATTTGAAATTGGCCCTCTTTGCGCGCACGAATGATTCCCGCGTCTTTGAGGACGGCAAGGTGTTGTGAAAGATTTGCCTTTGGAATTTCCAAGTCTTTCAATAGATCCGTTGAGGTTTTATTTCCCCCAGAAAGAAGGTCCAAAATATGCAGCCTCACAGGATTGGCTAAGGCCGAGCAAATTTCTGCCTGCAATTCGTAGAGGGTTCCTGCTTGCGCCGATTTTCCAGTTTTTCTTTTCATCATTCCATCCCGCTTTTTTTGGTTGGCCCTGAGGAACCAACAGGTCAAAAAGTCTATAAGTTCGTTAGTATCATAGTTTATATATTAATAGACTAATATATAAAGCGACAGTTGTCCAGAGCTATCTTTGAGATTTTTTGCCGCCATAAGTGTTTGAGATTTGGTTAGATCTTTCAAAGGGTTGGCATGACCCAAACTGAGGGTATGATTCAAATTGACTAATTAAATGTGGATGACAGGCTTGGGATTCTACGGTAGTCTTCACCTATGGCCGCACCCTTAAATCTTCTTCAATTGACCCAAGGTGAGAAAACCTTTGGTGGACAACATATTTTTCAAAAGGCGAGCTTCGCCGTCAACGAGGGTGAGCATTTAGGAGTTATTGGCCCCAATGGGGCCGGTAAGACGACTCTTTTTCGGATTCTCATTGGGGAAGAGGACTTGGATTCTGGTCAAATGATTAAGTCCCAAACCCTGAAGCTAGGCTATCTTTCACAGCACGACCATTGGGGAGAGACCGAAACCGGGAATCAGTTCTTGGAAAGGGTCTGTCAAATGCCAACCTGGCAAGTGAAGTCATCTGGCCGCGACTTGCGTGTCTCTGAAGCCATGTTGGACCGACCAATTTTGAGCCTGAGTGGCGGTTATCGGATGCGAATTAAGTTGCTTGGGTTGTTGGGTCAGAAACCGACTCTGATGTTGCTTGATGAACCAACCAACTATCTTGACCTTGAAACAACTTTGCTGCTTGAGAGGTTCTTACAGAATTTTGATGGGGCGTTTATGCTGATTTCCCACGACCGTGAATTTTTGCGTCGAACGACGGATCATATTTTGGAGGTTGAGCAGGGGAAATGACCAAATTCAATGGGAACATTGACGATTATTTTGAACAGAAGGAGCTTCTTCGCAGTCAGATGGCGGCTGCGGCGGCGACTCAGGCCGAGAAGCGAAAGCAGGTCTTGGACTTTGTCGCCCGATTTGGAGCGAAGGCGACCAAAGCAAAGCAAGCACAAAGTCGACTGAAATCCTTAGAGAAAATGGAGACCATTGAGCTGAAGGCAATTCCTGTCTCTGCCCGAATTTTGATTCCAGCTCCGATTCAAGTTGGCAAGATTGTGCAAAAAATCAGTCACGTTTCTCTGGGCTACGGTTCAGAAAGTGGAAGTGGAACTGGAAGTGGAAAATCTAGCAAGAGTATTCTGACTGATATCAATTTAGAAATTTGGCGAGGGATCATCTGGCGGTGGTCGGATTCAACGGAGCAGGGAAGTCAACCTTGCTCAAAGGTTTAGCTGGGACTTTGCTTCCGCAGCAGGGGCAGCGAGAGTTAAGGCTCAATGTTAAGTTGGCCATTTTCAATCAACATGTGATTGAAGTTTTAAATCCAGAAGATACTGTTCTGAGTTCCCTTCAAGCTGGTGCCCACCCAGAGGTGAGTCGTCAGGAGATTCTGGCTATGGCGGGATCATTATTGTTTTCGGGTGATCGAATTCAAAAGAAAATAAATGTTCTCTCGGGAGGCGAAAAATCTAGGGTGGCCTTGGGTCGAGTTCTATTGCAACGCGCTCCTTTTCTTTTGTTGGACGAACCGACGAATCATTTAGACTTTCAAACAGTTGAAGCTCTAACTCAGGCGTTAGAGAAATATCCGGGGACCCTGGTGGTTGTAAGTCATGATCGCGGATTTATTCGTCGAGTTGGCACCAAAATTGTCGAGGTGGACCAGGGAAAGGTTTTTGTTTATCCAGGAACCTATGATGAGTATGTCTGGAGTTTGCAGCAACGATTAAGCAAAGAAGAATCTAGCGAAGGTGAATCGGAGTTTTCATCTGTGGGGAATGTGAAGGAAAATATCCAGGGGACGCGCGAAAAGCAGAGTTCGAGGGACCAGAAGAAAGAGAAAGAGCGTCTTCTGAAGACATTAACAAAAAGTTGAATCTGTGTGAAGGTGAACTTGCGCGTTTAGAAACAGAGAACTTGGAACTCAATAATCTTATTGCAGCTTCACCACAGGGCGGGCGGCAAGATGGCGTGATGAAGATGGCAGAAAATTCATCGAGAATTGCTGAGCTGGAAACCCTTTGGTTGAGTTTGTCAGAGGAGATATCGTCGCACTCCGAGGGCTAAAAGAGCGAATAAAACTTTAGGGAACTAAGCTGCAACGAAATCCGCTATGATCCGTGAGATAGGTGGGCGGGTCGTCCAAATCCACATAAAACACTCCAGCATTGGTTCCATTCTTGTGGGATCCTCCACGGAATATTGCCCCGTCTTGGAAATCAAGAAGCGCCTTCCCGAGACCTCCATACTGAGGGCCTGGAAGACTCGTGTAGTCACCATTTGATCCAAAGCGAGCTTTGGCGTTTCGACCGCCAATGACCATTGGATGAGTCAGATCGGTGATCGTTGAAATATACTCATTGCTGCCATACTTGTCATTATTGTCATCCTTGACCCATTCGGTGACATTTCCGGAAAGGTCCCAAATTTTCTCACCGTTAGAAAGAGTCAATTCACGCCTCTGTTCCTTGCCGCTTCCGATCAGTTGCAGGTCGGTGTTACCTGTCTGGTCGTAGGGATCAGCTCCAGAAACCGATAGTGTTTCGCCGGGGTCATTGTCAGAATGGCCACGGTACATCATCCCGACGCCGACGCTTCCTTCAGTCCAGTTTGAGTTCTGCAGCTCGACATTCTGGGCAATAGCTTGCCATTGATCATTACTGACCAGGTCATAGCCCGGTCCAAGTTCTTGGCACTTGCTAATGGCTTGATTTCGATTGATACGCACCCAGGGTGTTCCTGTCGGCCGGGATTCAGCCACAGAACTAGAGACTGCACTAAAATCTTGTTTCCCGTCAGATTCTCCCTGAATTTTCATTTCATACTTTGCGACACAAAATCCTAAGGAAGTGAAAGGAGCTCTCGCTGGAACAGCGATATAGTTTGTAGGACAATCCAGAGCAATCCAATCTGGGGTGTGAACTTCGGTGCTTTCATTTCCAGCGAGATCAAACGCTTTGATATTGGCGTAATAGGACTCGCCGCCGATCAGAAAATCAGTGGATTTACTTAGCTTGAGGCCACGGGCCCCGTCTCCTGTTCCTGTTTCAAAACCGGTGATTAGTGAATTGTCGGAAGATCTACGAATTTGAATCTTGTAGCCACCAAGGCCACTTCCGCCGACATCGGTACTTTCAGGAAAGGTCCAAGTTGGAGTCGTTCGCTTAAATGTAGCAGGGATTGGGCCCATCGCGATGGCACCTGGAGGTGTTGGTGCCAGAGTGTCTGTGGTCCATCCGTCACTTGCAACTTCAGCTGATTTATTTCCAGCCTTATCCACGGCCCTGATGATAAAACGATAAACGGTGGAATCAGCTAGGGCTAAGCCTGAGATTTTGCCGCCACTCGAAAAGATTGCGAATGTGGTGAGGTCAGTGTCGCCATTCGTATGATCCTGGATCTTGACTTCATGGTGATCAAGGCCAATCCCATCATCGGTTCCATCCATAAAACTGAGAGGCGGGGACTCGGTCGTTGAGTTAAACCAATCGCCATCACCTAAACCACTTGGGGGATTTGGCGGGGTGACGTCAGCGATGTTGAAGCTTCGCTCTAATGTGAGGGGGCGGCCCTCTGAGTCAGCTTGGGTGATTTCAATGGTTTTGGTCCCGAAGCCTGGGGTCAAAACAATTGTTTGACTGAAGGTCCCGGACTCATCGCAAACGACGACCACGGGCGCCCCGCTGAGTCCACTTCCGCTGATGGTCACGGAACTGCCTTTGCGACAGGATCCTGAGATTTGGGGACTTGAAGTCGGCAGCGTCGAGTTTTCGGATGGGGAGGAAAACGAAAGGGCAGGTGAAGGTGTTTCGCCCATTCCGAAAAGCCCCTCGATGGGGCTCACAACGGGGGTTGCGTTTGTGCAACCAAGGAATGTCAATGACACAACGGCAAGCCACACATGAAGTCCCCTGATGTTTTTCATACCTAGCCTTTCGGTTAGATTACGAAAATACTTGAGACCTAAAATGAGACGAAAAAACGGCTGATACTAGTTACGACTATTTCTTCTATTTCCCGACAAGGACAGTGTTTACAATATAAATGATGCCGTTCTTAGTTTGGAGAGCCGCTTCGATTTTAACGTCGTCAACGTAAACATCCCCATCTTTCATGGCTACCTTTAACTTTGGTCCATCCACCATGTCCAAATCGGTTAAATCAGACAAAATGGAGGGATTGTAGGCTGGTGCTGCCGCATGGTGTTCGAGAATTGATTTAAGTTTTAGCTTATTTTCAGGCTTTAGTAAGGTTTCTACGGTGCCCTTTGGAAGCTTATCAAAAGCCGCATTCGTTGGAGCAAAAATTGTGTAGGGACCAGGGCCCGTCAGAGTTTCAACTAATCCCGCAGCCTTAAGGGCTACAACCAAAGTTGAATGGTCCTTCGATCCGACGGCCACTTCAACGATATCTTTGCCTTGAGAGTTATTTAACTTAACAAGTTCAAGTTTAAGTTTAGCAGCTGTTGGGGCTGGAGTCGTAGTCGCAGGAGCCGCCGTTGCCTTGGTTGTCTTTTTGTCTTTGGACGCAGAGGCCGTTCCACAAAAAGCGATTGTGAGGGCAAGGCTCAGTAGTACACATTTGGACATCATTAAATGCTCCTTATTTTGGTTTGTTGATTCGAATAATCTTATTGGTCCTCTAGGCCTTGTCAACAGAGTTAAGGGACCGTGTCAAATTGAGTCGTTTTCGAGACTATGGGTTCGCGGCAGGTCTTTGCGGCACAGGGTCAAGTTTTCTGCGGAATGAGCCGAACAAACCATTGGATGGTACTTGCTACATGAAAATTCCGAGGTCCTTCTTTCTGGTTTATTGTTTATTCCTCACCAACCTTTGGATGTTGGGTTATGCTTCTTTTGTGAGGCATTTTCAGTCTGGACAGGAACTGAAGCAGCATGTTGAGATCCTAAAGAGTCAAGTCAGTCAGTCACAATTTGAAAGACGGGTGGTCGACAACCAACTCTTGGATCTTCAGCAAACAGTGGCTCAAGTTTTACCGAATCAACAAACAATGATTGCTAAACAGTGGAGTTCCAGGGCGCTTGGGCTCTCGGATCGGCTACGAAAGCCAGCAAGCATCAAGCCCGTCAACTTATCAGAATTCTATTTTGAAAAAGGGAAAAAGTATTTTAGCGAAGGAAAATTCAAATCTGCTCAAAAAGAATTTCTAAGGGTTCAAGAGCAGTTTCCGACTTCTGATCGAGTCGTTGAGAGTACTTTTCTGATCTTGGAATCCGCATTTTTGCAGAAGGACTATAAGCGCACAGTCGATGTGGCTGAATCTATGGTGCAGCAGTTTCCGGTGAATCTTCTGACGGGATATGCCTTGATTCGATTGGCTCAGGTCAGCGAGATCAATAACCAGTTTGAAGAGGCCGCCGTTCTTTATAAAATTGTGCGCGAGAATTTTCAGGATAAAAAGCTTCAGGGTCAAGCCAGAGCTCTTGAAAAGAGGATTGGAATCGAATGAAGCGGCTACCAGAGTTATTTGTATTTCTACTTGCTTTTCAAATTGAGATTCGTGTGAAGGCATTTGGCTCAGAGGCTACTTTTCAGGTGCCAAGGGCCTGTTTGCAGGAATCTCTTAGGTCCTGTCTCGCTCAGACACTTGGGCGCCCTTTGAACCTCAGTCTCAAGAACTCAAGTGATTCTGGGGCTTTCATGTCACTGGCTGGAGAAACGCTAGTGACCCGGGATTCATTTGGTCAATATCGATTTGAAGAGGGGGCAGTCAGAGTCGAAGGAGATTTTGCTCAGAGTCGACCTTTTCGGCTGGATTTTTTGCATGGAAAAATATTTGCGGGATCAGGAGCTTTCTCTATTCGTACTCTGGGTCTGGCTCCAACGAAACTGAATGCACCAGGACGGGTTTGGATTTCGAATGAGTCGGCGGATTTGCGTTTGGTTTTGCGATCTGGTCAGACACTGGAAGTTCCGGCTGGATTTGAAGTCTGGGTCGATGGTTTAAATTCAAATTCTGAGCAGGAATTGGGAATGATTCAGCCGTGGGACCTCAAGGCTCAGCTACGCCTAATCAATGGGTTTTCTCTAGGATCAAAGTCTAGACGTCTTGAGCTTGCGGCCAGATTAAAACCCATTGCAGCGCTTGCAAGTGTCCAAGCGACCCAGATCTATCGAAAAGTGGCCGAACGGCACATTGCATCGATGGATGAGCAAGACCGAATCAGAATGCAGAATGCTGAGAACCAGCGTCAGGCAAAAATCCGTCTCAAGAAGTTGTATTTTGATCGAACGTTTTCGCGATAAGCTGACTTCCTCCGAGGCTAAGGAATGGTTTTGGACTGGCGCTGCGTCTGAAAGACATCAATATTGTCTATTTTGAATTATACTAAAAAGCGTGAACTCAAATGGATTTGAGGGGGTGCTATGCCAATAACTGCTGCTGATCGCCGAAATCAAGATGAAAGACTCAGGCAGTCCCAGGAGGAGAGTCAGGATCGCGAGCTTCAAATCACCAAAAGGAAAAATCAGGAACTCAAGCGAGCCGAAAAGCGCCATCAGGAAGAGCTTGCGAGAATGACGGAAGATTTTCAAGAAAAGTTGGTGGAAGTTAAGGCGGATAGTCGAGAGAAACTCAATAGCCGAGATGTTGAGTTTCAAAGAAAAATAGCAGAAATGCGAGACGCTCAAAAGACCCAAATGCGCAAAAAAATGGAAGAGAGCTATGATGAGCGTGGGGCCATCAAAGAGGCCTATCAGAGCGAATTGGAAAAACGAATTGAGATTAATGAAAGTCAAAACAAGAACTTATCTGAAAGACAGAAAGCAGAACTTAAAGGACGAGATGAAAAACTAGGTGCAATATATAATAGCTCCAAAGAACAAGTGGACCAGGGGTTGGCCGCCAATCGACGCACATTTCAGGAAGCTCATGAAAAGGAAAAGAAAGTGCTATTTCAGGATCGGGATAAGCAGGTTCACCAGGCGAAGGCAGAAAACCAAAGACTTCGCGACGCTTATGATTCCGAACTCAAACATCAAAAGCATAAAAACGAATTAGAGGTTGGAGCTTGGAATCAGAAGTATATTGACCTAGCCAAAAATAATCAAGAAACCGGGCAGCAGCGGTTGGAATCTCAGACGGCTTTCTTTGATGAGAGCCGAAATCGCTTGAATGACAAATACAGAAAAGCTTATGAGACCAAAGACGAAAAGCGCGAAATGAGCAACGAAACTTTTCGCGATTCTGTCACAGATCGAATAAATGGTCAGGTTCGTTCAAGAGATTCTCAGATCTCGGGACTGAAAGAAAAGATCAATAATCAAGCCGCCGAAGGTGATCGTTTACGAAATCTTGAGCAGCTGCATCTTCGTGAAAGTTTCGAGGCCAATCTTCAGGATGTGGAGCCCCAAAAAAAGCAAATGCAGGAGGTTTTTCAGTATCTGACCCACAAAAGAGTTGGACAGGCCGCCCGGAAAAATGAAGAAGTTTTGCGCCAATCGACTCGAGAGCATAAGTCTCAGATGGCCATGATGAATAGTCAAAGGGGATTGGACCGCAAGGATTTGATTGAGGGCCATAAAAATGAGGTTGAAAACATTCAGACTCTGGCCGAAAAAAGGGTTCAGCGAATTGGAGCTACCCATTTGGAAACGCAGAAAAAGCTTGGTGATTTTTATGGAGATAGCGTTGAGCAACTGCGTGATAGTTATTCTAACAAATTGGTTCAGCAGCGGGATGAGAATCTTAACAATGTCAGTCAAACAGGCAAAAGTCTGGCGAAAAGGTTTCGCGATCGCGAGAATTCTCTGACAAATCGAATCGAAACTCTGACGAAGAATTACGAGGAAAAAATTGAAAAAATAAAAGATGACCATGAGAAAGAAATCAAGCATATTGAAGCTCTCTACGGTCAGAAGATGAATGAAAAAGAAAAGACGCATAAATTCGAAAAAGACTCATTAGAGAACAAATATGGAACTAAAATCGCCCAGATTGAGGAACAAAATCAAGATCGCTTTGATCGACTGCAAAGGAAACATGAAGACGATATTAAGAGTATTTCCACCCGTTATTCGAGAAAAGCCTAAA
The DNA here is from genome assembly GCA_016713585.1 of Bdellovibrionales bacterium. GTDB lineage: Bacteria > Bdellovibrionota > Bdellovibrionia > Bdellovibrionales > Bdellovibrionaceae > JADJOV01. The sequence goes on along the minus strand of JADJOV010000027.1, from coordinate 105,714 downwards.
AATGTTTAAACTCTGTGATCGCCGCGTAAAAATTGTAGCCACGATTGGTCCTTCGACCCAAAGCTCAGAGGCCTTAGAAAAAGCAATTCGAGCTGGAATGAATGTCGCCCGCTTGAATTTTAGTCATGGAGATCATGCAACCCATCTTTCGGTTATTCAGAATATTCGCAGACTTTCAAAGGAGTTGAAGGCACCAGTCAGTCTTCTGCAAGATCTTCAGGGACCTAAGATCCGAGTGGGTCGATTTGAAAAAGGTTTTATTGAGATAAAATCCCAGGAAAAGGTCATCTAACCATCGATAAAGTGCTTGGTAAGGCTGGCCTTATTCCCAGTGATTTTCCAGAGTTGCCTCAGGCCTGCCAGAAGGGGACACGACTTCTTTTAGATGATGGTCTTATGGAACTTGAAGTTCTTAAGGTTGGGGAGCGAGAGGTCGAGGCGCAAGTTATTTATGGAGGAATCCTCAAGGATCGCAAGGGCATGAATCTGCCCGGGGCTCATTTGCCGGTCAACTCGTTGACAGAGAAGGACCTTGCGGATTTGGAATTTGGGCTTGAGCAAGAAGTGGACTATGTAGCTTTAAGTTTTGTTCGCCACGCCCGGGATATTCGCAAACTCAAAGAAATTATCGAGTCCCGAAAATCAGCGGCGAAGGTGATTGCAAAAAATTGAAATGTTGCAGGCTCTGGATCATCTTGAAGAGATTTGCCGACTGAGTGATGCGGTGATGGTGGCTCGAGGGGATTTGGCCATCGAGGTCGGTCAATCACGATTACCAGGCTTTCAGAAGAAAATTATTCATCTCTGCAATCGCCTCGGAAAACCTGTGATCACAGCGACTCAAATGTTAGATTCAATGGTCGAGAATCCTCGACCGACCAGAGCAGAAATTACCGACGTTGCAAATGCGGTTCTAGATGGCTCTGATGCCCTGATGTTGTCTGCCGAATCCGCAAGCGGGAAATATCCTTTTGATTGTATTCGCACAATGCATGAAATTATTCTCGAAGTGGAAAGAAATGAAGAGAAATACTACAAAATTTCCTTAGAGAATGAGTTTTTGAGCGTTCCTGCAGCGATTGGAGCCAGTGCTTCCTTAAGTGCCATGAAGCTCAACGCGACGGCCATTGTCTGTCTGACCACCACCGGGAATACCGCAAATATTATTTCGGGATTTCGTCCTCGGGCCAAAATTATAGCTGTGACGGACCGAATTGATGTATTGAATCGGCTAGAGCTTATCTGGGGCATTCAGACTTTGACAATTGATCCCTACAAATCCATGGAAGATGTCTTAGGTCAGGTGGATAACCTTCTTGTGAGCTACGGCCTCGCGCGAACAGGTGACCGAGTGATTGTAACACTGGGACAACCCATTGATAATGGAGCCCTGACAAACTCATTATTTGTTCATGTGGTCGGTGCCGAAGATAAAACGAGATCCCCAGATCCAGAGTTACCCTTACGCTGTCGAAGTTTTCTTAGTTAAGTCATACGGTACGTCCTTGCTCCTTCAATATGAGGGGTAGGTCATCCATGACTCAGGGCCTCTAGGCCGGCCCTGAAACCCGCCGTTGAACGCTCATCGTGAGCGTCCAAGCAAAAGAATCAGATGATGGAATCAACATCCGGCTGTGTAACGAAATTTGTTGTGCGATGAACACATCGGCCTTAAATTGAAGGGCTCATTCCCTCCACCTGCAAACCGAGGCTCCACGTGATCAACCTGGAGAAAATGTTTTGACCCGCAAATCTTTCCAGTCCTTGAATCCTTAAACTGACACCCAAGATTCGGACTCAAAATGATTTTTTTGACCGAGGATGGAATCGGTTTCCCAGAGCTATTCTGAATGCCTTTGACTTCCGCCGCGGAATTTGACTCCGTGCTGGGGGAAGGTGACCTGTGATTCTTGACGGAAGCATTGGCTCCGGTTCGCTGTTTCACATAGCGCTGAGCAAGGCTCGTAATCACCTCAGCAAATGTGGCCCCGGGCAGGGCGTGGGATAACAGCTCCTTCGCTCGATCTAGAATTTCCATTTGCTCTTTGCTTAAGGTCAATTCAATTCGGACAGATTCATCTTTCTGAATTTTCTGCTTGAACTGAGTCTGCGGTGATAGGTTAAATTCCTTGGCCAATATCAATTCACTCTCTGGCCCAGTTTTGTTCTCGAGCCTTGCAAGAAGGTCCCTCTTTTCACTCGGCAAAAACTGAGTCTTGTTTTCTTTCTTGGCAAGTCTGAGGACCTGCTGAACCTGAGAAACTTGGGTCAACTTCAGTCCCATTTTCGATCTTGTTTCCAAGCTCTGGAACTTGCTGCATCATTCGCGCGGCATCGATTCGCCGCTGGGCACTGGCCGGAGTATGGCCAATCTCCCTGACCAAGTAATCAAACAAACTGGAGCAGGCCATTGGAAGGTAGAGCTTTCGCAGATCGATCTCGAGAATAATTTGCAATACTTGATGGGTCAGCTTGCGCTCTTCGGCCACTCGGTTTTTAAGTTCGCAATGGAGCTCTTCGTTTTTAAGCTTGGACAAGTTTTCATAGACAGATTGATGTGATTGAGATGCTTGAGCCACTTCGGTGGAGTTAAATTTTTGAGTCATGGTTGATTCCTTTCTGGTGCTTGAAATTTCAGAAGGAGCATAGCATGGGTTTTAGGAGTGCATTTTTTAGGTTTTGCGAAGTGAAATAGTCTTTGGAAGAGACAAATAGATTGCCTACAAATTGCTAAAACGGCCCCCAGTGTGGCGATCAACGATAGGAGCCGGGACCACCGCATTTTCGTTTTTTTTAGTAAGTCAGGGGCCGTCTGCTGAAAGAAAAAAAGTCGTCAACGGCAAAATGCATGACAAAGAGCATGATAAGCAGAATATTAATATTGATATTAATGTAAAGGGTAACTGGACAGCCGTCGACAGGCAGATACTCAAAATGGGACAAAGTTGATCAAAGGTCTGGTTACGTATAAATCGGAAATACCATATATGTCAGCACCTTGCCGGCGCTTCAAAATGATCCATGCGGAATCGCTGTGCTGGAGACGCAGGACTTAAGTATTGTACTCCTCGCGCCGATAAGTCACTTGATGGATATCAAGAGCAATCTGAAGAAGACTATTTTTCCGGTGATTTTTTTAATGGGCACCTGTGCTTTTCTTAGCAGTCGAGCCTATGCTGAAGGTGCGGGCCTTTCATATCATGGAAGACTCATTGATCCTCAAGGTAACTCTGTTGTTGGGAGTTCTGTTCAATTTAAAATTCAAATTAGAACTCCTGGTAATGAAGATTGCCTATTTTACGAAGAAGTCCAGATCAAAGATCTTTCTCAAAATGATGGAATTTTTGCAGTCACCATTAAAGACGGGACGGGGACTCGCACAGATTCGACAGGGTTTAGTTTGGAACAGATCTTTGCTAATCGCGGTTCCTTCACCTTTCCAGCTGGATTTTGCGCTAGCGGAACCTCTTGGATTCCAAACGCCAGCGATGGTCGAAAAATTCAAATAGCCTTTAATGATGGAACATTTGCCGCGGGGACCTGGGAACAAGCTCCCGCCGTGGCAATAAACTTTGTGCCTATGGCCATTGAGGCTTTTCAGGTGGGTGGCTATAAAAAAGAACAGCTTCTGAGAGTTGCTGAAGGGGTGCCGACCACGGGAACGGAGTTGAATAGCTCCTCCTGGGCCGAGCTTTTGGCTTTGATTGGGGGCACGACCACTCAATATATTAAATCAGGTTCTGCTAATTTTACAGCAGCTCCGCAGTGGAATGGAGTGCCGTCTGGAGCTAATGATTTAGTTAACAAAACTTATGTTGATGCTCAGGTTGCAGCGGGGCTTCCTAATGTGGGAACGGCTGGGACTTACACGAAAGTGACGACGGACGCAAGGGTCGCGTGACAATTGGTGCAGCCTTAGCTGAGGCTGACATCCCAACAATCTCGACGGCAGGAAAAGTCAGCGGGAGCGCAATCAATACAGGCACAATTGGAGGAACCACGGCGATCACCACATCTGGGAATCTGGTGACCACTGGCACTGTTCAAGGGGCCATTGTTAACGGCACGAACATTCGAGCCTACAACGGGTCAAATTATGTACAACTGGCAGCGCCGGCCCTTGGGGGTAATATCAATTTTTCGTTACCAGCAGCAGATGGCGCAGCGGGCACACTTATGAAAACTGACGGTGCTGGTCAGCTGAGTTTTGGCGCGCTGAGTGCCTCAGATATTCCGAGTTTGGATGCTGCAAAATTAACAACTGGCACTTTACCAATTGCCAGAGGGGGCACAGGGCTCTCAAGCTTTGGCAACAACAGCGTCTTAGTCTCGAATGGCACTGGCTCTGCGATAAGCTCGCTGAATTGTGCCCTTGGTGAGGTCATTAAATTTGATGTTTCCGGCTTCGCAGGCTGTGGCACTGATGCGACAGGATCTGGCAGTCAATGGACGACGAACGCGTCAAATATATATTTCAATACAGGCAGAGTTGGGATTGGACTGACGACTCCAGCTGCGGCGCTGGATGTTCTTGGTGCAAACACCACCGTTGGCAATGCCCCGGCAGCATTTATAGTCAACGGTGGCACATCAACTGCCGGCGGCGGAGCTAGTGGTGGGGCCATAGGCCTCAAAGGTGGTCTGGGGGATCGTGGCGGCAATATTTCCCTAACAGGAGGCGACAATACCTTTGGAGCCTCTGGCGGATACCTGACGATCGAGGGCGGGAATTGGGGAGGCCCAGGCGGCATAGTTACTTTGTCTGGCGGTCTCGGGAAGAATGGATCTGTCGGTGGCACTTTATCACTCAAAGGGGGCAATAACTTCGGTGGTGGTCAAGGGGGGACGATTGATTTAGCTGGCGGCACCGGCACCGCCAATGGGAACGGAGGCGATCTAACTATATTGGGAGGGGCAAAGGCTGGGTCTGGCACCGACGGCAATATTCTTCTTGCCACCACGCGTGGCAAAGTTGGGATAGGGACTGCGAGTCCGTCCGTTGCGCTGTCATTTGGAACTTCTGGAGCAACAGCTACACCCAAAGTGATCAACTTTTTTGACTATGACAATAGTATTGCGAGGGGGCGTATCGTGTTTAATACGCCAGCAAGCTACGTTGGTCTTGGAACTTTAGCCAATGGTTCAATTTTTCCTAGCAAAACCACTGAAACAGGACCCGCCACTTCAACGCCACTGGTTGTTACACAGACGGGCAACGTCGGCATCGGCACGACGAACCCCTCTGGCGCGCTGGACGTCGCGGGCCAGGCGATATCCACAGCCTCTGCAACCTATGTTTTCGTGTTTTTGGTGGCGACAATGCCAACGGTAATGGTGCGGAAATTCTTCTTCAGCCGGGTCGCGGCGACGGTTGGCACCTTGGCGGTTCCACGGTCATCAAAGGCGGCGCGAACAGCGGTACCTATTCTGCGGGTGTACCGACACTCCACGATGACTGGTGTCGATGGCTTCGGAACTGCGGGTTCGACCACTCTTGTCGGCGGTGATGGCGTCAACGGTTCGGGAGGCGGAGCGATCACTTTCACAGCAGGTCGCGGAGACGTCGGAACCAGCGGTGGCCACGGGGGTTCCATCGCGCTAAGTGGTGGAAGCGGTGGCGGAAACGGCGGTGATATTTCTATCACCGGTGGAGCCAAGAGTGGTGGAACAACTCACGGAAACGTATTGTTAGCACCTGCCAACGGCAACGTCGGCATCGGAACCTCAACCCCCGGCGCGGCTCTTGAAGTAAAGAGCAGCGGTACAACGAAGGATCATTTTCTCCTTTCAGGAAACCCCACCGGTGGCGCGACGATTCGGCGGACGGCTTCCTCTGGGACAATCGAAATTTGGGGTGGCTCTACTTTCAATGATGGTGGGGCGATTTACGTCAATGGCAACACCTCGGCCGCGCCCTCTGACCAGGGAAGTGTGCAGTTGACCCTTGGGAAGTCCACGTCCAAGTTTGAAGTATTCGGGAGCGATACGGATCAGAAGCTTTTGCTCACAGATGCAGGCAATTTTGGTGTTGGAAATACTTCGCCAGGGACCTTACTTCATGTTGGAAGTGCTCTGGTTGGCACAGGCGTCGCGGTTGCAAAATTCCAGAATATCGACGGGACTTGCACGATGACACCAGCTTCGAGCGGCTCCGGCATAGCCTGTTCTTCGGATGAAAGACTTAAAGAAAATATTGCCGAAGTCACCGGACAATTTGCCTTGGATCATCTAAACAAGATTCAAGCGGTGACTTACAACTTTAAGACTGATCCGCATGGAAAAAGCCACACGGGATACCTGGCCCAAGAAATCCAAAAAGTCGCCCCTGAATTTGTTCGGAAGAACGAAGATGGCTTCTATCAGGTCTACTATGATGGACTCATTCCTTGGATTACCGAAGGGATCAAAGCCCTCCACGGGCGGATTCTGGGTGTTGAGGTCGGACAGTCCGAGCAGCAGACTGAAATAGAGTCACTGAAGAGCAAAATTGACGGTCTGATTGTCGAAAACAAAAGCAAAGATCAAAGAATCAACGAGCTTGAGCAGAGACTAGAACGCCTCGAAAAGGCAATCAATTCACGGTGAAAAATCTATTTCAGGTTCTTCTTGAGTCCCCAGATGAGTCCCCAATTTTTCGCGATGGGTTCTACATCGTTTAAGTTCACATTGACCGAAATTCCAGCTTCCTCCATGATTTTTTCGGAGAAAAGTTTCTTTTCAATCATAGAGTTGAGTTCTTCTGGCTTAATCAGAAAACCAACCTCTCGCATGGAGTCATTCTGTAAATCAGACAAGTTTATTTTTCTCAGGCCAGTCGGCGAGGGTTCAATTTTTTGAGCGTATTGAAGGACTCCCTTGAGAACCCGAATCTCTTCCGCCGTAAATGAGACTTTGTCCTTATCTGGCTTAAAGAGCCACTCGTTATACCAGTCCACAAAATCAAACAAGAATTTTGGATTTAGGTTGACTATCTTTTGCCGGCCTTCGCCTTGATCCGTGAGTTCAAAATGGCCAAGTTCCTTGAGTGCGCCTAGCATGCTTTGCATTTTATTCGTCGCCTCTTGAAAAACCTGGATCGTGAAATTTCGCAGGCGATTTTGTGGAACAATAATACCTTCATTTTCCTTCTCGCCAAATTTGAAACCAATAAAGTTCACAATCGTCAAAAGTTTATTGATCACATGAGTAGGGTAGCGATCTTCATCTTGTGTTTGAGTTTCAAGGATCCGAATTTTTTTATTGGCCTCTCGCAAGTTGTCATTCATGGTTCTCATGATGGCCTTGACCCAAACAGGTAGACTTTCTAGTTGGGAAGTTAAGGCATCGTAGGGGAGCATAATCACTTCTGAGTCTTTATTTGCTTTCACATTTGCTGAACGTGGCTTTCGGTCAAAAATGGCCATTTCACCAACCATCTGTCCAGCCTTTAGCTCTGCGAGCATGATTTCAGAAGTGCCCTTTGTTTTGGTGATGGCAAATTCACCAGATTTAATAATATACATGGCGTCTGGTGAGTCACCTTCACGAAACAAATAATTATCTTTGAGAACTTTTTTTTGTGCTGACAAAGTAACCCCTTAAAAAAACAAACAGCTTAGGCGAGTCTTCTTAGGGATTATTGCATCACAAAGCTCACTTTCTATCAAAGTGAAAGTGAGCTGGGTGGCTTAAACTGTCATCTTCTTAAGGTCTGGGGCGAGCTGGACTCGACCTTCGGTCGCTCGGCAAACTGCTTCCGGAGTCAGGTCGGGAGCGAACTCGCGCAGAACAAATCCCTGAGGGGTCACATCCAGAACCCCAAAATCAGAAACAATTCTGTGAATGCAACGAAGCCCAGTGAGAGGTAATGTACACCGAGTCCTGAGTTTTGAGTTTCCTTCTTTATCTGTGTGTTGCATAGCTACAATCACTCTTCGTGCACCCGCGACAAGGTCCATCGCTCCGCCCATTCCTTTAACCATTTTTCCTGGCACCATCCAGTTGGCAATACTTCCATCCTGGTCGACTTCCATCGCTCCGAGCACAGTGAGGTCAACGTGACCCCCTCGAATCATAGCAAAGCTATCGGCAGAGCTAAAATAACTTGCCCCCGGAACGGCGGTGACTGTTTGCTTTCCGGCGTTGATTAAATCAGGATCAACCTCAGTCTCAAGTGGAAAAGGTCCCATTCCGAGGAGGCCATTTTCGCTCTGAAACATAACACTTTTTGTTTTTGGAATAAAATTGGCGACAAGAGTTGGAATTCCAATTCCCAAATTCACAACAAAGCCGTCCTCAATTTCCTGAGCAATTCGCTGGGCAATTTGATCTCTGTTAAGTGGCATGGGTTGACCCCTTTCGCAGGGTGAGTTGCTCAATTCGCTTTTGGCTATCTTGTGCCTTAAAAATTCTTTGGACGTAAATCCCCGGGGTGTGAATCTGGTCTGGTTCGAGCTCGCCCACCTCGACCAATTCTTCAACTTCAGCTACGGTGATTTTCCCAGCTGTTGCAACCATCGGATTAAAATTTCTTGCGGTTTTTCGATAGATCAGATTTCCGAACTTGTCGCCCTTCCAAGCCTTCACCAGGGCAAAGTCCCCTGTGATTCCACGCTCTAAGATATATTCACGACCATCAAAGGTCTTGCTGTCTTTTCCTTCCGCCACAAGGGTTCCAACCCCGGTTGGAGTATAAAAACCTGCAATTCCAGCGCCGCCGGCACGAATCCTTTCAGCCAGTGTCCCTTGGGGAACCATCTCCACCTCAAGTTCTCCGCTCATAAACTGCTTTTCAAAGGTGGCATTTTCACCCACATAGGAAGAAATCATTTTCTTTATCTGGTGAGTATGAAGAAGAATCCCAAGCCCGAAATCATCAACTCCCGCATTATTCGACACGCAGGTGAGATTCTTAAAGCCGAGCTCTTTCATGGCTGAAATACAGTTTTCTGGAATTCCACAGAGCCCGAATCCGCCAACAACCAACGTCATTCCATCAGCAAGCCCTGCCAGGGCAGAAGTCGCATTTAAATATACTTTATTTTTCATAAGCTCAGACCCGCTCGACAATTAAAGCAACAGCTTCGCCGCCACCGATACACAAGGTTGCAAGCCCATAGCGTTTATTATGGGTGTGAAGCCCGTGCACGAGCGTTGCAAGAATTCGTGCCCCACTGGCTCCAATCGGATGCCCAATCGCCACGGCTCCGCCATGCACATTCACTTTTTCCTGGGGAATTTGCAAATCCTTGATCGCAACCTGGGTCACAACAGAGAACGCTTCATTGATTTCCCAAAGATCTATAGCACTCACTGAAAGTCCTGCCAAAGAAAGGGCCTTCTTGATTGCGCCAGTCGGGGCTGTGGTGAAATATTTTGGATTTTGCGCGAATGTCGCCTGTGTCACTATTCGTGCTAAAGGCTTGAGGCCCCGGGCCTTCGCTGCAGATTCACCCATCAAAATGTGGGCCGCAGCCCCATCATTTATTTTTGATGAATTCGCAGCCGTCACAGTTCCATCTTTTTCAAAGGCGGGTTTGAGCGTTGGAATCTTATCAAATTTAGTATTAAAAGGCTCTTCATCTTGGGAAATTGTCATGGGTCCTTTTTTGCTCTCAAGGATCACTTGAGTCAGTTCGTTCTTAAAAAGACCTTTTTGTATAGCGTCTTGGGCCTTCTTATAGGATTGAATTGCAAATTCATCTTGGGACTCCCTTGTGAATCGGTATTCTCGAACACAAATTTCCGCGGCGTTGCCCATATGAATGTTATAAGTGGGATCCATGAGTCCATCTCTGAGCATGGAATCTGTCAGCTGGGCTGAGCCCATACGATAACCACCTCTGGAATTCTCAAGCAGATGCGGTGCTAAGCTCATGTTTTCTTGACCACCGGCTGCGACGATCAGTGATCGTCCGAGCTGAATCGCGTCTGTCGCCAACATGACAGCTTTCAGACCTGATCCGCAGACTTTGTTGATTGTGAGGGCCGGAGTTGATTCACTGAGCCCAGCCAAGAGAGCCGCTTGCCGAGCGGGAGCTTGTCCGACCCCTGCCGTCAAAACCTCACCCATGATACATTCCTCGATATCCTCATTTTTCAGCCCAGCACGTACGACCGCTTCTTTGATAACCATGGCTCCAAGTTTTGGAGCGGGAATTGTAGAAAGACCTCCTTGGAAAGAACCTACCGGGGTACGAACGCTGCTAAGTATAACAACTTTTTCCATTTCTCCTCCATTTATGTGTAGCCACAAGGCAGCCCACTCTATTAATATTTCCAAATTAGTGTCAATCTGGAGTCCAAGTCTATGCGTTATCTTTTCCCAATAAAACTCTTGTTGTTTGTTTTAACGTCGTTTGGTGTAAAGCACTCGGCGTGTCAGGCGGAACCCTACCAATCTCAGAATTCTCAGACTCCAGATGTGCAAGAGCAATCCGTTGAGGTTCCTCTTCGCGGGGGTGAGCGCTTTCAACTCTTTGCAAATCAGGTTCATTTGACGTGGGTGGTCACCTCGGGACCGACGCTGAAAATCAGGCCTCAGCTCAAGGCAAGGGGTTCGTCGTGGAGATTTGCTGGTTTTTGACCTCAAAGAAACAAGCAGCAAGGAAGACTTTGCGGCCTTCCTGAAGAAAAAAGGACCACCTCTGAAAATTGAAATTCAAGGTCCATCAATGCCCATTGAGTTAAGTTTGCATGAGGGGCAGATTGTTCTCAATAAGACAAGTCATGAAATTTCAGTTCAAATGATTCAAGGGTCCATATCTATTGCGCAAGCTAAGGGGCCCTTGTTGCTTCGTTTGCATAAGGGGCAGATATCAGCTCGAGAGGTCACTGGAAAAACCGGGATCGAATTGTATTCGGGACAAGCTGTTCTCAAAGAGCTTGGGGATTCGACAATCAGTATTTTTTCCGGGAATCTTAGTATTCAGGACCTTCAAGGGACCCTGGCTTTGAATACCCAATCGGTTGTCAGTAAAGTGGCAGGAATGTCTGGAACTTTGACTCTGGACTCACAAAAAGGTTCGTTAAATTTGACTCAGTTTCAAGGACGACTGGAAGGGCAGACAGTTGAGGGTCTTGTGAGTGCTCAGATTCTACCTGAAACCGATGTTCAGTTGAAGTCAAAGAGTGGACGGTTTAACTTTCAAGTTCCGCCGGGGTCTGGTGCTTATTTGAATTTGTGGACAGCAGAGGGTGAGATAATCATTCCGAAGGATTTGAGCGTCGCAAGATCGACCACAGAAAAAAGTGTTAGGGGGAGACTTCGCGGCGAGTCACAAAAAATAACAATTTCGGCAAAAACGAGCGAAGGCGTTGTGGTCGTAAAATAAAGTTGACTAACTCCTTAAAATCGTTGAACCAAATAGCATGGTGAAAAACAAAATGAAACAGGGCGTTATGAAGCAAAGCGTTAAAAGTCATTCAAAAATGGATAGCAAAAAGAAGCCAAGTAAAGCGGCCGGCAAGCCATCTTTGGTTAAAAAACCAATTCCAAAGGCTGCAGCGGCCTCTAAAGCGGGTCCCAAAGAGCAGCCTGCCAAAGGCAGCGGGAAGAAGCTGCCTCAGAAAAGCGGACCAAACGCAGGGGCCAAAGCTGTCTCCAAAGAGCAAAAATCTGTTGGAAAGCTTGATTCAAAGAAGAAATCAAAAGCTCTTGGTAAACCTACGACAAAAGAAAATGCCAAATCCGGAACAGGCAAGCCTGAAGCTCGCAAAGGCGACGCAGCGCATATTGGTGCTAAAGTAAAGATCGGGGGGATTCCCTCAAAGGTGAGTGGGCAAAAGGTCATTGTGGAGAAAGCGGCTAAGGCCGGGAAAGAAAGCACAACCAAACTATCTCCCCCTAAGCCGACTGAGCTTGAAATCTCAAAAGCTAAGGCTCTCGCGGACAAAACCGCTGCGGCAAAAAAAGGAAAGCCAAAAAAGACTGAAGAGGTTGATCTAGAAGACGACTTCATTCCTGAAGATGATTTTGGGACGAGTGAAATTGGCGAGTATGAGGAAGAGCTCAAGGCAGTCGAGACCCTGGATGAGGAAGTTGATGAGGATATCGATTGGACCTTGGAATCGAAGTCGACGACTGACGATGATATCTATCTAACTGACGCCGATGGAAACAGATATTGTCGGGCCAAAGATTGCGATCAAATCGCGGCAGTGGATGCCTATTGTCGCTTTCATTATCTTTTGTATTGGAAACGAATCCAGGTTCGAAATAAGATTCTCGCGGACGGAAAGTTTGGAAAGTACGTTGAGGAACTGACAGCTAGATATCCTGATAAATTTCTTGAGATGATTCGCCGAGATCTTCGAACCCAGAAGGATTTTCTTTCTGCCATTCAAGAGCTGGAAATCGATGAATCAGAGAATCAGTCAGAAGGCGAGGAGGAAACCCAATCCTTTATCGACGAGGTCCGTGGCCTTGGCGAGTCTTCGAGCATGGAAGACGAAGAATTCTAGTCGTCCGTATTCAGTCAACAAACTCAATTCCGAAGGTTTTATTTTTTGGTTCTGACCAGCGAATAAGGCCTCGGACCCTCTTGTATTGGGCTCCGCCATAGTGAATTAGAAATTCAAGAATATTATCAGCTCCAGGAGGAACTGGAAGACTACTGAGTGCAGGCCCTTTCAGGCGGGCGCCCCGGGAAGACATATCGAGAATACGAAAAATAATGCTTTCTTGTGAAACGAGAACAGCTTTTTGTGCCGTGGGGCGACGATTGCGAGTGCGTTTATTCGCGGATTTCTTAGCAGCTGGATTCTTCTTCGAGCTAAACAAATTCCACATATTAACTGACTCCCTATTTTATCTCTCCAGTATATCGGAAATTTTGAAAATCCTCTTAATAATTATTACTTTATATCAGCAATTCCGCATGGATCATTTTGAAGCGCAGACAAGATCCTGCTATTTATGGCATTTCCAATTTATACGTGGCTGGCTCACTGAAAGGTTTTGTCTCAATTTGAGAAGACGTGGTTTAGATTTTTCCAACGAGAGCAGCTGGGAATGTTTGTTGAGGGTAGTTGTTTCGATCCGCAAACCTTTCCTGTTTTTGCATCCTTAAATTTGCATCCCTGACTGCGACCCAAGACCTCCTTTTTCACCGCCGCAGGAACATGATTGGCACAAAACTTGGGTCTTAAGTTTTTTGTTGGCCTTCATTGATTCAGGAGAACTCTATGAGACTTAGTTTGACGATTTTTGCCATATTAGCATTATGTTCAACAGGATACTCAGACTATTCATTGGAAGCTCGTCAGATCGCAAGTGACGATTCTGAAATGGAATATGTTGAAATTTGTCGGAACGAGCAAAAGGATGGAGGTCCAAAGACGGACTGGCGGAAATTCTCGCGACTGATTCTTGGGACCGACCATGTGGCCGCGGGCAATTGGACCAGGGAAGGACAGCAGGCTCCCTCAGAGGACGACGTGAGAAAGCTTTTCACGGAAGCTGCAAGATTAGGAATCAACACCTTTGATACTTCTCCAATTTATGTTGAGAATGTTGAGAATAAACTTGGAAAGTGGATCAAAGACAATGAAGAACAAATCAAGAAACCAGACTTTTACAAATCTCAGAACAGCAATCCCGATAAAAAACTGTATGTCATTTCGAAGGGTGGATTTCCTTTTGATTTATTTTATTTAAATAAATTGCCTCCTGGAGATCATTCACAGGCACTCAAAGATAAATTGACTGAATCTAAGATTCTTCAGAACCCGACACCGGATGCCTGGGGCTGGACAACTTTACATAATGTCCCGCCAGGAACTTATGCCAGCCGTCTCTTTGGGACGCAAACGCAGATCAAGGGAAATATTTCTGAGGAGCTTGGTCACTCCCTTCCTCAGCTCAATAAGAATATTACGATTTATCTTATGCATCGTGATGATGGTGACTTTTTGAATTTTGCCAGAGTCGAGCGTCCGCAAACTCCGGTTCAGACTATCATGGATGCATTGAGCGATTCTCAAATCAGGGAGAGGTATTGGATGGTGGGTTGGTCAAATTGGACAACAGAAAGAGTGAATGAGTCTCTTAAACTGGCGACCGAAAATCCGAACCTAACTCAGCCTGTTTTGAATAGTCCTTATTTCTCATTGTTTGAAATGAGTGATCAACCTATTCATGCCGGCGGTATTCAAGTGACTCATGCAGAGATGATGAATCCTGATTTCCAGAAAGGGATCAAGTTTATGCCTTATTCGCCGTTGGGCGGGTTTAGTATTCTAGACAAGGAAAAGCCGGTCTGGGAAAATGCCAAAGCGCACGCAAAAAGACTTGCAGATTCAGGCGATGCTTATTGGAAAAATGTTTACTCAGCAGTTTTCACTTCCCAAAATGAAGCTCGTTTTAATAGAGTCATCGCTTTCACTCAGAAGTATAATGATGAGAATCAGACAACATATTCTGTTGATCAAATGATCAATGCATACGCTTTGGCCCATCACCGCATGGACTTTCTAACTATAGGGCCAATCACGATTGAGCAGTTGCACCGGAGCGTGGAAACACTCAAACTATCAAAGAAGCTAAAACAGATGCCAGGGGCCTTGGACTATCTTTATCAAGGGAACTAGCCTGTGAACTAGCAAGTCGCGTTTTGGCTGGAGAGTGTCGCGAAAATTTGATCGGCCATTCGAATACCATCGCAGGCGGATGACGTTATTCCCCCGGCATAGCCGGTCCCCTCGCCGGTTGGATAAAGACCCGGGTGAGAAATGCTTTGTAAGGTCTTTTCGTCCCGGGTGATTCGCACGGGGCAACTGGTGCGGGATTCAACCCCATAAAGCATCGCTTCGGGCGAGAAAAATCCAGTCATTGATTTTTCAAAGGCTTTCAACCCGTCCACGAGGCGGTCTCGCATATTTGCTGGCAACAATTGATCAAGACGGACCGGGACAGCCCCCGAAGGGGAGGATCCTCGCGAGACCAACGGATTCAGTTTTCCTGAAACAAAATCCATTAAATTTTGGGCGGGCAAAGCCCGAGCAGAGCCGGTACTTTGGAAAGCCCTTTGTTCAAGCTCACGACGGAGTTTAAGCCCACCCCAAACGTCTTTTCCAAAGGTCTCAGTGAAGGGAATACTCACAACTAGGGCTGCATTTGCATAGGGGGAATTTCGTAAATAATTGCTCATCCCGTTGACGACGATTCCGTCCGCTTCAGTTCCGCTTGAAAGCACATATCCTCCCGGGCACATGCAAAAGCTATAGACACCGATATTGGATTTTGAATCGTGGTGAGCAAGACGATAGTTGGCAGCGCCAAGCCGTGGATGCTCAGCAAAATCCCTGTATTGAATTTGATTGATGGCCTTTTGTGGGTGTTCGATCCGCAACCCCATGGCAAAAGATTTTCCTTCAATAAAGACTCCAAGATCACGAAGGTGAAGCAGAGTGTCCTCAGCCGAATGTCCGATAGCTAGAACGACAAAATGAGATTTGAAAACCTGATTCCATTCAGTTCGGATTCCGGCCACGTGACTTCGTCCATGGTGGGCTTCGACTAAAAGTTCCGTCATTTTGGTATTGAAATGAAACTCGCAACCCTGAGCTTTCAGGTACTCGCGGAGGCGAGGAATCACACGTCGAATTCGATCAGAGCCTACGTGGGGATTGGATAAATACTCAACTTCTTTGGGAGCTCCAAATTGGACCAGCCGATTCATCACATAGGGAATATGTGGCGACTTAATTCGGGTTATTAGCTTCCCATCAGAATAGAGTCCGGCACCACCTTCTCCATAGCAAACATTATTTCGCGGATCGAGCTCTCCATATCGCCAATGACGATTGATTCCCCTCATACGTTCGGTGCTTTCAGAACCTCGCTCGAAGATATGGCAGGGAATTCCATGTTCAACTAAGCGGAGGGCCGCAAACAGTCCGGCAGGACCAGAGCCGATGATCAAAGGTTTTTCGTTGGGAGCATGACTGAGGCGAGGGATCTCGAACTTTGTTTCAGGCAAAGACTCGCCGGCGCCGGCGACTTCAACGGAAACGACAAAATGAGGAGAATGACGAGTTCGTGCATCTACACTCTGGCGCAGGATTCGATAGGGCCCGTGGTGAGGCGTGAGCCATTGCAAATGCTCTTCAAGAGTTTGGTCCAGTGGAATATTCAAATTATGAAAAATTTGTGACATCTTTGGACGCGTTCTACCACACAAACCAAAAAGCTGACAGACCGAAGGATCTCATTTAGTAATAAATAATGACTTTTATCGTGAAATTCTTACCTAGAAAATGGATGAGCCGTCAAATTGGCCGCCTGGTTAATATCAAGGGTCCTTGGACTCCATGGCTCATTAAAGCATTTGCCTGGTTTTACAGCATTAACTTAGCTGAAGCCGAGCATCCGGTAGCTGGTTATGCCTGTCTTGGGGACTTTTTTGCGCGAAAATTAAGGGCTGGAGCCCGACCTTTGGCGGACTCTTGGGCTGTTCATCCTGCAGATAGCAGAATATCCGAATTTGGAATTATTGATCGGGGAACTTTAATTCAAGCAAAAGGGCAGAACTATGGTCTTGTTCCCTTGATAGAGGAGCCCGCCGCCTTTGCAAAATATGATCAAGGTTATTTCGTCACTTATTATTTATGTCCAACTGACTATCATCGTGTCCATGCGCCGGTTTCGGGTTTTATCCGTTCTGTGACTTATATTCCGGGAGATCTTTGGCCAGTTAATTCCTGGAGTACTCAAAATGTTCCGAAACTCTTTACGACGAATGAACGAGTCTACGTGGAGATCGCGACAGAATATGGTCCGGTGGGAGTTGTTTTTGTTGGGGCGACAAATGTTGGATCCATCGTTTTGCCATTCGCCTTGGATCTTCAGACGAATCAACAGAAGAAGGCCAGTCGAACTGTTTTTGAGATACCCGTTGAAGTGGCGAAGGGCTCTGAACTCGGAACCTTTCGGATGGGAAGCACTGTCGTGCTGTTAATGAGTCCTGAGATTCGAGCAAAGATTCCATCATTGAGTGTCAAAAAAGGTAGTGCAGTTCGAGTTGGAACTGCATTGCTTTCTATTTAGGGCATAGGATCGTGGGCCTTGCGAAATCAGCATCTCATGAACTCAATTTAGATCAAAAGTCCGCCCTCGAAATCTTGGAAGGCAAGCGGAACGTTTTTTTGACCGGAGCCGCGGGTAGTGGGAAGAGCTTTCTGCTACGAGCATTTTTAAAGGATCGAGAAATTCCGATTTTAGCAAGTACAGGGGCCGCAGCCATTCTGGTTGGCGGGCGGACTTTTCACAGTTTTTTCGGGTTGGGGATTTTGCCCAACTTCCGCCGGTCGATCCATTCACTCAAAAGAAGGAATGGGCCTTTTTGGATGATGTCTGGAGAGATAGTTGACAAGACTCTTCCCCCACCGAGCAGCTGTGGAAGCCTACAATCTTGAACGTCTTGAAAAAATCAAAAGCAATTTAGTTTCATTTCAAACGGTCTATGAGGGTCAGGCTCAGGATATTGAGAAATTCCGAAAACATTCACCAATTTCTGAAATAATCTCTTTGAAAAAAGGGGCATTAATCATGCTTCGACAAAATGATCTTGAAGGTCGTTGGGTTAATGGCAGCCTAGGTCTTATTGAAAAGATCAGCGACGATTCTTTGTCCATTAAACTTCAAGCCAGCCAAAGTCGAGTCGAGGTGGAAAAAACAGAGTTTACTTTGCTTAATGCCGAGGGTGATCCTGTTGTAAAAGCCCGAAATTTTCCTGTCAGTTTAGCTTGGGCGATGACAATTCACAAAGCCCAGGGAACCACACTTGACCGAATGCATGTCGACTTGAGAAAGATTTGGGAGCCTGGTCAAGCGTATGTGGCCCTGAGCCGGGCAAAGTCTGGTTCAGGAATTACGATTGATGGTTGGTCTCGGAATTCGATTTTTGCAGATCCACAGGTCGTGAAATTCCATGCGGATCTGGGATTCACAGAGTGACCAGTGTAAAATAATAAGCTAGACAAAATTTCTTAAAGACTATGTGTTAGATTTCGTCCAGGTCATGATTTTATTTTAAAGTAAACTACGTGATTCATATAAACTTGTGTCACAGGGCCTGAAGCGCTGTGGGATGGATTTTACATGGATGTTAAAGTTGATTCACTAGATTACCTATTGATGCCTGGGAAATGTCATTTTGGCTCTCTTATAATCAATCAATATAATACAGTTTATTCTCATTGGAAGACTCTTTGGACTCAGGAGTTTTCAAGTGTGGGTAACCAACAGCCATTGGCCGCCGACGATTTTATGCGACAAGACATCATTGCAAGTCTTTGGAGTGGCAGTCATCTTGTAGCGTTTCATCTCTACTGTCTGTTTGATCTGGATCAAATTCCAACCCTTGATCATCGATATTTTTCCATCTTTGATTCTGTCGCCATAGAGACACTGACGAAAAGAAAAGCCAGTCGTCTCATGTCAATGGAATTTCTATCTGTCCATCCTGATTGGCGTAAGTCAAAGACTGGAATTTCCTTGGCGGCGGTAATGGTCGGTTTAGGGATGAAGATCATGCAAAACTCTGATCTGCAAGCGACGATTGCCCCGGCAAAAAAAACTGCCAAAATCGACGATCTTGCACTTGCCTTTGGGTCTACCTGTTTGCGGAAGGATGTCTATAGAGGCAACATCCATTGCGATCTTATGGCTTGTTTCAAAGCTGATTTGATTTCTTATCCAGATCCGCAGGTCAATGGCGGGGTGCAATCTCTTTGGCTGCGTCGGCAGGATCCTTTGAATCTTTTGTCTCTAGCCCGTTTCGAGCGAGGAAATAAAATTGCAGCCTAATTTTTATCAACATTAAGAGGAGAATTCAGTGAAAGAATTTAATCGAATTTTTAAAGACGAAATGGCCGAACTAGGAAAATTAATACCTGAGTTTCCGTGGGAAGACAGAAAATTCTACGGTTGTTGGCTTGCACAGACGTCCTATTTTGTGACCTACTCGACCCGAATTTTGGCTCGCACGGCTTCGCGTTTCAATATTGGTCAAGATCACTTTCACAAGAGGTATTTGATACACTTGAGAGAAGAAGCGGGACATGAAAAACACCTTGAATGATCTGAAGGGCCTTAATGAAAATATTGAAATGTATCCAGAGCTCCCGGAAACCTCGGCCCTTTATCAAAGTCAGTATTTTTGGATTGAACAGCAAGATCCTCTTTCGGTTTTTGGATATATTTTTGCGCTGGAAGGGCTAGCGGTTCAGTGTGGCGATGTGGTGACCGAGCGTGTGCAAAAAACATTTGGTCCAAAAACGGTTTCATGTCTGAAGGTTCACGCAGGGGAAGATCCGGATCATCTTAAGGATGCCTTTACTGCGATTTTCGGTCTCCCTGAAGAGAAAATGTCTCAAATAGAAAAAAATTTCCTTCTTAGCTGTCGACTTTATCTGGGAATGCTCCAGGCAATTAAGGCGAATATCGGTTCTCACTAATCAGTTTTCAAATGAAAAAGTTTATGCTAGCCTCGGTTTTTCGCTGGGGGCTAAGATGTTGCAAAAGTCTTTTTCGGGATTTTTAACTGGGGAATTTAAAGATCTATTGTCTCAGATTGAAGGCGCCGCTTTTCAGCAGGGCATTCACCTTCGACCGAGTCCGGAAACGGTTTTTTTGCGATTTCAGAAGCACACGAAGGCGGCTCAACTTAAGATTTTAGGTAGTTTACTTAACTACTATGAAATTTTTGCTCAGGCACTCAAAGACAAGGCTCAACTTCGAGATGGAAAAACAATGCTTTGGTATGCTTTGAAGCGTTTTGGATTGCGACCGACGTCTGAGGTTTTTGATGTTATCTCAGATGAAGATATTATTGAAATCTACAATGCCGATGGAATTCAGATTTATCGTAATTTAAATTTTTATGAGATCTCTAGCTATTCCCTAGGAGAACTCGTTGCTTTTGAATGGAGCGAGCCCTATCAGCGGGAAGATCAAGTCTCGGTAGAGATAATGAAGCTTGCCGGAGACATTCTGACAGGAAAGTATTCAAAAACATTTCAATCGCCAATTCCGCGCCATAAGCTTATTGAGAAATTCTGAGAAGAATGCCATGTGCTGGATATGATTCAAAGGCACTATTCACCCCTTTATCCGCTGGAAGGGGGAAGACAAGTTGTGGGAGTGATTGCAACAAGTCAGGTTCATGTTCTTGAAAAAACGAATTCCAAAAGAAGCACCTTTTCTTCTCGAGGTGAAGTGAATCCCGAGGCCAGTCAAAACAGTCTTAGTTGACAACTTCAATTTCAAGCTTTTTTCGGTACTCTCCAACGAGGACATCAATAACTTTTCTTTCTGGAATTTTGAGGGTCGCAATCAATTTTTTAAGCAAATACATGGGGACTTTAGATTTTCCACATTCAATAAGATAAACAAATTGCGGATTTGCATAACCTAAGGCCTGCGCCAACTCTAGCTGAGTCAAGCCTGCTTTTGCTCGATAAGTTCTGATGAGGAGACCTATGTTTTCGTTGGAAGACGCCATAAGTGAGTTTTCAGCCTTTCATGTCGTAGAGTCGAAGAATTTTGTCTGCTCCCTTTTATGTTTTTTGGTCTTCTTCCAACTCGAAATCTAGTGTTCAGGAGGAGAACCAATTTTGTCTGGGCGCACTCTTTGCCAGTCATGCTGAGAAGTTATGTTTTTAGTTTGTCAAGTATACCTGTTTTTTTTTGATATTTCAAGCCTCTCATTCTTAAAAACACCTTAAGTAAACAGATTTTTTTATCATTTAAGGATAAGATGGGTCCCCCGCAGAAGGCCTAAAAGTGCATTCTGTCAAAGGAGTTTCCTGGACTGAGACTTCAAACAACTCAGGAAGCAGGGGTTTGAACTGCCAATAGAGCCAGGCTGAAATATTTTCAGAGGTGGGGTTCTCAAGTCCTGAAATCTCATTCAGAACCCTGTGATCCAATTTGTCGAGAACCTTTGCCGCAATTTGGCTGATTTCGTGATAGTCCCTTAACCACCCCAACTTCGGGTCGAGTTTCCCACGTAAGACAAGAATCACCTTGAAACTGTGTCCATGCATCCGCGAACAAGGATGATTCTTGTCTAAATGTGGCAAAAAGCGGGCAGATTCAATTTGGAAATGCTGTTTGAGCTCAAAACCCATGCTATTTTGTCCCCACTTGTGATAAATCTTGTGTATGAAAACAATCGCCCAGTCAAGTCAGACCGTTCTGATTTTAGAAAAGCAAAACTTTAAATTCTCGGCCGCTCATTTTTTGATTTTTGATCAACATACGGCGGAACGACTTCACGGGCATAATTATCGGGTTAAGGTGGAGATTCACTTTTCGGCCAGGTCAGAAATTAACGAAAAAGGTTATTTTATAGATTTTAATGTTTTTAAAAAAATTATCAAAAAAACTGTCGATGCCTGGGATGAGATGGTTCTTCTGCCACAAAATCACCAGGACATGAAATTTTTCACTCAAGGCCCATCCTTAGAGGTTCGTTTTCGCGATCGTTTCTATGTTTTTCCTGTCAATGAAGTGGTTCTACTTCCCCTCACAAACACGAGCGTCGAGCAGATGTCCGCGTTGCTGGGTGAGATATTGTTGAAGGAATTTTTGACTTATGGGATTTCTGCCGTTCAGGTCACGGTGGAAGAGACCAACGGTCAAGGGGCAAAGTCGACTCAGTACGCAAAAACTACTGGAGACGTCCCCAGCGAACCTCTTCTTGTGAGAGCTCACGAATGAGGCGAAAGCCCCAGAAGCAAATGTCTTGCTGCCTGAGCCATACAGGGAGAGCCTCTTCCACAAGCGCAGGAGTTGAGTCACAAACGATAGAGCCAATCTCTGCGAAGTTAGTCACCTTGGATACAGTCCAAGACCATGGTGTTCGATCAGATCCATGAAAAGGACGATTCCAAGATTTTTTCAGTGGCTTCAATTTGTCCAAAAAGCATAAATACCCGATCACCCGCCAAAATTTCTTTGGCCCTTTGATTAACACCGCGTCGGTCAGGGCGACAACAAAGGAATCACTTCGCGATTGATTCGAAAGCAAGAAATAAGTTTGCGTCGAGGGTGTTGGAACTTCGATTCGTCGAAAACTTCGGCCCTCCTGCCATTCTCCCGCATAGGAGATACCATTTTGTGGGGTATTCTTCTCAATCCTGATTCTCGAATGGAGTCGACCCTTCCCTAAGATTTCGAGCGAAGTTGTTTCCGGTGGTAAATTGAGAAGGTGGGTTGAGGTTTGGAAGAATCCGAGACTGTGTGCGGTTTCTTCTTTTAATGTCCTGAAGCTTCGATCACGAAAACGGACGAGGAAAGTTTGAGGGTTATAGTTTTGATTCTGCAGGACAAGTTTAGCGACGGGCCACGGCGTACCAAAAGGAGTGCCTGGCACTTGGTAAGTCACCTGGGGACTTGTCATTGTAGATCCTTGAATCCAAATTCCATTCTCAATGTGGCGACTGGCGCTAACTTGTGGGGAGGCCGTCTTGATTGCATATTCGAGTCCGGTGGGCAGGAAGTCGACCTCATTGAGATAGAGTTGTCCACGGGCGGGCACTCGGTAGATTAGCTCTTTGAAGAAGCCCTGGCCTTTGATAAGAATCCAAATCGGTTGAACTTCTTCTGACGAGTTAGAGATCTTAAGACTCTGTGGACCAGAGATAATCGGGAAGAAAATATTTTCAGCGCGACATTGAAAGGACCAAAGCAGAGAGAGAAGGAGAGACCAGGTCACTAAGGTCAGGGAATGGTTGGGAGCAAAGGCTGGTTTATTCATACAAAGGTCCTTTCGTTGTCATACGAAAGTCCCTTCGGACCTCTGGCGGAGGGCCTGAAGTCGGGTCGTGAAAATCTAGCCTTTAATCTAAATTATTTGTTTACAAATCACATATTCTATGTGAATTTGGCAAAAATCTTTCTATATTCCTCTTGAAAGGAGGCTGGTATGAGTTCAAATATTCTTACGCATATACTTAACCCAAAATTGAGAATGACTGATGTCAGCCTATTCTATCAAGGCGGACCTCTCCCGATTCATTCGGTTCTAGCTGCGTAGCTAGGAATCCAAAAAAAGAGAAAATTAAGAATTTAAGAAATTTGGAAATTTAGAAATAGACAATTAGAATCAATTGTCTGGGGAAGCTGTCACTTGAAGAAGTGGGCCATTTTTTTTAGTTTGTTCTTTTCATTTCTCTTTTTCTTGACCTATCAATTATGGGTCAACCTCAGAATGGGCACACTTCGCAAAAGTCTGAATGAGGCTGTTTTCTGACTGTCCATTTTTCTACGCAATTATTCTCTCAAACAAATTAAATAATAGTAATTTATTTACGTTTATCCCGGATGTTATATCTGGGGCAATTGGAGTACTTATGAATCTCACAACTAATTTTCAACCCAGGAAACCTCCGAAATGGCGTCAGTTTTTCAGAGGCATCATTAACTTAATGATCTTTAGACCAAGACTAATTCGTTGGAATAGTCCGACGGAATATGACTTTGTTGAGGAGTCCCACCCTCCATATCATATAAAGTTCTAATGTGTTTCGCATTATGTCCATACTTTGCAAGCCAGTTTTTCAACTCCCTTTCATCTAGCCGATGGTTTCATGAAAAGCTGGCATTTTGATCTCGACCTGGTTAGAAGGAGGTATGTTATTATCAGAATTTGCTCTCCAGAGTCGCAAGGGTAGTTTTCAAAACTTATCTGAAGCTGATAACAAGAGGCAGCAAAGCCTCGCGTTGATTCAATCCTTTTGTGGCGATCCGCTTATATGTGATCGTCTCTATGAACTTGGACTCAGACCTGGGATTATGCTTGAGTTTTTAGGGAGGGCCCCTTTCAAAGGTCCTTTTTTATTTCACTATCGAAACACTGTGCTTGCGCTACGGCCAGCCGAGGCAGCTTGTGTAGTTGTTAGTCAGCAGGGTGCAACATGAGTTATGGGAAGCTCTCTAAAACTAAGTCGACAACTAAGAAAATCATTGCGCTAGTCGGTGCTCCAAATTCTGGCAAGACCACCCTCTATAATTGGCTCACTGATTCAAAGTTTAGTACTGTGAACTATCCTGGGGCGACAGTTGAGTATTCTCTTGGGGGCTTGGCGCCTCGCTTTGGTGATGATCTGGAATTGATTGATACCCCAGGGACCTATAGTCTTCACCCAAAAAGCGCCGATGAAGAAGTGACCATCAAGGCGCTTTTCGAAAAATCTTTTCTCAGTCAACCCCAAGGAGTCGTAGTTGTCGTGGATGGGACTCAGTTAGGGCGGCATCTTTTTCTGGCTGAACAGATGCGTGAAACAGGCTTTCCCATGGTGCTTGTTGTGACAATGAGCGATCTTTTGGAAAAGCAGGGACTTGAAATCGATCTCGAGCTGTTATCTGAAAAAATGAATTGTAAAGTTATTTCATTTGATGGGGTTTTGGGGGCTGGTCTGACGCAGCTGATTACTGAGCTGAGAAGTCTGGATGTGTCGAAGCAGCCTCATCTTCACCAAGTTTGGGATGCGAAAACCAGCGAGCAAAAAAGTGAAGCCTGCGAAAAATTAGCTCACCAGGCTCTTTTCAAGACCGAACAGGATCGACAAAAGTTAAATAATATTTTTCAAAAAACTAATAAAATTGACCGGACGCTTCTGCATCCAATTTTGGGGCTTCTGTTCTTTTTCCTTATTATGGCAACCTTATTTTCTGGAATCTATTGGGTTGCAAGTCCAATCATGGATGGAGTTGACTATGTCCTAGGATGGCTCGGCGAGAAGGTGATGGAACTCGGACCAAATACTCTCTGGGCGGATTTTTTGAGCCATGGTTTGATCGCGAGCTTCAGTGCTGTATTGGTTTTTGTACCGCAAATTTTTATTCTTTTTTTAGGAATTGGTATTCTAGAAAGCTCTGGGTATTTGGCCAGAGCGGCGACTTTGATTGATCGGCCATTTTCGAAACTTGGCTTATCGGGACGATCCTTTGTTCCTGTGCTCTCGGGATTTGCTTGTGCAGTTCCTGCCTTGATGGCTACAAGGAATATTCCGTCCAGACGGGATCGTTGGATCACAAATTTTATGATTCCTCTTATGAGTTGTTCTGCGCGATTACCCGTATACGCCCTGCTGTTGGGTTTTTTGTTTCAGGAGGAACCTGTTTGGAAAGCGGGTCTTGCTCTCGCTGGTTTGTATTTTGCGTCCCTGTTTATGGGCTCTGTCGCAGCAGGGGTTTTAAATCGATTGATACCTAAGGATAAGGGAAGTTTTTTTATGATGGAGTTGCCGCTTTACAGGCGACCTCGTTGGACTGTTGTTCTCACTCAATCTATTTCCCGCACTAAATCTTTTGTCGTTAAGGCGGGGCCAATAATTTTTATCTTAGCCGTAGTTTTGTGGGCGGGAACAACTTTTCCAAATTATCAAGCTGTTGATGATCAGGAAAAAGTAGAGTCGAGCTACGCCGGTCAGGTGGGGCGAATTTTTGAACCACTATTTGAACCAATGGGTGTTGACTGGCGAGTGGGAATCGGTTTGATCTCAGCTTTTGCAGCTCGAGAAGTCTTTGTTTCGTCGATGGCTGTGGTGTTTCAGGTCACCAGTGAAGATGAGGCTAGTCAGCAGAAAAGTCTTTTGGAAAAAATGTCCACAGCGGAGAATTCTCGAGGTGAAAAAATCTTCACTGTGAGCTCAGTGCTCGGGCTGATTATATTCTTTATGATCGCTCTACAATGTATCTCAACAGTCGGTATGGCCTTCCGAGAATCTAACTCCTGGGCCTTCGCACTCGGACAATTGGTGAGTTTCAACCTGATTGCCTATGGTCTCGCCGTGGCTGTGGTGCAGGGGCTTCGAGCTATCGGAGTCAGTTAGGACTCGTGCAACAGTAAAGTCGACATTTCTTGGTCTTGGGGTTGAGTTTTACCTATCGCGAAGACTGTTAGGCGAGATTTCAGCTTTCAATGCTGCGAGATAAGTTTTCATCATCTTTACTCTGTGCTGGCCTTCCAGGAGGCCAGCCTGTGTTTTTAAGGTTTCGGCAGTCTTAAATAATTTCTTAAAAAAATGATCAACTGTGAATTGAGAGTCATCCGGCGTTCGAGACTCACAAAAGGGGTCGTCCAAATTGTAGAAAGCACGCTTAAGTAATCCTGCGGTGGCAAAGCACCTGGCAATTCCAATAGCCCCAAGTACATCCAAGCTATCTCCATCTTGAACTATCTTGGCTTCAATCGTACTTATGGTAACATTTGCACTGAAGCTATGGCCTTCAATCGCGTGAAAGATACCTTCATGGAATTCAGCGGGATAGTTGATAGACTTCAAGAATTCAATCGCCTTGGCCGCAGAAAGTCGGGAAGCCTGACTTCGAAGCGGACTATCCTTGGGAACAATAACGTAATCATGAAGCCATGCCGCCGGGACCACAGTTTCAAATTGACCCTTTTCCAGAGAGCAAAGGTGTTTGGACATTGCCACAACCCTTCTAAAGTGCAAGAGATCATGGGCCGGGTCGTCAACCGATGCGACCCCCGAAATTTCCTTTTCAAATATTTCTTCCCATCGTGCAAGATCCATTATTTACATTCTCCGACCGCAGTTTTTATAGGAGGCTTATCCTGGGTCAAGTTTTCTCTCTGAAGATGACCGTTTTCTGGTAGATCCAATTTCTTTGATTTTACCTTGCGATCTGGATGAAGCTTTAGATGGTAGCTGCAGTTCTTAGAACAGGTGACTTTTTTAAAATCTAGCTCTGCACAGTCTGGACAAATAAGCGTCACCTGGTCACAGCGTTGGCAGGAAATCTCTATATGAGAGGGCTGGCCGCAGTGAGGGCAAAGACCGTACTTGGTCGAGGGTTCAAGTTGTTGATCGAGTGCAACCCGATGATCGAAGACAAAACATTCGCCAGCAAATTGGTCGTGTGGGTACTCTTCGAGATACTTCAGAATACCACCCTCGAGTTGGTAAACCTGATCATAGCCCTGGCGCTGGAGTTCTAGAATTCCCTTTTCGCATCGAATCCCTCCCGTGCAAAAAATCAGCATTTTTTTGTCTTTGGAAATATTTTGCTGTTCCAAATACTTTGGGAAATCGGTAAATTTTTCAATGTCGGGATTAATGGCGCCACGAAAAGAGCCTAGGTTAAACTCATACCAATTTCGAGTGTCGATTAAAACGTAATCATCTTCGTTTTTTAATACCTGGTTCCAGGCCGAGGGAGACAGGTGGTGATTTTTGGATTCCAAGGGAACTAACTCAGGGGTTCCCAAAGTCACGATTTCTTCACGAGATTTGATAACAAACCGACGAAAAGGGGCCTTGTGGGAAAGCGAGTCCTTGAAATTCATTTCAGTCAAATTCAGAGCATTCAGCAGAAGGGTCTTAAATGCAGCTAGGTCATCAAGGGAAGAGGCCGAGAGAGTTGAATTAATGCCCTCTGGACCAAGGACAATAAGGCCAAGAATCTGATGGCGTTCTGCAGTTTTCTGTAACAAAGCCTTGAGATCCAAAAGAGATTCAAAACTCAAAGGCATAAACTTATAAAATGCTGTAACATAATAGTTGTTCACAAAAACAGTTCCTTTTTTCAGACTAATATGATTGCTCGGCAGCTTCTTCCATACCCAATCAGGAAGTTTTGGTCAATCTAAGGACAGGCTCTGGTGTATTCTAAAAGCTGTGGATTCCTAGGATTGCTCAAGGATAACTTCTGTGTTATGTGTGTGTTTGGTTTGGGAGGAAAAATGAGCCTAGTGTCCATCAAGAAACAGGTCGATGGTTCTGTTGAGCATATTTGTAATAAAATAACTGAAACCATTCCATCCATTGGTTTTGGGATACTAACCCGAATTGATTTTGATAAAAAAATCCAGGAGAAGCTGAACGAAGGAATTAATAAAACGGTCATTTTAGGGGCCTGCCATCCGAAATTGGCCTTAGAAGCCTATCGACAAACAACTGACGTGACCCTACTTATGCCTTGTAACATTGTCGTCAGAGAGATTGATGACGGGACAGTCCTCGTTGAGGCCATTCGTCCGAGTCAAATGCTTCAGATGTTAAATGAAGTGTCGCCGAGTGACACTCTCCATGAAGCTGAGCAGAATCTTGAGAATTTTATTCTCGCCCTCTAGGGTTTCCCGACCTGAATCCTGTCATTGTTTTAAAATCAACTCTAATTCGGCTTAATTTTGTGAGTGACTCCACTTGAATTTGTCCATTACAAGGAAAGGCATGATAGCTAGTCCACTTGTCCAAAAAGAAATTCAGCGACGTCGCACCTTTGCGATTATTTCCCATCCTGATGCTGGGAAAACAACTCTCACCGAGAAGCTCCTCTATCATGGAGGGGTGATTCATGAGACCGGCGAAGTCAAAGGGAAGTCAGGAACCAAGGCGGTCACCTCCGATTGGATGGATTTGGAGCGACAAAAGGGGATTTCGATTACCTCTTCTGTGATGACCTTCGATTTTAATGGTCTTCGGGTGAATCTTCTTGATACGCCGGGCCATAAAGACTTTTCTGAAGATACTTACCGAGTTTTGATGGCGGTTGATTCAGCCTGTATGCTGATTGACGTCGCGAAAGGTGTCGAGGAACGAACGAAGAAACTTTACGAGGTCTGTCGCTATCGGCAGGTGCCTATTTTTACCTTTGTTAATAAGCTGGATCGTGAAGGGAAGGATCCTCTCGCCTTGATCGATGAGATTGAGAAAACTTTAGGGATGCAGTGTTTTCCTGTGACTTGGCCCCTTGGAATTGGGCAGCGATTTAAAGGAATCTTTAACCGGATGACCCAAGAATTAATGTTTTATGATCAACGTCGTGAAGGTGATGAGGTCAAGACCTATGCTTTTCAAGGTATTAATGACCCGCGAATTGATGAACATTTGGATTTTGAAACCGCGGCACAGGTTCGAGAAGAATTGACTTTGATTGACGGAGCTTTGCCACCTTTTGACGAAGCTGCTTTTTTGTCTGGCGAACTTTCCCTGTAACCTTTGGTTCTGCTAAGCAAAAATTTTGGCGTGGATACTTTTTTGAAATTTTTTACTCAGTACGCGCTAGCGCCTCAACCTCGAAAAACAAAGCAGGGCCAGATTGTGGACCCATTGGATCAAAATCTCACGGGTTTTGTGTTTAAAATTCAAGCCAATATGGACCGTCGGCATCGAGATCGAGTGGCCTTTATTAGGATCTGCTCCGGGAAATTCGAGCGAGGAATGAAGGTGCAGCATATGCGCCTAGGTCGGGAGCTTCGATTGGCCTATTCTAATCAGTTTGTTGCAGCAGAAAGAACCACTGTTGATGAGGCTTTTGCAGGTGATATTGTTGGAGTTAATGATACGGGAAATTTCGCTATTGGGGACTGTGTCGCGTCTCAAGGAAGAGCGGATTTTGAGGACATTCCCCGCTTTGCGCCTGAACTTTTTGCCAAGCTGGTGACGGATGCGATGAAGCGCTCAAAATGCAGGAGGCTCTCAAGCATCTTTCAGAGGAAGGAGCGATTCAGTTATTTATTGATCCTTTCGTTGGTATGCAGGATCCGATCGTTGGAGTTGTAGGTGAACTTCAATTTGAGGTCCTTGTGCACCGATTGCTGGGGGAATACAGCTTAGAAGTTAAGTTAAATCGTTTGACTTTCACTGTTGCCAGATGGCCCTGAACCAAAGCTGGCAAGCCGGTGAGTGAGTTGAAGGGGCAGTTTCAAATGTTTCGGGATATGACAGATCAGCCGGTTTTGCTCCTCAATCAGGAGTGGGATTTGAATTGGGCACGAAAAGAAAATCCTGAAGTTGAATTTTGCACTTCTATTGAAAGGGCTAGGTAGATGTTCGAAAATCTTTCCGATAAAATGATGGCGGCACTTAAGAAAGTCAAAGGACAGAGCCGAATTAGTGAATCAAATATTGAAGAGGCGGTTAAGGAAATTCGTCTGAGTCTCTTAGAAGCCGATGTTAACTTTAAGGTCGTTAAAAATTTTATCGATCGAGTGAAGGCACAGGCTCTCGGGATAGATGTTTTGAAAAGTATTAATCCTGGGCAAATGTTTGTAAAAATTATTCATGATGAATTGATCAAAACTTTGGGTGGCGGGGCCGTGGATGTGGACGTTCGCGAAAACCCATCAGTGATTTTTTTGGTTGGTCTGCAGGGGGCTGGAAAAACCACCACAGCGGCAAAATTGGGTTTATTTTTACGTCAAAAGTTGGGTAAAAAGGCCGGCTTGGTTCCGGCTGATATCTATCGACCCGCAGCGATCGAGCAATTGCAGATTTTGGGAAAACAAAATAATTTTCCAACCTATCCCACTCAAGCCGGTCAGAAGCCTGAAGAGATTCTTGCGGCGGCAAAGGCTTGGGCGCTCGAAAACAGAGTCGATGTTGTTATCGTCGATACCGCAGGAAGGCTTCAGGTTGATGAAGAGCTTATGGGCGAACTTGGTCGCCTGAAAGCAATTTGGAAACCTCAAGAAATTCTTCTTGTTGCAGATGCTATGCTGGGACAGCAATCAGTCGCCGTCGCGGAAGGCTTTCATAATAAACTTGAGTTGACGGGTCTGATTTTGACGAAAGTTGATGGAGATGCTCGGGGTGGGGCTGCGTTGAGTATTCGCGAAGTGACGGGCTTACCAATTAAGTTTCTTGGGGTTGGTGAAAAAGTTGGAGCCTTAGAAATATTCCACCCAGATCGTTTGGCCAAACGAATTCTAGATATGGGAGATGTTCTGACTCTCGTTGAAAGAGCCCAAGATGTTGTAGATGAGAAGCAGGCTCGGGACTCAGTTCATAAGATGATGAAGAATCAAATGACTCTTGAGGATTTCCTCAAGCAGATTCAACAGATGAAAAACTTGAGGAATTGAGGGTATTATGAAATTTTTGCCTGGCATGGGTGAAATTTCAAAACAGATGAAGACCATGGCTCCGCCTGATAAAGAAATGAAGAAAATTGAGGCAATTATTCAATCTATGACCATTCAAGAGAGGAAGAGTCATCGCATACTTAATGCGTCACGTCGTGAAAGAATTGCAAAGGGAAGTGGAACCCAAGTTCAAGACATTAACCGCTTGATTCGCCAATTTGAAGAGTTTCAAAAGATGATGAGTTCCATGATGAAGATGGGAATGGGCCGTGGGGGAATGAAGCTTCCTTTTAGATTGAACTTATCCCTTGATATGATGACTTAAAACGAGTACACACAATGACTTATATTTCGGAGGATTGACAGAATGGCTGTTGTAATTAGACTTGCAAGATTTGGAAAAAACATGACCCGGTTTATCGAATTACCGTGGCCGATTCAAGACGTTATGTGACTGGAAAATTTTTGGAAGTCATAGGGCATTATATTCCCGCGGCGTCTGGTCAAACAAAGAAAGTGACCTTAGATCTTGAAAAATATCAAGCTTGGGTTCAGAAAGGCGCACTTCCTTCTGATCGAGTTAAACACGTTGTTAAATTGGCTCAAGCTAAGTCAGCAGTATAGTCTGGCGGGTGACATAAATTCATTTTTATGTCTTTGTGTGGCCCAAACTTAGAAAATTACCTTTGAAATTAGTAGTTTATTGTTTAAACTAGAATTGATTTATTGATGCTCGCTTTTGAAAAAGGCGGGCCTTAAATAAATATTTGGTAAAAGTAGTTCGTAAAAATATTTGGTAAAAGTAGTTCAGGAGATGAAATGGAAAATTCAGCCGACAATAACGATAGTCTCAAAGACCTAGTGGAGTTTATGGCGAAGTCCTTGGTGGACAAGCCTGACAATGTTGAAGTCGACGAGATTCCTGGACAACAGACCACTCTCTTGGCACTTAAGGTTGACAAAGATGATCTTGGTAAGGTGATTGGGAAGCAGGGAAAAACTGCTGCTGCAATGAGAACGATCATTCGAGCTGCTGGGACAAAACTTAACAAGCGATATCATCTCGATATCGTTGAATAAAGATTAGAGATTCAGATTCAAGAATCAAAACTGAGCTACAAAAAAGTCGGCCATATTCAAGGGGCCCATGGTCCAAAGGGTGAATTACTTGTATTCACTCCTTCCGGAGATGCCTCTTGGGCATCAAAACTTAAATCCATCGAACTTAGACACCCTAAAAAGCAGGAATCAACAGTATTTAAGGTTCTAAAAGCTGTCCCCTATAAAGATGGGCTGAGAATTCTCATTGAAGGGATCTCTGATCGAACCCAGGCCGAGAAGTTTAAAGGGTTTGATTTTTTGATAGATGGAGATCACCTGATCTCTCAACCAGGGGAAGTCA
Source organism: Bdellovibrionales bacterium (assembly GCA_016713585.1). GTDB lineage: Bacteria > Bdellovibrionota > Bdellovibrionia > Bdellovibrionales > Bdellovibrionaceae > JADJOV01. Next base: position 73,494 of record JADJOV010000027.1, on the reverse strand, counting down.
TTTACCTCTCTGAAATTGATGGCTTTGAAGTTCTACAAAGAGATGAAATGTTACAGGGGGACCCTAGGCCGCTGGGTCGTATCATTGGGTTTTCTTCAAATGGCGCGCAAGATCTTTTGAGAATTGAAAATTCCAAAGGGGTGTTCGAGGCACCTTTTGTTTCTGCCTTTATCGTGAAAATTGATTTTTTGGAGCGAAAGATTTTTGTGAATTTCCCTTCTGGACTCCAGGATTAGTGTCATGGAGTGGAATGTCGTCACACTTTTTCCAGAGGCAGTGAGAAACCTCCTTGGGTTTGGGCTTCTTGGGCAGGCCTTTGAGAAGAAAATTCTTCACTTGAATCTCTATAATCCTCGGATTGGGCTACGGGACAATCATAAAACTGTGGATGATCGACCCTTTGGTGGTGGTGATGGGATGGTCATGCAGGCAGAAATATTGGATCGAACTCTGCTGTCTGTTCGGGCTCATCATCTGGAGTCCAGGTTTATCTATCTATCCCCCCAGGGTCGAACTCTCAATGAGCATATAGTGCAAGAGTTCAGTCAATATAGGAGCCTAACTTTGATTTGTGGTCGGTATGGCGGGATTGATCAGAGAATCATTAACAAATGGCAACTCCAAGAGGTATCGATTGGGGACTATGTCATCTCTGGGGGCGAAGTCGCGGCTGGGGTTTTGATTGATGCAGTCTCGCGGAAAATTCCAGGTGTTTTGGGACACGAGGAATCTGCTCAGCTGGATAGTCATGCTCAAGGTTGGCTGGAAGCGCCCCTCATGACGAGACCTCGAGTTTGGCAAGGTCAAGAAGTTCCAGAGTTCTTGCTTTCAGGTCATCATGAAAAAATTCATCAATGGCGCCAAGCCCTGAGTGTCTTAGTAACAATACAAAAACGTCCAGACCTCTGGGCGGCTACACGAGAACAACACAGGTCAGTTGGTAAACCTATTGACTTGTCAATGATTGCCTTTCTTTGGAAAAAACTTTCTGGCGATGAGCGCCGAGTGCTCGGACTTGATCCGGTTCAAATTGAAAAGCCTTGGGAAGTGAAGAATGAGCGATGTTTACGTGCCAAAGCTCGCCATTGGACTACTTCACTACCCAATTTTGGATCGGGAAAAAAAGATTGTCGCAACGAATGTGACTAATTTTGATATTCACGACATTGCTCGAGCAGCCCGAGTTTATGGGGCAGAGAAGTACTATATAATCCATCCAATGCAGGATCAGTTGATGTTTGTCGAGAGGGTTTTGGACCACTGGCGGGTTGGGCAAGGGGCTCAGTTTAATCCATCTCGGAAGCGGGCTCTGACTCCAGTCAAAGTTGCGGGAAAGTTTAGAAAGAGCACTGGCGGATTGGGCGGTCCCAGAGGCGATGGTTGTTGCGACTCATGCGAGGCCAGTTTCTGGCGCCAAAGCTATCGGTTTTGGGGATCTAAAGGCCGCTATGCATAGGGATCGGCGGCCCTGCTTCTTGCTTTTTGGACCTGCGTCAGGAATGACTGACGAATTTATGAAAAATTGTGCGTTCGTACTTGAAAGTATTCGCGGAGCTCCCCCTGATGACTTTAGGCATTTATCAGTTCGTTCGGCTGTCAGCATCTGCCTTGACCGACTCATGGGCCCGTGGTAGGGTGCCTCTTCTTTTAAAGTGGGGAATATCATTATGGCCAAAAGTGCAAGCAAGAGTGTAAGTAAGGGTAAGACAACAAAGACTAAAGCAAAAGCTAAAACTGAGGTCACTAAAAGTGCCACTGCTGAAGGACCAAAGGTCAAGACAGCAAAGGTTAAGCCTGCGAAAGTTGTCAAAGTAAAAACAATTAAAGTTAAACCTGTGAGAGAGCCTAAGGTTAAAACCCCAAGCGTTTTGGCATCCAAGGTCAGGGCCCCAAAGGCCAAAGGAACCAAGGGTAAATTTTCAAAACCCAAAGGTGGTTCTGTTGAAACCAATCTGATTCGACGAGTGACGATGAAGTCGATTCCCTCGACAATTCAAGATTTTCGGGCCGGTGATACCGTCAATGTCTATGTAAAAGTTAGAGAGGGTGAAAAAGAGCGAATTCAGCTTTTCAAAGGAACTGTGACCAAGATTCAGGGAGCAGGGGTCATGAAGGCTTTCACTGTTCGAAAAGTTTCATCCGGTGTCGGTGTTGAGCGAACCTTTCCGTTTGTCAGTCCGGCTTTGGATAAAGTGGAGCTTGTTGCGACTGGAAAAGTTCGAAGAGCAAAACTCTATTATTTACGAGATCTGGATGGCAAGGCTGCAAAAATTGAATCCGAACTTGCAGCGCCCAAAGCGACTGAAGCAAAGACTTCAGAGACTCAGGCCTCAGGGTCCGAGACTCCAGCCTGAGCTAAGGAATTTGGAATGTTAAAAAGCTCATTAGAAGGTGGTCCTGTGGATCACCTTCTTTTTTTTCCAAAACCGATAATTGGTGTGGATGAAGTTGGTCGTGGATGTCTGGCTGGGAATGTGTATGCAGCAGCTGTCATTCTGGATGATAAATACATACCAACTGGACTCGCCGATTCTAAAGCTCTTTCCGCCAAGCGGCGAGAGGTCCTATCAATGCAAATTTGGGAGCATCATCAGGTCGGACTTGGGATTGCAACTGTCGAAGAAATCGAAGAGCTCAATATCCTTCAGGCCTCCTTGCTGGCAATGCAGCGGGCCGTCCAAGCGCTGATGGGTCAGGCAGCTTTGGTGGCAAAAGCGGCGGATCGCGGTGGATCAGGTCATGTTTTGGTTGATGGAGTTTTTAAGATACCGGACCTTAAAGGATTTTTTCAGACGACGATAATCCAAGGTGACTCTCGGGCCATGCCAATTGCTGCGGCGTCAATTGTGGCTAAGGTGGCCAGGGATCAAGAAATGTTAAGATTGGATCAGGTGCACCCACAGTATGAATTTGCCAAGCATAAAGGTTATTCGACCCTTCTCCATAAAGAAAATATTAAAAAATATGGTCCTTGCCCACTTCATCGTCGCACGTTTGCGGGGGTAAAGGAGTATGTCACGTCAAAGGCAAATCAGGGGAAAATGGGCTGAAAACTGGGTTCAGGAATACCTTCAGCGTCGTGGGTACGTGATGATTGCTGCCAACTTAAGAACTCCCTGGGCACAGGTTGATTTAGTTATAGAATCTCCGAGAGGTCGAATCTTTCTTTTGGAAGTTAAATTTCTTTCCGAAGGCTTTTCCCCAGAGCAAAGGCTGGGGAAAATTCAAGAGAAGAGGCTTGGACGGGCGAGGCAATTTTTGAGCTCTGTCTATGGAAAGCCTGTTGGTTTTGGCCTTGCCTTTGTCGAAAGCACTCGAAAAATACGATTTTTCAATTTAGATGACTCATCTAGATGAGAACCCAAAAATCTAGGATCCATACTTATCCAAAGCCTCCTGAGGCAAGGTTTGGGGAGTGATCCCATCCCAATTGAATTCGAGACCCAAAAACACGAGGGTGTCACCTCCAGTTTTTTGTTCATGAGTCAGCGTGATCAACCAACAATCCCCTGGGGGCTTGAATTGGGCAATATAGGCCCAGGATTTGATTTTTCTAGTGTTGGGCGAGTTTGTCCAATTGCCGTCATAGGTAAATTTCCCCAAGAAATTGAGTCTTGGGGCTAAAACCTGCCGCAATAGAATAATCCTCAACGCGTTGGTTCGAGTCGACACTTGTCTGGCCAGCGACAACTCGATTTTGTCGAGCCAGGCCGAGTTGGAAGAATTGGCCCATTTCATTTGATAAGCGCAGTCGAGTTTGGGTATCGGTGACTTGGGGGGTGGGATGATAGGTAAAAGTAGCAGAAGTTTCTAGACGACCGGTGCGAATGTTCAATTCTGTGAGGATTGGTGACCAGGGCTCTTTCGCGGGATCACTCAGAGAGGCTTGATAAAAGTTATAAGATTGTGAAACCTTTAAAAGGGCAATTTGCTGAAACTCTGGAATATTTTGGATCCATTTTTTTTCGACCCAGCGATTAACAAAAGAAAGAGTTAAAAGATCCGTCTCGTAGATTCGATCATTACTATCAAATTGGAGTCCAGATTGACTTTTAAGTTCGTCATCCGTGATCGCGCTGTTGGCTAAAACTGGGTGATCAGCATCTTTATCGAAACTGAAAAAAGGGTGCCTGGGTCGATAAATCCAGGGAGTTCTCGTGTATTTGAGTTCAGGTTGAATTTCGTGAAGTATCCGGTTTGAGAGTGGATCTTTGAGATTCCCATAGACTTGGCTGAGAGTGGCCCGGCCAGCAACCTCCCCAAGGAAAAAACGTCTGACTGTTCTTCGGTCCTCGCCGGCATCAAAGGTATATTGAGTTTCCTGGTAGGTTAATTTCGGGAAAATATCGATGCCGTCAGCAACAGGAATAGGGTAGGCGAGAGTGGGCTTAATATTCAATCGCTGACCGGTTCTGAGTAAATCAATATAGGGGTCATATTTTCCATCTGGATCAAGCTGGCAACCTGGGGTATTTTCGCAATTTGGATCTTGCCTTGTTGGATCCGTGGCAGGGCCCTTGTTTCTGATATGACGACGAAACGTCGTGCCTGTCGGAAATAGACTTTGATCGGTGAGATCATCATAGCCTTTGGAATTTCTAGCGAAATTGACGTAGCTGACATCTAATGAATATATTAAATTTGAATCATTTAATACTGTGTTGGTTTTTGAAAAACTAAACTCCGGAAGGCGGTGAACGGCATCGTTGTTGCCCCCCAAGGGATCTGCTCGGAGCATATTGATGTAATAAGCGCCATCAATATGCCAATGGGTGGTCTCTTCATTTTTTGTAATCGACATGCGATTTTCTAGGGCTGACTCTCCAGAATTCCCGGTGTCCAACGGGAAATCTTTTGCATATAACAAGTCGCTGGCGTTGTTGAATAAAGCTCGGTATGCATAGCCATGAGGGAGATCATAATAGTGGGAGTAATTCAAAAACCAGCGATTGATTCCTTCGCCTTGAGAAGTTTGTGGACGAAACTCATTCAGTCGTTCGTTGTTTCGAAAAACATTGTCTCGAATAAAGGCCGAATTGAACTCTCCAAAAGAATTTTCTGCAAGCACATAGCGATAATTTGCAAACCCTTTGAGGCCCCTTTTTTCATAATTCTTTAAACCCAAGGTGGCATCTTCGCTTCGGTTGATGGCCCAAAAAAAACTTTGTGAATAAGCAAAGCCCCCGACGCTTGATTGTTCGAACTCAGGTGTCAGAAGCCCTGACTGTCGGTCGCTTTTCAAAGGCACGATCAGATAGGGGAGCCATAGAACTGGGACTCCTCCAAATTTGAGAATCGAGCTTTTGATAAATGCATAGCCGCCCAATTCAGCTCGAATTCGTTGGCCAGAAAAACTCCATGAAGCCGGGCAATTTGTACAAGTGGTGTAGTCGGCGTCAGAGACGAAATACTCATCATCACCAATTTTTTGTAGGGTCTTTCCTTCAAAAATCACCGACCCAGATTGAATAAAGTCATTGTAAATCATTCCGGTATTGGTTTCATAATCCAAGGAGACCATATCCCCACCGACAGTCGATTGTGGTGATATCATTCGAACCCGCCCATAGAGTTCAATATGCTTACTCTGTAAATAAATGCGTGCGAGATCGGCGGAAATATGTTGAGTTTCGCGGACTATTTGGACATGGCCATCCAATTCGACTAAACCTTTGTCCTCGTCCCGAGTCAAACTGTCAGCCTCAATCAATAGTCCTTGAATTTTTGCCGAGGCCTGCGCCAAGGCCAGGGAGGCTGTCGTGAGGAAGCTCAAGGCGAGAAGACCTTGGAGCAAGAGCCATTTTTTGAAAAGAGAGTGAAAATTAAGGCGCATATAAGTGCTTATCTTAGGAATGGACCAGACTCTTGTCGAGTCCTAGTGCAGAATTATATGCTTAAATCTAGACCGGAGTCGCTATCGTTAATCTCAAAAATGACCGATTAAGTCCAAGTCAGAATCTACATCTAAACCATTGTCCTTTCAAGGATGCCAAAGGAGAATAGCAATGCAGACTCTTGTCTCTCAAACTGGTGATGTAACTGTTGTGAAAGTCTCTGGTCGTCTTGATATCGATCAAGCGGGAACATTTCGACAGGCTTGTTTGAATCGACTATCTGAAAAGAAAGTGGTTTTTAATCTATCTGATCTGTCTTTTGTTGGATCAACCGGGATTCAGAGCTTTTTTCAGACCGTGCAGGAGTTGCATCGACGAACTCCGTTCGGAGTTCGTCTTGTAGGGCTGCATCATGATTTCCAACGAATCCTGAAGCTTCGTCCGGAGCTGATGGCCCTCCCTTGCATGCTTCAGGTGGTGGATGCCATTAACAGCTTTCAAATAGAGCTAACGACTGAGCTGCCAGTCTCGGCCTCAGCCTCAGATGCTAACCGGACTTCGTGAATTTTTCGACTGAGTTCGAGATTCAGCTTTTCTAGGGAATGAATCGAGATCGTGAGTTTTTCATTTTCTTGAGTCTTTTGCCCATGAAGGTAACGGAGACTTTCAAGTTGCTGAGTCATTTCCCTTTGGGAGTTGCGTAAGCGCCCTGTTTCTTGGGTGACCTGCTCAAGTTTTTCGCTAAGACCCAAGTTTTCACTTTCAAGCTGAGACTTGAGTCTATGGGTCTCATTGTGAAGGGCTTGGAGTCTGAGAACTTCAGCCTCAAGTTGTTGTTTCAATTGATCCCTGGACCTCTGGATTTCGATATAGTTATTTTCAAAGCGATCAAGCTTTTCTTGAATTTTGTGGTATTTGATAATCTTAGTTTCTGCATCCTCAAGGTTTCTTTTATTGGTTTCGACTTCAATATTTAAGTCTTGAATTGTTTTTTCATAGGATTCAACTGTCGAGATAAGTCTTTGCTCCTGGGTCGTCGCTTGAATCCTTGAATTTTTGGCGAGTTCAATAATTTGGGTTCGAAGATCTCTAATCAGGCCATCTTTTTGTTCAAGTAATAGTTGAGCTTCTTGGTTCTTAGTCTCTAGGCTATTTGAGTATTTGCGTAGCTGGTTAAGGTAAGGCTTAACTTGAGTTTTTATTTTTTCCTGGTACTTTTGAAAACGTATGATTTCTATAGCTTGGGACTTAATTTGTTGATCTAGATGAATGTTTTTTTCAGAGAGAAGTGCGCGATCGGTGTCAATTTGTTCAATTTTATTTTTCCAAGTTTGGTCTTTTCTTTTTTAGAACAGCGACTTGATCATGGAGAATTGAATTTTGCCTTTTAAGCTCCATTTGGTCTTCCAAAATCTGCTGATTTTGTTCTTCAAGGGTCGAGAGCCTTCGAAGGGCAGTTTTGAATTTGACCATAAGATCTTCGTTTTGAGCGATCAAGGTCTCAACAGTTGAGGACTTAAGATGCTCTCGAGGAATGGTAGGTAAGGCCGACTCAATGAAATCAAGGTCCATGATTTCTCCTGATAACCAGACGTCTTGTCTGGATGAATGATCTTCATTATCTCAAAAGAAACAGATTACGCAAAAAAAGACACGCCTGAAGGCTTAAGACTCGACTAACGCCTATCAAGTCTTAAGTCTTACGCACCGAAGAGCTCTGTATGGCCCAGCCTGCAGCAAAAGCTAGTTCCATATCAGAATCAAAAAAACCTGCAAGTGATGCAGTCGTGCGGTCGCAGTCGATCCTCATTGAAACTCGAAAGCAAGATGAAGCTAAGCTTTTTGAAGTTTCAAGTGAAAAGTTAGATCTAGGTCGTTCAGATACCTTTCGTTATGGAGTCTTAACTCGGGTTCTTGGTGAGAACTATGAGGGAGCTCTTGCCGAGGTTAAATCTTTTCTTGCTCGCGAGCATGAGTTTCCAAACTTTAAAGAAAAAGTTTCTCGATTGACCAGCCATTGTGTCGATTTGATTTATGCGATTAAAGCAAAACGCAGTTTTCCGGGTTTAAGTTCTCTCACTCGTCCAAAGCAACAGGAACTCCGTGAAAAGTATCTTCAGCATTTTCGTGAACTCCAGGGAACCTTGCGACGAATTGAAAAAGTTGAAAGGGATCTTGAAATTGCAGATGCTCGGTCGACGATTTATGTTGTGAAGGCGATATGGGTGACCCTCTTTGCAATTATAATCTTGGCTTTCAGTCTAGAAATTATCAGAGGTTTAGCTGTAACCAGTTTTGTGGTTGCAGATGAAGCTTATACAAAAGTTATTGAATTCACTTTTGATCTACTTGGCCTGTAGATAAGCACCCTCCAAAACCGGCAAAAGTTGACCTCCACCAAGGAGTTGGCCATTGACAAAAATAGTCGGAGTCCCTGTCAGGTTGGCTCTTATAGCTTCTTGAATCATGCCTTTGAGTTCATTCATCGTCTCATTTGAGTTCATACAGTTAGTGAGCTGCTGACAATCCACAAGATTGGAGCTGCACATTTTTTCATCAAGCTTAGAGGTTGTTCTGATATTTCGAATGGATTCCTGCTGATCAAAAAGAAAATGGTGGAAGGCCCAACCTTGACTATGATCCTGGTTTTGATCGGAGGCCTTATTCTGAATTTTGTCTGCACAGAGGGCTCCAAGGGCGAGTCGACAGGAAATTCCATCTCCTTCACCTTTAAAATTTGGTTCCGAATTACAACTTCCATCTAACGGGTAGGGCTTAAAAACCAGTTGTGTTTCAGGATGAGCCTGGGCAAAAGCGTGGAGGCTCGGATAGGCGGTTTTACAATGAGGGCAGCGAAAATCTGCAAATTCAACAATTGTAAAACGACTGTTCGGAGTTCCAATCTTAAGGCCTGTATTGAGATCAAAAACATTTTCGGAGCAGCATGCCATGCGGCGAGGCGTTCTTGAACGATTCGTTCAAAATTGACATTATTGGCACCATGCAGATCTAAGAAAAATGTATTGAAAATCCAGGTCAAAAACGGAATCGCCACGGCAATTCCTAAAGTGGATTTTTGGGTTGGAATCCCTCGGAAAAAGGAGAATATCTCAGAAATTTTTGGCTGAGTGAGGCCCGTCCAAATACCGAGGCTGAGCCAAGAGAGAATGTAAGTCGCAGTGCAATACAAACATAACTGCGAGAGCATGGTCAGAGAAATAATTCCCATAACCAGGCTTGCTGTCCCTAAGACGGTCGCAAATAAAAATGTTAAAAGAAATCCACGTCTGGAGTTCGAAAACCAATTCCAAAGAACAGCCAATTGAACAAAGAAAAACAACAGGTTCGTGACCAAACCCCAGAGGGCCAATGGACGACCCAAAAAGCTTGCATAGCTACTCGCACTGACTGCATCACAATTCAAAAAAGAGGTCAAATTGCAGGCGCTTATTCCTTCGGCTGTGCTGAATTTAAGGGCAAAATATTTTTGGGTGAGGTAATAATGAAAACCCATAGCAACAAGAGTAAAAAGTAGGCTTAAGGCTAGCCAAAGTTTCTGTGATTTTTTCATGACCTTATTCAATACAGTTTTTATTTTTAAAGCAACGAAATTCATGACACAATTGGGACACGGAGTGAGTCTTTTTGAAATCAACTCAGCAGAAATTGTATTCTTGGATTCGAATTCGAAAGGATCTCTACCGCCAAGTTAGGGCCCATGTTGAAAAGCGGCTGGGTCGTCATAGGTCCATAGAGAGTTATCAACTTGATTATGCCAAAGAATTTCGGAAGAAGTGGAAAATTTCAACGCCAGATAAACTGTTCAAGGTTTTGAATGCCAGTCAAGTGATCATGCTGGCGGATTTTCATGCTCTTTCCCAGTCTCAGAAATCCCATCTTCGTCTTCTGAAGTCAATGGATCCAAGCACGGTCAGAGTGCTAGCCATGGAATGTTTTGACCAGGCAGATCAAAAATGGATTGATCGTTATTTGGCAGGTCGAGTGACTGAGTACGAGTTTTTGAAAGCCATACGCTGGACCCTTAAATGGGGTTTTCCCTAAAGTCATTATAGAAAGCTCATTCAGTGGGCCGCGGAAAATCAAATTCGCGTGGTGGGTCTCAATAAGTCGAGTCAGGCTGAGAGTCTTCGGACTTTGCACGATCGTGATCGATGGGCAGCTCAAATTACCTCGGATCTTATGCGAGAGACTCCTGACATTCAAATAATTATCATATATGGGGATCTTCATTTGGCAAAGGGGCACTTGCCGGCCCAACTTCAAAAGCGATTGCCAGTAAAGACTCGCCTCACGAGAGTCTTCCAGAATTCAGAAAAGATTTACTTTAGTTTGGCAAAAAGCTCCTTGGAAAACCAGGTTGATGTCGTCGATTTAGGGAATGATACATTTTGTTTAAATAGTGTGCCTCCCTGGGTTAAGTGGCAAAATTATCTACTTTTTTTGGATGCTGACGAGAACCTAGATGTGGGTGAGGGCGACGGGGAGCTTGATCTCAATGATCAGGTTGGACAGTATGTAAAGCTTATGAGTGAGGAATTGGATTTGCCTGCCGATTTGAAGCAGTTATCAGTGTTTACAGCTCAAGAGCCGGCTCTTTGGAATCAATTGGAGGCCCATTTAGACGCAAAAGCGCTCAAGGGATATAGACTGTTCCTGGAGAATGAGATTTCATTTTATTCCCCAGAGTCTCAAGTCGCATTTCTGTCGCGGATGAGCGTCAATCATGCTGCGACATTGGCTATGCATTTTCTGCACGGTCAATCGGCCAAAGTTAAGACTTGGGGTTTTCGTGGGCCTGAAGATTTTGAACGATTGATTTGGGTGTTTGGACTGGGCTATTTTGGGTCGAAGCTCATCAATCCAAAACGCAAATCAGATACTTTAAGCGATATTAAGGCCGCTGTCTCAAAGCCCGCAGGTTCGGAATACGGGAGAGAGGCGCTTAAATTGGCATTGGCTCAAAAAATGAGCGAGATTATTTTTATCGCCCATCGAAAAAAGCAACGCCTCACTTTTATTCCAAGGAATAGAGTCTCGTATTTGGTGGCCGCAGAACTTCTAGGTGGACTGCTGGGCGAGCGTCTCTACAACGGATACCGGCAAGGCTTATTGAGCTTAATGACGCTTAAGAACTTAATGCAGAAGGATTGGTCCACGGAGAATTTTCCATTGGTCTACCTTGAAGTGATGGAAATGATCGAGACTCTCCCTTTGGCGTTTACGAGCAAGAAAGATAAACTTTGAGTGGTTAAATATGATTGACAGAATGACAAGCCAATCGACTTGTGAAATAAATAAGTATGAAAAAGAATCATGATGAAATTCGCTCTCTGGCAGCAGTCGAAATCCAACAAGGAATTTTGGTCCTCGGTTCGGAATTACAGATCCCAATTGACCAGATCTCAACGAGCCAGATAGCCGAAGCTTTGGTTGAAGCGCCAAGTTCGGTTTTGGGGGATCTTGCTTACGGCTGTTTTTCCTTGGCCAAGCAATTTAAAAAGTCACCAGCAGAGATTGCTAAGAGACTTGCTGATATTCTCGTAACTCAGGAAAAGACAGAAAAAAGTTCATCTGCAGGTCAGGTCTCCGGCCTTCGCTCTGCTCAGGCTGTGGGGCCATATTTGAATTTATTTTTCACCGCTGCGACCTATGAGAGATTGTTGTTGAATCCAATAGTAACACCGAGCAATCAGCCTGAAGTTGATCCAAAGACAAGTCTTGGCACCTATTTTCAAGCCCCCATATACTCAGAAACACCTCGAACGATGGTTGAATTTTCCCAGCCAAATACGCATAAAGAGATGCATGTAGGTCACATGAGAAATCTTTGCTTGGGTGATGCGTTGATTCGATTGCATCGTTTTGCTGGCTATGAAATTATCAGTTCGACTTATCCTGGGGATGTCGGGACCCACGTTGCTAAGTGTCTTTGGTACATGAAGACTCATAATAAAGAAGACATTCCTTTTGAGAACCGTGGGGAATGGCTTGGTCGAATGTATAGCCTCGCTCATTTGCGTCTTGAAGAAGAAGTCGGAACGCCCCAAGAGGCCCTGAATAGAGAAGCTCTGACGACGATACTCAGACAGCTTGAGCAAAAAGACGGAGAGTACTTTGAGCTTTGGAAAACGACGAGGGCCTGGTCGATTGATCTGATGAAGCAGGTTTATGCGTGGGCCGGGGTTTCCTTTGATATGTGGTATTGGGAATCAGATGTGGATGCTGAATCCATCAAGTATGTAAATTCGCTTTTTCACCAGAACAAATTGGTTCAGTCCCAGGGTGCCATAGGAATGAATCTCGAAGCTGAAGGGCTAGGCTTTTGTTTGCTTCTTAAGACTGACGGGACGGGCCTCTATGCGACTAAAGATTTGGAACTGGCTCGAAGAAAATTCCAGGACTTCAAAATTGAAAAATCCATTTATGTCGTCGATTTGCGACAGGCTCTTCATTTTAAACAGGTGTTTAAAGTTTTAGAAAAATTGGGTTTTCCTCAAGCTAATAATTGTTATCATCTGCAATACAATTATGTGGAGTTGCCCGATGGGCCAATGAGTTCTCGAAAAGGAAATATCATTCCGATCACTCAGTTGATTTCAAAAATGCAAGAAATAGTCAAAAATAATTTCTTAAACCGCTATGTCGGGGATTGGTCCCAAGAAGAAATTGATCTCGTGGCATCCCAAGTGGCCAAAGGCGCGATCAAGTATGGTATGCTTCGAATTGACACCAATAAGAAAATTGTTTTTGACATGGAAGAGTGGCTTAAGATTGACGGCGAGTCTGGGCCCTTTATTCAATACTCTGTGGCTAGAATTCAGTCTCTCTGCCTCAAATTCGGTTATCAACCCGGTCCAATTCAGGCGGAGCTCCTTTGCCACCCCACTGAGAAGGAAATTTTGGCTCATTTGCTCAATTTTAAGTCGGTGGTCGGGAGATGTGTCGAGGGCCTTTCACCAAGTTCTCTATGTACCTATTTGTATCAATTGGCAAAAAAGTTTAATCACTTTTATCATGAATGCTCCATCGGGCAAGCTGAGACCGAAGAGCTTAAACAGGCTCGACTCAAATTAGTTAAGGCTTCGGGTGAGGTTTTAAAGACTGGTCTTCGTTTGTTGGGGATTCCTTCGCCGGAGCGAATGTAAGAATATGGACTTGTGAAGATTTCACGGGATCTGCTAGCCTATATGGGGGCCTGGAACCCCAAGGAGGGATCTGATGGGTCAATATTTGAAAGCCAAGTTTTCGATGACAATTTTACTGATATTTTTTGCGGCGGGATTTGCCGGTGGACTTTGTGGATGCTCTACGTTTTCGAAGAGTCAGTCAGAGCAGGGAAAACCAGAAAAGGATCACAAGCTTTCGGACAGGAGATTGGCTGCGGACCTAACCTCTGGTCCTATTGAAAGACCTGAAGTTCTGATCAAACGAGTTGTGTCCAACGGAACCTTCGGGATTGCTGGCGAGTGTCGGATTCTCAAAGGTGGTTGGGTTGAAATTGATAACGGCGAACAAAAAACAAAAAAAAAGATTCAATCGACCCTACTTGACGGAAAGCGCCCTGATAGTAGATCTGGGAACGCCCAAAACAAACGTCAGGAACGTAGCGATTGGCAGCTTGGTAAACAGTATTCTGAAGTGGAGCTGGAGGGGTTAATAGGTAAATCCCTAGGGGGCCAACTTCGGATTCTTCAGGAGAGTGATGCAGGAAGAGAGGAAAACTATTCGGTAGTAGAGATTACAAGCTGGGGACCGATAGCCAATGGAGTTCATGGGGCTCATATCATATCTAAGCAAGACGAACGTGGAAGCCTAAGTGTTAACGATCGTCTGACTCAAGAACAAATTGACGCAATTACAAATTTAACAAAATCCATTTGTCATTAATTCGAAAGGTTTTTATGAGATTAAAATCAAAAGGAATTGTTCTGCTCAGTTTCCTATTCCAAACGTTGACGTTGTCCGTGTCCGTAGCAGGGGTGGTCGATTGGGATCTGATGCATACCAGACCTGAATGCAAAACATCGCCAGACGGGCCGGTTCGAACTTTTTGCATGGACACCGATCGTAAAGAAATGGCTAAGCTTTCAGGGATGGAAGACAAAGTTAAAGCGATGATTGAGCAGGCAAAGGATTCTACCGCAAAGATTTATATCGCCTATTTTAGTTTTTCAAATTTTGCTGCTTTCGATGCTCTTTGTGCGGCTGGCAAGCGTGGTGTGCAAATCGAGGGGTATTTTGACACGGATTACAAAGCTGACCAAAATAACAATCCTAATCGCCTTCAAAATCAGTGTCAGCAAGATCCCCAGGCCCCAAAAAATGTGAAAATCTTCTTCCTCGGCGAAAAAAAGAAAAACCCAGATGGAAGTCTTCTTGTCTGGCGTTTGCACCATAATAAGTTTTTGATAGTGGATCCTGGTCCCAACGAGAACAATGTGAATTTAAATTTTTCTAGTGGGAACCTGTCTGCTAGCGGTTTGAGTATTCATTTTGATCATTGGGCGAAACTCGTTGTGAGCAAAGATAGCAATATCTTTAAGATTCATCAGTGCGTGCTTCAAGGTCTCAGGGCCGCGATTACTAATACCGATGGTGAGACTCTGCCAACGGATCGTCCAGAAGTCTATAAAGCCATCATGCAGACCTGTCTTCAGACTTTAGATACGAATGTTGAATCGGCTATAGCCTCAGAAGGTATTGCGCCTCTGTTCGCGCCTAATGCTAATAATGAAATTTACCGTGCATTGAAAACGACCATAGACAGTGTCGTTAAGGGCGGCAAGATTTACGGAGCGATCCAACATTTTCTTCATTTAGGAATTAAGGGTGATTTAGCTAGAGCGGTGCAACGAGGGGTTGAGGTTCGTTTGATTATGGACGATGACGTCATACTGGGGTCAAGTGAGGTTCCAGGGGTGGGCGATTTCTATCAGTCGCAATTGAAGCCCTCCGGAATTAAAATTCAATTTTTGCAGACGAATGCCAGTGTGATGCAAATGATGCACAATAAGTTTCTTATATTTGAAAAAGCCAGGGTTCAGGGAGTCCTCCAAAATCGAGTTTTTTCAGGCGCCGGTCACTTCACAACCTCTGCCATGAAGAATAATTACGAGAATTTCTATCTTACACAAAATGCAACTCTGACGGCGAAATACCAAGATTTGTTCAATTATATGTGGCCCAGAAGTGTGAGTGAACAAGTCGCCAGTGGCAAACCTACGAACTGATGAAATAAGGGACTGTCCAAAAAATATTGAGCTCTCAATAGGTTTGTAGGATTTTCTCAAGCACTCGATCCTCCGACTTCTTGACATCGGGGTCGCTTGCATCGACCCCATTGAGAATCAAAGCAAAGGTATAAGGTTCTCGTTTTTTAGATGTGAGAATTCCGGTGATAGACCGAACCCCCCTGATACTGCCAGTTTTGACTCGACCTCGTCCGGCGTACTCTTGAAGTCTAGACTTGGTTGTACCGTCAATTCCCAGCAATGAAAAGCTAGCTAAGTATTCCGCTGAATAGGAGCTTTTTTGCATTTGATATAAAAACTGAGTGAGTGCTGTCGTTTTGATTTCAGCTTCTCGTGAGAGGCCTGAGGCATTTGTGAGAACGATATCGTTCTCGACCACACCAAAATCCTTCAAGCAGCTCTTGATCACAGCCAAGGATTTCTCATAGTTGGCCGGGTAGTTTCTTTTCGAAGCTCCTGCCGCAAGGAGGGTCATTTCAGCACCCAAATTGAGAGACAGTTTATTGATGTCCATGAGAATCTTGGCTAAAGGTCGGGAGTAATTTTTCCACAAGAGTGTCATTTTCACCGGCTGAATTTCGATTGAATATTTCTCTTTGCTGCTCCACTCTCCGCCGGAGTCAGTCCATAGGCGACGAATCAGTTTGGTGTAATAAACGTAGGGATCGTCAACCGAGCGGTAGAGGCCCTTGGGTTCGGCATCGCTACTTATAGTTCCTGACAAAACCGCTTTTGGTTTTCCGGACTGTAACTGACCGAGACCGCCGTCGAAGATCCAATTTTGTTTTGTTGGTGACCTCAATATCAAGAACCTGAGCGGGCAAGGTGACAGCCCGAGTTTTCTGATTGTTGCGATGATCAGCAGTCACCCAAAAAGAAAATGAATTTTGATTCATGGAAATCGCAGTGAGGTCTGCGGCGAATGAGCGCCCATTGTCACCATCGAATCCTTCAGCCGTTTTAATGCTTTTGACCCCAAAGTAGCTCACATCAAAAATCAAACTTCCTTCAATTTTTTTGATTCCGTGAACGTATCTGAGTTTCTCGATCACCTCTCGTAGATCTTCAATCACCAGGCTCGGATCTCCACCGCCTTGGATCACCAAATCCCCTTTCAGAGTCTCGCCCTCGATTTTTCCTTTATAACCAAAAATGTCTCAAATTGAAATTGGGGGCCTAAGATATTCAAGCTACAGCCAGTCGATACCACCTTGGCAATGCTTGCTGGCGCCAGGCTTTTGTCACCATTAATATTAAATATCTCGTGGCCATCGGGCCCACGAAGCGAAAAAGAAATCTTTTTTCCATGGACCCCAAGCAGAGCCTTGATCTCCGTCTCAATCGTTGCTGAATAAAGAGGAAGAGGAGCTGTCGTGCACAATAAAATCGTTAAAAATAGAAGTAAGGGAGTATGAGTTGACTTTTTTTTCATTTTTTTCATGTTAGTTTACTCTTGAAAAATCGGCGAACAATTAAATTAAAAACAATGAGGACTAGCAAACCACATAATAATCCTAACAAGCCTTCGGCCACAAGGGACCATAAGAAGTAAAATGACGAGGTGTGTTTTCCAATATCTTCTATCCAATGGTGTATAGCGGGGACTCCATGAGCGATAATACCGCCACCAACCAAAAACATGGCTATGGTCCCAACTATTGATAGAGTTTTCATTAAATAAGGAGCTAGTTTTAGAATCATCCGACCAATTTCTCGAACTCCGGTCGCTCCTGATTTAAGAAGATGAAGGCCTAGATCATCTAATTTGACAATGGCAGCAACAAGACCGTAGACCCCTATCGTAATAAACAATGAGACACTGATTAACACAGAGATTTGAATCGAAATTGGTAAAGTCGCAACTGTGCCCAAGGCTATAGCTATAATTTCAGCAGAAAGAATGAAGTCAGTTCGAATGGCCCCTTTGATCTTGCGCTTCTCAAGTTGAACAAGTTCAACATCGGATAAAACTAAGTGCTCAAGGTGTTTCTTGTGATGGTGTTCATCTTCCTCTTTAATTTTTTTAGAGAATTTTGTCTGAATCAAGTGCCAAAGCTTTTCGCTTCCTTCAAAACATAAAAATAAACCACCAATCATCAGAAGGGGCATGATTAACCAGTTAGCTAAAACACTGATTATTAAAGCGACGGGGACAAGAATGGCCTTATTTATAAGTGAACCCATTGCCACAGCCCAAACGACAGGAAGTTCCCGCTCGGCCCTAATCCCTGAGACTTGCTGAGCATTCAAGGCAAGATCATCACCAAGAACACCAGAGGTTTTCTTGGCGGCGACCTTGGTTAAGATTGCCACGTCATCCAAAAACGGTCGCAATATCATCAAGTAATAATAAGCTAGAGCCTGCCATACTAGCTCATTTTGCTTTGAGTGGGAATTTTTCGGGTGAGCGAAGGGATTCTAATGCCAAATCGACGCTCTGAATTTCAGCTGCCGAAATGTTTCTGCCATTTTTTTGCAATTTCATTTTGGTGCTCCTCAACGAGTTTGTGCAAGTCAGTCAATTGCTTCTTAGAAAGATTGGTCGTCCCTACTGGACTCGAACCAGTGACCTCTCCCATGTCAAGGGAACGCGCTACCAACTGCGCTAAGGGACGAATGTGGGAATGATTAAATATCACGGACGACCATACAAAGAGAAAGCGACCTTTACAAGGGTCCAATGAGGCTTAGTGTGCGAAGCGGCAAGAATATCTCGCGAAGCCACACAATCGCACTGCTTAGTGTCAAAAAGCCTCGACTTGAGGCTTTTTGAAAATCCACTCAGAATTGAATTTATGGCAAAATCAAAAGTTAATAAAAAGACTCGCGCGCTTAAGCGTCCGCTTTGGGTGATCAAAATTGGCAGTCAGATAATTATCGACGAAGGTCCTTTGTTTGTTAGAGGGCTCATTCGAGATATCACGATTCTTAAGCTCAAGCATAGAGTCGATGTGATCGTAGTGACTTCAGGAGCCATTGCTTCAGCTCGGATTCGATTGCGCAAGCAATGGCATTCTTTACCAGAGAAGCAAGCATTGAGCGCCTTGGGACAGCCTATGATTATGGAACTTTACAATGCGGCCTTGCACTCTTACGGACAACTTGGAGCTCAGGTTTTGCTGACCTATGCAGATTTTAAAAACACAAAAGCCGCCATAATTTTCGCAACACCCCTAAAGCAACTTCTCAAATGGAAAGTTGTGCCGATTTTAAATGAAAATGATGCAATTGCCACAGAGGAAATTCAGTTTGGAGACAATGATTTGCTCTCAGCCTTGGTGGCGGCTGATATGAAGGCCTCAAAATTGATTTTACTCACCAATGTCGATGGAGTTTACGATCGAGCGCCAAGCGAAAAAAATGACTGTCTTATTCCTGTGTTACATAATGTTTTTAGTAAACAAATATCCACTTCACTCAGTCCCTCAAAATCTAAACATGGACGGGGAGGCATGGCATCAAAGCTTCAGTCTGCTCAAAAAGCAAGCCAGTCTGGAGTCGATACTTTAATCGTCAATGGCTCAAGGCCAAAAATTTTACTTGAAATAGCCCAAGGTCGAAATCCTGGAACATTAATTCCGTCGCAAAAGAGAGGCGCGTCTTGAGCTCAAAAGTGGGGAATTTACAAAGTCTGGAATCGAAGCTGCCAGAAAAACTTGAACAAAGACTTGAGTTCTTAAAGCAACTTCGAGTGGCGAGTCTTGAGCTCCGACGAATCTCAGTAGCCTCACGAAATAAGGTTCTTTCAACTCTGGCTGAGAAAATATCAAGTCAAAGGCAACAAATATTAGAATTCAATAGTCAGGACGTCGAAGCCTTTAAGAAGAGCTCATCTTTCAGTCATGTGCTGCTTGATCGGTTGATTTTAACAGACGCTCGGATCAATGGGATGATTGAGAGTCTCTCATCAGTTGAAAGAATGCCGGATCCCCTAGGGCGGACGCTCACTGAAAAGACCCTGAAGAATGGGCTTATTCTTCGTCAGAGGAGCGATTCATTTGGTGTTATCTTGTTCATATTTGAATCTAGACCAAATGTCATTACTGAGGCTTTTTCGTTGGGATTTAAGAGCGGCAATGCTCTGGTTTTTAAAAATGGAAAAGAAGCCTCCTATACTGCAAAATTCATTTACGAACTTATCGATGAATGTCTGCGGGAAAATAATATTCTGAGGACCAGTTTCCAAGGCCCTGCCCAAGCCTCTCGAGAAGAAAATTCATTGGTTGCTTCAACAAGATCGTTCGATAGACCTTGTGATTCCGCGTGGTGGAGATCAGTTGATTGAATCTGTTAAAGCGAATTCTAGAATTCCAGTGATTCAGAATGATCGAGGACTTTGTCATTTGTATGTCGATGCTGAAGCCGATATCGAGATGGCTTTAAGAATTCTAAAAAATGGCAAAACGCAGCGTCCCAGCGTCTGCAATTCCCTTGAAACTCTGCTGGTCCACGAAAAAGTCGCAAAGCAATTTCTGTTATTGGCCCAAAAAGAGCTTGAATCAAACAAAGTGCTTTGGTGGGTTTGTCCGCAGTCTTTAGTCTTGTTAGGTGGACCCAACGAAAGGATCATGGCGACAACACCGAGTTCCTTTGATCGAGAATATTTGAATCTTGAACTCAATTGCCGCGTAGTGAGGAATCTTGAAGAAGCTCTTGAACATATTCAGCTCCATGGATCAAAGCACTCGGAAAGCATTGTGACCCAGAACGAAAATACGGCCAGAAAATTCCAAGATGAAGTTGATGCAGCGGTCGTGTATTGGAACGCCTCGACACGATTTACAGATGGCGTTGAATTCGGACTTGGGGGCGAGATTGGAATAAGCACTCAGAAGCTTCATGTTCGAGGGCCAGTGGGACTTGATGCTCTGACCACCGCTCGTTGGGTCGTCGATGGTCAGGGTCAAATCAGGCCATGAGGACTTGCCCGCAGGATAAATCTCTGCTTATTATGGACATTCAAATAAATCCTTTTTGGAGGAAAATCGTGAAAGCATCCGTCACTATTGCATTAATTACCATCGTTTTGATTTCTGGCGCTTGTATGGCTATTGTTGGCGGGGCTGGAATGATGTCCTTGACGGCCACCTTGTTACATATTGCTATGGGCGGCTAAGGTCTTTTGCTGCTTTAGGCCCTTAAAATCCCATAGGTTTTGATCCAATAGCTGACTTGGATGAACCTGTGAGAGAGCTTTAATCATCGAGGCCCGAATTCCAGGAATTGTCTGCTCGAGCTCAGAAATTAGATTCTTCATTTTTTTGCCGTTTGAGTCCATCCTGGGATCCACAAAGGTTGCAGGGAAGAACGGGGAATTTCCAAATTTCCATTAGATTTATAATCTCTTGCTCACCGACATAGGCGAGCGGACGAATCAAAACATTTCGTTTATCATCTGAAAGAAGCTTTGCAGGCATTGTTGCCAAGTGCCCGGAATAAAACAAGTTCAGCATCGCGGTTTCAAGTAAATCTTCACGGTGATGACCTAAGGCAATTTTGTTAAAGGAGTGGTCGCTGGCGAAATCATATAAAATCGCTCGTCGCAACCGAGAACACAGCGAACAATAAACACTTCCATCAGTTATTTTTTCTTTGACGATTGAATAGGTGTCACGTTCGATCAGGTTAAATTTTATTCCTAAAGATTCAACCCAGTTGCGAAACTCACCCACCTGAAATCCTGGCTGCTTTTGATCCAATAGGGCCGCTTCAAAATAAAATTCAAAGGGAGATCTTCGTTGAATTTCTAGAAGGCTTGCTAAAAGCACACTGGAATCCTTCCCACCTGAAACACAGACAAGAATTCGATCCCCTCCCTCAATCAGACCAAAGTCATGACTGGCTTGAACAATTTTATGGCGAATTTGGACAGCTATTGGATGTGAAAAATCGACCACCAAGAAAAACCCCTCTTTTTGACCCGGATCGTAATCAATGTCCCTCGTGATCCATAACCGGGGACATTTTTACCTCAAGGCGTGTAGTTGCGAGTCTTACACCAGCCTCAGAGAGGGCTTCAAGTCCTTTTCGCAAGACCTGGTCACCAATAATGAATTGGGCCCCATAAGAGTTAATAAAATAGAGAATTTTAAGGCTAATCCAGTTTTCGGTGGTTTCGTTAATATAGGCAAAGGGGGTCGGCGTTCGGCAAATTTCTGGAATTTCAGAAACGACTCGCTCTAAGACCCCTTGGGCCAAAGTCACATCTGAAACCAAACTCAATCTAAAAACTTGAGTTCGCACAATGGGTCCATGGTCTGGCGAAAAGTTAGAGATCTGGGCTTGGGCCATAAATCGATTGGGGAGAGTAATAAGCTCATCAGAAAAACCGCTCAACACCGTGCTTCGCCAAGTGATTTCTTTGACCTGGCCCACTGTTTTTTGTATCCCACTGACGATCTCAAGCCAATCGCCAATCTCAAAGGATTTATCAATTGCCAAAGATATTCCAGCAAAGAGATTTCCCAGGGTATCCTGAAGGGCCAGACCTAGAATAATAGAAAAGGCTGCTGAGGTGGCAAGGAGAGGGCCCAGCTGCAACCCAAAAATACGAGAGATGCTCCAAAACAAAATAATAACACTTAAAGCCAGAGAAAAAATATTCACTATTAATAATGGCACCCCAGTTTGCATAGATCCCATAAAGAGATATTGCAAAACCAGCAAGCGGCAGGTCTTAACAAAAACCAAACTTCCCCAGAAGAAAGTCACCAGTCCTGAGTAGGGGAGAATCCGAACAATACCCGCCCACTCATCATGAATTTGATGCAACCCTCTAAAAAGGCCGAAAAGAACAACTAAAATAACCACATGGCGAAACAAGTTTCGAAGGTGACTGCGGATATTGCGATGTCGCTCCTCAGAAACCTCACGTAAGAAAACTTTATAGAAAACCCAGGTTAGCAGCACTAAAGCGGCTAAAATAAGGAAAGGTTCAATTTCAAGTATCTCGTAAAGGGCTCGCGTTTGAATAAACTTATCAGCCATAATCTAACCTCAAATATGATTCAAATCTATCGCCAAAAGCCCGTCAAAGGCACTTAAATTCATTATCAAGAGGGTCGTCCCCGTCAGGATTGTGAAAATAGGACTTAGGTCTATATTTTCTCGAAAAGCATTTAAGTTTTCACTGCCATGTGCCGAAATCTCATACTGAGAGAGCATATTTTGGTTACCTATGACTGAAGGGGACATTATGAGAAAAATAAATTTTGCAGCGGCATTTTTAGCCCTGTGGACAATGTCGGTTGCGCCGCTGGTTCAAGGCAAAGAGGCCGAGAATCAAGCGAGAACTCGAGCTCAAGCAATCCTTGAATCCCTAGGTTTTACCGGACCTGATAAAGCTAAAAATATGGGTGAAATCTGGGCCCGAGCCCGAGAAGCCCTGCCACCAGAAACTCTTAGTAAATACGACACGGCAGTCAGCCTTTATCGCAATGACCCCATTCCACAAGTTTCGATTCAAAACGTTGAGGGTCGTGGAGCCACAGAGGCCGTAAAACTGACTATGAGTCTTGGCCCCGATACAATTAGTATTGAGTTACCTGCAGATGAGAGTCGCGGCCTTAAAATAAATGGCGTGGCCTTTACCACCGAAGAAATTCTTGGCAACGACCCAGCTGCCCAAGATAGATTGATCTCGATTCCCTACTTCAGAAACGCAGCCCTCAAAAAGAAAGACGAGTTATTAAAGGCCTCGATAGTGCCGACATCTGAACGATTCAATGCAATGACCCGCTTGGATTGGGCAAGATATCGATTTGAGGTGGGTGGCCTATTGGCAGCGGCCGAAGATGTAACCAATGCATTTGCTGTGGTGGAAACCGCAGATCTACGCAATGATGAGTCCAAGTATGGTAATTTTTGTAAATTTACTCATCGGAGACAACGCCTGTGCAGCGCGGTTAAAAGGACCTTGTTCGATGGCAGGCTGGGTCAGCAAATATGATGAAAATCCAAAGAATAACATTTGTTCGAGGGACTTGATCGAGAAATCTAAGGACCCAGAAACACATGCGAAATATAAACAAGCGGTTGCGGATTGTGGAGGGCCTGCTAAGGGTATGATGCCTTGTAATTCCAATTTTTTTGTAAATTCAAGCGGGAAAGCTCATTGTGTGCCGATTGTAAAGGGTGAGGACGACACGAAGCACGCAACCCAAAGGTGCTTCAATATGACTAAAGAACTCCCTGGGGCGGCTATTCAAGGGCTACTTGTAAAAAGCAGGTAAGAAAGCCGACTTGATAGATGCCAATGGACGCCACTTCTGATATAGCTTTCAAGGAAATCGAGGAAATGCTTGTTCCAATCAATAACCTCATTGATGCATCAATTGCCGCCTGCAAACGTAAACCCCGTGAGACGGGCCAAATTACCGCTTGTGAAGCCCTCCAAGACACAAAAACTCTTTTTGCTGTAAAGGCCTATGCAGTAAAAGATCCGACTGCAGATAAGGGCCCAACAGATTTTATTGCCCATGAAACCATGCAGGATGTTAGACCAACCGAGGAGCCTACAACTACAAGAAGTGTAACAACTTCCCCCCCACCGGCTGGTCCTCCGGGAAGCAATCTTTGCTTCGGGCTAATCAAGTCTGATCTAGTTTGTGGAGGTGTATTGGGTGCAACAGGTGGGGCTTTTATCGGTGGACTTATTGGCTACGGGCTAGGCAAGAAGGCCGGGAAGAATAAGAAAAAGACTAAGATAGTAACAGTAGAAAAAAAGGTAGAGGTCCCAGGTGAAACTAAGACAGTAACAGTAGAAAAAATAGTCGAGAAACCAGGGCCAACAGTTTATAAAGATAGAGAAGTTATTAAAGAAGTTATTAAATATGTCCCGGAACCAGCGAAACGCCCAACTGAGTACAGTCCAGCCGCAACAAAGTAGGTGGATTTTATGGTGAATGAAAGGGGTTTTATGAAAGAAATTAATTGGGCAGCGGCCTTCCTCGCGGCATGGTCTATGTCAATAACCCCACTCGCCGAAGCCAAGGAAGTCGAGAAGCAGAATCTTAAGCAGGTCCGTGCGATGATCCAATCCCTCGGCTATTCCGGTCCGAACAAGGCCAAGAATATGGGTGAGATCTGGGCCCGCGCCAAACTCAATATGCCACCAGAACTCATTGAGGAATTGGATGGCCCTGCCAGACTCTTCAGTCAGGACCCGATTCCTCAACTTAGGGTCGAATCAATTACGGGTAGTGGTCATGCAGAAGCAGTGAAGTTAGTTGTAAGTTCGGGCAAGGAAACCATCACAATAGAATTACTAAATGGACCTGACCATGTGGCAAAAATAAATGGCATTTTATTTTCTGCTGAAGACTTAATGGGTGAAGTGGATTCAAACGATAAGATATTCTCAATCCCTTATTTTAGGACTGCAGTTCTTAAGAAAAAGGAAGAAATTCGAAATGGGTCTATCCTGCCAACCCCTGAGCAATTCGCAGCAATGAATGCCGTTGATCGGGTTCATTATCGAAGACATTTGGCTGGCCTTTTGGCGGCAGTCGAAGCCGTTCAGAATTCAAAAACTCCAAAGACGGCCTCCCACAAAGAAACAGAGAATCGCTATGAGGTTCTTATTTCCTTGCTTGTCGGTGAAGATGCCTCTGCTGGTCCTCGAGCCAAGGCTACCCCTGTCGGTCCCGGTACAGCTGCTGGCGGATGTGTTGTCGTTGGATTCGCCTCAACTTACGAGTATGACAAGAAAACCAAAGGCAAATACTGTTCCTTGGAAAAAATTGAGGCGAATTTGCCCAATAATGATTCTGCACGTAAACTTTATGAAAAGTACAAGAACGAATGTAATGATGAAGGCAAAGTTGCCTGCAACTCGCAATTTTTTGTAACCAGTGATGGTGGTCCTGTTTGTGTGAATGCGGGTCGTGGGGCAAAATTGAGAGACGCAACCAAATCTTGTTTTGATACTCGGGCAAATCGTGTCGATACAATCAGAGGTCTTCTCATTCAGGACGGAAAGAATGCCGATGAACTTTGGACCGAGGATGGAAAGGCTAAGGGCAAGGACTCAGTTGAAAAGATCTTGGATACCTTGACTCCAATAATCGCTTTGATTGACGGAACCATGGCAAACTGCAAAGCAGAAAAAGGTGAACCAGGGCAAAAAACTGCCTGTGAGGCCTTGGAAGCGAGGAGAGGTCAACTAGCTGAGCAGATTGCAGTGATTGAGATCGAAAGGAAGCCTGTTGCGACGCCTACTGCTCAGCCAACGGCAGCTCCACCGCCGCCCAAAGTGACAGATGACAGTATTAGAGAAAAATGTCTTAAGGAGTTGGAAATAGCCAAAGCCACCAAGACAGATGTAACCTGTGATGGGCATGGCATTATACGAAATCCTGATGGGACTCCCTATGAAAAACCTAAGGGATCTGAGCAACCTGGGAAAAAAATATCGGGTTCTGGTGACAAAGGACTCTGCGACGGTCCCACAGCTAAAAAAGTGTGCAAAGGTGCAATGTGGGGGGGCGCAACCCTGGCACTCGGCGGTCTTCTTTGGGCAGGGTATAAAAAGTGGGATAAAAAGCAAAAGGAGAAAGAAGCAAAAAAGCAAAACTATACTAATCCAGCTTCCTCACCAGCGTCAGCCTGCCCAGCCGGAACAAGCTGTAGCGGATCATCTACACCAACTGTTGCGCCATCACCAATAGAAACACCAGCAACAACAACCCCGGCAAAAACAACAACGCCACCTCCATCAACCCGTTAAGTTTTTCGCTCCCAGAGGGTCAGGACCTCATAATGGCTTGACCCTGGGAATTGATCGACCAGGGCATGCTCCCGCAGTCTGTATGTTTCCTGCAAGGGTCGCATATCTTTAATCAGTGTCTCGGGATAACAGGACACGTAGATAAGCCATCTGGACTGAATTTGGCCACCCTGGGTCAACCGTCCGACCCCAGACCGCGCCGGATTCAGAAAGACGAGATCATAGTCCGGGCTCAAAACCTGCTGGTGCTGGAAGAACCCAGAGCCCAAAACGCGACAATTCGCACTCTTTTCATGGTTAAAGATTTTGTTTAAGTGCGGTCAGAGAATTTCGATCGCTTTCCGTGACGTCGAGGTGATTTGCAAAATTCAATAGGAAAAGACTCCAATTGCCAATTCCACAGCCAAACTCAAAAACCTTTCGAGGTTGAATCTCTTGGAGCCAAGATTCAAGGTGGGATAGGATCCAGCTTTGGGTGATTAGACTGGGCTGGGTGAAGGAGCCAACATAGGAAGATAAGGGGACCATCTGATGGTTCACCCGCGTCTCAAACCATCGATGTAAAACTGGAGGACCAAGCTTTGCGCGCGCTCCAGTGGATCCCAAGACTAAGCTCTTAAGTCGCTGCCCAATTTCAACCATTCCGCTTGGTCCCACCAGGTCAATAACTTCCTGGACGTACGGGCTGCTCAGGAAGTTATTTGGATCTTCATGGGCAAGATCAAGCCAAGCCCTCGCTGTTGACCATCTGAGCCAATTCTCAATCGAAACGAAGCCTTGCGAGAAAAATTAAAGGGAATTTTTCTAAACTCAGAATAGAAACTCTGCAGACTCGGCGTGAGCAACTCGCAAGTGGGAAGATCAACAATACCTTGAGTTTTTGAGCTCCAAAGGCCTATGTTGGAATTCTCAATTGAAAAATCCATTTTGCAGCGAAGGCGGGGAGTTGAGGATGCTAAGATCGGCAAGTCTGATGGCGCCGGAATTTTGGCTTCCAGTAAGCAAGCTCGCCAATGGGCCTCGCGGGCGCTGTTGGAATTATGAGCAACGAGTAAATCACAAGCCGTACAAAGATTTGAATGCGGACAAGAAAACATCAATTGAAAAGGCCCCTTAGAAATCAATTCGAAGGGTTGGGCATTTACTCTTAAGGAGTTTCGAGATTTCTACGTCTGATTTTAGCACTGAATTGACATCGACTTTGGTAAAGATCAAACGATTCTGCAACTGGCAGGTTCGTCCTTCAGAATCTCGAAAAGTTGATTTTCGGTTAAGATCATCTGTTGGACTTTTGCCTATGGTGAAACCAGCATCTAGCATCAATCCGTCAGGAAGTAATCTCAATTCCCCCTCGATTTTCCTTATAGATTTTAGGGTCCTTTAAAATCGATCCAGAATCGAGCGAACTTATATCGGCAGTTTCTCCAGAAAAGGTCACCCAACGACCAGACGGCATCTGCACCTGGATGAAGCCACCCTCAGCTTCAGTGGTCTTGATTTCAAGTTCAGATTTAATCCCACGAGGGAAAAAATAGAATTCTCGAGCACCTGTAGCCTCACTACTTGGACCTTCTCCGTAAGAATTGAAAACCATTAAAAGGCCTTGGCTCGTTATGAGATAATCTCTATAAACCAAGCCCTCAATATTTCGAGGCTGCAGTGAAACATAACACTCTGTGGAGGCAGACTCAATTTGTCGATAAACTTGTAAATTATTGATTCCAAAAAGAAAGTCTTCACAAAAGGCCAAACTCCTCAAAGGAGTGATTAAGAAAAAGAGCAAAAATGCTAATCTAAATGCTGTTTTTGTCACTTGATCTCCTTTAAAGAAAGAAAAACTGTGTTCTCATAAGTTATATTATGTAACATTCATTATTGATTTCTAGATCGACCCAGCCCATTCTTTAAACCCTAGCTTAAGGGCCTGGTCTAAGTTCTCTCGATCAATTTCAAAGATATTACAATTTCCGGTGGGACTTCCACAAAGCTGAATCCGCATTTTTCCGTCATTTTTATTCAGTTTTGAATAAATCCTAACTCCCGCTAATTCCTTTTCCATTGCTTCAGGTGTGATTTTTCGTCCCTGATTACATTGAAGACTTCCATCAGGCTTATAAACATGAACTCTTTGTCCCTTGGAAGTTTCTTTCATATGAGTAAGTTCCTCCATCGAAAGTTTGGGTGCTTTTGCAAGAGCTTCTGGCGTTTCTTGCTGGCTGCGACAGTTTCCACTGGTACAACCAACGAATAGAAAAAAACCCAGACAGAAATAAAAAAAACAGCTCTGGCGAATTGAATCAAGTGTTAACTTTTTCATCGTAAATACTCAAAATGGGACTTAGTTTGCCATTTTGCCTCAAGAGCATAAAGGTTTGCTTCACCCGAAATAATATACATTCGAGATCCATCTTCACTAAAACTAGGGGCAGCCATAACGCCTCGACCTGGCTCAAAAGAGCCGACTTGGGCACCAGTCTGACTGTTTAGAAAAACCAAATTGCCCTGGGATTCTCCAAAAACAGCTAGCCCTTTATAGAGTCGAACCTCAGACGCCAGTCCGTCCTTGACCAAATAAGACCACTGCACTTTGCCATTGCCCTTATTCAAACAAAGAACCTTGCCAGTCGTTGTTGAGTAGAACATCTTTTCTCCATCAATTCTAACCGGAGAATACCCACCCTCTTCAAGACGCCAAATAATTTCGCCTGTTAAAGATAATGCATAAAGTTTATCATCAAACCCAGACACGTAAATTCTATCATTGTCTAACACCGCTCCAGCTTCAACATCACGAAAACGCTTGTTCTTATTGAGGTTAATTTCCCAAGCCACAGTTCCAGATTTTGCATTCAGGGCGACAAAGGAACCCTCACTAAAGCCAACATATAAAAGACCATTCTTGGATAAAACCGGGAGCGAGCCCCCACGAATAGATAGTGAGGATGTATCTTGCCGTGTGTAAATCCAATTGGTTTTGCCAGTCATGCCGTCAAACGAATGAACCCCATTACTTCCCGAGAGAACAAATAAGGTTCCAGAATCTGGATCATAGGACGGTTGGGCCGTATTTTCTGATTTTGTCGAAGCGGTCCATAGAGACTCTCCTGTTTTCTTATTCAGGGCCAAAACAGTTCCATCGCTTGCAGCCAAATACACTCGATCCTTGAACAAGACTCCTGAAGCCTCGACCCCTTGACTCAGAGGTCGTTTCCAAATCAAACGACCTGTTTCCGAGCTATAGGCTGCGACACCATCTATCCCATTCCCTTGGATAACTACATCTCCAGCAATAATTGGGGACATTCGATTAAGCTTTCGAACGCCCTCATTCGGACTAGCGATCGCAGGTCTGACCCAGACCTTTTTCACAACAAACTCTTTTCTTGCATTTTCGTTATCAGAATTTAAAAGAGATCCCTCAGTCAAAGATTTGAAACTAGCACAACCCCACAAACTGGTTGCTATAAAAATAAAAACAAAACCTCTTTTTATAACATATTTTGCAGAAAATTCTGAAGTCAGGCAGGTGACTTGCATTTAAGTTCCCTTGTTCAGTCGAAGCAATCGCAGATACTTTTCGGCCTCTTTCGAGGTACTTAGATCGTTTTCTTCACCTGGGCCTTTTCCAGGGGTTTCTCCGGGAGTTTTCTGCGACAATTCTTGATAAAGTTTTTCTGCTTGGTTTGGGTCCTTGAGAGTTTCATAACACAGTGCTTGGCGAAGCTTCACGTCTGGATGAAGATACCCATGGGACTTTGAAGCAAGCACTTGACTCCATGTTGCAATCGCTTCTTTGCATTGACCCAAATTGGCCTGGATATTTCCTTTTTGCTTTAACACCAAGGCTTCCAAAAGATCGTCTGCCTTTTGAAACTGAATCTTGTTAAGAAATTCAAGAGCCTCTGAATCTTTCTTAAACTGAGCTAAAATATCCGAAGCGTGAAGTGCCGCCATAAGGCCAGCCCGGCTATGGGGATTTGGAGAGCCATTTCTTCCAGCTTAACGACCACTTCAGAATAGTCTTTTGATAATCCTCAACGACAGGAGGTTTTGCGGCTGTTTCGCCGGCGGTTTTATTTGCTTTTGTTTTTCTTGAGCGTCATTCTGAGGCAGCTCCTTTTCTGAATCTTTACTATTTGCTTTTGCGAACTCTTTTTTCTTATCCAAGATTATTCGTTCGAGAGTATAATATTTTTCTTGAAGTTCAATTTCCTTATGTTTTCTGAGGTAGTCATAGAGGGAGACTCCGCCCCCGACCAAGAAAAAGACAACGACAGCTCCTACGACCAGCTGGGAATGAGCTCGACTCCATTGAAAACTAGTTGTTAATGTTTTTAAAAGTTGATCTGGGGTTTTTGCGGCTTTTACAATGTTCTTGTCAGTCAATGGGGGCTCCTTATTTGCGATGTCCGATATTTTTGGAAGACTCGGGCAGAATGTCAAGAACCCCCGCAGGAAAGAATTTGAAAAACTTTACCGATTATGAACCTCTTTTAGAGTATTGAATGTTCGAGATGAAGATTTACCAGGATGCCGTTGTCGAAGTCGACCGATTTCAGACATTCGCTTTTCTGCAAGCAAATCCGCAGCGCGATGCGTTCCAATATTCTCCTTTTTAGCAATC
The DNA here is from genome assembly GCA_016713585.1 of Bdellovibrionales bacterium. Lineage (GTDB taxonomy): Bacteria > Bdellovibrionota > Bdellovibrionia > Bdellovibrionales > Bdellovibrionaceae > JADJOV01. The sequence goes on along the minus strand of JADJOV010000027.1, from coordinate 43,038 downwards.
TGAAATACTTTTTTTACATTCTCATAGACTTTACGAGTCTTTTCAAAGGCTCGATCAGGAGAATATCCTTCAAGTTCAACAAACACATTCATCAATCCCCCCGCATTAACAACATAGTCTGGGGCGTAAAGAATTCCGAGCTCCCGGAGATGATCACCGTGTCGAGGCTCAGCCAGCTGGTTATTGGCGCCACCAGCCACGATTTTACACTTCAGTTTGCTGATTGTCTGATCATTGACAACGGCCCCTAAAGCACAGGGTGCCAAAATATCGCAAGGGACAAATAGCAATTCGTCGACATTGACTGCTTCAACCTTAAATTTGTCCTGACATTCCTTGACTCGCGTCTGATCTATATCAGCCACAATCACCTGCGCCCCCTCTTCAGTTAAATATTTAACCAAATTTGAGCCCACATTTCCAAGACCTTGAACTGCAATCCTTTTTCCTTTTAAGCTATCGCTCCCAAATTTTTCATTTGCGGCGGCCTTGATTCCCATCAAAACACCATGGGCGGTGTAAGGCGATGGGTCCTCAGAGCTCAAAAATCTTTTGGAATACCAGTGACCCAAGGTGTTTCCATAAAGATATACTCCATATCAGTCACATTTGTTCCGACATCTTCCGCGGTTATGTACTTTCCGTTCAAAGAATTCACAAACTGGCCAAAGGCCCTAAAGAGCCCTTCTGATTTTTGGGTTTTGGGATCCCCTATAATAACTGCTTTTCCACCTCCAAGATTCAACCCAGCTGCCGCAGCTTTATAAGTCATACCTCGGGACAAACGAAGAACGTCAACTAAGGCTTCCTCCTCTGATTTATAATTCCACATTCTAGTCCCACCCAGAGCAGGTCCCAGGGCGGTGTTATGAATTGCAATAATCGCTTTAAGGCCTACATTTTTATCATGACAAAAAATGACCTCTTCGTGGTCTCCATGTTTTTCGATCATTTCAAAGGGTCCGATCATGAGCTTCTCCTTTTTATTGGCTGACTGCTTTCTTATTTCTTCCAGTCTTGAGTGCCTTCGTTTTAAAGGCACCCTTGGATTTAGAATAAATGTTCTAGGATGATGGACTTCATCCAGACAAAAGACGAGCGATTTCGCAACGCATGAGGCGCTTAGCCCAAAAAAAAAGGATTATCCGACTGCTATTTTAATCGAATCAACAACCAAAGAGACATGATTGAGGGAATTCCAAAAAGAAGCAAACTGAGTAGCAACGTTGATTTTAGCCTTTTCACTTTGAGATGTAAGGCAGCTGTTTCAGCTTGATGCCTTGCCAATTCGCTTCGAACCTCAGAGATCTCAGAAATTTGATGCATTTTTGCTGCTTCCCGGGCCCCCAAGAAATACTCAGGGGTGAGTCCCGGAATTTTTTTGCTGCAAAATCATATACCATTGCAAAGCTCGCCAGATATGTGGTGGAGCCGACTCTATACCCGAGGATAATTGGGTCGTTTTTGTCCAACGAGTCCATGCCGAGGGGTCAACCATCAAAAGTTGACAAATTTTTCGCTGAGATAGACCTAATTCTCTTCTAATCGTGTCTAACCCACCGATTTGATTTCGAATAACCTGAACATGTGCCTCATATTGCATACGTAATGACGAATTAATTCGGCCTCTTCATTCGGCAAAAAAGATCGACGGCTTCTGATTTTCTTAAACCACCATTTTCACCCAAATTTTCATCTAAAATCTCCAAAGAGCCTCCAGCGTATTGTTAAACACAACACCAATATTGTGAAATACAGTAAAATTAATTGCAAAACAAAACACATGAAGGTTTGATTTTTTGAACGCTGCGCATAATCTATTTGAAATAGTTTGCTTTCTTTGTCGGTCGCTAGGATTGGATACCTGTTTTTCATTTCAACTTAAGCTTATAGTTATAAACTTAAGTGCTAACATATTGTTTTTACTATTGTATTATTTTGTTGTCGAAGTTCTGAATTGACGTTTTTTCATTTATTGACTTTTGCCCAGGTTTTTTTGACAATTTTTTTAGGTATTTTTTAGGTTTTTTTGAGTCTATTTTTTATCTTCATTTTTTTTGGGTAACTTTTTTCGAGCAGCTTCTAGAGGAATCGTCGTTTTGGAGGTATGAATTTGGCGGTCAGTGTTCGTTACCAACTCAATAAGAATAAGTATTTGCTGCCTCCTGAGGTTGATCGTCTTGAAAAAATTCTTGAGACTTTTATGCTTTCTGATCCCCGAAATTGTCTCATCATGGATTTGGGTTTAAGGACCGGCGGCAGGGCCCAGGAGATCCTTAATTTACGCAAGGTGGATTTGAATACTTATGACCAATCGGTCTTTTTGCGGGGAATTAAGGGCAGCAATGACCGGGAAATTCCACTCCCCGCCCGTGCATTTCAGCAGCTATACAGTTGGGCTGAAAAGCTCCCCGGAACTGAATTATTTCCAATTTCCTATCAAAGACTTTACCAGGTCTGGGAACTTTATCGCCCAGTCCCAAAGAAATTCCATTCTCTCAGACATACTTTTGCGATTCGCTTGTACCAGAAGACAAAGGATTTACGTCTGGTTCAGGTGGCCTTGGGACATCGGAATATAACCAACACAATGGTCTATGCCGATTATGTGTATTCTCAGCAAGAACTCAGAAAATTGATTTTATGATTCCAAGAACGCCTATTTAGTGGCTTGGGGCTGAGGCTCTTCGGTTGAATACCTGGACCTTTAACCTCAGGAGTAGAACTTTGGGGAATAAGAATTTTTTAGGGAATTGCGTTTGTTGGTATATTAGGTTCTATCGGCGGAATTGACAAATCGACGAAGGCAGAGAGTTGATTGTTATTCCCATTCCCATTTGTATGAAGGCTCATATTTGGGTCATTATAATTAATCGTTTCCTTTTTAGGATTTTTTTCTTTAGACCAACCCGAGTTTCCGAAAAGTAAGAAACCACTCAGGAGCGCAAATAATGGGATTCGAAAATTCCGTAACATTGTCTAAAAGTCACCCTGGGCTGACATATCAAGCTCATCAGCCACTCGCTCAACCTGTTTTTTTGAATTTGCTTTACGTGGCATTTGCTCTTTTTTGTAGGTCAGGAGTCTCTGGCTAGTTTTGGGTATATAGTCAGGGACCGACGTTTCAAGCACGATTTGCTCTGGATTACTCTCAACTTTTGGAACTTTCCATCCATTTTCTGTTTTTATTTGTCGATGAAGTTGTTTTCTGACTAGAACGCCTTCATGAATCATCTCGTTAAAATCTTTGACCTTGGCAATAGCACTCACTGACCCAAAAAGAGAAAATGCAAAAAGACCCAATCCAAGGATTCTCATTGATGCTTTCATAAATACCTCCTACCTAAGACTATTTGCAAATAGACGACCGTGTTCTATTCTCAATTAAGCCACTGTCACCACGTGATTTTGCCCACATTTTTGACAGGTGACCTCAAACGCCAGGCGACTCAATATGATATCCCATATGACATCCCAAATTGAGTTATTTCTTGAATCAAAAATTCTCATTTTGGGATGCTATTAATACGAGTTCTTTATCTATGACATGCGGAGCTCCTTGCTTGTGCAAGATTTATTTAATAGGTTCTAGACCATGATCCAAGAATCAGTTCAAAAAAATGAGGCCCAATTCGGCGCTAGAGTCAACTTATCCAAAGTGAACCTTCAATTTAAGGAAAAGTAGTTATTGAGAATCTCAATCTCACACTTGAGGCAGGCTCATTTACAAGCCTGCTGGGGCCATCTGGATGTGGCAAGTCTTCGCTGCTTCGTATTCTCGCGGGAACTCAGCCCATGACCTCAGGTCAATTAGAATTTATGCCATTCAGACCTCGTCTCGGTATAGTTTTTCAAGATTCGAATTTAGTTCCCTGGAGAACGGTCGAAGAGAATCTTCAACTCCCGTTTGAGATTCGTCGTGAGCCTTTTAACTCTTTGGAACGATTCGAGAATGACAGTGATCTTTGTGACCCATTCTATTTCGGAAGCGGTTTTCTTGAGTGATCGCGTGGTAGTTATGAATAGTTATTCGGGACAAAATCAAATCATTGACGATCGACCTATTGAGCTTGCTGCAGTCAGAACTGAATATTTGCGACAGGATCCCGTCTATTTGAAAAATTGCGCAGATCTTTCACGGGTTTTAAGGTCCCTTAAATGATAAAAGGATGGTTAAATGACTAAGACATGGACTCCTTTAATTATCTTTGTTCTTGCTCTGACTGTTGTCACTGAGATCACCGCTTGGATTGGTTGGCTTCCGAGTCATTTGATTCCGCCACCCTCAGTTGTTGGACAAAGTTTTTGGAATGAGCGCGCGCTATTCGTCGGTGCATTTTTTGAGACTTGGACTTGCGTTCTTGGGGGCCTTACCCTCAGCGTCGTTGGTGGATTTAGCTTGAGTCTAGTGCTCACCCTCAGCCCTTTTTGCATCGAGCAATTTTTCCGCTCGCCGTATTTTTTCAGACTGTTCCAATTATTGCACTGGCTCCGCTCTTGGTTATTTATTTTGGCTTTGGCTCACCGCCTCTCATCGTCAGTTCTTTTTTAGTACCCTTGTTTCCAATTTTGGCAAATGTGTTAGCGGGATTAAATCAAGTAAGCCCAGCTCCTCTCGAATTCTTTCAGGTGTATAGAGCAAACATCTTGGCAAATTTTATGGAAATTGAGAGTCCCCGCTTCTTTTAACTCTATGGTCACCGGTTTGAAAATTGCCAGTGGATTGTCCATCATCGGTGCGGTTGCTGGTGAATTTGTCGCCGGCGGGGGCCTCGGAGCCTTGATTGATTCAGCCCGAACTCAACAACGAGTTGATGCCGTTTTTGTTTGCCTGATTCTATTGTCATTGATGGGCATCCTGATGCTTTCACTTGTCCAAATCTTGAGCGTTTTAATTCAAAGAATTCGTCCGTTTGGATATGTCACTTAAACAGATTTAGGCAGAAATAAATATTTTGCCCTTGCAAATAATTATGTTTCGCTTGTACCTTGTTTTTATGAAATCACTTTTACGTTTTTTATCAATGGCAATAATCCTTCTCATGTTTACTCAATCGCTATTCGCGGCCTCCCTTAAACTCGCGCTCAATTGGAAGGCTGAACCCCAGTTTGGTGGATTTTATGCGGCTCAAATCCTTGGTGAATATAAAAAGCAAGGTCTTGAAATTGAAATTCTAGAAGGTGGATCCGGGACTCCAACAGTGCAGATGTTAGCGAATGGAAAAGTCGATTTAGCAATTGTGAGCGCTGAAGAAATTATCATTTCCCAAGAGCGAAATCCGAAAAACAAAGTCGTTGCCATTTTTGCAGTTTTTCAAACTAATCCCCAAGCAATTCTTACACGAGAAGAGAGAGGCTTTCAAAAACTGCAGGATATATTCAAAAATGAAGGGGTTCTCGCTCTTCAATCAGGACTTAGTTACGCTCAATTTCTTATCAACAAAATGAAACCAATTCAGGTGAAGCTCGTCCCCTACCAAGGTGGTATTGGACATCTCCTCGCTGATAGAAAATACTCTCAGCAAGGATTCTCAACCTCTGAACCTCTTCTTGCTGAGAAAAGTGGCCTCAAAGTTAAAACATTTCTTGTTGCTGATGAGGGCTTTAATCCCTATACAACAGTTTTGGCGACGACAGAGGCTCATTTGAATGACAAAGAGTTTATTCGAAAAATTCGCCAAGCCGTCAGTGCAGGTTGGCAAGCCTACCTGCGAGATCCAACAGCCACGAATGAAAAAATGGCTCTGCTCAACAAATCAATGGATCCTGAATTGTTTAAGAAGAGTGCCGCCGCCCAAAAGGCCTTGATAGAAACACCAGAAACAGACAAGGCAGGGATTGGAACAATGACTTTGCAGCGATGGAAAGCTCTTTCAGAACAGTTAATTGCTCTGAAAATTATCAAAAATTCTAGCGATCCGTCTCGATATTTTGTGAACTGAAAACGCAAGCAAAATGTTCCTTAAGGATTTTCCATCTTAGCTAAGTCTAGATTTCTCAGGGCCGGTGACATAAACCCAACGATTGCAACTGTGCAAAGACAAATAATTCCGCCAAAATAAACAGCGGGTATTGTGCCCATCAGTTTTGCTGCTATTCCTGACTCGAGTTCACCGAGCTCATTGGAGGATCCAATAAAAATTGAATTCACGGCAGAAATCTTCCCTCGCATATGATCCGGCGAGGACAGCTGAACAGCTGCTGAGCGGATGACCATGCTAATGCTATCGAAGGCGCCGCTGAAAGCTAAGGCCGCCAGCGAGAGGTAGAAATTTCGGCTGAGGCCAAAAATAAGAATACTGAACCCAAATCCAGCAACCCCCGTCAGTAACCACTTCCCGGTGCGCATTCGGTTCGTTCTCGACAAGTAGAGACTCATCATCACGGCACCCACCGCTGGGGCGGCCCGCAACATCCCCAAACCTTTCGGTCCAACAAATAAAATTTCTTCCGCAAAAATTGGGAGTAATCCAATGACCCCGCCAAAGAGAACCGCAATCATATCAAGGGATAAGGCTGGTAACAAAATCGAATGCTTGAAGACAAATTTCGCTCCAGAAAGAAACTCTTCTGTTATTGTGTTATGGTGATGGGTCGTCTGTGGCCGAGGAATTTCTGTTTTTATAAGGCTCATTGAAAAAGCAGCCGTGACTAAAAGAATGCAAATAATAGACGATGCCGTGACTGCGCCATAGAAACCGAAAATCAAACCACCAAAGGCGGGTCCTCCGATCCGGGCTACCTGCATAACCGAGCTTGACATAGCCGAAGCCCGCAGCAGATGGCTCCGTTCAACGAGTTTAGGAATCGCCGAAAAAAGAGCAGGATGAGCAAAGGATCTGGCCATGCCTGTCAAAAAGGCCGCGGCATAGAGGAGCCCAACTTGCATTGATAATGAGAACCTGGTTTCAAAAAGATGCTCAGTCAAAACAATCAACCCCGACACAAGGCTAACATACATCACTTGGCGATACACAAATAAGGGACGAAGGCGATCCACCAGATAACCAGCCCATAATGCTAAGCCAATAGCAGGGATTGCTTCCATCAACCCAATAAGTCCCAAGTACAAGGGGTCTTTCATCAGATCATAAATTCGCCAGCCTAAAACAATGGCCTGCATTTGCACGGCAAAGGTGAACAAAAATCGAGCACCTAGTAGCTTTCTAAAGTCCGAAGGCAAACCACCTGAATGCACGATCACACCGCCTCATAAATTTATGCCTTTGATCATATATTGCGCAAGATTTTGGGCAATGAAAATTACAACTATGGAAACGCTTTTCTGGAAACGAATTGGGAAATTCCCTACTCTTTGAGCTCCATTGAGGTAAGATCGAATGACATGCCGGAGGCTTCTGATGAAAGAATGGTGGCAGAGTTTTTTTGTCCCGATCACGGGTGAAATTATGTTTTCCTCAAAGACTGATACTTCGGGCTCTGAAGTTGACCAAATTCTTCAAATGAGTCATCCGAAAAAAGGCGGCAAAATTCTAGACCTAGCCTGTGGCTCCGGGAGACATTCAATTTTATTTTCCAAAAAAGGATTCTTAACCACAGGCCTTGATTATTCGAAATTCTATTTGAATGATGCCCGTAAAGCCTCAAAAAAGGAGCGCCAACGGATTGATTTTATTCAGGGTGACATGAAGAACATCAAGTCCCATTTTAAACCGAACACATTTGATCTCGTTGTTTCGCTCTACAATAGCTTTGGCTATTTCAAAAAAAGATCGGCCGATTCTCAAATGCTCAGAGAGGTGTATCGAGTTCTCAAACCTGGTGGCAAATTCATCATTAATACCTTAAACGCTGGCAGCGTGAAAGCCAAACTCAAGTCATCAATCTCATCGGGGCGAGAGCCTATTAAAAATGTTTTCATGATCGATGCCGCCCGCTTCGAGCCTGACCAAAAGAAAATACTCTGCGAATGGGTCATCATCGATACAAGAATGACAAAAACCAAATTATTTCGAGGTAAATTCGAGCAGAACGTCTACACCCACACGGAACTTAAGGCCTTACTAAAAGCGACAGGCTTCAAAGTGAAGATTGTCTGGGGATTACTGCCAGGCGGGAAATTTGAACCAAATAAAACTTGGCATCAAACAATTTTGGTCGAAAAACCTGTTCGGAGTCTTTAATGATCGAAGCAAATACTTCCCAAACCCTACATGAAGCGAATGACTTTCTAAGTCGTTATGAAGATATACTGTATATTGTATTAAATAAATGACTATTATCGTGTTTAGGCTTGGCATATAACTTGAAAGACCTCCGTCTATTAGCCATTCAAAAGGGTCCGAATTTCCAAATCGGAAGTGGACCACTTAGCCATTAGGAGAAAGTATGAAATTCAGACCAACACTCTTGACCATCACTACGCTTTCCCTTTTCTCGTGTGCGTCCTATCGACCAATTCTTGATGAAAACCAAAAGTATCAAACTGTGGGAGAGGCTAAAGCGGAATCTGATATTGATACCTGTATGACCCGAGCTGATTCCTACCTAGCAAAGCATAAGGATGAGCGAACCAAAAAAGCTGTTGGTCGAAGCGCCCTTGGTGGGGCCATGATTGGTGGTGTGATCGGTGCTGTGAGTGGCCGTGGAATCGAAAGTCTTGCTGGCGGTGCGGCTCTAGGCGCTGCAGGGGGAGCTGCCGGTGGGTATGTCGGAGAGAAAACCAAGGATAATCTGAGTCCAGACGCTTTAAAACAAAAATATGTCGCCAACTGCCTACAACGTCAACAGTACCAGGTGATTGGTTGGAAATAGGGAATGACGGGCCTCCATGACGCGCCAGTTTCGAGAAAATAGAAGCTATATCGAAAGATTGACACCTTGCTGCATTCTCCGATAAAAGCAGGCCTATTCTAGGTAGGGTTTGCCAAAAACTTCCTGCCACCTGTTAAAAGAAAGGCAGATACTATGTTGATTAAACTTTCTGAAATCCCAGATGAGGGTCGAAGCTATGCTTGGAACTCAAAGACTGGTGAAGTGAATAAGATCCTTTCGGATCTTATTCAAAAGAATAGTTATGAGGTGGATTTTACCATTCGCCCCATCAATTCCAAGGACTTTGAACTCGTCGGTCGAATTGTCGCCCAGGCGCCTGAAGTTTGTTCCCGTTGTGGAGTGGATATTCTTTTCCCGTCCAAGTTTCGTTCCGTGAAATTTTGATTCCACCTCAGCCAACTGAGCGCCTCGGGCATTATGCCCGAGTGAATCACGTCTCTGAAATTCATGATGATGGACCAAGCTCGACCGAGTATGGCCATAACCAAATCTTTGATATTGATGAGTACCTTCATGAGGCAGTCGCCCTGAATATTCCTACGACTCCAATACCCTCTTCAGAAGCTGAAGGTCGTTGCGCTGAATGTCGAGAGATTTTTAAGGATAAACCCTTTGTTTATGACGAGGGTTTTGGGGAACCTTTGCTGAGTGAAGTAAAACCTAATCCTTTTGACGTGTTAAAGAATTTGAAATTGCAATAAAGAGATTGCCTTTATCCTATAACCGGGGCATTCTCGGCCCCTTGAAATTTAATAAAATGAGAGGTTTACGATGCCTACACCAAAGAAGAAAACATCCCGTTCCAAACGTGATATGAGAAGATCCCATGACTCTGTAACCGTGCCTGCAATGGCTCTGGATAAGAAGTCGGGTGAGCTCGTACGTCCCCACCGCGCTCATAAAGGCGATGACGGAGCTTACTACTATAAAGGCAAGCAAATTAGCGCATCCAAAGAAAAAGCATAGGCTGTTCATTCATGACAGGGTATTTTCGCAGCCGGATTTCAGGCACCGGGTCTTATCTTCCTGAAAAGGTTCTGACTAACCACGATCTTGAAAAGATGGTCGACACAAATCACGACTGGATTGTTGAAAGAACCGGAATTGTTCGTCGCCATATTGCCGCTGATGATGAAGCTGCCAGTGATCTCGGATTCAAGGCCGCACAAAGAGCTTTGACCGCAGCAGGCTTAACCGCCAAAGATTTGGACGGGATTATATTCTGCACTGTGACAGGCGACCAATCAATGCCCTCCTCGGCCTGTTGTCTTCAGGCCAAACTGGGGTGTCGAAGTATTATGGCATTTGACCTCTCTGCGGCTTGTTCTGGCTTTGTTTATGGACTTTCTGTGGCCGATCATTTTATTCGCCTCGGCGGGTTCAAACATATTTTGGTCGTTGGCTCAGAAGTTATTCATCGCTTCGTTAACTATGAAGATAGGGAAACTTGTATTCTTTTTGGTGATGCCGCTGGGGCCTGGATTGTTTCTCAGACGGCAGCTGATGATAAAAATGTGATTATGAGTTCTCATCTGCATTCAGAAGGTAGCCTTGGCGACCTTTTTGTTCTTGGTGCTGGTGGTTCTAGAATTCCACTTTCTCCAGAGGTTTTGGATAAAAAGGGCCAATTTGTAAAAATGAAGGGTCGAGAGATTTACAAAAATGCAGTTCGAACTATGACTAGTTGCTGTCATCAGGCCCTCGATGCGAATCATGTGCAGGCCAAGGATGTCGATTGGCTGATTCCACACCAGGCAAATCTTCGAATTATGGAGGCTGTTGCTGATCACTTTGACTTTCCAAAGGAAAAGGTGATTGTTGCAGTCCACGAGACCGGAAATACATCGGCAGCATCAATTCCAACAGCCTTTCAGATTGGTCTTGAGACTGGAAAAATCAAGAGAGGTGACCTTATCCTTTTGACTGCCTTTGGAGCGGGACTAACTGCCGGCAGCGTATTGATGAGGTATTAACATGTACGTGGCTCTTTTTCCTGGTCAAGGCAGTCAAGCCTCCGGAATGGGAAAATTTTTGTTTAGTGAGTTTCAGAAGGCCCGTGAGGTCTTTGAAGAAGCCAGTGAGGCCATTTCTTTTGATTTAAAAAAATTATGTTTCGATAGTTCAGACTCGGACCTTCAACTCACCGAAAATACCCAACCGGCCCTGTTAGTGACATCAATTGCAACTTATCGAGTTGTTCATCATGAGTATGGCCTAACCCCACTGGCCGCAGCCGGACATTCTATTGGGGAATACGCAGCCCTTGTCGCGTCTGGGGTTATTTCCCTTAGTCATGGCACACAAGCTGTTCGACGCCGCGGACAAGCCATGCAAGCTGCAGTTCCTGTTGGCCAGGGTGGAATGATGGCGACTCTCGGCTTAGATGAAAATCAGGCCCGCTGGCTCTGTGACTGGGCAAAAAAAGAGTCTGGCTTTGGCCCCCTCAGTCCAGCGAACTTTAACTGCCCCGGTCAAATCGTCATTAGCGGAAACACCAAAACTCTAGATTGGCTCCGTCTGAATCTGAAACCAGAAGAAATTCCGGGAGCCCCTCGTCGAGTCAAACTCATTCCCTTGAGCGTTTCTGCTCCTTTTCATTGTGAAATGATGGCTCCGGCAGAGGCTGTTATGAGGGAAGTTTTAACCGGGATTCCCTTTGCTAAAGGTTTATTTCCAATTGTGCAGAATTTTCAGGCTGATTTTGAAGAAGATCCACAAAAACTTCGAGAAAATTTGATTCGTCAGGTTTCGGCTCCTGTTTTGTGGACACAGAGTCTAGAAACCATTAAGAAGAAAGGATTGTTTCAATTCATTGAGTTTGGCCATGGTCAGGTTTTGAAAGGCCTCCTTAAAAAAATTGATTCTGAAAACTTTCAGGTCTGGACGACCAGTTCGCTTGATGAAGTAAGAGCTCTCGAATCTCACTTAAAGGCATCGGGTCATTAAGATTTTGTTCGTAAAGAGGAACTTAAATTTAAGAAAGTAAAGAGAATACCATGATGACATCTTCGAGCCTGCATTCAAAAAAGATTATCGTGACTGGCGGTAGCCGTGGAATAGGTGCTTGCTTGGTTCAAGTTCTAGCTGAATGCGGAGCTTCAGTGGGTTTTACCTATTCCTCAAACGAGAAGGCTGCAGCTGAGGTTCTAAGCAAACTTCCAGGTGAAGGACATTTTTTTGTTCAAATGAATTTAAGTGAAGAGGCTTCCGTCGAAAAAGCTTTTTCCGAAATCATGAGCCGTTGGCCTCAGTTCGACGGTCTAGTTAATAATGCTGGAATTACAAAGGACCAACTCCTTCTGCGTATGAAAACTGAAGATTTTGATCAGGTCGTTCAGACCAATTTGCGTGGGGCTTTCTTAACAACAAAGATTACGACTAAAATGATGATGAAAGCCCGCAAAGGATCCATTGTGAATATCACCTCAGTGATTAGTCAAACCGGGAATGCCGGCCAAGCAAATTATGCAGCCAGCAAAGCTGGTCTTATCGGCTTTGCAAAATCAGTAGCTCTTGAGTTGGCTTCGAGAAATGTTCGAGTCAATTGCGTAGCCCCTGGGTTCATCGCAACCGAAATGACTGCGATTCTGACCGATGCCCAGAAAGAACAGGTGTTATCGAAAGTCCCAATGGGAATAATGGGCGAGGGTCGCGACGTCGCCATGGCTGTACGCTTTCTGCTGAGTGATGAATCAAAATATATTACTGGACACACGCTGAGCGTCAATGGTGGGCTCTATCTTAATTAATCATTATATTAACTGAGAAATATTAACCCTAAACCTTAACAAGAATTACAGTTTAAACTAAACAACGATAAGCGGGAGATAAAAATGGAAACAGAAACAAAACAAAATGAAATTAAAACAGGAGGCATCGCCGTGTCCATCAGTCCTAAAGTTAAAGATATTATCGTGGAGCAATTAGGTGTGGATCCAGAAAAAGTAAAACCCGAGGCTTCCTTTATTGATGACCTAGGTGCAGACAGCCTAGATATCGTGGAACTCGTGATGGCCATGGAAGAAGAGTTTGACCTTGAAATTCCAGATGAAGATGCTGAAAAGCTCAAAACTGTGAATGACGTTGCCTCTTATCTTCAAAAAAAAGGTAAAGTTTAGATTTTATGACATCTCGCTATGAAAGAGCCCCTCGGGCCCCAAAACGAGTTGTTGTAACTGGAATAGGCGCTGTGTCGCCCTTAGGTTTAACTCTACAGGAAACTTGGGAAAATGCTCTCAAGGGAAAATCTGGGGTAGGACCAATTTCCAAGTTCAATACCGAAGGGTTTGATGTGACCTTTGCTGGCGAGGTGAAGGGATTTAAAGCTGATCTTTATATTGACAAAAAAGAGCAGAAGAAAATGGATACCTTTATCCATTACTCAATGGCCGCCGCCAAAATGGCGCTAGATATGGCGAAGTTAGAGATCACCGAGACCCTTGCGGATCGAGCTGGAACCATTGTTGGGGCCGGTATGGGTGGTCTTCCCATGATTGAAGAGCAATTCACTCGATTGATGGAAAAGGGACCAGGTCGTATCAGTCCTTTTTTCATTCCATCTGTCATTACTAATTTGGCCTCTGGGCAAATTAGTATTGCCCACGGATTAAGAGGTGTAAACTATTCGGTGACCTCAGCATGTGCCACTGGAGTGCATTCTTTGGGAGAGGCTGTGAGTTACATTCGCCAAGATCTGGCAGATGTTATGCTCGCTGGTGGGACCGAAGCGACAGTTTGTAAGCTTGCAATTGGTGGCTTTGCTGCTATGCGAGCTCTTTCTACTCGAAATGAGGATCCTGAGACTGCTAGTCGCCCCTGGGATCAAGACAGGGATGGCTTTGTTTTGGGTGAGGGCGCGGCTGTATTTTGTTTGGAGTCCATGGAATATGCAGAAAAAAGAGGGGCTCACATAATTTGTGAAGTCACTGGCTATGGAACTTCAGCTGATGCCTACCACATGACCTCGCCAGCTCCTGGAGGGACAGGGGGACGTCGGGCCATGGAGCTCGCACTTAGAGATGCCAGTCTAAAACCATCAGATATTAATTATATAAATGCTCATGCGACTTCGACCCCTATGGGGGATACTCTTGAAATTGCCGCTATTAAAGCGTTGTTTCAGGAGGATGCTGGAAAGGTTTGGGTTTCAGGGACTAAATCAATGACCGGGCATTTGCTAGGAGCAGCAGGCGCTCTTGAAAGTGCTTTTTGTGCACTTGCAATTCGGGATCAAATCGTTCCTCCGACTATTAACTTGAAGAATCCGAGCGAAGGTTGCGATCTGGACTTTGTTCCTAATCAGGCCCGCGAGGGTCGAATCCACCATGTCCTCAATAATAGTTTTGGGTTCGGTGGAACAAACGGATCATTGATCTTTTCAAAACTTTAAGCTTCAATCATTCAATGAAAACAATTTGGATTGCCTCCGATCATGCAGGCTTTGAACTCAAAGAGAATTTGATTCAAGCCTTAAACACATCCCAAAAACATTTTAAAATCGAAAACTTAGGCTGTTTTTCGAAAGAGTCGGTTGATTACCCTGACTTTGCGAACAAGGTCGCACTAAGCCTAGAAAAGAAGGCGTGGATGAAGGCTTTGGCATTTTGATTTGTGGCTCTGGGCAAGGAATGGCCATGCGAGCCAACAAGTTCCCTTGGATTCGAGCGGCCTTGGTTTGGAACCTTGATGCGGTTCAATTGGCACGAGAGCATAATAATGCCAATGTCTTGGTTCTCGGATCTCGCTGGACCGAAACTCCAGAGGCTCTAGCTTTTGTGCTTCTATTTTCAGAAACAACATTTGCCGAAGGACGCCATTCAACAAGAGTTGCCAAAGTGAGTAGTCTTCTTTAACAATGTCCCCTCAAAACTTATGAGGTGATCATGGCTCTTTCTTTTTCAGCAAAACTCGCGATAGCAGACCCAAAAATTTCAAACTTAATTCAAGCAGAGACCGAGAGGCAAAAGTTTGGCCTTGAGATGATTGCCTCTGAAAACTACGTATCCTGCGCTGTGATGGAAGCTCAAGGTTCGGTCTTAACAAATAAATATGCAGAGGGATATCCGGGCAAACGATACTACGGAGGCTGTCAGGTCGTTGATGAAGTCGAAGCCCTCGCAATTGAGAGAGTCAAAAAACTTTTTGGCTGCGCCTACGCCAATGTTCAGCCCCACTCAGGATCCCAGGCAAATATGGCAGTTTACTTAAGCGCACTCAAGACCGGAGATTCAGTTCTGGGAATGGATCTTTCGCACGGTGGTCACCTGACACATGGCTCGCCAGTGAATTTTTCGGGATTGTTATTTAAGGCTCACTCCTACCAATTGGACACCGCCACAGGGCGCCTCAACTATGACCAAATTCTAAAGACAGCTCGCGAAGTTCGACCCAAAATGCTGATCGCCGGATACTCGGCCTACCCAAGGGTTTTGGATTTTGTAAAGTTTAAAGAAATTGCAGACGACGTGGGCGCTGTTCTTCTTGTCGACATGGCCCATTTTGCGGGTCTTGTTGCGACTGGTGTTCACCCGTCTCCCCTACCCTACGCAGATTATGTGACCTCGACCACCCACAAGACTTTGCGAGGACCCCGGGGTGGGTTGATCCTCACTAATTCCGAAGAAAGAGCCAAAGCTGTGAACTCTCGGATTTTCCCGGGGATCCAGGGCGGCCCCTTAGAGCATGTGATCGCAGCCAAGGCCGTCGCTTTTGGCGAAGCCCTTCAGCCCGAGTTTAAAGTCTACATTGAGAGAGTCGTGCAAAATGCTAGAATTTTGGCAGAAACTTTGATGAAGAATAATCTCAAACTCGTGACTGATGGCACAGATAACCACCTTGTATTGATTGACCTCACAGACTCTCCAGTCACTGGCAAAGTCGCTGAAAATGCGTTGGATGAATCCGGAATCACCGTTAATAAAAATACAGTCCCTAATGAAAAACGTTCTCCGTTTGTGACGAGTGGAATTCGAGTAGGAACTCCGGCCCTAACTACCCGCGGCATGGGCATTGAAGAAATGAAGCTTGTGGGTCAATGGATTGCGCAGATCATTAAGGATCCAGAAAATGGAGCCCTGAAGCAGAAAGTGAAGACTCAAGTTCACGAGATGTGTGAGAAATTTCCGATTTACCAGAGTTAGTTATGGTCGAACTTCGACATTGATTTTTTGGCAGACGCTATACAAAGATGTTTTGATCTGAGTCGCTCATTAAAAAACTAGACTGGCCTATGACCCAGTTCGCCTTTCGGGACTGTCCGTTTTAGGTTAGACTTCAAAGTGTGGAAAAACACTCAGGTATCGCTTTATTTCATTTTTCAAGCGTCGTCAGGTTATCGGCAACTAGGCCCTTGGCAACGAGCCTGAGTCTCGTAATCCTTTTGTTAACATTGGGCAGTTGCAGTACTGGTCCAACCAGGCTTTCAAGAGAGATTTTAGTTAAACCACCACCAATTGGTGTGGACTCAAAGACCCAAGTTCCGACCGAAACTGTCGCTGCGCAGAATCCTCCATCAACCACTGATGCCGTGGCTGGTCAGGCTCATTTTGAGTGGCCGGTTGAAGATGCACGTTTTGTTCGTGGCTTTCCTCCTCAAAAGCGACGACCTCATTGGGGTGTGGATCTTGCGGCCTCCCGTGGGACCCCTATTTATTCGGCCCAGACCGGAATGGTTATCTACGCAGGGCGTGACTTTAAAGGCTACGGAAAAATGGTCTTGATAGAATCTGGAACAGGATGGGCCACGCTTTATGCCCATATGGATAAAATTTTGGTCGACGAAGGCCAGACTGTCACGACGAAGGATGTTTTAGGTTTAATGGGTCGCACTGGTCGGGCCACTGGGGTCCATTTACATTTTGAAATTCGCCGTGGCAAAGGCCCAGTTGACCCACTCGAGTATCTCCCAGGGGGAACTCGAATTGCCGGTCGAATCTAAGTTCCCACTTTGGGGAACCAAAAAGTCACTTAGCCGCATTTGCATTTGAAGATTTGCTGACCCGAAGCATGCTAGTTTGACTGCGACTCTCTGCTTTTTTAAGCCCCCCAATCCGAGCAAACTTGAGTCGCATAGAGCTGATCTCATTTGGAAATCCTTTTTCATTACGAACTCACAAATATCGGCTGCCGGAACAGAGCTATCAAGTAAGAATTCGTCCCGATCATCCACCCGGAAAGAGTTGATCCATCCGGTTCAGGATAAGAAATTAATCCATAAACTGTCTCAAAACTCAATAAGCGCAAGAGCGCGTCCTGCGCCGATCATCTTTTTCCGTGTCTTGATCGAAGAAATTTCAGTTTGTACGGGTTTAGATCGAGACTCGACTCTGGAGGAAATTCTAGAGGAGATCTGAGAAAACCGCCTTGATTGAACTGTAAGTTGTATCCTTAAGTCCGATAAGGATTTAACGAGTCCCGGAGGCAAATAAACATCTCGACCCGATACGGCTGGTTTTCCCTTACTCAATTCTCGTGTTCAGTTTTCAATCTTTCGATCGTTTCGTTAATTTCACCTTGAACTGATTTGATCGTTTTGGTTAAAACTCCGAGCTGCTCACTTTCTATATTATCAAATTTCAAATAGCCAAGTTGATGAAGAATTTCTTCAAGCTCATTATAACCACGCCTCCACCCATGCTCAACGTCTGAATTTCTTAACTCGTGAATCTTCATAGCTCGCCTTTTGGCTTGTTCAGAAAAGCCCTTATAGGCCTGTGCACGATTGATCCGGGGCTGATCACGCTTCTTTGATTGATCAGCGAGCTCTTCGAGTTTATAAAGAGTTCTCGCAAGACGGGAGTAAACACTGGCCAATCCTACAAAGGCGCCAAGGCTCATTCCATCGAGGGCGTTGAGTCTTGTGCTTCGGGCTTTCAATAGATTTATCTCGCAGCTTTTTGGATCTTTAAAGGAGCTTACGGGAGCCAATTCCTTAGGTGCGGACTCATGAAGATAGTCGACAATCCCAGGCGCAGCTGTAGCCAGCTCTCTGAAAAACAGAGACAAGATCAAAAGCATGATAGTAGGAACTTTTCGTCGAAAAGCATCCCCTCCCTTAAAACAGCGAGCATTAGCGGCAATGCGCCGAGAAGCATTTTCATACTGCTTCTCCGAGCGTAGGATAATTGCTCATAGATTTTGTCAAAGTTCTGCCTTCACAAAGAATCTTTAGACAGTGATGTTATCTGATATTTAAAATAGGTTTATATTGGCTGTGAGGCCAACATTTGTTCGATCAGCCCGGATGTCCTTGGGTGCGAATTGAAGATTTGGATAAAGATAAAAATCTCGACTTAGACTTATCCCCACTCCAAGAGATTGATAAGGTTCAAGCTGACGATAGGTATAATCAGCCAAAGTGTTTTTGAATTGAAACAATCCAAAAACTGTCCTGACGGCATATCGATCATTAAACGCATATTCTGCATAAGGAAATGCTCCGATAATATTGTTATTTCTTGGAATTTCACTTTTGCTGCCTTCGGCTAAATAAACTGAGTCTGAATTCTTGTAAATATTCGTATCTGCAATAAATTGAAGACCCCCAGTCAGTCTGGTTCCAATTTCTCGTAAGAAAGTTTGACTCAGACGAATCACACCAAACTTTCCAATAACGTCCACATCATTTTTCTCTGTGGCATAATAGAATTTCCCGGTCGACACCATTTGGACTGAACCAACTTTGTAGGCTTTATTATACTCAATAAATGGAGTCGAAATATTAAAATTGCTATTTCGGCTTGTTGCCTCTTCAATAGTTCGATTGAAGGGCTTCAAAACTGTGATTCCAACTCCTAAATTAAGACTGTCTCCATTCATCAGTCCATATTTAGTTGCAACTTCACCTGTGAAATAAACAGCATTTGTTGTATCTAGACTAGCCGATCGATAATCTGGTCTCGCTTCGTCTAGCGGAGTATTCATTGTACCACCTTGATAGGTCAGAGTATTGCGAACACTCCATTTGGACTTTGAACCAAGCTCTGCTCTCACTTTAGAGTTGGTAATCGTCTGATCAATGTCTGCTGGCTGACTAGATGAAGGAAGAACAACGGCAGGAATTGCCGAAGTGTTCGCCGCACCAAAACCAACAGACGGGCTAAATGCGAGAACAAAGGCACCAGGATAAATTAGTGATAAAAGAGACTTAGGGTTCATTTTTCCTCGCTTATTTTTACATTTACGTTTCATCAATTCTGTAAATAAAAAGGCGGCAGAAAACCGCCTTTTCATTTACTTAGTACCCTGTGTGGTCAGCCATTGCATCTCAGATTAGATTGAAAGTGCCAAGATAACTTCATAGTTGAAATTATGAGAATCAAGCCAGCCATTAGATTCCTGGGTTTTCGTTCTGGTTAAATTACCATCACTGGCTCTTGTATACTTTGAATTAGTTAAATAAACGCCGTTTGGATATTGATTTATTTCAGCAGAAAGAATGATATTCTTGCTAAATGTAAAGTTACAGCCCATGACAGGCATTGCTGCGTTACTGACATTATCAAAACCATCTGTTGTTAGAAACAAATGCTTAAATCCCAGAGCTGCATACGGTTGAACAACATCACTCACGTTATAATAGGCGAATCCATAATGAAGCAAAGTGGTTGTAGTTTCTTTGACCGCATCAAACACAAACTCCCCTGATTCGGCGTCCTTCTTGTACATAAGCTGCTTCCCAGGAACCAATGATTGACGAGGATTGAAATAGTAACTGACGGTCCATTTAGGTGTCAGTGTCCATGGAACTTCAATATCCGCCCTCAAGACTCCATTTGTATCGAATCGACCATTTGGGAGGCCATTTTCTAAATCTCTGTTCTGGGCTGTTGGAATATAGTACCAAAACAAGGGGGCAATTTCATCAGAACCTAAAATTCCTTTTGTTTTTGTTGAATATTGCATAACCGCCCATGACATTTTGTTATCCTCAGGGGTTGCTTTCGGACCGACAGCTTGATCCCAGTACTGCTTAAAAGCAATCTTTTCATTCTTCGATAACTTATAGTTAACACCGGCTATATTAGTGACAACAGCCTTCATATTATCAGTTGGACCAAAACTCGTGTCTGCTGTGTAAGTCAGGCCAAAACGACCCAGGGGTGACGCTGCCGCTGGTGCAGCAACTGTTGAAGTCCCTGCTGCTGTCACAGAGCTTGCGGCTGTAGTTGAACTAGCAGTCGAACTTTGAGCCATTGCATTTGAAGTGATCAGGGACGCCAGGATTGTGGCGGCAAAACTGATAACTAACTTTCCCTCGCTTACTACTTCATTATTTCTGTTCATATTTTTGTTCATAATTCCCATCCCCTTTTCTGATTTATAAAATTGCAGTGTCAAAAAGTCCCCGAACTTGGTCCCCGTCCATTCTCGACTGGATCTTAGCAATCTCAATGCCAGACGGACTCTCGCAAATCAATTGAGTCATGTAAAGAAAATGTTTATGTCTGCTAACTGATTTTTGATGCGAGGCGTGCCTTGATGATTTTGAACACAATTGGAATAAACGAAACAAAAATCACTGCCAAAATAATGAGGTGAAAATTACTTTTTACCTGGGAAATATTAGCAAACTTATACCCAGCACCTAGAAACACCGTCATCCACAGAAGTGAACCCACAACACTCATCGATAAGTAAGACTTATACTTCATATGGGCCAGACCCGCAACAAAGGGCGCAAAGGTTCTAACGATTGGTAAGAAGCGTGCAAGAATCACCGTACGAAGACCGTAGTCCTTATAGAACTGCTCTGCCTCATTGAGATATTGCTTATTGATTGCGATCTTACGAGTTTCAATCCAGCGGGCCCCAAACTCACGCCCCAACCAATAATTGACATTATCACCAATAATCGCAGCCGAAACCAAAAGACCCCAAACAATGCCAATTTCAAGGGCTGACCCGTCCAGGGCACAAACAGCGCCGGCAGCAAACAGCAAGGAATCTCCAGGGAGAAACGGAGTGACTATTAAGCCAGTCTCAGCAAAAATCACTAAAAAAAGAATCAAATACATCCAAGGCCCGAAGTTTTGGGTCCAAAGAACTAAGGACTCATCTAAATGTAGGACTGTGTGAATAATTTCAGTTATCATGGCCCTTAAGATGCAGATAAACCTTTACGGATCCAAGAAGTTATTTGTATCCGAGGCAAATTTATACCACGCATTAATGTCCCAGAACTGTCCACCAGTTGATGAATGAATTCGAGGGGCTGAAGTCTGAGTGAAGTCAATCCAAACCAACTGTTGAATGGCATCTGCCCCGCCCTTTTTAAAATTGTAGGCGATTGCATATTGGGAACAGTTTACGTCAGAACATGCAGCAATAGCTGTGAGGGAAACTCCATCAGTCAACGGATAGGTTGCAGTGAAGGTTGCGGGTCGAGAGTTTCCGACAAAGGCGTGGGTTGAGTTCACCTGATAATAAGTGCCATTATAGACAAAAGTGGAAAGGACCTCGATCCTTTGCCCATTCAATACAGGCTCACTGACATCTTCCCATTTTGCATCGATGTTAAACTGCTGACCTGCCATTTGACTCTGTTGCCATTGATTTTGTACCTGAGAATTCGTCGAGGTCACCGCCGCCCCGCCGCTTGTGAGACTCTGTTTGTCGCGTGCGGATTTATTTCGTTCGCCACAACCAACACCTGTTGCAAGCAAGCCCCGATCAAAAGGATACCAACAACAAAGGGTAATACTTTTAATGAATCCATTTTTCCCTCACTTGAACTCACTTGCTGAGAGTTCACTAGGCAAAAGAGCAAAAGTCTGGCCATCACTAAGGTGGTTGCAGGGATTTCCATAATCATTTGAAATCTCTAAAGAATCTCAATTTAAAACAAGGCGCTCAACTGTCGAGGTCACCCAAACGAGGACGATAAAAGGCCATGGACTTTAGCAAGTATTTTGATGTCGAACAGAAGAAACAGGGATAAGCTGTGAGGAGCTGTCTTAAATTGAACCAATCCACGAATGGATAATCACGATGAGATTGAAAGAATGAGATCGAAAAAGATTGCCTTGGTTCTCTCTGGGGGAGGCGCCCGTGGCGCCTATCAGGTGGGTGTTATTTCGGCGATTGCTCAAATTATGCAGGAATCGAAAGCTTCCACAAAAATTGATATTTACACTGGGGTCAGCGCCGGCGCGATCAATGCCTCATTTATGGCTACCTTCAGTGACGATTTTGTCCTCGGGGCCAAAAAGTTGGTCGACCTATGGAGTTCCCTGACTTCAGATCAGGTTTTTTACACTGATGCAGTTCATTTGGGAAAGATTGGTTTGCAATGGATGGGGGGCCTTTCCTTTGGGGGACTCACCGGAGGAGCCACTGCCCCGGGACGCGCTCTTCTTAACACTGCTCCACTTGGGAAATTAATTTCTAAAAGTTGTGATTTTTCGCGAATCGAAAGAAACATTAAAAACCAGCATATGAGGGCATTGGCAGTCACTGCCATTGACTATCAGAACTCGAATGCAGTGACTTTTGTCCAGGGTGACTCTGACATTCCCGATTGGCACAAAAGTCGTCGGATGAGTGAAAAAACAACGATTCAAATGCAACATATTTTGGCCTCCTCTGCCATTCCCCTCCTTTTTCCCTCCGTCGACGTCGGACCAAGGCACTTTGGCGATGGCTGCGTCAGAAACACCCACCCCTGTGGCCCCAGTATTTATATGGGTGCTGAGAAATTGATTATTATTGGAGTTCGAAGCCAGGAAGGACTTGCGAGCGAAATCCCATCTGGTGATCTGAATACTCCCCCAAGTGTTGCTAAGGTGATGAATGTGATTCTTAACTCGGTCCTGTTGGATGGAATTGATTTAGATGTCGAACGCCTAAAGAGAGTGAATGATTTTGTTGCGAAGGTTCCCGAAACAAGTCGGAGTGGGCTCAATTATAAGCCCCTGGAGTTTGCGTGGATCTGTCCCTCGGTTGATATTGGAAAAATTGCCTTTTCAAAATCTTCTAAACTGCCTCGTTTGATTCGTTATCTCATTAAAGGGCTCGGAACCATTGAGGAAGCCTCGGAGATTGTAAGCTATCTATTGTTCGAACCAGCCTTCTGCAGTCAATTGATTGAGCTCGGCTTTGAGGATGGCATGAGGGAAAAGGATCAAATATTAAGTGTTCTAGTAGATTAGTTTTGAGTTGATCAAATCTCAGTCGATTAAATCTCAACCTGGATTCCAACCTCAATGACCTGATTTGGGGGAATTTTAAAGAACGCCGTTGGCCTTTGTGCATTTTTAGACATCAACGCGAAGAGCTTTTCTCGCCATAAAGACATATGAGGAATAGGCCCTTGTAAAATCGTCTCTCGACCCAACACAAAGGTTGTTTCATGAACTCGGAAATGAATATCATTCTGCCGACAGGCTTCTAAGATATGCTTCATTTTGGGAGTTTCCATAAAACCATAGCTCACTAAGATTCGATAAAAATTGGGAATGATCTCGAGGATAGACACTCGTTCATTTTTAGGAATAGTTGGAACATCTTTGGTTTGAATTGTGAGAATCGCCACTCTCTCATGGAGAACTTTGTTGTGCTTAAGATTATGTAGCAAAGGCACAGGAACCCCCCAAGGATCTCCCGTCATATAGATGGCGGTGCCAGAAATTCGCAAAGGTGGCTGCCTCAGAAGAGATTGACAAAACTCTTCTATCGACAAAGATCTCTCCTTAAGTCGTTGGAAGAGAATTCTTCTCCCTTTCTGCCAAGTTGTGAGCAATAAATAAATGGCGGCCCCAATCACCAGGGGCACCCACCCACCATGGGCGATTTTTAAAAGATTTGCCCCCAAAAAACCCAAATCCATAATCATAAAACTTCCGAAAATCAATAAGGCCTTCGGTAATCCCCAACCCCACTTAAAGCGAGCCACTAAAAAGGCCAGCATCGTCGTAATTACCATGGTCCCGGTGACGGCAATACCATACGCAGAAGCCAAATTACTGGAATTCTTAAATGTGAGAACAAGCCAAATCACACCAACAAACATCGCCCAATTCATCGAAGGCACGTAGATTTGCCCAATTTCTTGGCTAGACGTATGAATAATTGTGAGTCTCGGGCACAGGCCAAGCTGAATCGCCTGCCGGGTGATACTAAAAACCCCGGAAATAAGAGCCTGGGACGCAATCACTGACGCAATCGTGGATAACAAGACCAAGGGTGCAAGGGACCAATTTGGCGCAAGAAGATAAAATGGATTGCTAATCGCAGCTGGAGTAGAGAGAAGCAGAGCTCCCTGGCCAAAGTAATTCAGAATTAAGCCAGGAAGTGCCACAAAAAACCAGGCCCGCTGAATTGGTCGTTTGCCAAAATGACCCATATCCGCATAGAGAGCTTCGCCCCCAGTGACAACCAGGAACACTGATCCTAGAACCAGAAATCCCGCAAACCCGTTTTTTAAGAAAAACTGAATAGCATAAATCGGCGAGAGTGCCCACATCACCTCAGGATTGCCCATGATTCCGTGAATTCCTAAAGCACTTAGAACAAGAAACCAAATCAAAATAATGGGACCGAAAATCCGACCAATTTGCGCTGTCCCAAAACGCTGAACAACAAAGAGCGTATTTAAAATAAAAACAGTCAGCGGAATCAAATAAGGTTCAAAGACCGGAGTTACATATTTGAGTCCTTCAATTGCGGAAAGAACAGAGATAGCTGGAGTGATGACTCCATCACCGTATAACAAGGCTGCGCCAAACACTCCAACCGTCGTGATGATCCACTTTCGTTTTGATTTTTCTTCAAAGCGAGCGGACCGCAAAGCCAGGGCCATTAAGGAAAGAATCCCACCCTCGCCTCGATTATCTGCCCTCAATACAAAAAACAAATACTTAATGCAAATGACAATAATTAAGGTCCAAAAAATCAAAGATAAAGTTCCTAAAATATTTTCTGGGCTGAGAATGAGTCCATGCTCTGGACTGAAACATTCTCTCAAGGCGTAAAGAGGACTGGTTCCAATATCCCCAAAGACGACACCCAACGCGCCGAGGGACAACAGCCATAAATTTTGTTTCACCTGAGCATTTTGCGAAATTATAGATGAATGTTTAATAGAGAATCCTCACCTTTTAGATGCCAAAAGGTGATCTTACCCAAAACCAAGTCTTATGTCTCGCAAAATTTCGCAAACAGTCAGAGATTCCTTTTGTTGCTTTTTCGAGCAGGCTTACTAGAGTCTTTAATCAAAGATGGGGGGATCCATGAATTTTATGCGCAGGCTTTTGGTGTCTCAATTATTTCTGGGATTGTTTTTTGGACTATTCGTGGGACTTGGTGCCACAAGCTCTTTAGCTCAATCAGATTTGTCTGAAAATCCGCAAAACTTAGCCGAGGGGACAGGCTCTGAATTGCCTTATTTGGACACGGAGTTTCAATGTATTGATGTAAAACAGGCGCAAATGTATGTGGCTGATTTTTCAATTGATGTGAAATCCTTTGGCGGGATGGAGCTTTGCAATAGCCAAGTTGATACGAAAAAGCTTTTGAATGATCTCTCGATCATTCAAAATGGGCGGTTTGGAACTTCTGGAAACAGCGTTTATATCCGCGGGTTTGTGGATGCAAAGAATTACTACGGCTGGATGAAAAGTCAGACTCGTGGGATGGATCGGGGAAATGATATCCCCTATGCCACTGCCTATAACAGAGGCGGATATTTTACCATGCAGGATGGCTGGGCTCAGGCGTCAACTTTAGGGCGAGTGGGTGTCGTTATCCATGAAGCTAGACATACAGCAGGTTTTCGCCATGTTCCCTGCAATCAGGGCTCTTACCAAGGATCGTCTGTGAGTGGATGTGATACCACTTACAATTATGGCGGTTCCCACGCCATTGAGATGGAGTACTATGCAAGAGTGAGTGTTCAGGGTGAAAACTTTCACCCTGTCTATCGAACGATGGCTCGTCTCATGGCGGTCGCCCGCAGTAATTTTATGTTCAACACCTCTCCTATTGTAAAGCGAGAAGGTCTTTTGGCTATAAGTCAAGGTTCTGAACACGGAATGCTCTTCGCAGACGGAACTCTTTATGACCGAGAGGTTCCAAACTTTGAGGGGCAATTGAAGAGAACTTCCTATGGCGGCGTTATCTTAAATGGATTAAAAGCCATGTCCATTGAACTCTATGAAAGATCAGGATTCCAACCTCTTATCGAAGATACTTATTCCTATTTCAAACTGCTGGATCCCGAAACACCTAGCGTTTTTGATCTTGAAGAGTATGATATTGGAACTCGCCGCTTTCTCACTCAGATTAATACCCACAATCAGATTGCCACTTTCAACTTTCCTCAAGGAACTTGGAATCAATTAAGACCGGTCCCATTTCAAACAGAAAAGACCACGACAACCCTAGAAAATGGCCAGCAGGGATATTTTTTAATTGATCATTCCGGGGCAATCTATTCCTTCAATTCTCAGAACCAAAGTCTTGGTGCGGCTTTGGAGATCAAATGGGATTTCAATGTGTTATCTGTGGCCCGGCTAGGCGAAGATCTTTATGTCCTCAAGAAGGATGGTCGCATTTATCTCCGAAAACCTAAAGCCCCTGAAATTCTTTGGAGCGATGAACAGCAATCCTATTCGGGGCTTGTTGCTGTCCCAATTTATACTGGCTTTGATATAAAAAACTAGGAGATCCTGGATTGAAAAAATCTCGGTGGCTTTTCGGCTTTGTCGTATTGGGTTTGGGCTGGGCGGTCTTGCAAATGACCTACTGGCCGTTCAAGGATTCGGGAGCGAACCACCCAGTTAAAGACAATCAGGCTCCATCGCCAAATAGTGGCTCTTTAGCCTTGGAATCTGAAAGCAATCCAGTGAGAACAAATAAACCTGCTTCATTTGAAGAAAAATTTAAAATGGAAAGTGCTCGGGTTGGACAAGTCGATCCAAATCCCGAGGGCTCATTCCGGCGGCTGCGGGACTGGGCCCAACTTTTAGCTCGCGATGAATTAACAAAGCTCAAGGTTAAGGCTTTAAATCCTGCTCTCAATGGTGATGACCGAGGATTGGCCATTTTTCTACTGGGATTGTCTCCTAAAGAAGAAGCCATTTCTGATTTAGGAGAAATTGCCAGGTCGCCCGTGCTCGAATCTGAGAATGTTCGAGCCACTGAATTCGAATCCATTTTTCGTGCCCAGGCAGCCGAAAACATGATTCGACCTGATTATCTTGAACTTTCACGTCGTGAATTAGGACTCAATATTGCGAAATCTCAAATCCCCTTGGTCGTCGATCGATCTCAACGAGGTTTGCTGTCTCTTGATCAAAGTCTCTCACCCAGAATCCCACCGCCAGCAGATCAGGACCAGGCGGCACTCAAGAAGCTACTTGGTCAGCCTCGAATCCAGGAGTGATTTCGCATCGAGCTTTTGGCTCTGAAGAGCTAAACAGAACTTTTGAAATCCGGCGGCCTGTTTTTTTAAAAGATCCAAAGAAAAAAGATCTGTTAGCTCCCCGTCTTTCATCGTCCTAAAAATATTAATGAGAAAAATCCTTTCTGGAAAAATAAATGAATTTCGATAGCCAAACACCTGTTGGAGATGTTCAACGGCCCTCAGGCCACCGAACATGCCACCAAGCCCTATAAAACAAACTGGCCTGTATTCAAAAGCATCGGGATATTTGAAATGATCAATAAACCACTTAAGAATACCTGGCATTGAGCCATTATACTCAGGACAAACAATGATCAAACCCTCAGCCTGATTTATAAGGGCCAAGGTCTCCTGAATTTCAGTCGGTAGAGCCTCGCCATAACGAGATTGCTCCATGGTTTTTATAAGCTTCAGTTCAGCCAGATCTACTATTTTAACGACTTCACCAAGATTGGAATATATCTCTTGAATAATTTTAGAGACTTTTAAGGAGTTGGATCCAGGTCGATCAGTGCCGCTGAAAATCAATTTCATATTTCCTTCTCTCTTTGGCTCAATCAGCTGAGCAACAATTTGACAATTTGCCACCTAGTCTTGTTTAATATGAAATAAATGACAAATAAAAAGTGGTTTCTCAATATTAACAGCCATGTCACAGGGCCGCTGACAACTAAAGATCTTGAAAAGAATATCTTGAACCAACCAACAGCCTTGATCTGGGGTCGAGGCTTTCCCGAATGGATCACAGTTCCAGCCTGGAAAGAAAAACTCCTAAACCTAAAGACCCTTGAAAAAAAGGTTTCTGACCATGTCTGGAAGTACCGACTTAACGGTGTTGAGAGTCAAGGCTCAGATCTTGAAAGCATGATCTTAGAGCTAAAGACTTATCCAGAACTGCAGGATCTTGAACTCTGGTCGTCAAAGAAGCCTGGCTGGCGAGTTGTTTACACGGTTCCGGAAGTCGCCGACCCGCTAGGACTATCACGGCGAAATCATTCTCGTGTACCTGTCATGGGAACCTACACTGGCGAAGGACCTGCCGGGCCCTTTAAATGCACAGTCTACACGCTCTCTGAAGGTGGCATGGGACTAGCTGATTGTGATTTATTTGCCATAGGTGATAGCCTTAAAGGAGTTCTTTCCAGCCCTAATTTGCTTATCGAAATCAATTGCTTTTGCGAAGTTGTTTTTGTCGGTCAAGACGGGAATGTGGGTCTGACCTTTGTATCCCTCCCAATGGAAGCTCAATCCATTATCATAGAATACGTACATAAATTTGAAGAAAATTAGACTTCATCAAGAGGTGATTGAGGAATACCTCGATAAGCAAACGTTGAATTGCGCTTCCCACAAAAGCCCTTCCTCCTGATCATTTTGAAATTTTGTTTATTCAAAGCTCTCTTCAAATTCCCAAGACAAGCATAGGTCGACAGTAAACAAAACTCATCTGCAAAGGTCTCTAAAAACTCAACCAAAAATACCTCTGACCATAAACCTTCATTTGTTTTGGCACTAAACGCATCATAGAATATTCCAGAAAATCTCGCTTGCCAGTGTTCCCTTGCCTCTTCAAGTTTCGCTTCAAGTTTTCCGTCAAGATGCCATTGTTTTAAAGAGAACCAAGACTGAAGTTGTTTTTTGATTTGAGCCATAGTCAAGGGTGTTTCTTTAAGAACGTAATGGGAAACCCGATCATAAGTCATTTGACAGGGCTGGGGAATTCTACGATCGAAAACCCAATCTAGAAAAAGCCTGCGCAAATCGGGCTGAGATTCAAAACTCAAAAGCAACTCCAGCGTCGAATTCGGTGCGGAAAGGGATTCGCGAGCCAGCATCATTTCAACATAGCCAAGACCTAGTCCAACACTCAAAAAACGGCACGAGAAGCCCTGCCGACAAAAGTCTTGCCTGAAGATCAGCTTCCCAATTGGACCATAAATTTGTTCTGTTTCAGCTGCGGCTCCACCAGAATGATGCATCGACTCAGGAGGTTTATCTCCAACACTTGTCTGCAAAAGCCTGAGGGTTGGAGAACCATCGCCGGTGGTTTCTTCGCAAAAGCCGAAATCCTTCCACGTCATAGATTCCATCCCTTGGTTTTGGGCTAGAACTAGGCTAAAAGTCAACGCCTATGGAAATTGGATGGAACGGACTGCCCTACAACCCGATCTCGAATTTTTACCGACAGAAATTCGGAGCCAAGATCTATAAAATACCTGTCACAGTTGTTGATAGTTGTCCGAATCGAAAGGGCTTTAAAGGAATGCAAACTTGTGTGTTTTGCGATGTTTGGGGCTCAGCAGCAAACGCCGAGAGCTCGGTCATGAACCTCCGTGATCAAATCACGAGGTATCAGGAAATAATTCGCAAAAAGTATAAAGCTGAAAAGTTTCTAGTTTACTTTCAGGCCTACACCAACACTTTTACTAAGATTTCGCAACTTCGCGAAAATTTCGAGACAGCTTTGGAATTTCCTGATGTCGTTGGCTTTGTTGTTGGAACCCGTCCTGACTGTTTATCCCAAGGAGTTTTGGACCTTTGGCAAGAATACCATCAAAAGACCTTTGTCGCTGTAGAACTTGGAGTCCAAAGCTTTTTTGACGATCAATTGGAGTTTATGCGCCGAGGGCATTCTTCCCTGGATTCTTGGAAAGCCTTGCTTAAAATTTCATCAACTACTTCAGTTGATTTGGGAGTTCATCTTATGTTTGGTCAGCCCGGGGAGACTGACGCCGATATTTTACTGACGGCAAAGTTGGTCAACAGCCTTCCTATTCGAAATGTAAAACTTCACAATTTGCACGTCCTTCGAGAAACACCTCTCGAAGGCCTTTTTCAAGACGGACAGTTCCTTCCGATTGAACGGGAGCTTTATGCGCAGCGAGTTCAACTTTTTCTTGAGAATATAAGACCTGATATTTTTGTGCAAAGACTGGCCGCCTATTCCTCAAGGTGGAATGAACTTGTAGCTCCGGCTTGGACAGCTGATAAAATGGGCACTCATCAATTTTTAATTGATTTTCTACGGGAACGTCAGAGTTATCAAAGTAAGAGCTTGACCTAACCTTCTAATTTCTTCAGTCTTTTTATGGAAGTTTTTGATGTTTTTCTTAAAAACTATTATGTTACAATTGATACCTAGGAAAAAATAGCATGCTCTTAGAACCTGGATTAAATTTGACCCTTAGGCCTTTGAAATACCCACCCTTTTATAAAAGATTCAAAGACGCGATTAAAAATACTTGGACATTAGATGATATTGATCTTTCGACAGACCTTA
Source organism: Bdellovibrionales bacterium (assembly GCA_016713585.1). Taxonomy (GTDB): domain Bacteria; phylum Bdellovibrionota; class Bdellovibrionia; order Bdellovibrionales; family Bdellovibrionaceae; genus JADJOV01. The sequence continues at coordinate 12,562 of JADJOV010000027.1, read as the reverse complement.
TTGATCTGGACTCTAAAATAACAATTCATGAGCGTCGCGGACTCGAAATCGTATTGGTTTTTTTCACCCATGGGAAGCAGATGGTCGCGGGGCATTTGGTTGAAGATCTCTACAGGCATCTCAATTGTCCAGAAGCCAAGCTTTATTTGAGTCGGCAACTTTTTGAAGAAAGTCTTCATATTCAATTTTACTTAACTCTTTTGGATGCATATCTTCCCCAGCCAGAAAGACAGGCGAAGATCCTTGCCCTGGTCGGCAAAATTCCCTCTATAAGCATAAAGACACAGTTTTGTTTGAAGTGGTCCAACTCGATCAAAGATCTCAAAAATCTAAACACCCATGAAGATCGCAAAAAATTTCTGCTCAATTTGATCGGTTTTTCAACTTGCGTTGAAGGAATATTTTTTTCTGGAGCCTTTGCCTATATTTGTTTTTTACATTCAAAAGATTTACTCCCTGGCCTTGCCATTGGAACCCAACGAATTCTTCACGATGAACGTCAGCACTTTAACTTTTCTTTAGACCTTATTGAAACCATTCGAAAAAAAGATCCTTCTTTGTTTTCACAATCTCTCAACGAATTGGTTGTTCAAATGATTGAAGATGCGATTGAATGTGAAATGGAGTTCGCTGAAGAGATTTTTGAAGAAGAAATTTCCGGCCTTGCATTGCAAAATGTTCGTCAGTATTTGGAATTTGTGGCCGATCAAAAACTCGATGCCCTGGGTATGCCAGTTCGATATCATGTGAAGAATCCTTTTTATTTTATGGACTGGCCAAAGCATCAAGAATATCCAACTTTTTCCATCGGAAGAGACTTCTCAGACAAAGTCCCACGCAATGAACTCTATTTCTCTGATGAAACCTTGTAACCATTATGCTCAGGAGAGAAACAACACTCTGGTTTTTATTTTTTGTGACCTGCCTCAGCGCAGGGTATCTTCGAGGAATTTTACCAGAGACTAGATTAAGTTTTTTTTGGAATCACCCTGAAGAGGTCAAAGTCCTGGTGTATTCAGATAAGCTGTTTCCTGAGTTTTTGGTCGATGATCTCGAGCAACGAACCCATACGAAAATTCAACTCGATGTATCTAACTCTTACAATGACTTTTTGGCTCGTAGCGTATCCCAATCTGGCTATTCTATGTTTGTCTTGCCAAGATTGTGGAGCGAAAGTCTTAGTCGCCAAGGGTTACTCTTACAGCTCGCAGGGCTAAAGAGTTTCTTCCAAAAAATATTACATCCAGATTTCCCCTCTCTGAAGTCTCAAATTTTTCCTTGGGCATGGATTCCCACCTTATTCGTGACCAAAGTGAATACAAATTTAAAAGACATTTCGTCAATCGCCCTTATTGAGGAGGAGGATCATCTTTACCAAGTCCTTAAGAAAATCCCTCGCCCTCAACCACAGGTTGAGCTTCGGGTTCAATCATTACTGGAGGAGGCCGATGAAATTTCGGATAACCAGCTTAAAGAAGTTAACTATTTTTGTCGAGAGGACTATGGGCTAGTCAAATCACCGGAAGCCTGGCCCAAGAGTCTTTTTCTTTTTGATGTGGTTATTCCACGAAGAACACCCCGCCAAACCACTTCGATAGCCCTCTTAAAGAATCTCTTTTCCTCTGACCATCTAAGTCTTGAGCTCGGAGAACAGCCTTTCGGTGTCACAACAAAAACACTCGATCAGACAGCCCTTTTCCCTTTTGAAAAGAAACCTTCGGCCCTCAGAAATCAGGCGATGAAGGGTCTGATTATGACACAAGCGATTGAAATTTCGGAACGAGATCATATTTTAAATAGTTTTAATTTGAAACGCTAACGTTGATTGTAAAATTGGCGGTCTTACTTGGAATTGTAGAACCATCTGCCTTAAACATATTGAGGTTACCCGAGAGCTTATAGAGGCCCACCGAAAGTGCATCAATAATCATAATAAAACTAAACTTCCCGAGGCTACAGTGGACTCCCGAATCCCCAGGATCACCGACGTTGATCCCACGGACAGAGGCAGAAACAGCCGGGTCTATCGAGAGTTCAATCGAATTAGAAACCGCGTCTGGTCCGACATAGCACTCCCCGTTGATCTCAATTTCCCGTTCCATTTTTTTTACGTAGTAGGTCGAGCTTCGTTTGACAGTGAGATAGGGGGCTGAATCTGTGACCGCGCACCCACTTGAGGAACAGGTTCCACTCGTGGTAGCCTCAGACAAAAAGCTGCTCTCTTGATTCCCCCCACAGCCCAAGGTGAATATCATTAAAACAAGCGCCCACGAAGCTGAGTTAGCGATCGGTCTGGTTGCAGAATTGATTGCAAAAATTATTGCAGAAGTGAGAATCCCCATCCTTTTAATTGTAATAACAAACCTATCAGGAATAAAAAGAATTTATCGAGACTGTTCTAAATTGAGCCAATTATGTTGAATTGACCTGGGTTATTGGTCTAGGTCCCCGTCCGAGCTAGATAACGGATTCGATCGCTGTCCAGGCGCTCCTTTTACTCGCTTCCTTTAGGAAAAACCAAGCCAACTCACCTGAGGTCACACCTACTGTTCGATGCAATATAGGCTATATGCATGGCTATAGTGGCAGTTTACCGATACCGAACTAACCCATTGACTTAAGGAGCTGGAACGATTGCCCACATAAGCATTATTACCAATACTAGTGTCCATCGTCCAAGACATACAAGGATCACTACTGGCACCAAATCCGTAGGCGTTAGTGCCAGTCCAAACAGAACTGCTGCCAGAATTGGCCAGAACGCCCGCCTCTGTATATTCGATCCGTCAGAGCTACAGCGCCGACGAACAACGAAGGGATGATTTAAAAGACCAAGGAAAATGTCTACTTTATTTTGGCACGAGTCCTTATCCCAGAGAAGAGGGTTTCCTTCATGCTGTATTTGCAGCGACTTTGGAGGCGGCCATCGGGGATCTGATCCAACTCAGACAACCAATTCGGTAAAAGTTGAGAGGTAAATTTTAGTATTTTCATGTTGCAAAAAATCCTTGAATCGATTAAAAAATGATATCGCTACTTGAACATGATGAGGGAATGTGGGCAAGCCAACACAGCTTTCTTTTATTGAAAAACGTCAGAGATTTTTTGGCGGTTGCCTTTTGCGCAGTCATCCAAAAGAAGCAAGGCCTCTTTCAACTAAAGAGCCCGTGCATATTGTTCTCAAGTCCGAGTGGGCCATAGGTCCAAGCTCCTTGCTACAACATGCCAACTTTGTTGATAGAACCATCCGAGCTTGGGCTAAAAAATGTGGGGTGAAAATTTATGAGCTAGTCAATGTGGGTAACCATTTGCATCTGGTTGTTGTATTGACGAAACTCTCCCTCTATCGAAAGTTCATTTGCACGATCACAGCATTGATTGCGCGCCATGTGGGACAGCGAAATCGAGGAGTCGGGCGAGCCACTCAATCGGGCAAAGATAAAATGGAAAATCATTTTCAGTTTTGGCTCGCACGTCCTTACACACGAATTGTTGCCTGGGGGCGGGATTGGGAAAATATTCTGAAATACATGGGGAAAAATCGCAATGATGCCCAATCACCATGGGGTCGAAACTTGTTGAGTTTTCAGGTGCCAGGCTTTGATTATGGGGCCACATTCAGTACGGCCTGACGACCATCAAGATTCAGCCCAAATGGAAGTCGGGGATATCTTGATAGAACATCGATTCTAGAATACGATCGTTCGATGAGATACTTTTCTGTTGGGGTACTAATATCTGTATTTTTTCATATGCAAAACCTGTTTAGCTCTGAAAGCATTGACTCGGTCATGAATCAACTTCCAAAACAGTTCGTTGCAATTCAAATGGTTCAAAACAAAGCAATAATCCGGCATGGAAAGTGTTGCCGAAAGGAAATCTATCGAGTGTTTGCGAAAGACCAGAGCGGCTGGATTCTTCGAGGCAATGTCGGGTTCGAAGAATTGATATTTAAAGTCAAGAGCTCATCGAAAAATGGAAATACCATAAAATTGAGTGTTATCAACGATGGCTGTGAGAATTGCAAAAACCAAGAAGTAGAAATCTCTGCGGAAAAGAAATCCCCTTTCATTTGGCGAGTGCTTGGAGACCCATTTGGTGGGGACAAACATACGTCGTTTTGGATTGATGAGCGATCGAAGAGCAACGCTGAAATTAAGATTGAAAATGATTGTCCGAGTGATGGCGAAGCTTGTTAAGTAGAATCATTCCCAAATCGCCCGCTAGCACCCTGCAATTACAGAAGAATAACCAAACTTGTCCCCACCACAAAGAAAAGAAAAATCCCCATCATCATTGCCTGATGGCAATTTTTTAATTCCATAAAGAAAAGCAAAATTAGTATAATTTTTGCCAAAACAACTGTCAGCAAAAGTAAAGATGAACTGGTGTAGATGCTAACACCGAATAATGAAATTAGAATCAAGAACACGAGCTTAAGATTCATATCAGCTTCCCATATACATACTAGAAAACAACAAAATCCAGATAAGATCACAGGCGTGCCAAAAAACACTCACAGACTTGAAGGTCTCAAGATCGCTGGCCTTTCGTCGCATACTCAGTAGCAGACTAAAAAGGAAAATGACGCCGATCAATACATGAATAAAATGAAAACCATTAAGAAACCAATAGAGTGCCCAATAAGAGCTTTCACCGAAGCTCTTCCCTTTGTTAACTTTATCTGCAAAATCAAAAACCTTCATGACTAAGAATAAAAATCCCAACGCCAGTCCTAAAAGGTGATAAATCTGCCCACCTTTCTGAGCCTGCTTTTCGTAACTTGCCTGGGCCTCAGCGATTGCCCAACCACTTAACAATAAGATGATGGTGTATGATATCCCATACCATAAACTCAAATGAGCGCTCTCCTGCTTAAACAACAGTGGCTCAAACGACTTGTGATATTTAAAAACGACTAATCCAACAAAAAATAACAGCGACTCATGAAGGGAGATAAGCCAAACAAACAACCCACCAGGTAAATCCCAAAGAAACTGATGTCCTTGAGTGTCCCTGAAGGGACCACTCAAGGACATCAGTTTCAGTCCCAAAGGGTTTTCAAAAGTGATCAGCCTCGGGATCCTTGCGATGGTTCGTTTGATTCTCTTCGTCGATCCCATTGTCGTTCCCATCATCGTCGGCTTCTAATTCGAAAGGAATCTCATCTTCTATATGGGGAACATCATCATCTTCTTTATCATTATCTTCGTCCCTATCACCGACATCTTCCGATCTGCTGCTCAAATGACTATCCGCTGTGCCACCTTCTGCACTCACTTCTGTCGAGGCTGGCTGAGTGGCCAGATCTTCGCCCCTGGCAAGCGCTTCATCGTACCTCTTGAGCCAATTCAAATCCCTAGTGGAAACGGCTTCATTAACAGCGAGCGCCTCTCGAATATTTTGCGCCTTTTCCAAATCTTTCTTTTGCCGTTGACGAATTTTTTCTTGTTCAAAAAAGTCTGAAGATGTTGTGATATCCTCAAGCTGGGACTGGATTTTTTCAAGTTCCTCTTCCCCTTGTGAATAGCTATTCCCAACGCTGGTTGCTAGACCGTCGGTAATATCACTCAGCATAGGCTTTGCTGGAAGCTCCTCTTCGCCGATGCCCTCAGGCAACAGTTCATCAATTTGACTGAGAGTTGGAAGCTCTTTAAGATTTCTGAGGCCAAAAATTTCTAAAAACTTTTTAGTCGTCCCGTATTGCATTGGTCGTCCAGGAAAATCACTCTTGCCTTCGAAATTTGCTAGACCTTTTTCCATTAAAGCCCGAAGTAAATGTCCTGATTCAACCCCTCGAATTTGATCAATCTCAGCTTTAATAACCGGTTGTTTGTAGGCCAAAATTGAAAGTACTTCTAGGGCAGGACCAGATAACTTAAAAACCCGTGCCTTCAAGTTTCCGCGCAGAAATTCCAAATTATCGATCTTCGTCCGAAGCTGATAACCGCCTGGAACTTCCTCAAGCGTTACACCCCGAGTTGACCCAGCGTACTCCACGGCCAATCTTTCAAGTGTTCTCTTAATTCTATCCCCTTTGACGTTGGTCCCTTTAAATATAAGCTTCAGAGACGCTAAACTGACGGGGCGATCGCTCGCAAACAAAATGCTTTCGATAATTGACTCAAGTCTTTCATCTTCGACGAAATGGACTTCCTCAATAGGAGCTGACTCAAAAGCCCCAAGCTCTGTCCCCTCCAATTCCAAAGACATTTGCTCTGGTTCGGCCGCCATAGGCTCTTCGGGCAAAAAACCCGGGGTTTCGGTTTCGGTAATTCCAGACTCCGTCAAAAAGAGACTCTCTTCGGAGAAAACATCGACTTCAACAACATCCTCAACTAAATCTTCAACAATATCTTCACCGATTTCCTCAACCGGAAGCTCTGGGGTCTGGTCTTTTGTCTGATTCTTAGGCATTAGACTCTCCGTTGTTTTCAAACTGATCGGACTCACTATTTGCTTCGTTATCTGCTTCACTTATAGCTTTGGCGATTTCCTCATCCGTAGCCATTTCTGGCGTCAAAACTTCTTCAAGCAAGCCTGCATGCAGATCTTCAATGTTTTGAACAGGAACCGAGGCCTCAACCACGTCTTCCGCATCTTTTAGCACAAATTCTTCAGCCCCTGATTCTGCTTCTATCCCTGCTTCAATTTCTAATTCTGACTCTGATTCGGCCTTGGCTGCCATATTCAAAGCGACCTGTTCTGGATTCAAATTATCATATTCTTCCACGCGAGTGATGACATCACTATCGATAACCCGATTCGCCTCAATCCAAATTTCAGCATAGGCCTCGCTTTGATACAGATTTACAAAACCAAGTTTCCCCAATTCCAAAAGGGAGAGAAAAGTAATTAAGACTTGGGTCGAGCGCCCTTGCATATCAGTGACAAGCTCCATCATCGCCACCCGATGGCCAATGATCAGACGTTCGCGAATCTCAAGAATGCGACTTGCGATAGACTGTGTTTTTGCAGTCACGGTGTGAATTTTATTCTTAACGGTCCGAAGAAGCTTTCGGTAAATCGAAATCAAACCGAACAAAGCATTTTCCTCGATTTCAATTTCTTCCTCCTGAGGAACCAGAGTTTCGCGAATACCGCGAAGCCAGACGTCCCGTCCAACTAAAGGACGTTCATAAAGAAGTTTCGCAGCCTCTTGATATTTTTGATATTCCAATAACTTCTGAACCAACTCCTTGCGTGGATCCTCATTGGCTACGATTTCTCCGTTTTCGTCGTATTGCGGCAATAGCATTCGAGATTTAATATGAATTAGAGTTGAAGCCATTGCCACGAATTCGCCGGCCACTTCCAAATCCAATTCCTTCATTAATTTAAGTAATTTTAAATACTGACCGGTGATTTCATGGATTTTAATATCCATAATATCCATCTCTTCTTTTCGAATAAGATAGAGAAGAAGTGCTAAAGGACCTTCAAATTTTGGGAGCTGGACCGTTATACTCATAAGTCACCATTTCATAGATGAACGAATAAGTTCAAGTGTTTTACGAGCTTCATTACGCGCCTTTTCATTTCCAAATCGAATCATATCTCGTAGCTTTTTTCGATCGGCCAATAACTCTTGTTTGAGAGCTCTGGGACCAGCAGAAATTTTATCAATATTCTCCGACAACTTTGCCTTACAATCTCCACAGCCAATCCCTGCACTGCGACAACCTTCTTCAACCCAGGTCAAATCTCCCTGGGAGTAAAGCTTGTGGTATCCATAGACAGAACACTTTAATGGATCGCCCGGATCTGTTCTGTGAACTCGCTGAGGATCTGTGACCATCGCATTGACTTTTTTCCGCAGAGCCTTCTCGGTCTCTTCGGTCAGCAGGACGAAATTGCTATAAGATTTTGACATCTTACGACCATCGAGCCCGGGAATCGCCGGGGTCTCAGTCAGAATCGCTGTGGGCTCAGTTAGTTTTGCCTTGTATAAATGATTGAAACGGCGAATTATTTCCCGAGACAGTTCCAAATGAGAAACTTGATCCGCCCCGACTGGAACTTTTTTCCCTTGATAAATTGCAATATCTGCAGCCTGCAAAACAGGATAAGCAAATCGACCTAAGTTATGAGTATCGCTTTGTTTCGCATCAGCTTCTGCATCCTTCCAGGTGGGAACCCGTTCAAGCCAACCCATCGGCGTGAGATTGGCAAAGACCATAAAAAGTTCGAGATGCTCAGGAACTTGGCTTTGAATAAATATTGTGCTCTTTTCTGGATCTAGTCCCCATGCAAGAAACTCTGCGACCATTTCCTCACTCCACCCAAGAATCTGGGACGAGATTTTGTAGGCCGAAGTCATTCCATGCCAGTCCATGACTCCAAAAAAACACTCATAGTCATTTTGAAATTGGGCCCAATTTTTCATGGTTCCCCAATAGTGACCAATATGGAGCGGTCCGGTGACCCGGATACCTGTCATCAAACGCTCTCGAGAAGGTTGACTCATCAGGCCATCCCCAAGGCAAGTGTAATAAATAAGTTATGAAGATATTCTACAGGAATAACTAGAAAGCGTAAGGATCCAGACATCACCAAAACAAGAAGTACAAGACTGGTAATATGCTCATTTTGCTCAAGCTTGTAGTTTATCGAAGCTGGCAGAAAACGAGCCAATACCTTTCCTCCATCCAATGGATGAAGCGGCAAAAAATTAAAAATGGCCAGAAATAGATTAATTGTAATAAACATACTTAGCATTTGAACCAATGCCTTAATCATATCAGTTGCGCCCACAGTTCTTGCCGTGATCCCTAAGACCAGAGCGCCAAGAACTGCCAAAAGAATGTTCGAAGCAGGTCCAGCCAGGGCAATCCAAAACATATCCACCCGAGGATTCTTGAGGTTGCGAATATTTACTGGAACTGGTTTGGCCCAACCAAAAAAAATTGGAACACTAAATACAATCGCCATAATTGGAAGCGCAAAAGTTCCAATCCAGTCCGCATGGGCCATGGGATTCAAGGTTAATCTGCCCATCATTTCAGCAGTGTTATCTCCCCGGAGCTTGGCAATCCAACCATGGGCAAACTCATGAAAACAAAGTGCAAATAAAAAAGGCACATAAAAAAGCGCAAGCTTGTGACCAATCTCAATAAAATTATCCATTGAGTTAGGCTAGCACCAGGCCTCGCCGGAAGTCCAGAAAGAGTTCTCTTGAATTCACTTTCTTCTGCGGGTAGCTTTCTTCTGCATGTCACTTTGTTTTTGACGGCAAATTGGTATAAGTTGCGAAATATTCCCCAATTTTGACCGTCATAAGGAGATTAGTATGAACCCAACATCCTGCCCAGCCCTGACAGATCTTTCTGAGGAAGAATCTGCATTTCGAGAGGCCGTCCGCCAGTTTGCCGAAAATGAAATTAAGCCTCTTGTTTCAAAGATGGATGCAGAGGCCAAAATGGATCCCCAAATCGTCAAGAAACTCTTTGAGATGGGATTGATGGGTGTTGAAAGTCCAGAAAAATTTGGCGGCGCCGGTGCAACATTCACCATGGCCTGCCTAGCTGTGGAAGAATTGGGCCGGGTTGATGCTTCTGTCAGTGTCTTGATGGACGTTCAGAATACCTTAGTCACAAATGCATTCTTGAAGTGGGGCTCTGAGCCTCTTAAAAACAAGTATCTTCCAAAACTTTCTGCTGAGTGGGTGGGAGCCTATGCGCTCTCAGAGAGCTCAAGTGGATCTGATGCCTTTGCTCTCAAGGCCCGAGCCGAAGTCAAAGGGGACAAGTACATTCTGAACGGCTCGAAACTATGGATTACAAGCGGCAATGAGGCTAACCTTTTTATTGTGTTTGCTAATATCAATCCTTCTCAAGGATATAAGGGAATTACTGCCTTTATCGTTGAGCGCGGATTTGCTGGGTTTCGCGTGGGGAAGAAAGAAGATAAGCTAGGAATTCGAGCAAGCTCAACCTGCGAACTTCTGTTTGAGAACTGTGAAGTTCCAGTCAGCAATGTCCTTGGCGAAGTGGGTAAAGGCTATAAAATTGCAATTGAAACCCTCAATGAAGGTCGGATCGGGATCGGCGCTCAGATGGTCGGAATTGCTCAGGGTGCCTATGAAGCTGCGCTTGGCTATATAAAATCTCGGGAGCAATTCGGAAAGCCCATTGCTCAGTTTCAAGGTGTTCAATTTCAACTCGCTGAAATGCGAACTGACTTAGAAGCTGCCCGATTGCTGGTGTATAATGCGGCGCGATTGAAAGATGCTGGCAAGGATTTTATCGAGGCAGCCGCCATGGCAAAATTGTTTGCATCAAGAGCCGCCGAAAAAATCACCTCGCAAGCCATTGATCTTTTTGGCGGCAATGGATTCACAAAAGAATACCCTGTTGAAAAATTTTGGCGCGACGCAAAAATCGGGCAAATATACGAAGGAACTACGAATATGCAGATGCAAACCATCGCTAAAATTGAATTGGATGCTTAGAATGGGATGCTTGCTTTAAGATTTCCCTCAAGTTTTAAAGGCCCTTCGTCGATAAGACCTTAGACGAGGAGGTCATATGTCTGATTCGAATAAATCTGAACCAAAGAAGCTAGACAAGCAAATACCAAACAATGTTATCTCAATCTCGAGTGGACTCTGTAAGGCAGATAGTTGCCGAAGCAAAGCTCTACGCGCCGAGTTCTGTGACACCCATTTTACTTGGTTTAAAGATGGTCTCATTAATAAGAACGGACAAAAAGTTCCTGATTTTGATAAAAAACACTATGCGTGGGAAGCCTCTCACGCTGCTGCGAGTAAAAAGAAAACAGCATAATATCAAAAGGCTTCTAAACCACTGATGTTGAACCAATCCAGTCGTCCTCGAAGAAGCTCTCAATCCCGTACTTCTTCGAGGATCCAGGATTAGACAAAAATTCAAGCAGAACTTTTAACAAATCCTGTGTGGTTATTATTCCCACGAGCTCGTTTTTTTCAGTAACAATCACTGAAGAAATCTTATCAATCATCATCATTTTAACGACAGATTTAAGGTCTTGATTCCGTTCGACAGTAAGGACAGGCCAGTTCATATAGTCCCGCACAAGCGCTCCCTGGGGAAACTGTGCTGTTTCAATGAGCTTCATACGGTCTTTTCCAAAATCAGATTGCATCGCCCTCTGAAGATCCCGATCGGACAAAACCCCTACAACATCCCCTGATGTCGAACCACTGGTAAATGTCGAATCTTATGCTCCTTCATCATTTGGTAAGCCGTGAGTAAATTTTCATCCCACCCAATCGTATACACTTTTCGAGTCATGGAATCATTTGCTTGATAAGACATACTCACCCCTATCTATCATCCTCTCAGTTTAGAGGATGACATTCTATCTCGGTTGCATCTATGATGGCTATCATCTTCTGGTCTTTTATCTATTTTGAGGTATGCAGCTTGTTGAGTTTCTCTTTGAATTACATCACAATCAACGATATGAAAAAACTAGACTTTGTATTGGAAATAAAATGAAGCTGCCTCAATTGATTTTACTCAAACTAGGGTTTTTAACGTTTTTTATTCCCTGCCCCACGTTAGCCGGCAGTGATGTTGTCTTTTACGGCGAACCCTATGCCGGGGTGGCCTATAACTCAATCCATGCCTCCTATGGAATTTCTTCGATCAAGGATCCTACCTACAAGGGAGCTGGACTCACTGCGGGAATGAATCTAGGCTGGCACTCAGATTACGTCCACCTCCTTATCGGTGGCGGGCTGGACCATATCTTTTATGATCCATCCTTCAGAGGAGGCTTATGGAATCTTGGAGTCGGGATTGGATGGGAATGGAATATCCCTCTGATGACTACGATCTTTATTAGAAACTCTAATTTCTATGGGGCAAGTGACGAGTCCTTTTCAAACTCTAATTTTAATTCAATTGAGCTTGGATTCAGCTATTTTTTTTAGCGAGGAACTCAAAGCCAATTTTTCCTACTCTTCTTTTGATCAAGCTGTCTCTTCAGTCGGTGTTAAATCAGATCTATTTAGACTTTCGATGAGTTTCCCATTCGCCATCGATTATCCAAACGAGTGGTGGCGATTGAGACGCCGCCTAGGAGACTAATTGGACCAGAAAAAAAGTGTTGTTATTACCGGCGCAGGATCTGGAATAGGCCGAGCTACAGCCCAAGTTTTCGCACAACATAATTATCACTGTATTTTGGTTGGTCGCAATCAAGAAAATCTTCAACAAACCCAAAACCTTGCTCCAAACAGTGACATTATCTGCTTTGACTTTAATAAGTTAGAAAATATAGCAAATTTTTTCCTTCAACAGTTAGACCCATTTAAAGAACAAATCCGTGTTCTTGTGAACAACGCGGGAGTCTTTCAAAAGGGCCCAGTCTTTGAGACTGATTTATCAATTTGGCAGACTATGCTCCGAGTTAATTTCTTAGCTCCGGTTGAACTGACCAAAGTGATTATCCCTTGGATGAAAGAAAAACAAAATGGCGCAATTATCAACGTTTCTTCAACTTTAGGCTTGCGCCCTATTCCAGATACCTCGGCCTACGCCAGCTCCAAAGCTGCGATGATATCCTGGACTGCTTCACT
>JADJOV010000026.1 GCA_016713585.1 Bdellovibrionales bacterium | reverse complement strand
TTTGTAAATATTGATGTTGAGCCGATTGAAGTGCAGAAAACAAAGGCGTGTGTGAGAATGCAAGTTTCATTTGCCTGTTTTGTATCTGGAGCGCCTTTTTCAAAGGGATCGATAATTCGTTAGCTCGGCCACCCATGGAGACTCGTCCCGTAGCGTTCCAAAGCATCCCGAGATATCCGTTAGGCTTTAAAATTGATGTATCTCTGCCGGAGCCTTTCTCCATCCAAACTAATGGAAAGCTGTGTGACAACTACGGCCTCCACAGAAGCTGACAAAAGAGAGGTGGCCTCAGCCGTACCCTCAGAGACGGTTATTGCTGGCAATAGAGCCGAAAACCTTTTTCTCATTCCCTCAACAGGTTCAATAGCCACAATTTTGGCTTCACAATGAGCAGCCAACAACTTGGTGAACTTCCCTGTCCCTGCACCTAAATCAACGACGGTCTTGCTCGAAGTCAGGTGAAGTTCTTGAATGAGCTTAAGCACGGCTTCCTTGGGATATTCTGGACGACCTCTTTCGTAAGCGTCGGCACCAATCTGAAATCCCCTGGCTGCAGCGTCGTGGATTGCCTTCATTGAAGTATTCCTTCCCTTCATAATTTCTTTTCCATCAGGATTTTGATTCCATCTTTGTCGGTTGGCTCAGTACCGATGATTTTAAATCCATTTTTAATATTTAGTATCAACATGGCTTGAAATCGATTTTGTGTTTTTGTACCAATTCTTGAATAGCCCTGTTCTCGGCACCATTTGTGCTGAGCCGCCATCAGGTCTTCTGCGATTCCTAAGCCTCGATATTCAGGTCGGACTCCACCAAGCCAGCTATAGAACTCATGTTGAGTTCGTTCGTAGCCAATTTTGAATCCCACAGGCTGATCCTCAATATACGCAGTCGCTAAGTGGAACTTCTGATGTTGATTGAAGGTCGAGTAGAACCGTTTGGGATCCCACTCACCCAAAGACTTTTCAATAAGAAGTGCGATGATATTTATATCGGACTCAGTCACGTCGGTAGTGGTTGTAATATTCAAAGGAATTTTCTTGAACCGTGGGGTGGGCTTGCCATCGAGAACAATGGATTCGAAGAACATTTGTTTTGGTCGAACCCAAACTTTCCCTTGGTCATTTTCATAACGAGTTTCGTAAATGACCATCTCCTCGAGTGTTTCGCTGTGCCTTGCTAGTCCAATATAAGTGTAGGGTTTAATCTTGTAGTGATGGTAAAGTTTCATATCCGAATTTCTTTCGTCGTTGCGAGAATGGCGTCAGCCTCAATCTCGACCATCATGTCAGGATCAATCAGGGCCTTGACTTCAACCATTGTGGTTGCTGGTGGATGATTGGCAAAAAATTCGCCATGAGCACGACCGTACTCTTGCCACTGCTTGATGTCAGTGACAAAAATACGAGTGCGAATAACGTCTTTGAGAGTCGCGCCAAGCGGTGCGATAGCTTTCTCAATGATTTCAAGGCAACGTTTTGCTTGCTCATAGGGCTTCCCGACGGCAAAGACCTTTCCGTCCGCGGCAACAGATGTAGTTCCTGTCACGGCGATGGTGTTGCCCATGCGAATGGCTCGGCAGTACCCAACTTTTTTTTCCCAAGGAGCGCCGCTAAATGTTCTTTGAACGGCTTGTGCGTCTTTAGAGGTCGCGGCCCTAATTATTCCGAGCTGAGGTGATTGGTTAAGGTCGCATTTAATTGTTTCCATACTGAGTACTTCCATTATGAAGGAAAACAGTTTCGCCCTGAGTGAGTTCAAAGCAGAGGTTTACGGTTCTTGTTTTTGCGATTGTTCGATGAATCATTTTCGCAGGGACAGTAAAAATATCGCCTGGAAAAAGCTTCACAGATGCTTGATCCTGAAACTCAACTTTAAGGCATCCCTCTAAGACCAGGAACAGCTCGTCGGAGTTTGGGTGATGATGCCAGTCGAACATCCCTTCAATGACGGCAACTTAATCATTTTCTTTTCAGGATATTTATTTCCTATTTTGTAGCCATGATGGACATAAAGGTTAATGAGCTTAGTATTTGAGTCGGAGGTATAGGTCACCGCCTCGGTCATCCCTTGACCACGCATCCAGTCCTCACCCTGCGATAAGAGCCGTGTCGCTACGGCCTGTCTTCTAAATTCAGGTGCAATAAAGGTGGTCGAAAAATAATCCAATCGACTTTCCTTGATCGTCTTTGTCGATTCGTACGATGGTGTGACCAAGGATTTGATCTTTGCTGTTCTTGGCAAGAAAAACCTGCCCCTTGCTTTGTTTTGGGTCGCGATGGAACAGGCCTCTTTGTTTGAGCCAAGCCATCGAGTACATCGAGCCACCCTCTTCCTCACCGAGAACTTCGATAAGGGTTTCGCGCATTCTCATTGCGATCAGTTCAATTTCATCTGTAGAATCTGATTTGAGTGGTCGAATTTGGATGCAGTTCTCAAGATCGGTGTTCAAAATGGCATCCATCTTGCCATCAAAAACCTTGCTGTCTTCAGTTCAGGCCTGACCGGTTTAATTTTAAATAAAAACAAGTAGTTGCCAGACCTTCGATTGGTTGTTTTGATTTTTCTGCGAAGAAAAAAAAAGAAAAACCAAAGAAGGCCGACAACATGAGACAGCATCACAAGGGAAAATCTCTTTTTCAACTCATTGGTAAAAAAGATTCAGCGCATTAGCTGACAAGTGGGGCGTCGATAAGGGGTTCGAGAACTTTCAACTTGGGAACTGACCCATGCCCTGCTTTCTTGTTTTGTTCTACAGATAAAGTCTTATCGGGATGTAGAGGCCACCCTGGGGATTCCAGACTCTACTTTTGGTGACGCCATCAGAGAAAGAAACTCTGGATTTTTTCAAGAACTTTGCGATTCAATTTTGCTCGACATCCGAGCAAAAGCTGAGTCCAGGAAAATTAAGAAAGCTATTCGACAAATTCTGGCCATTGATTCAACCGAGATCAAGGTTCACGGCAGTCTCTTTTCTGAGCTCGGATGGAGACAAAAGCATTGCAAAAATGAACATAAAGCTGCGGCAAAACTTCACGTTATTTGGGATGTTGATGGTGAGTGGATTGACGACTTTGTTATAACCCCAGGCCGCCGGAATGATTCTCCCGTAAGTCTTGAGTTGCGCCTGTTACAGGGAAAAATGTATGTCTTTGATCGTGCCTACAATGACTTCGACTTATGGAAAAAAATTGTCTCTATAAAATCAGATTTTGTCACTCGCCTAAAGGATTCTCCGAGAGTCCGGTATCTCCAAATAAAAATTCTACATAAAATGAAGAACAAAGATGGGGTTCTTTATGATGGGCCTTATAAACCCACCAACAAAACAAATTGCAAGAAAAATCTAAAATTACGACATGTGATTTATCGAGATCCAGTGTCCCAGAAAATATTTCATTTTGTTTGTTCAGATTCTAAAATATCTGGCCAAACAATTGCCGATATTTACAAGCGCCGTTGGGCTGTTGAACTATTGTTCCGTTGGCTGAAGGGCCACCTTGATATTCGAAGGCTTCCGGTAAAAACAAAAAATGCTGTCAGGGTTTTGCTGGCGTAGCAGTTCTTTTTCAACTACTGTTGCAGCTGAAAAAACTCACAGACCAATTTAAAGGAACGCTTTGGGGTCTGCTTAGAACAATTCGCTCAGGTTCAATTCAGAAGAGCCTCATGGATACTGGCCCTCCCGACGGCTGCCGCTGGAGTTCTGCTTCTGTTGTAGGATCTACGGCTTGAATTAATTCAAATTGAACCGGTCAGGCCTGTCTTCAGTTTTATGTTCCATTGTCCTTTCGAACACTTATCTGCTTCTCCCAGTTTAGAAATGGGTTGAGGGAAATGTTGGGCACCCGCAGGTTTTCTCATAAGTAACTGATCGCGCTGTGAATGACAACTTCATATATATAGAATATCGCGTGGCGATGTCGGAATTGATTCTCTTTGCGATTTCGGCTGATTGGAAAATTACCGACCCAGTGTCGTCACAATTTGAATTTGTGGCTGAACCCAAAGGTGGGCTTCAACAGCGAGTGGTGAATCCAATGGGAACAATGGATTGCTGTATAAATCTTCAAGTTGATCCAGCGTGAAAAGCTTCCCGCAGAGCCGATTTTGATACTGAGCCCCTGATTGCTTTCGGTTTTCGTCAACATAGGAAAGCATTGTGTCGCCATACGAAAAGGTCACAGATTCTCGAAAAAGGAAATCCAAATCGATAGTATAAATCTTGTTGTTTGGATTTACTTCAAAGCCTGGATGGCGACCAAGAAAGAAATAGATAGGATGCTCAAGTGTCGGCCGACCGCCTTTGCCAATAAATTCGTGTCTCATCATTTTTTCAGTTTTGATTCTTTGGGCCAAATACTCAGGGTGTGAGAATCTGTCTAGTCCCCAAGCGTTCGTCTCATTGAGGTTCTCGATGACGCCTGCAAGCTGGCGCGGGGGCACGTTTGTGATTGACTGAAATGGTTTACCTCTGGCGTAGTGAACAATATAACTTGGCACCTTTGATTTCATCATTGGAAAATCTCAAATTTGTTGTTTGCGGTCAATCATTCTGTATCTGCGCCTTCATAGCCATCAACTAACACTCGGACTCCAGGAGGAAATGATTTTAATTTGTCGATAAGTTCTTTTACGGTCACAAACGATCCTCCTGGATATAACAGACTATAGTGTCTTCGTTTGTGCAATTGTTGTTTCTCAAAATGACATTGCTTCGTCAGGAGTGAAGTGGCGTTTCGCGACAATGCACAACTCAGCATTTCTTATCATCTGATAAATCTTGATTCGCTTGATCTCACCCTCTGAGAAATCGGATTGTTGGTATCGCTTTAAGAAGGCTCTTCGACTGCCAATCCATTCTTCTTCGTCTTGTTGCCAGCGGCACAGGTCACAGAGCGGATCTCCCGCAAAAGCCCACTCAAAATCGACATGGACAAGATGAGGAGTGTTGATTTCTGAGAGTGCAGGAGTGTACTTATTAAATGTATTCCAAAACTACTCAATAATCTTGCCATCGAAGATTTCGAGACTAAGAGTTTCGCTTAAATGGAATGAAAGCTTCGCTTGAAGATAGCTGACCCATGTTTCGGTCCTCGGAAAGGGACCTGCAGAACCCAGTTCTCTGAAGAATGGCAACTGCAGTACAGTCATTTGTTTCAAAAGCATTCCCGCATTTTCAGTGAGCTATTCCCGTTGGGCAGTATTTAGTTATGGCCAGGCCGCTTCTAGATACAATAGACTGGTTGGGCGAGGCATGGGAAGTTCCTGGTATACGCTGTGGTTCGTTGAGAAAAATTCTTAAAGGTCGAGTTTTAAGCAGTTGGAATTTTCCAGAATCATAGTGAGGAATCTTTGGAGCAGTCCATGAAAGCCAAAAAAGTCATTAAAATTGAGTCTTTTGAGGAAATCCTCGGCAATCTTAAATCCACTGGCAAAACTTGACAAATACATACACTGTATGTACAATAGGGTATTAAGTTTAACTGGGACCCAAAGAAAGCTGAATTTAATCTCAAAAAGCATAAGGTCTCGTTTGAAGAGGCCACGACCGTCTTTTTTGATGACCTGGCAAAAATAACTTTTGATCCAGATCATTCTGACGATGAGCATCGACAGATTTTGATCGGTCACAGCCATAACCGAAGACTTTTATTTGTGATTCATGTGTCGATACAAGAGAGAAACACCATCAGGATTATCAGTGCCAGAAAAGCGACAAAGCGTGAGCGTAAAGATTTTGAAAACCTATAAACAGAGGTGAATGATGAGAAAAGAATACGATCTAAAGAAAATGAAACTGAAGCCCAACCCTTACGCAAGCAAACTAAAAAAGAGCGTCACCATTCGCCTAGACACCGATGTCATCGAGTATTTTAAGGCCCTTGGTGAAAAGAACAACACGCCTTATCAGACGCTGGTGAATGACTTTTTGCGAAGCTGCAAAGAAGAAAAACTTGCTCCTAAAACTGTTTGGAAGAAGTCGTCCTAATAGACTTGGAGTCTCGGTGAAAATATGAATTCCATCGTCAAATGGCGGGGAAATATCAAAGCTATCAAACGATGAACTATGGCAGCGTATGGATGCTATTCTTGGGGTTTCAAGAATTGAGAGAAACCCATATCACACTCCAAATTATAATTTTGATCTGTATCTTAAACGAATTGTCGATACTAAAAAGTACAACGAAATGAGCATCGAGTCCCAACGCAAGTTAATTTGGCTCTGCTTTGACTTTATAGTGCAGCTCGAAGATGTCAGTTTGGCGAGTGGAAACAGTTCTTTAATTCTCACTGTAGTCTTCGAATCACAATAACTTCTGTGTCTGCGCCTTCAACCTCGTCATGCGGTCCGTTGTAGTTTTCCGAATTGGCATTGAGCTTCACCATGGTTATTTTGACGCTAGAGATTTCGCTGAAGCCGCCTTCATAGCCATCAACTAATACTCGGACTTCAGCCGGATATGATATTAATTTTTCGATAAGTTCTTTTGCTGTCATAAACGATCTTCATGGAAATAATCGGCTATAGTGTTTTCATTTGAGCAATTGCTATTTCTCTATACGATTTTTCTTCGTCAGGCGTGAAGTGGCGTTTCGCGACGATGCACAACTCAACATTTCTTATCATCTGATAAATCTTGATTCGCTTGATCTCGCCCTCTGAGAAATCGGATTGTCTGTATCCCTTTAAGAATGCTTTTCGACTGCCAATCCATTCTTCTTCGTCTTGTTGCCAGCGGCACAGGTCATAAAGCGGGTCTCCGGCAAGCGCCCACTCAAAATCGACAACGCCTGTAATCTGATCCCCAACAAACAAAAGATTTCCAAAGTGGAAATCGACATGGACAAGATGAGGGGTGCTGATTTCCGAGAGTGCAGGAGTGTACTTATTAAATGTATTCCAAAACTGCTCAATAATCTTGCCATCGAAGATTTCGAGACTACGAGTTTCGCTTAAATGGAATGAAAGCTTCGCTTGAAGATAGTGACCCATTTTTCGGTCCTCGGAAGGGACCTGTAGAACCCAGTTCTCCGAAGAATGGCAACTGCATTACCGTCATTTGTTTCAAAAGCATTCCCGCATTTTCAGAGAGCTTTTCCCGTTGGGCAGTAGTTAGTTTTGGCCAGGCTGCTTCTAAATTCTCTCCAGGAAGCACTTCCGTGATGAGGACATCGAATGGTGCCAATGTCTTGGTTTCATCCAATATAACTTTTTGAGGAACTGGAACAGTCGAGGTTTTAAGAAGACCGAAAGCAAATTTTTCTCTCTGATATTTTGGCAACTCAGGATCCCGTGCATTAAACCGAAAGACAAATTTATCATTTACAAAGAAGCAAGGGTTCACCCAACCAGTTTCATCTACCACGACACGCGTAGGTATACCGAGTTGGTGTTTCGTCATAAGCAGGGGGATGGATTCCTGACATATGTTTTTAATTTCTTGGTGGTTGGGTGACCTCATATTGATTTCTCAAGAATCCACGAGCAGTACGTATTTCCCTCGTAATAAATAGGTCGAATGATTTTAAAGCCATAGTCTTGATAAATTTTTAAAAGATGTTCTGCAGGTTGAGCGGTATCCAATTGCATGCACTTGAAATCCTCGCGTTTTGCGATCCTTTCTGCCAAATTCATCAAAAAGAGTCCAAGTCCATTTTTTTGTAAGTCAGGCAGGACTGCGAGTCGACTCACATAAAGAC
Organism: Bdellovibrionales bacterium; assembly: GCA_016713585.1. Taxonomy (GTDB): domain Bacteria; phylum Bdellovibrionota; class Bdellovibrionia; order Bdellovibrionales; family Bdellovibrionaceae; genus JADJOV01. The sequence goes on along the minus strand of JADJOV010000026.1, from coordinate 64,312 downwards.
AAGGTCGATCGTCGACATAGTTGTGCTTTCTGATTTTTATTGTTCCGATCAACTGATCTTTACGATACAAAACGAACGTGCGGCCATCGACGAGGCCGTCGGCAGTTGATTCATCGTCCAGAAATGTGGCGTTGAAATTCAGCCCCAGATCGGCAAGTTGTTTGTAAGCAGAATTTAACAACAATCTTAGATTTTGAATATCCTCAACGGTTACCAAGCGAATATCAATTTTTCCCAATTTATTGTGGTTTAGAGCAGCTTCCTCTGTCTGCAAGCCACTATGTATTTTAGGCAAGGAAATGCCATTTGTGAGATATTTGGGGAGGCAAAGCTTTACGCCATTCCTTTGGGGCATCTCTTCTATAACCGTCAAAAATGTAACCACCGTATTTTGAAAGGACGTTTTCAGCGAGCGCTATTATCTCAATGGTTTTGCCCGACAGAGCCGCATTGAATGCTTTAACCCATGACTCTGCAAATGAAGGATCAAGCTTCTGCATTCGTCTAGGAATATGCTTTCCAGATGCAGACCATCGGTCTTGGGCTCTGAACCAGAAGTCCCCAAGTTGCTCATGAAGTTTTCCAACAATTGTTTTTAATTCGAAATCGTTTCTGGGACTTCGTAAATCATCCAAGAGGTCACTGATGCCGTAGCGTAAATTCTTCAGTTGCTCATCAGAGTATTTTGCTGGTCCAGCATCGAGAACACGATCTGCGAGCGATTTGAGCCTATTCACTAATGGGTGAGATTCTGGGATGGCTTTGCCTTCTACGACCATGAATGGGAGAGAGGGAGTTCCGTCTTTAGCGTCTACCTCCCAGAAAAAATAGTTGAGTGTCTCAGGGTCGTGAACAAATGCTTCTACTGGCCAACCTTTGAATGTAAATGACTCGCGGTATGCCTGCTCAAGTTTTGGATAAACGACGACTAAATCAATGTCAGACGAAGCCGTTGCTTCGTTTCGCCTGATACTTCCAGCCGCAAAGACAACCTCAGCCCCTTTAAATCGCGTTTCGAGCAGTTCCTTGGCAATTTCGTACGGTGATGGCCTCTGCTGAATTTGCTGGATCATATTTGCTCCTGAGATTTTTCGCGGTAATCTGGTATATCGTCTTTCGCCAGTGAGGAACCTGAATTGATAGTTCATATTGAATTGTTCCACAGTAACATCGATCTTGAACCGATTTTGAGGTACTCATCTGGAGTCCTCGAGATTCTTCGTGAAAAGATGCCAGGATTTGATTTTTTCATAACCCTGACGTTGATAGAAATGATGTGCGTTTTCTCGTTTTGTATTCGATCTGACTCGCATCCGCTTGAGCTTTCTATTTTCAGCCCAAAACTCGGCGGCCTTCATGAGAAGAGAGCCAATTCCCAGGCTTCTAAACTTCGAATCAACAACAAGTGCGCCAATATCCGCACGCTCATCAGTCAAAAGAGAGGACATCTCTTGTCCAACATGCACCCAGCCCACAACTTTGCTATTATACCGTGCTACAAATAGCTGGTGTGCTGGGGTCGTGCGAAGTACATGATATCGTCGAACCAGGTCCTCATGACTTGAAGGATAGCCAAGCTGTCCTGCAAGTTCACCCACTTCAGAGAGATCAGAGTCCTTCATTTCGTCAATTTGAATTGGTGACTCAAATGTTTTAGTCATTGACTTAGCCTCTTCTGCATCCAGATGGAACTAATGTATTTACCGCTCTTAATTGCGTACTCTTTGAAGACTCTAACTTCCTCAAATCCAAATTCTTCGCATCTGGTAAAGGGTCTGGCACAATAGCAAAAGTGATCGTTCTACAAAAAGTGATCCGACAATCTGCTTTAGTTGCTATCAAACAAAGCGATACGGTTACCTTCAACATCTTCAAACTCTGCTACAAACCCATATTCGCCTGCAGCAGTTTTGGGAAACAAGATTTCTCCACCTTGAGATTTTACTTTTTCCAGAGTCTTTTCTATATCCTCAGTGGCGAGATATATCAGAGTACCCGAAGCAGAAGGCTTATAAGTCTTTCCTTTTGCCAAAGCTCCTGTTATCCCGGAGTTTTTTCCATTGAATGGGAATAAAGCCATTTCGTTGCCGTGGATATTTTCTTTCGAAAAGTCACACCCAAATACTGATGAATAAAACTTCATGGCTCTTTCCAAGTTAGTAACCGGAATTTCAAAATAAGAGCCAATGTTCTTTCCAGTACTTTTCATAAAAGTATTCCTTGTCGCCTCTGCAAAATTTTCAGAAGAAAGTAGCATAATAAACGCCAATAGACCCATTTTCATTTGCAGTGTGTCCTTAAAAGTTGTCGGTAGAATTACAATAGGGAAGCTATAAAGTCAACTAAAGTCCAATTGGACATTTCTTGAAAACATCCAAATTTGGAGTTTTTTTGAAATCGATCCAATCGACGACACTGGGCAGGGTTTCAGATAACAGAGCCCATTTTTTTGCTTCGGTTGAGGACAATGCCATTGCTATCCAAGTTCCACTGCTCGATATGCTTCGCTATCATAAACTGCTAGCGGGCGCGAGCTGGGTGGGCGAATATGGCGATCCAGATGACCCAAAAATGCGACCTATCCTAGCGGGCTACTCGCCATATAATGTCCTTAAACTCGACGGCAAATATCCAGAAGTTTTCTTTATGACTTCAACTGCCGATGATCGCGTGCACCCAGGTCATGCCCGTCGTATGGCTGCGAAAATGGAAGCATATGGCCATCCATTTTTCTATTATGAAAACACAGAAGGTGGCCACGGCGGATCGGCAAACAATTCCCAGTTGGCAAAGTGGTACGGGCTTCAGTTTACTTATTTCCTACAGAAATTGAAGGAGATTTAAAATTGGAAATCCTCGGTTTGGGTGGTTTTTTGGTGATCTTGTGGGAAGTTTCAGATGTTCGAGTATTTTTTGGATGACCTCGGGATCAGTGATTGCGGAAGTGACTGCCATTTTTACGCCGCAAACATTGCAGGTTTCCATGTCCATTTTGAAGACTCGCTTGAGCAGCTAGGCCCAGGTGATGCGCTTTTTCTTTGTTGATCCGTTCTTATTTTTGTTGGGCAACTTCGATGAGATTGCCTTCCGAATCGCGGAAATGGAAATACCTGTAGTTGGGGCCGGCATTTAACAGGTTTGAAATTTTTTCTGTGATAGTCTTCACTCTCTGGTGCTCGGTCGCTATGTCCTCGGTTTCTAAAACGATAGTCACATTGTCGCCGACGGAATATTTTCCTCCATCATAGGCTGGTCTATAGAGGCCCAAATAGACACCACATTCTTCAAAGTTTGCCCATCGGTCCCTATTTCGGGCAGCGATCTTTGCCTGAAAGATCGACTCCCAAAACGCGATGGCGCGTTCCATATCCTCAACACTCAAATAAATGTGATTCAATCGAAGCATTGGGGCTCCTGTTCCAGTTGTTTGGCACGGCCTATCGAGGTCCCCAGGTTTGCCCATGGAAGTCCGCTCACGCTATTCCCCCAATTCAAGGCTATACTTGAAGAGGTCGCAAGTGAGTCCGTGTTTTTGAAATCCGCCTGCATCTCGCAACTTCTTCAAAAATCCAAGACGATCCAAAAGCGTCCAGCTTGCTGGATTGTCAACGACAGCAGTTGCTTCCGCAAGTTTGGCTCGTTTGGATGTCCGCATCAGATCAAGGAGTTTCCGCGCTGCTTGTGTCGCGTAGCCTTTCCCCCAATGACTACGTTTAAGAAAGTACCAGACTTCATTAGACTGCGAAGCTGTATCCCGCTCATCTGCCCCTATAATTCCGATACAAATATCGTCACTTGTGCGTATCGTAAATGGGCCGAAGTGATTCGGATTCTTTCCGTAAAATTCTACAACCTTTTCAATTCTTGCTCGGCAGGATTCAAGATCAGGTGTGAGCGCCCAATGAGTGAATTTAACTGCGTCGCGGTCTGACCAGAGAGTAAAGGCGTCGGAACATCCGTAATTTCTAGTCGAGAAAACTTCAAATCACTTTGGAAATTCTGAGAATTCATAAATCAGGGCCTCGCCGCAAGGCGATGAGTTTTCGAAATTTCTTTAAGAAATTCACCTGCTACGATCATGTGACCTTCAAGCGCAACCGTGTGAGCACAGCCACGGGGAACTTCGCCAGACCTGAAATGAGCCGCTGCAGTTTTGACGTGAGCCACAGCCATTTCCAGTTCTTTAAGGATTTCATCCAAACGCCTGGCTTGTTCTTCTAGTTTTTCATTTGGGGCAGTCATGCGATTCTCTTCTTGTCATTTGTTCGCCGCCAATCAAATTCTCGAAATACTTCAAATTTATTTCTCACTGGATCGGTCATCATAAAGGTCCGATCTCTGAGTGTGAGAGTATTCTTTGTTTTGTTTCTGACCACTGCTTGGAAAGAAACGGAGAGACCGATCCAATTTCGCTGACTCTTTCTAATAAAGGAAAAAACGTTGCTGGCTGCTTGCGAATCCATTCTCCTGTAGGTGAAGGTAGAAGTGTGCCAACTCCCTCAAAGGAATGGCGGCCGATTTTCACATTGCCGTCTGGAAAATACTGACTCAGGAAATTTGTCGCGTCCGAAATTGATTCTTTAGGTATAGATTGATTCGTTTTCTCGGCCCACAACGCCAGAGCACTGAGCCCACGGAGAACGTCGTAGAGGTAAAATCTTGGGAAACAAAGTTTTGTCCATTGTTCGGCGCTTTTGCGTTCACTCGCATTGTGTTTTGTTGAAGAGCCCAGCATGAGTTTTCGATCCATTAGAAATTTAGCACCCTTATCAAGAAAGTGCTTCTCTTCGCGTGTCCAGGGTCTCGGCGTATGGAGCAAGACGGCCTCAAAGACAGAAATTGTGCCGACCATCGAGCTCGGACATTCATCCTTGACCAAATACGCATCGTTATCGCAATTCAATCCACCATCAGCCATTTGATAACGAAGAAACCAAGGTCGTATCCATGGTGCTTCTTTGTCTACGTCGACTCCCCAGGCGGAAAGGACCTGGTACACGTTGCCAAGCTGGCAATGGCAAGGGCTTTCCCTGTATGGATCAACTCCCTCAGGCATATCTTCTGGTTGAATGGGGAAAATCTTGAGAGGTAGGCGATTTAACGAAGCGACGTACCGTCTAATCATTTCCTTCGGAATTCTCTTTGTCTCGCCCATCTCGTGAAGCAGGAGCATGTGCCACCAAGGCGAATGCCATTTGGGCCAATAGGCGTCTGAATCGACAGCTTCGAGCGCACGGTTTGAGTGGAGATAGTCTATAGAGCTTTGAATTTCCGAATCATATTTCATCTAACCAACTCCTTCGTTTTCAGGCTTTAATATCGGGGTATCTGGAGCCTTGTCAACCTTGCCCTGCTTGCAGAAAAAAGGGTGAGCAAATTTTTGGCCCCGCCAGGGCTAAATAGACACCAGTCTCGCCATAGACATACATGGTATGGACAATTGGCTATGAAGTTTGATTGGAACCCCAGGAAAGCTGAATTCAATCCCAAATATCACAAGGTCTTGTTTGAAGAAAAGCGCCATCAGGATTATCAGGGCCAGAAAAGCGACAAACCGTGACCATTCGCCTAGACACCGATGTCAGCACGTATTGAGGATAAGAAGTATAAAGACATTCCGCTGGGTTCAGGCAAAGAATCGGATACGCAAAATTGATGTTTGCTTTCAGTTTTGTAGACTCGACCTCGGCCGACACAGCAGACAAACACGAGCTGAAAATAAGAAAGCCCAAAAAGAAAAGATTCACCTGGCAATGATTTCGAAATTTTTGCTAACTTGCAAGTGCGATCTTTTTGAATTCTGTTAGTCGGCAGTCTCGGTGAATTTCATCCAATTTGTCCCGTTGTACACTCTGAGCCCTGGCGTATTATCCGTTTGATAAATTGCCATACCTGCAACTGGACTCACAATAGCATCACGTTGGGTCTTCGTCATTCTTGGCAGCACCAGCCCTTTGGTGGTTGAAGAGATATCCAAAATGCTTGAAGCTCCTGGGCTCGTTGTGCCAATGCCGACGTTGCCTTCGATTATAGCGCCATTTGTCGGAGCTGCAACAGCGGAGTAAGTGCTGCTTCCAACAGATAAACTGCCTCTAACTGCGACCTTGCTCAGCGCAGAGGATTCACCACCAAAACCGACATTTCCTGCAGCATTTAAGGTCATTCGATTTAACCATGAACCATTATTTTGCCAAAAAGTAAGATTGCCTGGAAGAGAAGACGCCGTCTCACTGCGTGCAACCATACGCCATTTATGTGCCGTTCCGCTTGACGGAGAAGTCATCATGTCGATACCGGACCAAGCAGCCGTAGCGCTGGAATTGCCTTCGATCACGATGTGTCCACGCGTATCGTCGGTACCCAAATCTTTCACATACAAGACGCCGTTATTGGCTGTTGCTGTTCCTTCAATGTGAGTCGCACTTAATGGCGTGGTGGTCCCTATGCCGACGTTGCCACCAAAATAGGAGGTGCCACCAGCAACATAAAGTGCATTGCCATTTGTGATAGTAGTATTTGCCCCAGCAACATAGAGGGTCGCAGCGTTCGCAATTGAAACAGCATTGGTTGACGCCAAGGTTGGTATGTCAAAAGAATTGGCAACACGGATGTTAATGGCGCCAGATCCAGTGGTGTCAGTCAGTGTGCCAGGGTCAGTACAAAATAATGCCCCAGATGTGGTCCAGGATGTGCCGGATCTGGTTCCTCCGATGCGCAATCTCGATGACGGGGTTGCGCCAAATATGGCTACTCCGCTTGAGTTCATAGTCGCCACATGGGTTGATCCTGCAGCTCCGGCGGTGCCAACTCTAAAATGAAGGCTAGTGCCTCGAGCGGAGGCAGACCAATTCTCATTGGCGACGGACGAGATTTGAGAACCGGCAGAAAACGGCCAGCTACAACGACCGCGAGTTTTTCAAAATATCTTCGACAGCTCCCGACTCTCTTAATGTCAATGGCCCCCAATTTCCAATGCTTAAATAGAATGGAAAATAATTGTGCGATTTGTGCAAGACCAAAAAGACATTGGGAAGATTTCCAGAGTGTCCGAAATTGTGCTCTATATGAAATCCAAGATTTTTTTGTTCGTTGAAATTTCTGTTTCAATCCCAAAGCGGGCTCTAGCTGCTGAAACCAACAATGTGACATTCCATTTGTCGACAGGAAGATTTGTAACCCAGGAGCTTTGATAAAGAATCTCGCCTTCCAGGCTAAGCTCCTGGTAAACGACAAGATTTGTTAGTACTTGTTTTTCAGTTTTAGAATATTGTTTGAGAGGAAGATTCTGAGTCCATTCGTATCGGTGCAGATGTCCCTTTGAGTCGAGCCTTTCTAATTGTTGCTTTTGCTCCCAAAGGTATTCAAACATAAAAAAAACTTCTTTGTTGCGATCTGACTTGGCAGTTACGATGTATTTCCACGAAAAACTTTCGATGACAGACAAAATTGGATCAACAGCCAATAAATTGTCGGCTAGAATGCAAAAATTGCGTTTTGGAAATTCAGTACGAAGTTTTTGCAAGAGTCTTTTGCAGCATTGAGTTCACAGTCATTCTTGGAGTATTGAGTCTGAGTGCTGTCTTTCTGAATCGGCTCAAATTGCAGAGGCATTGAGTATTTTCCGCTCTGGTTTGTCAAGGAAGCAAGGAGTTGGCCATGCATGAAATGAGTCCGACCATCACTCGAGTTTCTGGTCAAACAAAATTCACAATTGACTTTGCAACTTGAGAGCTGACCCGTTCCGTCAAGTGAAAGAAGATCCAGTGAGCCAAAAACTTCTCGGCATCAAGTATTTTCTGCCGCTCCAATCTTTGGTGAATCTTTTTTAGAATCAAATTCACTGAGTCCGTTGTCACTGGTTCAAGAATGTATCGGAAACTGTCTTCGTCAGGAATGTCTGATAGACTGATGAAACAGCTGAAATTGTCCAAGGAGAGCTCATTGCCACGATGTTCCAGGGTGAAAGAGCGCAGCGAGCGATAACGAAGCAAAAACATCATTATCCCAGAGAAGAGGGTCTCTTTCATGCTGCATTTGCAGCGACTTTGCAGGCGACCATCGGGGACCTGATCCAACTCAGACAGCCAATTCGGTAAAAGTTGAGAGGTAAATTTTAGTATTTTCATGTTGCAAAAATCCTTGAATCGATTAAAAAATGATATCGCTACTTGAACATGATGAGGGAATGTGAGCAAGCCAACACAGCTTTCTTTTATTGAAAAACGTCAGAGGTTTTTTGGAGGTTGCCTTTTGCGCAGTCATCCAAAAGAAGCAAGGCCTCTTTCAACTAAAGAGCCCGTGCATATTGTTCTCAAGTCCGAGTGGGCCATAGGCCCAAGCTCCTTGCTACAACATGCCGACTTTGTTGATAGAACCATCCGAGCTTGGGCTAAAAAATGTGGGGTGAAAATTTATGAGCTAGTCAATGTGGGCAACCATTTGCATCTGGTTGTTGTATTGACGAAACTCTCCTCTATCGAAAGTTCATTCGCACGATCACAGCATTGATTGCGCGCCATGTGGGACAGCGAAATCGAGGAGTCGGGCGAGCCACTCAATCGGGCAAAGATAAAATGGAAAATCATTTTCAGTTTTGGCTCGCACGTCCTTATACACGAATTGTTGCCTGGGGACGAGATTGGAAAAATATTCTGAAATACATGCAGAAAAATCGTAATGATGCCCAATCACCATGGGGTCGAAACTTGCTGAGTTTTCATGTGCCAGGCTTTGATTATAGGGCCACATTCAGTACGGCCTGACGACCATTGTGTTTGTGTCTTACGGGTAACTATCGAGTCAGCTTGCTGGCCAATTCGACCATCCTCCTAACGCCGGGCGATGTTGGGAAAAAATATTTTCCCGATACCAGGAGGTCCTTATCAAAGATAGGATTCAAGTCTCGTTCGGAACTGCTGCTCGCAAAGATTCAGCAAACAGATTTCAATGAATCTAGCTGACTCATTTTGAAACGTCTGCTTAATTCTTGAGGAAGTTTTTGATACGAAATTCTAAAAAAGGACTGAGTCCAGAGCTTTGCGCTTTGCTACCATAAATGTTGATTTGAATTGTTTCATCATGACCAAAAAGCTCCGAGGAAAAAGTTTTTACTTGACCCCAGGGCCGTCTATGCGAGGAGAAACAAAGGGGGACTTAAGCCGTTCCCATCACTCTTTGGTAAATACTATGGGTATTAATTCTGGGTCGGCAGCAAAGCGGATTAGGAGTTGAGGTTTAGGACCAATCTCGAAAAAGGTCATACTTAGAGGCGCTTTAAGTCCGCCGAACAATTCAATCGTAAATGAAATGGTGCCGCAAACATCATTGGAAAAGACACCTAGGTGATTTATGATTTGCTCTGTCGTTCAAGTAAAGCCAACAAACGATTTCAAAGTTTACGTCTATTTCAATGACGGAAAAATCAAGCTTTATGACATGTCGCCTTTTATCGGCAAAGGCGTTTTCAAACCTCTCGAGTCCTTGGACATTTTTGTCGAGCGTTGCACCGTTATGAACGATACATTGAATGCTTGATATATCTTATTCGGGTCCACCAAGTGCTGGAGTTTATAATGGAAGGCCCTCAGGTACTGGAAGACTGTCAGGTAGGATACTATCTATGACAGTATTTTTTTTCATAATTTCTATTTTTTTATAATAATTTTCTAGAGTCTGAGGGTCCTGAATACTTAGACTTCCACAGCTATTGCCTTTAATGCTTGAGGAAATGCGTGCATTAAAAGTTTTCAAAAAATCATTTGCATCTTTTACTTTTGTCTTTAGTTTAAAACAAAAATAAACACTTGTTCGTATTATGCTTGCCCCGGTCTTTGGGTCTCGAACTATTTCGTTTCCAGGAACTAGATCTTCTTCACTGTGAGAAGGCATAACTTCTTCAACCATTTTATTATCTTCACCACTTAAAAGAATTCCAACTGGAGCTGGTTGGGCTCTAACTTGGATAGTTTTCTCCCGATAAACACACCTGCTATTTTCGCAAAAAACATAATTCGAGTAGTCAAGAATCGGGGGTGGGGGTCGAACATCATAACGAGGTGCGCTTCTCAACTTTCCTTTATTAGTAGACAGTTCTTGTTGAAAAGTTTTGTTAAAAACTATCTGTTTGTTTTTTAGAAAGTGTATTTGGTTACTGCAATCAGACTGTTTGCCACAGGATCTATTATTTTTATTCTGCGAGGATGCTATTAAATATTCGTCATCATCTACGATTAACAAAGATCTTTTGTCATCATTTTCTAAATAATCACAATTCGGATCCAATTTCTCGAGATTTGCTACATCTCTAACTAGATCTTTGATTTCCAAAGCTAAATACAGGCCTCCATGGTAACGCCATAGAAGAGAGGTGAGCGTGTCTTCGATATCTCTAGACGAGTTTTTTATTTTAAAAAATCTATGAACAAGGATAGGGCCATTTGAATACGTCTTTTTCAATTTCTTGACAAAATCGACACACAGGGTTAACTTGTTTTGATTTAATTTATTTATTTTCTCTGCTTCAGATACCGATTTGATTGGCTTGTCGACCCCATAGGCGATTGAAACCGGTAGCATGAATAATATTAGAAGTCTTAAACACATCTGATACATTTTGATCTCCTCGCTTGTATTGTAGGTTAAGCTGCAATGCTTTGAATACAACACATGGAGTCTGAAACTGGACGTTAAATGAGGGATGTTTTGTCGCGATCTGTATCTAAGTCAGGCTTAATGGATTTGAGCATCCTTTTCATGGGGCGTCGCCAGACGTGAAAATCAACCCTGCTTCGGTCTCTTTTTCCGGATTCAATGCTTTTAGATTTATAAATCCGCTCGTTGGAATAAGATTGGCTTTCTGAAAAAAAACATCTGTCATCAAGAAGTAATCTCGATCATTGAACTGAGTATTATAATCCTCTTGCCAGAACTGAAAAAAATCCAATCAAGCTTTGATCGACCAAATATCAGGGGAAGTGTTGGTATAGAGGAACTTATCACCAATAAGTAAGTGAGTGTTAAAATAATCGAGTAAATACCTATTTTTTCAAAGGACTTTCGAAATCGCTGTGTTATTACAAATAGTGAAATTTATTGTTTAAATGACTAAGTCTCTACAGGTGAAACCCTACATTCCAGGTGTCGGCACACCGCACTATTCATCGCGACATCAGTACCAGTGCCCATCGCAATGCCTACTTGGACTTGCGCCAATGCAGGAGTATCGTTGGTAACGTCTGGCGCCCGGCTATTTTTGCGGGGAGTTGGTTTCCAGTTAATTCTGCTCATGATCGCATGATGAAATTGAAAAAAATGAGCAGATATCAGTCGGATTTGAGCTTGGAAAAGAGAACCGTGTCGACAAACTCCCCAGTGCCCGTAGTGAATTCTGCGCGGAGGATCCCTTCTCTCCGAAAACCGAGTTTCTCTGCCAGCTTAATACTGGGATCGTTGTTGGTGATGGCTCTTAAGGTGATCCGACGAAAGTTTCGTTTCGCAAATAGTTCCTCAATTGCGAGCTCAATCAACTGCGAAGCAATGCCTTGTCGTCGATATCCTGCGTCAATGAAATAGCCGAGCTCAGCTGAGAGTGACTTCCAATTGATATGTTTGATGTGAAATTGACCGATCAATTGGTTGTTCTTCTTGTGGCGTACACCGTAGTAGAAAGCGGTACCGCTCGCAGCCCAGTGAGTTCTTTCTGCGATGTAGGAATAGGCCTGTTCCGAAGACTCCATACACGCAGACTGCGGAAAGCTCTCTATGAGACTCTTTTTATTGCGTTTTGTGAGTTCAAGAAGGTCATTTGCATCTGTAAGTCGACTCACTTTTAGCTGAAGGTCCCCGTGTTCTATTTCCCACGGCAAAAATGGCGTCTTTGGTTTCTGTCGATTTTGGAGTGCGATCAGTCGCTCTTTGACTGTCGGCCAATCTTTGTTAGTAATACTGTAAAGCATGCCATCAGGTAGATCGCCATTTTTCCGGACTTGCCAGTGTCGAATGATTCCTTCGAAAGTGGCACCGAGTCTTAGCACATTCATTTGTGAGACGTAGTTTAGACAGTCTACACGCAATTCGACTCGTACTGTCCTCAATTTCTCAAAAGCGTATGTGAGCAAAATATTTTTTACCTCAGTGTTCACAAAGCTTCGGCGCCAATTTGGGGCGATGCATGTTCCGCCAATTTCTAATGCTTTTCTGCCAGGGAATAGGCTGTGATATCTAGTTATTCCCGCAACTTTTCCATCGACGAAATAGACCATAGGATGACATTCACCTTTGACTTGACCCTCAATTTGCTTTTGCAACATATCTCGAATTTTCTCAGGTGTGTCGATGCCCCACATTCGACCACTCCAGCCTTTTGGGTCGTGAATTGCCTCTACAATATCTTCAATGTCGTTCTTGGTTATAGTGCGGACAGTGATTTTGTCATTCGCTACATACAGCGGTTCGGTTGCCCAGTTCATTTATTTCCTCTCAATTGGATAGCTTATGGGAAGAACCTATCAAACTTCTGGTTGATTAAGAACAACCAGAATGATAAATATATATACACCAGATGAAAGAACTCCTATTCACAATACCCAAGGGGAGACAGCCTAAATACCAGCGATTGGCAGAGGGGCTGCGTACTGCCATTCGAGAGGGGCATCTCAAGGCCGGGGAGGTACTTCCGTCGAGCAGAGTACTATCTAAAAGATTTAAGTTTGATCGCCACACAGTCATGAATGCGCTATCAGAACTGATTGCCGAAGGTTGGATAGAATCCAAAGAGAAAGTTCGATATCGAGTGGTTGAAACGCTTCCTTCAACGTTCTTACAGCCACGGGCGACAGTGATGCGAGATTTCCAAAATCGAATACCAAAATTTGAATTGGCGAGGCCAGTGAAGATAGGCGATTATAATCAGCCAACGAAATTTCGTTTTGCATTTCCTTCTGGCTTTCCGGATCCAAGATTGTTTCCAACAGGAGAATTCAAATCATTTCTCTACGATGCTCTTCAGTCCCGCGACGTCCTTCTTTATGGAGATCCTATCGGAGAGCAAAGTCTTTTAGAGCAAATATCTATTTACTTGCGGAGAGTCCGAAATGTCAGTGACCGCTCGATTATAGTTACCAACGGTTCGCAGGAAGCCATTTTTCTTTTGGCTCAGCTTTTAGTTAAACCTGGTGACTCCGTGGCGGTGGAAGGTCTTGGATACCCGCCAGCACTTGAGGCGATACGATTTGCCGGAGCTCGCGTTGTTCCTGTGGCAGTCGATACTGAGGGTTTGGTGACAGATCATTTGGAAAAGCTACTCAAGCAAAAAAAAGTTCGACTGATATATGTCACACCTCTTCACCAATATCCAACCACAGTCACCTTGTCCGCTCAGAGAAGGCTTCGTTTGTATGAGCTTGCTTACAAATATGGTGTTCTGATTCTGGAAGACGACTATGATCATGAGTTCCACTATGCAAGTCAGCCGGTGGCTCCTCTCGCGAGCTTTGATCCCGGTGGGCTGGTCATCTATGTATCCACGTTCTCTAAAATCTTATTTCCATCAGCTAGGATAGGTTTTGTGGCCGTGCCTACAGCTTTCGGACGGGAGTTGGCAAAGTTAAAACGAATTTCATCTCGTCAAAATGAGCATCTGCTTCAAAAAGCTCTGTCATTGTGGATGACCTCTGGTGGCTTTGAACGCCATTTGCGTAGGGTCCGCAGAGCCTACGAGCTAAGGCTACAGTCTATGGTGAAAACTCTTGAACAGATCAAGGTCGAACATCCAAGAATATCATGGCGTACTCCAGATGGGGGTATGGCAATTTGGTTGGATACAGGCGAAGATTCATCGAAGTTGGCGGCACGAGCAAAAGAGGAAAAAATAATAGTTTATCCTGAGCAAAACTATCTTTTGAGCGGAAAGACCGGGACTCATTTGCGGCTCGGTTTTTCTGGGCAAACGCCGTCGGAGAATACCGCAGGATTAAAAGCTCTTTCCTCGGTTCTAAGAAAATAGTCGATGACAAAAAACTAGCCAAACTCACACTGAAATAACCGCCATGACCCAGATCTTGAATTTCCAGGACTCTACCCATGCACGAAGATTCTGTAGCTGAATCTTAAAGGCCAAGGCGAATTTGATAAAAAAGAGCCAAGACTAAAAAAGACCTGGAAAGCGAGGCTATCAAAACAAATGACTTCGCTTCCGGAGCACGACGAAGTTTTCCGGTAGGCGGTCAGACTTGCCACCCACTCTATATCCTCTGAGCCAAAACGTGTTCTCAAAGGGATGTCCCTTCATCGCCGGCAAGGGCAAAGCAAAAAAGCCACTGCTATTTTGTAAAAACTCGTCAACCCTTAATCTTGGAGACACTGAGCTAGAACAGTATGAAAATAAACTTGCTGCTCTTTAGCAGTTTCCAAGCGAATCTGAAGGTCTTTCAAATTTCCTGAACCATTAATTCTGGCAAGTTTATATTGAGAAGTTAACGATCCCACTGTCTGGTCAATTTGAGCCACAAGCTTTTCAAGGAGGGAACAGTCAGTCGTTGGGACAGACGAAGGATAACTGACTTCTTGTGCAGTGCTAAAATGAAATGGAAGAAAAAAAGAAAATACAACTGGTAGCAATAGTCGCTTCATATAGTGTCCTTTGTAGGAAAGAAACTTATACCTCAACCCTTTTATAGTGCAAAGTTTGTTTATGATTTGAAGATGCTGTTTGAAACAATTATATTACTGAATCAATTTAAGTCACTGACGTGACAGCTGCTAAGTCACGCCAGGAGTTAGCGTGTTTTTGCTGTGGGTCCCTTTGAAGGGACTACTCTAGAGGGCAAATAGACGTTTATCTTCAAGATTCGTATTCCAATTTTTGAGAAGTAATGCCGTTTTGGGTTTGGTCCAGGAAGTCCAGATTAACCATAGCGACCGAGACTTCCTCGTCCGGTTCCTCAGCTTCTTGATTCTTGAAAATAAGGCTTCTGAGCATCATTTGGTCAGTGGTGGGAAGTTCGCTGATCATGGCCTCAGAAACTGAGGCGACTGGGTATCCTGTATTTGTGTCAATGGATCCACAAAGTTTGAGTAATGTTTCTGGCGCGCCTTTGATATAGACGATTTGTTCGCCATTGATTTCGTGAAGTGTCGCCATCATTTTCATATTGGAATCAAATGGCAGTTCAGCTTTTCTGGGATATTTTTTTTTTTGATTGCACTCGGGGTCACTTCGGACGAGTTTTCCACGCAATACACCAATCCCGATGATCAGAAACAAAACACGTAGGTTCCGGCAAAAATCATATTTAGGCGATCAGCCAACTGAGCATTTTCAGAAACGAGATCTGTCCCTTTAGAAACAGGCACAGACTCTCCGATTAATGTCAACTTCACTCTCGATGCCATCTCTCAAAACCCGTGCTCTTTGGGTCGAGACTCTACGAAGTGAGAGAAGAGATTGCTCGGCGCGGCCTTCTTGAATCGCGCCGACAATGGCGTTGAGAAGGACCACAACGAGCATGACGGGAAGGCTATGTCAGATTTCACTGATTGGACTACTCTTTGGAATGGGCGCCACTGATGCCATCGTTTTGCAAAGAGTGGGGTCTCTGGAATATTCTATGGAATGACCCCTCCCTTTTTTTGTGGCGAATGATTTAGTTGTTTTCTTCTTTAACAACTGACGCGTCCATTGGATTGAAATAGACTTCAACTTTCTTTCCGTCTTTATTTAAACCGTAGATTTCGTAACATGAGCCAGGCTGTTTGAATTTATTGATTTTATATCCAAGTCCCTCAACCTTTTTCTTAAAGTCCTCCTCTTTCATCCACTTGTCTTTTGGTTGATCAGTGCAGTTCTTTTTAGCGTAGGCTGAGACTGCGCAAAGGGCAATGCGGTGGCCAAGATTCGATTGATCATTAAAAGGCTCCTTTTGTTGAGGTTGTATTGTTGCAATGGGTTAATTTTCAGACTCAACAAACGTAACTGAATAACCTATGCTTCGTCAACTGACCGAATTGCCTAGTTGCTTCTCAGAGGTGAATGTCAGACGGAGACGAAACCAATGACTGATGGGAGTGTTTGTGAAAAAATATCTTGTTTATGACCTGCCAACGCGACTTTTTCATTGGTTATTCGCAGGTCTGTTTTTGACTGGCTTTGTTATCGCGAAAACAGTCGATGATGAATCTTATTGGTTTAACTATCACTCGCTTTTTGGACTCGTCTTAGGTTTTTTGGTTCTACTGAGGATTATCTGGGGTGTTTTTGGGACCAAGCATGCCCGATTCTCTGGCTTCGCGCTAAATCCGATGGATCTCGTTAGTTATTTCAAGGGAATTCTGACGGGGGAAAAAAGACGATGGGCAGGTCACAACCCGGCATCTAGTTGGGCAGGAATCACAATGATGACCATGGCTTTTGGTCTCGCAATGACTGGCTATTTAATGACCTCAGGATCAGACAAAGAATCATTCGAAGACGTTCATGAGTTATTAGCGAACGGATTGATCATTGTTGTAGTTCTTCATGTGGTCGGAATCGTATTTCACACCATCCGCCACAAGGAGCTGATTGGCCTGAGCATGATTGATGGCAAAAAAGAGGATATTGCCCTTGATCAGACGATACTTACCCCAAAAGCACCAGTCGGGATTCTGCTGATCGGTCTGGTCGTCGCATTCGGTCTTCATATTTTCAAAAACTACAACAGCCAAACGCGATCCCTTCAAATTTTTGGAATAACAATGAAATTCGATGAGGGTGCTGGCGAGCATGGGGATGGAGACGGGGACGGTGATGGGGATGAGGATTAAACGCGTCGTTGTTGATCAGTCTAAGTCATGAGGGACAGAAATGAGACTTCTACTTATCTTGATGCTCATATCTTTAGCGGGTCTAGTTCAGGCCGCAGAGAGGTCCTCTGAAATTGAAAATTTGATTTAAAAAAACGATTGCATTTGCTGTTGAGAACTCTCCAACTTTTGATTCCATGAAACGACAGCTCAAAATATCTCAACTTGATGAAGAATCTGCCGAAGCAAAATTACTTCCGAGTCTTGATTTAACGGCCACACATGGAATTCTAGACTCTTCACCCCGCAAGACAACAAGCCCTTGGAATAGTGAATTTAATCTAGGTATCACAGAGTCTCTTTATGACAACGGCGTCACTCGAATCAATAGTCAAATTGCGAAATTAAACAGAAAACAAGCAGAGCTTAATTTTGAAGACCAAAAGAATAAAGTCAGTCTTGATCTTGTATCACAGTACTTAATTTATTCGTTGAATATCAAATTATTAGAAATTCAGGAAAAGCAGTTTAAACTTATCAGTCGGCAATATGAAAGAATTTCTAGAGACTATCATCAGGGAATTAAAACCAAAAAGGATTTTCTGAGGTTTAAAACACAGGTCAGTCGGGGCGAAATTAACTTAGTGACAGCTCAAGGCACCGTCGAAAAATCTAAGCAGGAGCTGCAAAGACTGATGAGTCTGCCTCAGAAATTGAATGTACAGGTTGAATTTGTACCAATTTCTCTTGAGGCAGTCAAAAATGAAGTCCCTGATACAACGCTAGAGATTGAAAATCATCTTCAGTCTCGGGCTGCACAGATTCAAAAAGAAGCGAACCAATTGAGTCGTGATCTCATCAGTAGAAAAACTTTGCCAGAATGGTATCTCTCGACTGGCGTAGACTATACAAGCTCCAATTATGCTGGGACAGGGCAATCTTTTTTTGACAATGCACGGACTGGCTGGAGTGCCCTTGTGACAGTTAAATACAACTTTTTTGATTGGGGGACAAGGGCCCGGGACAAAGAGGTCGCTTTCCATAAAAGCATTGTCCAAAACAATGACCTAGATTCAAATTTGCTTCTTCTTCAGTCATCCATGAAACAGGTTTTGATCAACGTGAAACAAGTTCAAAGAAATTTTGGGTTAGCGAAAGAGTTACTGGCTCTTGAAAGAGACAATATTGATTTTATTGAGCGAGAGTATCGAAACGGAAAAGTTCAATATCTTGATTTGATATCTTGGATTAAATAGTGTTTCAGATGCCGAGATTCAGTTTTATTCTGCGGTGTCTGATTTGCAGACAACAAGATACACACTGCTCTATCACCAAGGAAAGCTTTATGAAGAACTTCTTAAATAAAAAAACGATTGCTGGTCTATTGATTTTTGTGGTGATTGCATTCATTTTTTATTTTCGTTCAAGTCAACCTATCGGGGGAAAGAAGAACGGGTATGGAATAGTCGTCAAGCAAGATGTTGTTCAAAGAGTCACTATTGCTGGGACCGTGACCCCTTTTAAGAAGACGATTGTGACGGCTCCCTATAATGGATATGTCAAAAAACTCTTCGTTAAAATTGGAGACAAGGTCAAACAGGGTGATCCGATTGTCAGCGTGGTTCAATCTTTACAAGCAAACGAGAGTTCCTTCCCTTTACGTTCACCTCTTTCTGGGATTGTGGTTCAAATTGAAAAATCTGAGGGTGAGTATGTCAAGGAAGGCGATCCGAAAGAATTCATTTTGAGAATTGACGATACGAGCAAACTCTATGTTGTTGCGAATGCTCCTGAAATCGACAGAGTCAAAATTAAAGCTGGTCAGGATGTGGTAATTAAGGCATCTGCAATTTTGACTCGAAAGTACAAGGGGGTTATTCGGGATCTGTCGCTTGCTGCGCGAGAAAAAGATCAGTGGAGCAGATCACAAGTTGTAGAATTTCCTATCCGTATTGAAATGATCGACAGTGATGAGACAATTAAATCCGGAATGTCAGTTGTCATTGATGTCATTACAGCAAAAAGAAAATGTGTTGACACTGAGGCATGAATTTGTTCGTCGAGAGAATGAAAAGTATTTTGTAGTTTTGGCTTCTGGCGAGCGTCGGGATATTCAGGTCGGGACTCAAAATGAAGAAGGTTTTGAAGTCATTTCAGGCTTACAAGAAGGTGAGAAGATCAAGCAAGTTGATTTTTCACAGATGAATTCGGCGGAATAAAAGTGAAAAATGCCATTGAGATTGAACATCTTCATTATTCCTATTCAAATGATGGATCCTCAACGCCCATATTGATAGATTTGTCTCTGGTGGTGAAGGAGGGAGAGCTCGTTGCTATTCAGGGTCCATCAGGTTCGGGAAAGTCAACCCTGCTATATCTTTTGGGATTACTTTCACCTCCGACCAAAGGAATCATTAAAATGAGTGGAAAGGACATATCTGCACTCAACGAAGACGAGCTTGCCCAGACTCGAAACGAGAATATAGGCTTTATATTTCAGCAGTTTCATCTATTGCCCAAAACCAGCGTGATCGACAACATCTTGCTACCTACGCAATACTCAGCTGATAAGGGTTCAAAAGAAAAGTTTTTGTTAAAAGCGAAAATGTATGCCGAGCTTGTTGGACTGAGTGATCGTCTTGATTACCACCCCAATCAATTGTCAGGTGGACAACAGCAACGAGTGGCAATTTGTCGTGCATTAATGAGTGATCCGGAGATTATTTTGGCTGACGAGCCTACGGGCAACTTAGACTCAGTCTCTGCCAAACAAATTCTCGAATTACTCAGAAGCTTGAATCGTGACTCCAAAAAAACCATAGTTGTCATTACCCACGATAATGATGTGGCGCGAAAGTGTGATCGGATTATACGTATAAAAGATGGAAGCATTGTGAGGGATGACCATTCCCCTGGGTCCAGTGTGCCAGCAAGAGTGTATTCGCCTGCATTGAAAAAGAACGCTGCGACTGTGTTTACTTTAAAGGGCGTTTTGGGTGCGGCAAAGGAAAGCTTTCCGTCCGCAGTTAGAAATCTAGGAAGAAACAAGACCAGAACAGCCCTGACGATGATCGGTATCTCTGTAGGAATCGCTGCTGTTTTTGCGATGGTGACCTTGGGTCAATTCACTCAAGCTAGAATTCTATCTGGATACGCAGATTTAGGCGTGAATACGATGGTGTTTTATGGTTATCCAAATCGGGATCAAAAAGCATCAGATATAGTTCCGGCCCCATTTAGATTTTTTGATTGGGACGGCGAACTTGTTTCTTTGAAGAAAATATTTCCAGAAATTCAAAGAATGTCTCCAATACTTATGGGGTGGGACGGTGCTGTCAATTATGGTGGACGGGCTATTGAACAAGATGTCAGGATTCTTGGGGCCAGCGAAGAGGCCCTTGTGATGTCCAGAAGGCAATTGCTTTTGGGGCGCAACTTTTCCCACGTTGAGATAGCGCAAAAAAGTGGTGTTTGTATAGTCGGCTATGAAATAGCGGAGCAACTTTTTACAGACACTCAGCCATTAGGTCAAGTTTTGAGAGTCAGTCAAGGTGACAATTCGTTCGGCTGTCGAGTGATTGGGGTGCTGGCGTCATCGACCAGTAATAAAGAATACCTGAAGCCAAATCTTCAAGTTTATTTGCCTTTTACCTTTTATCAAGCGCTGGCTGGTGATTGGTGGACCTCCCAAATTAAGGAAGTCATGATTCAGGTTGAAGCTGGTGCAGACGTAGAAAAAGTCGGCAGGGAAGTCAGATCTTTCTTTGAACAAAGGTATGGCTCGTCAGGTCGATTTCGGGTTGACTCCGACAGCGTGTTAGTCGCACAGATGCGAAGATTTTTGGCGCTGTTTACTATGTTGTTATCGTCGATCGCATTTGTGACCTTAGCCGTTGGTGGAATCGGAATTACAAATATGATGTTGGTTTCTGTTTCTGAAAGATTTAGAGAAATTGGACTCAGAAAAGCTCTTGGTGCGACAAACAGAGAAATACGCACACAATTTTTAGTCGAGTCAATGATCGTTTGTGCGTTAGCTGGAGTGATAGGACTTTTTTTAGGATTTACTGCGTACCACACAGCGATTTGGGCATCGACTAAATTTGTAAGCAAGTTGCAATTTGAATGGACCGTCGACTGGCTTGCGTTACTTCTTTCGACTCTCTCAATATTTGCTGTTGGAGTTCTGAGTGGGATATTTCCTGCATTGAAAGCTGAAAAACTTCAGGTCATTGATGCACTCCGTTCTGAATAAAAAACTTGAGCTCATGAAGTTTGAGATTGTCATAGAAAATGGTCATCCATGACGTGGGGCCCGTTTAACATCCTGCTTTGTATCGATACTGATTGTGGCAACTGCAGAGGACCCGCAGATTTTTCCAGTCCTTGAATCCTTAAATTGACACCCCAGATTCGGACGCAAAATGATTTTTTTGACAGAGGAAGGAGTCGGCCTTCCTGATATTTTTTGATGTCCCTTTAATTCCGCCGTGGAAATGAACTCTGTTTTACATACCGCTGAGCAAGACTCGTACTCACCTCAACAAGTGTTGCCCCGGGCAGGGCGTGGGATAAAAGCTCCTTGGCTCGGTTGAGAAGTTCCATTTGCTCTTTGCTTAAGGTTAGTTCAACTCTCACAGATTCATCCTGCAGAATTTTCTGTTTGAAGTGAGTCTGGGGCGATAGATTGTGGATAAGATGTATAAAGCACCGGCTCTAGGGAACTCAACTATATAGGACGCCTGGTCAATTCTGCGGAAAGTTCGTTTCCAGCTAATTCTTTCAGCTCCAAGTGGCTTTTGAAATCCCTATCCCCAGATGACTGTTGATTTGTTGGTCGCTTGGGTTTGGCTGTATCGATAACCCCCTATTTGGCACGGGCGATTAGTGACCAGTGCATTCCTTGGCACCTCAGTGGGAGCTCTTACATTAGAAGCTAATGCCCATGCTTGTCACCATGCCCCTCAACTAGATTGCATTTTGAATCGCCCGTGACGGTCGGGCAATGAAATGTTAACGAAGACTCGGAAGGAGTCTCCGATGCCATTGCCATCCAATAAATCTGACCTGCTCAAAAAGTTAAATGATTCTTTTCGTAGATTAGACGCTGAATTCGCTATTTTAACGAAAACGGCTGCTCGGAAGCCGGACCTTGAAGGGAAAGTTTCTCCCTGCGATATTTTGGCATACCAAATAGGCTGGGGGCAGCTTCTGCTTGGTTGGGAAAAGGCTGAGCGGGCGGGAAAAATTCCGGATATGCCAGCAAAGGGTTATAAGTGGAATGAACTGGGGCGCCTGGCCGAGTCCTTCTATAAGGACCGGAAGACTAACTCCCTAGAAGAATTGCGAGCTGATTTCGAGCGGACTGTCGGTGAAATTGTTGACATGATAGAGGCACTCCCTACTGCAGATCTGTTTAAGCCCAAAATGCGCAAATGGACTGGTGAGAAATGGGCGATGGTAAAGTGGATTCAGATTAACACTATTGCGCCCTATTCCGCTGCGAGGACAAAGGTGCGGCGCTGGAAAAAAGAGTCTTAGTGAGGCTATGCCAAAGACCCTGGATTTGAAGCGTGAATATATCTTTTTTTTATGGTAATAAAGAACATTCTTAAAAAACTCCTATTACTTGTGGTACTTATGCCTTTCTTAACTTTCTTCACGAGGGCGGCCACTGGCTTGGAGGTAAACTGGTTGGAGCAGATCCTATAATGCATCTCCAAAGGGTCGATATTGGTGACGAGTCTCGGTTTTCACCCATTCAGGTATCCATTTACAATTGGGGCGGACCCATTGTGAATTACACAATAATTGGCGCTGGCCTAGCACTCCCCCTCTTTCTGCGCTTGGACTTCTTATAGCTTGCCATCGATTGGGATCAATTCTCCCGATTCTAGCCAGCTAGCAACCAAAGAATGCCAAAATCCTCCCTGTGGGTGAAATAGATATGGAAGCCGGTTGGCAATACTGGTTAACTTATGCTATAAAATCTAATGCTCAAAATTGAGATTTAACTTGCAATAGTCTTTTTCGTTTCAGATGTAGTGCCAGGAGTGAAATGAAAATTCAGCTGATAGCTTTATAAAAGGAAATGAACCACTATCTGAAACTGGTTTAGGAATTTCCAGTTGTTAAATCAGGAAGAGTTGTTTTCTCATCTGCATACGGATTCAGAGACCGAGAGCGCTCTCTCAAAGTTACTCCTGAAACTATTTTTGCTATTGGATCAACAACCAAGGCCTTTGCTGGTTTGACGTTTCTAATGCTTGAGGAACGTGGGCAGATTGATATAAATAAGCCCGTTGCAGATTTCGGGAAGGTCTTGGTCTGAGTTCCTAGTTGCCGAAGTATTTTCTCCTCTCAAAATGAAGTCATCCTTTATTGGGAAAGAACGAGGAGACAACTTTGCTGAACCCTATTTTCAAGGCAAGAGAATTGCGCCACGTGCAGTTGATTGGATTGGACCAGCTGGCGCAATCAATTCCAATCTGCACGATATGACTCAATGGCTTCTCTTTCACACCAGTGGTGGTCAACCCTCGGGGATTGTTTCACCCGGTAAGTTGGCAGCAATGTATGAGGCTCATGCTGAAATACCTGATGCATTTCCGTTTATGTTTCAGGGATTAGGATGGTTTGGCCAGAAGTTAAACTATGGACTAGGTTGGTTTTTAGGAACTGTGCTTGGAAAAAAGGCTGTCTTTCATTCAGGCAATATCGACGGGTACTCGAGTCTTGTCGTGGCAATCCCCGAAGATTAGATAGGCGCAGTGGTTCTGACAAATCAAAGTGTTAGTCCTTTTCCTGGAAAAGTCGCGCAAATGGCACTTAGTATTTTATATGAAAAAGAAATTGAAGATTCGTTTGTGGTGCCAAATGGTCCTCAGGTTTCAATCCGAAGACAAATGGAATTGGATATTGAAAAACGAGCCCTCTTAGGTGTCTTTTCCAATGATGTTTACGGCACCATTTCATTATTAGAAAGCGACGGCAAACTAATCCTGAGTTATTTTGGCCACAAGTGGGAGTTGAGCTACTTTGGCGACAGAAGTTTTTCATTTACGATTGAATTGTTCGGCGGACTTAAAGTGCCTCTAAGTATGACCTTTTTCGAGATCGGTCCTAAACCTCAACTCCTAATCCCCTTTGCTGCCGACCCAGAATTAATACCTATAGTATTTAGCAAAGAGTGATGGGAACCGCTTAACCAATACTCGTTGAAAATCGAAGTATCACCCTCCGTTGCCAGAATCTGGAAAGCTGCCCCGAATGCACGCTTTGCACCGATCGACCTTAACGTGAGAGAATATTCATTCACGAAGGAGGGCGCAGATCCGACCTTTGAATGCCGCGAGTCTTTCACCAATGGATACGATGTGCGTATCCTCGTATTCGAAGACCGAATTCAGGTCCTTCAATTCCATCCATTAATGCGGTTTCGTCCTCTTGAGTATGTAGTCATCAATTAGGGCTGTGTGAAGGCTGTAATGGCAACTTATTCTAGGATCCCATCAAAGACAGGAAAACAATGGGACCATTCGGTTGTGACGTCCAGAACTCGGAGTTGCGAACAGCTAATTCAATTTCGCAGTTTTACAATATCACATTGGCACGGGTGAATCAGATTTTAGATTTCTTAGTTTATACGGGTCTCGCGAAACAAACAAAAGTGGTTTCGAAACGGGTGTACAGATCTAGGTCGTTCCCCACTCTGCGATTCGAAAGTATTCAATTTTTCAGCGAAGGAACATTCTCTTTGATGGTCTTACCCAAGTAGTACCCCGCATTTGCAATCAAGATTCCTAACAACGGAGATATCATGCTTACGCTTTTGGATTTCCATTTAAAAACGAAAATATTGGCCTCCATCTTGAAGTTGAAATGTGTTATGTGGACTTTAAACTTCAGTTCGAATAGGTGTCATAT
The DNA here is from genome assembly GCA_016713585.1 of Bdellovibrionales bacterium. Lineage (GTDB taxonomy): Bacteria > Bdellovibrionota > Bdellovibrionia > Bdellovibrionales > Bdellovibrionaceae > JADJOV01. The sequence continues at coordinate 39,607 of JADJOV010000026.1, read as the reverse complement.
GGTTTGGCGTAGCTGTCTAAAGTATATTCAGGTAAGTTTTCTTTTTGTCACGCTGCCAGCTTTGGCCGCTGTTCCTGCTGACTATTCGATCACCTTAACTCTTGAGGTCTTAAAGCCCATCAGCGAGGTCTCCTCTATAAACACAGACGCACAAACAGTCAAAATTGTGAATGAAAATGAAAAAACAGTAACTCTCGAAATTCAAGTGCGACCCTTAACAGATCAACTGACTCACTTGCAACCCAATCCGAATTGGCGTGCAGAATACTCTCAGACGCCAAGCCTTCAAGAGTATCTGCGCCCTCGGCTTCGACCAATTGGGACCAATCCATGAGAGCCGAACTTGTTCAGGCACTGGTGGAGGACGGCATCTATCCAGATCAGTTGAATGATGTTGATTTGGTAAAAAAAGTGAGCTCATGGATTCAGCGAAGATTCAAATATGTGGATCATTTTGTTTCTTTCGATGTTGATTTTTCCACCGGGACCGCGGTTGTTGATCCCGCCCTCAGGCCTCACTTTGATTTTGAAAAAGTCAAAAATGGCTTTCGACCGATGAAGAGGCTTTGGCGAAAGGCGTTTTTGGCAAAAGTATGTTCCAAGCACGTCTTCGCGGCAACTGCACAATGACAGCCACACTTCAAGCCACAGTTCTTAAAGCCCTAGGAATTCCAACTCGTTTGGTTGGAACGGTTTTACCCCTTGATCCTAATGACGCAGACCAAATTCAACTGTTTAGTGAACAAGTTCATCACAACGAAATCCGACGGCAGGTGACTGATAAAATGAAGACTTCAAAAGGGTGGGTCAATCACACTTTTAACGAGGTTTTTATCGGTGGCCGTTGGATACGCCTCAATTATAATATCCTGGGGCAGCCGCCGATCTGGAGCACTATGGGCATGATGGTACAAATTTTCGTTTTGCAGACTGGGGCGATTCGAAACTTACATCTTGGGCTAAACAGGCTTACGGCATTGAGCGAGATATTAATCCATCCTCCCCCAACGTGTATCGCCTTTTGAAAATCAAGGATGATCCGTCCATGTTGACTGCGAGCAATAATCCTCTCCTTCCGCAATCTAAAAATCAAAGCCATCAAATTACTCAAGTTTCATGGCGTTGATCATGTGGATGGCCTTCCTTCCTTGATTGCAGACGTCATCCAAGTCGACGGATAAAAGAGGGTTAGCCTTCTTTGTTGAAGTGGATCTGGGCGGCGCCGAATTTGATTATAAAGAAATTAGACTTTTCGGACAGTCAGTTTCTGATAAATTTGTCTTGAGTGCGCCGGGCTATCCGAATGTCGAGATGTATTATCAAGGGAGTTGGTCGGGTTTGGGCAGCGATGGGTTGCTCTTTCAAGCCCAAGAAAACATGGTTTCTGGGGTTCAATACACGCTCAAAGTCGTAAAGGATTCTGGTGAATTCCACTGGGAGGTTGCCAACGACATCAAGCTGGCGAGGCCTTTGGCAGGAAGTCAGTCCTTGAACATGGAATCCAGCTGCTCAGCTCTGCTTCATTGAGGTGATGAGGATAAGAAGTATAAAGCACCTGCTCTAGCGAACTCAAATATATAGGACGCCTGGTCAATTCTGCGGAAAGTTGGTTTCCAGCTAATTCTTTCATTTTTTTTTGAGTTTTTGATGATGCTTTTTAGATTGATGGACTGTTTATGAGATTTTATATCGATTTTTTCTCATTGGGTTTGTTTTTTTGTATAGGAGTCCTGTCGAGAAAGAATACTTTTTAGGGCAATTCTTGATGACTGCGGGCACGACTAATTACAAGTGTCATGGGACCAGGTGATAAGATCCGTTGCCAAATCTTCGGAGTGGCAAGGTTAGATTTCCAAAACAGAGATCATGAAATTCTTCGGTCTTTGACGTTAAAATAGAAATACCTGAGCACTCTGAATCAAACCCAAAGAGTCCACCCTTACCTTCAATAGCCTGCCACTTTTTATTTATTTTTGCGTAGATTCGGGCTCCACAGGGCCCATGAGACGCCTCTGAACAGCAAAACAAATATTCAAATTCGCCATCGTCATTTAAATCCATTTGGCTGCCATAATTGTAGTTACTCTTAAAACCGACATTGCAGTGCTGTTTCTTCATGAGAGATTGAATCTCTTTGGGTAGAGTCGCATATTCAATCTTTTTACAGGCCTTCTGAAGAGATTCTGCGATCGGTTTGCACACGTCAGGAGTACCAGCATAAGAATGGACAACCATAAATGTTAAAAAAAGAATTAAAACTATTTTCATAACAATGAGGATATCCGCGGAAATCGAAATCGATCAACAACCAAATGGTTAGAAGATTGGTTTTGCACAATAAAGCCCAGCGTTTAAGGCTGAAGCCTGATGGAAATATGTGGGATCAAAGAGTCGATGACGTTGGATTGCATAGATTAGGAAGGCTGCCGAGTCCATCCGGGCCGACGGAACAAAAGATAGTTTAAATACATGGTCGGATCCGCCTGGATGGCGGACCGAATCCCCGGCATTATCTTATGCAATACCTGTGTGCAGGGCCAAGTAAGTCTTTTCAATCTTCTCCGCCGTTATGATCTTGCTTTGGATCATTGAATTGTGCCTCTCCAAATTTTCTTTGGATATCCACTGGCTCAGGTATTTCGAGATTAGATCCCGCTCCTGATTCTTCATTTTTTTCAGATCCTCGTGGATAGGAGAAACAAAATAGCGGATAAGAGGAATCGGGTCAAGTGGACCCTGGGTCGTGGCACCAGGGCGGCTAATCTCTTCATCAATTCTAGGGGCTTAATTTTTATAGCTGTAGTTCCGTCAGACCAGGCTTTCTTGAATCTGTAGATGACCTCGCCTTTATCATTGCGTGAGAGTCTATCTTCGGCTACCGCAGGACGAGCAATATGTTATCGAGCTTGGGGAGAATACTACGAAACCTACGACTGATTAAAAAGGTCGCCTTCATAGGTTCCATCAAAATTTAGCTGGCTATATAAAGAAACGGCTCCGCCATTGAAGGTTGAGCCGTTTTTGTTTTTTACGCCTTGGAACCAAGTGTCATTGTTCGCTGCAATCGATGTCGCCGGCACCCATATGATCAAAGCCGATTAAAACAATGCATGTATTGGTTTTGCTGCAATCCTGAATACTCGCTCCGATAGGTAGTTTTAATGACTCTCTCAACTCTTTCTCTGAATATTTTCTTTTAAAGTGATTGAAACATTTTGAAGATCCCCATGCTCCCAAGCCAGATCAATTGACTCTATTTTGGCATTTACTTTTCCCGCTAATGCCTTGGGAAATTCCGGCCCTTCATTGTATTCAGCAGTGTTTTTGCAGGGATCGCCCTTATTTGTATATTGTTTTAGACTACAATTAAACTTCTTATCTTTGTAGCCAAATTCTTTCTCTAGAAAGCAGCCAAATTCTTTTACGTGGGCTCTAGGCCATGTTGTAAAATCATTTCTTTGTAGCGGCTGTTGGTGCTCAGAAAAAGCCACGGCTGGAAGTAAATAATAAATTGCAAAAGACTTGATAATTAAGGATTTCATTTATGCCTCCTCAGAAATTATTCCAGAGGATTTAACGTCTGTATAGAAAAGGAATGGTTTTAACTGGCGGTTTGGTACTGTCCGATGAGCCTTTTAGTCAGGACTATTTTAAATCGTTTACCGACTGGGACCAGGGGAGAGTTAGTTTTTGCCCATGAAAGCACTATATGTGTGTCTTGATCTAATCATAATCAGGGAAGGCTTGGACAAAGTCGTCTCCAGCGTCTTTGCGATGCTGTTGTGGTGATCCTCGGCTTGGGTGGATTTTCGGTGATCTTGTGGGAAGTTTCAGATGCTCGAGTATTTTTTGGATCACCTCGGGATCAGTGATTGCGGAGATGACTGCCATTTTGCCGCCGCAAACATTGCAGATTTCCATGTCTATTTTGAAGACTCGCTTGAGCAGTTGAGCCCAGGTGATGCGCTTTTTCTTTGTTGAGGCGTTCTCAATGTTGTCATCCTGAGTCCGGTCGGCCTTTTCTTGGGTCGGAGTCGTGGCGGGTGGGGTTGGGATGAAGCGTCATATGGCGTTTTAAGCTTTTAGATGACCTACCCTCTAGAATTGACAGAGAGCCTCTCTTCGCTGATGGCGGGCCTTGCAATATATCGGGCGATCTTTTCAAGCTTGTCTCGTTGCCCAGGGCCTACGGCAACACCTCCGTGGAGAGTGAAGCCAGAGTACTTGCCAACAAGGCCAGGTCTCAAGGTTTTCCTGGATGAGTTTGTAAAGGACTGACTCCTCAGGTCGATGCCTTTTGTATTGGAACTCTTTGAAGCTCTGGAAGGGTTTTGGGGCACGTTCGACCATGAAGAGGGAATAAGCTTGCAAACCTCAAACTGTGGCTGAGTCGAGGCTAAGAGCTTGGGCTCAAGCTCAGCTCGGTCGGAGTCTGGACGCTGCTAGTATCTCGTGCGACAGACGTCTTTGATCCGGCAGAAATCTGAATGGCGTCGGTAGCTATTCGAATTCTTGCCTGATTCCCTTCGAAAACCCAATTCCTGCGAGGGAAATTGGGTTTGTCATTCGGCGGGAACATTATAAGCCACCATGGACTCCTCGGGTCAGGCGATCTATGACCGTGTTGATAGCGAAGGCGATACTGCCGGCATTGGTATGGGATTTGTTTCCTTGAAGCTCGCACGAAAATTCACCTACAAGGTTGGGCCCTAGAGCCTTTATGAACCGCGCAACATTGCAGATTTAAATAGCATAGCCTTAGGAAACTGCGATATCTTCCGAGTTTAATTGGAAATTAAACTCGGAGGATTTTTGTGATGGGCACCCCTATTCAGATGGACCGCGAGTCGAACATTTTAGCTAGCCGCAAGCACGATATCGATGATATCATTGATTCAAAGATTACTATTCATGATTCTCGCCATTTTGAAATCAGACTTCAAATTGACTTGCCTGAGTCAAGATCTAGCACCTACGAGGTTGAGAGCTATTTCTTTGTGCCTAAATCACTCAATGTGGCTCCAGGCAATTACTCCAAACATGATTTCTATTCTGGAATTCATAAATATATTCGATTCAAAACACCGCAAATTGCACTTGATAAAATTACCGACAAAGCCGTCACGGCATCACCTTGGAATAAATTAAAACAGGGGGTCGAGAGTCTTCTACTCAACTCAGTAAACCCCACACAATCAGCGATTGTATTGCGTGAAACAATTGAAGAAATCAAACTTTTGGGACAAGTTATTCGCCGATCTCTCCGCGATACCACTATGGAAGTTATTCGCCAAATTAATCACCAGCATGACCCGGAAGAAAACTTGGAAAGTCAAAGTGCCTTGTTTGCCGCCACCCATCGACTTCTGCGCGATGTCCATGAACTCACGAACGATATTTCATCTCTGAGGTTGGAAATTTTTCGCCCGCAGCTCCCTGATAAGGTGCGAGACGCTTATCGTTTTTTTGACGAATTCTATAGTCTTACGATCGAAGATCATTTGTCTCTGATGTACAAAGACTTTCAAGATAAGAGTATATTTTCAGGAAAATGTTTGGAATTAAGAAAAGAAATTGAAGAAGTATTGCTGCAACAGCAAAAACACCGTGCAAGTATGCTCTATCCTTCTTTGATTCAAAAGGGCAGCGACAATTCGATCTTGCCCTATCGAAAAGGGGTTCTGAAGAAATTTACTTCAAGCAGTCTTTATTTAAATTTAGAACAAACAGAATGGCAATTTCTTGCTCAATTGAATTTTTCCATCGCTGCCGGGCTCGCTATGCTCTTTGCTGCCATCGTGACTATCTTTGCTCAGAATCGATTTTCGACGAGCAGCTCCATGTTTGTGGTGATCGTGGTAGTTAGCTATATCTTGAAAGACCGCATGAAAGATTGGATGAAAGTGTTTCTCTCTCAACGAATGCTTCGCGGAGTTGCTGATTTCAAAACTCGGATTCTCGACCCTGGAACTCAGCAAGTTGTCGGTGTTTTTCGTGAAGCATTCGCCTTTATCGAACCAAGTAAAATTCCTGATGTTGTAAGAAATCGGCGAAACATTGATAATATCACATCTATTGACGTCGAAGGGAAACCTGAAAGAGTTATGAAATACGAAAAACAAGTCACTTTGTACCCAAAGAAAATTTCGAAGTTTCATCAGCGAAGACGGGATATCAATGACATTATGAGATTCGATATCAGCCAGTGGGTGAAGCATGCCGATGATCCAAAAACCAACGCTTTGCACTTCGATGGCGAAACAAATACGCTGCAGGTCGTTTCTTGCAGCAAAGTCTATCATATCAATATCGTTTTTCGCTATCAAAGCCTCGGCGCTGATGGAAAGTTGCGAGATACTCTCGAACGCATTCGCTTGGTCCTCAACCACCAGGGGATTGTTCAACTCGAAGAAGTTCGGTAAGTTTTTTTGGTAGGGTTTCTCTAATTATTTGACCCATAACATTCTCGGGACGATGAGTTTTCTGTGCTTGGTGTTTGAAGCAAAGACTCCGTGAAATCTGGTGAGATGAACTCGTGGCCGAGAGAAAAGAGCTGCAAGCTTTTTGATGAACTCCAAGGGCTCAGAAAATCTCTTCAATACCACTAACATGTTGTTTTATATAGCTTTTAGAGACCTCAAATCAGGCCTGACCGGTTTAATTTTAAATAAAAACAAGTAGTTGCCAGACCTTCGATTGGTTGTTTTGATTTTTCTGCGAAGAAAAAAAGAAAAACCAAAGAAGGCCGACAACATGAGACAGCATCACAAGGGAAAATCTCTTTTTCAACTCATTGGTAAAAAAGATTCAGCGCATTAGCTGACAAGTGGGGCGTCGATAAGGGGGTTCGAGAACTTTCAACTTGGGAACTGACCCATGCCCTGCTTCCTTGTTTTGTTCTACAGATAAAGTCTTATCGGGATGTAGAGGCCACCCTGGGGATTCCAGACTCTACTTTTGGTGACGCCATCAGAGAAAGAAACTCTGGATTTTTTCAAGAACTTTGCGATTCAATTTTGCTCGACATCCGAGCAAAAGCTGAGTCCAGGAAAATTAAGAAAGCTATTCGACAAATTCTGGCCATTGATTCAACCGAGATCAAGGTTCACGGCAGTCTCTTTTCTGAGCTCGGATGGAAACAAAAGCATTGCAAAAATGAACATAAAGCTGCGGCAAAACTTCACGTTATTTGGGATGTTGATGGTGAGTGGATTGACGACTTTGTTATAACCCCAGGCCGCCGGAATGATTCTCCCGTAAGTCTTGAGTTGCGCCTGTTGCAGGGAAAAATGTATGTCTTTGATCGTGCCTACAATGACTTCGACTTATGGAAAAAAATTGTCTCTATAAAATCAGATTTTGTCACTCGCCTAAAGGATTCTCCGAGAGTCCGGTATCTCCAAATAAAAATTCTACATAAAATGAAGAACAAAGATGGGGTTCTTTATGATGGGCCTTATAAACCCACCAACAAAACAAATTGCAAGAAAAATCTAAAATTACGACATGTGATTTATCGAGATCCAGTGTCCTAGAAAATATTTCATTTTGTTTGTTCAGATTCTAAAATATCTGGCCAAACAATTGCCGATATTTACAAGCGCCGTTGGGCTGTTGAACTATTGTTCCGTTGGCTGAAGGGCCACCTTGATATTCGAAGGCTTCCGGTAAAAACAAAAAATGCTGTCAGGGTTTTGCTGGCCGTAGCAGTTCTTTTTCAACTACTGTTGCAGCTGAAAAAACTCACAGACCAATTTAAAGGAACGCTTTGGGGTCTGCTTAGAACAATTCGCTCAGGTTCAATTCAGAAGAGCCTCATGGATACTGGCCCTCCCGACGGCTGCCGCTGGAGTTCTGCTTCTGTTGTAGGATCTACGGCTTGAATTAATTCAAATTGAACCGGTCAGGCCTGACCTCAAATCCTAAGAGGATTTTATATCTCGTTCGAGATAGAATTGTCTTCAAGTGAACTTTTAAACAATGTGGCTTTTTAAAATTAATTGCTCAGTAGAGCAGGAGAAAAACGATGAGAAAAGTAATTATGGTCATGCTTCTGTTGATTTCCAATACTGCATTTTCGGGAGTTTGTTTGATCGATACAATAAGCAAGGTGACTTATGTGAATTCAGTTGAAGTGAAAGACACATTTATTTATGCCCGTTGTGGAGCTAAATCAGAAAACGATAGGACTCTTACCGAGGATGAATTGCTAACATTTGAGCCCACCGTCTTTGGGCTATCTTATAATCCTAAAGGGGCATCTGAAAATCAAATTAAACAGGCTCACTTGGATTTAGTTGGAGCTATGAAGAGGTTAAGCATCTCTGTATGGTTTATCATAAGATAAACTAAGTCTGTAACTGTTTTGCCGGTACACTATAACGATGGCGCAACAGTGGCGCCATCGCGCATTTATTCCCCTAAAGACAAGGCTTTGGTTGAGGGTGCTGTAAAAACTGTTCAGAAGTGTTTTCGTTGGAAGAACCGCAAAATCACCTTCACATCACTTGGCGAGATCAACAGAGTATTGAGGGAAATCTCTGAAATTATTAGCAATAAAGTTCATAGAAGATTTAGTATCTCCCGTCGTGAAATGTTCAAGCAAAAAGAGATCAGCAGAAAGATTTTCAAGAAGTCATGTTGTTGGAAGAAAGACTTGGTATGGAACACTTTCAGCGCGCGGAGCGGAAACTGCCGCCATTATTTTTTCAATTATTGAGACCTGCAAATTGAATCTGGTTAATCCCAATGGCGGTAGGTTAGGTGGGTACCAATCACACAAAAATAATTAAATTCGTAGCCAAATCGAATGTTTGTTTGAGTCATAACAAGTTTTATTGCAAAGCCGAGGCCAACAAACGGTTCTCTCGCAAATGCGGATAAATTTTTTTGCGAAGTAAACCATTTCAGAGAATTTCTCAGGCTGCTAATAATTTAAACATTTCTGGCACTGAATTCGACGAATTTTCGGCGCATCTCTGCTGTCGTTTATGAAGCATTCTAACGACTTCGATTCCAGCCAATGTTGCACCTGCAGATTCAAAGCTCTTGAAGCCCAACATTGGATCAATCCTTCTTTTAAAAAACCGGTGGTCCTGTTCAATGATGTTGTTTAGGTGCTTGCATTGGCGCCACTCTTATCGATATTTTTTTTTTTTTTTTGATTGGTTTGCCGTTATGATTAATAAGGTTTTTTAGAAACCTCTTGGCAGCAGTGGCATTTCGACGTTCGGAAAGAATCGACTCCTACTTCCCAGGCGATGGCTATCCTTGTAAAGATCGTGCCTGCGCGACGGCCCTCAAAGAGAGGGGGGCTATGTTCATTTTGTTTCGAATTCAATGAACGAAAATTTTTATTTTGGGAATGTCGGCGACTGCATTTCAAAAGGAGTTCCAGAGATTTCTTCTGAGCATGGATCCCTTCCCGGAGTGCCGTAGACTTGACATTTGAAACTTGACTAGCTACCCTAAGTCGTCGTGACGTCGAATGAATTGCAAGAGCTCTTTTTAAGGAAATTCCAATCACCCAATTTATGGGGCTGACTGTCACCGTTTTAGATTCCGAGAAAATCGAAATTTTTTTTCGTTTAGCTGAGAACCGCAATCACAAGGGAACAGCTTTTGGGGAAGCCAATATACAGCTTGCGCATTGGCTTGTTATGGTCTTTTTTTGACAGGAATTCGCGAACAGGGAATTTTCACCAATGATATAGTCATCTCTGAAGGCCAAATAAAGTATAAATTGCCCGTGACAGGGAACTTTACAGTCGTGGTGAAATGGGAAAAATCGTTAAAGGACGAATTCTTTGCCCGACTCAAGAAAAAACTAAAATCTAGAGTTGCCCTTCATGCTTGTGTCCAGGTGCAAGGGATTTTGTGTGCGGAATTCCACGGCGATTTCGTTGCTATTCTCACCGACAAAAATTCCACCTTAACCTCAAGTTCATAGATCGTACTTTTGAACTTTTCCTGACCAGACCTTTGTCCGATTCAAAGGATTAAAGGCTCTCGTATATGTGAGCCACAGGAACTTCAGGAGTATAAAGTAGCGTCCAGACTCGACCGAGCTGAGCTTGAGCCCAAGATCTCAGCCTCGACTTAGCCACAGTTTGAGGTTTGCAAGCTTCCTTTCTTCTCAAAAAAGCTGGACTCTCAGATCCCAAAGGACTTTCACAAAACTGCACCACCAACTGTCCCAGAGCTAGAGGGACTGATTAAGACAATCGCCCACAGAGTCGCCAAATATCTTGAGATAAACGGTATCATCGTAAAGATGACGGCGCCCCTCTTCAGCTCAATATCCTATAGAGGAAGGCTTTAACGGCTGACCCCAGAAGTCGCCTTTATAAAGATTTACCTGTGTTTTGGAGGGTCACGAAAAAAGCGATCGAATCGGTTTCGATTCACCTGCCCAATGAACAAAATAATGCGCGTCTTCGAAATCCTGTTGTCCGCACCGCACCTTTGCCCATCTAGGACTTATACATTCACGGGGGCATATCGTTGATGTGCTCATCTCACCAGGTTGTGGCGTTCAGCTTTGAGTCTTCTGGTCTAAGCCCATCACAAAGTATCCGTAGCAATTCTCATGCGGGAACTCGTATCCATATTGAGTTCTTGACCCCGGATCCTGTCCTCTCTCTATTGACTGAGCAGTCATTGGCGTATTTCACTGTCCACGCCAAGAATCTATCGGAAAAAGTGAGTTTATGATCCAAAGGATTTGCGTGTCTTGTGAAAAACCTAAGGAAAATAGGAACCTGCTGTGCTTTAGCTGGGTGGTTTTGTTTTATTTTATTCAAATCACAGGTAAATCATTCATTTAATAGCAGGAGTCTCATGCCAGAAGCTTGTCGAGGAAAGTGGAAAAGTTAGGGCTGTCTATGAATTTCAGGCGGGATAGTATTCCGTAACTTATGGAGCAATTATTAGCTTATTGACCGCTTGGAATGCATTCGCTCTTGAACTCCCGTTGTGGTATCCTTGGGTATTGGTCCAGCTCCCCATCCGAGCTAGATGACGATTGAGGGATCAAAGTTCTAGTCCTTGTCTACAACCAGAACATAGTCTGTGCCAATGGCAGCAAGATCCTCATGCTTAAAGCCGCGCTTTTTCAACAATGGGAAACTCTCCGCGAAGGCATCCTTTGCTGCTTTAAAATTTTGCAGTACCTCGATATATCCTTCGACTCTCTTTCCCGAGCCATAATCTCCCAGAGTCACAGCAAAAAGGGCCGTGGTGTTGCCAACAGCGACTAACTTACCAACCCTCATTTGAATCAGGCGTGATCCTTCATAATCTGCATCCCGAAAATTTAGAACTCTTTTTCCCGACTTGCGCAAAAATGACTTATGCAAGTACTTTTCGCTCCCCTTCAGCCCAGAAATCCCCTGTTCCTCAGAAATGAAATAAAAATCTACATCATTACCACCGATGTGTGGCCTTTTGAACCAGATCGAATCGGGCTCCTGATCTTGACCAATCTTCTTACGCCTTTCCCTTTCTTTACTGATCGCCTGATCGATTGCCTTTTGAAGATCTTGTGCAACAAAACGGTGAACATATCCATCGCCAAAGTTCAGTGGCGAAAAAATATGATTGGACTGGGAAAGATTATCCACTTCAATAATAGGTGTGGCGATATCAAAAAGAATCCATTTCTTCCCATCAAAGGCTAACTGTGTTTCATTGAAGTCGCCCCAATATCGAAACTTCCAAGTTGATCGCGCGAATTCGAGTAACCGTTCAATCACGAAGGCTCGATCGGCCTCATTCTTAGGAACATTGACACGATCATACTTCAGATCTTCAAGAGTCATCTGAAAATGCAGATTTTCTACAACTAAGAATTTGGGAGGCCGGCTTCTTTCGATGTCCAGCCCAACAACACTAATGCCGGCTTCTTTGAGTGTCTGATGGCCTTTAACAAAACCAAAAGCATCAGTTCCCGGGTTAGCGTCTAAATTTAGTTTCGGAATTCGCAAAAGGGAGCCATCATCTATCTTTACGATGACTGTGGTTCCGCCCGCACCCACATACTCTTCAAAGACAAACCTGTCACCGCCCCCAAAATCAAGAATAGTTCCAGCCTGCAGGGATTTGAGGCCTTTGATAAGACTATCGTAATCAGGCGCTTTGACTTTATTCGGATAGAAATTGACCGAATTCAAAGGAGCAGCATCAATCGGAACTTGGGCCTTCGGCGCACCTAATACAAGATCCCGGCAATTGAGCGTGGACCAGGCTTGCGGAGCATTCAAAAATAGAGATAAGAAGATTGATAGAATCAGGTTCATTTTTCTTTTACCAATGGCCTTTTTTAAGGTGTTCATGTTCTGGATGTTCATGAATTGTCCTTTTTCTAAATATTGTCTTCTAGACATTACACCCACTGAACACGCCAGTAGCTAGCACTGCCGCTAGAATTCCAAGAATAGAGCTCTTGGAAATTCTGCTACAAACATAAATGCTTCCATCCAAATGAGCTAGAACTTGCAAAGGGGCATATAAAAATGTTTCGGTGGTGCCCAAAAATGCGACAGGCTAACGCCAATTCAATGCACTCCGCAGCTCTTTGACGATGATTCTTTGGCGTTCCAGGTACTTGGTGAGCTTCGTGTGTGGGATTCGTAGAAAAGCTATAATTTACTTCTTATAATATTCTTTAAGTTTGATCTGACAGGCTGGAGACTGAATAAGTTGATAGAGATCAAATAGGTGTTTTGTATCGTTGTATTCCTTAACTCGAACAATTTTTCCGCCTTCTAGGTCAATCAAAAAATGATAATGATTATTGTAATGGAAAGCCATGGGAACGCCTTGCCCCTTTTTTGGGTTATTTGCAGCATTTATACGATTTCCAACCTATGTCCTAGCTTCTGGCAGCAACTCCATTCAATAGTGATTCGAATAACTTCCGATAGCCTTGAAATGTTAGTTTTCGACCCACATTATGCATAAGAGCAAGTCCAAAATTATAGAACGTATAAATTTAAATAAACTAAATTAATCAATAGCTACTTATTATAAGAGTTGAGTGGCTTGGTAATGGCTTGCCAAACTACTTTGCCCCGGTTGGGGCTTGATGGAGAGGCTCGCATCATCCAGACCAACAATCGCCTTGCCGAAACTTCGAATCCAGCCACAAAATTCTCAAGAAAGCCGGGGGTGGCTAATCTGCAACTTAGCCCAAAGTAGCTTTTGAATATCCTATGTAGTGCCTTCTAAGGAGTTCATCGACAGAGCATCTTTCCGTTGTCGCTGCCCAAGGCACTAGTCCGACAAACCATCCCCGACACATCCTGATTATCCAAGGTCCCGTTGATGACTTTAAAGATGGAATAACTTGTGTGATCCCAAAAACCAGAGAGGATCAAGACGTGATTAGATCCATCAGTGTAGCTGTCAGGTTTCGTTGAGGAGATCGTCAAATCGAACTGTCGAAAAGCTCCGGGCTGGCTTTTGATTTGGAATGGTTCACAATTCATTATAATCGTCATATTTTGCGAGAAATCATCCCAGGACACAGTTTGAAAAAGTAATCTCTCATAGAGATCAAAGAAATCGACCAATGATTCAGAATTTGTCAGATCTTTTCTGAGTTCGAGTTCTTTACATTTTACTCTGCTTCCAAGGATATTGACGAAAAAGTTCTGTGAAAATCCGGTCCGGCGAAGGACAACCGTCTGAGTGCCTAAATATGGGTACACACTTTCTTTGATTTTAACGGCATTAAAGCGAAAGTCTGGTGCGTAAAATACTGGTCTCGCATCTGAAGCGCCTGTCAGAAAAATCGTGTGAGCCTCAAATCCGGCCGGACTTTGCTCACCCCAGGTTTCAAGACCTGCCCGCAAAATTTCGAAAGAGTAATCCATCGATGCAATATTTTTTGAAGAAACAAATCCAACAAAACGCCGAATAGCCAAGGAGTTTCTTGCGCCCTTTTTGAGGACTTCTCGATAGGAAATTTCATGAATAATCAGTCCAGCCTTAGTGGCTTCGTCTAAACGATCCCAAAGATGTCGGACAAGCTCATATTTTATTTTAGATCCACTCACAATCATCTGGGCATCTGATCTCAGAATGACCACCCGTTTGACCTCACAGCCTTTTGGTTTAACAAATCCACCCCCCAGATCCTCTGAATCCGTTGCGGAATCTTCTTCGGAAAAGAAAGAGTCTTTTATAAAACTATCGGCTAAGGATTGATAGACACGACTTCGATAGCCGTCGTACTGGGCCATTCGCTTAAGCACGTATTTGATCATGTCTGGGTAGGCCTTTCCGGGGCCTAGATCAAGGTCAAAGCCAAAGCCGCCTGCGCGTGTGGCCTCATAGTAGTCTAACAGTTGAAAAGACTCCTTGCCCGAGGCATCCACACAAGCCAAAACATTTCCGCCGCCGCTAACTCCGCCCCCAGCATGGGCGGGATGACTGGGAGTTAGGATCCCTAGGCAAAAAAGCAGAATGACTGTCTGTAACAATTTCATGGTAGCTCCTTTATAAAGCAAATTGATTATATGCGTCAAATTAAATCGAATATATTCTCCGCCGATCCTTTTATCCATATAAAATTAATTAAAGATTGCTGATTTTATTAAGAAAACATTAATCTTAAGGGTGTGAAAGCTAATATATTTGACTACAGAGAGATCATCCAATTTATTCGCGATTGGATTGAGGCTAACGGCCATGGGGCAAAGTCAATCATTGCGCAAACCTCAGGGGTCCAGCTCGCCTACTTCTCCTTAGTTCTTAAAGGTCGTGCCCAGCTCAGTCTTGAGCAAGCAATTCGTCTGAAAGACCTTTTCGAATTTACGCCCGAGGAGGCCGAGTTTTTTCTGCTCTTGGCTCACTTGAATCGCGCTGGAAGCAAGGACTTGGCCCAGATCTATGAAGCTCAGATTCAGAACATTTTGAGGAAGCGAACACTGCTCAAAGAACGAATCGGAAATGTCGTGAGCTTTTCAATTGAAGAACAAACCCAATACTTCAGCTGTTGGCTCTATCCCGCGATTCATACAGCAATTCTTAATCCAAATTTGAGAACCCAAAAACAACTAGAAAATCATTTCCATTTAACTTCCCTCGAAGTCGGAGAGGCTCTTGATTTTCTAGAGGGCATCAATCTTATCAAGAAGGAAAAGAGTTCCTATTTTGTTGAAAGTTTCCGAATGCATTTGCCGAGTGACTCCCCCTTGATCACCCAATACCACACTCAATGGCGGCTGCTTGCCATCAGGGACCTTAATAAAATGAAGCAAGATCGTGTTCACTATTCGTCGGTTTTCTCTCTCTCGAAAAAGGATGCCGCCGCCCTTCAGAAAGAAATTCTCGATCTCATTGAGGGCTTCGAGAAAAAGCTAAAAATATCCGAAGATGAAGTTCTCTACTCAATGGGCGTCGATTGGTTCGAGCTATAGATGAATACCTCTGGGGATCACGGTTGCGATGGAAGAAATTCGACCGGCTGCTTATCTGCAATGAGGCAGGCAACTTTGGCCAGTTCTGATGGACAGATGCTAGGAACTCCGCCGTGATTAAAGATTTACCTGTGTTTTGGAGGGTCACGAAAAAAGCGATCGAATCAGTTTCGATACACCTGGCCAATGAACAAAATAATGCGCGTCTTCGAAATCCTGTTGTCCGCACCGCACCTTTGCCCATCTAGGGACTTAGACATTCTCGGGGACATATCGTTGGTGTGCTCATCTCACCAGGTTGTGGCGTTCAGCTTTGAGTCTTCTGGTCTAAGCCCATCACAAAGTACCCGTAGCAATTCTCATGCGGGAACTCGTATCCATATTGAGTTCTTGACCCCGGATCCTGTCCTCTCTCTATTGACTGAGCAGTCATTGGCGTATTTCACTGTCCACGCCAAGAATCTATCGGAAAAAGTGAGTTTATGATCCAAAGGATTTGCGTGTCTTGTGAAAAACCTAAGGAAAATAGGAACCTGCTGTGCTTTAGCTGGGTGGTTTTGTTTTATTCAAATCACAGGTAAATCTTTAGTGAGCGATATTTTGTCTGGCAAGCGCAGTTTGAATATAGGCCACATCAAACGACTTGCTGAACGTTTTAAAGTCTCTCCGAGTCTTTTTGTTAACTGACAAAAGCTCGGTTAATGAGGGCAGCTAAGCTGCCAGAACGTAGAAATTAATTAACGCAAGTCGATTCCATGTTCTAAGTGCGCCTTTAAACAAGTAGACATATGTTCCCAGCCTGCGCAGTTTTCGTAAGAACTTTTCCGGCCTATTTCGTCATTGTTCCAACCAGATTCTGTAATTCGAATCATAGTTTTATTGTTTCCTAAGTCCTCGAAAGACATCTCAACAAAAGTGTCATACCCAACATTTGAATGAGGACTCCAGCTCAATGCGATCAATTTATTCTCAAGAATTTTTGTCACTTTAACATCAGCCGATACATTATCTGACCAAGTCCACTTAACGGTATGTCCTTCAACCATAGGTCCTGTGGTTTCCCGAACAAAGTAGGACTTAAGCGCTGGTGGCTGAACGATTGCCGAAAAAACGTCTGAAACTGGCTTTAATACTCTTGTCTGAACTGTGAATTTTAATTTTTCGATTTTTTACTCCTATTTAGTTTGATGGATTAAAGTATATGTTATATAAATATAACATGTCAAATGAAAAAGACCGGGATAAAATTTTCAAAGCGCTTGCAGACCCTACTCGGAGAAAGATTCTGGACCTATTGAAAGCGAAGCCTTTAACTACTGGAAAACTTTGCGAGAAATTCCTTGAATTGGATCGGTGTACAGTGATGCTACACCTAAAAGTTCTAGAAGAGGCGGATCTTGTAATAGCAAAAAAGAAGGAAAGTTTAGGTGGAATTACCTGAATTCGGATCCAATACATTCCATCTATCGAAGGTGGATCGCAAAGTACGAAGAAAATAATGTAAGCCTGCTTGCAAGACTAAAATCCGACCTAGAGGAATGAACTAAATCTGACAGATTCATTGCGTGGACAGTGAAATACGCCAATGACTGCTCAGTCAATAGAGAGAGGAGAGGATCCAGGGTCAAGAACTCAACATGGATACGAGTTCCCGCATGAGAATTGCTACGGATACTTTGTGATGGGCTTAGACCAGAAGACTCAAGGCTGAACGCACAAAGTAGCGGTGCGGACAACAGGATTTCGAAGGCGCGCATTATTTTGTTCATTGGCCAGGTGTATCGAAACTGATTCGATCGCCTTTTTCGTGACCCTCCAAAACACAGGTAAATCTTTAGTTCCAAGAATCTATGGATTTTCTTCCAAAGCGCCGCTTGGAAAAGATATAAGTCCCTTGCTTAAAGAATACCTACACAGTTCAGGAGGGCACTACTTTGAATTTGAATCAAAGGGGAATTCCACTCAAAGAAATGACAAATTCTGCAATTAATGCCCGCCGCCTCGAAGTTCGGCTGTAATTTTCTCGATGGTTTCTTTTGCATCTCCAAAAACCAGAGAACAGTTGTCGTAAGTGAAAAGTGAGTTATCTACCCCGGCATATCCTGGTTTCATCGAACGTTTGCTAACAAAGATCTGCTTAGCTTTGGTGCAATCCAGGATTGGCATCCCGAACAAAGGACTGTCTTTCTTTGTTTTGGCATCAGGATTGACGATATCATTGGCCCCAATCACGAAGGCCACATCACATTGTGGGAATTGGCCATTGATCTCGTCCATCTCGAAGACGATATCATAAGGAATATCAGCCTCAGCCAAGAGGACATTCATATGCCCAGGCATACGACCTGCCACGGGGTGAATTGCAAATTTGATGTCAATGTTTTTTGTCACCAGGATCTCGAGAAGTTCCTTGACAGCATGTTGTGCTTGAGCCACCGCCATACCATATCCTGGCACAATGATGATCTTACTTGAATTCTCCAACATAAATGCCACGTCTTCAACGCTTGAGCTTTTAACGCTCTTCCCGTTGGCTGCCGCAGCTCCGCCAGATTCTGAGCTCGCCCCAAAGCCCCCTAATATCACACTAAAAAACGACCTATTCATAGCCCGACACATAATATAGCTTAAAATTGCACCACTTGATCCAACAAGGGCGCCAGTTGCAATTAACAACTGATTATTAAGAGTAAATCCTGTGGCTGAGGCCGCCCAGCCCGAATAAGAATTGAGCATGGAAACGACCACCGGCATATCAGCGCCTCCAATTGGATTAACCAAAAGGACCCCAAGCAAAAGGACAAACCTGTCGCAACGAGAAAGCTGACATGGTTGTGAGTCACAGAAAAATGGATACAGAGTCCCAAGATGATCAACCCCAGGGCTAGGTTCAACAGATGTTGGCCTTTGAAGATCAAGGGATTCGAGCCAAAGGAGCCTTTCAGCTTTCCGAAGGCAATGATTGATCCCGAAAAAGTGATGGCCCCAATGACAGAGCCAAGACTCATTTCAATCAGCAACACAACTGAATTATGATCTGGATGGGAAAGAAGGGTACCGTAGGCCACCGCGACTGCCGCGAGACCGACGAAGCTGTGGAGGATAGCGACCAGTTCTGGCATCGAGGTCATTTTCACTCTTAAGGCCATCAGGGTTCCAATGCCGGCTCCGACTCCTAATCCGAGCCAAATCCATAGAGGGGTCCGAATATCAGGATGAAAAAAAGTCGTTGCCATGGCCAAACCCATCCCGATCATTGCAAACAAATTGCCTCGCAGGGCCGTCTTTGGAGAGGCCAGCCCCTTGAGCCCAAAAATAAACAAAATCGTGGAAATCAAGTATAAAAGCGCTGTTAAATTCTGATCCATTTTCAACTCTTCTTTTTCTTAAACATTGAAAGCATTCGATTGGTGACAACAAATCCTCCGAAAATATTTATCGTGGCAAGGACCATGGCCAAGAAACCGACGCCTTCGAGAAGTCCTAAGGACGATTCCCCGGCTCCGGCCACCAACATGGAACCAACCACCACAATAGCACTAATCGCATTAGTGACGGCCATCAGTGGAGTATGCAATGCGGGCGTGACTCCCCAGATTATATGGTAGCCCACAAAACAAGAGAGCACGAAAACATAAAGACCCATCATACCTTCGTTCATTGATTGAACTCCTTTAAAAAAAATCTAACCTTGTGGCTTCCAACGAATCTGACCATTGTAGGTCACAACTGTGGCGGCCAAGATATCATCTTCAAAATTCACGACAAGGTTTTGTTGCCCTTGTGAGGCTGAACCTTGCTGCCCCACTGGGGCAAGTAGTAACTCGATCAGATTGAAGACAT
This sequence comes from Bdellovibrionales bacterium, assembly GCA_016713585.1. Taxonomy (GTDB): domain Bacteria; phylum Bdellovibrionota; class Bdellovibrionia; order Bdellovibrionales; family Bdellovibrionaceae; genus JADJOV01. The sequence goes on along the minus strand of JADJOV010000026.1, from coordinate 20,342 downwards.
TGTTTCCGTAAAAAAGACTAGCGTCAGCGGGGACCATAGCTGGATAGTTCAGATGGCCGACGACTTTCACTCCGCTTTTTTCGATCACTTGGCCTGGCTGAGTGAGGGCACAGTTTCCACCAGAAGGGGCCGCCATGTCGATGATCACTGAGCCATGCCTCAAGCCAAGGACGGCCTCTTCGGTCACAAGGAGCGGAGCCTTTCGGCCCGGGACATTAGCAGTCGTGATAATAACATCAAACTTCTTGAGCTGCTGTGTGAGAGCTGCCTGCTGTTGGGCTTTCGCATCAGCTGACAATTCCTTGGCATATCCGCCTGCCGCAGAGCCATTTGTGTCACCCAATTTAAGGTCTAAGAACTTAGCACCCAAGGAAAGGATTTGCTCTTTCACCTCTGGCCGAATGTCAAAAGCTTCGACCTGGGCTCCAAGTCTGCGGGCTGTGGCAATTGCCTGGAGTCCCGCAACACCGACACCCAGGACGATCACTTTGGCCGGGCGTGCCATTCCAGCAGAGGTCATCATCATTGGGAAAAATCTTGGGTACTGGGCGACGGCTTCGACGACAGCTCTGTAGCCCGCGATATTTGCTTGGGATGAAAGAACGTCCATGGACTGGGCTCTTGAGGTCCGAGGAACCAACTCCATAGCGATGGCGTTAATTCCACCTGAGGCATAAGATGTAAAATCCGTCTTATATGATTCTAAAAGACCAGCCACCCAGGCTCCTCGCTTCAATTGAGTAAGTCTGGCCGGTGGAAGTTGATTGATAGCGATGACTAAGTCAGAGCCCAAAAGCTGATCTGGTTCGACAATTTTTGCCCCTTGGTCCAAGTATTCTTGATTGGAAAAGCCAGCCCGGTCCCCAGCATCCTTCTCGATCAAGATATCAAATCCCTTTTGTTTAAATTTTTTGACAGTGGGCGGGGCGATAGCTACCCGATTTTCACCGTCCGCTCTTTCTCGAAAGATTCCAATTTGCATGATGCCCTCATTTTTTGCAGAACATGGTTTTTACAAAGATTTAGCGAAAACGCAATGATGGAGCACCGTCCCTCGTATTGAATCACGGTAAAAAGACACTGAGGGGCACTTTGATCAGGGGATGGACAGGTGATGGACCTTGATTATTCATTGAGGGATCTATTGACTCGGTGGAAATATTGCAGGGAAGGCCCGATGCATAGATCCTGTGCGCGGAACCAGTGCACAAAACTAGTGCACAAAATTGAATTGACGATCTAGTGAGGAGATTCTTGATATGACTAAAGTTGCAGCACATAGAACAACTTTTTGGCGAAAGTGTGTCCAAGGCGGGTTAAAAATGTGGGTTTTGATCCCACTTTTCTTGTCTCTGGTTTCAGTCAGTCTGGTTCATGGCGAGGAGGCTTCGAAACAGAATGTTGCGCCTCAGGTTTTCGACCTGGCTCCCATTGGCAGTAAGAGTCTTCCGAAAACGAGTCTTGAAATGCAGGACTTGGTTCGTAAAGGGCTTTCTGAAGAGAAACTAACTCTACCTGAAAAGGCGGTTTACTTTTCGATTCTTTCTTATTGGAAGGAGGACTTTGCCAAAGTGGGGAAGAAAGTTGACTATCTTGATCCAAAAGGTCGCTACCAGGCTACTCTCAAGCAACTTTTTTCGGTGATTCCAGAGAGCGAATTAGTCGATCGTATTCAGAATGGTGATTTAAAGGCTGTGGCCGAGTATACTGACGAAGTCAAAGCTGACAATGGCAATCCTGCGACTCGTCTCATGCAAAGGTATGGTCAGGTCAACAACACGCTCTGGAACATGTATAAAAGATCGACTAAGTATAAGAATCAATCTGGACCAAAAGGTGAGGTAACAGCCCCGATAGCTGAGGGGTCCAGAGATCGAATGGATCGAAAGAACCTCAATGATGTGATTAGCTTTGTGAGACGGTTTGATGAAGCCTTAGGAAAACTACCAAGTTTTACCGGGCACCTATTTCGTGGGACAGCTATTACCTTAACACAGGCTTCAGAGATTTTATCTGGAAATATAAAAGAGTTATTTATGCCGGCCTATACTTCAACCAGTTTAGATATTGGGGACGCCTTCGTCTTTATTCGATTGAGTCGAAAGCCATTAAAAAAATTAAGCACCCTCATGGTGATTGAAGGCACTGGTAAACTCATTTCCTTTCGTGGTGACTTTCAGAGGGAAGAAGAGATCCTGATTCCAAGAAATGCGACTTTTCAGATTACAAATGCCATCAAAGTTGATGCTGGCAGTGAGGAAGACCCCTGGGACTGGATGATCCTCTTTTTGCGACAGAAATAGGTCAGAAGAAGTTCTCTGTCGGATTCAATTGAACTTCGACCAGACGGAATCAAGTTCATTCCAGAGCTTAATTTCTTGTGCCTTATCGCTTTGGTTGAATTCTTGAACGACGTCGTCGACCTGGCCATAACGACAGAGAGTCATTGGGGTGATGCCATTGAATGCACGCTCGACATTTTGTAGATTTTTGAGCTCGTCATCCACGAAAATCAAATGTTTAATGCTGGTTGAGGTCTTCTCAAAGAGAAGCTTGAGCCAAATCCCTTTGTCTTGACCTGCTCGATACTTGCCAAAGAGGTGCCAGTTGGTGATTTCTGAGTTCATAAACGCCTGCGAGTCCTTAGGTCCAAAACATCGGTCTTGACAAGCGCGAGAGTGCCAAGTCATCTTATGCAAGATCATGAAAATACTTATCTTACGATTTTCTAGCTTTGGGGATGTCACTCAGTGTTTAAGTGTTCCATCGCAGATTCTGAGCTCATATTCTGAAGCCGAAATTCACTGGGCGGTGCGTGAAGACCTGGCAGAGCTTTTAAATGCGCATCCAGCAATTCATAAGGTTTGGCCCCTGCCGAGAGAATCAGGTTTTATAGGACTTTGGAAATTCGGCCTTGAGCTTCGACGACAAAACTATACTCATCTTTACGATGCTCACAACAATTTACGCAGTCGGATTCTGAGTCTCCTAGTGAGGGGGTTCAAATTTGGCAGTCCAGGTATTTCCTTTATTCGAAAGTCCCAAAAACGCTGGAAGCGATTTTTGCTTTTTAAGGCACGAATCGATACTTATGAGAAGCCCTTGTCTGGCCAGCGGGATCTGCTGGAGCCTTTGACACCATGGAAGATCGCCAAAACCCTGCCGCCGACGCCGCAGATATTTATTTCCAAAGAAGCTCAACGGAAAGTGCTCGCAGAAATTCCATGGGCGCCATTGTCTTATGTTGCGCTTGCTCCATCGTCCGCTTTTGTGCTGAAGCGGTGGCCGATTGAATCTTGGGCTCAGCTAATTCGCCTTTGTCCCGAAGAAAGATTTGTGCTTTTGGGTGGGCCTGGGGATTTTTTTCTGGAAAAGCTCGCCGCTGAATTTCCGCAGCAAGTTTTGAATTTTGCCGGGAGGTTTTCTCTTCTCGAAAGCGGCGCTGCGATTGAGTTCTCTCGGGCATTGATCGCCAATGATACGGGACTTTTGCATGTCGGTGAGCAGTTGGGTAAGCCAACGATAGCGTTGATGGGTCCGGCCCCCTTTGGCTTTCCCTCTCGACCGCTCACTCGAATTTTACAGAGAGATCTGGCTTGTCGACCATGTAGTAAACACGGTCAGGGGCCTTGCACGAATCCTCAATATCAGGACTGTTTGCGTGGAATTTCCGCAGAAACAGTCGCCCAAAATCTTAAAGGAATTTTATCCAAATGAAAATAGAAGTAATTTTTTACCTTTATCAAAATGTTTTGGAACCCTTTCTGCGTTTCGGTCTTCGTTTTCTTCGACCCTTGTTGCCCCAAAAAATTCAACAGATTGTGAAACTCAAGGATGACCTCTTGCTCCGAATTTCTGCTATGAATTTCAAGGAGTCCCCATTTTGGATCCATGCTTCGAGTGGAGAAATTGAATATGCCAAGCCTGTTCTTCGTGAGTTGCGAAAGCAATTTCCAGAAATACCGATTCTCGTCACATTTTCCTCCCCCTCAGCAATTCCAATTCTTCAAAATATTTCAGAAATTGATTTTTTTTGTATTTTACCGTGGGACACGGCCAGTCAGGTGGTTTCTTTCCTCGAGAAGATTCAACCCCGAGCTTTGTTGGTAGCCAGAACAGATGTGTGGCCTGAGCTGATGGAGCAGGTCACGCAAAGGAAGATTCCTTCTTTGCTGTTTTCCGCCACCTTGGCAAAGAAGAGCAGCCGGATTCGCGGTCTAACTGGCCTTTTGTCACAGAGAAGCTTTCGTCAATTAAACCAGATTTTTTGTGTTTCAAAAGAGGATCTCGAAGTCTTCAAGGTTTTGGACTCAGGGCTTCCCGTGACAGTGACCGGGGATACTCGCTTTGAACAGGTGTTAGAGCGCTTGGCACGCCCGAGGGAGCTCAAGCAATCTCTCAAGCCATCTTCCCCGAAAAATGTTTTTATTGCGGGCTCGACCTGGCCAGAAGATGACCAGGTGCTAGTGAAGGTGCTACTGATGAATCCCGAGTTGAATTGTATTTTAGCCCCTCACGAAGTTGGAGGGTCCTCCCTGAAAAGTCTTGAAGCCTTGTTGAGGCGAAATAATCTCAGTTATGTTCGTTATTCAGAGAGTGATCACTGGGTCTTGATGGAAACGAGGGTTCTCCTGATTGATCAAGTTGGGATTCTCGCAGATCTCTATTCCTGGGGAAGCGTGGCCTTTGTGGGCGGGTCTTTTCGTGAGAAGGTTCATTCAGTGATGGAGCCCCTGGCTGCCGGGAAACCAGTTATCCTTGGGCCCTATTTTGAGAACAATCGTGAGGCCCAAGAATTCTCTTTAATTCGATTTCAGGTTAAAGGCGCGCCCCAGGTGGCTGCCTTGATGTTTTCCTTAGTCAGTCGAGTGCTGAATGTGCGGCAATTTGACGATAGAATTAAACAAATTTTAAGTATTAGCGAAGCTTCGACGAGGGATCTTTCAAGTCTTATTCACCGAGAGGTTAAGAATCGAGTTGGTGCCACGCGAACCGTGATTGCTTGGGTCAATTCTCATAAAGATCGAATGGCCTGATTTGGGACGATATTAGATCTGTTTTCTTATTGAGAGACGTTTCGACTCGAGATCTTGTGTGGTTTGTTGACATCTCTTTGTTGATTTTCATTTAATCCTATGATTTTACAGGAGAATACTCCTCTGTCGTTCTTATGAGCAGTTGATCAGTTCTTCGACATCAGTTTCTCTTTTGACACCCCCTCCTGCATCGTGACGCACCAAGGGCCCTAGAAAAAGGGCATGCGAATTGCTTAAGTCTCTGTGTACCAGGATTGAACGGGAGGGTCTCGTTATTGTCCAGTCGAACGGGGGTTCGGTGAAGAGCGGATTTTGGACTTCTTTAGTATCAACATTTATTGTGTGCGTTCTGACTATGACCTTCGGTTGTACTAGTCGAGAGAACTCACTGAAAGATTTGATGGAAGCAAGTCAACCCATTGAACTTAAGACCGTGACAATAAAGTTGTCTGAGTACTGTCCCGCTGATCGAAAATCCTTGAAGAACTACTTTGTCACAAATGAATCTGTGAAGATTCGTCAGGACAATATCTATATGGATTGGGATCGTGATGGCATCGACAATGTCCTGGATAGCTCGACTGAGTTGGATTTGAATTCGAAAATCTATGACACCAATGGTGATGGTTATTCAGATATGGTGGTGTATGCGCTCGGTCTGACTTACAAACAGCAGGCCCAGTTACGATATTGCGATGATGTGACGACTGACTTTGATGGAGATGGACTGACGGACTGTGAGGAGTATTTACTTCATACGAACGATAAGAATTGGGACACGGATGGAGATGGAATTCCAGATAAGTTAGAAATCAGGATGAGTGTGAATCCCCTTGATGTTCGAGATGCAGCTCAGGATACAGATTCGGATGGGCTCTCAAATATGGAAGAGATTCGCAGGGGGACTCCCATCGCGGAATCCAATACAGAGAGAATGAATAAAATGGCATGGGTCACTGAACTTGAGTCATACAAGAATGGAAACGCCACCTGTTATAATTTAATCATTACCAATATGCCGGTGCTTGAAGCGTCCAATGGAAACTCGATCAGAGTCACGCTGATCGAAGAGGAAATGCCTGTGGCGGCAGGGACTCCACCGGTTAGAAAAATGAAAGACTTTGTTGTGACCGTTCCGAGAGGGATTGAAGATAAGTCGATGATTCGAAATTTGTTTTCTGACGTGGCTAATTAAGTAGGACGTAGGAAGTGGAAATATTTTTGGGGAGGATTGTAATGCGAGGACTGTTAGCTTTGACCTTCATTTTTTTGCTTGTCGGATGTAACAAAGAAAAGTTGCAGGATTTGCAAATGGCTACAGTTTTGGACAATGAGAAAGGTTCATTGAAAGCAAATTTTTGCACAACTCCATCTGATAAAGTGAAGTCTCGGTTGAAGTTTATTTTTGTATTGGATAAATCGGGCAGTAACAAAGAAGCGGACCCAGCTCGTCCTGGTTCGGTGGCCTCAGATCCGACCGGGGACAAGCGTTATTTACCCATTAAGTCTTTTATTGCCAGTAATCCTGATCCCGTCGATGCCAGCGATAAGTCGATTGGTTTTGCGCTTGTTAACTTATCCACCGCCGCCAATATTCGAAGCTCGCCGACCTTTATGCAGAAAGGCCCCTTCTCTAGGTTGATCAATGATGAGCACAATCCACCAGGAAGTACAACTGGACCTTTAGATGCCGGTGCGACTAATTATACGGGCGCATTGGCCCAAGTCTTTACCATAATTTCAAATGATATTACCGCCGCCAAAAACGAAACCGCGCTGACTGGAAAAATTGTCAGTTCCTATTATATTGTATTCTTTGTGACCGATGGCGCCCCAATGGTTGGTGGGGTGATGCAGTCTGAGGCAGATATTGTCGCCAAGGTGAAGGCGATCAAAGGAATTGAGGAAACAGATAAGAATTATATTGATGCTGTTCAAGTGAACGCGGCTTATTACTATCAAGCCCTCCCTGACGCTGATGCCAAATCTCTTTTAGGTACTATGTCACAGCCCACAATTGGAGCTGGAATGTTTATAGAATTCGGCGCTGGTCAGCAAATTGATTTCACAAAGTTTGCGGTTCCCGAGAGAAACGTTAGGCATGTTCTCAAGGACATCTTTGTTGTGAACAAGAATACGCAATGGATTAATGGATTGATCGACAGAGATTCTGATATGGATGGATTGTCTGATCGAAATGAGATTCGGCTGAATTCTGATCCCTTCAAGGCCGATAGTGATGAAAACGGTGTATCGGACGGAATCGAGCACTATACACTAGGTCGTCCATGCAAAGACGCCAATTGCTCAAAGGCTGTCGGTGGACGAGAGGTCTTTCCTCAATGCGATTCGATTATTGAGGGCAGAGATAGAGATATCGATGGGGATGGATTGACGAATTGCGAAGAGAAAATCTTGGGCACCCGCTGGACTTCCTTTGATTCGAACGGTGACTGGATTCCGGATAAGTTGGCTTTTATAAGGAGCGTGGCTTTTCTCTCGGAACGTCTGATGTGGAGTTAGATACCGATCATGATGGAGTCAGAAACTATGACGAGGTTAAATACTTCACCCCATTGAGTTTGAAAATGGGAAAATTATTGGTTTGGCCCCTTACAAGTATCAACTTGGGAAGACCTTCGAGGATATGGTGAAGTCGTGCTACCGGGTCGACGTGACAGAAATCACGGTGACCAATCAGGTAGATACTTTGCAATTGGTTGTGATCGAAGGATCCTCGGCATTGCAGGACCGTCAGATCTTGAGGACCGTTGAAAGGACCATCGACGGTCAAAAGCGCGTTGAATTCGAAGAAGCGGACCTCAAGTAATAACTGTAATTTTGGTTAGGTTAAAAAGCGATTTTGAAGTTTTGTTTAGATTTAGCAAAAGACTCAGGGTATCGATCTTAAACAGGGGGAACTATGAAAACGACAATTTTATTTGTGGCAGTGGCAATTATGCTTACGGCCTGCGAAAAGAAAGAGAGTGCTGATCAGGCCTCGACGGGTCAATCGGCGATGTCGCTTGCAATGCCCGCGGGGAATGGCTTTGTTGGTGAAAGTTACTCGGTTACAGCACCTAATTCAAACAATTTTAAGACCTTGAGTTGGAAGGTCACAAACGAAAGTGGTTTTGATTTGACCAGGTCCTGCACTTCTTCGGCCAGTGTGCGGACTTTGAATTGCCTCTTTGAAGAGGCCGGGCAAATGACGTTTTCACTCACGGCCACTGATCGTAGTGGGGGGATTTCCAACTTCTCGGCATTGACGGAAGTTTTGGATACGTCGAAACGTCCCAATCAGCCTCCTGTTTTGGTTTTGCGAATCAAAAAAGCGGGAATGGTCGTTGCCACGATTTCAAACAATTTGAAATTCCAAACGGGGCAAACAAATTTCGAAGCGGGAGAATATGATTTGGATATCAGTGGTTCCTCAGATGACCACGATGCAAGTCCGCTCTATACAATCCGCTTTGGCGCAACAAGCGCGTTTGGTGCGATTCCTGCCAAGAAGACCTTCACTGTTGGGACACCCATGGAAGTGACTATTAAGGGACGCGACAGCGAGGGAGAGACCAGCCAAAAAAGCTTTTTGGTCTTCGCTTCTTGCCCTCCACCTGTGACCCTTGCGGTGGATTCACTCTCCGCAACATTTAAGTCAGGAAATCTTTATGACTTCACAGCGGCGGTCTCTGGCGCTCCTGCTGGCAGTACAGTTCGTTTGATGTGGGACTACAATGCTGACGGAGTGTGGGACGGAGATTGGTCAGATCTTGGTAAGGCGAACACCAAATTCGTCAACTGGGCGGGAAGTCGTCACGTTCGGGTTCGAGCCTGGGATTCTGTTTGTAACTTTCAGGTCGTTCGTGATGAGGTTGTGGCACTTCCAACCCCAAGGTTGGCCCACGATGGTAATCTCGCGACGCCAGAGCAGTCCCTGGACTTTGGGAATGGCGGAAATTATTTTATTCAAGCAGATCTTTCGAGCACCTTATCAGGGACAGCCTCGCCATCGGTTGATGAGCTGAAAGGCGTCAACGGGGACTCGATTGTGACTAAACGAGTTGGGCAGAAGCCAGATGATTCAATTCGATGTAACTACAATAAAAACGATGGCTCCTTTCAGCTTTTGGGTCTTAACCACTATGACAAGGGTATTGATCTTGGCACTCCAGTGAGGAACCCAATGAAAGACCATGGTTTTGAATTGCGAATTAATGGGTTAGGAACTCAAGGACTTGCAGATGATGGACTCCAGCCAGTCGTTGTGGCTCGCGAAGCTTATTATCGCACAGACATTTCTGAGGATTCGACCTACCTTAAGAGGACATTTACTCAAAGCAACTGCCCTCTTTCAATTTGGAAGAAGACTGCCAAGGGTGTAGCGCCTTGCGATCCAAGTGTGACAGGTGTCGGTGCGCCAATGAAAGACGCCACGATTCTTTACGGAAAGTTTGAGTGTCAGAACATGGTGGCAGGAGCCGATGGCAGTGTTCTTAAGGCAGCCAAAGGGGCTTTCTACTGTGAGGTTCAGTCCATTGACCAATGCGTAGGTGGTGGTGGCGGCGGCGGCGGCGGAGTTCCACCAAAACAGTACTAAGTTAGAACATATATCCAAACTCAACCAAGAAGACAGGACCCGCCTTAATCGGGTCCTGTTCTTTATTGAGCTCATTATCAGTAAAGATGTATTTCCAATTGTCGGCTGAATGTTCAGTTGAGTAGGTTTGCTGGTAGAGGAACTCGGTGACTCTAAATGGATGATCAGAGTTAAGTCCGAATATTTGACTCAGCGCTAGTCCATAAATTGCTCCTCGAGATGAAAAATCCTCAGGCTCGGTGGTCCAGGGGGCCTTACTTAGGAAGGCCTGTGCCTTTGGAAAACTGACATATTCGAGTCCAATCACGGGACCAAGACTAATCGTATCTGTGAGGCGGTATTTTGGAACCGTTCGAAAGACAAAATGGTAAGACTGGGCAGAGGCTGGCTTTGCGTTGGTGAGTCCAAAAGAAGTGCTGAGGATTTCCCAGTCCCACTTTTCGGTCACCCGATGGGCCTGAAAGAAATTCATCATAAAAATCATTCGATTTTTGAGCAAGCCAACCGGAGCCAGAGAAAAGCCAAAGTAAGAGTCAGAGCTTGGCTCACGATAGAGATGGTCTTTCAGGTGGGGATAGGCCTCCAGAAAGGCTGGATCCACGATATTTGTCACCTTTGTTGAGTCTTTTGGTGCATCCTTTGCTGCGTCCTTTGGTGCGTCCTCTGCGTAAAGTGACACTGACCATAGAATTGAGCTGGTCAGGAAAACCAGAAAACCTCGCGTGAGAAGCAAAATATTATCGTGTCGCAGACGCGCCATATTTCCCCAAATTTCTTAGGCAGACAGCCCTGAGGCCCTTATAATCAGAGGCCCCTTTTAAGTTAAACAACGCTTCAGAAAGCAAACCTATTTCAATTAAGCTACAACCATAGAGGGTCGAAAAATCATCCTTAGCTTCTGAAAAAGCACTCATTCCATAGGACGCGGTAGCGGCGGCATGGTGATAGTGTCGAGCGTTGTAATATGCTTCAGCTAAATCCAAGTAACTTCCGGGCTTCTTGCGATCCATAAAGATGACCTTGATTCCCTCCTTGATCTTAGGCTCTTTAGGGTCCTCAATCGGCAGGTTAAAATTGGCTTTCTTTTGCCACTCAACCAGATCAGGAATTTTCAAAGGAGCGGAGGTCTGACAATAATTGAGGATAGGACTTGCCACAGAGGCGCTATCCAGAATTTCCTTGCATTTAGCATTGAGAATTTTGGCGGTATTGGTACTGTCTTGAGCTTTGACTATCAAAGGCTTTTCGATATTCTTATTTACTTGGGCGGCCTTCAGCAGGAAATTTGAGAAGGCTGTAAAGGCTCTCGCAGAAATAAGATTTGCTGTTGCATCCAAACTGGGGTCGCCAGTCGCTTGGAACTTTTGCGCCTCTTGTTGAATAGAATTGAATTTCACCGCCTGGGGTTCAATCATCGTCATGGTCGCAGGGGCCGATGCAAGCTCAATGTTCCAGCGTTGAAAGGTTGGAATCAGAGTGAACATTTGTCGCCACCCACAAGGGGCACTGCCGCCTCTTGAGCACTTTTTTGATAATTCTGCAAGAACCTCGCTGGCCCAGTCTTTCGGAAGTCGGTAAATATGTTTAGATAGGATCGCCAGTTCCTCGTTACTCATTTGGCTGAGTGGAATTCGTGAAAGCGCACTGAGATTCGCATTGATGGGCGCATCGTAAGCGTCAAACAAAATCTGCCGGGTCATTTGGCGGGAGGAATCAGTCACACCGGCCCACATGGGTGAAGACATCACATTTGAAGCTTCGCGAAAGTCTTTCATCATGCTAATCACCCGAACGTATTTTTCAAAAGCGGATTTTCGCGCATTTTGAGGCAGGCTATTATCAGAAAAGACCTTCTGCAGAATGGCTTTAGCTGTTTGAAACATCGAGATACCGATGCATTCGTCGGCCATTGATCGCAAAATGTTAGCCCGTTTCTCTGGAACCTTCTCGGCGCCGGCCATGGCATTGGCTGCTCGAAGAAAAGTTGTAATGTCCTTTTCAGATCGACTTTTTTCAAGGGCCTTCTCAAGTGCCACGGAGCGAACAGCTTCATCTGAGTTATTCAGGGCTGTTTGTAAGTATAGTTTACCCTGAGCGAAAGGATCATAATCCTCTTTCTTCTTGATGGACTCGTCGATTTTTTTACTGAGTGCATTGGCGTTGATTGAAGATACTCGTTTTCGCAGTGGCTCTGAAAGCGTCTTGATTTCCAGCATTTTTGCAGTCCAAGTCGAGAGTCCTGCAAAATCAGATCGAGTGTTGAAATAATCCAAAATCAACTCAGACGAGGCTTCTACTTCTTTTGTCGCCGCGGGAAACTCTTTCATGATTCGCAAAAGATCTGCTAAGGCACGATCGTAGAGTCCCTGTTCGTAGGTGGTTTTGGCCACCACAAAATTCATTTGTGGGTCTCTCTTCTTTTCGGGTTTGAAGGCCATATAGGCGCCGATTGCTTTGAGTAGCAATCCCTTGATTCGAATTTGCTCATAGTAATCATAGGTGGCCTTTGTGAGAAAACAATGGATTCCATTCTGAAGCAGGGTCTCTGCAGAGGTGGCTTTGCCAAATTCCCCCAAATAAGTTCGCAAATAATAGTCTCCAGCTTCTAAATATTTTTTTTGTTGGTAATAAACATCAGCGAGATCGATAGCTATTTTAACCTTCGAGGGTCCGTTCGGGAATAGACCTATATAGAGGAGGTAAAAATCTTTGGCACGCTCAAACAGCAGATTTTTCTTGGCAATGACTAGTTCGCTTTTTGCAACGTCGTGACTTCGAGTTCCTAGCTCACGAACTTGAGTTTCGAAAAACTTGAAAGAAGAAATCCAAGTTTCGGGTTTCATTTCTAGAAAATTCTTCCATTGAACAAATTTGCCGATAACATAATTAATTTCAGAAAATGGAATTTCAAGCCGGTTCTGAGGTGGAATTAACAGCAAAACCTCTTGGTAAATGTTTAGGACCTTTTGAGGATCTTGAATTCTTTCGCAGAGAGTCCGAAGTAAAATCAAAGCCTCTTTTTCCTTTTTTAGGAAAATATAACGATAGGCAAGTTTCTCGACGGTTTCTTGAAATAAAGCTTCTGTCGGTGCGACACGACTATAAAAGGAAACTGGATCAGCATCCTTCTTGTAGACTTCCGTAAAAGCTCTGACGGAGTCTATCAGGGCCTCTCGTTTCACGTTGAGGGGAGCTGTCGGATTCTGCAAAGAGACATCGCTTAAAACATCGGCCTCTTTGAGTTCGTCGTCAGTGGCCACTGTTTCAAAAATCTTGAGAGCCTCTGAAAAACGCTCCATTGTAATATAAGTTAACCCAATTCGATAGCGGGCCAAATTACGCTCATAGGGGAATGGAAAGTCTTTCGCGGGTTCTAGGATTTTGAGAACATCCTTCGAGTTTCCTTCGTCATAATAGTGTTGCCCCATGGCTATTCGGGCTCTCATGGCCTCCTTAGATTTTGGAAATTCTTTAATCAGCTCCTCGGAGGTGACCAGAAAGGCTGGGCCTTCCCCAATGGATTTGAGCGAAACTGACATACGATAGAGAATCTGATCCTTTTTGTCGAATTTAGGAAATTCCTTAAGAATTTTCTTGTAGGTCGTATGGCCTCGAGTTGTGCCTCAACGATGGGGGAAGATTTGTCAACTTCAGTCATTTGAAGTGACATTCCTTTATCCGTTTCCATTTTTTGGAAATACAAAATCATAGCTTTCGTGGACAGTAAGTCTCCGAGCTGAAGATATAGATCACTTAAAAATGGAGCACTTTGGTTCTTAAGGATTTGCTCTCTGATCAAGGTGAGGGCTTTTCCTATTCGAACGCTCATTTCTCTAATTTTGGCCTGAAAGTCAGCATCGCCGGCGAAGTCAGCCGCCTTATTTTTTGTTCCTGTGGAACTCTGCGAGGAGGGTTTGACAAAATCGGCCGCAGGCTGCTGGGTGGTAGCAGATTTTTTTGGTAGGGGCGGCGGTGGTGAAGCTTTGCTTGGACCCGGCCGTGGAACCTGTGTCTGTGCCTGTGCCTGCGTCAATATTGCATGGTTCAGTGAGATACTATGAATAAGCAAAAATAAAATTGAATTTCTAATAGTTTTTAGCGGCATTGGCTTATGAGTTCTCCGTAAAAAATATGTCGCTCATCTCTCCAGAAGTCACCGAGTTGATACCAAGTTCTTTGAAAGGAGGTTGCATTTTTATCAGGAATTGGCGGGGGGACAGGAGGCTTAGCAAAAACCTTTTCAGGATTGAATTTTTCGCGATCGACGTCAAACATCATAAAACGAAGACTTTCACCCATGGTAACCAGATATTTGGCACGAGTCTGCAGCGTGACGTCAATCGTTGAGCGCATCTTTTGAGAAACAGTTTTTATTTCAGATGAGTAGAGAAAATTTGCCAGGGGTCGTAACTTGGAAGGAAGGGAGGAAACTTTTTTCTGCTCGATTTGAAGTTCTTTGAGAGTGGTTTCAAAAGCCTCGTGAGTAAATATTTCTGGAAGACTGATGCGATTCAGAAGTGGTTGTTTGAGGACGGATTCTCCCATCTTTATCGCATTGATTGTCTTGCCGTACTTTTCTTCAAAGGTATCCATCATTTTTTTCATGCTGTCGGCTAAACAAAATTGCTTATAAATTAATGAACGAATGACATATTTCTCTAAAAAAAGGTCATTATCAGTTGCCTCAGATTCAAGATTATAAATTAGGCCAATCGCTTCTGAATAGCGATCCATTTGGTAGAGGTTCCAGGCGCCTTCGAGCCAATCATGGGGCTCAATTGGATTGAGTCGAAGTAAATAGGTCTCATAGATCTCCCAAGATTTTTTGTAATTCCCGATTTCATAATAGATTCGTGCAAGGGTTCTTGACACCTTTTTGGTAAAGGCAATATCTCTGGGTTGATTGAAGGCTTTGAGTGCTTTTGTGAGTTTTTCAATAGCTTCCTCAAATTTTCCGTTATTGTACATTTGTAAACCTGTAAAAAACAAATATTTCGGAAAAGTTTCTTTGTCCACGCGGTCAGCATAGTAGGTCGACCATCTGGTCATTTTTTTTTGCGAATTGATAATTGATTTATACATATTGTAGGTCTGATAGAATCCATCTAGACCTTTGACATCGAGATCACCAGCAGTGAAAAGGTCCTTCAGATCGTAACGATAACCCCGATCTATCAGACCTACAATCTCCTGATAGGCGAGCTCCTTGATCTTGAGATCACTAAAATACACCAACGCTCGTTCCGAAGCCGCCTTAAGTCCATAAAAAAGCATCTTCTCTTCGAGCGCGTGAATCAAATTCTGCCAATCTTCACTCTTTTCAAATTTGGGAGGAATGTTACCAGTCCATTTGGTACTGCCAAGAGCCGCCCCTTGGAATGACAAGACAAAAAAAACAAAAACACTTCGCAAGGACAATTTGTAATTAAAACCCATAAACCGTTCCAACATTGAGACTCATGTTGTGGGGGTGGTCTGCACCAAAGGCTATGGTGTCTCGTATTTCAAGGCGCCAGGCAAAATCTTCTTTGAAAAAAGTCTCAATTGACCAGCCAAAATCTACGCCAAATTTTGAACTGAAGTTTGAAGAAACAAGTCCAGGCCCTGCCATGAGGGAGCTTCGAAAATAGCGAATATTATTCTCGAAAAAAAGAAACTTCCCGTAGGCAAAAAACCAATGCACGTCGCTGGAGATAACATAGGCCGTTCTTTCAATTTTTTGTTTATCGACTCCGTATTGGTCAGCCAACTTGGCCGTGAGATCGGTTTGGACAGTATACAAATAACAAAAACGAAGAATTTCCCACGCGTAGGTTTTGTTAAAAAAGTGTGAATAAGAAAAGTTTAAACTAAAGCCATTGTAGTAGGGTTGAAGGGGCCATACTCCCAGATCAAAGGCAACTCGATTGGTGCGAGGATTAAGTTGATTTTCCACAGCTCGGACATAAACACCATCCAGAGGTCGAGCTCCGAATTTTTCTTCCAGCTCCTTTTCAACGGCGAAAGCTGTCTGCACTAAGAAACCAAAGAAAAGAAAACACACCATCTGATTTATAATCGAAATTACTCTTTGCATGACATCACGCTATAGCCTGAAATTTGAGTGGTCAACTCAAGTTTGGCCAGCTCAGAAGCAACTCACCCCAGGACTAGTTTCTGCCTGTGTCTCTTGAGGTCAAGGGGGCGGGTCCGTTAGAGTTAGGAATGTAACACGGGTTTGAACTCAAAGGTTTGAACTCAAAAATTGGAGGGGATTTTGACTTCCTTAAAGATAAGTTTGTTTTTGGCGCTTGCGCTAGCTCTTGGTCCAGCCACATTGGAAGCGCAGAGCAAATCGAGATTAAAGTCTCCACAGTCGAAAGCAAACCCAATAGCGACGAAACCTGCTGGTCGTAAGCCAGCAACAGCGGTTGCAGCACCACCAGCACCCACAAAAGCGACAGCTCAAACACCAGCGCAAACATCTGCTCCCGCAACAAGTGCGCCGCGTGGACTCAGTGCAGGGGGCGGCGAGGCGAAAGCCCTCGAAGTCCGTGGGCAGGCGAGATCTCTGCAAATGATGATGCTCCTCAAAGGGAAGGGTGACGACATTCATTTTGTTAAGCCGAGAAAAGACTTTCGCCCAGAAGTCAATACCACAACCTACTAAGTTTGAGTGTTGATGAATAGTCGAGGTTTTCTCGTCCGAAGTCCTGATTATTAAATCAGTCTGGACATAGCTACCGAGAGGTCTACAGAATTTAATCTACGAGGAGTTTGTAGTCATGTTGAAGTTTATTATTGAAAATTTTAGCCACGTTTTTCCAATTCTGCTTTCAGGGATGTTTGCCCTTGTCATTGTTGTTGAACGGACGGCTGCGTTGGTGTGGACCTACAATATTGCAGGTTTCGAGCCATTTATTGAGCGAGTCAAGATGTTAGTCTTGAAAGATCGAATCACGGAGGCCATTGCGCTTTGTGAAAGCTACCGGTCAAAACCGGCAGCCAGAGTGGTGAGGGAAGGTTTGATGCGCGCAAATCAGCCAGAGCAATTGATCGAGCATGGTCTTGAAATTGCCGTCGGTGATGCCCTTGAAAAAATTAATCTACGAACCGCTTTTTTGGGAACAATTGCAAACATTGCCACTCTATTTGGTCTCTTGGGAACCATCGTGGGTCTCGTTCAGTCATTTGACGCTGTTGGTTCTGCCAATGCCCAGGACCGAGCCAGCCTCTTGGCAAAAGGTATCTCGGTTGCGATGAATGCCACGATGCTGGGTCTTGGTGTTGCGATACCGGCGATGATTGCCTTTAGTTTGCTCACAAACCGCGCAAATCGTTTAACGGCTCAGGTCGATTCTTCGGCCGTTCGAATTAAGGATTTATTAAAGCAAAGGTTCTTCAAAGTTGATCCAAAGTTAGATATTGATAATCATCCTCACAAGGGCATTAGGCACAGGTAGTTATGTCAGTCTCAGTTGGCGGCGATGGTGGACAGGATGTTGATCTCAATTTAGCTCCGATTATCGATTGTTTCGTGGTTTTGATTGCCTATCTTTTAATGACCGCTTCTTTTATTTCCTTGGCGTTCGTTGATGTCGGTGTTTTTACCTTTGGGGATGCTGCCCCACCGCCCCCCATTGAAGATCAGCCAAAGAAGGATCCGCCGATGGTGATGGCGATTGATATGGCAACCGACTATGTTGTGACTATTAAGGTCTCTGGTGGCAAAGAGAAAAAAGACTACGCAGTTCCGATCAAGTCGCTCGACGGAAAAAATTGGGATAAAGAGCAGCTCGAAAAATCCCTCGAACAGATCAAAGCTCGTTGGCCAGAAATCGAAGAAGCCAGTCTCTCGGCCTCGGGGCTTCTTAAGTATAAGGACATTGTGGGTCTCGTGCAGGATATTAAAAAAACAATTAATCGTGTCATGGTTAGTGGAGGATAGTTGAGTACGAGTAAGAAAAAAAAACGGCGGAAACAGGTGTCAGGCGATCTGCCCTTACAGATCACCTCTATGGCCGACATTTTTATGATTCTTCTGGTATTTCTTCTAAAGAACTACGCTACGTCAATGACAAACATTTCAGCGACAACTAAAATCACCCTCCCTGAGGTCAAGGTCAGTGGGAATGAAGCGCCTAAGGAATCCCTCAAAATTGAAATTGGAAAGGACACGATCTTAGTCGATCAAAAGCCAGTTTATCGTCTTGATAATTTTGAAATTCCCAAAGGTCCTGATGGAAATCCGCCTGCAGCTCTCGAGTCTGTGACAGTGGCCTTGAATGAGTATAAGAAAAATTCTTTGGACCGTGGAAAGAATGATTCATTTTTAGCTGTCTTAGCTGATGAAAATGTTCCTTACGCAACCATTCAGAAGCTCGTGGCAACGGCGGCTGGGTCGGGCTTTGTCGATTTGCAGCTGATTGTAGTTAACGCCGAATAAGCGTCTTAAGGGAGTCCTGGGTTGAGAACTGAGCAGTATTTATTTAAGGCAAAAGTTGGTGATGCAGTTCGCAGGGTTTTGTGGATTCCCGATCATCCAATGGCGGTCGACGCGGAGGATGGTTGGCATATTGAAGAGACTGAGGCCGGCGTTCTTCGGGCTGTGGACCTCTCGATTCTGGACGACACCAAGCGCGAAGAAGCGGCAATTGTTCTTGAAAGTCTGGCGCCCAGCGAACATCAAACTATTCAATTGCCAGCGCCCCACAATAGTAAGTCTGGCGGGCGTGCGGTCGAGCTTGAAATTGCGAGACTTCCGGTCACAAAACCACCTTATCAGTATCGGTCGGAAATCGATGTGCTTGCGCCATGGGTGCCGCTGCAGATTTTTTTGTTCAATGGATTCAATAATTATCTTATGAGATATCGGCCTGTGGGTAACCACCGGGTTATTTCCGTCAATAGTGAGCCGATCTTTACTTACACAAAAAAAGATAAGAATTTCATCGTGACCGTTCACAAGCCAAATTTTAGAGCGATTGGGGATACTGAGGAGCTCGATCTCAGAGTCGGTGTCCCGGTCAGTTTTGAAGAGGACAAATTTTTTAATACGATCTTCCAACGGGGACCCGTGTGGTGGAAATTTACAGTGGCTCCGACTCCGAATGGCATTCCACCAATCGAAGTCGATCAGACAGAAGAAGACGCTGCTGAAAAGATGCGTTTCGAAAATACGCTAATTTTCGTCAGCGTAGTATTGTTGATTACATTTTTTGTTGGTTATGCTGTCGAAAAGCTGCGTCCAACACCGCCGCCACCAAAAGTTGTCGCCGAAGTCAAAGTCGCAAAGGTAATTCCAAAAAAATTAGAACCACCAAAAGAAAAAATTGAGCCTCCCAAGCCTCCGCCGCCTCCTCCCCCCCCACCTCCGCCTCCACCAAAAAAAGAGGAGCCGCCTCCGCCGCCTCCTAAAAAGGTGGAACCTGTGAAGCCAAAAAAGGAGCCGCCAAAACCAAAACAGTCCTCAGCTCCAGCGCCAAAGAAACCACCGCCCAAGCAAGGGGTCTCCTCCGCGTCGCCTTCCTCGAAAGAGCCACCACCAAAAGGAGCTCCGCCAAAAGTTGATGAGGGAGCTCAAGCCTTGAAGTCCCTTGGGTTTTTATCGAATGCGCCAGTGAACGCAGTGAAAGCGGCTGGTGTTTACTCGCCAAATGCGAGCAAGCGATATGGGACGAAGGACGCCATCGTCGGTAAAGAAATTTCAAATGTCCTTGGGAAGCCGGGGGCCGGGAAGACCGCAGGTGGCTCGATTGAAACCAAATCTTCGAGAGCCATCGGTTATGAAACTGGAATTGAACGCGGCAAGGGTCTGAATGAAGTTCAGGGCAAAGTCACTCAAGGCGAGCTTTACAATCCAGGTGGGTCCGTTGGGGGATCCTTGAGTGGTGGAGGCAGTCTGTCGGTCTCGGGACCGGGCCTTCTCTCTGAAACTGAGATCGAGAAAGCTCTGGCAAAATTTCTCTCCAAGTTTCAATACTGTTATGAAAAGGTTCTTCTCACCGATTCAGGCGCCTCTGGGAATGTGGTTCTCCAATGGACCATTCAAACTTCTGGAAGTGCCACTGATATTCGAATTGTTAAGACCCAGATCAAAAACGCGTCTCTCCAGACCTGCATTTCGGAATGTGTTGAAGGATATTCCTTTTCCACGTCCGAAAGGAGGCTCTGTGACCGCGAAGAAGACCCTGAGTTTTTCAAGCTCAACGCTTTAGGGGAGGGGCCATAGCTCGAATTTGTGGGCTTTGAAATCCCATTCCCGGTGGTATTAGTACTTTCCATCCTTGTGAAATCCTGTTATCGTGGAGCCCGTCGAGGTGCGACGGGCCTAAAATATCGGAATTTTTTGGTCTATTCATTTATATGTATTGGATGGATGTCCAAAAACACAAAACTCCTCATTTTCACGTTCGTTACCAGTGACGGGAAGCTGTGTACAGTCTCAGCGGCGAGCTTCTCGACGGGAATCTTGGGGCGAGAGCAAATAGACTTATTATTGAATGGACAAGCGAAAACAAGGGAGAAATTGAGAAGGCATGGGCGGCGGCTATAGCAGGAAAGGAGTTACCGTGGATTCAACCACTCCAGTAGTTTTGAATTTGAATTCTCAAGAATACATGAAAATTTCTATAGATTCCTCTGATGGGAAACGGTACTATGCGGATCTTTCGAGTTTCAAAAACGTCTATTGTTTTCCAAAGAGCTTAGACGAATGGAAAAAGTTT
>JADJOV010000025.1 GCA_016713585.1 Bdellovibrionales bacterium | reverse complement strand
GAGCTGGAGTCGTGAAAGCCACTCAAAAGAAAAACGCATCAGCGATGAGGATTGGAAAAAGTTATTAACCGACGCTGATATGGGATTATTTAATATACTCCGCGACTGGAGGTTGCAGCGATGTAAAAAGAAGGTGTTTGCCGTACATCCTTTTTACCAATCAACAACTTGCAAATGAATGTAAAAAACAGCCACAGTCTATCTCAGAACTACCTCAAATTGATATGAATTGGAAAAAGGAAAGGCCCAAAATACGGTGTAGGATGTTCTGTCTATTTCAAAATAAATATCGAACCTAAAGTTGAACCCACTGAGGCTAAACCCGATGGAACATGAGCCAAAAGAACTTCAGTCGAATCAAAGAAAGACCTTCCAATTTCTTTAATATTAAATGGATGGATTTCTTAAAATGGCTTTTGGTTACTATCGACGGATTTCCCTAAAGCCTCTGCTTTAATTTTCCGACAATGACAATCTTTGTCTTGCAGATAGTCGAAGATCTCGTTAGTGGCTAGATATAGCAAAATAGCGTCCACAGTTTTGCGACGAGCAAATATGAACCTGAGATAACGCATTTTAATGCGGATTTGTTTTAACCAGATTTTTTCTCGAAAAAGCCTATGAGCACTTCCTGTTCTTTTCTTATCAACGAAGTGGGTAAAATGCTCGGTGGTTGGATGGTACAGCAATAGGACGAATACGAAAGACTCGAAGGCAACCTGTATCCAAAATAGTGACTTTTTGAAAAACCTACTATTGGCGGCAAAAAGAGCCACGCGTGGAAAGAAAGCAAAACTCAGTAATCTCTAATGTTGCTTTCAATCCCGAAATGAATTGATTTTGTTGTAAAGCAGCTTGAGAGCTACTCTTACCGCCCACGCCCCTATTCACAGTTTGAGGTGAAGGAACTAAAGTTCGAAAAATACAGCCTTATTTTCGTGACCGAGTAGCTCATCACGCACATAAATTTTTTTAGAACCTACAATTGAGAGACGCTCGATATTTGGATAAAGATGTGCTTGTGAATGGGCGGAGGCCATCTTGCAGTTTCGGTGGATTCTGTAGTTTTCAGAAAGTTTAAGTATTATTTAATGCGATATCAAAAAGTTTTTTGAAAGATTGATCACCAAATTCTGAAGAATATCCTTCTTAAAGGATGATTAAAGACAAAGCGACCTATTTTGGCTCTTGATATAATTATTGACGCATAAGGTCCCGGGAAAATGCCGATGGAAAAGGCCTCCTAATTAAGTAACCCAACAAGTCAGCATTTGCAAACTTGTATTGGGGAACCTGATCATCTCATCAAAGATCGAATCGGGGATTAAGGGTTATATTCGGTACATGGATGATTTTTATCTGCTTTGCTGATAAAAAAAGAACTTTGGAAATCTTTTGTCAAAAAATTGACGAATTCGTTACGCAGGCATTGGCGCCCGAACTTAAAGTAAAAGTAACCCAGATAGCTCCTATCTGAAGGCATACCATTTCTAGGATTTCGAGTTTTTCCTCAAATTATTCGAACTCAAGAGAGAATTTATCTCGAATGAAAATAAAATTCGAAGTCGTAGAAATCTTAAATTTAAGAAAGGGCACATATCCGAAAGGGACGGTTGATAAATTCGGTTGAAGTATTGTGGCACATGTGAGTCATTCATTCATTGTCAATTAGAGTGGAGTATTTTTCGAGAATCACTAAATATGGTGTAATGGCCAATTTTACGGGCTCTAACCGCGTCATACGCGGCGGGAGTTGGAACAACAATGCGCAGAACTTGCGTTCCGGTAATCGCAACAACATAACGGTCCTGTGTAATCGTAACAACAATGTGTGGGGTTCCGCCCGTTTTCTGAGCACATCGCTAAATTCGGCCAGAAGATGTCGTCCAAGGATTGCATCTGTGTTGCCAAGGCCATGTCCAGGTCATTACTCCTGAGCTGACGGCTCTGTGTCAGACAAATATCGCTGAGGAGTGGCGTCTGGTAGATTCTTTTGGAAGGCCGCCACTTCGTTTTTTATACCAGTTAATATTGGGAAATGGAGAAATACCCGCAGCTTGCTCCTTGTCCGTATATATTTACCATTACGGAGAAAGGAAGCGATATGCCTCGAAGTTAAACATTACGATGACAAACAACTTAACCGCTTGGTGCGACATTTGGGTAGTATGCTCAAGTTTTATCGTGAACAAGCTGGGCTTTCCTCAGAATAAGTTGTCTAAAGTGTCGGGAGTTTCAATATCAACAAATAAATGAAAATAGAAAACCTTTTAGTAGCAGATGTCAGGCTTTCAACTATTTCGACTTTAGCTAAATTTTTGGAAGTAGAGCCGTTAAGTTTAATCGCAACTGGGAATTTCAAACTGAGCGAAGACGATAAAAAGATTTTCGAGCTGCGGTTAAAACTCTAGATCGAGTCAACAGGCGTCTGAGTTAAAACTTTCCGCGCGTGAAAAAATGAAAACCACAAAGCCACGTTGCAAAAAAATAAATTCAAAATACTCAAACGTGATTTTGAGTGGGGATAAGAAATTCAATAGGGGTTTTCGTGTAATCTCAAAAGTATCAAACACCGGTAAAAAGGTGGTTGTTGGTATATTTCCACCTCCATGGGCGGAAATTTCAACAGATTTTGATGGATTTTCGATATTGAGGCATCCGTAGCGGTTGGTCTTGTGATGATTTACGGCCAAGTTAGACCATTTGACAAAAGGGGTGCCGTGACCAATGGGATTGGTTTTGTGAATTGAGGCTAATAATCAGGGAAGTCTTGACTGAAGAGGTCAGATTGTTCGCAGTCTGAGGGCCTCTGGCCGGATGCGGTCGTGGTGGGGTGGACGGAAGTCCTAAGTGATTGAGAAATTTACTAATGACGGCAGGATCTTCAATGGCGCTGATGATTCGGACTTTTCCACGGCATTTTGGGCAGATAGTGATATCGATATCGAAAACCCGCTTCAGGAGGTTGGCCCATGGGATTCGGTTTGACTTCTTTGCGTGGCTTTTTTGTCGTTGCTGGCCATTGACTTGAGTGAGTCTGTTTTAGCTTTTGGAGTCAGCCGGGACGACTTGCTTGATGATCTGTTTTCTAAATTTGTAGTGGGGGCTAAGACTCGTGATATCTTGTCAGATGGATTTTGGTCGTGGAATGAGGGCAGCGAGGCGCTCCATAAACTCCATGGGAGTGAATTTGACGCCAAGGCAAGGGTGCCATCACTCCAAGGTTTTTGAGTCTATAGATGATTTCCTCTGACGTTGGTGGAGAGTCTTTCTTCGGAGAGCGCAGGTCTGGCAATGCGTCGGCAAATCTTTTCGAGTTTTCCTCGTTCTTGCGCTTTGGTGGCAACTCCTGTGAAGAGAGAGCCTGAGTTCTGGCGACTAGGCCTGATGTCGAATTGTGATCCCCGGTCTGGAAGTGCCCTTTAACACCAGGGCTTTCTTGCCCTTGGAGGGACCTGTGGCAAAAACGGTAGTGATAGAGCTTGCCTGGAGGATGGAGAAGGATTCCTGATCTGGCATCTGTAGTGAAAGTGCGAGTTCTCGTCTTTAACGATGATCTTTGCTTTCTGGAGATGCTTGATGATTCTCTTGATGATCTTGGCAGAAATTCAATAGGGGTTTTCGTGTAATCTCAAAAGTATCAAACACCGGTAAAAAGGTGGTTGCTGGTATATTTCCACACCCATGGGCGGAAATTTCAATGAGATTTTGATGGATTTTCGATATTGAGGCGTCCGTAGCGGTTGGTCTTGTGATGATTTACGGCCAAGTTAGACCATTTGACAAAAGGTGCCGTGACCAATGGGATTGGTTTTGTGAATTGAGGCTAATAAGTGGGGAAGTCTTGACTGAAGAGGTCAGATTGTTCGTAGTCTGGAGGCCTCTGGCCGGATGCAGTCGTGGTGGGGTGGACGGAAGTCCTAGTGATTGAGAATTTTACTAATGACTTGGCAGGATCTTCAATGGCGCTGATGATTCGGACTTTTCCACGGCATTTTGGGCAGATAGTGATATCGATATCGAAAACCCGCTTCAGGAGGTTGGCCCATGGGATTCGGTTTGACTTCTTTGCGTGGCTTTTTTGTCGTTGCTGGCCATTGACTTGAGTGAGTCTGTTTTAGCTTTGGAGTCAGCCGGGACGACTTGCTTGACGATCTGTTTTCTAAATTTGTAGTGGGGGCTAAGACTCCAGTGATATCTTGTCAGATGGATTTTGGGTCGTGGAATGAGGGCAAGCGAGGCGCTCATAAACTCCATGGGAGTGAATTTGACGGCAAGGGTGCCATCACTCCATGGTTTTTTGGAGTCTGTAGATGATTTCCCCTCTGACGTTGGTGGAGAGTCTTTCTTCGGAGAGCGCAGGTCTGGCAATGTATCGGCAAATCTTTTCGAGTTTTTCTCGTTCTTGCGCTTTGGTGGCAACTCCTGCGTGAAGAGAGAAGCCTGAGTTCTTGGCGACTAGGCCTGATGTCGAATTGTGATCCCCCGTCTGGAAGTGCCTTTAACACCAGGGCTTTCTTGCCCTTGGAGGACCTGTGGCAAAACGGTAGGTGATAGAGCTTGCCTGGAGGATGGAGAAGGATTCCTGATCTGGCATCTGGTATTGAAAGTGCGAGTTCTCGTCTTTAACGATGATCTTTGCTTTCTGGAGATGCTTGATGATTCTCTTGATGATCTTGGCAAGGACGGGTTCTAGATCACGAACTTTTGGCGTCGGGCAAGAGTGAAAGTCCGAGGGTTCTTTTTGATCATTGAGCTCATGGGTGCCGTCGATAAAAAGTGAATGAAAATGAGGGTTGACGGCGAGACTACCCCAAAGCGCTGGATCAAGGTCACGGATCGGTCATCGCTTTGGATTTGGAAAACTTACTTGAGCTCGGTAATAGCATGAGATCCGTGGACTGGGTGATATTGAGAAGTCTTGTCATGAGCTCAGGTCGTGCGGACAAGCAGAGTCGAGTGGAATAGGGAAGCTCAGGACCCATTGTCGAGTTGGCTTCATTGGTAGGACTGAGTCAACTAGGTGGGCTGCGGTTTCCGCCATTCTGCGACCCCGCAACTGGGGCAAAAACCCCGGCGTTTGCAGGAAAATGCGACTAAGTGCTCATGATCGCAGTCCTCGCACTTGAGGCGCAGGAAACCGTGGGCCAGAATGCCACAGCGTAGGTTACTCCTCGAACTCTTTGATGACAGAAGCTCGGCAATGGGTGGGCCGGTGTCCTGCGGACCTGGGTCTGGAAACTCCAGCCAATTTCCCTGAACAGATTTGATAGAGGAGAGTCTCCTCAGGCTTGTGTCTAGCATGGGTGGATGGTTTGAGCTTGGGAGGCGTTGAGTCGACCATGAGAAGGCCGCAGCAGAGAGGCTCTCTAGGCCCCTGGCAGTATCGGCTTAATCGACGCTTGCCTGGCGGACCTCTATGTGGTGCTCGGAAAAAGTCAGCGGAAATCTGCAACATTGAAGGTTCTTAACTGACTGTTTAGACTCTCTGATGCAGAGCTTGCAAATCTAGTTCAGCATCAATGATGCAGCTATATCCAGCTAAGACCTTAGTATAAGGTTTAAAACCGGCTGGGATTGGCGGCACAGTCTCACTCGACGAAGTCAAAATGGCCGAAGTCACTTGGGACAGTCCAATTGGAGGTCCGACTCACCTTACCTCGATTTAAAATGGGCGAAGTAAAAAATACGACTGACCAAGGAAACCTAAAAAACTATCTTCTCGGCTAACGTTATTAAAAAGATGATGCCTTTATCTACAGCTTAAATTCCATCCACAATGCAGGAATCGTCTCAGCTTCTCAGGATGAAGGTCTTGCTTGTGCGCAGCAGGCTTTCTGCTTACCTGGGAACTGGTAGACAAAATACCATTTCACCATTGGTTCGCGAAGTAATGAATCCGTGTTCGATTTTGTCACCTGAGCTTGAGACTGCCGCTTACGAAAGTGGATTTTATAAATCAGTAATATCGGATGTATTTGCAAACGTCACACGACACCACAAATGCGGTACAACGGCTGGGAAACTGTGTTGTCAATGTTAGCAAAACCGCTTTAGATGCCAATAGAGATATTGTCCAAGAGCTTGACCCCTCTGGCAAAACTAAACTTGTTAACTCAATATCTAGGTATTTAGTGATTCTAAAATCTGAGATTGAAAAGTCAAAAATCTGCTGAAGGCTAAAGACACTGTGCTAAATGTCGGCTTGGACTGGTCTTTCAAGGACTGAATGTATCACAGGCTCGAATTATGCAAATCCTAAAAAGTATCGATAATTCGTATGATGTATTTCCGGCTTCTTCAACTAGACTTCTCATTGAACTGGCAAGAACCCTAACTCAAATGACGACGAGCTTTCCTTTGGAATCAGCCTTGATGATACCTACAAGTCCGAAGCCCAAAAAGCTTTGGAGCTCGCAAAAGACCTCAACTACAGAAATTTTGAATCGGATGTTTTAGTCAAATCATTCAAAGAAAACAACTCTCAATGAGCTCCGCCAGTGGAGCAGCCAATTGATTGCCGTAAAAACTGAGATCAATAAATATCCCAGTTTAGAGTCAGAAAAAAATGAAATCGTTGGTCTTTCAGTCAAATGGCTTCAAAGTGGTGAAGTCGCACAGCAAGACCTTGGAAATATCTATTCGGCCATAAACAATTCGACCGACCCCTTTGCTGAGAGCACCAAACTTCTTATTAATGATTTGGGTCAATCATTGAGCGCAAATCAGGAAACCCTAGAATTCGCAAAAAATCTAAGCGTGGCCTATAAGCAGCTCGCAGTTTCGATTAAGAATAATGCGATAGCCGCGGAGAGTGAAACCTGGGCAAATGGCTTTTTTAACAAGATTCTTCAGAATCGACCAGCTATGGAATCGCTAAAACAATGGAATGATCTGTGGTCTTCGACTCAAGCTTTTGTCCAAAGAGAGAAAGCTAAAGTTGGTAGTGAGTCGAGCATGGGGCCTAAATGGAATCGAGAGAGGGTCATTGAGGTTGCCGTTCAAGAAGCGTGGTCGCCTCAAGAATTTTCTGCTTTAGAGCTAATCGCACAACTCGCAAAAGAAAAAAGTAGTTGCAGCAGGTATCGGGACGCTAGCTCTTTGGCTTATTGTGTTGGTCTGGGGTTATTCAGCAAAACACAAAAGAAATTTTTTGATCCTACTTATGCGGGAAGATATTCAGAATTAAGTGCGGATTTTGCAACCCATCTGAGTCGGCTTAGTGAATCTGATTTACCAACCCTTCGCTCGACTCTCGAGGGTCAATTCTTTGGTATATCGGAGCCAATTTGGTCAAAGTGCGACAATTCTGCATTTACTCAAAGAGCGGCTGCTTTGAAATCGCAAGTCAACGCCATAGTCACCGAACGCGAACAGATTAGAAAATGGGAGCTTGAAAGGCAAATCAGGAAGACTGCTGAAAATTGCCAATAAAAGGACGCATACTCCTGCTGCCTTTGCCTGGTGGGACCAACTCTGTTGGTCCTATTCCAATGTTTTTATTAGAAATGGTTGCTCTATAAACCTTTGAGCTTGTTTGATACTTTCAAGAGGTGACTTTTAACTAAGTCGTGCTCTCCTCGTTGCCACCATTTAAACATGTCAAACAACTCCCAGCCAAGTCCATCAACGCCGCCAGCCAATGACTCAGAATCTTTGTGCTCTGGTGGTAAACCAGGTTCAAATTTAGAATCGATTAAGCTTCCAGAATCTTTCAAGATCATATAGGGTTTGTGACTTTAAATTCATTTTCAAGTGAGATCACATGAATCTCAGAGCTTATGAACTTGTCGTATATTTGTTTTGCCAAAATATGTGTTTCAGAAAAGTGTTTGACTCAACTATGAATTAATCCAAATTTATTCATTGAGAAAAGCTCTTCAGACGCTGTAAGGAGGTCATTCTTTTTAACCCATACAACAACATCCAGATCGGAGAGCCGATCAGGCCGGCCTTTCGCAAACGAGGCCTAACAAAACGGCCGCTAAATACCTTTCACGAGAGAACAATACTCTCTCAAAAGACTTTAGCCATTCCATATGGAGAGCTAGGTCTGCATTCCCATAAAATCTGATCAGCTGATTCATTTGAAAAAATTAACAAATCTTGAAAGCCTTGTATAGAAATTAGATGCTCAAATCAATTGGAGGCACTCATATACCCTCCGTGTGCCATGCCCACACCTCGAGCACCAAACATAGGTCCCTCAAAAACTCAATCTAGCCAAATGACCTGCAAGCTACAGCTAGGCTAAAGTTCTTTTACCAACCAACCGACCGATACATCAAAGAGAGAGACACCCGTCCGAGCAAGGATCTGATGTAACAAATCCGATATAACAAACTGGAAAGAGCGAGATATAACAAACTGGAGAGAGCGAGAATGGCCGATCAATTTACAAATGTCACAGAAACAAGCTGGATCGAGCGCCTCACGTCCTCAATCAAGGGTGTCTTGTTTGGCACTATGTGTGTCACCGGCGCATTTGGGCTTTTGTGGTGGAACGAAGGTAACTTGGTCGCTGAACGAGGCGCTCTGGGTGAAGCTAAAACCAAGCTGATCATCGGCAATGCCAACACTCCAAATCCTCAACAAAATGGAAAACTACTCTATTTGTATGGGGCCCTCTATTCTCCTGAATTTGTTGACGAAAACGAACTCCTAGGAAAACTAGCTTATCTAAAACTGGAACGACATGTTGAGATGTATCAGTGGGTCGAAGAGAAAAAAGAATCTACTGAAAAAAATGCTGGCGGATCGACCAAAAAGACCACGACCTATACCTACAAGCAAGATTGGAGCAAAAAACACAACAACTCCAATAATTTCCATGAACCTTCAGGCCACGATAATCCTAAGCTGCCGTTCTCCACGACTACGGTTCAGGTATCTCAGGCGACCTTTGGAAAATTTGATGGCAAAGCTATTTTGTCACGAGTCGAAAACTATGAAGACGTGGTGCTAAGTAATGAAAATCTCAAAAAAGGTTTAGAACATAATCTCTTAACTAAATATCAACTGGTCGACCGCAAGGTAAATGTTAAGGACAATAGAATCTACATAACAAAGTCAGGGAGTGTGACTCCAGAGAATGGTGACATTAGGGTTTTTTACCGAGGAATAAAAGCGGGATATTTTTCTGCAATAACTCAACAAACCGGGAACAATGGTCTTGAAGCATTTCAAAGTTCGAACTCCAAAGAAATTTTCCTTGTCGAGCCAGGTAAAGTATCGCCTGAATTACTTATGAAACATGAGGCCTCGCGGCAAAACATAATGAGCTGGATTTGGCGGGCTGTTGGACTGCTGATGATGTGGATTGGTTTGTCAATGATGCTGAGTCCCTTTGTTGTACTTTTTGATGTCCTGCCAATCCTTGGGGACATTGCAGGGTTAGGAGTTGGTCTTTTCGCCGCGATTCTATCCGTCACCTTGGGGACTCTGATCATTGCAACGGCTTGGTTGCCCATCGGCCCATCTACCTCATAGGCATCGTAGGGATCCTTGTGAGTCTTGGGATTTGGCGCTACAAAGCAAGGCAACAACAAAGCGTCGTCCCTAGCTTTAAGAAAGTCGGTTAAATGTATCCCTAGGAGGCAAAATTAAGATGGATGACTTAAAAAAACCTGCCGTTATGGGGAAAAAGATTTTTAGATTGCTGGAAAAGCACGAGCTTTTACTGGTTCAGGATAAAGCATTCCCAAATATTGTGACTGAAATTACGTGTGAAAACATAGTCGGCTCGTGGTGGGGTCATCCACTAGCAAATCCGATTTACAATGGCTTGCGATGGCTTGAACACAATCATTCAATTCTAGTGGTTAAGCTGATCGACGGTAAGGTGACTTACGTTCACGAAAATCTGTTTGCAGACATTTTTTCGATCGTTTGCAAATCAAGAGATTGGCAATTGAGAAAATTAAAAGCTGAAGATCATCAAATTCTCAAATATATTTCAAAAAAGAAACACATCTCATCTGATGATGCTCAGCTGACTGAACTGTCAGAAGATCCCAAGAAATCTTTGGCAAACCTTGAAAAGAAGCTGCTCATTTGTTCAGTTGAGAAACATACACAGTCGGGTAAGCACATCAAAGACTACATGGTCTGGGAAAAATCTAGTATAGCAATTCCTAACCCCAATAACTATCTAGAATCAAAAACGCATATTAACAACCTTGTTGGTTCATTGAGTAAAAAAACAGGGGCAAAAGTCAAGCTACCTTGGCAATAGAGCCCGAGTGACATGGGCAAGACTTGATTTTAATCACCATCTGAAAGGCCAAGAACTTTTCCTGACTTGACCCACATAGGGCTCGAAGTTAAAACCTGGACATGAGAGAAACCGTTCGCGCCGTCATCGTCGATCAAAATCATAGGACTTTCTTAGTTCAACATCGAGAACGAAATCCGGCTGATTTGGGCAAGTGGGGAAATCCTGGTGGTGGTATAGACAAATCAGACAAGGATCATCTTCAGGCATTGACTCGGGAACTGGCCGAGGAGTTTGGAGCAGAAATCATTGGGCAAATTGAGATTGGCGCAAAACTTCTAGTGAATCATCGTCCCGATAGAACAGATCATTTTTATACCGTGAGATTTTTTGGAAGCTCCATCAGTCCTCAAGCTCCAGAGGAAATCATGAATTTTGGCTGGTTTACAATTGATGAGGCTGCGAGCTTAAAACTTTTTTTCGGATTCGAAGCCAAGCTAGCTGCAGAAGCAACTTTTTTTTGATTTGTCGAATCCAAACGAAAAAAAAACAAGCGCTCAGCGAGCTAGAACCCCAGGGTAAACCCGCGGGTAGTCATCACCATTAGGGCTAGTGAATAATTGAAGACCCTCTACTGGCAGTGGCACGGCTGCGGTTTGGGTTTTTTGGCTTTACAAGAGCAGTTCTTCTTTCCGCATTGGCTTCGTGCTGTCGATATTCTTCCATTCAAAACAACTAAAAGCTCGGGGGATAAGAAATTCAATAGGGTTTTCGTGTAATCTCAAAAGTATCAAACACCGGTAAAAAAGGTGGTTGCTGGTATATTTCACACCCATGGGCGGAAATTTCAATGAGATTTTGATGGATTTTCGATATTGAGGCGTCCGTAGCGGTTGGTCTTGTGATGATTTACGGCCAAGTTAGACCATTTGACAAAAGGTGCCGTGACCAATGGGATTGGTTTTGTGAATTGAGGCTAATAATCAGGGAAGTCTTGACTGAAGAGGTCAGATTGTTCGCAGTCTGGAGGGCCTCTGGCCGGATGCAGTCGTGGTGGGGTGGACGGAAGTCCTAAGTGATTGAGAATTTTACTAATGACGGCAGGATCTTCAATGGCGCTGATGATTCGGACTTTTCCACGGCATTTTGGGCAGATAGTGATATCGATATCGAAAACCCGCTTCAGGAGGTTGGCCCATGGGATTCGGTTTGACTTCTTTGCGTGGCTTTTTTGTCGTTGCTGGCCATTGACTTGAGTGAGTCTGTTTTTTAGCTTTGGAGTCAGCCGGGACGACTTGCTTGACGATCTGTTTTCTAAATTTGTAGTGGGGGCTAAGACTCCGTGATATCTTGTCAGATGGATTTTGGGTCGTGGAATGAGGGCAGCGAGGCGCTCCATAAACTCCATGGGAGTGAATTTGACGGCAAGGGGTGCCATCACTCCATGGTTTTTTGAGTCTGTAGATGATTTCCCCTCTGACGTTGGTGGAGAGTCTTTCTTCGGAGAGCGCAGGTCTGGCAATGTATCGGCAAATCTTTTCGAGTTTTTCTCGTTCTTGCGCTTTGGTGGCAACTCCTGCGTGAAGAGAGAAGCCTGAGTTCTTGGCGACTAGGCCTGATGTCGAATTGTGATCCCCGTCTGGAAGTGCCTTTAACACCAGGGCTTTCTTGCCCTTGGAGGGACCTGTGGCAAAACGGTAGGTGATAGAGCTTGCCTGGAGGATGGAGAAGGATTCCTGATCTGGCATCTGGTATTGAAAGTGCGAGTTCTCGTCTTTAACGATGATCTTTGCTTTCTGGAGATGCTTGATGATTCTCTTGATGATCTTGGCAAGGACGGGTTCTAGATCACGAACTTTTGGCGTCGGGCAAGAGTGAAAGTCCGAGGGTTCTTTTTGATCATTGAGCTCATAGGTGCCGTCGATAAAAAGTGAATGAAAATGAGGGTTGACGGCGAGACTACCCCCAAAGCGCTGGATCAAGGTCACGGATCCGGTCATCGCTTTGGATTTGGAAAGGCTTGCTTGAGCTCGGTAATAGCATGAGATCGTGGACTGGGTGATATTGAGAAGTCTTGTCATGAGCTCAGGTCGTGCGGACAGGCAGAGTCGAATTGGAATAGGGAAGCTCAGGACCCATTGTCGAGTTGGCTTCATTGGTAGGACTGAGTCAACTAGGTGGGCTGCGGTTTCCGCCATTCTGCGACCCCCGCAACTGGGGCAAAAACCCCGGCGTTTGCAGGAAAATGCGACTAAGTGCTCATGATCGCAGTCCTCGCACTTGAGGCGCAGGAAACCGTGGGCCAGAATGCCACAGCGTAGGTACTCCTCGAACTCTTTGATGACGAAGCTCGGCAATGGGTAGCCGGTGTCCCGCAGGACCTGGGTCTGGAAACTCAGCCAATTTCCCTGAACAATTTGATAGAGGAGAGTCTCCTCAGGCTTGTGTCTAGCATAGGTGGATGGTTTGAGCTTGGGAGGCGTTGATTCGACCATGAGGAAGGGCCGCAGCAAGAGAGGCTCTCTGCTGGCTCAGGCTCATCTCGCCCTGCTTGAACAAGGCGAAAAATATATGCCTCAGCTGCAGTTGCCGACTATGGGTATGGTAGAAAACTCGAGATAAAAGCGAAGCGATTGGACTCTTTTTAGAGGCCACAATCCAGTGCTCCACAATATTGATTTTAAGAGATTGAAGGAGTTTGAGTTGTTCGACTGAATAATTGCGATGGGTTGCTTTTACTTCAATGCGGATAAACTTTTGGAGACTTAATAATTCTCTTATTGAGACTGCTGACATCTGGTCTGACAATTTTAATGATCTGATTTTGTTCTAAAGTTAGAGCCCAAGACTGAACGGTGGAGGACTCAACACCCACTGCCGCCGCGATTTCGCTGAATCTGCCCGTTTTTATTTCTGAAAAAAGTTCGGGGGAGTGAGTGGCTTCGTCCAGAAAAAAAGGACCACTGAATTGATCTAAGAAAAAAGAAGGACTTTCTGTGGTTCGGTGTCGAACCCTTAAATCATCGAGCAAAACTCTCACTGTTGGCAAATCACACTGTTTCAGCGTCGACAGAAGCAAGGCCTGTAATTTGCTCAGAAAAGTCCTGTTAATCCAAAGAGTTGACCAAATTAGGATATCAAACAAAATTGGTCAATCACCTTTTCAGCATGTTTTTTGAAAGTCTAGCCGCATGTCTGTCTTACTCCAACACATCCTTCACCTCCTGGAGAAAAAGGGGATAAATAATAAGGCGCTTTTTTGTGCATGTAGAATTTATACAGCTATATCAAGCTAATTTTTCATTGGAGACTTTGTCAACTTGGAGCATGTCAAAAAGCTGACAGTTTCATATTTTGAGAATTTCCGTTATCTGTGTAAGTCATCTCACGTCCGTGTGAAATGACTTACACTAACCTGAAAGGAATTTTTATGTCGTCATTTTTAAGATCGCTTCCTGTGTTCGTATTGATTATCAGCTCGTTTTTAATTGAAACAAGTCAAGCCTCTGATTCTGATGTAGTTGCAGAAAAAAAGTGGTTTGTGGAGGATTCTACGAAGGGGTAAAACCCATGGGCCAGACAAGAGCGATAAAGTACGACCGTATCTTTCCGACGATAGCAACGAAGATTCTGTAACTTATTGGCTCAAAGACGGTGTTTTGAAAGATCTTAATAGGCTCCGTGAGCATCAAGGAAAAAAGCCAATCGATAAGAAGAAGCTTGTCGAGTATTGTGTTACAGGAACAGTTATTGATGAGGAATATGGGAGATATTTGGACAAACCGACGAAAATAACTAAAGTCGATAACGAAAACGACCTTGATTGCAAATAGACTTTCCTGAAAAAGTGTCGATTCTGTTTGCTTAAAATATGACGTGCCATCATAAATGGCACGAATTCCTGATGAAGACCCATGAGTAATGACCCTAAGATCACTTACGGGGTACCGAAGAGAAGCGAAACAACTCTTCGCAAAAGCGAAGGGTCATAGCGATGGCCGAGAGGGTAGCCAGCCTCGTTCTGCACGACCATTTCGATAGCTCTCTTGGGCGAGGATCGAGGGCGGCCTTCGACTACAGCAAGGATATCATCCAGCTCTTCTGCGATGGCTAAAATTTGAGCTTCGGGAACTATCTTTCGACCTTCCTTCCCTTCAGGGAATCCAGTACCATCGAAATGTTCATGATGTTGAGCGATCATATCATTGACTCGTTCAGATAAAAGCAAGCGCTTTTCTTTAAGAATTTTGAGAGAGTGTTTCGGATGTTCCATATATTTTTTGAGTTGGTTCGCCTCGAGAGAATCTCTGGGAATGGATTGAATTTCAAGAGGTAACTCAGCAATGCCAACATCACGCAGGAGTCCTGCTATGGCGACTTCCTCGGGGTCTCCAATTTGTAGACCCATGGAGAGGAGAGCCCCCAGAGTACTGACAGGGGATAAGAAATTCAATAGGGGTTTTCGTGTAATCTCAAAAGTATCAAACACCGGTAAAAAGGTGGTTGCTGGTATATTTCCACACCCATGGGCGGAAATTTCAGAATGCAACTATGTCCCCGAACTTATGCGCGGCTGTATATCTGTGTTAATAACTTCAAACGAATTAAGAAAATGAGCAGCGCAGACAAATTCCTTTCCGTAACAATGACCCCAAAGCGAAACCTTCAAGCTTTGGTTTCTGTTTTTCCTGGCCTCATCTATCGCTTTTAACAGGGGAAGAAATTCAGTATTGTCATTTTTGTCATCTAGGAAAAATATAGTGGTAGGGTTTTTCTGGACAACTTTTTTGCCGGCAGAATCTGTTGAATTGAATTTAAAAGATTGTTCAGTTGTTCTCACTTGATCGTCAGATAAATCAATTTCGCCCACGTATTTATTGAGCTTCCTTACATGCAGACGCTTGGTTTGATCGACTCCGTATTTTACGATTTGATTATGCAACGCCATGGAAATATTTGATTTTCCGAGGGCATCATCATGTATTGAATTGACCCATCCTTTTTTAGACTGGACATTTTCAGAATAGAATTGTCCTTCCTCAGGGTTGAAATCGAAAGTATATCCAAAATTCAAGGCCATAAATTCAGCAGTCGAGCATTTCTTTGCAGACATTTCCGTCTTTGATAAAGTGTATGTTTTTGATTCTGGATTGTAAGTGATTTCAGGCTTTAGGGTCGTTTGCTCAAGCCATTGAGTTTTCATCCCTGTGAGCCGCTGGATCCATGCCGGAATTTCTCTGATCAAAGATCCACTGACGATCTCAAGTTCAAGCATTTTAACTGGCTGTTCAATGACCTGATTTGTGTCTGAATCTACGAATTGAAGATTGAGTTCAGGAATTTCTACTTTGCAATCATGGCCAAAAGCCGAAGCGTGTGAAAGCAATAACGATGCGAAAACAAGGGCATACTTCATAAAAACTCCTCGATTATATACAATTGCATTGCAAAACGTATTCCATTCACCATGTGTGATAGTTGGAGAGGGTAAAAATTGAGCGCCAGTTGGCTGTACAGGTGTATCGAAAGTAGACAACAGTGTAACTACACAGCGACTTTGGCCGCCCTTAATTACACAGCGATTTT
This sequence comes from Bdellovibrionales bacterium, assembly GCA_016713585.1. Classification (GTDB taxonomy): domain Bacteria; phylum Bdellovibrionota; class Bdellovibrionia; order Bdellovibrionales; family Bdellovibrionaceae; genus JADJOV01. Next base: position 218,149 of record JADJOV010000025.1, on the reverse strand, counting down.
GACCGACTGAGCGTATCAGGGGATAAGAAATTCAATAGGGGTTTTCGTGTAATCTCAAAAGTATCAAACACCGGTAAAAAGGTGGTTGCTGGTATATTTCCACACCCATGGGCGGAAATTTCAATGAGATTTTGATGGATTTTCGATATTGAGGCGTCCGTAGCGGTTGGTCTTGTGATGATTTACGGCCAAGTTAGACCATTTGACAAAAGGGTGCCGTGACCAATGGGATTGGTTTTGTGAATTGAGGCTAATAATCAGGGAAGTCTTGACTGAAGAGGTCAGATTGTTCGCAGTCTGGAGGGCCTCTGGCCGGATGCAGTCGTGGTGGGGTGGACGGAAGTCCTAAGTGATTGAGAATTTTACTAATGACGGCAGGATCTTCAATGGCGCTGATGATTCGGACTTTTCCACGGCATTTTGGGCAGATAGTGATATCGATATCGAAAACCCGCTTCAGGAGGTTGGCCCATGGGATTCGGTTTGACTTCTTTGCGTGGCTTTTTTTGTCGTTGCTGGCCATTGACTTGAGTGAGTCTGTTTTAGCTTTGGAGTCAGCCGGGACGACTTGCTTGACGATCTGTTTTCTAAATTTGTAGTGGGGGGCTAAGACTCCGTGATATCTTGTCAGATGGATTTTGGGTCGTGGAATGAGGGCAGCGAGGCGCTCCATAAACTCCATGGGAGTGAATTTGACGGCAAGGGTGCCATCACTCCATGGTTTTTTGAGTCTGTAGATGATTTCCCCTCTGACGTTGGTGGAGAGTCTTTCTTCGGAGAGCGCAGGTCTGGCAATGTATCGGCAAATCTTTTCGAGTTTTTCTCGTTCTTGCGCTTTGGTGGCAACTCCTGCGTGAAGAGAGAAGCCTGAGTTCTTGGCGACTAGGCCTGATGTCGAATTGTGATCCCCGTCTGGAAGTGCCTTTAACACCAGGGCTTTCTTGCCCTTGGAGGGACCTGTGGCAAAACGGTAGGTGATAGAGCTTGCCTGGAGGATGGAGAAGGATTCCTGATCTGGCATCTGGTATTGAAAGTGCGAGTTCTCGTCTTTAACGATGATCTTTGCTTTCTGGAGATGCTTGATGATTCTCTTGATGATCTTGGCAAGGACGGGTTCTAGATCACGAACTTTTGGCGTCGGGCAAGAGTGAAAGTCCGAGGGTTCTTTTTGATCATTGAGCTCATAGGTGCCGTCGATAAAAAGTGAATGAAAATGAGGGTTGACGGCGAGACTACCCCCAAAGCGCTGGATCAAGGTCACGGATCCGGTCATCGCTTTGGATTTGGAAAGGCTTGCTTGAGCTCGGTAATAGCATGAGATCGTGGACTGGAAAAAAAAACACAGTCCCGAAGTCATTGCTGAAATTGACAAGCTCCTCGACACCCACACTGACGGAGAAGCCGCACAAATTCTAAACGATAGAGGATTTATGTCAGGGACCAACAAACACTTTGACACCAGAAGGGTCTCGGTCATTCGTAGGGCTTACAATATTCATTCCTACCACACTCGGCTTAGAAAGCGTGGCTTACTTGAAATTGGAGAAATTTGCGAAAAATTTGGTGTTGGACGATGGACGGTATACAAATGGCGAGATACCGGTAGACTCAAATCGATACGACGACGTTGGCAGATATTTGTATGAGGTCATAAATTAGTAAATCACACCATGAACAAAGGAGGGGCAGTTGTAGCCCACAACATTAATTTACACAAAAAATGCGAGATTATTTGAACCTTTTTGGGAACAGTAATGGCACCGTTTTGGTGGTTCAACGCTTGGCTCCGAGAGGTTTTCCGCAGGAATGTTTAAGCCTTTTTAGGGCCTGATTTTGATCAAAGATTATTTCAGCTATGTGGTTTTGTGGAAAAGTTTTTCGCCCTATGGGTGGCAACTGATATTTATATCGCAGAGGGAAGGGAAGTGGCCCCCATCCATGGGGACCAAGACTTGCCACCCATGCAAGCTGCTCGGGTTGCGCTTCCGCAGAGCCCTATCCTTCTTGCAATGTTTAAAATTCACACTCTTTTTCGGTGAGGCCGGTCTGCTCAAATAAATTGAGCTGGTAGCCAGTTTGCCACTTGGCTTCGATGAGGTCGGTTTGTGCCGATCCGAGATCGTTGCTTGGAGCAAGTTTTATTTGTTTAACCATTATGATCTCGGCGATAGCTGTCTCGGCCAGGGTCAGCATTTTTCGGATGCGCTTGAGATCTTTAAGATCGATTATGTATTGATTTCTCATTGTCAGATTCCGGATGACGATTGGATGATGTGATCAGAGGAGATTAATTGCTCTCGTTTGACCATCGCTAGGGTCATTGCCCCGATGGCTAGGTTGCCAATCTTTCGCGGCAGTCCCTGCCCCAATTGATTTAAAATTGGGTATGACGATTCGTCAAAGACAGGATCGCTTCTGCCTGCAAGTTTTAGGTGGTGAGTCACATAGTCTTTAGCTTCGTGATCTGAAGTGAACCCAGCCATGTGATAACGAAGTGTAATCCGTTGGGCGAGAGGCTCATGCATCCGACGCTTAAGAGTTTCTCTGAACTCCGGCTGGCCGATCAGTATTAACAAAAATGGCACCTTTGAGTCCATCTGGAAGTTAGTGATCAAAATGAGCTCCTGCAGAGTCTCATGATCCATCAGGTGGGCCTCATCTAGAATGATCACAGGAGTTTTCCTTGGTGCTCGTAAAGATCGGTGATCCCCTTCTGGATCTGCGCAAAGAGGTCCACTTTTCTGATACGATTGGGAAGATTTAACAGCGAGTTGATCTGCCGATAAAGATCATTGCGGTTGATCGTCGAGTGCGGCGTATAGCAATGTGTATGGGTTTGCGGGTTGAGGTTTTCAACAAACTTTCTGAGTACACTGGTCTTGCCGGCCCCGGGCTCCCCAGTCATGCAGAAGATCCCCCGACTTTGCTTGAGTAGCTGTAGCCGTGTGAAGCTTTCCTTGATATCAAAGCTTTCAAACATCAGTGAGGTTTTTATTTCTTTCGGGAAAGGCATCTTTTTAAACCCAAAATGAGCTTCGATCATCTGACACCTCCCGAGGACTCGTGCAGGGCAACGTTGGATATTCTTGGACTGGGTTCATAAATTTTGCCATTAAGTTGACTGTCAACGAGCTGGATTTTGCAGACCCTGGTATCGCCATCGTATAAAAAAACATCAGAGAGATTGTCCTGCGAGAACCTCAGTTCCACCTTGCGCCCAATATACTGGGGCGGGACTTCAAACACTTCTCCTCGTAAGGACACTGTGGCATCTTTATTCACAGTCCTGGTCACAGCCACTAAAAAGTGATCCTCAAGGATTTCTGCATCCACTCTTCGACGGGGGTATTTCTTAACCGAGTCACTGTAGCGATCAATAGGTCTGGTGTTGATTCCGGTATGATGATGGTGATGGTATTTTTCTCTCAGCCAACGACTAAAGGATTGATTTAGACCCTCGATGGAGATGTCGGCTTGCGAGGATAAAAAACGCTCCCTGACGGTTCTAAAAAAGCGCTCGATTTTACCCCGAGAGGGCGAGTCGTAGGGCTTTGAGTGAACAAGGCCAATCCCAAGCTTCGCACAGCACCGATCTAGATAATGGCTGGAAAAAGCACTGCCATTGTCGCAGTAAAGTCGGTCAGGCTGCCCAAAACTCAGTATAGCTTCTTTGAAAACAGTTTCAATGGCCCTTGTGTCCTCACCCAGGGCCCACTTCGCACCAACAATCATTCGCGAGTGATCATCAATAATGGCAAATAAAATAGCCTTCTGCTTGCGCTTAGCCCCCTCGGCGCTGACCTGCGGGCCATGCATAAAGTCACAAGTCCAAAGCTCGCCAAAGTAACGCATCTCAAATTTCTTGCGTGGAGTCGACTCCCGCTTCTTGTAGAGTCCCTCCAGACGTAAAAACCGTCGCAAAGTTTCTAGACCGATTGGGGGCTTTCCCAGCATTCCTTCTTCCAAACAGACATCGTAAAACTGCACACAACTCATATTGAGTCGATCAGTCCTAGCGCTGCGGAGCTTTTCCCGAGTATCACTCTCAAGAATCCGATACTTGCCCTTATCCTTGCGGCACTTAGGCACCAATGCTGTAAAACCCTTCTTGCGGTACTGGTGCAACCAGCCCTTCATCGTGCTGGCGCCATAGCGCCGGGGGCCTCGCCCAGGAACATCGAACTCCTTCTCTGCCATTCGGCAAAAGTAATCCATTTGAGCCTTCGTGGTCTCCATCAACACCGGAGAAATTATCTGATGCCTCAGTAGTCCAATCGATTCAGCTGTCTTAGGGTCCATAAAAACACCACCTTTTTTGGTTGAAGCGTCGTTATAGATCACAAAACTTATTGCGATTTTCACCTTCTCGGCTTGTGACAAGGGGCGCTCCAAAAAGCCAATCATGGTGGTAAACATTGATAGGATAAGTACCTCAGCGCCGAAGCCTGCGGCAGATAAAACTCCTCGTCCAGGCTGTCCATAGTTGCATCGATGGCTTTTTGTAAATCATGCTTATTTAGTCGATAGGACTCTTGTAGGCTCAGGATACCATAGACAGAAAACTTCTTAGATCGAGCGATAAAACTAGGAATCAGTGAAAACCTGATCCCATAGGTTTTGCACAACCAAGTACGGATGGCGATCCATCCTAAAAACTCAAGCTCTGGACACGCCAAATAGCGAATGTAATACCCCTTATAAATTGCACAATCTGGCGCTCCGCAATAGAGGCAACTAGCCGCAAGCTTTGGCCACCCATCAAAATTCATTGAGCGATAATGACTCTCATTGGCTAAATAGGCCTCGCTTGCAGAAAGATATTTTGCTGCTTCGTGTTTGTCTGCTATTCTGAGGGTGGTTGTTTTGTCTTTCGCAAATTTAAGATAACCCGGGGCGGAGGCGAAAGCTTCCGCCCTGTATTAAAAAGCACTAAGAGCTTATCTACGCCAGTCTTTCGTCCAGCCTATAGCACTCTGTTTAAAGAATTGTTCAAATTGATGCGCTGAACTTCATGAAATAATTCTGCGGACTACAGCAGTATGTCTTACAGGTCAATGCCACCAGCCGCTCGAAGTTGCAGGACTCACATTTGGCTCGTAAGAATCCATGAGCAAGGATACCACAGCGGAGATACTGCTTTAGGTCTAGAAGTGCAAAAAATTCAGAGTGACTCTATTGAGACCTCTGTTGAACTTATCGCGAATCAAAAAGAGATTATTTTGTAAGCATCCAAACTCACTAAGAATTCGATGATAAAGATCATTTAAGCAATCGATGTTTCAATAGACAGGCGAGTTTAAAGCAAACATCAATATTTTCTCGAATCCATACTTAAATCATTCCAAATAGAGAAACTTTTTTAAAATTCCGTTGAAATGTTCAAGCTTTGCCACAGGTATTGAACTTGCATCAGAAAACATGACAGACGAGGGAAGTAAGCGATTAGTATTTAGGAAAGGATTTGTAGTGGCTAATGAATATACGCTGAATTACAGAGTCTACTTTGAAAATGGCTTTGATTTTAAGAAAGGTGGCAAATTGCCCGGGCTGGGTCCCTTGGTTCATGTCACTGGATGTCGACCAGAAGCTCCCAAAAAATGGAGTGTGGCCTAGGCCAATCAGAAACGTCTAACTTATGGATTTCGCCCAAAATCTTGGCAGTCAAGATTTTGATAGAGGGAGAGAGGATTCCTATCTAACAATCCGGGAATAGAAAAAGTCTCAAAGTAGGATATTATATTTTTTGCATATCCTCATACGAATCAGGGGACAGCAATTAAGGGGAGTTCAAATGGGGTTCGATTTGCGGCACATTGTTTTGAGGAAAAATTTTCGAGCGACTATCGCCAGCTTGCTGATATTTACGGCACCTGCCTTCGCTAGACTTGGGCCTAATGATTATGCCTCCAGTTTGAGTTCTATTCCGACCACGGCGGACTATCCCAATAATTGTTTTGTAGAAGAAGAAAGGGATGATTGGATGAAGGACGTCGAGCGGGTATCTGTTTCTGGATGCTCTAAACCTATCGTCAAACCACCAAAGGCCGTGACTATTTCTAGTTTCTATGTGGATCGAAGCACCTACTTATGTTCCAAGTACCGAGAGTATGTCCGTACAATTCTACCACTAAGAAGTGCTCTAAGCGATCTCAATTTGGCAACAGTTCAAGCGGCTGACAGCGCCAACGTTCTTTGTGTCGTGAACACAATTTTAGTTTGGGCGCAGTCAGATGCTCTTGCTGACGTAAAAAACATAGATGGTAGCGAGGCAATTACGGCCTGGTATCTCGGGGCAATTGCTGCCAATTATCTGAAACTTCCAACCGTCAAGGTGCGCGCTAAAGAACTGGGTCATTTGGATTTTATTTTGAATTATTTTTAAACGGCGAGGTGACCATCTTTTGGCCGATATCAACGCAACGAATCCCGAGATGCTCGGACATAATAAGAATGTTTGGAAGGGATTTGCTCTGACTGACTTTGGGCTTGTGACCCAACGGGACTCTTACTTTAAAAAAGGGAAAGAAATTTTTGATATTGCAATCAATGAAATCACTGCTGACTCATCCAGTCCTGACGAAAACGGATATCTTCCACTCGAAATTACGCGAGGCAAGAAGGCGCATTCATATCATATCTATACTTTGCAACCGATGCTCGGTATAATAAACCTTTCAAAAGCTATTAATTGCAATTTCTTAGACACTTTTGATGAAGAAGATCGATTGACTTTTCTTATCCGAAAATTGGTGCAAGGGCGCTTGGATCCGTCGATTTTCCATCGAAAAACAGGCCAAGTTCAATCTTCGTTGAATGCAATCGAAGGTCTATTTAGCTTGCTCGGAGGAGATGCTCAGTCGAAGAGAATTCTAGATAATACTGCTAGTTACCTTGTCGCTCGAAATTTGAAATTCGATCGCGGAAGCATTTCTTCCAAAGTCTCTGAGCTGGGTGGGGACGTGAGTCTCTTTCCAGCTCCTCGTAGCATCCCGCGCAGCAATAAATTTCGCCAGTTCTGTGACGAATTGAGTATGTCAGATTTTGAAAGCAGCCGAAGTGACATCTGTTTCAGCTCTTCCACATGTTCCACGTCTGGACCTGGGGTTCATACCGCTTCTATTTCTCGTCCAGATGCTGAGGCCAGTTGCAATATTAACATATCGAACAATCCCACAGCCAAGATCTCCTGTTGTTTTGATAACCTCATCTATAAAACAAGCAACGAAACCACGACCGGAAGAAGTGATATTTCATTTGGCACCTCAAGCTGCGAAACTTCAGGACGGGGTATTCCACCCCTTCCATAGGCAGATCCAGTGCTGAGTCAACTTGTGCCACAAATATGGCAAAGAACTCCAATTCGGAAGTCAACTGCTGCTTCAATGGAATGTCCTATAAGTATCAACCCGCTGGAACGGCAGGTCGAAGTGACATCGTTTTTGGATCGAGCACATGTAGTGCCTCTGGTCTCGGAATTCATACTGCTTCAATTTCTCGATCAATGGCAGAAAACACTTGCGCTGAAAGCATTGCCCGCAATCCTAATACAAAGATCACATGCTGTTTCCGCGGAACTAGCTATAGGAGTTCAAATTGATTCAGACCAGAGATCGGGTAGACCCAGCCATTACTGACTGGATCCCACCACAGAACCGTGCTGGCAGATTTCCCGCACACGGCTCTTCAGAAAAGAGGATATTTACAACCTGGCGAATGTGCTTAAATCTTGGTACTGGATCTTGATTTTAGGAAACACCAGTGGGTGTTTGTCTAAAATTTCTTTGTACCAGGGCAAGAAAGCCCTGGTGTTAAAGGCACTTCCAGACGGGGATCACAATTCGACATCAGGCCTAGTCGCCAAGAACTCAGGCTTCTCTCTTCACGCAGGAGTTGCCACCAAAGCGCAAGAACGAGAAAAACTCGAAAAGATTTGCCGATACATTGCCAGACCTGCGCTCTCCGAAGAAAGACTCTCCACCAACGTCAGAGGGGAAATCATCTACAGACTCAAGAAACCATGGAGTGATGGCACCCTTGCCGTCAAATTCACTCCCCATGGAGTTTATGGAGCGCCTCGCTGCCCTCATTCCACGACCCAAAATCCATCTGACAAGATATCACGGAGTCTTAGCCCCCCACTACAAATTTAGAAAACAGATCGTCCCGGCAGGCTCCAAGGCTAAAATAGACTCACTCAAGTCGCGGGCCAGCAACGACAAAAAAAAGCCACGCAAAGAAGTCAAACCGAATCCCATGGGCCAACCTCCTGAAGCGGGTTTTCGATATCGATATCACTATCTGCCCAAAATGCCGTGGAAAAGTCCGAATCATCAGCGCCATTGAAGATCCTGCCGTCATTAGTAAAATTCTCAATCACTTAGGACTTCCGTCCACCCCACCACGACTGCATCCGCCAGAGGCCCTCCAGACTGCGAACAATCTGACCTCTTCAGTCAAGACTTCCCTGATTATTAACCTCAATTCACAAAACCAATCCCATTGGTCACGGCACCCTTTTGTCAAATGGTCAAACTTGGCCGTAAATCATCACAAGACCAACCGCTACGGACGCCTCACAATCGAAAATCCATCAAAATCTCGTTGAAATTTCCGCCCATGGGTGTGGAAATATACCAGCAACCACCTTTTTAGGGGTGTTTGATACTTTTGAGATTACACGAAAACCCCTATTGAATTTCTTATCCCCCATGATCCCAGCCCGCTGTTTAAAGATTTACCTGTGATTTGAATAAAACAAAACCACCGAGTTAAAGCGCAGCAGGCTCCTGGATTTACTTAGGAATTTCACAAAACACGCACATCTTTTGTGTCATGAACTCACATTTTCTGATAGATTCATCGTGTCTGCTATAGTGAGTCTTCAAAATTGACAGGGAATCTTGCAACCCCACTGAAAACTAGGCAATATCAAACTTCCTGCTGAATTGATCCGGTATCCTAATATAATTGAATTCTAAACCAAATGTGCTTGAATATATTTTGTTATTCCTATCCGCTAAAGTTCTAAAATGATTTGCCGATACTTCTGTATGAAAAATTTTAAAATTACTTTAATTGAACGCATTCTAGGAAAACTTATGTTTTTAATCTGTATTCTCATTTCTAACGGACTTGCGTTTGGACAGATTAAAGAATCGTCAATCCAAGAACTTAGATCAGCTTGCGAAAAAGATCTTCCGAGAAGCTTGCTAGCAGACGCAAATGAAGCCGCTAAATTGCAAGCTAAGGACCAAATTTCAAAATTTGTATCTGTATTTTTAGTTCCGAAACTCTTAGAAAAGATGCGAGTGATCAGTATTTGAAAGAATTGACGCAAGTTATTTCCTTTGGAATGGGCCCAGGTAAAAGTGGAAAGGATGTGGAACATTTAACGAAAAATCCTGCTGTGGTAAGTTTCGCGGGAATGTATCCTGCCTCTATAGGAAGTGAGCCTGTTAAATCTTGTATCGACAAAAAATAATATTGATTGCGTGGTTCCGCGGTATTTGCAGCTGCTAGCTAGCAATTTGATTGTCAGCCGGCAGGTTCTCGAAAAATCTGTTTAGCAATTTCAGCCTGTATAACCTCAAGAAGCACTTTAGGTTCAGTCATGTCCAAGGTGCCGTTTCTAGTAACAAGACGGAAAGAATGTAAACCAAAACTTAATGGCACTTCGGTGGTCATGGCTGCCTTTTTTAACAAACCAACCTGAAAACTTTGAAATGCAACTCTATGCGGAAGAATTCCAATTCTTTCCCTAGAGCAGGTGCTTTGAACTTCCTATCGTGCGCCACGCAAAGTGTGAAAGGAGCGTGTGAAATGTAAAAGTCACAACCTTAAAATCTAGCCAATCAAGGTGAAGACGTCTTCCTGGTGTGAAGGGTAACCGACTCATCAGAGCGGAAGATCGTCGAGTGAACAGGCCGAATCGGTGAGATGAATGGGCGTAAACCCCGAAAGGGTATAACTTGTAGCTGTCGATTCATTAGATAAAGGTGGAGAAGACGAAAAGTGGATGAGCGCTATGAGGCGAGCTCATCTCTAGCTACCGGGGGCGCAGGCTCCGGCATGTTCATAAGAGCACTTTCATAAACGTGGGAGGTCCTGTGGTTTACTGGCACGAAGCCAGAAGTCTCCAAAGCGAGAAGCCGAGATGAGAAGTCACAGGAATTCAGACGACATCATAGGAGCGATGAACCGAGTAATGACCGGGGAGCAAAGGGTGTCGCAGAAAGGAGAAGTTGCAAGTGAAGAAACAGGGGCTACACTCTGAGGTGGGGAATACATCCGAACACGGTGTCGGATTTAAACAAGACCCGGTCTCTCGGCGAGCAGCTATTGCAGCAAGAGCCAGGAAGTATCCAAAAGAGCAATTTAGCAGTTTGCTTCATCATTTGACCTACGAGCTGGTTGAGGAGTGTTTATATAAGATTCCAAAATCCAGTGCCGTCGGCATAGATGGTATGACGGTCGAACAAGCCAGAGAGAATCTCTCTTGGCTTCTTCCGCCAATCCTGAGGCAAATCCATGAGGTCGCTACGAAGCACCAGCTGTGAGAAGGGTGTATATCCCAAAGGCTGACGGAAAGAAGCGTCCTCTTGGTATCCCTGCGGTCATTGACCGGGCTATTCAAGCAGCGATGAGCAGAATTCTGAACGAGATTTACGAACAGGACTTCCTCAAGTCGTCCTTCGATTTCGGCCAGGATTAAGCTGCCATCATGCCCTAGCCACGATCAATGAGATTCTCTACCGCAGGAAGGCTGAATATGTTCTCGAGGTGGATATTCAGGATTTCTTTGGAAGCTTAAGCCATGAATGGATTAAGAAATTCTTGAGACTTCGGATCGGAGACGAGCGAGTGCTCAAACTGATAGAGGCGTGGCTGAGTGCCGGTGTCATGGAAAATGGATATTTGCAGGTTGGCGAGGAAAAAGGAACTCCGCAAGGAGGTTCGGTTACTCCCTAAACACAATGGAACATTTTTCTGAACCGGCACCACGTGTTTAACGTTAACATCTTGATTTTTGACATCAACAACGACCTCTCTGACCAAAAGATGAACAAGTTGCTCTTTTTCTTCGAACTTCAAATTTGGTAGGTTTAAATTCATCTTTTCTTAAAATCCTCGAACTGTTCAACAAGCTGCAGACACTGTTGCTTTTGTTTTCCTCTTGATTCAAAAGGGCACATTCGTTATTCAGTTTTGTAATTCGCAATCGAAGAGTTTTCAACCGCTCTTCGACTTCAGCTAAATTTAACGTGCCGACTTGGTAAAGATCAAGCAATCTTTCCTTTTGCTGCTCTTGCATGCGGATTTCTTTTTCTTCTTGCTAAGAAGTGTTTCATAATTTGAGTCTTCTTTTTTTCTTAGCGTCCATTCGCCGAGTATATTCTTTAACGACGATTTCGGGTTGTTCAATGAGGGTTTGGACTTGCTGCCAGACAAGCTCATCTAAAACCTCAACTCTAACTGGATGAGATGAACAAACGCGTCCTGTGGACCATCTGTGGCCGTCTTGACCCATGCAGCGGTAATAGAGCCTTTTGTATTTGGAGTTTGAAGCGGGCTTACCATAGATTGAATAGCCGCATTCTTTGCAACGAAGAAGACCGCTTAGGAGGTACTCATAACGTTTATTATTTCGCGGCGATAACTTTTTATTTTCTTGAAGCTGCGCTTTTGCTTTTCAAAATCCTCCTCACTGACTATCTGGGGAACAGCAATAATGATCCAGTCTTTCGGGTCACGATCCCGAGTACTTGATTTTGGTTTCTTTGGATAGAAGCCATTGTCCCGAGCTAATTTAGTGGGCCTGAGCCTTTCGACAACTTGAGTCTTTCGATAGGCTGCCTTCCGCAGTAGGCAGGATTTTTCAACATGAGCCAAATCACTGAACGCTCCCAGTGACCCACATTGTGTCGACTGGGAATGCCTTCTGTCGTGAGTTCTCTAGCAATTGCCCCAATGCTTTTTCGATCATAAATATAGCGATGAAAAATTCTTTTGACGACGGTTGCCTCTTCAGGATGAATTTCGTAACGACACTCTTCGGATTCGGTAGCAGAGATATAGACATACCCATAAGGCGCGCCAGATAAAACTGGAACTTTGCCAGCTTTGGCTTTATAAAGTTTACCTCGACGACTTCGCTCGATTATTTTTCTCTCTCAAATTCGGATATAACTCCTTGAATTTGAAAAAGTAACTGATCTTCGGGTGAAGTTGAAATTGTTCGGTTTGCAAAGTTAATCTCAACACCCAGTTTTTTAAACTCTTCTACCAGAATCAATTGGTGAGCATACTTTCTGGCTAAGCGATCTGGACATAGAATTAAAATCTGATTGACTTCACCGGCAACGGCCTTGTCTCTGAGAGCATCAAGCCCTGGGCGCACAAGAGTTGTGCCACTGACGCCATTGTCAGTAAAAACAAGATCTTCTTCAATCTGGTATCCTTGACTGACACAATGTTCTCGAAGACTTGAAATTTGTGATTCAATAGTTCCTTCTTGGGCTTGCTTGTCGCTTGAGACCCTGGCGTAGATCGCTGTGGTTTTGTTCATGGGTTTTTACCTCTGATTTTTGTGTTGTTCTTTGAATTTCTGGGAGAATGATTTCGAATGCTTTGGTGAGTCTTTCGTCTCGATCGCTTTTGTAGAGGCCTTCGATACGAACCGTCCATAGCCTCTTTAATGTTTTTGACATGCTGAACTTCCTTGTGTGAACAAGGCGCTGGTCCATTCATGGACGGCGGCTGCCAACTGCAATTGGCGTACTTGCGCCCGTTGGAATAAAGCCTGTGATTACCAAAGGATAGCTTGATTGACAACGAAAAGTTGTCCATTGTGTTTAGGGGAGTAGTTTCTCCCCTTGCTTGCGAATATCTACCTTCATTATGTGCTGGACCTATGGTTTGAGAAGAAAATTAAACAACAGTTTAATGGACGAGCAAATCTGGTGCGTTATGCAGACGACTTTGCTCTGTTCTTCAATAAGGCCGCCGATGTCACAACAATGCAAACCTTGCTCATGGCAAGGCTTGCGCAGTTTGGCCTGAGCATCTCTGAAAAGAAGACTCATCAAACGCACCTTGGGTTACAGAGTCAGTCTGAAACTCATAAGCGTCGACGAATGACGTTTCTTGGATTTACAATTTACCGAGCCAAGAATCGAAGTGGAACAGGCGGCAAGACTGTATTTGTAACGGATTCTTTGCGATATGGTCGTGCGAAAGCAGCGATCAAGGCCAAGATTTCACAAATTCAACACCGCCCCATCGCAGAACAAGTTCAGATCCTCAACTCTAGTTTGAGGGGTCACTTTAACTACTATGGGATTGCCGGTAATGGACAGAAACTCCACTCGTTCTCTCAGCAAGTTCGCTGGGATTGGAGGCACAGTCTCACTCGACGAAGTCAAAACGGCCGAGTCACTTGGGACAAGTGCCAAGAAATTTTAGACAAACACCCACTGGTGTTTCCTAAAATCAAGATCCAGTACCAAGATTTAAGCACATTCGCCAGGTTGTAAATATCCTCTTTTATGAAGAGCCGTGTGCGGGGAAATCTGCCAGCACGGTTGTGCGTCCAGCAAAGGCTGGCGCGTTCAGCGGGAAATGGATCCCGCCGAGGTAAAAGACTAGAAACCTCGTAGCTAGATGAGTAAGGAGGAATGAAAGTGAGCCCTTAAAGCCTCATCGAAATGACACACCCGAATGGGTGGTCGCGAGTTGCCAGGCCGTAACGAAAGTGAATGCGGAAGTGGCCCCGAAAGTGCGTTGCCCCAGAGGCCGAGTCAGCAACCGTAGTGATGAAGGCAGCATACACGAATGATACTGGTCAAATGAGTTCGTGGACTCTGGCGGGGTGGAAGCAACAGCATGGTGACAAAGGACGCGCAAAGAAACTGGAGAAGCCCTCCTTATCCCGGCTGAGAAATCAGCGGAAGCAAGGTAAGCTCTATAACTGAAAACAGGAAGTGAGCTGAATGGTGAGAGGGTGTCGGATGGGTCAAAGGTAGCGAGGAAACGGAGTAATGTCTGTAGAGCGAAGTGACCCTGCTAATAACAATCTTCTAACGACACTGGGAGGCAAGGACGAGATGAAAAAGACGTCTATTAATTTGCAGGACCTGCGAAGGAAGATATATCTCACGGCGAAGGCCGAGAAAACCCGTAAATTTTGGGGATTGTACGTTCACGTCTGCAAAACTGAAACGCTCGAGGAAGCTTATCGAATGGCGAAAAAGAATAACGGTGCACCAGGCATCGACGGTGTCACGTTCGAGGTGATCGAAGGTTTAGGGCGAGAGCAGTTTTTAATACAAATCCAAAAGGAACTTCAGAATGAGAGCTACTTGCCACTTCGGAATAGAAAGAGGGAGATCCCAAAAGCTAACGGTAAAGTCCGCGTTCTTGGGATACCAACCATTCGGGATCGAGTGGTTCAAGGAGCATTGAAGTTAATTTTGGAGCCAATATTTGATGCTGATTTCCAAGATGGATCCTACGGATACCGCCCAAAGCGAACGCAACTTGCGGCAGTGGAACGTGTTGCCACAGCGGCGATTGCACACAAAACAAGAGTCATCGACATTGACTTAACGGCGTACTTTGATAACGTACGACATGAAATCCTTTTAAATAAAGTTGCAGCGAGGATCGACGATAACAAAGTTCTTCATCTGCTGAAACTGATTTTGAAAGCGGGCGCAAAGAAGGGCGTTCCTCAGGGCGGAGTGATCTCCCCGTTGCTCAGTAATATATACCTCAATGAGGTCGATAAAATGCTGGAACGTGCGAAAGAGAGCACGCGCCACGGGAAATACACCTATCTGGAATACGCACGATTTGCTGATGATCTTGTTGTTCTCGTCGATGGCTTCAGAAAGTGGACTCACTTAGTTCGCCAGGTTTGCCAACGACTCCTCGAGGAGTTTGCTAAGCTCGGAGTCGAAGTGAATCGAGAAAAATCAAAAATAATTGACCTTGAAAAGGGTGACACCTTTAGGTTTTTGAGTTTTGATTATCGAAGAGTACGGACGCGATCTGGAAAGTGGGGAATATTAAAGACTCCATCACTTAAAGCGCGAACTAATCTTCTTCAGAAGATCAAAGAAGTCATTCGCCGCCACAACTCGCAACCGATTGATCGGGTGATTTACCTGATCAATCCAATCTTGCGAGGATGGGTCAATTACTTCAGGATTGGGTCCGCAAGTCGCTGCTTCAGCTATATCAAGGATTGGGTGGAAAAGAAAATAAGGCGTCATATGATGCGATCGCGAAAGTTACGAGGATTTGGCTGGGACAGGTGGAGTAGAGAATGGATATACACGAACCTGCGTTTATTTAACGATTACAAGGTAAGGTATTATGCATCCTGAAAGCGCTGCCAGATCAATAGGTCACATAACCTGTGAAACAAAGTTATTAGGAAAGCGTAGTGCGGGAAATCCGCACGCTACGTTTGACGAGGCGGGAGCTGGAAACGGGATGGCAACATCACCGCGCCAGCTTTCGACCCTACCTGTGGTGGGACCCAGTCAGTAATGGCTGGGTCTACCCGATCCCCCTGCCTCCTAATCGCCCCACTGTTGAGTTTTTGCCTTCAAATCCTATATAACTCAGCTTGATCGCTATCGAAGCCCTATAAGTCTCTAAAAATATCTTTTAAAAGTCCTTAAAAAGACCTATAATGGACTTTATACGGAGGATTTATGAAAGCTCTTAAAATTTCAAAGGACATTATCACCCTTGCTGAATTTAAAAATTCGGCGGCGACTATTTTAAAACAAATTGGCGATTCATCTCAGCCTGTCTTGATCACTCAAAATGGAAAGCCAGCGGGAGTGCTTTTATCGCCTGCGGAATTTGACCGAATTCAAGAACAAGAATCAGTTCGATTCATGGCCGCTGTGAATCGTGGAATTAAAGACGCAGACGATGGAAAGGTTTTAACATCTGCTCAAGCTAAATCTCGTTTGGGTTTAAAGAAATAAAATGAGCAAGGATTTTAAAGTCCTTTGGACAGAAAATGCCATTGAAGATTTATTGGCTATCAAAGAATACATTTCTGAAGACTCATCTGATCGAGCTGAATCTTGGATACTCGAACTTTTTAATTCAGGCGAAAGCCTAGTAAGCCTACCAACTCGTGGACGAATCGTTCCCGAATTCAAACAAGAAAAATTAAGAGAACTTCTGATCGATAACTACCGACTGGTTTATCGAATCAAAAAATCATCAATTGAAATCATCACAGTTTTTGAAGGCCATCGACAGCTCAATAAAAAAGATCTAAAAAAATAAGCTAGTCTAACTATTTAATAAAATACAGCCATGCGCACCACTACGGTGAGCATTTTTATTTTGAGCGGACGGCCAAATCAAATTGCGTCAAACTTTACCTATATCTGAATTAAACCAGATATGAGGAGGTCTAAAATG
This sequence comes from Bdellovibrionales bacterium, assembly GCA_016713585.1. GTDB lineage: Bacteria > Bdellovibrionota > Bdellovibrionia > Bdellovibrionales > Bdellovibrionaceae > JADJOV01. Next base: position 201,700 of record JADJOV010000025.1, on the reverse strand, counting down.
AACAAGGTTGTCCCAGTCATATAAAATCTCATAAACAGTCCATTAATCTAAAAAGCATCATCAAAAATCCAACCAAATTGGCCAAAGTTAAATGAAAGCCAACCTCCAGCAGAAAAGATTTACCTGTGTTTTGGAGGGTCAGGAAAAAAGCGATCGAATCAGTTTCGATACACCTGCCCAATGAACAAAATAATGCGCGTCTTCGAAATCCTGTTGTCCGCGCCGCTCTAAAAGCTTCAGCGCCTTCTATTCAAAGGCCGCCATGATGAATTTTTCAGGGATTTTTCTAGAAAGCCAAATGAAAGCTCTAATTTAAAGAAGGACATTTCGATTGTACGAACATCCAATTATTGTCTTTATTTAAACTAACCATTCCAGTGCCAAAGTTACTATCATAAATACTATTTGTTCCGTCTTGCACCAAAGCGATTAGGTTGAGGTAACTAGAAATGACATAGGCACCGTATTCGAACTTAAAACTAAACAAGGTATAGTTCTTAGTATCACTAGTCGCAACAGGAGCCATTTCAATATGTGGGACAAGCTTAACTTTAAAGTCAGATGAAAGTTTAGAAATCAAATCCTTTGAAACTGCAACAGTAGCTTCGTAGTAATTGCCCCATCCACCTGTCACTACATTTTGCGCTCGAACGAGAACAACTTGGCAACTTTTATCACCGGAGTCCTCGGCCTGAGAAAAAGACGTCAAAATTGTTAAAAGACTGATGATAAACAGCTTCATGTTGTTCTCCAGTTTTTATGGATAAGTGCGGCCAAGGTAACATACTTTTTGAAGTATTGAAGTATTGAAATACGGAGACTCCTCAAAACTGTGACAAATTTGAGTTCAGGCAAGTCAATGGCATTAGTGCTGTCTATTGCTGGCAGTGCCTTTCATCTTCATGTCGAGGGTGTCGCAGGCTTCATAGAGCACGGGAAGTAAGACAATTGTAATAATTGTAGAAAATATCATTCCGCTGATCATTACAATTCCAAGACTGGCATAAGGAATTCCCATGAGCTTGGATTTACCGAGGGCAACCGGAAGGACACTGATGACTTGAATGGCAGTGGGCATAAAAACCGCCCGGAGACGTTTAGCACAGCCCACCAAAATGGCCTGTTTCCGAGCAAGTCCTTCGTTGCGAAGGCCAATGATCATATCAATAAGCATAATGGCATTATTGACGCCGACGCCGACCAGAATCACCAATCCAAGGCGGGCCATAACATCAAGCGATTGCCCAAGCGCCCAGAGTCCCCCAGCTCCGAAAACTAAGGCCATCGGGATGGAAAAAATAATTGCGATCGGCAAAAGAAGGGATTCAAACATAGCTGCGAGCACGACATATATAAGAAAAACACTCAACAGAATGACGAAATTGGTTTTGCGCTTCATTTCTTCGATTCTTTGGGTGCTGTCGTCTTGAGCGTAGCCCATTCCCAGTGGAAAGCTAAACTTCGCCATCTTCTTCGCAAAAGAAGATTTAATCGCTGCAAGATCCTGGGTCGCGCTTTCGAGATACACAAAAAGTCTGATTTGGCTCTTGCCTGCCTTTCGTTGAATACCTTGTGAGCTATTCTCAAAACTGGGACTCACGACATCTCCAACCCGAACTTGGCCTCGTTCCACAGGAATCGTGAGATCCAGAATTTGTTCTAAGGACCAACTTCCTAAGCGGGAAGGGATCACAGAGCGAACTTCTACTGATTCTTCACCTTTAAGAAAATGTCCTAAAGTCAACTGGCTCAAATAGGGTGCGATCGCCTGTTGGACGCCACTCAAGTTAATTTTTGAGGTTCCTAGGGCGCCATAGTTAGGAAACAAATTCACCTGCTTCTCAGCCCGATCATCTCTCTCTAAAACGACGTCCACAAAGCCATTTTCCTTTTCGAGATATTTCCTTAGCTCAGTGACAAGCTTGTCGCCAGAGGCTTGATTAGGGGCCTCGACCAGGAAATCCAGCTTCGATCTGCCTGCACTCAAACGGAAGGTCGGCTGTCCAACATCAACTTGAACCCCAATTTGGCTCACTTGAGGGTTTACAAATTTTCTTAGATTCTTGTTAAGATTATCCAAGGCATGATCTGAGTCATCGCTTTTATTCGGATAGAATGTCAAAGTTCCAGTCGAATTCCGTGGATCAAATTCGGATAGGGCAAACTTGAAATTAATTTCACCCTTCTCTTTGAGGAAATCCTTTTCCCACTGAAGGAACAACTTCTTTCGCTCTTCGGTCTTGATCTCGTTCGAGAATTTAACGAAAACATTAATGTAGGGATCTCGAGGAGGATCGATATCGGTAGAATCCATTTCTGAGACTCGGTCCAGAACAAATAGAAAGGCAAAGACAGATATAATCGAGAGCGGCTTTCGCCAACGATATAAGCCCTTCATCAAATTCAAGTAAAAGGTCAGGCTTCCATCTGATTTTGCAGAACTAGATCCTTTCCACTTCATCTTAATCAAAGGAAGAATTAGAAGCGACACAACAAGTGAAGCTGCCAAAGACCCCAAAATGGGTAATTGAAATGCCCGAATAAGATCAATAAAGCTGTCATTTCCTTCAATGAAAACAACGGGCAAAAAAATCAATGCGTTCGTTAAGGAAGAAAGCACTAGGGCAGTTGAGACATCGGCGGCAGCCTGGCCAGCATTCGAACGAAGATTTAATTTGGTTTTAATTCTTTCATTCAGTTCATCAATTCTATCAATAACCAACACAGCATTGTCGACGACCATTCCAATTCCTAGAATAAGACCGGACAAGGTCAGAATATTCAAAGTGGACTTTCCCAGGTACATTAAGAGAACAGTGATTAAGAGGGTCAATGGAATTGACAAATTGACGATCAGAGTTTGATTTAGTTTTCTATAGAACAACAAAACGATAGCAAAAGTAATGATCATAGCTTGGAGCAGCGACGCAAAAACCTACTCAATCGAGGATCTTAACTCATCCGTTTGGTTAAAAATGGTGTCAAATTTGAGTAGACTCCCCCGAGGACTCGCCCTAATTTTCTCAAGGGCGTCCTGCATGTTTTCATTTAGATTCAGTAGATTGGCGCTGTCCTTTGGAAAGATCTCAAAGAAGAAGGTGTCGTCGCCATTGAAATGAATGACCTCACTTTCGTGCCGGGAATATACTTTTAGTGTGGAAAGCGCCGACACTGAAACGGGGGTATCGTACCGGAGCGGGTGGTCCAACAGAAACTGAAGTGACATAGGCTGATTCTTCATAGTCACAGGAAACAGATTTCCGTTTTGAATAATAGATCCAACTTTTTCCGAAAATACCTGAGGCCTCACCAGCTGGGCAAAGTGAGAAGCGGAAATTTTGTTTTTATTGAGAAGGCCCGTATCCACACTCAGCTCATAGGAAGGGTTTTCCATAGCGATAATTTCAACTTTGGCGACGCCCTTGACCGACTCAAACTGTATTCGAAGTTCATCTCGAAGCGCATTAAGATCTATTTTCTGGTTAAGTGGATTTGAAACTGAGAGTTTCATAACTGCAACAGCGTCAGGATTTAGTCGAATCACATTCACCGAATTGATATCGATCAGTCCAGCATCATCCAGGGGCCCAAGCGCCTCGCCAATTTGAATTGTCGCCAGGTCAAGATTGGTTTTCGGCTTGAACCGCAAAAGAAGTCGAAACCCCAGAGGAATCAATGGAAGAAGAAATGCCAATAGTGCGACTGACGGTTTTGAGGGAGCTCCTTCCACGGCAGTCCCTATTCCAACTTCGACTAACCGTGGATCTTGAGGGGTTGCAGTATTCACTCGAACCATTAAAAATGGAGGAACCCCATCTTTCGGCATAACCTCTACTGGAATGGCTAGCCACGCGTAGATTGAAATGCCAATCAACAAGACCGAAATCAGAGCACTTGTGAGAGTCTTTTTCGACAGGAGGTCCTTAAGCATTCTCTTTGATATCCCTCATTCCGCCTCTAATCCAAACATAGAAGGCAGGCACTGCCAACATAGTCAAAACTGTCGAGGTGACCAGTCCCCCGATCAGAGTTACCGACAAGGGCTGTTGCATTGAAGAACCGGGTTGGCCGAAACTCATAGCCATTGGCACCAGGCCAAGAATATTTGCCGCTGTAGTGACAACAATTGGCCGCATTCGCTTTTTGGTCGACATCAAAATCGCGGTCTTTGCGTCTTTTCCCTCGCGCATCAGTTGATTGGCGAAATCGACCATAACAATTGAGGTGTTGACGCTCGCACCGACCAAAATGATAAATCCAACCATGACCAAGGCCGAAAAATTCAAACCGAACAGAATCAAGAAAAATCCAACCCCTAGAACTGATAGGGGGATAGCAATAAGAACCACCAAAGGTTGTAGCAAGCTCTCGAATTGGGAAGCGGTGATTAAGTAAATCAGCAGAACCGAAAGAGCCAAGGCAATCAGTAAATTGCGCTGACTCTCCTGCTGCTGTTGTCGCTGCCCGCCGAAGCGCCAATTCTTGAGACCCTTGAGCGCCACTTCGATCTTTTGAATTGCAGACTCAAGATCAAGATCATTCAGGTTCGCTTGAACCAAGGAAACTCGTTGCCGATCCTCTCGAAGCAGAACGGAGGGTACATTCCCGAATTTTGTTTTCGAAATATGGCCCATATAGATCTTTCGCGAAGCTTCACCGTTAACAGAAATGTGAGAGAGATCCTCGGGACTTTGGATCAGTCTTCGCTTCTGTGTTATCAGCCCTGAGATTGACTTTTCACCAAACTGCAGGGGCGGCAGGCTAATTTTTTCCAGAAGATTTCTTGTAACGGCTACGAGACCACCTGGATCAAGACCGAGGTAAGTGAGCTTTTGATTTTCGACTTCGAGCTGAATTTGAGGAACCCATCGCTCTAGGCTCCCCTCAATATCAATCAAGCCATTTAGCTGACTCACCCGACTCTGAATTTGGTCGGCTTCTAATTTGAGCTGCTGAAGATTATCGAGGGTCACGAGAATTTGAATTGGCTTTTGATCATCAAAGACAGTAATTTTTTTCCGATCAAATTTTAGATCTGGAACAACCTGAAGCTTCTTTGCGACGGCATCAATTGCTTGATCGACACTCCCCGCCTTTGACAACACCGTCAGGCTGTATTTCGAACCAAGTCCCCTTCTGATAACGACGTTCTTGACGTCTTTCAATGTTTGAATACTTGTCTCAATATCATGGAGGACTTTTTCATTATTTTCCTTGACTGTCGAAGGGGGAAACAAAAGGGAAAACTGAACCCTATCAACTTTTTCCTCCGGGAACAATTCAGAGCCCCGGGTTGCGATTAGAAGCGATCCCAGAAAGACACTTCCAACAATCAGCAGACTTGTCAGTGTAATTCGTTCTACCCAAAAGGGTACAACCTTATCGATCCATCTTTCAAATCGATGAAAGACAAGTTGTACAACATTGAAAACAAAATCCCGCACTTGCGAAGCTTTTCCACCGATCGGAGACAGAGCCCGCATAAAAAAGTGTTTCGCCAATGTGGTAATGGTCAGGATGATGTTGGAAATGGAGTCGAGATAGAGGGACGAGATTTTCCTGGCATAGATTTTAAGATTTAGACTCCAGTCCCCAACGCTTCTCAGGTTGAGTGGAAGGGATTTGCTTCTTTGGCCATCTTCTGTGATTTTGTGGTTTTTTCGAGTGCTCAAGCATGGGATAACAATGACTGCCACAATCAGTGACGCGAGAATCGAATAGCAAATTGTCCAGGCCACATCCCGGAATAGAAAGCCGATCTCACCCTCAATAAAGACCAAGGGGGCAAAGACTGCAATAGTAGAGAGTGTGCTCGAAAGAATCGCCGCGAAAACCTTTTTTGTTCCAAAGAGGGCGGCTTCAAAGCGATCTTCAGTTATGAGTTGCTGCAGACTGATGCTCTCAAGAACAATTGTTGAGTTATCCACCAACATGCCCACACCGAGAGCAAGCCCCGCTAGGGACATCAGATTAAAACTAACGCCCGAAAAATACATCATGATAAGACTCATCAACAGGGATATTGGGATTGCAACTGTGATTACAAAACTAGTCCATCCCGATTGAAGCAAAAGATAAATAATCAGTGCAGCCAGTATGGCTCCGGATATAACAGAGCTTTTCACATTATCAACGGCGGCACTAATCTCCGCCCCCTGATCAACTAAACTCAAATAGTCCAATTCGGCTGAGTTTTCTTCAAAGTAGTCCTTCACTGAGGCTCGCACAGAGTCGCCGACCTCGACGGAGTTGGCTTCAGCTTCCTTTCGAACCTGGACCAGCAGACCAGGGCTTGAATTCCAACTTGTGTGATCCTCAGTCACACGAACGACTTCGACGGAGGCAATGTCAGCAAGACGAAGGGCTTTTTCGCCATCTTTTTTGATAGAGATATTCAAGAGTTCTTCTTTGTTCGATAAGAGCTTCCCCAGGCGAACAGGAATTTTCCGACCCAAGTGTTCGATTTGTCCGACCTGAACAACTTTGTTCTGATTTTGAATAGAGTCAGCGATGGACTGTAGTGTTAGGCCATAAACTTGAAGGGCCGTTGGATCAACAGTGATGCTAAGCTCTTCTGTGGGTTGACCGAGAATCTGGACAAGGGCGACTCCATCGATTCTCTCTAATTGTCGAACCAGAGTCTCCTTAAGCAGCAAGCCGGTTTCAAGGAGACTCTGATTGGTTGATTTTGGCCTAACCAAAAACTCACTAATGTAACTGGAGGCGGACTGAAAGCGAGTGATCTTTGGCTTCCGAACGCCTTCGGGCAGGCCAATGCCGTCGACCTTGTCTCTGAGCTCGGCAAGGGTTGCCGGAATATCAATGTTGGATTTGAATTTAAGAATAACCTGGGAGCTTCCGACCTCAGAGATCGCGGAAGAGTTTTTAAGCCCCGAAATTGTTGAGACTGCCCTCTCGATTGGTGTGGTAATCTGAGTTTCCACATCTTCAGGGGTCGAGTTTTGCCAGAGTGTTGTAATTTTGAATTCCGGAACATCCATTTGCGGCATTAACTGAACAGGAATGCGTTGATAGGAGATAATTCCTAGCACAAAGATTCCCAAACAAATGACGAAGACAGAAACTGGCCGCCTAATTGCAAATTCAATCATGATAAAATTTTGAGCTTACGGGCGAACTTTGTCAGCGAATTATTTCAACAGCAGTACCATCGGATAAGGCGCTTGCTCCGCGAACGACGACTTGATCAAACTCTTCGAGACCTTCCTGAATCTGCACAAAGTCTCCCTGCTGAAGGCCAGTCTTCACCTCGACCTTAATAACTTTAACAATTTCGCGCGAGTCATCTTCAGAAGCAGGACCTCGATCAAGGGTCTGGTCAATCTTATAGACGAAGACCTTATCCCCCTCTCTGATGAGGGAGGCCGCCGAAACGCTCTTGGCTTCTGGCGCGCTTTGAATTGGAACTTCAATTTCAACATACATTCCAGGTAAAAGGTCCTTAGGTGGGTTCATCACTGCGATCTCAGAATAAACTGATCCCGTTTTGCTATCGACACTTGGCGCGATCGAGGAAATTTTTGCAAGGGCGGGCTCCTGCTTTGGATCTCGTTGAATACTCACGTCCATATCACGGTCGAGGTAGCCGACGATGTTCTGTGGGACGTAGAGTGGAATTTTCAGATGACTCACGTCGACGACCCGAATGCTCGAGGTGCTATTGTTATCAACATATTCACCCTCTTTAAAATCAAATTCTGAGATCACTCCAGCGATTGGGGTTCGTAAAACTCCCGCGTTCTCAATCTTCATAAGCTTCGATCTTAAGAGATTCGATTTATGTTCAAGACTCTTTTGCTGAACCTCTTTTGAACTCAAGAATTTCTTTTTCGCGAGGGCCATAGTCACGCCGAAATCCAAGTTTTTGAGTTCGAACTCGACCTTCTCAAGCTCGGCTCGGATTTCCTGAACTTCAGAGTTAGACTTCAGAAGGATTTGATTTTCAGTCACTCTGTCCCCGACTTTTGCCAATACTTCTCGAACAATCGAAAGAGAGTTGGGCTTCAAGATGACTTCTTTCCATGCTTGAACAGTCCCAAATCCACGAAAGACTCTCTTAATTTCCCTGGTTTGGCACTCTTCCACTGAGACTGCAGGAAATTTTTGATTCAAAGTTTCGTCGGCAGCAGAAAGGCCACCCGAGAAAAACTTAAAAGCCAAGAAACCAAAAATAAGCAACCCAGCACCACCAGCTAGAATACTTCTCTTGGATCTCAAATTAAATGAATGACCTCTAATAATCACAAATCCTAATCGGTTGGTCACAACAGAACTAGAGGCGAATTTTTTCTAAAGGCTAAAAGCGACTTAACAACCGAACCACAAGGACAACCAAGATCGCAGCGAGAACTTGGTGGAGGACAGCGATCAAATTGGGACGCCAAAAATCAGTGTTAACAGACCTAGGACCAGCTGCAGACTGCAAGTATGCAGGACACCGGCCATGGCCTTCTTCAAATGTATCTGCCCCGAAGCCCGCAGGCGCATAAACAAAAACCCAGCTAAAGCCAGAACCAAAAATGCCGTCCACCGATGTATCCACTGGACCGTGCTAACGTTTTCAAAAAAATTTACGTACCAAGGGTCAAGAACAAAGGCTTGCGGTGGCCAAAAAGTCCCCGCCATAAGCGGGAAAGTATTATAGGCAAAGCCAGCCTTTAGGCCTGCCGTGAGTCCACCGTAAACAAGTTGAATGAAAAAAATAATTAAAAAAGCAAGTAAAGGTCCACGAACTCGCCAGGGCTGAGGTTCAGACTTGAAATCCGTGACCGCTCTTTGACTTCGAAGAAACCAATGAAATGTCACTGCGAGAATCGCAACAGCTGCCAAATAATGAAGAGTCAAACGATATGGACTGACGCGAGGTATGTGAATGAGACCACTTTTAACCATAAACCAACCCAAAAAGCCTTGAAAAGCAACCATTCCCGAAAGTCCAAGAACTTCCTTGATAGTGGCTTGGTTTCGGCGGACTAAAAGCAGGCCAGGAAAAAGGGCCACAAGGAAAATCAATCGACCCAGCAGACGATGAAAATACTCCCAGAAGAAAATTCGCTTGTAGTCCGAAAGCTCAAAAGAGGAATTTACTTTTTGTGATTCAGGAGTCTGTTTGTATAATTCAAACTGTTCCTTCCAGGCCTCTTCGGTTAAATGGGGAAAGGTTCCCATGACCACATTCCACTCGACAATCGATAGGCCAGATCGGGTGAGACGTGTAATTCCTCCAACTCCAATCATCAGAGTTAATAGAATACACATAATTCCCAACCAAATTTTGCGTCCGTTGACTTTTTCAGCTGCGAGTGGCATAGGTCTACCCCTTTGAAGTTGCTCACGTATAACTCGGAGGTCATAATGAAGCCAGAGCTTTTAATGCCAGCTGGCAGCCTGCAGAAACTTAAGTATGCTTTTGCCTATGGGGCTGATGCGGTTTACCTCGGGGTTCCATTTTTCAGTCTGCGAGCGCGGGAAAACGAGTTTAAGATAGATGAGCTCAAGGAAGGCATCGCACATGCTCATACCCTGGGCAAGAAAGTCTATGTCACAGCCAACGTGTTTGCCAGAAATCGAAAATTGAAATCCTTTTTGCCGCAGCTCAGAGAATGGGTGGACTGCAAGCCTGAAGCTTTTATAATGAGTGATCCGGGGCTTATGATGTTGGCCCGAGAGGCCTTTCCCGATATCAACATCCATCTTTCTGTTCAGGCTAACTGCATGAATTGGCAAAGTGTTAAGTTCTGGCATCAAAGTCTTGGCGTCAGTCGAGTGATCCTGAGTCGAGAGTTGATGATTAACGAGATTAGGGAAATCAAAGAGAGAGTTCCCGATGTTGAGCTCGAAGCTTTCGTTCATGGGTCGATTTGTATTGCATATTCTGGTCGGTGCTTGCTGTCGAGTTACATGAGTCATCGCGACGCCAATCAGGGGGTGTGCGACAACTCTTGCCGCGAGAAATTCAAAGTTCATGAGAAAAAGGAATACATTCTTCAAGATCCTCGAGCGCCCGGCGAAGAATACGAAATTCAAGAGGACGAGGAGGGGACCTATATTCTTAATTCTAAGGATCTTTGTGGAACCGAGTATCTCAAAGACCTAATTGATGCCGGCGTTTGTTCTTTCAAAATTGAAGGTCGCACAAAATCAGTCAATTATGTTGCCCTTGTATCGCGAGTGTACCGCAAAGCCATTGACGATGCTGCTGCCGGCAGACCTTTTGATCAAGGTCTGATGACTGAGCTTCGAAATATTGCCCACCGTGGCTATCACAGTGGATTTTTGATGGGGGCGCCAAAAGATGAGGGGCAAAATTACGATACGTCGAATTCTCGATTTTTCACTCAGAAATTTGGTGGTCTTGTTGCTGGTCCAATGAATTCAGATGGACTGGTGCCAGTTGAAATTCGTGGAACCATGAAGCTGGGTGAATCCTGTGAACTTCAAGGGCCCGACATGCAAACGGAGCAATTTAACATCGCTCGCATTTTCGATTCAAAAATGCGCGAAGTTGAAGCCGCCCATTCTGGCTCAGGAACTTTTTGGATCAAGGGGCCTCAAAAATCGGTTGAAAACGGTATTGTCAGCTTAATGGTATAAGTTTGCAAAGCCACTCTATGTGGGAGTTCCCTTAACAAATCTAGTAATTCATAAACAGATAAGCGCGTGAATCTGTGAGCGAAGGATGTCGAACTTCAATCAGGCATCCGCTCTGATCCGCGCCTGGGGACCAGTTGACTTTGATTTCATAATCTTGGTGATGAATCTTATTCACAGCATCATATCCCGCGTAGAGAAGTAATGTTTTTGTAATTCGACACTCAAACCCGGAATCTTCTTCAATGACAGATGCTTCTGGGACAGAAAAAGAGCTGGGTGACTGAATAGAAACCCGCAATGAGATCGTGCTATCTTCGTCTTTGACATCGATCTTTGTTGTCGAATTACTATGAAGATCGAAGTACTTAGTATTATAGCCGAAGCAAATGCTTGAAAAGAAAACGAGAGCGAAAACTGTCTTCATGGAATCTCCTAACTGGTTACTAGGGTAGCTATTTTTGAGGCAATATAGAACAAAAACGACCACACGGAAACATTTCAAGTTACCTTTTGAACATTTTGAAATATCTTCAACCCTGGATGTGCCTATGAGGTCAAGTTTGTTTGAAGTTTTTATTGTGTTCTTTCGGCTTGGCTTAACCTCCTTTGGTGGACCGACTGCGCATATAGGCTTTTTTCACGATGAATTTGTAAAACGTCGGGCATGGGTAGATGAGGCCACCTATGCGGATTTGGTTGCGCTTTGCCAATTTCTTCCCGGCCCAGCAAGCAGTCAGGTTGGGATGGCTCTGGGGCTATCCCGTGCCGGCCAGTTAGGAGCTATAGCGGCATGGCTTGGATTCACTCTGCCCTCGGCCCTGATACTTGTTTTGTTTGCTTTTGGAGTGAACAAATTTCAATTAGGAAATGGTTGGCTTCATGGTCTGAAGATCGTGGCGGTGGCTGTCGTGGCCCAGGCTGTTTGGGCAATGGCTGTGAAACTCTGTCCTGACAAAAAAAGAGCGACTATTGCAGTTATGGCAACAGTATGTTCATTAATTTCATCCTCAGCGTTGATTCAGATTTTTGTGATTTTAGTCGGTGGAATTGGTGGAATTTTGTTTCTTCGTAAGTCTCAAGAATTGCCACACACCCCAATTAAAGCGCGGGTCACTCGGCTCAACGGGGGAATGTTGCTTGGTGCTTTTGCCCTTTTGTTGGCCATTCTTCCAGTAGTCGCAAAATCCAGCAATTATCACGCCCTCAAACTTTTTGACAGTTTCTTTCGAGCGGGATCCTTGGTGTTTGGAGGCGGCCATGTTGTTCTACCTCTTTTACAAGCCGAGCTTGTTCCCGCTGGTTTGGTTTCACAAGAATTGTTTATGGCCGGATACGGCGCTTCCCAAGGAATTCCGGGACCGTTATTCAGTTTTGCCGCCTACCTTGGCGCAGTCTCCCCTGAATCGCCGTCAGGCTGGCTCGGAGCCATCGTTTGTTTGCTGGCGGTATTTCTGCCATCATACCTTCTTATTGTAGGGATTTTGCCATTCTGGGAGAGGCTTCGTGGCTATTCAGGAGCGCGAAACGCAATGCTAGGAATCAATGCCGCAGTTGTGGGGCTTCTTATTGCGGCCTTCTACAATCCTGTTTGGACAAGTGCCATATACGCAGGGAAGGATTTTTCCTTTGCGTCGGTTTGCTTTCTGTTACTGGTTTTTTGGAAGATCCCGTCTTGGGTGGTTGTTTTTCTGAGCGCATTGATTGGTTGGACGCTTTATTGAATCAAGAGAATTGAACGCAGGCGAAACCACCATAAGGAGTTTTCGAGTTCGTGACCTGGCCCTGATATAAGCGGGCCATCACAAGCTGCAACTCGCCCATGTACGCATAGCATCTGAGGTCATACTTAAAATTTTGAGGTCCCTCGGGGGTGGCACAACTAATCTCAGCTGCGGGGACATACTCTTGGGCCAGAAATTCCTCGGGTAAAAAATTTTCGAAGACCTTCCGACTCATTGAGCTCCCTCTGTATGTTTGCTTTGAACCGAAAGCCCTTTTGGGTTTAAAAAATAGCTTCTTCCGTAAATTCCAGACTTCCTCAGAAGAAATTTTAGCTAGATCAAGACAAAGTGGAACATGCTTGTGAATGATCTCTAATTGCTTTTGATTGAGTCCAAGAAATTTCTGCCATTCGGACTGGCCCCATTCGATCATTCTTTGTTTGTCAGCCAGCAAAAAATATTCGAACGGATTTGGCGAAAGACAAATCTTGCCAGAGTCATAAAGCGTCTTTAGGTTTCTAGTACGCTCCGAGCTTAGATAGAAATCAGTATCACGATTGTAAACAAAACCAAAGTCACCAATTTTAAGATCTTGGCTGTCTAGGATTTCGCTCTCGAAGCCAAATTTTTTAAATAGTTCGCGGGCGACCAAAAACTCAATATATAAGCGCTGCTGATCCGGCTTGTCATCAATGATTGCTGCTTTAATAGAATCGTGCTTTTGATATTTCTCATTCGTCTGAGATAAACTAAGTTCATTTATAATGCACTCTTTTAACGTACCAAGAGTGAAGTTTGAACAACTTGGTGCGAGCGCGCGCATTTGATACAGTTCATATCCAAGAATCAAGAATGCTGCATTTGTATTGACTTCGATGAGTTTCAAGTTTCCGCTTCCATCAATATGGAAGTCGTAACTCATCATTATTCCATAGTTGCCAGGGTTTTGTAGTCCGAGGGCCTGCGTCTGTGGTTGGTAATAATCTCGATAATTTTCCTGATGTGCTAATGCAAAAAGAGTACTGATAATCTCTCGAGCTTGCTCCAAGACCGATCTAGGAAGCTCAACAACAAACGGACTTATGAGGTTTGGTGAGATTGGTTCTTGAGAAGCCAATTGGTTCGTGTCCACCAGTCCTGGGTACTTCTGAATCAGATAACTTAAAAACTGCTCAGAGTGGGTTGGGCTGAATTGGTCGGGCATTGTGGACTCCGAGCGTTAAACCTTGGAATAGGGACAGAGGGTCTCTATGTTGGGCCATCATGAAAATTATTAGCTGGAATGTCAATGGGATAAGGGCTTGTGCAAAGAAGGGCCTGCTGGAGTTTACCACAACAGAGAATCCAGATATTTTATGTCTTCAGGAAACAAAGGCTCACCGAGAGCAAGTTGAGCCTGGGGCACAGGACTTGGGTCGAAAGTATTCCTACTGGTCGTCGGCGGTTCGAAAGGGTTATTCTGGGGTAGCGACCTTTGTTAATAATGAACCCCGCAGTGTAAAAAAAGGAATTGGTCAGCCGGAATATGATTCTGAAGGGCGAATTGTTTGGACTGAGCATATCAAATTCGATCTTTATAATATTTATTTTCCTAATGGTGGTTCTGGCGACGAGCGACACTTGTTTAAGCAAAAATTTTTGCGAGACATCTCTGAGCACTTTCGGGTTCAGCTTAAACGAGGAAAGCCTTTAATTGTGGTCGGGGACTATAACGTCGCCCATCAAGCGATGGATGTCTATGATCCTATTCGACTAGCTAAGGAAAGTGGTTTTTTGCCGGAAGAGCGGCAGTGGTTTGATAGTTTTCTAGAGTTGGGATTTGTGGATACTTTTCGCCATTTTCATCCAACTGAACAGAAGAGATTTTCGTGGTGGTCGTATCGGGAACTTGCCCGAATTTCAAATAGAGGATGGCGGATCGATTATATTTGTTGCTCACAGGATCTGGTTCCCGCGCTTAGGTCCGCCGAAATTTTAGATCAAATTGATGGGAGTGATCACTGTCCAGTGGTTGCTCAGTTTGAATTTTAGGGCTTCGACATTTATGAAGTCTTTAAGGAGAATCCAATGCCAATTTTTTTGATTTGGACGATCGTGGAAATTCTGATTTTTTCAGCCTTCGCAGATCGTTTTGGATTCCTGGTCACCTTACTTGGCTATGGTGTGCCAACTCTATTGGGCCTTTTTCTCTTAAGCCAATTTCGTGTCCAAGGCCTAGCGACTCTTCAGGCAAACCTATTCCAAGGCAAGGAGCCCACCCAACAAATTCTTCGTGCGGCTTCGAAGGGGTTGGGAGCCGTCTTACTATTGCCCCCCTCTTTTGTTCTTAGGGTGATTGGCCTGCTGCTTGTGACCCCAGGAGTTAGCCATCTCATTTTGTTTTTTTTCAAGGTGACTTTTCTAAAACGTCTCATGAAATTCGGCTCAGGATTTGTTAGAACAGGTGCTGGTGGTTTTGCCTTCTACTCTCGAAATCAGAATTCAAATGGTCAGTGGGAAAATTTCGAAAACTTTGATCATCCTCAAGGTGGTCATGACAATCGTATTCGCGACGTTGAGGCCATTGATGTTACCCCCTTGAGTATCGATCACCGCGAAGGCCCTAAGAAAGACAGAAGTTGAGGTCCTCGAGTGTCTAGTGTCTGAATTGCCAACAGTGCGCTGAACGCTTTTATTTTAACATCTCGAGGCCAGCTACCCAGTCAGCCAGCGCACGTTGGGCCAAATTCTCGTTTGGCTGATATGCCAACAGTTTTTTGAGATCATCAACAACATCAATATCGAAATTTTGATTTAAGAAATGAACCGTGCCTCTGGCCGCCAATCCGACAGAAAGCTCTTGGGCGGTCATATTCTGACTGTATCTGACAGAGGTCCAGATCTGAGAAGACAAAGCTTGGCCACCACCAAAAAAATAAAAGCCACCGTCATCCGTGGGACCTAAAACAAATCCCATCTCTCTATTTTTTTGGGTCATTTCCAGGGCCGCGATCAATTCATTGGGTTTGAGATGAGGAGAATCGGCTCCCATAAACGATACCGATTCATACTTTTGCAAAAGAGATTGATAGACATGATTCAGTCGTTCTCCCAATCCTCCAGCTCCTTGAGAAATTGTGGGAAACTGACTCCACTGGGGCAAGCTCATCGCTTGATCCTCTGCCACCGCCCAAAAAACATCCACGTCTCTCATCTGCCTTTTTGCTTCTTCAGCCATGGCGGCGGTTGCATCTAAAGCGAGCTGATAAAACTCAAGAGCCCTCTCCTCTCCAATGTTTGCGGCCAGTCGTGTTTTCAAAGAAGAAATTTGCGGCGTCTTTACGAATATGGCTAAAGCTCTTCTACCCATTTCGGGAGTTCTCCTTGTGAGCTTCTTGGTACTACATCTTGGCACGGTCCGATAGAACATTTTCAAATAAATGAAAGGAGCACTGATCATCTCGGGAGACATCGATGAGTCTTTGATTGATTTCAATTCGTGACCTGATAAGTTCAGCTCCGCATGGGAGCGGTGATCATGAACAAAAATTTTAAACGTCTAACACCTCTGATGTCGGCCCCTGTTTTCTATCTTTCCGGGGCCGTCTTTTTAGCTCTCAATGGGGCCTATCACTTGAGCTGGTCAGGACATCATTCTTGGGTGGCTATGTTCTCCCTCATCTTGATTCAGTTTATTCTTCAGCTTTTATTAATGCGCAGTCAAAAGACGACCACCCACTTTTGGTTCCTTATCTCTATTGGGATTCTGTCTCGCTTGTTAATCTTCGGAACCGAACCCTGGCTGGAGGACGATCACTACCGTTATTTTTGGGACGGACACGTCCAAAACCATAGCTTGAGCCCCTATATATATCCTCCCAACTCACCTGATCTTGATTTGATCGACACGAGCTATCGACATCTCATCAACTACCCTGAAGTTCCCACCGTTTATCCCACTTTGGCCCAATCAGCTTTCCGTCTTCTAAACTGGGCCTCCCCAGCCGATACGTTCGCTTTCCAACTTCTGTACTTCATTCTCGACTTAATGATCTTATCCTTGCTTTGGTTCAAAAATAAACTGGGTAGAGGATATCTTCTCTACTGGATTTCCCCTTTTATTTTGAAGGAATTCTATAACTCCATTCACATTGATTTCTTATTGTTGCAGCTCTTTTCCTTTCGGTCATCTGGATTCGAAGCTGGTAAAGCTCTGTTTTCCTCTCCCTCGCCTCACTTGTAAAAGTATTTCCAGTCATTTTCTTAGGATCCGATTTAGCTCATAAAAATCGAAAATGGGCTTTGCGAATCCTTGCACCAGTCGTTTGCTTTTCCATAGTCATTTGGCTGGACACCAGCTTGCTCGCCGTCGGCCAAGGGCTGTCTCAGTTTACAAAGTACTGGACCTTTAACGACAGCTTCTTTAACTTGCTCACCCATATCATCTCAGATCAAAAATTGGCCCGAATAACAACTTGGATCGGTTTTTTGGTGGTCACTGCATGGCTTGTTTGGAAAAATCCGTACCGAATCCAAAGAAAAATTTATATTCTCTCGGCACTGTTCTTTTTTTCGCCAGTGCTCAACCCTTGGTACTTCTGTTGGGTCATTCCCTTTTTATGCTTTAGACCTGATCTCCGGCTTTATAGCCTGGGTCTTCCGCTCTATCTTGGCTACAGTTTCTTTGTGGAAAGTGAGGTTTACCAACAGTTGAAATGGATTCAGGTCTGCTGGATTCTTTCAGTCTTCTTGTGGATATTGAAAAAACAAACATCGTTAAATTCTTTTTTATTGAGATTCGGAAGTTTCAAGTCTTGAGCCGGATATCCGCAAGCTAAGATCAAAACCGGCTTCAAGCGAGGTTCAACATTCAAAATCTGATTCAAAAAGCCAGCCGGCTGCGGGGTATGGGTTAAGGTCCATATTCCGGAGTAGGTCAAGGCGCTGATCAACATTCCCGTGGCAATACAAACTGACTCTTTCGAGTAATAATTTTTCTGTTTTTCATTCGAGTGGTTGAGCGAGTATATCTCCGAGAAGATCACAACTAAATGGGAGGCATCTTCCAGATGTGCTTTGTCACTGTTTGTATTGAGTAACTTTAAGGCATCCAACATTTCGATTGGAGCAAGATTGTCATAAAAATTCGTTTCAACGACTTCAGCAGCTCTGCGAATTTTTATTTTTAAATCGGGACAATCGATGACCCCAAACAGCCACGGCTCCTGATTAGCTCCACTCGGAGATTTCATCGCCACTCTGATCGCGTTTTCGATCACATGAGTGTCTACCTTCCTTTGCGGATCAAATTGTCTTATGCTTCTGCGCCACAGAGTTCTATCCAGAATGTGACGAGATCTCTGTAAAGCAGAGATCTCGTCCTCTTGAAATTCTGCGACATTATCTAAAATGTCCATTCATCCCCTACTTTCTAGGACTTTCCCCAGAAATCTTCTTCCAATTGGCGTCGGCTCGTCTTTCGAAAGCAGGAATGTTTCCATCAAACTCAAGCTTTGCAGATTCACTGACGAACAAATGTAAACGGTCGCCGCTGATCGTGAACAATTTCGGATCTATATCTACTTTTTGGTTAAACGCCATTGCATAAGCGCACCAGTTTCCATAGGTCGGCTCATATTTCTTTGGCTTGCTCACAAACTTTTCAAGATTCTCTTGGGAGGTAAACCGATAAGCAACTTTTTTATACTCAAGGGTAAACTCCTCTTTGCCTTGTGTGGCGACTCCTCCACCATCTGCGAAATAGCTGACAGGATCATAGCCACTTATCGCAAGCGCGTTAGCACCTAGGTTGTATTCTTTGGTATCGCGAACCGGCGGCGGTTGGTCACCCGATCCGAAAGCTTGTAGGCACATTAAGAGCGCTATCACAAGCCCACCTAACTGTATCTTTTTCATGAAAATCTCCTTCTTTGGTTGGTTGCTTCGAAAGTCGATATAACTTTTTCAGCGTCATTGGTTTAAAGAGGCTTGTTCGAAACAAGCCTAAAATAAGCAAGTTAATAAAAAGTCTGAACCATGGACCGTCATTGACATATTTCCGAGCGGAAACGGTCACTGTTGCACCCAGGCGAAAAATCGTTCTTGTCTTTTTGAGCTGATCATTGAGCAATACATCTTCTAGAAAACCGATCCTTGGGACTAGGTTCATGTCTTCTTTGCAAATACAAAAAGCATTTGTCCAAACAAAATTCTTCAGCAGCCCCTCTCTGACAAATCTCAAAAGCCATTGTCCGAGTTTCAGAGCAGGGTTCTGAGTGTCATACTGTTTTTGAAACACGTAGACGGGACCGGGGTCATTCATCAACGCTTTCTCTAGAAGATCCAGATGGATACCATCAAGCTGAACATCCACCGGCAAAATCAAAACCTTTTCTGTTTGGATTCGATCAATACATTGAAAAATAGCCTGACCAATTGAAGCCGACCCTCGAAAAGATTTTTGCTGGCATTCGAAGCCCGCAAATCTCAAGTATTCGATGCCTGAGTCGGTCGAACCTGAATCGGAAAAAAGCAGCTGATGCACTGACGGGTGATTTTGCATTTGATGAAAAACCTCAGCCCGCTTTCGGATCTGAACTTCTTCATTTAAAATAGGAATTAAAATCGTGATCTTCATTGCTGAAAACAGACTAGACCCAAAAATCGAGACTGAGGTAATTGAAAAATTTTGCGACAGGAGATAAGATTATCTGATCGTTATTCCCTGAGAGGAGAAGATTTCCAACTCTTGAAGCAAACGAGCATGGGCCAGTTGACTGGAATTCCTATCCAGAACGGAGGCATAGATTCCGTGGGATAAAAACCGAGGCTCTGAGGCCTGTGAGAAGTGACAGAGAAGCAATTTAGTGGAACTATATGCGGCCACTCTGTTTGGGAGCATAGCTACACCCAATCCGGATCGGCATAGCTCTCGGGCAGCTTCAAATGAACCCACCTCGATGGTTCTTGCGAATTCAAGATTATGAGCCCCTGACTGTCTCGATTTTGACTTTTGACTTTGAGAAGCTGAGTCAGGAAACAAAATGAGTTCGAGTTTTTTAATACTTTCTCGCTTCAGCTGCGCTTCGCCCGCGCTGCTTTCAAGGTCCAGCTCATCAGCAAGACCCTTAGACATATAAAACGAGAAGGAGTCTTCATAGAGCAAAAGGTTCCGAACGTCCTTGGCATTTGGAGAATTTACAGAAATAGATACATCAATGTCTTGCGATCTTAGTTGTTTGGAAAGCTCGTCGCTTCGACCCATCACCAAATTCAAAGTCAGACCAGGGTATTTCCTCGAAAAATGCCGATAGAAATGCGGCCAGAAATAGACTGCAATACTGTCAAAGATTCCCACCTTCAATTCACCGGTAACCTCATGATTGAGCCGATCCCAGGCCTTCTCGAATTGATCGATCTCTCCCAAGATGGATGCCGCATAATCTAAAAGGACCTGTCCGTGAGCGGTGACGGAAACACCTTTGTGGCTGCGGATGAGTAACTGTTTCCCCAGTTGAGATTCAAGTGTCTTGACGCTCGCGGAAAGGCTGGGCTGTGAAACTCGAAGTTTGATGGCTGCCTGATGAAGCGCCTTGCAGTCTGCAATCGTCTTGAACGCAATCACTTTTTCAAGATGGTTGAGCAGTCGTTGTTTGATCATCATTCGGCGCTCCTTCAAGAGTAACTTGCTCTAGGTGTATATCCTCTTTTATTGGATTTGAGTCAACAGGATTTGATAGGTGATAACATAAGGTTATCACCTCTGGTTGTTTTATTGAAGTTCCGCAAGATTGGATCTTCTGCTAGGTTGCTGAGAAGAAAAGGGGCATTCATGACAACTTTGCGAAGCGAACATTTTATCTATCTTTTGTCTTCATTGATGGTCACAACATTGGTCGCCTGTAATGAAAGTGGCCAAGTTCGATACTCTCCCGATTTCGAAAATCGAATGAAGCTTCAGGAAAAAAATGTCTGCAGCAGCTACCCGATCGGATTTTCGCGAATCCCCTCTGCGGCAACGGAAGCACTTCAGACGCCGCTCGAAAGACGGACGACAGTGTTTCTTCGTCAATTCGTCACAGACAGGGGTTTAGTTCGATATTCTGCATTGACTTCATCGTCCGACGACTTGCAAGAGCTGGCCGATTTGGTGAAGGGCTTTTCTTCACAACTCAGTCCTTCGGTTCCATTTGAATCCCAACAGAAAGCCATTTGGATTAATCTTTATAATCTGGCAACCCTTCAACTGATAACCTCGAACTATTCTAGGCTCCTGGGGGATGAAAGCTCGCGCTTTCCCGAAATCAAAAGCATTCAGAACATTCAAGGCCTGGGTAGCGATATTTGGAACGTGAAAGATATTGCAACGTCTCGTGGGAACTTGAGCCTGAATGAAATTGAAGCAGAAATTCGAAAAGCGAAAGACCCTCGATTCCATTTCGCCATCAACTGCGCGTCCCTCGGCTGCCCGCCTCTTCTGGATACTGCCTATGTGGGTCTAGCGCTGGATTCTCAACTGAATGAACGAACTTGCGCTTATGTTAACTCAGGGGAATTTTCGATTTTTGACGACTTGGATCCAGACGCACCAGTGGTTTTCACATCCCAGATTTTTAAATGGTATGAATCTGATTTTGGTAATCTTTTTGATTTTTTGAATGAATATCTTTCTGATAGGACTCGCCTGGTCGCGGGTCATCTGAATCTGAAGCGATCAGACGGTGAAAATGTTTGGGCTTTCGAATTTGAAGACTACAGCTGGGAGCTGAACGAGGAGTTCACACAATGAAAAGGCGCACCTTCATCTTTTCAAGTCTTACATTGTTGAATCTGTGGGCACTGCCAGGTCAGGCTGTATTCAAGGCCAAGATTGGCCTTTCCGAGGTGAGCAACCCCCTGCTGCTGACTTCGGAGATTGCGATTAAAAGCACCCAACTCGAGACGGAAGTTCTGGCTGAGTCTGAACCCCAATATGCAAATTCAGTCCTGTATTACAAAGTAGGCCTCTCCGCGAAAACCTATGGCAATCAGACGGTCAAATCAAATGCTGAACAAGCTAGACTGGGTGTATTGGTGGGATTTGCAAAACCCGTTTTTGACCAAGGTCTGCTTTTTCATTCTTTGGTCCAAGGACAAAAGGTCTCCGGACGAGCTTTAGATATTCACGGAAGCAGCGAGGGACGTAACTGGTCTCCGAGTGCCTATGCCTCGGAGCTCTCTTTGGCATGGCCGGTGGTTGGTACCAAACTGACCTGGACCCCACGCCTGACTCTGGGATACGAAGATTATCAATTTGAACAAGATGAGAAAGATGAATTTGCAACGACCTCCAATTCGACACATCAGGCGAAATCCCTCAAGGTGACGAACGAATTCGAATTGTCTACGTTATCCAGAATTCAAGTTTCACTTTCGCAGAGCCACAAAGATTTCAAATTTCGTCCATCCCGATTTAGCGATGGCCGATCCGATTTGAGCCTACCCACAGAACGTCTCAGAAATGACCGCCTCGAAATGGAAGTCCAAACTGAATTTGATTCGCTCATCTTGCGCCTGTTAGCTTTTCAGCAAAAGGAATCTGATCTCAGACAATCAGCTCTGGATGCAACAACATCAGGAGGCCTGGCTTCCGTTCAATTTTCGGACTTCCTTTCACTGAAACCCTTCATCGAAGTCAGCCAAGAAGACCGCAAATTTGATTATTTTCGAGGAAGCAGCGCCGCGACGCAAGATCCGAATGTTTTCCGCAATGATCGGGTCACATCCACCTCATTCAGAGCCCTAAAATCCCTGAGAGCATTTGCTATTGAGTTCAGCTACAAAGACAGCAAGACCGATTCCAGCTACAAAGATCTATCCATTAAAAATCAATCTGTTACTCTGACTATTGCCAAGGAGATTTAATGCTTTTACCTATCAGTCTATTCATTTCACTGACCCTTTTTTTCAACTTTTGGCAACGCCTCGGGTTCCTCGGGAGGATCAGGCGGGTCGGCCGGCGCAGCCGGCGGCTCTAGCCCCCAATTTGAAAGTGGAATGATTCAGAAGATTCAACAAGAACAAGAAAAGAAATTGGTGGAGCTCAAAAGAGCGGTCGCTGAAAAAAAGGACGCCTCCTTCGACCATGAACACACGGTCTTCAATCAAATACTGAAGGCCCACGTGAAGGTCCTGCGAAATGGCCAAGCGACAACTGTTGATTATGCAAAAATAGATAAAGGCCAACTAGATGTCTACCTGAAGGCTTTGAGCTCAGTCTCTCGAGGCCAGTTTAACTCGATGAAGAGGGATGAAAAATTGGCTTTTCTCATCAACGCTTACAACGCTTTTACTATTGATCTTATTGTGAGAAATCCAAATATCAATTCGATTAAAGATCTTGGAAGTTTTCTGAGCTCACCATGGAAGAGAAAATTTATATCTCTTTTTGGAGAAAAGCTCAGTCTGGATGAGATCGAGCATGGAATTATTCGCAAAGATCCTCTATTCCAGGAGCCTCGAATCCATTTCGCAGTCAACTGTGCATCGATCGGCTGCCCGGCCTTAGCACCAGAAGCCTTTGTGGCCAGTCGTTTGGAAAATCAACTTGAAGCAGTGACGAAAAATTTCCTCAGCGATCGAGAAAGAAATCGAGTTGAGACCAAAAAGTCATCATCTCAAAAATTTTCGACTGGTATGCCGAAGACTTTGAAAAGTTTTGGCAAGGGATTAATTCTGTCCATGAATTTTTACGCAAATATTCGGCAGTATTTGCTGACGGTCCAGAGCAAGAACAACTGTTGAAAGAAAAAAACTTTGATATCGAATATTCAAGATATGACTGGAACCTCAACAAATAAGGACCTGTGATGAGTCAAGCAACCCTAATGATATCCTTGGTGGAGTCCTTATGAAAAAATCGAAATCTGCTCAGCGAAATTGGGTTATGAAAATATCCATTTTGGTCGTCGTTTTTGCGCTTTTCCTAGGCTTTAGGTGGTTCGGCCTTGATCAATATTTATCCCTGGAAAGTCTCAAAACTCATCACAGTTCGATTCAGAATTATTATTCAGAGAATCCATGGTCGATAGCTGGCTTGTTTGTTCTACTCTACGTTATTTCAACTGCTCTTTCTCTTCCTGGGGCGGCGATTCTGACCATTGGCGGTGGTGCGATATTTGGAGTTGGAATCGGAACGGTGCTGGTATCGTTTTCGAGCACTATTGGTGCGACCCTGGCATTTCTAACCTCTCGCTTTCTTTTGCATGACTTTATTCAGAGCAAATTCAAAGACAAACTAGCGAACATTAATCAAGGAGTCGCGAGGGAAGGTGCTTTCTATCTTTTTACTTTACGACTGGTTCCTATCTTTCCTTTCTTCCTCGTCAATCTGGTGATGGGTCTGACGCCGATCAAAGTCATGACCTACTTTTTCGTCAGCCAATTGGGAATGCTTCCCGGAACAATTGCGTTTGTGAACGCAGGGACCCAGCTAGCGCAAATTGATTCGTTGAAAGGCATCCTGTCGCTGAATCTTCTTCTCTCATTTGCGATGATTGGAATATTGCCACTTCTTTCGAAATGGTTTCTTGGTGCTCTGAAGGCGCACAAGCATTTGAAGAAGTATAAAAGCCAAAACATTTCGACTACAACATGGTTGTTATAGGAGGAGGCTCAGCTGGTCTCGTTTCTGCTTACATAGCCTCTGCGGTTAAGGCGAAAGTTGCACTGGTGGAAAAGCATAGAATGGGTGGGGACTGCCTCAACACCGGCTGTGTCCCAAGCAAAGCGCTTATCCGATCCGCGAAAATTCTTTCCTATTTTAGGCGCGCCAATGAGTTCGGGTTCAATGCCCTTCCGGCCCAGGTTGAGTTCGATAAAGTCATGGAGCGCGTTCAGCGGGTCGTCAAAGAAATTGAACCCCATGATTCAGTCGAGCGCTACTCGAGCCTCGGAGTGGAATGCATCCAAGGCCATGCTAAGGTGCTTTCTCCCTATGAAGTCGAAGTCGAGGGAAAAGTTCGAACAACAAAAAATATTGTGATTGCGACAGGAGCGGGCCCTTTGGTCCCTGCAATTCCTGGTCTTTCAGAGATTAAATATTTGACAAGCGACAATGTCTGGAACATCCGTCAATTGCCGGAGCGCTTGATTGTTCTTGGCGGTGGCCCTATTGGCTGTGAACTAGCACAAAGCTTTGCGCGCTTTGGTTCAGATGTGACAATCGTAGAAATGGCTTCTCGGGTGATGATTCGGGAAGACGAAGATGCATCTCTCTATGTTTCCGAAAAATTTGAAAAAGAAGGCATTTCGGTTCTGACTGGCCATAAGGCTCTGCGAATAGAGAGTCCTAACAAGATTCTAGTGTGTGAGCACGAGGGAGTTGAAGTTAAGATTCCCTTTGATGAAATCTTGGTCGCACTGGGACGAAAAGCCAATGTGAAGGGCTTTGGGCTTGAGGAGTTGAAGGTTGAAATTTCAAAACAGGGCACCATTGTTGCCGACGAATACCTAAGCACGACGAACTATCCCAATATTTATGTCTGTGGAGATGTCACCGGCCCCTATCAATTTACCCACGCAGCCGCCCATCAAGCATGGTACGTCGCTGTGAATGCACTTTTCAGCCCTTTCAAGAAATACAAAGTCGATTACCGCGTGATTCCTTGGTGCACATTTACAGATCCAGAAGTTGCTCGCGTGGGTCTGAATGAGCAAGAAGCCAACGCCCAAGGTATTTCATACCAGATTTCCAAATATGGAATTGATGATCTTGATCGAGCTATCGCTGAAAATGAAGCCCAGGGCTTTGTCAAAGTCTTGACCGCGAAAGGCAGCGACAAGATTTTAGGTGTCACGATTGTGGGCAACCACGCTGGTGACATCATTGCCGAGTATGTCACGGCGATGAAATATGGTCTTGGGATGAACAAAATTTTAGGGACCATTCATATCTATCCCACATTCGCCGAAGCCAATAAATACGCCGCGGGAATTTGGAAAAAACAAAATGCCCCGCAAGGAATTTTGAAGATTCTTGCAAAGTTTCACACCTGGAGGAGATCCTAAGTGATATTATTACTCATTCTGTCAGGTCTATTTCTGGCCTTCGCCAATGGTGCTAATGATAACTTTAAGGGTGTTGCCACTCTTTTTGGCAGCAAAACAGCAAGCTCCAAAATTGCATTAACATGGGCGACTCTGACAACTTTCGCTGGATCTTGCGTAGCATTGTTCTTAGCGCATGAATTGGTGAGCACCTTCTCTGGAAAAGGTTTGGTGCCCGATGAAGTTGTCCAACTATCATCGTTTACCACTTCTGTCGCAATGGCAGCAGCAATCACTGTCTACCTGGCGACACGGTTAGGATTTCCCATTTCTACCACTCATGCGTTAACCGGTGCCCTAGTCGGATCCGGACTCCTTGCCTCCAGTGCCGGCGTGAATGTCAACAAACTGTTCGGTTCTTTTTTTCTACCCCTGCTGCTCAGTCCATTTTTGGCCATTGCCTTGACCCTAATCCTTTACCCTTTGTTTAGTTACTTAAGAAAAAAAATGGGTATCTCTAGAAAAAGCTGTCTTTGCATTGGTAATGAAGTTATCTCGACCGCCCCTGCTGGCATTGTGGATGGCAGTGCTTCTCAGGCCTCACTTCAGATGACCTCGTTTCCTAGCATTTCAATTGGGACCCAAGTCACATGTGAACAGCGGTATGTCGGGCAAATGGGTGAAATCAATGCCAAATCATTTTTGGACTCTCTCCATTTTTTCAGCGCAGGACTTGTGAGTTTTGCTAGGGGACTGAATGACACCCCCAAAATTGCTGCAATTTTGTTGGTGACCAGCACCCTATCCCCGATCGTCGCGTTGAGTATGGTCGGAGTTGTTATGGCTGTGGGAGGAATTCTGATGTCGAGAAAAGTCGCCCAAAAAATGTCTCTAGAAATTACGGAAATGAATGATGGCCAAGGATTTACTGCTAATTTTATAACAAGTCTTATTGTCACTGGAGCCTCCCTTTCAGGCATGCCTGTTTCAACGACCCATGTTTCCTGCGGTGCCTTATTTGGAATTGGGAGCGTGACCAAGCAAGCTCGATGGATGACCATATTCAAGATCGTGAACTCTTGGATCATTACCCTCCCTGTTGCGGCAGCTCTTGGGTATGTTAGTTTTCTTCTACTCAGGAGCTTTGAATGATTGCGCCTTTTTCGGACAGAGTTGCTTCACTTCATTTGGTGCGAAAAGCTTCACAAATCCTTCAAGTGAATATCGGAAGATTGTGCAATCTGGCATGCCATCATTGCCACGTCGAAGCCGGACCAAAAAGGACAGAAAATATGACGGAAGCAACCGTCAGCAGGGTCATTGATTTGCTAAAAACTTCCAAAAATATCACCACAGTCGATCTGACCGGTGGCGCACCAGAGTTAAATCCTCATTTCAAAAATTTGGTTATCACAGCAAGAGCTTTAGGAAAAAAAGTCATAGATCGATGCAATCTGACCGTTCTGTACGAACCGGGACAGGAAGAAACAATGCACTTTCTAAAACACAATCAGGTGCATATTGTTGCATCCCTTCCCTGTTACTCAAAAGAAAACGTGGAGAAACAACGTGGCCGAGGAGTATTCGACAAAAGCATCGAGGCGATCTTGAGCCTCAACGCTTTGGGATATGGTCAAATTGGATCAGGATTTATACTTGACCTTGTCTACAATCCAACTGGTCCCTTCTTACCGCCGGCGCAACAGAAATTAGAGAGTGACTATAAAAAAGAGCTCAAAGAGCTTTTCAATATTGAATTCAATCAGCTTTATACAATCACAAATATGCCGATCAAAAGATTTTTGAAGGACCTGGAGAAGTCAGGACGACTGGATTCCTATATGGAGCTTCTGGCTAACAGCTTCAATCCGACAGCTGCAAAAGGAATTATGTGCCGTGATCTAGTTTCAATCGCGTGGAACGGTGAAGTTTTTGACTGCGATTTTAATCAGATGTTGGAGCTGCCGTTGTCTCGAGGAAAAACCACCGTCTGGGATCTTGCAAGTTTTGATGAGTTAGAAAATGAGAACATAACTTTCGCCAATCATTGTTATGCCTGCACGGCGGGCGCCGGCAGCTCTTGTGGCGGATCCATCGAGTAAATATTGAAGGAGATTTTATGGAAACAGAATTCAAAGGCCTCGATAGCGTTAAGGAATATTATGGCAAGGTCTTAAAAACGAGTCAGGATTTAAAGACAAGTGCCTGCTGCTCGACCGAAAGCATGCCTCTTTATTTACGCAATATCCTCAAAGAAATTCATGATGAAGTGAAAGAAAAGTTCTATGGGTGTGGCTCACCCATTCCCTCTAATTTAGAGGGAATGACGGTCTTAGATCTTGGCAGCGGCTCTGGTCGTGATTGTTTTCTTTTGTCCAAATTGGTTGGACCAAATGGCCGCGTGATAGGCGTCGACATGACCGAGGAACAAATCGAAGTTGCCGAACGACATATCAATTATCACACGAAAAAATTTGGCTTTCAAAAACCGAATATCTCTTTCATCAAAGGCTACATTGAGGACCTAGAAAGCACGGGCGTTAAAAACAATTCTGTTGATTTGGTCACCTCCAACTGTGTCATCAATTTGTCACCTTGTAAGGACCGCGTTTTTTCCGAGGTCTTTCGAGTCCTGAAACCCGGTGGGGAATTTTATTTTTCCGACGTCTTTTCAAATCGACGGGTCCCTGCTGCACTCAAAAATGATGATGTTTTCGTTGGAGAATGTTTGGGCGGAGCGCTCTACTTAGAAGACTTCCGCCGAATGATGCAAAAAATTGGCTGTAATGACTATCGTCTTATGACGACCTCTAAGATCGATTTGATCGATGAGGAAATGAAACTAAAAGCTGGACTCATCGAATTTTACTCGATGACAGTCCGAGCTTTTAAATTGGAACTGGAAGACCGTTGCGAAGACCACGGTCAGATTGCGACCTATCTGGGAACAATTTCAAAAGCACCCAACGCTTTTGTGTTGGACGATCATCACACATTCGAAACAGGCAAGCCCATACCTGTTTGCGGAAACACGGCTTTAATGCTTGAAAAAACTCGTCACAGCGAACATTTTAAAGTCGTCGGAAACATGTCACAACATTTTGGCCTCTTTGATTGCAGCCCAGTCCCCGACCGAAAGCTGGAAGATAAGATAGGAGCTTGTTGCTGATATGAATGACTCTGATTTTTCTAAGGCAATAGCTAAGGATATCAAATGCTGAGTGTTGTTTTCCCCGGTGAACCGAGCGGTCCAGAGATCGAGGAATCACTTCGGAATTTTAAGGGTTTGAGCGAGATCGAGGTTGTTATTGTTGGCCTGAAGGAAGGCGCTTCCCGAGCGCAAAGACTAAATCTTGGATTTCATCGGTCACAGGGAAAAATAATTCTCTTTCATCATCCACGCTCTTATACGGATTCTGCTGGTATTGATTTTCTCATTCAGCTCAGCAGAGACAGTCACCGAAAACCTTCTTGGGGTGGCTTTACTCACCAATTTGATATTCATAACCCCATTTTAAGTTTTACCTCATGGTACTCGAATAAAATCCGACCAAAACGTGGTATCGTCTACCTTGACCATGGCATTTTCTTTGATCGAGAGCTTTGGACCAAAGATATTCCCGAAGTCGATATTTTTGAGGACACTTTGCTTTGCTATGAGTTTCGCAAGACATGCCAACCAGAGATTCTTCCTTTTTTGAGCACCACATCCGCGATTCGATTTCAAAAAAATGGAACTCTTAAACAGTCACTACTGAATCAAGTCATGAAGGTCGGATTTCACCTCAATTTGCCTCCAGCGCTTTTGAGCCGACTGTACGAAAAGGGTTTGGAGTTGAACTGAAGTGGATAGGAAAAACCAAGCATCCATCCTAAACTGCCTGTGCGGCGTTAGGCAGCCGTATGACTATTTTCTGAAGGTGCAACGGCACCACCAGCAGTAGCAAGTGGGAGAGTGAGCATAAAAGTGGTAGCTCCTTGTACGCTGGTAAAATGCAAGGTCCCCCCGTGAGACTGAATAATTCCTCGGGCCACGCTAAGTCCCAGACCGGTTCCTTGCCCAACGTCCTTTGTTGTAAAAAACGGATCGAAAATTCGATCTCCAATTTCCGCGCTAATTCCTTGTCCGTTATCTGAAACGGTGATTTCAATGCGGTTGAGGATGACCTTAAAGGCGATTGAAATGACTTTATGAGGGACTGACTGGACGGCCTCGATGGCATTATCTAGCAGGTTAAACAGGGCTTGGGATATCTCGTTTTTTTGACCGAGAATCACCACATCGGGCGGAGACTGAACACTAAACTCAATCTCTTTGGATTTCATTCTCTCTGCAAAAAAATGAGAATTCAATTCCATCAGATCTCCGAGAGAAAAGATTTCGAGATTTTCGATTTTTCGTTCTCGTGAAAAATATTGAAGTCCCCGAACGATATTTCGTATTCTGCCATTCATCTCAGTGATTTTTTCGACAAACTGTCCGATTTTTGTCAAATTTTCTCGACAAGGTTCAGCAGCGAGTAAGCTTTGAATTCTAAAGACTTGTCCACCAGAAATTGTCAGGGGATTATTAATTTCATGGGCTACACCCGCGGCCATGCTTCCGAGGAAGTTCAAGCGTTCAGAGTTAATAGTTTTTGCCTTTTCATTCATGAGGTCGTTCTGAGTTTCATTCAGTTGTTGGAGAGCCTTTCTGAGGTTTTCTTGTTCGAGTTCCAATCTCAAGGTGTTTTCAATGCTCTTGGTAAGCATTGAAAGAAGCTTTTTTCCGGAGACAACATTGTAGAATAGAAATAAAATTAGCGACACAGGTAGGGGTAGAAAATTTGTTGGAATTTCCCCAATTCCAATTCGATAGAAATACACAATTCCTGGCGCAACGAGCGCAGTGAAATACAATAACCTCTGAATATAAGGCACGGTCACCAGAGCTGTCGGAGAGGCTCCTGTAATTCCAATCATAAGTGAAAATGAGATAAATTTTTCCACGCCGTCATTCTTGGCGTACCATGCATCCAGGCAGAAGATAATGCCCCATAAGAGAGAGTTCAGGATGAGCGCCGCTTTGAGGTGGGGCAGATAGGCAAAGGCGCTGATTATACCCTTGAGTCCGAGCATAGAAATTGTCGCTCGGAAAGCCAGAACAACACAGATCGCGCTGCCAATATAAATAAAAGGACGCCCAAGCTCTGAGGAGTTGTATTGGTACGTCATGACCACAATGGTTAAAAAAAGGCAAAAATGGAGCCAGGAATGGTCCTCTCATAGGTTTCTTTCACGAATGCGGCTTGGACTCTATTTTCTAAACTCATCTCTGGGTATTAGTCGGCAATAAATGCAAAAAAAGGAGGTCCAGCCGTGAATTAAACCACGAGACTACTCGGCCAACAATGCTCTGACGAAAGTCGGTAGACTAAGAGCAGCTGTATGCAGATCCGCATTGTAATACTTGAGGTTATTTCTCTGACAAAAAGTGTCCGCATTTTTCCAGTTAAAATCAGCCTTAGGATTTAACGAGGCCTTTGTCGCCATCTGAAGACTCCACATTCCCGAAGGGTAAGTGGTCGCATGGAAAAGAATCGTGTGCACCTTTTGACTGCCAAAAATTGATTTCAAACATCGATTGAGCTCAACAAAGGTGCTTTGGTGAAACATTGGAGACTCGCCCTGAGTGATCAATAGCCCATCAGATTTCAAGGCTTTTTGACAATCCCGATAAAACTGAGCAGAGAAGAGTCCTTGGGCGGGACCCACAGGGTCAGAGCCGTCAACGATAATAACATCATAGGACTCGACTTTAGCCTTAGCTACGAAGTCAATACCGTCACCAACAATGAGCTCAAGCTTTGGATTTGAAAACTCACAGGCAAGACCTGGAAGGTGCAGCTTAGAGGCGCGGATCACGGCTTCATCAATCTCAACCATAGTCACTTTTTTAACGGAGTCGTACTTCAGAACTTCTCGAATCGTACCGCCGTCCCCGCCCCGATGACCAGAATATTTTGAGGTTTTCCATGAAGTTGCATAATGGGGTGAACAATCATTTCATGATAGTGAGCTTCATCTCGCTCTGTGCACATAATCATGTTGTTAATTGCGAGCATTTTCCCATAAGCAAAGGTCTCAAATACTCGAACTTGCTGAAATTCATTGGTCTCATTAAACAATACATCCGAGTATCTCAAAGAAAGAGCTTGGCGCTCGTCCTTGTCAGTAAACCAAACATTTCGTTCAATTTTGTAGGAATCTTTCTGGTTGGTGACATAGGCCTGATCTTCATTGGCGCGGTGGGGCTTAAAATCGCTCTTCTTTAGCAGGTGATGTGAGCCCCGATTCATCTCAATGGCTGAATAATTTGCGCCAAAAGCCTTTTTGAGAAACTCAAAAGAAACCCAGGGATCAACGGTCTCACCACAAGTGAAGAGATCCACGGCCGCGTATTTGTATTCTGGCCAGGTGTGAATTGCGAGGTGACTCTCTTGGATCACCACCACGCCAGAGACGCCCCAGGGTGAGAAGTGATGAAAATTTGAATTAATAACTGTTGCGCCTGCGATCTGAGCGGCCTCGACCATGCTTTTTTCAATGATGCTGACGTCATTTAAGACATCTGCAAGGCAACCCGTGAATTCCACCAATATATGACGTCCCAATGCTTTCATAGTGGGGGTCTTTAAGCTCTTTTTGATTTCTTGTAAATCATAAAGTCTTCAGATGGTCATTTATTCAATTCTGAGAGGATGTCATACCCGAACTTTTCCAGCTTAAGTTCACCAATCCCATGAATCTTTTTCAGATCTTCAAGGCGCTGTGGGTTTTTGACCGCAATTTGCTTCAGAGTTTCGTCGCTAAAGATAATAAAAACCGGAGCATCTATCTCGAGGGCCTTGTCTTTGCGCCATTTTCGCAAGAGTTGAAATCTTTGTTCTTGGACGAAATCAAGCGAAAGGCCGGCTTTAGCTGCTTTTCTGAGGCGCACCCTGGAAGGCGAAGCTTTTGATCCCGAAGCTGATGATTGCGACTGCGTAAAAAATGAAGTCATCGAAGGAAGGCCTCTTGGGGGCTGGATTTTTCGATCAGAGGTTGGATCGCAGGAGTCGCAGTGGCCACAGCGCTGAATTCGTTGCTTATCTCGATAATAGGTTAATATCTCAGAATGCCGACATTCGCTTCCCTCTGAATAATTCACAAGGGCTTCAAGGTTACGCCAGCGCAGGTCTTTAACAGCTCCAGGGGCATCTGAGCTTTGAATAAAGTAGGATTGAAGTCCCTTATCCTTTCGAGAATAGAGCATAAGACAGGTTGAATCTTGCCCATCTCGACCAGCGCGGCCCATTTCCTGATAGAGACAATCGATATTGGCAGGCATCTGATAGTGAATAACAAGGCGAACATCAGGTTGATCTATCCCCATACCAAAGGCGTTGGTTGCCACTAATATGCGAAGGTCACCACTAATGTAGGCGTCCTGAACCGCTGTTCGTTCCTGGGTTTGTAGGCCCGCATGATAGTAGCCCACCTGTTGATGAGAGCGTTTAAGATAGCCAGCCAACTCTTCAGTCGACCTCCGAGTTCCACAATAGATGAGAATTCTTCCCTTTGGATTTTGTCGCAAACCCTGAAGAATAAGAGGGAGCTTAGACTCTTCGTCTGCACAAGTTTCCACTTGATAGAAGAGATTTGGTCGATAAAAACCATAAACCATTTTTTCTGGCTTATTAAGGTTCAGTTGCTTTGCAACATCCTTTAGCACTGTCGGGGTTGCCGAGGCAGTTAACGCGAGAATCGGAATATCCGGACGTAACATTTTTAAAGATTTAAGCTCCGCGTATTCCTCTCGGAAGTCGTGGCCCCATTGAGAAACACAGTGGGCCTCATCAATCGCAAAGAGTGCCAACTTTCGACCCATGAGCCAATTTCGAAAGCCCTCCTTTTGGGCTCGCTCAGGCGAAAGGTAGAGCACAAATGATCCACCCTCATTGATTGCTGAAAACACGTGTCTCTTCTCTGCCTCACTTTGCCCAGAGTGAAGGCACCCTGCTCGCAGGCCCTGGCGAACCAAGGAAGCTACTTGGTCCTTCATGAGTGCGATTAGCGGAGAAATCACAATCACGAGCTGATTAGTGAAAACTGCAGGAAATTGGTAACAAAGCGACTTCCCACCCCCGGTCGGCAGGACGGCAAGGACATCTTGGCCAGATAAAATGGCTGAGATAATTTCACGCTGCCCTTGGCGGAACGAGGTCAGCCCGAAGGATTTTTTCAGTTGAAATTCAAAATCCATGACCGGGCCTCTTTTCGCGAGTGAATAGGTGGTTGGGCTTGGATTTCTCTTCCCTGCAAGAACTGAATCACGGCCAAAGCAAAACTCAATTCAAGCCTTCAATCTCAGTTGAAGGCCCATCGAAACTAGTTGGAAGTGGCCTCGAACATAGATTTTACAAAATCACTCTTAATCGTGCTAGGAATGTTGCCAGAGTTAATCGATGCGACACGCCAGTAATAATGTTTTCCGGCCTCAAGGTTTTTGAGCTCGTAGCTGGTATTTTTATATAGATTTTCATCAGCCTTAAGCCATTTGAAATTAGCGTCAGTAGCCACTTGAAGGTGATAGGAATCAGCTCCGGCGACGGCTTGCCATTTCAGAACCACGCTGCTCCCGCCCACTTTCGACATGGTCGCGGGTTCTAAGAGAACTGAGATTGCCGGTTGAGTTGATAGAGATTTATTCGGTTTTTTTGGTGGAAACAGCGAAGTATTGTCCCGTCCATGACCGCCAGCAGTCGTCGTTTTGTGGGTCCCTTCCGGTGAGCTAGCTAAAGACTCCATAGAATAGAAAATAGAAAAGAAAAGACCACCTACAAAAACAAGAAGTCCAAAAAATAATTTCATAAACACCCTTTCAAATGAAGCTCCGAAAATAGTCGAAAATTCATCAAGAGTGCAGCAACTTGTGATATTTGCCTAACTGTGTTATGGTTCGGCCGGTTTTGTGGGTGATCGCTGTGGCAAAATTTTGGATTTGTTTCTTAAGATTTTGTCGCAGAGGAAAGTCCGGACTTCATAGGGCGGCGCAAGGGGTAACGCCCCTCCATCGGCAGGTGAGGAACAGTGGAACAGAGAGAATGTCCAGGACAGTGATCTTGGGGGCGGGAACGGGAGCCTCTAAGGGAGTCGCTGGAGTGAAAACAGCTAAACTCTGCGTGAAGCAAGATCAAATAGGGGGGCTTTAAGTTCGCGCCCGAACATGCCCCCGGGTCAGATCGCTTGAGGGTCCTGGTAACAGGACTCCCAGAGAAATGATTGCCCATAATCACTAGGAAGTCTTCGGGGACCGAGTGATTTGGACAGAATCCGGCTTATAGCAAAACCTGTGTTTCCCGAGTTTGGGGTGGGAGTTTCAAAAACTCTCACCCCTTTTTTTTGTTCGAGCGCACCCGTCCATAACAACGCACTATGCAATTGTTAGCTCCCGCAGCGTCAGAATCCAGATAGCAATATATTGCTATCTGGATTCTGACGCTATGGTGCTAGTCCTTCTTTTGAGCTAAGACAAAAAGCTCGCGGCCCTGTCTTCGGGGAAGGGAGGCTTGCCATCTTCCCCAGAACAAAAAGGAAAACTTATTCTGTAAGCGTTTTCTAAGTTCCCATTCAGTTCCACCAAAGGGTGGGCCCGCGCGCTTCTCCATTGTAAAGAAGATCCCCATAATCTGTCCCCGGGGTGATAGTAATTGAGTCCAAATCTTAACTAATTGGCGTCGATCGGCGGGATTGATGGCGCAGTAGCAGGTGTGTTCGAAGATTAAATCAAAACTATGAGTCCAAGCTTTCGGAAGGTTAAATATATCAGCTTTAATAAACTTCAAATTTCCATATGGAGCGTATCGATCCTGAGCTCTTGTGATAGCTTCAGGTGAAATATCTACACCTGTTACAATATGTCCATTTTGAGCAAAAAAAGGCCGCATCATGCCCCTCGCCACATCCAAGAACCAAGACTCGACATCTTGGCATTTTCAAACGCGGGAGCATATCCTTGAGAGCTTCGGCAGCATCATTTAAATCCCATCCCGGTTTGGTTTCAGTTTTGTAAATATCATCCCAATACTTCTCGTCTTTAACTACGGTATGGTTAGGCCAATAAGGTGGAGTTGATACTTTCTCTCCATGCCAGGTGATTGATTCATCATCAAAAGCTTCGAGTAATTTAAAAAATTCAGCTTGAGCTTTCTTTGTCAAAACAAAGGGAATTCCATTCTCTGCATAGCCATGAAAACGATCCCACTCATCAATACTGAGAGAGTGAAA
Organism: Bdellovibrionales bacterium; assembly: GCA_016713585.1. Classification (GTDB taxonomy): domain Bacteria; phylum Bdellovibrionota; class Bdellovibrionia; order Bdellovibrionales; family Bdellovibrionaceae; genus JADJOV01. Next base: position 166,052 of record JADJOV010000025.1, on the reverse strand, counting down.
ATCAAATCTGAATTTCACGTCATAAGGAAGAAAGATCCACCAGCTTGAATCTTCATAGGCGACCTGAGCCGCTACATAGGGCTCATCAAAGGCCTCGATGATGACTTCACTTTTGGTGCCTCTTCGTATATAATCTGTTTTCAATGTTCGCTCGTCAGAAATTCTCAGAGCTTTTAATGCTGAGGCCCCAGTCTCTCGGGTGGTGATTCTCTTTTTCGCCAGAGCAGAGAAACCCATCTTCATCGATTTGCAGGAACCCCTTATTGAGCTTGTTCATCTGGAGTTATGGTGGAACCGTCTCGGAAAATCACTGTGTCGCCTGTTGTTTTCACCTCAAGCAATTTCCAGTTATCTAAGGAAGGATCGTCTGAAGCCAGTCTTTGTAGTATTGCCTCACCATCGATTGTCTGCTCAGTCATCTGCTCGTCTCCCTGACTTGGCGTCTGATCTGGTGCTGGTGGTGTTGCTGGTGCAGGAGTGGATGTAGGTGCTGACGTGGGCGCAAGGTCACCTATTTTATCTTGAAACTTATAGCTAAAAACTGCACGAATTTTATTGTCATCGAGGCTTTCGGTCCAAAGGCGCACGACTTCAATTTGTTGGGCCTGAGGCCGTTTAGCCTGCAGCGTTGAGGTGAGCATCTCAAGAATTTTCTCTTGGATGGCTGTGTGCGTCTCGAACCCAACAGCAGGTGTAGTATGGATAACATTCCAAGTCCAAACGAGCAGAGTAAAAAACACTATCAAACTCAAGATTTTCTTCATGGCTTCCCACCTTGATATTATGATACGACTTATCTCATGATTGTAGATAGAATGACAACTCTAATCCAAAAGACACTGGATCGATCGTTAAAAAAAATTAATGGCGGTTTCAAGAGCCAACTATTTGGCCTCAAAAAAGAGCTTGAAATGGAGCTCAAAGATAGGGGCTTGCAGTTTACGATGGTTGATTTTGCGGCCTTCATCGAAGAAGTCTCGCCGAATGGATCAAAAGCAGCCTTAGGGTTTATGCTCAACTTTTTGAGGCCATTTTCTGCGGGAATGGGCTTTCGCGTCACCCGTATAAGTGACTCTCAGATCGAAATCGTCATTCCCTGGAAATTTCGGAATAGAAATGATCAAGGTCATCTCCATGAGGCAACTTTATTGCCTGCGGCTATCGAAGCCGCCCAGATTTTTTGGCAGAGACATCTGGAAGGTCCGATTGAAATTCAACTTCTGAGTGAGTCGTCAAAAATCCATCAGGTCATGAATGAAGATGCAAGGCTTCGAGCAGAAATTCCTAGCGGTTATCGTGAGTTTATTTTGAGTCAACTTCGTGAGAATCCGCGACAAGCAGTCGAAATGAAATTTCAAATTTATGGTGCTCAAGATCGCTTGAATGCCGAGATTGAAATCAAAATTCTGGTTCAAAAAACCCTCACGTTGAGTCAAAAAAAATCTAACCAAGATCATCCCAAATCTAAGTCGGAGAAATAATTTTTGGAAATTCTCGATTCTCACATTCAAGTATCAAGCGCCGATTACATTGAAAATACCAAGTCTATGGAGTCCTTCATCCAGAAATGGAGAAATACCGTCACCCAAGTTAAGCTCGGCGGGGGAGCTGATGCCATTGCTAGACATAAGTCGCGAGGGAAGCTGACGGCCAGAGAGAGAATTGATAAACTAGTCGATCCCGGGTCAGCATTTCTAGAGTTCTCCACCCTCGCAGCCCATGAAATGTATGAAGGACAGGCCCCAGGGGCTGGCATTGTCACTGGAATCGGAATCATTCATCAAACGGAATGTGTGATTGTGGCTAACGATGCGACAGTCAAAGGTGGAACCTACTTCCCAATGACAGTAAAGAAACATTTGCGAGCCCAAGAGGTGGCCCTAGAAAACGGGTTACCCTGTATTTATTTGGTTGATAGTGGGGGAGCTTTTCTTCCCCTCCAAGCAGAGGTGTTTCCTGACAGAGATCATTTTGGAAGAATCTTCTATAACCAGGCCCGAATGTCTGCAGCCGGAATTTCACAAATTGCAGTTGTTTTGGGTTCCTGCACAGCAGGCGGAGCCTATGTCCCAGCCATGAGTGATGAAAATGTGATCGTACAAAACAACGGAACCATTTTTTTAGGGGTCCTCCGTTGGTCAAGGCTGCGACAGGTGAAGAAGTGACGGCTCAGGATCTTGGCGGCGCCACGGTTCATTGCGAAAAGAGTGGAGTGACGGATCATTACGCGGAAGACGAAGATCATGCACTTGAAATTACGAGATCAATTGTGGCTCATCTTAATAAACAAGTTGTTGTTAAGCTAAAAACCCAACCCATTGAAGAACCTCTATTCCCAGCCGAAGAAATTTACGGAGTCATTCCGGCAGACACGAGGCAGCCATTTGATGTGCGTGAAATTATTGCCAGGGTAGTTGATGGAAGTCGTTTTCATGAATTCAAGCGTCTCTATGGTCCGACTCTTGTGACTGGATTTGCTCATATTTGGGGTTTTCCAGTTGGAATTTTAGCAAATAATGGTGTTTTGTTTAGTGAGAGCGCCATGAAAGCGGCCCATTTTATCGAGCTTTGTGAACAGAGAAATATTCCAATTGTTTTTTTGCAAAATATTACGGGATTCATGGTGGGTCAGAAATACGAAAACGAGGGAATTGCTAAACACGGAGCCAAAATGGTGATGGCCGTTAGCAATGCGCACGTACCTAAGTTTACAGTCGTCATTGGTGGGTCTTACGGGGCTGGGAATTATGGAATGTGCGGCAGAGCTTTTCAGCCGCGGCAGCTATGGATGTGGCCCAATGCTCGTATTTCAGTGATGGGCGGGGAACAAGCCGCTAACGTTCTTTTGACGGTCAAGCTTGAACAAATTGCGGTGGCTGGTCGTCAAATGACGGCAGAAGAACAGCTTGAGTTCAAACGTCCAACTCTCGCAAAATACGAGACAGAATCCTCAGCCTATTATTCGACGGCGCGATTGTGGGATGATGGAATCATCGACCCAAAAGACACGCGCAGGGTTTTAGCTTTGGGAATTAGTGCAAGTTTGAACCGAAGTTGGGGCGAGAAAAACCAGGGCGTCTTTAGAATGTAACTTGATGAAGTTAGTTTGTTTTTGCGGGGGGGAGATCCGTGTGGAAATAATCGTTTCGTTTCAGAACTCAATAGCGACAATTCAGCTTCATCGTCCCCAGGTGAAGAATAGTTTTCATCCTCCAATGATCAGGGAGTTGATTCGAGCTTTTGCGGATATTTCGATCAAGCCTGAAATCAGAGTCGTAATCCTCAACGGATCAGGAAGTGTTTTTTGTGCTGGGGCTGATTTGCAGTGGATGAAGTCCATGATCAAGTTCACCTATGAACAGAATCAAGAGGATGCTGGTGAACTTTATCAAATGTTCAAAACTATTTATGATTGCCCAATTCCAGTTATTGGACAAGTTCATGGGGCGGCTTTTGGGGGTGCTCTTGGTCTACTTGCAGCCTGTGACATGGTGATCGCAGAGAAAAACACTCAGTTTTGTTTCAGTGAGGTTAAGCTGGGGTTGGCTCCGGCGGTCATCAGCTCGTTTATTGCTAAAAAATGTTCGTTAGCTCAGATTGGCCCTTGGATGCTAAACGGCGCAGTGATGAGTGCTGCCCAAGCCCATAGTCTAGGATTGGTCAACGAAGTTGTTGAAAGTGAAGTTGCTTTGGCGGCCTCCACTCTTGCTCATGCAAAAGCGTGTTTAGAGGCTGGCCCAGAAGCTGTGAGAGCAACAAAAAAACTTCTCCGAGGTATTTCAAATTTGTCTATTCCTGTGGATTCAGAGGAGAAGATTAAGGATTTCACAATTCAAGTTATTTCAGAGAGAAGAGTCAGCAACGAAGGGCAAGAGGGGCTTTCGGCTTTTTTTGAACGGCGTCGTCCAAGTTGGAGCTTAAAATGAAAAAGATTAAACGGTTAGCTATCGCCAATCGTGGCGAGGTGGCGGTGCGGATTCATCGGGCCTGTGAAGAGCTCGGTATAGAGACTGTTTTGCTTCACTCGGAAGCGGATAAAGAGAGCCGAGCTTATCGCATGTGCACTAAGCATATATGCATTGGCCCTTCACCAATTGCACAAAGTTATTTAAATATTGAAGCGACAATTCAAGGGGCGCTGGCAGGTGGTGCTGATGCTATTCATCCAGGGTTCGGTTTTCTTTCTGAGAATGCAGACTTTGCGGAGGCCTGCACGGCGGCGAATTTGTTGTTCGTGGGTCCTTCGGCCAAGTCGATTCGAACTTTAGGAGACAAAGTTCGATGCAAGGAACTAGCTCTCCAGGCACAGCTTCCGCTTGTGCCTGGCTATGATGGAAAAAACCAAGATATCGCTTTTCTCTGTGACCAAGCTGAAAAAATCGGCTTTCCTGTCATTGCAAAGGCAGCCGCAGGTGGTGGTGGGCGTGGGATGAAGCTCATTAGATCTCGAGAAGAGGCTCCTGAGATGTTGGAGTCCGCCCAGAGGGAATCGCAGGCAGCTTTTGGATCGTCTCAGGTCTTTCTGGAAAAATATTTAGACAGAGCAAAACATATTGAATTTCAAATTTTTGGTGATTCGACTGGGCAGGTTGTTCATTATCATGATCGAGAGTGTTCAATTCAGAGGCGTCATCAAAAGATTATCGAAGAAGCCATTTCTCCATCTTTGACCGATGAGCTCCGCACAAAAATGGGAGAGGCCGCAGTGGCTATTGCCCAGCTCGGTCAATATCAGAGTGCAGGGACAGTCGAGTTTCTATTGCAGGATGAGAAATTCTATTTGTTGGAAGTGAATACCCGACTCCAGGTTGAGCATCCAGTGACGGAAATGGTTTTGGGCATAGACCTAGTGAAGGCACAAATCTTAACTGCGCAGGGGGACTTTGTGATCTCTCCGCAGCAGCATCGTGTTCCGCAGGGTGCTGCAATTGAGTGTCGACTCTATGCGGAGAATCCCTTTTTAGGAGGTATTCCAAGCCCAGGACTTTTGGGTGAGGTTCGCTTTCCCGAGGGCCCTGGTCGTCGTTTTGAGTATGGATTTGAAAAGGGAGACACGATTACTTCCTTTTATGATCCTATGATTGCCAAGGTGATCGTTTGGGATGAGACTCGACCCCGAGCAATCCAAAAGATGATTCGCGTCTTAAAGGACACAATTATATTTGGAGTGCATACAAATATTCCTTACCTACTTAAGATCCTTTCCCATCCTGAGTTTGTGACCGGAAGAATGACAACCCGGTTTATTGAAAAATATTTAAACGAGCCGCTCCAAGTTGAAAAAAGCACAGAGGCTTGAGACTCAAGCTCTAAAAAAGGCCTCAGCGGCGCTCGCCAATACACGCAATGAGTCTCGCAGTGGTTCACATCCTCAGACGATTTCAGAGTCACCGTGGAATTCATTCTGGAGAGGAGTTTAAATGAAAGTACCGTTTGAATTTCAAGGTCAGTTTCACGAAGTCGAGGCCGAGCTTATTAAGGGTCACCTCTGGATTCATTTTCAGGGTAAGACTTGGTGTGTAGAGAAAGAAAGCACCACTCCACGAAGGGGAAAGGCTCAGGGAACCAGATCTTCTGGCAACCGAGATTTGATTTCAGCGCCAATGCCAGGAAAAATAATAAAGGTCATGGTTCAATCCGGCTCACTCGTCGAAACCGGACAGGTCTTGGTTATTATGGAAGCCATGAAAATGGAATACACCCTAAAGGCAGATCGGGTTGTACAAATTGCGGAGGTTTTGGTTAAGCCTGGGCAACAGGTTCGATTGGGGGATACTCTGATTTCATTTAAAAAAGAGGAGTCGAGTTCATGAGTGCAAAACATGTTGAACTAGTTGAGGTGGGCCCTAGGGATGGTTTGCAAAATGAAAAAATTTCCTTAGATTCCGCTTTAAAAGTTGAGCTCGTTTTGAAGCTGATCGCAGCTGGAGCCAAAAAAATCGAAATAGGATCCTTTGTTTCCCCGACTTGGGTTCCGCAAATGGCAGACACTTCCAGGGTCATAAAAATGGTTCAGGACCAACTGACTGGGACAGGCAGGTCCCGCAAAGGGGTTGAATTTGCCGCGCTGGTTCCAAATCGACAAGGGATGAATCAAGCGCTGGATCTTGGGTTGAAGGAAGTTGCTATTTTCGCGAGCGCCACAGAATCCTTTTCAAAAAAAAACATTAATTGTTCAATCAAAGAAAGTTTTGATCGTTTTATTCCGGTGATGGTTCTTGCAAAAAAAAATCATGTTAAAGTTCGTGCTCACTTAAGTGTGAGTTTTGGTTGCCCCTATGAGGGATCAGTGAGCGAAGCGAAGGTTGTTCGGCTTGCAAAAAAACTTGTTGGGCTTGGGTGTTATCAAGTTTCAATTGCAGATACCATTGGCGTTGCCAATGCCGGTCAAGTTGATTCTTTGTTTAGAAAACTCAAAGTGGCTATTCCTGTCGCCAAATTGGCGGGACATTTTCACAATACACGCGGGCAAGCACTTGCGAATGTATTCGCGGCCTATAAGCTTGGGGTCAAGGTTTTTGATTCTAGTTTTGGTGGCTTGGGGGGATGTCCCTACGCTCCAGGAGCCTCTGGGAATGTGGCCACTGAAGATTTGGTTTATATGTTCGATGGACTTAAGGTTAAAACTGGATATAGTATTAAGGAACTGATTGAGGTGAGCAAATGGTTTGAAAACAGAACCGGTCGAATTTTACCATCGATGGTAAGTCGTGCTGGGCTTCTAATGCCGAAAGGAATAATTGAATGAAAGGGCTATCAAGGATGAAATTTATATTTGGTCTTTTGTTATTTGTTTCTCTCAAGGGTTATGCACAGGTTGATGCGAATGAATTTGAGATACCACCACCTGACCAAGTTATTCGCGAAATTCGTCGAGTGAGCGCCACGGAACTTCTACAAAAGTTCAATATGCTTGTTTGGAATATTCACAAGGCAACAGCTGGCGACGCGTGGTCGCGGGATTTCTTAGCGTTTGCCCTACAGTATGAGCTTATTCTACTTCAGGAAGGGCATACAATTCCAGTAGTGAATCGGGCATTCGATACTTTGGTTAACTATTCTTGGACATTTTTTACCAGTTTTTTCTTCAAGGGGGAAGCTACAGGCGTTGTAACTGGGGGAACTGTTCAACCATTTCAAAGTGAATATTTAAGAACGCCAAACAATGAACCCGTCATCAAAACGCCAAAGGTGACAGGAATTGGCGTTTACCATGTCGCTGGTATATCGTTACCCTTGCTTGTTTTGAATATTCACGGGATTAATTTTGTTAACAATCTCGCTTTTGAAAGCCAAATTTTGCAAAACCTGGAGCGTGTGAAGACTCACACTGGGCCGGTAATCTATGCGGGTGATTTGAACACCTGGAATGCAGCACGTAAGAATTTCCTGATCACAAAGGCAAGCGAACTTGGCCTCGAAGCGAGCGTTCTAGCTATTGATGGAGTTCCAAAACCGATCTTGGACCACATCTTGACAAGAGGAATTACCGTCGAATCAGGTCGAACATTGGAAGAAATAACTTCCTCTGATCACAAGCCCCTCGCGGTCCTTCTGAAGGTGCTTGAGTAGGTCGCTACGCGAGATTGTGAAATCAGGATTGTGCAGGCCGAGGTTACTAACTTGCCTTATCCAGAAGCTTTTGCATTCGAGCGTCGACACGAGCTTCCATTTCTAAGAGGTTAAAAGGCTTGACGAGATAGTCATCAGCGCCAAGGCTGAAGGCTGTGATTTTGTTAAAATCATCATCTCGTCCAGTCAGAAAAAAGATGGCTGTTTTTTTCGATTTGGAGACTCGCTGAATTTTTTCCCAAAGTTCGAATCCAGTATAATCAGGAAGCCCCACATCCATTAAAATCATAGTAAAAAATTTCTTTGAAACTTCCTTGAGGGCTTCGGCGCCTGTCCCGACAGCTGTCACTTCATATTTTTTGTCGAGCACCTCTTTGATCGCATCTCGAATTTCTTCTGCGTCTTCAATAATCAAAAGTCTTTGTCTTTTCATAGTCGATCCATCCTCAATGTTTTAACAAAATTCTCAATAGTCTATCGGATCAAACTTGCTCTGTATGAGTCTAGTTTTTTATTGTCCAAAGGCTTAGTTTTGGTTCTGGTTTGGATCAGACCAAGGTCCTGGAGATGTTGGGAATAGATCCTTCTGGGCTTGCTGCCCTTTTGATTAACGATAGGGTCATGAATAGTTGGGCTCTGGCAGCACGAAAAAGATGTCCTGGCTTTAGGAAGAATGTCCGGCTATATAGTCGCTCTATCTAACTTAAAGAGCTGACTCATTATTGAGGGAGAAAATCAAATCGAAATGGAAGGCCAGTTGGACGTCAGAGCAATCTCTGAACTGCTGAATCAACCAAAACCAGGGGGTGGCTGACAATTATGAAAACGCTTCTGCTTTTGTCTCTTTCTTCTGTCTTCTTGTTTACAGGCACGATTCGTGCCGAAACAAAAGTCGACGCGACCGTGGGAATTCAATTTAAGAAATTAAGTATTGAAAGTTCGCCAACTTGGAGTGGCGAATCTGCTACCATGATCATTCAACCCAATCTCAAATCGAGGTTTTCGAGCCGCCATTCTCTTAGAATGAGCCCCAGCTTTCGTATTGATTCATTGACAAAGGAAGAGACTGAGAAATATCAGCTTACCTGGAACGACACTTACTTTGATCTTAAGTCCGCAAAGGCAAGCCTCCGTTTTGGTTTTCAAAATATTGTTTGGGAAGGGACGGACTTTTCTAATCCACTCGATCTCATCATGCAAAAAAACCTCGCCGACCCCTTAGAGGGCAGCCCTCTTTCCTCCCCTGGGTTTGGATATCTTTATGAAACTGGACCCTTGCAGTTTGATTTCTATTTTATTCCAGAAATGATTCCTTCCCGCCTACCCGGAGCAAAGAACCCGTGGTGGCCAAGAAGTAAACGCCTTTTCCTTGAGACCGAGAAGTATTCTTTGGTTGTGCCTAAATCCCTTGAGTACGAAATCTCACCTGCTGTCGAGATTAACCATGCGCGATCCAACAACTGGGGAGGCCGACTCCAGTTCAAGTCCGAGACCCTGGACATGTCGATTGCGTTATTCAGTGGCCTGTCCAATGCACCATACATCGATCTAGATCTGCTGCAGACAACATTAGTGTCAATAAACCCCAATGTTCTGCTGGTGACATCTCCGGTCAAACTGCGACCTCTCTACTTTCGCAGCCAATCCGTTGGCGCTCTTTTCGTCATTCCCTTTAAGGGAAATTTATTTAAGGTTGGTGGGAATTCAATTCAGCCCCAGCAAGATCACCCAAGCGTGCCCGGCAGCTCAACTTCCCAGGTTCTGGCCTGGGAGAAAAACTTTGACCTTAGGCGCGGACCTCTGACCAGCATTATTCAATACCACCAAAGCCAAACCCCGCAAAACGGTCAACTTGCAAATTTTCAGTCCATTTTCACTCGAGCTGCTACCGCAGGGATTCGAATGCCCTTAAGCGAAGATACAAATGTAGTCATCGGATTCATTTATGATCTCATTGGATACAGCTCACTTTCAAAAGCAGAGTTAACTACACGCGTGACTGAAGGGTATGAAGTTGGATTTGGGGCAACTAATATTCACGGAAGCACAGAGACGCTTTTGGGGATCTATGATTCCTACGATTCATTCATGCTTAGACTAACTGGTTATTTCTGAACGAGAGATGGCATTGCTAAATATCATATCGTCATGAACGGAACATGTTGAATGCGCATGTGTGACCTCCATATTTATTTGAGACCAAAAATCAAAGTAATTGTGAATTACATGATCTGGACTCAATGGCTCAGTGTGAGGTCGACCGTTGGCTCAGGAGGTAGGAGCCTTGTAACTACTTGAAACGCCTGAACTTGTTTTTACGCTAACGACAGAAAACCACAGGGTCAAGAAATTTGCCCCCCCATCTGCCGCAAAAAGCTATGCGGCTTTTTCGCCAGAGCTCACTTTGACTGTCATTTTTAGTTTTTCACGGTCCAATTGATCTTGCAGAACGAGCTCGACTGCCAACTCTGGCAGAATACCGATTTTTTTTGCTAGAGCCACGGCTCGTGAGATCGAAGGGATCTTGCGACCATTTTCAATGTCATTGAGGGCTTGCTTCGACAGTTTGATTTTCTTGGCCATTTCGACCTGTGTCAGCTCGTCGCCTTCGCGGTGAGCCTTCAGCAAATTGCCAAAAGTGAGGGGACCGTAGAGCTTTTCAATGTCTCGAGTTGTCAAATTTTTAGTACTCATGTTTGTTCACCTCTCAGAGGCTCGTCATGGTAGCCAGAAATTTTTCTGACCTCACGAAGGCCCTTGAGCTCGACAGATCTTGCCCAAGCCAGTAGCTTCAGTACGATAAAATGCGGAAGCTTTTTGAACTGCTTTTCTACTTTGTTGAAAAGGACTTTTTCCATCTTTTGAAGAGTACTCTTTTTTGGCGTACTTTGTCAAGGTCAATATTGAACAGTATCCACTACACCTTATGGTGTAGTGGATACTGTTCAACTCAGTGTGGCTGGATGTTCACATAGATATAAACAGACCTTGGTCGGAGGACTCCCGGCTAGTCACTATGGTGTGATTTCTCTGCTTCACAATTGAGGCGATTGCCTCGAGATTTCAAATGCACTAGTTAGGGAAGGGTCCCAAACGCTAGAGCTAATTTTCAGAAACCCATTTTTCAACAATAGGATCGCTCATTCTGGATTTCCACTTAGAATAAAAACTGCGAAGCCACTTATCTGCGCGTATGAGTTGAGATGGCGACAACTCGATATTCAAATCTGCTTTTGAGAGATTCATTTTATGGCTTCCCTTGGAGTTGACAAATGTTTCCGCCATTCAGGCACTGGATATTTCTCAGCCCAATATTCACGAGCAGATCTGATCAGGGCTTCCCCATCATCTTCAACTTCAAAATCGACATAGCAAAGAGCTCAATCTCTTTTCCGTCAGGCGTCGTTGACTTGATTAACACTTCCGAGATTACGGTATCAACGCGATCCCATTGATCCTGTTCACTATGGACATTCATAATTTCAATTTTATGTGTCCCTGGATACGTTCGATTCACTTCGATAAAATTATCGCGATTAAACTTTTCATTTGATTGTGGCCAGTAGGCTTCAAAATCCTCTGACAAAAGATCTTTGGCTTGATCCCATTCTTGATTTTTGATGTGATGCCAAAGTTGAGAGACGAGTTGATCAGCAGTTTTGTCCTTCATGGTAGCTCCTCTCCAATTGACAGAAGTTTCTCTTTGGGAATCTCCGCAAAAACCCCCCTTCTCCCCACCAAAAACTCCCCCCGCTACCCCTCGTTGTAGATGTCGGGAATTACTCACGAACATTCTGCACCAAATTTTAATCCAAAAACAAAAAAACCGGGTGGTTCCCGGTATTTGTAAAATAAAAATGGCTCAGGCGTAACCCCTGAGCCTTATGTATTGAGAATCGCTTGCTATTTTAAAACTGTCAACCGCTATCGATTACAGAAAATCACGACTACGTCAGTCAGGTATTTTATTTCTGCACAGGCAGTTCCAATTGTCCATCGCTGATTCGAGTTGCTTTGAACTTTGAGTTTGCATCAGTTTCGTCTTTTACAAAGAATCCAAACACAATCCCGCCTTCATGTTTTGTCGAAGGATACAGAATTCCGTCACCACCAATTTTCCTGAGAGCTGAACCCAATATTTGTGATGGAGTAGGAAATTTTTGAAGTGACCATTGCATATTGAATGGACTCTTATCGATTGCGGCAATAAGGCTTTCAGAATTTTCCAGGGCAATAAGCAACGACCTAACATCCCAAAGTTTAACCGACTTCAAAAGCGATAGTTCATAAACTTCTGGATTTCTATGAGGGCCAGTTTCAGCTTTCGCACACTCGATGCTTGAGGCCACATAAATACATGCTGCCATTTCATGGTCGAAGTGTTCAGATTTTTGTGCACCACCAATGTTGAAACGACCTCCACAAGCTAAATTTCCCGCAATTGATAATGGCTCAAGGCCGTTAAAACAAATTCTGTACCTTTCAAGTTGATCATAGGTTTTCAAAAAGGTCGCATCTAAGGATATGGCGCTAACGGCCTCTTGAAACTTAAGAGACTGAGCCAACTGTAACTGGTTATCTGTTTTAAATTTTTGCAAGATTGATTCGGCAAATTTCTCAAAGCCTTCAAAATCATCAATGTGGTGGGTTAGCCCACTTTTTTTGCTTTGAACCTGAAGCGATTTTTTGATGACTTTTTTGCGAGATGTTTTTGCCATTTACTTAGAAGCCAGTACCAGGTTGCTTGCCCATTCGAGTTCTCAACCAGTTGATAACTTCCTCACCACGCCCTTGAAGACAAACCTCGAAAGGGCTGTATCCTAAAAATACTGCACTTGGTGAACTGAGCCACAATGCTGCGTCAGCACCGTTATTATTCATAAGCTCATAGGCTTCATCAGTGGCAATAACGACATGAAGTATCTTGCGCATCAACTCAGAGGAAGGCTTAAATTTAACGACTTCATCGTAAAGGCGTGAACGAGGCACGCCAGTATTTTTTGAAAGACTTTGAGGCGTCAAGCCTGTCACTTGTCGGAGGACGTCGGGCCGAAACCCCTTTTGATCGTCGCTAAGAATATTAAGGTAGTTTTTAATTGCACCTAACTCTTTAGGGCCAATTGCTGAAGTTTGCACCAGAGCCTCCTTTCATAGATTTTAATGGGCATTGCCCCAGAAAATGTTCTGCTTAGATCGGCAGACTCATATTTAAATGTAGCATATCTGTCTTAGAATAGCAATTATTTAGACCAAAGACTGTATTATTATCATCTTAAATTTGTCTGATAAATGTATAACACCTTAATAAGGTTAGGGAAATATATTTTTGTCTCATTATGAGTCATAGTAAAAAGTATGGGCCGTCGCTTTCCTTATTTTGATGGCCACTCTCGTGCAAGCTGACTGGCCCTAGGAATTTCTTTTTTGAACCAATACAACAGACACAAAAGCCGATTGCATTATTTCATGGGGCAGACACAGGAAAGTGGACTAACATAACCATGGTAAAACTCATGGCACGCTTTTATCCATGCAAAGCCACAAAAACGACAGGTTAACTGCTTATCAGAACGGCCCCGACAATCGAGGCCCAGGTCGCTAAATCTAATTCCACGTCTGCGCATATCAACCAATCCTTGGGCTGACAATTACATTAGCTGAATCTAAAATTTTTAGATTGGCAGTGGTGCCCTTCACATCAAGAGCAGCTTTACGAATATATTTTCTCAAGGTTTTGGTATCACGCCATCCGCCCATGCTTTGAAGTTGGCCAAGATTTGCACCAGATTTCAAAACAGCAGTAGCCCAGGAAGCTCGTAAATCGTGAAAGCGGACTTCTGGCAATCCAATCTTGTAGAGAAAACCTTTTAAAACTCTGGCCTGTTCACCTTTGAGCCAATTTCTATCTCTTGGCAGAACAAGTTTGTCTTGGCCTTGCTTTTCTTTCAGCTTCAAAAGATATGGAACAAGTTCCTTAGCAATTTCAGCATTGCGCTCATCACCACTTTTTGTGGATTTATTTCCGCTGGATCGCTTGCTAAATGATTTGGTTATCTTGATGGTTCTGTTCTCAGTATCAATATCAATATCAATATCAGTCCACTCAAGCGCCATTAGTTCGCCATTTCTCATGCCGGTATAAATTGCTAGTACCCAAAGCCATTTATGAGGATGGTTTTCTTCAAATGCCCTCCGCAGTAGTAGCGCAACTTCATCCATCTTTAGAACGCCTTGAATTTTGTCATTGTCTTTATATTTTATACGAGGACATGGGTTGTTGGGTAAGATACCGTTCTCAACTGCATACTCAAAAACTGCTTTAATATATTTTGCGACAGATGCCTTATGAGTTTGAGACCGCTCCTTGAGCTTTTCATTTAGAAGCTCACGAATTTCACCTGTTGAAATGGTATCAATTGTTCTATAGGCCCATTCTTGATTTGTGACTGCACGTAGTAGAACCCTCGCATTGTCCGCAGTGCCTTCAGACCATCGACCATCATTGAGTCGTTGAGTAATTGCCTTATCCATAAGTGTTGACCACATTGGGGCCTTCATTCTGCGGAGTTTGATTTTTAACTGACCGTTCAAATCCGCCTCTGCCTTTAGTGCCTCTTTTTCAGTATCAATCTTGGTGAGCCTTAGACTGACAGAGATATTTGTTACGGGATGTCGGCCATGGGCTGAAGCTTCCCAGAAACCAGTTCTTTCATTAAATCGATGTCCCATATTAAACTCCCGTCTTTCCAGGCTGTATAAGTTTGCAAAGGTCCTTTGTTCTATAGCGGTTTTGTCGACCAAATTTAAAATGAGGAATTTTCCCCTCACTGGTTAGCTGCCTTAGATAGGTCTCGCTTAATTTCAAAAAGGCCGCTGCCTCCTTTGTCGTTTTTAAATTCTCAAGTTCTTTAGTGTCTGCTTTTTCTGAACTAAAGACCGAATTCGTCTGAACCGTTTTTTTACCTGCTCTCATCGTCATTTCTCCTTTTCATTATGATTTCAGCGTCTTAATGCGCCTTGTTGTAATAATACATACTAATATGTAGTATTACAATGCTCTGTACGTATTGCCACGTTAGTGTTACAAAATATGAATGAAAAACAAAGACTTAGACTTGCTGAAGAAGTTACAGGCTCTAACTAAAACACCATCCTTTAAGGAAATTTTAAATTATTTCGCTCACTCCAGGTCCGTTGTTTCACGATCGAGCGATGTATATTCGGTGTTGAAATATGCCTCTCAAAATGGGGATGCCAAATTCAACGCTGTTCACTTGAAGGAGTTTTTCAGAAGTTTACACGCAATGGGAATTGGCCGCCTACAAAACTCAAGACAATTTGAATGGTTGGAATTCAACCCAATAAATGTTTGTAAAGTGGCCCTGGGTGAGGAATCGATTTTAAGCAGAAATACAGGTGGAAGTTTCGACCGAAACCGTCAACGCAAATTTGAATCACAAATGCTGATCGGCAATTTTACACAACAAGCCGTGCATGAACTTTCCACTTGCACTGAGGCGCAACTCGTTGACGAACTAGAAAGACGAGGCTGGAAGGTTTCTATGCAGCGGAAAAAATTTAAATCCTGACTATTTTAATCAATCTCAAATTCTGAAAATGCACGGCAGCTTACTGTACAATGGACGTACAGAGTTCGCTGACTCTGTAAAAATGACCGAACGTGTATTAGTCCCGAAAACAAGGCACCACAGGCGTCTATGGAATTTTAGCACGATCTAGTGCAAGCTCTCGCAAGGAGCAAACCTTCATAGACCGTTGATGGATAAGCGGGAAATCCATTTAGCTCCGACGGCGGCGGAATTTATCTTAAGTGAAGGATCTTCGGCTTTTTTAATAAGCTGGAGTGGGTTGTTTTTAAAAACTGAAATAACAAATCAATCTTAATTTTCTATTTGAAATATATGGCCGTGTCGGGCTTCCACCCGCACGGCAGCGGTAATAAGAATTAAAATTAATAAAAACAGGAACGGATAATTCCGTCCAAAGAGGAAGCATGAACTATATGCGTTGGCCCTGGAGAATGGGAGCCGCATGAGACTGAAGATCCAGCAAATTTGGATAAAAGGCGCATTGAAGTTGGTTTAGGTACTGAAGCTGAGTACAAGAAAATGTTTAAAGATATCTGTCATTAAACGGTGAATGCCTAATTGGCATCCACCCACTTACCGATGCGAAGTCCTGCATCAGCTAAAGAAAACCAAACTTGCTTAGCAATACCATTGATATCTGTTAGTGGCAGAGTGCCAAACTTACGAGAGTCATATGCATCATCGCGATTATCACCAAGGACGAATACTTGGCCATCAGGTACAGTCAAAGATAACTGTGATCCCTGGGAAGCAGGTTTCCAATATACCTCATAAGTTTCACCGGACTCTGCCTTTTCTCTTACAACTAAATGGTCTTTAGAAGTCGAAGAATCGCCCTGAGTGATCGACTGACCATTAATTTTTACATCTGTACCACTCATCTCGATCTTATCGCCAGGCAGTCCAATGATCCTTTTCACATAGATCGTAGTACGGTCATTTGGATAGACGAATGTTGCAATATCGCCTCTCTTAATTTTTCTTTTACACCCTGGTGCATTCACATCTTTATCCACAAAGAAAAAATCGCCCTTCTCAAGACCAGGTCTCATGCTTGTCGATGGAACGTGGTAAAGTTCGACCAAATTAGTCTTTGTGTAAGTGACAAGCTGACTCAATACGAAAAAGTAACCAAAAAACAGCATCGACAAATAGACGTAGGATTTGTTGTACGGACCAAGTTGATAACCTTCGCCGATAGCTTTGGCGCGTTTAAACGCATCAGTGCAACTCAATACATATACTCCCAGGGCAAACAAAACACCCAAGAGAACTAAGATCCATAAACTAAAATTTGGTCCGTTCAATGCTAGCCATGAAAAGCCAGGGATTGAAAACGCAAATATCAAAAATAGTGAAATCCCTTTTGAAACTTCACCGTTATAAACTTGGCCAAGCCCTGGCATGACCAGTGAAAACAACAGGGCTTTTTTGGAATCTCTTTTACTTTGACTCATAACTCACCTCATTTCTTAATCAGTCCTACAGGTCAGAGAAGAATTGGTTCCTACTGGACTGGAATAAGAACGAAAAATACAAATTTTGCTAAATTTAATAAAGAAACTGCTCCACCAAGTCCCAATGCTAAATACTGAGTCTGTGGAATGGCCATTAATCGTTCAAAGGTGCTAACACACTTCTGGAGCCAATCGTTTTGCAGTGACTTTTCTTCCATCTCAATCTTGTTCATCACGGCATCGGCAAATCCCGATGGCACTTCAAAATCCATTGAGTCAGAAACCAAAAGCGCGAGCGATTGATATTCGCTCAACAATAAGCTGCATTTTCCACAGGACTTAGCGTGTTCCGCGCCCTGAGACGACAATTCTGCACCGACTGCTATCAAGCTTTGAGTTTCTTCACAGATTTTTGCCATAACCATCTCCAAGAATTGGGATTAAAAATCCTCTTAACATTTGTTTGCCGCGAAAAATTCTCGATTTTACTGTTCCCTCTGAACAACCTTCGATTTGTGCGATTTCAGAAATAGAATGACCTTCAAGACATGACAAAACGACGGCCATACGAAACTCTTTCGGTAATTGACCGACTGCCTTGCGCACAACTGTATTGGTTTGTGTAGACTCTAAATCCTTATCAGGACCGTCCGTGCTGAGTTCTTCGCTACCAAAAATCTTTTCGTCATTGGCTTTTCTGATTTTTCTCTTATCAAGTTCATTGAACGCTAGGTTTCTAGCTATGGTAAACAGCCAAGTTGAAAAACTGGCACCAAGATTTGGATCGAAGGATGAAAGCGATTTATAGGCACGAAGAAAGGCCTCTTGGGCAATTTCCTCAACCATCTGCTTATCATAAATCAACGCTCCAAGGATTTTGAAAATCGGCTTCTGATAGCGCAAGACTAAGAATCGAAATGCATTCTTATTCCCATTCAAGGTTTGCTGAACTAAAAAATTATCATCCACTCTGGTCACCCCAAGTACATAGCTCAGATAGGGTTACAGGTCAGGCTGGAAAAGGTTCCAGAAAATCCAAAAATAAATTTGTAATGCTCAATAAGCACCGTAATGCCTGAGTATTACAAAAGTCTTCAAATTGCGTTATTTTCGATGTTATTGAATGATATTCGAAGTCAGAGCTTAAGAAGCTCCTCTTGAGTAAGTTGTTAATTATTCTTGTGAATCCTAGAAACAGAAAAACCTGCTCTCGCAGGTTTAAAAATGGCTCAGAAGGAGGGACTCGAACCAGCGACCCAGCGGTTAACAGCCGCTTGCTCTACCAACTGAGCTACTTCTGAATAAAGTCAGTTCAAGATGAACAAACTATTAAGTCTCGAATTTCTTGTCAAGAATTCTTGCCGTTCTTCTAATTTGATTTTGACTGAATGGCAAAGATTTTGTCCAGCTGGACTCTGAGGTGCTTTGAGTGGAATGCCAAACCACTGATTCGAAAGAGGTCGCTCTGTGAAATACCCTGGGAGATTCCGGCTTCCACAATGAGTGTAGCGCCTGGACTTTCGGCCCGCAAGAGCGGCACAAATGTGGATTTTTTGATTTCTTCGCTTGAAGAGGGGCGGATAGAAACCTTACATAGAGCTTTCAGTGAATCTGCATCCTTAACAACCGTTTGAGAGGGCAATGCTGAATCTCAGTCACTTCGGGGGCACCATTTCCAAAGAGACTTATCGGTCGTCGGCGTTTCTGCGCCCAAGAGAAGGGCAATCTGAGATTTGAAATTTGAGGATTGAAACCCACCGATCAGCGCAATAACAGCAAACAAGGCCACCACCATCAACATGGACTGAAGATAAAGACTGACTATGTTTGCGGTGCGGCGTCGGCTCTTCACCGAATTATCGTAACCGCAGATTGGTGAAAACTAAAACCTCTTTCTATTTTCTTCTTTGGCGCGGGGCGCCGTAGTAGATCTAGTAAAGCTTTGCTTACTTGATGGCGTCAGACGTCTTCGTCCCTCTGTGCCAGCAGAAGCCGTCGGAATTGGTCGACTTCGTCGTTCGCTATCTCGCGGGGTAGAAGGAGCCTCTTCAAAGCGAGAACTGTCTCGGCGGGATCCACCACCCTCGAAACGAGGAGCTTCGCCACGAGGTGGTGTGGCACGAGGGGCTGCACCACTGTCTCGACGATACCCACCCTCTGCACGAGGAGCTGAACCTTCGCGACGCGGACCATACTCTCGGGAAGGTCCATCACGGCGCGGCCCATATTCGCGAGCAGGGCCATCACGACGAGATCGACCATAGTCACCACCACGGCCGCCTCTGCCACCCTCAGAAGGGCGTGAAGAGAATCTATCAGTTTGAGGACGCGGTTCATATTCTACAGCATAGTCACGCTCGAGAATTTCTGGGAAAGCCTGCAAGAAGAAAGCACGAATCAACTGCTTAGGCTCAAGAGCCAGTAAGGTTTCCATCATTGGAGAGGCCTGAACTCGTTCAAAAAACTTATCCAGCTTATACTGCACCGATTCTTCTTGAGCTTGAGTGACGAAATTTTGAACATTCGACTGAATTCGCTCGGACAAAGACTCCGTGAGTGAAGGAATGGTCCCCTTAGTCCATTGAAAGCCCAACTGTTTCTGAAAATTCCGCAATTGCTGTTGCTGAGAAGGAGAAATAAAACTCCAGGTCGTTCCCTTTTGGCCATTTCGACCAGTTCGTCCTGATCGATGCACAAAAGACTCTGCTTCCCAAGGGAGATTGTAATTTACCACGTGGGTCAGGTCTTTAACGTCTAAACCGCGAGCCGCAACATCTGTTGCCACAACTGCACTGATTTGTCGCTCTTTGAGCTTTCTCAAAACAACTTCACGCTCGCTCTGTTTTTTATCGCCATGCAAGGATTCGATAGCCAGACCACGGGCTCGAAGTTCGCCTTCAACGTCAGCCACTTCAGCCTTTGTTTGACAGAAGATAAGCCCGTAGAAATCAGGATTCTTAAGCAACAAGCGCTGCAAAGCCGTGACCTTATTTTCATTTTTGACCAAAAAGTAAAAACTCTCGATGAGTGGTGAAAGCCCCTGATCGGTATTGAGCTGAACCATATGTGGAGTTGTTAAATATTTCTGAGCCACTCGGCGAATTTGTTGATCCATTGTGGCTGAAAACAACCATGTTTGTTTAGAGGGAATTTGTTCTAGAATTTTTTCTATGTGTTCACGAAATCCCATTGAAATCATTTCGTCTGCTTCATCAAGCACGACTGTATGGACTTTTGAGAGCACTAGAATTCCTTGATCAATCAGATCGATCAAGCGCCCTGGTGTCGCAACACAAATTTGCACACCTCTGCGGAGTTCACTTTTTTGCTTAATGTAACTAGCCCCACCGTTGATCACGACAACCCGTTTGTTGGTGTACTTGGCGAGAAGTTCAAACTCTCGTCCCACTTGCTGGGCCAATTCTCGGGTTGGGCTCATCACGAGGACTTGAATACTTTTATCATCCCCATCAATACGCTCAAGAGCGGGAATCGCAAAGGCCGCGGTCTTACCGGTCCCGGTGCTGGCGAGTCCAATCAGATCCTTAGAGCCTTCGGCCATTAGTTTTGGAATAGTCATGAGTTGAATAGGGGTTGGGACTTCAAACTTGAGATCGGCCAACGCCTTCATAATCTCTGGGCTCAGGTTAAAGTCACTAAAGGACGCTTCTGTTTTCTTGGTGTTTGTCATGGGAACCTTTCAAAATTAATGGCCGACCTTAACTGAAGATCAGGACATATGCTCGAGAAATATGCTTATAGCACACTTTTAGGATTCCTTTTGGAAAAGTTTACCTGATAAACTAAATTGCCTCTATCGAGCAAAAACCTCGAAGGTCTAAAGAAGGCCTAAAACAAGGATATGAAAGGGAAAAACATGACGGCGGAATCGAGCTATCCTCATCTTTTCTCGCCAATTTCTTTGGGGAATCTTCGCTTAAAGAACAGAATTTTGATGGGCTCGATGCATACGGGCCTCGAGGACAGCCGGGACGGTATGGAAAAACTGGCTACGTTCTATGAAGAGCGAGCTCGGGGAGGCGTTGGCCTCATCGTCACTGGAGGGTTTGCTCCAAATAAAGCTGGCTGGCTTGTGCCCTTCTCTGGAAAGCTCACGTCAAAGGCTGAAATGAGGTCCCACCGGGCCCTCGTGAGTCGGGTTCATGCAGCTGGGAGTCCGATTCTTTTGCAAATTCTCCACGCTGGTCGTTACGCCTATCACCCATTTTGTGTCGGACCGTCACCGATAAAATCGCCAATTTCTAAATTCACTCCTTGGCAAATGTCTGACCGGACGATTCGCTCTACAATCTCTGATTTTGCTCGCTGTGCAGAGCTGGCTGCGGAGGCGGGCTATGATGGGGTCGAGATTATGGCTTCCGAAGGATATCTAATTAATGAGTTTATGGCATCCTACACAAATAAACGTAACGATTCCTGGGGTGGCTCGGCCGAGAATCGTGCCCGCTTTGCGCTTGAAATTGTGAAAGAAATCCGAAATCGAGTTGGGGCTTCGTTTGTTGTCATGTTCAGACTCTCTCTTTTGGATTTGGTTCACGGCGGAAGCACCGCTCAAGAGATGATTAATCTTGGACAGGGTCTTGCCGACGCGGGGGTCACGATTTTAAACACTGGGATCGGGTGGCACGAGTCCCGGGTACCGACCATTGCGACGCAAGTTCCCCGGGCTGCGTTTGCCTGGGCGACACGAAGACTTAAGGACGCGGTCAGTATTCCGGTTGTGGCGGCAAATCGTATCAACACCCCTGAAATAGCTGAAGAACTTCTCGAGACAAATATGCCGACCTTGTATCGATGGCTCGCCCTCTACTCGCGGATCCTGATTTTGCAGTCAAGGCAGAGCGAGGACATTCAGAGTTGATCAATACTTGCATTGGATGTAACCAAGGTTGTTTAGATCTTATTTTTCAACGGCAAAGAGCAACTTGCCTTGTCAATCCCAGGGCCTGCTATGAAACTGAGTTGAAGTCCCTTCCGGCCATTCACAAGAAAAAAATTGCGGTCGTGGGTGCTGGGCCGGCAGGCCTAGCTTTTGCTGTGACCGCTCAAGCGCGGGGTCATCAGGTGACTCTGTTCGATGCTAGTAATGAGATTGGCGGACAGTTTAATCTAGCAAAATTGATTCCAGGCAAGAAAGAATTTTACGAGACAATTCGCTACTATAGACATCAAATCATTTTAAGTGGTGTACGACTCAAGCTTGGGCATAATGTAACATCTCAGGAGCTTTTGGCAATTGGCTCGGGGCAGCAGCAAACTCAGGGCGCAGTAGAGAGTGGAGTTGGAGATTTTGATGAGGTGGTTCTTGCTACGGGAACTCGTCCGCGAGAGGTAAATATTCCTGGAGAAGATGGGCCTGCTTTGGTTTCCTACGCAGATATTCTGTCCGGGCGAGTACAGGCAAAAAGTCGCGTTGCCATTATTGGCGCTGGAGGAATTGGATTTGATGTGGCCCAATTTCTATGCGAAGAAAAGGAATTGAACCCCCGGGAGAATTTTTTAGAGCAGGCTTCGCCGATCGGAGTTCCTAGCAATAGTCATTTGGGGTTTTTAAAACGCTGGGGAGTCAGTATGGACTCCGCAGTGGACGGATCACTAACGGCTAAAGAGATACTGAAGCCCGCACGCAAGATTTTTTTACTTCAGAGAAAAAGCAGCAAATTTGGCCAGGGTCTTGGCAAAACGACGGGCTGGATTCATCGGATAGACTTACATGAGTGCGGTGTGGAAATGCTTGGAGGGGTTGAATACCTTAAGAGGGATAGTGCCGGTTTACATATCATGCACAGGGGTCAAATTCGTAGACTTGAAGTTGATCAGATTGTAGTCTGCGCAGGTCAGAAAGAAGAGGACCATTTAGCTACAGAATTGAAGGCTGGGGGTCTAAAGTATCATGTTATCGGGGGAGCAGCCAAAGCCAAGGAGCTTGACGCAAGAGCAGCAATCCTTGAGGGGACAGTGCTTGCTCAGAGGATATAAATCGAAAGAAGATACCAATCAACGCGCAAGCGTGCCCATCACACGATCTTTACCACTTGGTCTTTTGGAAGGCGAAACTGTGGTCCCCAGGTGGCTCTTTCGCCCTGGCGTCCAACGCTGATTACCATCACCGCCCGTTCCGAACATTTCATCTTCAGTAAGCGACGGACTCGCGACGAATCAAAACCTTCCATCATACAGGTATCATAGCCCTGGGCGGCGATTGCTAAAACAAAGTTTTCGGCGGCCAAGGCCGCGCTCTTTATGGCAACTTCTTGGGCATCTCTGCGAGTATAGGGACCGCGGGCCATTGGTCGAAACAGGCCAATCACTGTGGTAGCAAGCCATTTGATTGGCGCCATTGAGTTAAAAATACCCCAGCGGTAGATAAACGGAATTAATTTTGAATAATATAATTGCACCTGCTTAGGAGCATTGACCGACTGAACCCATTGGATGAGAGGGCCTTGCGAACGTCGCCAAAGGTTCGGATCAGCAGCGACCACAATCAAATGATTGGCCTTTCGCGCGGCAGATTGCGAGAGGCAGGCCTCAACAAGTTTCTTCTTCGGGCCTGGCGACTTCACCCAATAAAAATTCCACGTTTGTGTGTTTGATGAATTTGGCGCAAGGATGGCCGCATCAAAGGCCTTTTGGATAACGTCGTCTGGTACTACTTCATCGGTGTAATCACGAACACTTCTTCGTCGAGCGACAGCATCAAAAAATTCCACAGAACTCCCATTTTGTTTCTTTCGTTCAATTGTTTCTCACTCAAAGTTCTTTCTATTCAACAACCTTCACTCTCATTTCTCGCTGAGCCGAGCGGCCTTGATCATCAACAACCATGACCTCGAAATTTCCTGGTCCCAGATGTGTCATCAAGGTTTCCTCTGGGGCGGACTGTCCGACTATTCTTTGATTAATAAACCACGTCAACTGACGTACGCTCGCATCAGCAATGGCCTTGAGTGGAAAGCGGTCCTGGAAGCCACTTCGTTGGTACGAAATGACATAATCAGTTTCTGTTTTTGGCGAAACTATCAGAGGCGATTTACCGCGATTTTCATTTTGAATTTCAACAGCTGAACAACCCTCTTCAAATGCCGGAGGGAGCTTCCGCTGTAGGCCGACCTTCGAAAAGAACTCAACAATGTCAGAGGACCAAAATTCATAGACGTCCGTCGTTACCCCTCCATTCGAACGATCTGTTTTGTCGAAAGTGTGGGTGGTGGATTCGGAATGACAAGGTCTTAGCCCGGTCTTTTTTGAAATTACAACTTGCCGGTGCAAGTCACATTCACTAATTGGAGAAACACCCGGAATAAAATCCACAGGTTTGCGGTGTGGGCAGAACTCATTCGGAATACTGCCAGATATTGAACAAACTTGAACCTTCTTAAGATTCAAGCCGAAGCTGTTTGACCACGCGGTGGGCTGCGCAAGCTCAGTCTGTGGTAAGGAATCTAAGAGCTTAAAAAACAAAGGTGCCGCAATTTCACGACCGATCAGCTTCGGATTTGATGTGTTGTCGAAATTGCCCAGCCAAACGACCAACGTATATGGACCGACGATGCCGACTGTCCACGCATCTCGGTAGCCATGGGAGGTTCCGGTCTTCCAAGCAATAGATAGCTGATTTTTAAGCGTCTGATCCAATAAAAGATTTTCAGCACGTGGATTTTCTGTGAGCATTTGAAGAACCAAATAAGCAGCTTCCGGTGACAGAACCTGCGTCGGTGCAGGGTCTGGGAGCAAGCGTCCTTGGCGTGCTAGCATTGTATACAAACGAGCAAGATCCTCCATTGTCATTTCGGCGATTCCGAGGGCGATCGCCAATCCATAGTATCGTTCATTTTGCAAAAGCTCGACCTGCGCCTCTCGCAACAGGTTATAGAGCGATTTCCGTTTTAGTTGGGAGGCTACCCAAACAGCTGGCACATTGCGACTCTGAATCAGGGCTTCAGTGGCCGAGAGCGGGCCCTTGTGATTTCGATCAAAGTTCTCTGGATCATAGGAGCCAAAGTAGCTCGGTGTATCCTTGAGGAGGCTTTGTGGATGCAATAAACCTTCATCAATCGCAAGACCATAGAGAAAAGGCTTTAAGAGTGACCCTGGGGATCGTCTCGCTGTAATGGCATCATTTTGACCTTCAATCTCTTTGGAAAAAAAATCCCCTGAACCGATCCACGCTTTGGTTAGACCTGTCTGGTTCTCCACTAAGAGAGCGGCGGCATTCGAGACACCATAACTAGACTTTGTGCCTACGTATTTCTTCAAAACAGACTCAAATCTTTTTTGAGTTCGAAAATCTAGTGTCGTATGGATCTTATGAACTGCAGGAGTTTTTCTGAGAACTTGATTTACAAAATGAGGGGCCTCAAAGGGCAAACTTTTGGTGCTTTTCGCTAGGATTGGAAGATTAAGCTCAATAGAAACCTGCTGGTCTTCGGGATGCAGCACCAACCATCGTTTCGCCAGTAGGCTTTTTGCCAAGGTGGTTTTTGTTAAATCAGGTTTGTTAAGACTTCGTTTGATTGGATTTTGGGGAATGACGGCTAAAGTCAGTACCTCGGCCAGGGCGAGGGTCTTTGGATTTTTTTTGAAATAAACAAGACTTGCAGCACCAACGCCCTCAATGTTTGATCCGTAGGGCACTAGATTCAAGTAGGCTTCAAGAATTTGTTTTTTTGAATATAGAAGCTCGTAGAGAAAGGACCAGAAAACTTGCTTTGCCTTTCCTATGAAACTTCTTGTATAAAGATTTTCCTTGAGTCTTACAAGTTGCATAGTGATGGTCGAGGCTCCGATTGGGCGTTCGCTTCCCAGGCTGAGAGCCGCTCTAAACAGACTGACCGGGTTGACCCCTGGGTGATGATAAAACCACTGATCTTCAAGGAGCAAAACGGCCTCTTGCATTTGTATGGGAATTTCTGAAAGAGGCTGAAAAATTCGGTACTTCTCATCTGCCGTGAGTGTGACTCTAAGAAGTTCTCCTTTTGATGCGAGAACCTCTTGGGAAAACGTCACTGACCTCAGGGGCGACAAAAGCTCAAACTTTCGGATTAGATATAAACTTCCCATAATCAGCAGAAGCAGGGAAACAGGGATTACCCAAGAAGAGCGGCTAACAAAAAAACGTCTGAAAAGAAAGCGCTTCATCAAGAAGCGCTCACGGAGCAAGCACTGTTATCATCTTAGAGCGTCCTTGATACTTCTTCGAACGATCGTACATACCCTCTGCAAAAGCAGGAGGTACCATAAAGGTTCCTTGATTGATGGCCTTGATTCGATAAGTGAGCTCGCTCAGCTCACGAGTAATCGTTGCGTAAACGACAACTCGGTCCTCTCGTTTGTCCACAAAATCGGCAGCCAAGGGATTGAGCCTCGTTCGTTCAGATTGCTTTTGGGCTTCAGCGTAGGCACTATTTGGGAAAGAAAGCCACCTCAACCAAGGATCCAGCAGTGAAGCACCATCTTGAACTTCGTCACCCGTAGGACCTTGGCCATCTTCTGGCGGGACGTCAGAATTGGACGGCTGTCCATCATCCCCTTCATTGCCCGATGCGCCATCGCCCGTGCCTTCGGGGGCCCCGCCGAGTTTGTTTTTCACTGGATCCAAGATCAATTCAAATCCACCAGGAATCAAATCAACTATAGCAATATTTGTATGAGTCTTGTCGTCGAGAGAACGCACCCGCAGCGACACTTCAAATTCTTCCCCGACCTTTGCCTTATCAATCGACGCCCCTGACGAATCAAGAATGTCTTTTGAAACCTCAATAGTCTGCTGCACTGGCTGCGCTAAGTCGGCCTTATCAAAGCCGGAGAGGTGATAGGAGTAAAAAAGGGTTCCCATTTGGGGCCCATCAATTTTAGCTTTCAGATGGTTGACAGCCAACTGCCAAGTGACGTTCGGTTTGCCCCCACGTGGAACAGACTTCCATTGATCTTTGAGGACCTGCTGTTCAACTTTAATTTCAGCCAGGGCCTGATTCGAATCTGGGACTTCAGCCATAGCGTCCAAGGCTAGCAGAAGGTAGGCCGCTGAGTGGGTATTATACTGTCCCTGCGATATCGGCTCCAAAACATTTTTAAGTTTGGATGGATCAATGACTTCATTGAGCCGACTGGGAAAGTGTTTGGCTGTGATATAGATCAACAAACTGTCTCGAACGACGGGATCCAGATAGTCATCCCAATCAGTGAATTTAAATGTTCCAATTTTTTGTGCGGCAAGAATTCGATTGCCAGCTTCGTCTTGCTTGTAAAGTTTGTAGATCCCTGCCAGATAAATTGCGAGCGGGTCGTTCATCCACAGGTCCTTGAACTGGCTTTCAATTGAGCGCTTAAGCTCCCCGAGGCTCGCCCCATTGACGACACCGAGCCGGGCTAGCAGGTAGAGCGAATAGGCCCAGCGACGATGATCGACCAGGGTGTGAGGAGAATGAGATGACTTAAAAGATTCGAGAAAATTTTGTCCATGTTGCAGCATGGCCTCTGGAACAGGGAGTTTCCTTTCGCGGGCCTCGATAAGGTAATGGAGGGCGTAGAGACTGGCCATTGCATTTGATTTTTCAAATTGCGGCGAATATAAAGCAAAGCCTCCGTCCGGCATTTGTCGCATTTGCAGGATCTGCAGGGCGGCCGTAAAAAACTCTTTTTGTTTTTCAGCGTTTGGTATGAACTCCGAGCGGGATCTTAAAATCAAAGCCGGAATGGCCCGACTGACTACTTGCTCCGTGCAACCATAGGGATAGGTATCAAGATAATTCATAAGGCCAACGCCAATGATCATTGGAAGTGGCGACACCGTAATCTGTGCCTTGGCGTGCTCAGTGTGTACCTCGCGAGGATTTACAAATTCCAATGGCAGCTTCTCGAGCAAACCAACGGAAAGACTCTGCGAGTATGGGAAAGCCGGTCGAACGCTGATCTCTGACTTTGACGAGCCTGAGGCTTTTCCCAAATTTGCTTTAAACGTCAATAAACCTTCACCTAGTTTGGCCAGGGTCTTCACCCTCACCGTCGTCTGGGCCTCGTGACCCTCAGAGATTTCGAGACTTAGCTTTTGGCCCGCAAGAATTTCAAAATGACCTGAACTGGTAGCTTCGAAGTTGATTTTAGCCTTTTCTCCGGACTTCTCTAACTGATTGGAAACACCAACGCTGACGAAAAACTCATCCTGAGGGGCTACGAAAACAGGAGTCGTCGGTGACACGACAAAATCCCCACGAACAACGCTTGCAATCTCAGTCGAACCGAGACCAAGATCACTCGCCGCGACTGCCATTATTTTTAAATTTCCATTGAAATAATCAGGCACTTCAAACGAGTATGTTTGAGGCTTCAAGTCTGCTTGAACGACACCACTCCAAAACACAACTGGCTTAGCTCGTTTAGACTTAAATGGATTTAGGTTTTTTCCTAAAGCCCCCGTCCCGTCATCCCCGCCAGGACTTTGACTTGAATGAACAAGTGAAAACTCAGGGAGAAGTAAATCCAGGATCTGATAGGTCTTCACCTGAAGGGCTCGCTTCTGAAAGAAATACTGGAGGGGGTCTGGTAGACGATATTTGGCTACCTGAAGGATTCCCTCGTCCACGCCGTATAATATTAAATCGGTTTTCTTGTTTGCGGAGTAAGTGATCTTCAAGCGCTCCCCGGGCCGGACCCGTTCTGGGGACTCTAGTATAATTTTAGTGCGTTTTTCATCCAGAGAAATCGAAAACGGAGCGATGGCATAGCTGAGTGGAGAGGCAAAAATCTCTGGGGAATCGATTGCTCGCAAGAAAGTTACATTCACGTAGGCATTGCCTTCGAGTCCGGCTGGAATCTTAATTTTTTCGAGAGCAGAAGACCCGTCGGTCTTAAACCACTTGACCGCATAAACACCCTCCCGCTCAATCGAGATCAATCCGGCACCCTTATACGGTGCCTTAATCTGCAACTCAATTTCTTCGCCAGGTTGAAAATCAGTTTTATTTAGAACTAATTGAAGCTCAGAATTTTTTTCGAGTGATCTAGAAAGGTTTTCCTCACCAACGACAGTATAATTGACCTTAAGCAGTTCAATTTTTGCCTTGTTTCTAAAAACCAATCCATATTCCCCCGCCTTTGATGTATCCACTTTGAATTTGGTCCCAACGGCGGCGACTTTGAAAGGCTTGATTTCGCCGGGATTTTCCTTCAGAACTGATTGATATTTGAAACTGCCGTCGTTCTGTTGAGTCAAAACGGACACGTATTTTTTCTCAAAAATTTGATACTCAATATCGGTGGCCTCGATTTTTTTGAGATCTTGATCAATCGCAATAAGCTGTAGATTTCGCTCTGCTTGCTTTTTGACGTAATGTAAATCGCCGTCAGGCTTGGCCCCAAAAGGTAGTCCAGCGGGGACACAAGAACCGAAGTCGTGGCGTGAACCGAACGTCCGCCCTTATTTTCAAAGCCTTCGGCCTCAAATCTCATGCTGAAAAGATTCGCCGTATATTTTGAAAGATCCAGATCAAACTCAGCATGTCCCTGCGCGTTTGTAGTCAGTTCGTCGAGAGTTTCAGAAAGGACTTGCTCCTCTGGTTTGTTTAAATTTGTAAAGGTGAAGTCTTTATAGGCCTTGAAGAATGGCTGAACAGGAACCAGGGTCATGACACCCCGAACGCGTTGATTTTCAGCCGGAGTTCCGAAGAGGTTTTTCATATCCACGAAGGATTTAATTTTTGTGGGCTTGATCCATCCCGACACTTTTTCTTGGGATAAGTGTGTGGATATCTTCATTCTGTCAGGCTGAAACTCTTCGACTTTAACACTTAAAGATCCAATAAGTTCTGGATAGTCAATGTTTCGCATCCGCTTCAAAACAAACACACGGACATCGTAGGTTCCAGTTGGAGCCGTTTCCTCGGTATTGAATTTTAATGATTTAAGATCTGACGAATCGACGAAGATTTTCTTTTAGAATTTCTTGACCCCTTGAATTTGTCACAGACCATTGAAGTGGAATCGCCTTCAGTTTTCCATGTCCAGCCCTGGGTCTGACAATCAAGCCAATATTGGTGGACTCACCAGGGCGATAAATCCCTCGATCTGAAAATACCATGGACATCAACTGATCGGAACCTCCTTGATCAACGAGTCCTCCGACGTCAAATCTTGAATATTGCAAATATTGTCTATGATTTTTGTAGGGCAAGAAGGCTTGGTCCATTCCTTTTTTAACTGAAAAAGCAATGGCCGCCTTCTCGTCTTTAAAATCTGAGAGATCCGGAAACGACGTATGACCTAGAGAATCAGAAGTGCCCTTCAATACAGGTATTCCATTTCTACCGATCACTTCAACTGTAGCGCCTTCGACAGGTAATCCTGTTTTGAAATTCTCAACATAAACTTCGCTTGTTTTCGAAACCCCTTCTTTGACTAATATTCCTAAGTCAGTCACCATGATCAGTCTTTTGTCCCTTGGGCCAAGCTCAATGCCATTGAGATTTGTGGCGACGGCCTCAACTAAAAAAATCCCCCTTGGTGTGAGTGTTTTATTTAGGAAGGGCTCAAGATCGAGTGAAAAATACTGAGTTGCTTGGGCTGACTCCAGTTTTAGTTTTTTTGAGGTTTCGAACTTTTCAGCGACATCGTTTTCAAATTCGTAAGGGAGTTGGGGATTTTGGATCTCTGAGTTTAATTGTGGCAATAGATGGTTGACTTGTTCTGGAAGAATTCGCGAGATTTTGAATTTAACTTGTTCGACATTTCTAGCCAAGAGGGGGGATCTTTAGCTCACCAGAGAGGGTGAGCAAGGCTCCACGACTCATAATTTGAAGCTCTTGAGGGAAGTTCTCTAATCTAACGACACTCTCGGAAGTGTCCCTTAGCTCGTAGTCCCCCAGACCCTGAAGTCCTTGAGCAATTGAAACTAACAGAGACCGCTGAGTCTCCTCTTTAATTTTAAATGTGTGAATAGTTGACCAAATGGTTTCGGAGGGAACAAGAACGAACTTAACCTCAGGAAGGGTACTTCGGATTTCTGGTCGTACTTCTGAGGCTGAAGACCAATAGTGATTCCTAATTTCATTTCGAGTTCCTTGAGCGGGCTTATTCTTTGGCAGTAGATAGAGTTTAAGTTTCTGAGCCAAATCTTCCGAGCGCGTCTGTATTGCAGTTCGCACAACGAGAATTTGTTCGGGCTCGAATTTTTCATTTCGAGCAAAAATTGCTGATACGGATCCAATTTTGAAGGCCTCATAAAGGCCTGGAACACTGATTTGAATGTTTTGATAATCTTCCGATCCTGGTCCGTCGCCCTGAGGTTTGGTTCCCTTTTCGATTTTGACGAGCATTTTCTGGTTTTCTTTCACCACCTGAAGCGTTGCAGATTGTAAGTAGGCCTCTGTAAAATATTTGTTGAAGGTGACTTGAGACTCTACCTTTGAACTCAAAAGGTTAACACCCTCAGTTTTCAGCTCGAATTCAACTCGTTTTTTGAAGTCTTCCGCGTTCACAGGATAATTAAATTGCAAATTAACGAGAATTTTTTTTATTTTCGGATCCCTAGGGTCGATATAAAACTCTTGCTTGGTGACTTGCATTTGTAGGGGGGCCGTCGAAAAAGTGCTTTCATAGGTTTCAAGGATGACATGTTCTGGGAAGAAGTCTTTTTCAAAAACAACTTCATATTTTGTGCCCACCGCCCAATCCAGCTTTTTGCTTGGATCAAGCTTGAAGGTGAGCTGGCGGTCCGTCTCCCAGCGCCAAGCTCCGTCTAAGACCGGTTTTATTTTAACCCCTTGGGCAATAACCTTGTTTAGATCAGATGTTTTGGCCACTGATTTATCGAAGACAATAGTGAGTTGGTTTGGGATTCCGATCTCAGGATTTGTGGGCAATGGACTCCGGATTGAATAGTTGACGTAGTTTGGTGTAGGAAGTGATTCTAGATATTTTTGATATCCATACCAGGTCGCCCCCAAGACCAGAAATCCAAAGAGTACGCCTAACCCTAATCGTCGAAATTGATCTGAATGAGCTTGACGCCATTTCTGAATGAGCGCGCATTTTTTTCCAAGGTAACTCTCCGCCAGATAGGTAGTTAGTTTTTGAATCCAAGCAGGAGGTGCGTAAGTGAAGGAACCAAAAAACTCAACGGTTATTCTCTTAATGGCAATAGCGATTCTTGATTTCATTGGGATTCTCCGAAGAGACAATCAGGCCAAAGAGTACCCAACAAGTCAAGGAGGTCTTAGATCGGACTAGGCAGCTTCGAACTTGGTTTTTCCTCTGTCGCCCGCACTGTCGAGATTTATAGAAAGGTCGGCCCAAGACGAGTCGCCCGCAAGAACTTCAAAGCCGACTCTGTTTTCGTGATACCAGCTGAGGCGTGCCTGCACTTTTGAGTTTAGGTTTGGTCCAAGTGCAATTTCAAGATTCGCCTTTGAGTTTAATTCGAGCGGTATCTTGTGTCTCAGCAAAAGCTTAAACCCCCGCGGCGAAAGATCCTGAAGGACCCCAACTTGAGCTATCTGAGAAATCTGTTGGACTGCGAATTTTCGGACCGGACAATCAACTTCTATCCGAGGCTGTCGAGTGAGGTCGATTGGAGTCAATTCAAGCTCGCTTTTGAAGATATCTTCTGGATTTTTCAAGTCAAAACTATTGGCGAATTTCTGCTTTTCTTGTTCGGAGGTTTTTTCCCAGACATTTGAAAGGTCTTTTAGAAAATACCGTCGCATTTGAGCATCGATGAGGGTTTGGTTAAAGAGAGTAAAATAGGGGGAATCTAGTTGTTGTTTCAAAAACTCTTCTTGGTTACGAAAAAGAAAATCAAAAATATTCTGACCTGGGGCTTTGCCGGCATAGGCTTTCTCGAAGGTTTCGTAGGAGTTCTTGACGTTCATCCACTGTCCAACAGCAGGAGCTCCTTGGACAAAGGAGTATTGATCCACCGTAGAGTGGCCGGGAAGATCATGAAAATAAAGAATTGAACGGTACAGGTCCGCTTTCTGGGGGTTAACTGCGATCACAAAGTTGTCAATTCGGTGGCTAGAGAGTGTGTGCAGCCACATCAAGCGGATAAGACAAAACAGCAGCTCACCGCCATGTCCCCGATAGTCCCGACGAATTGCAAGGGCAGAGACTTCACCAATTCTCTCCCCTCGATTGCGAAAGCCCTCCAAAGCGTAAATTTTGTCCATGGGTAGACCAAAGGAACTATCGCGAACCATTGCCATCGTTGCTATGACCTCTCCCCGGTCTACCGCCACATAGGTTGAGGTTGATTTAAGTAGATGGTAAAGCGTGACGCGGAGGCCAGAGGGGTCTTTTTTCATAAAGCCTGCATCGACGTAGCTATCATGAAGAATTTTGAATGCCTGCGTGTATTCGTCTCTGGATTCAGCGAGCTTTATTTCCAGACCGTCGGGTAGTTTTCTCGGAAGAGCTAAGGTCCTTCGGAAAAATTCATAACGTAGGGTTCTGGGAAGGTATGAAAGTATTTTTTTTGAAATTTTTGACATGCTGCTCTGTCGTCAGGCCCAAGGTTGGGCTCTAGGCGTTTTTTGATCTAGACTTTGGACTCCCACTTATTGAGCTGCATTTGCAAAATTGTGAACATAGTATTTGGTTTTACGATATTTGAATTTTGGAGTGAAAAAAACTTGGTCAAAAAAAGCACAATTGCTCAATTTAAACTCTCTGCTTCTAGTTATGTTTCTGACTATCAATTGATTTCCGATGATTTTATTTATTTTGATCGAAAGCATTCCTTTTCAGGTCCAACGGCTGACCTCGACGTTTTTGGTAGATTCTGGTGCTTAGCTATTTGCGATTTTGTTCCCGGGCAGGCTGGTGTCCATCGACTGGGTGAAACAACCCCACTATGTGGTCCCCACAGTCTGTGGATTCCTCCGTTAAGTTTGGTTGACTGGCGACTTGGAGCTGGTCAGCTAGTTTGGTCGTCTTACCTTTCAACAGCTGCAGTCCCTTCTGATTTGCCAAAGCAACCAACGGCTTTGTTTGGTATTCCGCCGAAGCGTTTCGAGACACCGACGGAGCTATTTGCCCATGTCCGAGGAGCCTCCTTCGATTGTTCAATTGATAAAATTGAGCAATCGAATCCATTGGCGCTTCGACTGAAGGAAAAGATTGACCGGGATTTTTCATCTAACAAGTCTTTTCAAGATTTTGCAGATGAGCTGAGGGTTTCTCATAGCGCGATGACCCGAGCCTTTCGTCGGTGTTTTGATATTTCACCGATTGCCTACAGGAACAAAATGCGCATTTTTGAGGCAATGAGTTTGCTTTTACTGAAAGGCGAGCGGTCAACAGAGGCCTGCTTTGACGTCGGTTTTGTCGACATCAGCCGGTTCAACAAGCAATTCAGAAAGCAAATGAAATCCGTTCCTAGCCAATATAATTCATGTAAAAAAAGTCTAGATCGCTAGTGTATTTGGGGCCTCTGATATAGTCTTAAAAAATGAGGTCACTAGATATGCCAGAAGAAAGTTGCGAGCGAAAAATGGCGTTCAATTACGAACGGGCCTTTAGTCGAAATATTGGCTGGGCCACAATCGAAGAACAGCAACTTTTACGTGGGAAAAAAGTCGCGATTGCTGGAATGGGTGGTGTTGGTGGACACCATGCAGTGAATCTTGCGCGGCTAGGAGTCGGAAGTTTTCATTTGGCAGATTTTGACGAGTTCGAAGTTCATAATATGAACAGGCAATCCGGTTGTGATATGTCAACCCTTGGCCAGCGAAAGCTTTCAGTGATGAGCGATCGGGTTCTTGCTATCAATCCTGAAGCTAAAATTTCGGCTTTTCCAGAGGGAGTGAATGCGAAAAATATCGACGCCTTTTTAAAGGATGTGGATATCTATGTGGATGGCCTAGATGCGTTTGTTTTAGATGTGAGACGAGCTGTGTTTCAAGGGTGCCATGAGCGAGGAATTCCGGCAATCACTGTTGCGCCCGTTGGAATGGGAGCCGCATTGATGAACTTTATGCCGAAGAAAATGTCGTTCGAAAAATTCTTTGGCTTTGATGATTCTCAAACAGATGTTCAAAAGATTTTTCGCTTTGTCTGCGGTATGACACCATCGTTTATTCATATGAAATCGCTAGTCGTTCGTCAGAGGTTTGATTTGTCGAATAAGTCTGCGCCGTCAACTTCCATGGGGTGTTACTTGGCAGCAGGGGTCGCCGGGACTGAGGTCTTGAAGATCCTACTCGATCGAGGACCAGTGATTTGCGCACCAAGGGGTCTACATTTCGATAGCTATTCCTATTGCACACGAAGGACGTGGATGCCCTTCGGTGGTTCAAACCCAATTTTCAACCTCAAAGTGAAACTACTTGAGTATTTAAGTCAGAAGGGTCCTGCTTCGCAAAAAAAAAGCTTAAGACAATCCTAGATTATGCCGTTATCTTGGACATGGGCCCTAATAAGACTTGGTTTTCAATTTATGTAATGTTCGTTTTGACACAGGCTTTAACCCTAAGCGGTTGCAGCAGTGGTTCGAGTTCGTCGTCAGTTGTAGCCCCAACTCCAACACCGGCTCCAACTCCGACGCCGACCTACACTGATGTAAAAAAGATTGTAACAACTGCGGCTGGGCTTAATTTCAATGGCTCGACTGGTTCGTGGTCAGAACTGAATATTGATCCAATTAGTCATACCCCCGATGTTGTGTATTATGATCGCACGGCGGTCATTTCGCCAGTGGTCGGGGCGTTGAAGTATGGACATATGACTTCAACTGGAGCCTGGGTGGTTGAAGTCGTCGATTCGAATGCGCCGATCACACTTCCGACAAATACTTGCGGAGGCGGGGCAACGTCGGCAGCTTGCATTGGAGCGCCAAATGTAGCAGTGCCTACCAGCCCCTTCCAAATTTATGACATCAAACATTTGGTCACAAGCGGAGTTTCAACACCTGTCATTGCCTATGTCTACGGAACAGGGGGAGCTTCATCTTCGACCACTGGGAAATCTGTTCGTTTGGCAGTCAGAAATTCAATTGGCGTTTGGGTGATAGAAACTGCAGTGACGGGAGCTCAGATCTTAAACGCGACAGTCGGATCCGTCGGTCCCCAGCTTGCAACTCTTGAGTACCCAATCAAAGGGCTCCGTCTGCTTGTCGATGACTCCAATCGGATTCATTTAGTCTTTGGAGTCTATGCAGCTACAGCGAACAATAGCGTATATCTATATACGATGAGAAAATCTGATGGAACATGGATCACCCCGACCGTTGTTTCGTCGAGCGCGCCAAGCACTCTAGCTTTCGTCAGTGGAGCGCCGACCTATGCAGCCGGCATTGGTGTCCATCAAACAGGAGCCGTTTGGTGCAAGTATAATTCTGGTGGAACTTCTGCCGATGCCACTGGAATTCTTATAAGCCTGGCAACAACTGACAATACACCATCTGCATCCACTCAAGGGTTTTTACTCAAATGTGCAACGGCTAATGCAGATGGATCTTGTGCTACCTGGCAAGGTCTTGATTTCACAGCGGGGTGCTCGGGTCCCTGTGTTTCCACGACTCCGGCCTCATCATCAGCAGCAGTCAATCAAGCTAACCGGAGCGATATCGCTATTGATCCAGTGACCGGGAATATTTTCTTGAGTTATTTTTCAGCTTTGCCTTCATTGACAGCGCCCGCGGTCATTGCAACCGGTGTCCTAAGTAGCTTGTCACCGCAGGCTTGTTCGAGTGGCCTCTCGGCCTCTGCATGGTCCACTGTCCGGGCTTATCCAAATGCTGCCCAAGGGACTCTGGGATTAAGAGTGGCTGCAGATGGGACTAATTTGTATTTGGCTTCGCTCGTCGCTGCAACAGGAACAAGCTTAGTTTTAAACAAACTCACTTCATCTCTCGGGGCGAATTGGAATACAAATCCAGATCAAGTGACTGTCGAAGCAACAACCAACACGGTTGGCGGGGGCTTCGCATTTGACTCTACCAATGGAGCACTCTGGGGCAGTTATGGGGCCTTGACTGCTGCTGCTGCCGGAGTTGTGGGGCAAGATATTAAGGTCTTCGGAGCCTACCCTTCGGACATTGATTCCACAAATGGCATAGTGAACAATTGGGCGATCGATCAAACAAATTTTGTTTCTCAGTCGACGGCGGTACCGATGTTGGATGCAGCGATCGCTCCAAACGGAAATGTTGGATATGTTTACTTCTATCAAGAGCCAGGAACCGCAGGGCCGAACTCCCACCTCTATCATGGTATTCGTGGTGGGGCTTCAGTTTTGAATCCCGTCTTCGGCGAAAAAATAGTGTCCAATGCTATTGGTGGGACCGGAGCTTTTATGAATGGTCTGCATCCTTCATTGGCTTATGATTCTAGTAGCAATCCGGCAATTGCCTTTTTGGACCAAGGCGTGGCTGCAAATGCGGGATATTTAATGGTGGCTCGCTCTAGCAATGGTGGAGTGTCCTTTGATTTGGATCGAGTGGATGGCTCCGCAGCTAATACAAAAAATGTCGGTCAGTACACATCCATATCAGTGACGTCTCAAGATACTATTGGTGTTGCTTACTATGATTTTTCAGCAGGCGGGACCACCGGTCAGCGTCTTAAATTTGCAAAACGAGCAAAAAATGGAGCATGGCTTAGATATGTTGTCGATGGCCCCGGCTCGACGGGCACTGGCTGCAACCCGGCAGTTAGCTCTACGACAGGACTCTATGCCAATTTCAAATGGACCTCTGCGGGTAAACCTGTGATTGTTTATCAGGGAGTTTCCTCTGGGGTTAAATCGCTTAAGCTTGCATATGCACAGGAATCCCAATCATCTTTGACCTATACTTGGACATGTCTAACAATAGACACTGATAGCCAGGGTTTCAGTGTTCGTGGAGAGGGAATTGATTTTTACCTCACATCAGCGGATTTGCCCTATATTGCCCATTATGATTCAGGTGTTGGCGCGCTCAGAGTTGTTACATGTCCAAGTGGTGGTGATATAATAACCTGTGCTGTGACGGGGGCTACTGCCTTTTCAGGCGAGCGTCTAAATTACCTAGTGGGAACAGTGACTTCAATTGCAAGTCGCCCCGGAATTGTTGTCGATTCGACTGGAAAGATAACTGTCTCATTTCATAGTGCGGGAGACATGGGGATATTTATAGCTTCAAAATCTGCAGGAACTTCGGGCGGGTGGTCCGCCACTGATGAAGCAATCGAGACCAGTCCACTCAATGTGGGCTCAACATATACCGGACATCATGGAGTTTTACTTCTGAATTCTGGCAGTCAACCCATGCTCTTTTTTCGAGGATTCGAAAATTGGATTAAATATTTTTCAAGAGAGCCCGACTAGCGGCCTATCTTCCCCCAGCGCCAGCGTTAGTTTGAAATAAACGAC
This sequence comes from Bdellovibrionales bacterium, assembly GCA_016713585.1. Taxonomy (GTDB): domain Bacteria; phylum Bdellovibrionota; class Bdellovibrionia; order Bdellovibrionales; family Bdellovibrionaceae; genus JADJOV01. The sequence continues at coordinate 128,047 of JADJOV010000025.1, read as the reverse complement.
TCTGAATCATAAGAAAGACGCCTGTCTCCGTGTTAATGCTTGCCCCTGTCGAGAGTGAGGCCGAGGTTCCTCGACCCAGATTCTGTACAAATCCCACCTGGACGACAAATGGAGAGCCAACACCAAATGGGAAGTTAAGGCCTGCACGAACTCCAAAGGAAGTATATGAATTGGTTGTTGTTCCCGTTGTCGTATCAATCGAAGAGGCATTGGTTTGAGCCTGTCCCCCCAAAAACAAATACTCAAAGCGAAAATCAATTCCAGCTCCAGACACGCTGCTTTTTCGAAGAGATCCAACACTGGCTGAATTGGGCTGAGAGAAGTATGCCCCGTACAAGAAAATATCTGGTTTTGCAACGAAGGATGATGTTCCGGTGCCAGGTCCTCCTCCACTGCCGAGGCGTATACGAAGCTCTCCAAGATAGCCCAGTCCCGCATACTCGGCCGAAGTTCCGTTGGCCAAGTCTTCAACCTTGACCTGCGAGTAAAATTCGCCAATTCCCAGCGTCGCTTCAAGACCAAAGGCCTGGCTGCTGACTAAGAGAGTTAAGAAAAGAAAACCAAAAAAAGTGCCCATCAGCAGTTATGATAACACTCCTGCTAATTTGGGCACAAAAGAATTTAATCATTCCAGGACGTTCGATAAACAACAATATGCTTATAGTGAGTTTTTCTTAATTTCACCCGTGGGTCCAGTGTTTCCTTGAGGACCTTGTGGCCCAGCAGAAGGCTTGGTCTGAGCGACTGTCAAAGTGGAACAAAAGTCATCGGTTAAGGGCTTCACTTGTGGCCAATACGATTTTTTATAGGCCTCTGAGGTCAAAACGATCCCGCTTTCTCCTTGAACCCCAGGTTGTCCACCTGCACCGCCTGCTCCACCTTGGCCACCCAAGCCTGGATTTTGTTCGATGATATAAAAACTAAAATTTTGTTTATCAAGGACTCGAAAGATCAACTCAGCCGTGTTCCCACCAGCTTTTCCATTCATGCCTTGGTTGCCCTGAAGTCCCGAAGCCCCCATGGCCCCTCTCGTTGGATGTGTTTTGCACTCAGGTTCCTCCATGAAGAACACTCTCCCATCGAGCCCCCATTTTTGGACTGGTATAAGGTCGACAAGTCCATCAGTTCCATTTGCACCGTTGGAGCCATTTTTTTCTGGACCTGGAGCGGCCCCGGCAAGTCCATCGCCGCCATTTTCACCATTGAGAAAGAAATCCAGTTGTCCCTCGGCCATCTGAGTGCGGATGACGACAAGTCCCCCGGATCGTCCGGGCTTATTGATGTCTGCTTTGTCATGAGTTGCAAATGTTACTAATTGAGCCTTCCCATCCACGAGAAGGCGCTTGGATTCTATTTCTAAGTTGAGACCCTCGGTCTTCAATACCGCATGATCCTTGAATATGAGGTTGTCGATTCGAATGGTATAAACATCGTTTCCATTATTCTTGTTAAAGCGAGCCCCTAGCTGCATTATTTTTGTAACATCCAAGACCATATTTCCCTCGATCACCAAACTGGTTTCTGGCTGAGGTTCCAATGGCGCAGGTGCTGCCTGACCAGTGCTTAATGGTTCGGCTCGAGTTGAGCTTTGATTAGTGTCTGGGCTGCCTGGAGGGTTCGTGCTTTCACTCTGAGGTGGGTTTGGCGTGGGAGAGGCTTGGGTTTCGCTGCCGGATTTCTGTAGCTTAACGCAGCCGACACTCAGGCTGAGGGCTAAGATGACACTGAAATATTTAAATTCCGCAAAAGTCTGTTTCATTTTTTTCTCCTGTTTTTAGTTAGCATGGTTTTGAATTGATTTGATTCAGTCCACTGAATGCTAAGATCAAGCCAGGGTTTTGCGCTAAAGAAATGCGTAATAGTAACGTCAATATCCGACGATGCGGACATTGACGTTACTATTTGCGCTTCTCATATTTCAAATTTTCTCTTTGAAAATGGGAAAATTATCAACTGATCCTTTCTCAAACCACAGTTTCTTCTCACTCCTAATTTGCGGAAGATACGCGGGCTCATTCATGATTTTCGTCTTTGAGTATAGAAAAAAGATTGGTAGCCAGGGGCAAAAACGACTGGGCAAGCTTCCAGATAATCTCATAACAATATTCAAAACGTTGAACAGTTCCATCCCGCTAAAGTTCGGTGGGTTGTAAGACAGATAACGCGTCACTCAGCTCCTGTTCATGTCATTGCGATGCGACCAGTCTCGCGAACGTAGGCGTGTTGCCGCTACAGTTGAGATAAGATGATGACGAAGAGCTGGCAAGTCAGAATTCGAAGAAGCATTACCAGAGGATAAACTGTCGCATAAGTGATTGCAGGGCCTTCGGAATGGGCAATTCCGCTTGCAAATGCGAGGGCGGGAGGATCCGTCATTGAGCCAGCCAAGAGGCCACACAATTGCATATAATTTGTTTTATAGAAATATCTGGCCCCGAAGCCCACTACGATGATGGGGACAAAGGTTATCAGTGCCCCAGCGAACATCCATCTCAATCCATCTCCGTGGATCAAGGTCTCGATGATTTTTCCCCCAGACATAAGACCGACACATGCTAGGAATAAAACAATGCCTAACTCTCGCACCCAAAGATTGGCCCCAGCTGGAATGTGAAATACAAATTTTCCCACTTTGCCAAAACGACTAAAAATCAGAGCGACGAGCAAAGGTCCCCCAGCCAAACCCAACTTTAAGGGAACCGGAAGTCCCAGGGAATTGGAACAGAGCCCAAGATTGTTCCCAAGACGATGCCGACAAACATGGGAATCAAGAGGGGGTGATTGTATTGATGAACGCTGTCTCCCAAATATTTTGCGACCTGATCGATCGATTCGGATGGACCCACGGCCACAAGAATATCGCCGAAATTTAGCTTCACTTCATCACTTTGGGGGAATTCAATTCCGGCTCGCACAACTCGTGTTATTGTCACCCCATATCGGGGCTGAATTTGGAGGGTTTCAATGGTCTTGCCCAGGACGGATCCGTCGGAAACCAAAATTCGCCGACTTTCCAATTTTGAATCCACTTTACGAAGATCAAGCTCAGTGATAGGGCCGGTGAGTTCTTGGAGATGCTCGATCTGATCTTTGGGGCCCACCGCATGAATAATATCTCCAGAAAACAATTTCGTTTCTGGATGAGCCACTTCAATAACATCACCTCTTTCTGCATCATGGCGTCGATGGCGGGAAATAACGACATGGCTTCCAGCAATTTTGGCCAGCTCAGAGATTCTGAGCCCCAAGGCCGCGGTTTCGAGAACTTTCAGATTGATGTTCATCGGCATTAATTTTTCAGAACCTTGAGCGCGGGCGAAATTGGTTGCAGATTTGACAGGATTCAAACGAAAGAATACACGAATGGCAATCATTGCCAGAATGATTCCAACAATACCAAAAGGATAAGAGACCGCATAACTCATCGATGAGATCTCTTTGGCAGAGATCACCGCGGCGGAAGTTTCTGTTTTTGAAGAAAGGGATCGCTTAGCGACCACGTCTGAAAGAACCTGTTGGCCAGCGCCAAGGCCAGGAGTATTTGTGGTTGAGCCGGCCAGCAGTCCAACCGCAACTTCTACAGGAAATTTTTGGGGATTGACTAAATGGATGGTGCCGGCGGTTACCAATCCCAAAAAGACAATGGTCGCCGCGAGAATGTTGAGAAATAGTCCGTCTTTCTTGAAGGAAGCAAAAAAACCAGGCCCAACCTGCATGCCAATGGTGTAGACAAAAAGTACGAGTCCGAACTCCCGCAAAAATTCGAGGATATCTCGATTTAAAAGAGTAGCTCCAGAATTCGAAGGTTCCAACAGAGCGAGAAAGTGGCCGCAGAGAAGGCCCGCAAAAAGGACTCCTCCAATTCCCAGACTTATACCGAGGGCTTTCACCTTACCGAAAAGCAAGCCGAGGACAATGACCAAACTGAGTAAGAGCACTGTTTGTGCTTGAGGTTTCATGGATAAAAAGAAAGAAATCATCCCTCATACTTACTCCAATTACGACGAGGGATCAAAAAGAAAGACGGAACATCTCAAAATCGCGAGGCAATCAGTGAACGACTCCAATTGCCACTGGAAAAAGTGTCACAAGAACTTTTCTCATTCCCTTAGAGATTAAGGTTGCTCGTGTTGGAGCAACTCCTTGGACTTCTTTTTTTTAAAATGGGTGCTATATCTCCAGAGCGATGGGGTCCTGATCCCAATTCAGCCATAGAGCGAAGACTCGGCACATTGCCAACAGCGCTTCGCGCCGACCCTAGAATTGGGAGAGCGAGTTATTTGTCATTCTTTTTCATAAGTATCCATTTCTACGGTTTTTTTATGTAATTGATAAACCCGAATACCCCTAAAAATCCCGCGAGAGCATAAAGAATAAAACTCATAGTTGGAATTTTCCAAATCATGGTTTCAGATGGATGAGTGAAGATCAGGGACCCGCTGATAATAAGCGCAGCAATCACTAAACCTAAGAACATCAGATTAAAGGAGACCTCGAGGGACTTCTTGATTTCCTCAAGGCCGTTGATTCTAATCCGAGTGGAATAATCTGGACTGTTTATTTTGCGAAACAAAAAGTTAAGCTGACGGGGCAGAATCTGAACCAGGGCTTTGGATTCCCGGGCGAGGGTGTTAAATTCGACTGCCATTTTTTGGGGCTCTAGCTGATACTTTAGAAGTTCGCCCGCAAATTCCAAAGAGTATTGGAGGAAGTCAAAATCTTTCTGAATTCGGCGGCCGAGACCTTCGACGGCAATCAATGACTTAAAAAACATCATCAATTCAGTCGGTACGGCTAAATGATGTCTGGCTGCAATTGAGGATGTGCTCATCAAAAGCTTTCCAAAATTCACATTTCTGAGGGTTAGTCCATAGTATGGAGCAATGAGCTCGCGAAGTTCCTTGGCCAAAAGATCTACGTTGACCTGATCCGTGAAGGGCGCCAGGTCCACATATTCGTAGGCCAGCCGTTCGTAGTCTTCCTTGGCTAGCGCCATTAACATGCTTGCAATAGACGCTTGCGTTCGAGAGTTCAGCCTTCCGACGACACCAAAATCGATCAGGCCAACCTGTTGATTGGCGCAAATAAAAAAATTACCCGCATGTAAATCGCCATGAAAAAGGCCGTCAACAAAAACCATTTTAAGGTAGGCCCTGAGGCCCGTTCGAATGACCTCCTGGGCAAGTTCACGCTGTTGTGAAAAACCCTCCATCTGGCTGAGCGGAGTTCCGTGCAAAGCCTCCATCACCAGGACTTTTTCAGTCGTGAGTTCAAAATTGACTTTTGGAATCTTAATCTTAGGCTCGGACGCAAAATTCTTCTGAAAGCGACGAATGTTATTGGCCTCAACAACAAAGTTTGTTTCAAGCTCGAGGGTTTTGAAGTATTCATCAACAATAGCTCGCGGGCTAAAGAGGCGAGCTTCAGGAATATATTTGTTAAGTAGGTCAGCCAGCAGATAAAGGACATTGAGATCATCGCTGATTATTTCAATAACCTTAGGCCGTTGGACTTTAAGGACAATCTCGTCGCCGTTTGTGAGAGTCGCGCGATGCACTTGAGCAATGCTTGCCGAGCCCAAGGGTTCTGGATCAATCGAGCGAATGCGTTGTTTGTAATCCGAGCCGAGTTCCGCGGAGAGAACCTCTTCAACTACTTCAAAGCTCAAGGGCAAAACCCGATCATGAAGTTTAGAAAACTCGAGGACGTAGTCCTCTGGAACCAAGTCTGGGCGCGTTGCAAGCAATTGTCCGAGTTTCACAAAAGTTGGCCCCAACTCCTCGAATGCCATTCGAAGGCGTTCGGGCACAGTGAGGCTTTCGATATTCTCGGTGGCGTTGAGGCGATCGATCAGAAATCGCCCAAGTCTAAGTTTTTTTGCGAGCTCCTGAAAACCGTGTTTTGCGAACACGCCGACGATTGTTCTTAGTCTTGCCGCGTTCTTCAGGGTTTTTCCCAGGGGATTTGCTCGCAGACCCAGCTCCAAGTGACTTCTCCTTTTTCTGAGCCAAATGCTCTGTTTTTCTTTGACCAGTATGCTCATTCTTTCGAGGTGCCGATGTCTTTGAATTTTGCTCAATTCTTTTTTGAAGCAGCTCGACTAAGGTCGGCTTCTTGGGCTTTTCAGAATTACTTACGGACTTAGGTCGAAGAACCTCTGTGCGACTTGATTTTTTGTCGTCGCGTCGTGGTCTTTCTGTTCGTCGGAAACTGTTTTTGTTCTTATTTTTTGAAACAGACTTGACCTTATTTGCGAGTGCAAAAGTTATTTGACCAAGATCGATATCGACTGACTCAACAACTATTTCTAAAGCGTCTCCAACCTGAAAGCTTAAGCCCGAGCGTCGTGCAATTAGTTTCAAATTGTCTTCATCAAACTCTAACTTCTCCGGAGAGAGCTCCTCAATTCGAATCAATCCATCAATATCAAACTCACGGAGCAAAACGAAAACTCCGAAACGCACAACCGAACTTATGAGTCCTTGAAACTTCTCGCCCACATGTTTTTCCATAAAGCGAGCTTTCTTGATAGACATCAATTGCCGTTCTGCCTTGGCTGCCCGTTGTTCGCAGGCAGAGAGATGGACGCCCGAGGTGATTAGATCGTCTTCACTCAAAAGGCGATACCTAGATTTTGGCATCACCTGATTTTTGACGAGACGGTGAACGATCAAATCAGGATATCGGCGAATCGGGGAAGTGAAGTGAGTGTAATCATCAAAGCCCAATCCAAAATGGCCGATATTTGTCATATGATATTTGGCTTGATTCATCGATCGAAGGGTCAGAATATTCAAGACCTGAGCCTCGGGCTTGCCTTCAAATTCCTTCAAAGCCTTGGTAAGTCGTTTCTGAAGCTTTCCGGAGTCAAAGACAACTTTACTTCCAAAATTCTTCAAGTACTTTTCAAGCTGAGTGAGTGCTGCTGCATGAGGTGAGTCATGAACTCTGTAAATAGCAGGAACATCACGTTTCATAAAGAACTGAGCGACTGCCACGTTGGCGGCAAGCATGAGCTCTTCGATTAAGCGATGGGCAAACAAACGTGCTGAGCGAATAACGTCCAAGGGAACACCTGCCGCATCAATTTCGAGCGTGGTTTCCGGTATTTCAAGATCAAGAGAGCCTTCGCGAAATCGTTTTGCCATTAGAATTCTTGCCAGGTCGGCAGCTTTTAATATATTTTGTTTCACATGCTTGAGGCGGTCGATAGGAGACCCATCAATGACCTCTTGGGCCTCGCCGTAGGTCACTCGCGCTTTGCTTTCCATGACCCCTTCGTAAAACTCGGAAGACTTCATCTCCCCTTCAAAGTTGAATTTCATTTCAGAGACTAAACAAAGCCGTGGGACATTCGGCATCAAAGAACACAAACCATTGCTGATGGCCTCTGGCAGCATGGGGACCACAAAGTTCGGAAAATAAACACTGGTTCCTCGAAGGTAGGCTTCTTTATCGAGAGCCGTTCCAACCTGAACGTAATGAGAAACGTCGGCAATGGCCACGAAGAGTCTGAAGCCGTCTGCCTCGGGCTCGACCAGGACCGCATCATCAAAATCTTTAGCAGTTTGCCCGTCGATGGTAATTAAGTTCTTCGAACGAAGATCGCGACGATTTGAAAAATCACTATTCTGAGGTTCGGCCGGCAACTTTTTCGCTTCCGCGAGGACCTCCGGGTGGAAACTCCGACGGTATTTGTTGGGACATAATTACTCGGGTAATATCGTTCATCGGCTCTTGAACACGACCGATGATAACAGTAATTTTTCCAACAAATGAGCCGCTTTCCTCGGGGTAAGTCAGAATTTGGGCTGCCACCAATTGGCCCGCAGTGGCACCAAGACTGTCTTCCATTTTGACTCGAAGATCTTGTCCCCATGAAAGGCTTTCGTCCTTAATGATACCCCATTTGTCATTGAGCCGCTGGAACTGTCCGACCACCTGAGTTGTGCCGCGGGAAATAATGCGAACGACTTCTCCGCGGAAACGCTCACCACCTTTTTCAGCCTCAACTTCGGCCATCACTCTGTCATTGGTCATTACACCAGTCATCGAATGTCTGGGAATAAAAACATCGGGGTGGTCCATTTGCTCGGGAATGAGAAAACCAAATCCGTCGGGGTGCCTTTTAACTAGTCCTTGAATAAATTTCTTTTTTAACATGGCTGGAAGGATAGCACTAAGGAGAGGATTTAAGCCAAGGATTTTCGGCTTGATCTTTGCTTAATTGCCAAACTCATGAAATCCACTCGTTTTCAAACTGAAGAGAGATTTTTTCATTTCGCCTCCCGGATACCCCACCCGACGTGGCTAGAAAGGCCAAACTCCCAACGTTGGGTGATCTTTCTTAACGGCTTGGGCAAAATTCAAGAGCGAGAAAACGTCAAGTGGATCTCTGCGGTAATGATGGGGACCCATTTCCATATTCTTTTTTCCTTGCACTCAATGAGCGCATTCAATGAAAATATTTTGATGCTTGAGCTTGAGAGATGGTTTGCAGCGACACTAGAGCTTCCGATGCCAGCCTTTGATTATCCAGTCCTCTGCGAGCGAATTCTTTCCTTGGCGCAATTTCGACACACATACAAATACATCTATCGCAATCCAGTCGAAGCCTCCATGTGTAACCTTGTCGAAGAATACCCTTGGAGCAGTTTGAGGGAACTCCTTCGCCCATCAGGGAAAATTGTCTTTAGTGACAGCAATTCACTGATTCAAAATCCATATCAGACTTTAAATTGGCTCAATGCAGCAGGACCAGACGCGTCTTATGGCTTGATCTTGGGCTAAGCCGTATCTAGGATTACAAACATATGAATTAAGTGATGGATTATTTGGAACTCAAAGTTTCATTAGAGTAAGATTGTCTTCTTCAAATGGGACTAAAACGAAAGGAAGCATTATGAAGCGAATGATTGTAACTGCTATATTGGCTCTTGCTGGAATTTCAGCGCAGGCAGGTATGAATGTTATTGTACGAGGAGATTACGTTAATACTCCGAAGTTTGATAACCGAAATGGAACTGAGACTCCAGGTTCATCTATATTCCGTAGCGCGGCAGCTAAAGTTGGTCTTGATGGCAAAGTTGGCGATGCTGTAGTGACTGGTCGATTTGATGTTGGTTTCGCACCAGTAACGACTGCGTCTGGAGATGCATTAGTCGAATATATTTATATCTCAAGAGAAATTGCTAGCGGATTCACTATGCACGCAGGAAAACTTCGCGGACAGAATGGCGGGTTTGAAGGCGATAGCGTTGTAGACGCTGACGTCTACCTTGCAACTTTAGCCAACGGTGGAATTGGTGGATATAACACCCATCAAATTGGATGGACAGGGGCTTACCCGAGTCCAACAACTGAGCACTTACGATTGTAGGCACGCCTGTTACCGCCGCTGGTAATTCGCGAGGAGTCGGTATGACGTATAAAATGGGTGAGCAAGCCATTGATCTTCAAGTGACAAACTCTACCAATCATGGAACTACCTCGTCTTATACACGTAATAACATTGGGGTTTATTATAAGGGTTCTTTTGCTGACAAAATGATTATGCCACAGTTTGGTTATATGGCTGACTGCGATCAAGGTTATTCAAGTACTGGCGTTTCAACTGGTTCTGGCTTGGGCTACGAAGAAACTTTCGTAAGTGCGGGCGCAAAAATGAAGTTTGGAATGGTTGGCGTTTTGGCCGAGTATCTTTCTAATACAAAGAAAGCGAGTGCAACTGGCGGAAAAGCGGACAATGTAAATTCAATTTATGCATTAGTCGATTACACAATTGATGCATGGAAGCCATTTCTTAAGATCGAGTCTTCTGAGTTCAAGAGTCAGGACGATGCTACTCTTGCCGCTAGCTTCAAACGAACAGGTATGGGTCTTGGAGTTGAGTTGACTCCAAAAGCTGGTGACGCATTTAGATATCATCTAGCTTACAGCTCGACCTCTGATAAGTATGGAACTGCAGGATCAAAAGAAACAGTTGCTTGGGCTCAATTGACTGTTGGTGTGAAGTACGCTGCGGATATTTTGAAATAAGATTTGCATAAAGTTAGGTGAGTCTATTTGATCGACGATTCACCTTTTTTCAGAAAAAACCTGGGCGCCTTGCCCGGGTTTTTTTATGTTTATGCGCTACATCGTTCTGCGAAGTTCAAATGATTTCAATATGTTGACTATCATTATATGGAGACTTTGTCTAATCATAGGATTCGCTTCTTGGGCCTGAAACTAGATCTGCTAAAGGTCTACGTGAGTATTCCGATAGGCTTCATTATGGGTGAAATCAAAAGCAAAACGAAGCCTCAAGTTGAAAGAACATCACTCGGTCAGTGAAGAATTTCAGAATCAGGTTCTGAATCTATTGTGTCGTCGAGTGCTAACTTTGGAAAAGGCAGAGCATACGCTCAATATGCTCCGCAAAAAATTTCCATCGGCTGAAGTCAGTCGCCATTTCTTTCATTTACTGACAAATCTCACCTTTTCAGAAGCTGAGGCAGAAAAACATTGGAAGGGGCTTCGACAATACCATAACTCAATCCAAAAAAGACTTCATATCTCTCTCGATTTGAGGGTGAGCACGCTTGGGTATTTTTTATTGGTCTGCAAAAAACTTAAGAATCCAAAATTTATTGAGTTGAAATTGTATATGCGCAACCAGAGCCAGCTACTAAAAGACGAGCTGACTGGCTTGTACAACTTCAGACACTTCAAAGAAATCCTTCCGTGGGGCAAATGGATCTGTGTTTCGGTATGGCGGCGAGGAAATGGCAATCTTGTTCCCGGACGTCGACAAAAAGCCGCTTTGAGATTGTTGATCAGGCTCGACGTGCGATGGCTGAGTATGAATTTTCATCAATTCAACATAAACCTTTTCATGTCACATTTCAGCGGGAGTTGCGTCCTGTCCGCAGGATGGAATAATCGCAAGGCCTTAGTTCAAATGGCTGATGAGGCTGGGTACTTTTCTAAGGGAAATGGAAAATCAAGTAAGCCTGTACTCTAAGAATTATCGAAAGCGTCAACGTGTATTTGTCCATCTTGAGGCTGGAATTGCCACATTTGACTCAAAAATGATGCCGGTTTTGGGGACGAATATTAGTCTTCAGGGAGCTCAAATTCGTTCGAATTGGTGGTATGAGATAAACTCCTTTCTCAAAATATCCATAGGCGACGTAGAAGTTGTCGGAAAAGTGGTTAATGTCGTTTCTCAGGAAAGAATGCGGTGCTGGGAATTCGTTTTGCAGAATTGACCAAAGAGCAAGAATTGAAATTAAAAACATGATGACGACTCTGTCCACCAAAGTGGCGGCATAATCAATTTTGTCGCTTTGGCGAAAATTACTTGGAGTTATTAGCGACCGCACCAATATAATCTGGTGGAATGTAAGGCGGAGTGAAGGGATACTTGTAACTCTTGTAGATTCGAAGCGGTGGTTTTCCTAGGCTGATGTAGGCCTCATCCCATAATTTGGCTAGCAGTAAAGCCGCCCGAGACATTTCCAACACGACCAAGGGGCGCAAACGAGGACCTCCTTCTTCAGGGGGTTCGCGAGTGGCTGCCGTTCGAATCTGCATTCCTTTTTCTTCACGAAGTTCAGATTTTTTAATGAGTGGATCGAATTTGTACACTGTTTGAATTTCTGCATTTGACAGCAAGGCTAGTGCTCGCATTTTCTCCACCGTAGTTAATGGCTTTAGGAATTTTTGCGCCTCCTTGAAGGGTGCCGTTGCTCGAGCTTTTCTAAGAATCTCACCAACAAGATTTCCATCAAATTGGCCCACAATGGTCTCTTCGTAATAGGTATGAATTCCACCATGTCCGGCCCCGTAGCCATCATAGTCCGAACTTGTGTGAAACGGTTGAGCATTGTCCCCCACGTAATGCCCCATAATTCCCAAATCCAAGATTGTTTCATAGACTATCTTATTGTAATCGAGATCATCGTTGTATTCATGCTTAGACCCAGCAGACGGAATTGCCTTTGCAAAGGCCTCTTTGCGAGCGGCTATTCTTCGCATAAATTGATCGGCCCGCCACCAATTGGAGCCGAGCTCGCTAGGCACAGAAAAAATAGTCAATCCAGGCTTCTCTTTGTTCGGTTGTCCAGTGTAGTCTTTTATAAGTTTTGTGTAATCTAAAGGAAGATCCTTCAGAGCGATTCCCAGAATCTCCGAATTAATATAATGAGTCGGATCGCCGGTTTTTCTGATCTCAGGGCCGTTGTTCTTCCAAAAAATGTCGGGAATATTGCATAAATGTCCCATGACGTGGGGTCTGGGTTGTAGAAACGCTTTAAGTTCGGCGTCTTGAACTAGATGAACGGCCACTTCACAAATTGTATGGTGACCGCGCCCTCCCCACGCTTTGGCAGACGATGGTGAATTCAAGAGCGAAAAAACCACACCGATGAAAAAAAAGCCAAACTGATATTTCATACAATTTTCCTTCGAAAAGGTTGATAAAGAACGATAATGGTTACCACATAGGAATAACCCGAATTAACTGCACAGGCACTTGAATCCCACCAAAGTGAACACCCTGCAGACGTATTTGTACAGCTTCTGTTAGCCCAAAGAACAAACAAGCGGCGAGCGTTGGTAAAGGAGCCCATCGACCAAAGATCATCGCTGCCAAAGCCATGAAGCCACGTCCCCCACTCATGAGAGGGGAGTAAGCCGAGGCGAGATATAAACTAAGGGTGGCACCGCCCCAAGCAGCGAGAGTACCACAAAAGAACAGAGCCCCATCGGACCCGCCTAAGGCTGATTCCCTGAGGCGCCAAAGCCTCTGGTCTTCGACCAGCAAAGGAGACCCAGAGTCCCGACGAAGTCTGTGAGAGCCAGAAGTGGATAAGGAGGGCGACCATCAGCGCCATGAGAATAGGCTCATAGGAAAAACGAACCTCCGCCAACAATGACGGAGTCGCACCGGTTGTGTCAAAAAGTCTCTTGCTTGCTAAGGGAATACCCCCAATCATTAACAAATTTATTGCAGTTCCAGCAACAACTGGTTCTGACTCGAGTTCTATGACGAAATAGGAATAGACCGCAGCGAGGATCATCCCTGCAAGACCTGCAGATATCCAACCCAACCAGGCAGACTGGCTGACGAGAGCAACACTTGCACCAGCAAACGCACCTAGCAGCATATGCCCTTCAAGGGCTATATTTATGACTCCGGATCGCTCAGAAAGAAGACCGCCAAGCGCCGCAAAAATTATCGGTGTCGCCATTCGGAGTATCGAGATCAAAAAGGTAAAATTGAAAAATAAATCAAGCATGACGTTTGAACTTTCGCCTTAGCAGAGACCATAGCCCAGGTGAGGCCACAGATAAAACAATGAAAGCCTGGAGCACTTTAGAAAAATCCCGCGTAATATGGGCGGTTTCCATATCTAAATCTCCTGCTCCTTTGTGGAGAGCCCCCAAAAGCAAGCCCGAGAGTAAAATACCTAAAGGATTATTTTGTGCCATGAGCGCCACAGCAATTCCTAAGAATCCATAATCAGGGGAAAAGCCAAGTCTGAACTGACCAGACGATCCCAACACTTCCGCCCAGGCGACGGCACCAGCCAGGGCGCCGGCAATAGTCATTGCAATCATCTGCGTTTTCTCAACAGAGATTCCCGCGCGAGCAGCTGCAGTCGCGTTCATTCCAACCATTTTAATCCTATAGCCCAACTGGCTCTTATGAAAAACAAACCAGCTTCCAATGGCCAGCAAAATTGCTAAGACTAGGGCAAAACTAACTGAGCTCTCAGGAAACACCTGGGCAATTGGGTCTTGGTGCTTAAACAAAAACTGAGGTGGCAATGGGATCGATTCTGGGTTTTGAGTTGCGGGGTTTGGAATCAAATTTAATACAACATAGCTGGCGAGGGCCGCGGCGACAAAATTCAACATCATTGTGACAATAACCTCGTGGGCCAGCCTTCGCGCCTTCATCCAGCCGGCAACAAAACCCCAGGCACCGCCCGCAAGCAATGGGCAGATCATTCCTACAGCTAGGGCAGACCCTCTATGCCACTCAGTGGGAACTCCCCCGAACCAGGCTGCAGCCAAGCAGCCAAGTGTTAACTGACCTTCTGCTCCGATATTGAACAAGCCAACCCGAAAAGCCCAGGCCACCGAAAGGCCACAAAAAATAAGTGGAGTCGCATAAAACAAAGTCTGGCCAAAATCATAACGAGAACCAAAAGCGCTATGGGCCAAAATCAAAAATACATTCCATGGATTCTCGCCAGCAAGAAAAGTTAGGCCGATTGCAAAGAAAAGGCCGAATAAAAAGCCAAAGAATGTTTTTCTCATGTTCGAGCACCGCTGCCCATGGCTCGTCCAAGTTCAAGCTCATTAAAATTTTCCCGATCAAGTTCTAAGACAAATTTCTTATTGAAAAGCACTAAAATTCGGGCGGAAAGCTTAAGCAACTCGTCGAGGTCAAATGAAATTAGGAGTATCCCGGCCCCTCGCTCTTGCGCCCGCAGCAACTCTTCGTGAATAAATTCGACAGCCCCGACATCAACACCTCGAGTGGGTTGCGCTGCTAAAATAAATTCCGGATTTCGACAAAGTTCTCGTGCCACGATAATTTTTTGCTGGTTCCCACCAGAAAATTGTTCAAAGGGAAGTTCGGGTGAAACTGGTCTGACATCATATTTCTGTAGACTCTCGACAGTGGATTTTTTAACTTCGTTCCAGCGAAGCCAACCGTGATTGCAAAAAGCCGGATCCGAGTCGAAACCTAAGATAAAGTTCTCCATAACACTGGCTTTGGGAACAGAACCAACTCTCAGGCGATCTTCGGGGAAAACACCCATGTGAATTTTTGAGGCTTGAGCCTTTTTTATATTGAGTATTGCTTCAATCAGTTCGGTTTGTCCATTCCCCTCGACGCCGGCAACACCGACAACTTCGCCAGCATTAACTTGAAACGCCAGAGGCTGATGCGCTGGGATCTTCAGTATCGGTTCGTTTTGTTTTGGCGCAGAAGTCCCAGGATTCAATTCTCGGCGGCTCCATTGGATTCGTCTTCCAACCATCATTTCTGCAAGTTGGTCCTGATTGGTATCGGCCACGGCGAGGGTCTGGACCGCGTGTCCCTGGCGAATGACCGTGACAGTGTCGCAGATTGCTAAAACCTCTTTAAGTTTGTGAGTGATCAAAACAATCGTACAGCCTTGGTTTTTTAGTTCCTGGAGGTTTTTAAAAAAACCGAGAACTTCTTGCGGAGTCAGCACAGCTGTAGGTTCATCCAGAATCAGAAGTCTGGCTTTCTGCTGCAGGACCTTCAGAATTTCTACCCTTTGCTGTTCACCCACGGAGAGCTCTGCAACTGATTTATCCCAAGGAATTTGAAAGCCATATTGCTCGGCAAGTTTTTGATACTCAATTTTTTTCTGGGTCCGATTCAAGATTTGAAATGGTGAAACGGTTTCAGAAAAAAGAACATTCTCGAGTGCGCTGTGCTCCGTTGCCAAAACAAAGTGCTGATGAACCATTCCGAGGCCCAAGGCGCGGGCACGAAGTGTTGAGTGTATTCTCTCTGGCTTACCATCAATGAGTATTTTCCCACTGTCAGCGGAAACTAGCCCAAACAAGATTTTCATGGCTGTTGATTTGCCTGCACCATTTTCACCGACAAGTGCATGAATAGAATTTCTTTTGATTTTGAACGAAAGCTGATCGTTCGCCTTAGAGTTACCAAAGACCTTCGTCACATCCTGAAATTCAACGACTATTGGGTTCATTTTTTCAGTTTATAATAATCAGGGACTTGAATTTCACCAGCTACAATTTTCTTTTTGATTTCATTAACCTTAGTTTGAACATCAGGCTTGAGTAGTTTTTCGTTATATTTATCTAAAGAATAGTCAACGCCCTTATCCTTAAGGCCAAATCGACTGATGCCTCCGGCGAAATGCCCACCCTGTACTTGTTTAATGGTCTCAAAAACGGCGACGTCCACTCGTTTAAGCATACTCGTTAGGATAAACCCCGGCTTTACCCAATTTTGATTGCTATCAACCCCTATGGCGAAGGCCTTTTTTTCCTCGGCTGCATCAAAAACACCAGCATTTGAAGCCCCTGCCGCTACAAAAATGATATCAACTTTTTGCCCAAACTGAGACAGGCCCAATTCTTTCGCCTTAGCGGGGTTGCTCCAGCGTCTCCGCTGACGCCAATGTAATTTTCAAGAACCGTGGCTTTGGGATTAATATACTTTATTCCGGCCTGATAGCCCATGGCAAAGCGCCTAATCAAGGGAATATCCATGCCGCCAATAAACCCTATTCGTCCGGTTTTTGAGGTCAAGGCAGCGATGGCTCCAACGACAAACGAACCTTCATGTTCTTCAAACAAAAGAGAGCGTACATTAGGAGCCTGTATTTCACCATCAACCAAAGCAAACTTGATACTAGGAAACTGAGCCGATATTTTTTTTACTGCATCGGTCTGGGCAAAGCCAATTCCAATTATCAAATCGAAATTTTTCCGCGCAAAGCTTCGGTGAAGGTTTTCAAGTGCATTGAGATCGGTGGCCTCAACATACTTGAGTGAAATTCCCATTTCCTTTTGAGCCTTCATTGCGCCCTCAAAGGCCGCTGAATTAAATGATTTATCGTCCTTCCCGCCCTTATCAAGCACAAGGCCAACTTTGATTGGGTCATTCGCTAAGGTATTCAGCGCAAACACCCACAAGGCAATGAACGAAGCTCGGCGGAGGAATAAAATCATTATCGACAAAGTCCAGCTTCAAGGGGTCGTTGAAAAACCTCAACATAGTCCCGAGGAACTTGCTGAAATCTCTGATAGACGACGACGCCGTGGGGAGTTGAAGCAATCATATCATCAATTTGATAACGCTGTTGATGGCGAGTGAGAAGAATTGGGTCAAAAGGAACCATCATACGATACCCTTCTGTTGTCTCCACCATCACGCCACCTTCGTAGGCAATATCCAGAAGATGAGACGGAACTAGGCTTGGCGCCCCTTGAATAAAGCAACCGGGGCCCGTGTACCAAAAGCGCAGATGTCTCAAAGAGATCCCGCGTTGATTCCAATCCCCGCCATGGGTATTCGAAGACACCGACAGTGGCGCCGATTCTGAAGCATACACTCCACTAGAGATTGCCAAAACGGATGCAAAAGCAAATATTGCCAAAAAGTTGAGTTGTTTCATATTCCCCCCTGACTCGAGTTAAGTTATTTAACGATAACCGTTGTTTAAGGTATTACTTACAGCCCTGGGCCAGTCCACAAGAAATATGCGCTCTTTAGCTTGCGCATTAAGTTCCTGGCGAGCTATATGGCAGCCACGATGCAGCTTAATCCAATTGGTACAATTGAATCTTGTTTCCGAGACAAATTTGGGACTCCTCGCCAGCCCGGCCTGGTTCCAGAGGCCACGGCACAACTGCGGCTTCGTCCTGACTTGCAGCCCGAGATCTGTTTGCAAGGCTTAGAGGGTTTTAGTCATGTTTGGCTGATTTTCTGGTTTCATTTGAATAAAATCTCTCAGTATCATGCCAAGGTGCATCCGCCACGACTCGAGGGAAAAAGCGTTGGACTCTTCGCGACGCGCACGCCTCACCGACCAAACCCACTCGGTTTGTCACTGGTGAGGCTAGTTCGGATTGAGAATTCAATTCTCTATTTTCTGGAATTGATCTCGTTGATGGGACTCCAGTTCTTGATATCAAACCCTACTTACCAGAAATTGAAGGAATTCCGGCAGAGAGGGCCGGTTGGACATCAGAGGCAACAACTACTCAAATCTCTGTAGAGTTTTCTCCGACTGCAAAACAACAATTAGACGAGTGGCAGGCTCGCTTAGGGTCCACTCATCCGGATGTCAGGCTCGAAAAACTAATTCGTGAAACGATTCAGCTTGATCCTCGCCCCCTGGTTTACAAAAGGAATGCAGATGGAGCCTCCCACGCCGTTCGACTTTTCGATGGAGATGTGCATTTCAGATTTTTTGAAAATCCGCCCTTGGCAGAAGTCTTTGAGATCAAGGAGTGCTAGCTAGGAATTCTCCAAAATAAATTTTTCAAAATCAGGTTTGGATTTTGGAGTTGTATACGGTAATAGCAGGCGCGCCACATGACGTTTACCACGCTCAATAGTGCGGCGTCCGGGTTGTCTTTCTGAGCTTTCAAAGAACTGCAGAAAGGTCGTTGCCATTGCTAAAAGTGATTCAGAAACGTAGAGCATTTCGGTCATATCCTTGAGTGGAATCATGATTTCCTGATTAACCCACTGGCGATAGAGTAATTTCATAAAAATCATGACTTTCACAATATGGCTTCGCCACATTCGCGACAGCTGAGCATCACGCCTTCGAAGGGCATACATTTCGCGATGAAAAAATCGATACTTCCAATAAATCTCAAAATTTTCGTCGATAAATTGAAATGGTGAGATATTCTCCGTTCGTCGAGGTCGCCAGAGTTCATAAGTTTCTTTACACATTCGTTTGAAAAGCTCTTCAATAATTTCTTCTTTGTTGTCGTAATGAAAATAGAGATTTCCAGGACTAATGGCCATGGCCTTTGCAATGTGGTTTGTCGTTACAGCTGTAACGCCATTTCGGTTAAAAAGGTCAATTGAGAATTGAAGGATACGCTCTTTGGTTTTCATCCCCACGTTTATATTGAAAACAGACCATTCCAGCAACGATCTTTTGTGTCTTCATTTTTTATCTCGACTTGTTATGTTTTTATTTTTAGTGGTACAATATAAGTGTGACATTTTTATCAAAGCATAACTATATGAAATCATTGTTGATTGCTATTTCTCTGGGTTTGGGAGGGTTCCTCTTATGGGCTTTACAACCTACCCCCGACGATTTTCTCCAAAAAAAACTCCGAAGAAATCTCGAGCATAGAGTTCAAATTTCCAATTCAATACGAAATTCGGTCAAAAAGTCACAATTCCCAACCCAGGCTGAGTTAACGATTGGCTCAAAACAAGGCAATTTTCACGTCGCTTACACCCTTGATCCAAAGCTTCAATTGGAAGCAGAAAATCTTCTGAAATCTTATAAGCCCGACTACGGTGCCATTTTCATGATGGATGCAAAAACAGGCCAGGTGCTGGCAATGGCAAGCTTCGACAAGGGAGATTCAGACGCAGACCATATGGCTCTCAAAGCATCCTATCCTGCTGCTTCGGTTTTCAAAATAGTTACTGCGACCACCGCAATTGACCGCGCAGGAGTTTCGCCAGGCCATTCGATTTCGTTCAACGGCGGAAATTATACTTTGTATCGAAAAAACGTGATGTCAGAAAAGATCAACCGCTGGACTCGCACAATCACACTTCGTGATGCCTTTGCACGATCCATAAATACTGCATTTGGTCGCCTCAGTCTGCAAAATTTTGAACCCACTGATCTCAATGAATACGCCAATCGATTCATGTTCAATCAAGTTATTCCGAGTGATTTTCCGATTGATATGAGTATCGCAACCGTTCCTGCGGAAAAAAACTTTGCCTTCACTGAGGTTGCCTCTGGTTACAATAAACTCAATCGAATGAGCCCCGTTCACGGTGCGATGATTGCTGGCTCCATTGTCAACGATGGAAAGATGGTCATTCCTTACCTCATTGACGAAATCTCGGATTCTGATGGTCTGCAAATTTATAAAGGCGAGACTCTCGAAAAGGGTCAAATTATGACCGAAGCCTCCGCGCTCAAGGTTAAAGAACTGATGGAACAAACAATCCTTTCTGGGACCTCTCGAAAATCTTTTCGATCGCTGGTTAAGAATAATAATTTTCGTGAAATTGAAATGGGTGGAAAACCGGTCACCTCACTGGGGACAATCCCAAGGGGCGGGTTGACTGGTTTGTCGGTTACGCTCTCGATGACACGCGGAAAATTTCTTTAGCGGCAGTCACGGTCAACGTTAAGTATTGGACTGTGAAGTCAGCCCACCTTGGACAGTCTATGTTCAAGAAATATTTCGATCCTCCAGTTATTCGCAAACGGGTAGCCCTTTCTCAGTAGTTCAGTAGTGCTGTCTACCAGCTGAACAGTCGGCAAAAAGTAAAAACCCCTTTACCCATAATGGGAAATATGCTACAATGGGTAAGGAGGTGATTATGGGCGAAGCCAAAAAGCTACTTTCAATTGATGAACGAGGGCGTATTACACTGCCATCCGATGCAAGGGATGGTATTGATACTTTTGTTTATGAACAAGATGAAGACGGTGTTATTAAACTTATTCCACAAAAAACAGTGGCATTAAAGGACGCTGAACTTATTAGCAATCTCAAGGAGGCGATTAAAGAAGTTAAAACGGGAAAGACCAAGCCCGTTCCAAAAGCGTGGATGGAATAGTTAATGTCCTTTACTCTTGAAATGACCAGCCAGGTGGAACAGCAGATCCATGACATCATGGCCGACAAATCTAAGGGCGGCCTTCAGAAGCAGCTCAAAAAGGCATTACGACTGTTAAGTGAGAATCCTAAACATCCAGGGTTAAATTACCATGCCATCGGTGACATTGACGGGGTTAAAATTTGGACCTCATATGTGCGGAACAATACACCACAGGCACATCGTATTCTCTGGGCCGATGCCATTATAAAAAATACCATATATCTCTTACCGGTGATTCCCCATTATTGAGCTGGGTTGATAAATACAGTGCAATGACCAGCATCTTGGTTTCTTGAATATTGATATTTGAAACTGGCCAGCCTTGGGCGGCCATTTATTTTAATTTGTGACGTCAGGTAGGGTGACCACGCCAACTAAAAAATTTCTTCTTTGAGCGCAGACTGTGTGAAGTCAGAACTCCTTAGGCCTTGATTCACCTTGATGTTGGAAAGCAATAACTCGGTTCCGCGCTTATTGATGTGATTATGAATAACAAGCGTTCTGGGTCGCCAAATGGTGCCAACCTGTGAGTAGTCCTTGAATTCGACAGTCTTCTTGGGTTTAGATCCCACGAAGTATTTTACTTCCTGTGGGAGAAACTGCTTAGAAATCAGAATGACGGCTTTGGTGAAGAGGGCCTTCTTAGAAGGGACTACTTCGATTTTATATCCATCGGCTTGAGTGGAGAGCAACTTGGCCTTAGCCCCTCGGAGAATTTCGGAATTCATATCTCCAGCCGAAAGCTCGGATCCTAAGATGCCAGATTTCGTTTGTGACCCCACGACCCGTCTGACCTGTTTTGATTGTGGGAGATAGATCCAATGACTTTCTGCTCCCTTTTCGACTTGTGAAAGAAGTCCCATTCCCTTGACATCGGCAGGCTTTGAAATTTTGACTAACGTTGATGCTGCTCTCCCACGGCGTTGCGACTTCAGAAAGAGCTCTCGAATTTTTTTATCCCCGTTCGCCTCAATGATAGTCAAAGTGACCAAGGCAGTCTCGTCTTTAGCATCCACCTGAAGTTGCGTCTTCTTAAGAATTTCTTTCGCAGTTAAAGTGTTCGCAGGAGCCGCCTCAAGCCCTCGGGAGGCCCCAATAATCAGCGCAAAGAGGAGCCAACTGGCAGCCCGTCCAACCCGGACTGGCCTTGTTGAGACCAATGAAATTTTCGCCTTTTTAGGTATCGACATCAGCAAACCCGGGAATCGCGTGAGTAGTGCAGGAAGAAAGATCATATCGGCCACAAAACCAAATCCGATCGAAAGGATCATAAGGACTCCAAACAATTTGTTTACTTGAAAATTGGAAACCAGAAAAATACTGAAGCCAGCAATCATGACAAAAGTTTCAAAAAGGCAAGGATTCCCTTCCAGAGAAAGGGTTCGCTTAATTGGGAGGAAACTGAGTTTGTGGGTCGCAATTGTCGACTTCAGCCGACTCAAAAAATAAACGGTATTGTTAAATGCAAGCCCAAGCGATATAGAAAAAATCAAACCGATGCTAGGTTTTATTGGAGTCTGCGTCAGGGCAAGCCCAGCAATCATCAAAATTGGCGCGATGACATTCGGAATACATGCGACAAGAGCCCAGCGAAACGAGCGAAAAGTCAGAACAAGTAAACAACCAATCAGAAAAATGGATTCCCAAAAACCAAAGACAAGTTTCTTACTAACGGTTTGATTAATTTGATGAGCATAGATGGCGGCGCCACCCTTTTGTATGGTCGCCTGTGGGAACGAGGTCATGATCTGCTGATCAATCTGTTTTATAAGACTCTGAATCTGGTCTGTTGGACGATCCTTAAACTTGATCGCAAGACGAAGACTGTCCCTGGTTGTGCTTATATAGTTGCGAGTTGGATCTTCAGGGCTCATCGAGTAAAGAAACAATAATTCCGAGACTAGCGCCTTGTTTTTGGGTAACTGAGTTGGAAAAAAAGCAGTGGCACTATAGACGCTGCCAACGCCTGGAAGATGTCGAATGGCGTATTCCGTTTTGCGCAAAGCGCCTAATTTGTTTGGACTCAACCAGTAGTTTTCTTGTGGCGCCGTTAGGACCAAATCATAGGGGACCGTTCCACCCATGTTGGTGTCGAGCCAACGATTTGTCTTATTGATTGGGTCCTGAACCGGCAAATCAGAGTAGAGTTGCGAGTTGAAGTTGAGTCTGGGGAAAAAGAAAACAGAAACAAAAGTAATTCCAAAGACAAACAATAGAATTGGCTTATTTCGCCTCATCGTGAAGAAACCCCAGGTGGCAGGACGATCAAACCAGGCTCGCATTTTTGGAGGAGTCGAAATCAAAGAGAAAATCAACATGGCACAAAGCAAAATCCACTGAACAAGAGCCCAGGAAATTAAAACAGCTAGCGCAATGACCCAGGAATATTCTTGAATGATTGGAATTTGAGCTCCTAGGAGGGCGATAAATCCAATGGAGGTGGTGAGGGTACCTAGCAGGTTCGGTAGAAAAAGTTCCTTGAGAACTTTAAGCGATGCAATCATTGGGGGCTGGTCGGTGGAATCTCTTTTCTGGGTCCAGAGATGTAGACTGTGAATAACCAAACTCATGACCGAAATGCTGTTAATGACGGGTAAGGTAGAAAGCAGGACATTCAGGGAAATACCGAAAAAACTTAACCAGGCAAAGTGAAATATATTAGTCATAAGTAATGCAAAAATAATTAACATAAGGGCCGCTCTGCCCGAAAAAAGAAAGAAAAAGACGGAACAAAAGATTAACACCGAAAGAACCAAAAAAATGCGAAGCTCTCGACTTAAAATATCGCTCAAACGGTTTTGCGACGCTAAAGAGCCACCGATGGCCACAGTGATTCCTGGCGATTTCAGCTTGCTGGTGATCGCTGTCTGAAGCACCTCAAGGTCAGCTGTCTGCGTGGACGTTGGTTCAACTAAGAAAAGTGCCGTATTATAGTCTGCCGATAAAAGTTGGGGTGAGATAATGGGATTGGATTTTGCTAACTGCGGCCAGGCTTCCGGCGAAGTTTGGTCGAAGGCTGAGCCAATGATAAGGTCAGAACCTCGCTCGACGGCACTCTGAAGTGTTTGAAAAGTGAATACTTCTTTGACGTTTTTAACGGCCTTGACCGACTGTGTTCGACTTTTTAGCCAGTTGAAATTTTTTGGACTCAGCCATCCATGAGTGGGCTCTGCTTTGAGGACGAAAACGATTGAGGGCCTATCCGAAAGCGAAAAGTTTTGACGAATTCTTTGATCTTCAGTCAGGAGTTCATGGTTCTTTGGGAAAAATTGTTTGAAAGAATAGTGAGTTTTCAATTTTGTAACCTGAAGCGCAGATAGCGCGAGCGCTCCCAAAAAGGCAAGGGCGCTAAGGCCCAAAAAAGAGTACATAAATTTTCGAGAGCCCAAAAAACATTTTAGTTTTCCAGACTCTGGTCCGATAGGACTTAAGACTAATCTAGGTTTAAAGGAGTCATTCTTCATGTTTCAAAGAACAATCTCGGCAAAAAAGGCTGGTAACTTAATAACAGAGTACTCTCTGAAACTCTTTTTTGCAGCGATCTTTGCCCTAACGATCCTCAGTGGTTTCCGTTTACATGCAGACCAAGGGACGGGCACAAATCTTTTGGCCTTGGCTCTTCCTTGGTCGAGTATTCAGTCAAATCTTCAAGGCATCTTGGAACAGGAAGCTGCGACAAAAAAAACGTTCAAGATCCCAAGCCAGACTTTCTCAATGGATGGTATCGACCTCATGCTTGGCGAAATCATTGCAGAGTTGAGCGGTGAGGCATCTAGCCTCATCGTCAATAAAGCGGGTTTCCATGTTGTTGGTGAGACATTGCAGCTTGATGCCCGTGTGGGGGGAGTGGCGATCGACCAGGTTCTTGAGCGATCTTTTGATGGCCACAGAGTAAATATTCGAATTCAGGCCCACTGCGAACCCTTCAGCCTTCAAGTTCGCCAGGGCTATGTGAAGAGTCAATATTCCTGGAAAACGACCAATCTGGGTTTACAAATTCAGGCGGACCTCTTTCAGCTTAACTTTCAACCAGATTCAATTTCGATCAGCGACTTGAATTGCTTTGGACTCGAGGGGCTTGGCAATGAAATTAAAACAGGCCTCTTTGCTAGCCTGAAAAACCCTGAAAAACTACAAAAGATTCTCTCAGCGGAAATTGAGAAGAAAATGAATTCTCTTATGGCTGAAAAGTGGGCTCTCTATCAAGTTGGAAATCAGTATCAAGTTCAAGAGCACGGACTACTCATCTATCGTGCGAGTGGGCTCTTGTTGGATTTTGACCCGGAAATCTTTTCATTTAGAATCGGCGAGATCAACCAAGGGCCTCAGGTTGTTCTCACAGAGAAAAACCTGAATCAACTTGCCTTGCAGCAAATCAAACAGTTTTCGCAGCAGAAAATCAACGTTGGTGATCTTCCCGATTTCCAAAGGCTCCTCAAATCCCGTTTTCTGCAGTTCTTTGTGTGGCCCGATCTTATGAATTTTTCCAAATCCGCAAAATTCGAAGCGGAGACAAACTTCATCGAAAAGCTGACTCTCACTAAATCCGGGCAAGGCTATGAGTTGACCGGAGTCGTGAATTCAACCCTGAGAGGCGAAAGGAACCGTATTCTCCGAGACTATCTGAGGCTAACGAATCGGATAAGTGCGAGGGTTGATTCTCAAATTTTGGAAGGACAATTGCTGCTGGATATCCATAATAGCCAGTCTCAAATGAGTTGGAAGTTTTTGATGATTATAAAAGGAATTCTCACCTTCGGCGAGGATTAGTGGAACGATTCAGAAAAAACTAAATGAAGCGATTACCAGAAGTCGTCGAGTATCGACAGTATTGCCTACGATGGATATTGGCGGGCGTCAGTGGAAAATAAAAAGTGTAAATCACCGAGGAAATTTCGCTGAGTTTGCCGTAGCGCCTTGGCAAAAGTGATTGATCATTACCCCTGAAAGCACTATGAAAAAAATTCATTAACTTAAGGTGAAGTCGGCCAAATTTTTCTGGAATGAAAATTGCTCGGTCTCCGAACTATGAGTAAAAACAAGAAAATAGAGATCTGGCTGACCGGCCTAACAATAGTGTCATTTTGCGCATTTGTCTTAGGTATAGTGATTTCCACTCGAAAGCCACTTTGTATTGATTCCAAAATGATTGATAAAATTAACATGGGTCAAGATTCTGTTTTGTACCGTTGTTCAATTCAAAAAGGCGTTCCCTTATACGGCTATCTTTCTGAGAAGGGGAACACGCTGGCTTCTTTAGTTAGAGCAGAGAAATTTTTGACGACGCTTTCCCCCTTTGTTTCCCGTTTGAAGATCAACATTCTACCTGAAGAGGGATGGACCTACCGGTTACAAAATGAAACCCTCACTCTCAACAGAAATCTTCTTGAGTCCGAGGGGGTCCCAGAGAAAGCCATCATTAAAACATGGCTGAGGGATTTGAACCCAGAGTACTTTTATAATGATTTGCTGGCAGAAGAGGTGTTTTCGGATTTGTTTTTGACTATGATTCAAGGGCAATTCAAACTCGAGGATCCCTTTGAATTTGCTAAAACCTCATCTGCCAAGCTCTCACTTAAGCACCAAAAATGGCCAACCGTGATGAAAACCGTTTCTGGCTATTGTCATTCTGAATGGAAAATAGCTGAGCACTATCAAATGTGTTTTAATCTTAATAAGAATGAGGGAACGGTCGGCAATGAACTGATGGATTTGAGTTTGCGACCTTTGTTAAGCTCGGTCTGGATCGGAATTTACAGTCGCCTTAACTTAAAAGAGAAAATTGAGTTATCAAAGGCACTAACACAAATTATAAAACAACTTAAGCTTGATAAGAATTTTCATTTCAACGCACTGAGGTCTTCCCCCGATGAGCCCATGGTTGGATTGTTCCTAAGTGTGCAGCGATTGAATCGTCTTTGGACAAATTCCTATCAACAATTACAGGTGCCAACCTATCGCCATTTGATGACAATCATGGCTTCTGAGCTGGAAGCCAAAGGATTCAAGCAAGTCATGGACGTTGTTGAGTTTGACTTAGTGTATAGTTCCGACGAGATCTTACAGAAGCAGTCGCCACGAATTCGTGCCATGCTTGAGCTCGCCCAGAAAAATCCAAATCTGCGTATTCTTTTGAGAGATCCTGAGAAGGCATGGTTCATGCCGTCCCTCGATCCAGTATCAATCAAGGTCATCCATGAAATAAAGACGCAAAAGATGGTGTTGGAAACTTGTAGTAAAGTCGATTTCACGAGAGTCATGGATTTTTCGAAAGAGACCTCACGGCTTTTGGTGATTAGAACCTGTGATCCTCAGAAGCCTTTGAATTTTCAGAAATTCATATTTACCGGCGCAGAAGGATTCGCTCTTCAGAATAAAAAAATATCCTTCGTACAATTTTATTTTCCGTCCGTAATGATCAAGCGTCAGGAATTAACAACGGCTGGAGATGTCTTCCGATTTGTCGGGCAGAGGAAGATTGACAGCCCCTCCTTTCAAAGTTTAGGTTGGCAGCATCTAGAGTGGAGCGAACAATCCCAGGCTTTTCGACCCAAAGGATTTGTGGACGCTATCGAGCTGTTTAGGGTGTTCCCCCAAGAGACTTCGATTTCAAATCTGTAGGGTCTTAAGAGTTCAATTTGAGTGCACCTAAAAGCCCCTTGAGGACAAGATCGGGCACTATCGAATCAAAGATCTTATCTTTTTCGAACAAATGTGCAAAGCCACCCGTTCCAATAATGAGGGCCTTTTCATCAGCAAAACACTCCTGCTGAAGTCGGGCACTGATTTCTTTGATTATTCCGATATGTCCAAAATAAAGACCAGACTGAATGCTTTCTATAGTTGTTCGTCCGCAGGCCTCCTCTAACGCCAAAATCTCAACCGCGGGAAGTTTTGCTGTTTTTGCCTCGAGGGCCTCCATACAAAGTCTGAGGCCTGCGACAATCGATCCGCCCAAGTAGTCTTTGTCCTTAGAGACGGCACAAAAAGTTGTAGCAGTTCCGAGGTCCACAATGACCAAGTTTCTTCCAGGAAAAAGTTCTAGCGCCGCAATTGAATTGGCAATTCTGTCAGATCCGACTTCGACTGGATTTCTGTACCTGATTTTGAGGCCTGTCTTCACTCCAGCCTGCAAGACAAAGGGAGTTAACTTAAAATACTTCTTGCAGGCACCCTTCAGCGAATAGATGACGTCGGGGACCACTGAGCAAATTGCGATTTGGGTCACTTTTGTCGGATCAAAATTATTTTCGCGGAGAACTGTTCGAAGAAAAATTCCGATTTCGTCAGAAGAGGAACCTTGCTTGGAATTTCTCCGGAAGCTCAGTTTGATTTTTTCCTTGTCAAAAATTCCTCCATAGATTTGGCTATTTCCGACATCAAGAGCTAAAATCATAGAATCTCCTGGATAAAAAAGTCAGCAAGACCGGCGGCGTTTGTTGTCTGAGCCATTTGAGCCATTGGGATTCCATGGCTGTCAAACTGCCCACTTGTTTTGGAAGTTGATTTGTAGATTGAAAAAATATGGTTTTCAGGAGTTTGTTTAATTTGAACCCAATCGTTGTGAACGACATAGTCGCTTTTAGAATTCATGATCAGTTTTTCCACAGCTTCGATCTTTGTTTTTTCGTCACACGCAGAGGTCAACTTAAATGAAATAAGTTTTATATCCCTATTTACAGAAATCTTCTTAAGATCATTGACGATTTTTGGATTGGATTTCAAAACGATTGACACTTCTTTATCAGAAGAAATTTTTCTAGGAGAGTTCTCTTCTAGAATTGGTTTTCCGTCAAGCTCAAGGCGTGCCACTGAGTAATCACTGACCGCCGCTAAATGAAAAATGTGACTGTAGTTTCTATGGGAGAGCTCATGGTAAAGAAGATTTTTAAACTTTCATAGTCGGAAAACTTGATAACCTCAAAATCGTGGAGTGAGGAGCTGAAGGGCGAGGATTCAGAGAGTAAAAGAGTCACAGGGAAGCCACACCCCGAAAATTTCTGACTGAGTTGGACTCCGGTGGCCCCCGTGCTACGGTTGGAAATCACGCGGATATCGTCAATTCGTTCGCTAGTTCCTCCGGCTGTAATGAGTATTCGAATATTTTGGTTCTTGTGTGTAATCGATTTTGGCATCATCTCTATGTTTGGAATATTCGATAGATGTTGCGCTACTTCTTTTTCAATTAATTCTGGGTCCAAAAGTTTCCCATAGCCTTCTTCTCCACAGGCTAAAACCCCGGAGGCCGTTTCTAAGACTTGAACGCCAAGCTCCTGTAGACGCTTCAGTGAGCCCTGGGTCACGGGATGAGAGTACATCGAGGAGTTCATCGCAGGAGCAATCAAAAAAGGTCTCTTGAAATCATGAGACAGGAAAAGAGTGCTGGCAAGGTCATCGGCCAGGCCATGTGCAATCTTATTGATAAAATTTGCGGTTGCTGGCGCGACAAGAATCAAGTCAGCCCAGCGAGCCCAATGAATGTGGCCCATCATCTGACCTACTTCGTACATATCGCAGAGAACCTTGCGCCCGCTCAGACCTTCCAGCGTGGCTGGGCCAACAAAGTTCAATGCAGATTTGGTCGTAACAACTTGAACTTCATGCCCTGACTGTACAAGACGCGAAACGATCTGACAGGCTTTGTAGCAAGCGATTGAGCCTGTCATAATAACGAGAATTTTAGATTTGGACATTGTCAATGAGTCTCACTTTCCCTAAGTAGGCTGCCCCAAGTCGGCGTCCGTTAAATTCTTCAATATAGTCGACCTTAAAGCCTTCGGAATTTAGGCAAGCCTTTGCGATCTCACAGGACGAGGATTCACTGAGGGCCTTATATAGCAAAGGCGCTTTTTCTCGGTCTCCGGGTGATAGAAGCCGATTTCGTGAACTCATGGCCAGGCCATCGGTCTCTCGCAATGTCGGAACAGGAACAATCGTCAAATCCATAAAAAATGCGTTGACCAAGCCCTGCACAAGTTGGAGCTGCTGGTAATCCTTTTCTCCAAAATAAGCTTTCTGCGGCGAAACTAGTTGAAAAAGTTTTGTAACCACAGAGAGAACACCATCAAAATGCCCGGGGCGATGGGCTCCACAATATTTTAGACTCAAATCATTTTCGGTTATTCGAAATTTATATCCATCGGGATAGAGCTCAGCCTTGTCAGGAGCAAAGACGACATCAATCCCCAACTTCTCTGCAGTGGCCAAATCCGACTCCCAAGTTATAGGGTAGTTTTTGAGGTCTTCAATTTCCACGCCAGTATTTCTGGAATTGTTTTTAAGACGACGGTCATGAATAACTCTCGTCTGGTGACGGAAAGTTCCCATCAGTTGTGGCTTGATGAAATGAATTGACAGCTGTGGAAATCGCGTTTTTTAGATCGGCAAATTCACGCAAAAACTTTGGCTTGAAGGAGGGATTCATTCCGAGCATATCTTGAAGCACTAGAACCTGACCATCAGTGGAAGCGCCAGCACCGATTCCGATTGTAGGAATTTCTAAACTGGTTGTAATTATTTTGGCGAGTTTGGAGGGTACGCATTCAAGGACCAAACCAAAACATCCAGCTTCCTCAAGAGACCTTGCTTGAAGCTGCAAATTTGTTTGTGCTAATTTATCGCGGCCTTGAACCTTGAATCCGCCCAGCATATGAATTGATTGGGGCGTCAGTCCAAGATGACCCATCACTGGAACTCCG
Organism: Bdellovibrionales bacterium; assembly: GCA_016713585.1. Lineage (GTDB taxonomy): Bacteria > Bdellovibrionota > Bdellovibrionia > Bdellovibrionales > Bdellovibrionaceae > JADJOV01. The sequence continues at coordinate 97,957 of JADJOV010000025.1, read as the reverse complement.
GACTGGACAACATGGCGAATCAGATCCAGATTTCCAATGGCGCCCTCAAGCTTAATGGCGTGTGCCCCGGCCTTCATGATCTTTTCGATGGCATTCATATTTTCAGAAAGTGATTTTCGATAGGATAAAAACGGAAGGTCTCCAATAATTAATTTTTTGAAGCCCCTCTGGCAACTGCAGCAGTATGTAGAGCCATCAGGCTCACTGAAGCATTTAGGTGGTCGGATGCCCATGCATGACCATGGCCAGAGAGTCCCCAACTAAAATTGAGTCTACTTGTGAATTGCTCAAAAGAAGTGCCATCGTGTAGTCGTAGCAAGTCAGCATTGAGATCTTCTGACCTTGCTTTTTTTTGTTGATGAATTCCAATATTGTCATAGTGTTTCTATCACTTTCTTTGTTAATTTTTGGGAGGGAGCGAAGGATTGTTCTTTTGCCTGATTGCTTGTTTGATAGGCCTTGAGGCACGCTTGGTAGACCTCACGCCAGGGGTTTTGGTCGAGGGCATTGAGATTTGAAGCAATCGTCGTCATATCGCCCCGGATGATTGGGCCAGTTAAGGCATTTTGGGGGTTGGCTGAAAAATTCTCTAAAACTCGGGATAAGAAAACCAAGTAGGCTGAGGTCGGCATCTTCGGGGTCAAATCAGAGGAAAGGCCGAGTTCAGAAAAAATTCGAGCCATCTCTCGCCAAAGCAAGACAGGAAGGTTTCCACCAAGTACGCAGGCAGCATGATAGAGTGGTTTTTGTTCAGCTGTAATAACAGAGTAGGTGTTTCTCATTTGAGGGAAAATGGCCTCAAGTGAGGAAACCCCACAGAGAGTCCAATGAATTTTGCAATAGAAGTCCTCTGGGTAGAGGTTTTCACTGAAGGTCATCAACGGATGAGCTGAAATTATCTCTGGATGATGGAAGGCGCCTGAAAAATGAACTGGAAGAATCCCCGAATCGCGCAGTGGAATTTTCAAATTTTCGGTAAAAAAACTATCTAAGGAAGAGTCGGAAATCGCTAAGAGAACTCGTGGTTTTGCCTTCATGGCCTCTTGAAGCTGATCTAATCCGAGGCTACGATTCCACTGATCAACAACATATCCATAGTGATTCAGCCAAAACTTGAGATGCTTGGCAAGGCGCCCAGATCCAACGAGTAGGTAGTTCGCGTTGATTGATTTCAAATGCACTGTCTCCAATGGTACCGGTCCAGAGATGGATCAAGTCCGTTCTTGTCAGTTCCTAAATTCGTGACCCAATGGGTAACATAATGGCGATGAAAACTCAATAGGCTGGACCGAATTCAGTTTCAATGGGATAGAAGGGCAATGATACGTATAATTTATAAAAATTTCTCTTGGGTAGTGTTAGGAATTCTTGTGGTCGCTGGATTGGTGGCTTCCCTCTATTTTTCTCTGCAACCTCGGCCAATTCCAAAGATTAGATATTCTTTGTTTCAATCACCAAAAGAACTTGGCGTGGCTTTGACTCAGCGTCTCAGACTCGAGATAAAACAGGCATCTGTGATATTTTTTGGGATCGATCCTTCAAATTTGGATCAGTATCAAATCGTGATTGGTGCCCTGGAGCTTCTGCGAACAGAAGGAAGGAATTGATGTCGTTGTTGTCGATCCTAACTTGACCCACAAGGTAGAGATTCCCCACCAGGATGAAATTGAACTCAAGCTGGAGCTTGAGAGGTTCTCAGAAGGAATCAAGACTGCGAAGGGGCTTAAGAAGCGAGTGGCTATGGTGTTGCCGGCCATTTACGCAAGCACTTTGCTAGAGAATTCACCAGTCTCTAAATATTTGGCTAACGAAAAGGGTACGGGTCTTGTTTTTACAATGTCTAGATTTCCAACGAACCAAGCGGAAGAAAGTGATTTGATATATCCCTGTGTTCCCCATCAAGAAGATCGAGTGGGGGCCAGAAATTTGGGATGTATGATTGTTAGCAAAGCGAAGACGCTATATCGAAAGAAAAATCCCGCTCCTAAAAGAGCAGGGTTGGTTGATCAGGTGGGTCTGTCGGAGTATTTGGTTTTATTTAATTAAATAGCGGCAGCGCACTTTTGTGTTGGAAGTCTGAGAGCCAATACCCATAGTGCAAGGAAGAAAGTGATAAGTCGCGCAGCCTTCTTTGAAGGCAAGAAGACGTGCCATTTTGATGGCACAACTTAACCCTCGAGTGAGGCCCTGTTTTGCCAAAACACTCCCTTGACTGGCACTCAACCTAAAACCAGCCACGGTCGACATCCAAATTTCGAAAAACAATCAAAATTTCTTGAATTCACCAGTCCGTGGTGTGGAAATAGCCCTACAACCCTTCTTTTGGGGACCTTGATACTTCTGGAGATTACACGAAAACCCCTATTGTTTTCCTTATTCCTCAAAGCTACGATCAAGAAGGGCACAACGGTGAATGTGGTCCAATTGAGCAATGGAGCGCAAAATTCATAAAGGGGCTTGCTGTATGTTTATTCTCTTATCAGAAGTATTGATTTGCCTTTTTTCAGTCTTGCTTGTGAATGGGTGTGCGACGAACCAACAGGATTCCATGGAGGCAGTCGCACGAGATATAGCTTCAAAAAATAATTGCTCTGGCAACAGGCCATTCAAAATCGTTGTACACGGAGGGGCTGGTGATTGGAGTGATTTTTCGAATGATCAACGGCATACATACACCCTATTCCTTGAAAACCTTTTGATAAGTGGCAAACAGCAATTATCCACAGGCCAGTCTGCTGTAGAGGTTGTTGAATCGATGATTTCGGCCCTTGAAAATCATTCGGGATTCAATGCGGGTCGGGGTGGTTATAAGAATTCCAACGGCGACGTGGAGCTTGATGCCGCCATTATGGATGGTGCAACACTAAAAAGCGGAGCAGTTGCTGGCACTCGACGAACAAAAAATCCCATTCAGGTGGCCCGAGCGATTATGGAACGAACAAAGCAAGTTTTTTTCGTTGGGCCTGGTGCTGATCTGATTGGAAGTCAGTTGGGATTTAGGAATGTGAATCAGAATTATTTTGAGACTTCCAAAAGCGATCTGGAATTGTTTAAAAAAAATGAAAAATATGGCACTGTTGGTGCTGTGGTGTTGGATAAATGCGGCTCGATCGCCTCCGGAACCTCCACGGGAGGCTTGGAATCAAAGCCTCCTGGGCGAGTGGGAGATTCACCAATTATAGGCGCAGGCACTTATGCAAACAATTTAACACTTGCTGTTTCAATGACTGGGCATGGTGAAATGATAATTCGCCACACTTTAGCACATGAATTTTCCTCGATGGTTCAGTATCAAAGACTCACTCCTGCTATTGCTGCGGAGAAATTGGTTAAACGTATGAAAAATGTGGGTGCAGAAGTCGGACTGATTGCCGTCGATGTTCAAGGCAATCATGCCGTTGCATTCAACACAGAAGGAATGATTCACGGGGTTATTGATTCCTCCTCAAACCCAATCGTGAAATTTGGCTATCATTGAGAGGTGTGGTTTCTAAAGATTTACCTTTGTTTTGAGGGTCACGAAAAAGCGTTCGAATCAGTTTCGATACACTCGCCCAATGAACAAAATAATGCGCGTCTTCGAAATCCTGTTGTCCGCACCGATGGTTGGCCCTTATCTTCTTATTCCATTTTTAATGAATACCCTTCACGGGATCGATATTTGGAATCGAGAGGTGCCGATGTTTTGGGACTTGGCCGCTCATCTAGTTTTTGGGTTATCATTTATGGTTTATCCAAGGATATCAGAAAAAATATGAATTTTCGCAAAAAACTCTTCCACTTCCGTTCCAAATCGAGCAACCAGCTTCTGTATTTCTGACTTCTTTAACAAAGAGGTTCGACAATATTGATCAATATTGAGGTGAGCCTTGTCATAGGACTCAGGATCAGTCCAAGGGTTAAGGGCAATCGCAGAGTCTGTTTTTTTGAATTGAACCCGTTCTTCAATTGAAAAGTATTTAAGAGCGCCCTCAACAACCTGTTCTGCCATAAGTCGATAGGTTGTGTACTTGCCACCCGCGACAAAGGTCACACCTCGGGGATCGTTGATAATTGTGTGTTCCCGGCTCGTTTTCCCCTCTGTTGAGGAGTCATCTTTGACGAGTGGCCTCACTCCGGCATAGCTTGCAATGATATCTGATTTTGTGAGGTTTCCACCAGGAAAATACTGTCTGGTGATATCGAGAAGGTAGTCGACGTCGGCAGCTTTTGGGCGACTAACTCTGGGGAACCAGAGTAATCTGTGTCGGTGGTGCCAACGATGACCATTTCGTGCCTTGGTATTCCAAAGACAATCCGGGAACTGTTTTCTGCAGCCATAACGACGGCAGATGTTAGTGGCAGTCGTGCCTTAGAAAAGGTGAGGTGAATTCTTTAGTGGGGCGCAAAATTTTCTTCCAATCCTGAAACAATTTTTCGCCGAAAAGGTCAGTCCATGGGCCAACCGTGCTGATAAAATGCTTTCCACGCACCATGAAAGGCTGCGGATTCGTGGCAAGAGTATCTGTAACCTCAATGCCATTCAAGCACCCATCTGAATTGAATGAGGCGCCAGTCGCTTTAACATAATTGGCACAAACAGCTCCGTGATCGTGGGCGGATCTAAGTGTTTCAAGAACGAGTCTATCATCGTCCATATAGGCATCCGAGTACACAAAGGACCCGACTAGTTTATTGGCGGCAAGTATGGGCATTCGCTTGAGGGTTTCCTCTGAACTTAAGCGCTCGTGCATTTCTGGTGTTTGAAATAAGGCGAGGGCGTCATAAAGCCACATTCCAAGACCCATGGTAAACATACTCACCCGACTCGTTTCATAGAGCGGAATTAGGAAACGCAGGGGATGAACCAAATGTGGCGCCATTTCAAATAGTTTTGTACGCTCATTCAGCGCTTCAAAAACAAGTTTAAAGTCGAGATTCTCAAGATACCTCAGGCCTCCATGAATAAGCTTACTGGATTTGGAAGAGGTGCCCGATGCAAAATCTCGTGCCTCGATCAAAGCAACTTTCATTCCACGGAGACTGGCCTCCCGTGCGGCTCCTGCGCCGTTTATCCCGCCTCCAATGATGACGAGATCAAAATCTAATTCTTGCATTTTCTTGATATTGGAATGTCGAGAGTGAGATGAGAATTTTTTCATATTTTAGTCGTACTCACCGCTAAGGCTTGTGGAGCCCAGACCTCGGGCTTGAGAGATGACAATGAATTTGCAATTCCTATTTGGTTTGGAAAAATGACTTTCTGAAAGTGTTTCTCGCGAGCCAATTTCGTAGCCAACTCACAAAGTTGATCCCGAGCTTGAAGTGAGTTAAAGGACAAATGTTCAATCCACAGAGTCTGGGTCATTCCATCGACGAACGAGAAGGCCTGCCCCAAAAAATATCCAATAAGGACATGGTCATCTGGAGTGCGAGCTAAAAAACTCCAGCCAAGTGTTAGGTAATGCTCCAAAGATTCACGCCGCCATCGAGCATGCCAACTATGAAGGGCTCGCTCTGTTTCATCAGGCATGACCTCTGCCAGTTTAGAGGTTTCAAAATTAATAATTTCATCAAGGTCGTTGGGAGAAATAACCCGACAACTTAGATTCATCGACGTTGCTCCTTGTCAGAATTCGAATCATTTGATACTAAGTGATGATGAAATACAAAGAATTTTCTCCACATATTTGGAAAACTCTTCAAGAGAATTTAGAGCGTGTTTTGGCCATAGACCCTGAGCCTATTGCGGCTTTCGATGCAGATGGGACTCTTTGGGATTTTGATCTTGGTGAGACCTTTTTTCAGTATGAGATTGACCATAAGCTGATTCCTCTTCCGAAGGATCCCTGGGAACATTATGAAGAACTAAAGGCATTGCCTGGGGGACCCCAGCAGGGATACCTATGGCTCGCCCAAATTCACAAGGGGATCCCAATTGGGGTGGTGAGACAATGGGCGCAAAAGTGCATCGACGATGCCAAACCAGTGCCCATTTTCTCAGAACAGAAAAAACTTATAGAGCTTTTGCTTTCACGCGGAGTGAAAGTATATATCGTGACGGCCTCAATTAAATGGGCAGTTGAGCCCGGAGCTGCTCTATTGGGAATTCCACCTGAGCAGGTGATCGGTGTGAAGACTGAAATTGAAGACGGACTTGTGACTGAGCGACAGCATGGCGTCATCACCTACAAAGAGGGCAAAGTTCATGGTCTCCTTGAGCACACTCAAGGTAAACACCCATTTCTGGCAAGTGGAAATACAGAAGGGGACTTCGCCTTGCTGAGCTCCTCGACTCAAATCCAATTGGCGGTCAGCGCTGCGTGTCGAGATGAAAAGCTATTCAAAACAGAAAGTTGGTTGCAGCAGAAAGCCAGTGAGATGGGTTGGCTCAGTCATCGCTTTATCAAGGATTAGGTCACTCCAAGGACATCGCATCCAGTTTGGAAAAATATTCCTGGCATGAGCTGCCGCCGCTCAGTTTTCGAGAAGAGCGAAGTGTCTTATCAAATTTCTTTTGAATGCAGCGTTTGATTCCAGGCCCCAGCAGTGAGGTGACCCGTCGTTGTCCCCTCTTGGCCTTCAACTCAGCTTCACAAGGGGCTGAATACTGTCGCCAAACCATTTTGCATATATCAATAGAATTATTGTAACAGAGATATTCCTGAGATTGACTCTTACAATATTGTGCGTCCTCAGGATCCTCGAGAATGAAAGGCTCTACGTACACAAAAATAAAAAATAGACTTACAAGGGCTGCCATCAGGAGTCCAATTCTCACGATCCATGTGTTCATGCTGGGCCTTCACTTTCGTTTAAGAACCGATTAGATCTAATTTACTCCCCCTCTGTGTTGAGTAGCTTAGATGCCACCTTGCCGTAGGTTGATCGTGCAGCATCGACACTCTCCATGGCATTAGAAAAACAATAAGTGTTTTTTTCGTGGATTGGAAGGTTAAAGCAGAGAAATTATGTTTGACGTAACTGTCTAACAAGGGTCATTCCAAAGCGATGGGCATCACCCGGCCACCGAGCTGAAATATAATTTTGATCTTCTAGTACAAATCCATGGTGGATATTATCTAGCGAGTCTCTGAGTATGGGAAGTGGACCCGAAACGAAGTCGCTCGGATGGGCGAGAGATCGAGTGACCTCATATTGCACTGTCTCGGAATAAGTGCGGTAATAGGATTTCAGCCAAAGGCAAGTGAGAATCCAGGCAGCTAATTCCTGCGAGCGAAGCAGAGCTGTCGTTTTGCGGCCATGTAAGACGCTTTTTCCAGAAGCGTCTTTGCTGCGGGCCGCAAGCACAGTCCCATGGCAAATGGCGCCGACAACTTTCTTTGCAGAGAAAAAGGCGCACACAATTTTTTGCAAAACTGAAGATTCTAAATATTCTTTCATTCCTTTCGCATGTCCACCAGCCAAGACTATTCCGTCAAAATTCTCAACGTCTATTTCAGTCCAAGGAATTGGGCTGATGAATTCCTTGGAGGTAATCATTTCTGAATATGCAGCAAGGCCGTGGGAGTCAGCTTTGAGCAAGGCGGACAAAATTCCAAGACCCTCTCCCGTAATCATCATGGGGTCGCCCGATGCAGGCATTGAGTTCGGGGTCGAAAAAACGATTTCGATGCCATTGGTCGTGAGAAGTTTCCAGGTGACGCCAGCCTCGGTTGGATCAAAATCCCTCGAGGGGAGGGGCATAAGAACGCGTTTGGGTTTTGAATTCATAGTTGGCCCCCCGGTTTAATTGCTGATCAACTTCAGAGCACTCGTAAGAGCCTCGGCGTCGGTGGGTGTCTGAATGTCGGGGGAGATTCCAATCGATTCGCGGTAAACGCCATCAGCAAATCCTATCCATGTGGTCGGCAAACCCAAACAAAATTTTGGAGTTGGGAAGCTGGATTAATCCACTGTTGGCAAAATGTAATACCCCGGCAGTTGCTTCGCCGACCACGACCACAAAAGGTAGGGTTTTAAGGAAGAGGGTGGTAACTTCGCAAGCTGACGCACACTGCCTGTCAACGAGAACAACAACTTTTCCTTGAAAAGCTTCTGAACCAAGCTCACCGAGTGAGTAGTGAGCCTTCGCATTTGGGTCACCTTTATTCACAGATAATGGTTGAGTCGGATTGGTCTTGGCCGCGTCAAGGGCTTGTTGACGTTGGGAGATATCTCCTCCCGCAAGTTGCGCCATATTAACTCGAGTTTCAAGTGCGCTAACATTCACAAGTTCATTGAAGAAAGAAATGGGTGGATCTAATTGCCGACCAGCTAAGATGTAAACAAGATTTTCCCCCATATGGCTGTCGCCGCCAGAATTACCTCTTAGATCTAAAATATAATCCTTTCCCGAACGATGGAGCTCAGCGATCCTGTCTTTAAATCCGTCCCATGAGGTATCTTCTCTTGGAAGAAATTCGCCAAATATACTTAGAACGTCTACTTTTCTTGAAGGACCGTCCACTTGATTGATCGTCCATCCCTTTTTAACACCCGACCCGCTCTCACTCCTTGTTCCAAGGTTAATTCCAACTTTTCCATCACCTTTGGAGTCGAGTCGACCACTGCAGGATGAGCCTTTATAAGTTCCCAGCGAGAAGTGGTGGTCTTTGACGAGACTCAACATCTTTGTAATTCAAAGCAGAATTCCATTCCTGCAGGAGTTGACAGTCTGTTCTGAACCGAGGCGAATTCACTCAAGAATTTGTCAATTCCATTGTTGCGTTGAAAGAAAAATCCAGAGTAGGCGGTTTCAATTGCGAAACGAAGAAAGTTCAAATCTTCTTTAAGTTCAAGAGGTGTGAGAGCCCTTTCCAAATCGGATTTCGAGGGCATTTCAATCTTTGAAAGTAATGTTAAACTGTGCGCCCCAAGCGAGGAACTTCCAGCGCTTAGAATCAAAAACAGAATGATCGTTCTCATATATTCTCGCCTGTCTAAACTAAATTTCAATAAAATGTTATTCCATTTGTTATATCAAATATGGTTTAGGTTACATAGGTATCATTGCATAGAGGGTCGGAGGAGGAAATTTGTATAGCGTTGGTGACAATGTTTGGCGAGGCAAGTAGGCCACCTTGTTCGGCTGGGTCAAATTGAGACAAGCCTGAATCAAGAATGTTGGCCTAAGAATTTGTCAATTGCTAATGAATTTGTTGATCTTTTTGGCGACATCCCAAATTGAACCAAGACTCCATCGAATTGGGACTCAAGTCTAGGCGAGGACCTCCCGAAGAGTGTAATGCAAGGAGAGACGAATGAATATCTGTCGGGAAAACACGACCCTAAAAAATGAGAACTATTTTTGGGCTTCTCGCTATCTTTTGGCTCATAGGTTTAGGAACACAGATCGCAATGGCTGGCAATGCCGGAATAACCTACCATGGCCGCTTGATTGATCCTGCTGGAATTGCGGTTACTGGCGCAAGTGTGCAATTTAAGATTCAATTACGAACGCCAGGCGCTGAGAATTGTTTGATGTATGAAGAAGTTCAAAGCAAGGATATGTCCCAGTCAGATGGGATCTTTTCGATCACTATTAATGATGGTTCAGGCAATCGCACAGACGCCAGCGGATATACCCTGGAGCAAATTTTTGGTAATAGGGGAAGTTTCACTTTCTCTGCTGCAGATTGTAGCGGAGGGACAGTCTATAACTCAAGCCCCAGTGACGGTCGAAAAATTCAAGTGCTTTTTAATGATGGAACTTTCACTGCTGGACAGTGGGAAGCGACTCCTGCGATTTCAATCAGTTTTGTGCCAATGGCTATAGAAGCAGCCCAGGTCGGTGGCTATAAAAAGGAACAGTTGTTGAAAATCGCAGATGGAGTTTCGACCACGGGCACTGAGCTGAACAACGCTTCCTGGACCGAGCTTTTGGCATTAATTGGAGGCACAACGACTCAGTATGTGAAGTCAGGGACCGCCATTTTTACGGCCGCTCCCCAGTGGAGCGGCACTCCCACAGGCGGCAACGATCTTGTAAACAAAACCTATGTAGATGCGCAGGTCGTGGCGGGTCTACCAAATGTTGGGACAGCTGGGGACTTATAGCGGAGCGTTGACAACAGACGCCAAGGGACGAGTCACAAGTGGTGCGGCTTTGAGTGAAGCAGACATCCCAACATTGTCTACAGCTGGAAAAGTCAGTGGTAGTGCCATCAATGCCGGTACCATCGGCGGAAGTACAGCAATTAGCTCTAGCGGGAATCTGGTCACAACAGGAACTGTTCAAGGTTCCACTGTGAGCACATCGAGTTTGCGAATCTACAATGGGGCAAACTATGTACAAATGACTGCACCAGTTTTGGGAGGCATCTTAAATTTCACTCTACCCGCTGCAGATGGCGCTGCTGGGACGTTGATGAAGACGAACGGAGCGGGTCAACTCAGCTTTGGGTCTCTTGCCGCCACCGACATTCCAAGTTTAGATGCTGCCAAGATTACGACAGGAGTTTTACCAATTGCTCGAGGCGGAACAGGACTCGGCAGCTATGGCAACAACAGTGTGCTGGTTTCAAATGGAACAGGCTCTGCGCTTAGCTCGCTCAATTGCGCGCTTGGTGAGATCATTAAGTTCGATGTGTCAGGCTTCGCTGGCTGTGGAACTGACAGTTCAGGTTCTGGATCGCAGTGGACCACGACCGGGTCGGATATTTACTTCAACACGGGGAATGTTGGGATTGGGATAACAAATCCGTCAGAACTGTTACACTTGCGAAAGGATTCAGCCAGCCAAACATACTTAAGAGTTGAGAACTCTTTTGCTTCGGGCGGATCTGCCAGCGCCAGGTTTGGGGTGAAGACTAACGCAGCTGGTGAAGCCTATTTTGGCGGATGGGTGACAACTGCCGCAGCTTCTTTACGGGGTAATTATGGAATTATTGTGAATGGTGGAAACAACAACCTCTTGTTAGGAACTAATAATCAAGCAAGAGTCCTGATTGATAATATGGGCAACGTCGGGATCGGGACTACAACTCCTTCGTATAAACTCCAAGTGGATGGCGCCTTCAACACCTCCGAAAGAATTGTGGTGGGTGGATCAGGGTACGGTACAGCCGGAGCTCCAGCGATTGCAATTGGCACGACCAATCGTTTGAACTTAGATTCTGCCAATGTTATGAGCTTTGTCGCTGGTGGTTCGGCAGCGCAAATCTTCCTGAATGCATCAACCTCTCCGGCGTCCTTTAATGGATCGGACTCTGGAACTTTTCGTTTGTCATTGACCCCAACTAACTCCAATCCCGCTTATTCCTTTAAGGATGACAACAACACCGGCCTGCAAAATCCAGTAGCCGATGTAATCTCGATAGTTACTGGTGGTTCAGAACGGGCCCGAGTCGATGCAGCAGGCAACGTAGGCATTGGCACAACAGCCCCCAGGCAGCTCTAGATGTGAAATGGCGCGGCCAAAGTCAGTGGAGAGCTCACCCCCAATATGCGATTGAATACCGACTTTGCTGGTCATGAATAACACCTTATTTCGGGAAAGGCTGCGGGAGTGGAAGTATTCAGTGCCTAGCCATAGGCGGAAGTGGCAGGCTTAATTTGTCCACCTCAGGATCGAGTCTGACTGTAAGTCTAAATGCTTCAGGTGATAGCTACCTTAATGGCGGCAATGTCGGCATCGGTGTCACTGGCCCAACTAGTAAGCTTCAAGTTGCCGGCGACATCACACCAGATACGACAGCAACGAAAAATCTTGGCTCAACCACCCTCAGGTGGAACAATATTTATCTTTCAAACGCGCCGGATGTCAGTTCGGATGCACGGTTGAAAAAAGACGTGAGGACTTCTGATCTTGGGCTTTCCTTCATCAATTCCCTTCTGTCCAGTTTCGTGGACAGGAAAGACGAAAAGCAAGGGCTAGCACAACATTACGGAGTCATTGCTCAAGAAGCTGAATCAGCGCTTATCAAAGCTAAAGGGCAAGATTCAAACAATGTCATTGTGTCCCACAACAAAGAAACGGACAGTTATAGCGTTCGTTATACTGAGCTTATCTCGCCACTCATTAAGGCCATTCAGGAGCTTTATAACGAGCTTTTAAGTGTTAAAACTGAGACCGAGGCTAAAATCGAAAGGCTAGAAGCCGAGAACGCAGCAAAAACAAAAGAACTTGAGGTCATGAAAGATCGCCTCGAAAGAATCGAAAAGAGGCTTCTGCTAGAGAGCAAATAGAGGCCAACAAATCGGAGCCAACACGAGAGGCGCCCAGGAGAATTCTTGATGTAGATATTACAAAGAGCTTGTGTGGTTCTCAGTTATCGCTAGTCCAGGTCCACCCTAATGGTGTATCCACAAAACATGAAACTCCAAAACTCAACTCTGCGTCTTAATACTTTTCGCGAAATGGCCCTGTCCCCCGTTCTGATGAGGGGTCTCGAGAAGATGGCAATCACCAAACCAACAGATGTTCAATCTCGGGCGGTTCCAGAGGGCCTCAAGGGGACTGACCTGATCGTCGGCGCAGACAGGGAAGTGGCAAACATTAGCATTTGCTCTACCGATTTTGACCTTTCTTGAGAGTAATCCAGAGGCTCGGGCCTTGGTTCTGGCGCCAAGTCGTGAAATGGCCCAGCAAATTCATAAGGTCTTTTTGGATCTTTGTGCTGAATTGCCGGTGTCATGCAGCTTGGTGATTGGCGGAATTCCAAGTGCAAAGCAGAGTAGTGCTTTGAAGAAGAATCCACGCCTGATTATTGGTACGCCTGGAAGATTGAATGATCACTTAGTAGGAAATAAACAACTTTTACAAAATGTTCAATATGTCGTGATCGATGAGGCTGATCGAATGCTGGACATGGGCTTTGCTCCCCAGCTAGAGAATATTCAAAAGACTCTTCGGACCAAAACACAAACCTTGATGTTTTCAGCAAGCTTCAATCCCACCGTCGAGGCTATTGCACAGAAGTTTATGAGTAAACCACCCCTGATGATTCGTTCAGCGCAGGCAGAAAAACCGGTGGCGAGCCTCACTCAAAAAGTTTTGTATATTGATAAGTTTGCAAAAAATGATCGTCGTTTGGATGAGCTCAATGCAACAAAGGGCGGAGTGATCGTATTTTGTGGCAAACCAGGAAGTTGTGAAAGAATGGGTCAGTATTTGGAAGAGTATGGCTATTCGATGGGCTTAATTCATGGAGGACAATCTCAAGGACACAGAAACCGAGTCGTACGTCAGTTCCGTGAAGGAGAAATCCGAATTATCGTCGCCACAGATTTGTTGTCTCTCGTGGAATTGATGCCCTCAAGTGTCGATTGTGTCATAAACTTTGATCTTCCATTTCAGGCCGAAGATTTTCATCGTCGTATTGGAAGAACGGCGAGCGGGCCGATCCTTGCTTCAGGCTGTTCACATTTCTTTTCTGGACTTTCAGATACAAATGTACTTCAAAAAAGATAAAACCCTATTGTGCAGGGTGCGTATGAAATTAAAGTCAGCATAGAATTTTTCTTTTGGTTGAGCGCGAATTTTCAGACAGATCAAATCGTGGTGTAAAAATAAAATTTTGAGTCAGAAGAAAGGCTTCGATGGATCGAAGAAGACGGTCAATAAGCCAAGTTCAAAGACCATTGGTCGATTAGATAAGCCAAACAAGTTTGCAAAAGCAGAGGGCAGGTCCTCGAAAATTTAGCCGTCTGTCTGTGAGTCACAAAATCCATTGCAGTGGGAGCCTCGAGTCTGTGCTTTGAGAGCTCCAAATTTCAACCCGACGAGAATTGCCTCTACGGTTGTCGCTCCACTAAAAAGACCGAATATGAGGCCAGCTCGAAATGCATCCCCGCATCCAGTCGTATCCACCACACATCCTCCAGGGACGGCGGGGAAAAATCGCGGCAGCGAGTCCTTCCTTTGGTACTTAAACTCCATTAGCGCCATGCAGTGTGGAAAGATTTCACGAGTAGGCGACCTCGCCAAAGCAGAGGTGATTCTTTCCCAAGTGGGAGAGCCCTAAATTAGTGAGGTAACAAACACCCAGGAATAGTCAAACTGGTTTCTTACTTTTATTTGGGCAAGGGCAAACCCGGCTAGCCTTTGTTGGACTATGTTAAAATGGAAATAGCCTTATTGAGGTCATTCCATTTTGACTAATTTCGCAGGGGTTGTTCTTCGTGCATCTTTCGCGCTCATTCCCTGTATTATTCACGCCAATAATTGTCTTTGTACCTGCCAAGTGATTATTGGAGATCCAGAGGTTCCCCAATAGTTTCGTGCACCCTGGGCGAGTATAACGAATTGAATCACTGAAGAACTAATCTTCTTCACGCAATTGGCTGATAAAAGAAAGCTTCTAATTTTCCGAGTAATATCCCCTAAGCCAATACTCCTTGAAACGACCCATTTGTGTGGAGGTTTTGGCTGGTGTTGGGAAGAAAGGGGCCAGGGGAGGGCGATATAATCCCAAATTCTGGTCTTGATTTCAGAATAGGTTTCTCGCAACTGATGATGGTCATATCGGTATTCGTCATTGCTTAACACTCCACCACTCTTGCAGGTGACTCTTCTAACGGATTTGCGGGCAGAGCTTAACAAGGTGTAAAGTGCGTCGACTAGGGGACACCAAAGACGTAGCTTCTCGGACGCGTAAACCGGCTTCTCAAACAGCGCCCATTTGTTAACATTAAGCCAAAATCTGAATCAGAGGCGCCCTGTTGAATGAGACTCGAGAGCAGCCTGAAAAAGGGCCACAATGCCTCGAAATCATATCCTGGCCAAAGGTCGAGGGTAACCCGACCATAGATCGCTCCCCGCTTGTTTGCCAGGTTGGCAACGGAGAGGCAAAGACTTAGATATTAGAAGCCGCGACGGCAACAGTAGGCAGTAAGGCTCGGATGTTGATCAGATAATTTTCCCCTCTGCTAATAACGGTATGGATACCAACGCAGAAAGAAAAGAAATATTCGCCACGTTGAGTTCAACTGAGGCTAATCAGGAAGAAGGCCTTAAAACTTTGGAATATTCTCTTCTTTTCTCCTTAATAAGTCAGCAATCAGTAAGAGTCTGTGGTATCCAGTTTTTCTGGGCCATTTTAAATTCAAATAGTTCCAAGCAGTTTTTTTGGGAAAGGTTTTTTCTTTTTTTTTTTTTTTTTTGCAGTGCCTTTTTTGCTTATATCAACGAAATTCCATGCAGACTCTCAGTATGTCGGTTTCAATAAATTTTAGAAACTCAAAAAATTCCTAAAAGAAAGAAGGATGGTCGCGGTGAGCGAGCGAGAATAAAGCTTGAGGGCTTCGATAAACCCTTGGGGGAAAGTGCCCACTGTTTCCAGGAAGAACCGGTCCCAAAAAAATCCTAGCAAAGTGAAACGCCCTTTGAAGCTCAAAAATCAGATCTTTAATTTGCAGCCGCAAATCTGGAAAAGGAGGGTCCTTCTGATAAAAACCATCTTGAACTCGACGTTGTGACGAATCATTGAGATCCTTTGAGACTTTTCAATAGGCCAACCTGTATTTCATCAGGCTGAAGAGCCACAAGGGCGTCAAAGCCAGAGCCAAAACTACTCAGAGTTTCTCCAGGCAAACCCACAATGAGATCTGCGAGTATGGACGGCGGTATGTTCTCGAAGATACTTCAGGTTTTGTGAAATCAGTTGATAATCTTGCTTACGACTGACGAGAGCGGCGACAGCGGGATTCCATGTTTGAATTCCAATTTCAAACTGAAGAGAGCCTTTTGGAAACTGTTCTATCAGAGATTTCAACCCATCAGGCAGTCGGTCTGGTACCATTTCAAAATGCAAAAACAAGCCTAGATTAATTTTCTTTAAGAAAAAATCAAGAATTTTGTGGCTGATAGAAGGGCTTAAGTTAAAGGTTCGATCAACAAACTTAAATTCTTTTGCCCCACGATCCAACAAAAAAGCTGAATCTCAGCCAAAACAGATCGATAGGAAAAAATTATGAAACACTTTTTATCTAGAGAGGATAAACAATATTCGCATCTAAACGGGCAGCCCCGTGAGGCTTCAACATAGATAACTCTGTTCTGAATATCCTCATCAGAATATTCTCTGTAGGGAAGTCGAATGTTACTTAATTCGGGCAAAGACATTTTGATTATTTTATCAGGGGGCAATTGACCCTCAGACCACTTCTTACAGAAATCATAAAAGGCCAAGTCTCCTTCACCTTGAATGACATAATCGCAAAGCTCAACAATAGACTGTCCCTGTGCCTCGTGACTGACCTCTGGTCCACCAAGGACGATTAACAAATCCGAGTTGACCGCTCTAAGAATGCGAATCACTTCTTCGGTTATTTTGGTATTCCAAATATAGACGCCAAAGCCGACAAGTTTAGGCGCTTTGGCAAGAATCTTTTCAGCCATATCCCTGGGATGTTGATTAATGGTCAGCTCAAGAATCTCCGAGCGAGAAGCGAACTCCTGAAGATTTGCATGTAAATACCTAAGCCCCACGGATGAATGCTGATAAGTTGAATTCAGAGTCACCAAAAGAATTTCAGACCTCATGGAGAGCCGGGTTCTATCCAATCCCAATCACTTTCTCTAGATCTTGAATCTCTTTTGGTGCGGTTGAGGTCATGTTTTCACAACCCTGTCGAGTCACGTGAATGTTATCCTCGATACGGGATTCCGATGCCTCGGTATTTGGCTGGGGCACCTTCATCATCTGCCGGAATATAGAGTCCAGGTTCGACTGTAAAACACATATTTTCTTCGATGGGTCGAGCCTGACCATTTTTGAAATATAAGCCACAATCGTGGACATCCATTCCTAACCAGTGTCCAATTCCATGGGGATAGTATTTTTTATACAAAAGACCATCGATAATATCCTGTTTTCGCCCGCTGAAAAATCCAAGTTCAAGCATTTGATCTGTCAACAGTGAAATGCCCATTTGATGAAGGTCCGCAAAAACAACCCCCAGGCTTAATTGAATCAATAATTTGCTTTTTGAACCTTAAGAACGGCTTGATAGACCTCGGCCTGCTCATGGGTAAATTTGCCGTTGACAGGAAAAGTGCGAGTAATATCGCCAGTGAAATAATTGCACTCCGCTCCCGCATCAATCAACAAAAGATCTCCGGATTTGCACGGCTGGTCGTTGAAGTTATAATGCAAGGTCGTTGCGCTATCTCCAGACGCTACAATATAATTATAGCCTTCACGAGCAGCGCCTTTTGAATAAAAATGGTGGGCCAGGACTGCTTGAACCTGTCGTTCAGATACGCCAGGCTTCGTAAACTTCATGGCGGCAAGGTGCCCTTGGGCTGTGATTTCGCAGCCCTGTCTTAAATTTACAAGTTCTGGTTCTGTTTTAATAAGGCGAAACTCACCAAGGAAGGTATCGGCGTCATGTATGGTCAAAAATCCAAACCCAGTTCGACCCTGCATTCCCTTGAGTGTTTCAAGAGCGCCCAAAACCAAATTGTCAGCCTCGTAATTTTTTCTAATCCGATAGTGAACGGAATCGAAGCCCTTGAGGAGTTGAGGTGCCATTTGAGGAAATTCAGCAATCGGATAGGCTTTGGCGATTCCAAAACGTTTCTCAACTCCCTCGGGACCAAAGCGAAAACCATCCCAAGTTTCTTTATCACGATCACGGGGTCGAACAAACATCACTGTTTCAGGTGTTTGTCCTGGACGGATAATTAGAATTGAATGGGGCTCTTCAAAGCCAGTTAAATAATAGAAATTTGAATCTTGTCGATAGGAAAAACCAACATCATGGTTACGAATTTTCTCAGGATGAGCAGCCACAATCAGCGCTGACCCACGGAGTTCTGGGATAATTCTTTCTCGCCGTTCCCTAAAGATTGAAATATTCTCGAGTGGAGTTCGCATATGAGATCCTTCCTGATTTAAAGTACCCTAAACAAGCTAAAAACCCTAGAAACCAATTGGAATCTAGAGATTCAATTTATGAGCAAGCGTCTTGACAGCCAATGATCCGAGTTCTGCACCCTTCTGTAAAATCTCTCTCTTCCTCTCAAATGCAAGCAGGCTAAAGCCCTCAAGATTTAATTGAATGATATGATCTATTCCCTGTGGGTTCTTAGTCAAGGACGTGGCAATCTCCTGCCAGATAATATTCTCGAGGCTTTCTTTGTCGCCAACAATTGATCCATGTTGCTTTCCTGAAAGAACATTCACATAGACAATGACATTAGCCCCTTGACTGCGCAGGTAGTCTGCGAGGAGCTTTGGATCACGGACGCCGCTAATGTTCGATGAGTAGGGCTTCATAAGTGGGGGATAAGGCCAGCAATAAGGTAGAAGCTGCCGGAGGGGTCCCCGACTCATAACGTAGAGTTGACTTTTCGCTAAGTTGTGGGCTACGCAAGCAAAGGGAAGTTTTAAATTTTCGACCTTTGACTTTTGAAAGGCCAAATCTAAAAAATCAAAAGTACTTTGTGGATCAATCCAACGCTTCTCTAGCCGCTCAGTTTTAAGTTTCATCATTTGCCACTCAACATCATTGGCAAAACCCTTCCAGGCATAAAGTGCAGCCATAGGAGCGCCAAACTCAAGTCCAGCGATAGCGTATATCGGAATTTTCTCACGCTCAAATTCGTGCAAAACTGCAATATGGGCGAAAGCTTTCGCTCCCCCGGGACCAAGAATCAGGCCAATCTTCGGAATGTTGTCGACGACTTGTGGAGGCATGGTCATCTGATCAGGGTCTTTTCCCTCAGGGCGATCAGAAGGAGAGGTGGCCTCCTGTCCGCCTCTTTCATTCGTGCTGGATTCTACCCCGGGGGCTTTCAGGTGAGGTACCCAAAGTCGATGACCGAGTGGAGGTCTCAAGATCTTTTTTGGATTTTGTTGTTTGACAAGACAACAGCGAAAAAGCAGCAGCACCAACAACAACAAATTTAAACATGCTAAAGACTCTAAACATTCTCAACATCCTCCGTAGCGTGGCATTAAACTTTTCGATTCATATTGTAATCGATCAATTGCAGGAGAAAAACATTTGGCTGTGTCAGTTTATTTAGAAACTCTTTAGCTTTAACACTAGTTTCGAGCAGGAGCTCTTTTGTGCCATCAAGACCCAGAAGCGACACAAAGCTTTTAGATTGATCCCCTTGTTCTGCATCTAACAAGTCATCAGCGATCTGAAATGCGAGCCCTAAGGCTTCGCCATAATATCTTAAGAGCCAGAGTGTCGTTTTTGAGGCTCCACTGGCGAGTGCTGCGCCTTCGAGTGTCACTCGGATCAGCATGCCTGTTTTCAGCTTCTGAATTTGCTTCAGCTCAGCCAGGGAGGGGGGAACTTTTTCGGCTTGAAGATCCAAGGCCTGTCCACCGACCATTCCCTGGGGACCAGCAGCTGTACAGAGACGCTCGACAAGTTGACAGGCGAGAGCTGCGTCTTGGGAATAGTATTTCATCAGTAACTGAAAAGCTTCTGTCTGAAGTCCATCTCCGGCGAGAAGCGCTGTCGCCTCGCCGTAGACTTTATGATTGGTGGGTTTGCCGCGACGGAAATCGTCGTTGTCCATGCAGGGGAGATCATCATGAATAAGAGAATAAGTATGAATAAGCTCAACTGCGGCGGCCCACGGTAGGATCTGCAATAAGTCCTGATTGTAATGCTCACCGACGAGCAGCGCCAACACCGGGCGAAAACGTTTCCCGCCGGTATGGAGTGAATAAGACATTGATTCAACCAGAAGGCGCGGAGCCAAAAAATCAACAGTCGAGAAAAGTTCAAAGTGGCGAACTAAAAAATCATCGACGGTGCGGGCGCGTTTTTCAATTTCAGCGTCGAGTGAATTCACTCAGCGTCCTCGGCATGAAAAGGCTCAGTCAGGGGTTTTCCGTCTGCATCAAAGCCAGTCAGCTTTTTAACCTGGGCTTCAGCTTCAACCAATTTTTTCTGACACTCGCGAGAAAGCTTGACGCCCTCCTCAAAAAGCTTCAGAGAATCTTCAAGGGCCAACTCCCCTTTTTCCATAAGGCCGACAATGTCTTCAAGACGCTTCAGCTTTTTTTCAAAATCCATTCATTCCTCCAGGGGCGTGTTCTATGATTCACGCCATGTATTATTCAATAAGCGTTTGGACTTCCGCAAAAAACCTTGCCCTCAGCTAGTTGAATTTCAACTTGATCTTTGATTTTCAGTTGATTGACCGAACGTACGAGAGCCCCATTTAAGGTCACCAATGAGTAGCCCCGATCAACCACATTGAGGGGGCTCAGGTTGCCAAGAGCTTTCATCTGTATGGCCAGGTTATTTCGCAAATTTCGAAGCGATTGATGAAAATTGAGGGTCATTTCTTTGTGTAGGTGGCGGCGTTGTTCGCGATATTTTTCAAAGACTTTTTTTGGATGTATGATTCGCTGGGTTTTAAGTTTTAAAGCAAAAAGCTTGTCTTTGATTTGACGCTGAATTCCCATCTCAAGCCTAGTGTTAAGATCATCATGACGTAAAAGAAGATCCTGAAGCTTTCGCTTTGGGTCAATCAGCTGTTTCTGATATCGGTAAAGAACCTGTCCCAAAGTTTTCAATTTTCGATCAAAAGAGTTAAACAAAAAACGTTTTAAATTCTGAAGTCGTTCTAAGACCTCTTGGGAACTTTTGGCGACCAATTCAGCCGCAGCGGAGGGTGTGGGCGCTCGAAGGTCCGCAACGAAATCAGAAATCGTAAAATCGATTTCATGGCCAACGGCTGAAATGATCGGAATCTGGCAGGCGGCGATAGCTCTTGCCAAAATTTCATCGTTAAAGGCCCAGAGATCCTCAATAGAGCCGCCCCCCCGACCAATTATTATAACATCAACTTGTGGTATCCTTTGGGCCATAATCAAAGCTTCTTTGATTTTTGCAGCAGAGCCTTCTCCTTGCACAAGAGTCGGTACGACCGTGATTTGAACTCCTGGAGCTCGCCGAGACAGAATATTCAGGATATCTCGAATTGCCGCCCCAGTTTCGGAAGTCACAATTGCTACATGTCTAGGGTAAGCTGGGATGGGCTTCTTTCGAACAGAATCAAAGAGGCCTTCCTTTTTAAGCTTCTCCTTCAGCTGCTCAAAGGCTTTTTGTAAGGCCCCCGCACCGACGGGTTCCATTGTTTCGCAAAGGATCTGGTATGTTCCGCGTGGCTCATAGACGCCCAGCCGACCACGGACGATGACTTCAAGACCATCATGAGGTTTAAATTTTAACTTTGAATTAAACCCTCTGAACATGACGGCCGAAATCTGTGACTTAGCATCCTTGAGGGAAAAATAAAAATGTCCAGAGGTGTGAGGCTTAAAATTTGAAATCTCACCCTGGGCCCAGAAAATGCCCAAAGTCCCCTCAAGGGTTTGCTTAATCTGAAGGTTTAATTGTTCAATCGAGAGCACGGCCGACCCCGTGGAGGTCAGAGGAGAAGGGCCCGCTTTTTGCGCATTATTTTGCAACCCAAGAGGTGGTAATGTCATCGCAAGAAACTACTGAATTCCAAAGCAAGGTGTCAA
Organism: Bdellovibrionales bacterium; assembly: GCA_016713585.1. Classification (GTDB taxonomy): domain Bacteria; phylum Bdellovibrionota; class Bdellovibrionia; order Bdellovibrionales; family Bdellovibrionaceae; genus JADJOV01. The sequence goes on along the minus strand of JADJOV010000025.1, from coordinate 76,532 downwards.
CCCGAAAGCCAGGCTAGATCCAAAGATTCTGCAATGACCAGAGCCCTCCGATAAAAAAACAACTCCAAGCAAATTTTCTTCGCGGAGCCAGCCATTCGAGAGCTTCTGGGCGACGGGATATAACAGCCGCCGTTAATGTGGGGTTTTCAAGCACAACTAACAGAATAAATCCATAGAAAAAAACTAACCAAGGAAAATATTTATCTAGCAATTCAAAGCTCATAGCTCATATATCGGCATGCTGGCCGAGATGTTTAATTCACCATATAAACAAATTATTTTGGTGTATTGACGAGGTCGAAAACTGAGCGTAGACTTTATTCTAGAAGGTTCGATAGGTGTAAAACTCTTCGAATATAAACCTGACAAGCTTAAGAATTGGGGACTGTCCCTGATGATGGTGTGCAAGCCCAGCTCGTACTGGGAAGCCTAAAGTCGTTAAATGGTCGCCCACCTTGCAGAATGAGGTTTATTTTTCAGAGTATCCTAACGAGCCTTTTTTTTTGGAATTTTTAAAAAGCGTTCTTGAAAATCCCTTAATGAAATTCCTTTCTTAAATGAAGCCCTTCCTTAAATAAATCCCTTAATGAGACGCTCGGAGATCGCCTTTCTTCATTCAATTCGATTCAGTGAGTTTCTCAAAACGGACATTTAGTTAGTCTTCTTCCCATCCGATAATACTGGAGAAGGGGGCGCTATTGTTCTTAACCCATTTGCCTTTTAGGGCTCCGACATATTCGGCTTTTTTTGTCGGATTTCTATTTTCTGTTGGATTGACCATTTCAATGGGTTGCAGTCCCCTTTCAACTTCGAGTGAAAATAGTGGAGCCTGTGAACCGCGACCCGAAGAGCTTTACTGTTCGACAGCCAAAACCGTGAGCAATGGGGTCGCTGTGACTGGGACGGGATTGTATTATTACCGCCCAACTGTTTTGAATTCTGGCCTGACGGGCGATCCTGTTGCCGGGAAAATTTCCTTTGCAGAAGTTGTCGTGAAAGATGCCGCGGGCACAGTGGTTCAGTGTGGAAATACTGACGAACAAGGTGCCTTTAGTTTATCGCTTCCGCGGACGGCGGGGTCTTACACACTTTCTATTAATTCACGAGCCGACAACGCGCGCCTTCATGTAAGTGTTCTGAAGGAAATTTGTACGAATCAATACTATTCGATCTCTCAGGGCTTTACGCTGACGGGTTCAGATGCGGCGGAGAAAAACATTGGAACTCTATCGGCCTCCGCCCGGCAAAGCGAAGATTTGGAATTGAAAGGCGGAGCATTCAATATCTTGAAAAATATCTATCGCGCCAATGAATACATTAGAAATACAATCGGCGATTCTGCCTGGGCGGCACCGAAGGTCACCGCTTATTGGCAAGCTGGGTTCAATCCCAACTCATACCGAAGTGCGACCTATGCGAACTCAGGAATCTCTTTCTATAGCACGGGCAATCGAAAACTCTACATTTTGGGCGGAATCTCGGGTCAGGTTAACACACACACAGTTGATACGGACCATTTTGACGACTCGGTGATCATTCACGAATATGCCCATTTTTTAGAAGACGTTTATGCAAAACAAGATTCCCCTGGAGGTTCACACACAGGGAACTCGTTGATCGATCCAAGACTCGCATGGAGTGAGGGTTGGGCCAATTTCTTTCAATCAGCCGTTTTGACAAATTGGAATGAAGCCACGGGGACCTACGCCGCAAACGCCAACCCTGATCGTGGAAAGTATTACTTAGATACAGCGGGATTTAGTGGTGACTCTGTTGAGGCCGGTGAGTCTGGACAAGTCAATATTGCCTTCAATCTGACGCTTGCTGGGGCAGCCGCCATTGGCGAGGATCCCGTCGGATCTTCAGGCGAAGGAACTTTTAGAGAAATGTCTGTATCGCGAGAGTTGTACAAATCGATTTCGAGCTCTTCTGTTTTGGCGATAGGGGGAGATCTGCCGTTCGCAGCAATTTGGTCTGCCTTTTCAGGTACGACTCAGGGGTTGGGGTCTCAAAGCGTCGCATTCAGAAATGTGGGTCTCTTTAATTATTATTTGAGTTCAATTATTTCAACTTCATATTCTGCTAATTTGACCAAATGGAATGCGGTGATTGCTGATGAAAAGCAGAATACGACGACTGTAGACTATGCTAATTCCCTGACCGCCAGCTCTGCCGCCTGTGCAGTTTCGAGTAAAACAATGACTCCGGTCGGGGATACTGGAACTTGCAGTGCTTCCAGCGGAACCTCAAGCGTGTCCAACAAACTAAAATCAAACGACTTCTATTCTTTCTATCATGACGGAAGCAGTTCGAGTGTCACGCTCACCTACACATTGGGTGGTGGCAAGGCCTCTGTGGCTGATCTCGACTTGCTTGTTTACTATTCTGATCATCAGTATTTTGAGGAATGCTACGAGTCTCTGGGATATCAGTTTGCTGACTATGGAGGCGCTGTCCGGAGTGCTCGCACCTACGGAAGTGGTGGGGACAATGGGTCCGAATTTGTTAGTCTGGCTGGGCTTCCAGCTGGCTACTACTTATTGAACGTCAGAGCTCACTCTCTTGGACAAACCTCGATGACGTCAAAAGGTTCGACCTACTCTTTTCAAATCACAACTTCTGGAACAACGAGGAATCTATGTCCCCAAAATTAGGAATGAGACTTTTAGCGATAGGACTGTTGGGCTTCATCTCGGGAGTTCTTATTCGGCAATTTGCGCCAAAGGGGGCGGGCCTGTCAGGCCGCATAGAGTTCGCAGGTCAGAGGGACTTCGCTTCGACCAAAAGCGGCTCGAATTTTGAGCGCCTTCCGGGACTTGCTCAGACACACTCAAAACACCTTTCAGCAATTTCAGTTCGCCTGCAAGCCCCTGAGAGCATCCCAGAGGATTCCCAAGATGTCGTAGAGCTCAGGGCGACCGTTGTTCTCAATCAAGGCCCGGCCCAAGATCTGGAGGTGCAATGGACCCTTCCAGAAGACGTTCAAGTTTTCTCGGGTGATTCCTATTTTCAAGTCACTGGTGCCGAGCCTGGCAAGGTCTATCCCGTAACTTTGGCGGTGGTTGGTTTCAACAAAACGGACAAGAAAATAGTTAGTCTGACTGCAACGACAGAGCGAAATGGAATTAAGCTTGGGGGATCCAGTCTGATTAGCAGTCGTCCAGAGGATTCCATGGAGTTCTTAGGGCAAGGCATGGCCAACAGTGCCATGGAAATTGATACAGCCCCACGTCGAGGAAAAATCATTAGGTAGAATCATTATGTAGAGCCGGCAATCTTTGCGGATTCATATTATCAATTATGAAATCCGCAAAAATCTCATTGACATCGATCTTTGCGGATTTATACTCTTACATATGAAATCCGCAAAGATCGAGCATCGTCTGATTGGTAGAAAGAGTGAGAGAACTATTTTAGTTGAGGCGATAAATCAATCTAAAGCCCAATTGATTGTTGTTTACGGGCGTCGTCGAGTTGGAAAGAGTTTTTGTTAAGGTCTATGGAAGAGCACATTGATCTGCTTTACCTGGAGGGAATTGAACACCTCTCAGGCGAAAGGCAATTGCTGCAGATGCAAAGTCAGCTCCTTCAGCAGACAAAGTCCTATGAGTATTTTGGCAAGCCATTTTCGGACTGGAACGATTTTTTTGACAGATTGATTCTTTTTTTGAAAACGAGCAGAAAAAAGAAGCTTTTGGTGTTGGATGAGTTTCAATGGCTCACGCAAGGGCGAATAAGCGTAGTATCAATTTTTAAATATTATTGGGACAATTTTTTTCTAACAATGAATCATCATATTGCAATTTGTGGATCGATCTCTAGCTACATTGTGAACAGAGTTATTCAATCAAATGCACTATACGGGCGAATTAATACAGTTCTTCATTTGAGGGCACTTACATTTGATGAGGCTCAATTGTTTTTCAGCGGAGGTAAGTCTTCGAAGGAGATTCTTTCTTATTTGTTGACCTTTGGTGGAATACCGAAATATCTGACATCGCTGAAACCAGCGCTCTCATATGAACAAAATATTTCTGAATTGTGTTTTTCAGAGTCCGGGGAATTTTATTCGGAGTACGATAAAATATTTTATAAGCAGTTCAAGAGTGGTCAAAACTATCAAAAAATTGTTGAGGTCCTTTCTCATAAACCATCCACTTTTCAAGAAATTTCGAAGAAATTGAAAATGAAATCAGGGGGTGGTCTCAAGAGCTACTTGTCTATTTTGGAAAATGCAGATTTCATCACGGCTTGGATCACCTACGGAAATGGAGAGAGGAGTAAATCTAAGAAGTACTTTTTGTCTGATGAGTTCTTGCTGTTTTATTTTCATTATATTTTTCCTCATAAGGGTGCGCTAAGTCGTGGGGTTGGTCTGAATTGGGCTAGAAAATTTGAAAAAGTCTTTCCGCAGTGGCGAGGCCTGGCATTTGAGCACTTTTGTCGAAAAAACATGAGGCAAATTTCAAAAATCTGGGGATTTGATGATAAGGTTCTCGACTATGCGCCACTTTATCCGACCAAACGATTTCGAACTCAGTTTGACCTGGTTATATCCAGATCGGATGAGACGGTCGTATTTGTCGAGATCAAGTTTCAGGATCGGGAACTAGGTCTGGAGCAAATCACCGAATTTGAAACGAAATTGGCTCGGGCTCCGTGGGAAATTATTAGAGGAAAGTCGATTCAAAAAGCTTTAATATCGTTTGGCAATGTTTCAAAGAATCTCATTGACACTAAGTATTTTGATCACATTTTACAAGGTCATCAGCTATTCGCAAAAAGAGAAGGCCTGCGCTCTAGAAGTCGAAGAAACTAGACCGGGAAGACTTCAATTTTCGGATTAAATTCATCACGTAGAATTCCCTCAATGGCCATCAAGGTCCCACTGGTGGAGCTTGGGCAAGTGCCGCAGGCGCCCTCGTAGTGAACGTAAAGTTGATCGTCCTCATACTTGACGACAGTGAGATCACCACCGTCGCCCTGCAGGCCTGGTCGAATGGTGCGATCTAAGACTTCCTCAATTTTTCGAAGATCATCTGAGAGAGACTCTCTCGCCATTTTCTTTTCGTCCACTTTGGTTTGATTTGGATTGTGAACGGGCATTCGGGTTTGAATGACTGCGCAGACATTTTTTTGAATTTCATCACTTTCGCCGTCAAAAGAATGGGTCACCGTAATAACATTTTGAAAAAAATGAACTTGTTTGACTCCAGCTACATCAAAAAGACTCGAAGCTAAAATGTTTTGCTTCGCCTCGTCCGGTGAGGCATAAGTGGCTTTCCCTTCGGATAATACCGGACGATCCAATACGAATTTCCAGGCATTAGGGTTTGGGGTCGACTGAACACGAATAAATACTTCAGAAACAGGTGATTGGCTCATAGCAAAAGCTCCTTTGCTTTAAGAATCGACTTTTCAAGGGCGAGAATATCATTGTAGTTATTGTAAACCGAAAAAGAAGCACGAACCGAACTAGAAATCCCCAGTCGATCCATTAAGGGTTGGGTGCAATGATGACCGGCACGAACGCAGACACCGCACTGATCCATGATTTGAGCCACGTCAGAAGAATGAGCCCCTTCCAGATTGAAAGACAGAATGGGCGCTTTATCCGAAACATTTCCGTAGATGGTCAACCCTTGAATTTTCCCTAGGCGTTGAGTCGCAGCCACAAGCAGCTGATGTTCCCACTGAGAAATCCTCTCATATCCAATGCCCTCAACGAATTCCAGTGCAGTTTTGAGTGCAACAACCCCTTCGACGTGGGGAGTCCCGGCTTCGAAGCGAGTGGGGACATCATTGTAGGTGGTCTTGGCAAAAGTCACCCTAGATATCATACTGCCTCCCCCTTGATAGGGGGGCATTTCCTCAAGAATCTCTCTTTGCTATAGAGAACGCCAACACCAGTTGGCCCAAAAATCTTAATGAGCCGAAAATGCAAAGAAATCTGCATCGACATCGACAACATTGACTTTTTTCTGAGTCACGATTTGGGCTCCATCAACTAGAATTTTTGCGCCAACTTTATGGGCCATCGCTGCAAGCTGTTTGATGGGAGTAAATGTTCCTAGGGTATTTGAGCAGGCCGTTACGGAAACTAATTTTGTTTTATCAGACAACTTTCGCTCAAAATCCTGTAGATCGAGCTCGCCATTGTCGTGAATTCGAGCCACTTTGATAATGGCATTTTTTCTCTCGGCGAGCATTTGCCAGGGGACGATATTTGAGTGGTGTTCCAATTCAGTTAGTAGAATTTCGTCGCCATCCTTGATATTTTTCTCACCCCACGTTGCGGCCACCAAGTTTATGGCCTCTGTGGTGCCCCGAACAAAAACAATCTCATCAGGGGTTTTGGCACTCAGAAAATTCGCAACCTTGGCGCGAGTCGCCTCAAAATTCTCAGTGGCATTCTGACTCAATCGATAAGCGCCGCGGTGGACATTCGAGTTCTCAAAGGCATAAAACTGAGTCACTCGATCAATCACGCTCTGTGGCTTCATAGTAGTATTTGTATTATCCAAAAAGACGATTTCTTTTCCGTTGAATTTATGGAGGACAGTCGGGAATTGAACTCGCACCTGTTCAAAAAAACCCTCAAGACTTTCCTTGGTTTCAGTGGATGCTTGACTCATAGGTTTATTGACTCCAACTTCTTAAAAACCTCATTCAAATGGGAGATCGCCAAATTCTTAATCTCTGGGTTTGATATTTCTTCAACAGTTTCTGCGACAAATCCAAAACTTAAGAGTGCAATCGCCTTTGACTTAGGAATTCCTCGAGAAATCAAATAAAATAACTCTTCTTGATCGAGTGGTCCAACCGTAGAACCATGGGTGGCCTTGACGTCGTCGGCATCAATCTCGAGTTGAGGTTTACTGTCAACTTCAGCCAGGTGACTCAATAGCAAATTAGAATTCAGCTGTTCAGAGGAAGCCTTCTGAGCCCCACGAGCGATACAAATCTTTCCGTTAAAAACGCCTCGGGACTTACCATCGAGAAGGCCTTTACATAGCTGCTTAGTTGAGCAACCGCCGACCAAATGCAGAATTGCTGTTTGACTGTCATGATGCTGATTTTTCCGACCCACATAGGCCCCATAAATCTTGCTCGCTGCCTCTGGGCCAACGAGCTTGACCTGCAATTGATGTCGCGAAAGTTGCCCACCAAGAGACAAGCTCAAAAATTCCAGATTTGAATTTTGTTCCTGGGTAAATTCTGTTTGTCCAAGGTGAAATGCGGAATCACATTCCCGTTGTATTCGAAGATAGGACAAATTCGCGCCTGATCCGAGGGCAATCCTTGTCAGGACATTCGAAAGGGTCAAGCTCCCAGCCTCTTCTGAGCTTGCCCGATCGGAGTTGGGCAGGGTTAAAGAGGACTCAACAATTGAGGCTTTGGCTCGAGCCCCCACCGTCACGGTTAAATGGAATTGAATCATTGTTCCAGAAACGGCAGCGCTTTCCACAGGCTCTTGCTGGTAGTTCACCGACAAAATATGAATCGGACGAGATAAAGAAGTTTCGGGAGGAATATTTAAAACAAATCGTTTTTGAAAGTATACGCCTTGCAAAGTCTCAAAAAACTGGCTGCAGAACTTGAGCTTGAAGTTGGCGTTGGCGTTAAATCAAAACTCTCAGACTCGGTCCAGGTAAAATCACCAGGCAAGGGGCTTGAATGCTGGGGATTGAACTCGCCATTAACGAAGACCAGGTTAGTAAAGCCAGCAGGAAGCATCGACGCTATCTGCTGCGAGTGTTCAGGGGACAGCGGGCGTCGATTGAGTTGAGCAGGAATCCATGAAACTTCGTCAAGCGCCTTCAGGCTGGTGTATTTCCAGTCTTCTGATTTTCTCGTCGGCAGTCCGAGCGAGAGGGCCGCAGCATGGGCTTTTCCTCGACCAACACGAACGGGCTCGGTTGCAGGAAAGGAGGCTTCAAATTTGTTAAACTGTTTTAGTAAATTCATAGTTATTTTTCTAACTCCTACAGAAGCCAGTCATATCCTTTTTCTTCGAGCTTGAGAGCTAAGGCAGCATCCCCAGTTTCGATGATTTTTCCGCCAGCTAAAACGTGCACATACTGAGGCTTTATATAGTCCAGAAGTCTCTGATAGTGAGTCACCAGCACAATCGCATTATTCTTTGTTTTGAGTTTGTTAACACCTTCGGAGACAATTCGGAGGGCGTCAATATCCAACCCAGAGTCAGTCTCATCAAGAAAAGCAACTCGAGGGGAAAGAACTGCCATCTGCAAAATTTCGTTCCGCTTCTTTTCGCCGCCAGAAAAGCCAACATTGACCGAGCGTTCTAGAAACTTGGGATTCATCGCCAGCAGCTCCATTTTTTTATGGGCCAGAGTGAGAAACTCTTCTTCAGAGAGTGGTGGGGAGCCGTGGTACTCCAAAATTGAATTCAAAGAGGTTCGTAGAAAATTAGCATTACTTATTCCAGGGACTTCAATCGGGTATTGAAAAGCCAAAAAGATTCCCTCTTTTGCACGGATGTCAGGCTCCATATCCAAAAGATTTTTCATCTCAAAATTGATTTCGTAGAGGACTTCGCCTTCAGTCACCTCATAGGCTGGGTGTCCAGCCAATATCTTAGATAGAGTCGACTTCCCGGCTCCATTAGGACCCATAATCGCGTGGGTCTCCCGGCTGCGATTTTGAGATTCAAGCCGTTAAGTACTTTTTCCCGTCAATTTGGGCGTGCAAATTTTTAATTTCTAACATCATAATGTTACCCCACCGAGTTTTCGAGTTTCATTTCAATGAGCTTGACCGCCTCAACTGAAAATTCCAGAGGAAGCTCCTTAAATACATCTTTGCAAAAACCATTGACCAACATGGAGATGGATTTTTCAAGATTGAGCCCTCTTGTTTGTAAATAAAAAAAGTTGTTCTTCGCTGATTCGTGAGGTTGAAGCCTCATGTTCAAGGATTGCATTTTTATTTTTAATTTCGATATAGGGGAAAGTATTGGCGCTACAATCTGGACCCACCAGCATAGAATCACATTGAGAATAATTTCGTGCGTTTTCCGCAGACGGCATAACTTTAACCAGGCCTCGATAGGAATTGCTGGAATGCCCAGTTGAAATTCCCCAATATGAATCATCTTTGTGCCAGTGTCGGCCTGCATATAATCGTGAGTGAGAGCGACGGAGTAAAAGGCCCCTTCGGAATTATCTCCTTGCAGAATCACCGAGGGATATTTCCAAGTGATAGCACTCCCAGATTCAACCTGGGTCCAAGAAATCTTCGAATTTCGCCCGGCGCATTTGCCTCGTTTTGTGACAAAGTTGTAAACCCCGCCCACGCCCTGCTTATTTCCAGTGTACCAATTTTGGACAGTGGAGTACTTGATCTCGGCCCCTTCCATTGCAATCAATTCAACAACAGCTGCATGGAGTTGATTCTCGTCCCGCTGAGGAGCTGTGCAGCCTTCAAGGTAATTCACGTAGCTGCCTTCGTCCGCTACCAGAAGGGTCCGCTCGAATTGGCCAGTTTCCTTGGCGTTGATTCTGAAATAAGTCGATAGGTCCATGGGGCACCGAACCCCTTTGGGAATATAGCAAAAGGATCCGTCGGTAAAAACCGCGGCATTGAGTGCCGCATAGAAATTGTCTGAATACGGAACAATGGTGCCAATGTATTTTTTGACGAGGTCAGGGTATTTTTGGACAGCTTCGCTAATTGAGCAGAAAATCACGCCAACCTTTTCAAGCTCTTCTGTGTGAGTGGTTCCGATAGAGACCGAATCAAAAACGACATCCATCGCGACACCGGAAATTCGCTTCTGTTCGTTCAATGGGATTCCGAGTTTCTTAAAAGTCTTAATCAGCTCCGGATCCATTTCATCAAGGGATTGAGGACCTTTTGTTGGTTTTTTGGGAGCGGAATAGTAGCAAATATTCTGATAATCAAGAGGCTCATGTTTGAGTTGGGCCCAGGTTGGCTCGACCAAAGTTTTCCAATGAGCGAAAGCTTTCAGCCTGGATTCAAGCAACCACTCAGGCTCTTGTTTCTTAGACGAGATTAGCCGAATGACGTCTTCGTTAAGACCTTTAGCCAAAGCGTCTGTTTCGATCTGTGTTTCGAATCCATATTTATAATCTGAAGAGATCGTTTCACGACTCATGGTTCACCAACAATTCTTTCAACGTCACTTTTTCAAAAAAATCCTGATATTTCTGATTCAAATTATGAATCGGAGAAATAATATTACACTGACCCTTAATTTCACATTGCGCCTCTTTCTGAAAACACTTCACAAGAGACGTCGGACCCTCAATCATTTCGAGAAGATTTAAAAGTGAAGTTTGATCCAAGTTACCAGCAATTTGATAACCACCATTTGTTCCATGCTCTGATCGAAGGAGGCCACTTTGAGCCATCACTTGCATGACCTTAGCTGTGGCATCGAAGGGAGTCTTAAAGGTTTCAGAGACCTCCTTGGCTGAGGTCAAATCACCTGGAATTTTCAACGTCATGTACTTGAGGGACATGAGCGCGTATTCCACTTTACGATTGATTTTATTCATAGGCAGCCCTGTCGCGGTTAAGAATAAATGAAAGCCAATTGATTTCGACGCCAAAGTAAGTGATCCAAAGCACAATTACAAGCGGAAATACGTCTTTTTTTAGCTTATATAAAATAAGTAGTAATATCAGTATGTTATGGTGTTTTAACAGACCCATAAGTTTTTGCAGCGATCAATTGGGCCGACGGCCGTCACTATACTTGATGTGGTGGTTTTATTGAGAAAAGAGCGCGTTACATTGCCATGCCGGCAAAGGAACTTTCATTTTCCATCGTCTTTCAAACTTAATTCCGCGATGATCCGCGTTTAACCATTTTTCATGCGCTGTTTCGAAAGACATTCCTTGTTCGATTCCACCTGAATCAATAATAACCCAGGCTTTATTGGCCACCCAAATCAAATTAGCTGGTCTAAAATCACCAACATAAGCACCCTGTGCTCGAATTTTACTTACCAGAGCTAAAAGGGAATCTGCAGCGGCTCTATATTTTTGATCTACAGAGGCCAGTCCTTCGACAACTTCATCCCCACGCACGCCTTCGATCCAAGGCTTTAAAACGTAAGTCTTTTCATGCACCAATACTTTGGCATATGGAATTTTCAAGGCATGCCAGAGATCTGCTTTTGAGGACTCCTTGGCCAGTGAGTTTAAGGTTTCTGCTCCAAAATCCTTAGCAACTTTCAAGGCATACTTAGCCCCATTATTAGTCTGAACTTGAAAGACAATACCACGACGACCCTCCCCTGCTTTTGCAAGCACTGTCATAATGCGATCTCTAATTTGAATTTTATCACCCGGCATCAAGGACGCAGAAATAGCCTTAGGCTGAACAACCGTCGCTTGTATTGACGGGAGCGACGACTTAATCTTAAGTAAATTTTCTTTAATGAAAGCCATTCGGAGGCTTCGATTTTCGATTTTTAGGGAGGATTCCAGCATTTTATGTCCGAGAGATTTTGCATGCGGTTCATGAAAAACGAATGTTTGCAAATCGCGTATTGCGGTAGCATCAGCTTCTTCAATAACAAGCTTTAAAAGGTCTAACATGTTACTTGTATATGCTTTTGAAAAGACAAACCTAATAACAGAATGAAATTGGTCAGGTTTGGCTTTTTCAATTATGAGCTTGAGGAGATCTTTCATGTCTTTTGCATATTCTTGTGAGAAGATTTTTTGATTCAAATAGAATAAGGACGCGGCATCAGCTTTTTCAATAAAAGAATTTGAAGAGATTTTTTTATTCCTGTTGCTGCTTGATCAAAAAGTGAGTTAATAAGAAGCCTATTTATTTCGACGTCTACGTTAGCATCAATTAGGCTGCCTATCATTTGCCAGGCTTCGTTTTTAAAAAGCTTAGGAATCATATCCTCTGGATTTTCTAGAATAGGTTTCCATTCGGGAAATTTTGTCATTAGCGATTCTTTTTTGGGAATTTTTGGCGGATTTTTCTTAACACTCTTGCCTTTGCCCAATTTTTTTTCACCATTATTTTGATGATCTTTTAGACCAAGCTGATCAATTGTGATCCTAATGTCTAAACCAGCATTATTTATTGATTCAAAGATATCTCTAATCAGGGCTTCCATAAACCTTCCCTCAGGCGTATTTTCTGTTTTTCTCAAGTCGGCTTTAAGTTGCTCAATTGCAGCTTCATCGTTTGAGAGTAAAAGACTAATGATGTTTTCAGTCTGAAGTTTGTCTTGTTTAAAGCGTAATTTCACTGCCGGAGTTTCCCATTCAGCCCTAATGTCCTGCATGAACTGCAAGCTTTGTGACTTTGAAACGGATCCATCCGTAGACCCTTGAATCGGACTTACTGGATGAAGGTGACCGTCTGATTTTACATATCCGATAGAACGATCGGTATATCGAGGCATTCTTTCGTAGGTTACAATTGTACCATGCATATCTGATGCTCTTTGATCGTTTACTGACGGATTCAAATGAACTAAAAAGCGCGTGATGACGGATGTTTTAAATTATCACTAACCACTAGATGGGTTTTTAATGCTGAGCCGCCGAAGGCGGAAACAGCTCCGTGATGACGCGAGGAATTGTGCCGGCAAAGCCCGTATCTACAAAAAGAACCTTTTTACCGTCCAGCAAATATTTCTCGGTAATTCCAGATTCACTTAGATAGGCTTTAATATCTGGATGTCGCATATTGGCGCGTGAAACATTAAGCAGGTGAATACGATTAAAATCATCTGTGCCTTCAGTCACGAGTTTAGCAACATCATACAAGTATTCAGAATCCCGAGCTAAAAAATAGATCTTCGTATCTTTTGGGTAGAGTGCCAAAAGCTCCGCAACAAAAGAAAAGTGTGCCGCCTTTAAAGCCCGCCATTCTTCACTTAAATGTGAAGGTTTCTGTGCGGGTGTTTGCAAAATATCTGGGCAGCTGAAATAAGATTCATAGCCTGCAGGAATACCTTGGTCTGCATGAATGAGCGATTTTTTTAGATAATTATTTGAATCGAAATGAAATGGAGCAAGAACAGTCAAGCATGTGAATAGAAGTTCGACACTGATTACCATTGAAAACCACTTTAAACGATTCTGCATGGGGCCTCCAAATGACACTGTGGAAATGCAATTTGGTAACCAGGTGAGCGCAATTCGCGGGTTAACGCCTTGACGGTCACCGAGTTGGACTGGGTACACGTCATGGGTAGATTTTTATCCTTCTCTGAAATACTCTAGCTTTCGAATAACGATGTACTCAGCGGGTGCAAGCCATACGCTTAGTTCTGCTGTAAGAACAATGCAACGTCGATGTCATGAGTTAGTTGGGGCTCCCCATAAAAGATTGAGGCGATTGAGCCAGTTACAAAGTAAGGAATTTTGCTGTTCTCTAAGGGCAAGACAAAAACACTGAGTAGATCAGGTGACTCTCTTTTCATATCCGTAGGCTCCATCTCCACGAAAAACTGTCTCAAGCTAATCACTTATCAGCTTTTTGCGAGATGTGATATCAAGTCGTTTGATTGATCGGCGAAATTAGAAATCTTGTATGATTAAATGCGTCAGAGCTAGGGTGTGCTCATGAAATTGCTATTAACAAGCTTGGGAGTTCTTTTTTTTGCGGCTATGGTCTTTGGGAGCCTCCGAATGTGGGGATTGGGGCAAAACTATCAGCCATATAATCACCCATTTCTGACTGACGTTGGAAGCTCGAATCCAGCCCTCTCGGTGAAGATCCCTTTTTCAGAAAGCGAGGCGCAGGCAGCCATCAGTCTAGCTCCTCAAGTAATTTTATTTTTAGATGTGAGAATGTCGAAGGACGAAATCCTTTTTGTCCAGGAGAAGGGCTTGCTCGAGCCACTTTTGACCGTTGAGAAGATGGGACCAGAGAGGTATCAGGGAGATCGGCCTTATTTTTACCCTTTTAACACTCTGAAAACTTACTTTCCGGATTTGATTGAGGTCAGGACTTTTCTACAAAGATTTCCACAACAAAAATTTATTCTGAATGTTCAAGACAATGCTCAAAATATCCATGTGGTAGTGATGAAATTGCTTAAAGAAGCAAACGCGGCCGCTCGAGTTCTGATTCAGAGCGACATTGACGTGATCATCAAGAGTATTCGTGAAGAGGAACCGACCTGGTGTTATGGAAGCAGCCTTCCTGAAATCACGCGAATTTTATCCCTTCAAAGTGTGGGACTTGAAATGGTACCTTCAATTCGTGCGGATGTATGGCTGACGCCTCTGAAATTCAAGAAGCGACTGCTGTTTAACGAAGCCCTGGGAAATGAAGTTCGTCGACGTTTCAAGAAAGTGTTTCTGGGACCTTTATCAACTTCGGAAGAGGTTTTCGCTGCTCAACGTTACAATCCAGATGGATTTATCTTCTCAGGGCTTTCAATTTTAGAAGAATTTTGAAAAAAAAAGAATCACTCTAGAACTTTGATCAACTTCAGCATAGCCTCTTAGACTATGAATAATGTAAACACACCACTCAATATAAGTTCTTTGGATGCGATTTTCCAAGCCAGCCCAATTGTTCAATTGACCCTATTGATTCTCGTTCTCATGTCCGTGTTTTGTTGGGGAGTTGGGGTTGCAAAGTATCCTCTATCGGCAGAATTTACAAGTCGGCCTATTTAGAAATGAAGAAACTTGCTGAATCACCACATTTAACAAAGGATGCGGAGAATCTTAAACCTCAACTTTCTGGGCTTGATAATATTGAGCGTGTCATTCGAAAGACAACCGAGGCTGAGGTTTCGCAAATGGAGTCTCGATTGACTATATTGGCAACCACAGGCAGCACTGGTCCTTTTATTGGTTTGTTTGGTACAGTTTGGGGAATCATGGGATCTTTCCATAAGATAGGAGCGACTGGAAATGCGAGCTTGGCAGTCGTAGCCCCCGGAATTTCCGAAGCGCTTGTGGCGACAGCCATCGGCCTGGCCGCCGCAATCCCTGCGGTTGTGATGTACAACAATTTTGTCGCTCGAATACGTAAGGAAGAAATAGAAATTAATAATTTTACCGCGGATTTTTTGAATATTATTAAGCGTAACTTTTTTAAAGAAACGTAGTGGTTTGAATGGCAATGACTTCAGGCGGATCAAAATCAAGGGCAGTTCTCAGTGAGATTAACGTCACTCCGCTTGTCGATGTGATGCTCGTTTTATTGATTATGTTTATGGTGACCACCCTCTGATGCAGCAAGGGATAGAGGTTGATCTGCCGAAAACGTCATCTGCTGGTGTTGAGATGACCGATGAGCCTTTTATATTGGTCATAGATGCTTCAAAGAATATTACGGTGGCCAAGAACAAAGTGAGTCTTGAAAGTCTTAAGCCCCGATTGAGGGCAATTTTTCAGAATCGGAAAAATAAGCAAGTTTATATCCAGGCTGATCAACATGTAGAGTATGGAATTGTGGCTGAAGTGATGGCTGAAGTGAGAGCTGCCGGTATTTTCAATATAGGACTAGTGACGGTACCAAAAGCAAAACCATGAAATCAACACGATGAAATCAACACTCGATCTAAATTCACCTCAAATGACAGAGACTCAAGACGAATTTTCGAGGGGCGTCATTCTTTCTCTCACTTTGCATTTGGGGATCATTCTTTTTTTTGTGATAAAAGGTTTCATTTTTAAGGATGAGGTCATCGATTACAGTCAGGCGATTCGAGTCGATATTGTTGGATTGCCTGAAAAAATAAAACAAGCACCAATTAAAAGTTTAACCCCACCTAAAGAGATCCCTTCTGTGGTGGACTTACCTAAAGAGGTCGTGCCCCTGCCCCTTCCTCTGCCACCTAAGGTTGACAAGGATTCGCTGAATTTGGATCAGCTCAAAAAAAATGAAGCTAAACAAAAGGAAGCCTTTCAGAAGCTCAAAACCATGACAGCCATTGAACGAATTCAAAAAGAAGTTGAAAAGGAAAAGAAAGAAACAAAGGACTCAAAGAAATCAACAGAAGCGGGCGCACCTGCGAAAAACGCACTGATCAACGGTACTATTTTGGCACCAGGGTCGGAACTTTTCGGAATTGACAAAATTCAGCACGAAAACTATGCGGCAGAGCTGGATAGACACGTTAAACAGTTCTGGTCCCTACCCGAGTGGCTGAATCGAAAAGGTTATAAGGGGCAACTTATTGTTCGCATTGATGAGCGAGGGCAAATTGTTACACGGGAGTTATTAAAAAGCAGTGGGAATCAGCAGTTTGATGAAAGCATTATTGCGACAATTGATCAATCCAATCCTTCGCCCGCTCCTCCTGAAAAACTATCGGCCAAAGTCCGTTCGGAAGGCATTCTTATTGGATTCGGTGATTCGGAGAAATGATGAAAACTCACAAGAGGTGTTCGGTGAAATCTAGCTTTCTAAAATCAATTGGTCATTGTCTCTTAGTTTTTTTAGTGGCAAGACCGATCTTGGCCTCACAGATCTATATTAATATGGGCGAGGCAAAAACAAAAAAAGTTTGGTTGCTTTTCCACCATTGCAGTATTTTGGATCCCCGGCACTCACAGGATTTCAGGCGGTCGGGACAGAGCTTTACAACACTGTTAATAACGATTTGAGTGTATCTAGTTATTTTCAGTTTATTCCTTCAGCAGCTTTCGTGGAGGACACGACAAAAACCGGGTTACGCCCAAAACCAGGGGACCCAGGAGGGTTTGATTTTAAATCATGGACAGCGGTGAGCGCAGATTTCTTGATTCGGGCGGCCTTTTCTATTGTTGGGACAGAGCTAACTTTTGAAACCTATTTGTATCAAGTTTCAAAAAGTAGTCTGGTTTTTTCGAAGAAGTATAAGGGTCCCACAATTGCGGTCCGTCGAATTGCTCACACGTTTTCTAATGATGTATTAAAAGAGCTGACCGGTCGTGAAGGGATGTACTTGTCCAAAATTGTGGTCTCCAGCGACCGGAATGTGAAACCTTTTAAGGAAATTTACACCATGGATTGGGACGGCGCCCAGGTTAACAAGGTGACTGCTCTCAAAACACTGTCGATCTCGCCAAATTGGTCTCAAGATGCCAAGAAGATTGCCTTCACTTCCTATGTACAGAAAAGAGGTCAACGAAATGCCGATTTGTTTTTGCTGGACCTCATGAGTGGGAAGCGAATTAGCGTTTCTAATCGCACCGGGATCAACTCAGGAGCAAGTTTTGCTCCTGACAATAGACACATTTTTCTGACGGTCTCCCATGGGGTTTCGCCAGACATTTATAAAGTGAATTTCGAGGGGGCCCTCATTAAGAGAATCACTGAAGGGCCCACTGGCGCAATGAATGTTGAGCCCGCAGTGAGCCCCGACGGAAAGAAAATCGCGTTTTCATCTGATCGCGCCGGTCGACCAATGATTTATGTAATGGATATAGATGGGAAGAACATTACGAGGTTGACCTTTGGTGGGGACTTCAACGCCTCGCCAACCTGGTCACCAGATGGGCAGAGTATTGCTTTTGCAGGTCAAACCGGAACGAATTTCGATATTTTCGTTATTGGAGTTACGGATAAGAACAAACTTATTCGGCTAACTGAAGCCAAAAAGGCCAACGGAAAACCCGCATCAAACGAAGACCCTAGCTTCTCGCCTGATGGACGCTTTGTTATGTATACGAGCGATCGTACGGGTAGTAATCAGATCTACATTTCAACCGTTGATGGTTCCGAAGAGCGCAGAGTCACCCAAGATCAACATAATTATTTTAAGCCAAAGTGGTCCCCAAATATTGATTAGGCTTTTCCACGCACGACGCATTGTTGCATATGCCGCCACGCATCCAATAACGCTGCGTCAGATTGACCCTTTGAACGAACTCAAGATAACTGGAGTTTCGACCATGGAGGTAGGAGATTATGGGTACTGATCTACAGTCAACTCAACGCGAACGATTGCTTAGGATTCCAAATCAAATTCGTCGAGTTCTCTGGATTTATGTCCTGGCCTTTGTTTTGGCTGCTTTTAGCGTCCATTCAAGGGCTGCCGAGGGTGATGGGCAGAGCAAGGACGCGACAACCGTGACAAAGGATCCAAAAGAGCTCGACTCGAAAAGCAATAAAAAAGACAAGAAAGACAAAAAAGGAAAAGACATGAAAGCTATTTTTGAAACGTCAATGGGTCAGTTTAAAGTTAAACTCTTTGCAGCTGAAACTCCAAAAACTGTGGATAACTTTGTGGGTCTCGCAGAAGGAACAAAAGAATTCACTGACCCGAATACGGGTAAAAAAGTCAAAAGACCCTACTATGACGGAATTAAATTTCACCGAATAATCCCGGGCTTTATGGTTCAAACCGGCGATCCACTTGGAAATGGCTCTGGTGGCCCCGGGTACACCATTCCAGACGAAATTCATCCTGAATTAAAGCATAGCAAAGCCGGGATACTTTCAATGGTAAAGACCCGAATGCCTAATTCTGGAGGCAGTCAATTTTTTATTACAGTCGGTCCAACGCCTCATTTGGATGGTGTTCATTCTGTTTTTGGTGAAGTGATCGAGGGCTATAGCGTTATTGAAGCTATGTCGAAGGTTAGGACCAATCCTAGCAACGACGCCCCACTCGAGGACGTCGTCATTAAATCAATAAAGATTGAACGATAGAGGATTGGTCAATCGCTCAATCCGAAGAAGATAAATTACTTAGGTGCAGGACTCGCCGCCGCAGCTGATGCGGCTTCTTCAAGGCAGGCACCAAAGACTGGGAAGGCGCCTGAATTGCTGGCGGATCCTAGTGAACTGACGATGCCATAGTATTCGCCGCGATCATTCAAAATGGGCGAGCCAGCGACGCCTTGGCTAATTGTCGTATTTGAAATAATGAGGCTTTTCCCTAGATCACTGCCCTCTGAATTTTCAACAAAACTAATGCCGAGACTCTTGCTGCTCTCTTTTAGCTTTTTGATAGTCTCTGCCGTGGCCGGGGTTGTTGAGCTATTTGCAACAATGTTTTTTCCAGGTTTTTCAGGAGTGGCTCCATTTGCCAGGGTCTTTGGTTCGTAGCTAATGATATTTGACTCTTGAGAATTTGACGTTATGTCAGCGCAGGCACCCTTCGCGATAGGGAGTGGAGGCAGATCCAATTTATTGCTGAGTTTTAGCGTAACAATGTTTTTATTTGGCAAAACCGAGGCTTCAGAATATTTGCCATCTAAGATTGCTTGAAGAGTGTCATCAGAAATTGAAAGCAGACTTACCTTTGATGAGGTTCCATTCGTCGTGCCATCGGAAATATAGTTTTGGTTTCCGTCAGAAGATTCGACAAACTTAGTGACCAGAACTTTGATTTCCTTTGAAAGCCGGCTTTTCAGTTCCGCAACCTTTTTGATCTTCTGCTGTGGCATCATGGATTTGTAATAACCATCTAAAAAACCCTGCAGTCGTTGTAATCACAGTCGAATCCCCGTTGCTAGCAGTGCTGAGGAATCCGGTTTTAACAAAACCCTTTTCGTAGATCTTACAGTCTGCAACTTTGCCTTTGAGTAATTGGCAATTCTGTAGCCCCAAGAGGATTAAATACTTGTCAGCTCGAGTGCTTTTTGAGACTGCTGCCATAACATCTGAAATAGGAGTATTTTCTTTTTTGGGCAAATTGAAGATCTTAACGTAGTCCAGAGCACTCTTAGATGTGGACGCAGAATTTGGAACGAATATTTTCACTAAACTTGCTGCGGCCGTCGAAATTGCATTTGGTGCAGATGAAAGTTCAACCGACTTTGCCGAAGTCTGTTTTTCCAAAAGAGCGTTCTTGCCCTCATCCTCTTTACTTTTGTCCGCTAAGTCTGGTTTCGCAGGCGCTGCATCGTCAACCTTGGGAGGGGGATCTTCAGTCTTTTCTTCTTCTTTTTTCTCGCCTTCGGCAGCCTTTTTGGCATTGGCTACTGCGACCTCTGCCGCGAGTTTGGCAGCGGCTCTCTTAGCCTCATCGGCAGCTGCCTTTTCGGCGGCTAATTCTGCATCAGTCTTCACTTTTGGAGTTGAATCACCGGATCCGGTACCCGTTGTTTGTGTGGTTCCAGCAGGGTTGGCGTTTTTGGCAGCAGCGGCCTCTGCGTCTGCCTTGGCCTTGTCAGCCGCGGCTTTGGCAGCAGCTTTCTTTGCCTCCTCTGCTTTAGCTTTTTCGGCAGCGACTGAGGCTGGATCTTTCAGGGGGCGATCTTTAGCACTACGATCACACCCAAGCAGTGAGGTTCCGGCTAGGGTTGAGAGAAGAATTGAATTGAGAAGTATTCGTTTCATAATCAATATTCCTTTCGAAATTGATACGACCCTCAGTCCACTCGAGATTCATCCAAGAGCACAAACCGGAGTAGCAAAGACGTAGGTTCGTCCTAAAGTGTTTCAATAAAAGTGCCACGTGAAATGTGCCTCTATTGAAAATAAGAGGTTCTTTTTGGTGACAGTGCCAATTTTTGTAATACAGGTCATAAGAAAATGTCCTTGTTTCGATCTCCACTTGAATAGCCTAGTGTTTGATAGGTCCGCTTCCTTTGGTTGCTCGATTGACGGCGTCTTGAGCACGCTTTTCCCCTGCCTCCTTGGCTTTATTGGCCCTGAGAACTTCTAGGTCAGGATCAAATCCAATCAAAGTTGCAGACTCCATGTAACCGACTATCGCTCGACTTGTGCTTGTCATCCCGTCTGTCAGGACTTCAGCAACTTTGGAATCCTTCTTCTCAAGACCGTCTTTCAGCTTTTCTATCGCCTCAGTCAAAGCAATATTCAGATCCATAATTGAGATGTTCAAATCGTATCTTTTTTTTGCCAATTTCTTGTTTGTTTCTTCAAAATTCGGATCGTCTTTAGCGGGCTTCTTTACTCGAAATTCCATTTTTGACAAATCGGTCAAATACTTCATTGACTCGGCAAAGGCTGACTGAACACCAGCCATTTCAGTATCTAGACCTTTATCTGCGTTAAACACATTGGCTACTTTAATATATTGGTCCCACTCCACCACTAGCGCAGCAATGAGGTTAAAAGGGAGCTTCTTTCCGAACCGTGCTCGCTCAAGAATTGGGTTTACGACACTGAGGAAGCTGCCCCCCTTTATCTCACGATAATCATCGTTCGAGCGAATTAGATTAAATCGCAATTTTTCGTGGGTTATCAGCCATGTCCTTTCAATTTCTTCAAAAAACGAATCGAGTTCTGCAGTAGTACCCACTTGCCACCAGTTATGGATTTTCTTCTTTTCCAGCTCGGTGCTTGTGTTTCTCTCGACAGAATTGGTGCCCTGTAGGGCTCGGGTTACATCTACTTGATCAAGCTCAGGAATCAAGTTAGCTAGAATATTTGGGATGACGCCTATCAATGGACCCTTTGGGAATATAGAAATATCCTTTGCATAAAAAGTTTCATAAGGGTGATTTGCTAGGTCAAGATTGTTTGGCTCGCCGCAAAAGCTACTTCGATTCGCGGGGTTTCCAGTGACGATTTTAGGTGGATGAAAAACAGCATCATCACCATGCTCCCACTCAATTTTGGATTTTTCGCCACCACATATCATTTCGTGAGTCAGGTAATCTGCTGCACTAAAGAAGGCATATGGATATTTTTTGGGAATTCGATATTTACTTTCCCAATATTTTTCCTCTCCTTGGGTATTGGCTCGGGCAATGTAAGGGTAAGCCATACCTTTGTAAAGAATAGGATAGGGATTGCCTATGAGAGACCGAATCATAACCAAAAATTGGTGTACCTCGACATGGAGGGGTGCACGATGGAGGGATGCGCGGGCCTTAGAGTGATTGCCAAAGAGAAGTTTATTCAACTCTATAAGACCCTTAACAAGATCAATCTTTTTTTCCGACAACATAAACCCTCTGAGGTCAAGTAGGGCCTTGTGATGTTCAGGAATGAATTTCACGTCCTTATGATCTATATAGCTTGAAAGTCCAGTCCGCCAAAATTCTGAAGTTTCCAGCAGAAGCGGAATTAAGACCTCGTTACTGAAGCTTACGGCTTCTTTGCCTTTTTCGGGTATTCTTAAAATATGTTCTTTGATCCACTGATAGTAGTCATCTTTGAGAACGTTGGGCGCACTAAAAAGGTGGATGTGCTTTTGCCCAAGCAATGGATTTTTCATTTAATTTGCCCAATATCAAGTGCTCAAATAGGCCGTAGTTGTCCAAAAAGAAGAGGGCGACTTGTTCGCGGGTAATCCATGAAGACCATTGAACATGACATTCCCTAGGAGTCGCACCCTCCGTTCCTGTTTTTGTTCAAGATCAGCAATTTCACCAAGGTACTGCATGGCTGTATCATCTCGAAGCTTAGTTCGATCGGGAAAAGGCTCACTTACGTCGGCACCACCAAGATAAACACCGAAGAAAGGATAAATTCGATTTAGATGATCTTGAACAGTAGCTGAATTTTCTCGCAAAATTAAGCCAGTGGCAAATTCTGCCTTTCTAATGATGTCTTCGAACCGGGTTTCTAGAAATTTCAAATAGTAGCTTTGGGTCGTCGAATATTGAGTTACAATATTTTTTACGAACTTTGAATATTTCTGCCTTGAAGCTTCATACTCGCTATTGATATTTAACCGCCAGTTGGAATGAATATCTCTCCAACTAAGAATGGATTCATTGAGGTTTGAACTGCATTGTTTATTCATTCTCAACCAGGCATGATTATTTGGATGATTTTTCAACACTTCCCAGGCGGGAAGGCATTTTTGCGCCATCTTTTCTAAGTCGACTTGCCACCAATCATCCCACTTTGTGCCAGCGCTATCCGATAGGATGCCATACCCGCGAGTCAGTGGTGGGGTAATGTATTGGTCCAAACCCAAAAAGGCGATAATTGACCAGACACCAAGAACCGGGTGAGCTCCCTTTATTAGGAATCGCCCGGCTTTCGAGGCAATTGTTAAATCGAGGGCCTTCACAAAGAGAGCTTTACCCGGCTGTACAGCCCTGGTAAGTCGAGCTTGAATAAAGGTGCCAATGGCCATTCCAAATAGCATAGGAACATATCGTTTTGCGATATTTTCCGTGTGCCAAAGCCGCCAAGATTCGTCACACATCTTTTCGGCATCTTTCCTGCCGACCTCTCGCTCTTTGAGAGACTTTCCAGCATAGTTTTGAAAGGCGCAAGAGCGCAAGCCTTGAATGTGTCAGAGGCCTCGTGAAAAATACTAGAAGCCATAAGTCCAGCAGACATCCCGATATATTTTATAGAATCGAAGAGTCTCGTTCTGTTTTTGACATCCAAATTTTTCACACCATACTTCTGCAAAGCGTCGCTTGTAAACCCGTTTGCTAACATAAAAAAATAAAAGCCAACTGCCGCCATTGGATCTTTTACGGTTTCATAAAACTCAGCCATGGCTCTTGGGTCACCCTCGGCATTCAAATAACTTTGGAAATACACCACGGCCCCCTGGGCAAGTGCAAATTTCACTTGCTCCGGCCCGAACCTAACAACGGAGTCCTTCAACACATCCAGTTTTGTCTTTGAAAGAATGGCGTTTTTCTGAGCTTCTTCATGCTGGAGAACGGCATTTTTTTGAGCTTCGTGTTCCTGGAGAATGGCTTTTTGTCTGGCTTCCATGGCCTCCTTGGCTTTCTTCTGTCGTGCTACACTCATCCTGTCTGCCAGCTCTCGCCACTCTAGACCCCATCGGGCATTGTAGGGACCTGAGGCAACAGGATAGTAAATCTTCAGCTTTTGCTCGCCTGATTTTTCGGGTTCGAGTCCATTATCAGGGCCTTTGTTAGAAGAAAGGGAGACATCAACCCACTGATATTCCATTCCATTTTTATTGGTGAATTGGTAAATCTTAGTGGGTGACCCTTTGGCGTATGCTCCATTCCCATCATAGGACCATATGAGCTTAGGCGAGGAGGAGCCTTTCGTACTTACCCCTTGGGCAGTTGGCGTTTGGGCATGGGCCTGCTGATAGACAAAAATCTGTAACATCAAAATCGCTACAAGGTGAACAAGGGCCATCAATTTGGAAACTAAGCGAGTTTCATCCATAATGCTTCTGTCCAGCAAAAGATGTTCCATTTCATCGTGGCGAACAAATACAAGTGGGAAAGCATAGGGTTAGAATTTTCCCACATTAGGAAAAAACCTACCGAGAAAGATTTCAATGCGGAGGTGCAATTTCTTATCATATTTAGACAGTCAAAATGGATAGTCTTTAGGCAGACAATGCCAAAAAACGGCAAATGGGCCCCAGATTGATCGTGAGCGTAATCTGGTAGCAGGTAGAGTTGGTTCAATTTTTGAAAACAACTTTATCCGTGAGAGTTTCAAGAATTGAAGAAACAAGTAAAACGAAAAAACATTAAGCATTAAGCATTAAGAAGGAGATAATTATGAAATTAGCGATGATTGTTAGCACGGTTCTAATACTAGGTCAGGTCAATGTTTGTTTAGCGAGGAAAGCGACGATTCCAGAAGTCGATAGATTAACAACCGCAATTACCAAAAATTCTAAGGAGTCTTTGGACTCTGTAAGGGACGCGATTGCAAATGGTAAACTACAGGCTGGAAGGGATTTGGTAAGTGCAATACAGGGGTCGCTTGACGGATTTGCCACGAAGTTAGGAATGGGTCGAGTTGAAAATGTCATTGTTGTTATGCCTCACGTTAT
Source organism: Bdellovibrionales bacterium (assembly GCA_016713585.1). Lineage (GTDB taxonomy): Bacteria > Bdellovibrionota > Bdellovibrionia > Bdellovibrionales > Bdellovibrionaceae > JADJOV01. The sequence goes on along the minus strand of JADJOV010000025.1, from coordinate 51,903 downwards.
TAAATCTCTGGCTTTTATTCATCGAGTAGAGACGCTAAAGAAAACAACTGAGGCAGACCCACACGATGTTTCATTTTCGAATTTATTGAAGTCAGTTATTACCAGGCTCTCTTCACGAGTGATTTCTGGTGCAGGTCCTGAATCAGCGGTATTGAACAATCTTTTTGACAATGGGATTCATATTCGCGAAGAATTAACTCCTTTTCTCATGAAAATTGACGGTTATCTGGAAGCAGGAATGAATGAAAAGGTGGCCGTTCGGAAAGCGGTCGAAGAGCAAATGGCTTTGTACAACAGCAAAGATCAAACAATCAAGTCAAAATTTGAAGATTTTCGCAATGCTCGAAAGTGCACAGGGAAAATGCACTAGCATTCCTGGCTAGGTTCCATGAGTCATTTAGAACCACTCGAAGGACCAGTCTGCGATTAAACAGGAACTTGGGCCTCTTCCGAGGACCGGATCAAGCTTTTAAAAATTCCAACCGATAGGGAGGCGCATGAGAACGCGCCAAATTTTTTTAGCATTCATCGATTTCTTTCGAAGCGTGTTCTCGCGTGGGCCACGTCTTGGAGCCATGCTGAAGCTGAGTCTCAAGATTAAGCCAGGCGATCTGGAGACAACCTCTGCCACGTCCCCGCCAGCCACCCCCACGGACACATCCAGATCCACATCCACATCGCCATACACATCTCTCCCCGCCTTTATCGCTACGAGCAAAAACAGCAACATCGACAACACAATAAGTTACGCGTCTAGCATTGCGGGCGACTTTGCTCAATGCGAGGCTTTGATTGAGGAAATTGGCTCTGGGCGGACTCCACCCTACTCGATTCAAGGGACTATGCTTCTGATTCGATTTCATACTGAACTTATTGGTTTTGACTATTCTAGATATGAAGAACTCTTTGATGTCTACCATGGAAAGTTGGCAAGACTTTCAAAGGCTGAACTCGAAGTATTGTTTAAAGGAAGTGCTGATGCGGATCACAGGATTTTAGCGTTTTCGTTTATGCGAGATTTCTTGCGTCGGGATCCATCTCTGGCGAAAGATGTAACTTTCTATTTTGGCTCGGGTGTGATTGAGTTTGGAGAGGTGAACGATTCTCCCTGTTTCTTTGGAGAAACTGTGGATGCCATTCGGCGGGAGGCCCACGAAGGTGGTGAGCGCACAGGCTTTTTGGGTTTCATTCCGAGGCACCTTTTGGATACTTTGGCACCGTTTGGACAATTTGAGGAACTCGGTAACAAACACCTTGCGATTAGAAATATAACCAGTGTCTCGGAAGTACTCGAGACCTATTTGCCCTTGCAGACAGCAAGTTACTTTCGGCATCCTGAGGATCTTTCCCAGACCTTGGGATACTTGTCCGAGAAAATAGTCGAAGGCGAAATGACCGAACTGAAAGATGCATTTTTCAAATTTAAGACTTTTCGTCTGACTGAGAAGAACGATCAATTACTCAACGCCTACAAGAGTCTATTGAATTTGCTGATTCGGTTGTTTCGAAAGAATTCAAGTCTGAAACATTTGATTTCTTCCTGTGTGGCAGTTTCTGACAACTTATTGCCGCCGGATTGTTTGGATGACGAACTCAGCGAGCTCCTGGCTTGGTGCCTTCAATTTCAGGATTTAAGATTGAAGGCGAATACGATTGAAGCGTTGGGACACTTTGATCCCAATAACCCCCTCGTAACAGACTACTTATCTTCGAAGTTTAATCGAATTGCATCAGAGGCCTTGCTCATTAAAGCTAGGACGGAATTGAGCGATGAGTTAACTGCCAAAGTGCTATCCTTTATGGATTCATCAAATCCATTCTTTGTTGCGAGTGGACTCTATTTGGTGGGATTTATCTGTGAATATCATTTTCAAAAAAATCAGGACTACTTTATGAAGAATCGAAATTTCAGACGTCTTATCGAGCGAGCCATGGTCTTTCGAAATCATACGCATTCGATGGTGCGTAGTCGGGCTCGAGCAACACTTAAAATGATCGAGGGACTGAAGGGGGCGGCATGAAGCTAGAAAAAGTTGAATTTAATTTTAGTTTGAAAAATTGGCAAAAAGCCCAAATGACGGATTTGCAGAAACAATATTTTGGCGTCTTACAGCAGGAGAAATCAATTGAAAAGACGGTCCAATTTTTTTTGAAAAGTGGATGGTTGGTGAACTTCAGTCAGCTATGGGACCTCGTCCAGAATCTCGAGAAAGAAAAAGTGCTTATTCCTCATCTCACTGAAGTGTTTGCGATTCAGCCAAAGCAGCACGCTGTGGAAATGAACTTCAAAAGTTTTTGCCATTGGCCATTCTTCAGATCCCTTCCGGCCGTGGTTCAGAGTCATCTTTGGCAAAGTCATCAAGTGGTTGAAATGCCTGCGGGGGCTTTGGTGATATCCATTGGGGATCAAAGTCGAGATTTGTGGATTCAGATTTCAGGGCAGTCAGCAATTTTTGTCAAGGGAAACTCAGGTTCAAAAAAAATGGTGGGCTTGATCGATCAAATGGCGACCTTTGGCGAGCTCGGATTTTTTTTGAACGAGGCTCGCACCGCCGAGGTTAAGACTTTGACCCAATCAAAATTTGTGAAGATCCCCCACTCCGAGAAGATGACGGCCCTTGTGAATCCGGAATCCTTTCAAGAGATTCGGCATCGATTTCAAGTTTTACGCGCGTTCATTCAGTCGCCTCTTTTAAGCTGCTTCCGGAATCCACCATGGATGAAATGATATTTCGAGGGACCTTGGTGCAGTCCGCACCACAGCAATTGCTCTTCAAAGAGGGGGACCCCGGGACGAACTGCTATATTTTGATTCAAGGCCAAGTTGGAATCTTTCAAAATGGCGAGTTGATTAATCGGCTACGTCAAGGAGCCTGCCTCGGGGAAATCGCGCTATTTTGGTCCCAGGGTCGACGGACCGCCACGGCAATTTCGCAGGATGACTGTATCCTGTTGGAAATCCGGCAACGAGATTTTTATTCGATCATGGCTTCAAACATTGAACTTGCGGCTCGCCTAGAGGCTCTTGCGTATGAGCGAGGGAGCCGCGATCAGCAGCGAAAAGCCACGGCCTAGCCTTCGAGCCTATCCGCCTTCATTGACCAAGAGCACTTCAATACGTCGATTTTTTGCGCGGCTTTCGGGATCTGCATTTTCGACGAGGGGTTTTTGGTCTGCATAGGAGATCGCAGCCATTCGTTTTGGATCCAATTGGTGAATTTTGATCAAGTACCTGATCACACTGGTGGCTCGATTGCTTGCGAGCTCCCAATTTGTTTCACCATTTTTCCCGACAAAGGGTTGGTCGTCGGTGTGCCCTTCAATGACGATTCGTCGATTCGTTTGCTTGAGGATATCAGCCATTCGATCGAGGGCTGGCAGAGATTCCCGAATTAGTTTTGCTGAACCAGCCGGGAAGAAGGCAGAGGCCGCTAAGGTGATTCTGAGACCCATAAAATCATGTCGTATGCCAGCGATAGCTTGATTCTTAACAGCTGGAGTCAGTTTTCCATCGAGCTCTTTTTCAATGTACTCTTCGAGCTCTCTAGGATCCTGGGATTTCGGAAACCCCTCGATGGGTCGATTCAGCTCAGACACGGCTTCCTTCAGGGAGTCAGAATGAGATCCGGCTCCCCCGCTGCTAAGGCCCAAATTGAGATTTGCGCGGACTGATTTCTCAAAGGACTTTTGCTTTTCGATATTGTTAGTGGAAGTGGCGTACATCACAACAAAAAAGGCAAAAAGGAGAGTGATGAAATCAGCGTATGAAATAAGCCAGCGGTCATGACCTTCATGTTCTTCGTGCCTTTTAGGCTTCATAGTAGGCTCGAACCTTCTGATCAACAACTGTTGAGCTAAGTCCAGAGTTAACAAGGAGAGCTCCCTCAAGAGTCATTCGTCGGACTCGCATTTGAGAGTGAATCTGCTTTTTGATTTTGGAGTTTAGAGGAATAAACAATAGGTTTGCAAAGCCAACCCCATAGACAGTTGCAACAAAGGCGACCGCAATCCCCGCTCCGAGTTTACTTGTATCACTCAAATTTCCCATGACGTGAATAAGGCCGAGAACCGCTCCTATAATTCCAATGGTTGGACAGAAGCCTCCCGCATCACTCCAAATTTTGGCGTAGGCGAGCAAGTTCTCCTCTTCAACATCGATCTCCGTCTCAAAAATATTGCGCACAATCGCAGGATCTAGGCCGTCCACCACTGAACGCATGATCTTTTTGAGAAATGGATCCTGAATTTTTTGAATTCGGGACTCCAATGCCTGAAGGGATTCTCTTTTATAGATCTTCGTGCACTCAACAAGATCTTTGGTAACGCTTTGAATTGTCTCACTTTCAAAAGCAAGCCCTCCAGAGGTGGTGCGATCAAAAAACGCTCGTCGAGCAAGCTTGATCCCTTGTCGAATATGTGACATCGGATGAGACACCATCACCGCCCCCACTGTCCCCATAAGAACAATAAGTCCCGCTGTAAATTGGAGGAGGGATCCCGTGTGTCCACCCTCAATCAGGTTGCCTATTATAATTCCACCGAAGCCAATCAGCAGTCCAATCCAAGTTGCTAGTTCCATATTTAGGATTTTGCCACACTGAGCCCGAGAACTCACCAGCGTCCTCTGATTGAAACCACAGTCCTAGACTTTCCGAAGAATTTCGAGTACCATTTGCGGATGGAAGTATTGTTGAGTTTGGACCAAAGTCTCTTTAAGCTTGTCAACCAGGTCTGGATTGCAGCGTGGGCTGATGCTTTTTTTCCATGGGTGACCGACTTGTACAAGACGCTGACTTTTCAAATCATTTTTTATCCTCTTTTGTTTTTGGTGTTTGTTTCGACTTTCAAGAAGGTTGGAGCTTTGGTCTTCTTGCTTTGTATTGTTTGTTTGGGTTGCAATGATTTTTTGGGTAACGTCCTTCTGAAGAAGACTGTGGAAAGACCGAGACCTTTTGAAAATTTAGAACTAAATACTATACAGCGCTCGCCAGCACGGGGTTTCAGCTTTATTTCCAATCACGCCGCCAACTCTTTCGCGTTCGCAACTTTTGTGTCGATTTTAATACCACAGGTGGCGATTCCTACTTTTTTGATTGCGACAGTGGTGGCATATAGTCGGGTTTATAATGGCGTCCACTATCCGACAGATGTTTTCGGAGGGGCTTTGTTTGGAATTTTTATGGCCTTCAGTTTTGCGACCCTGACAAAAAAGATTCTCACCAAAATTGAAAAACAAAAAAATATTTCGTCGCAAAGGGTTTAGATTCAATGAAAGTTCTTGTGACTGGAGCAAATGGATTCTTGGGAAGTTGGCTCACGCGGCGGCTTTGTCAAGATGGGCACAAAGTGACCGTGTTGATCCGTGGATCAAGCGATATATCTGAGATCGAAGATTTACCTATTGCAAAAAATTTGGAGATATTACTGACGTTGAATCCTTGTATGCCGCATTTCGAGGGCAAGAGGTAATCTTTCATTTGGCGGGATTGATTGCCTATCGGGCTTCAGATCGCGCCAAGATGGAAGAAATCAATATTCGTGGAACGCGAAATGTCGTCAACGTTTTAAAGGATTTGAATATTCCTGAGTTAGTCTATTTGTCCTCAGTGGTGGCCATTGGTGCCGGGTTCTCAAAGGACCAGGTCCTTAATGAAAAGTCAGAATATAATTTAACCCCGCTCAATCTTGGATATTTCGAGACAAAAAGGGCCGCTGAGATCTATGTGCGCGAGCAATGTTCAAAGAGTGGTTTTCGGGCTGTGATCTTGAACCCTTCTACAATCTATGGAGGGGGCGATGCTAAGAAAGGCAGCCGCGGAATTCAAATTAAGGTGGCCAAGGGGCAAATGCCTTTTTATCCGCTTGGTGGAGTCAACGTTGTTGCAGTTGAGGACGTCATTGAAGGAATTATTTCAGCGTGGAAAAAGGGTCGTTCTGGCGAGAGATATATTTTGTGTGGCGATAACATGACGATTCAAGAGCTATTTAAGACCATTGCGGGATTTGCAGGAGTGGCTCCGCCCGCTTGGCCAGTTCCTTTTCCTGTGTTGCGGGCGGTTGGTTGGGCCGGGGACCATTTAGCTCCGCTTGGGGTTAAATTGCCATTCAGTCTTGAGAATGCGTGGACTTCGCACCTCTATCACTGGTTTGACTCTACAAAAGCGCAAACGGGCTTGGATTTCGACCTTCTTCATCTGGCCTAGCAATTGAAAAAGTGTGAGCTGGATGAGAGCTCATGGACTGCTCAAAAAATGAAGCGGCTGCGAATGTTTTTTATGTTTTTTTTGATTCTCACCTCGTTAGCGGCGGTTGGAGCTTTAATATTGTATTTGCGAATTCCGTCAACAGCTGAAATTCAAGGTTGCCTAGTGACGAAAATGTACCAAGTGAATTTGTGTCCTGGCAGCAAGACCTATGTGCCATTAAAGCAGATTTCGAAATTTCTTCAAAAGGCAATTGTGCTCAGTGAGGATTCTACGTTCTATCAGCACAAAGGTTTCGATTGGGAATCCATAGAGAAGAATGCAAGGGAAAGTTGGGAGAAACGGAGATTCAAACGTGGCGGCTCAACAATCACTCAACAGTTGGCTAAAAACATGTTTTTAAGTAAAGATAAAACACTGACAAGAAAAGCACTCGAGGCTCTAATCACTTCCAAGATTGAAGCAAGCCTGACAAAGAACGAAATTTTGGAACGTTATCTCAATGTAATTGAATTTGGAAAAAATCTCTATGGCATCAAGGCAGCTTCTGAATTCTATTTCAAGAAGAGTCCGGCAAATTTGAACGTTCCGGAATCTGCCTTTCTGGTGTTGATTTTGCCAAGTCCAGTGAAATACAGCCATTCTTTTTTCAAGAAGCAACTATCACCTTTTGCAAAGTCCAGATTATCACGAATCGTTGACGATCTTTATCGCTATCAGAGAATCACTGAAGCCGAATTCGAGACGGCCATGTTTGACTACGAGTATCTTTTTGGCAAGCCTCCAGCAAAATTGGAGTTTGAACCAGACGAGAATTTGGATTTTGAAACAGAGTCAGAGTCAGATACACAGTCAGATACAGGCACAGGCACAGAAAAAGAGTCAGAAGCAGGCGCCTCAAATCAGCAATAAATTACGAATAGAGCCGTGCAGTAATCCTTCGCACAGACCACTTCATCAAGACGAGACTCACAATGATTAAATAACCTAGATGCAGCCCTAGAGTCCAATTTACCGAATCAGACAGAATCATTCTAACGCTATGAATGCTGTGGGACAGCGGCAGCGCATAGGCTACTATCTTCATGGCTGTTGGCAAGGTTTCAATCGGGAAATAGGTTCCCGAGATCAGACTCATAGGCACAATCAAACCAGAAGTTGCGAATATGAAGGAATCATAATTTTTTGCATAAGATATCATAACCATGGCAGCACAAGAAAAAAGCCAAGAAGTCAGTAAAAGCACTAACAGTGCGGGCAAAATTCGCCATGAGTCCACGAGGCCAAAAAAGAAAGAAACGAGGGCGACCCCGATCACACCAAGGAGACCCTTGGTCGTCGACCATAAAAGCTCGCCGTAAACTATCTCGTCGGGATTTAGAGGCGCAATCATAATTATTGAATATAATTTTTGGTAAGTGAGTTTAGTGTAGTTTGAATAGGTTCCTTCAAAAAAAGAAACCATCATGGCCGTCGAACAAAGTAAGCCCGGAAAATAAAAATCAACGAAGCTCTGTCCTTCCATATTGTTGACAAAAGAACCAAGACCGTAGCCTATCGCACCCAAATACATGAGGGGCTCAAGCACAATCCAAAATAAAGACACAGACCAAGTCTTTCGGAAATAGAAAAAATTGCGTTGCCAAACTCGAAAAAAACCATCTCGCCAGATCATGATTGATCTCGAAGGTGGTGGCCTGCCAACTTTAAGAAAACGTCATTGAGTGTGGCTTTGCGAATGACGATTCTATCGCTTGCCACAAGACCCATCACTTGGCGACTTTCCTGATTGTGCCCGATAAGAACCGAAACCGAACGATGCATGACTTGAAAAGCGAACCCGGCCGCCGTTAGGCGACCCGTGTAATAGGAGGAATCCTGCGGGCTGCATTCGAATTCGACAACTTCTTTTCCAACATGTTTTCGAATCAATGCATCTGGTGAATCTAAATCAAGGATACGCCCTTGATCGATGATTGCAATACGGTCGCAGATTCTTTCCGCTTCTTCCATATAATGAGTGGTCATGACGATTGTAGACTTTTCTTCCTTGAGTCGCTGAAAAAAATCCCAAACAAATAGTCGGGATTGAGGATCCAGCCCCGCTGTGGGTTCATCAAGAAAAAGAATTTCCGGATTATTAATCAATCCTCGAGCGATGGCCAATCTGCGGCGAAGTCCACCACTCAATACTTCGACTGGGCGATCCTGGTAGTCTTCAAGCTTCATCATTCGAATCAATGTCAGAGTTCGATCGTAGGCAACTTTTCGATCGATCCGATGATAGTTTGCAAAAATAAGTAAATTCTCCTGAACAGTGAGGTCAACGTCAAGGCCATCATCTTGGGGCACAACCCCAATTCGAGACTTGATTTCGCGTTCATTCTTCTTAACGTTTAAACCAAGGATATACATTTCACCACTGGTCAGGCGAGCAGAGCCATACATTAACTTCATGGTCGTCGATTTGCCAGCCCCATTGGGGCCAAGCAAGCCAAAACATTCGCCTTTGCGAATTTCAAAAGAAATTCCGTTTAGCGCAGTTCTGTCGTCATATTTTTTGACAACATTCTTTATCTGGACGACGGCACTCAGTTCGGACATTACTCGCTTTCTTTCACGGATCGACCTCGCTTGTGAGGGTCTAATTCTCGACAGCGGAGTCGAATAAAGTGAGGAGTCACCTCGATAAGTTCATTGTCGCGAATCCATTCCATTCCCTTCTCGAGAGTCATGGGACGAACTGGAACGATACGAATAGCCTCGTCGCTGCCAGACGCCCGAACGTTGGTGAGTTTCTTTTCTCGAGTGATATTCACTTCCATATCATTTTCTTTTGCGTTCTCACCCACAATCATGCCTTCATAGACCTCTGTTTGATGGGTGACAAACATGGTGCCACGCTCCTGCAGATTCCAAATCGCGTAGGCTGTCGCCATCCCTTTGCGATCTGAGATCATGGCCCCAGTACTTCGCGAGAAAATATCTCCTTTATAGTCATCCCAACCATCAAATTGAGTATTGAGAAGACCGGTCCCTCGTGTATCCGTCAGGAATTCTGACCTATAGCCAATGAGTCCACGCGAAGGAATTCTAAATTCAAGTCGAGTTCGTCCAGAGCCTTTCTGAACCATGTTACTCATGATTCCCTTTCTGATTCCCAATTTTTCGGTGACGGCACCAACGAAAGAGTCCTCGATATCTATGACGGCGATTTCCATGGGTTCAAGCTTTTTTCCATCCACGGTTTTAAAAATAACTTGAGGTTTTGAAACTAAAAGCTCGTAACCCTCCCTGCGCATTTGCTCAATTAAAACAGCCAACTGCAGCTCGCCTCGACCAACCACTTTAAAGGCATCTGTGGCATCTGTCTTTTCAACCCGAATAGCCACATTGTGAAGAAGCTCCTTCTCAAGACGCTCTAGGATTTTTCGAGAAGTCACGTTCTTTCCGTCCTGCCCCGCGAAAGCTCCATTGTTGACAGAAAAAATCATTCCGACCGTTGGTTCTTCGACGGCAATTCTTTTTAACGGGCGAGGATCCAACGGGTCGGTGAGTGTATCACCAATCGTAAAATTTTCCATTCCGGCCACAATTGCAATATCACCTGCACCAATTTCTTGAACTTGGATTTGGTTATTTACGTGGTATTGAAAAAGTGCACTCACTTTAAGTTTCGAAGTCTTTCCGGCATCTTGTACTACGAGAACTTCGTCGTTTACTTTGATTTTACCGGCGCGCACTCGACCGATAGCGAGCCGACCGACATAGTCGTTGTACGAGATATTTGAAACCATAATCTGCAGTGGCGCATTGACCTCAATCTTCGGCGGTGGCACCAAGTCAATAATGGCATCATAGAGCACCTCAAGAGAGGTGGTTTTTACTGCCGGATCTAATGTGGCCATTCCCTCACGAGCAATCGCATAGATCGTTTTGAAGTCACATTGTTCTTCTGTTGCATCAAGATCAATAAACAAGTCAAAAATTTCGTTATGCACTTCTTGAATTCGTGAGTCCGGTCGGTCAATTTTATTGATACAAACGATGACCTTAAGGTTCTGCTCCAGGGCCTTCTTAAGAACAAAGCGAGTTTGCGGAAGTGGACCTTCAGAGGCATCAACCAAAAGGATGGCCCCGTCCACCATGTTCAGAATCCGCTCAACTTCTCCGCCGAAGTCCGAGTGTCCCGGCGTATCGACGATATTGATTTTGTGTTCCTTATACATGTAGGAAGCATTTTTTGCCGCAATCGTGATTCCGCGCTCTTTTTCTAAATCCATTGAATCCATCAAGCGCTCTTCAACCTGCTGATTTTCGCGAAAAGTGCCAGCTTGGCGAATGAGGTGATCAACTAGGGTTGTTTTGCCGTGATCGACGTGAGCGATGATAGCAATGTTTCTGATTTTCTTTGGATCAAACATAAAGTGCGCCTATTCCTTTTCTTAATTTCTGTTCATTTTAGTTCTAAATACATTCTTAAGTTTTCTGACTGCAATTCGTATGAGTAAATTCGCTTCAGCTCTCCATGCCCGCCCATCAAAAATTCTTCCTGACTCGTGTCTTCTTGCGCAGACAAAGTTATAGAGTGAAAGAATTGTAATGCGAAAGACATGATTTCGTCATGAGTTTTCATTTGAAAAATCAATTTTCGAAAAAGGGCGGCTCCTGGGTAACCTGCTGAGTACCAGGCGGCAAATTTTTTGAGCTGCAGTGGAACAATATAGTCATCACAATGGCTGACCAAATTTCGTTCGAGCTCACGAAAGAGATCCGCCATGCTTCGCTGGGATGTGGAAGGAGCTTCCTTCTTCCAAAGCGCCATAGCATCTTCAAAAATGAAGGGATTCTTTAAGCATCCCCGCCCGATAAGAACCCCATCGCAGCCGGACTCTTTAAGTCTTTGAACTGCGATTTTTGCCGAGGTGATATCGCCATTTCCCAAGACTGGAAGCTGGGCTTTAGCCTTGACCTCCGCAATATAATTCCAATCGGCAACGCCTGAATATCCTTGGGCCCGAGTTCGTCCATGGATGGCAACCCAGCTGACGCCCTCGTCTGCGGCAAGGGCGCAGACGTCGAAAGAATTTCTCATCTGCGCATCCCATCCAGTGCGAATTTTAATTGTGAGAGGAATATTAATCGCAGACTTAACTGTTCGAAGAACCTTTTTAAGGGCGCGGAGATCTTTGAGAATGGCTGACCCTCCCCCTTTTTTGACCACCTTGGGAACTGGGCATCCAAAATTGAGATCTACAAAGTCGGCGCCCGCATCCTCGACCGCTTGAGCAGCATTAGCCATAATGTCAGGATCCTCCCCAAAGAGCTGAATGCCAATAGGATGTTGGGACGAGTCAAAGCTCATGATATCGAAAGACTTTTGAGATTGATGCTCGACCGCCATGGCGCTCACTAATTCGGTGACGACAACCCCGGCAGATTTGGCTTTCATAAAAGAACGAAAGGCGTGATCAGTTATGCCGGCCATTGGGGCTAGCACAAATGGATTCTTTCTGAGAGCCTCAACGGGATTGTGGATGGGACGATGCATTTATTCCTAGGGGTATCGCCTAATGCGCAAGGAAGTTCAAGAACTTTCGCCAGTCCTTATGAGATCCAAGTGATTCTTCCTTCAGTCTGGCGAGGTGCCTTTGGTGGACTATGGTCAGGGGTATCCCATGACGACCGCACATAGAAGTTCTAGCTCACCAGATTGGCCTTCGGGCAAGCGTTTGATCCCCAAAAAATCATCAACTTCCTCCCTGATCTCTAAGGGTGCACCCATAGTGCAACATCCGAGACCCTCGACTAAGCAGGCTAAATTGATATTTTCAACAGCCATGTAAACACTTCCAAGGCTTGTCAGGTATCTTTCGTCAGGGAATTGTGGGAATAACAAAAAACAACAATAGGAGCCTCACCGAGAGTGAAAAAGAACCTTTCTGTGAAATCATAGAGCCTGGGTTTCAGTTTTGATTTGAGGATGTCCTTGATTCCAAGCCAAGATTTTTGGGAAAGAGCAAGGTATTCATCCCGTTTGGTCCCCTGGACAACAAAGAAGCGCCAATTTTGTCTATTTTTGCCCGAGGGTGCCTGCAGGCCTGCACCGAGGATTCGTTCCACAACGTCTCTCGGTGGGGACTCGGGTCGATACTTGCGGATTGACTGACGGGATTCGACTAAGTTGTAGAATTCTTCTTTGTTTATCATGAATGAATTGTGGCACAATAAAATCATGGGATTAAAGATAATTTTGTGGTTCTTATATTGACGGCAGCGTCCCTCAGCGTCGTAGCCATAAATCCGCGTTGGCGGCAGAGTCTAAAAAATGCATTGGTTGGTGATGAAAGGACTATTCTGGCTAAAACGGAAGGTCCTATTCAGGCTGGGGGACCTCCATTCAAAATATTTAAGATCAGAACTGGGGAAGATATCAGTCTTGAAATATTCTCGAGTGTGGATGGAGGCAAGGAGTTTGTCCTCAATCAAAAAATAGATCTTCAAGAAAGAATTGACGGATATTTTACCTTTCGCGGAAATGCTACCAATTTAGTTTTGGCTGATATTGACTCAGATGGGTTTACCGAAATTCTGTCTGCAACTTTCGATGATCAAGGCGTTCCTCGGCTTAACGCATTCAAATATGACCCAACCATTCGCACTTTTAATCGGATGGAAGCACCGCCCTCATTTTGAGTTCACTGACTGCTTGCATTCCATTGGAGGACTTCTTTAGAATGAGAATGGACTAAATTATTTGAAGGGCCAAGACTTGAGTTTAAAATCAGAACCAAATTTAGATCCAATTCCTAATCTAGATCTTAATCTGGAACCCAGTTCGGATTCAAATTTCAATATCAGAAATCGAGTGAAGGCGATTTTAGTTCGTGAGCATTTTGAGAGAAGCCTGCCGTCATCCCTTGGGTCGATATTCGTATTGACATTCATGGGAATAATTTACCAGTTTGGAACGACAGTTTTAGCTGGTCCAATGTTTGTGCTCGGAGTAGGGATCGCAATAGCAACTACATTTCGAGGTGTCCTTTCTTATCTTGGGGTTAAAAACAAAATCAGCATTTATGCTAATGAAAAGTACGTCAAGGTGGCTGTGATTTTAAACTCCACCTTTTGGGGTATGGGCTTTTGCTTGGATGCTTGGTATTCGAAAATTGATGGAATCGAAAGACTTGTGGCCCTCGCTCTTATCATGGGCTTTACATCGGTGGCTCCTGTGGCGCTGATTACCATTCCAATCATTCAGGCCTATTTTTTCATTTGTTGTCTCTTATTTCCTGCTTTGATTTATCTATATCGAGTTTTTGATGGACATCTGCCAACCCAGGCTATTGCTATTCCTGGATTTTTTATTGATTCTATTCTTTTATCAGCTTTCAACTAGTCGGAAATTATCCAAAATGTTGATTCGCGATATCGAAAATTCCCTGAAACTGAAAATTGAACAAGAAAACCTTAAAGCAACACTCGATAAACTCCGCGAGACTCAAGGTGAGCTATCAGTCGAGCGGGCCAAGGCTCTAAATTCCGAAAGATTAGCATTTCTTGGAAGTATGGCCTCGGGTGTTGCCCATGAGATTAACAATCCGCTGACAATTTCAGGTGGTCAAGTTTTCAAAATTCAAAACTACCTGACAAAACATCCCGAGGCTGATTCTTCAGGGTTGATAAATGCCTGTATTGAGAAAGTTTCGGAAATGAATGCGAGAATTCGAAATATCGTGCGAGGTCTTCAACACTTTTCGCGGTCTCGAGCCGTTGAAGATCCGGAGGTATTTTCTATCGGGGAGTTAGTGGAATTTACGGCGATCTTTTTTAATGAAAAAATGAAGTCTCAGGAAATTCATTTTGAGATGGATCCTCCGCCTGAAATCTCTATTAATGGACAGAAGAGTGAGCTTTCGCAGGCTCTATTTAACATTATCGATAATGCAATTGAGGCGACATATGGAGTGCCAGAGCGAAAAATTAATGTGAAGTATCAGGTTCTGGGGCAACAAGTACAAATTTTGATTATCGACAATGGGAAGGGTGTTAACGAAGCCATCAAGGAACAGATATTTGATCCGTTTTTTACGACAAAAGATGTTGGACAAGGAACAGGTCTTGGGTTGAGTGTGGCTCGGGGAATTATCAAGGCTCATGGTGGTGATATTCAATTCACATCAAACCCAGGTGCAACGACTTTTTCGGTCAGTTTACCTATCGCTTTGACGGTTTAGATCTCGCCACGATTTATTTTCTCGACCTTTTGGATCGACCTGATACTTTTGAACGGCACGGTTATGTTGTTCGTAGGACTCAGAAAAAACTTGGGTTCCATCGTTTTTGCTAACAAAGTACAAAAAATTTGATTTCTCTGGCTGGAAGACAGCCTGTAGAGAGGCTCGGCCTGGGTTCGCGATCGGACCAGGAGGCATTCCACTTATGACATATGTATTATAGGCGGTTGGATCAAGCAGATCCTTACGAGTAATATTGAGTTCAATTTTGCCGGATTCCTGTGCCTTTCCATAGATAATTGTTGGATCAGTCTGCAGTTTCATTCCTTTTTTAAGACGATTGTGAAACACAGAGGAAATTTTTTCTCTTTCAAAAGAGGCACCCGTCTCTTTTTCGATAAGGCTTGCAAGGGTGACTATTCGGTGTCGACTCCAGGTAGTCAATTCTGTCGTAAAATTCTGACGAACTAACTCATATTCCTTGAGGAACAACTGGGTCATGGACGTGACCAATTCCTTGGTGGTCGTGTATTTGGTGATTTGATAGGTTTCTGGAAACAGATAACCCTCAAGGCTATCGATTCTTTCTTCGGAATTAGGAGGACCAAGGAGCGCCAGTATGAGCTGAGGATCACGAACTGTCTTTAAGAAATTCTCGGCAGAACCAAAACCCTGTTTTTCATAAAGCTCTGCAACTTCGTAAATGCTGAGCCCTTCAACAACCGTAAATTTTCGAAAAATACTTTTCCCAGAGGTTAAAACAGAGAGAACTGCAGAGGGTCGCATGCTGGTTTTGAATTCGTATTCACCGACTTTAACTCTAGATCTTTCGCCATTGAGGCGGGCGTAGATGTTGAAAAACTTGGCGTTTCTGACTATTCCACGAGCCTGTAGGTCTTGGGCGATTGTTTGAAAGCTTTGACCAGTCCTCACCTCATAGATCACAGGAGTGTCATCTCCTGAGGCCGGGTTCTGCACAAACTCACGATAGACATAAACACCCAGCGAAGAAGCAGCAATGCCAAAAAAAAGCAGACTTCCAAAAAATACCTTCGCTGGCTTACCCATTAATTCTTCTTAACTCCCTCAAGGCTAACGCCCGGAAGCATTTTACTCGCATCAAATGGGGTCAAGTCCTCAAGGCTAGCGACTGGGATCGTGCAATACTGAATGGCAAAATGCGCGCTTGGTCGGTCATTTCCAGATTTACCCATTCCGCCGAAAGGAAGTTTTGAGCTTGCACCGTTAGTGGTCCGATTCCAATTGAGCAGACCGACCCGTGCCTGAAACAGGGATTTTTCATAGAGGGAGCGATTATTCGTGAACAAAGACATAACCAAACCATAGCCACTTGAATTAACGGTCTTCATTGTCTCATCAAAGTCCGAGACTTTCATGATGGCTACATTTGGTCCGAAAATTTCACTTTTTTGGTAGACAGAGGCTGGGTCGAATTTTTTTACCAAATGAATGCTAGGTGTGACGTAGTAGCCTTTTTGCTTAAGATCCAAGGACTTTCCGCGCATAAGACTTTCGCAATTTTCACGGTTTGCAATCTCTTGAAAGCGAATATATTTCTCGACCGCAGAGGCGTTAATTAAAGGTCCCATAAAGGGGTTCTCGCGCCAATGTCCAATCGTGGGTTTCTTGGCAGCTTGGTAGAATCGCTCGGTGAAAGCGTCGGCAATGTTTTCGTGGAGAAAAATACGACTTGTCCCCGAACACCGTTGTCCGGTGCTCAGAAAGGCACCAACGAGGGTCTCATAAATAGCCTTGTCAATATCAGCATCGTCCCAGACCACAGTCGAATTCTTGCCCCCCATCTCGAGGGCCAAGATCTTCCAATAGTGATTCATAGTTTCTTGTTTAATTTTGAGACCAACCTCATAAGAGCCAGTGAATAAAATTCCATCAACATCTTCACTGACGACCAGGCGTCGTCCGGAGGCGCTATCGCCCTGAACCATATTAAAGACACCTTTTGGCAGGTGGGCCTTCTCGATCATTTGTGCTAAGAACTGCCCTACCGCAGGGGTCTGCTCGGAGGGCTTAAAGACGACAGTGTTGCCAGCAATTAGTGCAGGTATAATATGCCCATTTGGTAAATGAGCTGGAAAATTAAAAGGACCCAAGACTGCCATGACTCCGCGTGATCGATATCGAATGACGCCTTCCACGCCAGGGAGCGCATTGGGAACATGGACATCTTCAACCAGTTTGAGTGAGTGACTGAGAGTGATATCAATTTTACTGGCTAAGGCTTTGGCTTCAGTTGTCGCGTCCCAAAGCGGCTTTCCGGTATCTCTTGAAATGAGTTCGGCCATTTCCGATTCGTGAGCAATAAAGACTTCTTTGAGACGGAGGAGGGCGCTCTTTCTATCTTCTAGACTTGTGGTGGCCCACCCGGGATAGGCTTTTTTGGCGGCGCTGCAAGCTTGATCAATATGATCATGACTGAAGGGAACCGTCATAACTAAATCATTCAAGTCAGCGGGGCTGACGTCTTTAAACTCCCCATGGGGTTTTTCTGCAAGAACGAAGACTCCATCAATAAAGTCGCCTAAATAAGGTGTATGATGTTTCAAGTTTGTTCCTTTCGTTTTGCATAATCAAAGGGAGTCATAAAAATCTCCTCACCAATTTCTAACCCTAATTCTCGTCGAATTTTATGTGGAATGGCAATTTCATCTTCTCGCAAATCGTAAGGAACCAGTGTCGACTTAAACTCTTCTTGGGTCGTTCCAATCAAGACTCGACCGACAAAAGAGGACTCATTAAATTCAGCAAGCCTGACCCGGCGCCCCTTCTTAATAGGTAGAATCTCTGAAGTTTCGGAGCCATAATGAGGCCCCCCATCGAAAGGGTCAACTTCCTCCAAATATTGAAATCCAATACTCTCTAATAGATGTTGGGCCGGCTTTGTTGCCTCACCGACTCGACCAAGGACTAGTCGCGCTTTAGGGTCCAGTAAGCACAAATAGATATCATCTTCTGGAAACAGGCTTTCAATAAATTCTTTATGACTTTGGGAAAGCATATCGGCTTCCTGATAATTAAGCCCAGTAAAACGTCGACCCAAGGCCTCCCAAAACTCACTGCGACCTTCGTCAGTCAGCGGCGGGGTGAGTTCGCACAAGACCCGATCTTCGAAGCGTTCAGGATAAATTCCCATATAGAGAAAGCGAGCCAAGCTTATTTGCTTACCAAGTCGCTCGGGTCTTCGTCGATAGGACCGATCAATAAGTAGACCACCTATCTCAGTTGGCCCCTCCGTATCCATTTGAAATCTGAGAACTTGATGGATAAAGCCAATACCTAAATTCTGACTGAAATGATCTTTCTTTAGAACTTTAAAAAAGCAATGGGGAGCATTTTCGCTCCCGTGTTTTGCAATGATTAAAGAGCTCCCGACGATGGCCTGTTCCTCTGTATCTTCAAGAACAAATAAATACTCAGCCTTATCCTTTGGCATTTGATTGGCAAAGGATTGAGCACTTCTATCTATTTTGTGTCCCAATAAATTTTTGTCGTCAGGAGGTTTAGCAACGGGAACTGCCTAGCTAGTTCAAGAAGTTGACCGACGTCTTCATGTCTTGCGGATCTTACAATAAAACTCATAAACAAAACCTCTCGATCACTTTTTGATAAAACGAAATAGACTTTTGAATATCTTCAAGCCTCAAATGCTCATGAGGAGTATGTACATTATCTCCACGACGTCCAGGTCTAAAACAAACACAGTTTATGCCAACCCGCGAAAACAAACTGGCTTCATTTGTTGCGCTCAGGCTTGCTGGAGTGCATTGAGGCGAAACAGACTTTAGGATCTCTAAACATCCTTGAGCGAAGGGTGAATCCTTATCAGAGCGGTACGGCTTCTTGTAATCAGTCACTCGAAAAGTCGAGTCAACTGATTCGCAATGAGATTTCATTCTGGAAATCCAATCTTCATAAATGTCGACGGTAATCACCGGTGGAAGTTTACAACTGATCATGATCTGAATATGTTCCTCGAGGGTTCGAATCAGGCCAATATTGATTTCCGGATATCGTGGAGAAAAAGAGGGATCTTGGTAAGCTTGAAATTCAATCTCAAGCTTTTTAATAAATCGATAGATCGACGAAAGTCGGCGAACAGACGAGTTTAAGGTCGTAGACAAATCCAATTCAAGAAAGGCGTTTGTCGCGACAGTGGTGGCATTTGAGCCTCCATCAATTTCCATTAACACAATATTTTCGGGAAGCTGGACCAAATAATCAAACATTTTACGAATCGCGCTCTCCGTTCTCGAGGTGCCGCTAAAAATTTTGCTTTGAGTTGAAGTCGATTCTCGATTTTCGTGGTCGTGGCGCTGTTGCATTTCATGGCTTGAAAAAGGAATTTGAATCTCAACCAAGGCAAAGCCAGGACCTGCGATTGCTAAGCCAAGATCAGTGGCCTCACCGATAAGAGCCACTTGAGGGGCAACAGTATTTCTTCGAATCAGCTTAAGTGCTCCAATCATACCCATATGTGCGCCGTAAGTGGCGACGAGCACTGGCGGGAGCCGCCAATTTCTCTTTTCCATAAAACCGCTGAGGGCCTCAAGCTTGCAGAGAAAATCAATTTTGCCGTCGGCGGCGCCTAAGCCAAAAATCTTCCCGTCTTTGATCGTGGCTTCAAAGGGATTTTGAAAAGTATCCTTCCAGAGCTGAAATGGGCCTGGATCCAATGAATCTAGATGAGATTGAAACAAAAACTCTTCCATTCGGCGACCGACTGGCTGAGTCCCATTTTTCGGTCGAATGACAAGATTTTGTTGTTCAAGGTCCCCCAAAAATCAGTTTGGATTTCTACATCGAAGCCGCGAGTATGTCCCAAGGTCGCCGCCCAAGTCATAATATCTTTTGTGCCATGCATTGGGGTGCTGTCTATGGCAATTGCTTGACGGCATAAATCCAGAAAATCCAAGCGAGCTTCCTTTCAGGGTCTTTTTACAGGCCTTCGAGAATTGTCTTTTCGATCAAAGAAAGAGCAATCTCAATATCTCGATCTTGAATAATTGCGGGGACCAAGAAGCGGACTCGAACAGGATCCTTACCGCAGCCAAAAGCAATCAGCCCGTTGTTGAAGAGCTTTTTCAAAAAAGCATCCACCTGTTCTTTTTTTCCATCAAACGGAGTAAAAGCGACCATCAAACCCAGCCCTCCGGCGTCGCTTGCTTTATTTTTGCAGGTCGATTCATTGAGTCTGTTGAGGCCAGATACAAATTTTTTATGAATCTGCTGAATTCGTCCATTTGCCCCTAAATAACCTTCCTGGGTGAGCATATCAATCATCGCCATCCCTGTGGTCATCGACACAGTCGATCCAGAAAAAGTTCCAGCAATCAGACCCGGCTTTGGATTGAACTCTTCGGTATAAAGGGTTGCGCCCAGCTGTGCTGTTTTTGCGATTGTACAAAGGTCAATATAGTGTCCGATTTTAAGAGTTTCAAAGGCGAAAAGCTCCCCTGTACGACTAAAGGTTTGCACCTCATCAGCCCAAACTGGAATTCCCTCTTGTTTGCAAAAGTCCAAGAGTGGAACGAAAAATTCAGTTGGGGCGGGTTGATAACCGCCCTCGCCCAACATAGGCTCAAAGCAAAATGCACAAATATTATTCTTGTGCTGAGCCGTATACTCTTTGAGAAGGCGAAGAGTCTTCTCTGTGCTCCTGGATCTCGTTTGTCATAAAATGGCAAACGCAAAACCTCGTTATATTCTGGAAGTCCTTGCCGGTAAGCCGGGTTGTCAGTGATCTCAGCCATCATGGTTGAGCGGCCGGCAAAAGCATTTGCAAATGATATGACCATTCGAGCCGGCGATTTTTTCTGTCGGGCCATTTTAAGGGCACTTTCATTGGCCATTGTTCCGCAAGTTGCAAACCAAACGTGCTTCAGTCGACTATTTTTACCTGCGAGTGCCGCAAGTTTTTCAGTAAATTGCACATATTCGGCATTGGGCTGCAAATTTCCTTGCATGACGATATCGGAGAGGGCCCCGCGAAGTGCAGCTTCAATAACCCGAGGGTGGCTGTGGCCAAAGAGGTGGATTCCTATACCGTTGATAAGGTCTAACTTAATACTGCCATCTTCAAGTTCAACATAAGGTCCGCGACCTAATCCAGTTCCAATGTAAGGGTAATGAAGGGGGCGTCCACGCAAAAGGCCAATTTTTTCCATTAGTTTTTTGTTGTTGTCTAGGCTTTCAGTTGGTCCCGCATCTTTGATCCCAGTAATTTGCTGGCTCAAGAGACCCACCGAGGTAACTAGCTCATTGATCAGAGAGGCAACTTTTTCAGATTTTCGAATTTGATGGCCTAATATGGACGACATAACTAAACACCCACTTTCGTTTTATCTGTCCTAGATTACTCTCTGCATAAGAGCAAGACAAGGGCATCCCAACGCAGTTAGGCTTATATGCATGTTCCAAATATTTTATTTTTTATTTTTTTATGTTCGGCATCAATTTCCAGCCAATCGCTCGCAGAGCAGAGTGCCCACTCTGAGTTCCAGCTCGGTGTTCAGGCTTACCAAAAACAGGACTTTAAGCAAGCGGTTGAGAGTTTTACGAAGGTTCTGGATGAAACCAAGCGGACCGGGGCCCCTAAAAGTGCAGCTTTGCTGACAAATTTAGGTCTTGCTCATTTTAAAGTGGGAAATAAGGGCTTCGCCATCGCCTATTTAAGACAAGCCTTGTCATTAGATCCAGGACTTTCGACCGCTCAAAGTGCGCTTGCTTTCGTGTTAACTCAAGCTTCGGTGAAAGAAATTCCCCATCGCTTAGAGACTTACGAGGCTCTTCGGGAAAATCTTCTTGAGCCGGTGAACATTTTTAGTTACTTTTTTCTGTCAGCGTTATTTTTATTTGCCGGAGGTTGGCTCGTTCTCTCCTATTTGGGTCAAAGAAGGCGGGCAGCCCAGCAGGAGCTTGGGGCCCCTCCTTTGCCAATAATCGGATTTGTTTTTCTTGCCGGCTTTGTTGTGGTTATGGGGCTCAGTTTTCTTAAGCTTTGGGATTCAACTCAGCTTCGTGGAACGATCGTTGAGGCGAAAGTGGCCGTCCAGGCAGCCCCCGGAGAGAACCAAGCTGTTTTATTTGAGCTTTATGAGGGGCTAGAGGTTAAAGTTCGAAGAAAGCAGGATGGTTGGGTGCAGGTCTCATACGCTGGGGGTATGACAGGATGGATTTCAGAGAAAGCTATTCTCTAAGGGAAGCATTGTTGACAAGGCTTAGGCTGCGAGATTAGATGTTTTTCATGCGTATAAATGGCTTCCTTTTTCTTTTATTAGCTGTATCTTTTCTAAATTCCTGCTCTTCAATGGATAAAAACGCAGATACTCCTGAAGGAGCTTTTGCAATTGCTGAGTCCTTTGAAAAGGACGAGCGTTACGAAATTGCAATTCAGCGATACCAGGAAATTAAGAATAAATATCCTTATAGTCAGTTTGCAATGAAATCAGAACTCGCGATTGCGGATGTCTATTTTAAACAAGAATCCTACGCCGAAGCTCAGGTGTCATATCAGTCATTTCGAGATCTTCACCCCAAGCATCCACAAATTGATTACGTTATATTCAGAATCGCCCTCAGTTACTATCACCAGGTGCCTGAGGCTATTGATCGGGACCTAAGCCTTGCCCATGATGCGATTACCTATTTCAAGGAGATCGAAGAGAAATATTCTGGGAAGGGTTCTGGTGCGGGCATAAAGTCCCAATACGCTAAAGAGGCAGAGGACAAGCACCTCGAATTGCTAAAGAAGCTTGCCGGAAAAGAAGAATATATCGGTGATTTTTATATGAAGAGAAAAGTTTGGGATAGTGCCTTAGCTCGTTTTGAGGGCTTGCTTAAGAGATATCAAAAATTGGGTTTTGATGAGAAGCCTTATCAAAGGCCGCTATTTGCGCCTATGAGTTTGGGGATGCTCAAAAAGCCCATAAACTACTTGCTGAGCTAGAAAAGAATTACCCTGGATCCGCTGAAATTTCTCAAGCTAAAAAGGTTGTGCGATAATGAATTCCACGCTCGATGAGGACTTATTGCAGGAAGCTCGAGTTTATTATCATAAGAGAAATTTTCGAATGCTTGAGCCTATTCTTCAACAGTTTTTTGTCCAAAACTCGCGGAGTCCCGAACTTTATCATATGCAGGCTAACGTTTTTCTTAATAAGGGACAATTCACCAAAGCCATAAATTCTTTTAAGCAAGCCTTGGAGCAGGATCCGACTTATATTGAAGCGAGCGTGGGTCTTTCTGTGCTTTTAAATGATCTTGGTAAATATGATGAGGCCAAACTCGTCTACCAACAGGCAGAGAAATATGTGGATCGACAAAAAGAACAAGTCGATCCAAGTATCAATGAACGATTGGCGACCAAGCATGAAGAAATTGCTGATTTATATATTCAATCTAGAAAATTTAATGAAGCACTTGAGCAACTTCATTTCGCTCAAAATCTATCCCAACGAAAAGCAGAAATATCACTTCGAATTGCAGATCTTTACGCCAAGATCGGCCAGGATTCCCGAGCAATTAAGGAATTAAAGAGTCTGCTCGGTCTCCATCCCCATTTTGTGGCTGCCCGCCTGAGGCTTGGATTGATTCTTTACGGTTTGAATAAACTTGAAGAAGCAATTGAGCAATGGGAGAGCGCACTTTTACGTGATTCTCAAAATCAAGAGGCTCAGAAGTATATTCGAATGGCTCGGGCCGCATCCGGGAAAAAGATTGATTATTAAAACGGAGGTTTAAGTGCGACAATTGAAAGATGAGCTGGTTCCTTTTCTCAAAAAAAATGAAATTGATCAGCTTGTGACCCAGTTGGCTCAGGAAATCGAGAAAGACTATCGCGGTAAAGAGATTATTTTTATTTGCCCTCTTCGTGGATCTATTCACTTCACCGCTGATCTGGTCAGAAAAGTAGACCTCCCCCAGCAAATTGACTTTGTCCATGTCACCTCAACTGAGCGTGGTGGAGCAATTAAGATCGTTAAAGATATTTCTGTGAATATTTCTGGAAAGCATGTTTTGATCGTCGAAGAAATTATTGATACCGGACGTACTCTGATTTTCCTAAAGAACAGACTCCTAGCTTCAGCGCCAGCCTCCCTCAAAAGCGTGACTCTCTTGGACAAGCCAGCTCGTCGGGAGCTTCCAATTAAGGCAGACTATATAGGTCGTACCATTGAAGATCGTTATGTGGTGGGGTATGGGATGGATAAAGAAGAACTTGGAAGAAACTATCCAGATATTTATCACTTAAAGAACTAGCATGGGATGCCTTATTTCTTAAGCCTCCCTTTGGCGGTCATTTTTTATCGGCTTGAAGTGCTGATGATGACGTTCACAAGAAAAAGCAAAACAACACAAAATCCATAAACCAGCATAAAGTTTTTAGACACCATAATATCTCCCTACCTCGTCCAGAATATAGTCAGAGACCTGTTTGGTCAAACAGGCCTCTGACTAAGGTCTCGTCAGGCAATCTCATTTTGAGATTCACAAAAAAACAAATTTTTAATTTAGAGTGTCTCGAGATATTCTTAGAAGTGACCGATAAACAACTTGGAATAGTTTAGAAGGGAGAAAAAACATGAAGAAGCTGAAAAATTTTTCGAAAAAATGTTCAAAAGTTTTTTTGAAAAATAACAAAGGTCAAGGGATGGTTGAGTACATTCTTTTGATGGTGGTTATTATTGCCCTGGTCACCATATTTAAGGACCCGATTAAGAGTGCCGTGAGTGACAAGGTGAATTCACTCAAAGATAGTATTTCCGGTTTTACAGGTAATTAAGCAGTAAACCACTCAGAAAGGTTTTAGCGAATGACCGTCGAGTTCGTTTTACTTATGGTTGTGGTTTTCAGTGTGGGACTTAAGTTTCTTGCGAAAGCTCCCATGGATGCCTTTAGCAAGTCAGCACCTCGACTTGGAGCTCTTGTTGAAAAGAATATTGCTACAGGGACTGGTTTCAAAGATGCCAAGGGCAACACCCTGATGTGGGAACCTCCAAACTAGGGATTCACTTTATGCTTCAAAATAGACTCAGACCAAGCTTAAGATCTAACAATCATGGGCAAATGGTCGTGGAGTCTGTGCTTATTTTAACCCTTTGTATTGGCTTTCTCATGGCCGCCTCTAACGTTTTCAAGAGAGGCGATGTAATTAACAAACTTATAAATGGGCCTTGGGCGCGAACCGCCGTAATGATTGAAACTGGAACTTGGTCTGGCAGCCTGGCTGAGGGTCGGGCCAAACATCCAAACACCGGGGCCCGTAGTCGGATCTTGAATACAGAATGATAAAAAATAATGCTGGTATCCTTTCAGTCGACTTTCTCTTTTCGTTCACTCTGGCGATTCTACTTTCTATGATGCTTCTGGCAGTTTCGGCAACCTACTGGGGGGTGGAGATTGCGCAATATATTGCGTACTCAGCGTCAAGGGCCCATGCTGCAGCGGATGTCTCTGTCAAAGATCAAAAGGACAGAGGATTGGCAAAGCTGGATGAGTTAATTAAAACAAATCGAGTTTTTCAGCCTCTATTCGGGGAAAAGCTACCAAACGCTTGGTTTTCATTGAAGCTCAAGGATATGAAAAGCGGTGGACATTCATCAGCTGGAGGGGATCCCAGCGAAAACTACGACTCAGATTATACCCCCGAAAAATTTCAGCCCACGGGGGGAATTCCCCAGGTTGGACTTAGGCTGGCTTTTGTTGCTAAGGTGCTTCGGCTTAAGGTGGGGATTCTGGGATCACGGATGACAATGAAGGTGCGGGCTATAAGGCCACGATCACTGGGCTAATGAATCGTGAGCCAACCCAACAAGAGTGTGAAGATCTTATGACCGATCAAAAAAGATATCAAAATATACTTAATCTCGATCCCAGATTTAAGGACCTAGTGACCAGAAGTGGGGCCGCTAGTGGAAAATTCTTTCCTCTGGAGGATAACGGATGCTGACACAGGTAAAACATCTTAGAAAGAACGACGGAATGGCTGTCATTGAAATGATTCCGATTGTGCTTGTGATTGTGTTACTCATTAATTTTTCAATTGGCTTTTTCGGAATTGTTCACACGGCCAATATGAATGGAATTAGTGCTCGCAACTATATGTTCGAAACCATCCGACATCGAAGCAATCTAGACTATCATCGAGCCTGAATATTCAGTACACTGAGGTCGGTGGTCGTTATGGAGGCGCAGTGAGTGAGCTTGTTGGGAAAAGGAATCATGGAGCCACCGCCCGACGTTTGTCCTGGGTTTCAATGTTTGGAGGAAGATCTTCGAAGTGGTGCCGAGCTCAATCGAGCCAGCGGCAGATTCGCAAAAATCAGTTCACAATAACTCAATTACTGGACTCGGGGAGGCCGGCACCAGGAACGAAAATGTTGAAGTTTATAACGTTTGGATCCGATCACTCTATGGGATCTGCCACACATCTAAGTGCGGAGCTAGGGAGTAGGAATGGGATCTAATGAGACGCGAAATCTATGGTTGTCAATTTTTGCGGCCCTTCTTTGCCGTTTTTCTCGTGTACAGTTACTCTCAAGAAAAAAAAGCCGAATATGACAAGCTCTATGGCGCAAAAAAAACGATCATAGTTGCAAAGGAAGACATCCCAGAGATGTCGACCATCTATGACAATATGGTGGAATCTAAAGAGGTTCCTACTGAATATATGGTGCCTGATTCCATTTTGGTTCCGGAAGATGTTGTTGGAAATGTAGCGGCCGTGCCAGTGAAAAAAGGGCAGGTGTTAGTAAAGAATATGCTGCTTACCCCAGGGCCTGATACCGGCATTGCTCACCAAGTGGCGCCGTCGTTGCGGGCCGTGACCATTCCTATCGATGACGTTCGAGGGGTTGCAAAGCTGATTCGGCCTGGCGATCGTGTCGACGTATTGGCTGCAGTCGATGTCGGAAAAGGGGTTAATCAACGACGCGAAGTCTCTTTACTGATGCAAGATGTTCCGGTGTTAGCGACAGGTGTCTCAGTTGTAAACAATATTCCACGCCTAATTGAATTGGATTCATCTGGGAAAAGCCTGACACAAACCTCTCTGACTGGGGACAGTAAGTATAGTACAATAACCGTTGAGGCTTCATTGAAGGAGTCTCAGGATTTGGTATACATTCTTTCGACTTCACCAGGAAATCTCTACTTCGTTTTGAGGAATCCTAATGATCGAAAGAAAGTGACGGAGCGATTGCCGTCCTCGACTGCTGAGACTGTGTTGGGTAAACCTGCAGTTGATTTTGGCGGAGGCGGATCACTGAATCCAACTGGGGGCCCTTCATTGTTGTCGCCGACTCAGCCACAACAACCGAAAGGTTCACCACAGCAGCGGCCAAACGGATTTAGGTCAATGTAAAGACTCGTGTCGAGTGTAACAGGTGGGGGATTTGTGGGGAAATTTTTTTCTCAGATAGCCGTGGTCGTCGGATCAACTTTTATGGGGATCCTCCTATCAATGTTTTCGATTGTGGTATTTCCGATTCATTCCTGGGCTGCTGGTCCAGAGGAAAAACCTGTTGAAGCGGAATTGGGGCCTAAAGTGGATCAGGACCCTTTGACTAAATCAAAAGTCACTGGAAATTTAGATGAAACCTTGAAGGAAATTGGCACCTATAAGACTGAACAGTTTATAAATCTCACACTTGGAATTGAACAAGATATCAAACTTCCGGCCCTTCCTTCTGGTTTCGAAATTAAGTCAGAGAATTTAAAGGGCGATTTTCGTAAGATCGTGGCGGTTTCTGTGAACAAAGAGCTCGGTGTATTACGCTTCAACCCTAAACACGAGGGGATTTGCGTCGCTGACAGTTCACGACAAGAAAAACGGCCGAATCTTAGTCAGAGTACCGAATTGATGTTCGAAAGAATAGGCTTGAGAAAGTCGTTCGTGAAGTCAGGTCCCTTCTTGGAGATGTTGAGGGAATTGTTATTCGAATCGTAAATAATCGCGTGACGATTGACGGACAGGTTTTGTTACCTGCAGATATGTCGCGAATCTACAATGTTCAACGACAGTTTGGGGATCAGGTTTCAGTGATGGCAACGATGAGCCCCCTAGCGATCAAAATGATTTCAACTTACCTCGCCCGCGAAATCAATAATCCTGAAATTGAAGTTCGTACGATCAATGACAAAATCTTGATTTCAGGTTTCGTCAACAATGAAAAAGAGGCCGAGCGTATTAAGGAACTATGCGAGCTCTACCTCCCCGATCTGGTTTTAGACCCTGTTCGCGCAGAAGGTGTCTATATCAAAACCAAAAAAAATGCTCTGAGTTGTAACTATCAGCTGACAGCAAAAGAACAACCAACCCCGGCTCCCCCAAAGATGATTCAATTAGTTGTTCATTATGTTGAGCTTGCTAAGGCCTACTCGAAGTCCTTTAAATTTCAGTGGACCCCACAGATCAGTGATAACACAGGACTCGAGTTCAAGACTGGTGGAAGCGGCGGGAACATTATTACTTCACTCACCGGGATTGTAAGTAATCTCTTGCCGAAGTTGAATTGGGCGAAACAGCACAATCATGCAAGAATCCTAAAGAGTACAAGTTTGATTGTTCAGGAAGGCAAAAAAGGCGAGATCTCACAAACCATTGACGTGCCCTATGTGACCCTGGGTCCAAACAATACCCAAGGGACAGCTTTTGTAAAAACAGGCCTTCAGTCCGGCATTACGGCAATGATTCAAGATGGCAAATCTGGCAGTATTGGTCTCGATATGCAATTTTCAATCTCGACTTTGCTGAGCGGAGATAGCGGTGGAACTCCGCAAATTGCTGAGAATAAGATCAATACTATGGTGACTGTTCGAGATCGTCAGAGCGCTGCAGTTGGAGGTCTCATTGGGAATGGCAGTTCTACTGGATACAATCGCACGCCCAGCGGAGTTAAAGATCCTTTAATAAGTTTGCTTGCTTCCAAGAACTTTCAGAGGGATCAAAGTCAGTTCGTGGTTTTTGTGACTCCGGTTATCAAGACCTCAGCCAGCGCAGGTTCTGAGCAAATCAAAAAGAAATTTCGTTTGAGAGAATAGGACCTGGACCATAGCCCACTCTAAAAAAGTTGCAAAAATGCCGACAAGGATTCATGGCAATGAATTCAAACTGCAGTGTTATTGGGGTCATCGGGGGAAAAGGCGGGGTTGGCAAGAGCGTCTTTGCTGCAAACTTGGCTTGTGCTCTCCTTCTAGAACTCAGAACTCAAGTTCTACTAATCGATTGCGACTCTAAGAGCGTTGGCGATCAAAATGTGATTACGGGGTTGAAGCCAAACAAAACCCTCCGCGAGCTAACCACCATGGGCGCGTCAATCAACTCGCAAAATATGAATTCAGTGTTGACGATGCATCAGTCAGGATTGGCTTATATAGGGGCTGTTCGCGGTCCCGAGGAAAGATTGGATGTCAGCCCAGAGCTCGTGATCAAACAGCTAGAGCTTTTCAGTCGGGCCTTCAAGTTTATAATCATAGACCTTGGAAACGACATTGGCGCGTTACAAAACGCCATTCTTCAAGAGGCGACAGCAGGCATTATCGTGACCACCCCTGAAGTTTTAGTCGTGACCCAAACCCAGAGATTGCTCAATGACTTAATGACTTCGATGTTTCCCAAAGACATGTTTCAGCTCGTGATCAACAAAGTATCGCCAACTGGATTAGCACCACAATTGATTAGTTCTCAATTACAAATGTCTGCCCTCGGGGGAATTCCACAGGATGATGTTACAACTCTGGGTGCAATGCAAAGACTGACTCCATTTGTTATCTCTTCACCAAAGGCCCCAGTGACGGCGGCCTATTATGACATTGTTCGTAGACTGACAGGCGGAGTCCTCCAAAGACTTTCGTCATTGAACCGTCCTAAGCCAAAGATCTCCCAAACTAAATCAGAAAACCCCTCGGCAATCCAATCAGGGGTCGGGACCAGCGGGGGAACTGGTGGGCAGAGCTCACCGACGTCGGCCATGGATCCTCGCACTCAAGTCAAGCTTCGAGTACATTCAGAATTAATTCGTACAGCTGATCTAAACAAACTAATGGTAGAAGCTCGCGGTGATGAATCTAAACAGAGTGAACTGCGGGACAAAACCCGCCGAGAGATCACTCAAATTCTCGACCGAGAAAGTCCTGATCTTCAACGGGAAGAGCGTGCTAAGATAATCAAAGAGGTTCTTGAAGAATCCCTCGGATTAGGACCTCTAGAAGATTTGTTAGCCGATCCTAATGTGACTGAGATTATGGTTAATGGGGCCAAAAAAATCTTCGTAGAGAAGTCTGGCAAAGTTCAATTGAGCCCAGTGACCTTCACCTCAAATGATCACCTGCGCAGAATCATCGAACGGATTGTCCTGCCCCTCGGGCGCCAAATTAACACATCTAGCCCGTATGTTGATGCGAGACTCAAAGATGGAAGCCGAGTTAACGCAATCATTGAGCCCCTTGCGATTGACGGTCCTGCCGTGACGATTCGAAAATTCAAGAAAGGCGGAATCCAGCCTGAAAAATATATCGAATATGGGTCGATCACTGCCAGCATGATTCAATTTTTAAGAATCTGTGTCGAGAATGGACTCAATGTTGTTATCAGCGGAGGCACAGGCTCTGGAAAAACGACCCTGCTAAATATGTTGTCGAGCTTCATTCCGTCTAACAAGCGAATTATTACTGTTGAGGACGCGGCTGAACTTCAAATGCAGCAAGAGCATGTCGTGCGATTGGAAACAAGACCTCCCTCCATGGAGGGAACCAATGCTGTGACGATCCGCGATCTTATTAAGAATGCCCTCCGAATGCGACCAAATCGAATTGTTGTCGGCGAATGCCGGGACGGCGCCGCACTTGATATGCTTCAGGCAATGAACACAGGCCACGATGGATCAATGACGACAACTCATGCAAACTCGCCCAAGGAGTGTATTGCACGTCTAGAGACTCTATGCATGATGGCCGGAATGGAGTTGCCAGTCAGAGCGATTCGGGAGCAGTTGGCCAGTGCTGTTCACTTGATTGTTCAGCAGTCCCGTCTGTCTGATGGAAGTCGAAAAATTATTAGCATTACAGAGGTTGGAGGCATTCAAGGGGACGTGGTAACACTCGCTGAAATTTTCAGATTCAAAGAAACTGGCTATGATAAAAACCGCCGAATTGTCGGAATTTTCCAGGCGACAGGGGTGGTCCCCTCCTTTATCCAGAAGTTGGCTGACCGGGGCGTGCATATTCCACGGGAAATATTTTCAAACGAAGCCGCCTCGCCGACCAATCAGACAGCCCCATCCAGTTCAAGCCCGTCTTCCGCGCCCAAGGTCCAGTCGCCATTTCCAACCATGCCGGGAACACCACCGGTTAAGAAATCAGGATAGGGGTAGCTCATGTCTTTTTTTTATAAACCTCTGGTTATGTCAATTGTGATCGGGATCTGTGTTTTTGTTTTTTTCTATTTCAGAGTTGAATCGATTATTAACTTTCTTCAGAGACGAAGCCTCGGGCAGCGAGATGAGGTCCTCCGAATTTTGCGCTTAATGAATTCACCCGCCGATGTGAAGAAAATTACTTGGATCATGTTGATGATGAGCTTCGGGCTCGGAGCCTTGTTCTTTTTTGCCTTTTGGCCGAAAATAATAGTCGGACTTCTGTTTGGGGTTTCTGTGACGGTTGCTGGATGGTCACTGCCCCTCATCGTGGTGCGATCCCTTTACGAGAGTCGCTGCACAAAGTTTGTCGATCAAATGGTGGATGCGTTGACCATTATGGGAAATGGAATAAAAGCGGGATCGAACATTTCCCAATCGATGGAACGGGTCTCGGAAATCATGAGCAATCCGATTCGGCAAGAATTCCGCGAAGTCTTGACTAAGCAACAATTTGGGCAAAGCCTCGAGGAGGCCTTAACCGATCTTGGAACCCGAATTGCTCGGCCCGACGTGCAGATGTTTGTCACGGCCATCAATATTCTGAAAGAGACAGGTGGTAACTTAGCAGAAACCTTTGCGACCATTGTCCTGGTGATTCGTGAACGGCAAAAAATCGAAAAAAAAATCCAAGCTATGACTGCCCAAGGCCTTATGCAGGGACTTATCGTGACAATGGTGCCATTTGTTTTGGCTATTATTTTTTATGTGATGGATCCGACGTTCATTAAACCCATGTTTAACACGACGTTGGGCCTAATACTCTGCTTTGTTATCCTCGCTCTGCAAATAATTGGTGGAATTGTAATACGAAAGATTGTTACAATAAAGGTGTAGTTCATCTTGTTGAATGAGGGGATAATCAATGGCTCGCTGGATTTTTCCAATTCTGCTTTCTCTATCGTTTCAAGCTTTTGCAATTGTCGACATGAAAAACGCCAACTATTCAGAAACTTGGACTGACATAGAAGTGCCAGGCGGTGGCTACACGATGAAGGTGGCTCGAACTTATAACAGTCGAGCCCTCTTCAATGGCATGTTTGGCTTTGGTTGGTGTTCAGATTTTGAAACGACACTCGAAGTTTCCCCTGAGGGAAATCTCTGGGTGACGGAGTGTGGGGCTGGCAGTCGAACGGCTTATGCGCCGACACTCTTGACCGAAGCTGAAATTGGGAAATCCGCCGATCAAATAATTGCAAAAGTGAAGGCTGAGAAAGTTGCGGGTCGCACAGAGGCCTTTTACGCCGATCTCCGAAAGGAGTTAATTCTGAGTGATAAGGCTAGAAATGAATATGCTAAAAAGTATCGAGTTAGTACTCCTCCGAGAGAAGGCCTAAAGTATTTAGCAAATGGTAAAGAAGTTGAACACTTTGTTTATACGAAGCCTTATTATGTTAGAAATTTTGCGGATGGAAGTTCACAGCGATTTGATAAGGATGGCAAAATCACCCATTTCTATGATAAGAACCAAAACTTTCTGAAATATGAGTATGAAAAGGGCCTTCTTGCCTCGGTGACAGATAATAACTCCCGAAGATTTTCGGTCAAATATTTTCCTAATAAGAAAGTCAGAGAAATAATTGGACCAAATGGACTCAAAGCCGAGTATAAATTTGAAAAACTTGATGATTTGTCATTTGTAAAGAATGGTTGGGGCAATTCTTTCACCTATCAATACGACGAAGGTCACAATCTTACTAAGGCAACATGGCCTGATAAGAGTTTTATTTCTATCAAATATGATCAGAAGAAAGATTGGGTTGTCGGGTTTACGGATCGGGATAAGTGTATTGAGGCGTATTCTTATGAGGATTCACAGACGGATCCGAAAAAACATTATTGGTCGATTGCAAAGAAAACCTGCAAAGGTAAAGTGGTCGCCGAAAATCGTTATGAGTTTTGGCACAAGAAGGATCCGAGTGGTCAATATTTTCTTGAGAAGGTGTTGTCTGAGGTCAGTGGTGAAGCTACTGAAATCACCTACCATGAAGTCTTTGGTAAACCGACCTCAATTCGAAAGAACCAAAACCGAACCAACTATGAGTATTATCCAGATGGCTTAGTCAGGGTGAAGGCGACCACAGCTGCCAAAATGGTTTATACTTACGAGCCTCAATCAAAGAGGATATCCAAAGTTGCTGTAGACTTTCTGAATGAAAAATCAGTTAAAGTTGCATCAAAATGGACTGCATTTAAATACGATGCGAAAAGTAATCTCAACTACGCCGAGAATTCAGATGGCCAAAAAATAAATCTAACTTACGACAACAAAGGTCGAATCGCCACAATAGTTGATCAAGCGAAAAAAGTTGTCAAAATTGATTACGAGGATCGATTTGGTAAGCCCTCCCTAGTCACTCGCCCTGGGCTTGGAACCATCAAGGTCAGCTACACGCCTAAGGGCGAAATTCAGAAAGTTGATAGCAAAGAGGGACCAACAGTAGCTATTCAGGTTGCCTCCGCATTTAATAACTTGTTGGATGTAATAGCCCCAGCAACAGCGGAGATTTATTTGTAGGTTTTTTGGAATTAAGTTTTGTCTTAAGCGCAGCGGGTCGAACGATGCTGCTAGTAAAGTGAAGGGAAAAGGAAGAAATATGAAATTAGTGTTTGTCATTTTATGTCTGAGTCTTGGTCTGTTTGGTGTTAGGAGCTTCGGTGCCGACGTGGCTGGAGATGGCCCAGGTCGGAAAGGAGAGGGCTCAATGGAGGGAGCAGCTGCTGAGTGTGGTGAGGGGAAAGCTTGCCTCCGAGTTATGCATCCTGGGGCTATGGATATGTCGACTAGGGGGGAAGCTCTTAAGCCAAGAATGCCTGGCTCCGATAGCCCAGCCCCTAAACCAGAAGCCGCAACCTGCCGAAGAAAAGGCAGCCGATTAGGAGGGGATTTGCTCGGTCTCGGCCGATGTCCCTAAGTTATTTAGTCGGCCAATGTCTCTTGAATGTCTCTTTCTGACTATTTCAGTTTAACACATGTGTTGTTTCTATACGTCTCAGCGTGAGACGTGCCACTTCGGCAGCTCCTAACCCATTGAAATTCCGTCATCTTATCAATCCAAAACACTGATTCAGGTTGGCACACTCAGTGCTCCATAGAAAGACAGTCGTGTTTTGAAACGCACCAGAGTGACTGGGTCTAGGGTGCAATGAATGCTTCACCCGAAGCAAAGGAGTTTCCAATGAAAACATCAATCTTATGCTGTTGGCAGCCATTGTTGCTCTGACTTTTTCCGGAGGAGCGGTTCAGGCTGGTGGAAAAACCGAAAGCAAAAAAGTCGAATGCGGAAAGACAGATAACGGAGCCCGCCACGCCGTCACAACCCCTGGTGGCCAAGCGAAATCGAGTAGCGCCACAGAAGCCTATAGAACGGCCACTGCAAATAGTCGAAAGTAACTATCGATTAGCAGCAGCCGGTTCGCTCGACGGCGCAGCTGCCGGCGAGCCACTGACTGACTTCGCGGCCTTGTGAAAGTTCGCCTTTGCCCAAGCGGACCCTTTTTCGATAACTTTTGTCGCTCCCAACGCCACATCCTCAACTGTTTGCCCAAGCTGGGACTGGTGCAAAGAAATTAGGGCTCGCTTTTCGATGCTGATGCCGTTCCACTTCACCTGTAGAGCAACCAGAATTAAAAAACTCAGAATAAATATTTTTGTAACTGTGACAAATTCGCTCATTGGATTTTCCTACCTCGCAGGTTTAAGTAGCCGGTTTAATGCCGAAGTAATTTGGGCTTGGGTGAATGGCTTTGTTAAATACTCATCAACCCCATACGTTCGGGCCTGAGTGATCGTCTTAGGATCATCCAGTGTGGAGCATGAAATGATTTTCAACTCTGGCCAAATGAGTTTTGTCTCTGTGATAATGTCGAGGCCGCTTTTCCCTGGCATGACGAGATCTAAAAAAATCACATCAGGCAAAAAGCGTCGAACGAGCTCAAGTCCACCCGCCCCGGTTTCAGCTTCACCGACACAAGTGCCGCCAGCTTGGGTCGCGATCTGTTGAGCAGCTCTCGAATAAGGGGCATCATCGATCACAGCAAATCTAAAGTTCATGGAATGATTATAAAATAGATTCCGACTTCTGCCAAAAACCAAAAGTTAAGATCGAGTCTCTAGAGGAAAACTAGACGCACGGATGGCTCGGCGGAAGTCCGGTTGTGTGATCACCATTGACCCATTGTGAGCTAAACTTCAGAATAATCTAATGGGTCGATTGAGTGTTTGTGTTATTTTTTTCATTGCGATCGCGGCCCTCGGCCAGGCCAAGGTGAGTTCGCTTCCAAAATCAACCAGTCGACCCCCAAGTGACCTATTTGAGCGATGTGGATCGATCTCTTGTCATCGAAAAAATTTCAATTCTACCGTTCATAGATAATGTCGGGCAGGTCTACTCGAAGACGCTAACCCAGACTGAGTTTGATTTTTTCGATAAGGGTCATCAATGGTTGCCTGTGCTTTCAAAGTCATTAGTCTCAGAGTCTCAGGGTGCAAGCGAAAGCCTCTCTCCAGAGGACGTGAAAAAGATTTCGGCTGTCGACAATTCCCAGGCAGTTTTGGCAGGTCGTCTATGGAAGGGGCCCCGAGGTATTCAGCTGCGCTTGGTCCTTTACTTAACCAGTGATGGGCAGCCATTTCTCATTGAGACCAACGACAATATTCGCGAGTTCGCAACCGAGGAAATTGCCAAAGAGCTTTCTAAAAGTTTAGTAAATATCTATCAAAAACTTCCAGTTCAAGGGCGCATCCTGAGTCGGCGTGGAAACGAAATTACTGTAAGTCTTGGAACCTATCATGGCTTGAAGATTAGTGATTTAATAAATGTTATTCAAATTGTCTCTATCGAAAGACATCCAAAAAACAAGTTCATGTTAAGTCATCAGAAGGTCCTCTTGGGTCAGATCAAAATCCTGAAGGCCGATGAGTTTTTGAGTTTCGCCCAGGTAACCATGGAAAAGGAGCCTGGGGTAATTCAGGTGGGTGCCAACACAAAGCCTGACGAGTTTATTAAGTATGGTCTCGCTGAAGACGGCACCATGAATACTCTTCGTGAGAGGATCGGCGCCAGGGCAGACTCCGACGTCAGTTTTGGTCACAAGCCAGAGGAATGGCAACCCAAGCAGCCTCCTCAATTTGGACGCTTTCAGTTAGCAGCGGGATTGCTTCAGTACAATCAGAATCTAGCCATGCAGTCAGCAGGGTCCCTCAGTGCCTCAACCAGTCTTGGCCCCACAATCGCGCTTGATGGCGAAGCCTGGCTAAATCAAGAGTGGTACGTTGACCTTGGGTTTCGTCAAAGTGCTTTCACGGTGAGCAATGCCTTTTCCGGTTCCACTCCCGGGCAGCTCAATATGTCGGTCAGCGAATATCACGTGGCCGGCGGTTACAATTATCTGATTGAAAATGATTTTTGGGGACCTAAGCTCCAATTCACATTGGGGATATCGCAGTTTGCTGTTCGTTCCGATGAAAGTACGCCTCTATTTCTAACCAACATGAATTACGGTGGAATGTACCTTGGTTTTCGTGGGGGCTTTCCGCTCGGACAAGAAAGTTCCTATGATTTGGGATTTCAATTCAAATACTACCTGACGAATAGTCTCACTGAAAACAAATCCTCCGGGAATCCCTCAGGAGTCAAAACCACCAATTTTGGTTTCTTTGGCTCTTACAAAACAAACCGCGGATACAATATTATCGGTGAGTTGAATTTTGAGTATTTTACGTCGAGTTTCTCTGGGACGACCAATCGAACCGATCCAGTTTCAAGCATTAGTCACAAAGTTACCAGCCTGCTTGCCGGCATTGAATATTTCTTTTAGTCATTAAATGCAGAACCGATATTTATGAAAGCGCAATAGCAATATATTGCTATTGCAAAAACTGAAGTGATAAACTACGCCGATGAGTAAGAGATCGGCCAAATTTGTATCCAAGCCAAAACCAAAGCTTCGAAAAGCCCGAATTTTCGAAAAAAAGAAAGGACATGATTTTCTTCATAACTATTCCTTAAATCTTTCTAACCAGATAGAGCGCTATAGGAAGGGACGGAATCTAACTCAAGCAGAATTGGCAAGAAAAATTGGTGTTCCTCAAACGGTTATATCAAACTTTGAATCTGGATGGGCAAATCCATCGCTCGGAAATCTTATCAAGCTTTCTCAGTTTTTTGGCGTTTCTATTGACGAACTAATTTCAGAGGTTTAGGACCTCCACCCAGCGATAGATGTCATTGTTGCGCGAGTCGTTAGTTAAACAAAATTTAACTTAAAAGCACAAAAAAACCCAGAGTTCATCACTCTGGGTTTTTAGCATATTGCCGTGTGTGGCGCTTATGCGGAGTGCGACCTTACATCATGCCGCCCATACCGCCCATTCCACCCATACCGCCGCCCATGCCGCCCATATCAGGAGCGCCACCAGACTTGCCATCATCTCGCTTAGGAGCTTCAGCAATCATAGTCTCAGTGGTCAACATCAATGAAGAAACAGAAGCTGCGTTGATCAATGCGCAACGAACAACTTTAACTGGATCAATAACGCCATCTTTTAATAGATCTGTGTATTGATCACTGTAAGCGTTGTAGCCATAAGAAAGCGATTTGTTCTGAAGAACTCGATCAAGAACAATCGCGCCGTCAAGACCCGCATTGAATGCGATCTGACGAATAGGCTCTTCGCAAGAGCGCTTCACGATCATAGCTCCCCACCACTCTTCTTCAGTAAACTTAGTTTTCTCAATTTTTTGAGCAGCTTTCACAAGAGCTGTTCCACCACCAGCAACGATACCTTCTTCAACTGCTGCGCGAGTTGCGTTCAAAGCATCTTCAACACGGGATTTCTTTTCCTTCATTTCAACTTCAGAAGGAGCTCCAACGTGAATCACTGCAACACCGCCAGCCAATTTAGCCAAACGCTCTTTCAGTTTTTCTTTGTCGTAATCTGAAGTAGTTTCTTCGATTTGAGCTTTGATTTGACTGATTCGAGCTTGAATCTCAGCTTTTTTACCGGCGCCATCGATGATTGTTGTGTTGTCTTTGTCTACAACGATTCGCTTAGCAACACCAAGGTCAGCAACAGTTGCTTGCTCAAGTTTGCGGCCAAGATCTTCAGAGATAACTTTCGCGCCAGTCAATGCTGCGATATCCTCAAGCATAGACTTTCTGCGATCGCCAAAGCCTGGAGCTTTAACGGCAGCAACGTGAAGAGTTCCACGGAGTTTGTTCACAACAAGAGTTGCAAGTGCCTCACCATCAACATCTTCAGCAATCAGCATCAATTGACGACCTTGTTTTGCAACGCCCTCAAGAATGCCAAGCATATCTTTCATTGAAGAAATTTTCTTGTCATAAACAAGAACATAAGCGTTCTCAAGAACAGCTTCCATTCTTTCAGCATTAGTTACGAAGTAAGGAGAAAAGGTAGCCACGGTCAAATTGCATTCCCTCAACAACAGTCACTTCAGTTTTTGCTGTTTTAGATTCTTCAATAGTGATAACGCCTTCTTTAGTCACTTTGTCCATAGCATCTGACAACATCTGACCAATTTCTTTGTCATTGTTAGCAGAAATGGAGCCAACTTGAGCAACTTCATTGGAACCTTTAACAGGTTTAGCCATAGCTTGAAGCTCAGAAATAACCATTCCAACAGCCTTGTCGATACCGCGTTTGACTGACATAGGGTTGTGGCCAGCAGAAACGATTTTAGCACCTTCACGATAGATAGCTTGAGCAAGAACAGTTGCAGTTGTTGTTCCGTCACCAGCTTCATCGTTAGTCTTGGAAGCAACTTCCTTAACCATTTGAGCGCCCATGTTTTCAAACTTGTTCTCAAGTTCGATTTCTTTGGCAACAGTGACACCATCTTTTGTGATCAAGGGTGATCCAAAAGATTTTTCAATAACAACATTGCGACCCTTAGGTCCCAAAGTTACCTTTACGGCATTAGCCAAAATGTTCACACCTTTCAAAATGTGTGAACGAGCGTCTTCAGAAAAACGTAATTCTTTACTCATCGTCAAACTCCTTAAATGTTTAAATAAAATTCAAATCAAAATTTAGTTAAAGACCCCAAGAACATCTTCTTCGCGCATCATGAGAAATTCCTCGCCATCGAGTTTAAGCTCGGTGCCAGCATATTTGCTGAAAAGAACTTTGTCGCCAGCCTTAACTTCAAGAGGAAGAGTCTTTCCATCTTCAGTCAATCGACCTTTGCCAGTTGCGATAATTTCGCCCTTTTGAGGCTTTTCTTTCGCTGTATCTGGAATGAAAAGTCCGCCAGCCGTTTTATCATCTTCGGCCATTCGTCGGACAAGAATACGATCATGCAAAGGACGCACACCGATTTCGTGTTTAGCCATTTTTTAACCTCCTGGTTAGTTTTAGTCATGGTTGTTATTAACGCAGCTTATTTACGTGCGTCGTTAATATGGACTCAACCCCGGAGGTGTCAAGGTCAGCAAAAAATTAAATAATTGGCGCAGAGAGTTAAGTCTCGAAATCGGCTCCAGCAAGCAGTTCTATTTGATATTGTCGGAAGAAAGATTGTAGCCCTGCGGCGCGGGAGTGGATAGCGTCTGAGCCGAGAAGATCGAGTTAACGTAGGCGCTCATGAGGTCGGCAATCTCATCAGCCGACATCTTCGCTGCAATTTCTTTATAAGTTTCGCGCCGGTTTTCAAGCTTCGCAAGATAGGCGACAAAGTAATCTGAAACAGTTAATTCCTTCGCCATTTCAAGGCTATAGGAATCGTTTTTCAGTTGAGTCTTCAGTTGTCCAAGATTTGTGTCGGTCGGTAGCTGAGAGTCAATTCTGGCCTGCAGAAGGTCGATCCGGGTTTGAATTTCCTGAATCTTTTGATCCTTCCATTCTTTAAAGCTCTTAGTTGTGGGGTTTGATGGAGCGCCACTTCGACCGCCAGTGGTTGCCTCAACGACAAATGAAAACACCAGAACCAAGCTGCAAAGGATCATTTTTTTCTCATAACATGCTGACCTTTCAAGGTTAATGCCATTGGCATGACGAATTAGCCTGAACCTGAGGATAATTTGACTGTCTCACTATTAGACAGATGACGCCGTTAAGGTCTGGCAGAATTTTTTATCAAACTTTTCGCAAGAATCCCTTGTCATTTTTGCGGCTATCGACGAATTATTTTCTCCAGGAGAAAATATGTCGCAAATACAAAGAACTCCGCTGTTCGCGGATCATGTCGCGCTTGGTGCCCGAATGGTTGAGTTTGCCGGATGGGAAATGCCGATTCAGTATAAGGGCCTTAAGGAAGAGCATCTGGCGGTTAGACAAGGTGTTGGACTTTTTGATGTTTCCCATATGGGAGAGATTCGAGTCAAGGGGCCTCAGGCTTTGGCGACTCTTCAGTGGTTAACAACAAATGATGTGGCCAAGCTCAAGGCTGGCGAGGCTCAATATAGCTTGCTCCCAAATGAGCAGGGAGGCTTGGTCGATGATATTATTGTGTATTGTCTTGCCGAGAATCAAGACTACCTAGTTTGCGTGAATGCCTCCAACAAAGATAAAGATTTCCAGTGGATGCAAAAAAACAACCGAGGCGCTGATCTATTGGACGAAAGCGCTGCTTGGGGTCAGATCGCGGTTCAGGGGCCTCAGGCGTTGGCCCTCTGCCAAGAGGTCCTTGGAGCGGTAGACCTTGCTCAGGTAAAGCCTTTTCGGATTTTGCCTCACCAGTATCGCGGTCATCAGGTCCTGATCGCAACGACGGGGTATACAGGCGAACGGGGTTGTGAGATTTTCGTTCCAGCTGAACAGGCCAGCGGACTCTGGAACAGCTTGTTAGAGGTTGGCAAAAAATTTAGAGTTCAGCCGATTGGCCTTGGAGCACGCGATACTCTACGAACTGAGATGTGCTATTCCCTTTATGGCCACGAGATCGACGATGTGATGAATCCATATTCGGCCAATTTGGGCTGGGTGATTAAGCCAACTGCTAAAGATTTCTTGGGAAAAGCGGTGATGCTCGCTCAGCGCGAAAAAGGATTGCCGCAAAAATTGGCAGGATTCAAAATGATCGACAAGGGGATCCCAAGACAGGGTTACTTATTGTTTTCTTTTGACAACCGCGAAATCGGCAGGGTAACCAGTGGAACTCATTCCCCCTCATTGGACGAACCTATTGGGATAGGCTATTTATCCTCTGATTTGGCTCATGACGGGAGTGAATTTTTTGTTGAGATTCGCGGGCGTCGAGTCAAAGCCAAGATTTGCAAAACTCCCTTTGTTGAGTCGACAAGTCTTTGAGATAAGTTTGCGATAAGTGTGAGATAAGCTTGAAATTGGA
Organism: Bdellovibrionales bacterium; assembly: GCA_016713585.1. GTDB lineage: Bacteria > Bdellovibrionota > Bdellovibrionia > Bdellovibrionales > Bdellovibrionaceae > JADJOV01. The sequence continues at coordinate 10,699 of JADJOV010000025.1, read as the reverse complement.
AAGTGTTTCGAAGTTGTAAGTTTTAACTGTAGTTTTTTAAGAATTTTTTAAAGAGGAGTCCTCATGGCCTATCATATTCCAGAAGATTATTACTATACGAAGGATCACGAGTGGGCTCAGGTCGATGAGAATATCGTGACGGTTGGAATAACTGAGTTTGCTCAAAATCAATTGGGCGAAGTTGTTTATGTGGAGCTCCCAGAAGAAGGGCAAAAGGTCACTCAAAACCAACCATTTGGGGTTGTAGAGAGCGTTAAGGCAGTCAGCGATCTTTATGCTCCAGTCTCGGGTACCGTTATTGAAATCAATTTGCCTTTAGGAGATGATCCTGCGGTGCTTAACGATGATCCAATGAATGAAGGATGGCTAATTCGAATTGAAATGGACAGCGAAAAGGAGCTGGCAAATCTCATGAGAGCGCCAGACTACAAAAAGCTAATTGCTGAAAAATAAAACACGCACTTAGCTATTGCCTTTGTTTTGAGATCATGTCAAAAAAGCTATGATTTCCAGTCGACCGATTTGTTGTTGAATGAATGACTTTGTGATTTCTGCCCGAGTGGTGGAATGGCAGACACGCCAGACTTAGGATCTGGTGCCGAAAGGTGTGCAGGTTCAAGTCCTGTCTCGGGGTACCACTTAAAATAAGTGGTACAGGTCAGAAATCACAAAATTTATTCGTAAGATCTTTGGCTTCATCGGTGCGGTTACCGGTGGCGGAGTCAGATTCTACGTAAGGCCGAGATTATTACAGCACGAAACTAGGTTTTCCCAGGCAGCATTTTTTAAATTTTTTTCCACTGCCACAGGGGCAGGAATCGTTCCTCCCAACGTTTTCTAATGTAGCACCTGAAGTCGATTTAGACGCAGGCACAAATTTGACAGACCTAGGATTCTTTTTGAAATTCGCATAAAGTTTTGTCAGATCCTTTTTTCGCCGAGGAAGTTCTTTTCGAATTTGAGGAAACGCTTCCAGGAATTGATGCCAGAGTTTCACCGCAGTCTCTCGGCCACCAGTGTCTTCAAGGATTTGGGTGATTCGGAAGGTATTGAGATTGATTTCGATGCCTTGTTTGATCCCAGAAATTTCACGACCATTTTTACAAGAATACATAAATATTATTGCTCGGGTACAATCGCATCCGCTGATGACGCAGTATTGATCATCCAGCAAAATAGCATCCACAGAGTCGTCAGTTCTCGGAAGAATAAATTGTTCGCAAAATGGGAGAATATCACTGTATCCAACCATCTCGCCATAATTTTCAATTGCTGAGGCTGTCGGAAAGTAAGCAGAAGTCGAATCGAAATCAATTTTTTTAGTGACTGCAAGTTTATATGAGTAAAAATCTTCCTTAAGAAAAGCCCAATCTTCTGCATCAAAGCTTTCAACAAGTGAAGTCGCAAGCGGTACTCCCAAAGAACTCACAAAGGAGGGATCCGAATACTGAGGATCTTTAGCGCTTAGTTTACAAGAGGCTACATCCAAGTCAAAAGTGGCAATGTCTTGATCGAGATTATTCATATCAGCCAATTTAATTTTCACCACCGTACAGAGGCAGGTCGCATCTTTACAGATAAATCTACCAGCGAGAAGCTTTTTGCCAGCCATTTCGCCATCTGGCACAGTCATGAATAGAATTGAATCGCCATCGATAATATCTGAGGAAATGACTTTCATATTAATACTCGATTTCAAAACGAAAACAATTTAAGGAACTCTTTTGAGCGCTTGCAAAAGCTGGTCCGTTCAATGGCTTATGTTTTTTTTTAAAAAAATGTGGGCAGAATAAAGGATTATGATTTGAATTTCAATTGAAAATGACGGAAAACTTGAGTGTTTGTAGAGAGTCCAGTTCAGAGTTTAGCGTGAACATAAATCCGACTTGGTGTCCGGATATAGTCCGGGATATTAAATATTTTATCTGATCGATTTCTAAATAAAGGAAGTTTTTCTGAAAAAAAATGATTGTCATCTGAGAATTTTGAAGTATTTCGCATTTGCATGCTTTCTGTTTGGACTTAAGCTTTGGGTTATTCATACCTTTGGGAATGCAACACCTTCTTGGGACCAGTGGGACTCCGAGTGGGACAACTTGTATAGGCCGTATCTTAATGGCACATTGACCTGGCAGGATCTATTTATTCTTGTTAACGAGCATCGGATCCTCCTGACCCGCCTGCTTAATCGAGCATAGCTTGAACTCAATGGGAGTTGGAATCCACTCCTTCAGATGGTAATCAATGCGGGCATCCATATTGCGGTGATTCTTTTTATAGTCAGTCGCCTCACTGTAATCATTGGGCGTAAACACCTTCCCGCCCTTTTGATATTTTCTGCCGTTCTTTTTGGAGTTCCCTTTGCCTATGAGAATACACTAGCAGCCTTTCAGTCACAGTTTTATTTTGTCCTGTTTTTCAGCGTACTTTCTCTCTGGCTCACAGTGACCCATTCGCCGCTCTCTTTGAGATGGTGGTTTGGTGTGGGTGCAGGAGTTATGGCTTTTCTTTCGTTGGCCTCAGGAGTGTTTGCTTTGGCCGCCTCCGCGGCAATTGGATTTGGACTCTTTCTGCTTGAAATTCATCAAGCCTCTAAAAAAGAACTCGCCAAACAGCTTGTAGCTGTGGGTGTTCTCGGAGGACTTTTTGTTCTTGGTGTGGTCGCGACACCGACACTGGCCCATCATGCGCACCTCAAAGCAAGTTCGGTTATGCAGTTTGTAGATGCCATGTTGGCGATTCTGGCCTGGCCAGCAGAGATGGGTTATTTGTCGGCACTCATTCGAAACCTCCCAGGATTGATATTGATTGGCCAAATCTTGAAGTCGCGGCCACCAGCCACTGATAGACGTTGGATTTTGGTGACAATGTTTATTTGGACGTTTGGAACGGCAATGGGGGTTGCCTACGGGCGAGCAGCAGGCCCTACAGCGTCCCGTTATTTGGATATTTTCGTTATTTCGATTCTCGTAAACTTTGCTTGTCTGCTCGAAATTTCGGGGCGAAATATTTTGGCGAGGCCTCGATTATTGACCACCATGTGGGTGCTTGCAATTTTTGCGGCATTGGGTATTCGTGCCGTGAACAAGCTTCCTCAAGAGCTCGCGGAAAAAAGCGCCACCGGCCACGCTCAGGAAGTCAACGTTCGAAACTACTTGGCTACTGGCGAGGTCGCCCATTTGTACAACAAACCCTTCTTGCACGTACCCTACCCAGATCCAAATAGACTGATTGCCTTGTTGGGCTCACCTCAGCTTCGTGCCATCTTGCCAAGCAACCTGACGCGGTCAAGTGGAAACATTGAGGCAACCTCAACTCAATCAAAGGAAGGCGGAAGGCTCGATGGATTCTGTAATTTGCTGCTCGAGAATTTTGTTTTTTTCATTGGGCTTGGTTTATGTATTTCGCTCGGGTTAGTAGTGTTAGTTCTGCGAACTGAGCGCTCTAATTAAAGATAAACTTGCCAATCAGGATATCAGAGAATGTTAGTCGGCATGAAATGTTCTCACGACCGATGCTAAAATTCGATTTCCCTGAAATATCTCCACCTATCAAAATTAGTTAATAATTCCGTTGAGGCGCTCAAAAGCGAAGATGGTGAGATCACTGTTGCAATTCGTGCCTACAGTGCGACGGTTCAGCTGATGGTGAAGGAAATAAAAGCAATCTTGTCAAGTTTGATTGGTATGGCGCGTCTTCGTTTGGAGTTTTGTGATTCAAGGACAATTTGCTTTGCTTGAATTAAAGGACAAATTTTGATGTGAACCTCCTTCAGGAAGATGGCGAGCTTGAGGTTAAGAGAGCTACGGGAAAAGATGGGCGGGGCGAATTACCTCAGGATTTCTTTAAATCATACTCTGCCATGGCAAATACTGACGGTGGGATCATTCTTCTTGGAATTGCTCAGGTTGTGAATGCCTTTGAGCCTGTGGGAATTGTTGATGAAGCAAAAGTTTTAAAATCCCTTTGGGATGGGTTAAATAATTTACAACGGGTTAGTAAAAATATTCTCAAAAATGATGATGTGATTGTTAAAATTTGGAATAAGATGAAAATCATCGAAATTCGCATTCCAAGAGCCAGTCGAAAAGATCGACCGATTTTTTGTGGAGTCAATCCGCTCAAGGGAACATATCTGCGAAACTTTGAAGGGGACTATCTCGCTGATGAGGCTATGGTCAAGCGAATGTTAGCAGATCAGCTTGATGATGCCCCCGATTCTAGAATTCTTCCAAAATTTGGCCTTAAGGATATCGAATTGGAATCGTTAAAATCCTATCGTAATCAATTCGCATCTTCAAAACCTGACCATCCTTTTTTGACGGGCACCGAGTTAGACTTCATGCAAAAAATTGGTGGATGGAATAGGGATCGAAGCACAAATGAAGAAGGACTCACATTGGCGGGACTTTTGATGTTTGGAAAGTTTAATTCTATTCGCGAGGCTTGCCCTTTCTACTTTGTCGATTACCAAGAAAAATCGGTCAATGAGTCCAATCGTTGGTTGGACCGAATTGAACCTGACGGGACATGGTCAGGCAATTTGTATGATTTTTATCGGCGGGTGATTCTTAAGCTATTTGAGGGACTCAAGGTTCCATTTTCGCTGCGGAATGAAACTCGAGTCGACCATACGCCGATCCATGAAGCTTTAAGAGAAGCATTAGTCAACACGTTAATCCATGCCGATTTCGCTGGTCGTACAAGCATTTTGATTGTCAAAGCACAAGGATATTTTCTATTCAGGAACCCGGGACCTATGCGAATAAGTATTGAAGATGCTATTCGTGGCGGAATTACAGATGCACGAAATAGAGTCTTGCAGAATATGTTCAAACTGATTGGTGCTGGTGAACAGGCTGGGTCAGGTGTTCCAAAAATATTTTCAGCATGGAGGGGTCAGCACTGGCGACCGGCATTTTTCAATGAGCGGCGGGGGGCCCCGGAAAACACTACTCTTGAAATGAAAATGGTCAGTCTCCTTCCTCAAGAGATAATTGAAAAATGTCAGATTCTATTTGGCTCTCGGTTTAATCAGCTGTCAGAATTAGAGCGGATCGTGCTTGTTACCGCGGCAAGTGAGCAGGAAATCACGAATGCTCAGATTCGTTTTATGACTGGCGCCCACCCTGCCGATCTTTCAAAGATTCTGGGTCACTTGGTGAAAGGGGGATATTTGACTTCAAGTGGTCCTAATCGCCATAAAAAATATTTATTGAACACAGGGGGAGATGGTATGAGTTAGTACCCCCAACATTAGTACCGAACCCAACATTAGGGGAGAACCCCCAACATTAGACGTCCGAACCCCCAACATTAGGGGAGAACCCCCAACATTCAGTGACGCGACAAAATTCGTCCCAGAGCTAAAGCCGGGGGGTACGATTTGGGCCAGAGTAGAGGCTCTGGCCGAGCCACTGCGATCCACAAAGAAGTACCCACATGATAAGGGGCGAGCAATCGTTTTGGAAATCATGGGGCTGGGCTTCATTACGGCTAAAGACTTGGCAAAAGCGATAGGTAGAGCCCCACTGACATTCCAGACCCACTACTTGAATGATCTACTTAAAGAGAAGCTTCTCGAATTGAAATTTCCAGATACACCTTCCCATCCACAACAGGCTTACCGACGCAAAAAGTGACGAGTCGAATTGACTTGTCTTGATGACTTGGTTAGTTGATTGGTAACTAAAGCCGTTCACGGTCTTGTTTGAATCCAGGAGAACCCATGGCTGCAAAGCGATCTGTACCAAAAGATTTAGTTTCTAGTAAAACGAATAACACGATTTACCAGCTGAAAATCAGCCTTGAAGAGATAGGACCCCTGATTTGGCGTCGAGTTCTTGTGCCGAGTCAAATTCGCCTTTCTGATCTACACTCAATTATTCAATGTGTGATGCCATGGACTGAATCCCATTTGCATCAATTTGTAGTTGATGGAAAATTTTATGGCGTGCCTTCAGAGAATGAAGATGATTATGGTTTAGAAGAAACTCTCAATGAGAAGTCTGCCACGCTTTCTGAAATTGCGCCGACGGCCAAAAGCGGATTTTACTACGAATATGACTTTGGTGATAGTTGGATTCACAATGTTGAAGTGGAAAAGGTTCTCGCCTTTGACTCGAAATTGACCTATCCAGTTTGCATTGACGGCGCGGGCTGCGCTCCGCCTGAGGACTGTGGAGGGGCTTGTGGCTATGAAGAATTGTTGGAAACTTTGTCCAATCGAAAGAATTCTGAGTATGAGGAAATGAAGGACTGGGCCGAAGCGTCGCTTGGGCATAAATTTGATCCAAAATTGTTTGATTTAAAACGAATTAATAAACTACTTAGTGCGAACGTTAAACTTCCCAAGTCCCTCATCTCAGGAACGCTGACTGAGAAGCAACTTGCCTAAAAGCAACTTGTAGGTGCAAAAGCGGGTGCGGCGAAAAAGCGCGGACTAAAAGAGTCCTAGGCGCGAAGGGGTGGCCATTGAATTTATTAGTTACAGGAGCTGCGGGATTTATAGGAAGTGCTTTTTTACGAAAAGCGCTCAGTCAAAAACACAAAGTCGTTATATTGGATAAGCTGACCTATGCCGGCCATATGGCGAATGTTGAAGAGCTTGTGGATAACAGCAATTGCATATTTGTGAAGGGTTGTATTACAGATCAGAAATTGACCGAGAGCTTGCTCAAAGAGCATCAAATTGATTATTTGGTGAACTTTGCAGCTGAGTCCCATGTCGATAACTCGATTCATTCCCCGGGTGAATTTATTAAGACAAATATACTTGGAACTTTTGCTCTCCTTGAAGCTGCCCGCGGGTATTGGAGTCAACTGACAGGTCCCGAGGCTGTGATGAAAAAAATAATTTTCGTTTCCTCCACGTATCGACAGATGAAGTTTATGGAACCCTCGGTGAAACCGGCAAGTTCAACGAAGAGCTGCCATACCGACCGAACTCGCCCTATTCTGCCAGCAAGGCTGGCAGTGATCACCTTGTCAGAGCTTGGCATCACACCTATAAGCTCCCGACAGTGACGACGAACTGTTCAAATAATTATGGACCCCGCCAGTATCCCGAAAAACTGATCCCAACAATGATCACGAACGCCCTTGGAGGGAAACACCTACCTGTTTATGGGAATGGGAAAAATATTCGTGATTGGATTCATGTTGAAGACCATGCTCATGGAGTTTACTTGGCTTTGACTCAAGGGGTGCCAGGCGAGACTTATTGTTTTGGAGGAAACTCTGAGCGGACGAATCTAGAGGTTGTCAATTCAATCTGCGCTATTTTGGATGACGTTAAACCACGCGCCGACAGACAGAGCTACAGCAGTCAAATTAAATTTGTTGAAGATCGGGCAGGCACGATTGGCGCTATGCTATTGACGACACGAAGGCTCAGCGTGAGCTTGGTTTTGCGAGAACATATCATCAATTTGAGGTGGGGCTGCGGGCAACTGTTGAGTGGTATTTGGCCAACGGTGAATGGATTCAAAAAGTCAAAGATCCTCGGTAAAATATACTCTCAACGCCCCCAGGGGAGAGGCTTTCATGTCGTATTTGACAAAGCTTAAAAGTGAATTTTCCACGGCGATTCGCAGTCGAGGTCAAATGTAATATCATTCTGATCGAGTCCTGGTGGACTCAATGGCGCCTGGGGAGGAGGCCGAGACTCCCGACTTCTTTACCAAATCTCGAGAACCACGAGAGGTGGTCAAACATAAAGAAGAAAATTCATTAGGTCGCTTGCCCCTTTGGAAGAGAAGACTTGAGAAGTTGAGCCAAGGGACCGAGAAGAATCAAAGAAAAAACATTCAAATCGTTTTGGACTCTCGAAGTTTGAATCAATCTCAGCGGGTTGGGTCGGACTCAATCTAACAGCTGCGGACTATGTTTTTATTTTGGACCCGTGGTGGAATCCAGCCGCCGAGTCCCAGGCCATCGACCGCAATCACCGAATCGGTCAATCCAAGAAAGCACTGGCGCGGGCGATTGTCTCAAGTGAGTAGAGCTTGATTCGTGGTCCCAAAATGGAAGGTCTACAAGAGCTCTTTTCGTAGTATCTGGGTCCAAGTTTCTGAGAGACGTATACAGCGAAACCACGGACCTTGGTTATTTCTGGTCTAGACTAGACTAGAACTAACCAAGCAAACGTCAAAAATTCCAGACTTATTTTCACTCGGGAATTCGCCGAAAGAAGTGCCTAAGAGACTCACGCTGATATTGGGGGAAAGTTGTTGGATATTACATATTATTTTGGAGCTGAAATCTTACCACAGATTGAAACGGTCTCTCAGCTAAGGATACAAGAGTTCAAAAACTATCCTTATTTGTATGTTGGGACAAAGGAGTATGAGGAGAATTATTTGCGCGGTTTTGCGACCGATCCGAAATCCTGCCTGGCAATTGCCCGTATGGATGGAGAAGTTGCTGGTATTGCAACAGCCATGCCGCTAAAGTCAGATGCGGATATTCTCAAGGATGTAGAGAAAGTTTTTGCTGAGGCAGGTGAACAGATTGAATTGTATTACTATTTTGGCGAGTTTATAGTTTTGTCAAAATATAGACGACTAGGTATATCAATGCGAATAGAGAAGGATCTGGAAGCTATAGCCAGGTCTCAAAAATTCAGCAAGCTATGTCTCTCGACGGTGGTCCGTGAACAGAATGATTCTAGGCGGCCTCCAGATTACAAAGCCACAGATAGTGTTTGGAGCAAAATGGGTTTTTTCGTCACCAGACTGAAAATTGAATATCATTGGCCAACAATTCAGGAAGATGGCAGAGTCGTCGATACAATTAATTCAATGAGATTTTGGGAGAAGGTCTTGTGAAAGTGTTTGTTTTGCCCCTTCTCGAGTTATTGATTCTTTTCTTTGGTGCAGTATCAACCAACCAGGGATTTGCGTTATCAAAAACTATTTCGGTCTACACGTGGTGGGAGTATGTTCCGTCTGAAGTTATCACGAAACTCAAATCAAAGGGTTTCAAGGTCAATATTATTGAATACCGCTCCAATGAGGTTGCTCTTTCAAAGTTACTCTCGGGAAATTCAGATTATGATATTGCCATAGTTTCAAACTGGGTGTTGAGGGTGCTCGAAGATGCCAACAAAGTCGAGGCGAAGGCTCTAGAATCTGTGCTTCAAAAGAGAAAGTACTTGGATTTCACAACCAGTTTTTCGAAATCCTGTGTTCCATATATGTGGTCGACGACAGTCTTTGCTGCCGACGCGAAAAGTCTTAAAGAGGGGCCCCGGAGTATCAAGGCCCTTTTGGCACTTCAGAGCCGTTCCTACACTGTAGGTATTGTGGATGATCCATTTGAATTTGCGGCCCGCGTGGTGTCGGATAACAAAGAGAAATGTCCTAATGGTGACAAAGAGGAGAATATATTTGATTTGATAGATCGTTGTCCTGCCGAAAAGCTTCTCGAAGCGCATGGGGAACTTGATCGAGGGTTGTTTCGAAATACCCTTGAGCCAATTTTGGGAGGCAATGCTGCTATTTATGGGTGGCATGGGGAAGTTGGTGGTCAAATTGGCTCATTGCCGACTTTTGAATTTTATTTGCCAAAGGGAAACCCTGTGGTTGGGCTTGATTATGTTTGTGTCTTGAAGGGGCGAAAGGACGCCTCGCTTCCCTCCTTTGTTGAGCTATTAACTGATGAGGAGAGTACGAATTTCAATGTTGCTAAAACGCCTGGCAGAAGATTCGATATGGAAAGTAAGTTAATGCCTAAAAAATTTTTTGAAAATCTCGAGCTCAAGAGTTTTTTTTTCTGATCCTGACGCTCACCTCGGCGCTACTTCCAACTGTGCTGGCAGGAATTCTAATCTTTTCAAATTACTTGTCTGAAAAGAAGCGTTTGGAACAAGAAAATGACCAACTCAATGGCAAGGTTGTTCAGATGGTGACTACAATTCTCAAGTCTGTTCAGGCCGAGGCACAAATGATGAGCCAGAACCCAAATATTTTGGAACTCTTGATGACAAAGGCTGAGCTGCGTCGATTTGTTGAAAACAGAGTTTTTGGAAGTTTCGAAAATGCAAATGAGAGACTTAATCTGCCGGTTCGCTGGTCGCTGTTTATTGGAAATTCTAAGAATCCAAATCTGACAATGGAGGAAGGATCTAATCCAGGGGATATGCTGCTACCAGCATCGGGCTTCGAGATCTCGCAAAGTGAAGGACTTCTGAGCTTTGCGCAGCCAATAAATATAGACGACCAGAATCTTGGGGGCCCAACTGCGAAATCCAAGGGCACCTTGGTGGCTCGTCTGGATCTTTCGGCACTTCGGCGTGTGGTTCATGGCTTGGGTATGATTCTCTCATTGCCAAACAGTCTTGAATCGAAGGCAATTGTGATTTCGACGGAGAACTTGTCCTTTCAAGGACCGCAGCCAGCACATTTTTTATTTGGAACAGGGATTCTAATAATGATCGCAGTGGTCTTTAGTTTGGGGTTGGTGCAAAGACTAATTCTAACTCCCCTGAGGGAAATGTCCGAGTATCTACGAGCCTCAGTGCCGGATCTTGAGATGTCTGAGACTGACAACGAAATTGTCACCCTCAATAGATCTATTCACAAATATGTAGAGACACTCAAGCGGCAGGAGGAAGAACGACAAGTTCGGGCTAGGTTAGAGGCCAGCTCTTTACTGGCCAAGCAGGTGTCCCATGATATTCGGTCACCGCTGTCGGCGT
>JADJOV010000024.1 GCA_016713585.1 Bdellovibrionales bacterium | reverse complement strand
GCGAAGCCAGAAGAGATGTCAAAAAAATTTGGAATTGCGGTCTATGGAGTGGCTCTTCCCTACGTGATGAGTACGGGAATCCGAGATGTCTTTATTGGTCTCATAGTTTTAATTCTATTTTATCTGCGAGAGTGGAGAGCCCTCGGCGCAGCTCATCTTTGTATTGGGATCGTGGCGATTTCAGATTTTTTAGTTGTCAGAAAGTATGGCGATAAGAAAACTTCAATGACCCATCTCGGGGGAGCTGTCGTTGTAATAGCATATGGGACTTGGTTATTGCTCGGGTCATAGCAATAATCGACGACACAACATTACTTTGGAATAAGAAATTAGTTGTTTGCAAAGACTTATGGCAAGACATGCTTATGACGCTAAAGGTTGGGTGTGAGTCATGTCGCTTAATTTGGGTCCAATTTGTTGAAACAGAAAGTTGTGTTGCGTCGCCCGACGGCCTTTTCTTCACAGCTTCAACATCACGTGATAATTAGAACTGTCCATAACTAAAAGTAGGCAAATGCTCTTTGATTTCGAAAACAGAATTCTAATTTTGGGGAACAGTGGGTCTGGAAAAACATGGCTTTCCGGCGCACTTGTTAACTATTTAGATCTGAATATGATTTCTTTGGATGAGGTTTGCTGGGAGCCAGGCGGGTACTATAAACGCCGGACTGATGAGGATGTCAAACAGGACCTCCTGGGGATTTCTCAAAGACCGAGATGGGTCATTGAAGGAGTGTATGGTGATCTGGCTGAGATATTACTTCCCAGAATAACCTGTCTTTTTTGGTTGGATTTAGACCCTAATTTTTGTGCCGAAAGTGTCTTGAAACGTGGTTTTGAAAATATACCTTGGATGGACACAGAATCTAAAATCCAAGCATATTTGAGTCACATAAGATCTTATCAAAAAAATTCAGGTCCGATGTCGCGTGAATTTCATGAAAACGTTTTTAATTCTTATAAAGGTAAAAAAATAGCTTTTAAGTCACGCGATGCCGTCAATGAATTCATAGAAAACCTATAGCAGATCTGTGTTCGGGTAGAATTAACTTTTGAAGCCTAAATAACTTTGGACAATGAGACCTTTCATTCTAAAAAGGGCCGTCGATACTGAGATCTGTCAAATATCGACTTCCTGTATGCACTCCAAATTTCTGTATTCTTCACTAAGTCTCAAAAATTCTTAGAAAAATCGGACTTCGCTTTCCGATTACTACAGATTCTCTGTGTAAAATCGAGTCCCTTCTCCTCAGACAAGATCTATCATTTCATCACTGATCTCAGTAACCTAGATCACTTTTCGCGATTTGTTGGTATTGTTTGCAATCTTTGAAAGGCGTGGGGAACAAAAAACTCTCCTCACAGAGAGGATCAACCATGAACAATAAAGAAATCCAGAGCCTTCGGTCACGGATTACCGTGCAAATCAATGAACTCAATGAGGTCATTGCAGGAATAAAAACGGATCCAAAAACCAGCGCAGAAACCTGCACCACTCCCAATGTCGATATCATTGACTGCACCAAAGATGAGCGCGACCTAAAGGATCAAATTCGAATTCACAACCATCGTATCGCGAGCTTAGGCGAATTGACAGGGGCGCTACATAGAATAAATGGAGGCACCTTCGGGCAGTGCCAGGAATGTGGTGACCCTATTGGAGTGTCTAGACTTCATGCGAGACTCGGGGCCACGCTTTGTATTGGGTGCCAGGAGTTTTTTGAAGGAAGCCACGTGGCAGCGTGAGGCAGTTTCTCCGTTCAGTTTCGAAAACACGCTTGAGGTCCTTGTGGATCTGCCACCGCTGCGGGTCCTCGCTCATGGGGTCGCGCAGGGAACGCTACTGCCAAAATTGCCTTTGGGACGAGTTGGATGAAAATCCACTCGAAGCCCTTAGTAAATCTCACATGAACAAAATGAAAGGAGGGGTCTGTGATTGAAGAGGATAAGAAGTATAAAACGCCTGCTCTAGTGAACTCAATTCTATAGGACGCCTGGTCAATTCTGCGGGAAGTTGGTTTCCAGTTAATTCTGCTCAATTTTTTTGAGTTTTTGATGATGCTTTTAGATTGATGGATTGTTTATGAGATTTTATCTCGATTTTTTCTCATTGGATTTGTTTTTTTGTATAGGAGTCCCGTCGACTCGTGGATTTCGAATCTGAGGGGTCCAAGAAAGCTCTTGAGTCGTCTCCAGAACCTTTGCAATGGTGTTGTGGTGGTCCTCGGCTTGAGTGGATTTTCGGTGATCTTGTGGAAAGTTTCAGATGCTCGAGTATTTTTGGATCAAGCTTGGAATTGCCTTGATGAATAAGGCCATTGAAGAGGTTCTTCCTGAACTCAAAGATGAGAAGGATGAGGCAGACGAGACCGACGAAGATGACGAGGCCGCTGAAAAAGCTGGAAAAAGTTAGCTAGAAGTGCTAAGCAGGTACTATGAGAATTTCAATGATGAAGTCAAAGATCCATCGCGGCACAGTGACTGAGGCGGACCTAAACTACGAGGGATCCGTATCGATCGATCCCAAGCTGATTAAAGCGTCCGGCCTTTTGGTTAACGAGCGGGTGGATATTCTCAATTGCAATAATGGAGAAAGGTTTTCCACCTACGTCATCCAAGGGCGAAAGGGTGAAATTTGCCTGAACGGCGCCGCCGCAAGACTTGTCCAAAAAGGCGACACCGTCATCATTGTGTCATATTGCGATCTTGATCTCGCTCAGGCTATGAACCACAAGCCCACGGTTGTTTTTGTCGACGCAAAAAATCGAATCACTGAGATTCGTCCTGAACGCAAACATTGATTTTTCAAAATCGCCGAAGGTGGGCGCTGCACCAGTTATCATTAGGCAGCGGGCGGCGCAGATTGTTTTGGTTCAGGCCGAAAGTCATTGCTCTTGCCATCTTTCTTATTTGAGTCTCCACAAGGAGGTATCTCAATCTTCTTCTCTGCTTTAGTCTTTAGGTCGGTGGCAGTGATTAAAACCCTATCTTTGGAACCCACAGTAATTGATTTCTTCTCATAACCTCTTGAGTCAATATCAGAAGCAAGGAGTCTTGCTCCCATAGAATTACCATTGAAACAAAAATTAGTAAATCTTCCGCCAGGAAGAAAATCCGAGAATTGAGCAACTTGGGCATGCCTACGACCCTTAAGGGCGAGGGTGGAAATCGGGGAATTATCTTCTTTTTGAGATACATACTCTTCCTGCTCCTGAGTCTTCTTGTTCAACACGCGGATAAAGCTCGGTGCGAGGGCTGTTTGAGGTGTATCTGCGAATTTCGGATCCACCGAATTTAAAAAATTAACCCCTTCCTTTTCCCCTCGATTGCATAGTCTAAAGGAATAATTTTCATAGTCATAAACTTGACCTTTGGCTTCTCTATAGCCTGGCTGCGAGAGGGGGCCATAGCTCCCTTGCCTAATATAGGGCTCCTTTGTTATATTCGGAAATTTTAACCTCCACCCTGACGTTAACTTGCCGCTTATCCTTTTGAACTTCGAAGCCTAAGAGGTTAACGAAATTCGGTTTCTTTAGAAAAGCAGCCTCAAGTTGCGTCTGATTATCGAAAAAACACGGGTTTTTTGGTAGAGCGTAGGCAGTTTCGCTAATAGAAATTGCGCAAAAGGAAAAAAAAACAATGACCTTACAAACATCTAACCCCACTCAATCCCCCTGTTTTGTTCCTTTCGAAATAAGAAAAGGAACCGTGTGCAATCCACGTCTTGCCGATAAACAATATGTTACCATTTCCAAATCTTTTTTAAAGAAAAGAACCACCCACTGGACTTTTTGCGGTCCCGAAGTCCATGTGCCATAAGGCCAGGGGATAAGATACTCTGCAAATGAGTCCAAAGTAGCTTTTGAATGTCCTATGCGCAGACCTTATCCATCGGCTCTGCCTGGGTAAGCAAGAAATTCTTATGCTAGGCTAAGAGCGTGAGGAACGTTGGCACGTTCACCACGGGGGGATAGCAAAGTGAAATTTAGGAAGGCAATTTTCTCGCTTCAAATTGCATTGTTGGTAACGGTGTTCTTGATTCTGGTGAGCTTTCAGAATTGCGGCCAACCTGGAAGAATTGGAATCACCCAGGAACCTACCCCGGTGGTTAACGAGGCATCGTCCGGTCGAAGAACAGATCCTGGTGGAAATTCGGTGACCTCAGTACCAAATCCGATTATCAGTTCTCCAGCTATCACAGTTACGAGTCCCATTGAAGCCAAGCGCTCACCAACCGTGTGTACAAACGACGAATTTTCTGTTCAAGCGACTTCCGCTGATTGATCGCTTGCTTCTTTGGTGCTCTCCAAAGCCTCACAGCTAATCATAAATCTACTTAACTGATCGGTAATTGTTAGAGGGTAACAATACTGTCGGTTGCCAAGTCGAAACTGACCTTTAAAATCAGCGCATAAATTTCATTCGCTCACTCATGCGATTTGACTCCTTCCACGGCACACAACACCTCCAGGCAGGGCAATACAATACTCAAGGAAGTGTTACCTATGTCGTTGTATTGAATTGTTACCTATGAGTATAGACTGATGCTATTCTTAATAAGATTATTAAGAATGGAGGCTTCAGATGAAGTTCACAAATAAAGCTCAAGTCGTATCGGTTTCTCTGCCGCTCGACATGACAAAAGAAGTTCAGGAGATGGCCAGAGATGAACGCCGGTCGGTCAGCGAAGATATTGCGGCAATTGTACGCGAGGGGCGAAGGTAATGCTTAAGGTTTGTCTGGACACGAATGTCTGGATTAGTGGCTTGGCATTTTCAGGCATACCCGCCGAAATTGTGAGTCTGGCGTTCAACCGAAAATTTCAGGTTGTAACTTCAACTCTCATTCTTGAGGAGTTGAATCGGAACTTGGTTAAGAAATTTGATGTGAATCCGAAACGCGCAAGGCCCCTGTGTTTTAGGATCGAGCAAATATCAGATGTGTATGAACCAAAGGGCAACATTCAGGCAGTATCTGGCGGAAAATTTCAGGATTGTTGTCGCATGGACTCTATCTGCAAATGTTGTGTCGTCGATGCGACACATTAACTTGCCTGATTGATAAAAAATATAAAAAAACTACCGCCAATGCGAAAATCAGTATGTTGAGCCAGGAATACTTCAGCACGTCTTTTTGCCTTCACCGAAAGCTGCGCGACTTATCACTTTCTTCTTCGCCCTATGTTTTGTTGGCTCTCAAAATACCACCTTCCGAGTCGGAAACTTTTTCGTGCCGCTATTTTTAACGGTCATTTTTGCAGATAGAAAGTATCAATAAATGTCAAATTTTGGTATTTACAGTTCGCCAAAGCGAAAAATCTATCGTTATTTTGAGCTACTAATAGCTCTTTTCGGTAAGTGATTGCCTTCGCGCAAGTAAATGTGTCGTATCGACGACACAACCTATTGGGTGATTCCATCGTCATATGGCGTTTTGAGCTTATAGATGACCTGGAATATTCCCAACGAGATGGTTGAGATTGAAGCCCAAAAGCGCACAATGCTTCAGGGATCTTCGCAATTCCCCATCATCACAGATTTTAATTGGGGATAATCCTATTTGCGGACTTCAAACCAATCGACATTTAGACAGTGAATGATTTCGCCCTTAGAAGAATCGAGAACTTTTACAAACTCATCTACGAACTCCACAATTTTCGTACGTAAGAGGATTGCATCTGATCTTGCGAGAGTGGCGGGCATGGTTAAAAACAATTCACTGGACTGCAACAACGACATTTTCTCAAAGCCTTTAACCCGCCAGTTTTGGTGGTGCCGTCCCACAAGAGGCGAGTCTGCTCCCAAATGCGTGTTCGCAGGCCCAGGTTTGATCTTTCCATCGACTTCGATACATAAACCAACCGTGGTTAAAAATTCTACAGCCTTATTTAAGGAAAAAAGCGGGACCCCTAATTTCTCGGAAATGGCTTCTGGTGTTTGCAATCCGGAAATGGAGGATGCTAATTTAGCAGCTGTGTAAAACCACTGGGAATAAAAGATGGCGTTGGTCTCTTCCGAAAGAATTACATCTCTTGAAAGCCTGTCCTTAAGACTCTCAGAGAGTGCTTTCAGTCGGAGCCAAATCAAGACTTCCAGCACCCTAAGGTAGCCGGCCCAGGCCCGAACATTAATGGGAATGTGCTGAACATTAAAAACTTCACTATTTTCGGGTGTGAGCGCTGATTTTGCCCAGCCACTCTCAATTCTGTGCCAGGAAAAAAGGATTTACCTGTCCTTTGAAAATCACAAGACACGCAAATCCTTTTTATCACAAACTCAATTTTTCTGATAGATTCTTGGCGTGGACAGTGAAATACGCCAATGACTGCTCAGTCAATAGAGAGAGGACAGGATCCGAGGTCAAGAACTCAATATGGATGCGAGTTCCCGCATGAGAATTGCTACGGATACTTTGTGATGGGCTTAGACCAGAAGACTCAAAGCTGAACGCCTTGTTGCTTAAAACCCTTCGCCCGCTCTTCGATAAGGCCGGTGATTCTATTCATGATTTTAACTTCTTTAAACATCTCTGAAATGCTTTTCGCAAGAGTTTCTTTGTGAGTATGGACGTTATGATAAGTGTGCTTCATTCGATCAGCCATGGTACCAACCTTCAAGCCAAGCTCTTGATCAAGTTCAGCGAATTGATTTTTGCCAATTTGCGAATACTCGTCCCGACCGCCAATTTTAAATGAGAACTGTCGTTTGAGGCTAGGATATAGCGCGGTTGAAACAAGATCATAAAAAGGCGCCAGTTCAATTTTGCTATCCTTCAGCAAGAAGGAAATATTTTTAGAATGCGAATCATTATTGCCAATAAGAAGATTGAAGCAAATCCAATCTAGATAAGCATATGTACTGCGCAGACGTTCTTTGATCGTCACGTTTGCGACAATCAAATTAAAGTTGCCGCGAATGGAAGGACCGCCTTTGCTTTCGTATTTTTTTTCGCTAGTGATTCCTTGCGCCTGACAAAAATCTTGCTGATGAAGGCGGTGGACAATGCCCTTTTTATCTTTTTTCGATCATATCTTTCGATCACAAAAAGTGGATGCTTGCCATTGTGAATGATCTGATTTGCAGGAATGTTAAAACCACAGAGACCTGCCAGTTGCATGCAGTAGTACTCATTGAAAAGCGACTCCTTAACCCCTTGGCGATTGATGGGAACTTTTATGATATGGGTGGTAGGGCTGGCATTGGTTGGCAAAAAGAAATTGCCGTCAACAAAGATCGCCGGAAACTTATCTTGAGCCCCGGCCAATGACAGATAACCGGGATCAAATTCGGCAATGACTTGAGCCACCGAGTGATGATTTTCAATTGCCTCGTAAACTTTCTCCATCTTAATCGGAATACTTTTAGATTCAATCCCCGGATTATAAGGGGATTTAGTGTGACTGCTGATGATCACAGCTCCGGCGCAGTCTTCTCCGTGCTCTTTTAAAAATTCATAGGGACTTTCTGTTTGATGAGATCTGGCAATGGCATCGCGAACATCTCCTTCAGGCAACAAGTTTTCGAAAAATGATAAAGTGATGCGGTTGCCAAAGGGCTCCGCTTGCAAAGGCATCGCCAAGCTCAAAGGGAATTTATTTTCATGGGTAAGCCATTCCTGGGAGTAAACAAACGAATAGGTCAAATCCTCACTTTGCGAAAGCTGCCCCACCAAGATGTCTTCATAAAACACATTGAGTGAACTCATTCTTCAACCTTCAGTGCCAATTCAAAACCCAAGAATTTGCCGAGCTTAAAGAGCGTCGAAAGCTTTACCTCTCGAGTACTGTCTTTAACGCTTTCGAGTTTGCTAATACCGTTTGAGGAAAGATTGCAAAGCTGCGCGAGTTCTGCCTGAGAAATTCCCAGCTCCTCTCTTCTTGCTTTCAGCAGCTGAGAGAGGTCCTTGGTGCTTTTAATCGTTTTTATAGTCATATTCTCCCCTTAGGGAGAATATAGCTGAAATAACGAACATTTCAAGGTAATTCTCCTCAAAGGGAGAATTTGGCCCTTTGTTGAGGAAAAATAGCTTAATTTCTCCCTATAAGGAGAAACTATGTAGACCCCCCACAAAAACGCAGAACATCCCGAAAATGAACAAGGGATTTAAAGCGCGAGATTGAGGAGAGTGAGTTTGAAGATGTTGTACGGGCTTTCATGGAGCAAGATGTTCGGCTGCGCTCGCCTGGTTGTTCTTTAGCAGTTTGAGAATCGAGCCAATTTTATTTCCGATGCGTTCATTCAGCCAACAATTATTGGCCTTGTTGAACTGACTTTGTGGTTGGCAAACAGACTTGAACTATCTATCCGGGCTCAACTCAAGAACTACTGCGCCGAGGGAATTCGGCATTCAAGAATATAAGTCTGGTTCTCAATATTCATATTTATATTAAAAAAATTCAAACCCGGGATTCGCAACGTCCTTCATTTTCCCGAAAAACTGAGTCAGCAAATTATCAGTGTCTTTTTGCTTTTGACTCTGCACGCTGAGAAGATTTCTTGCCATATCGCTTGAGGTCACTAGATCGATGATGACTTGGCTATCGCTATAGTTGAAGCGAATCCTTTCACTTTTACCAACAAGCGTCCCTTTCAGAGGCGCATGAATAGCATAGCTTCCATCCTCCTTAGGCCCGCTCAGATCACAGCGAATATCCTCAAATGATGCAAGCCCCAAAGAAGCAGAAATACTCAAGACGGCCATTGCCGCAATTGCAAAACTTTTCATAGAAATACCTTTCCTTTGATTTCGTTTTCCATACCGATAGGACTAATTTCCCAGGGTTGGAGGCCAAATCTAACTTTTTGCCTGAAATGAAGATATCAGAGCCAGGCCAAAAAGACTCTTCCTCAAATCTTCTGGGTTCGGGGATAAGAAATTCAATAGGGGTTTTCGTGTAATCTCAAAAGTATCAAACACCCGTAAAAAGGTGGTTGCTGGTATATTTCCACACCCATGGGCGGAAATTTCAATGAGATTTTGATGGATTTTCGATAGTGAGGCGTCCGTAACGGTTGGTCTTGTGATGATTTGCGGCCAAGTTTGACCATTTGACAAAAGGGTGCCGTGACCAATGGGATTGGTTTTGTGAACTGAGGCTAATAATCACGGAAGTCTTGACTGAAGAGGTCAGATTGTTCGCAGTCTGGAGGGCCTCTGGCCGGATGGAGTCGTGATTCAATACGGGCAGCGCCGCATTCTGAGATTGCTTCAAGTTTGCAAAGGCCCTCTTGAACAATATAAAGGCCTAAAGGAATTTCGCCCGCCCGAAAAATAATTCCGCCAGTTCTAAAATGATGGGCCACTTTCATCTGCTCCAGCTCCGCGCGAAGCTGCGGAAAAGAAGCAAAGAGATTTTCGGCTCGAACTGGCATTTTTTCCATATTAAAGGCGTAGCAAAAAAACGAAAAAATAGAAGTTTATTTATTTAAGATGCTGGCCTACAGAAAGCAGTCTCGACGAGTTAAAAGTCATCACCAAGTTGATCACAAAAGGCGCTATTGACGAGCAGTTTTTTGAGACAAAAAGATGATACGCCATGACGAAGTGTCCAGTAGCTCAACCTGAAAGAAGGATCTTTCTCGGAAAAGTAGGGAAAGTAGGGGGGATGGAAAATGGGGATATAGCAATCTGGTGATATCTCAGGTGGGCATAAGTTTGGATCTGGCAAGAAGTTGATTGAGACTCTTCTTTGACTTGGATTCGTCTTTGATTTTGGTTCTGTTATATTAAGTTCAAGTGAGTCCAGTTTGCAGCAATTCAGGACGCTATCTGTGTTAAGTAGGTCTAATGAAAATCATAAGATTTAGATTTCCTAAGGATGTCATTTTGTTGAGCGTTCGTTGGTAACTTCGCTATGGCCTCAGTTATAGAGATCTGGAAGAGAGGCTTGAGGAGCGCGGTATTTTCTTAGATCACACAAGCATATACAGGTGGGTCATTCGATTTACGTCAGTTCTGGTTTCGATTTTTTTGAATAAAAAGAGACCGGTGGGTGGCCGCTGGCGCATGGATAAGACCTATATCAAAGTGAATGGAATGGACCGCTATCTTTATCGAGCCCTAGATAAGGAAGGGCAAACAGTAGATTTTCTTCTGACAGCACATCGGGACCAGAATTCAGCGCGCAGATTTCTAAAGAATTGCGACGAACCTTCGTTGATTAATATTGATCAAAGCGGAGCCAATACTGCTGGCATCAAAGCTTACAATAGTCAAAATATTGCGTGCATTGAAATTCGCCAATGCAAATACCTGAACAACATTCTCGAGCAAGATCACCGAAATGTTAAACGTCGAACCAGGCCCATGCTTGGCTTTAAATCCTTCTGGTCAGCAAGAGTTGTCCTTGCTGGGATCGAACTTGTAAGTATGATTAAAAAGGGTCAGTTCAAAACATCAAGAAAAACTTCTTCTCTCAGTCCTGCCGATCAATTCTATTCATTGGCCGCATAACAAAATCTGAATTCCGAGTCCCAAATTTGCTTGTTCCGCATCCATTTCAAATAATGCAACAGAACCTGGTTCTGTTGGACATCAAGAGTTTCTCTCCTCGGACTCATGAAAAGTTGACAGGAGTGAAGATGGAACCAATTTTAAAAATGGCTGAGTATCTGGCCCAACAAAATCATTCGACTTGGATTCGATGTGTTTTAATTCCAGGCCTGACTGATGAAATTAAAGAGCTCAAAGAATTGGTGCAGTTTTTGAGGCGCATGAAAAATACTGAAAAAATACAGCCACCCAGTGCGGAGTTAATTCAGAAAACTTTGGGAGTTTTTCAACAATCAGGCCGCTCGGCAAAGCATAGCTCTCGATAGCGCCACGGGGCGAATAATTTAATTGCACCGAATAGCCAAGGTCGCGTAACTTGCTTTGCCAAGACTCCCACTGCCTTCTGCACTGCCTACGCTCAAACGGCCCAATTTCGTTTTTGTATTCAAAAGGACGGGTCCGCTATCGCAAGTCAGAAGAGTAAAATCGCTATCAACACCGGCCGTTGGCACCTCTGTACACAGTTGTTTTCCACGTTCAGAATCTATACCTTCAATAGAAGACTCCCAAGAATCAATGTGAATCTTAACCCTTCCACTGCATCAGTGAAAGTACATGAGTAGTCTGAAAGAGCCAATGCGCTTGAACCCACCAAAAGAATGCCCACTAACAGAGTAGCAAACTTCATATTATTTCCTTCCATTTAGTTTAAGAACCGTTCTACGGGCCGCAACACCCACGGATTTGTTCCAACTAGCAATGTTGGTGCCGTCAGTTAAGGCACTTGAGCAACCTGTAAATTTATTCTAACTGGTCGTGGTGTGCTGATTTTTGCTTTTCGGGTTCAAACAGTGACAAATCTGGCCGGATTTTGCGGGCGAATTGAGTCTAGATAAATGCCACCGAAGGAGTACGCTACTGGGTAATTAGCTTTTGATTATTTGGATTTGATGAATTTTCGGTACGATTTATGTGAGTCATCGAGAAAACAGGTCCAGTTCGAAAGAAACCCGATGGGTCATGATCCCACACCAAACTAAGATTTGAAGTCGACCAAGACAATCAAATACTTAGTCCAGGAGGGGCCATGCCAATCGAGTTCAAAAGAGCATATCTTGAAGATATTCGTTTTCGCTATAGAAATAGCACTATTTTTAGATTGATGGACTGCTTATGAGATTTTATATCGATTTTTTCTCATTGGATTTGTTTTTTTGTATAGGAGTCCCGTCGACTCGTGGATTTCGAATCTGAGGGATCCAAGAAAGCTCATGAATCGTGTGTCTTGGTCTAATCATAATCAGGGAAGGCTTGGATGAAGTCGTCTCCAGAACCTTTGCAATGGTGTTGTGGTGGTCCTCGGCTTGGGTGGATTTTCGGTGATCTTGTGGGAAGTTTCAGATGTTCGAGTATTTTTTGGATCACCTCGGGATCAGTGATTGCGGAGATGACTGCCATTTTGCCGCCGCAAACATTGCAGATTTCTATGTCTATTTTGAAGACTCGCTTGAGCAGTTGAGCCCAGGTGGTGCGCTTTTTCTTTGTTGAGGCGTTCTTATTTTCGTCGTCTTGGCTATGGTCGGTCTTTTCTTGGGTCGGAGTCGTGGAGGGTGGGGTTGGGATGATGAGGTTCCATCGTCATAGGGAGTTTTGAGCTTATAGATGACTTGCCCTCTGGAATTGACAGAGAGCCTCTCTTCGCTGATGGCAGGCCTTGCAATGTATCGGGCTATCTTTTCAAGCTTGTCTCGTTGCCCAGGGCCTACGGCAACACCCCCGTGGAGAGTGAAGCCAGAGTACTTGCCAACAAGTCCACCTTGCCGAGGTGGTCCCTGTCGACCTGAGTTTTGAGCACGAGAGCCTTTTTTCCTTTATTGGGACCGAGCAAGAATCTGTAGGAACTCGAGGCGGCCTGCAAATGGGAAAAGCTTTCCTCTATGGGGATATTGAACTGAAGAGGGGCGTCGTCATCTTTTACGATGATACCGTCTTTCTCAAGATATTTGGCGACTCTGTGGGCGATGGTCTTAACCAGTCCTTCTAGCTCTGGGACAGTTGGTGGTGCAGTTTTGTGAAAGTCCTTTGGGATCTTATCGGCATTGAGTTCATAAGCCCCATCGATCAGAAGTTGATGGAGGTGGACATTGACGTTGCACGCGCCCCCATGATCTTTGGCCGAACGGCGAGCAGGGGCCTCAGCTGAAAGGGGAAGGTCAGTACGAATTGCCGAATAGGTTGGTGAGGCAAGACATAGTCGACGAGATGGGCTGCGGTCTCGGCCATTCTTCGAGCTCCACAACTCAGGCAGAAGCCTCTGTGCTTGCAGGAAAATGCCACGAGATATTCTTTGTGGCACTTTTCACACTGAACTCGTCGGAAGCCATTGGCTAGAATTCCGCAATCCAGATAGTCATAGAATTCCTTAGTCACGAAAGCAGGCAAGGGGTGGCCCATCTCAAGCTGGAAGCGCTCAAGAAAGGTCTCAAGGTTCTCCTGGATGAGTTTGTAAAGGACAGACTCCTCAGGTCGATGCCTTTTGTATTGGAACTCTTTGAAGCTCTGGAAGGGTTTTGGGGCACGTTCGACCATGTTACAACCGACCTCCCGCAGATTCCCACTATCGTAATTGATGTGCCGGATAGGTCTTACTTAAACACAAATCCTCCCAGACTAATCCTCGGTAGTCCCAATTCTATCAACCCCGCCTTCATTCAGTTTGCGTCGGCTCAATGAGGTTCCTCTCTCGCTTTTTTGTAAATCTTTGCTGAAAGGTCATTGATCTAGCAGGTAGTGATTAATGATGTTTTGTCGAGGCAGGCGGTTGAAACGTTCGTCCAACCGCTACGGACGCCTCACTATCGAAAATCCATCAAAATCTCATTGAAATTTCCGTCCATGGGTGTGGAAATGTACCAGCAACCACATTTTTAGGGGTGTTTGATACTTTTGAGATTATACGAAAACCCCTATTGAATTTCTTATCCCCTGTCTCAGTTGTTGGACCGCGGTCTTTTTTTTGGGACAGCGTCAGTGCCTCGCTCCTGCGTGTGAAAACACAAGCCACCTAAGGCTCCTCTGAATTTGGAATAGGTGTTGCTGTAGGGACATTTGAAATCGGGAAGCACGCCCAAAAATTGAGAAAAACTGCAAAGCATGAGGAGGGATTGATCATGAAACACTTTTATATTGTATTATTTCTGGGACTATCAATGCACATTTCCACTTTCGCAGCCGACGAGCGCACAATTATTAGATATGTTGAAAGAGTGCAGGCAAAGCTTCTGCGAGCCGCTGAATCCGCAAATTTCAAGACATCCTATATTGATCGAAGAATTTCTCTAGATGAATCAAAGGAGGTTAACGCTAATAGCGGCGTCACTCTGAATTATGGAATGCTAAACTATATTCAATCAGAAGATGAATTAGCGGGACTTCTGGGACATGAAGTGGCGCACAATCTTGTTGAATATGATGACGATGAAAGAATAGAAAGTGAATATTTCGCCGATAGATTAGGGAGCTTTTTGGCAGCAAAAAGTGGATATAACCCATACGGACTACAAGTACTTTTAGAGAGGATTGCTCATGACCCTGAACGAAAAGAGGACATTGATTCCAATGAAATAACCCATCCACAGACAATTGATCGGGCCAATAAGTTGAAACAATATTTGCAAGATAGATCTTTCAGAAATTTTCCCATATCGGATGATCCTCTGTACAAAAGCATTGTTTCTTTGATCTATGATCAATCACGAGTTACTGATAGCGAGCTTCGCAAGGTCGTGCCTGAGCTTAAAAAACTTCAGGATGAAATCGAAGTTGCATTCGAAATTGATGACCAGCAAGTAAAGAAAAAATACTACAGTCTTCCCTCGAAAAACTGTCTAGAATTGCGCAAGGCAATCCACATCTAAAGAACTATCGTCAAATCAAATATCGCCTTTCTGGAGATGTCTTTTGCAGGACATCTTAATAAAGGTATATCCAGACTGGTTGAAAGATAAAGATATTCTAGGTGCAAAATTTTACGCCGCATTAAAGAGTGTGGGAGAGCTGGCATTATCTGTCAGCCCAGTCGTTGGTGATGGCATTGATTGGTATGAACTAACGACCGGTAAATCATTTTTTCTGGCGAAGGTCTTAGTTATTCGTCTAGATTGTTTGCTGGTGCCGGAGTTATCTTAGGCAGCAGACAAATTTATGAGGGCGCAAGTACTGTTGCAGGAAAAATAGTTCGTGACTTTCCCGAACTTAATTCTGAAACTCAAAGAACGATTCAAAAACTTGCGGATACTTTCGATAACGCTAAGATTGAATCAGCCGAGAGTATTAATAACAGTTTGAAGAGATATTATTCAGAACCACCATTCAAACAAAATGCGTACGTCATTAATCGTACAACTATTTCTGATGAGGAATTCGTGAGATTTTTTCAGACAATACAAGTTCAAATGGTCGTTGGATCGTCAGAAAAGAAGAGGTGGCAGGCTTGTCTCCTTCTGAAATAGCAGATCACTTATCAATGCCATTTATTCCAAACAAAGTGGCCGACGTTCACCTACCTAGTGGTGTTAATGTAATAGAAGGAGTGAGCGCTCCAACATTTACAAAACAAGGGGGTAAATGGCAAGTATATATCAATTATGCTGATGAACCAAATCTTCCTCAGAAATGGTTTGTGAATGAGAGGACTCTATAATGACCATATTTAAATTGGAAGGAATTCCAATACAAATTTCAACATCCAAAATAAGAATGTATAGACGTATCAATGATCGAATCGTTCTTTGTTTAGATGATGATTTTCCATCTAAATGCTTGATCAGTCAAGATCTAGAATTGAGGAAAAAATATATCGAGCTTGCATGGAGTATGACATCCGGAGTGTTGTGTTTTGATTTAAAAGGCAATCTTCTATGGAAAGCACCGGAAGTTGTAGATAGGAATCATCCAGATCTTCAGGGTGAAGATCTGACTATCAATTTCCATGGATCGGTATATATACAATTTAGGTATGATCAGGAAAATAATCACATTATTGCAAACACCTCTCATGGCCATATTGTCACAATAGCAATCGAAACTGGAAACGTAATCTCCATTATTCAAGGTAAATAGCAAGTGATCCTTCCTAATAAAACGGACTCCTAAATTATAACAGGATGGTGTATAGGGAGCCGTCCAAAGGAGTTCTTATGGCTAAAACACAGAAAAAAGAGATTAAACGTCAATGGCATACCAAGGAGTTCAGGTCTTCTGCCGTGAAGATGGTCTTGGAGGATGGCATTGAGGCTAAAGACGAGCCTCTCGTCTCGGTATTGATTTAATGGCTTTGCGCCGTTGGACCAATAAGAGCGGCAGACAAAGTCTGCTAAAGACCAGGAGTCAATGAAAGATCTTCTGTTGGCAAATCGGAAGCTAGAGGAGGAGAATAAGCGCCTTAAGATGGAGCGTGAAATCCTAAAAAGGCAAAGGCGTACTTAGTTCCCAGCCAGAGCTAAAGTACGCCTTTATCGAAGACCATAGTGGCGAATTTCCGATCAGAGTCATGTGCAAAGTTTTAGTCGTGTCATCCAGTGGATTCTACTCGTGGCGTAAGCGGCCATTGAGCAAACGAGGCCAGAGAAAAATGGAATTGATGGGGCATATAGAAAATATTCATCAGAATAGCCGTAAGCTGTATGGTGCACCAAGAGTTACTGAGGCCATGAAAAATCTGGGACTCCCAGTCAGCCGTAGCACTGTCAGTCGCTGGATGAGCGAGGCGGGATTAGCAGCCAAGACAAAGCGACGATTTCGGGTCGTCACCACGGATTCAAATCACAAGTTGCCCTTGGCAGCGAACATTTTGGACCGGCAGTTTTCTCCAGCCGAGCCAGGTGCTGTTCTGGCTTCAGATATCACTTATATCGCCACAATGGAGGGTTGGCTGTATCTGGCAATTACGCTGGATCTTTTTAGCCGCCGAGTTGTCGGCTGGAGTCTAGATTCAACCATGGAAGAAAAACTGGTTTTAAACGCCATAACAATGGCCCTGGGTCGCACGGACATGAGAGTTGGGAATTCACCATTCTGATCGGGGCTCGCAATATGCAGCCAATGAGTTTCGCAAATTGCTGGCCGCCAAACAGTTACGCCAGAGTATGTCTCGAAAGGGCAATTGTTGGGATAACGCTCCGACAGAAAGCTTTTTCCACACGCTCAAAACAGAACATATTTACTTCGAAAGTTTTGCAACGAAGGAGGAAGCCAGAGAAAAGAGTTTGAAAACAGCTGGCAAGCCCCCCCCCCCCGTGAGCGGCAAAGCATTGGGGAGCTGAATTGCTTTTCGGTCGTTTTTTGTAAAATAAAAATAGAGTGGTGCTCCTCCTTATTGCCAATTTACTCAGTAGAGGTGCAGTCGTCTGAATTGCGAACCGAGGACTTAGATTTGCTGTTGGCTCCGTGAGCGTTCACGGCGGGTTGGGCCGGTTTGAGGCCCTGAGGCAGGGCCGTCAGGTAGGGTGAGAATTGATGAAGTGATTCGAAAGTTTGTGGGGAACATCTGAAAATGGCTGCGCTGATTTTTTTCCTTGACGCTGTTTTGCTGTAAAGCCGCTTAGTAGCAAACGCCTCTAAGAGCGAGGCCTAGCATTGAAGAAAAGGGCGTAGAGACGATAAATGGGGTCGGGGAAAAACGCCAAAATTCGTGGGGTCCGAGGGACCTTGAGGAAAAACTGAAGTAAAGTCGCAATGAAGAGTGAAACCAATGAGCTTCCAATCCTTAAGAAGACGGAAGGTCTTGTTGGGTGTCCCCTGGGTGAGCGAAGCCCCTCTGCTCGTCGTAGAAAAGCGGGGTGGGGCCCGGTGGAAATGGAATAAAGGTTTGAGCCGTTGAAAACCTCTTATGAAGACGTGCGTAGGACCTCCTCTCCGCCGGCTGGAAAAAGGCAGGTTGAACGGTTACGGAGAGTGAGCAGTGGGGCCTTGTGCGGTTGGGGGAACCGCGGAGGTGGGTAAGCCGTGCCCGGGGGAGAGTGTTGCACCCGGTGCGAGGGCGGAAATACTTAGCGCAAGGGGTTAGCCGGCTTGGCAGTAACTTGGCCTCTCGTCTTTGGGAAGGACCACTGGAGTCCGATGTGTCTGCGAGCCGCTTTCCGTGCGCGAGGTGGGGAGCCTGAACGGGTCAGAGAGCTTTAAAGGAACTGTTGACACTGAAGCCAGTTCCTATTTACCCTCCCGGGCGAGGAGCCTTTGAGGGGCAGGGGCAGAGAAGAAAAACTTTGAGAGAACTAGGTGAGGGGAAAGCTTTAAATAAAAAGAAAACAGACGGGGGGGGAGAAAAAGAACACGCCAAGCCAGTGCGCTGGCGCTTTTGAGAGAGCCTATTGGAGCAGCCCATTCACAAACTAGTGAGCGGGTGAGGAAAGGTAGAGAGGGGTGCCTAGGGGAAGTGCCTGAAGTCCAGAGGGGGGTGCCGCCCGGGGATTTTAGGGGTATTTTTGAATATATCGAAGTTTTCTACAATCGGGAGCGACTACACTCAACACTCGGATACAAATCCCCGGTTGACTTTGAAAGAGAATTTGCTAAATGTGCTTAACCACCTGTCCGTTTTTCGAAGGTAAGATCAACAACAATGTTTTTAAGTCTACAGACAAACCTATCAGTAAACCAGAATCGAGACCTTGGACTAACCTAACTCGGACGAATGCAATTGACGCATGCAAAAGTCTTGGTGCCAACTATGATCTAATCTCAAACGAGCAGTGGCAAATTCTTGCGAAGGATATTGCAAATAACAAAATCAATTGGATGATTGCGAATAGTGCCGGGGAATATAGTCCAAGCAGTGGAATTGCTCAAGGACAGGTTAATCAGGGCAATGCCTTTCAATCCCAATCTACGAGCACTGACGCAGACATCGCCGCAAAAAGTAACTATTCCAAACTCTTCCCGGCGTCGATCGAAGATGTGAAATATGTTTGCGATGATCGTAAAGAATGTTCAACAGTCACAAACGGAGGCGCTGTTCAAAACAAGTTTTTTTTCAAAAAAAGAACCCACACGCTTTCAAATGGGAGTCAGATCTGGGACCCTGCAGGCAATGCTGGTGAGTGGATCAAAGATGATACCCCAGGCCGGTCCCAAATAATATTTTTCTATGGATGATTAATCTTCCAAGCAGCAACGCCTTGAACTACAAAGCGTACTCAAATGGTGACGCCCTCGCCTGCACCCATGTCGCTAGTCCAGTTTCGAACAGAGGATGTGGATATGGCCTTTTTATGACTCCGCCCACGGGGTCCACGGGTCGCGGAGTTGTTAGAGGTGGTTCCGCATTTTTCACAACTCACAGTGGGACAAATTATTCACCAGGCGGCATTTTTAACACTTATGCAGGAAGAAGCCTTGATGCCGGTTATTATCTTGGGTTCCGATGTGTTTATAAAATCGATCCATGATGATCTGAAACATTGCTGAGGGGTTTCCGAGGAAAAAGGGGATCGGGTGGTGATCCCCCGAAGCTGTGACCTTTCCATTAATTAAAACAGTGCCCGTTCCATCTTAATCCAGGGAGAACTCCCATCGTATCATTCCTTCTTTCATAGTATTGCAGGATAAAGGTGGTGGCGAGGTCTTCGACATCTTGCTCAAGGCAACCAGGGCCGTCGCCGTGTGAGGGCACCACACTTGACCCCACTGGGGAGGATAGAAGATATAGACGGCCCTCCGTTTTGCCGAGGGCTGCCAGCGTCTGACAGTGCTACGGCTGACAGGGAGTCCCAGATTCTTCATGGCCTGAGTAACTCATGGTGCACCATACAGCTTACGGTTATTCTGATGAATATTTTCTATATGCCCCATCAACTCCATTTTTCTCTGGCCTCGCTTGCTCAATGGTCGCTTACGCCACGAGAAGAATCCACTGGATGAGACCCCTAAAACTTTGCACATGACTCTGAAAAGAAATTCGCCACTATGGTCTGCGATAAAGGCGTATTTTAGCTCTGGCTGGGAACTAAGTACGCCATTGCCTTTTTTAGGATTTCACGCTCCATCTTAAGGCGCTTATTCTCCTCCTCCAGCTTCCGATTTACCAGCAGAAGATCTTTCATTGACTCCTGGTCTTTGGAGGACGTTGTCTGCCGCTCCTTATTGGTCCAACGGCGCAGAGCCATCAAATCGATACCGAGACGAGATGCTACGTCTTTAGCCTCAATGCCTTCCTCCAATACCATCTTCACAGCAGAAGACCTTGAACCCTTTGGACGGCACCCTATACGCCATCCTGTGATAATTAAGGAGTCCGTTTTATTAGGAAGGATCACTTCTGTACTCCTGAAGAACGTAAACGTGGAGGACTCTCCCTATCGATGGATCATTTGCATATGGATCCACGTTCACGACTTCATTTTCAAGCTGAAATCGATTTTTTCCAGCATCCCAGTCGACTTTCATTTTCCGGATGAAGTCGTGTTCCTGTTCTTGGGATTCAGCGACAAGCTCCTCAAAGTCAGACGGCAATTCGTTGAGGCGTCGAATCTGAATTTTGAGTTCGTGATGATCACCAAGTTTCTTCATGTCAGATCCTCTTTCTGGCACCAGTAAACATCTGTGCGATAGGGCAATTGGATCTCAGATTGATTTTTTGTCTCGAGCGATCTTCTGAGTAAAGTTTTAACTTGCTCAAGAACCGATTCCTTTTCGCTGCTAGGTAATGCACCTATGAAGCTAATGGAAGCAATTCGGTCAATGACCATTTGCACATCACCTTTTTGTAAATATTGATATTGAGCCGATTGAAGTGCAGAAAACAAAGGCGTGTGTGAGAATGCCAGCTTCCATTTGCCTGTTTTGTATCTGGGAGCGCCTTTTTCAAAGGGATCGATAATTTTCGTTAGCTCGGCCACCCATGGAAGTGACTCGTCCCGAGCGTTCCAAAGCATCCCGAGATATCCGTTAGGCTTTAAAATTCGATGTATCTCTGCCAGAGCTCTTTCTCCATCAAACCAATGGAAAGCTTGCGCGACAACTACGGCCTCCACAGATCAGGTGAAGTTCTTTGACTGAGCTTAAGCACGGCTTCCTTTGGGATATTCTGACGACCCCTTCGAGTTGTCGCGACCAATCTGAAACCCCTGGCTGCAGCGTCGTGGATTGCCTTCATTGAAGTATTCCTTCCTTCATAATTTCTTTTCCATCAGGATTTTGATTCCATCTTTGTCGGTTGGCTCAGTACCGATGATTTTGAATCCATTTTTAATATTTAGTATCAACATGGCTTTTGAAATCGATTTTGTGTTTTTTGTACTAATTTTGAAGAAACCTGTTCTCGTCACCAGTTGTGCTGAGCCGCCACCAGGCCTTCCTGCGATTCCTAAGCCTCCGATGTCCGTGGCGGACCCCACCAAGTTGTTATAGAACTCATGTTGAGTTCGTTCGTAGCCAATTTTGAATCCCACAGGCTGATCCTCAATATACGCAGTCGCTAAGTGGAACTTCTGATGTTGATTGAAGGTCGAGTAGAACCGTTTGGGATCCCACTCACCCAAAGACTTTTCAATAAGAAGTGCGATGATATTTATATCGGACTCAGTCACGTCGGTAGTGGTTGTATTATTCAAAGGAATTTCCTTGAACCGTGGGTGGGCTTGCCATCGAGAACATTTGATCTCGAAGAACATTTGTTTGGTCGAACCTAACTTCCCTTGGTCATTTTCATAACGAGTTTCGTAAATGACCATCTCCTCGAGTGTTTCGCTGTGCCTTGCTAGTCCAATAATATAAGTGTAGGGGTTTAATCTTTGTAGTGATGGTAAAGTTTCATATCCGAATTTCTTTCGTCGTTGCGAGAATGGCGTCAGCCCCAATCTCGACCATCATGTCAGGACTAATCAGGGCCTTGACTTCAACCATTGTGGTTGCTGGTGGATGATTGGCAAAAATTCGCCATGAGCACGACTGTACCTTTGCCACCGCTTGATGTCAGTGACAAAATATGAGTGCGAATAACGTCTTTGAGAGTCGCGCCAAGCGGTGTGATAGCTTTCCAATGATTTCAAGGCAACGTTTTGCTTGCTCATAGGCTTCCCTGACGGCAAAGACCTTCCGTCCGCGGCAACAGATGTAGTTCCTGTCACGGCGATGGTGTTGCCTATGCGAATGGCTCGGCAGTACCCAACTTTTTTCCTCGCGAGTGCCAATATTTTTTTGAACGGTTCTGTGTGCTTCCTAGGAGGTCGCGGCCCTAATTATTCCGGAGTCGAGGTGATTGGTTAAGGTCGCATTTAATTGTTTCGTATACTGGAGTACTTCCATTATGAAGGAAAACAGTTTCGCCCCTGAGTGAGTTCCAGCAGAGGTTTACGGCTCTTGTTTTGCGATTGTTCGATGAATCATCTTCTCAGGGACAGTAAAAATATCGCCTGGAAAGCTCCACAGATGCTTGATCCTGAAACTCAACTTAAGGCATCCTCTAAGACCAGGAACAGCTCAAGTCGGAGCTTGGGTGATGATGCCAGTCGAACATCCCTTCAATGACGGCAAGGCGGAGACAGCTATCATATTTCTTCCCTTCAATTGGTACACGTCCAACCTAACAGCTGGGAGCGCCATGGTCGAGAGAGCTAATCATTTTCTTTTCAGGATATTTATTTCCCATTTTGTAGCCATGATGGACATAAAGGTTAATGAGCTTTAAGTATTTGAGTCGGAGGTATAGGTCACCGCCTCGGTCACCCTCGACCACGCATCCAGTCCTCACCCTGATAAGAGCCGTGTCGCTACGGCCAGTCTTCTAAATTCAGGCAATAAAGGTGGTCGAAAATAATCCAATCGACTTTCCTTTGATCGTCTTTTGTCGATTCGTATGATGGTGTGACCATGGATTTGATCTTTGCTGTTTTGGGCAAGAAAAACCTCGCCTGTGCTTTGTTTGGGTCGAGATGGAACAGGACTTTGTTTGAGCCAAGCTATTGAGTACATCGAGCCACCCTCTCCTCACTGAGAACTTTGATAAGGGTTTCGCGCATTCTCATTGCGATCAGTTCAATTTCATCTGTAGAATCTGATTTGGAGTGGTTGAATTTGGAGCAGTTCTCAAGCTCGGTGTTCAAATTGGCATCCATCTTGCCGTCAAAATTAGTTTCCAGTTAGTTTGACTTGGTTTAGTTTAATAAATAGTAAAAATGCATGGATCTTCACTTGGTTGTTTGATTTTCAGGGAAGAAAAAAAGAAAAACCAAAGAAGGCTGACAACATGAGACAGCATCACAAGGGAAAATCTCTTTAAAACCTACATTGGTAAAAAAAGATTCAGCGCATTAGCTGACAAGTGGGGCGTCGATAAGGGGGTTCGAGAACTTTCAACTTGGGAACTGACCCATGCCCTGCTTTCTTGTTTTGTTCTACAGATAAAGTCTTATCGGGATGTAGAGGCCACCCTGGGGATTCCAGACTCTACTTTTGGTGACGCCATCAGAGAAAGAAACTCTGGATTTTTTCAAGAACTTTGCGATTCATTTTTGCTCGACATCCGAGCAAAAAGCTGAGTCCAGGAAAAGTAAGAAAGCTATTCGACAAATTCTGGCCATTGATTCAACCGAGATCAAGGTTCACGGCAGTCTCTTTTCTGAGCTCGGATGGAGACAAAAGCATTGCAAAATGAACATAAAGCTGCGGCAAAACTTCACGTTATTTGGGATGTTGATGGTGAGTGGATTGACGACTTTGTTATAACCCCAGGCCGCCGGAATGATTCTCCCGTAAGTCTTGAGTTGCGCCTGTTACAGGGAAAAATGTATGTCTTTGATCGTTCCTACAATGACTTCGACTTATGGAAAAAATTGTCTCTATAAATCAGATTTTGTCACTCGCCTAAAGGATTCTCCGAGAGTCCGGTATCTCCAAATAAAAATTCTACATAAAATGAAGAACAAAGATGGGGTTCTTTATGATGGGCCTTATAAACCCACCAACAAAACAAATTGCAAGAAAAAATCTAAAATTACGACATGTGATTTATCGAGATCCAGTGTCCCAGAAAATATTTCATTTGTTTGTTCAGATTCTAAAATATCTGGCCAAACAATTGCCGATATTTACAAGCGCCGTTGGGCTGTTGAACTATTGTTCCATTGGCTGAAGGGCCACCTTGATATTCGAAGGCTTCCGGTAAAACAAAAAATGCTGTCAGGGTTTTGCTGGCCAGTAACAGTTCTTTTTTAACTACTGTTGCAGCTGAAAAACTCACAGACCAATTTAAAGAAACGCTTTGGGGTCTGCTTAGAACAATTCGCTCAGGTTCAATTCAGAAGAGGCCTCATGGATACTGGCCCCTCCCGACGGCTGCCGCTGGAGTTCTGCTTCTTCTGTTGTAGGGGATCTACGGCTTGAATTAATTCAAATTGAACCAAAGTCAGGCCTGTATCATGAGTCTTTCTGTCACAAATGGCGGTGTTTCAACGTACATACCGATGTAGGAGACAAATGCGAAGAACCGATCTACCTGATGAAGATTTAATGTCTGATTATCAAGATGGCTCGGAAGAAGCTTTTCGAATTCTCTATGAGCGGCATTCGGGTAAGATCTTTGGGTTTCTAAAGTCTCGGATTCGATCAGAACAGTTCGCAAGTGACCTGGCGCAGGAGGTTTTCATCAAAATCCATAAGTCGAAGCACTTATACAATCGGTCACTGCCGGTTTTGCCTTGGATTTTCTCAATCACAAAATCAGTGATGATTGATGGCTTAAGGAAAGAGGGACGAAAGCGAGAAGTTCTAGATTTGGATTTAGACCATTACTCTTCTCCTACTGAAGAGGCTTTGCCGCCAAAATCTTCACTCGCGCCCTTGTTGGACGTTCTTCCTGAAAGTCAGCAAGTAGCGCTTCAGATGAGATATGTAGATGAAAAAACATTCGATGAAATTGCTGAGCGCCTTCAAACTTCTCCACTCAACGTAAGGCAACTTATCAGTCGCGGAGTGAAACGACTAAAGCAGAAAGCGAAAGGAGACAACCGTTCATGAAAACAATAATAAAGAATGGCTCAAAGACTACGAGTTTTCTCAATCAGAAAACACTCAAGTTCCAAAAGAAGTTACTGAATCTATTTTGCGCGGATGAAGGGACTCATAAATCCGAGCCCTTGGTTTGTCTTTTTAAAAGTCTTAGGAATTCACATTGGTGTCGGTTTCATGTCGCTTTCGATGTGCCATCAATTTGGAATGAATCCATTTAACACTGAGTCTTCGCTTTCTGACTGGATGATGTCCATGGGCGGACACAGTGTTTGTATGATTTATTGTGGAATTTTCTTTGTCGGTCTTAGTCTCGCTCTGGCGGGATATTTTTAACCGTCGAAGAAGTGCGCGCCTTAAAGAGGACTGAGTTCCTACAAACTTTGGCTTTAGGACTTGTCTCACTCCGGGGTTTTCGCTTTGCTTGGTGCGGAGATGGCTTTAACCGTTGCAGGTCTGTGGCTTCTTGGCGCACTATCGGAGGATTCGTTGCAACTGAAGCGGTATGGAAGCTTAAGCGCACTCACGCTTAGGGAATTACGATTAATAATGCAACTTATGAATCAATGGTTAGTAAAGACCGGATACAGAACTTCAGCAGCAATTTTTTACCTTTTCAAATGCTTGGCGCGCACATTTTGATTGCTCAAAATGTTTCCCTTTTCAAATTCTGTAATGTTTTGAAGGGTTGTATGGGCAATATTTCCTAATGCCTCATCCGTCAAGAAAGCCTGATGCGAAGTCAAAAGTACATTTGGAAATGTAAGTAGGCGTGCTAGTTGATCGTCTTGAAGAATTTGGTCGGACAAGTTCTCAAAAAAGATACCCTCTTCCTCCTCATAAACATCAAGTCCTGCATATCCTATGTGCCCTGATTTTAAAGACTCGATAAGCGCCCGAGTATCAATCAGCGCGCCACGACCGGTGTTAATAAGCATAACGCCCTTTTTCGTAAGCGCGAGCGCTTTTTCATCAATAACGTGACGGGTCTCTGGAGTTAGAGGCACATGCAGGGAAATGGTATCAGATTTCTTCAGTAGTTCATTGAGACTTACATATTGAACACCCGCCGTCAGAAGTTCTGAGTTTTGTACTCGGTCATAGGCAATCACCTGACATCCAAATCCCGCTAAGATTTTGGCAAAAACTGCGCCGATTCTTCCAGTTCCGATTACACCCACGGTCTTTTTATAAAGATCGAATCCGACCAACCCATCTAAGGAAAAGTTGCCTTCTCTGACCCGACCGTAAGCTCGATGAATCTTTCGATTTAAAGACAGTATTAAAGCGACAGCGTGCTCGGCGACGGCGTGAGGTGAATACTCGGGAACTCGTACGACGTGAAGCCCAAGATCACAGGCGACCTTCATGTCTACATGATTAAAACCTGCTGACCGCAGAGCAATCAATCGAGTTCCATTGGCCGAAATGGAGTTAAGAGTTTTACTATTGAGCCGGTCATTTACAAAAGCACACACACAGGGATATTGGGCGGCAAGATTTGCAGTTTGCTCAGTAAGTCTTGTTTCAAAGAAAGTGATATCGTGACCAAATTTCTCATTTTCTTTTTGAAAGAAATTTCTTTCAAACTGATGAGTATCAAAAAAGGCAATTTTCATAAACGTATCCCTTGCGGACTACTGGAATTCTCGCTACGAGCTTTTTCCGCCGCTGAAACCACATGGATAGTTTTTATTACGCTATCGGGTGTTACGGAGATGGAGCTAATTCCCTCGTTAACTAAGAGTTGGGATATTTCTGGGAAATCGCTTGGAGCCTGCCCACAGATTCCGATTGGACGCCCCGATTTTTTTGCTCCTTCAATGGCCATATGAAGCATCTTCAATACTGCGGGGTCGCGTTCATCAAAAAGATGGCTGACGACAGACGAATCCCGATCAACACCTAAAACCATTTGGGTTAGATCATTGGAACCAATTGAAAATCCATCGAATATACGCGCGAACTCTTCGGCACGAAGTACGTTCGAAGGAAGCTCACACATAACATAAACCTCAAGTCCTTGTTCTCCACGAACGAGGCCATGACTTTTCATTTCCGCCAGAACCTTTTCACCTTCTTCAGGTGATCGACAGAATGGAATCATAACCTTAATATTCGTCAAACCCACTTGCTCGCGAAGGTGTTTGATCGCGCGGCATTCTAATGCAAATCCATCACGATAACGGCGATCATAATAACGAGAGGCCCCTCGAAATCCAATCATGGGATTTTCCTCCGAAGGCTCAAACTGCTTGCCTCCCAAAAGACCCGCATACTCATTGGTTTTAAAATCAGAAAAACGAACGATCACGGGCCTTGGATAAAAAGCACCTGCTATAAGGCCAACTCCTTCGGCAAGCTTTTCGACAAAATACTGTCCAGGATTATTTTGTGAGCGGCGAGCAAGTCTCGATCTGTTCCTTAATCGCGGGTTCGCTAATCTCATCGAGATGCGCTAACGCCATGGGGTGAACTTTAACATACTCACTTATAATAAACTCTATCCGCGCAAGTCCTACTCCATCCACAGGTAAGAGTGAGGTTTTTAGAGCCTGAGATGGGTTTCCTAAATTAACCATAATTTTAGTGCTAGGTTTATCAAGGGATGTCCAATTTACTTTTTCTTCGATAAAAGAAAGGTTTCCCTCATAAACAAAGCCCTCGTCTCCCTCGGCGCAGGACACTGTCACAGCTTGATTGCTCTTGAGCACTTCTGTTCCGGTGCCAGTGCCAACAATACGAGGAACACCGTGTTCACGGCTCACGATAGCCGCATGACAAGTGCGCCCGCCTCGATGGGTTATTATAGCCGACGCCTTTTTCATGATCGGCTCCCAGTCCGGATCAGTCATATCTGCCACTAGAACTTCGCCATTTTTAAAGTGACCAAGCTCAGAGACATCATTAACGATGCGAACGGCACCGGAGCCAATTTTAGCGCCGACCGCTCTTCCAGTGACTAAGATTTTTGATTTCTCCTTCAAGACAAAAGAACTCTGCTGAAGCGACGAACTTTGAGAGTGAACGGTTTCGGGTCTTGCCTGCAGAATAAAGAGGTCGCCGGTTCTCCCATCTTTTCCCCACTCGATATCCATCGGAGTGTCGTGACCATTTAATTTGGAATAGTATTGCTCGATAGCAAGGGCCCATTCCGCAAGCTTGATGACATCACCATCGGGAATCGAAAGCTTTTCTCGATCAACGCGAGAAACTTCGATATTTCGAGTCGTCCGACTTCCGTGTCCTGAATAAACCATCTTAACTTGTTTTGCGCCTACCTTCCTTCTCAGTATCGGGACAGTTTTCTTGCCACCGGCCTTTCCGAGAAGAGGTTTAAGAACGAAGAACTCATCCGGGTCGACGCGGCCGCCAACGACATTTTCTCCCAAACCAAATGCGCTATTAACCAGAATTACGTTTCTAGCGCCGGACTCAGTGTCTAAGGTAAAGATAACTCCTGAGGCCGCAAGGTCCGATCGCACCATCCTCTGAACGCAAATTGATAGCCTAACTTTAGAATGCTCAAATCCTTTTGTTGATCTATAGCTAATCGCTCGGTCGGTAAAAAGAGATGCAAAGCAGTTGAGACATGCGGTCAGTAGATCCTCAGAGCCACGAATATTTAGAAACGTTTCTTGCTGGCCCGCAAATGAAGCATCAGGTAGATCCTCTGCCGTTGCTGACGATCTCACTGCAACATCTAATTCTTCTATTCCTGATCGGAGGCACAATTGATGATAGGCTGCTCGGACTTCGCTGGCAATTTTCTGAGGTATCCCAACACTGCGAATCAGAGCTCTGATTTCATGACCAGCCTTTGCCAACTCATTTGTTTCAGTTGGATCGAGCTTCGATAGAAGCGAATAAATTTTTTCTGAAATTCCGTTTTGAGCAATTAATACGGAAAAAGCGTCAGCGGTCACGGCAAAGCCAGGTGGAATTTGAATTCCCTGAGGAGTTAATGTTTGAAACATTTCGCCAAGAGAAGCATTTTTCCCTCCGACCAGAGGAATGTCTCGTATCGAAATCTCCTCGAACCATTTTATAAATTGTGAATTATCTTTTTTCATTACTTTTCCTTTGTTTGTATTCGAAAATTTCTCTGATCTCGATCATTGGGCGGTATTTTAGGATTGATTTCTTATCGCCTAAGATCATTCCTTGTTCGACTAAAGTTGCACAAGCTGCAGCAAGGCCCCACCGCAGAAGCTCTGACCCATTTTCTTCTAAAAACGTGTCTATGCTTTCTTTATTCGTCTTTTGAATCTTGTAGCTCTCAAGGGCTGCGGCCATTGCTCCAACCATAGAATCTCCGGCACCCACCGTAGACCTGACTTTAACTTTGGGAATCCTGCCAAACCATGCCTTGTTTTTTGTGACAAGTAGGGCGCCCCCCTCAACGGAAGATACGCATACCAAAGAAATTGATTTGGACAGCCGTCTAGCAAAAGGTAAGACGGTCCGAATAGATTGAACGTTTTTGCCAACCAATTCCTGAAATTCACGTAAATTGGGCTTAATCAAAAAGGGCCGACATGAAATGATGGTTTTAAGATGAGGGCCCGGCATATCAACAATGCAAAAATGGCCCCTCTTCTTGAACTTCTCAACAAGCAACCAATGTCTCTTGCGTCTATGCCCTTAGGAAGACTCCTCCAATGAGCACGATGGACGACGGGTTAAATCCATCGCAGAATTGCTGAAGCTTTCTGAACTCAGCACGCTTGATCTTAGGACCCGGAAAGCTCAGGCGAGTCTGAGAATGAGTTTTATGATTGGAAATCGTCAAATTAATGCGGGTATTTCCAATTGTGCGCACGAAGTGATGGGTTACATTTTGTCCATCCAGCAACTTTTCAATTTCGTTTCCAGTCGGCCCACCCAGAAATCCTGAAGCTGTAACTTTTGCTCCTAGGCGATGAGCAATTCGAGCGGCATTGATTCCGTTACCGCCCGCTGAACGAGTTTCACCTAAAACATAGTTCTTTTCGTCAGCGATCATTCGATCAACAGTTCCTCCGATATCTAACGCTGGATTAGGTGTTATCGTGTAAATCATGCTACCAGACCAAAATTAAAATGAGTCCGACGGCCAGCGTGGTAACCCATGAAAAGAAGATTGTTTTAAATAAGCGCTTTCACCTAATGTCCCAACTAATAACTTTAAAAGATATTCGACATTATGGCCGAAACGATAACGGACCAGCCGTCTTTGGGTAGGAGTTTTCCTGTTTCTACAAGGCGAGCCGTCGAGAGAGTGATTGCGTCCACATCTGTAACTCCAGATAAGATCGCAACAACAGTGAGTCCCTTGCTTCCAAAATATTCTTGTGAAAAGGCGGCGGCTAACAGAATTCCAGAATACAGCAAACCAAATAGCAATGCCGTTCTTAATTCAGTTGGATTGTTTTGTTGCGGCATCCCCCTGTGACTTTTATCTGATCCTCTCCAGAGCCATGCTGCTGACAAGACAGAAGCTAAAAACATGATTCCAATTGGGGCGAATGCATCTTGAAATTGAGGCGCCACCACCATGATTTCTAAAAAAACTCTTACATAAAGCACCGTCCAAGCGATTAAAATAAGGAGAGCATTTTGAGGGATTGTTGCATCTGTCCCTTTTGACCTCCGAGCATAGGTCATTGTTGTGGCCGTGCTAGAAATCACTCCACCTAAGATTCCTCCCAGCAACACTCCCGCTTTTCTCCTAGGAATTTATAGATGATGTAGCCCGCGAGACTTATCGCTACGATTAAAATCACCATCAGCCAAATATTGTGAGGATTTAAAACATCAAGAGGCCCATAGCTTTGATTCGGAACAATCGGCAAAATAACCAGAGAGATAAGTACAAACTGCATAACCGCTTTGATCTCTTTTTCCGTAAAGCGAGCGGCGAGGCCATGAAGTTCAATTTTTGCCTGAAGAATCACAGCAAGAATACCGGCCAACGTTGCTGACAAACCAAAGTGGTCCGACGCACAAGGACTCCTGTTACGAACATCAGCAGCATTGCAAATTCAGTGACAAGCCCAGAGTGATCTTTTGAAGTTGTCTGATTTATCGGGTAGGAGGGGCTTGCGCCCCGTCCTCCCACAGAACCGTGCGTACGGATCCGTACACGGCTCTTCACGTAATTTTGATCCAACTTTTAACGTCAAACCAATGGGCTAGGGCTTGATCGGATTTAATCTTTTGTCCTACTGTCTTGATGAACCAAGAATTTGGGAAAGCCTTTTCGACCGCGTTCGTGTGGGACAGGTACCACCGAGCACGGTTCTTATAAACCGTGTTGTAGACCTGTCGTTTAGACACTCCGCGGGCAAGTAGCTTCTTCGCCAGATGGGACTTTCGCTTTTGTTCCCCGACGATGCGGCTTCGCAAACGGCGGCGAACATGTGCCTCAATAGTCGCCAATTGGGCTGGGTATTGAGTCATCGAGTAGTAGTTGGCCCAGCCAACATACCAAAGGTTTATTCTTTCCATCGTTCTCTCGATTGCTACTGAGGTTCCTCGGGGCGTGAGCTCTTTCACTCTTTCCATCGCTCGTTGCATGGATTTAGCTGAGATTGCAATCGTTGCTGCAACAATCGTCATTCCCAGGAACTTCACGAAACGACTCTGGGCCACTTTGCTCTTTGCCTGGTTAACAACTAACTTCAGCTTCTTCTCAATAAACTTCGTGATGGAGATCATGACTCTTTCTGCTGCCGCTTGGGATTTTACAAAAATATTGCAGTCATCCGCAAATCGACAGAACTCCAGCCCACGACTCTCCAGCTCCTTGTCCAGTTCATCTAACACCACATTACTCGGGAGTGGGCTCAAAGGACTACCCTGCACCGAGCCTTCTGTGGTTGGTGATACCAGTCCATCTTTCATTGTGCCTGATCGGAGAATTTCTCCGATCAGGCGCAGAACCCGTTTATCTTGGATCTTGAACCCTAGGCGACCAACCACACGATCATGGTCGATTCGGTCGAAGAACTTCGACAAGTCGATGTCCACCACAAACTCCTTACCCGACTGAACAATCTTTTGCGCTGCTTCGACGGCTTGACGCTGATTGCGGCCGGGCCTAAACCCATAACTGCTGTTCGAAAATTCCGGATCAAATGTAGGTTCTAGATTTGCCTTGATTGACGCGTGCAGAACTCGATCCCGGATCGTGGAACTCCCAGTATTCTGGTGCCGCCATTCGGTTTCGGGATTTCGACCCGCCTTACTGGCATTGGTTTGTAGCTCCAGCTTTCGAGATCATTCTTGAGCTAGGCTAGCTCCTTCTGGAAGCTGCCTTTCGAAGGCTTCAATAGAGACACCATCAGTGCCTGGGGCACCGCCGTTTCGTCTCACAGACTTGAAACCATTTTGCAATTCGTCGATTGAGCAGATCTTCTCGAAGAGACTTAGTTTATGATTGAATAAATTGACATCGCTCATTTCACTTCTTTCTTGCGTCACTCTTTCATCGACTCTAAATCCTTTGACCTCAGATACGTCGTCAGTCTTGGAACTTAGTTCTTATTATTTTATTTCCGTGCCTCTGAGTGACGGTTTATAATTAGTTCGTCAGTTTGCTTACGTGTTCCGCCCTTCGCCTTGACCTTCATGTCTCTTTCAAGCAGTTTTACCCTCAAATACGTCACCGCATTCTCATCGGCTGCTCGTTTTACGACTACTATGGCTTCGTCTGAAACCCCTAGCCCATAGCCTCACATTGC
Organism: Bdellovibrionales bacterium; assembly: GCA_016713585.1. GTDB lineage: Bacteria > Bdellovibrionota > Bdellovibrionia > Bdellovibrionales > Bdellovibrionaceae > JADJOV01. The sequence goes on along the minus strand of JADJOV010000024.1, from coordinate 4,359 downwards.
TGCAAGGTTTAGAGATCATCCGCCGTAGTTGCAGTGTCTCGGAATACCAGCGGGTCCTCCCCGCAAGAACAACAACATTATTTTCCTGCCTACCCACCTCCAACACTTCCGGCCTTTACGAAAAGGATATTGGGTTTTCCACCTACGGCTGATCCATCAGACCGGCTGCCTTACGGAGGTTCGCTTGCACTTGGGCTGCAGTTTTGGCTTATCCTTTCTTCAGATCCCGCATTGGCTTCGAATAACCCCTGTAATCCCTCATCGGGAAGCTGGTTCGAAGTTTCTTTGGGCACCCTTGGCTTCGCCTATTTGTTCCCTCCCTTCAGGGTCAAAGTCGGATTCCCACCGACTTGCTGTTATTCATACCGGGCGCACCGCCTGGCGCTATGGCCAACGACCATAGCGGCAATGGTGCCTAAAAAACCTAAAGCTATCGGCCATGCTCCATATTGATCGGCCAGCAGCGCACAGGCAGTACCTAAAAGAGCGATCAGTGAAAAGGTACGAATCCCAGCAAGAGGAGCTTCGGCCCATTGTCTTTGCAACCCAACGAGCAAACCCAAGATCAAAGAAATGAGGAGCTGATGAAATGGATGGATGTCAGCAATAGTCAGCTGCATATGTCCCTCTTTCTTACCAAGCTGGTTAAGAGCAGCGCTAAGACTTCTTGCCCAGTTTTGTCGCGTGCTTTTTCCATCCATGCTTCACACGGCTTTAATTCCATGCGACAATTCGGAGAGTTTTTCTGGCAAACTGCTTGTGATCAGCAGGAATGATTTCCACGGACAGGACCCCGAATGGGTCTTCGGAAAGACTTCTTCAACAGCCTCCACATACTGGTTCCATTTTTTCTAGCCTTTGCTCTCGGAAAGCTTCCACTGTTTATAAGGATCACCAATCGTTCTTCGAAGTGCATGAGTCGCCTCTACCCTTTAGTAATGGCTAGAAAAATTTTAACTATGTCGACGCCATTGAGCATGTCCTCAAACTGGTAATTTCATTAAATGCTCTTTTCCAGTGCTTTGTCGATAAGCTCGTCCACCTCTCCGCCAGAACTCGGCCATACCAACTACGGTCAAAATAGCGATCGTTCCTGGAGACTGAAGAAGAGACCAAAGTGTAAAGCCAGTGCTTTCCCTGTTCCCCAGCGGTGGTTGGCGGGCCAATGGGATGAACTTTGAAACCCCTAGGATCCAACATTTCTGTAGCTTGAATGCGCCGCCCTTTCCAGCTGCGTCGAACTCCTCAAACACGATGATCGTGCGACTTTTTGTGCCAAAATTCTGTTGAATTCGGAAGTATTTTCAACTGGAGCTTTTCAATTTTCTTTCTTAGAGCCTGCTTCGGTTCCCTCATATTGGGATTTTTTTGTCATTTAAAATATTGCGAAGTGAAATTGACTTTAGACATTTATGTAGCCTAGGGGTATTTTATTAAGACATTGATCAAGTTTGGATTGCTCCGATCGGGAGTTCCATTTGGAGTACTCCTCCAATAGAGTTTTCATTACTTTCGGCAAGCAGTATGATCTTACTTTACGAACCCTATGGAGCTACGAATCTCCATTTCGGCTTTTGGCAGATTTATAACGGCAATTGATCTAAGCTGTCGTCTGTCTTGTCTTCCTGGCGATTTTGGCTCATCATAATGACCGGTGCTCCGAAGTGCAGCCAAACAAGATAAAATCAAATTGAGAAAGATGAACGTAAGGATCATGTTGTGGATTTGTGAGCCAATAGACACTAGATAAAATCCAAGCAAAAAAAAAAAAAAATCGCCAAAGAGGTAATAAAGCACCAGTTCCACCGTAGCTGACCACATGATCTGCGAGTTTCTGACCAGAGTAAGACCTTCATCTCTCCCTCTATCTCTAGTAGCTTTCTATTGCAAGCAATTGCTCCTCTGTATAGATTCTTGAACTAATGCCTCAAGCCGTTTTACATGCAAGTCCTCCGAAATAATTAGTCGCAGGAAACCACTTAAATCTTACCCTTTTCAGAACAACCCAGAAATGCCGTGGCCTTTACAGCATTCCGGAAGTTCTTCTTTGATCAGGGCAATAGTCTGAGCGACCTCTTTCCAAAATTCACTATTGCTTTCAACGAAAAACGTCGCGATGCCCGTTCCAAGCATTGGCAATTGGTCAATCTCGGTGGCCTGTATCGCAGATTCAATCCTCACCGATTTTGATGATTGTAGCCTTGCTCATTGTGGGTACGCAGGTGAATAACAGCAGCATAGCGGGAAAACTGTTCCGCCTTTGAAGTGCCAAGCTCTTTCCAAAAGAGAGCTTCATCATCCGGCCAGTAGGCGAGTCCATCCAATGTCCACGGTCACAAAGCATAATGGCATTGTTTTTCCTCTTCCACAAGACGCTCAAGCCTTTTTGGACAAAGAAAATTGCTCTTTGCGCCGCTTTTTGGCGGGCAGAGTATCATGTCTCAAGAACCACCGCCAAAAATGATGCTTGCGGCCTCTGGCAAATGGAAATGTGTTGGCAAAGTTCTTCGAGCAATTTCTAGAACTGCCGTTTTTCCAGCACCAGGGCCGCTCGTGAGAACGACCTCTTGCAATCATGGTTTTCCTCTGACATGCACATGAGTGAATCGGAAGTATTGCAGTGATCATCTTGAGTTCCACTTTCCAAATATTCTGAATTCTAGTGGCCCATGTTAGATCCTTTTTTGAATTTTAGCTTCCAGTCCTTTGGCCGAGGCAGGCTCACCGAGTAATGAAAGTCATTTTGGATTATCCGAAAAGTGTTTTAGCCAATCCATAATCCAGATTGATCGGCATGCGCGGAGAATCCATTGATGCAAGCCACTTCTGCGTTCACCACGACTTGTTCACCAGTGAATTTTGAGGGTTTTGGCTCCTCGAAAGAGTGCTTCCCGCGTTCCAGCGGCTTGGTAGCCAGCGAGTTAAATTGTATTTCGCGCATCGGGCAAACTTCTTCAAATGATGTAACACGCGACCTCCGGTCGCCATCCCGCTGGCAGAGATGATAATCATGGAGCCCAGGTTGGTATTGAGCGTTTTATCCCTCAGGGGTCCTTACATATTTTCGCGACATTGCACATGGATTCGCATTGTTTAGGATTTAATTTGTGCTCAAGCTGATGATCGCAGTAGTCGTCCATAGTATTGATCGACATGGGGCTATTGAGAAAACAGGAGTGTCTTCGATTCTCTTTGGGATTTTAAAAGGTGAATGGCATATAGAAAGATTGTGACCGGCCCACTGAGAAGGCCGGAATGATAACAACCACCGCTTCTCTTTATAGTTCGGTTAATGACTTCGCCAATTGATCTACCGGTCCTGCACAGGTGAGTCCGATCCCCATATGTAGATTCAATCAACAAGTAGTCAGCGTGGTTTATAAATGCTGGCGGCTTCATTATAAGATCATTTGGCCGACCTAAATCGCCTGAGAATACCACGGAAGTATTTTGGGATTTCAAAGTGACAAAATGCGGAACCTAAAATGTGACCTGATGGCGAAAAATTAAGTTTTAATTCCTTCGACAGATTAATTTCTAGATTAACTTACACCCCTTGAACTGTTTTAAAACTTCTTCAGCGTCTTCCTAGGGAAAAGAGGTAGAGCAGGTTTATGAATACCCTTTTCGATCTGCATAACAGGCTTCTTCTTCTTGAATTTTTCCAGCATCAGGCAGAAGGATTTTGTATGGATCATGAGTCCCAGAGGTAGAATAAATTGGGACCCTTAAAAACCATGTCTTTAAGAACAGGCAAGTAACCTGAATGGTCAATGTGAGCATGGGTTAAAAACCACGGCGTCAATTTTTTGGGTTAATAGGAAAGTCAGCCCAGTTCCTAAGCCTTAGCTCTTCTGGCCCTTGAAAAGTCCGCAATCAACCAGGCATTTAAAGCCGTTAGCATTGATTAAATATTTGGAACCCGTCACGGTACCGGTCGCACCGAGAAAAGTAATTTTCATAAGTCACCTCTTTGAAGAAAAATAAAATAGATAATCAGGCTAGCCATGCTGGCCCAACGATCCAATATTAAAAACTTTTGTCCAATACAGAGACGCTGTTTGCTTGCGACTCAAGTTTATCGAACATGCCGACAGCATGAGAAAGAATCCCAATGGTAATTATAGGAATTGAAATGACTTAGTGGTCACCGAAGTGACACTTAAACCGTCTTCCAAAACGCCTGCAACAATACTTCGATGTTAGCTCCGGGCACGCTTTAGTCGAGAATCAAACGAGGTATTTCTCAGTCTCATGGCCAACCCATTTTTGCCTAATAATTTTTCTGACTTCAATGATTGTTACTGGAATGAGCGTCAGCGCGAACATGAGAAAAACATTCCGGCCCCAACTGATCTC
>JADJOV010000023.1 GCA_016713585.1 Bdellovibrionales bacterium | reverse complement strand
AGTTCAATCTGGTCATTGCTGGGTGTGGCGCCCAGATACCAGACCTTCTGGAAACATAAAGACCAGGACGGTGCTTTTTGTTACCATATTTTGAGAGGCTTTGTTAAGCTGGAGCCGGATAGAAAAATCATCGATGCCTGCGGAAGAACCAGAAAAATGTTCTTAAATATCGGCAACGCTATGCTCGTTTGATTTGGCTTGCGATAAAAAATCGCTGTACCGCAGCTGTCACCGGAAGATCCCCATCCCCGGGAACCTTGTCGCAGGGGGTTACTCCCAACCAGTGGCCGCCAAACACTGATCTTTATAAGGCCGCCAACTATGTCATCAATAATTTTAAAGAATTGACCTTATCTGGATCGACGAGAGATTGAATATACAAATAACGGTCGAGAACGGGCTTTATGAATTGAAAAGTGTATGTTGAATGGTTCGAAATTTCCCCGAAAACTAAAGGAGGCCGGGCGGTTTTGGACACATTATGCATCCATCAACGTGACCCTGCACCTGCCATGCAAAACTGGATCCTAATCTCTATTTTGCTTATATTGCCTGCCACAAGAATCTCCTGAAGGACAATCCTGAGCTTGCCCAAATTTCTATGCTGTTGCTTTAGCTCTGGAGAAATCAGCGGCCTTAAAGAATAATGACCTTAGTCAGGAAAATAGTCTGACAAAATGGAAAATCTACAACCATCAGTGGTGGATACGTTATGCGTCAAGGTCTGGCAGGCATTTGATCTCTTTCTTGATTCATAAAAACCTCTTTTTGAAGAGCTGAAGCGTAATCAGAAAAGCAAAGACTAGTACGGTCAGCATTCATTGTAATTGATTTTGAAATACAGGCTCATAACACACAAAAATCAAAAGGTCATTGTTGCCCACTTAAGAAGGCCTTTCGTTGCATCTTGGCGATCAGGAGTGCTCGTTTCACCTGATGGAACTCGAACCGAGATAACTCGCATCACAGCAAAATAGGTGAGATCAATACTGACACCTTGAGTTCATTCCTTTTTCCTTCCTTAGAGCTGCATGGTTTTGAGTGATGCCTGTTGTTTCGCTTTGAGTTTGATCAGTTGAAACGACCATTTCTGATCGCCAAGATGTAACGAAAGGCTTCTTTTGATGGCCAATGTTTTAGATCGTGTTACGCTAAATACATGACTGTATTTAGAACGTTTTAGGCTTCAGAATCCAATGAAATAGGTGACTGCGAAGTATATTGAACGGATCTTTTGTTTTGGGCGAATATCCAGGATGCCGAACTAGATTTAAAGGAAAGAATGAAAGAGTGGCATAGCGATCCCGATGTCTCTGCCTATATTCTCGAAGATGGATCAAAGATTGTCGCATATGGCGAAATTTGGAAAGAAACTCAAGAAGTTGAGCTAGCACGACTAATTGTCAACCCTCATATTCGTGGCTATGGATTTGGAAAGATTTTATTAGCTAAACTGCTTGAAAAGGCAAAGGGTTTCAACCAAAGGATATGGCTTCGAGTTCATCCAAAAATACCTTTGCTTTGACTTTATATCAACGAAATGGGTTTTTATTGGTGGGAGAGGATCGTCAGGAAATCTTTAATCAAGGACAGACTATCCAATTTATCTGGTTGGAAGCTGCCACATAATCCCTATTCAAGGGACTACACCACAATCACAAATTTACAGACATCCTGATCTTTTTAGTCTACGGAAAAAGTTCTCGCAAAACGGAGTCGAGTCTGTGTGAAACACTGGCCGTTGTTTCTGAGGGTACCAGACAAGGTCGAGATTTGATTCTAATCTTTGAAAGATCAACTCTGGATTTATACATGTTAAATACATGTTAAGTTAAAAAAATGGGAAGACCGCTATTAAAACGCAACTGGGAACTAAAAACCGAACTTCTTTTTGAGATCATCGATTGCCTTTTGGCCTTCGCCTTCTATTTTTTTCTTGGCTTGGTTTTCGGCGTCTTTTTTGGTTTGCTCAGCTTTGCCTGTGACTGATTTTTTTTGGGCTTCGGCCTGATCTTGAATCTTTTTGAGCTCCTTTTCGAATTGAGATTTGAACTGACTGATTTGGGATTCGATCTTTTTCTTTTGATCAGAGATTTGGCTGTCGATCAGGGCTTGAATTTTTTTGCGGGCTTCGTCTATTTTTATCTGGATTTGCTTTTCAAAACCTTTTTGTAACTCGGAACCAACATTGGAGACTATGTCTAGAGAAACCTTAGGCAAGGTACCGGCCCCTTGGGCTCGAATATCAATGGAAGGAAGGCCATTGAAGACCCCTTTGAGAACGTCTTGGACGTTTGAGTCTTTCGCTTTGATATCGTAGTTCACCTCAGAAAATCGATTGTTTAGATTTAGGGTGATGTTTCTGAGTCCCTTTAAATTAGCGTTGATGTCGAGTCCTCCCTTTGCCTTTACCATGAGGATGTTGACATCATTAGATTGGACCAGGGGTCGACTATCGACAGTGTAGGAGCCAATTTTAAACACCAGGTCAGTATCGCTTGGGTTTTTCCGATTATCAAAAGTAAGTTTGGTTTGAAAGGCATTGATTCCGGCCCCTGGGAAGTCCCCGGTGAAATTGGCAACAGTTGGACGGCCGACAAGCGCTTGCTGGCTGGTTAGATCGAGAATTTCTCCACGAACATTGCCAGACTCAGGGGAGACTCCAGCTTGGGAGCTGACTGCAATTTTTTTGACCCAGAACATAGGGTAGGAATTGAGTCGTCCAAACTCATAGGTAATCCCTTTCTCTCGGGGATGGGGTTGCAAGGAAATATCAGTTTCGTTTGGCTTGTCCTTTTTCATGAGGTTTGGTGGTAGGTATTTTTTTGCCAAAGCCTGATAGCGATTAATTTTGGCAAGATATGGGTCGAAGTACTTCTTAAAGAGCGAGAGAGTGAGAGACTTTGCATCGATTTGCGGAATTTTAAAGTGCTTCTCAATAGACTTGATATCTTCTTTAACTTGAATTTCAAATTGGTGATAGGAATCTTGCGTTGATTTGAGATCAGCGTCGAGGTCAGTTTTGCGGTCTGAATGAGTTTGTATTTAGCATCCCCTTCCTTAAAAATAAGATCTATCTCTTTCAGAGAATCGCTGAGCTCTTGGGGAGACTTAAAATTACTGGTTTTGACTTTGCCAAGGCGATCGATGAGGGCCTGAAATTCTTTTGCGTGAGGAAGAGTTTTAAATTTTTCATTCCACTGTTTTTGTTTATTTGTGAGCTCTTGCTCAAGTTTGTCGGCCATTTTCTTTGAGATAAGGCCTTCTTTAAAATTATCGAGAGTAACATCAGCCTTTGCTCCACCGAGTAGGCCTGCGATATCGCCCAATACGTTGTCGCTATATTTTTCTTGGGTTTTTTCAAGGGCGGCGGTTTTTAGTTTTTCTGCCTCTTGCTCTAGCTTGGAAGGACCTTTGTCCTCGGGTTCTGGAGGTGGTGGCGGAAGAACTCGCCCTGGACGAGCGCGCTTTTTTCCGAATTCAATCTGCTCAACGACGGCCTCGTTGACCACAAACTTGACTCTCAAGAGAGCATCCCAAAGAAGTGAGAATCGAATGTCACCGATAGATAGAGCATTGTGGGTTGGAGTTTCCGCATCCGTGAGTTCGATGCCTTGAATTCGCAGACTGGCATTCAGGAAGCTTGTTTTGAAATCGCGGATATTGACCTCGGCTCCGACGACTTTTGTTCCCGCCCATTCAAGGCCTTTCTTTAAGTTCAAATCAAAAAGGAAGTGAAAATAGAGGCCAACAAGTAGGGAAAAAAAAGTGAATGGGACGATGGCATTCCACCGAATTGGGCCAACGGGTTTTTGTTTTTTTTGAGGAGCTTGGTCATTGGGCTGATTGGGTTTTTCCATAAGTCGGTCCTATTGAGAAGAAGAGGAATTGGTGTTAGGTGTTGTGTTGAAAACTATAAGTAGAGTTTTGCGTAAGTGCAGTAAAGATTATAAAATTTGGTTGCCGCAAAAGCCTTCCACATTTTTGTTTGTTTAAATTTGTTAACGACTTGATCGCGATATTTGAGAATGCTCCAACGAAAGAAGAAGAAGGCGGGAACGAGGAGAATAACCGCAATGACGAGGGAGCCCATGACAATACTGTTATTAAATCGCGTCATTGGAACCAGGGGCATATTGTAAAGTTCCACATAGATTGGTCGAAGCGCTGACATCTCTAGAAAATTTCGACCAAGTTGATCGGCTACCGGGTCGATCAAATAGGCTACAAACTTGAAGAAAAAGGCAGAGAGGAAGGCCGCACCGAGTTGAATTCGAAAAAAGAAGACGAGCAATAGAACAAGAACTGTTTGGATTGATAGAAATGGGGAAAACCCTAAGAGCAAGCCTAAAGAAAGTCCCGCCGCCAATTGATTGGTTCCAGTTTCTGAATTTAGAAGCTGAAGAAACGCAAAGATTTGTTTAAGTAAAATGGTCATTTGAAGTCTCCATAAAAGTGCAAAAACAGTGTTGTCATTGTTTGAGGGGGCTCACAATGGGTTCGGACGGCGCGACGGGTAGAGTTTTTGGATTCTTTCCGGTCATATAAACAATTGCTCCAAAGAGGCCAAAGACAATTTGGAGGGCTTGGAGGGCAGTAATGACTGTGGGTCCAAGGGCCGTGGTCTGGCTCAGGTAGATATTAAAGAGCGCATAAAAGGCGGCTTGTCCGACGCCTAATCCGGCTGGTGAGATTGGAATTGCCGTTGCCATAAAACCCAAGGGCGCGACGAGAAAGTACACGGAATAGGGGACCGACTCAAGTCCGGATGATTCTCCGGCATAAATCATGACTAAAATCGAAAATGTCTGAGCAACAAAACTAAGCAAAAGGCAGTGCAGGATCAGAAAAGGATCGCTTCCATAAAGATGAGTGGACTCATACAATTTAATAAACTTTTCTCGCAAGGGGAGGCGAGTGAGAGCCCAGAAGATAAATTTTTTGATAGGAGGGGCTTTTGAAAAAGCTAAATACAGAAAAGCCGAGGAACAAAAGAACAATAAACAAATCAGGGCAAAAAGGTTGGTGAGTGAGTGGATTTTGAAGACATGCTGAATATCAAATAGCATGACAATTAGCGCCATGGAAATCATCGAGTAAAGTCCCAGGATTCTGTCCATAGCGACACTCGTGACAGCAGCAACTTTTGCCTTGGGCCGACCGCTGGCAAGGTAATAAGCTTTAATGACGTCCCCACCCACGCCTCCTGGCATGGCGAAATTAAAGAAGGTTCCAATAAATGTTAGTTTAAGAACTTCGAATGAGGACAGCTTTAGATTCTGAGAAACGAGGATTCGTCTCCATCTTTCACTGCCAGCAAAGATACTTAGAAAAACTAGCGACATTCCGACTAAAACAAAGTTCGGGGATAGGAGTTTTTTGAGACCTTCGAGGTCAAGTTTTCCAGTGGAAACAATCCACCAAATAAGACCAACGGCAAAGCCAATTTTAAGGGCCGTTTTTAACCAAGACACGATTTTGGTTTTCATTGGAAACTTCTAGAGTCCATGGGTTTTCCAAACTCGCTGCAGGCTGATGAGAAGTTTTTCCAGGTCTGAGAGCTTGAGGGAGGTTGGTCCGTCGCAGAGCGCCGTTTCAGGGGACGGATGGGCTTCAAGAAAAATTCCGTCCACGCCGACAGCGAGTGCGGCTCGTGCAAGGGGAGCAATCATATCACTTCGCCCCCCACTGGTTGTTCCTGTGGCCCCAGGCAATTGGGTTGAGTGAGTGACATCCATAATAACAGGAAACCCGAGGCTCCGCATTTCAACGAGTCCAGTCATATCGTTAATTAAACGATTGTAACCGAAGGTAGTTCCGCGCTCACAAAGGAGAATTTTGGAATTCCCACTTTCGACGGCCTTTTTTGCAATTGCTTTCATGTCCCATGGAGCTAAAAATTGGCCCTTTTTAATGTGAATCACTTTTTGGGTTTTGGCCACGGCGACAAGCAGGTCTGTCTGACGAGACAAAAAAGCTGGAATTTGGATAACATCAGCAATCTCGGCCATGGCATCAACTTGAGAGGTTTCATGGACGTCTGTCAGAAGTGCGCAGCCTAAGGTACTTTTTATTTTTTGCAAAGATTTAAGTGCATCATTCACGCCAGGGCCTCGAAAGCTTCCAAGGCTTTGACGATTGGCTTTATCGTAGGAACATTTGAGAATCCATGGGATGCCAAGACGCTGAGTTATTTTTTGATTTCGCGACCGGTCTCTAGGACCAAGCCGTCATCTTCAATAATGTCAGGACCCGCAAAGAGCACAAAGTCTTTTCCATCACCCCAGCGAATAGTGCCGTTTGAAGTTTTGAGTTCAACAGGGTTGGTCAGTGGTTTGAATTCTTGCAGCATAAAACCTTTCTTTTGAATGACAGAGCCGTTTTTAAAAGAGGGCATTATCGCGTTATCTGCCTGAGAAGTCACTCGGTTGCTTTTTGAGGTTGACGATATGAATCATGTGCGGGTAGGGCTAGACCTCCTTGCGGACTTTTGATTCTATTGTGTTTTTGCTATGATAAGGAGCACATATGATTCCCCTCGTATTATCGGGTGGCAGCGGAACTAGATTGTGGCCAATTTCGCGAAGAGATTGGCCAAAGCAGCATTGTGATTTGTTTGGTGAGTCACTTCAAAGTCTGACTTTTAAAAGAAGTATGCGACTGGGTGAGCCATGGCTTATGACAGGGGTCAATCTTAAAACGTTGAACGAGTCAGTTCAGAGAGTGAATGGCCTAACTTTGGGCGGAGTGATCTATGAGCCTCAACCCAAGAATACAGCCGCCGCCGTCGGATTGTTTTGTCGAGTTCTTGAGTTGCAAGGGAAACAGAATGAGATTGTCGGAGTTTTTCCTGCAGACCATCTTATTCAGAATGAGGAATTTTTCCTCTATGTTTGTAAGCAGGCAGAGACTTTGGCGCAGAAAAATCTAATTGTCACATTGGGAATTACTCCGACTTACCCAGAGACTGGATATGGTTATATTCAAACGGGAAAGGTTCCACTGACTGATGATCTGCGAGCACCGGCTTTTTTAGTGGAAAAATTTCATGAAAAACCTGACTTTGATACCGCCAAAAGATTTTTGTCTGCGGGAAGATTCAGTTGGAATGCCGGCATATTTATTTTTAGAGTTCAAGTCATGATTGATGCATTTAAAAAAAATCAACCAGGAATGTGGGCTTCCTTTCAGAAGCTTAAACCTGATCACTCAAATTTGAAGGAGATTTATGCGGAACTTCAGTCAATTAGCCTTGATTATGCAATAATGGAAAGGCTGGGCTCGCGCGAGTTGGCCTGTTTACCAGTTGAAATTGGCTGGAGTGACGTTGGAAGTTGGGATGCAGTGAGTGAAAAGTATCTGAGTCAGGGTTTGCCGCATGTGGCGAAAAAGGAAGTATTAGAAATAAACCCCCAGGATAACTTTGTGTTTACTCGCGGTGATAAAAAGGTCGTTCTTGTGGGCCTCAATCATTTGATTGTTGTTGAGACGCCAGATGCAATTTTGATCACACAAAAGGGGCAATCTCAGGATGTTAAGAAAGCTGTGGAAAGTATGCAGATCAGCGATCCTGAATTAGTCCAGGAACATACCTTTGAAGTCAGGCCGTGGGGGGATTTTGAAGTTTTACGAGATACTCCGGATTACAAGTCAAAGGTTCTCCATGTGAGTCCACACTCTCAGATTTCCTATCAATCCCACGGGAAGCGAGAGGAACACTGGATTATCACACGAGGCCAAGGTGAAGTTGTTCTGAATGATAAAGTGATTCCAGTCAGAGCGGGATCCCATGTTCATATTCCGTTAAATGCGAAACACCGAATACGAAACAATACAGATTTAACTCTTGAATTCGTCGAGGTTCAGCTTGGAACATATTTTGGTGAGGATGATATTGTCAGGTATCAAGACGACTATCAACGAATATAGACATTTTGGAACATTCACGATTTGGAATTGGCTAACACTGCCTGTTATTGGAAGCGTACTTTTTCTTTCTGTGAAAAGTTGGGCTGGTTTCGGAAATTATAATTCGATTTTGATAGGCGATTTGTCGGCCGGAATGGGTGGGGCTGCCACCGCTGTTGTTGGGGATGTGTCCTCGGGGTCATTCTATAATCCAGCAACATTGGGGAGACTCAAAGGCGATGCCTTTTCGGCAACGGTGGGGATTTATAAGAAATTCGATACTGTTTACGGAGAAGATCAGGAGTTTGCGAAGGCCCCGCTTCGAGTCAATCAAGGGTTCTTTCGTTCTTTGCCGGCCTCAACTGGAAACGTCATTGATTTCAGGGATATAAACTGGGACTCTCAATCGTTGTGCCAGATTATGAAACCTATCGTGGGGATCTTAAAAAATCAGAGATCGTGACCACCTCGCTTAATTATGTCGACGAGTCCCTTTGGGTTGGTGGCAGTATTGCAAAAAATATAGATCTGCAGCAAAGCTTAGGATTGACCTTTTACTATACGGCCAGAAGTTTCGTGAGATCTATCAATGATCGAAGCAACTCTTCTGCAACGAAGTCAGTGATTTTCAATCAAGAAAGAAATTTAACTGAAAATTCATTAGTAGGAATTTTTGGTTACTATAACCAATTGACACCCAAGTGGGCAATAGGTGTGAGTCTAAGACCGTCTGCTATACGAGTGGCTGGTGAGGCAAGAGTGAATGAGTCTAGAACGGAAATGGATTTGAGTGGTCCAACGTTGACCAAAATAGAGCCTGATATACCTACCCTCAGGGCTCCGGCTAAGATTGCCGGACGGTTTTCTCTTGGTGCATCCTATGAGCCAAGTCCTCTGTGGCTTTGGGCTGTGGATGCAAATTTCTATGAAGGATACACTTATGAAGATGTTGACAATAGCCTTTACTCAAATCGAATTGAAGTTCGCCCGGTCAATAATATTTCAATCGGGGGACAGTGGAGTTGGGCCGATTGGTTAAAATTTCGTGGTGGAATTTATACCAATTTTTCTGCACATCCTAATCCAGATCCGGAACTTCAGCGCTTGCAGCAGGATCGTTTAGATATGGGCGGATTTAGTGCGAATTTTCTCTTCATTGCTAAAAATCAAGTGGGATATACTTTTGGTGGTTACTACACCGGGGGGCGAGGTCGTTCTATACAGAGAATCAATCAAACCTATGAAGTTGTAACAGTCACCCATCACGTCTTTACGATGTTGGTAGGAACACATTTCTATTTTTAGTATTCTGTGATTCCTGGCTGTCGAGGTCCCCGTATTGAATCAAAAATAGATGATCATGATTTGAACATGATTGTGGGGACAAAAATTGCGTGCGCTGCTGATAGGCCGACGTTTCAAAATGAATGTATCATAATTTTTTTATCTGATCTGTCTAACTATCTAAAATTACAACGAAAAATTAAGTTCAAAATGAGACACTTAAAAGATGGCTGGCCTGGTGTTTGCTCATTAAAATAATCAACAAGATGTTTTTCGATCCCTAGATGGTGAACTGACCAGGAATAAACAGGAAAAAGGAAGTAATTATGAAAAAAATCAATGTAAGACACATTTTAGTACAACACGCATATCAGGCAATGGACCTTATGCGAATCATTTCACAAGGGGAGGACTTTGGTCGGCTTGCCAAAAAGTATTCTCTTTGTGCTTCAGCTCCGGGCGGTGGAAATCTGGGCTCAGTTTTGGTCGAGCGCTTGGATGATCAGTTTGCAGAGGCGCTGATTGATCTTTCTAAACATGAAATATCAAAGCCGGTTCGTACTAAATTTGGTTGGCACCTCATTCAAAAACTAGATTAGTAAGAGCTAGACTAGGAAGTTTTTAATCAGACGATCATCCTGTCATAGCTCGCTCAGCTTAACTTAAGTCTAGTTGTCAGTAAATCCCCGCCTAGTCTAATTTGACTAATTGATGACGAGTGTAAGATTTTTCCCGTAGAATCTTAGATTGGGGGGCTAGCATGTCGACTATTTCAAAAATTATGGCCATTTCAGTTTGTTTGATTCAAATGGGTCCAGGATATGTATGGGCTCAAGCAGATAGTAGCCAGGTTGAGGTTGAGGAGGCAGCTGCTGACTCTGAGGCTGCCAAGGCGGAAGAAACTGAAGCGCGTCGCCGAATGGAAGAGGAACAGAGAAAGAGGGACAAAATTAGAGCCGAATCGAAAGCGGCTATAGAAAAAGCGAAAACCACTGAGGCGCAATCCAGGAAACTCCAGGCTGAGGCGGAAAAAAGTCAAGCTCAGATGAAGTTAGAAAGTGCTGAAAACGAAAAGATGCAAAAGCAAGCCGAGCTCTTGACAGTTCAGGGTGAAGCAAAAATCAGGATTGCTCAAGAAAAGATAAGAGTTGCGACAGAGGCTCGCGATCTATCCTTGGAAAATCGTAAAACGGCAGAGACCGCCACAGCAAAGGCTATTACGACAGCGAAAGAACTGGAAAAGCAGCAGCATCAGGCGGAAAGGGACGCTGAAAAAGCATTGAAAGATTCGGAACAAGCCAAGCTTGAAGAAAAACAGAATGAACAAAAATTGATGCAGGCGCGGGCAAGCAATCAGAAAGCTATGGCCCAGTTGAAAGTTCAACAGGCGAAAACGGAACAAGATGTAGCACGGATGAACGTGGAGAAAAGCAAGACTGAAGCTGAAATTGGAAAATTAAGGGCGGCTCAGGAACAGGCTGAAGTTCTGATGAAAAAGGCCAATGACGAATTCAAAAGATCGGAGAGTGGTTTGAAAGAAACCAAAGAGACCTTTGAGAAAACAAAAAGGGAATTAAAGGACGCTCAGGAGAAAACAGATCAGGCCCAGAAGTCTGCTCAACGGATGCGTCAAGAATTGGAGAAGACAAAGTCTCAATTAGGGAAGGAAACGGCACAGCTTCATTTAGAGATCAACAAGCTCAGAAGAGACTCTGCTCAATTTGAGAATGAGACGGTGAAAACTGAGTCCGAGATCAAACGGTATAAGGATGAGGCAGAAAAAACAAAGCAAGAGCATGAGAAGCTTTCGGGATCCCTCAAAAATCTTAGATCCAAGCTCGAAGATTTGAAAATAGATTTAGATACAGTTAAAAGCCAGGCAGAAACAGAAAAGCTGAAGCTTGAGGCAACCAAGATTCGAGCCGAGACCATGGGTCTCAAAAATAGAAAATAATCGTAAGGTCCTACTCAATAAGGTGCTAGCCTTTTGGTAAATAAACTGTTTGGGTTGGGTAAGCGAATTCGACCCCTATCTTCTTTGCAATTCGCCAAATTTCGAGAAGAATCTTTTGTCCGACAGCGAATTCCACCTGAGTTTCAGTTGTGGTCACATGAAAGCTGACTAGAAGATCCAGAGTTGAGGCATTGAAATTCACAAAATTAACTACGAAATTTTCTTTCATGACTAAAGGTTCTTGCGTGAGTAGGTACCTAATCTCATCGCAGAGTTGGACGACCTTTTCGGGGGAAGTATCGTAGTGAAGGCCCAAAGTTTGACGAATCCGATGGGCCTGTCGTTCGCCAAGATTCTCCACTTTTTCTTTCGCAACAAATGCATTTGGAAGAGTGACCAAGGAGTTTGTAAAAGTCTTTATTCGAGTTGAACGAAAGCCTACTTCCGTAACGAGTCCTTCTGTGTCTCCGATTTTAATATGATCCCCGACTTTAAAGGGTGCATCCAAAAGAATTGTAATCGATCCGAAAAGATTCGCCGCAGTGTCTTGGGCTGCCAAAGCTAGGGCTAAACCTCCTAACCCAAGGCCCGCCAAAAGCGACATGACATTGACACCAAAATTTTGGAGTGCAATGAGGCCGCCCAAAACAAGCACTAGAACTTTCAAGGTCTTTGATACGAAGGGAGCCAATTGATCATCGAGTGAGGTCTCAGTTTTGGCCGCAAGGTCTATCAGAACATTTCCCACCGCATCGATGGATCGGTAGGCCAGACGAATCAAGTTCAATGTGAAAATAATTTTCGCAACTCCGGTCAAGTATTTGTCCCAGCCCTGGTGGATTTGAAGACTATCCAAGATAAATAGCCAAACTAAACTCAAGGCGATCCAAGAGACTGGTCCATCGGTCTCCAATTGGGCTAAATATCGCCAGAAAGGCTGGTTTGAGCTTGCTAAATCAGATTTGTTTCTTAGTTTTTTAATCAGAGTTTGTAGAAAAGGCCTGAGAGTTAGTCCGATAAAAATCACAAAACCAAGGCACAGCCATTTCCAGGTAGGCATCAAGAACAAAGTTGATATCAGGATCTGTTCAGCCTGATTGAGCATGATAAAATTCCTCTCAAGTTCGGAGTGTTAATATTCCAAAAATCACAAGGCCTATGACAATTCTGTAAATCCCAAAATATTTAAAGCCGGATTTTGCAAGAATTTTAAGAAAGAATTGAATAGAGAGTGCAGCCACCAAAAACGAAATGACAAAGCCCAAACCCAAAAGCGAAACCTGATCGCTGGTAATTGTTCCAACAGATTTAATCAGTTTGTAGATTGTGGCGGCGGCCATGGTTGGTACTGCCAAAAAGAACGAGAATTCAGTGGCTGCTTTTCGGTTCATTTTTAAGAAAAGCCCACCAAGGATCGTGGCTCCACTTCGAGAGATCCCGGGAAGCAAGGCAACCGATTGCCAAAGACCAAGCGTGAGGAGATCTTTTGTTTTTAAATCAGAATCATTTTTTCCCTCAACGGCCAAGTTGGCAAATTTCTTATCGCACCAAATGAGAACGATTCCTCCAACTATCAAAGTTGTGGCAACTAAGTGAACGCTTTCGAGCCATTGATCAACAAGTTTCTTGAGGAAGAACCCGAGGAGTCCTGTGGGTATAAAAGCGATCAGTAATCTTTTATAAAACTCGAAAGATTGTACGAATCGTTTAAAATAAAGGAATACCACGGCGAGTATTGCGCCAAATTGGATGATAACTTCAAAATTTTTAACAAATTGATCTTCTGCTATTCCCAAAAAGTGAGACGCAATGATCATATGACCAGTTGAAGAAATCGGAAGAAATTCCGTCATGCCTTCGATCACACCTAATATTATGGCTTCCATAAGATTCATAGATGGGTATTCTGAAAAGCTTTCTTAAATCAATCAAGCATATTTATGCGTGTCATTTAAGTTGGAATAAGAAAATATATCTATTCATTGCTTAAAATTTCGTCATAAGATTTTTGAAACCACGGAGGGGTAAGTATGAAGAAGATTTTATTAGGTGCAGTTTTTTTGTTGTGCAATACGGGGTTCGCAGGAGAGTTCTTGGTGAAGTATCGACACTCTGGAGCCTTTCAAGTTCTCAATCAAATAGAGAATCAAAAGTCGGGAAGACTTATGGTGCTCGATCACCACGATGCTGGTGGTTATATAAAAGTTAATATTCCAAAGAAGTTCGAGATCTCAACCCTTGTTGAGTTAATGTCGAATTCATCAGTGGAATATGTGGTGCCAAATTTTAGATTGCATTCCTTTTCATCTGTTCCTGTTGACGGAACGGCCTTAAAGGATCAGTGGGCGATTGCCAAAGTTCAAGCCGAAAAAGCTTGGGCGAAGGCGGGGAATAAGGGAAGCAAAAAGGTTCTTCTGGCCGTGATCGATACCGGGTCTGAGTATAAGCATAAGAGTTTATCGCCAAATATGGTCCCAGGTTTTGATTTCAAAGATAAAGACAATGACCCCATGGACTTAATAGGATCTGCAAATCCAGGTCATGGAACTCATTGCGCTGGAATCATTGGCGCAACGGGTGTTGTCGATGGCGGAATTGTTGGAATCAGTCCTGAACTTTCGATAATGCCATTGAGGTTCTTGGGGGCGGACGGCTCTGGAAGTCTTGACGATGGAATCAAAGCCATTGATTACGCTATTGAAAAAGGAGTGGCGGTAATTTCTGCAAGCTGGGGAGCAACAGTTCCAAGGGCTCAAGCTCAGCCATTGATCGATGCAATTAAGCGAGCAGATGATAAAGGGATAATTTTTGTTGCGGCGGCTGCAAACGATGGAAAAAATAACGACAAAGTCGAAGTCTTTCCTGCCAATTCTGGATTTCCAAATACAATTTCAGTGGCGGCCTCAGGGGATAAAGACGAGAAACCGAGTTGGTCAAATTATGGACGGGCGACAGTCCATGTGGCGGCTCCTGGATTAAATATCATGTCAACCCTGCCAAACGATGCCTACGGAAATTTGTCTGGGACCTCAATGGCGACACCGTTAGTTGCAGGGCTTGTGGCATTTTTGAAGGCCCAGGATTCATCTTTAACGGGCGCGCAAATTCGAGCCATATTGCAGACAAGCGGTGCTAAAGTAAGTATCGAGACGGCTTGTAGTTGCCGAGTGGATGCACTTGGGGCCGTCGAATCAGTTCTTGAAAAGAAAATGGTGGTTGTTCCGTCGGCAGCAACATTGACTGAAAAAGGAACTTTACCTTTGAGTATCATGAATGGTCAGGCTCCATTTAAATTTGTGAGTTCAAATCCATCCTCGGTGGCGATTTCCGACAGTGGAGTTGTGAGTGGTTTGGCTTCAGGTTCGTCAATCATCACAGTGACCGATGCGACTGGAAAAACGGCATCAACTCTTGATATTTTTGTTGGTGCATCTGGTGGTGGCGGCGGCGGCGGCGGGACCGAAGAATGTCCTTTTGGCGATGCGGCGACCTGCGAAGCAATGTGCCAAATAATTCCTACCTTTCCGTGGTGCAAAACTAACTAAGAGATTATTGTAGATTTTTTAGGGAAGCGTTTTGAAATTCAAATTAAAAGAAAAGGGAGTGGTTTCACTCCCTTTTCTTTTAATTTCACTCAAGTTGCTTTAGTGTCATTGTGGCCATTTTTTGGTTGGCGCCCTTTTTGCTTTGTCGGTAGTTGTCGGATCGAATTCATCGGGTTGAATTCGGGGACTAAATCAACCAAAGTACAAGGGGGACACGTGAAACTTCTAACGTTAGCACTTTCTTTAACAACATTGCTCACAGGAGCGGCATATGCACAATCAAGAATAGTGCTAGGTCAGCCAGCTTATGGCGGCACAGGATGTCCAGCAGGGACCGCAAGTGTAACATTGTCCCCAGCTCAAGACGCTTTGAGTATCTTGTTTGATCAGTTTGTCACTGAGGCAGGTAGTACCACTGGTCGGCGTGTTGATCGAAAGTCATGCAATCTTTCAATTCCAGTCAAAGTTCCTCAAGGATATTCATTGTCTGTGATCCAGACGGACTATCGAGGATTTAACCTGATTCCCGCCTACGGTGCATACAATCGTCTTGATACTGAGTATTTTTGGGCTGGAATTCGCGGTCCTCGATTTTCAAGAGTCTATTCTGGTCCGATGAATGATAACTACACTCAGAGCAATGGGATTTTAGCCAGTGCCTTGGTGTGGACGCCTTGTGGAGCCAGTGTGACTCTTCGCGTGAACTCGAGTATTATGTCTCAATCCAATGCGCAAATGGAGGAGACAATGATGACTGTTGACTCGGCGGACATCACTGCTGGCTTAATCTATCATATTCAATGGAGACGGTGTAATTAAGTTTATTAAATTCAACTAAAATTGATTTGTAGAAAGGGCTTCCGAATGGAGGCCCTTTTCTTGTGATTCAGCCGGAAACGCTCAGTTATTTAAATCGGTGTCCTTAAGAGCTTTCTCTGCAGCTTTATGCAGACAATTTTAAGTGCAATATGTTTATTTGATGGATAGTTTTTGAAATTCAAAGGCCCTCCTGTGTAGGTTTTTAAGAAGATTCCTTTTTTGTTTTTCATTCATTGTTTGAAGGATCTCGACTATCCAGACAGTCACTCGTTCGAAATATGCTTGCCGGGCTTTTTGAAACTCTAGGGATTGCAAAGAATCCCATTCGGTAAAGAATTGAGTTAAAAAAGCACGACGGAGTTTCTCATCATCGCGAGCAGCTCTAAACTTTTCGAAAACTATCCGCCGACTTTCAAGCTGCAAAAAAACAGGTGGTGGAAACTTGCGGGTTTCGTCATTTAGTTTTGATTTTTGGCCTTCAGACAAAAACTCAATAGTTTCGTCAACCCAAGTATTTATTTTCTTCTGGATAGTTTTTTTTTGCTTTTTTTGATCAGTCATCTCTAGGAGGTTTTGGTTATATTTTTTTAGAAATTCTTCGTCAAAAAGATGAAATCCTTTTTTTGCTTGGTTTGCTACGACAAGTTGTCCTAGGGGCTCGAAGCGACCACTGGTTTTTTTGAGAAGTTCACCTATTTCAGAAAAAAATTTTCGTATTTCAGTATTTAACAAGTCGTTCTTCTGTGCTTGGCTGAGATCCTTTCTAAGGTCATTTTTTTGAAGGAACCCAGCGAGAGAGTCCAATCGTTCTGCTAAAACAGGAAAATCTTGGCTTTGAATTGAATTTAGAATTTGTTTAAAGGCTAGGCGGGTCTCTTCTTTTTCGGAGGCCGAGAGCTCAAAATAGTCGTTGATTGAAGATAAAACATAAGTATCGGCCCACCGAACGGCCAAATCTAATTTTCCGCAGCCGGAAAAGAATAAAAGCCCGAAAATCCAAATGAAATGTCTTTTTTGGATGGACCATCGAAGAAACAACCCTTCGGCGACCATATAAATAATCATCGAAATAGTTACACCAAAACCTTTAAGGAGGGCCCAGTTCTGAGTCGTCCAATCAAGAGCAGCCCAAGTGGCAAGTCCGGCCTGAATCGCAAAGAACAATCCGATCCGAAAGGTCAGGCCAAAAATTCGACCAACAAGAGGCTCCGGAAGTTTTTGGCCCTGCATTTCAATAAGTCGCTGCAATAAGGGACGAGAGGTGAAGAGTGAGCCCCAAAGAGCGAGGGCAAACAAACCTTCCATCAAGGCAGGTTGTAATTTAAACCAGAGACCCTCACTCGAAAGTAAGGAGATCAAACCAAGCGCAATGAGAAGCCCATTGCCGAACTTTGTCATTTTTGAAATTTGGTTATATCTAATTTTTTCGTAAATAATTTCGCCTAGCCCAAACACGCACCCGGCGAGAAGTCCAGCCCAAGTTCCAAATTGATCTTCGATCACAGTGAATGCAATAACCGGGAGCAGTCCTGCAAAAAAAAAGCTCACGGCTGCTTGTTTTGGTGAAATGGATTGCCCAGAATTTGGATTCAAGTCAGAAATTCCATGGGTTGCCCCATCGGTGGGTGCTTAATTTCACCATCGCGCAAGGCCCATTTTCCGCCGAGAATTACATGGATTGGCCACCCAATCACTTTCATTCCGTCAAAAGGAGTCCACCCGCAGCGACTTTCAATCCATTTGTTTTCGATTGTTCTGGGTGTTTTCAAATCAACAATTGTCAAATTTGCCTTTGCTCCCACTTCAATACGACCAGTATAGTTCAGACCAAAAACCTTACGAGGAGCTTCACAGAGCAGCTCCACCAGTCGAAAAATGCTCAGCCGTCCATGGTGGACATGATTCAACATAATTGGAAGCAGAGTCTGGACACCTGGAACTCCTGATGGGGTATTTGGATACTCTCGTCTCTTCTCTTCGAGTGTGTGAGGAGCGTGATCGGAGCCAATAATATCCACAGTCCCGTCCTGAATTGCTTTCCAAAGACGGTCTTGATGGGACTTTTCACGAATTGGCGGATTCTGTTGGGCTAAGGTTCCAAGGCGCTCGTAGCACTCGGGCGCAGAAAGGGTCAAATGCTGGGGAAGGACTTCACAAGTGGCAATATCTTTTGCCTGAGCCAATAGGTCCATTTCCTCGGATGTGGTCACGTGGAGAATATGAACTGGGCGTCCAGTCTTTCGGGCAAGATTTAGAATTCGTACAGTTGAGGATACCGCTGATTCGACATTTCGCCAGATGTGGTGTTGTCGCACGTCTTTTGAGGTGTTAACGATGTTTTGTCTTTGCCGCAAAATCATTTCATCCTCACTATGAAAAATAACTCGTCTTTTTCCGCTTCGGAGAATCTTCTCAATGCTGGCATCGTCGTCAACCAAAAGAGATCCCGTTGAGCTGCCGACAAAGATTTTGACTCCAGAGCAATAAGGCATCTGTTCCAGCTCACTGAGCTCGTTTATATTTTCATGTGCGCCACCAATAAAAAAAGCGTAATCAGTGAAGCATCGCCCTTGGGCTGCAGCCAATTTTTGATTGAAAAGTTCGCGGGTGGTGGTTGGTGGCTTGGTGTTGGGCATTTCAAAAAATCCGGTGACGCCACCAAGAAGTGCCGCTCGACTTCCAGTCTCAAGATCTTCTTTTTGTGTCATTCCTGGTTCTCGAAAGTGGACTTGAGTATCGACAACACCTGGAAGCACATGAAGACCTCGGGCATCTATGACTTGTTCTGGTTCGACGGGTGGCGCTGTTTTTCCAATTGTTTGAATGCGACCATTGGAAATAAAAAGATCAACCTCGGTTTCGCAAAGTCTTCCAGTTCTTTGGTCCGGCAAAATACAAAAGGCATTTTTAATATGAATTGAGTCTAACATAGGAAGAACTTAACAGAAACGCAGGTGTTGGTCCAGGAAAGGATCTGGACTTCCGCCGAGCGGTATTAGGTAAAGTTTCTGGCGGATTTCTCATCGCTTCTTGATTTGTCAACGTGAGTGCCCGACAATAATTCAAATGAGCATGGAAGCTTTTGCATTATTGGAATACCCACGATACGATGATCATTCAATCATTGGTTGTTTTCATTCTGTTTCTCGTGATTTTTTTGGCCGTCAGATTGCTTTTTGGCAAAGATCAGACAAACCAGGGTCAGGATCATGGAAAGAGTGATGGGGTCGCCCTTTCGGCTGGTGCTACTGCGGAAATCGAAAAAACCTTGACCCGAATTTTAGAAAATCAAAGTCAGATTCAAAGCGGACAACAGTCGGGATTGAGCGCGAATTTTGAGCAGAGTGTGGCAAATAACGCGGGGGCGAGCCAGGCAGTAGCTCAGGCCGAGGTCTCTGCGCTTCAGGTAGAAGTAAAAAAGCGCGAAGATAAGATTAGCTCTTTAGAGAGACAACTTGAGCAAGTGCAAACAGAATTGACAAATCAGCCAAAGGCCGGTCCACCCGGCGACGTGGTGGTTCTTCAGGAGAAAATGAAAACTCTGGAATCTCGTCTTTCTGAGTACGAAATAATCAGCGAAGATATCGCAGATTTATCATTCTATAAGGAAGAAAACACACGCCTTCAAGCAGAGCTTGCAAAGGTTTTAGCCGCAGGGGCATCAGCCCCACAGGCGGCTTCTCCAGAAGCTGTTAAACCGACTCCCGCTGCACCTGTCGTTCAACCGGCACCTGCTGCCGCAGTGGAGGAGCCTGCTGAGACATCTGCAGGCGGGATTGATGATGATATTATGGCTCAGTTTGCGGCGGCGGTGGATGAGCAGAAAGCCGCTTCGGCCGCAGCTAAGGCTGCGAAGGCTGGTGCTGCGGACAAGCCCTCTGTTGATGGCGAGTTGATGGGAAAATTTGAAGATTTTGTTAAGAAGGGGTAGGGAAAGCTCTATGAAGTTTTTGATTCTTTGTGCCTCTTTGTGCCTTTTGGTGTCGCTGCCGTGCAAAGCTGAAAAGCGACAAGTCTCAGCTTTAGATATTTTGAACCTTCCCGCTGAAAATAGAAAACTTGCAGCTCTTGAAGGTGATGAGACTTTATTTGAGGAGCTGCGTGGGTTGTCTCGAAATCCTCAACAGCCCATGCAAGTTAGATGGCGGAGTTTAATGCTGATGTCTGAGATGAATCCGAGGGCTTCAATTCAAGAGCTTCTGAAGGCAACGGCGAGCACTGAGTGGTTTATGCGTAATGCGGGTCTTGTTGCTCTTGAGCAAGTTCAGAAAACAAGGGCGGTCGAGGTAGCACAGGAATTAATCAGAGATAAGGCTCTGGTGGTGAGATCGGCTGCCGTCGAAGTTCTCAGCCGAAGCTTAAGTCCGGCAATTCGGGAAGTTTTGGCAGGAGCTATACAAGCAATATAATTTTCGCGCCGAGAGGTCCCTGTGGGTTCGAGCGCAGATTTTGCAAGCTCTTGCACAACAGCCCCAAGAAAATGAGGGAAAGATTTTTGAGCGTCTTCTTAGTGAAAAGGATCCTAATATTCAAACTGTGAGTATGTTGGCTTTGGAACGGCTTTATGGATTAAAATTAGGCAAAGCAGAGACTCCAGTTGTTCAAAAAATTAGTCTGTGGCAGAAGCACCTCAGAAAGAATTATTGAGTCTGAGCTGCGCGCCTGAGGGTTTCGTTAATTATTAGCTCACGCTCGATTCGGTAAAAAATAACTTTTTCTTCGAGGCCATCGGATTCGATTTGATCAGGCTCTGAAAAAAAATCCTTTTGTTTCTCAATCTTCTTTTCAATTGTGAGCCGAGTGGATTCCCGGCCTTCGATACGCCCTTTTGCAAAGGTCAAAAATAGTTTGTAGCGCATTCCATGGGAAGGCTGTTTTGGGATCTCCGGAGGTAGCCATCCATCTAAAAACTTGATTGTTTCAGTTTCTAAGAGGCCTGTGTCTTGATTTTCACCTGCGATGGGATATTTGATGACCGTATGGGCCGCGCGCCAAACCTGATCATAGGGGGCAAACAAAACTCTTTGATTTGCTCCGCCGGCCACGACTGAACTGATCGCTGAATTTGGTCTTCGATCAAATAGGCTGCATCCGAGAAAGAGGCAGCCAAGAGAGCTTATACAAAAAAGGCGAAGAGGGACGCTGGTGAAGACTCTCTTAGTAGTCAGCAGAACTTCTTGTAACATGGGTTGCAGCCTCAATGACCTTCGGGCCTAGATCGACGTTTTCACCATTCAAGCTTCCTACGAATGAAACTTCAACTCTTTTTTTGAGTGCGGCTCCCGGTGTTGGCCAATTTGGAAGACGAACCTCAGAAACCCATTCTTTAGAATAAACTTCCCAAGTTCTCTGTACCGTTTTTTGAGCTTCATCTATGTCAGACAAAAGTAAATAGGTAGCGAGTGGTGCCACGGTTGCGGGACTTTGCGGGATCTCCAAAGTAAAACCATAATCAGATGATTTAACAGGATCTGCAATCAGACCCATAAACTCAGCGGGACTTTTTGTAGAGTCGGCCCATGGTAAAATAACTGCACTGAGGCGACTTGAGCTGCTATTTAAAACTTTGAACTCAGCGGCGCGTTTTAGAACCTGCGCAACAATGACTGGGTGGCCTTGATAGATGGTTAGGGGTAGAGTTTGTCCACTGGTTAAACGCTTTATATCCGTCGGAATCATGTAACCATTCATATCAGCGACGGTTACACCAACATAAACTAAATCCGCAGAAAAACTAGGTGCTGTCACGTTTCTCTTTTCGGTAAAATTAAACTCTGAAACGTTCAGATCTGCTGAGTTAAAAGGCTCAAGCACGGCTAGGTCTTTGACCGTACCGCCGTAATATTCAAATTCATTGAGGAGCTCATAAAATGGAACATTATTTCGGAAACCATCCACAACCTTCTTGAAAGGAAAACGGGCTCTGGAGGCATAGATTTTTTGAATACCAGCCTCTGGAAAATAGAGGCGATAAATCGGTTTCTCGAGAGTTACTGGAAGCAAGTAGCTTTCTTTTTGTCTTGGGATTGAAGCATTGCTTGGCAATTCAACAGGTTGTCCTACGACGGTAATCTTATCAGTTTGAGGACTGACAAACTTTCCAATATCAAAATTTAGCAAATCTTGACGATTCATTGTGGACATTACGAGCGAGAAATCAATGAAGCCATCCTTATCTTTAAGCGGATGGCCGGTTGTAACACCTTTCAGCTCATGGGTTGATTGGGGATAGGATCGGTGCATAATAATCTGCCGAGCAATTGGAACTTCACGTAGGAAGGTCACCCGCAAAAATCCCGGGGCGTCGATGGTCAGACTTTGGGGACTGACCCATTCAGTTGGAATTGGAAACTGGCCGGAATCATCAGCTGTTAGAATATTGTTCAAAAAAGGAGCGTTTAGGGAGTCGCCGATAAGAACTTTTGCTCCACGGACCGCCTGACCATCTTCCGAAATAATAGAGTAGTTAATCAAGTTCTGGCCTTGATTGTCCTTGATGATGCCCCAGAGCTTGCCGTCTTTTGGTTTTTCCGGCTTATCATCTTTTGAGCACGCAGATAACCCAAGAAGAGCCAGCACTCCAAAAAGTAACATAATTTTTTTCATATGATCTCCTGTCTTTTCGTCCCATTCAATTTGATTAGGGACTTTGTCGTCAAGACATAACTGGGAATCAGGACCGAAAGTCAAATGGACTTTGGATTCTTGATTGACTCAGACTGCCGAATGCAGCTATTAAAGTGGTCTCCTGAAGGATTTTTGATATTTTCTTTAGGCAGTAGCTCGACACAAAGGCGTTGCTAGCTAGCGCTGTGGCGCAATGTGTTGATATTTTTGTCCCGTGGTGGGGTAGCTCAGCTGGTTAGAGCAATGGAATCATAATCCATAGGTCGGCGGTTCAAGTCCGCCTCTCACTACCAATTTTCTCACTTAAATAATTGAAATCATTGGTGTTTTTAGACAGTTCGCCGACCAGATTGGTCGGCGATGTAGGCGGTTTCTGGACTCGTTTTCCCTTTCAAATTCACCGAAGGGAAGATCATGGCAAAAAAGAAAATAAAAAAACCAGCGAAAAAGTTGGTTAGAAAATCAAATTCCAAAGCAAAAACAAAAAATGTTTTAACGAAAGTTACACACAGAACTACGGTTACAACAACGATTGAAACAAATCTTCCCAGCACAGGATCATATTACATAAGAGCCAGAAAAAAATCTTGGTCACTTTATTTAAAAACCTACAAAGATGGTAAACCACACTCTTATGAAAAAATTGATCCCTCGGTTTTTTATAGATTTAGTATCAATCCATCAATGAGTGCCACCGAAGCAAAACAAAGAATTAAAGAATTTAATAAAATAAATAAAGGCTCTAAAATTGAAGTAGCCAGACAAGCACGAGCCTTTCAGCGATACAAACAAAGCATTACAATCAACCAAACATTGTTCCCACCTGAAATGGTTGCCTTGTTCAAACAAAAAATGACAAACGAAAATTTTGGATCGGCTAAACATTTAGAAAAGAAAGAATATGTGTTCAACATTGCCCAAGCAATTATCAATCAACTTGGCTATACTCCCGAAATATACAACGAAAATTCGAAAACAATTTATAAAATTTTATCCAAAAGAAAATACTCAGTGAATTACTGTCAAAAAATAATCTCCATTTTAAATGAGTGGGGAAAATTTGCGACCTCAAAAGGAAGTGGTTACTATAAAAACATCACCATGCCCAGAGGGGCATATCGTGATGAGATTCAAAAGCAATCGACAAATAAAAGTGGTGTAAGGAAAGAGGCTCTACCAATGACCCAAGTTCTTTTGGATCAAATTTCGAGTATCGGTTTAACACAAGGAATTTTAGGGCAACAACAAATCAATGCTCTCAAAGCCATGTTTTATTTTGGACTCCGCCCCAGTGAATTACTTAAAACAAAATTGGAAGGAAAATATTTTTCGGCAGTCACAAATCTGGCTCATGGAACTGATGTGATAAGCATCTATCAAGAAAAATTAAAAGGAGTGCCAGAACAGTATAAAACAAAGCATATACCAGTGAAGTGGAAAGAACAAATTGAGGCTTTAAAAATTATTAGAGATAAAAATTTTAAAATGCCGACATATATTGCCATTTCAAAAATCGTAGAAATCATGAAATGTAACACAGAAAATAAAAGACTTTCGCCACAAAGTTGTAGGAAGGGATTTCAAAACTGGTGCTACGATAAAGGGGAAACATCCATTCAAGCGGTCAGTTCATGGATGGGTCATCTTGATGTTGCGATGAGTTTTAAAGTTTATCGAGATCGTGACAGAGTTTTGGTTGGGCAAGCCCCAATAGAAAAAGCATCTTAAAAAAAATCATCAATCTATGGGAATTATTCTTACAGTTTAATTCCCCATAATCTTAATGTTTCAAAAATTATTTTTGATGAAACGACTGTGGGGCCAAGTGAGGGACAATAAGAAAATCGTATCGACTCGAAATCAGTCATCAAGGCATCCAAAAGACAGATATCATTTTCATTCTTTCCAACTTTTCTAATTTGAAATACAATGCCCACAGCATTACCTGAAGTGTCAACAACAGCACTCCCTGATGAACCAGGTGTGGCATCGCCCTCCACTAAAACAGCATTTCCCGAAATTGCACTGACTCTTGCTTTGCTAACTTTAAGTGAGTCATCCGCATCTAAATCCTGCTTACTGTTTTTCAATTGAGATTTTTCTATCATCTGAATAAAGCCATAAGTATCTGTTTTAAGGTGCTTGATATGATCAAGCAGATTTTTCGATAAACCAATGATTCTTCGGTCTGCCATGTGATCAAAGGATTCCACTCTCGCCCCAAAATAGACCCAGACAAAAACTCATTCCATTTTACAAGTGGTTGTAGTTTTTGAAAACCATCAGTCATCCAAGTTGTAAAAAGATCTTGCGATGTTGAATTTTGATTCAAG
The DNA here is from genome assembly GCA_016713585.1 of Bdellovibrionales bacterium. GTDB lineage: Bacteria > Bdellovibrionota > Bdellovibrionia > Bdellovibrionales > Bdellovibrionaceae > JADJOV01. The sequence goes on along the minus strand of JADJOV010000023.1, from coordinate 535,143 downwards.
GATTTTATTTTATTTTCAATATCAAAAACGATATTAATTAAATTGATCAAGACAATCATTTTATCATTCAATTTTTGCGGACTTCTGAAAGTCGTTGAGGGGAAGCCAATAGCAAACACTGACGAACCAATCTGCGGACCATTAGGACTAAGTGAAATTGGAATGGCTTTCAAACCATTAACTTTAATTACAGCAAAATCTTTATCATCCTTATTATGCCGAGAATTAGATCCAAGTAATTCAACCGTAGTGAGTTCATTGCCTTTGCCATCTATTAATGAAAGAGATTTACATAAAAGTGGACCTTTTGAACCATCGTATCCTGTATCAGCCATGCCATAATCAAGTAGGCATCGATTAATGTTGTGAACATTTGTTAATAAGATATTTTCATGAATAGAATAGGCTGTCCCAAACATTCCAGCCCCTTTCAAAATTACAAGTTTGAAAACAGTATTACTTACATCTTTCAAAGGTAAATTCACCACATCTTTTGGGTCGTAAAAACCAGAAAAATTGGATTTGCTTTGAGTGCCAAATGATTGAAGCGAAAGCAAAAGAGTCATGGCAAATAATATTTTCATTAAATTTTCCTCTGAAAATGATGGATTGGGGATATATATCAAAATATTTCTATTATTGATAGATGTTGGATTTTGTTACAGCCAATTTTTCACGACCGTCAAAAAAATCAACACATTAGGCAAAATAACAAAGAAATATCATATACTTATAAATCGATCAAATTTTTCTCAAATTAGAAAAAATCAAATCCATTTATCTCTTGTGATCAGCAAACCAAGGCAATTCCGCCCCACCCTTGCGGTCACAAGGAGATTAGAGATGAAAAAGAAAATAATTACTGCGGTGATTGAGCCAGTATCCATCACCCTAACTAAGAAACAAGATAAGTGGATCTTGAAATTTATTGAACGAGACCACAGCGACAACAATCGGCAAGAACGAATAATCCTTGTTGATGTAAAAGTCATGCCCCCGAAAGAAAAATTCATCATCGTGCGATATGAAGAAACCCAAGGGACTGATTACCTGAATTTTATTTCGTTTGAAGAGTCCTCATCTTTTTTTGGCAAGAATAAAAATGATGGAGGTGGCAAATGAAACACTCTTCATTGGTCTATCTCGGCGGAGCAATTATTTTGATCGTTTTAATTTGGATTGTCCAAAGGAAAAAAATATCCAACAGATTGAAACATTATGGACGACATCAACTGATCAACATTGATGGCAAACCAGTCCAGCAACTTGAAATGCCCAAAATGATCACGATGCCTTTGCTCACTTTCAATTATTCTGGATTGCGATGGGTAAAACTTAAAATTTTAAACGAGCAAATCCACTACAACATTGAGAATGAATACAAATTTTTAAGCCAAGTGTTTGGGGCAAAAGTGATTGCCCACAAAGACAGTGGCAACTGGATTACTTTTTATTTTGAAAGATTTAAAGAAAACAATCCTTTGCCTTGGAAGAAGAGCAAACATCTGGATTTACATTTAGGAGTTGATGGTTTTGGTCAAGATCTTAAAGTGAATTTGAAAGACAAGTCAGGGATTAGGATATGTGGAAGACCAGGCTCTGGAAAAAGTTTTGTTTTGAAATCTATTTACAAACAAGTCCCCGACAGTTTCACAAAAATGATTTTAACCAGCAAGCCACAAGAGTTTCAGCAATTTGATGCGACCACAGTTTTTGATGCTACTGACACAGATAGATTTTTAGAATTTAGCCAAAAAATTGTGTCCATCGTAGAGCAAGTAAAACAAAAAAATAAAAAAGATCCTATTTTTATTTTTTTAGATGAAGCCCAGCAAGATTTAAGAGAGTCCTTTGACAAGACAAAAAACCAAATGATCCAAGACCTTGTTGAAAATCTAAATTTTCTTTTAGGTGTGGGTCGTGCTTATGAAATCTTTTTAGTCATTGCTACACAAGCCGATACTCTTCGGGATACAAAATTAGATGTTCGTCAGTTGCCGATCCTGATTTCTGGGAAGTTACATAGTGACTACACCTGCGATTATTATGGCATCCCCAAAGAGATAGGGTTTCGGGATGATCTTCATCGTGGAAAAATGATCCTTGCCGATGAGGGCAATTGGAAAATTTTTAAAGCCTATAACCCAAATGTTCGGGGGAAATCATGACCCCGAACAAATAATTATTTTGGACTACCTGAAAGATCTCGTCCATCGCAAATCACTGATGGACGAATTTGTCCCCATTCACTTAGGTATAGATTGGACATCGGCAACTATTTGGAGTCACAAAATGGTTGATAAAGAACTTAGAAAGATTTTTCTTAATGAAGCCATGACCGCCACCGCAACAAAAGGTGATCAATGGCATCGTGACCCAAAGGTCACCAGCGAATTCAGGCATCATAGCAACAAAGGGCTATATTTGTGGGCGACAACAAAATTTCTTCTTTTACAGATCCAAGGCAAATCCTCATTGAATTTTAGTTTTATTCAGCGGATCGGTCTTATTGAGAAATTAGTTAAAAGACTTAATCAACAAGTATTTTTGGAGCGAGTTGAAGTTTTTGATCCCTTGGATTATTCAATTTCAAGAATTGATGCCCAGATCACTTTACTGGTGAGAGATCCCAGAAAACTTTTTCCGCATCCACTTTTTTATGACTATCGTTTTTCAAGTGATTTTAGAGACTATGGTAAAACAAGTAAAAAGAAAGGATATAAATTTACTGGCTTCACATTCAAGGGTGACGATTTTTTCTTCGTATTTATGACAAAGGCACTGAATTAGAAAATGAAAAAGATCCAACAAAAAAAAGAAATGATGACGAACCGCCTTTCACCATTTAGCAAATGCCAAATTTGGCGAGTAGAAATTCAATTGGAGGAAATTTAAGCAAATACAAGAAAATAATCAACACTGACGAAGACGAACTCACGATCAGGATCTTTCGTGATTTCAACAAAAGAAAAAAGATTGCTTTTTTTAGATAAAATTATAGAAGCCACCGAGGAGAGGCTTCCTGAAAAGCCTCGTCCGCATGGGTGGCTTTTGACCAGCCAATCAAGTTTCCCCCTCTATTGTAAAGAGGGGGAAGTGTAACTAAAATCTATGAAGCCTTATCATAGAAGTCATCACTGAGATCCAAATCATCATTATTTTTTAAAATTTGAACGACCCGATCCTTTTCTTCTGGATGTGAAAAAGAGGCGGTTCGTTCATTTTTTTTAATTTCAATTCTCGAAACTTTAATGGAAGCAATTTTCACCGCCGTCCATTGAAGAATTCCCAACTTAAAAAGTGAGACCACAGAAATCATGACCGCAATGTGCCATGATGTTTCACTTATCTTTTGAACAATAAATTCCCAATTCATAAAAAATCCTTTCAGTTGAGCCTTTGGTTATTCACCAGAGGCTTATTTGTTTTCTGGTAAAGAAAAAATTTTGGCTAAATAGTTTGGATGGATACTGATCACGATGGATTTTGAAATCCAGATCAACAATGATCCATTTTTTGCCAAAGAAATTCTCTCGGCTTGTATAAATTTAATTTCATTTTTCAAGTTGAACCTCCTTTTGTTTTTAGTTGTTCCTCACCCGTGGCTGGGGACAACGACAAAAGGGGTAGTGACCCTCACAAAAATAGGTGACTAAAACAATCAACTTTTGATCGGCAAAGTTAAGTGATCACGAAGTGGCACGACTTTGTTGAGAGCAAAATCCTTATTTTTGAGAATGGGGAACGAAATACTTGAACAGAAAAATTAAGTATAAGCCCCAGATCCACCCTGAATGACCCAGTCCAGCAAAAAATTTTAAGATTTTCCAAAAAAAACGGTATTTCACCAGTAGGCAGTCCAGCCAAAACCTATTGACTTAAATCCTTATTTTTATTAAACAATATGCTTGGGTAGGCGAACCCAGTCCGCCTCTCACTACCAATTTTCTCAATAAAATCATATACTTAGCATATAAATGTAGGTGGTTTCTGGGTAGGTGGTGTAGGTGCCAACTATTCAGTTCTTATTCGTTTCAACCGAAATAATTCAGGGAGAAACGGAATGGCAAAGAAGAAACCACAAACAAGATCAGCAAAATCAACAAATCAAAATAAATTTTTGACGAAATCGCCTGAGAAAACAGATCGCAGTCGTGGCTGTTTTTATGTGAGAAAATTAAAAAGTGGAAAATGGAATTTATATTTTGAAAGTTGGAAGGACGGAAACAAAAAACAAGATTTAATCACTGAACTTGAATACCGAAATTTAAATCTTCCTTTAATTCCCTCAATGACTTTGGAAGAAGCTCGTAAAGCCATTAAAGATTATAATTTTCACCGAAAAAATGCCATTGGTCCATTGGCTCAAATCAGGGCAATGAAAAGAGTAAATCTGATCAAGAAATTTGATAAGAGTTTATTCCCACCTGAGTTGGTTGAACTTTTCATTGATAAAATCAGAAAAGAAAGCGACGGCTCCGAACAACACAAATTGAAATTGATTGTTCACACGACGAATCTCAACGGATCTTAAGCTTGAAGGGTTTGACATTGGCCGTGAAAAAATTCGAACAATCATGCGTACACTTGGCTTTGAGGCCATTTATCCAAAAAGGAACCTCAGTAAACCAGCTCCAAATTCTAAGAAATTCCCTTACCTTCTCAGAGGGAAAATTATCACCAAGCCAAACCAAGTTTGGAGCGCCGACATCACTTATATCCGCCTGACAGAAGGATTCATATATCTGTTCGCAATAATAGACTGGTATAGTCGATATGTCCTGTCATGGAAGCTTAGCCCAAATTTGGCGATTGATTTTTGTGTAGAAGCACTGATGGACGCACTCACCCTTGGTACCCCTGAATATTTCAATGTTGACACCGGTGAGCAGTGATCGACTCAATATGAGTTGTGTGCAGTTTTACGATGTCTGTTTGGAAGAAGGAATGCTGGGAAAGCCCCCAATCGGTCTAGAAACTTTGCGACGGTTTTTACGTCTGGAGGGACTCTACAAGAAGCGGGAGTCGACTCCACGCAAGAAATTTGAGATGCGTTACTTTGGCGAGCTTTGGACTTGTGACTTTATGCATGGCCCGCAGGTCAGCGCCGAGGGGCTAAGCGCAAGCAGAAGGCTATTTTATTTGCCATTATTGATGATCACTCGCGAATGATTGTTGGTGCGAAGTGGGCCCTGGGTGAGGACACAAGGGCCATTGAAACTGTTTTCAAAGAAGCTATACTGAGTTTTGGGCAGCCTGACCGACTTTACTGCGACAATGGCAGTGCTTTTTCCAGCCATTATCTAGATCGGTGCTGTGCGAAGCTTGGGATTGGCCTTGTTCACTCAAAGCCCTACGACTCGCCCTCTCGGGGTAAAATCGAGCGCTTTTTTTAGAACCGTCAGGGAGCGTTTTTTATCCTCGCAAGCCGACATCTCCATCGAGGGTCTAAATCAATCCTTTAGTCGTTGGCTGAGAGAAAAATACCATCACCACCATCATACCGGAATCAACACCAGGCCTATTGATCGCTACAGTGACTCGGTTAAGAAATACCCCCGTCGAAGAGTGGATGCAGAAATCCTTGAGGATCACTTTTTAGTGGCTGTGACCAGGACTGTGAATAAAGATGCCACAGTGTCCTTACGAGGAGAAGTGTTTGAAGTCCCGCCCCAGTATATTGGGCGCAAGGTGGAACTGAGGTTCTCGCAGGACAATCTCTCTGATGTTTTTCTATACGATGGCGATACCAGGGTCTGCAAAATCCAGCTCGTTGACAGTCAACTTAATGGCAAAATTTATGAACCCAGTCCAAGAATATCCAACGTTGCCCTGCACGAGTCCTCGGGAGGTGTCAGATGATCGAAGCTCATTTTGGGTTTAAAAAGATGCCTTTCCCGAAAGAAATAAAAACCTCACTGATGTTTGAAAGCTTTGATATCAAGGAAAGCTTCACACGGCTACAGCTACTCAAGCAAAGTCGGGGATCTTCTGCATGACTGGGGAGCCCGGGGCCGGCAAGACCAGTGTACTCAGAAAGTTTGTTGAAAACCTCAACCCGCAAACCCATACACATTGCTATACGCCGCACTCGACGATCAACCGCAATGATCTTTATCGGCAGATCAACTCGCTGTTAAATCTTCCCAATCGTATCAGAAAAGTGGACCTCTTTGCGCAGATCCAGAAGGGGATCACCGATCTTTACGAGCACCAAGGAAAAACTCCTGTGATCATTCTAGATGAGGCCCACCTGATGGATCATGAGACTTTGCAGGAGCTCATTTTGATCACTAACTTCCAGATGGACTCAAAGGTGCCATTTTTGTTAATACTGATCGGCCAGCCGGAGTTCAGAGAAACTCTTAAGCGTCGGATGCATGAGCCTCTCGCCCAACGGATTACACTTCGTTATCACATGGCTGGGTTCACTTCAGATCACGAAGCTAAAGACTATGTGACTCACCACCTAAAACTTGCAGGCAGAAGCGATCCTGTCTTTGACGAATCGTCATACCCAATTTTAAATCAATTGGGGCAGGGACTGCCGCGAAAGATTGGCAACCTAGCCATCGGGGCAATGACCCTAGCGATGGTCAAACGAGAGCAATTAATCTCCTCTGATCACATCATCCAATCGTCATCCGGAATCTGACAATGAGAAATCAATACATAATCGATCTTAAAGATCTCAAGCGCATCCGAAAAATGCTGACCCTGGCCGAGACAGCTATCGCCGAGATCATATGGTTACACAAATAAAACTTGCTCCAAACAACGATCTCGGATCGGCACAAACCGACCTCATCGAAGCCAAGTGGCAGACTGGCTACCAGCTCAATTTATTTGAGCAGACCGGCCTCACCGAAAAAGAGTGTGAATTTTAAACATTGCAAGAAGGATAGGGCTCTGCGGAAGCGCAACCCGAGCAGCTTGCATGGGTGGCAAGTCTTGGTCCCCATGGATGGGGGCCACTTTCCTTCCCTCTGCGATATAAATATCAGTTGCCACCCATAGGGCGAAAAACTTTTCCACAAAACCACATAGCTGAAATAATCTTTGATCAAAATCAGGCCCTAAAAAGGCTTAAACATTCCTGCGGAAAACCTCTCGGAGCCAAGCGTTGAACCACAAAAATGGTGCCATTACTGTTCCCAAAAAGGTTCAAATAATATCGCATTGTTTGTGTAAATTAATGTTGTGGGCTACACCATTCAATCGGTTCCGCCTCTGGAACTCACCATAACATGAAATTTTGGAGACGTTTTCGTCGCACACAGATTGACCACATTGAACGCAATAATTTTAATCGTCGAAGTTACTACGCCACATTTTCTTCAATGATGCCAGGCCTCGAGATACTCTTAGCATGGCGATTTTGAGCTAATGCTTGAAAGAAAAAAATCACGGGCTTTACAAGCAAAAACAGCGTCAAGAAAAAATAAAATAAATTCATTTATGCTGCAGACGATCGCAATATTTTCAGATGTTCCCATCAAAAAATTTCGAAATCCAACTATCATCAAATTCTCACCCTAGCTGACGGCATCCTGCCTCAGGGCCTCTAGGCCAGCCCTGAAACCCGCCGTTGAACGCTCATCGTGAGCGTCCAAGCAGCAAATAACAAAACTAAATAAAAGTCCTCAGTATCGACAAATTCAGACGACTTAGGAAAACCTCTACTGAGTAAATTGGCAATAAGGAGGAAGCACCAATCTCTATTTTGATTTTACAAAAAACGACCAAAGCAATTCAGCTCCCAATTGCCTTGTCGCTCACCATGACCGCCAAACGGCGTGTTTCCGCCCCGGCCCAGAGCCCCTGAGTCAGGATGACCTTATCTAAGACGCCACCCATTAAAAAAATTGGCCGCCGCAGCCTGGCCAGTTACAAAAATTCACGACCAGCTTGTACCGGCTTATATCGGATTATTATGAAGAAAAATGCTTTTATATTTTTTCTACTTTTTCTACCACCAGATTTTTTCCATCTTCACTTGTTTTAAAAGTTATTCTACTTCCATCCACGGTGACTTGTTGCGGCCGAGGATCTCGCCGAAATTTTTGGTCGTTTGCCTGAATGACATCGCCAGGGCGAAGCGATCCCGGATTCGTTAGAGCCACTTGATAACCTTGTTGTGATTGATTGAGGATTTTAAGTTGTGATGTTTGACGAAGACCCAATTCGGTCGCTTTGTTCATGACTTCTAAATATTTGCTTGGTGCATAGGTCACGACTCGAAAGACTGAAATTGCCCCTTTTGAAATATCTGTGGCGACGATTCCGAGCGAAGAGGCAATCTTGTTGATCTTTTCATTTGAAAGAATAACCTCATTAGCTCTTTGAATCGGTCCTTTTGCTGCCAATAAGAGTTTCCCAGCAGGTCTTGAAACAGTCGCATTATAAAGAGAGACGAGTCCATTTCCTGTGAGTCGCGCACCGGATACAAACCCCTTACCCGTGAGTTTTGCTAAGCTGCCAAGCTTAGCTGACGACGATGCTAAAGTTGGAGATGTTTTACTCATAATACTGGCGGTAATAGCTATGCCACGAGCCCCTTCAGATCCTAGAAATTTACCTACAGCAAAAATTCCACCAGTTAAATAAGCAGAGACTATTTCACCACCAAGAAGCCCTGCAATTCCGCAGACAGCATTAAGTCTTTGATTGCAAGTGGCGCAATCCCAGCTTTGCATAGGCTGAACACAAGTCGATGTGTAAGGAGTTCCTGACCATTTTTCACATCCGTACGAGTTTTTTATGTGCTTATTGAGCATTTCCATAAGTGCACCGCCTACAGTTTTCATAAAACCTAATTTATCGGCGATCATTTGGGAAATAGAGGAGTCATTCTGAGATGAAGCTAATAGTAGCTTATCACTTGTACTTTCCTCTACGGTCCAAATTTTATCCCAGAAATCAGAAGCTGCTTGTTTCGACTTCTCATAGGTGTAAGCAACAGCCTTTCCCGCTAGAACTGGCAAATCAACAAGTAGGCCTTTTAAGTTTGTAACGACCGAATTAAAAACCCCATGAAATAACTCTGCAAAACAATTCGTACTATTCTCATTAAAAAGTTGGCAGCTATTTTTTTGAGCAGAATTAAAAAGATTGATATTTACCGCTGGCCTTAGGAAATTGCAGGCCAATTCCTTCATACACTGTGCCGATGCCATTTCAGTGTTCTTACCTTTTTCGCAAGTAGGACCTTCTAAGTTCATTTGACTTATTATTGAATCCACATCGCCAGAAAGTTCAGAAATATTTGAGTCCTGTTTTCCACATGTGTTTTTAGTTGATAAATTAGGAATTTCTTTATTTATATCGGTCGTAACAGTTTGAAGTTCTTTCTGCAAATGATTGTATTCATCGATCCACCATTTGGGTTCCGATTTAATTTGATTTTTGTTATCCAAACATTCTTTTTCAAATTGGTCTAAAGCTCTATTTATAACTATGAGTTTTTCACCTGACGAAATATCAGCATACGCAAAAATTGGTAAAACTAAAAAAATGGAACTGATGAGTTTAATGAGAAACATTTAATCTTCTTCCATTAAACATTTAGTTTTTTCTATGAGTGAATCAAAGATTTTACTATCTGCATCATTAAAGTTTGGAAACATGCCTTTGACTTGAATCGAGTTACTTTTGCAAAAGTATACAAAAGTCAATTCAACATAGGGCACATTTGAAATTGAAAAAGAGCTTTCGATTATATTTTGTACTTTGTTGGTTGTCTTTTTAAATCTCGAAGAGTTGAAAGTTCCACCATGCTTTAGAACCCATTCTTTTTTCTGATTTTGAAAATCATCTAAATACTTAGGATCATTGGTAAACTTTGCAAAATTTACCTTCCCAATTGCTAGAATTCCAATCGTTGATCTTGTATTGTCTTGCTTTGAAAAAGGTGACAATAAAACAAAATCAAAATCCAATAAATTTTTTTTTAAGCTCCACTTACTTGGTAAGATAAATGAAGTTTGCAAATCAGGAATCTTGATATTTTGTGAATATCCAAAGCAGGACCAAAGACTTGTTAAAATAATAATTAGACTTCGCATCTTATTAATCTTCGGTAGAATTAGACAAATCTTTAAGATTACTCATATTACTGCCGAATAAAGATCATATTTAATTTCTTAACAAGAGGGAGTTTATGAAAATTAATAATATTTTAGTTGCAATGATTGTGCTGATTCCGTTGTTTTCGAGCGCAGGTCCTTTGACTGTTTTACTTTCAAAAGAGGCTGAAATACTAGCGGCCAAAGCTGGAAAAATGAAATTAGGTGAAGAAGCAGAAAAGATTATAAGTTCAAATTTTAAGGCAGGTGTCGCAGCAAAACTTCCGCATGAAGATTTGATTAAAGTACCACCTTTTAAGTTAGATAAAGATGTTTCATCGAGTGACGAATTTTTCGAATTATTTAAAGGTAATTTGGCAGACTCTCTTCATGTTTCATGGCAAAAAACGTCAGGATATACGACACGAATGAAACCTGTTAAAGTTAAAGGAATGAGTCCGTCTACAGAGGCAGAAAGATTAAAGTATTTAGAAGATAACAAAATTCCAAAAGAGTACTGGGATGATATCCGATTGGTAGACGGAAGTCTCAAGGAAGACATTCAGAGAATTCCTAATCGCTGGCTTGCAGCAAATAACAAAGCGGAAAATGACAAAGCGGCTGAAGTCGCCGCAACTTTACTTCGGGAATATATTAAACGAGGTGGAAAGACAGATCCTGAATCATTAAAAATATTTATGCAAAAAGCATCTGATTTAGTTCATTTGCAATGGATGCATAGAAGGATGCAGGACCCAGGTTGGGCTTCTTATACACCGCCTGACCAAGTGGCTCCATTTGCCCAGTTATCGCGCGAAAATGCCCAAAAAGATATAGACATAATGGATCAAGCTTTTCAACATTATGCAAAGTCTCAAGAAGAATTTGTAGCGGGCCAAATCAAAAAGATGGATGAAACTGTAAAAAAATTAAATGCAAAGGGAGATACTCACCAAGCTGATTCTCTTGAAAGAACTAAAGAACTTTATATAGCAAAACTTGAAGCAATAAAAGCACAAAATAGAATGCTTCAGTATAAACCCGCAGCCGCTCCGGCTACAGGTCCTGCTGCAGCCGTAAGATAGGAAATTTACCAAAAAATTATCCGGTTAACTTTGTGTTTCGGATAATTTTAAGCGACTAACGGTACTGCTAAAATGCCTGATCTATAAGTTTGTGCGCTACGGTTTTCAAAACCTAGTCCACATTGATAGTCCTTACAATTTCAATGCCAATGGGACTATCAATGTTTAGAATGAAAAAACCTAGGGCCGCCCCAAATCGAAGATCGAGATTCATAGATCACTTTTGCTTGCTTTTTCCAAACCCACTTCTGTAAAACATCAAGATTCCCAGTGCCAGAAAGTAACAATACAACTGCCACAACCCACGCCATTAATTTATCTAAGTTCATACTTACCCCCACTTTTTAGAATTACCGACTTGTTTTCAAATCGATTGATAATTTTGACAATTGAGTTTCGATTCCATTTTTGAGCGCATCTTGGGCGTATCTTTTTCGCATTGAGGCTATCAGCAATGCGATTAGGGTTGGTCCCATTTTTCCATAGCTCATTAATTGGTTGGAGATTCACAAACTCTTTCGGATCGGGAATCACTTGGCCTTGAAAGAAACAGAAACCAAAATAGGGTGCCGCATTTGTCTTTGTCGAATCTCTTTTGGCAGCTGAAAAAGGTGCAGGAATACTGGATCTGATTCTAACGCCAGCCTTTACCAGAGCTGATCGTATGGTAGTTTTTGGCTTTCCAGTTTGCTTTGCGATATCTGACAAAGATAGTCCATTGCTGTAAAGGTCCACCAAATTTTCAAAAACTCGCAGCTTCTCAGCGCCGGAAAACATGGTCTTTCTATGAACTTGTAAAAGTTCAGGTAAGGAGTGATTCTCACTACCAATTTATTCTTACGCGGGCCCTTAAGTGGATCGTAACAAATCAGGAATTGATTTTTTCAAAAGCTGACGAACCGGCCAGAGACTTGCGAGGAAGGTTGCGACCATTGGAAGAATCACACTCTGGACCATGTGATGAGATTCAATTTCTAGCAAGATAAGGTAATGTCTAGTGATGCCAGGCCCTGGTGGCATGGGAATTCCCTTTGCTAAGAGAGTTTTGTTGATCGCAAGTGCAATGGTGACACCAAGGAAACCCCCAAGGAGCCCGATTAAAATGCTTTCAATTCCCATGATTTTCCAAAGGCGGGCTCTGGATTCGCCGTTGGCCCTCAAGGCGCCGACTTCCCCCGCTCGTTCCAGCAAGCCAACCGCAATTGTATTAAAAATTCCGAGTGCAATGATGAGTAAAATTATTGCCCGGATAAAGGAAAACTGTGCTTCAAGAAAATCGACGGAGTTCTGGTAGTAGACTTTATCCAAAACGTTAAATGAAAAGCCCTCTAGAGTTGGTGCGATTTTGTCGAGGTGGTTTTGAAAACTCGCCCAGGAAACCTTTGGATCCAAATCTATTGAAAAAAGTTCGGTGCTTGTCGTATCAAGAAGTTGTTGGGCGGTTTGAATTGGAATTCTGAAAAACTGATCGTCGATCTCCTTAATGCCCATGTGGAAAACCCCTGCCACATTTAAATCAATCCCATTTAGCTGTCCTCGAATAGTTTGGGTCATCAAAGTCACGAGGTCTCCAACTTTGACGCCTAGACTTTCGGCCAAGCCTCTACCGATAATAATATCATTGGGATCTCGAATTTCATGCCCTTCAATAAAGTTCATTTGATTAAAAAATTTGCTTTCTCTGAGAGGATTGATGCCTTCGCCTTTGCCGCCGAGGGTGATGCCACCTTTGATAAGAAATGAATAAAATCGCAAACGCGGAAAGACCTCTCTGACGCCTTCTATAGATTTCAATTGGGATTCGACCTCAGATGAGCTACTCATCCAGGAGGTCCAGGGTTTTTCCTGAACTTTGCCATAGTAACCGCGAGGAAAAACCCATCCGTAACCATAGTATCCATGAATGGTATTTTCGCGATATTGATTCATAATGCCAGTATTGAATCCCTGATAAATCAGCAGGCCACAAGCACCCAGGGCCACAGTGAGAAGGCTGGCAAGAGTTCTTCGCGGATTTCTAAACAAATTTCGCCAAGCGAGCCACAAGATTTGGTTCATGGCGTGGTCTCCTGAGGATTCTTTGAGGGGTCAAGTTCGCCGGAGGTCAGAGTGTGAACAGTCCCAGCCATGCTCATCAAACGGGCATCGTGAGTTGAAAAAATAAAACTGGTTCCGCGTGATCTCTGCAGCCCCTTGAAGGCCTCGATAATTTTGCCGGCGGTTTCTTGATCTAAATTAGCTGTGGGCTCATCGGCCAGAATCACATCAGGCTGCTTGGCCATCGCTCTAGCAATGGCCACGCGTTGACGTTGACCGCCCGACAGTTCCAAGGGCTTCTTATAAGCCTGATCTGAAAGTCCTAGAAGATCTAAGACTTCGAGGGACTGTTTCTTGGAAAGGGCGGAGTCGACCCCGAGGTGTGGCAAAAAATAGCTGGTATTTTCTAAGACAGTGAGGGTCGGGATCAAGTGAAAGGATTGAAATACAAAACCTATTTTTTTGAGGCGCAAATTTTCTAAAACATTCTCTGACAAAGAATTTGTGGACTGGCCTTCGAAAAAGATTTCACCCCGGGTTGGCCTATCGATCAGGCCAAGCAAATTGAGGAGTGTGGTCTTGCCGGTCCCACTTGGGCCCACAAAACAAAGGAAACATCCTTTTTGGATTTCAAAATTTAGATTTTTCAACACAGAGATTAGCTGTTGATTCCAACGATAGGAATAATGAACATCGCTCAACCGGTATAAAATCGACACTAGACTTCCTTTCCTATCGCTCAGTTTTTGGTTTCAATTTTTCGGTCTTTCACATTTCTCTCATCTCGCAGTCCTGACATTCAAAAAGCCGGTGCTTAGATCTTGAATTGCTATTCATCGGCGAGGCCAAGGTCGGTTGGTTTTTCATGGCCAAGCACGAGTACCGCATCTGCAGCAGTGAGGGATTCTACGCCTTTGAGTCGTCTTTGAATCGCCCGAGTTCGAACCCCTAAAACTTCGTCCAGCTGATTGAGGCCTGTTTGTATATTTCCTTGAGCTTTTTGCATAAGTCCACCAAAGCTTTCGAATTCCTTTTTCACGGCACCCAAAACCTGCCAAACTTCACTGCTTCGTTTCTCAATTGCCAAAGTCTTAAATCCCATGTGCAGACTATTTAAAATCGAAGCTAGGGTTGTTGGTCCAGTGACAATAATCTTATGATTTCGTTGTAAGTCCTCGAGGAGGGCTGACTTTCTGACAACTTCTGCAAAGATACCTTCGAAAGGCAAAAACATAATTCCAAAATCAGTTGTGTTTGGGGGGTCCAAATATTTCTCACTGATATCTTTTGCCATTTTTTTAATTGTAGTGTCGAGATTTTTCTGGGCCAGCTCGATTGGTCCAAGATCCCCTTTTTCATAGGCGTCCACAAGTGTCTCATAGACATCCTTTGGAAATTTTGCATCAATCGGGATCCACACGGGAGAGTTCTCTTTTCCGCGTCCCGGGAGTTTGATTGCAAATTCGACCACTTCGCTACTGCCTATCTTCGTTTTGACATTAGCCTGATATTGGTCTGGAGCAAGGATTTGTTCGAGGAGCATTTCTAATTGAACTTCGCCAATACCGCCTCTCATTTTAACGTTATTAAGAACTTTCTTGAGGCCACCCACATCTTGAGCTAAGACTTGCATTTCCCCAAGACCCTTTTGGACTTCATTTAATTGTTTGCCGACGATTTCGAAGCTTTGGCCCAGTCGTTCGCTGAGGGTCTTTTCAAGTTTTTCTTCAACGGTTCCTCGAATTTGGTCCAGTCTCATCTCGGTATTTTTTATCAACTCAGCTTGCTTAAACTCTAGCTGTCCGAATTTTTCACGTTGAAGAGAGTTAAAAGATTCGACATTTTTATCAAATGAACCTTGGAATCCCCTTAATGAATTCTCAAGAGTCAGGGAAAACTCCCGGAGTCCGCTTGTTAGCGCTTCCCGGCTATCTTTCGAAACAGCAAAACTTTCCTGGCGGTTAATGCGAAGATCTTCTTTAAAATTGGATTCAAGTCTATTGATGGCATTGGTCAATTCGGAGAGTTTTTGCTCGGACAGCCTCGTGGCATCCACCCTTCGTGCCCCAAAAAAGACGACAGCTAGTAGGGCTCCGCCACTTAAAAAACAGGCAGCCACCAATAAGTATAATTCCATAGAGATGTCCCCCGTTTTTTCACCATAAATCGATCCCAAAAAATACTAGGCTCAATGCGACTTCGAATCAAGAGATGCATTGAAAGAAGTGTTTTTGGGACAGTTGTGTCTACTGCTGAAGTTTGAACATGTTGCGTCGATCGATCTGGGCCTGGCTGTTTTGTTGACCTGAGAATCAGCGCGAGCCTTTCGTCCAATATATGGGGATTCCTTTTTTTAAAGAAATGACTTCCCGACTGACTCTTTGATAAATTAGATCTGTTAGAATTTTACTGTGTGTGAAAACCTAGAACCTTGTTATTGGATAAACTAAGTATGGAAAAGCTCTCTCAGACGATTTTTGGGTTCTTTTTGGATCAAATTAAGCCCTATTTTTTGAATGAAGCCATCTCTTTTCGCTCGGTCGAGGATGAGAGTGAGGTGAGTTTCCAGAATTGGATGGCAATTATTTTAATTTCAAATTCTGACTTTCGCTTGACCGTCAAAGTGTATTGTAAAGAATCAGATATTTTGGACCTTGGGAAAAATGCCTTTTCCAGTCTTGACGACAAATCACAGTTGTCGATTTCTGATTTTGTTAAGGAATTGGCAAACTTATTGGGCGGATCTATTAAGCGATCTTTTGAATCAGCTGGTGTTTCCAGTGGCCTCTCTTTGCCGCTTTTAGTTCATGCTTTTGATGATTTGTTTTTCTTGAAAACGTCAGCATCTGAGACCTTTTTGACAAACTACCATGCCGACGGAAAGAGTTTCTTTATTCAGCTCTATTTTGAATTTTTAACCACGGCTTCAAAAGAGAAATTAACGAATCTTCAAATTGTAAATCCCAGTGTTGGCACTGGTGAATTCGAGTTTTTATGATTAATCAAAGTTTGGATATTCAGGCGAGTTATCAGATAATTCAGCTTATTGAGCGGTCAAAGGAGAATTCTGAAACAATCATTGAAAACCTTCCTGATATTTTTCTTGTTATTGATGGACGTGGTCGTGTTTTCAAGGCTAACAAGGAAAGTTGCCAGTTCTTTGGTTTGATTGCAGAGCAAGTGATTGGGTATTCATTCAGCTCTCATATTGAGCCAGAGGAATGGAATTTGATCAAGGGGCACTTAGTGAGTCTTGACCGTGACAAGGTCGTGGCATCATTTGAAATGCCGATCGTGGTTCGTGGCTCTGAAAAGATATTTCTATGGACCCTTTCTAAATTTGGAGACTTCCGAGAAAAAGGTCTTGTTCTTTATTCTTTGCAGGGTCGAGATATCACACTTCTTCGAGTTTATCAGAAGAAAATAAATGACATTTTTTCAAGTATTCCACTTGGTATCTTTACCGTGAATTCTTTGGGAAGAATTGAAGATGCATTTTCAGATTACACACGATTTATGTTGGGGCGGTCCGACATTGCTGGGAAGACCCTCCAAGAAGTTCTATTCGAACCGGCAAAAGAATCAATGGACGTGGCAGGCAGAGAAGGTTTCAAATCCATGATGGGCGCCATGAATCGTCCATTGAGAGATTTCGATATCTTGGCAGACACATTTCCAAAACAGATCTATTACCCCCTTCCTCATTCAATCTCGGAAAAGGGCCGATACCTAGGTCTCAAGGTTCAATCAATTGCCTGGGGTGATCAGGTTGTTGGTTTGTTGATCATTATAGAAGATCGAACGTTAATAGTTGAAGCAGAAAAAGCAGACGAAAAAGGACAACTTCTTCAGGATCAATCGATTGAAAGAGCTTTGCAGCTTAAACGGGCAGATCCGGAGATTCTCGAAGTCGTCTTAACGGATTTAGAGAGACTGTTTACGGAACTTGGGGATTGTGTACTAACCCAAACTTCGGACGGTTTGAAGAATGTTCTTCATTCAATCAAATCGAATGCAAGACTTGCGGGGTTTGCAAATTTGCAGAAAATCAGCCACTCGTTTGAATCTAAACTTCGAGAGTCTGAGAAGTTTTCATGGGAAGTTGTTTATACAAACATTGATGGGCTGCTATCTGAGTATCGTGAAATTGTGGGACTCGATCGGATTTTAAATTCTACAAAAAAGACAAAGGCGCCCCAGTTTCTTGAGAATATGAATCGTTCTCCGTGGAGACTCTACCGGGAGGCAGAGCACAGTCCAGGCATGAAGGCAGATTTTGAGAAATTTCTAATGACAATTTCAATGACGAGTTTGGCTCAGATTGAGCCAGCGATCATGGGAATGGTTAGCACTGTGAGTTCAAAGACTGGGAAGAAGGCTCGGGTGATTTTTTCCTGGGATAGAGATCATCAAATTGATATTGATCTCGTGAGTGATATTCGAATTTGTCTCGGACATTTGGTGACCAATGCGATGGATCACGGGATTGAGACGCCGACAGTTCGAGTATCCAAGGGAAAGGGTGCAAATGGATTGCTTCATATTGGTTCTATTCTTTCGAAGGATGGATTTATCTTGTTTATAGAAGATGATGGTGAAGGTTTAAATTCAGCAAAAATTCGTGAGAAGGCATTGAAGCAGAATTTGCTTTCTGAGGAAGAAGCAAAATATTTGTCGGAAGGTGAAATCAACGATTTTATTTTTGCGTCCGGATTTTCAACGAAGTCTGTGGCGAGTGACGTGAGTGGACGAGGAGTTGGGCTTTCTGCGGTCCGTGAGATTTGTATTAAAAATGGAGGTAATTGTAAAGTGTCTACAAATAGTCAAGGCGTGACTCGATTTGAGTTGCATTTTCGATTTCAGATTTAGACGATTTACAAAAGTGTCCATACTAATTGGACTTGGGAGAGGCAATGGCGAATATCTTGGTAGTAGATGATTCCATGACGATAAGGAAAGTTTTGCAATCGATATTGGAGCCTGAAGGGCACCAAGTTTCAGAAGCTGCTGACGGAGTTGAGGGACTTGCTAAATTCAAGGAAAACAATAATTTTTCGTTAATTCTAACAGATGTTAATATGCCAAATATGGATGGAATTACCATGTGCGAACAACTTCGGTTGACCGAAGGAGGAAAGAAAGTGCCCATATTCGTTATTTCCACAGAAGGGAATAGTGACCTCAAGGCGAGAGCAAAGGCAGCTGGAGTCCTCGCTTGGATGACCAAACCACCCCAAGGCGATAAAATCCGAGATGCTATTCGAATTGTCCTTAGTCGAATTGGGAATCAGCCCAAATGAGCACGCCCCAAGAGTTTAGTTTTTATGGAAAGCAAATCGTTCCGGCCGATTTGGAAACGGTTCTGACCTCCTTGCGACCTGGCGAAGAATGCGTGATTTCTTTCACTGATGTAAACATACGAACTCAGGACTTCGAATCTTTGAGGCAAATATTTCAGAAAATCGTTAAAGTGGCCTCAAGATTGGTTTTGATTGCAGATCCAGAATTTGAAGTTCTGGGTCAGGGAATTGAAAGCAGTCGGCTTCATTTTGTAAATAAGCCTGGATTCAGCGTGTCTAATGTGCGGGGGACAGATTTTGATACTATGTTTGTCTCTTTGATTGAGAGCTTCTGGGCGCACTATTTTCCCAACATTCAAAGAGTTGCCAAAGCCGATGCTCCGGTTTTCATGGCACAGGCAGCAGTGACTTTGATTCGTACTAAGAAAAATTACTGGATTGTCCTTCGAATGAATAAGGCAGGTCTTGAACTCGCGGCGGATAAGATTTTGCAGTTTACAGATGATGGAGGAACTGTTTATCCACCTGGAGATATGGTCGCTGAGGTATTGAATATTCTGTGCGGCCTTCTTAAGCCTCTTTTAAGGCTTCGAAAGTTCGAGGTACAGATTGAGGTTGGAATTCCAGTTGAGTTGCCAAGACAAGGGGATCCTCAGGAAGGGCCTAACGTGTACCATTGGTCGTTTGAGATTAGTCCAAATGCTTATTTTGAAATTGCACTGAATGAAGAGGTGAACCATGTTTCCACTTAACTCTAAGATTTTAATTGTTGACGAGATGAAGGGAATTCGAATTTGGCTCCAAAAGTCGTTGAATATTCTGGGGTATACTGACCTGAAGGAGGCCTCGAATGGTGAGGAGGCCCTAGAGTTATTGAAGCAAGAAAAGTTTGATTTAGTCTTTTTAGACATTGTGATGCCTAAGATGGACGGGATTGCACTTCTCAAAAAGCTCAAAGCTGATGGGCATTTTAACTCCCTGCCAATTATTATTCTATCGGCAGAGACTGACGGTCAGCTCATAACCGAAGTTATCGGGTTAGGGATATCTCAGTATATTATCAAACCAGCAACGATTCCTGTGTTGCAAAAGAAGATGGGAGACGTCTTTTTAGCTAAGAAGGCCTAGCTGTGGGTGAAGTTCTAGCGGTGGCTCTGGATGAAGTCCATTTGAAACGCCTGCAATCATGTGCAGACTCTATCCAAATCTCTAAGCTAGAATATTCAAGTGTCGATGATGTTATCGTCGTCGAACCCGCTCCGACACCAAGGGTTATACTCATCTCTTGCATCAGTGTGTCAACGAAAGAAGAAGTGGCGGGGCAGGTCCAGACCCTAAAACAGTTTTTTCCAGACTCGTTTATAATTGTCTTACTCGAAAAAAAAAATATCAATCGACGATTTGGATTTTGTAAAGAAGTCGGGTGGGAATTTCGTTATTTTGAGTTTTGATTTACTGAATTCGTCTCAAATAGAGTATATTTTGAGTCAGGTCGGGAAAGAAAGCTTTGTTTTGGTGGGGGCGGAAAACCTTAAGGTCGGAACCAGGGTCAATTTCACTCTTTACACTAAATTGACGCTAAATAATAAAGTAGTCCCGATCCTTCAATCTGGGACTGAGATCAGTCAAAGTCGAATGGAAAAAATGAAATCAGTCGGCGATCTTCACATTCGAAAAGGGGAAATTGATCTTTTTTCAAAATATATTAATGAACATCTGGACATCTCGGAGGAAGGTCTGAGTCGTCGTTGCCGCGTTCAGCTTCAAAGTGTCTCAATTCTTCATGTAAATTTAGTTTTGCTTCTACTTGACCAAGGGGAACAGGGCTCTTTTGAACAGGGTCGTGAACTCTTGAAAAAAATTTATGAGCTTTGTGACCAGCTGCTACGGGATTTGCAGCTTGTCAGTCGACCGTGGGAAATTTTTGATCAAGCCGATCCTGAGGTTTTTGGGCAAGTCGATCGTTCTGTGGTTATTGCTTGTTTGGCGGCGGCCACAAGTCTAAGAACTGGAGTCGGTGTGCCTCGAGAAATTTTGTTGGCAGGACTCTTTTGTGACTTAGGCCTGTTGCAGCTATCACCTAAGTGTTTAGGTCATCTGAACAGTCGGTTGGAGAGAGCCAAGTTAGACGCTGAGGATCTCTTAATGTATAAAAATCATCCGGTCATTAGCTTGAGAATATTATTGGAAAGAAAGATCCAGATGTCAGAAAGGCTCAAAGAAATTATCTTGTGTACTCATGAGCAGGCGGATCGTCAGGGGTTCCCAAATGCGATTGCCCCCGAAAAAATTCCAGTTGAATCTACCATAATCCTATTTCATGAGGTCGTTGATTTGGAGTGGCGAGTCAGTCATGGTCAGAATAAGACATCCTTCCCCGAGGTTTGGCAGGATGTCTATAAACGAGAACATGAGTCCCCGGAGGCCTTTACCTTAAGTTTTCTAGAGAGGATATCCTGGGAGAACAAATAAAGACGCTCACTTTGGATTCCAGGTAAACGTCTTTTAAAATGACTTTTTCTATTTATTTCCAACGATGAACTGAGATTTAGAAATACCCTTCTTCACTGTCATCATCTTCTTCATCATCGTCATCTGATTTGGCATTAGGTTTGTCATCCTCGGATTCATCATCGAGGGTCTCTTCGGACTCTTCCCACTCATCATCTTCGTCTTCAGGAGAAGGTTCGTCATCTAGTCCAGTCACAGTATCTAGCTCATCTTCATCTTCAAATTCAGAAGAAAGATCATCAAGAGGGGAGGCAGTTTCTGGCCGAATAGCATATCCTACCGCAGCCCCAACAGCCGTCGCTCCTAGAAGTTTCTTCTTGTCCATCTTGGACGTTTTTTTAGGCGCTGCTTTTTTTGCAGTCGTTTGAGTCGTTTTTTTGCTCGCCTTGACAGTCGCTTTCGCTGTCGTTTTTTTTGCGGTCGTCTTCTGGGTTGTTTTCAAAGTTGCTTTTTTAGCCACTTTCTTTTTTGCGACCGGTTTTACAGCCTTTTTTGTAGCTTTTTTGGCCGGCTTTTTAGCTGATTTTTTCGCTGTTTTTTTAACTGGTTTCTTCGCGGACTTCTTCGTGGCCATGTCTTTGCTCCTTCATGGGGTCAATTTCTGCTGAACAATACTTCTTACTTTCAAGGTCTTAACGTCTAAAATAAATAAAACGGATTCAAATAAAAATCCCCCTGAGTCTAACTAACATCAGGGGGGCATGCAAATATAAATTTATAGGAAGCAATTATCAGTTTATTTAGGGAAACACATATTTATCTAGGATCGACGAAAACTCTGGAGGCAATTGATAGGATAGAAAGAACCCCCCTTGGAATGTCTTGGTGGGGGTCTCTTTTGCAGCAATGATCCCAAATGAACCGACATATTTATTTCCATTCGCGTTTTTGATTGGGAACTGCAGCGATATTGTCGGATCAAAAGGACTTTCGACGAAGATAGCAACAAAGTCAGCACCCAAGTAAAGTGCCATTTGTACCTTATTTGTTGAATCTAGGGTCAGAGCAAGGCCCGGCATTTCGCCACTGGGAACTCCAGGCAGGGGGTCGCCGTTAGGAAGTTTTTTTGGATCTAGATGTTTTACGCCTCGCAGCACATATTTGAGTGGAACTCGAAGGGCGAGTCGCGCTTGGCCATTGGGTAAGATCTCAGTTCTAAAAGTGATTCCTGGGAAATCTGGCAGTTCGCCAGAATTGACAAGAATAAATTGGTTCATCCCCAAAGGGAGACGAAAAATTAAATCCTTTCTGATGGGGTCGATTTCAACAACCTGCATCTTGTCAAAGGTCCCTCCAGAGATAAAGGACGAGACATCGACTGACCCAGGAATTGCCTGTTTGCTGTCGGTGGGAGGGGGATTCGGTATATTAGGCTGATTCTGTGGTTTTGGTTCTATCTGTGAAGTCGAAGGTGTGGTTTGCATTGTGTTACCGCAACCCAAAAAGATGAGACTCACCAGGACTCCCGAAAATAAGATAGATTGGTATTTGAGATTGTTCTTCATAAAAGTTCCTCCATGATGGTTTTCGGCTCTTGGCTTAGGAACTTAAGACATCTGTCTGGTTTATTTTTTTTGGCAAATAGTTAGTCAAAAACCTGACGAAGATAGGAAAATACACAAAATATACTGGACCTATCCAACACTGGACCTATCCAATAGAAACAAGGGCCCAGCTAGCAAGCGCTGGACCCTTGTCTTTAGAGAATGAAGAATTCTCTGACAATACTAACCGAGTAGTTTCATAGCAAGCTGGTTCACTTGATTGGCTTGCGCCAACGTGGCTGTTCCTGCCTGCAATAAAATGTTGTTACGAGTCATCTCTGAAGAAGCCATAGCAACATCTGTGTCTCTGATTCGACTGTTTGCTGCAGACATGTTTTCCTGAGCGACACCTAAGTTATCAACAGTTGAGGTTAAACGATTTTGAAGAGCACCCAGGTTTGATCGAACACCGTTAATTTGAGTTTGCGCGGCATCTAACCCCTCGAGGCCAATTTGTGCGCCCTCTTTTGTTGTGTAATCTAAACCTGCTAGACCAAGAGCATCCAGCGTTGCCACATTCTCTGTTGCATTGAAGGATATTCTGTCTTCTTCTGCGTTGTTGAAGATTCCAATTTGATAGTCAAAGGTTTCTGACGAGCCATCTAATAGCTTAGTAGAACCCCAAGTCGTGACCGAAGCAATTCGTTGAACTTCGCTCTTGAGCTGTTCGACCTCTTTATTTAGAAAACCTCGCTCAGTCGCAGCGACTGTGTCAGATGCGGCTTGGATTCCCAATTCCCGCAAACGGACAATAATGTTACCGATTTCATTCAAGCCACCCTCAGCGGTTTGAACCATCGAGATACCATCATTCGCATTTCTCTGCGCCTGATTCGCTGATCTGATGTGAGACTTCAACCCCTCAGAAATCGCTAATCCCGCTGCATCGTCAGCCGCTTTGTTGATTCGGCTTCCAGATGACA
Source organism: Bdellovibrionales bacterium (assembly GCA_016713585.1). Classification (GTDB taxonomy): domain Bacteria; phylum Bdellovibrionota; class Bdellovibrionia; order Bdellovibrionales; family Bdellovibrionaceae; genus JADJOV01. The sequence continues at coordinate 511,679 of JADJOV010000023.1, read as the reverse complement.
ACTGTGCCATCGAATTCTGTATCTGTCGTTGACTGCTGACCAAGTTTCTTTGGGCATGTATTGCAGCCATATTTGTTGTTACACGCATTCCCATTTATGTTATCCTCCGTTTAAGTACATTTTAGATTCCTCCTTGTTTTATCCCGTCGTGGGCGGCTTCCGAGCCGTTTTAATTTTCATTTGGGCATTATTTATTAAATAATCTAATAGAACATTCTGTTGTTCTTTTTATATCTTCCTTGAAAGCCCCCCTTTCTTGTCCGTGTGAGAATGTGACCGCATTCTCCGGTTCTTCCCTGAATCCCAGTTCCTGATCAAACACTCCAAAGGTGTTACCTTCATCTGATCGACTGGGATGACGGGTTCTTGACAGGACTCAAGAATAGATTTGTTGTTTTTGAACTCTCAAGAATCGAAAATAGTCCTCTGTCGAGGCCTAGTCGCTAGCAAAAGGACCAGAGGGAAGACGAGAAAACGCTCTCAATAGAAAACAACCAAAAAAATTTTCTAAGTGATTTCCTGAAAGCGACAAAAAGCAATCTTCCCACTTAATAGATAAGATTGAATCTGAATTTTTTTAGATGATGGGCAGTGTTGAATCCAATAGTGCAGGCGATCGCTTGAGAATCGAAATGGACACAATCTTCGCAGGACCACACCATTGGATATTTGAGCCAATCAGAGGGTGTATGGCATCCCTTTTTATTGAGGCTCCCACTCTTTTGGGCGTTCTGGGCTTCCTCAATCGGAGGCTTGATGATTTGGATTTACAATCCGCGTTCGACATTGACATTCCTTGTGCAGGCCTCATCTTTAAATCGAGGTGGTCATATGAGCAATGATGTAGATAAAATGACGCGCAAAAGTCAGGAAGCGATGCAAGCGGCGGCTGTTCAGGCTGAGGGTTTATCAAATCCGTATGTTGAGCCAGAGCATCTATTAACTCAGCTGCTACTTCAGTCTGAGGGGTTGGTTCCTCGAATTATTGAGAAGGCTCAGGTCGCCGATAAAAGCACCTCAGATCGTGGGGGGGGTGCCAAAATCTTAATCGAGGAGCTCAAGAATAAAGTTGCGAAGTTTCCTCAAATTACTGGGACAAAGCAAAGGCCTGCGGGGTCTGGGCGACTGCAAAAAGTATTTATGGGCGCTGAGGCTATCGCTCGCGAATTTGGGGACTCCTATGTATCAACCGAACATTTTCTTCTCTCGATGATTCAATCGAGTGACTCTGATCTGCAGAATCTCTTCAAAAAAGCCTACCTTAAAGTGGAAGCAGTCCTCAAGGCCGTGCAGGAAATTAGAGGATCGCAGAAGGTGACTGACGACGATCCTGAAAATAAATATGAGGTGTTAAAGAAATATGCTAAGGATCTGACGGCCTTGGCAGCTGAAGGTAAGCTTGATCCTGTTGTTGGTCGGGATGAGGAAATTCGACGAGTGGTTCAGGTTCTTTCACGGCGTACCAAAAATAATCCCGTCCTTATTGGCGAGCCCGGGGTAGGGAAAACGGCAATTGCTGAAGGTTTAGCTCTTCGAATTATTAAACAAGATGTTCCTGATAATTTATTTGGCAAAAAGTTGATGTCTCTGGATATGGGGTCTTTGGTGGCCGGGGCAAAGTATCGTGGGGAGTTTGAGGATAGATTGAAGGCTGTTATTAAAGAGGTCACGAGTAGCCACGGTGAGATCATTCTTTTTATAGATGAAATGCATACTTTGGTCGGGGCTGGTAAGGCAGAAGGTGCGATGGATGCGGGTCAGTTGCTTAAGCCGGCATTGGCTCGGGGTGAGTTGCGTTGTATTGGGGCCACGACTCTTGATGAGTACCGAAAATATATTGAAAAAGATGCCGCTCTTGAACGTCGATTTCAGACAGTTCTAGTCGATGAGCCAAGCGTGGATGACGCGATCACAATATTGCGAGGGCTCAAGGAAAAATATGAAGTTCATCACGGAGTGAGAATCACAGATTCTGCGATTGTAGCTGCCGTTAAGTTATCCCATCGGTATATTACCTCTCGGTTTTTGCCCGACAAAGCGATTGATCTGATGGACGAAGCTGCGAGTCGAATGAATATTCAGATCCGCAGTGTTCCAGAGGATATAGACCAAATTGAGCGAAAATTGATGCAACTGCGAATTGAAAAAGAGGCTCTTAAAAAAGAAGTCGAGGAAGGGGCTAAAGATCGTCTTGTGATGATCGAGGCCGAACTGAAGACTCTCAATGCGCGAAATCAACAACTTCGTGAACAATGGGAATTTGAAAAGGGCGGTATTGAGGAGCTCAAGAAAACCAAGACGACCATTGAAGGATTGAAATTAGATATAGAGAAAGCAGAGCGTACTGGGGACCTTGGTCGGGCGGCTGAGTTGAAGTATGGAAAACTTCCAGAATTGGAAAAACGTCTCAAGTCCTTTGAAACCAAGGCAAATGCTCAAACAAAGAGCGAAGACCGGATGTTGAAGGAAGAAGTTGGTCCTGAAGAGATTGCCGAGGTTGTCGCTAAGTGGACAGGGGTTCCAGTTTCAAAAATGTTGGAAGGGGAAACTCAAAAACTGCTCGATATGGAAAAGACTTTGGCAAAGCGAGTGGTTGGACAAGATCATGCTCTTCATATTGTAAGCGATGCCGTTCGAAGAGCGAGGGCGGAGATTTCTGATCCAAATCGCCCCATTGGGACTTTTATGTTTTTAGGACCCACTGGGGTTGGAAAGACAGAAACAGTTAAGGCTCTTGCAGAGTTTTTATTTGACGACGAGCAATCAGTGATTCGGATAGATATGAGTGAGTATATGGAAAAACATTCAGTGGCAAGGCTCATCGGAGCCCCCCCTGGCTATGTGGGTTTTGAAGAAGGTGGGCAGTTAACCGAGACTGTTCGCAGAAAGCCCTATAGTGTAGTTCTCTTTGACGAAGTTGAGAAAGCGCACCCTGACGTGTTTAATATTTTTCTTCAGGTCCTCGACGATGGCCGACTGACAGATGGTCAGGGGCGAACGGTGGATTTTAAGAACACTGTATTGATTATGACGTCAAATATAGGTTCCCAGGCAATTTCGGACTCTAGTCTGAATGATCAACAAAAACAGAAGCTCGTCCAAGAGGCCTTACGAGAACGATTTCGTCCTGAGTTTTTGAATCGAATAGATGAGGTTATTACCTTCCATTCTTTGGGTCAGGCGCAAATTCGTGGGATTGTAGAGGTTCAGCTTCAACAGGTTGTGAGTCGACTTAAAGCCAAAAAGATCCAGTTGGATTTTACCAACGAGGCCATGCAGCTCTTGGCTGACAAAGGGTATGACCCAATTTATGGAGCACGTCCCCTGAAGCGTGTCATCCAAACGGAGCTTCTGAATCCTCTATCTCGCGAGATGATTGGCGGCAAAATTCGCAGTGGGGATGTTGTGAAGGTTGGATCTCGTGGATCTGTTTTGACAATTGAAAAAGGTTGATTAGAAAGAATACTCCACAGAAACAAAAGCTGATCTTGGCGGCACTGTGTAAGTGGCGACTTCCTCGGAGTTTGAATTGAATAAATTTTTTAGGTAGAAATTCCATACTAACAAAGATTGCTGATGAAATTGAAAATTTAGATCGCTCTGCCAACTGGGTGGTAAGACGGTGGTTGTTGATGGGCCGAGAGAATCTGGGCGCGAGTCCATCCATCGCAAACTCCACGTGGAGCTCCATTGATCAGAAAACCGGTGCATCCAAAAACCTGAACTTGAGTAATGAGGACGACGAAGGAGTCTTTGTTCAAGAATCAAATCCTTGGCCGAGAGATAGACCAAACCAACTAGCCACCGATCAGAGTTTGATTCCATTGAGATTTCGGCCTCAAGCCCTTGAGTTTGAACTTTGCCGCGATTTTGAAATTTATTTGTAACAAAATCAAAATCGATCATTTTCGAATAATCATTTCTGAACGCAGTCATCTTCCAGTCCACCGTGGCGGTCCCTTCAATCCCGACTTCGTAGGCCCGTAGAACTTGAGTTTTCAAATCTTGGGATCCGAAGGGTGAGAATCGTTGAAAGAGAGTTGGAAAGCGATGTCCTTCAGATACACCAACAAAAGGCTGAATTCCAAAATTCGATTGCATCCAGCCCTCAAGCCAACGGTGCTGAAGTTGCCAACCCACAACAGAATCTCGTTGTTCAGGTGTTGAATCAAATTGATCGATTCGAAATCCAGCCTGAGTGTTTTTCTTACGTGTCGACCCGACGGCGGCCACGCCTCTCGTGAGTTGATAACGATCAAATGTTGTCGTCGGAAATGCTCCTGATTGAGACTGCCCACTCATCAATTCCTCGACAGTGTCTGCGTGGAAGCGAAAATCTATCGGAGACGATCCACTCCCGAGATGGGTCCAGGTGATATCTTCTTTTGTTCGTTCGCCCCAGCTCTTGTCAAGGTACCCTTGGGGATCTGGCACAGGGTCATTTCGATTCTCGCGAGCACTCTGAAGGTTCTGATAATTGAAGCGAAGGCTATCTTGTTCAGAGATTTTTAGATCGACCCCAAAGCGTCCTCCCTGAAGACGACTCGAGGATCTGGCCAGTTTAGCCTGGGCTCCGAAAAGATCATCCTCTTGCTCTAAAGAGCTTAACATGGCTAAAAAATCTAACTGCAATATCGAAGTGACGGGCCATTCGAGAAAGGCCGAACTTGTCGTCAAATTCTGTGCGTCTTTTTCTGGCGGAGGGCTAGACGAAACACTGAGGCCCTGTTGTCGGTTTTGGCTGACGCCTAGTCCCCAGGCAATGGAATCCTTTGCTTTTCTTTTTTGAAATTCAAGTAATCCTGTTTGATTTTCCAAAGTGCCTCCGCCGAGAACAACGCGGGAAGAAACGGCCGAACTTCTTCGCCAATCTAGAACTCCAGCAAGGGCTCGAGAGCCTTCAAGCAAAGTTGATGGTCCTTGGGTTAATCTGACTTGATGGGAAAACTCTCGCTGAATTTGCAAGGGACTTGCTCCGCCTCCAGAGGTTGATGGATCATTGAGCTCAAGCCCATTCCAAAGAATAAGGACTTCGTCAGAGGGACCCTCGTAAAAAAACAGTGGCTGGAGGGCCGGCCATTTCAGATCCCTGAACTTGCAAACTCGGAATAAGCTTTGTTGACGTCAAAGGAGACAATCCCAGCTGCTGAATATCTTGCGAGCTCCAGGAGGCAGAGGATCCAGGCGAAGTTCTTTTTCAGCAGAGTAACGATCATTATTTTTTGTTATCGTCAGAATAGGTCCATGAAATTTCTGCCTGGGCCTGGGAATTCCATTCAGAGATTAATGTAAAAATAAACGTTAACAAAGGGAATAGAAAAAAAAGTGGTTTCAATCTAAGCATATGGTCCTCCTCGGGAAATCACTTAGATCAGTAGACCGGACTTGTGAATTAAACCTTTTTTGGCTCATGTGCACTTACCGTTGCGGGACAGTATGGGAATTACACCCAATTCCTCTGATCAAAGGTTGAAATGTCGGTCAACAAAAACACAGGGCTAACCACGAACGCAAGACCTTTTTGGAAGCTCGCAAGATTGCGGAAGATGACGCGGGCTGATCCTGTTTGACTCAGGCGGCGATGGGTCGCAGCATACTCCAATTGTCAGAGCTATACTGCTCAGAGTTTCAATCCTGGTATTTTTGACTTTCTGTATGATGTTAGCAGAGTCCACAGCCTTTGGGGAGCTCAGAGGAAGTAACCCCCATACCTTAACCTACGATCTGAGTCTATCTGCGGGAACATACAATAAATTGAGCTATACCGAAGCAAATTTAGGGTTGAACTGGTCGATACACGATTGGTTGGTTTGGCGAAATGCTCTGTTTTCAAGATTTGGGAGTGGGTTTGATACAGTGGCCGGGCTCGATACTTCTATCCGTGCCGTACAGGATTTTCGATCGGACTCTGGTGTTTTTGGGCTCGATTTTTTTGCCGGTCCAGGGCTGCGATTTGCTAGTCCAAACTCGAACGCCGCCTTTGCTGAAGCTGGGATTGGCTTTAAATTAGGTGGTCTTTACCTGGGCGGGGGAATCAAGAGCTTGTATTACGTTTCAGAGCGCAAGGATTCTCTCGGAAATACGCTCGACAAAAATGATACTTTGTTTTTTATAATTCTCTCTGGAGGCGGTGCCTTTTAGTTGAGTCTAAAGGGCAAGGTATCTAAATCGATTATGAAGTTTATCTGAGTTAAAAACAGGAAGAAGGACTATGTCTCATTCAAAAGAATCTCATACAAAAAAAACAGAGGCGCCAACTGGGCAAAATTTCTTAAAAACTATTATCGAAAGTGATGTGGCTGCGGGAAAAAATCAAGGGCAGGTTGTAACTCGCTTTCCCCCCGAGCCAAATGGTTATTTGCATATTGGGCACGCGAAGTCTATCTGTCTTAATTTTGACCTAGCTGCGGAATTTCAAGGTCGGTGCCATCTACGTTTTGATGATACGAATCCAGAAACTGAAGAGGTTGAGTATATTCAGTCAATTCAGAATGATATAAAATGGCTTGGATATGATTGGGGTCGGCATCTTTATTTTGCCTCTGACTATTTTGAACAGTTGTATGAATGGGCTGTGTACTTGATTAAGAATAACAAAGCCTATGTTTGCAGTTTGACCGAAGCGCAAGTGAAGGAATATCGAGGGGACTTCAACCGTCCTGGGCAGGATAGTCCCTTTCGTGAAAGATCCGTTGAAGAGAATCTTGATCTTTTTCGACGAATGAGAGTCGGGGAGTTTCAGGAGGGTCAACACACGGTTCGTGCAAAAATAGATATGAAGTCCCCAAATATGAATATGCGGGATCCTTTGTTCTATCGGATTAAATACACTTCTCACCCAAAGGTCGGGAGTTAGTGGAAAATTTATCCAATGTACGATTATGCACACCCCTTGTCAGATGCCATTGAAGGAATCACTCATTCTATTTGCACTTTAGAGTTCCAGGATCATCGACCTTTCTATGATTGGTGTATTGAAAATTTGCCGACCCCATCAAGACCCAGGCAATATGAGTTTGCTAGACTCAACATGACGTATTTGGTTTTGAGTAAGCGAAAGCTTCTTCAGATGGTGAAAGAAAAATTGGTTTCAGGATGGGATGATCCTCGAATGCCGACACTTTCTGGAATTAGGCGGCGCGGAGTTCGTCCCGAGGCTATACGCAATTTTACCAGGCGTATTGGAGTGGCCAAGGCTCAAAGCTTGATTGACTTTGAGGTCTTTGAGGACTGTATTCGTGAAGATTTGGACGAGTGCGCCGAGCGATCGATGGCAGTGATTCGTCCTATCAAGGTCATCATTACGAATTTGGCAGAGGGGACCAAAGAAGAACTCACTCCAGCTGTGCATCCAAAAAAGCCTGAACTAGGCAAACGTCAGATTTATTTTACAAAAGAACTTTACATCGACGAGAGTGATTTCTCTGAAAACATGGACCCTAATTTCTTTCGTTTGAAGCCCGGTGGTGAAGTTCGCCTGAGGAATGCCTACGTTATTCGGTGTCAAGAAGTGATCAAAGACCCTTCAGGAGCAGTGCGAGAGTTACACTGTGTTTATGATCCTGTGACACTCGGTGGAAAAGCCCCTGCAGATGGACATAAGGTGAAGGGAATTATTCATTGGGTTTCGGCCTCCGAGTGTATAAATGCAGAGGTTCGCCTCTATGGTCGCCTTTTCGGAGTGCGAGATCCAGAGGTGGTGCCGGAGGGGCAAGACTTTAAATCAAATCTAAATAAAGACTCACTTGTAGTTCTTAAGAACGCGAAAATAGAAAGAGCTTAAAAGTAGAAGACCTTAGCGCTCGATATCAGTTTGAGCGCGTCGGTTATTTCTGCCAAGATGCCAAGGACTCTAGCCCCAGCAACTTGGTTTTCAATATGGTGGTGGATTTGAAGACTGGTCAGTGACAGGCTCAGTCAACCTGTCCATGATTTTGACAGACAAAAAGGGGGGATGACAGTCCTGCCCAGGTTCTCTTGTGCGGATTTCTGGAGTGCTAATTGCACTTGAAACGGAGATGGAACTTTGGAAATCAATCATTCAGGGTAATTTGGTACAGCTTCTCGAATTGGAAAACCAGTTTCTCGCTCATGCTAAAGACCGGGAAATCCAGCTGTTGTTCTATGCACGAGTTTTGATTTCTTATTACCGTGAGGATCGTAAAGGTATTGAAAACTGGATAGAGTTTTACCAGTCTCAATCTCCTGAGTTTCTAATACTGATTTCACACATTCGCATGCAAATTCTTGAGCCTCTGCCTGGGAGTGTGCAGAAAATTTCTGAAATGAGGATCAAATTTTCTCTCTGACCGAAGATCCCAAATTTCGCGGAGAAAGTCTCTTTGTCTCGGCATATTATTTTCAGATGAAGGGCGAATTTCAAATGGCCGAAGTCAGCTTTCGGGAGAGCGCCGCCTATTTTGAAAAGGCGGGTGTTCAACAGAAAGCTCTGCGGGCGCAAATGAGCGCAATCGCTGCCTTTTCCTGTAGTCATCCTAAGGCAAGGCTCTTTACCGAGTATTTGTACCTTTATGAGAAGGCAAAGTTGATCAATGAATCACTCACTGCGGCGACATGCTTGTTGAATATATCACGAGAGTTTCAACTGCTAGATGGCTATGAACTGGCGCTCGAATATGTTTCTTCGGCTATCGAGCTTCTTGAAAAATCTCATTTTGGAAGTCGGGAGCACGGTCTTTGCCTGGTGCAAAGAGCCCACCTGCTCATCCAGCTGAAGCGTCAAAATGAAATTGGCAAGGATGTCCTGTTTGCTCTCTCAATTTCGCATCCGGATGTTCAGTCTAGCTGCCAAAGTTTAGCGCAAATGTACGATTTTAATTTAAAAACGTTGCCCCATGGTTCGCCTCTGCCAACTTGGCAAGAGCGAGAGACTGAAACTAAAAAAACAAGAGTTTTAGGAAAATTAGAAATGCGACTGATTCATCTTCTGAGCCAAAGGCCCCACAACAAGCATCAACTTATGAATTTGCTGTATGGTGAGCTTATTGATTTCACGAGCAAAGAAAATCGTTTCAAAAACTTGCTCTATCGGGTGCGCTCAAGGACGGCTGCACAGATTCATATATCTGGCGAAGAGTATATCCTGAGAGAACCGTCGCCTTTACCAAGAAAGTTGGGATGAGAGTGAAACAACTCCTATTTGTTTTTCTTTCAGTTGCTTCTCTCAAACTTTTCGCCAACGTTGAACCGCGGGTTCCTGACGATCTCTACAACTTTCCTGATAAGCTGGTCAAAGTCAGTTCGGTTCTCTATGATATTTCCTCCAAAAAACACGTTGAAATCAGTGGGGTCGGAACGGTGGTCGCATTGGATCCCAGTGTCCAACAGGCTGAAAGGCGCTATTTTATTTTGAGTGTAGGGCATGTGGCCCTGGGCAAAAATCTTAAAATACAAACCTTGAATGGAAACCTATGGGTAGTTAAACAAATCTTTCGTTTTGATAGAGCGGATTTGGTTCTAATTGAACTCAACTGGCAGGAGGCAAGCCCACCCCCGACGATGGCTTATTACCTGCCTCCAAGATTGGGAAATCCAGGTGTTCTTTATACAGGTTTCAATCGAATTCATGGCGCAGCGCTCAGGTCCGAAGCAGGCATGGAATCCGTTCTTTCACCAGCCTCTTCAAAGGAAGAATTCCCGTGCTTTGCAATTGACGGTGTTGAAAACTCTGTTCTCAGTGGGCGTGCTGGAGGCGCGCAGCTTCTCCAGGCCCCTTGGCTTCCCGTGCCCAGGACGCGGCTTAGATTTGGAGAAGGAAAGCGTGGGATCACTAGGGACCTTCGGGCTGAAAAGCTGGAATCAGAATTTCGAATTCCTCGTGGTTATAGCGGTTCGCCGGCCGTGACTCCCAGAGGGGGGGAGGCCTCGAATCGCCCATCTATATCATCTCTGGAATTCTCACCGCATCAGGGAAAGAGATAGGTCCATCGACGTCGTTGGCTGGTCCTCAACAGATAGAAAACTTGATGGACTTGGCATTGCATACAAACCGCTCTGCTCCGTCTGAATCTGACTTGCGATGGGCCTTATTTGATGGTTTCTTTGTTCGAATCGCTGAAAATGTCTCCAGCTTCGATCTTTCAGGTCCGGTCGGCAAGGGTGTTGTCATCAATAACTGAAGAGTGAAGTCAAACGAAGGTTGGTCAGGCCGGATTACGCTGTCAATCTTTTAGCCATCCTCGGCCTCACAACTTCTCTCGCCTAACTTTAGTTTTTTTCCAAACTCCGATATTCTCCTTTTGTTCGCAAAACAAATATCTAAAAGGAGTCAGTATGGAAAGGTTTATTCTTCTTCTCTGTTTAATGTTCGCCAGTTTAATGCTCACCAATCAAGTCTTGGCTGCGAATTCAAATGCTCAGCCGGTCTCGCCGAACCTCTCGAAGCTCTCTTCAGGTTCAAACTACAAAGCTTTGGGTGACAAGCTTTGCGATGTTCATTTGGAAATCAGCAAACAAGGAGCCAAGGCAACCATCGTCACGACCTTTGTTGCAGGTGACCCTCGAAGTGATCGCGGGTACTGCCCTTATAGGGGGACAACTTGGATTTATGAATACTCAGAGGATGCAGATATTTACGAAAGCGAAGCAATGGTCGAATTCCAGCCTCTTTCGGATGGCAGCTTTGTCCTTCGCTATATTCCCGTCGATAACGGCACGAGAATAATTGATGTCAAATTTGTGCAACAATGAGGGCTTGTACCAATCGCCTCAGCTAGACTTGAAGGTTCTGCAGCTGATACCGGCATAGCTTTGGATCGGCCTATATCTTTCGGAATTTTGGTGATTTTCAGAAATACTATTGCGGATTCCCAGCGATTCCGAATGAGACTCCTGATTTCACTACCCATTCTGCCTAGTTCATGGGCATTTGCATAAAAATGAGACTTTATTGCTTTCTCTTTTCTAAAGGAAAATGTATCGTCCTGAGAAATCATCAATTTCTCAGGGTCTGGTTTTTGGACTTTGATCTTTGGGGGATGCCAAAGGTTTTTTGGGGATTGGGGTCTGGATGGGGCGGAGTTTGTGAATTGTCAGCCCCATTTTTTTTCAAGTCGAATCAAAATCAAATTTCAGATAATTTGGCATTTCATACTTCATCGTAGCTCCAAGATCCAGTTCAGCTACAACGACCGCGAGTTATTCAAAATATCTTCGACAGCTCCCGACTCTCTTAATGTCAATGGCCCCCAATTTCCAATGCTTAAATAGAATGGAAAATAATTGTGCGATTTGTGCAAGACCAAAAAGACATTGGGAAGATTTCCAGAGTGTCCGAAATTGTGCTCTATATGAAATCCAAGATTTTTTTGTTCGTTGAAATTTCTGTTTTCAATCCCAAAGCGGGCTCTAGCTGCTGAAGCCAACAATGTGACATTCCATTTGTCGACAGGAAGATTTGTAACCCAGGAGCTTTGATAAAGAATCTCGCCTTCCAGGCTAAGCTCCTGGTAAACGACAAGATTTGTTAGTACTTGTTTTTCAGTTTTAGAATATTGTTTGAGAGGAAGATTCTGAGTCCATTCGTATCGGTGCAGATGTCCCTTTGAGTCGAGCCTTTCTAATTGTTGCTTTTGCTTCCCAGAGGTATTCAAACATAAAAAAACTTCTTTGTTGCGATCTGACTTGGCAGTTACGATGTATTTCCACGAGAAACTTTCGATGACAGACAAAATTGGATCAACAGCCAATAAATTGTCGGCTAGAATGCAAAAATTGCGTTTTGGAAATTCAGTACGGAGTTTTTGCAAGAGTCTTTTGCAGCATTGAGTTCACAGTCATTCTTGGAGTATTGAGTCTGAGTGCTGTCTTTCTGAATCGGCTCAAATTGCAGAGGCATTGAGTATTTTCCGCTCTGGTTTGTCAAGGAAGCAAGGAGTTGGCCATGCATGAAATGAGTCCGACCATCACTCGAGTTTCTGGTCAAACAAAATTCACAATTGACTTTGCAACTTGAGAGCTGACCCGTTCCGTCAAGTGAAAGAAGATCCAGTGAGCCAAAAAACTTCTCGGCATCAAGTATTTTCTGCCGCTCCAATCTTTGGTGAATCTTTTTTAGAATCAAATTCACTGAGTCCGTTGTCACTGATTCAAGAATGTATCGGAAACTGTCTTCGTCAGGAATGTCTGATAGACTGATGAAACAGCTGAAATTGTCCAAGGAGAGCTCATTGCCACGATGTTCCAGAGTGAAGGAGCGCAGCGAGCGATAACGAAGCAAAAACATCATTATCCCAGAGAAGAGGGTCTCTTTCATGCTGTATTTGCAGCGACTTTGCAGGCGACCATCGGGGACCTGATCCAACTCAGACAACCAATTCGGTAAAAGTTGAGAGGTAAATTTTAGTATTTTCATGTTGCAAAAAATCCTTGAATCGATTAAAAAATGATATCGCTACTTGAACATGATGAGGGAATGTGAGCAAGCCAACACAGCTTTCTTTTATTGAAAAACGTCAGAGGTTTTTTGGAGGTTGCCTTTTGCGCAGTCATCCAAAATATTGACGAAACTCTCCTCTATCGAAAGTTCATTCGCACGATCACAGCATTGATTGCGCGCCATGTGGGACAGCGAAATCGAGGAGTCGGGCGAGCCACTCAATCGGGCAAAGATAAAATGGAAAATCATTTTCAGTTTTGGCTCGCACGTCCTTATACACGAATTGTTGCCTGGGGACGAGATTGGAAAAATATTCTGAAATACATGCAGAAAAATCGCAGTGATGCCCAATCACCATGTGGTCGAAACTTGCTGAGTTTTCAGGTGCCAGGCTTTGATTATAGGGCCACATTCAGTACGGCCTGACGACCATTGTGTTTGTGTCTTACGGGTAACTATCGAGTCAGCTTGCTGGCCAATTCGACCATCCTCCTAACGCCGGGCGATGTTGGGAAAAAATATTTTCCCGATACCAGGAGAGCCTTATCAAAGATAGGATTCAAGTCTCGTTCGGAACTGCTGGCGGATTTGCGTATTGAGTTGTGACCTATTGAAATTACGCCGTATTTGTTTCTCAAAATATAACAAAGGGCCCTTATGTATCTCCGAAAGCTAAATTTGGCGACACTTCTCGAACACAAAAGTCACTTTCTCTTTGGGCCACGAAGCACGGGCAAGACGACCCTCATTGAACAGCAGTTGAGCTCTTGTCGAATGTCTGTCCCCGTGAATGTATAAGTCCCCAGATTGATTAACTGGCCGCCGATGGCTTGCCAGTTAATCATGCATCAAAACTAACCTCGGTAGGCCTTGTATTCCATGTGCAGATCTCGAGCAACCGGCTCGTAGCAGACATAACCGCCATAAACATTCAAGCCAAGAGCCAGATGTTTGTCCTTGGCGATGGCGTCTTCAACACCCAGTGCTGCCAACATCGATGCATACTTCAGTGTGACATTAGTGAGGGCATAAGTTGAAGTGCGTGGAACAACTCCTGGCATATTGGGAACACAGTAGTGAATGACTCCGTCGACTTCATAGGTTGGTGTTTTGTGTGAGGTCGGACGACAGGTCTCAATGCATCCCCCTTGATCCACAGCTACGTCCACAACCACGGAACCACGACTCATGGATGAGATCATATCTTTGGAAACCAAAGTTGGTGCCTTTTGCCCGGTGATCAAAACACCGCCAACCAACAAATCGCTATCAACGACTGATTCTTCGATGTTCTTGGTGTTTGAAAACAAAGTCATACATCGCCCTTGAAAAATATCGTCTAAGTATTCCAATCGTTTGGTATTGACGTCCAAGACAGTGACATTCGCTCCTAGTCCCATTGCCATTTTGGCTGCATTTGTTCCCACAACTCCGCCACCAACAATCGTGACTTTGGCTGGCCGAACCCCAGTGACTCCACCGAGAAGAATACCTTTACCTCCGTGGTCTCTTTGTAGGTAGAAAGCACCAATCTGAGTGGCCATTCTTCCCGCAACTTCTGACATAGGAATAAGAAGCGGTAAAGAACCATCATCATTTTGAATTGTCTCGTAGGCGACGGCTTTCACCTTTCTCTCGCACAAAACTTTCGTTAATTTCGGCTCTGCAGCCAAGTGTAAGTAGGTGTATAAAATTTGATTTTCTTTCAGCATTTCATATTCATCTGGCAAAGGCTCTTTCACCTTCATAATCATATCTGCTTTGGCGTAAATTTCTTTCTTAGTTTCAAAAATTTTTGCCCCGGCCCTCTCGTATTGCTCATTGGTTATTCCAGAACCAATGCCAGCATCTTTTTCCACATAGATCGTATGACCTTCCTTCACCAATTGTTTGGCTCCGGCCTCGGTCATTCCCACGCGATTTTCTGAAATTTTGATTTCCTTTGGAACTCCAATAATCATATAAACACTCCTACTTAAATTAGATGGCGCAGTCTCTGTTGAAACTCAAGATCTGTCAAGTTAGACTCCAGCCTGAGTAGCGCCGAATTTCTTCGGAAATATCGGCCCCAAGCTCCACATGGCGATAGGACTTGGTCGAAGTCATTATTTGTTGAACAAGTTTGTTCATCATGTCATGCCCCGCTTTATGAAGGATCAAATGACCCATGAGCGGCATTTCCAAGGTGACAAGATCACCCAGGGCATCAAGAGCCTTATGGCGCACAAACTCATCAGGCCAACGCAGGCCTCCGGGATTTATGACCTGCCTGTCATCGAGAACTATAGTATTATCAAGGCTGCCGCCCTGGGCGAGACCCCTGGAACGTAACGCTTCAACATCTTTAAGAAATCCAAAGGTTCGGGCCCCTGCAATTTCACGGGTGAAGGATTGCTCATTAATATCAAGATCTAACTTCTGGCGCCCAATGGCCGGGTGAGCAAAATCAATCGAAACCGTAATTCTTAAGCCATGGTAAGGGAGGACATAAGCTTGCTTATCCCCTTCTGACAAATAGATTGGCTCAGTAATATAGCAATATTTTCTTGGTTGCTCTTGTTCGACTGTGCCGACCGCAAGTAAGGCTTCAAGAAAAGCCAAAGCACTTCCGTCACAGATCGGTATTTCAGGCCCATCCAACTCAATAAATAAATTGTCGATTCGAAGAGCTGACAAGGCAGAGACGCAATGCTCAATCGTGGCCACCGAAAAATCAGGACCACCAATTGTCGTTTGATAACTTGTGGCTTCAACGGCCTTTGTAGAAACCTTAAGAAAGGGACGATTTGGAAGATCTGCGCGAATAAAATAAACCCCCGTATTAGCCGGGGCTGGGCGAAACACAAGATGGCAGAGATTCCCTGAATGGAGACCTTTGCCTTCAATGACCGTCTTCTTGCGAATAGTTTTTTGTAAGAACACTAATTTCTCCAACAACTTCATGAAGCGTGTTTTTAATCTGGCCCCCAAAGGAATCCCAGATTTCTTTTGCCGTTTTTTCAGTGAAAACGCCATAAGATTTTAAAATTTCAAAGGCCACGGCCTGAACGGCCCGCCCATTTCCATCCACAGTCTTGAGCGCAAAGCTAATCTGAAGTTGAGGCAATAGGCCACAAAGGACACCCTCGGCCCCCACTTTTAACAAAACTTTCCCATCACCTTTTCGAATAACTTGGGTGGCCCAATCCTTGGTTCCCGAGAGAACCTCGGGAAACTCAAAGCAAGCTTCGCGAATTTGGGTCGCGGCCTGTCTTCGTGGCAAAGGCAGAGTCTCGTCGGATAAGGCTCCGATTCCACGAGCTATGTTTTGCAAGGGAATTCCATAGGTGGGAATACCGCAGCCATCAACCCCCCAGCCAGCCCGAGCGAGGTCTACGCCCATAACTTCAGATAAAGCCTGGCGCACGCGCCGCTGACTGGGATGCGCCTCTAGGTGATAGTTCTTTAAGGTCTCGCCATAAAATAAACTCGTTGTCAAAAAACCAAAATGTTTGCCTGAGCAATTATTATGAAATCGACAAGCGTTTTGTCCTTGTCGAATAAGCTCTTCAGCAGACTGGGAATTGTAGGGCATATGGGGGCCGCAGGCTAGGTTAGATTCCTGGAGAATCAACTCACTTTTTGGGTTGACCCGAGCCATCCATTCGTTGAGCAAATCAAGATGAATTTTTTCTCCATGATGGGAGCTGCACGCTAAGGCCAGCATGGCTTTCGTCAATTGAAAATGAGCATAGGCCCCGGACTCAACCAAAGGCAGAGCCTGGAGCATTTTAATAGCAGAGCGCGGGAGCACGATGGATTCAGGGTTTCCGGCATGGCCCACAAGGCCCTGTTGTGGTTTCCAAAAAGCGGCTAAAACATCGTGCTCACTTTCGACTATTTTTCCTCGAAGGACCTGCACACGTAAAGGCATTTGCTGATTTATCATAAGCGCCGCCTCAGCAGCCAGAGGCAAAGAGACTTTTCTTTGCAAAATCGGTTAAAATGCGCCCTCGTTGGGTTTTCTGAATAAATCCTTCCTGGAGCAGAAAGGGTTCATGAACTTCTTCAAGAGTTTCTTTTTCTTCGCTGAGAGCTGCCGCAAGAGTCTCAATTCCAACCGGGCCGTCGGAATATTTTTCATGAATCAAAGTCAAAATTCGGCGATCCATGGAATCCAAGCCAAATTGGTCAACTCCCAATTGATCAAGCGCGTAAGCCGCAATGGCATGATCGATGACTCCCGTGCCTCGCACCTGGGCGTAGTCCCGCACTCGGCGTAATAATCGAATCGATATTCGAGGAGTGCCTCGAGATCTGCGAGCCAACTCTTTAGCTCCGTCGGCACTCATCTCTATTTTTAAAATTTGCGCGTCTCTCAGTAAAATCAGCTCAAGAGCCGACCGATCATAAAATTGCAATCGCTCGGCAATACCAAAACGATCTCGAAATGGCGAATTCAATAATCCGGCTCTTGTGGTGGCCCCAATTAATGTGAAGGGTACAAGTTGAAATTTCATCGATTTTGCCCCAAGCCCCTCGCCAGTGACTATGTCGATATAGTAATCTTCCATAGCCGTATAAAGATACTCCTCGACGACCCTTCCGAGTCGATGAATCTCATCAATAAACAAAACTGAGTGAGGTTTTAAACCTGTCAAAAGGGCGGCAAGATCGCCTTTTTTATCAATGGCCGGGGCCGATGTAATCTTACAGTCGGCTCCAAGCTCATGGGCTATAATTTGAGCCAGGGTGGTTTTTCCCAGTCCTGGCGGTCCCGAAAGAAGAACATGATCCAAGGGCTCTTTTCGGGCTTTTGCGGCTTGAACGAAAATTTTCAGTTTTTCTTTGGTTTCGTGCTGACCTGGGAAATCTCCAAAAGATTGCGGCCGCAATTCATTTTCCCACTTGGTTTCCGTTTGCCGATCGGTCAGTTCAGCTTGATCGAAGGAATCAGAATCGCCGCGGTTTTTTCTGGTTGGATTCAAGAGTGGATTCACGAGTCACTTCGAGAGTAAGAAAGAGCTTGGAGGCCCTGACGGACTCCATCTTCTACGGTAATCGTCTTCGGAAGTTGCTCGACAAATTCCTGCACTAAAATCTCCTTAAACCCTAGATTTTTAAGTGCAAAGGCAATTTGCTTTTGTGGCCCTTGCAAAGCAGAAGCTGTCTCGTCAACGCGGACTAGTTTTCCCTGCAAAGTCAGAATCATTTGCTCGGCGGTCTTTTTTCCAACTCGAGGGAATTTTGATAATTTTTTGGCATCTCCGCTTTCAATAGTCTGTATCAATTCATCGGTCGTTGCCGCCGAAATAATTCCCATGGCAAGCTTTGGACCAATTCCATTGACCTTCAACAGGGATAAAAAAAGGTTTTTTTGGGATTTAGAATCAAATCCATAAAGCTGCAAAGCATCTTCGCGCACATGGGTATAAATCCAAAATTCAACGACGACGCCTTCCTGACCCCAAAGATCGGCAATCCAACGGCTATTGGTTTGAATTTCATACCCTAGGCAGCCCACTTCATTCAGAGCTCCATGAGCCACATGAGCCACATGAGCCGCTTGCGCCCCATGAGCCACGGCAGGTCCACCACCAATTTGAACTAAAACATGGTCGGCATTCACTTCCAAAAGTCGACCCTTCAAATATCCAATCATCGGCTTCCTTCAATCAACTGGCTGTGTAACGTCTGCTTCTGTAACTCAAGACCATGAAAATAGGCCATTGCCAAGCCATCAGATGCGTCCAAGGATTTTATTTCTCGCAGATTCAGAAGAAGTTGCAAGACTTGACGGACATGGTCTTTTTCAGCCGCTCCTGTCCCGGTAATTCCTTTCTTGACCAAACGGGTCGGATATTCAAAACTTGACATCCGCTCAGAGTCGCCTCTGCCATAATGACGCCACGGGCATGGCCAAGCTTAAAAGCACTTTGAATATTTTTACCCAAAAAAATGCTTTCAACCACAACAACTTGAGGTTGATAGGTTTCAATCACTGTTCGCAGGCGTCGACAGAGCTCAGCCAGCCGTGACGAAAAGTTTTGGGAAAGGTCTAAAGCCAAAGTACCATGGCCACGATGTTCTAAATTCGAGCCGGAGTGGACGTTGATGACCCCGAAACCGACAACTTGGGATCCGGGATCAATCCCCAAAATGGTCATTGACATGGCTCTATTCAAATCGGAACCCAGGAGCAGGTCAATCTAAAGATTGATAATTTCTGACCCACATGAAAGACTTAGGGCATGAATGTGGTTGATGCTGATATTATCGAAAAATACGAAGCCCTAATGAAAAGAGATCCGCTTTCTAAAGCTTTTGCGCCTCTGGCCGAGGCCTATTTGAGAAATGGACTGGCAGATCGAGCCGAAGCGGTGGTTCGTGACGGCCTTCGTAAACATCCAGAATTCGCTCCCGGTTTAATTGTGTATGCGAAAATCTTAAAAAACCGTTCCCAGTTTGAGCCTAGTTTGGAGCTCCTCAGAAAAGCGTCCAGACTTGCTCCGGATAATGTCTTGGCGCTTCAGCTTCAAGGAGATGTTTGTCTCGAGCTTAAAAAGCCCAGGGAGGCTCTGAAGGCCTATAAAATGGTCCTACTTTTGAATCCCATGGCGACAAAGGCCCGCTCAATGATTCAGAAGCTCGAAAGTCTTTCAGCGGTTGAATTTGAGGAAAATACTTTTGCCTTCGCCAAGCTCTCAAATTTAGAACAAATGAAACAGACAATTCCAATTGAGCAACAAGCTGTGCAACAACCGCCGGCGCAACAACAATCTGCGCAACAACAATCTGCGCAACCTGAAACTGTGAATCAAAACCAGATACAAAACCCTGGTCAAGGCCAGGTTCAAAACACTCCTCAAAATCCTGGCCTCTTTGCCAACAAGGCCTTACAGCGAATGCTCTCTCTGATCGATGCCTTTATTGCTCGAAATGATTTGATAAAGGCCTCTGAGCTTATTGATGAGTCCAGGCAAGAGTTCGGATCGAATCCCGAGTTGTCAAAACGAGCCCACCTTGTGCAATCCCGCGGCTTCTCTTCAAAAATGACTGAGCAAATCCCTGAATCAGGTGGTGAACGAGCGACTCCATTGACACCCTTAGTCTCGCGGGAAAAGCAAATTCTAAAGAACAAACTTGAAAAACTGCAATTGCTGCTTCGCAAAATTGACGGTTTACGTATCTAGTGCTTAGACTCAGAGCTTTTGGAAGGGGATGACTATGTACGATACGGCGGATTTTAAAAAAGGACTCCGAATTATGATGGAAGGAAATCCTTTTATCATAGTCGACTTCCAACACGTCAAGCCTGGGAAAGGCAATCAGTTCACTCGGACTAAACTCAGAAATTTACTCACTGGTCAAAATCGGGAGGTCACATTCAAGTCTGGTGAAAAGTTTGAAGTGCCTAATGTGGAAATGAAGGAAATGACCTTTCTCTACAAAGATGAGAACGGCTTTAACTTTATGGATCAGACGAATTTTGAGCAGATTTTAATGATGCCCAGTGAAATTGGCGAGAGCGCCAACTTTTTGACCGAAAATTTGCAGGTCGTTATTATGATCTACAATGAACGTCCGGTCGCGGTCGATGTCCCGAAGGCGGTGAACCTTCGCGTGGCTCAGACCGACCCGGGGGTCAAGGGTGACCGTGTGAGTGGTGGAACTAAACCTGCAACGCTCGAGTCTGGGCTAGTCGTTCAAGTGCCTTTGCATATTAACGAAGGTGATCTTTTGAGAGTGGACACTTCAACTGGTGAATACGTTGAAAGGGTCAATCAAAAATAGCAAAAAGTCAGGACTTTACTTGCCAGGATTGCGGTGCCTGCTGTGCCTCTTTTAGAGTTTGCTTCTATTGGCGTGATGCGGAAACAGAAGACAATCCGACGCCAGTTCCTCCTGGAACTTGGACCGACGCCTCTCATACGATGAGGGTCATGAAGGGCACAGATGTAAAACACGGACCGCGTTGTATTGCCTTGATTGGGAAAATTGGCAAGCATGTTCACTGTGATATTTACGAAAACAGGTCCTCCACCTGTCGCGATTTCAGCCGCTCTTATCAAAACGGAGTCCACAATCCCAAATGTGATGAAGCTAGAAAAAAAGCATGGTCTGCCACCACTCGGAAGAAATACTCAAAAGATCCTGGTCCATGCCCCGACAAAGGATGGGCTAGGCAGACCTTAATGCATCATATTAAGTCTTCAGATTGTCTAAAGAATCTCGCAAAATAGAGTGTGGTCTACTAATCCCATGTGGGATTTATTTGGGAGTCCCTTGGCAAACCTGGAATCTGAGATTCAACATTGGTTAAAAAATCTCTTAGCCTTGATCAAATTTCAGATTTGGTCTGCAAAGCGATGCTCAAAGATTCGAAGGTCAAAAAAACAACATCCTTTGCCTCAGGATTCACTTTTCTTTTGCGAAGTGGACACAAAAAGCAATTATTTAAATTCGTCTTTGATCATCTTTGGACAGACCCGACTCTATGGCCCTGGGCCCACCTTCTTGAAGCTGTCCTTACAAGTGATCCCGAAGTGCAGTTCAAGGCAGTTCCTTGGCTTGTGACTGGAGCCACTGAAGTTAAGAAAACCGCAGAACTTGCAAAAAATCATGTTCACCATGAAAGCCTCGAGCGTTTAGGTATTTCCCGTTGGCGGGCAGAGCGGTTGAATCAACGAAAAGATGAGATAAACAAAAATAAGAAAAAGCTAATGGATCATTTTTTTACTTTTCGGAGCCAACAATTGTTTGTGCCTGAAAAAAAACTTCTCTATCGCCTCGAGCTGATGTATCCGAGTGATCCGGAAATCAGAGCTCTTTTGCTTGAACACAAAAAGAGATATGCTCTTGATATACTGCAGCTTCGCCTGAGGGCAAAACGTGAACCCCTAGAATTCTCGCCTCAGAGTCTTGGGGAGGAGGATCAGGAATGGGTTCGAGCGGCAAAGGAAGCTCACTTAAAATTGGGAAAGGATAATCCTGATCTTAAGAAAGATCTTCTGGTTTCTGCCTTGCTTTTGGATCTGCCCAACACAGCCTATGAACTGTTGGATCAGATTCCGGCCACGGAAGATTTAACGTGGTTGGCTTTGGAAGTGCTTCTGGCCGCAGGAAGATATGCCGAATTACTCGATGCCCTCGGCCCCATTGAAGTTGAAAAATCATCGGAAGCTGAAACTTTTTTGCAACTGCCTACTTTCGGGCTCAAGCCCTCTACGGTCTAGGTCAAAAGCAGAAGGCGATTGAAGTCATGGAAGGACTTATCGCCTCTCGTCCCGATTATCGATCTGCCCATACGCTCTTAAATCTTTGGCGGACGCCATGAAGAGCGCCATGAAGAAAATGACTCTTTCAATTTTGACCCCGCTAGTGGTCCTCGTCCTTTTTATTTCATTCCTAAAATGGGTCCTAATTCCATCTGGTTCAATTTTTCTTCTCAAAACCGTCAAAGAATACACCGCGAAAAATTCACCAGTGACGGTCGCTGCCGCAAAAATTAACTTTAGATTCTTTCGCCCCGTCCTGGAAATAGAAGATCTTGAAATTTCGGCAAACACGCCGCTTGCTCTGGTTTTTGAAAAATAAAAATAGATCGAATAAGTCTTCAACTTGACGTCTTTCATATTTTTACCGGCCGTTTTCAGATCTCTGCGGCAATAATTGAAAACCCAAAGTCCCTGATCAATATTGATCCTCTCCTCGGCGACAAGACTCCGCCGAGAGAATTACCACTCAAAGAAATATTCGCAGCGCTAACTAAAATTCCCATTCAACGGATTTGGATTGAAAATCTCGACCTTGAAGTAGTTTCAAAGATCCACCAAGTTTCTCTCAAGGTCAAAAGGGCATTTCTGACCGGCTCTTTGGATTTTTTTAAGATCGCATTTAAGACCGAGATGAATCAAATTGAAACAATTTGGCGTGAGAAGCCTTCCTTTATGTTTACTCTGTCGACTCAAGGTCTATTGACCCCTGATTCTTTAAAACTTCTCTCGGCTCATTTGTCTTTGGGAAAATCCACGATTGATGTCAATGGACTCCTCACATCTTTTCAGAGAGTACAAATTGAACCTCAGGGCCAAGTGACAACCCATCTCGCGCTTGAACTCAACGAAGTCGATCAGTTTTTAAAGACCTATTTTCCCGAGCATAAAATTCCTCGGACCTCAGGCCAAGTGACCTCAACGGCCAAGGTGCACTTCAATGGATTGTCTGATATTGGTGGTGATCTTGATCTCAAGATGGACAATGTCCATGTCGGTCAATTTGATCTTGGAAAGGCATCGATTCGAGGAAAATATCACAATCAAGAAGTTGAGCTTGAGGAATTGACTGCCATACATCCAGCGGGTCAACTTAAACTCACCAAATCTAATTTCAAATTCAAATCCCCGTGGGAGTTTGTGTCTGAAGTCAAAATAGAAAGCCTTGACCTCCAAAAGCTCTTTGTGTCCTTAGGGCTCAAAAACATCCCTGTCGAATTGAAAATCCAGGGCGGAGGACCCTGCCACGGGCAACTAGCAGATTTTCAAATCACCTGTCAACCTGACCTCGCGGGCTCAAACCTTCTTGTGGGAGGGTCGTTTGATCTTCCCGTCGTTGTGGACATCAGCAGCTTTGCGGCGAATGGCCCAGTGACGGTCGATCGACAAAAGGTCAGTTACAAGGCTTCTGTGTTTTTGGGTGAAGATCGAGGAACCTCAGAGGGGATCATCGACTATGCGACTGGTTTTAAAATAGGATTCCAAAGTCCCTCTGTTGATTTCAAAAACGTCAGAAACTTAGCCAATCTCAAATTTGAGGGTCAGGGTCCTGTGGATGGTGTGACGGAAGGTGATTCAAGTTCGGCGATTCTTAGAATGAAACTGCGTCCTAGCAACTTTGTTTTCGAAGACTATCAACTCGGCACGATCGAAAGTGAACTCATCTATGAAAAGAGTCATCTCAAGCTCCGCCAAATGACGGGGAATATTGATCAAACTCAATACCTTGGGGAAATGGATATAAATCTTTCAGATAAAGTTCTTGAAGGAAACTTTAAATTTCCTCAGGTGGATCTTAAAGATATAGCCTTTGCGGTCGTTCGCCATCTGCCTTTGCCAATGACGATCCAAGGTTCGGGGATGGGTTCCATGAGTTTCAACGGTCCCTTTGACTTTTGGAAAATGAACTATATCCTAGATTCACGTTTCAAAAAAGGAAATATTGCCACTGAGTCTTTTGGCGAACTGGTCGCTCGAGTCAATTCTGTGAAAGGTGAGGCAAAAACACAAGAGCTGTTTCTGACTAAGGGAAGCTCACGTATTGATTTGCAAGCAAGCCTTTCTCCAGAAAAGTTCCTCAACCTGACAGGTCGTGCGAGTAACTTCAAACTTGAGGAATCAGAATTTGTCACCCAGTTCAGCACCCAAGTTTACGGTCTGATGACTGGGAATGCTAATCTTCAAGGTTTGCTTTTTGATCCGGATATTTCTTTTCTGGCGCACTCACTGAGACCGTTTTAATTGATCAAGAAGTTGCAAACTCGAGCCTAGAGTTCACGCGCAATCAGACCCGAACTCAAGTTGTCGCACAGCTTTTTGGAAAAGAATGGAGTCCGACCTTAGAATTCCTCGAATAGGCGTGAGTGAACCAATGAAGCTCAAAGCCAAAAGCAATGGATGGTCCTACGGAAATCTACTGGCCCTCTTGGGTGGGAGTCAGCTTCAGCAGGAGTATGAAACAGCCCTCACCTCGGACACTGAGCTTGAATCACAGACAAATTCTTGGAGCAATCTTTCTGGCAGATCTCAAATCACCAAATTTCTAATCAAGCGGGGTGATCAATATCTTGTTAACTCAGAACCAATGTCCATCACCTGGAATAACGGTAAATTGTCCTTGGAAAAGGCCCATCTGGAGGGTCCTGGGACTCAGGCACAAATTCAAGGAAGAGGCTTTGATTTTTCAAACTTAGATCTCTCGCTGACCGCTGACGTTGAGCTTAAACTTTTCCAATTGTTTTTTCCGTTCTTTGATGACCTTGGGGGACCTCTCAAAACTCAGGCTACAATTACAGGTTCTTGGGATCATCCTAGAATTTTGGGCAGTGCGGCCCTAGATTCAACTTTTTTCAAATTTAAGGGATTTCCGCATCCGATCGAAAAAATCAAGGCCGATGTGACATTCTCGCATAACAAAATTTTGATTCCTCAAATCAAAGGAGTCCTTGCCGGTGGAGAGCTCGCGGCCTCAGGGGAGCTTCAAA
This sequence comes from Bdellovibrionales bacterium, assembly GCA_016713585.1. Lineage (GTDB taxonomy): Bacteria > Bdellovibrionota > Bdellovibrionia > Bdellovibrionales > Bdellovibrionaceae > JADJOV01. Next base: position 487,044 of record JADJOV010000023.1, on the reverse strand, counting down.
TCAACGGAGTGCGAGACCTCGAGACTCATGTGAAAATATCAGCGAGCGGATTAAATCTCATGGTTCCAGAAAAAACACGGTCGACAGGTTCGGCCGAACTTTCTTTGAATGGCAATTGGTTTCCTTACACTCTCTCAGGGGTATACTTTGTCCAAAGTGCTCTCTTTGAAAAAGAGTTCACAGACTCTTCTTCGGGGGCCATCACCTTCCAGCAAAGTCCCTACCTTCCACAAACATTGAGGCAGCAATCTTTTGAACCGCTATTGCTCGATCTAAAGATTGACCTTAAACACAATGTTCAGGTTAAAAATTCCCAAATGGATGGATTCGTCACAGGGCACCTTCAGGTGAAAGGCCCTCCTCACAATCCACTCCTCTTCGGAAAGCTAGAAACAGAGAAAGGTGCGAGAATTATCTTTAAGGACAAAATCTTTGATATCCAATCTGGGAGTGTTAACTTTAATAATCCTGATGAAATAAATCCCGAGATCTTCGTCTCGGCTCGGTCGAGGATCAATGACTATGACATTAATTTAATCATTCAAGGTCAAGCCAAAAGCATATCGCCCAGCCTGTCGAGTGTTCCACCTCTTTCTGAAAATGATCTATTTTCCCTTTTGGCACTGGGAATTACCTCGACCCGCCTCGAACAAAATGTTCAATCCGGGGAACAAGCCAAACAGACGGCGACTGAAGTTTTCGGAAGCGTTATCAACCAAACCGTTGGGCGAGGATTTAAATCGGCCACGGGTCTCAGTTTCCAGGTCTCGAACAGTTATGATAATACAAAAAATATCAGCGTGCCAAAACTCACTCTCAGTCGGCAACTTGGACGAAAGACCTCTCTTCAATACTCGCGACAGCTCTCTGGCAATAACAATACCTCTGATGTCAAAATACAGTACCAGTTAAATCAAAACCTTTCTGCCGTTGGAAGTTTTGAGTCCAGAGCTCCTCAGGAAGATACAACTGAAAAATCCTTGAGCAAAGATCAGCCAAGTGTTTTCGGAGTTGATCTTGAATTCCGAAGGGAATTTAAATGAGAGCGAGAATGGTTGTTTTCTTTTTACTGGCCTTCGGTGCAAGCTTTGCTTTAGGTGCCCAAACGCTGTCATCGTCACTAGCGCACCCATCACGACCACCTTCGGTTGGAATAACATCGAATCTGATGATCGATAAGCTCCCGACCAGTATTCAGCAAGAGCTGAAGCGGCAGTTTTCGACGGAGTTGACGAAAGTTATCACAGTCCTTGAGGCCGAGAAGATACTGAAATGGCTGCATCGGGTCCTTGATTTTGATTTAGTTCAGCTCTGGGAAGTCTCTGAAAACCAATTTGAATTTCGAGTCATCAAACGGGCTAGAATCAAGGAGATTCATTGGAAGGGCTTAGGTCCGCTTTCGGAAAGTGAGAGCCAAAGGCTCTTTGGTGTCCAAAGCGATGATGTTTTTGATGAGGAGTCAATTGCGACTGGACTTGCTCGAACCAAAACGGCAATTGAGGAGTTAGGCTATCTGAAGGTTCAAATTAATTCTGAGTTTGTTTCCCGCCCTGATGGGCATATAAAAATTCAACTCACGGTGAATGAAGGCCCGCAAGCCCATATCGGCGAGATTATTTTTGAATCAGCGAACGAAAGCTTAAATAAAAGTATTAAAAGGTCACTGAATTCTTTTTTTAAGGAGCCGCTGACTCAAGAGGCTATTGATCGCGTCTCAAAGGCAGCCAAGGAATACCTTGTCGAGAAGCGTTACTCGCGAGCAGAGATAAGTGGCCCTGTCACTGTTCTAAATGCTGAAAAAACGTCTGCAAGTTTGAAATTCAAAATTGATAGAATCGAAAAATATGACTTCCAGTTTACTGGCAATGTTAGATTTTCAGGGATGAATTTGAGTGAGAATCTTGACCTCAGTAATTTCTATTCTGCGAACAGCAATATTGGCGCAGAGCTCGCTCAAAAGATTAAAACCTTTTACCAAAAAAATGGCTATGCTCGAGCAGAGGTCACTTTCGTGGAAAAAGAAGATCATCTTCGATTTCAAAAGAATATCCTCTTCGAAATTAGTGAGGGCTCGCGGATCAAAATAGATAAGGTTCAAGTCAGCGGGAAAATTTCTAGAGAGGAATCATACTACGTGAAGCTTTTTTTTAAGAACGCTTCCCTTCTCACTCAAGATGGATACTATTCCCGGGAAGATACCGAAGCTGCCGCAACGAACCTCAAGCTTGACTTGCAGAGTCAAGGGTATCTTCTCGCAAAGGTTTTAACAATTCGCACTCCACTTGCTAGGGAAAGCAGTCGAGTTCCGATATTGATTACGCTCGAAGAGGGCCCACTCACTGAAATTGAGTCGGTGGTTTTTACTGGTAATCAACGTCTTTCAACTGAAGACCTAACTCGAGTGAGTGGATTGGCTGTTTCTGGTCCATTACGGTTAGGGCAGATTGATTTAGCAATTCAAAATATAAAGAATTTTTATCGAGGTCAGGGTTTTCTAGAAATGGCCTTAGAGAATGAAAAAGCAGATCTCGTGACTTACGTCCAAGACAACACGAGAGCTCGTATTCGCTTTAAAATTTTTGAAGGTCCACAGGTGCGGATAGCATCCATCGTGCTTGAAGGAAACACTTTTACAAAGGATCGAGTGCTTCTGAATGAGGTTGATTTCACAATTGGTGATATTCTGACACCTCAAAAAATTGAAGACTCAACCTATCGTCTACAAAAAACAGGTTATTTTGGCGCGGTAGAGATTCGCACCCTCGAAGAAAAAACGGCCGTTGCTGATCGAACCGTGGTCGTTCGGGTGACAGAGAGGGATCCGGGACTTTTCGCAATGGGGTTTGGGGTGACAAATGACAGAAAGCTCACTGTTCGCGGGTACACAGGAATCGCCTATCGCAACCTCCGGGGGACTGGCCGTGGGCTCTCACTCCGAATCGAGGGTAACTACAATGTCGCAGAGGTTAAGTACCCCGAATACAAGGCGACTGTTGGTTACCTGGAGCCCTATCTGCTAGAGTCTCGCAATCGCGGTCGAGTGAATATTACAAGATCCAGATTGGTCACGGATCCCGTTTACCTAAAAGCCTCTGAATCAGTCCAAACGACTTTCTCGATCGAGCGGGACATCACAACCCATGTGGTCGGAATTTGGGATACTTATAGCCTATCGTCCTCGAGAGATTACTTTATTGATCCAAACAAAGACATTTTAAAGGGAACGAATACCGATGAAACTCTCCTAGACATTGCTTCCACAGGATTCTCTATCGACATAGACTATCGAAATAATGTTTTTAATCCAACGTCAGGGAATATAGTAAAATTCAATATGGAGTATGCCTCGCCGACATTGCGAAGCTCTCCCACCATCGAGTACTGGCGTTCAACAGCCAACCTCACCACCTATCATGCTCTCTACAAAAACTCAGTCGTTTGGACCAACAACTTCAGGGCAGGGTATTTGCAAAATCTAAATCACGAGTCTGACGGAGGAGTTCCTTACGACAAGAAAGGATTTATTCTCGGTGGTCGATCAACACTTCGAGGTTTTTAGTCCGGTACAAACGAGGTTTTCCCCAACAATGTGGATTTAGGCATTAGCACCGGCGCCACTTTTTGCTGAAGGAATCAGCCAAGATGGGCCTCTACAAATCCGAACTGGCCTTCCCCCTCTACGGTGTTTTTTCTGGAGTCATCTTCTATGATGGAGGGACTGTGATTCTCAGCGAAAGGCAATTTGAAGACTCATATCGAGACTCCGTTGGCTTCGGTTTTCGCTACAACACTCCAGTAGGACCTCTCTGCCTTGACTTGGGTTGGAAACTCGATCGCAAAGCTGGGGAAGACACAGCCCGCTACCATTTGAGCTTTGGAACATTTTAGGTTCTGCCTCCTCGTTCATAAGGTTAAAACCTCCTATGACGATGTGGCCATCCACACTGTTAAAATGGGTGGCAACTTAGGCTTGACTTCTCGGCGAACGGCATGAAACAAAGGCTTTGATCGTCATTCGGGTGGAGGATTCTATGACCAATTTGGTTTTAAATGTAGATTGAACAGAGGGGGTCAGGGGTCGTGAGTCAGAATATGAAAAGCACACAAGAATTTTGGAAATTTCACGCTTTAGGCAATGATTACATTGTGGTTGATCCTCGTCATTGCCAAGTTTCAATGACCGAAAATAATATTCGATTGATTTGTGATCGGAATCATGGCGTTGGGAGCGATGGCATTCTCTATGGTCCGTTTGAAGAGTCTGGACGAATTTATTTAAGAATATTCAATCCTGACGGCGGTGAATGTGAAAAGAGTGGAAATGGTCTTCGTATCTTTGCGAAATACCTCCACGATCAGAAGTATGTTGAGAAAGATGTATTTAACATTGTAACAAAAGCAGGTGTGGCCCAGGCTCATATACTCGATTCGCAGACGGGACTAATAAAAATGTTTATGGGTAAACCGAGTTTTTCAAGTGAGCAGATACCGGTCATGGGTCCTCCGCGTGAAGTTTTATATGAGTCCCTGGAAGTCGAGGGGAAAGAAATTAAGATCAACTGCGTTTCTGTGGGGAACCCACACTGTGTGGTTCTCATGGATGAGGTGTCGCGAGAGAATGCCAGGGCTTATGGGCCTGCTATTTCGACTCATCCTTTTTCCGGCGAGAACAAACGTGCAATTTATGAGGGTTCTCGATCGTCATAATATCCAAATTGAGATTTGGGAGAGAGGGGCTGGCTACACCTTAGCCTCCTGGGAGTAGCAGCTGTGCAGCGGCTTGTGTAGCCCAAAAATGGGGCTAGCTCAATCACCTATAACTGTTCACATGCCTGGCGGGATGTTGAAAGTTGAAATTTCGCCGACGCAAGAGATTTTCCTGACGGGAACTGCCAGATCGATACTGAATGGGTTTTTTACAAGTGAATTTTTGGCAGGTCTCGACATGAGTTCTGCCGCTCTCAAGTGAGCGCTCAGAATCCAAAATTGAATCAAAGTCAGCCTTGTCATAAAATTTCGCTAAAGCTAAAAAGCAAAATGAAACCAGTATAATGCGTCGCCGCGTACCTATCCGGCTAAATCCAAGCCGCCTGAGGTTGCCTGTTTGATTTGAGCCCGATAGATCATAACACCCCACGGGCTCGTCACGCCGCAAGCTCCCAGCCCCCTCCTTGACCCTCGTTGGTGAGCAAGCTAGCTTAGGGGCCTTATAAGTAGAATAGCCAAGGGGAGGCTCCAACCATGAAGAATCATCTCGTTCGCGTTTACTCGTCTAAGGAACATCTTGATCGCAGCAACCAATTAGCCTGGAAGATGGCGGAAATTGCCACAGATAAGACCCCGGTTGGGCCTGAGGTCACTGAGATGGTTATTAATCGCATCATTGATAATGCTTCCGTGGCAATTGCCTCATTAAATCGACGTCCTGTGGCTTCAGCTCGGGCCATGGCGATTGCCCACCCACGCCCCAACGGAGCGACGGTGTTTGGAATGCCAAACACCCAAAAATTTTCTTGTGAATGGGCAACCTGGGCCAACGGGACCGCCGTGCGTGAGCTCGACTACCATGACACCTTTCTTGCTGCGGATTACTCTCACCCGGGCGACAGTATTCCACCTCTATTGGCAGTGGCTCAGCAAAAGGAAAGTCCGAGCCGAGCTCCTTCGAGGAATCGTTACTGCCTGTGAGATTCACGTCAACCTCGTGAAGGGAATATGTCTACACAAACATAAAAGGATCATATTGCGCACCTGTGCCCAGCTAGCGCGGCGGGTCTAGGGACCCTTCTTGGACTTTCAACAGAAACTGTTTACCAGGCCATTCAACAAGCTGTTCACGTGTCCTTTACGACTCGCCAGTCACGCAAAGGCGAGATTTCATCCTGGAAAGCCTATGCGCCAGCCCATTCGAGTAAATTAGCTATTGAAGCCGTTGACCGAGTTATGCGAGGAGAAGGCGCCCCCTCTCCGATCTATGAGGGCGAAGATTCTGTCATTGCGTATATGTTAGATGGGAAAAATGGAAAATATGAAGTGCCATTGCCCGCCGTCGGGGAACCTAAGTTGGCCATTTTGGAAACCTACACCAAAGAACACTCAGCGGAGTATCAATCTCAGGCATTGATTGATTTAGCCTGTCAAATGCGCACTCAGATTTCAAACTGGGACGAGGTCAAAGAAATTATCATTCACACCTCCCATCACACCCACTATGTGATTGGCACGGGGGCCGGTGACCCTCAAAAAATGGATCCAAAGGCGACCAGGGAAACCCTAGATCACTCAATCATGTATATCTTTGCTGTGGCCTTGCAGGATGGCGCCTGGCATCATGTGAAATCTTATGCCCCAGAGCGCGCTCAGCGCCAGACACGGTGGCTTTATGGCACAAAATAAAAACTGTAGAAGACACACAATGGACAGATTATTACCATAATCCAGATCCAAATAAGAAAAGATTTGGAGGTCGCGTTGAAATCATTCTAAAAAATGGCAAAACAATCGTGGATGAACTTGGCGTTGCAAATGCTCACCCAGCTGGGAAAAAGCCTTTTAAGCGGGCAGACTATGTCCGCAAATTTCACACGCTCACAGAAGGTCTGATCACGCCAGAAGAAAGCAAACGTTTTTTAACTCTCTGTGAAAACCTTCCGAATCTGACCGCGGCCCAGGTTCAAGACCTTAATGTTCAAGTGTCTTTGTCTAGCCTGAGTCATCATCAGAGAGACGAGCAGGGGATTTTCTAATGTTGTTTGCAGAGATTCCCGCCGCTGAAAAAAGGAAAAATTTCCGAGCGAATTTGAAATCAGGGCGCTTGCTTCAGTTTCCAGGGTCCATTTCTCCACTGGTCAGTATGCTGATCGAAAAAAAGGGCTTCGACGGGGTTTATATTTCAGGCTCTGTACTTTCCAATGATCTGGGATATCCGGATATTGGTCTTACAACTCAGACTGAGATTGCCCAACGAGGACGCCAAATCGCGCGAACCACTCGACTTCCAAGTTTGATTGACATCGATACCGGGTTTGGCGAACCCATGAATGTCACTCGGACTGTCCAGGAACTTATTGAGATGGGTTTGGCCGGCTGTCATATCGAAGATCAAATGAATCCCAAACGCTGCGGACATCTTGATAATAAAAACCTCATAGATACTTCAGAGGTGATTCGAAAAATCAAAGCAGCCACCTTGGGGAAAAACCTGGATGGGAATTTTTTGATTTGCGCAAGAACCGATGCGAGGGCTTCGGAGGGTTTAGTCAAAGCCATTGATAGAGCAAAGGCTTACGTTGATGCTGGCGCCGAAATGATTTTCCCCGAGGCGCTTCAAGATGAGGGCGAATTTGAGCAATTTCGTCGAGCCATCTCTGTTCCATTACTTGCAAATATGACTGAATTTGGGAAATCTAAACTTCTGACTAAATCAGATCTTCAGAGGCTGGGTTATAATTTGGTTATTTATCCCGTCACGCTCCTCAGGCTTGCCATGAAAGCGGCTGAACATGGCCTAGATCATATCCTATCCCACGGGAGTCAAGAAGGGGTTGTTCCATCTATGCAGACCCGGCAAGAGCTTTATGAGTTAACTAGGTATGAAGAATATAATAAGTTTGATAAAGATATATTTAATTTTAAACTGACTTGAATGAAGTTAAGGAGAGCTTATATGACCGCAGAATATGTAAATCCAGATTATGTTCCTGAACCAGAAAAGGTAAATACAAAGCGCGGACTCGAGGGATCTGTTATTGATACGACCTCAGTTTCAAAGGTTAACTCAGAGACTAATTCTTTAGTCTATCGAGGGTATCCAGTTCAAGAATTGGCAGAGAATTGCCGCTTCGAAGAAGTCGCTTATTTACTCTATAAGGGCGAGCTTCCAACAGCCCTCCAGCTGTCAGAATTTGAAAAACTAGAACGAAGCACTCGGGATATAACCAAGGATTGCCTAACTGTGATTAAGATGCTTCCCAAGAAGTGCCATCCAATGGATGCTATTCGCACAGGAGTCAGTTTCTTGGGTTGCGAAGACGAGCGCATCTGGGATTCTTCACCGGCCGTTAACTATGACAAGGCCGTCAAACTCTTGGCCAAAATTCCTACAATGATTGCGGCGGACTATCGATTTAAAAAGGGATTAGATTTTATTCCCCCAAGGAGCGATCTAAGCATCGCGGAGAACTTTTTCAATATGTGCTTTGGAAAAGTTCCAGAGGGTGAAATTGTTAAAGCTTTCGATGTCAGTCTGGTTCTCTATGCCGAACATAGTTTTAATGCATCGACTTTCGCGACAAGAGTGATCACGTCGACTGAATCTGATCTCTATTCAGCAACAGTCGGTGGAATTGGTGCCTTGAAGGGCCCACTCCACGGGGGCGCCAATGAGCAAGTCATGCACATGATGCTCGAAATCGCAGATCCTGCAAAAGCCGAGAAGTGGATGTTGGATGCTCTGGCTGCAAAAAGAAAAGTGATGGGTTTTGGTCATCGGGTTTATAAAAAAGGCGATTCGAGAGTGCCGACAATGAAGAAGTACGCTCAAAAAATGGCTGATATGACAGGCCAACAAACTTGGATGCAGATTTATGAAGGTCTTGAAAAAGTGATGGCCGATAAAAAGAAAATTTACCCGAATCTCGATTTTCCTGCGGGTCCGGCCTACTATATGATGGGCTTTGAAATTGATTTTTTCACTCCAATCTTTGTTATGGCACGAACCGTCGGTTGGAGCTCCCATATCATGGAACAAACAGCCAACAATCGAATTATTCGTCCTCTCAGTGAATATATAGGAGCCGCGCAAAGATCCGTCAAACCGATCAGCGAGCGAAAATAAAAATGAAACTTGTTAACTTCGCCTTTTTGGCTCTGGTGTCTTGTGTGACGTTACTCGGTTGTCAAATTCCTAAATCAGCGGATACCGGCTCTGGCAAAACTCAAGATCACAACGAGGGCGATTCCCCAGGGGAAAGCTCTCAGGTGCCTGGAGGAAAAAAGGCGGAGTTGAGACTGAATCAGCGGGCGGTTCCCCGAGGTTTAGATTATTCAAAGGCAGTTGAAAAATTTGCTTTTGGATCCAGTGCCAATCAAGATCGCCCCCAACCAATTTGGAAAACTATTCTTGCCCAAGAGCCTGATCTTTTTATTTTTATGGGGAACAATATTTTTGCCAACGAAGTATCGCAAAAACAAATTGGCGATCAGTACACAAAGCTTGATAAGATTCCAGAGTATCGTGAAATCCGAACCAAAGTGCCCTTTTTGGCAATATGGAATGATTTGGATTATGGTCTGGCCTCGGGTGGGGGACAGAATCCCGCCAAAGAGCAGGCGCGAAAGGAATTCTTGAACTATTGGGCCTATGTGAAAGATAGCATCGCTCTTAATCAGGGACCACTATATCATTCGAAAACGATTGGTGGAACTACAGTTGACAAAAAGCGACGGCGGAAAATTTCCAAAACTGTTCCATCCATCCATTTTATTTTGCTCGATACTCGCTGGAATAGAGACGCCCTCCATCCATTTGTCGGGCCGAAACCGGCCGTCTCAGCACCGGTGCCACCACCCTCGCAGCCGCCACCACCGGCATCCCCGCTTCAAGATTCCACCAAAGCTCCTGAGCTAGCGGCAAGTGCGACGGTAGAGCCCTCGGCGGCCCCGGCTGTGAATCCTTTGCCCGAAAACCACCTTGCTCATCCAAAATTTGTCCCCTCCGAGGATCCCAAAGGAACCCTTCTTGGCGAAACTCAATGGGAGTGGTTGGAGGACGAGCTTAAGCAATCTGCTGATCTTATTGTTCTCGTGAGCCCCATTCAAGTGATTGCTAATGAGCATGGTTTTGAAAGGTGGGGCCTTTTCCCGAAAGAGCGCGAGCGTTTGTTTCAATTGATCCGAAAAACACAGCCCAAAAATATGCTCATTCTTAGCGGCGATCGAAGTTTTGGAGTTGTCTCCAAATTGGACGTCAAGGGCTGGGGAACACTCACAGAGGTCACCTCAGGCACATTGAATCAACCGCCATCGGTCGGGGTGTTTGAAAAAGATCAAACCTATCAGGGTGAAATTTTCCCCAAAGAGAATTTTGGATTTGCCACTCTTGATTGGGCCAATCGAGCTGTAAAGATAGAAATCAAAAATCTTGAAGGAAATACCGTGAGTACAACGGAATTTAAACTGCGCCGGTAAAGAGATTTACTGTTTGCTTTTCAATGTCCGGTATTCATAGTGCACTCAGCTCATCATCGCCAACTTGGCTCAAATCACTTGATGGTCCACAAGTCGATTCTCGAGGTAGCATTGGCGAAAAGCAGGTTAAAGGCACCAGCTTATCTTTATGGTACAAGGTTCCGCTGAATTTCTGATATCGAGCTTCATTGAGTAGCTGGCGGTTTTTTAGTGGAGGTGCGCCAGGCATTCCCAAGTTGTGGCCCGCTCGATTTTCAACAGACAGGCACGCCATGTCCTCGGTCGAATCCATAGACTCAAATAAGCTCACCGCCGTGCCCTTTTCAATTATTCCATTCTTCCGAGTTGTTTCTTTCGAATTTCCGACGATGAGAATATTTTTGTTCTGAAGCGTCTGTGGATCTAAGAATCTCCAATCGAGTGACTCCTGAGATTGATAGGTTGCACTTTTGCCTTTTTTGATCAACAAGAATCACCTCAATTTGAGTTAGTAAATCTCTGGTCCTCTTGGCTTTTAACACAACTCTAGGAATGAGGACCGTTGAGCTTTGGCAATCCATATAGGTTTTTTTGGATGCAATAATGTTTTTGCGGTCTTGAGATTTTTTTTTGGAGGTGGTTTTTGTGGCGACTGAAATCTTTTTAGCACTTTTTTCAGGTTGTATTGCCGAAACTTTCGCTGAAGCAGGGATTCTTTGAATCTCATTCTGAACAGATTTGAATGTCAGCTCAGGGCTTGGTGAGTTCAATCCGCGACTAATTCCGAAACTGCCAACTGTTCCAAGAAAAACAGTGAATACCAGCAAATTAATCTTGATAAAGCCCTCGCTCTGACCATGTTCCATCATATTGCGACTGTCCACTTTTGTTACCTTTATCATTAGTGCCTCCCAACATTAGCAGGAGCAAAAGATGAACCATGCAGATCTGCCTTGATCAGGTTGAGGGGGTAGCTGAGGATAACAAAGCCGTTTCAAATCAAGTCGCCCTGCCTATATTTTCGACAAAAAAACCCACTAAAGGGCGGCTTGAGGGCAATAAACCTATCAGAATTACGCTGTTAGTCACATGCTGCCCAGAAAATATATATGACACAGGTCGCTTGACAGCCTTGGGCCTCTTTCTAGAATTTGTGGGGATGGGGGTTTAATTTGATTGGAGCTTATCTATCAAATTGAGTATCTCCCCGTCGAAGGCTGGCCAGTTACATTTACATTAATATTTTGCTTATCATGCTCTTTGTCATGCATATTGCCGTTGACGACTTTTTTCCTTTCACCAGACGGCCCCTGATTTACTAAAAAAACGAAAATGCGGTGGTCCCGGCTCCTATCGTTAATCGCCACACTGTGGGCCGTTTTAACAATTTGTACGTAATCTATTCGTCCCTTCCGAAGACTATTTCAATTCTCAAAAACCTAAAGAATGCACTCCAAAAACCCATGCTATACTCCTTCTGAAATTTCAACCATCAGAAAGGAATCAACCATGACTCAAAAATTTAACTCCTCCGAAGAGGCTTCGGAGCCTCAAGCACTTCAATCTGCCTGTGAAAATTTGTCCAAGCTTAAAAACGAAGAACTCCATTGCGAACTTAAAAACCGAGTGGCCGAAGAACGCAAGCTGACCCATCAAATATTGCAAATTATTATCGAGATCGATCTGCGAAAGCTCTACCTTCCCATGGCCTGCTCCAGTTTGTTTGACTACTTGGTCAATGAGATCGGCTACACTCCGGCCAGTGCCCAGCGCCGAATCGATACCGCGAATGATGCAGCAAGTTCCAGAGCTTGGAAACAAGATCGAAAATGGGACCTTAGTTAACCCAAGTTGCTTCAGGTTCAGCAGGTCCTCAGACTTGCCAAGAAAGAAAACAAGACTCAGCTTTTGCCAAGTGAAAAGAGGGATCTTCTTGCAAGGCTTGAGAACAAAACCGGGCCAGAGAGTGAGTTGATCTTGGCCAAGGAATTTAACCTATCACCGCAGACTCAGTTCAAGCAGAAAATTCAGAAAGATGAATCTGTCAGAATTGAATTGACCTTAAGCAAAGAGCAAATGGAAATTCTAGATCGAGCGAAAGAGCTTCTATCCCACGCCCTGCCCGGGGCCACATTTGCTGAGATGATTACGAGTCTTGCTCAGCGCTATGTCAAACAGCGAACCGGAGTCAATACTTCCGTCAAAAAGCACAAGTCACCGTCCCCCAGCACGGAGTCAAATTCCGCGGCGGAAGTCAAAGGCACTCAGAATATCTCTGGGAAACCGATTTCATCCTCAATTAAAAAAATTATTTTGAATCCGAATCTTGGGTGTCAATTTAAGGATTCAAGGACTGGAAAGATTTGCGGGTCAAAACATTTTCTCCAGGTTGACCATATCCATCCTCGGTTTGCCGGCGGCGGGAATGAGCCCTTTAATTTAAGGCCGATGTGTTCATCGCACAACAAATTTCGTTATACAGCCGGATGTTGATTTTATCATCTGATTCTTTTTGCTTGGACGCTCACGACGAGCGTCCAACGGCGGGTTTCAGGGCCGGCCAAGAGGCCCATGAGTCATGGATGACCGCCTGTTTTTAGTGGGCTTCCGGTCTATCGTCTAGCTGGTGTTAAGATTGTGCACCATTCTGAGATCGATGATGTCAAAACCCCAGGCGACATCTTTCTTGATACTGGGGGACATGGATGGAGATTTTTTTGATTTGCCGAGCTATATTTATCGCAATCAAAGCTGTATGACAGTCTCTTGGATATCATCTCCTTTAACTCTGATTACGGGGATGCGGGTTTGGTTGAGACAATCCTGCGTAAACTATTAGTGACGGTCGGCCCTTTTCTTTCGTCGTTCTGCTCGCTGTTCGTGTCGATCCTTATGGAGTTCAGATCTGTCTTTATTCAATTGGTGTCGCTCTTCGCGCACTTTTTTCTGATCTTCGTTCCTTGTTTTTATATCCTGTTTAAGTGTTTCCCGATCGGCAGCCAACTGCTCTTGAGGCGCCCCACTCTGGCGATCATCTCTTAATTTTTGTCTGTCGGCTTGAATTTTTTGTTGGGCAGAATCACGCACAGCTCGAGCCTCTTCTAGTTTTTGCTTATCAATATTGATTTGAGCCCTATCTTCTTTGATTTCCTGCCTGGGCGACGTTTCGTTTTCGGCTTGGGATCCAAAAGATACGGCGAAAACTGCGACAACGGATACAAGTGACAATTTGTTGAGATGCGATTTTTTTAAGTTCATATTTCCTCCTGGAAACTTGTTTATTTGTTTTTACATTTATATTTACATTTACATTTATGTTTACATTTATTTTCTATCTGATTCTTTTCTAGCTCTATCATTTATTTTTCATTCTTCATTTATCTTCTTGAAGGTGACTCTGACTTAATTCAGGTTACCGCAATCAAACAAAAACCGAATGAAAAGCAAATTAATTCTTTTTAATTTAGATTGCCCAAATTGAAAGGTGCCTGGCACTATTTCAAAATGAAACAAAACTCTAGACCCCCAAAACTATTTCGGCTCACAGTGATTTTCTTGTCAATGACAATTTCAAATGGGTCCTTGGCTGACTCATTTTCCGTTAACTCTGAATCTGGAGCTGCCTATGAAAGTAGAGGTCTTTCCTGGACAAAGTCTCTGAGCGAGACTGATAGCGAACAGATGCATCTACAGTCAATTGAGATCGATGGGTCCAGGGTCAAATCGGAGATCACAGATACAATAGGCACGAGTGTCAGCAATCAAACAAGTTTTTCTGCTGGTCTGGGTTTTGAGGCGGGCGCTTCAGGTCTTGATACCACCCTGATGAAATCAGAGACTCCAGAGACTGGTTTTTCCTCCCTCGGAGTGGTTGTAGGCTATGAATATTTTCTTCGCTTCGGCAACCCTGAACAACCTCAAAGTTTGGTCACAGGCATAAGTCTGGGACCAACTCTTCTTCGTCAGGATTTCTCTGGGACCTCATCAGTATTCAAGAGGCGCCTAATCAGTGCCGGAAACAACACCCAAGAGTTTAAGATTAATCAATTCGAAACTAAGCTGCATTTGGTTTATCGGCCATTCACCTGGTTCAAGTTCAAATTGGCCTACGCCTCAGAGCGCTATGATCAATCGGTAGAACGTCTTAATGAAGTTATCAGTCGTGCCAACTTGCTCAAAACCCCGTCTGCAAGTTTGGTTAACTCTATTGAGTCCTTGAGCTCATCCTTCTGGAAGGTCGGAGTTGGATTCACCGCATTTACGCAGTGGGTATTGGATCTGGATATGATCCGCTATAAAAATCTATTAGACCAATCCGAAACGGGAAACAGCTCGGCCACGTTTAAGTTTAGGGGCACGACCTGGGAACCATCAGTTGGAGTTAGACGTTCGAGCGGCAACAATTCGGATTTTTTGATTTTCGAATTGGCAATCAACTATTAACTTAGGCCAAGTGTAGGTGAGGAGTGTGCGATGAAAGACTTGGAATCACTCCTTAAGCCAATCAAACACTCCGCAGATTGGGTCGGGCTTAGTTATTTTTCTGAGAAGGCGACCCAACGAAAGGTCGTTAATGAAATTTGTGAACCGAATTTCATCGATTGGAATGTCGGGATTCGAGTGGAAGTTTTTGCCAATGGTCAATATGGGTACTCAGGAACCTCTGACACAAGCCCCGATGGTATCCAGGCAGCCTTTGAAAAGGCCTTGGAACTCACAAAGGTCGCTTCTGAATTTCCGGTTTGTACCTGGACTGTGAACCAACGTCCCGCGAGTCGAGGCCAATATCGAAGCCATGTTCAGAAGTCTCTGGACAATCTCGGCGAGCAAGAAGCCTTGAGTATTCTCAGAGATTGTAGCCTGGCAATGAAGGTTTCGGAAAAAATTAAAACTCGAATTGCTGAGGCCAAGGTTGTTGAAATTCAATCCCATTCGCTGGGTTCAAACGGGAAAGATATTGAACAAGCTTTCTCAATGGTTTATTTGTCTTTTGCAGCAACGGCGGTCGATGGAGATATCGCCCAGACTCGCACTCAAAATGGACCTCAGGCACTTTGTTACCAGATAGGATCAGAATTATTTAGTCGACACCGACTCCTTCCGAACTGTGAGATTTTGGCCAGACAGGCCTTAGAACTTGTGTCTGCTGACGACTTGCCAAATGGGAAGATGGATTTAATTTTGGCGCCCGATCAAATGATGCTTCAAATTCATGAATCAGTTGGACATCCCTCGAGCTCGACCGAATTCTAGGCGATGAACGTAATTACGCTGGAAGTAGTTTTGTGAGGCCCACAGATTTTGGAACATTGCAATATGGAAGCCATTTAATGAATATTGTTTTTGATCCAACTCGCTTCGGCGAACTCGGGAGTTATGGTTTTGATGAAAGCGGTCTAGCCGCGACTCGGGAGTACCTCATTCAGGGTGGAGTTTTGCTTCGAGGTCTCGGTGGGCTTGAGTCACAGAGTCGGTCTGGAATCTCTGGGGTTGCAAATTTTAGATCTTCATCCTGGAATCGACCTCCCATTGATCGGATGGCCAATGTCAATCTTGAGAGAGGCGTTGATTCGTTAGATGATATGATTGCCGCTGTTGAATCCGGAGTGATTATGCATTCAAATCGATCTTTTTCAATCGACGACACTCGAAATAAATTTCAGTTTGGATGTAGTATGCCCAACTTATTCAAGATGGTCGTATCACGCAGGTTCTCAAAAATCCAAACTATCGTGGCACCTCTGTCCCTTTTTGGAGGAAGCTAAAAAGAGTCAGCGCTTACGAGGAGGTCTATGGCACTCCTTGGTGTGGCAAAGGGGAGCCCAATCAGATTATATTTGTTGGCCACTCATCGCCTTATTGTTTGTTTGAGGGAATCGACGTCTTTGGAGGCTCAAATGAGCGCTAGATTTGTCGAATGTTCTTACAAAGGATTTTCGGTCGTTGCGGATGCTCTTTTGCATCGTTGAGATCCGAAGAAGCTCTGAGTCTGGTCTTTTCGGCTGAAGAAACGGATTTTATTCGTTTCAATAAGGCCCGAATTCGACAGACAACTCACGTGCAACAGGCAGAACTTGAAATGCAGCTTCAAGATCGTGGTAAAACAATTCATTTACGTTGGTCGTTAGCGCTCAGACCAAAGGATGATATTTCGTTAAGCCTTCTGAATTTAGGAAGGGCCCGACAGCTCCTCGAAAAACTTCCGCCAGATCCATTTCAGGTGAAAATAAGAAATAATGGAGAAAGCAGTTCTAATCTCGTCGGAGACTATCCCAAGGCAGCAGAATTAACTCGTTATGTGGCGGGATCCGCAGCTGGTTCAGATTTCGTCGGTCTTATTTGTTCAGGATCTGTCATCTCCGCCAATAGAAACTCACTCGGTCAGTCCCACTGGTTTTCGACAGATTCGTTTTTTGTGGATTATTCACTTTTTCTTGATGATAGATCTGTTAAGGGGTGTTATTCGGGAACCACATGGTCTGATTTTGAATGGAAAAAATCTTTTGAAGATGCGAAAGCCAAGCTTTCATTGATGAGCAAGCCGCTGAAGGTGGTTGAGCCAGGAGCCTATCGACTCTATTTGGCGCCGGCCGCTGTGTCAGAGATCTTAGGACATTTTGAATGGGGAGTGTTGAGTCAAAAAGCATTTCAACAAGGAACCTCACCATTCTTGAAACTTGCCCGTAGCGAAGTGAGACTCTCTCCGCTGTTAAGTTTGCGTGAAAATTTTGATTTACATCTTTGCCCTAAATTTAATTCTCGTGGGGAGGTCTCGGCTTCCCAGGTTGACTTGATTAGCCAAGGAAATTTCATTCGTTTTTTGACCAATACAAAGTCTTCGCTAGAGTTTTCTGTGCCTTCCAATGGTGCCAATGATAGCGAGAGTTTAAGATCCCCCGAAATCCTTCCGGGGACCTTAACGCAGGAAGAAATTTTGCCCCAACTAGAGACGGGGCTCTATATTTCAAACTTGCATTATCTGGCGTGGTCTGATCATTTGTCGGCACGACTCACAGGAATGACTAGGTTTGGATGTTTCTGGGTCGAAGCGGGCCGAATTGTTGGCCCAATCCAGAACATGAGATTTGATGAAAGTGTCTATGATCTCTGGGGAAAATCGCTTCTCGCTTTAACTGATTTTCAAGAAACTGATCCTGCTGTTGGCACCTATTTTAGACGCTCGCTCGGGGGAAGAAAAATTCCAGGCATGTTGATCAGTTCAGCCCAGTTTACCCTCTAGTTTGCTATCTAGTTTGCTAGAGAGATCCCCTTTAAAAAGACTATCTTTTGCAAGGGGAGGTTGATATACCTCTCTACCAGAGTAAGTCAAAAATGAGAATGCACAAATGAGAACGCTAACAAGGAATCACGAGGAGACCATATGACTCTAACACAAAAAATCATTCAAAATCTTTCGCGAAATAAAAATGTTCAAAGTTTTCTTGCTGACTTTGATAAAGTCAGCAGTGAGTTGAAAGGCAAAAGTAAACAATTGAATCAGCTCTGGACCTCTGAAAAGCATAAAACAGTTAAACAGGCCTATGCTCAATATCAAAAAATGGTTAGAAGCATCTCAAAAGCACAAATGGAACTGGACCGTGAAGTCAGTAAAGCCATTTCTCTCATTGTGAAATCTGCCGATGATGTTGAAAAGAATCTCAGCGCTTATAAGAAGAAGGCCGTTGCTCAGAAGGCTAAAATAGAAAAAGCTTTGCTTAAGAAGGCTTCTCCTCGCAAAACCACCAGAGCCCCTCGAAGGGGTGTTGCAGCTGCCGCTCAGAAAGGTGCGGCCAAGCGTGCACCCAAGAAAGCGATCGGCAGAGCGTCAGCCAGACGAGCTTAACTGAAGGACTTGGTCAAAGGAATCTAGACGAGCCTAGAACTCCTGTGCTAGGCTCGGCCTCTCAAAATGAGAGGTTATCAATGTCAAACAAGTTTTCGCCTAATTCATCCCATTCACTTCGCCTGTCCGACTATTCAACTCAACAAGAATTTAAAGCTCGGCATATTGGGCCAAATCCCAAACAGCAAGACCTTATGCTAAAGGAGTTGGGGTTTACCTCACTTCAAGAAATGGCTCAGAAAATTCTACCAAAGACGATCCTCTCAGATCGAAAACCACAAATCGGTGATGGAGTTTCTGAGTTCGACCTGATTGCCCAGCTTAAGACGATGATGGGTAAAAACAAAGTTTATAAATCACTGATAGGTATGGGGTATGCCGGCACAATAACTCCTGCGGTGATTCAACGTAATGTTTTCGAGAATCCTGTGTGGTATACGGCTTATACTCCCTATCAGGCAGAAATATCGCAAGGACGACTTGAGGCCCTTCTGAATTTTCAGACTCTAGTGAGAGATTTGACGGCCATGGAAATTTCAAACTCATCACTTTTGGACGAGGGGACGGCTGCCGCCGAGGCCATGTCAATGGCCTACTCAATTCATAAGAATGAACAGGTTAAATCTTTTGTCGTCTCTCCGGGGCTTCATCCGCAAATTATTGAGGTATTAAAAACCCGAAGTGAGCCTCTTGGCTTAGAAATGATTCTTGAGGAGCCCAGCCAGTATAAATTTCAGAAGCCAATATTTGCCGCTTTTGTTCAGTACCCGAATACTTATGGATTCATTGAAGACTACCGAGATCTGACCCAGCGAGTTCATGATCACGGAGCCCTCCTTGTTGCCGGCGCAGATTTGCTTTCTTTGACTTTACTCACTCCGCCCGGAGAATGGGGAGCCGATATCGTCATAGGAAATTCTCAGCGTTTCGGAGTTCCCTTGGGTTTTGGAGGCCCTCATGCGGCTTTTTTAGCAACAAAGGAAGCCCACAAACGGCTAATGCCAGGGCGACTGATTGGAGTTTCCGTTGACTCGAAAGGGAACTCGGCTCTTCGTCTCGCTTTGCAGACTCGAGAGCAGCATATTCGAAGAGAAAAGGCGACTTCGAATATTTGCACGGCCCAGGTCTTGCTCGCCAATATGGTCAGCATGTATGCGGTTTATCATGGGCCGGAAGGTTTGCGAAAAATTGCGCAAAGAACTCATCGTTTGGCCGCAATTGCTGCTGAAGGACTTAAACAGTTAGGATTTAATGTCAAAGGGAAATACTTCTTTGATACTATTTTGATCCAACCTGGGACAGCACACAACACCTCTGATTTGATTCAGACGATTTTGCAGGAAGGCCTTAAACAGCGACTCAACTTTAGAAAGGTAGATTCCCTGACCTTGGGAATCGCCCTTGATGAAACCTGTTGCGCGAAAACGGTTCACAGTATCTGGGACGCTTTTGCGCCTGGACATGGGGCGAAGCTTTCTGTTGATTTGATTGATCGCACCTTGAAGCAAATCTTGGGATTCTCAATTTTGTCGGAAGTCGACCTATTTGACCCATCCTGTTTTTAATTCTCATCATAGTGAGACTGAACTTCTCCGATATATTCATTCGCTCCAAAACAAAGATATCACTCTGACCCATTCCATGATTCCCTTGGGTTCTTGCACAATGAAGCTGAATGCCACAACAGAGCTATTGCCAGTCTCGTGGCCAGAAATCAGTCAGCTTCACCCTTTTGTTCCCGTGGATCAAGCCACTGGTTTGATTGAAATGATTCATGATCTTGAAAGGCAATTATGTGAATTAACGGGGTTTGCCGCAGTTTCACTACAACCCAACGCCGGTTCCCAGGGTGAATACGCAGGACTATTAGTGATTCGAAAATATTTCGAAACCCGTGGCGAAAGGCATCGTAATATTTGTTTAATTCCGAGCTCTGCCCATGGAACTAATCCTGCTTCTGCGGCCATGGCAGGAATGCAGGTGGTTGTGGTTAACTGTGCTGATAATGGCAATGTTGATATTGGTGACCTCAAAACGAAGGCCGAAATGCATAAAGACAAACTCGCAGCTCTGATGATTACTTACCCCTCGACCCATGGGGTCTTTGAAGAGGGGATTTCTGAAATATGTGCGGTGGTCCATAAAAATGGGGGCCAAGTCTATATGGACGGAGCAAACATGAATGCCCTTGTCGCCGTCAGTCGACCCGGCGAGTTTGGCCCCGATGTTGCCCATATGAATCTTCATAAAACGTTTAGCATTCCGCACGGGGGAGGCGGCCCTGGTGTTGGTCCCATCGGTGTACGAGCACACCTCGCACCTTACTTACCCAGCCATACTTTGGTTCCGGAGTGCGGGCCAAAAACGGGAATCACCTCGACGACATCGGCTCCATGGGGAAGCGCTAGTATTTTGCCAATCTCCTGGGCTTACATAAAAATGATGGGAGCTGAGGGTTTGAGAGAGGCTACGCTCGTGAGCATTTTGAGCGCAAATTATATCGCCAAGAAACTCGAAAGCTTCTATCCAGTTTTGTACAAAGGTGCGAGTGGCTTTGTTGCCCATGAGTGTATCTTGGATCTACGAGCTTTGAAGAAAACTTCCGATGTCGACGTCACCGATGTGGCTAAGCGCTTGATGGATTATGGATTTCACGCTCCCACGATGTCCTGGCCAGTGGCTGGAACCTTAATGGTCGAGCCCACAGAGAGCGAATCAAAGCCTGAGCTAGATCGATTTATCGAGGCGATGATCTCGATTCGGCGAGAAATTACTCAAATTGAATCTGGAAAAATGGATCGCCACAATAATCCTTTAAAGAATTCACCACACACAATGAAAACAGTGACCAAGACAGAATGGACTTACCCATACTCTCGAGAAGAGGCGGCATTTCCTGCGCCATGGCTGGCAGCAAATAAGATATTTCCAGCTGTCGGAAGGGTAGATAATGCTTATGGTGATCGAAATCTTGTTTGTAGTTGCCCGCCAGTTGAGGACTATAAGTGAACTCAGTGAAGCCAGTTGCTGTACTTATTCGCTTAGATAAAATTGGCGACCTTGTGAGCACCTTGCCGGTCGATGAATTACAACCTCTTCAAGAGTATGACATTCAATGGGTGGTTTCTAGAGATCTAGGATTTGTTCCAGATCACGCAGTCCCACCGCGAAAATATATTGAGCTCAATCGAAAGGAAAAATGGGAAGGCTTCGTGTGTTTGTTTCGCTTCCTCAGCGAAACAAAGCCCAAGGTTGCAATCAGTTTTCAAGCTCCTTGGTGGGTCTCCTTGGCCCTATGGATCAGTCGGGTTCCCCTTCGCGGAGGGACTCGCAGCCAGTGGCATAGTTTTTTGTTTCTAAATCGAAGCCTGAGACAGCGGCGTTCTTTGGCACTTCAGCATGAAGCGGATTACAATCGTGATTTGGTCTATTATAGCCTCCATAAGCAGACCGAGTCTGCGCGTTTTGTTGCGCCGATTTCAGTTCCGACGCCAATTTTGAGACTTGAACCCCACCATGAGGTGAAAGTTGAAAAATGGGAACTCTCGCCCCGTCAGTATGTTGTTATTCATCCTGGAATGGCAGGGTCTGCATTGAATTGGAAAATCAAAAACTATTTGACGCTGATTCGTGAAACAAAAAAAAATCACGTTGTGGTCGTGACAGGCACACTCGCAGATGAACCCTGGCTTGTTGAAATAAAAAAAGAATTTCGAGGTGATTCTCAAGTCAAAATTTTGCAAAATAGTCTTTCCTCTGCCGAACTTCTGGGTGTTTTAGCTCATGCAAAATCCGTGGTTGCCCCGAGCACTGGAGTCTTACACTTGACTGCCTCCTCGGCGTTCGAGCGATAGGAATTTATTCACCTGTGCGAGTTCAAAGTCCCACTCGCTGGAGGGCCAGGGGTAGTCAGGTTGTCGTTCTCGCGCCAAAGGTGCAATGTCCTGCGGATTTCGAGTGTCTTGAAACCAGATGTAAGGAGTTTTACTGCCTAGATAATATTAGTGTCCAGGACGTTATAGATGAAATCGAAAATTGAGCCTCTCACCTTAGAGTTGATTTCACCAACTCTTGAAATTCATGTGAGCAAGGCCCTCGCAAAGCTAGGTCTGAGTCTTCAGCAATCAGAGAAACTAGCAGAGTCAATTGTTAGGCTCTCTGACTTTTATATTCAAAATCCAGAGAGGGAAACTCCTTGGAGTGAGCGCTGGGCCCAGGTTGCCTACCTTGTCTACTTTCATCCATTAAATTTGGCTCGAAATATCCTTGCGATCCAACGGGGCCACGCCGTGGGATTTTTCGACGGTCTCGAGCATGTGTTGGATTTTGGTGCAGGATTGGGCTCAGCCAGCCAGGGCTTGCAAGCCAAGACAAATCTGTCTCGTTTCAACTTAATTGAGCCCTCGCAGGTCTGTTGGAATCTTTTAGAAAATCAGTGGAGATATGTCCAAGACTATCAGAAAAATGAAGTGAGCCATGACCCTGGCAAAACACTCTCTGTTTTTTCATACGCCCTGACTGAACTTGCCTCCTTGCCAGATTGGATTTTTGAAAATGAGGCGTTGATGATTCTTGAGCCTGCGACCTCAGAAGATGGACGGCGTTTACTGCAAGTACGGCAAGCGCTGATAGCCAGTGGTTTTTATATCTGGGCCCCTTGCACTCACCAGAGAGATTGTCCCTTGCTTAGTCAGTCTAAGACCGATTGGTGTCACGACCGGGCCCACATGACGGCGCCAGAGTGGTTTGTCAGTATTGAGAAACATCTTCCGTTTAGAAACAACACAATCACCACAAGCTATCTTTTGGCCCGTAAAAAGCGACCCAAAGAAATTTTATCCCAGGTTCGCTTAGTCGGCGATCACCTCAACGAAAAAGGAAAGTCACGACAAATGATTTGCAGAGGTCCTGAGCGGGAGTTTCTTTCTTGGCTCCATCGTCATGGCCCACCTCCCATTTATCCACGGGGTGAGCTCATAGATATGCCGTCAGTGACTGTGCGTGGGCGAGAACTGAGAGTGGATAACTCGAATTGAGATAGTTCGAGTTGATGAAGACACCGGGCTCATTAGGTATGATGTACTAGTAAATGTTAGGAGATGGATATGGCGATTTCTTTTCAACCAGCACAAGATGCTCTTCGAAATCTGAGTGACGCGTTATCTATCTTGCAACCCACCGAACTTGAGCGGGATGGAACTGTTCAACGTTTTGAATATTGTTACGAAATTGTCTGGAAGCTTGTCCAGAGGGTGCTTAACCTTTTTTCTGTGCTTAAAATCAAAAATCATGAGTGAGCCCGCTGGTCTTGACATTGCGACCCTACAAAAAATAAAAAGCATTCTCTTGTCTGAACTTGAGGCAAAGCTTCATTTTGCTCTTTTTGTTTTTGGATCAAGAGCTACATCCCAATTTCGAAAATATTCGGACTTGGATCTATGGATAGAGTCGTCGCCACCATTGACAGCAAGAGAACTCAGTGATCTGCATGAAAAATTTGAAGAATCCGATCTTGCAATCAAGGTAGACCTTGTAACCCCTGAAAATTGCTTGCCTGCGTATCTTCCGCAAATTGGAAGTGAGAAGAAACTGTGGTTTGAGAAGGGGTCAGTCTAAGGAATTTCTTAAGCTGTAGTACAGCTCGGCGGAAGTCACGGATCCTGAGGGGACCACTCAATATTGAAAGTCCATGATTTTTGTATTGAGTAGATTAAAAAATCTGGATCGAACTCAGGAGAATGCCGGACCAAACTGATTCACAATAAATGCTTATCGGGTTGATGCAGTGGCGGTCAATTCTGCCATCGATAGTGGTCCCAGATGAAGTGATATTCCCAATAACGACTGAAATGCTGCCATTGGAGTTTGCCTACGATTGTATCTGAAAGTGAATTCATCAAGGTAGCTTTGCAGGTGTTTCGGATCGACGCCGTACCTCTTTCTATGGTGGACGAATGGGGAATGGCCTCTTTCTAGAATTTGTGGGGATGCGGGTTTAATTTGACTTGAGCTCATCTATCAATTTGAGTATCTGCCCGTCGAAGGCAGGCCAGTTACAGTTACATCTACAGTTACAGTTGTATAAATTTTTTGCTTATCATGCTCTTTGTCATGCATTTCGCCGTTGACGACTTTTTTTCTTTCACCAGACGGCCTCTGATTCACTAAAAAAATGAAAATGCGGTGGTCCCGGCTCCTATCGTTGATCGCCACGCTGGGGGCCGTTTTAGCAATTTGTAGGCAATCTATTCGTCTCTTCCAAAGACTATTTCACTTCGCAAAAACCTAAAAAATGCACTCCAAAAACCCATGCTATACTCCTTCTGAAATTTCAAGAACAAGAAAGGAATCAACCATGACTGAAAAATTTAACTCCTCCGAAGTGGCTCAAGCATCTCAAGCATCTCAAGCACCTCAATCTGCCTGTGAAAACTTGTCCAAGCTCAAAAACGAAGAACTCCATTGCGAACTTAAAAACCGAGTGGCCGAAGAGCGCAAACTGACCCATCAAATATTGCAAATTATTCTCGAGATCGATCTGCGAAAGCTCTACCTTCCCATGGCCTGCTCCAGTTTGTTTGATTACTTGGTCAGGGAGATCGGCTATACTCCGGCCAGTGCCCAGCGGCGAATCGATGCCGCGCGAATGATGCAGCAAGTTCCAGAGCTTGGAAGCAAGATCGAAAATGGGACCTTGAAGTTAACCCAAGTGTCTCAGGTTCAGCAGGTCCTCAGACTTGCCAAGAAAGAAAACAAAACTCAGCTTTTGCCAAGTGAAAAGAGTGACCTTCTTGCAAGGCTCGAGAATAAAACCGGGCCAGAGAGTGAGTTGATATTGGCCAAGGAATTTAACCTATCACCGCAGACTCAGTTCAAGCAGAAAATTCAGAAAGATGAATCTGTCAGAATTGAATTGACCTTAAGCAAAGAGCAAATGGAAACTCTAGATCGAGCGAAGGAGCTTTATCCCACGCCCTGCCCGGGGCCACATTTGCTGAGGTGATTACGAGTCTTGCTCAGCGCTATGTAAAACAGCGAACCGGAGTCAATGCTTCCGTCAAGAATCACAGGTCGCCTTCCCCCAGCACGGAGTCAAATTCCGCGGCGGAAGTCAAAGGCACTCAGAATATCTCTGGGAAACCGATTCCATCCTCGGTCAAAAAAATCATTTTGAGTCCGAATCTTGGGTGTCAATTTAAGGATTCAAGGACTGGGAAGATTTGCGGGTCAAAACATTTTCTCCAGGTTGACCACGTCCATCCTCGATTTGCCGGTGGCGGAAATGAGCCCTTCAATTTAAGGCCGATGTGCTCATCGCACAACAAATTTCGTTACACAGCCGGATGTTGATTCCATCATCTGATTCTTTTTGCTTGGACGCTCACGACGAGCGTTCAACGGCGGGTTTCAGGGCCGGCCAAGAGGCCCATGAGTCATGGATGACCTACTCGTCATATTGAAGGAGCAGGGACCTTCCATTCTTTCCTCAAATTTTTGGATCTGATCCTCGGAGAAAGGTCTTAAAATGCCGTCCGCTTTTTAATGGACTTCCTGTCCAGCGTCTAGCTGGGTTATCCACAGAATCCCCACTCTTTCTAGAAAGATCCTGGGGAATGGCCCAACTGGCCATAGCTACCGCAAAAAAATGCAAAGTTGGCCTACAAGGATTGTGGGACTCCTGCGAATTTACCACCAAACATTGACTTGTCCGCGACCGCCAGCTGCACCAGAGTAAGCTTGAGTAAGGTCATTAAACTTGGATCCCCCTCCGCCGGCCCCTCCTGGCGCAGAACCTGGCAGGGGTCCCCGCAAAATCAGTTAAGCTTATACTTGAGATCTTAAAAGTTCCAGCCCCCGTCACGGACTGATTAACGGCTGCCAAAAGTTGGGGAGAGCCTGCATGCATATAAAGATTATTTACATTAACTGAGGCTGGTGGGAAGGTAGCAGTCGGAATGGTATAGGTTGCAGGATTTGCTGTCATTTCATTGGCGCAAATGTCGTTTCCAGCTGAATTCAGAATAAGCAGCTTGTCCAGATCCAAGACAGAAAGTTTTTGTGAAAGACTTTCTGTCTCGCGGAACTGTGTTAGCATCATACTACTGGTAGCAAAGAGAACCATGAGCATCACTCCAGAAACAACTAAAGCCTCAACTAAGGTGAAGCCGTTAGTATTACTTAATTTGTTTATTTGCCTTCCCTTCCCTTCCCTTCCCTTCCCTTCCCCAAAGGGGACCTGACTCTCATCAAGATCCGGCCCAGGTTCATAGAGGGAGTTAAATCAAGTCAGTGGAATATTGGAATTCCAAAATTTTCATTGAGCAGGCACTGCGGATGTGCAACTCGATCCTCTTGCATCGTTCTTGCGACGAAATTTAAAAGACAATGTCGATTGACTTGTCGCGTGAAAAAAATCGCAGAAATTTTTGAACTATTAAATTTCTGTAAATTCAGTAGGTTGGCTTGTCTCAAAAACAGACAATTCAAAGTATTACCTATGAGTTACAATGAGTTGGCCGGTCCTAGGGACCATGACCTGGACCCACTTTAGACTGAAGTCGATATTCCGATGATGTGAGTGGGAAGAATAACTCGACGAAAGTTACTAAGCAGGCTTTCAAATAGTAAAGGGGTTCTGATATGAATTTCGAGATTTTTAAAAAGAATAAAATAAAGACTTTGTTTCTTTTTCCAATGGTGCTCACTATGATGGGAAATGAAAAGTCCTGTGAGCAACAGCCAGTTTCCCAAAAGCGCCAACTGAAACGAATAGTAGAGATTCAGAAAATCGTCTCGCCGTCGGTTAACTTTGGTCCAGCGGGAACCTTTGATTTCGAATTTGTTGCAAATCAACAGTTGATTGGGGTTCTACAAAACTCAGGGGACTTTGCTTTTCGCCTCATGCCTCCAGTGCAATCAAATCCGACGCCGGCGCGATTTGCCCTTAATGGTCCAGGTGACTTTCCAGAGTCTAAGATTTTGAATTTGGTCGGCTCTGATAAAACTCTGATGAAAAGTTGGTTAGCGGGACCTTCTGAGAAGCCCGCTGTTTTGGCGACCCAGTCAACGGAGGCCTGGTGCATGGTCAACAAACCCCAGGCAGTTATTAGCGGATCAGTGAATTCATTCGAATTGCTCGGAGGCGGTGGTTTGTCTCTTGGTTTTTCGCCGGCTGGTGCCCACGCAGTTTCGGTAGATATGCTCAAGGTTGGATTTGAATTTTTTCAACTTGATCTAAGCCTAAATGCGACGAGTCCTGCTCCTCTATATATGAATTTGGCCAGTTCCAATGTTACAAGCAAGCAGACCAAGACGAGGCTCGGTGCCGGTTTGAATCTAGGAGGAATAACTGTGGGTCCAAGTGTCTATTTTCAAACTCCACTTGCGAAAGTCACGAAGGCTGCCCTGACAAAAGCCGTGAACGATTTGCGTGCAAAATTTAAATCAGATGATTGGTTTACCCGGGTTCTTGCAAATAAAGATGCTGACTTGATGATCGTGGGTGGTGCGAATGTAAATCTCAAGGTTGGGGATGAGCTCGCGATTTACAATGAACTCTATACTTGGTCTGGAGAGCCTTGTGACTCAACCCTCGAATATGATGGGATTGCAAAATATCCTGTGGCCAAAGGATTCGTGAACACCGTGGGTCGGGACGTGAGTTTTCTAACGCTAACCTATGAGGAAGAAGAGAGAGTTCAAATAGGTGCGACAGTTAGACTCGTACGACTTGTTGAAGATATTCCATTGGCCAAGTCAGCTTCTGCAGCGCCGGCGAAATAACAGGCTTTAACACCTCGCATTTCATCCCGAGTTTTGGGTGGCCCTTTCTTGTGCCGCATGGTAGCTAAAAGGGCATGTTTTCAGGCATTATAGAGGCAAAATCCAGTATTTTGATGACCCAGGATCTAGATCGGGCGCTTCGCATCCGAGTTCAACGACCTCTGACTTTTGATGATATCAAACTCGGAGATAGTGTGGCGGTGAATGGAGTTTGTCTCACCATTGAAGAATGCACTCCAGAATTACTGACTTTCACGTTGGCCGCTGAGACTCTGAAGGTTTTGCGGTGGACTCAGGCGCCCTGGACTCTTCATTCAGTTAATCTTGAAAGATCCCTTCGTTTTGGAGATCGCATTCACGGACATTTGGTTTCTGGACATGTGGACGAACTCGGTGAGGTTGTGAAAGCTGAAAGCTTTGGCGACTCGTGGCTTTTGGATGTCAGCTTTGACTCGGGCAAATCTGATCTTATTTGGAAGAAGGGGAGCATCACAATTCAAGGTGTGAGCCTCACTGTCAATGAAGTCAAAGGGTCGATTTTGAGTGTATGTTTGATTCCCGAGACTGTTAAACGAACTAACTTGAGTGAGTTCAGAGTTCATGATTTTGTAAATCTTGAATATGATTGGATGGCAAAGGCATTAATTCACTCTTTTCAGAAGCAAATTAAAGAAATGAGATCTCCATGACCGCAGTTAGACCTGGCCGTGATGATGTTAACAAGCAATCCTTCGATAGCATCGAAGATCTCATCCACGATATTCGTCAAGGGAAGATTGTTATCTTGGTTGATGATGAGGATCGTGAAAACGAAGGGGATTTGGTTTTGGCAGCTGACCATGTCACACCCGCCGCGATTAACTTTATGGCTGCCGAAGCTCGAGGCCTTATTTGTCTCGCCTTGAGTTCTCAGCAAATCGAAAATCTTCAGCTTACCTTGATGGTTCGAGAAGAGCTCAATCATACGCCTAACAAAACAGCCTTCACTGTCAGTATTGAGGCGTCAAGCGGTGTTTCCACTGGAATTTCTGCCGCGGATCGGGCCCATACAATTCGAGTTGCATCCCAGCCAAAGGCGACTCCCGCTGACGTCAATCGTCCCGGTCATGTTTTTCCGATTCGAGCCCAGCAAGGTGGCGTTCTTCGGCGGGCTGGGCATACTGAGGGCAGTGTGGATTTGGCTAAACTTGCGGGACTCAACCCTGCAGCCGTTATTTGTGAAGTGATGAATTCTGATGGGACGATGGCTCGGGTTCCTGATCTTATCTCGTTTGCGAAGAAACATGGCTTAAGAATCGGGACTATTGTCGATTTAATTCAGTACCGGTTGCAGCACGAGGCTTTGGTGACGGAAGTTGTAGATCACACCCAGGCTTATTTTTCAAGATCCCTTCCGAATGGGTGGAAGGTTCGAATTTTCAAAAATCAGATCGACTCTGTGGAACACTTAGTTCTTCAGAAAGGAGAATTCGATCCCAAGCAGCCACATTTAGTTCGAATTCATATTGATAATTTTATTCGTGATTTATTTGCAAACCTCAGGACTGGAGAGTCGCTCTTGACAAGAAGTGTCCGCCGCATTGATCAAGAGGGAGCTGGCACCATTATTATTTTGAGAGGATTCAATAGTCCAATGATTCAAAATGAGCTCAAAATTTTTGATCCAAAACCTGAGGCCGCAGGCCAGGGGGTTCAGGTGGATACCAGAGATTATGGAATAGGGGCGCAAATCTTAAGAGATTTGGGATTGCGAAAAATTCGCCTTTTGACAAATCATTCAGATCGAAAGGTGGGGCTTAAAGCTTTTGATGTTGAGATCGTGGAAACAATTCCCCTGACCCCAGCTTCTGAAAATCAAAGTGAAAGCAGAGGTTAGCGAGAATGAGGAAAAACATGAAGAAAAGTATTAAGGCAAAAAAATTGGAAAAAGCAGAAAACCAAAAAGTGACAGTAAAAACGAATAAAACCGAGAACAAGCTAAAAATTGGAATCGTCACCGCTCAGTTTAATTCTGAAATCACCGAGCGTCTTGAAGAAGGGGCTCGCTCGACGCTTCTCGCGGCTGGTGTTCAGATTACAACCGTCCAGGTTCCTGGCGCCATTGAGATTCCCTTGGCCTGTCAAGCCTTACTCTTGGACGGGGATTGTGACGGCGTCGTTGCCCTTGGCGCTGTTATCCGAGGGGAAACATCCCATTATGATTATGTCTGCAATTCGGTTGAACGTGGGATCACCCAATTGATGCTTGCAACTCGTAGACCTATCGGGTTTGGAGTGTTGACCACCGACAATGAAGAGCAGGCGTTTGCTCGAGTCGGCGGGGCCCATGGCCATAAAGGAATTGAAACAGCCCAAGTTGTTCTGAAGATGCTAGATCTTTTGCAAGAAATTAAAATGCGCGGAACTAAAAAAACCAAGACGACCAAAAATACCAAGCGCCCCTCTTCAACAAGAACAAAATAAGGATCCATGGTTTTGAAACCTTCAGAGCAGAAGAATCCAGAGACTGTGGTCGCAGGAACTGTAACTTCAGAGACGGTGTCTTCAGTTGATTTGGATACGGGACCTCGTGAACAGAAGAAAAGAAAGAGAGAAATTTTCTTTATTTTTTTGCTTTCGTTTACTTTTGTTTTTTTGACCTTGTTTGAGGTTCGGCTTTTTTCTACAAGTCAGCAACTTCCCTTTGTTCACAGTATTTTCTTTTTTGGACTGGTCAATTTTAATATCATCATTCTGCTATTGCTATTGTTTTTGATATTTCGAAATGTTGTCAAAGTCTTCGTTGAGCGTCGGAGTGGGCTCTTTGGGAGCAGCTTGAAAGCAAAACTTGTGGCGGCATTTGTGGCCTTTAGTTTTGTGCCAACTGTTTTGATGTTTGTGATTTCTGTTTTTTATATTAACTCAAGTTTTGATCGGTGGTTCAGTATCAAAATGGTGGGCATCCTGAAAAGCTCACTTGAAGTTCAGAATGCCTACTATTTCAATGCGAAAAAAAGAAATTATCATTTTGCTCACCAAGTCGCTTCTCAGGTTAGAGGATTGGGGCGTCAGGCTTTACAGAAAAAGATAAAGTTAATGAGGGATCAATATGCACTCGATGCTGTTGAGTACTATCCGTCAATGTTCGGTGAGCGTCAGAGCTCAGTAGCCAACGAAGATGCCATTTTTCATGTCCCACCAGTTTCACTCGAATTTCTGCAAAAAGGTATTAAATCTCAGATCGAAGCGAGCACTATTCATCAATTTGGAGACGGAAATCTGGTACGAGTGATTGTTCCGGTGCAGGAAGGCGTTGAGGGCGGGGCTATTGTGGTGTCTAGTTTTGTTCCGCTTTCGCTGGTTTCAAGAATGAACGATGTTTCTTCGGCCTATGAGGATTTCAGAGATATTAATCCACTTGAATACCCACTAAAGTCTATTTATTTAATTGTGTTGTTTTTGATGACCTTGGTCATTTTGCTTGCGGCAACATGGTTTGGTTTTCATTTGGCCAGACAGTTGGCTATACCCTTGGTCCAGCTCGGGCGAGCGACGAAGCGGGTGGTGCAAGGAGATTATACACCACTAAATATTAAAACGGGGAGTGAAGAGATTTCTTTTTTGGTGTCGAGTTTCAATCAGATGACCTTGGATCTGGCCGCCTCAAATAATCACCTGCGTGAGACCTTGAGTTACATTGAAGTGGTTTTGCGAAATGTGAGCGCTGGGGTTATTTCAGTGGATAAGGCAAACAAGATTACAACTATCAACCGTCTCGCCGCCAATTTACTCAAGATTGATCCGACGAAATACCTCGGTCGGTCAGTCAGGGATTTGTTGACGCTGGAGTATTTTCGGATTTTTGCTTAGCTCTTGCGGGCCATGCAAGAAAATAAAGCAGAAAGTCTTCAGAAAGAAATCAAAATTAATGTGGAAGGCGCGAGATTCCTCTCTTGATGACGCTCTCGATTTTAAAGGATGAGCAAGGCCTCGAGATCGGAAAGGTCGTTGTCTTTGACGACTTGACTTTGATTGTGAATGCTCAGAGGGCGGCTGCTTGGACCGAGGTGGCTCGTCGTATTGCCCACGAAATTAAGAATCCATTAACTCCAATTCGGCTTTCGGCAGAACGAATTCTCAGGAAGTTTGGTGGACAAATTCAAGATCCTGCATTTCGAGAATCGACAGAAATGATCGTTAAGCAGGTGAACCATCTCAAGAATCTGGTTAACGAATTTTCTCAATTTGCGAGACTTCCGCAGACCCGACCAGTGCGAGGATCGATTCACAAAACTATAGATGAAGTGTTGATGATTTTCAGACACTCTCACGTCAACGCTCATTTTGAATATAATCCAGGACAGGGTGTCCCTGAGTTTAGATTTGACCCGGATCAAATGCGTCGAGTCTTTGTGAATTTGGTCGATAATTCACTAGGAGCGTGTCATTCAGATCCTCAGAATCCACCCATCCGAATTCAGTTCCGAACCAAATACGAGCCGGTCATGAAGGTGTTGAGAATTTATGTGACTGATAATGGGCCAGGCATTCCTGCGACCGATTTGCAGAAGGTTTTTGATCCCTATTTTAGCACCAAAGAATCAGGGACAGGTTTGGGTTTGGCAATTGTGAAAAAGATTGTTGAAGATCACAATGGAATTATTCGCGCATTTGGGAATGAACCAAGAGGAACAAAAATGGTGATTGAGATTCCTGTTTCTGATATTGATTTTAAAAAACACACGTAGAAGCAACTGACTCTACTGGGGGAATTTGATGAGCAAGATCTTGATTATTGACGATGAGGCGCCTATTCGCCAGGTCATGGGGGCCTCCCTCAAAGACGAAGGCTATGAAGTCATCACCGCTGCAAATGGTGAGGAGGGCCTGAAGGCACTTCGCAGTGAACAGCCCACATTGTGTTTTTTGGATATTTGGATGCCAGGGGCTCTTGATGGTATTCAGGTGTTGACTCAAGCAAAGCTAGAGGGCTTAAAAACTGAGTTCATTATGATTTCAGGCCATGGCACGATCGAAACTGCCGTGAAGGCTACAAAGCTAGGGGCTTGGGATTTTATCGAAAAGCCTTTGTCGATGGACAAGATGTTTATTGTTATTTCAAATTTGCTTTCATTTTTACAGCAAAAGGACGAGAAGTCTGCATTGCTTAATAAACTTCGAAAAAATATTGCATTTATCGGAGAGTCCGCACCCATGGTTCAAACTAAGCAAATGATCAGTCGCGTGGCGCCGACTTCGTCATGGATCTTGATTTCAGGAGAATCCGGCACGGGGAAACGATTGGCCGCTGAGAATATTCACTATATGTCTCCACGGGCTCACAAGGCTTTTGTAGAGGTTAATTGCCTTTCGGTGGCAGACGATCTTTTGGAAAGCGAAATTTTTGGACTCGAGAAGGGTGCGTGGCCGGGGGTTGATCGGACCCAGCGAGGAAAAATCGAGCTTGCTGAAAGTGGGACGCTCTATATTGAAGAGATATCGGGAATGAACATGATAGTGCAGGCCAAGCTTCTCCGATATCTTCAGGAGCAGTCCTTTCAGCGAGTCGGTGGGACAGACTTTGTGAAGGCGGAGGTGCGAATTATCGCATCCACGACCAAGGATTTGGAAGTCGAAGTGAGGGAAGGCAGGTTTCGCGAAGATTTCTATCATCGATTAAATATTTCGCCATTTAGAATATCGGCGCTGCGAGAGCGTCCCGAGGATATTCCCGCCTTAGCTCAGCATTTCGGCGAGATCACCACCAGAGAAAGTGGGGAAATTCGAAAAGTCTTTTCTGAAAAGGCCATGGAAGTGATGAGAGCCTATCTTTGGCCTCGCAATGTTCGCGAGCTCAAGAACTTTATTGAAAGGGTGTATATTTTAACGCCGTCTGAGTATATTGATGTGCATGATCTCAAGTTTGCAGGTATGGTTGAGCCGACTTCGGCGGATTCAGCCATGACGACAGTGATCACAGACGATATGTCTAACTTTCGTGAAGCCAGAGCTCAGTTTGAGAAAGAATATTTGATTAAGAAGATCACAGAGAATAGTGGTAACATCAGTCGAACAGCAGAGGTGATAGGGCTCGAGAGAAGCTATCTCCATCGAAAAATCAAAGCCTATGGAATCGAGGTGAACACATGAAATGGACTCAAACTCATATATACACAGCCAAAGAAGCGCCGTCTGATGCGGAAATTGCAAGCCATAAGTTGCTCGTTCGAGGTGGGTTTATCAAGAAACTTGCGCCGGGTTTATATACCTATGGAAGTCTTGCTCTTCGGGCCATAAGAAAATTTGAAAATATTATTCGCACTGAACTGGATGGACGGGGCTGTACGGAAGTTCTAATGCCGGTTGTGCAGCCCCGGGAACTTTGGGAAGAAACCAACCGTTGGAGTGAAATGGGGGCTGGCCTTCTTAAGTTTCAGAATCGCAATGAGCATTGGTTCTGTCTGGGGGCAACTCATGAAGAAGCGGTCGTGGATTATGTTCGAAATGACGTGAAGTCTTATCGTGATTTGCCGAAAAATATTTATCAAATTCAAACTAAATATCGCGATGAGATCAGACCTCGCTTTGGATTGATGCGTGGGCGTGAGTTTACAATGAAGGATGCCTACAGCTTTGATGCGAACCAGGAGTCCGCGCTTAAGACCTACCAGTCGATGTATGAAGCTTACCAGGCTATTTTTGATCGCCTGGGGCTTCAGTATAGGATAGTTAAAGCAGACGCTGGAAATATTGGGGGAAGTCAAACCCACGAGTTTCAACTCCTGGCCGAGGCGGGTGAAGACGCGCTTCTCGTGAGTGATACGACTCAGTTTGCGGCCAACGTTGAGGTTTGTCCGGCAATAGATTTTGTACCAGCATCCACTGGGCCATTGGATTCTTCACCAATTCTCCCTATGGAGAAATTTGCGACTCCAGGTCAAAAAACAATTTCAGATTTGTCGGCCTTCACCGGTGTTCCATCGAATCTATTGGTGAAAACTTTGTTCTTTTCCGGAAATGATGGCTGTAATCCCAAGGACAAAGCCTTGAAGCCATTGGCGGTGCTGCTGAGGGGATCTGACGAAGTGAACCCAATTAAGTTGAAGAATCTTTTGGGACTCACAAATGCGCCGGCTATGTTGACAGACCAAGAGGTTCAAGATGTGACTGGGGCGTCTCCTGGATCCTGTGGTCCCGTGGGATTGAAGATTCCTATTTAGTTTCCATTTACGTCATGTCAACCATGAGAGGGATTTTCCAAACTATAGTCCCGCTGATCTGCGAATAGCCCGCGCCGGCGATAAGTGTCCTGAAAGCTCCGGAAGACTTCAGGCCTTTCGGGGAATTGAAGTCGGTCATGTGTTTTATTTGGGGAAAAAATATTCTGAAAAAATGAAGGCCACTTTTTTAGATGTTCAGGGAAAGGCACAGGCCTTCGAAATGGGATGTTATGGAATTGGAGTCACTCGGGTGATTCAGGCGTGTATTGAACAAAGTCATGACGCTGACGGAATTATTTGGCCCGAGGCGATTGCTCCCTATCAATTTCACATTTGTTTGCTTGATCCAAAAGACCCAAAGGCGGCCGACTTGAGTCAAAAACTTGAGATGGTGTTGAGCCAGAAAAATCTTGAAGCCTTGATTGATGACCGGGATGAACGCCCTGGCGTTAAGTTTAAAGATGCTGACCTTTTGGGAATGCCAGTGCGAATTGTCATAGGTAAAAAAGGGCTTGAAGTTGGCGAAGTGGAAGTCGTTGAGCGTAAAACAAAACAAATTAAAAAAATTGCGCCAACTGTGTTGCTTGAGAGAATCAAGAGCTATGACACCGCAGCCGAGTTCTTCAGGAATTTGTGAAACTGATCCCCTTTATGTGTTTAGCTTTTTTTGGAAGCTAGAGAAGGGGGCTGAAATAGCTGTCCAATTTTATTCAAAACAAAAGTGGTCGGGAATAGTGCACTGAAAGCTTTTTGGAAAAAAATGTTTGGAGCTCCTGAAATAATGGGTCTCCTTGAGGGGATTGCGTTTAGGCTTAGGGAAACGATTTTTTCGGGAGGATCTCGTTTCTCAGAGACGCCACTTTTGTAGGCTTCGCCAACTTGGTCAATTTCAGTTTGAGTCGGACCAGGGATGAGAGTCTGAACATATATTCCCCGGGACCTAAATTCTTCGTAAAGCGCGAGACTCAATTGATGAAGCCCGGATTTGCATGCAGCATAGGTTGCGAGGTAGGGGATAGGCTGCAGAGCGGCCTGAGAAGACAGATTAATTATGGCGGCGGTGGGAAACGAGCTCAAATGATCAAGAAAGCCACGAATAAGTGCTGTGGGAGTCCCGATCAGCAATTGAACCAACCTTTCGGCGTCAGGCAGGTCAATCCGTTCAAAGGGACCCCAAGGTCCATAGGCTGCATTGTTAATTAACATTCGAATTTTAATTCCTCGAGACTCAACAGTGGAAATCAGACTCGCAGCGGATCCAGGTGAACTTAAATCTAGGGGGATGACCAGAGTTTGGATTTGGGCCTTCTTCTGAAGCTCTGCGGCGAGCAAGTTCATTTGATTCGTCCGCCTGGCAACCAAGACCAAATTCACTCCATGACATGAAAGTTGCCGACAAAATTCCGCACCAATTCCAGAGGAGGCCCCGGTTACGAGGGCCCACGATCCAACATATTCTGAGAGTCGCTCATTTGACTTCATTTCAAAACTAGATCATCTCTCTATGGTATCTTCAAAGGAAGTAATGTTAATTTCTTTCGAGAAAATTAATGTTTTATAAATTAGAAAAAATTAGCAAAGGGGATCATGACAAATATCAAGATCGATATATTTGAGTTTGATGACTACAAGGCATTTTTAAAAGGGTTTATTACCGCAAATAACAAAACGCGCGGAGCAAAGGCTTTTTTGGCAAAAGCTGCAGGGACTGAGAGATCCTATTTTTCTCAGGTTTTAAATTCAAAAGCCCACCTAACTCCAGATCAAGCCTTTCAGATCTCTTTGGAACTGAAAATGACAGACAGAGAGCAGGAATACTGGATGCTTCTCGTTGAGCTCGGGAGAACGGGAACCCAAACGTATAAGAAATTTCTGCAAAATAAGATTAAAAAGATCCAATCAAACAATCAAGATCTGAAAGTTCGTTTTAATGATCCGCCACGCTTGGCCGGGGATTCTGAAATGGCCTATTTTTCAAAATGGTATATGGTTGCCATACATCTTTCCTGTGGAATAGTTCTGCGCGATCAGGTCGCTCGGATTTCTGAGATCCTTGGTCTACCGAAGAATTTGGTCCTTGAAGCTATGCTAGAGTTAAAAACCTTAGGTCTATTGATCAAAGTCGGGGAACAATGGAAGCCAACTCAAGAAGTGCTCTATGTTCATAAAAGTTCACCTTTATGTGACATTCACCATATTAATTGGAGGCAACGGGCAATTTTTGATGTTCAGAAGAAAACCGAGGCTAGTCTTCATCTCACGGCGGTTCATTCCATTTCAAAGGCCGATTTTCAAAAGATGAAACAAATGCTTCTGACTTTTATTAAATCCGGCATGGATCTTTCGAAGAACAGCAAAGAGGAGTGTCTTGCCTGTTTAAATATTGATTATTTTCATTTCGACTGAGCTGCCGTTGACTGAGTTCGTTAACTTCAGTTAGTTAGTTAGTTAGTTAGTTAGTTAGTTTCTGAAAATGTCTTAGTCGCTAAAGCAGGACTCGGGGCGGCATTGTTTTTCTGATTGAAAGGTTTTTTCAATTTTTCCTTCAACCAAAGAGTAGGTTTCATACAAGAAAGGGCTGGACCGAATAAGCAGTGGCTTCAGATCACCTGTGCCATTCTTAACTCGCATTGACCACTCGAGGGTGACTGAGCTTGGAATATAGTTGATGTCAGGGAGGAGTTGTTCTTTTAATCTATGAACTCGTATTGATCGTTCAACTTTGTAAATTGAGGCTTCTGCGAGCGTCAATAGGTTCAATTTGGGTAATAGAGTTGAAGGCAAGCTCTTAACTTCCAAAAAAGCAGAAAAATTATTTTTCTGGAGTATTGTTTCGGGATAGTCAGCCCTCATAACTCCCGACTGAGAATGCTGAAGGCCAAATACATGACCGATTTCATGAACTAAAACCCGATAAAGCAAGCCTGGTCGGGTCCACGGCCTTTCGATCTGAGATTCTTTGACAAATGAATGCCTTCCAAGATCCGAAGCGATATAGATAAATCCCCGTCCAATCAGTTTGGCTGGATTATATTCAGTTCGAATGCTTCCAGCGATCAATCTATACTCTCCGATAAATTTCAATTCAGCCTCAGAGAGTTTCCCTTGGCCTAAGACAAATCGCAATTCTGGGCTTTGACTACATGGGACTTGCCTGAAACCCTGAGTTGCCGCAAGAGTTACCCCAGATACCTCATCTTTCGCTTTTAAAAGCCCATCTAATTTTTCAAAATCTGATCGCCAATACTCGAGGGCTTGGGCGACGGTTTCTGAAGCGTTAAGCTCAGAAGCCGAGAAAGATGTTGCATCCAACTGAATGCAATAGCGAATTTTTTCCTCTGAGGATAAAAACCAGGGATTGTGAGTGTCGCCAATTTGATCTCCGCCGCCAAAGACCCATCCGCCGGCCCAACAGGATCCTGCCCAGATTAAACTTGCTAGTGCGATGGCAACCACAAAATTAAAACCTTTGACTATTGATTGAAGCATGGCGAAAGACTTTCATTTTGACTGTAATTAGCGGAATTATCTATGAGGATTTCAAATTTCTGTTGATCAGTCTCTTTCGGATAAATAAGCTTAAAAAAATATTCTATATTCTGATCTTCGCATTCTAGTATCATCAAGTTTGTTCGTCCAATTTGGGAGTATTTACAAACACCCAAATTACCAAGCTCAGCACCCCGATAGGTATAGCCAGCAACGATCAAATGATTTGGTCCAACATCTTTGATGTGAAAAGAAACATCATCAGAAATTTGACAAACAATATTAAGTCCCAATGATTCGGCCTTAAGAGGCGTAACAAATAAGGCATTGAGAAAGAGGAGAAAGACAAGAATGGCGAGTATCGTTATCATTGGGGACTCTCCCTGGCTGGTTGTTTTCAAGGGTCAAATTCAGGGTCAACTTCAAGGTCAAGGAAAATACTTACAAGATCCCACATTAGGTTCATCAATGAAGTAAATCAATTGTTGTCTGACTGAGTCGACCCCAGCGCTCCAGCAAATCCGTAGGAAATCTTAAGGGCCCGCCCAGCTGCAATTGAGCTAACCCGTATTGAGCATCTGAATCAACAGCGGATCCGTCATGTCGAATCCCCAAGGGATAAAGCATCGTTTGGCATCATTGATATTCTTCTTTATGTACTTAGTTATATGCTCATAATCCCGACCCCAGGCAATGAGTCGAGTGAAGGGGCGGGCCACCCAGAACTGATTTTTTTCGTATCCTGCAGCTTTCGATTCGCCAGCAGCGCCGCGCTGGGACTTCAACACATGGCGGGCAATAAGCCCCGTGATCACACGAATAAATTTCGAGAATTCTTTAAGATCATCGAGCTTAATGACCAGATGAAGATGATTGCCCACATTGACAAAATGATAGATCCGAATTCGGCCCAGTCTCGCATGGGTTCTAATTATCTCATCAATCTTCCTGACATTATAAGTATGCAGCATCGACTTCGTACCAATGGCTTGCGCGGATTTCAAAACTAAATGCACAGCTTCTTTGGTCGACAGTGGTCTTGCAATCTTGGCGTTACCTTTGAGCAGGGCTCCGCCGAACTGTCTCAAGACCTTCTTTTTAAAGAAGGACAGCTGTTCGCCCTTTGGTTTTTTATGTCTTTTCATCTAATTTGATTTCCTTGCTAGGATTTAGAATTTTTGGTAGCGATGTCAATTGTTTTTGGGTGATGTTAACAAACCCCGAATTCCAAGTGATGATGAGATGAGGTACATGATCGCCATGACCTGGTTGGTTTAGATGGCACAGAACCTCCAGATTTTCCAAATTGTTCCGGTTGGCAAGATTCAAACCACTTCAGCTCAAAATGGGACAGAATCCATCAAAGGTCTGGCTACAAATAAATTGGAATGCCATAAATATCAGAATCTTGGCTGTGCCTCGAAATGAATCATATGGAATGGTCAGAGCCTCGACAAAGGTCAGCAGTTCCGAACGAGACTTGAATCCTATCTTTGATAAGGGCCTCCTGGTATCGGGAAAATATTTTTTCCCAACATCGCCCGGCGTTAGGAGGATGGTCGAATTGGCCAGCAAGCTGACTCGATAGTTACCCGTAAGACACAAACACAATGGTCGTCAGGCCGTACTGAATGTGGCCCTATAATCAAAGCCTGGCACCTGAAAACTCAGCAAGTTTCGACCACATGGTGATTGGGCATCACTGCGATTTTTCTGCATGTATTTCAGAATATTTTTCCAATCTCGTCCCCAGGCAACAATTCGTGTATAAGGACGTGCGAGCCAAAACTGAAAATGATTTTCCATTTTATCTTTGCCCGATTGAGTGGCTCGCCCGACTCCTCGATTTCGCTGTCCCACATGGCGCGCAATCAATGCTGTGATCGTGCGAATGAACTTTCGATAGAGGGGAGAGTTTCGTCAATACAACAACCAGATGCAAATGGTTGCCCACATTGACTAGCTCATAAATTTTCACCCCACATTTTTTAGCCCAAGCTCGGATGGTTCTATCAACAAAGTCGGCATGTTGTAGCAAGGAGCTTGGGCCTATGGCCCACTCGGACTTGAGAACAATATGCACGGGCTCTTTAGTTGAAAGAGGCCTTGCTTCTTTTGGATGACTGCGCAAAAGGCAACCTCCAAAAAATCTCTGACGTTTTTCAATAAAAGAAAGCTGTGTTGGCTTGCTCATTGTTCAAGTAGCGATATCATTTTTTAATCGATTCAAGGATTTTTTGCAACATGAAAATACTAAAATTTACCTCTCAACTTTTACCGAATTGGTTGTCTGAGTTGGATCAGGTCCCCGATGGTCGCCTGCAAAGCCGCAAATACAGCAGAGAGACCCTCTCCGGGCGCCCTGGCCCCCCCTGGAACATCGTGGCAGGGGCTCCTTGGACAATTTCAGCTGTTTCATCAGTCTATCAGACATTCCTGACGAAGACAGTTTCCGATACATTCTTGAACCAGTGACAACGGACTCAGTGAATTTGATTCTAAAAGATTCACCAAAGATTGGAGCGGCAGAAAATACTTGATGCCGAGAAGTTTTTTGGCTCACTGGATCTTCTTTCACTTGACGGAACGGGTCAGCTCTCAAGTTGAAAAGTCAATTGTGAATTTTGTTTGACCAGAAACTCGAGTGATGGTCGGACTCATTTCATGCATGGCCAACTCCTTGCTTCCTTGACAAACCAGAGCGGAAAATACTCAATGCCTCTGCAATTTGAGCCGATTCAGAAAGACAGCACTCAGACTCAATACTCCAAGAATGACTGTGAACCCAATGCTGCAAAAAGACTCTTGCAAAAACTTCGTACTGAATTTCCAAAACGCAATTTTTGCATTCTAGCCGACAATTTATTGGCTGTTGATCCAATTTTGTCTGTCATCGAAAGTTTCTCGTGGAAATACATCGTAACTGCCAAGTCAGATCGCAACAAAGAAGTTTTTTTATGTTTGAATACCTTTGGGAGCAAAAGCAACAATTAGAAAGGCTCGACTCAAAGGGACATCTGCACCGATACGAATGGACTCAGAATCTTCCTCTCAAACAATATTCTAAAACTGAAAAACAAGTACTAACAAATCTTGTCGTTTACCAGGAGCTTAGCCTGGAAGGCGAGATTCTTTATCAAAGCTCCTGGGTTACAAATCTTCCTGTCGACAAATGGAATGTCACATTGTTGGTTTCAGCAGCTAGAGCCCGCTTTGGGATTGAAAACAGAAATTTCAACGAACAAAAAAATCTTGGATTTCATATAGAGCACAATTTCGGACACTCTGGAAATCTTCCCAATGTCTTTTTTGGTCTTGCACAAATCGCACAATTATTTTCCATTCTATTTAAGCATTGGAAATTGGGGGCCATTGACATTAAGAGAGTCGGGAGCTGTCGAAGATATTTTAAAAAACTCGCGGTCGTTGTAGCTGAACTGGATCTTGGAGCTACGATGAAGTATGAAATGCCAAATTATCTGAAATTTGATTTTGATTCGACTTGAAAAAAAATGGGGCTGACAATTCACAAACTCCGCCCCATCCAGACCCCAATCCCCAAAAACCTTTGGCATCCCCCAAAGATCAAAGTCCAAAACCAGACCCTGAGAAATTGATGATTTCTCAGGACGATACATTTTCCTTTAGGAAAGAGAAAGCAATAAAGTCTCATTTTTATGCAAATGCCCATGAACTAGGCAGAATGGGTAGTGAAATCAGGAGTCTCATTCGGAATCGCTGGACAAAGGTCTCAAGAATCTAAGCAATGATCCGAAAGAGCTATATGCAGCAGACCCTACGCAATAGAAAGAACCTCTGGCTGGCCTGTAGTCTTGTTGTTTGGCTGTATGGTTGTGGCTGGTATAGTGGCAATCTTGATGCAATGGCCCCGTCGGCAATTGGCAGCATTTCCGACGACCCGACATTGACCTCGCCAAAACTTATCAATCAAATCCTTTCGGATCCCTATATGGCTCTTGGGACCTGTCCCTCTGGAGTGAGTGAAATCACGATTCAACTAGGATCCACAACTCAGAAGCTAATTTGCAGTGACGGTTTGTTTAGTGGGACTTTCGATCTGAGTGCTGTGACTGATGGTGCCATTGAAGTGAGGAGTAAAACCGACGGACGAGATACGATGATTGCATTGCTTGTCAAAGACAGCACTGGGCCAACCATTCCGACGAATCTTAACGTGAGGGCCTGGCACAATTTGGCCTCACAAACCCCTCCCTTGACCTGGGTCAACTCAACTGACGAGCTTTCTGAAGTTGAGACCTATCTGGCTAGAATTATCCGAGATTCAGATTCATCTGTGATTGTGGATTGGACTCAGCTTTCCAGTGAGGGTCTTCTGGCAACAACCCCATTGATTGAAGGACAACTTTACCATTATGAGCTCAGAGCACAGGATCAGGCCCACAACTATTCTTCCGTAGCTATTAGTCCGGCATTCAGAGTCGATCTTACAGCGCCCAGTGTTTCGAGTTTAGCCTGGAGCGAGGCTGCTACATTTGTGACTTCTCCAGGCTTTACTTGGGCTGCAACAGAGACTCTTTCAGGAATTGAAAAGTTCGAAGTCAGCTATGGGACGATTCCTGGATCAGCCGATTTGCTGAGCTGGATCTCCACCAATACCATCGGTAGCATAGCGCCACTGCCTGGTTTTGTCGTGTTGTCCGACCAAGCATATTATGTGAATGTCAGAGCCACGGATCTTGCAGGCAATCAAAGCACCGTCGTTACCACCGCATGGGCTTATCCTCGCGTGTTGAAGGGGACGACCAGCTTTGTTGACTTGGCTCCATTCTTTACGGGCGACTCTAGCTATCGAACGGAGGCAGTGATTGCGGCCACTTCGAGTCACCTTTTCTCGGGATACTATGTGGCGGGACTGTTTAGTTCGGCAGGTGTGAGCTTCAATGCCCATCGTCTGGTGCGGCTTAACTCAGACGGGACTACAGATATTAGCTTTTCAATTGGCACTGGCTTTGACGATGTGGTGCATAAGGTTCTTGTGCAATCCGACGGAAAGGTTCTGGTGGGTGGTGCCTTCCAAATGTATAACTCGAGTTCTGCCAATCGTCTAATTCGGCTCAATGCCGATGGTAGCCAAGATATGAGTTTCAATGTCGGTGTTGGCTTTGATGGAGAGGTACACTCCATGGCTCTTGATACCCA
Organism: Bdellovibrionales bacterium; assembly: GCA_016713585.1. Classification (GTDB taxonomy): domain Bacteria; phylum Bdellovibrionota; class Bdellovibrionia; order Bdellovibrionales; family Bdellovibrionaceae; genus JADJOV01. The sequence goes on along the minus strand of JADJOV010000023.1, from coordinate 443,382 downwards.
GGCTGGTAATCAAATTTATGTCGTTGGGGCCTTTACCACCTATGATAACTCTTCTGCTCCCGGAATTCTACGACTCAATCCAGATGGCTCCCGGGATGCCACCTTTAACGTGGGCGCAGGCTCAAATGGAATACTCTGGGATTTAAATGTTTTTACTGATGGTCGTATCCTTATCGGTGGGAATTTCACAAGCTTCAATGGCGAAAGTATTGTTAACGCAATTTGTTTACTTAGAACGGGTGGTCGGGATCCTGTTTGGCTGATCACCCCGACCGCTGGTTCATCGAGCTATACTATCTTTCGAATTCGCCCCTACGATGTCAATAGGATCGTCTTGGCTGGCGGCGGTGCATTTGGGAAATGGGGTTCTACCACAGTCGGAACTATGTTTCGGGTCAATATTGCTGATGGGACCCTAGATCCAGGATCCTCGTCAGGTGTTTACCCTGTTATGGGGCTAGCCGCGGATTCCGTGGGAAAGGTTTTGTTGGTTGGAGGTTCTGCGATTGGCTATTTGAACAGACTCCTAGCCAATCTAACCTTTGACAATTCATTTAACCATTGGAAGGGCGGGATGTCCTTTTCAGGCTTTGGTAATTCTACAACCTTAGGAGATGTTCTTATTCAAAGTGATAACAAGATACTTATGGCTGGAGCCTTTGCCAGTATTGCAGATATTTTCGGTTTAAATGAATATCCCGCAGGAAGGATAGCTCGCTTGAATTCCGATGGAACCATGGATACGAGTTTTCAAACAAATATCAAAGTCGGAGCCAATGGAGCGATCCATTCTTTAGCACTTCAGCCAGATGGGAAGATTTTTGTTGGTGGCCGTTTCACCCACTTTGGCGGATCTTCTCTTCGTGGGGTGGCGAGAATGGATTCGACTGGAAATATTAATCCTGTTTTTCCGGGCGTTGCCACATGGAAAGCAGGAGGTGATTCGCTAGTTAAACCAATTGTCAGCATTGCAGAGCAGTCCACGGGACACTTAATAATTGGCGGTAGTTTCAATTATGCGAATGGGAATTATGCCCAATTTCTCGCCCGGGTGCAAAGCAATGGTGTTGTTGATCCCGGGTTTGTATTTAGCGTCAATAGTTCAGGACTTCCCGGCGTCACTCATGTAGCAATTCAGACGGATGATAAGGTTTTGGTTATTGGTTCATTCAATGAGGTTCAGTCGGTTCTTGCCAATGGACTTCTCCGTCTAAATGGAACTTCTGGAGCTCCAGATATGTCATTTGTTGTGAATGGTGGCCTTGGTTTCAATACCAAGCCTGAAGGGCTCGCCCTCGCTTCAAATGGAAAAATCTATTTATCTGGCTTTTTTCATCCTTCAATGGAACACCTGTTCCCCGTTTAGTGAGGCTTAACAGCGATGGGACCCTAGATTCCGGGTTTGCCGCACCAAGCACTGCCTCGAGTTCCAGCAAGATTCATATTTTGGATAGCGGAAAGGTACTGGCTTTAGACTCGGGGAAATTGGCTCGATTCAATAGCGACGGGACTTTAGATGTGAGCTTCGTTCCTTATGCTATCACCCATTTTAGAAGCGCCTATGTCTTGTTGGACGGACGTCTGCTTATCGGGAGCGACAAAGAACTCGTCCGATTGAACTTGGACGGAACTCGTGACGACACATTTTTCCTTCCGATTCAGGGTGCCGTCACCACAATTCTCCCAATCGCTGGAAGTCAACTTTTCCTCGGGGGACTTTTTTCACTATTCAACCTGACTCAGGTTATGAATGGCGTCATCATCGACGAACCCTAGGTCTATGAATGGGATTGTTTCGAGTGGTTTGATTTAGGGGCCTTGCAGACCCTCATCCTGTGGCAGGACCAGAGTCCTGATTGATGAACAATTCTAGGAAAACAAAATCAGAGCTGTTATCATTTTAACATGAAGTATGTATTTGCTATTGAAGATGACGAACGATTTCAGCGAGAAATTTATGAGGCTTTGGCGGCCATAGATCCCAAGCTGCAGGTTCGATTTTTTAGGGATTTCGAATCCTTCGAACTCTTCGCGAAAAACTTAACTGATCTTGGTATCTCGAGCGTTCATAAAGCGGGGTTTCCCTGTTCCTTAGACAAGAATGCCTTAGGTTCTGCACTGACGGGAGAGGCTGAGGTGCGGATGCTGATCTTTCACGAAGGGTTTCTGGGGCCTAGTAGGTTCGATTATTTGCAGAGTTTGCAGAAGACCTTTCTTGAGAAAAAACTTTGTACTGTTGAGGAGCCAACGGCTATTATTTTTACCGGTTTTGATAGACCAGAGTTTAACATTCGAGAATTTGAGCGCGAGTTTATTAGCAATGTTATTTACAAGCCCTTTGATAAGTTAATTTTGCAAGAACATTTGTTTATGGCACTGGTTGGACGGCGACCAGCGAAGGCTTCGTTGGTGCATAAGATGAAGACTTCTGTTGAAGTCGAAATGATCAAGGATATTGATCCAGAGGCCTTTAGTGACATTGGTTTCGTCACCCGCAGCGCTCTTGATATTCAAGTCGGACATATTGCAAAATACTATAGCGGAATATTTGAAGTGCAGAAGAAGAATTACGTTTACGCCCGCTGTTGGAAGACCGAGAAGCATCCAGAACTTGAGGGCCAATTTCGATGTTGGTTTACTTTTATTGGAAGCGATCCGACGGCCCACGCTGAGTACCGAAGAAAATTGTCGTTGCGAAAGGCTCCTGAGGCTAAGTTCAAGAAAGCGGTGCCTCGAACTGATGCAGTTTTTTTAGCTTTGATTGATCCGGACGACGCTCGCCGACGAGATCTCAAGAGTCATTGTGAAAAGAATATGAAACAGTCTCGGGTCATTGAGTTTTCAAGCTGGGATCAATTTATGATGCGAGTTGATCCCTTGTCGGCTGAAAGTCAGCAAAAGGGCACGGCTTGGAACGGTGAAAATCCAGTCAGCTTTGTTCTTGATCCAGGTGGTAAGCAGATTCTGTCCTTTGATCCACCCCATAGTGAAACGACTGCTTTTTTGGGGATGAAGGGAAAGGAACTCAAGGACCTCGATTTTCAGAGATTGATTCCTGACGTCTCATTGGCCATGTGGACCAAAATGATTTCGAAGCGAAAGGTTTCGCCTGGGCTTGAGGCAATAATTCAGGTGAAAACCGCCCACGGGTTCTTTTTTATTGAAGTGTGATCAAATGACCGAGGTCAGAAACGCTAAAGGTCAACTGACTGGAATTCGCATTGTTTTGAAAAAGCCTCAGATTCAGGAGAAGGCGACCTGGTATCAACAGTATTTTACTCTCAAGGATCCAATTCAAGGAGTCATTTGTCCCTTTGAAAGCATAAAGGCTGGGGGACAGTCTTGGACGGTTTTGCGGGAAAGTGTTAAAGCGAAATCAAAGGTTGAGCTCATGGTGATGGGTTTTACTGAAAATCCCCTCGCTGAAGAGAAACTCCGAGAGCTTCCTGAATTTGTTAGCGATGTTATATGTTTTCAACATGATCGAACAGAATTGATGAGAAAACTTTGCGTGTTTCTAAATCGTCCTATGGATGAAAACTTTAAGTATCATCAAATCACCGAGGCGACCCGAGTCGCATTGCCAATTCAGCTTGTGGAGCTTTCAGAGTCATGTTTGATAATGAAATACAATCGCACTTTACCGATTGGCGGATTTCGAAAATTTGTGCTTCCAAAGGCGACTGGTGGAGAAGTTTTGGAATATTTGGCCACCTGTAACTACAATGAAGTAGATAAAAACGATAAGAATATTGTGAACAATTATTTTATATTTTTTGGTATCACAGACGCCTATCTCAAGAATATTCGGGTTTGGATGCGAGATAACTATGCTCACGCAAAAGAAAAGGCGGCGGGTTAGGGCACTCAGTTTATTCGAATCACTCGAGTTAGTTATTCGAATTATTCGAACATAATCTCAGCCCAGGTCGTACCATCGCCGCCCCCTTCAAGGCCACCGCTTTTCCATTTTTTAACATAGGTTGATCTAGAGAGATGCGACCGAATAGCTTTTTTAGGGCTTCGGTTCCATGGCCATGGATAATCTTGATTCGTTCTTCACGACTTCGTTGAGCGCGGTCAAGGACTGATTCAATGATCTCCAAGGCTTCCTCGACGGTCTTCCCTCGAAGATCAAGAGTGCGGTCTTCGTCAGCGATTGAGGAAACAAAGGAAGAAGTCTCTCGCAGAATCTGCCCGGTTGGGTTTATTGATTTAGTTGGTGGTTTGAGCTCTTGCCATGGAAGTTGGAGGCGAATTGAATTTGCAAGAACTAAGACCTCGCCCTTGGCATTTGGCACGCTCTGGATAATTCCATCCTTCCCAAGGCTAGCAACAAAAACTTTGGTGCCAGGTGGGAATTTTTTTGCAAAATCTTCACTTGATTCAATGGAACTATTTCCGAGAGTCGAAGAGGGTTTGGCTTTAACAATTTCAGGTAGCTGATACTTGATTTCTTGCAGTTGTCGATGCTTTTTGAAAGTGTCGTCAACTCGGACTTGAGCGATCACCTCTTCGACTCGTTTTTCTGCTTTTTTTAAGGTCTTTTCCAGAGCACCTTGTTTTTGGGACTCGAAGTCTCGGATCAAATTCTCGTAGCGGCGCTTTTTCTCGTTTGCTTTTTTTCATTTCACTCTTAAGCTGTCGTTGCATTTCACTTAAATCGTGTTTAAGCCTCTCAATCTCATCGAGACTATCGAGTCGTGCCCGTGTTGCGGGACTCAGGCATTCCAGGGCCCGATCAATGATCCCTGGGTCAACTCCCACTCTTCGTGCCGTTTGGAGCGCCAAAGAATCCCCGGCAATCCCGGACAAAAACTGATAAGTGGGTCGTCCAGATTTGGGATCATATTCTAGACTTCCATTCAAAATCACATCTTCCGGACCCCAACCCGATTTGAGGGGTCCTAGGTGAGAGGTCACCACGGCAAACACTTTTTGTGCGGCGAAGGATTCAATAAAGCTTCGCGCTAAGGCAGAACCTTCTTCTGGATCCGTGGAGCCACAAATTTCATCAATAAGAATGAGCTGATCATAGCCTCTCAATTCTGTACTTTTCTGAAGAATCTGTAAATGAGCGGCAAAGGTACTTAGATTCTCATCAACATTTTGTGAGTCCCCGATGCCGATCATTATTTTCTTAAAAAATGGAATGCGAGATCCCTCTTCGGCACAAATTGGAAGACCGCAACGGGCCATCTGAGCCGCTAAGCCGATTGATTTTAGTAGAACTGTTTTTCCCCCAGCATTAGGCCCAGAGAGAAGTAGAATTTATTTCTTTGAATCTAAATGAACAGAATTTGAAACCACAGGCTTGCCTGAGAGGGCCAAGATTGGATGCTTGATCCCGACAAGATTCACCTCTGAGGTTGAAAATTCAAAGCGGGTACATTCAATTTGGGTGCAAAATTGAGCTTGTGCAATTTGAAAATCGCAGAGCTCAAGGAGGTTTCGGCTTGTCTCAAAATCTGGTGCTAAGCTTGTTAAAAACAGAGACAGTTCAACGAGCAGACGTTCGATCTCTTCCTCGATATCAACTTCAATCTGTCGAAGACGATTGTTGAGTGGAATTATTTTTCAGGCTCCATAAATACAGTTTGTTTGGTTTGGGAAGAGCCATGAATCACCCCAGGCATAAAGTGTTGCATTCCACTTTTGATTGGAAGGACCCATCTTCCTTCGCGAGTAGTCACAAATTTTTCTTGGAGTAAATTTTCCATTTGATGATCGTGGACCAAACGATCCAAATGCCCTTGAACGTCTCGAGCCAGGCGTTCTTTTTCAGAAAAAAGTTCCGAAAGACGTTGGCTGGCATCAGATCTGATCTCTCCACCAGGAGTCAGAACTTGATCAATGGCCGAAATCGGACGCTCGGCCTCCATCAAAGCTTGTAGTATTTTTTGAGACCAAGGAGTCTCAATTTTTGCAGAACTTCCTGGAGTGCGTAGGTCTCTAGGCAAAAATGGCGAACATCACGGATCTCAAGTATTTTGAGTTGGGCCTTTTTTCGAAGGCGAGAAATCCAGGTCGGGAACAAATTTAAGCTCGACATATGGGGTCTAACCCCAAGGGAAAGAATTTCTGCGGCCCCGAAAATATTTTCGACGCTATCTAGGGCCTCGGTCTCGCTTGGACAAGAGCTCAAGTTCAATAACTTTTCTCGAGCGACATCACTTGTTGCCGATTGGCTCATTCTTGTTAGGATTTCTATCCAGTCTAAGGAATTAACATTTCTTTCAAAATTCAAAACTCCATTGGAATCTGCAGGCATAGGGTCACATCTTTTTTTAAGGGTGATTTTGTTTACGTTTGAATAAGCGCTGGTGTTTGAGCCAATTGACCGTCATCATGACAAAAAATAAAACAAAATAGAGCCATGAATCAAGGTTCTTATGTTCAACAAAAAAGCTTTGCGGTGAATTTCTTTTGAATTTGATGTCCAGCAGTCCAGTCCAAGGTTCATTGATTGGCGACTGAGCCAGTTGAGTTCCGTCGGCCAGAATGGCCGTGGTAATTCCGGTGTTTGTGGCGCGAATTAATGGTCGCCGAAGTTCAATCGCACGTCCTAGCGTCATAATCATGTGCTGCTGAGGTTCAAAACTATATCCAAACCAAGTCAATCCAAACCAAGAATCATTAGTAAAATTCGCGATCAAGTCTGCGCCTTGCCGAGCGAGTTCGCGACTAAAGTCGGGAGAAAGTCCTTCGTAACAAATCTGTGGTCCGATTTTCAAAATATGACCGGCATTGCTTGCGCTGTTGGTATTGCTGACTTCCGCCGGCAAAGCCTGTGGCCAAGAAAAGACGGAAGGTCCTTGGCCACGGCCGAAATTTGAGACGATCGTGATCCATTTAAGTAAAACTGGAAATTGATTACTGAAAGGCAGGTACTCGCCAAAAGCGAGCAGGTTCGTCTTGTGATAAGGGGGACCCAACCTTTCACCTTCTTTAGAAATCAAAAAAGCGGCGTTATAAGTATTTTTGTTGCTATCAGAATCGAGGTGATTTTTAGAGAAAGAGCCCGTTAGGAGAGGTTTCTTCCATATCTTGATGGCTTCCGTCAAACGCGCAGGACGCTCCCGGTGCTTGTAAAACTCGTCTAGAAAATCCGGAAAGGCAGTTTCAGGCCAAAAAATAAGATCTGTCTCAGGGTGCTCCAGAAGTCCCTTTCGCGTGAGGTCCAGAAACCGAGTCAAGATTTCTGATTGAAAGGCATGACCTTTTTCGGCGGCTATTTTTTCAAAATTTCCGATGTTTCCTTGCACAGCAAGAACTTTGATCGAGGAATCTGTTTCTTTCCAAGCTTTGCCGTGAAAGTCGCCACCGACTGAAAGGGCCACAATCCCTAGGGCCCCAACAAAGCCAAGACTCAGTAAAACACGTGGTCGATTATGAGCCTGGAGCCATGCGATTGCCACAGCTGCGTTCATGAGAAGGATAAATGCCGAAAGGCCCTCAAAGCCAACAATGTCAGCCCATTGATAGATGGGCCACCGCGCCCAGAGAAAAGTATATCCAAGGTTCCAAGGAAAGATACTCGGCCAGATTCGCTCTCCGAGGATCAGAGTTAACGCGAGGAGAACTAAGGTTTGTGAGTCAGAAAGTCGAGTCCAGTTCCTAATTTGAATCGCCAATACGATTGAAAGGGGAATATATAAATGAGCTAAACTGGCGAAAGCAAGCAGGACTAGACCGGACAATGGCCAAGGGATATGTCCGAATTCATGGGCAGTATATGCGATCCAATGAAATCCAATCAGGGTTAACACAAACTGAGTCACCCAACCAAAAAAGAAAACCCTGATGAGAGAAGTCTCGCGAAGGACTTTTAGCCAGAGTGGGACATAGGCAAAGAAGATTGCCCAAGGAGGAAAAGGAATATAGGAAGTTCCAACAAGGGCCCCACTCAGTAAGCTGGCTCGCTGTCCGCTCGACAAACTGGCTCGCTGTTCGCTCGACAAGCTGTTTCTTTTATTCCACTTGAAAAAGTTTTTAAGACCATTCATCATAAAAGTAGGAACACTGAAACAGTGAATTGGGAATATGTCAAATTTAGAATATAAAGGTCAAAAGCCGGTACCTCAACCTGGTTCAGCATCGCCAAACGAGATTTTTTTGCGATGCCCGGAGTGTCTTAAGCTTTATGTGGTGGCGCTATCTTCGATTCAGAGTCAAAGTCCTTACTTTGACTGCCAAGTGTGTGAGACACGATTTAAGCTTGGCGCGGATAGAATACCTGGTGAGATCGTTGGAACCGAGCGGGTTTCTGTTGAGATTACAAAAGATCTCAAAGAGTGCCCAAAGTGTGGACAAATGAATCCTCTGAATGCGGCTGAATGTTCCTCCTGTCAGGTGCTGTTTAGTAAGCTTCGATTGTCCACGGCTAAAAATCCAAATCCCTCGCCTTTAGATATTCAATGGGGGCAATTGATAAATCATTTTAGTGATGTTGGAATGCACACTCGATTTGTGAAGTATTGTACAGAAACTGATGCCTTAGCCTGGGCGCTCCAGAAATATCGTGAGCTCGATACCCTGAGCGGAGGGGATGCCACTTGTGAGGGGATGATCAAAAAAATCATGGTCCTTCAGGCTGATCTGAAAGAGTCTCGAACCCAAAGACTCAAGCGTGTCTCCTGGAGTCGTATTGGTTATTGGACTTTTTTAGGCCTTGGATTTATTTGTATGCTGGCTGGATTTGTAAGTCCGAATCTCAAAAATATGACAGGCCTGGGTATAGCAATTTGGGCCCTCGCCTATGGGATTGGAATTTCTATACGCGGATCTATGTCGCTTCGCGATTTTTTTGATCCAAAGGTTTAATTTTTTTCGAAGTATTAAATATCATCAGAGGTTATCACTAGGCTTGGTGCCAAGTTTAGGATTTTTTGGTTTCTCCATAAGATTGAGCAAGTGTTTGCCGAAGTCTGTCATGTCTGACGGGTTCTTTGTTGTCTGGCTTCCCGATTTTTTCTTCTGTGGGCTTGATGAAAAGCTTCCCTGAAGATTGTCGGTATTCACTGCAATTATTCCGGTGGCACTAACTTCTTGGTCTAATGTCGTTAGTGCTTTAAACAAATTTAGTCGTCTGGAGGATCTCGTTTTGTCGGCCAAGGAGGACATGGCGTCACCGGTTTTAAGGATGTATTTTTTGATATCGTCGCTTTTAAATGCGGGTTGATTAGCCATAATAAGTACAACGGCACCGCTCACGAAGGCGGTGGCTTGGGATGTTCCTGTCATATAGCCGTATGAGTTTCCGGGAAGGGTTGAAAGAATATTTTGTCCAGGAGCAGCGAGGTCGACGGTTTCAACCCCGTAATTGCTAGAGGCTAAGACCTCCATTGAGGGATCGTAGGCTGTGACTGAAATAATATTACTTAACTTATAATCGGCAGGGTAATAGTGAATTTTATCGGAATTCGATTTTTCGTTTCCAGCTGCGGCGACAAAGAGAATCCCATTTTTTTGGGCTTCAGCCACAGCGTCATGTTCTTCCTGGCTAAATTCAAGACCACCGCCAGAATAATTGATGACATTGGCACCCATTTTTATGGCGTATTTGATTGAATTGACGGTATTTTTCAGATTGTCCGTTGCGGGAGTTTTGGGATCAAAGTATTTGAGTATCATTAAACTGACCTGCGGAGCGATACCTATAATCCCTTTGCTATTGCCGGCCTCAGCGCCAATGATTCCAGCAATATGGGTTCCATGTCCGTGGTTATCGGTTAGGTTATTGTTGCTGGAAACGAAGTTCCAACCATTCACATCGTCTATATATCCATTTCCATCGTCATCGATGCCGTTGTTGGATTTGTCCTTGCCCTTCGAATCAAGGCCAACTTCCCTGGATTCTTCCAGAAGTTATTTCTGAGATCTTCGTGTTTAACATCTGCCCCGGTGTCAATGACCGCGACCACAACTCCACGACTCCCCTGACTGACAGACCAAGCACGAGCCGCGTTTGTCTTTTGTAGACCCCAGGCTTGGTTGATGGCTGGGTCATTAAAGAGAGCGCTGGGTTCATCCTCGACCTTAGGAATTTGCGAAGTAATTTTAGATGGTTCAAGCAGACGATCTTGAGGCGCACTTTTTGATTCAATTAATTTTTTATTAAATCGCAAAGAAGCTTCCTCAAGAGTTCCTTCAGTGGAATAATGAATAGCCAGTGCGCCGATGAAAAGCCCAAAAAAAAGGGCGATCCCAAATGACATCTTGAGTGAATTCATATTTAACCCTCAGCCAAATACATCGGTATTTTTTTGCGGGACCATAAGTCTTTTTTGAAGTTTAGTTTCAGTTTAGTTTCAGATTCAGATTCAGATTCAGTCTATCGGCATATATAGGCCGCCGCCTTCAGGGCCCCCTGCATATTTTTGAGTTCCTCGGTCGTGGTCAAAGGGAGGCATTGGTTCTGATTGGAGGGTGGTTGGGGGCCATAGTCTGGATCGTGTGGCAGACTGGAGGCCTCTATACTCACCGTCCATCCTTGAGACAGCGAAAGCTGAACTTGCTCCTGAATTGGTTCTCCTGATAGTCATGAGATAGATTCGAATCGGCAGGTCTTTGGGGGAGGGTCAGGCTGTTTCACCCAAGGATGACGGGTGCTTTCAGTCAGGCAGTTTTTTAGATCTTCTCTGATTTGGTTTGCTTGAACATACTCTTTAGGCATTCTGTAGTTAAATGAATCTGGTGAATTATAGTAGCCAGCATCGTAGATGGCACCTGAGACTCCACTGTTTTGATAGCAAATGAGCCCTCGAGCTTCTCCGACATCAAGCCCGAAAAAGGTTTCGAAATTATCTGAGTAGGGGGAATTGTACCAAAGCTTCCCGAACATTTTTCTTCTCAGAGTATCTGAATCATCGACGAGTGATTGAATCAGTGAATTTTGGGCTGAAGTTGCGGTGGTATCTTTGTAGAGACTCGGTGAGCAACGATTGATTTGGGCAAGAATGGCTTTGCGAGTGGGGGCAATGTAGTTGTCCGGGTCGCTTTTGTTTGGAACTTGGCAAGCTCGGCTCATGATCTCTAAGAGAGCTTGGGCTTTAAATGACAACTGTGGAGCTTGGACCGGTGGCGGTGGAATTGGGCACTTCATGCAAGAGGTCACCTGGGTTGAGCTGTCCGCGGCGCAGACTCCCTGATTCTTGAGGTATTCAGTTTTAACAGGATCTATGGGGTCTACAACCGGAGGCTCCACGAGCTTGGAAACTTGAGGAGAGCCTGAAAAGCGTAGATCTTGGTTACAGGACCATAGTCCAAAGAAACTAAAACATAGAACACACAAGATTTTTTTAGACTTCATAAATGCTCCCACAAAATATAACTCGATTCATGAAACCTATATCCAAAGTTTAGGCCAACTGGATTTCAGGCGAGAAAGATTAAGGCCCTCTCTCGTACAAGAAAAAGTTGCCTATTTTGTTCAGTTCCTTGACCTGTAAAAAGATCGAGCGATTCTTTGAGCAAAAAAAAACCGTATTTATGTCATGGCGCGTATTGTTAAAATTCTGAGCCCCGAATAGCTTCGATTTGTGTTTTTTCAAATCTTCAAATCATCGTTTATTTTTAGTTTTTTTGGCCTGGTCTTCAGTTTTTTTGTCGGTTTTTATTACACTGGACTTTGGTCTAAGGCATTCGAATTTCTTCTGATTGCTGGTATTTTAGCCGTTCTCGAAATTTCTTTGTCTTTTGATAACGCGATCGTGAATGCGAAGATCTTGAAAGAAATGGATTCAGTGTGGCGGCATCGGTTCTTGACCTGGGGGATGCTAATTGCCGTTTTTGGGATGCGTCTCTTGTTTCCGCTTCTGATCGTGGGTGTCATGGCTGCGGTGAGTCCGTGGGAAGCACTTCGGATGGCATTGTTTGATCCGCCAAGTTATGCCGAAATCATGCTGAAGAGCCACCTGTTGGTTTCGGCTTTTGGTGGGAGTTTTCTTCTGTTAGTTGCCTTGGCTTTTTTTTATGATGAAAACAAAGATCATCATTGGATTGAGATTCTAGAGAAGCGTTTGGTGAAGTGGGGGCATTTAGAAGCGCTTGAGATTTTTATTGCATTAAGTGTATTGCTGGTTTTGTGCACGTGGATTCCACAGGGTGAAAAATTGGCCTTTCTACAGGCCGGGTTGGGTGGAATTCTGACCTATTTGGCGGTGAAGGGCTTGGGGCAAATTCTTGAAGGTGCAGGGACAGGTTCTGGCGCAAGTGGAGCCGTGACAGGGACGGTTGTGCGCTCTGGCGCTGCGGGCTTTTTATATTTAGAAGTGTTAGATTCTTCTTTCAGTTTTGATGGAGTTGTCGGGGCGTTTGCAATTACATCTAATTTGTTAATTATTATGGCTGGATTGAGTATTGGCGCTTTTTTTGTTCGTAGTTTAACGATTTTTTTTGTCGAGAAAGAAGTCCTTAAGCAATTTGAATATCTTGAGCATGGAGCTTTCTATGCCATTGGGCTTCTTGCTGTGTTGATGTTGATTGACCCTCTGTTGCATGTGCCAGAATGGTTCACGGGACTTTCAGGGGCCGTTATTATTTTAGCCTCTTTTTTATGGAGTCTTAGAGCTTCTCGGCTTTCACTGTTAGAAAAGACGAAATTAAAATAAGGCAGGCTCCACTCAATTGAAGCCAAGATAATCTTTCGTTTAATAACAGAGCTCCAAAGAGTGCAGCGTAGGGTGACTCCAGAAGAAACAGCATTGAAGCGGTGGTCGCAGAAAGAACCTTTTGGGTGCGGATTTGAATTGTGAAAGCAATCAAGGTTGAGCCAAAAACCGTGATTAAAAGCCCGAGCCATGGAAGAAATTCGTGTTTAATTGAAAGCAAACTCGTGGGTTCTAATGGAAGCATAGTAGCCATCATCAGCATACAAAAAAGCGATTGGACAGAATTGAATTGAAAAGGGTTTTGCGACTTCGAACTCACCAGGCCGACGTAAATAATGTGAATTGCGGCAATCATTGCACAGGCTAAGGTTAGAAGGTGACCTGTGTCAAAAGTGCTTAATCCGCCGGCCACGAAATAGACGCCAACGAGAGCAAAGGTCGCAAAGACAAAAACCGAGATCGGCTGTTTTTTTCGAAAGAAAAAAATGCTGAAAGAGTGGCACGAAAATCACATAGAGAGTGGTAATAAAGCCGCTCTCGGTGGCGCTTGTTGTCTTGAGTCCGACGGTCTGTAGAAGCAAAAGAATTCCCAGCAAAATTCCTGCAGGCCAACCAATACGGAGTTCAGCCAATAGTCCGGCGAGCCATTTTTTTTGAGAAGTCACTGAACGAGCGTTTATGGCAAAGGCAATAATTCCAGAAAAGAAAAAAGCTAGAAAAAAGCGCAAAAATAGAAATTGGACGGGGGTCATTATCTGGAGACCCCAGACAGTGGCCACGAAGCCAAAGCCCCAAAGGGCTCCAGCTAGAATGAGTTCATAGATGGCTCGGTTTCGAGTCATCAGGTGATTGGCAGGAGGGCATTGCTAATCAAAGGCTTCAGCCCAGATACGAGTTTTATCAAACCCATGTTGATCAATCAGAATTTCTTTGGTCGCCTTAATCATACCCCCGTTGCCACAGAGGTAGAATGTCGTAGGAATATTCTTAAAATCAAAGTCCTTAATAAAATTTTGAACATAGCCCGTCTTTCCAGTTCTTCCGCTGCTCCAAGCGCGACTGAGTACATATTCGAATTCGAAATTTGGAAGGGTTTTTTGGAGTTCGGTCAATTCTTTTTCAAAATAGATATCAGTTTCATGCCGGAGTCCAAAAAGCATTTTATATTTGAGGTTAGGAAATTGATCCTTCTTGGAGAGAAGATAGCTGAGATGCTGGGCTAGTCCAGTCCCTGTGTTAAGAAAAATAATTTGCTCAATTGGAGGTTCTTGAAAAAAGACTTTTCCAAAAGGCCCGGTGAATGAAAGCGTCTCATTGCCGCCAAGCCCCCAGACAAAGGACGAGGCTTTTCCGTTATCGACGTACTTCAGGATGAGGTTGAAACCATCAGTTTTTTGTTCTTCAGAAGCTATGGAATAAGCTCTGAGTGCTGGTTTTCCAGTTTCAGCATCAGGCACGTGGAGCATAACAAATTGGCCAGCCTTAAATCGAAAAGGTTCAGAGGACTGATTCCTTAAACGTAACTCACGGACCATCGGTGTGTGGTCAATAATTGTTTCAACTGTCATTTGGGTAAGAGTTCGGGGACTTGCCATGGGGGAGTCTATACATTTTCCTTGTCTCTGAGGGAAGAGGTTTTTATGCTGGAAGAGCATTTTTTATTCTGTTTTAGTGCCTTGGACAGTTTGGAGTAACTCAACGTGAATAGATTAACTCATTGGCTTCATAAGCTGGCGTTCTTTGGCCTTATTCTGAGATTCAGTCTGAGCTGTTGTTTAGGTGGTTGTGTTTTCTTTTGGGTAGGACTGGCGATTGGCCAAACGACGCCGCCAGTTGATGCTACTGAAAAACCAATCGTGCCAAGAGTTTCTGTAAAAAATCCAGAATACAATCAGCCGATGTATTTTGAGGTTTCTGATGCTACATTGAAGCTTCCGCCGCCTGAAATTGAGTATGATTTAAGTTTGGATAAGAGTGAGTCACTGAAAGTTGGAAATGTTCTTGTCAATGAGAAGACCTTTTTAATTGCTCTGCGACCACTGCGTCAGCTCTTTCCTCATCTCAATAGAGTTCTTTCTGGCAAAGAATTGGAGAGGCAAGTCTTAGTTTTGAGATGGCCCGAGGCGCTTGTTAAAACGGGCCTGTTAGAGATGATTTCGCGAGAAGGTAAGGTTCTTTGGAAGGCCGAAATTACCGATAAAGACATTTCGAATTGGAAAAGACAGGTCGAGGAATGGAAGAATCAGGGAACCATTAAAAATGAGAAAGCGGAGACTTTGGCATCTGCGTTGACGAACACGCAGATGGGATTTCTAGATCCTAAATCGTTGGATATTCCCCTTGAAGGGAAGCAGTTTTTTCGCTTTTGTCTCACTCATGTGCAGGAGCGGGCCCAAACAAAATTGTGTTCTCGTCGTTATGGAACAAAGGGAACGGGCTCGCAGCTTTTCATGGGCAAGGTTAAGAGTGAAGTTAAAGCTCGGATCTTTCTTCAAAACGAAGATGCACCTTTGAGTGGCTTGGTCCCAGTTTCTTTGGAGCTTCCATTTCGATTTTATGCAGACTTGGCCTCAGGCGAGAGTTATGAATTTGTTGCCCTTGCAACAAAACCACAGCTAATGGAATTGACGGCAGTCGCCTCACAGAGAGATTTCATTCAGGTCGTTGGGTTTGCAACTCCGCCGAATCAGCCTTTTGAGATTCTTAACGAGGATACGGAGTCAGGCTTGGTCGAGCTGCTTGGTTTCCAGTCAACGATCAGGGATCCTCGAGTTTTTTGGTCGACCCGGGTTTCAAAGGAAAATAGTGTGCTCTATTTTTCAGGTGTTGGGGGGGGGCTTTTTCGGCAGAGGCTTGACTTAGGCCTGATTCCGGCTAGTGAGGTGCGCCCTTTTTTGGCTACCAAAACACCGCCAGGGACATATCTTAAAGAGCCCTTGCTTCATGGTAGGCGGTCAATCAAGATTGGGATGAGTTCGGCGCAGGGAGGTGGCGAAGTAAGTATCAACAAAAAGAACCCTAGCTTTTTTGATTGGAGATTTAATGCTCGTGAGAAAGGGAAATAAACCGAAGTTATTTATCTCTAGGTCAAAACAAACAAAGGACAAAGGCTTATTTTGAAATCTACCGCGGATATGCTAATGAACTAAGCACCAGACTTTCTGGAATCATGTCTTCAGGAGATGGGATGATTATGGGGGAGCTTGCTTACAATCATTGGTTTGAGAGTCTATTTGGCTCGGAGAGCTATTGGGGCAGTTACCAGCGCTGGGGTGTCAGCGGAAAATATTTTAAGTCTCTGACCCCGCTCAAATTTGGCGGGAGTACGACAGCCAATTTGGATTCTACGACCTTTGACATAAAGTATCGATTTGTCCCTGGACTTTGGACTCGTGAAGAATCCATGGGGATTATGGGCTCCTATCAGTCTGTGACTTTTGAAAAACTTGTCGCCCCGATGATGGGTTTTGGATGGTTTTGGGCTCGCTCAATGCCCAAGGTGTTTGATGATCTATTCAACTACCTTCCCTTCATGGAGTATCCAAAGTGGGTGGATATGGAGTTTATCTACTATACGAGTCCCATGGACGCGAAAATCAAAATGGATATGAATTGGGCCCTTAATTTTCATGGACAAGTCTTATGGAAAAAGGCCTTTTTCGGAGAGGCTGGGTTTGGAATTAGGCGTTATGCCTTCAGCAATTCCTCCATAAATCAGAAGGCTGAGCTCAATACCTTTTACGGGACCATGGGGCTTGGAATAAAGTTCTAAATTTGTTCTAGGATTTACATCTGAGATTTCATCTCGTGGGGAGACTTTCATGACTTTCCTCGACGCATCGTTTTTCAAGAAATCTTGTCAATGAATGTCTCTTCTCTGGACCCGACGTCTTTGACAGCCAAAAGACGAGACTCGGGGCTCAAAATAGTTAGTCTTAAATTGGGAAAAAAAAATTAACTTCTTGGTCTCATTTTAGCTCTACAGGACCGAGGTCTAGGCCCGATAAGACCTGTATCTTTAGTACGTAAATGGGAGGCTTCATTTGAAGGACCGAATTAATGAATTCACATACAAAGTTTGTTTCGCAAGTTTGGGAATTGTCTTTGTCCTGAGCCTCGGAACGAAAGCTCACGCTCAGAGCAGCGTTCCTAAGAAACAGCTCCCACAGTTTGAGGCGGTCCGAGGTGAATATATAGTGAAGTATCGATCTCATTTTCAATTGTCCCAGGTGAAGTCTAAGATTCAAGGAAAGGCGAGTTTGAAAAATGTCCTGTCTGAGGGTTCTATCTATCATGTAGCAATGAAAAGTGAAAACGTCGCGGCCCTTCAGGCTGATGCTGATATTGAGTATATTGAGCCGAACTATTATTTGCTGAAATTCGATGAGGGCCTCGTCGGTGAGCCCTTGCAGAAAATGTCGGCCGAGGATGTCACAGCTCAATCTTCCACATCATTCACCCAGTCTTTGGCTGCTGTTCAGGCTCTGCAAGCCTGGAATATTGCTTCCATCAACGATGCTAATAATCAACCCATCGTTGCGCCTATTGTCGCGATCATAGACACAGGGCTTGATGCAACTCACAGCGTTTTTACAAGTTCCCAGGCTCTTTGGATTAACCCGGGGGAAATTCCTGATAATGGAGTTGATGATGATTTTAATGGATTTATTGATGATGTCAGTGGCTGGAATTTTATTACGAATACAAAAGCCTTTGATGATGATGAGGGGCATGGGACCCACGTCGGTGGAATTGTTGTTGGGGCAGGCTTAGATATATTTTCAGCCCATGTTGATCAGGCTCGGGTTCAAGTGATGCCGTTGAAGTTCCTAGACTCTGTCGGAGCAGGTTCGACGGCCAATGCCGTGAGGGCCATTTATTATGCCGTCAACAATGGGGCCAAGGTCATAAATTGCTCTTGGGGTGGAGGTTCTTACAGTCAGTCTCTTCATGAAGCCATGGCCTATGCCTATGCTCACCAAGTTTTGATCGTGGCGGCGGCGGGAAACAATGCAAGCAATAATGATAGTGTGGCTATGTACCCGGCGAATTATGATGTGCCGGGGCTTATTTCTGTGGCGGCTTCGAATGACTATGATTCAATGGCTTCATTTTCGAATTTTGGAGCTAACATGGTTCATGTTTCTGCCCCCGGAGTGAGTATTTTCAGCACTTATCCTGGAAATACTTATGCCAGCATGAATGGAACCTCGATGGCGGCTCCCTTTGTTGCCGGAATTGCAGCCATGGCACTCCGAGAAGCTGGAGCTTTAACTGGATACCAGATCAAGAACCTTATCACCGGAAGTGTTGATTTGGTGACCAAGCTGAATGGAAAAGTTCAAACTGGAGGCCGAGTCAATGAGTACAAACTCTTGCAGGCAGCAAAAAGTTCAGCCCAGTTATCTGTGTTGGCAACTCAGCCTGGGTATACTCCTTCTTACAAGGCCGATCGAAGTCCTGCGAGTGAAAGTTCTGCCAAGGCAGCAGGTTGTGGACTTGTTAAGGGCTTGATCACGAGTGGTGGATCATCAGGCGGAGGAAGCGGTCTTGGTTTTTTACTTGTGGCAATGATTCCCTTGCTTGTGTGGTTAGGGGTGCGCCTGCGAACTCCTGCTGACGGAAGAGACAAGCGAAAGTTTGAGCGCTTTAACTTGGCTTCGGAAATTAAGATCCAGGTTGGAGACAAAGAGCTCGTGGCTTCGATGAACACGATTTCAATGGGTGGAGTCTCTTTCAATGCAGAGTCTGCCCTTGAAAAAGGTGGCTTGGTGACGATGCGAATCGCGAGTCCCGATGGACACGAACAGATTGAAGTTCAAGGAAAAGTTGTTTGGTCAGAAAACAACAAAGCCTACGGGGTTCAATTTGTTCAGAGTAAAACGGGAGCTCTTGCGATGATCCAGGATTGGACTAAGGGTCTAAGCAAGGCCTCCTAGAAGTGCTTGAATGCCTTGCGTAGCTCTTCGTCTGTTATAATTGCTTCATATGACGAAGCATATTTTTAAAGAAGGACGCCCTTCAGAATAAGGCTCGCCATCGTGAAATAAATAATTAACCCCGTCACATCGACTAACGTGGCCACGGCCGGAGCGCTGGCTGAGGCTGGTTCGAATTTTAGCTTTCGTAATGCGAACGGCAACATTGATCCAGTGATCGTTCCCCACAGGACGACGCCGATAATGCTAGCCGCGACGGTCAATGCCACCATTCCGTAGTGGGCTCCATAGACTTCTTCACGAGATGGCCAAATCATAATTCGAAACATTCCAAGAAGTCCTAAAAATGCTCCAAGGCTTAATCCCGTCAGTATTTCGCGTACAAGAACTCGCCACCAATCTTTCAAACGGACTTCCCCAAGAGCCATGGCACGAATAATCAGGGTTGAAGCTTGGGAACCAGAATTTCCTCCAGAAGAAATAATCAAGGGAATAAACAAGGCAAGAACGACTGGGCGCTCAATTTCCACCTGAAAATAGGCCATGGCTGTTGCCGTAAACATTTCGCCGACAAAGAGGACAACCAGCCACCCTCCTCGTTTTTTGATCATTTCCAGCAATGAGGTCTTAAAATAAGGAGCATCTAAAGTTTCAACGGCTCCGAGTTTTAGGATGTCTTCGGTGGCCTCTTCCTGAATTGCGGTTGCAATGTCATCAAAGGTAACGATTCCCTTCATATGCCCATCAGTATCGATAACGGGAAGTGCCATCAGATTCTGTTGCGAAAAGACCTGTCCAATCTGCTCTTGATCTAAATCCACGGGAATCTTAATCAGATCAGACTTCATAATATCTTTGACTCTCTTCCCTGGCGAGGCAGAGAAGAGTTCGCGAAAAGAGACGACCCCTAACAAGGTTTGGTCTGAGTCGAGCACATAGGCATAGTAAATAGTCTCAACCTGAGTTCTAGATTGAATGCGTAGATAACTGATGGCTTCATCGACCGACATATCGGGGCGGAGGCGCGCATATCGAGAGCTCATTAAGCCCCCGGCATTATCTTCCGCATAAGCTAAAAGGGCAGTGACTTCCCGACGAGTTTGAGGATCCAGCAAGGCCAGTAGCTCTTCCTTGTGATCTGCGCCCATCTCTTGAATCAAATCGGCAGCATCGTCCGGCGCCAGGAGCCGAATCCATGAGCGCTTTTCCAACTGGGGGGACTCAGAAATCAACTCGGCTTGGTCATGGGTATTAAGACTTAGGAATAACTCCTCGGCCTCTGTCCGTGGTATCGACGAAAATCTTTCTCGTCTTTCGGTAAGTGTCAAAGCTGACCAGGAAGAGGACTCGTCCGAGTTAAAATTATCCATTCAGAAAGCCTTTCCCCAGGAAGATGTATTCTTGAATCTCTTCTTGTAGCCTTTCGTGGACAAATTAACAAGTTTAAAACCCAAACTTTGGTCCAAACCGTAAGCTCGCGGCTCTTGAGAGTGGTTATTTTTTTAAAAAAACAAGCTATTCTGGGGCAATGAAATTTCGACTGAAACCATTTAAAACAGGACCATCGAGTGCAGTACAAATATTCGGAAAAGCAAAAAAGTAATTTCGCTACCAAATACAGTCCGCTCAATATGGAAGAGCGAAATCGATATTGTATTCTTTCTGCCATCGGTGGGGTATATTCTTACCTTGTCATTCCGATAACTATTGGTTCAGCTTTGCTCGAAAATCTAAGGCTCAAAAATCTTTTTCTGGCAGTTTCAATGTTTGGGGTGGTTGGTGTTCTAGGTTGGTGGTTTCAGAAAACTTCAGAAACAGGACAAAGTGGACGGATGAAGCTTTTCAAACATCATCTGATCGATCTTAGAACGTTGCAGCCTGTGACCGGATTTAGATTTCACCAATATCGAGTCCTCAATTGTCTGACGTCTTGTGCCGCTCTATTGATTCATAGTTTTAATGTCGTCTTGAGAGGAGCGCCAGGGCCGCTGAGTTCAAATGTTCAATTAAATGACTATAAGGGACAGCTTGTAAAGGCAATGGAAGGCCCTCAAAAATTGGCTGACACGGGGGCAGCCAGCGAACCAGCATCTAAAGGGGTGAAACCGCGCCCTCCGACAAAGCTAGAAATGGAAATTCATAAAAGCAGTCAGTTTCTAAGTCGATTTGATGAAAAAATGGGTCTTATTGTCGTGGTCGAACGGCAGGCAGAACGTGATGATGGAGAAGTCAAAATCGATGATTCTGAGCAGCTACAATCAGTGCCCGAGGATGCTGTGTCAAAAGACGTCAGAAAGTATTTCACCTAGGACCTTGTCGGTGGGTCCAAGTTGTCGAATACATCCCTGATCGAGCCAAAGAACGCGATGACAATTCTTAAGTGTTGAAAGCCTGTGGGCAATGATTATCTGGGTTCGATGTTTGAAGTATTCATGGGTGGCTCGAACCATAAGTTCTTCAGACTGAGGATCGACAAAGCTGGTGGCTTCATCCATAATAACAATCGGACTCCTCTGTAACAGACAGCGGGCCATGCAGAAGAGTTGACGCTCTCCTGAGGAAAGGTTCTTTCCACGCTCTTCAATCGGGCGGTCAAGATTCCATTGGCCGAGCCCGACTTGAGTTAAGACACTGAAAAGTTCATCATCATTGTAGCTCTTTGTCATATCCAAATTTTCGCGCAAGGCCCCCTGAAAAAGGGTGGGATCTTGGGATATATAAGACATGGATCGGCGAAAAGAATCTAAGGAACCAAGCTGGTTAGGGTTATCAAGTTGCAGGCTTTGATTTTGAATCAGAACTTCCCCTTGCTGGAGGGGGTAAAGATGAAACAAAACTTGTATAAGGGTTGATTTACCACTTCCGGTGCTCCCGATAATTCCTAGGTGTTCCCCCGCTTCAATGCGAAAGTTCAAATTTTTGAGAATCCAGGGCTGTTGTTCATGATAACGAAATTTGACATTCTTAAATTCGACGCTCGCGTTTTGGACCCCCACCCACGCAGGACTCGATGGAGTGTGTATGTTCGTAAGATTTCCTCTTCGCGGATGTTCAGTTTCAAACTGCGATTTTGAAGGCAAAAAACTACCTGGCTCTAGGGGTCTGCGAAGGTAGTCATCCAAGCGTTCCACACCAATCATGGCCTCCTCAAATTGGGCCAGCCATTCAAAAAACATCTGCACAGTATTTCCGGAGAGCACAATAAGGCCAAAGGCGACGCCAAGACTTCCCAAGGAAATTTTTCCCAACGAAAGAAGCGAGATTGAGGCAAGCCCAGTCAACAAAAACAACAATGACGAAAGGCTATTCATCTGAAAAGAAAAAAATGTCAGCTTTTTTACGGTGTCAAGTTTTCGCTCCAAATAATAGCGATCTAGATCAGCAAAACGTTTCGTAAAAGAATCCTCTTTCGAGAAACTTCTAATCGTGCTAGCTCCCTGGGCAGTTTCCGAGAAGTGGGCAATTGAAGGAGAGCGACTGGCCGAGAGTTTGCGACGAGCCACCCTGAGTTGACTTCGGTTCAAGCGATAGGCCACATAATTAATCAGGAGGATAACACCCACAAAGATCAAAAAATAAGGGCTCGCAAAGCCCATCAAGAAAACCATGACCACCAAATCAAAAACGATTGCAATAAACTCGGCCAACGGACCACCAAAAAGGCGAAACACGTTTCCATAGTCGCTCGAAAACCTCGTGATAATTCTTCCGGCAGGGGTGGAATCAAAAAATCCCATTGGATACCTAGAGGTTCGCCAAGTCACTTCGTCATAAATTTGTGAAACAGCACGAGCGGACAGACGCGAAAACAAGGTTCGAAAAAAAATCGTTAAAACAAAACCAATCGCAGTCATCAGACTGAGAAGTACGATAAAATCAAACGGCTGCATTTGGGAAAAAAAAGCAGGAACTGGTCGACAATGAAGCGGAGCTTTGCAGTTTTTATCGACCCAAATTCCAATCACGTTGGAAGAACCAAGCAGAAGCAACCGGCCCAGAAGACCAGAAATCAGCACTAAAGCAATTCGAATGGCAAAGGGGCGGTAGGCCATTTTCAATGTTAAGAAAACTGAATCTTCAAACTGGCGATGCCCGAGAGTTTCTCTTTCGAAATCCTGACTCATTTCGTCTGATTTTGTCGCTGTAGGTCCATTAGACATTGGGGATTCTTTCTGGCTCTGTGAGGCTTTGAACAAAGGCCTTAAATTCAACATCTGTTTTAATGAGATCTTTATATCGCCCTTGATTGATGATTTCCCCTTTTTTCATAAAGAGGATTCGATCGGTGTATGGCAATACTGTCAAACGATGTGTCGCCAAGATTTTTGTTTTATTTTTCCAGCGCCCAAAGAAAAGCGATTTAAGAAGTGCCTCCTCGGTTTTAACATCAAGGTTGCTAAAGCCGTCCTCAATTAACAAGATCTCAGCCTCTTTGGCGGCGGCTCTTGCAAGGCTCACTCTCAATCTTTGTCCCCCAGATAAATTAACTCCTCGCTCTCCTAGGTTGGTTCGAAGGCCCAGGGGAAGTCTTTCTTGATTATAATCAAACTGAGAGTCCTGCAACGCCTGAGTCAAAAATGAGGGTTCATCTCCATGAGGCCGATAATCGAAATAGATATTTTGGGCCAGAGTGGCGCTCATAATGAAACTCTCTTGGGGCACATAGGAAAAATAAGATTTAATTTCTGCGGGTGGAACATTAAGAACAGAGCGACCATCAAGTTCAAAGGTTCTAAAATCAGCACCGGTTTCTCGAAGAAGACTGAGGAGAAAAAGACTTTTTCCTGAGCCCACTTCGCCAACTAAGGCCACAAACTCTCCTGGCTGAATTTGAAAAGATAGGTTATTCAGTAATGGCTTGCCCCCCGCCAGTTGAAGATTAAGTCCCGTGAGAGCCAGCGCGGGTGTCGTTTTTATGGTGTCTGTCTTTGGGGAGGTTGGTGCCTCAGATGAAGTTAATGACGTCGATGAAGTCGCTAAAGCCGGTGGCGAGCTTAAGTTTTTCATAGACAAAAAACCGTCAATGCGTTTGATCGACGTCCAGCCATCGAAAGCAAAAGTGAAGAACCACGGCATTTGTCGGAAGGGTCGTGTTAAAAAGACTCCAAGAATCCAAAGGCTGGCTAAAATCTCGCCACTGCTCGGTGTTGACTCCTGCCAAAGGGTCATTGTTCCTAGGGCAACAACATTCATGGCAAAGGTCATAGAGGAAGAAATTGAGTTCATCACCTGTCCATTGGTCACCATCTCGATTCTATTTTTAGTCTCTACCTCTCGCTTATGATAAATTCGATCTTCAAAGGCGTCAATCCAACCCAAGATTCGAAGGCCCCGAAGTTGGGTAATCCACTCGTTCACAAGGCCAATTCGCCCGCCGCAATTTGTTTATATCGAAAGAAGAACTTCGATTGTCGAAAAGCTAGGGCCGTATTTAGAACAGACACAGCCAACATAATCAACACGGTCGGAAGAATCGGTGTCTTCATCAAAAACTCAGAGCCAGAGGCGCCAAAATCAGGGGAAAAAGTTGTCGAACCTTGTGGTAGAGTTTGCTCTAAAAGAATTGTACTCCCTGGCACGTCTGTCGCATAAAGTGAGACGATTTCGCCAACAGGTCGAGAGCTGAGTGAATCAACTTTGAGAGAAAGAGTCTTTTCATAAAGCATTTGAGCCAGGTGTCTTTGGCTAATAACAGCTTCTCGGGACCCCAAATAGTTCGTCAGTTGATTGAGAGCTTGACTGAGCAACAGGCAAGCAAACGCGAGGGCAATCAGAAAATACGAAGTGGCTCCGACGAGCTGGGGAATTTCAAAGGCCGACGGAGTGCCGGTCAGGTGATCCACAAACTCCTTTTGAAAGTATGGCGCCAGAAGTCCAAAGAGACTCGACAGAAAAGAAAACAAAAGGAGCAAAACCCGCCAGGGCAGTCGAGTCCAAAGAATAATCGGAAGGGCTTTTTCTGACATAGGTGGGCTCAATCCTAAGGCCAGTGGGTCGAAGACTCAAGAGATATTTTAAAGGACAATCTTCGCACGGAGACTTTCGAAACTCTTTTTAGTTTTTTTCATGGATTCAAGATTGAGCTCTTTTCTTGACAAAAATTGATCTAGAATGGCGAGAGCTTCTTTGTCTTTTTTAAGGGCAAGATAAGATTCGGCCAGGCTTTCTGCGACCCAAAACTGGTTTCGCCTTTCAGCTTCCTGAAGCAAAGATTTTGCCAATACTGAGGCCTCTTCATGTCTGTTTTGAGCAGCTAATATTTTGACTCTTCTGCGTCTGACATCAAAATTGTGAGGCTCCGTTTTGAGCAGTGCCAGGCTGAGGGTATCCGCTTTTGAATACTCCTTTGCTTGAACAAGAA
This sequence comes from Bdellovibrionales bacterium, assembly GCA_016713585.1. Taxonomy (GTDB): domain Bacteria; phylum Bdellovibrionota; class Bdellovibrionia; order Bdellovibrionales; family Bdellovibrionaceae; genus JADJOV01. Next base: position 418,471 of record JADJOV010000023.1, on the reverse strand, counting down.
GAAGTAAAAAGCGACGAGCAGGGCCTGGCTGCTTGGCCGTGAGATGGTATCCCTCGCCAATCTCAACGGCTCGTTTCCAGGCGACTCCGGCTGTGGCGCCAGAGGCTTCCAAGAGATCTCCAAGGCTTGTGGCGACGAGCAGGCGCTCATACCCAGCGTATTCGCCAAGATCTTCATCCTTTAGAACTGCGGCTAGTTTTTTTTCATCCGTCAGCCAGATTTCAGCGAGTGAGGTTCCCTCTGCTAACAATTTTTTGGAAGCCGGACTGGCCGAATCGAGGAGTCCCATGAGCTCTGCTCGCCAGGATAGTGAGCGCAGGCTCTCTGGTTCGCTTGCCAATTCACGATTTAGTGTTTCAAGAAACTTTGTTTTCATTAGAGGATTCTTGGCATACTCCTGTGCTGCCGCAGCGACTCTTGCTTGGGCCAGTTCAATCGGAGGAGGGGATAGGGTTTCAAGAATTTTAAGTGCCTCCAGGGGGCGATTGCTCGCTAGCAGACGCCGTGCGATAGGTCGTGCCCTGAGCTCAGCCTCTAAGACTTTTGCGTCTGAGTTTTCTTTCGAAAGCTCCGTTGCGAGTTCATCCGCTAGCTTATCTAAGGGTTGATTATTTTGAGCCGCCGAAGCGAGAAATTTAGCAATGACTGGCAGTGTTTGAAAATCGAGAATCCGATCAATTTCACGCCCTCAGAGTCCAATATCAAGAGAGTCGGAATACCCTTGACCTGATATTTTTGAGACAATGGAAAGTTGTCAAAGAGATCAACATCAATCTTGACCATCTCAAATCCTCTCGCTGCATTTTTAAATTCAGGTTTGGGTAGGATTTCAGTTTCTATCCGAACACAGGCGGGGCACCAGCGGGCCGAGAAATCAAGAAGAACAAGTTTTTTGTTTTTCTTTGCCCGTGCAAGGATGGCTTGTAATTTATCTTCTGTAGGTGGAACGGAAAGTCCTGCTTTCTGGCTTAATTCTATTTCATGAGTTTCACAGTAAGTATTGGCATTATCACAAACATAGAGTTGAAGTTGACCGTTTGTCGAGTTTGCCTTGGGCCACGAAAACCGAGTCAGATTTGGGCCAGCAGAGCTTGGCAGCAAGGCCTTTCCCTTCGTCAGAATCTGATTAGGCGCCTTGAGATTGAAATGATAGCCCTCAGCAAGGGTGGCAGAAAGTTGAGTTTTCGTCCTTTCGATTTTCAGCGCATGCTTGCTCCTCATTTCCGCAGAAGCTTGTATCTGAAACATGAAGCAAGCTAAAAATATCAGAACGCCTCCAAGCTCTTTGTGTTGTTTGCTAATATTTAAAAATTCCATGAAAGCTCCTGCTTTGTGGTCAATCGAAAAGTCGTCTTCTCCCTTGATAGTCAACGGGAGCACTTGTTGGCAAACAAAATAGCTGAAAGCGCGGGGGAAATTTGGTCTGTTCAATTTGGCCTTCCAAGCGTTTCGGCAAAGTTTGGGACGAGCAGCTAATCTAGTAAATTTTGGTGCACATGGCGCTTGCTCGCAGCAGGAGATAGGCAAATGAAAAATCCGTTGGGGTATCGACCGAGTAGGACTGCAGCATCAGGGGATCTTCGCAACTGAGTTGGTGGAAGGCAGAGACGCAGCTGTCGAATTTGATTGGAACTGGCGAGATGTGTCCGGCGGCCTCTGCTGCGACGAGATCTGCGGCGCTTGGGAAGCGAGAGGCATTTGGACCAAGCTCGCTTGTCATCCGACTGCTATAGAACAATTGAGTTTTGCAAGTGACTGTGTTGATTGGTCCAACACATTGACTAACTTTGTTGCAAAGTTCAGTCACCAAGGACAATGCGTAATTGGGAGCATCAGGTTGCGAACTAACTGGAGCAGGGACTTCGGGGTTTCCAGTGTTTGTGCCGAAATTTTTGGAGTTGCAGGAAAAGAGGAATAAGGCAATGGCGCAAAGAATAAGATGTTTCATTGAGAATTGACCTTCTTTTTTGTCAAAGGAAATAGCTGAAAATTAATTTGATAGAGTCGTTCTTTCGATTGGTCAGCTTCGGCGATGGCTATGAGTTGTGATCTGAAGTCTTCAATCATTTTCTTTATTTTTGAAAAAGTTTCATCTGACAATCCAATGGTGACGCTTGAAACCTCTCGCTCCGCGGCGGCGAAGCGGTCGAGAGATTCAGCCGCGAGTTGAAGCATTTTCTTGTGGTATTTTACGACTCCATAGCTGCTGAATTTGTGACCCGTTGTCAGGCTTTCTTGGCCTATTTCGAGCTTTCCATTTTTCTCAATAAGCAGCTCTAGGGATTTAAGTTTCGATATTGAGTTTTGAATTTCAGCTAATGATACCGAGGGGGTCAGGGCTTCTGAAATTTCCTCGGGCGAGGGCTGGCGTTGTTTCAAAGCAAAAAACTCGCGAACAGGAATATTGTACCACTCTGAATAATATTCGAATTGGTCTTTTGATAGAGGGTATTGCTTTTGAAATTGCTTAAATCGCAGTAGTTGATGGGCGTAATGTTCCTTCTCAGATAGACTTTTGGCTTTATTGAATTGCACTAGGGCCCTGAAAAACTCACCTTCTTCTTTTTCAGGTGGAAAATCTCTATCACCTTTTCGACACTCGCCCCAGAAAGATGGCGTTTCCCTTTGACGACCAGTTGTAGAAAATTTGGCGAGGTGAGTCCTGCTCGAGCGGAAAACCATCTATAGGAAAAGGGTTTTCCATTTTGTTTCCGCTGCTCGATAAGTGCAAGCAGAAGCTCTTGGTAACTTTGATACTGAAACACACTCACGCAGGTTCGCATGATTCTAGTCTAAGTGATTTGTGTTCTGTATACTAGATAAATCGTTTTGAGAATGATCAAAAGTATCAAATGGCCTAAAATCAGTTAGTTAAAGGAGCTGTCGTATACTAGAAGTCTACGAAAATATGAAAAGTTACCTTTAGTCAGTGGACTTTTTGTTCGACGAGAGATCAACTAAAAGCACGCAATTGAAAGGCGGTTGTTATGTTAAAAAGTCAGGTCCTTTGCTTTGTTCTGTTGGGAGTCTTCGGATGTTTACGCGAGCCAGTCGCCACCCAAGGGGTAGACCTTGAGTGGGAATGGGATCAAAAAATACGAACGTTCTCAAGTTGCCAAGAATTGAATTCCTACGTTCAAAGATCCAAGAAAGCAGTACCACAACAAGTTGGACTGCCCTTGCCCGTGGCAGCCCCTCAGCATTACGATAATCAGACTGAAAATGTACTGGAAGGCGATATCCTGCAGTCAAATGAAAGTTATTTCTTTTTGGCGCGACAGGGATCCATTGAAATTATTGAAAAGCTATCTCTAGAGTCAGTTAAATCTATTCCAGTTGCATTGTACCACAACCAGCGACTTATTTTGACCGATGAGCATTTAGCCTATATTGGCCAGAACCAGGATGCCACAATTGTTAAAGTCTTTGAACTTGAGGACCTTAAACTGAGTTTCGAAAAAATACTAGATGGTGCTCCCGTTGAGATTAGAGTGAAAAATGATCAACTGATTGTTGTGGGACAAAAATATTCACCGCCGACCCCTGAATTCGGAGATTGCACGAAAGTTTATCAGCCAAATCTAGATGACTTCACTCAAGGCTTTACTTTTGTACATATCTTGAATTTGAAAAATGAACGACCAGTCAACTCAATTGGTCTAGCGGGTAGAACTGATCACCTCATGGTGACAAATGATGAGATCCTTCTCTTCACCAACACACCACATTCACTTGGGTTTTTCGGAGGCCCGAAGATCTCATCCTTCCCATCACACTTTCGAGTGATTCAATGGCAATCCGGTGAGCTCACGCAGAGTGGTCTCACTGTATATTCTGGAACTGTGAAGGACCGGTGGGCAGTGAGTCAATCAAATGGGAATTTATTCTTGGCTGCGAGCTTTTATGAGAATGGGGTCAGTAAATTCAATAATATTCAAGTTTTTCAAAGGGGATCTTTGACCTATCAATCACGGAGTGAATCCGAAAAGTTCGGAATTAATGAAGACATTCGGGCTGTATCATATCAAGCCGGAAAAGCCTATGTGGTCACATTTGAAAAGACAGACCCGCTTTTTGTCATAGATTTGACTGATGTTGATCATCTAAAAATTTTGGCAGAGGTGAAAGCTCCTGGGTTTTCGACTCAGCTTCGTCCGCTTAAAGAGGGGGTTTGGTCGGCTTGGGATTCCAAGCCCACTCACAAGGAGGGTTTTCTTGGCTTGGGGGACTTCAGTTTTCGGTCTTCAATCTTCAGGATCTCGCCACTCCGTTTGAATCAGCTAGACTTGAATGGGGAGCTCGTGGTTCTGGATCTGAGGCGACTTTGGAGTCTAAAGCTTTGTTCTCGACAAAAAGCCAAGATCGCGTGATGTTTCCAGTTGTGTTACTAAAAAATGCAGAGAATTCTGCTCCCTGGGAATATAGCCAAGTTCACGAGTTCTCTGGGGCCATTATTCTGGATATTCAAAAAGATCTGGTGAATGAAGCAGGTCGAGTGTCCCATAGGGAATGGCGCGAGAAGTATTGTGGACAAAATTATTACTTGTCCAGGTTTTGGTGGAATAGCCTGCAGGTCTCGGCTGACATTCAGAGAATAATTCAGAATGAACAAGGGATTTATTCGTTTTCACGGTTTGGAGTTATGAAAACAAACCTAAACTCACTTCAAGAAGAGTCTAGGCTTGAGTTCAAAAACGATACTTCCCTCTGTTCGGAATATCTTTCACAATAGACCTTTACAAAAGGCCATTCAGCCTCATCTTAGGTCGTAACATGGAGGACTATTGCTATGTCATACCCAACTGGATTAATATCAGTTTTGCCCCTGAAGAATACGGTCATTTACCCTGGTGTTAGTCAGGCCTTACGAGTGGGGCGTGAACGCAGCGTCAAAGCTCTAAATCATGCTATTGCGAATAGTAATTGGATTATCGCTGTCAGCCAGAAAGATCCGAGTAAGTCGGTAGAAACGGCCGAGGATTTGTATCAAATTGGAACCTTGGCAAAAGTTGAATCTTCCCGAGGTTCGGCAGAGGGTGGTTTTCAAATCGTCGTCAGAGGCTATCAAAGAGTTAAAATTCAACGATATGAGGACAATGAATTTTTCTTGGCGCTTCCAGATAATATGGATGATCAAATCGATATTGATGCACCAACTCAAAAGGCCCTTCTGGGAAGTCTTAAGGAGCTTTCGAAGGAGGTCTTGGCCTTAATTCCGGCCAATACCGACCAAATTGCTGAGCTCGTTGAGGGTGTTGATGATCTTGGTTATTTAAGTTTTCTGGTCGCGGCGAATGCCGACTTTGATTTATCAGAAAAGCAAAAGGTCTTGGAAATAGTCACTCTGCGCGAGCGAACCATGCATGTCCTCATGCTTCTACAGAATTTTAAAGAGAATCTCAAGGTCCAGGCTGATATTCGTCAGAAATTGAATTCAAAATTTGGTCAAGGGCATCGTCAGCAGATACTGCGAGAACAGCTTAAGGCGATTCGCGAAGAGCTTGGTGAGGGGCAAGAGTCTTCATTGATAGAGACCTATCGTGCAAAAATCGAGAAGGCAAACATGCCGCCAGAGGCCTTAGAACTTGCGCTTTCCCAAGTGAAAAGGCTTGAGGATACCAATACGGCCTCTCCTGAACATCAGGTCTTGAGAAATCATCTGGATTTGATGATTGCGCTCCCGTGGAGTCAATCTGCGCAGGAGGTCGATATTGATTTGGATCGAGCTAGAGAAATTTTGAATCAAGATCATTACGGACTCGAAAAAATAAAAGCCCGAATTTTACAACATCTAGCCGTCCTCAAGTTAAAGAAAAACCAGAAGGGGTCTATCTTACTTTTTGTTGGCCCTCCCGGAGTTGGTAAAACTTCTCTTGGGCAGAGTATTGCCAAAGCACTTGGTAAAAAATATGTTCGGGTCAGTGTTGGAGGAATTCGAGACGACGCAGAAATTCGAGGGCATCGACGAACTTATGTGGGAGCGCTTCCTGGTCGGATTATCGCCGGAATCAAGAAGGCCGGAGAGAATAACCCGGTGTTTGTTTTGGACGAAATCGACAAACTCTCGCGGAGTTACACCGGGGATCCCGCGAGTGCCATGCTTGAGGTTTTAGATCCTGAGCAGAACAATGCGTTTCATGATCTTTACCTGGACACAGGGTTTGATTTATCTAAGGTGGTCTTTATTGCGACGGCCAACTCTTTGGATGGAATCCCCGGACCCCTGCTTGATCGAATGGAAGTCATTGATGTCAACGGATACACGACCTCAGAAAAATTTCATATAGCAAAGAATTATTTAATTCCGAAACAGTTGACTGAACACGGACTAACTTCGGATCAATTGACGTTGAGTGATGAGGCTCTCCTTAAGTTGATTTCAAGTTTTACCCGCGAAGCCGGAGTGCGCGAACTGCAGAGAAAAATTGCGCACGTCTGTCGATGGAGTAGTGAAAAGGTTATTTTGAAACATCAGGTGCGGATTGATCTCAAGGATCTGGAAGAGATTCTGGGCCAAGAGAGATATGTTTCTGAGGTGACTGAAGCTATGTCGGTGCCGGGAGTTGTGACCGGGCTTGCATGGACTCCCGTGGGAGGTGACATTCTCTTTGTTGAGACAGCAATGATGCCAGGCACGGGACAATTGTTGATTACAGGGCAGCTTGGCGATGTAATGAAAGAATCGGCGCAGATTGCAATGAGTTTACTCAAGACTCGAATGCCATTTTTTGGTCCGGCTTTGGATTTTTCAAAGGTCGATTTGCATGTGCATGTGCCGGCGGGGTCAATTCCTAAGGATGGACCATCTGCGGGGGTGACGCTGCTCTGTTCAATGGCATCGCTTCTCTCACGTCGAAGTGTCGATTCAAGATTGGCCATGACCGGGGAGATCACCCTCAGGGGTGCCGTTATGCCAGTGGGTGGAATCAAAGAAAAGGTGCTTGCCGCCCATCGAGCTGGGGTTCGTAAGATCATTCTTCCGAAACGGAATGAAAAGGATTTGAAAGAAGTTCCTGACGAGGTCAAAAAAGAAATTGAGTTCTTCTTTGCGGAACATATCAACGAAGTTCTTCGAATTGCCCTAGAAATTGAGTTGGGTGTGATGGAAAAAGATGGATTCAATATTCAGCCAGCGCAAATCTCACCCCCAGTTGCCACCAATGATTGAGACCGAGGACGATATTCAGATTCTATTTCAAAATTCTGAATATCTGGCGGTGGCCAAATCACCTGGGGTGTCTGTGCACAACAATGAGGACGGGCAGTGTCTTCTAGGACTGCTCGAGAAACAGCTGGGGGCTCAGGGCACAAGGGTCAAACTTTTTCCGGCCCACCGTTTGGACAAGGAAACAAGCGGCGTTCAAATATTTGCCTTTAATAGCGAGTCTGCTGCAAAAGTTGCTGGCGAGTTCCAAAAGCAAAGGGTCAGGAAGATCTACACGGGGGTTCTTCGTGGACAGCTTCGACTCCAAGAAGGTGAGTGGAATCGTCCTCTCACAGACAAAGGCGAGGGTCGGAAAAATCCTGAGGGATCTGCGCGGGATCGCGTGCCTTGTCTGACGAAGTTTCGAGTTCTCGAGAGTTCTTCTTATTTTTCGCTTTGCGAATTTGATTTGATGACAGGTCGCCAACATCAAATTCGAAAACATGCGGCTCTTTGCAATCATCCAATTGTTGGGGACCCACGCTATGGGGAGCCAAAGTATAATGCAAAGATTGCAGAATTATACAAATCCACCCGAATGTACCTCCACTGTTCTCGCCTTGAGCTTTTGGGGCAGGTTATTGAATGCCAGATTCCGTCAAGTTTTATGGCACTAAGATTGAACTGACTGTGGGCGATTGAAGGTGTAAGGTAAGGACTTTGACCTGATACGCAATAATTTTCAATTTCTGCAACTTGAACCGGTCTATGAGGCAAGCTTATCTAGATCTTCTGGTGAAATTCGATACTCTTTGCCAATTTTCTTTGATTTGAGCTGGCCAGACTTGATCCAACGTAAAAGAGTCCTTTCTGACTTTCCCAAGTACTTTGCGGCCGCTTCCAATGTAAACCAAGGAGACTCGGCCTGTGAGACCTCTAGAATTTGAATTTCAACCAGATCGCCAGATCTGGTGAGTCCGGCAAAAACATTTGGGGACAACTGAACATCTTTGGAAATACGATCTTTTTTGAAAACAATGGAGAGCGCGTCAGAGCTCTTATCGTATGAAATTTTCACTTTGGCCTCCAGTTAATAAGAGTGGTTACCACAATTAAAAATGGAGTTTCAAGGGCGATGGATAAACAAATAAAGTTATCGCGCCTCTTTGGGACACTTCCATAGACCCAGTAGTGATTTGGCTTTTCCTTTTGAATTTGACGACCATTTTTCAAAATAAAATAAACTAAATCTTCCGAAATTATTCGCAACGCCATTCTTTCCTTAGCATGATCAGTGAAAACAACTTGGTAAAGCTCACCATTGAAATTTACTTTCATCTGAAAAAAAACCCCGCATAGGTGACATGAAGATCACACGCTTGATCACAAAAGTCAACCTTAATTTATGACATAAAAGGACATCTCTGTCACAAAGGTTCTGTCGCATTAATCTAAAATAAGTCCAGTTTGCGACAATTCAGGACGTTAGCTGTGTTAAGTAGCCATTTTGAAGACTCGCTTGAGCCGTTGGGCCAAGTTCATACGCTTTTCCTTTGTTGTGTGACGTGAACAAAATGATAAAATTTGCAACTTTTAACCAGAGTGAAGAAGGGACCAAATGAGTTTTTTTGATTATAGTCTAGAATCAAAGAGCAGAAGCATTGTTTATCTATTTGCAGGATGTTTCATAATGTTACTTTTTGCAATGCCGCCCGGTCATGCATCCGCTGCTGAAGCAGAGTCGTCGGTTACTAAACCTGAGGAAGCGGTAATTTTTTTTAGGCACCTTTATGGGACCTCCAAAGATGTCTTTGGGTCAGTTCGTCGTTGTAGCAGCGATATTTGTGATAAGGATCGAATCTATCTAGAAAGGTCAGCTGAATCCAGAAGTCAGGAACAGCTCGACATCGCTTTGAATGAGTATGAATCGGACCAAGGTGTCGGGATTGTGACAATGGAGAACCCGGTTTCATTGCTTTAAACCACAGGTTGATTTGGATCTCTGATCTGAATAGCAAACGGAAAGACTTTAAAAACATCTCCACCCTTTTAGGACCATTCATTGCACATCTTCTTGGTAAATTTAAATCCAGTGGAGGCGCCTTAGATGGCATGTATGAAGAAGGCTGCCGATCAATTCTATTCATTGGCCGCATAGTAAAATCTGAATTCCAAGTCCCAAATTTGCTTGTCTTGCATCGATATCAATTAATTCAACAGAACCCTAAAACCGCACTTCCTTATGATTTAAGGAAACTTTGTCTGTGAAAATTTAATTCGTTCTTGATTTTCAAAACTACTTCCAAAGCTCGCTCGGCAAAGTCCTCCTCTGAGGAAGCATACAGCACGGCTCGCGAGGAGCTCACAATTAGTCCGGCTCCCAAAGAATCCATTCCTGCGAGAACAGTTGATTCAAGTTGTCCACCTTGTGGCCCTATACCTGGGACAAGTATCGGCATGTGACCCACCAGTCTCCGAATTTCTTGAAGGTGATTGGGTTGCGTGGCTCCGACTACGAGCGAGACATTTCCATTGGTATTCCACTCATTGACGGCCTTTTTGGCAATAATCCTATAGAGTGGTTCTCCGTCTACCTCAAGGTCTTGAAGATCTGCTGAGCTTGGATTCGACGTCCGACAAAGCAAGATAACTCCCTTATCTATTCGATCAAGATAGGGCCTCATGCTATCTGTCCCTTGGAAGGGGACTACCGTTAAGGCATCTGCTTTATATCGATCAAAGGCTTCGATCGCATATTGTTCAGACGTCATGGCAATATCGCTACGTTTTGCATCTAAGATGACTGGTATGTGAGGGAAGGCCTCATGAATGTAAGCAATGGTTTCCTCAAGTGCGGTCTCCGCCCCTTGGGACGAGAAATATGCGATTTGTGGCTTGAACGCACACACATGTTCGGCTGTTAAATTAACTATTGATTTAATGAACTCGAAGAGTGGTTTTTTGTGCCCTTTGAGGTGAAGCGGCAGTTTATCCAAAAGAGGATCCAGGCCCACGCATACAAGGGAGTTACTTTGCTTCCACGATTTCTGCAATTTAGAATAGAAATTCACGGGCACTTCCCAGCGAGTGACATAGAGGCCAGCAGCGGCAGAAACGATAGGATCAAGATATTCATAGAACTCCCATTTGTTTAATATACTTGACTAAATATATAACCATTTCCTAAAGTAAATTAAAGTGAAACAAATTTACTATTTAGGTAAGTAATATGAACCTATACAATCTCAGATATTTTGTGGATACAGTTCGGCTTCAAAGTATGACAAAAGCTGCAGAACTCAATAACTTGAGTCGGCCAGCCGTAAGTCAGGCGATTCAAAAGCTCGAGCAGGAATTGGATGTTAAGCTGCTTGTCCACAAGCGTCGAGCCCTCGAGTTCACCACGGTGGGCATCAATCTTTTTAAGAGATCAGAGCCTTTGCTGGCTCAACTCGATGAGTTGAAAAGCGATCTTAAGCATTCAAGCGGACCCATGTATGGTGAATTTAGAATAGGCTCCTCTCGAACATTGGCAACTCTTAACTTAGCGCCAGTAATTTCTGGCTTAAAAAATTGTTCCCAAATGTAGAATTCAAAGTGCTATTGGCTAATTCGGAAGTTCTCGTTGAAAAATTGGATCAGCGTGAGATCGATTTCGCATATTTTATTGGTGATGACTCATTGAGTGCGTTTAAGAATGTCGTGGTCAAACGGGGTTCATTTTGTTTACTTAAGCCAAAAAAATTGGACGCGAGCAAAATTGAATATGCCATTACTGAAAGGCGTCCAGAGACCGAGCGCCTGCGTGTTATTTTTGAACGAAATTTTTCAATGGGCCTTCCCGTATTTTCGGAAATTCAGAGTTGGGATGCTATATGGACCTGGGTCAACGAGGGAGTCTGTGGGGGGCTTGTTCCGGATTTCATGCTGGAATCAAAACCAAAGAATTTACGTAATTTCGAAGTGATTTTGCCGAAAGTCTTTCCCTATGAAATCAAGGCGCTGTTTCCCAAGGGCAAGACAAATTCACCAGTTACAAAAGAGTTTTTGGATCTTCTGCACCTAGACCCACTTCACAAAATTGGCAAGCACGCTTGATTTACTGATCTCATTATCAATTAGCTGGAAGAACATTCCCTTGGTCGGTAGGGTTTATATTAACTATATTCATTGGCCGCATAGTAAAATCTGAATTCCAAGTCCTGAATTTGCTTGTCTTGCATCGATATCAATTAATTCAACAGAACTCTTTTTCATCGCGCGGGATTCTTGCCTGCCTTTTGCCCCCGGTCGTGGATCAGATCGTAGTACATTCCGACGGTGCCGGTTTGATCAACAAGGACCTCCTTGAGCTTGGCGTAGCCAAAGTCCACCGGCAGGGCAGACTCACCGGCAGGAATTGTTTCATTGATCATATTTTCCATTGTATAGCCAGCACCCGCGAGCAGCAAGAAAGCACTTTGCGATTTGGAATTAACATTTTTCATTTCCAAGCAAGGAACACCATTGCATGTCTTAACTTGGGCCCTAACCTCGGTGTTAATTCCACCGAAGGCCCCGACTTGGTTTTTAAATCTGATAACATAATCTGGCGGTTGCCAACTCACCAATGGGGGTTCTGTGAGTTTAACATTTGTGCCGTCCTTGCAATCCAAACGATGATCATCACCGAGGCACAGATTGAGGCTTCCTCGTTTTTGCAAATCTTCAAAATATTTGTTAATTCCAGGCACTGTGACTTGGACGCCCAAATCGAACGCCTGAGTTGGTTGAGTTTTTTGTTCACGTGATTCTTTGATCGTCGGACTCGGGCCCGAACAGGGAGTCGCTTTGTTGAAAGCCACGAGCTTAACTGCTTTGCTACCTTGTTCGATCGTTTGCAAGACAATGCCGACATCCATGGCATGCCATTTTTGACCCATACGTGCGTGCAGCGCCCTAAATTTCTGAGAGAGATTTCTTCTTGCTTCATCAATGTTCTCGCCCTGGGCGGCTCTCTTAAGCAGGCTTTCATGCTGCTTCACCAAATCCGCTTGCTCTTTGAGGTCATTGAGATTGATTTCTGGAAAGAGAGTCATTTCGCTCAAATTTTTCACCCATCCCCGAGTTGCGAGATTTATATCGTTTGCTATCTTTGAGCTTAGTTTTTGACTGATGAGCTTGATTTCTTTCTCCATTGCCTTGGTCGATAGAGCTTCGTGGATCGTTTGGTTGATAGCATCTTCACCAACTCGAACTGCCGAAAAAAGAATAGGGTCCTTAAATCCAGATTTTTCAGCATAGGCGAGGGTTCTTGCTTCGTCTAAGATGCGTCCAATTTCTGGAATTCTATTTTGTAGATGCGAGTAGTTATTGTTGTCCACGAAGTCCTGTGCTGTTAACTCCTCCAACTTTTCAATGGTGATTCCTACACTCCGTAGGTTTTCAAGGGCTTTTTTTTCTAACTCGCTTCGGGATGTATTAGGATTTCGGTGGGCCAACCCTGACACTTCATGAAAGAGGGCAGAGTCCCAAGCCCGTTTGGCCCATGTCGGATCTTTAAGATGATTGGAAAGGGCGTTGCGCTGATGAACTTTGATTGATCCTAAAAGGCTCTGAGTGAGTGGAGGATTTGGAACACTGACTTTAAAATTCGCAGTGGTTATTTGAACCTTGGTGCTTTTCGGATCTACGGCTCTTGTTGTTTGCAGGCCGTCTTTGTTGGAAGGGGAAAGAACGGTGGAGATCGTCGCAACGGGTTTTCCTGGGACGGATGACAGGCGAATAGGAGCTTTTTCGGTAAAGACTCGGTCTGTGTCTCTGGCGTTGAGATTTAACTCTCCATCGAGAGTGAGTTTATTGATTTTGACGGTTACTGGACACTCTTCTGATTCACAGTTTTCTCCCGGAATCACCTCATAAGCAACATCAGAGATTCTGATATTCTCGAAGGAGCCTTCGATTGGAATCGTTTGATTGTTGTCCTTTTTAAAATTGTAGCCTCTCTTTGGGTCGTATCCTGGAAGCGTTAAGCAGCGATCGAGGCTTGATTCCCATTCTGAGAGTGAAAGGACCCCGCCCTTGCAGTTGGGGCGCGCCTTGAATGTTAGATTTTCGGGTCGATAGGCTTTGATTTCCGAAAGAATGTCTTCTTCCTGCGTCTCGGCCATGATACCCACAAGGCGGGCGGCTCCTTGGGGGGGAAGGACTAATTGAGCATAGACTTCACAGGGCTCAAGACATGTTCCAGGGACGCCAGCCCCATGGGCGCGACCAAAGAAAGAAAGAATCAAGATTGAAATTTTGATCCAGGGGCATTGAAGTCTCACCTCCCAGAATCGGTCCAAATTAGGGAAACCTAAAGACTAGGCTGACTTAGATTTTGGACTTGAAAGAGCAAATTTTCGAAAGGCTCGCAATTCTGCGGCACCCAATCCCACAAAAGAAAAGACCGCCTCGAAATGACCTGGTCCTCGGGCCGTGCAGCTGACGACTCGCACCTGGACTGGCCCACCCATGAGGTCCGTCATGCTGGGGGATTGGAGCGAGAGCTGCGCATCGACAGGGATTGGGATCGCGGATTGGGCGGTGACGCCGAACTCGTTAAATTCGAGAAGGAGTGTTCGTAAATGCAGAATCCCATCTTCATTGAGCGTTCTTTTGAAAGTCTGAGAGCTTAGCACAACATTTTTCTTTAGAAGCTTTTCAACTCGATCTTTGAACATCTCATGTTCAACCGGGCGAATCATCAAATCCGAATATCCCGCGCGAATAAGGCGTTCCATCAAAGTCTTATCCGCCAGGGCCGACAGGGCCGCAAAGGGGATCATTTTGTCCCAGCGAGTATTGTTTTTGACTTCGCTGGGAAGGTTAATCAAGGTTTCATCATCTTCGTTTAAATTGACTAAAATTAAATCAGGAATATTCTCAATTGAATGCAAATAGTCAACAGCGCCCTGGGCCGTGGTCACTGTGTCTGCTCGAAAGCCAAGCGAATTCAGTCGTTTTGTCATTATGACGCTCGAGCTGAGGTTCTTATCAACAACTAGAACAACGGGTTCGTGCTTCATGCCGCAAGTCCTTTTTTGCTCACATGCTTTGAAAGAGGAATCAGCAATCGGTAACCTCTTTCAGTTTCAGAGAGAACTGCACCATGCCACTCAAGAATAAAGCCCGCAATCATCCAACTTGGGCCATAGTTTTTCTTCTTCAGGCAATCAAACTCTATTGTCGCATAGTCTGACATTGCATAGTTTGACCCACCAGGAGTTTGAGCGGAGGTTTGACTTATCCTTATGAGCAGTTTTTGCCGCCTGACACCTGAAATTTCGGTGAGGAGCTCTGCGAAAGCCGCTTCCAATAAATTTTGTTCAAATCTGACCGTGATGCCCAGACTCTCAAAATTGACTTTCGCATGGAAGGTTTTGGCCAGAGGTTTGAGAAAGTCCAAACTTGAGGAATGGTCTTCTGAGCCATCAACTGGGGTTTCAACATTGTTATGTAGGTCAACTATGTCCTGCAGAAAGCTCTTGATTGTTTCCTGCTGCTCAGGCGTGAAAGCACCAAAAAAGCCAAGCTCTAAGCCCTCTTTGAATTCAAGGAGGGAGGCGACAGGATTTCTAACCTGGGTTTGAATGTTTGTGGCCATTTTGCGATTCAACTGATCAAACTTGGAGAACAAGGACAGAGAGCTTTCTGACCGCTGCAAGTCTTTGAACCAATTTCCCACGAGTTTGCCCGCGGCCCAGCCGAACAGCGAAAAATAAAGACTCGTGCCTATCCAGACATAAAGATAGATAGGCAAATGGGCAGTCCAAGAGTCTGTCATGTGACTTAGAAAATCATCTGTTTTTCGAGGACCAAAAAAATAAAGGTGAACGAAGAGACCAAGGGGGGCGCCTTGGGCGAGCATCAATCCCAGCCAAAATCCCATCCGCTGAAGTCCGCCTCGTCGATACGATCTGAGCTTTTTGACTATCTTTTTCACGAGCGACCTCAAGTTTCTTTGATCAGATTTTTTTGCTAATAAATGCCAGTCTCTGAATCTCAATCGGACACTCTGAGCGATCTCTTGAGGTCCGAGTTCTAGATTGCCAAACGAGTGGGGAACCTCATTTCATGCAGATCGACTGGGTGAATGGATTTTGCAGAACTTTCGTCTATGATTATCCGTAGTCTTGTCAACAATTGTGGAAAACTTCAGAGCGTAGAAGTTGAAATTGAACTCACCCCAGGCTTGCCTCAGATGCATTTCTTAGGTCTGGCTGATCAGGGCATCAAGGAAAGTATCTATCGAATTCGTTGTGCTATTCGAAAGCAGGGTTTCAAATATCCTCGCAGTCATCAGATCTTGGTGAACCTTCGTCCTGCTCATTTCAAGAAGAATTCCAGGGGCCTTGAGTTAGCGGTGGCGGCAGGCCTTCTCGCAAAAACAGGACAGATTGCTTGGCCAAAAATGGTATCTTTGGTCTATGGCGAATTGAGTTTAGGTGGTGAGGTCACAGAGCCCGAGGACTTGAAGTTGTTTCAGCCTGCTGCCGGGGAAGTCTGTTTGACAGGGAGCTTTAATTCCGAGGAAGGGAAGACCGCAGGGACCCAAACTAAGTTCGTTGTGTCAAACTTGCGGGGTCTCAAAGCTCCTCAGTATGTCCCCGCGCAGGTCGAGAATCACAAGTGGCAACGCCCGCGTGAGTATTCCGCTTTTGAGTGGTCTGAGGAGCAGGCACGTTGGCTTCAGATTATGGCAGTCGGTGGCCACCATAGCTTGCTCGCCGGGGCCTCTGGTATTGGGAAAACAACTCTCGCAAAGACTTTGAATTCACTGTTGCCACCACCTGAATCAAAGTGGGCAGGCGAGTACAAGACCTATTTTGACCTGCCGTCTTGGCGCCCCATCGCTGTGCCTCATCATACGATTAGCACTCAAGGGCTTCTCGGCGGGGGAGTGCCCCTTGTTGCGGGCGAAATCACTCGGGCCCATGGCGGGATTTTGATACTGGATGAGTTGCTGGAGTTTGATCCGGCAACTTTGGAAGCTCTTCGCGAACCAATCGAAGAAGGCTTGATACGCTTGAGAAAACGAAATATTCGAGAAACTTTTCCAGCTCAGTTTCAATTGGTTGCGACGACAAATCTTTGTCCCTGTGGGGACTGGGTCCCAGGAAAAAAGCGGAATTGCCACTATTCAAAAGCTAAGTGTCTTTCGACTTTTCGTCGTGTCACAGGGCCTTTCTTAGATCGGTTTCAAATTCTCTATTTTGTGAAAAAAGCTAAGAATATGTCATCATGTTCGGATTCAATGCGCAGCCAAGAAATCTTGGCGAAGTTAGAAGGCATCTTTGAATTTCAGAAAGGGCAATATCGGGTGGATCTCAATAGCCGCCGAGCTGAGAACCATCTAGAGGTTTCATCAAATCTTATTAAATTGCACGGTTTAGAAGAAGTCAGTCCTCGGCGTCGCATTTCAACTTTGAGAGTGGCACGAACCCTTGCCGACCTTGAGTATCAAGAGGTCATCCGAAGTCATCATATCGAAGAGGCTAGGCTTTGGACCATCTTTCCCTTTCAAGCCCTGAAGCAAGGCTCCCCGTCCGCAGGACCATTCGACTGAGGGTCTGACTTTTTTACTGGTACAAGGGATTTGGAGTTTGCACAGGGCGGCGCTTAACTTCTGTTGCCCATTGAACCAAACTCATAAAGGCCTTATCAAAAAATGACCGTATCGAAGATTCGTTAAGAGTCAACTCCTCTATGTCAACCCCTGCATTTTCGGCCAGCTGTTGATTCATTTTGGCCATTTGCAATTGGGTATCGATTATTCTGAGATTCAAAGTTTGAAGAATTTCATTGCGGTTATGTGGGCGCCTGACTGAGTCCTCGACTCCAGCATTCATGATATCCTGATTTTCGAGATAAGGGGTCAATTCCGCAATGAGAGATCTCACAGAATGTTGAATCGCGCTCTTGGCCGCCAAGTCGTTCATCAATCTTGAAGCCACGTCAAAAAACATTCTGAGCATGACAGGATCCTTGGCTATCGCTTTATCAAGAGAACTTTCAAAGCTTCGGATGAGGGTTTTTCGAGAAACTTCATCACGTCCATGATTGGGGGAGCCGAAGATTCCTGCAAAGTGTGCGCTGGCAGAATCTATATCGTCATTGTCCCAAGGGAGAATATCAAAGTAAAGTCTCTCGTTTGGAGTGCCTTTCCCCAGAATTTTTCCGAAAAAGAAAACTTCATCAGAATAGTCTCCATTTTTAAGAAGGTAATTCAGAGCAATCCATTTCATATAAGCCTCAAGATTGAGAGTCTTAGATAAAGTGTCTAACAACTCTTGGCCTTTTAATTTTTCTGCTTTTTTGTGGAGCTTGGTCAAAGCAGAAACATACTTGTCACAAATGTCTTTATCGAGGTCCTTATCGTGTCCCTTTTCTTCAATTTTGTCGGCGTATCGTCGACGAACCACGCACTCAGCTTCATTGTCGGTGGCCTTGAGAATTTCATCATCAGCACTTTTTGTCACAAAGTACAGGCCCCGCGAGAGGCCGTTAATCACGACTTCCGCATATTGGGGATTGAAGCTTCGAATTCCCGCAAACATAAGCATTTTATAGGCGAACTTATTCTTGGTGCCCAATATGTCTTCAGGAGAGGCCGACAGAACGAGGGCTTTCCCTTTGATTTGTCCAATTTGGATTTTTTGATCATCTTTAGATTTAATGTTAAAGTTTTTTCGGGAAAATTTCGCCAAACTGGTGAGGCCACGGGTGCTCATTTTGATCTTAATGTTCTGATTTTCTTGTCCTGGCTGAATGACGACCATCGTAGCCTGAGGAACTTCAGCTTTTTCAGAGGTCTTGATGGCTTCGATGGCTAGATTGTCCTCGATGGTTATCTCAATTCGGATTGGTCCGGAAATGGCCTCTGGGGTTTCGGTGTTAAGGATTTTCGCTTGAAGAGGGGATGCGAACATTGCAATGGCGAAAGTCGACACGGCCGTCGCGGCACCTGTTGTGAGAGAGGTGAGCAGGTTCTTTCTGATTGTTTTCATTCCCTGTCCTTCTGTTGTTACTGGGTTTCTATTCTTGTAGAATATTCCAAACCGGTTATTTTTTCGCCTGTAATGATTCTAACAGGGTGACGTTTTAGAGCTCGTCGTAGACCTCATAAAGATCATTTGAAAACCAAGTCCAACTGAGGCAATGTCATGGATGTGATTATTAATGCTGTTGTTTTAGCTTATGTCAGTCTTTTTGCCTTTGGGCTTGGCGATAATATTCGGGGTCCTCTGTTTTCTGAAATCCTGAGCGAATTTGGATTGAGTGATACCGTTGGGAGCTGGATTTTTGCTTTGAGTTCGCTTTTTGGCTTTTCGAGTAGTTTTTTGTCAGCAAGATTGGGTAGAAAACTTGGCCATAAGCTACTTTTGCAAATTTCTTTAGGTATTTTAGGCTTGGCCCTGGGTGTGTTTTCTTCGGCTCAGTCGCTCTTTCAAATGCTTGTCGCTGCGGCTTTGTTTGGCATGAGCCTGGGGAGTCTTGGGTACTGTCAAAATGCCCTGGTGGTGTTGGGAACAAGCCCGATCCGTCGGCAGCAATGGCTCTCTGGGTTGCAACGCAATGTACGCACTTTCCAGCTTGCTTGCGCCATCCTTGGTTGCAATTCTTGCAAGCTATGGAATGAATTGGAGGGTGTCTTTTTTGGCAGCAGGGAGCTTTCCATTGTTAGCTTTGGGGGTGAGTTTCTTCTTGCCCTTGGGCAGACTCCATGGGTTTCCCCACACTCAGGGGCCCCATCGCCCGAGGCGACGACTTTTGCAAGTGATGGCAGGGGCGTGTTTTGCCTTCTATGTGGTCGCAGAAATTATGGTATCTTCACGTCTCGGGCTTTTTTTTCGTCGAGAAATGGGGGAGTCACTTGAGCAAGCCAGTTTGAAAGTTGTTGTTTTCTTCATTCTGATGTTTGTTGGTAGAGGCTTGTTCACCGTGATTCGGCCGCCAGTGTCTTTGGTCATCTCGTTGGGAATCTCGTTATTTTTGTCTTGTTGTTTTCTTATCGCGGGACTTTCTGGCTGGCCGTGGTTTTTAGTTGCAACGGGTTTGACGATGGCTCCATTTTACGGTTTAGCCATGGCCTACCTTTCGGAGATTTTTCAGGAAGACTCGAGTCAGGCGATTTCAACGGCCATGGCGATGCAATCTATTTTAGTTGTTGTGATGCATTTAGGGGTTGGATGTCTGTCGGACTATTTTTCCTTGCGAAGAGCGCTTTGGGTGGGTCCAATTTCTCTGTTATTAGGTCTTATTTTTCTCTGGAGAACTCATGAGTCTCAAAAAGTTTGAATTCTTTTTCGTCGTGGCACCAGGAACTGAGGCTCTCGCAGTGCAAGAGTTGGAAGAAAACTGGCCTTTTCTGTTAGGTTCAGATTTACGGCCGAATGTTGAGCCCTTACCTCAGGTTCAAACGGTGTTTGGAGGGATTTCTTTCGAAGCTGAGCTTGGGCTGGGCCTGCAGAATCACTTTTGGCTCAAACTCCCGGTGCGAATTCTTGTGCGAGTGGCCTCCTTTTTTGCAGATGAGTTTTTTCAGCTCGAAAATGCGCTCCAAAATTCAAATTTGCAGGATTGGTTGGAAAAAGGAACAGAAGTTGAGTTCAAAATTGAATCACAAAGATCAAAATTGGGCCAAGAGAAGAGAATTCTTGAGGTCGCGACCGCTGTTTTTTCTTCGCAATTCAAAGTTTGTGAGAGTGCCGCCCAGAAAGTCTATTTGAGAGCCTCTGAAAACCAATGGACGCTGAGTTTGGATGGGTCTGGGGAGCCCTTGTATAAGCGGAATTGGGCAGTCAATAAGGGCGAGGCTCCGTTGCGAGAAAACCTCGCGGCGACCGGTTGGCGTTTGTTGACCAGGGATGTTCCGGTGGCCGAAATGCAAAACGTAACTCTTTACGATCCTTTTGTGGGTTCTGGGACTTGCCTCTTTGAGGCAGCCCTTCAGAACCAGCCTCAGCAGCAGCGAGAGTTTTCCTTTTTGAGGTGGAAAGCCACACCGGGGTTTTTGAAATTGCCTCAGTTTTTAAAGAATTCGAAAGTTCGAAGGGCTGGATTTGTCGGGCGTTTTTTTGGCGCCGATTCTGATGCCGAGATGATTAAAACCACTCAAAAAAATCTCAAGGCAATTCAAACCTGGGTTCCAGAATTATCTCTGGGACTGACTGTACGCGATTTTTGGAGTGACGGAAAAATTCGATTGAACGAGGCAGCTGTGGCGAATCCTCACGGGGCGAATAGTCCTCAAAATGAAGCAGAAAAAATTTGGGTCTTTACCAACCCACCCTTTGGTCAACGAATCCCCTGGCGGCAAGTGCAGCGTCAGAAGTGGTTGCAACACCTTGTTCAATCAACCGAGGCGACTCGCATTGGTTTTTTGTATCCTCAGAAATCTCTTGAAGGAATTGAATTCCCGAGAATTACCTATTGCTTTCAAAGACAGAATTTCTTCATGGGGGCAGGCTGTGGATTTTGTCGTCCTTGAGAAGAAAACCTAGCTTCTAGTCCTGATCCCACCTGTTTTTCTTAATCTATTTTTAGTTTGGGCCGCTCAAAGATAAGATAGCTAGTGAGGCCCGACAGAACACGTGGCCTAAAAAATTCTGAAGAACGAATCTGAATAACACATCGGAAGAACGCTAGGAAAAGAAATGAGACAGCCTGAATTGCCGGTAAAAACTCGTAAGGTGTGGGTGCTAGGACTTGTGTCGATATTGGTGATTACAACGATCAAGTCAGCCAACGTGGCCGCCGTTGAGAACGCGGTAGCGAAGCCAAAGTATCCTCAGTGTACCCTTGAGAACGTCGAAAAGTTGAGAGAGCGCCACGAGTGTTTGACTTCAGTGGGTATGAAGGGCTGTTTCCAGGCCTTGGGCGGGGCGGAAGCTATTATGGCAGGGACTCTTATCGCTGCAGGAGCACTCATCCCTCCAAACAAGAAAAGTCAACAATCCTTGGAAGCGGTTGTGGTTGAGTATAAGAATCTCAAAAAGCATTCCAGCGCAAAAAGAGAGGAAGTGAGGCTTAAGGAGCGGAAGACTTAAGAAACTTGAGAGGAGCGCCCCCTCAGTTGCAGGAAAGTCGAGTGAACCAAGAGTCAACTACGAAGCTCAAGAGGCTTCAAGAGATCTGGGCCTGTTACGGCGAATAAATTAGCAGCCCTGGACCAATCTTGGGGAATCGTTTGGAGAGGTCAATCGTTTCACAACCGAACTGATTTGAAGGCGATTATAAGGGCTTATGCAGGAGCGAATGAAAGGTTAAAAAACCTTTCTAATAATTCTGAGGAGAAAGGTGAAATCGTTATAGAAAAGCGAAAAGTCAGAGGCTCAGAGAGGAATTAGAGGAAGCCTATGCAGATTATCTCAGGGTTAATGGCATGAGACAGGGTCGAGAAGACTCTTCAAGGCGGGTGGGTTGGCTGGCTTGATTGGGGAGGGTTTGCCGCTTATCAAGGCCTTGGACCGGAGCCTGAACCCATTCCACATTACTGTAAAAAGAAATGCTGAGGATCTTAGAGGAATTTCAAACTTGGGTTAGGCTAGATTCCAATTGCAAACCTGAAATGACTCAGGCAGGCCTCATTGATTTGAATCTCAAGACAGAACATGAGTTAACAGACCTTTGTGTTAAAAACCCAGATTTGGCATCGACACTACATGAGTTTCAAGAACGATCGGATCAAATCCTCAAAAATATCTTACCCAATATTTCAGATATTGACTGCCAGTCAAGGCCGGTGACTTTCACCACAACGTTAGATGGAAACCCTTACAAAAACTCAATGGCTGTTGATGGAGGCTTGTGGACCTTGGGGGCACCTTCAACCCTGGGGTTCATTCTCGAATCCCTTGGAAATCTATTTAATTAAGTTCGATCAGAAGCTTCAGGGTGGAGTTTTAAGTCTGCCAACCCACAGTTTTATTTATGATTCTGGCATGACGACAGTGGCTCATTTTCTAGGTAAATATGTAGAACGAGGGCTATCTAAAAACAAGTATTGGGGCGGATGCCAATCTTAATGCTCCGATAGACCCTCATTTAATGGGTGATTCTATAGGCCGGCAATTCCTTTCTGCAAAGATCTCACTTCCCTTCGTACAAAAGTTTGTTCGGAAGTTCTGAAAGAGTGGCTGGGAGTTCGTCATCATCTGGCGGTGGTACCGCGACTTACCCCACGGCGAAATAATTGAGACTCATAGTCCATCTCTGTGTTAGGGCCTTGGATCTAGTGAGTCACGA
The DNA here is from genome assembly GCA_016713585.1 of Bdellovibrionales bacterium. GTDB lineage: Bacteria > Bdellovibrionota > Bdellovibrionia > Bdellovibrionales > Bdellovibrionaceae > JADJOV01. Next base: position 396,057 of record JADJOV010000023.1, on the reverse strand, counting down.
GGCTTTGATCAAAGAGTATTCTTCCGTCCTTTGTGCTGATCAAAACATAGCGGCGATCCCGTTTCGGATGGAGCATATTTAGCGTATAGGCTCGAGCGAGTTCAGATTTTTCGTGGCTGGTAGAAAATATTTGGTGTTCATGCTTTTCGGGTGAAATTCTGATATCTTGGCCGTACTTTTCTTTGAGAATGTTTTCAATTTGATCTGGAGTGTAGTTATTGCTGAGATCGGGAGTCCCTAGGTTTTTCAATTCGTTGACCACTAAGTAAACGTCGCCACTGGGCCGGGCTTGGGTGATTTGAAGAAAACTGTTAAAGACGGGATACTCATCAGCGACCTGACCGAACTTGAAGACTTCCGTCACGTCAGTTTCCGGCGGAGCCCCTTGGGCAAGAGCGATCTGCTCTTTCGGAATGCCCAGTTGACTTGCAAAAGTTTGGGCAAAGTTCAGACCGTCTTCGCTGTTTTTCCACTGTGCTGGATATTTAAGACCTGACACGAGCGTCACTTGGTTTTCAGATCCAAGGCGAATATTGAGACCAGATGCGCTCTGGTAAGGCCCTAGCCACTGGGCCAGTTTCTCTTGCGGACCTGCACTCGCCGGTAATCGCGAGGTCAAAGGTCGATAGGATTTCTTGTTGGTTGAAGTGGTGGTTGCGGCCAGTTTAGATGAATCTGGGGGATTGGAATCAGGTGCGAAACTGAGAGGTTTTGGTGTTTGAGTCGGTTGGGTTTGTCGGTGGTCAAACTCTTTCCACAGAAGAAAAATCAGAACAGGAATAAGTGACAAGAGGAGAAATTTCAATCGATTCCCTTGGCTGAGAATACGGCTTTGATAATTTTTCCATTTTTCGAATTGAAGTTTGCTTCGTCGATACTCATAAGGATATCCCTGGTTTCAGGAAATCGAGTTGAAGCAGAAATTTGCTGAAGGTGAAGAAGGAACGTTTTCTCAAAAGCTCGCTTGTCAGTTGCCGCGTTTGAGTAAATCGAAAAAAGAATCGAAGCATAGGCTGCTCCAAGACGATGAATTTCCGAATATCCTCGAAAGACGCCAGCTTGGCCCTGGGTATTTGTGCAAGGGCTTAGGCCATTTGAACTCGTTGGGGTCGATTTCACATCGCAAATTTTCTCAGGCATAAAGTCATAGATTTGCTTCGGCAGCCCAGTCTTCATGTTTCTTGAGGGAAGCCCAACCAAAGACATAAAATTTGTTTCTAACAAAGCTGGAAAGTCAGGAAACATCATCAGGTAGTGAAAGTCAGCGAGTCCTTCATTGATCGCACTCTGGCATCCCAGGGTTGGAAGCACTGTTCGAGAGGTCGGACTGCCGCAGAGAAGAGCTGGTTTTTTACAAGCATCGCCGACCTTCTCCAAACAGACAGGGTAGGAATAGTTGTCCGCAAAATTATCATAGGAATTCGTCGGGTATCCCTTGGCAAAAGCGAAGTTAGCGTGTCCCATTTCATGGAGGAGAACCTCCGCCTCAAGGCCTTCTTCGTAATACCCGTCATTCGAGTTTAGGTTTGCGACACCGACACTGATCCAGTTGGTTCGGGTTCCTGTGAGGGCGTCTCCCATCTGACCAAAAGGCATTATTGATCAGCTCAGAAGGAAGGGTTGTCGGAGTTCCCTTGAGCAGAAAGACTTCGATTTTTACCGGCTGCAAAATAAACATTAGTTCTTGCCTTGAGTTGGTTCTCCATTTCTTGAAGCCAAAAATAAGAATGGGTCAGTGCTGTCACCGATTGCTCGTCTGTTTTGTAAGAAACTTTCGGCTGCAGTCCGAGCACCATTGGCAACTCTACAGGTTTTTGTTGGGTAGGAATGACATCTCCAGCGGTCACAATCACCGAGGATGACTCCAAACGTGTTTGAGAGGTTCGTCCCGCGAGCTTAACTCCAAAGGTCTGTATTTTGGACAGGTCTTGTCCCTTGCGCAGGCCCTGGCCCAGGCCAGTTCCCAAGGCCACGACGCTTTGGACAAAGGGGTTCTTATAGAAAATACAGGCATCATACTCTGCCAGCACGAGGCAATTAGGATCATTGTGGCCAACAGTTTTCAGAGAGATCCACTTCGTTTCAGGAGATTCGCCATCAGGACCAGGTGGGGTCAAAGTCTGCGGCGTCCCTGGTCTCGGAGTAGCGGGAGCCAAGGAACTTTGATCAAGTAGAGAATCAGCAATTTGAAAGCCCTTAGAACAGCTTGTGAGATAAGCTAAAGGCAGGAGCCACGGGAGAATCGAAAAAAAAACGGATTGTCTAAATCTCAAAGTCTCCCTCTTCGATTTGAACCATCGAGTCTGCTTGAAGCTTTCTTTCTGAACATTGCCAAGAGTCTGAGTGTAACCAATTCTGAGCCCTATTAATATTGTCGGACGATGAGGGCTTGAACTCAAGGCTATCGCGAGAGGTCCAGCGATTCCGAATGAGACTCCTGATTTCACTACTCATTCTGCCTAGTTCATGGGCATTTGCATAAGAATGAGACTTTATTGCTTTCTCTTTTCTAAAGGAAAATGTATCGTCCTGAGAAATCATCAATTTCTCAGGGTCTGGTTTGGACTTTGATCTTTGGGGATGCCAAAGGTTTTGGGGATTGGGGCTGGATGGGGCGGAGTTTGTGAATTGTCAGCCCCATTTTTTTCAAGTCGAATCAAAATCAAATTTCAGATAATTTGGCATTTCATACTTCATCGTAGCTCCAAGATCCAGTTCAGCTACAACGACCGCGAGTTTTTCAAAATATCTTGACAGCTCCCGACTCTCTTAATGTCAATGGCCCCAATTTCCAATGCTTAAATAGAATGGAAAATAGCGATTTGAAGACCAAAAGCATTGGGAAGATTTCAGAGTGTCCGAAATTGTGCTCTATATGAAATCCAAGATTTTTGTTCGTTGAAATTTCTTTCAATCCCAAAGCGGGCTCTAGCGCTAAACCAACAATGTGACATTCCATTTGTTGACAGGGATTTGTAACCCAGACTTTGATAAAGAATCTCGCCTTCCAGGCTAAGCTCCAGAAACGACAAGATTTGTTAGTACTTGTTTTCAGTTTTAGAATATTGTTTGAGAGGAAGATTCTGAGTCCATTGTATCGGTGCAGATGTCCTTGAGTCGAGCCTTTCTAATTGTTGCTTTTGCTCCAAAGGTATTCAAACATAAAAAACTTCTTTGTGATCTGACTTGGCAGTTACGATGTATTTCCACGAGAAACTTTCGATGACAGACAAATTGGATCAACAGCCAATAAATTGTCGGCTAGAATGCAAAAATTGCGTTTTGGAAATTCAGTACGGAGTTTTTGCAAGAGTCTTTTTGCAGCATTGAGTTCACAGTCATTCTTGGAGTATTGAGTCTGAGTGCTGTCTTTCTGAATCGGCTCAAATTGCAGAGGCATTGAGTATTTTCCGCTCCTGGTTGTCAAGGAAGCAAGGAGTTGGCCATGCATGAAATGAGTCCGACCATCACTCGAGTTTCTGGTCAAACAAAATTCACAATTGACTTGCAACTTGGAGCTGACCCGTTCCGTCAAGTGAAAGAAGATCCAGTGAGCCAAAAAACTTGGCATCAAGTATTTTCTGCCGCTCCAACTTTGGTAATCTTTTTAGAATCAAATTCACTGAGTCCGTTGTCACTGGTTCAAGAATGTTCGGAAACTGTCTCGTCAGGAATGTCTGATAGACTCTGAAACAGCTGAAATTGTCCAAGGAGAGCTCATTGCCACGATGTTCCAGGGTGAAGGAGCGCAGCGAGCGATAACGAAGCAAAAACATCATTATCCCAGAGAAGAGGGTCTCTTTCATGCTGTATTGCAGCGACTTTGCAGGCGACCATCGGGGACCTGATCCAACTCAGACAACCAATTCGGTAAAAGTTGAGAGGTAAATTTTAGTATTTTCAAGTTGCAAAAACCTTGAATCGATTAAAAAAATGATATCGCTACTTGAACATGATGAGGGAATGTGAGCAAGCCAACCAGCTTTCTTTTATTGAAAAGTCAGAGGTTTTTTGGAGGTTGCCTTTGCGCAGTCATCCAAAAGAAGGCCTTTCAACTAAGAGCCCTGCATATTGTTCTCAAGTCCGAGTGGGCTATAGGCCCAAGCTCCCTTGCACAACATGCCGACTTTGTTGATAGAACCATCCGAGCTTGGGCTAAAAATGGGGTGAAAATTTATGAGCTAGTCAATGGGCAACCATTTGCATCTGGTGTGATGATTGTTCTCCCCTCTATCGAGTTCATTCGCACGATCCAGCATTGATTGCGCGCCAGGGACAGGAAACGAGGAATCGGGCAGCCCCAATCGGGCAAAGATAAAAGGAAAATCATTTTCAGTTTTGGCTCGCACGTCCTTATACACGAATTGTTGCCTGGGGACGAGATTGGAAAATATTCTGAAATACATGCAGAAAATCGCATGATGCCCAATCACCATGGGGTCGAAACTTGCTGAGTTTTCAGGGCAGGCTTTGATTATGGGGCCACATTCAGTACGGCCGACGACCAGTGACTCATACGGGTAACTATCGAGTCAGCTTGCTGGCCAATTCGACCATCCTCCTAACGCCGGGCGATGTTGGGAAAAAATATTTTCCCGATACCAGGAGGTCCTTATCAAAGATAGGATTCAAGTCTCGTTCGGAACTGCTGCGAGAGGTGCAGCAAATCTGTATGATCCAATTTATGTTTAGCCTGATCTTTGATAGGTCTTGTCCCATTTTGAGAAGAAGCGACTTAAATTTTTCCAACCAGAGGCCTCTTTCTGGAATTTGTCATGCATTTTCCCCCTTGGTCAAAAAAAGCTTTTTGAGTCCAAATCTTGGGTGTCAGTTTAAGGATTCAAGGACTGGAAAGATTTGCGGGTCAAAACATTTTCTCCAGGTTGACCACGTGGAGCCTCGGTTTGCCGGCAAGGAAAAGGCACTCGAAGGTAAAAAAATGGCTTCCAACGGACTTCTGGTTTTGATTTTGCAGCAAAGTGCATTGATCGGGTCTAGCAGGTTTTGGTAATCTTTAATGCCCTCAACGACGGAATTGGATCAACAAATGCGACTGAGGAATCTGACATTTTTTGGCGTAATGACTTTGGTGTATACACTTGGTTGTGGGCCTAAGGAAAGCAGTAAACATCCCGCAAGTAGAACCTCTGGGGGCAGAGATAGGGGTTCAAGCACCTGTGGATTTATGCAAGATGATTTAGGTAATATGATTACAATGGTGCCTAAGATTTCTTTTTTGGCGGACAAATCCTTTCCCGAAGAGTTTGTGCCATTGATTATTCTTGCTATGAATGTTTGGAACGAGGCTCTCGAACAAGAGGTCTTTTCCTATGGTGGACGGGAAGACTCTTTTAATTTGGAGACGAGAAGTCAGTCAGGGAGTCCGTCTGAAGCGCGGAGTCTGCTTCAATGGTCTGAAATTTGGCCAGAGGATGAAAATGAAAAACCGGCCAAAGCTCAGACAACTGCGCTCGATCAGAAAATTGTCAGAGCGGTCATAAGCTTTAACGCTCAAGATTATTCATATTCGACTTCAGCCAAGGAGGGGACCATGGATTTTAAATCTGTCTTGGTTCATGAGTTGGGGCATGTTCTTGGCTTAGAGCATTCTGAGAAATCAGATTCAGTCATGGGATCAACTCTCTCGAAAGGGAGTCGGCGTGACAGTCTTGGTAAGAGCGATTATGAGAACCTTGCCTGTGGCCTTAAGAAGTAGCTGTCGAAATCCAAATGATACTGTGAAATCTTTTCATGATCATATTCCTGTTGAGAGGATGTTATGTCTGGCTCAAAAGAGAATTCTCAAGTATATCATGTCCCCATGGCGAAAAACCAAGTCCAATCGTTTGAATTACTCTTACCCGTGGGACAATTGGAAATGGCTTTGGCTGCCATTCACAATGGGGCTCATGCCATTTACCTTGGCTTTCCTCAATTTAATGCCCGAGGGCGAAGTCATGATTTTGGTATCGAGGAATTGCAGAATATCATCGAAACCTGTCACCTCTACGGAGTGAAGGTCAATCTCGCTCTCAATATTGTGATTTTTGAAGACGAACTTGACTCAATCATTCAAGCCTTGAAGAGGGTTCTTCCCTTGAATCCGGATGCCTTGATTATTCAGGATTTGGGGCTTTTGGAGTTGGTTCGAAAGCTGGCTCCAGAACAAGTGGTTCATGCCTCGACCCAGATGACTGTCACCAATGATTTAGCCATTGAGTTCCTAGACGACTTAAACATCAAGCGTTTTGTTTTAGGGCGCGAGAATTCGCTGACGGAAATTGAATTGATCAAAAAAAATACGGATCGTGAGTTAGAAGTCTTTGTTCACGGCGCCCTTTGCGTTTCATACTCTGGTCAATGTTTTACTTCGGAGACCATCGGGGGAAGATCAGCCAACCGTGGACAGTGCGCGCAAAGTTGCCGCTTCGGCTACGAGTTGATTGTCGACGGAATTCCAAAAAATGGGATTAATAAAGACTATCTACTTTCTCCGAAGGATCTCTGTGGTCTTGATGAGATTGGAAGGTTGATGGACATTGGGGTGACCAGCTTTAAGGTCGAAGGTCGTTTGAAAACACCTGAATATGTTGCCAGTGCTGCTCGGGAGTTCCGCCAGGCTATGGACCTTCATCAGAAAGGGAGAGATCTTTCGAGCGAAAAGTCCCAAGTGGCTCAACGGAATCTCGCTGCCAATTTTTCCCGGGGTTTTCATTCGGGATGGCTTCATGGCGTGGATCACCAATCATTGGTTGATGGAACCTTCAGTTCCCACCGAGGGGCCCCCATTGGTCAAGTTCTGAAATTTGAACCTCCGTCTTCCCTCCTTGTCGAATTGCTCCCCGAGGTGACCTTGGATCGTGGTGATGGCATTCTCTGGGCACAAGATCAGATCGAGTGGGGAAGTTTTATCTTCTCTGTGGACCATGTGCGGGATTATAAATACCGAGTCGGCATTGACAATGAAGTTTTTCTGAAGAGTCAGGAGGGTTTTAAAACAAAATCCTCTGAAATACTGTGGAGCAATTCCAAGCTCTATTTGAATCATGATAAAAATCAGCGCAAAGATCTCCAAGGATCTTTTTCCGACAAAGAAAGACTCAAAAGAATTCCAATCCAGGTAGAAATTGAACTTGCCCTTGATCAACCTTTAGTGGGTCGAGTCTCTGATGGTCGTTGGACCCTTGAGGAGAGGACTCAATCCCAAAGCACGTTGGCCTTGAAATTTCCATTGAGTGACGAAAGTTTGAAGGAAGAATTTAACTCGCTCGGGGGGAGTGTTTTTTCTCTTGATGGAATTTCTATTACCCGAAAATCTTCGCAACCACTTTTTCATAACGCCAAAGAGATCAAGAATTTGCGACAAAGTTTGATTCGGCGTCTGTCCGCCGAGCGATCGCAGCATCGCGTTGACGGTGAGAACTCTAAATTGAATTCTGATTTTAATCTTGAGGCCGATATTCCGAAAAGTCTGAGGGCGCTGGACACCCGTGAACCAACGTCAAGAAAACTCCCTCCGCTTCAATGTCCTTATTCGGACCAGGGAGCAGGCTGAAGCCTTGGTCACGGCGGCATCGCAAGGTGAACTTCAAGTGACTGAATTCCAGTTTATCATTCTGGATTTTGAGTTCGGTCGAGATACAAAACCAGCGCTTGAGGCATTGAGAGCCATAGGCTTCCGTGTGGGTTTGGCAACAACTCGAATTTTAAAACCACAAGAGTACGGAAATTTGAAAATCATTGCTGCTCAAAATCCCGATATGATTTTAGCCAGAAATTTGGGCGCTATATCTTATTTTCAAGACCATTCAGATTTTGCTGGGGAAATCGCCGGAGATTTTAGTCTCAATATCACCAATCATCTGACCGCCAGCTATTTGCTCGGCAAAGGGTTAAGTACGCTCTGTTTATCATATGATCTGAACGATATTCAAGTTCGCGATATTCTGCAGTATGGCCAGGGTGATCGACTCGAAGTGACGGTTCATCAGTTTATGCCCAGCTTTCATGGGGAGCATTGTGTTTTGCGGCCTTCCTGAGCCAAGGAAAGAGTTTTAAAGATTGTGGAAAACCCTGCGAAAAACACCTGGTACAACTTAAAGATCAATTTGGGAATCTTCATTGGATCAAGCCAGATCATGAATGTCGAAACACAATGTTCAATGCCCAGGCGCAAACGGCCCTGAACTCGGTGGAGGCCTGGCTGGATCTTGGCTTGGGGACTGTTCGCTATGAAGCCCTCTATGAAACAGGGCAAGAATTGTTAAATAAATTAAAACACTACCGACATTTCTTTCAGGGGAAGCAGTCCCTGCCAGAGACTCTGCCCGCCTTAATGACTCAAGAAAGGTACGGCTTGAGCGATGGAAGTCTGTCTCGGCAACATAAGTATCAGTCGAGAAAAAAAGTCCACCCATCACAGACTAGTTCAACTTAGAAAGAAGTCAGGATTTACAACCCGTCTGTTTGCCAGAAATATGGGGACCACGTGATTTGGGTGGCTCTGAGCTCGATCGCATCCCAGCCTAAGTCCGCATCTTTGGGCGAGGAAGAGTGGGCTCCGTACATTGTATCGCCCACAATCGGAAAGCCAAGGGTGGCGAGCTGTGCTCGAATTTGATGGGTTCGTCCTGTTCCGAGGCGAACCTGAATCCATGACTGAGAATCGTTTCGTCGTTCTGTCTTTTAAAATCTCAAGTTCGCAAATGAAGACTTCCCGGGATTTTATCTTTATGGACGACTTTAGGTGCTCGTGGCGAGGGCTCCATAAAATGGGTCAGCGGTCCTAAAGGAATTTCGAGAACTCTATTCGGATGCTCGACCAGAGCTTCATAGATTTTGAACACAGAAGAACCTAATGCCTTGTTAAAGGTCGACTGGGATTTTTTGTTTTTAGCAAAAACAAGAACTCCCGATGTCGGTAGGTCTAAGCGGTGAGTCAGAAACAGGGGCTGATTCAGAGCTTTCGAGAGCTGGGTGATTACATTTTCATAGAGATTGTCTACAGTCGGGTGGCAGGGGAGGCCTGAGGGCTTGTCAATGACCAGGTAATCTGAATCCTGCCAAAGGATTCGCTCGGGCCAAGAGACTTGGCGCAAAAATCGCCGCGGACGAGTATGAATTCTGACGAGGTTGTTTTTTTCTACCTCTTGATTATGAGTTATTCTTCGGTTTTCGAAATAAATCCCACCAAAGTCGAGGAGACGTTGAACTTCCTGAGGTGGAATTTCAAGTTGCATAGAGACAATCTCGACTATAGGACCATCGTATAGGGAGTGAATGTGGATGACTCCGTACTCAAAACCTCGATTCTGCTGCATATTTAGGCCCCTCGGTCTTGAAATTCACTAGCACACTGTGACTATTCTATTCAACCACCTAAAAAACATTCATAACTAGTTGAGTGAGTATTGCCGAAGAACCGATTTTTCAATGGCTATCCCAATTTGCCTACCAGCCGCATTTAGTTTATGCGGCCGTGGTCGGAATGATGTTGGCGTCTTCAGTTGGACTTCCGATTCCGGAGGAGGTGACCCTCGTGAGCGTAGGCCTTTTGGCCTATATGGGGTCCCATCCCGAGCAGTTCCCGCCGCCTGCGCCGAATTTACCCCATATCAATGTTCACGAAGCCGCCCTGATTGCCTTTTTAGCGGTTTTTCTGAGCGATACTATAATATATTTTTTGGGTCGGAAATATGGTCGAATGCTGGTTGAACATCCTCGGATGAAGAGATTTTTTCCGGATGAAATGCTTCACCGGGTTGAGGCTTGGACTAAAAAGTACGGCGCATTTGCCTGTTTTATTTTTCGATTCACTCCGGGCATTCGATTTCCAGGGCACCTAGCATGTGGAATGCTGCGTTTTGAACCCTGGAAGTTTCTATTGATTGACGGTTTTGCTGCGGGGATTAGTGTTTTCATGCAGATATACCTTTTAGCTTTCTACGGTGAGCCAATTTTGAAGTTCTTGAAAGAATTCAAAATCGTGCTGTTTTCTCTGCTTGCCGTTGGGGCCATTTACTTTCTGATTCGAAAATTTATTCTCTCACGAAAGCGGCTCGCCAGCTAATTATTACACAGGTCCTAAGCGGATTTTTTGTGTCCCAGAATTTCTCTTAGATTAAATTCAATATTTAACCTAAGATTTGCTGCTTTCAAAGGGGATCGGTTTTCGAGCTCGGGCCAAAACACTTTTTCATAGCCACTTTGTAGTCCATACAGTTCTTCGCGAATTTTAAAGAGCAAACCAGTTCCTGAACCCAGCAGCCAATCCATTTGCACCAGATACAACGTGTCTTCCAAATCGGCAGAGTTGATTGCAGATAAAAAGGAATGGGGCAAGTGATCAATCAGATGGCAAGCATTGTGGGCATATTTTCTGAGAGCATTTTCAATAGGTTGAGCAAGAAGTTTTTCGATTCGAATGTCGCTGCGTTTTCCGGCAACAAAAGGATGAATGAGTTTTTTGATTTGCCAGTAGAGAACGGCATCACTTCCGACATAGTCGCTCTTTGGCAGGTAATCAGTGACTGAATCAACCTTCAGGGCCTCGTGGGATGGATCATCAATATGATTGTTAAAGTCGATGGCCACGAGATTACGAAGGTGAAACAGAAAACTCTCAAGGGCCTGAATATGTCTTATAAAATCGCTCGAGAAGTGGCAGCTAAAATTATAAAGAAGCGGCGATTTCATGGCTGTTTCAAAACTATGAAGACTATCGAGAACTCCGACCAATTCTTTAAGGTCAAAGCCTTCGGGTGTCAAACTCCGGTTAAGGCTCTCCATAAATCTCTTTTCAAAGGTTTCAACCACAGACGTGGGGGTGGCAGTCACGGTTTTAGCCACAGAACGCACTCGTTTTTGGCTTTCGTTAAAAAATGCAAGGTGAGGCTCGATCTGATGCCAAAGGTCGACATAGATCTCAAAATTTGGGTATTCTTCGGCGTGGGGGTTTAAAGCAAGATAGGAACAGGCCAAGAGAAGGTCCGCACGATATTTCAACGGCGCGGTTGCCTGGATTTTTGGTGAATTTGTTTCGGAGGTTTTACTGCTATTCCAAAGGTGAAAGACTGACGGGCGAAGCACCGGCCCCCCATCGAGTGAAATATCATAACCTATGTTCGAGTTTGTTTTTAAGGCAAAAGCGACTTTTCCATTTTTGTTTTTCATTGAACCCTCACCATCCTGAAGTTGTTTCGGCCATACTTTCCTAGAATGAGAGTCGAGCTAGACTCCAGGGCGTGTTCAAGTTATAAATCCAGACCTATGAAGTGGATAGATTCCCATTGCCATTTAGCTGATCCTCGGTTGGATGTCTTGCGTGACAATTGGCTGCGTGAGGCTGGAGATTGTGGAGTTGACTTTTTTATGCAGGGTGGAATTGGTCCAGAAGATTGGGCCCGTCAAAAAGCCTTGTCTGATCGCTATCCTGGAAAGATTGGTCTCTGTTTTGGATTGCATCCCTACTGGGTTGTTGATCACAGTCTTGATGAATGTGAGGGGGCTCTTGATTTGCTGGCTCGCGAAGCTGCAGGTAATCAATGTTTAGCCGTCGGGGAAATTGGCCTCGACCTGCGGCCGCATATTGCTCAGGACAGCGAAGCGAGGCAGGTTGAGGTTTTTACCCTCCAATTGGAGTTGGCAGCGATGCTCAAAAAGCCCATCGTGCTTCACCTCGTGCAAGCTTATGATCTTTGCCAAACAATTTTTGATCAGGTTTTTGATCAGGTTTTAAATCAAAGACTGGATCAGAAGGCGGATCATCGGCTCCATGGGTTTGTTCACTCCTTTAATGGATCTTGGGAACAGGCCGAAAAATATTTGCAGCGAGGTTTATTGCTTTCTGTCGGAGGACCTCTTTGCAGGGCCTCATCGCGGCGTCTTCAGGAGGTCGTCAGAAAGATCCCACTCACAAGTCTTTTGATCGAGACGGACTCTCCAGATCAGCCCTCAGATAGACTGAGAGGGCAAATGAATCCCTTGGCGTCTTTGATAGAAGTTGCTAAAAGGGTGGCTGAACTTAAGCAAATAGACCTTGGGGAAGTCCTGCAATCCACAAGGGACAATTTTGTGAAATTGATGGGGCCTAAATGATTCAAGAGAATAACATGATTCCAGAGACTAAATATGTTTTACATCGTCGTTTTGATCGGATCGGTCGTTTGGTGGGCGACGAGGCCATGGAAAAATTGTTTAAAACGCATGTTATGATTCTTGGTTTGGGCGGGGTTGGATCCTGGGCTGCCGAGTCTCTGGCCCGCTCCGGGGTGGGGAAAATCACGCTTGTTGATTTCGATGAAATTTGTATTACCAATGCGAATCGCCAGCTTCATGCGCTCCAAGGGATGATTGGAAAGAAAAAGGCCGAGGTGATGGCAGAGCGGCTTCGTAAGATTAATCCTCAGGCTGTCGTCGAGGGTCTTTCTATGTTTTACAATGCAGAAACCTCTGCTGAAATTTTGGGTCGCAAGCCAGATTATGTTGTGGATGCCATTGATAATCTCACGGCGAAGTGCCATTTGCTGGCAACGTGTCGTCATACTCATCAAAAAATAATTACCAGTGGGGGGTCGGCTGCCAAATTGGATCCTCTGCAAGTGAAGTTGGTAGACCTAGCTGAAACCGAGATGGACCCCATGGTGGCTCAGGTTCGTAAGATTTTGCGAAGCCGCTACGATTTTCCAGAGGGAAAGTTCTTTGGAATTCCTTGCGTTTTTTCGGCCGAAGAGCCAACGTTGCCTCGGGAGTTAAATTACGATGGGGGTCAGGGGTTTAAGTGCGTGTGCCCCCAGGGGCAAAATGATTTACATTCCTGTGAAAAACGTAATTTGATCTATGGCACGGCGAGTTTTGTGACAGGAACTTTTGGATTGGTTATGGCATCTTGGGTGGTGAGGGAGGTTCTGAAATGATTGGGTATTCAATTATGATTTTGATTTGGATTGGAATTCTTTTAGGTGGGGGAATCATCCTGACTTTGACTTTTCGCAATTGGCTAAGGCATAAGAAGGTAGGCGCCCCTAAATCTTCTTACATTCCAGACGCAACATCACGAGGTTCGACGATAAATTGAACCCCAATTCCTCGAGCTGAGCTGAGAGGATTTTCACCTTCTCGAATCCAGCGAACTCTCGCGTTGAGTTGAAATCGATCTTTTGAATCGAAACTTTCTTGATTGAGCAGACTCAGATGAAGATTATGTCCGACCCGAAGTGAGATCCCTTTGTATTCCAAAAATGCGCCGCCAACTGAGTAGTTGCGCATTCGTGTCGCTATGAGCAGTCCCGTCTCCATGACCATCATACGGGCGGGCTCGTTGGTGACAAAGCGAGAATGCCGCACGAGATCCGTGCTTTGCTTGCTGAGCATCTTCTTTGCCAGACTGTCAAAGATTGTCGGATCAAAGGGTCTTTGCAGAATGAAAATATTTTTCATCGCAGCAACCTGTCGATAGGCATAAAAAGATATGCCATGGGCTAAAACCAAAACCTGTGAAGTAGGATTTTTACCTGCAAAAACAAGCAGGCCCGACATCATGGCTTCGCTCAGATTTCCGCAGTTTAGAAGAAATAAATTGGCCGTATGGATATGATCCCTTTGAAGCAAATCGCGGGCAAGCAGGGTTTCAATATGTGTCGCCCCCGCCTCATGCAGACTTTCTATAAAATGGTCGGTGGATTCATCTAAAGTATCAACGATAATAACGCGATTTTCTTTCATGTTCACCCTATCGGAGGGTGTGAAAAAAACTAAAGTGTTATCTTTGAAAACTTAAAAATATAGCTCCAGACCTGAGACGCAGTTTCCACCCCTTTTTGGGTCTTGTCGGTCATAGCTCCATGTCCAGAATGGTCTGCGGAAAGCAACAAGGCTCGCCCCGGGTAGTACTCGTCCATAATCGCCTTGAGTTTATATGAATGAATTTTGTTAACTCGAGTGTCATTTTCGCCGCTCACGATCAGGAATTGGCAGGAGCCTTGAGTCTTCTGAGGGATTTCCAAGGGTGAACGGTTCATAATGGCTCTAAAATCCAAGCTATTCTGGGTGTCCCCGTAGTCTGCAGACCAGGAAAGTCCCCACCTGTCCATCTTAGAAAACCCAAGTTGGTCATGGACACCATTCATAGGAATGACGAGACCAAAAGATTCTGGGGAAAGACGACCGGCACTGGCAACCACAAAGCCACCGTTTGAGGCCCCAAAAGAAACAATTTTCTCACTTTGAGTCACTCCGAGTTTAACCAAACCTTGGGCCACCGCGATGAGGTCTTTGATGCTGGTTAGTTTTCTATCCTTAATCGCAGAAAAGTACCCACTCGCCCCGCCTTCATTTCCACCTCGAACTCCGGTTCCAACATAGACCCCGCCGTTCTTGACAAATTCTAGTTTGATCTTTGATAAGGGCATCTGAAGATAGCCGCTACTATTAAATCCGCCGTAGGTTTCCATATAGACTGGGCGTTGTCCATCAAGTGGAAGATTCCTTTTTTTGATCATGGTGATTGGGACCATGTAGCCATCAAAACTCTCAATAAGCTTAAGTTCGACATCCAAAGCAAGAGTTGAATTAGCAATAAGTTCTTCCTGCAATTGATTTTGAAGCTGATCTGAAGGGAGAGGCTCCTTTGTGTTAACCAAGAGCTCTTTGGTATCACTGAGAATATTTTTGAAAGTCAACTTCAGAGATTCTTTGGCCGGCATTTCCCAATCGGCACCGATCAGAGCGCAGCAGGTGGGGAGACTCATTTGAAAAAGTTGAGTCAAATTTGATTTGTGAACAATCCGAAGAGCGCTTTGGCCCTTGAATGAGGTCACGAGAAAGAAGTCCTCCCCATTGAGCCAGGCGTTTTCGAGAACCCAGGTGTTCTCAGGAATAATCTTTTCGGGGACACTCAGCGGTTCAAGCTTAAGACGAAAGATGGCGCCGGCAGAAGACCCGAGTTCATCTGCTTTAAAATAAAAATACTGATCATCTTCGTCAATGAAATTTTCTTTAGTTAAAGTCGTGCCGTCGTGAAATTTTTTGAGAGTCAGAATTTTGCCAGAGTCTTTCCTATGAACAAATTCAATGTTCTCGTCTCCGTCGACGGAGGTTCCTAACCAAGAAGATCCGTAGTCCTCGACTACAGTCCTCAAATAAACCTGGGGGGCTTGGCCATCCAGATAGAAAATTTCTGTGGCCCAGCCAACAGAATTGGAATATGGACTCGCCGCAATTAGGGTCTGTGAGTCTCTCCAGATGACCGAAGCGCCGTTAATCTCAAATTGCTTGAGGATTTTTTGACCAAGAATATCATAAATCACAAGGAAGGTATTGTCGATGGACCCATTTAAGCTGGCGATAAAGCTGAGTTTTGTTTTATCCGGAGAGAGAGAGCCCCTTAAAGTCAACTGAGTTTGGGAAAATAGTCTATCGCTAAGCAATAACCTGTTCAGATTTGTCTTCAGTGTTCTTGAGTACAAGTTGATCATTCTTATCCCACGCGGGTTTAATAATTTCAAATCTGAGAGCTCCAAGCTCGCGCTTTTCTTTCTGCAGCGGGAACTTGTATTTCGATGTAATAATATTTTGAATATTCTGAATATCCGGAGCAAATGCTCAAAGGTGAAACCTCGGACTTCACATACGCGAGCCAATTGGAGCGAAGGTCTCCAGGTGACTCAAGCCATTTTAGTTTGAACGAATTTGAACCTGAAATTCGGAATAATCATTTAATAAATGATCTGAAAGAACTCGATTCAGTGGATTGGAGCCCAGTTTTGATTTTAAAGAAAGCAGTCGCGTGGCGGGCACCGCCTTGTCTTCGTCTTCGAATATCTTGGTAGACTGGGACCAGAGCTCTTGATCTGGCGAAAATTGACCGGCGAATCCGGTGGATTGAAAGCTCAGGATCACCATGAAGATGGTGAGGGTCCTTATTGGAATGGCTAAGTATAAAAACATAGTTGACTCTTTTCTGTTTCTCTCAGTTTTAGGGTCGCATTCTATTAACAGAACTTGTTGGGTTTGCAACCGGAAATCGTGGTTCTGGCGAAATTGGGGGTGTGCATTGCCTTTCTGGTTTAACCACGAGTGTTTCAGCGGTTAAGGATCCCGAAAGGTTCCTTCCTCCAGAGCGAGTTGATACTGTCTAGAGAATTCATAGGTGAAAATACTTACACAGTTAGCAACATTCAGAGAGTTTTTAAAGCCTTGCAGGGAAATTTTTCGAGTTTCGTCGCAGGCCTGAATCACCTGAGGATCCAGTCCAAAACGCTCATTTCCAAAGACAATAGCTGATTTTTTTTCGAAATCAAACGATGCCGAAAGATTTTTCGCATGATTGGTCGTTTCGGCGGCAATGACATGGATATTTTGCTTTTTGAGTTCGGAGATTAAATCCAAACACTTTGGGTGTGAATCCCATTCAATGTGTTGATGACTACCGAGTGTGGTCTTCTGGGTCTTGGGATTAGAGGGATCGGGGAGTAGCCAGTGAGGATTATTTTTTCGATATTAAACGCTTCGGCAGTTCTAAAGATTGATCCGACGTTAAAGCTACTTCGAATATTGTCCAAAATAACAATCAATGGAAGAGGTTTGGATTTTTTCTGAGAATCAAGAACATCTCTGTTGAAAATAACAAAGTCATTGTCCTTAAGGCTTTTGTTTAAATACCGCTCGATGGGAACAATCCAATACATAAACTCACGCAGCGACATTTCTTTATTCAAATGAAGGTGTATCGAAAATATTTTTAGAATTTCGACGTCTTCTTGGCCCTCAAGGGACTGAAGAGCTTTGAGCAACTCCAAAAAAACTGGGGATTCAAAACCACTGACAGCGTGGTTCTTCTCAAGGGAAAGAAAACAAGAGTAAATCCACTCAATTTTTTTTCTCATGTTTACTTAATTCTTTGCCCAGGCTTTGCTCCCGAATCAGGACTTAAAATAAACAAATCAGAGCCACCGGTGCCGGCAGCCAACACCATTCCTTCGGACATGCCAAATTTCATTTTCCGAGGCTCCAAATTGGCCACAATGATAGTCATTCTTCCAACCAAATCCTCGGGTTTATAGGCGGAGCGAATGCCAGCAATAATTTGGCGAGTTTCGTCGCCAAGGCTGACTTTCAGGCGAAGGAGTTTGTCGGCTTCGGGGATAATTTCAGCTGAAAGAATCTGTGCAACCCGGAGGTCAACTTTCAAAAAATCATCAATGCCAATTTTTCCTGCCGACTGTGGCGACGTGGTCGTGGTGTTTGTTTTGGCCTTGGCTTTAAGGGCCATCAATTTTTCGGCGATGGACTTCGATTCATCCATCATGGCTTTGACCTTCAGCGGATCAATACGTGTCATTAAATGCTTATAGAGACCAATCTGACGAGAAGTCAAAACTTGGTGAACAGTTTTAAATTCTTGATACGGCTTTTCCCCAAAAAGCTCGGAAACTTTGGCGCTAAATTCAGGAAGGACGGGGGTCAGGTAGATGGTGATAATTCTGAATAAATTCAGAGTGGTCGTCAGGACCTTTTGTGTGAGCTCTGGGTCAGCAGTGACCAACTTCCACGGAGCATGGTCATCAAAATATTTATTAGCTTTGTCAGCGAGAAGTCGAATCTCGTGGGAGTGGCTTGGTAAAATTCCTTGATCAGTGAAGGACGCTCAATTAACCTCGCAGCAGGCTTGGGCCTCACTGATGAGAAGCTGACCCTTTGAATCAGGTTCGCTCATTTCCAGGTGAGTCAAAATTTGCTTAACATCTGGGCCCCTCGCGAGCCCAGATTTGTAATTTTTCCGATTAAGTCTGAGTTCACTTTTCCTTGAAAGTCTTCAAGATTGAAATCCATATCTTCGACTTTTGAGTTCAGTTTGGTGGCCAGGTAGTAACGAATGAACTCAGCCTGCAGATGGTTCAGATAAGTGCGTATAGAAATAAAATGGCCGCGGGATTTACTCATCCGTTCCCCATTCAGAGTGATAAAGCCATGGGTATGAACAGCGGTCGGAGTTCGAAAATCAGCGCTCTTTAAGAGGGCAGGCCAAAACAAAGTATGGAAGTAGGTGATATCTTTCCCAATGAAGTGGTAGACCTCGGCTTTGGAATCTGATTTCCAGTAGTCGTCAAAATTTTTGTTGTTTTGTTGACACCATATTTTCGTCGATGAGACATATCCCATGGGGGCATCGACCCATACATAAAAAAACTTATTTTCTGTCCCAGGAATGGAAAAACCAAAATACGGAGCATCCCGAGAGATGTCCCAATCCCGGAGGGGCTCTTTGAACCACTCCATCATCTTGGCCGCAACTTCGCTCTGTGTATGTTTGGGTAGCCAGCTGGCAAGCTCATCCCTAAAGTCATTGAGTTTAAAGAAAACATGTTCCGTTGATTTTTTTATGGGAGTTGTTCCACACAAATAACAATGAGGACTCTTGAGTTCGCTGGGGCTGTAGGTAGCGCCACAAGAATCGCAGGAATCACCATATTGATCCAAAGCCCCACAATTTGGACAGGTCCCTTTGACGAAGCGATCAGGCAAAACATCTTGTCGTGGGGCAGTACTGTTGTTCGACGGGGCGAATTGTTGTGTGACCACGGGCCTTCATTTTGTGAAAAAATTCTTCACAGAGTTCTTTGTTCTCTGGAGAGTTAGTTGAAGAATAGATATTGTGTTGAATCAAAAGATCTCTAAAATCAGCCATATGTTCACTATGGGCTCGGGCAATAAGGTTCTCTGGAGTAATTCCTTCTTCCCGGGCTCGAATCATAATCGGAGTTCCGTGGGTGTCATCGGCGCAGACAAAAATACAATCGTGGCCAATCATTCGCTGGGCTCGACACCAAATGTCGACCTGGAGATGCTCTAAGAGATGTCCAAGATGAACTTCGCCATTGGCGTAGGGAAGGGCTGCGGTGGCCAGAATTTTCTTTGGAGTCATTTGATCCTTCTCCACGGTCGCCGTGGTAGCTATTGTTGCGTGGGCCCTAACTAGTAAGCAATGATTTTGCATTGATCAATCGCGCATTGCGGCGAATCTGCAAAATCCCAAGAGGTCATCAGCCTGATTCCCCATAAACAAAGCTAAGGGTCCGCGCAATTGGGCAAGCCCCTCATCCCTCCGCCTCGATCTGCCACAAATTCCACGGCGCGAGACCTTGTACCATTTATTGTTGCGCGGGCCCTAACCCGTATTGAGTATTTGAATCAACATCGGATCCGTCATATCAAAACCCCAAGCGATAAAGCATCGTTTGGCATCATTGATATTTTTTTTCATGTACTTAGTAATATATTGGTAATCCCTACCCCGGGCAATGAGTCGCGTGAAAGGGCGAGCCACCCAGAACTGATTTCTTTCATATCCTGCTGCTGATGATTCACCAGCAGCACCCCGCTGGGATTTCAACACATGCCGGGCAATAAGCCCCGTGATCACTCGAATAAATTTTGAAAATTCTTTGCGATCATCGAGCTTAATGACCAGATGAAGATGATTACCCACATTGACTAAATGATAGAGTCGTATTCGGCACAGCCTCGCATGGGTTCTAATTATTTCATCAATCTTCCTGACATTATAAGTATGCAGCATCGACTTCGTACCGAGGGCTTGTCCGGACTTCAAAACTAAATGGACAGCTTCTTTGGTCGACAGTGGCCTAGCAATCTTGGCGTTACCTTTGAGCAGGGCGCCGCCGAACTGTCTTAAGGCCTTCTTTTTAAAGAAGGACAGCTGGTCGGGTTTTGATTTTTTATGTCTTTTCATCTGATTCAACTTCCTTGGGGAAAATGTACTTTCTGATGGTAGCGATGTCAATTATTTTTAAGTGATACTAACAAATCCGGAATTCAAGACCTCGGGATTGCATAGAAATACTAGTATCTGAAGAGAGGTTGGGGTGGGCCTGGGCTGGGTCGGTTGGACTAGAGCCGAGTAGGGCAGAGCAGCAAATCAAGATCTTAGTCTAGAAATAATGTTGTGGCCGCTATCCAGCCGTCTTGGGGAAAATGAGCGAGATTTTGTGATTAACTTCCATTAGACTGAGAAAATCTGTTTGGTTAAATGTAACTCATGGATGGGGAGATTATAAGATGAATTTGAAATTTAGATTTGGCTGGCTTGTTGGGACTGTTTTAGTTATGGCGGCATGCTCAACCACTCAGAATGGGGTTCGTCGTGGAGTGGCGAGTGAAGGTGAGCCTTCGCCGTTTGATAGCAAAGAAGCCCGAGTGCTTTCCGATTTGGAGTTGGCAAAATTCGCGTCTGCTGGCCCGTTTGATGCAAAAAATGCCCGTTTAATTACTGACAATTTTGAATCTTATGAAAGTAAACTAAATATAGTCAAAAATGCAAAAACCTAATTGAGGATGGTATACTATATATTTAGTGATGACCACACCAGTTCAGAACTTACAAATGCAATTGTTACCGCGGCCAAAAGAGGCGTGAAAGTGACTTTGCTTGTGGATTTTCTGACAAACTACGGGCGGATTGATCTATTCAAGTATATGAAGGAAAAAGGCGGCCGGAATCTTGAGGTCTATTTCTATGGACTGCCCGCGCAGGATGTCCTAAAGAATGCCATCTATCAGACAATTCCTTGCCCAGATCCAGCGGTATCTAATGAAAACAATGCTTGTGCCCAGGCAAAACAGCCAATGGTGGACCAGATTTATGCTAATAGCAAAACCACTTGGTTTTCAAGAATGTACCTAACAGGTCTTTACGGGAAAAACCCTGACCTTTTGAAAATTTCCGTAGGATTGGGAGGCCAAGTTAAACCTGAAGTCGTCAAAGGGAAGTACGCGGCATTAACCAAAGAGGACAAAACAAAATTGAAAGGTATGCCAAAACTATATGTTAGAGCAAAAAGTGGTGGCGATCTTGGCGCAAAAAATGAAACTCAATACAGTTCTTTCAGCTCAAGGAACACCTCTCGTGGACATGATGAACACATTGACAGGTATTACCTCGATTTCGTTGGGCACAAACAAAGATTCTCAGCATATGACTGACTATACCCATCATAAGCTGATGGTTGCTGATGGGACGCGATTTCACGGCGGCCCTACAGATAGAAGCCAGCTTTGATCGACTTGTTCAGTTTAAGAACAGCAGTGGCGGACTGGTAGGAAGTATGGACGAAGTCGAGGCCTTAGTTCCAAGTGAGTACGATATCAATACAATTCCATTTCAGATGGCCCTTCAGAGTTGTATGCAAGGCGCGGCTTTAAATATTGAGGAATGTGTCAATACCCAGATCGTTAAAATGCAAGGGTATCAGTCAATGTCGGCCCGGTTGGCAGCCGTTGTTAAGACCAATAAGTCGAACATCGCTAGGATGGGTGAAATTAGGGGCAAATCGGAAAAAACAGCAAAGTTCAACTGGCGGGAAGCTGATGGGAAATCTCCTTTTTCTTTGGCGGATGATTCTGTGAAAGATCCACAAGCTCAGGTCTACTATTTAGAAAATTTATCTTTTAAAAAGGATGATGCTAATTTAAATAGGATTTATGGATCTGAAATTGGCAAAGAAAATTCCTCTGGAAAGGGTATACACGCGGCTTGGATTCGTGGGATCGAAAATACTTGTGCGGTTGCAGCTAAAGGCAAAACTCGTAAGCGAATTGTCCTTCACTCGGCATATTTCCTATTGCCATCTGGTCTGACTAAGGCGATTGGCAAGGCGTTGGACGGTACCTGGAATTGCAGCAACGTAGATATTCAAATAATTACAAACTCATTTGGAACGACAGACCTTAATGTGCTTAATGTTTTTGCAAGGTATCAGTTGGCCTCTCTGTTTAAATTTGATTTTGCAAGTAAATGGAACAATAAGAAAGCGACATTGAAATACTCGGAATACCTCCACTTGTTGGAACCTATGATGGCAGCAAGAAAGAAATGCAAGCAAAAGGTATAAAAAACGATAACAAGTCATTGCACACAAAAATTTCTGTTTTAGGAGATGATATTATCATCGGGTCGGCCAATGCGGATGTACGCAGTTATTTTATGGACACAAATAATGCAGTGATGATCCGAAATGCACCAAACCTCGTGGCAGATTATTTGGCATTCTTGAACCGAACTCAAGGACCACCGCAAAATAGCAGCACGAAATTTTGGGATATGGATGGCGCGTATATGGTTACCGAGCAAAACGAACAAATTATTTTTCCTTATGCAAGTATAACTCCAGAACTAATGCATAAACAGAATGAGGTAATAGTTTTGCAGATGCAAAAATATTGGGATGCTGAAGAAAAACACTTGGATGCAACAAAACGCGGTCAGCTGCAAATTACTATAACAGATCTTGGAAAGAAAATTCAGGACGCGACTGATGCCATTTTGAAATCAGACTCAAGTATGAACAATGATAAGCTTGAGGAAATAGCAAATACGTTTGATGATACTTGGAAAGCCCTGTAGAGCCTGTTAGACCGCCAATATTGCCTATGTAAAATCGGAGCTGTTTTGTGGCTCCGCCCTGTGGCCAGGTCAGTGAATAAGTTCATCCTTCAGGGCGGCCAGCTCCAGCTGGGCCATTTGGGCGTCGCCGATGGTTCGAGTGAGGATCACTTCGGCGCTAAGTTCATTGTTCATAGCCTCGATCAGGGCTCGAAGGTCCACGCGGCCCTGTCCGTAGGAAACAGTGAGTTCTTGGACGATCGCTTTGCGAAAATCATTGAGTCTCGCTGCGCTTTGAGCAATCTCACTGGTCGACTGAACCTTTCGCAGGGCTTGATTGAGCAAGTCCGCATTTTCAAGGGTCAGGCGACTGAGCTTTGATTTTTCCAGATCGGCCATCGCCTGCTTATTGCGAATTTCCTCTTGTCGCAGGTCAGAGCCAAATGAATGACTGAACTTCATTCCTACATAGTATTTTGGATTCACGCCACTCATCGCGGCATTGAAACTATTTGAATCGGTCTCATCAGCTCCAGATAGATAGGACTTTGCGACAAAGCTCAAAGATGGCGCATTCCTGGATCTGGCGGCCGCGAGCAAATCCTCAGAGGCTTCAGCCTTAAGTTTTTGTGCTTGAAGGAGCCGAGTTTGACTGATCGCTGGGGCACTGGACTGGGTCGGCTGAGAGCTCAGTGGAGGCAAAAGAAATTCCAGCATGGTGCCGGGCTTAAGATTGAGGGCCGTCACAAGATTTTCTTGCTTCAGCAAGGCCTCAGTTTTTGCATTACTCACGGCTTGGTCGCGGAGTTCGACTTCGGCCTGGGCCAGAGAAAGCTCTCCAGGATTTGCAAAACCAAGTTTAGTTTTTCGTCGCGCAGAATCGAGCAGCCGTTGATAGCGACCGCGGGCGGCAACAGCTTGGGTATAGGTTTTTGCGGCCACGGAAGACTCCCAAAACTGACGAAGAGTCTCGAGCACTATTTTTTCAAGTTCATCAATTTGGGTCATATCGGAGGCAAGGGTGTTTTTGCGAGCAGCCGACACAATGGCACGATCTGATTCCCCAAAGGCATTTCCCCAAAGGGACTGTTCAAGGAGTAGACCGTAGCTTTCTTGGCTTGCCTGGGTTGGAATCGCTGAGGTGGAGGTCGTGGAGGCACTTGGGCCGACCTCTGATTTAAAGGAGAGCCGATTGATTTCGAAGCCCAAAAGGGTTCCCGACGTCAATTGTTTTTGGAGGCCAAGCGTTGTTCTGATTCGTTCATATTTAGAGTTCGCGGCAACAAATGGAGACCAAGCTCGAGAGCGGTCATATTCAAAACCCGACTCCAAATTAAGTTTCCAATCAAAGGAAGAAAGAGCCAGGACTTCTGCTAGCTGATTTTGCGCAAACTGAAATTGAATTTCCTTTGTCTTTAGACCCTGCTTCAAAACTAGAGCAATGACTTGATCCTGTGAGAGAGGCATACCGACAGCGGGCTCAGTCAAGCAAAAAAACAAAAAGCAATTTAGATTTAAGAGAATTAAGAATTTGTGTTTCATGGCCCATATATCGGTAAACGGATTCTTGCAAGCTGTCAATCTTAGGTGTTATCTTCTGCACTAATGCACTTAACGAGAGAGGGAACAGGTCATGCGTTTATCTGATGTTTCCATTCGAAATCCTGTTTTTGCTTGGATGTTAATGGCAGCCTTTATTATTTTCGGGGCCATTAGTTTTTCGCGACTAGGCGTAAGTCAAATGCCGGATGTGGATTTCCCTGTCCTGACTGTTTCGATCTCTTTGAGCGGAGCAGCACCAGAAGTGATGGAAACGACGGTGGTGGACCCCCTCGAAGATGCCTTGATGGCGGTAGAGGGTATTCGCTCGGTGAGTTCGAGCTCAAAATCAGGCTCGGCAACAATAACGATTGAATTTGAACTTGGACGAAATATTGATGTGGCGTTACAAGACGTGCAAGCGCGGGTGGCCCAGGCGCAGCGACGTCTGCCAAAAAATGTGGATCCCCCAAGTATTTCAAAAACTAATCCTGAGGATCAGCCGATTATGTGGTTGGCATTGACCTATGATAAGAACGATCCAATTTTCTTGATGAAATATGCACGAGATTATCTCAAGGATCGCTTTTCAACAGTGGCTGGGGTTGGGGATATTTCCCTGGGAGGATTTACAGAGCCACAGCTTCGAGTCTGGGCGAAGGCCCATTTGTTGAAACAAAATAATCTGACAGTGACTGATTTGATTGATGCAATCCAGACCGGCCACATAGAACAACCGGGCGGCTTTGTTGAAAAGAGTTCGAGGAATTTCAGTGTACGAACCCTCGGTGAAGCGCAGTCGGTGGAGGAATTTCGAAATCTTGTCATTAGCAAGCGCGCTGGGCAAAACATTCAGGATTCTTCTCAGGCTATTCGGTTGGGAGAGGTCGCGGACGTGGAAGAAGGCCTGGCGGAGATCACTCGGATTTCGCGTTTTAACGGAGTGAACTCGATTGGCTTAGGTATTCGAAAACAACGAGGCACTAACGCCGTCGAAGTTTCTCGAGCAGTTAAGGCCAAAATCAAAGAAGTCTCCTCGCAGCTACCGCCTGGGATGTCGCTCGCTATCAATTTTGATAGCACAAAATTTATTGAAGACTCTGTTTCTGAGCTCAATAAACATTTGGTTTTGGCAGTGATTCTGACTTCCCTGGTTTGCTGGATGTTTTTGGGAAGTTGGACGGCCACTTTGAATGTTCTACTTTCGATTCCCACGTCTATCATGGGAGCATTTATAGGACTTTATTTTTTTGGGTTCACTCTGAATGTGTTTACCATGTTGGGACTAACCTTAGCCATCGGGGTTGTCGTCGACGATGCAATCATGGTTCTAGAAAATATTTTTAGGTACAATGAGAAAGGTCGGGGGCCTATTGAATCTGCCATTATTGGCGCTCGAGAGATTTCCTTTGCGGCCATGGCGGCTTCAGTTGCAGTGTTAGCGATTTTTTTACCTGTGGCCTTTATGAAAGGGGTTATTGGTAAATTTTTTCTTCAATTTGGGATGACAATTTCCTTGGCTGTTATTCTGTCTTTGATTGAGTCTTTAACAATCACGCCTATGCGTTGTGCGAGTTTTGTTCATACAGGGGCTCGAACGACTCGCTTGGGACGTGGCTTTGAGAAATCTCTTGTGGCATTACGAAAATTTTATGAGTGGTCTCTGGCGCTGAGTTTGAATCACCCTTGGCGAATCCTTCTGGCTTCCTTGGTTTTCGTTGCGGCTTCATTTTTTTCGGTCAAGTATTTGCGTAACGAATTTACTCCGAGCCAGGATCAGAGTTTGTTTATCGCTCGGCTGATGCTTCCTGCGGGAAGTTCCCTCTCCTACACGAATGAAAAAGTGTTGAAAGTTGAGGAGTGGCTGCGAGGGAGATCAGAGGTTCAGCAAGTTTATGCCAACGTGGGCGGCTTTGGCTCTGGAGCCAGTGACGTCAATACGGCCATGCTTTTTATAACAATGAAGCCCAAGGGAGAGCGAGGCCTCGATCCCATCACCCATAAGGAGTTGTCTCAGTCGGAGTTTATGGATGTCGCCCGTAAAGGCATGGCGAAGATTGAATCTGTTCGCCCTGTTTTAATGGATCTCTCTCAAAGAGAACTCACCAGTGGCCGCGATTATCCAATTGAGTTTACGATTATGGGAAGTGACTGGGACCAGTTGGCCAAGCAAAGTGAGCGGTTGAAAAAAGAAATGGATTCCAGTGGACTTATGTCAGATATCGATTCTGACTACCGCCTGGGGATGCCTGAAATTCAGCTCAAACCGGATCGAGTTCAGGCTGGTTTGCATGGAGTTAGTATAGCAACAATTGGCCAGACGGTGAATGCTCTGATCGGGGGAGTTGTTGTGGGGCAATATCCGAAAGGTGGGCATCGATATGATATTCAAGTTCGAATGGAAAAATCCGAAGACTCCCTGGCGCAAATCAAAAATCTGATGGTGGGCAATAGTCGCAATAATCTGATTCCGCTTTCAAAGGTGGTGGAGCAGGAGACTAAGCCAAGCCTACAGTCTATTTTTCGCCTAAATCGACAGCGGGCCGTGACCATTACGGCTAATTTGAAAACCGGAGTTTCGCAGCCAATTGCCATGGAGTGGATTAAGACCCGAGCTTCCCAAGTCTTGGAGCCAGGGTTTATGCTCACTGAGGGAGGAAGCTCCAAGGCCTTTGGCGAATCAAAACAAAGTTTATTTCTTGCTCTTATTTTGGGATTTATCGTTGCCTATATGATTTTGGCGAGTCAATTTAATTCGTTTATTGACCCTTTGACGGTGTTGATGGCTCTGCCCTTTAGCTTTAGTGGAGCATTTTTTGCGTTGCTGTTGACCAATCAATCCTTGAATATCTATTCGATGATTGGATTTTTACTCCTGATGGGTATCGTGAAGAAAAATTCGATCTTGCTGATTGAGTTTACAAATACAGTTCGTGATCGGGGCGGTTTGACTGATCGTGGGGATGCCGCCGTTGATGGTCTTGTCATAGACGCCCGCCGAGCTCTCATCGAGGCTTGTCCGGTGCGGCTCCGTCCAATCTTGATGACCTCTTTTGCGACCGTCGCAAGTGCGATTCCCTCCGCCACCGCCTTTGGCGCTGGAGCAGAGTCCATGCGTCCCATGGCGATCACTCTGATCGGGGGAGTTATGGTTTCGACCGCGCTGACACTCTACGTGGTTCCCTGCTTTTATCTCCTCATGGATCGATTGAGGAAGCGGGACCTGGTTCGCGAAGAGACGAAGAAGGCGTTTAACCTTGTTGGAGATGAAGGGCTGTAGTATTCGCTTCACGAGAGACTAGACGCATTTCAAGGGGTTTTTGGTCAAAATCCATGTATTTTAGGTGTTTTTGGTAAAAAGTTAGCCCGAAGGGCTTAAGTTTCAGAGCGCTGGTCGTTTGTTGACTGAAATTTCTCATTGATTTTTGGCTAAGCAGAGGCGATATCCAGTCATGTATTCGAAATAGATTGCGGAGGAACTGGTGGAAAATATTGGAGCAGCAGAGGCAATTGGCTTTCGGCAACCCGCAGAGTGGGAATCCCATCAAGCAGTGTGGTTGGCATGGCCCAGCCATCGTGAGCTTTGGCAAGATAATCTGCAAACGGCCCAGGATGAGTTTTACGGACTTTGTGAAGCGATTTCGGATATCGATCCTATGACTGGCAAAGCGCGGGGCGAGTTTTTAAATATATTGGTGCCCTCTTTGGCGGAGAAAGAAGAAGCCGAACAGAAGCTCAAGAATTTGCCGCATCAATTGTTTGAGATCCCATTTGGTGATATTTGGTTGAGAGACACTGCTCCCATTTTTTTGAAAGATGGAAAAACTTTGGCTGCAGCTTGCTTTAAGTTCAATGGCTGGGGTGAAAAGTATATTATGCCAGGGGATTCCCAGGTCGCAGAAAGAATTGCAAGCCAAAGTCAGGCACGTCCATTGAGATTTTCTTTTATTTTAGAGGGTGGCTCGGTCGAAGTCGATGGTGAAGGAACTGTGTTGACGAGTCGCCAATGTCTTTTGAATATGAATCGAAATCCAGAAATGGATCAAGCCCAGGTGGAGAAAGAAGTCTGCAAGGCTCTTGGTGGTCAGAAGGTGCTCTGGCTCCAGGATGGATTGCTCAACGATCATACTGATGGCCATATCGATACAATCGCTCGTTATGTGGGGCCTGCGAAAGTTCTATGTATGAAGGCAACGAGTGTGGATGATCCGAATAAAGAGGTCATGGAAAAAATTGCCAGGGACCTTCTGCAATTCGTAGACGCAAAGGGGCGCCCACTGACCGTGGGATTTGTTCCCTCGCCAGGCAGAGTCCTTAATGAGGATGGCGAGCTTATGCCAGCAAGCTATTTGAATTTTTATATTGGTAATACGACAGTCGTCGTTCCAACCTATGGAATGCCTTCGGACCAGGCTGCAGTTAAAGCCATTGGTGAGTGGTTTCCCCACCCGTCGAACTGTGGGGCGACCAGCGAAGACCATTTTAACTGGCGGTGGGGCCTTTCACTGTATCAGCCAACAACAGCCAAGGGGGGGTTAGGAATATGACTTTATCACGAAGCAAAGTGGCCGCGATTCAAGCTTCGTTTTCAACGGACACTCAGGCAAATGTATTGAAGATGAGTCAGATGGTCCAGCAAGCGGCTCAGGAGGGCGCTCGAGTTATTCTCATGCCAGAGCTTTTTGAGAATATTTATTTTTGCACTTTTGAAAAGGAAGAGTACTTTAAATTAGCTCAGCCCGCCTTAAATCATCCGACGATTCGTATTTTTCAGGATTTGGCGAAAAAACTTGGAGTGGTGCTTCCAGTTTCATTTTTTGAGAGAGACCATCAGTGCTACTACAACAGTCTGGCAATGATTGCGATCCCTGGCAACGAGCTATGATCGGACATGCCGCAAGCAATGTGGTGCCTGTCGTTGCCGCCAATCGTGTGGGGACTGAGGCCCGCCAAACTTTTTATGGGCATTCATTTATCTGCGACCATCGCGGCGAAAAGCTGGCCGAGCTAGATCGCACTCAAACTGGAATCATTATTTCAGAATTCAATTTTGCACAGGTGCGCGCCAACCGTGCCGCTTTCGGTTTTTTTCGCGATAGACGAACTGATCTTTATGGAAATCTGGTAGACAAGAAATAGCTAACCTAGATTTGGACTCAAAATGATTTTTCTGCTTGAACTGAGTCTGCGGTGATAGGTTAAATTCCTTGGCCAATATCAATTACTTGATGGGTCAGCTTGCGATCTTCGGCCACTGACAATCTTTTTTGCACTTTCGATCCCTGATTGTTCTATATTATTGATTGATTTGATCAATTCGTTACCTCGAGATCTCCGGTGGATTTGATCCTTTGACGTTTCAAAAACAGTCACTTTTCATGGTCTCCGACTTCAGCTCAAAGGTACAGGTTGGCGCTGTGAGAATGTTCCATTTTGGGACAAATAAATTCACTGACTTCATCGGTATTCGTTTTGCATTGACGGCATATTGTTCACTGAAGATAATTTTGTACACGGGGGAATTTTATGACGTTGAAAAGAATTATAAATCCTACTTTCTTTAATCTTTCTGTTGCCGGCGCTGTATCGCTAGGGGTGATTTTGTCTTTTCAAAATTGCTCAAATGGCTTTTCAACGCTCCAGGATTCACTTTCGTCCTCAGCGAACCCAGGGGATATGCTGACACCCCCTGGTCAAATGCCTGATCCATTTCCTGGATCTAGCAGCTCTGGTAATTCTGGTAGCTCTGGTAATTCTGGTAACTCTGGTAATTCTGGTAACTCTGGTAATTCCGGTAACTCTGGTAATTCTGGTAACTCTGGTAATTCCGGTAACTCTGGTAGTTCTGGTAACTCCGGTAGTTCTGGTAACTCCGGTAGTTCTGGTAACTCCGGTAATGGTCAGCTTTTGCCGCCGTGTCGCCCTGAGGACTCAGCTCTGAGTCCGACGGTTGTGCGCTGCCTCCCTCCATCGCCTGTGCTCGCGCCACATATGTTCAGAGTGACGTTTGATATTTCGTCTAATGCTGTCTATTCGTACGGAGCTAGACTCACTTTGGACGTTGATAACGCAGATGTGACATTGAAAAAATATGCTTTTCTTGTCGGCGTATTTGGAAATGTTTTACATGTCTACAATCCCTCAACAAAAACTTGGAGTCCATATACTGAAAGCTTAAATTTGGCACAGTATTCGGCGACACTTCCTCAGACTTCGAACGAGTTCCCTTTTCTCTTTTACTCTATCACCAATGCGGATTTGGTGGCGCTTGGGGGCTCTAAAATCTATGCGGGATATGGTGTCGGAGCCACACCAGCTGTCGCAGCGACAGAGATGCTGAGTTTTAGGGACTCCACACATTCCGGTGGTCGATATGACCTTGTTTATGAGATCCCGAGGCAGAGTCATGCTGTAAACATCCAAATGAACGGGGCCCCCCAGACAGCAAATGTTTCTGGAACTGCAAGTGTTTTTGTTAGATATGATTATTATAATCTGCAAGGGTATTTCTTTTTTGCAGCACAAAACCCTAGCACGAGCGAGTTTTTGTTATACGACGGGCAAGGGTGGTTACCTTTGTCCTCAGGGGCTAGTGCCTCCGGATTGACAGCATTGAGCAACAGGACTCTCTCTTTGGCGGCAAATGTTAGCCTTGAAGCCGTTGCTGGTTGGAAGCTTTATGCTGGTTATGGGCGAGGCACCTCAGCTCAGTCAGCCTTTCAGGACTTGCTCAATAGTGGTCTGTACAATCTGAATCCATTCGTGATTCCAGGTGGTTCGACCCCCGCGCTAAATTCCAACAACTGGAATGTTTCGGCCTCGATCTCGGGCTCCCCATCCGCCCTTTCTGTTCGGGCGGGAATCACTGTGGCAGAAGCTCATATCTCAAAAAAAGGGAAAATATTTATGGTCGCCATGGTTCCTGAAAGCGGTGGCCAGATTCCGATGGTCTACAATACTAACGCCGCCGCCGGCACAAACGCTTGGGTCAGGTGGGACGGTGTCCTGGCCACCTTGGGAGCTCTGGGTCCTCTTTCATCCACCCCGCCCTCTGGCATTCAGCTCGCCACAGAGAGTGACGTGATCGCTTTGGGTGGAACGAAAGTCTATGTTGGATATGGAATTGGGGACAGCATTGGCGCCGCCGCAGCTGAAATGATGACTAATAGTCGTTTCCGAGAAATCTATTCGATTCCTCAGCAAGCGTTCTCTGCCCAAACAACAATACCCAGTTTCTTGGCCACGAGTGCGGCCAATGTCACAATCTCGTTTCGAGTATACCCAAGTTACCTTCACTATGGCCAGGCAGGGCGGTATTATATTGGTGCTATTGGGCCTGATGGATCGATCTTTTTCTATACTGGAACTGAGTGGCGAAAGCATGATGGGATTAATGACCCAGAAACCCTGTCCTACAAAAGTGTGGCTAGTTTGCGTAATTTTGAAACTTCCATCCTTATACCTGGGAACGTTCTGGGGGAATTCGCAGGCTATTTGTTAACAGCTGGCTATGGGCTTAACTTCAACGACTTATTAACGAATGGTCGATGGGGCACACCCGTCATTGTTCGGGCTAACAATTAGTTCAGGTGTCCAAAGCAAGATATCTTGCTCAATATATGGGAGTGTTCTTTACGAACCTCCCGTTGGTTCGATAATAAAGTTGATTCCGGTCCAGCCTTCGTCGATGAGGACTCGCATGACCTTTTTAACTTCTTCAATTGGAAGATTTTCGTCAGCCTGCAAATTGACCTGGCCACGAAAATTTGTTTCGCCGCCGATTTCTTTTTCAACCTTGCGAACCTGCTGAAGCATCTTTCTAAGGATCGGAAGATTTCCATCGTTAATATCTTCAACAAACAATGATTCGCCACCATCTTTGTTTTCGGCATCAAACATGACCTTGTTGTTGACTACAGAAATCAAAGGGAAGGATTGCATGGGTTGTCCCTTGGAGGCCTGAGGAATCTTAATATCTTTTGAAATAAAAAAAACCTCACCACTTGAGGAGAAATTCATTATTAGATAAATGACTAGAATTGAAAACATATCGACCATCGGAGCAAGATTTAAACTAAAACTTTTGCGCTTCGAACGACGGAAAACCACTAAATGCCGGGTGTGGGTCAAATCATACTGTGGGCGCAAATTATAGCCGGGAATTTGGACCAAGCGATGAGTGCTGCCTTTGACTTTTTCACCTGCTGACATAGGGTAGTAAATTCCTTAGTTTGGGTTGATTCCAACCTCGGGCCAGTCTGACTGGACCAAAAGATCGTACATTTTGATCATTTGCCCATAGGTCACTTGGGCTTCTGTACTTAAAACAATATCTTTTTTATCGGGAAATTTTTGCCGCCAGCTCGTCAATTTTCGCAGCAATGAATCTTTATCCCACATCCCACCTAGATGGGGAAGGACCATTTCTTGAAGATCTTCGAGAAGAATAATTTTTTCAGGAGTCATTAGGACTGTGAGTTTTGTTTTTTTTGGCGGAGGCGGCTCTGGAGGTGCTGCGGTTTCTGTTGCTAGATCAGAAGGTGTTGGTGCCTTTTCGACTTGCACACTAACTGACTCAAGTTGAACCCAGGCCGCTGTCATCAAGAGAAAACAAACCAACACCGAAAATAAATCGATGAATGGAGTTAAATTTGGTTCTTCACTTCCGCCTGCCGACACCCTGAGTCCCTTTTTTAATTTTCCTGCATATGCAGGTTAATTCTTATCTTTTGAGAATTTTAGCTTTATTGACCAAAATAAAATTTAAAGTGGCAACACTCGCTTCATGGACATCATCAATAACTCTTGACGACCAGGAATTTAACCAGCCCCAAGCCGCAAATAAAATGATTGATACCATCAAGCCAAAACCAGTTGCGTTTAAAGCCTCGGCGATAGAAGAAGCCAAGACTTTGGCCTTATCTGCGGGTGGCAAGTTCGCAACGGCTCCGAAGGCTGCAATCATTCCACTCACGGTTCCAAGCAAGCCCAGAAGAACAGCGACATTGGCAAGAGCAGATAGAAGATCTATTCGCCGTCCCAGACGGGGAATTTCTCTGAGAGCAACGGCATCCATGGCCGTCTGCACGACTTCGGGTCCATTGCCATTGGCGACAGAGACTAGGCCGGCTCTCACAATATTCGAAAGAGGCCCTTTCGATTGAGAAACAGCGCTAATTGCTTTTTGAAGGTCCCCTTGAATACAATAGGATTGAATAAAATTGAGCAGTTCGTCCTTGTCCACTGAAGCAGCCGCACGGAGTGTTATTGCCCGCTCAACGACAATGGCAATTCCCGCAGCAGAGCAGGCCGCAATTGGAAACATAATGTACCAGTGATTAAAAAAAATAACGATAAAACCCTTCATAAAATCATTCTCCTAGTTTTTCCCAAACGGGAAGCCAATGCTGGCCGTCGTTGTCTGACCATTTTTCGCCACTGGAAACTTCATCTTTTTAAATAGTTCCACAACACAAGAATTTAGAAAATCTCCATTTGAAACTTCAGACCTTTTGACAGTCACTGACGAAACCACTCCTTGGGCCGAAATTTCCCACTCATACTCAACACGTCCGACAATATTAGCATCTTTAAATAGTGCTCGTTCATAGCAGCGATGAACATCCCTAAGATGAGAGTTAACCACCTTCATAACTGCGTCATTGTCGATTCCCTGTTCGGCCTTTACTCCGGAAAAGGTCGGCCGCCCGACAACAGCCCCTGCGACTCCCTGTTTGCCGGCCTTCGAATCCTTGTTCTGGGCATAGTTCGGCAGACCGGCTTGTGTTCCCAGACCAAGTCCAACCACGTCCCCCCCAGCGCCTCCTGATGCCCCAACTCCTGAGGAAAGACCTCCCACTCGAATGCCAGTCTTGTTAGGACTTCCTGGACCCTTTTGAATATTGATCGGTACCTTGGAGTTTCCTTTGCCTCCTCCAGGGGTTGGTAATGCGCCAAAAAGGTTTGCCATTTCTTGGGCTGCAGCAGCGGCCGAAGCCTGCTCTTTTGAGGTTGAGACTGGAGGTGGTGGGGAACTCTCAGGAGGGGGGGATTGGGGCTGTGGCGAGGGGCTTGGGTAGGACCGGTTGAACCTTTTGATTCTCTGTCTTAACAATAGGTTTGGCCTTAGCCGCCTTCTTAACAATTTCTTTCACAACTTCTTTTTGTTTTTCAACAACTGGATCTTTCTTCTCAACCAAAGGTTTGGGCTCTTCAACTGGAGGTGGGGGCGGTGGCGGAGGCGGAGGAGGGGGTTCAAATGCAAAGGTCTGCTTAGGGGGCTCGACCAGAAGTCTAGCAAAGCGAGGGGCCATCTTGTTAACAGAAGGGCCCGTTGCTTTCGGAGCCAAAATCATTGCAAAGGTGCTTAGAAAGAAATGGACGCTTAAAGACACCGTGATTGCCCGCTTAAATTCATCCCGATTCTCAATCCAAGTTTTCCTAATAAGGGGGTGAGGAATCGGGACATAACGAAGCCGAAAGTCCATACCAAACCCGATGTTTATGGACAAGACCTCATTTAATGCGAGCGTCATTCCAAAATGATACCCCACATCCTTCACTCGCCCTGTTTCAAGCAAAACTGCTCTTGGGATTTCAACAGTCTCGCGATAGAGCATCCATGAAAAATTCTTCAGAAGGCTGAGGTGAGCGCCCTGTTTAGTAAAGACCCCTAGATCCAGTTCACCGTTGACGATAGGAACATAAAGAGGCTCTGTCTGGTTCGGGCCCAAAATGATTTCTTCATTGAGACTAAAATTTCGAACATCATAAATATCACCCTTCCAAATGACGGTCCCCTGCAGGACCATCTGGCGCAATTTTAGATTTCGAGAGTCCGGGTCTGGCGCTAACGAAAAATCGAGCTTTCGCCAATCCGAATGGCCATGATCTTTTAGAGGTGGCTTCTGGGGTCGCTGCTGAGGTTGCTTTAGGGGCTTCTCAGTCTCGTGATTCTCACTTTGAGGCACCTCCAACTTAACTCTAAATATTAAATCACCAACTTGAAATTCGCCGCCTTGACTAAGAGAGAAGGATGTCGTCCGAGTTGATCCAAAATATATTCCGTTTGAACTGTTGAGATCACTGACCAAAATTTCATTTTGATTGACTGAAATACTTCCATGACTTCTTGACACAAAATCAAATTTTTCAAGACACAGATGACACTCGCGGCTGCGCCCAAAGATCACTGGAAAACTCGAGAACGTCCCCTTGAAAAATCTTTTTCCATCTTTCAGAATCTGAACGTGGAGCTCTGGACGATGTCGAGGTTCAAAAAGAGGTTTTGTCGTTGCATCCAGACTCATTTTCTAAGACCCAATTTTCATCAATGAATGGACAGGAGGCGAGGGCCGCCCTGCGGCCTTCGCGCGACTCAAAAAAAGTGCATATTTTTTATTAAAAGAATATTTTTTATAGAGGCCCGCGAGCGCCCATAGTGCCGATGAGTTTTTAGGATTCTTTTTAAGTGCCTCAGTCAAAGAGACTTGAGAAGCTTCCCACTCGCCCAAAAACAACTGACAGACTCCTAAATCCGATAGGGCCTCACTCGATTGGGGATCAATCTCAATCATTCTCTGTGCGATCGCTTGGGCATAGGGAAAATCCTGGTCTTGAATAGATAAAATCATTGCCCTTTTTAACAAGGGTAAAGAACGGGGCGTTTTGACAAGTTCAGGACGAAGTTTAGACCAGCTGCTGGAGGCATTCCCCACGGATTTCATTCGGGGTAAGCTATCCATATTTTCCCTCACGACAATTCGGCCCTCCGAAAGGCACCCTTCCACATAGGGGGTGAAGACTTCAAAATCTTCTGCCGCCATTCGGCATTTTGAAAAGGCCTCTTTGGCCGAATTTGAGTAACCTGCAATCTGAGGCGTTACCATTTTTTTGAACTGCTCTTGATTCATACCAGCTGGCGGCTGAGCCGCCCTGGAGAAATTGAGCAAAATTTTGATTCAGCTGACCATTATTCATCAGGCCAGCGATCACCCATTTTCCAGCACCGCTACCAATGACTTTCTGAAGTTGCAGATCCAGACTTTGGTAGGCTTGAATTTTCTTCTGCAGAAGAGGCACCGAAAAAGGCTCTCCTTTTCCAAGCCCCACAAATTGTTCGACGTCATATTCGGCGACAATAATTCCAGCATGAGCTAACAGCATCTTTTCTTCATCATTGGAAGGTGTCACATCTGAAAGTCTTCGCAGAAGTGCCAACCCTTCCGGTTTCGATCCCTGACGATAAATTCCAAGTCCTTGGTAATAAAGTCCCAACGAACCCTGCAGGCCTGCAGCGAGCGGAACAAGAGCATCCCAACGATGAGCTCTGGCATATATCTCTGCCGCTTTCTTGGTGTCCCCGAGTGCCAAAAAAGCCTGCGCAGCTTGAGCACTGTCGCCAAGTGAATCAGCGATCAATCCAGCCTGAGTGATTGACTCTTTTGCAGAGGACTCATTTTTAAACTTTTGACCAAAGGCAAACAGGTATTTGATAGCCCGTCGATAATCCACAGAGATCATAGCTTTTTGGGCGATACTCACAAGAACTTCCTGACTCCGCGGATTATTTCCGTACTGTCCTAAGTATTGCTCACCAACCTCAAAAACCCGAGGATCGTTTGACGCTTTGATTGCAGAAAAAGCCTCATAAAGAGCGGGTTCGCTGGTATTTGATCCCTTCGACGCTGCCGCAAACTCAAGAAATTTATCGGCATAATCTTTGGAACCCATTTCGCCAGCGATCGAACGGACCTTTTTTAATTGAGCCTGAGCGACCACTTGAGCCATTTTCGATCGTAAGGGGGCCGACAAACGGGAGTGACTCTGTAAGGCCTTTCCCTCCCGAACGACCCCCTGAAGGTCTTCTTGAATATAGTAGGAATCAATCAGCAAAATGGCAGCTTGCTCAGCGAGCTCATGGCTGGGATACTCGTTCACAAAGGCTTTAAACAAGTCCGCCGACTTTGAAAATGTTTGCTCATCGTAATAGCTCTTTGCCAAATTGAACTTAACTGTAGGTAAAGCAGGATCATTTGGAAATTCCTTTGTGAAAATACTTGCTGTCCGTTGAAGGCCCGCCCGACCCTGAGCTTTCTCAAGGTTTGACAGGCCCTTGGCCTCGGCAAATCCTAGGGCGAAGGCTCCAACAGCCGAATCCAAGAGATCTCGTTTGTCCTTTGACTTCTTTGCTAAACTCGCTGCCTGGGAATAATATTGACCCCCATGAATATAGTCCTTGGCATGAAAAGAAGCTTCAGCCATATTCAAATAGATCTCTGAAATAAATTCTGTTTTCGGAAAAATCCAAATATATTGTTCATACGCTTTGACAACTTCTTTGAGGTCCTCTTGTCTTTTAATTCTCATAGCGGCTTTGTGGAGTGTGGTCGTAAAATCCCGATAGAACGCTTCATATTTGAGAATTTCTTTCTTCTCTTTTGGTTTTTCCACATCTTCTTGTTTTATTCGCCACAAAGTTTTTGCAACCTGGTCACAAACCCAAGACGGGTAGAAGTCGACCTTAACTTCCCGACCCTTCAGATAGAAATTTTCCATCGCCTCTTTTTTTTCGCTCAGTTCATCCGCTAAACGGAAGAGTTCCAAATAGGCCAGATGAGCTTCCTTGATTCGCACCTTCAGCGTCATCCTCTTTCCATAACGATTTAAGACTCTTCGGTAGCTGGCTTTATCAAAGGCCACTTCACGATAATAAGAGATTGGATCCAAAAATTTTTTTTGCTTTTGCAGATCTTCTGGCGATAGCTCAGAGATTGGCCAGACTGAGGCAATTAATGCCTCTTCGCGAATGTCTTCACTTGGATCTATCTTAGCATTTTTCATTAATCGAAAAAACCTATCAAAATAAACCATCGATGTTAAAAAGCTATCTTTGTGGATATAACAGAGAGCTGCTTTATAGTAGGCCACCTCTTTTTTAGCATTGGGCCCTGTCATGTCGATGACTTTCTGATATTGTTCAAGAGCAAAGTCGAAATCTTTCTTATTAAAGAATATATTTCCAATCTCAATGAGAGCTTTTGCGAAATAGGGGCTTTTTGGAAACCGCTCTGTTACTTTCTTCATCACTTTAAGCGCCTGATCTGTTTCGTTTAACTCAAGAAGCTCTTGTCCTTGCGTAAAGAGAACCTTATCTAAGGTCTGAAATCTTGGGTAACGTTCTTCAATTATTCGGTAAGTTTCAATTGCCTCCAGACGAATTTGCTTTTCGGGCGCGAAGTCCAGCTCTTCGATAGGAACTTTGGGGTTCTTCTCCCGTTTAACTGCATAGGAAAGTTTTGCCTTATCAACAAGAAGTTCACCGAGCATGAAGTACAGATCCGGAAGAAATTCAATTTCTTGAGCCCCTTTGATGCGCTTTTTTGTTAACTCTATCGAGGCCGAAACACTTTTGAGATCGCTCTCGATTTTTTTGAGATCCGAAGCTAAAGCAGAGGCTCCCAACACTGAATGAAGGAAAACCACCATAGCCATCTTGATCAGACCGTCCTGCCTGCCTATTTGGTACCACCTTCTGTACAGCGATCCGAGGCCAGCACACGATAAGTATTGATCTCGCTCCACCAATATTCACCTAAGACCGGCCAGAACAACTTCTGTATCGCATACTTTTGTGCCTGCGGAGCCTTATAGTTTCGACTCTCAAAACGCGCCTTGATCCGATGCTGATCCAAACCAGAAATATAGTCCAGAAGCTTGGCTTGCTCGACAAAATCCAAGAATTCAACTGACGCCGTTTTAAGATCCCCATCCAGGGCCTGACTAGCAAAGTCTTTCCAGCGCGCCTCGCCCTCAGTGTACAAAGTTTCAAGTTTTTTTGAAAAGGCCTGAGAAAACTTTGCCTGTTTTAGGTTTTCCTGTTCAAGTCGTATTCGCCCAATCATGTTTCCAATGGGAATATTCTGAGCTTGTAGCAAGACCATGGTCAATATGGCGCGATTCTCGAAGAGAGGCTTCTGCTCCTTAAGATGGTCAACCCAGGGTTTAAAAACTGACTCAAACTCCTTGTGAGCTTCAATCACAGCTTCGTAGTGACAAAGGTCTCGGTAGGTCACCATGGACAGAATGTACTGCTCCGGGTGGGTTGCTCCTTTGAAGTAAGATGATTTAAGGGATTCAAGCATCCCGAGCGCCAAAGAAAAGTCCTTTTGGGAATACTTAACCCAAGCTCGTTCAAGCAAAATTTTGCCGAACTCGCGGCTCTGCGAAAGAAATCCAGAATAAATGGAGTCCGCCTCCTTAAACTGACCCATCTGATAGAAAAGACGAGCTCTTTGCAGTCGAATTCTTTCTTTGAATTTTGGGTATTTTTCACTGGCTTTTTCAATGGCGAGAAGCTCTTTTTCGGCTTGCTTGGGTTTGCCCACTTTGACTAGGTTCAGGATTTTGTAAAAGGCCAATCGATTTCGCCAATAGGTTTTTTCTGGAATTCGTTTATAGTTGTCTTGTTGCCATTCTTTAAGATTCTTTTTTCGGTTGTCTTTAAAAACGTAGTACAAGCTCATGGGCAGCAAAGCTCCTGGAACTTCCACGAAATTTCCCACATTGAGAACTCGTTGAATTTCATCGTCCACAATTAGCTCCTCTTGCAAAAGCTCCTCAAGCAAGAAAAGGGCGCCAATGGCAGGCATAGAGCCAGGATTTTTTCTGAGTAACTCCATAGAAAAATTGTAAGTGCAGAAGGTGTATTGAAGACCCAGGCAGGCCATGGCAGTTACATAATGAGTTTCAGCTTGCTCAAGTTCTGATTTTGCGTTTTGCAGTTTTTCCTCTGCTAACGAAATAACACCTAAAAGATCTTTCTTCTGCTGAAGGCTTTTGACTTTTTCCCAAAAAATTGAGTCGACTGGCACATACTGCCACGAAGGCACTTCCATATAAACTTGGCCAATCGCTGAGATCGGCAAAATAAGAGCCAAGCTCAAAATCAAACCTTCAAACTTCTTGATCAAAGAGTTCTTCCCCTTTGTGTTCGACCACCAATTTCAAAAGACATTCCGATATTTAACATCAGCAATAGATCAGAACTTTTGTTTTGCGCAGTTTGTGCATAAATCCGCGCATCGAATTTATATGAGACTATATTGCTTTTAAAGAATCTTCCAATCAGGCCACCCCCATACATTGGCGCGGTATCACCAGAGGTATATCCGACCATTCCGGCGCCTCCAACAAAACTCCACTCCCCATGCATGACTTCATTGTTGAAAAGAAGATTTTTCGAATAAATTGGAGTGTACACCACATGAGTCGCCACATGATACTTGATGCTATCCAAAATGCCCTGCGGTTTAACACTAAAGTTGTTTATGAGGTCTCGTTTCAAATTCGTATCCTGGATTGAGGCATAATTGGCGTTAATGACCTCCCAGGACAGATAAGACTTGGAAGCTGTGGGTGTAGGTCACTCCACCGGTCAAGGCCTTGTAAAAAGCATCCAAAGGCAAGATTCCAATCTGTAATGTGATGTCTCGCAAGGGGTTGAATTTCTTGTTTTCGACAGCGACGACTTGTGGAAGATCAAAGGGATCTGTTTTTGGAGTCAATTCTTCAGCCGCAACCACGCGCGAAATTGCAAGCCAGACTAAAGTCATAAAATATATTCGTTTCATGGGTCTATTGTGTCAGAAAAAGGCACAAACGAAAATCTTCTCGAGCTATCATCTGATATTCTGGACTAAGAAACGACGTCCACGACAACCCCGAATGCCCACATTTAGCATTTGGTCGGAGGTCCTGCTTGGGAAACCTGGCAGATTGTCCTTAGCGAACCACGCCGAGAATGTCTTCGGTGCTGATCAAGCCAATAGACACAGAGTCATAGGAATCTTGACTCAACCCGAGAGCTAAAATTGAATTAGGTGGTATTTTTCCGCGAAAGTAAGCAACCAATCGCTTCAAACTAGCAGCGAGTGTTGGCGTAAATTTTCGAGGCGAGCTTTCTGCTATTCCCCATCTCTTTCCGTTCACTAACAATTCTGCCCCTTGAAAAGGAGCCCCATCGCGAACCTCAAAAGAATCGCCAGGGACTGCGGCCACTCGCTTGAGGAGGAGCTTCCGAGCCTGACCATGTATGACGATTGCGGAATCTCGCTTGAGGTCCGCGACACCCTTTCGCGGGCAAAATTGTTCAACGAAATCACTTGCCCCTCCGAAAAGAGCGGCACCATGGAATGCCCTTTCACAACAAAAGTTGAAATGAAATTCTGTTGATTCTGCATATTCGAACCAAGTGCCGACGGCGAAAGGAAATGAGCGGTCAGGAGGTCAAGGTGGTCGCCAAAGCCGCCACCGACACAATTAAACAAAATATGAAA
Organism: Bdellovibrionales bacterium; assembly: GCA_016713585.1. GTDB lineage: Bacteria > Bdellovibrionota > Bdellovibrionia > Bdellovibrionales > Bdellovibrionaceae > JADJOV01. Next base: position 354,783 of record JADJOV010000023.1, on the reverse strand, counting down.
AATCCCGCGCCAACTGCAAGTTGTGAAAGAACTCGACTAAGCCTGGGGGCGGGCAGATTAATGCTCATTCGATGATCCTTTGCTCGCACAAACAAAAATCAAGGCGCGGCCTTGCATTCATAGACATCGCTAACAGTGGTGCTTATTAGGAAAGCTAGAGATTCGTTAGGTTTAAGTACCCTTTCCATGTTACTTGCTGGGACGTTGCGCAAAAAAACAGTACAAGTAATGTGGCGGCCTGGCGGGGGCAGCAAACACGCTGAAGATAATTCAGGACAGGCGGCACGATAGGAAAAATTTGGTCGCTGCTCGTTAGGTCCCTCTCCAACGGCGCCGAGGCTAGGGAGGACCTCGTCTTTGAGACGATATACTCCGTAACCTGCACCGCTGGACAAAACCTGACCCAACACATACCCACGTTTTTTCCAGGTGCCAAATTTTTCAGATAGGCTTCCAGCATAAAAGGCAGCATTCTGTGGACCACCTTCGATTGCGGCGACATTTGCCTGCTTAACAACTTCTGTACACGCAAGGGTGTTTCCTAGCATAGTACAGCAAAACGGCTTAGAAAGACCACCATCAGTAAAACTAAAGCAACTAAAATTCCCGCCACCACCACCACCACCAGCAAGCACATCTGGCGGAGGCGGCTCGACGACTCGTGTGAGTGTTGAATAGGCAGTTGGTGTACCTATGTTTGAAATCGTCTTCACCTGATACTGGGCATTGGCAGCACTTTTCACTGAAAAGAAGACGAGCAGATCGTCCGCCTTTGCGCAGTCCTTGCCAACATTACATATTGGTTGGAACCAGGTCTCGACCTCCAAAGGACAATTGGTCTGGTTTTGGGCATCACATTTTGTTCCGTCTGCATTATACTTGGCAGGATTACCCAATCCACCCGAAACGGCTTGGGTGCCACCAACACCGTAGAACGAAACGCCGTAGGTGAGGGTTGATCTGCAGGATCCTTGGCGATGCATAGATCATTGGCTGGCGGAGTGGCCCCTTCCATACACAATTTAAAGGTCGCATTGTCTTTGTCCTGGAGACCAAGAGTATAGGAGTAGGAGCTGGCGGTTTGAATGATATCTTTAACCTGGCGGACCAAGGCATCTCGGGTGCCCATAGTGCGGGTTCGCGTGAGCTGCTGGTTCATATTATCCAGCAAGGCCATGACCCCAACCGATAGGATAGAAACTATGGTCACTCCCATAAGGATTTGAACAAGACTAAAGCCTGACTGGTCTGATTGCTTTCATAGGCGCACCTTTGATATTTTCAGAATACATCCCGGACGACTGACATGAAATCTTCCCCAAGAGCATTTCCGCTTCTTCTCGGTCAGGATATCCTGAAAAGAAAGTCCAGGATAGATTGTTTTCAGAATCGTCCTAGAATTGGACAATCTTAGCGGAAAAAAGATCGATCGGCTGAAAAAGCTGGTATCTCAAAATAATACAAATTTTTTGATACTGTTAATTTTGAATTTGGCGCGTAATTTGAGGATTTGATTACGCTCGGTTTTTGAGTCTGACCTCGCGTCCATGAGAAAAAGTCTTTGATTTTAGATTCACTGACTCAATTCCCACTGGAGTGCTAAATTTGGCGGCGCAAACTTGAGAACGCACCAACAATGAAGGCGTCTCTTAGACGGCGTCTCCTATATCCACTCGATAGAATCTGAAGGTAAGGCACATCTTCCTCTAGCACCTGGGACAGCGGGCGGGTACCAGGTGCCACCAAGGCGATAACAAGTGACATCCGGAGATTCCGCTCCAAAATCAAGTTCTGAAAAATGAAAGCGTTTCATATTAAAGGTTCCAAAGTTGAAATGAAACTCTGTTGAATCCTCTGCATATTCGAACCAAGTGCCGACGGCGAAAGGAAATGAGCGGTCAGGAGGTCAAGGTGGTCGCCAAAAGCCGCCACCGACACAATTAAACAAAATATGAAAAATCCCGCGCCAACTGCAAGTTGTGAAAGAACTCGACTGAGTCTGGGGGCGGGCAGATTAATGCTCATTCGATGATCCTTTGCTCGCACAAACAAAAATCAGGGCGGGTTCGTGCATTCATAAATATTTGTCAGTTTTGTTGCTCTTAACTCAAAGGAAGCAGGAGCCGGCCGGTTGTTGAGGCCGTTCTTCGTTAACATCAGGGCCGTCTCAGGGATAACACCTGTATCGACCGAACAAATAAGTCTGCCTTTGAAGGTTTGTCTATAATGCAGGGCAGAGTTAAATCAGGACAAGCACCCATATAATATGACCCATGGAAGACCTCCTCAGGAAAACTCCGAGAAACCCCGAAATCTGCCCCATTCTGTATACAATATGATGATGTTGGTCCTCGGAATATCCAATACATATCCATGATATTTCCATTGTGCCGAGGCACGGTTGCCGGTTCTTATAATCCCACTGACTCCCCCATTAAAATCATCTTGGAGCTCGGGCACAGCCAACCTTGCCCCCACCAATTACTGTGCAACATAACGGCACATCCTGCCTCATTCCCAGGCCGTTAATTTTCGCTGCATTGAAACAAGTTAGACTCCCACCACCACCACCACCACCACCACCAGCAAGCACATCTGGCGGAGGCGGCTCGACGACTCGTGTGAGTGTTGAATAGGCAGTTGGTGTACCTATGTTTGAAATCGTCTTCACCTGATACTGGGCATTGGCAGCACTTTTCACTGAAAAGAAGACGAGCAGATCGTCCGCCTTGGCGCAGTCCTTGCCAACAATACATATTGGTTGGAACCAGGTCTCGACCTCCAAAGGACAATTGGCCTGGTTTTGGGAATCACATTTTGTTCCGTCTGCATTATACTTGGCAGGATTACCCAATCCACCCGAAACGGCTTGGGTGCCACCAACACCGTAGAACGAAACGCCGTAGGTGAGGGGTTGATCTGCAGGATCCTTGGCGATGCATAGATCATTGGCTGGCGGAGTGGCCCCTTCCATACACAATTTAAAGGTCGCATTGTCTTTGTCCTGGAGACCAAGAGTATAGGAGTAGGAGCTGGCGGTTTGAATGATATCTTTAACCTGGCGGACCAAGGCATCTCGGGTGCCCATAGTGCGGGTTCGCGTGAGCTGCTGGTTCATATTATCCAGCAAGGCCATGACCCCAACCGATAGGATAGAAACTATGGTCACTCCCATAAGGATTTGAACAAGACTAAAGCCTGACTGGTCTGATTGCTTTCGCATAGGCGCACCCCTTGATATTTTCAGAATACATCCCGGACGACTGACATGAAATCTTCCCCAAGAGCATTTCCGCTTCTTCTCGGTCAGGATATCCTGAAAAGAAAGTCCAGGATAGATTGTTTTCAGAATCGTCCTAGAATTGGACAATCTTAGGGCTCTATATCAAAAAAGTGTAAGTAGCTGATTTTACATTGGGCAATATCTCGAGTTTAACTAGCTGCATACACTGCATAATTTTGAGTCGAAAGTAACTATGCTTCGATAGCCATAGGCCTTTCGCTTCACGGTTTCTATGACATTATCGATTCCCTCAGACAGAGCACTTGTCACTCTGTATTCGAAGAGTTTCTTGTGTGTATCCCACCTTTTCTGTTTCTTTATAACAATTCATCAGCGGACCAAAGCCGCCTTGATAAATCCAATCGCCAATTTCCTCAAAATGTATTTACGGCCTAATGTACTGAACTCCAGATTTGCAAGGGACTTTAACTGCGGGACTTAATCACTTTTGCTTTCGAGTTATGGTAGCACGTATCAATGAATTTGTGCAGAATCCTTTCTGCGCAATGCTGTTAATTCACGCGCCACATCTTCTTAACCTATTAAAACCTTGTGCAGTTGCAATCAAAAACATAACCCGATCTCTCCAGTAATAATGATTTAGGTCAACATCTTCACTTTGTTTGGATGATCTTTGAGGCAATCTCAAGTCCATCGAAAGTTGTTGCTTGGCAATCAACATGGACAATTGTACCTGCTGGGAGGTCAGCCATTTTTTGATTGAAGCTAAATCTATTTTCATATTGGCGCTTTGTCATTGTGATCGTTTGCCCAGAGGCAAGCGTCGCTTGGCAGCCAATCGATTTGAAGGTGTAGTTATCATGCAGTCCATCTTCACCTAGTACATTCACAGTGACCAGGGGGGTACCATAGGCCGCAAAAATATTGATGGTGTTGACTGAGAGCCTCAAGTCCAATCGGTTCTTGATACCAACCGTGTATTCACCAGTCTGCCCTGCGTACTTTTCAAGGCCAGGAGTATCAGGTAGGATTTTGGCCTTAACGGCAAATGTTCCTTCTGCATAACCACGTGAGTTAGAAAATCCCAGAGTCCCACGTCGAGGAAGAAGAAGATTTGCAGGTAAAAGGGTGGGATCTTTGTCAAAAATCATGACCATTCCGACGCCCTGAGCGCCACAGTCGACAACTCCTCGTTTCTCAGCAACGCTCTGGCCGGTGTTCACACAAAGAAACATTGAATTGAGAGTGCTTGTGTTCTCTCGACCCTCAAATGACCACGAGAGCTTGTTCGGATCAACATCATGGACCTTGCAATTGTTGAAGTGATGCCTGTCACATTCTGTGATAGTCACTTTTGTCGGTGAGGCTCTTACGCCCGCTTCTATCGTTAGGGGAGTATTGCTAGCAATTTCTTCAAAAGTCGCAATTCGATTGAGACCATTAACTAAGGTGCGGTTTCCTGGTTCTAGAACTGTTCCATTCATATCCGAGGAGTAGGACCCTGGTTTAAGATTACTGTCATACTCTATCACGAAAGACGTGATAATCCAATCCTCAACAGCAGCAGCCGTAGGCGGCACTTGTGACTGTGGCACGACCGGAGCCTGTTGGGGAGCGGGAGCTTGTTGGGGTTGCGCTGGTGGCGACAGAGGCGGGACAGCCGGCTGTTGGGCCGAGACCGGTATCCGCGGCGTGACAGCCGCTCTTTCTGAGGATGGCTGCCTTTGCTTCACGGCAGGTGAGGTTGTCGACGGCGCCGCCGATTCAGCCGGCTGGACCGTAGGCGGTTGCGGGGTCAGAGGCTGGGCGATTGCTATCTCCTTTGGTTCTACCGACTGGATAGCTTTATTGCTGGTAGTCGCTAATTGAAATTCAGGTTGGGCACAATTTTGATAACTTGTGATCACCAACAACCCTAGTAAAATATGTCTTGAATGTTTCATGTTTCCCCCAAATCTAGTTTTCTTATTCTTTGCAAAGTCAGGTGCCAACTTTAGGCTCTGCTGATTCGAACTGACTGGTTAGGAAGTAGGCAGGTGTGTTAAAAAACATAACAGTGTCGGCTCTATATCAGATTTCAAATTCTCCGAGGGTTGTGAAATCGCAAGGAAGTCACATAAGGAAGAAAGAAGCCGAGTTAGCGCGAAAAAGTAGGTTGTTCTAAATTTGGCGGCGCAAACTTGAGAACGCACCAACAATGACGGCGTCTCCTATATCCACTCGATAGAATCTGAAGGTAAGGCACATCTTCCTCTAGCACCTGGGACAGCGGGCGGGTACCAGGTGCCACCAAGGCGATAACAAGTGACATCCGGAGATTCCGCTCCAAAATCAAGTTCTGAAAAATGAAAGCGTTTCATATTAAAGGTTCCAAATTTATTCGATTTCGGCTTGAAGACGAAGTCTCCAGATAAAAACAAAATTGGACTAGGACAGGCCGTTGCTGGGATAACATTAGCATCTGTTGGCTTACAAGGCCCTTTCCATCTTAATTCAAGACGTATAGGACAGGCATCATTCCCATTTATGGCATCAAAAGTGTTGCATGCTTCACCATTAATATTGAACCCAGTTGTTGCAATATTAGAATCAACGACGGTATTTCCTAAAGCATCAACAAGTTTAAAACTTCCTTCGTATTCAACAGTACAAGGGAGAACTGCTGGTGCACACAACTGAACAAAGTTAGCACCAGATTCTAGCGTTTTTTTCCGCGAATCGTTACGGATCATGTATTGTGCTGTGCGATTGCGAAGACTTTCTAAGGTTGTAATAACGATCGTACGCTGTCGTTCTGAATTAACCATCTCGATCAAGCCCATGATAAAAACAAACGCGATTGATATGATACCAAGGACAACCATCACTTCAACAAGCGAGAAGCCTGCCTTTGGTCTTTTCATAAACATGCGCCTGCCAAATTCCCAGATATTCCAGCGGCCGGAGCCTCTGTAAGAGTTTTAACTTCAAAAACCCTGTTCTTGCACTGTTTGATGACACGGATAAGGCTAGCTGGGGTACCAGGGACTCCTTTTGAAAGACAGCGAGTGCCAGTAGAATCTACTATGGCATTAAGAAATGGATTACAAACGGGGCCGCCAGCAGCGGGCGTAGAAGCTCCAACATCCGCACCTTGCCCTGTCGTAGGCGTTCCTGGCATAGCGTACACATCTGAATTCAGAACTTCACAGGAGACTGCGGGCAATGACTTACAATACTCCCCTGGGGTTATAGCAAAAGAAAAATGACCCAATAAAAGTAAGAAAACTGAATATCTCATAATCCACCCCCAATAGCTCCTACATTCCGATATCTGTATGATAAATGATAAACGTCGGTTACAAAATTAACAATAATATTTAACAAAAAATCTCATTATAAAACGGGCCCTGTCATCAAGGAAATACCGCAATTTTACAAACTCGCACAATCAAATATTCGTTGGTTCGAATCTAAGTCGGCCAGGGCCTCGTGGGGGGTACTGCCTAAGCCATAGCCAAAATAAATCTTCGCCCCTTGAAAATCAGTTAAGTTATCGCGATCGAAAAGCCTAAAATTGGGAATGTCAGATAAATATTACTTCCCGGGCCAAAGGCAACAACGCCCTCAACCCATTTTGCTCCATCGAATGAATACCAATGGTTCTTCAAAGTTTTGGCGGCCAAAAATCTATATCCCACCTTTCCTTTGTTTTTGTCAGATATTCTGAGTGAAGCATCCAATGTAAATTGCCCTAAAGTCGAGCCTGACGCTTTCGTGCAAGTGGCTTGATCCGACCTATAGACCCCAATAACAATTGGGGAAGCACTGCACGCGGCCGTCTTGAGTTGATTTCCGTCTGTTCGATAGGCTCTATACTCACAGGTCAGGGGACTCGTCAAATTTACGATCTTAAACTCCGACTGAGCATTAAGCACAATATTTGCCCAGTTTGAAGCGCCACACTTTTGCTGAATGCCATCGACATACTCCGCTGCGAATCGCAGGGTCAGGTCAGTTCCTTCTGGGACCTGAATTTGATTTGTGGGCGAACTGATTCCGAGGTGAGATATCGCCAACACACAAGTTAGAGCCATGGAACTCAACTGCCCTGTCACATTGAAAGGTGTCAGTGGCAAGGGCTGAAAGGGGTGCTCGGCGGAACCATGCACAGATACGTGCTGGTTAAGATAGGGTGGTGGGGCTTGTTTCCACCCAAAATAATCGACCTTCGCAAAGTTTAAGCCCGCTCCGACGCCTAGACCAGGCCCAGAACTATAGATTTGGAAGATGGCATTGACATTCGAGGCGGTGATTTTAAAACCAATCGGAATGATTGTTGATTTTCCTGGCTGCAAAAAAACCTTTCTCGCTAAGATTTGTGAAGAAGAAACTGCCGCGACGGCCAAGCTCGGATCAAATTCAATATCTTCCTTTCGCAAAATTCCATCGCCAGGAAGGTCACCAGCGGGATGCGAAAAGAGTAGTCGAAATTCCTGCGTTGAGCAAACCGAGCCGTTTGGATTATTAACAATCAAGTATCCACGTCGTGTTTCGCCAACTCGAACATTTTCGAAATCAATGTCGAGATTTAGTAAACCTGGGAGTTTGCATTCATCCTTGCGACCGCAGGATTGATACGCCCCTGAACACTCATATCGACGAAGGTCATAAAATTTGTCACTCAGAACCTTTCCTCGATGAGTGATAACTGCTCGTAGGCGGGTATTTATATTTAAGCCATCTCGACGAAACGGAATGGAAATCTTCGGTCTATTGCCGCTCTTGATATCTATGGTTGTATTGAATTTGGTCCAAGTCACCAAACTAGGATTCTCTGGTAAAATTTCAACGGTCAGAGTCTCTCGACCACAATCGCCAACGGCCCCAATATCGCCCGTCGTCAACTCAATAAACCCAAAATTTGCATCAGAGAAGGGGTCCTCAAAAAGAACTGTCGGATTGCCAAAACGATAGATTAGGCATCCTCCCGTGAAACCAAAGTCCGATTCGTAACTGCCGTTGACTTTAACCAGGGCTGTATTTTGAATCAAATTCCATTGAATAAGCTGGACTTTGAAGGCGCCATCGCTGCTTGCCCACAATTCCCCAGGCTGTAAGGCGGCGACTTCATAGGACGAAGGCGCGTTACCTAAGGCGCCATTTCCTGTTCGACGATGTATAGTCAAGCCATAGTTTTCTGACAAACTCACATAATGATCTAAATGTTGAATGGCTATATTCACGGCATGCTCAAAGACGTTTGTCGTTTTACCATGAATAAGTAGAGTCTGACTATTTGCTGGCGCATGAACAATTCCCAGTCCGGGCTCAAGGACCTTGAGATCGACTAATTTAGAGATATTTAAGGTGTCGCCTTTTCCCATCACATCTATACCATCTCCATAAGCATCCCCGCCGGTCTTAGAGGAATGGCCTAAGCCTAAAGTATGACCGATTTCGTGGGCTAGAATATGACCCGAGCTGTATCTTGAAACGATCGGTGATGGCCCTGTATAAAGAAATGATTGACTTGAAGAGGTAATTCCAGACCAATTGCAAGAACCAATAGGCTCATCTGGAAGAATTGCGACCACTCGGTTGTATTTTTTTCCCCGCTGTTGATTTGCAAATTGTATCGCCTGGCCACCGGCCTCGTACCATTATCACAACCAGGATAAGTTCTATTGATGGCGAGTCTATAGAAATCACCATCTGAGATCTGTAACCGAATAGTATTCCAAGTTGAGCCCGTTAAGACTTTCTGAATCTCCTGAGCCATTCCAAAGTCTGTCGCATTCGCTTGATAATCCAAATAGTCTAAATATACGACGGCCACGGAAAAATCGAGTTCGTTGACGGTTGAACTTCCTATTTTTTGATTGAGAGTGGCGCCTTGAGACAATCGCCTAATAGCTAGAGGTTCCGCCTCAATCTGAGTTATTTGATCTGTCTTTGGTTTTTCTGAACCTAAAAGGAATTCATGTAATTTCGAGTGCCACTGACTTCCAATTGAACTTGGTCACCTATCTGGATTATTCCGAGTTTCTGTTGATTCTTAATGTCTTTCGGAAAGCTATAGCATCGGTTTGATGAGCCCTGCACCACCGAAATCGTCGAAGCTGTCTTGCCATCTTCATGATCCACAATAAACTCTCGATATGTCCCTTCAATCAAAAAAGTATTTCCGACCTGACTATAATTTATTCCCTGCCCATAATCTTCGAGGACAACAAAGGCTTGATTTGTACAGCTTTGATTTGCCAAAAACATAAGTGGTAGCATAAGAAGCGACCGGAAGTTCCGAATCAATAACCTTATGAAATACATGAATTCCCCCTCAGGTGAAATTCTGGCTTAGTGGCAGGCCTTCTTGCCGACCGTCAGTTTGGCTCGAGCAGAAATCACTTCAACACTTCCGGCACGAAGAGCCACATGATAGGTCGCGGCGGACTCCTCCGAAATATTCTTAACGAGGAGCTGCTTTTTTGTTTCATCCAAAATCGGTCGTCCATTTTTATACCATTGATAGTTTAAAAACTGAGGACTCAGCTGTGGTGGCGACTTCAAAAGTGACCTTCCCGCCGACCAAGGCCGTTTGATCTGTGGGTTGGGCATGAATCGAAACTTTGCCGGCAGCCAAATTTCGACTTGTTTCTGAATTGATACTTAAACCCATGTCCTGATCAATAAAGGAAACTAAAGCTTTCAAATTTAAATTTCTTCCACCCTTGACGAAGGTAGCTAAACCAGTTTTAACTTCCGCCGATTTGATGAGTGCCATCTCGATTTGAGCCGGGGTTGGGCGGTAGCCCCTTGACCTGACAAGCGCATAGACCAGGGCGGCAGCGCCGGAAACAACCGGCGTTGCCATCGACGTCCCGTGAATCGGATAGGAAATTCCACTTTTTGATATTTTTGAGGCCATCAACGATGCCGACTTGGCTGCGGGCACAGTCGAGAGGATTCCATTGGATCCATCTGAGCCTGGGGCCATCAAGTCCACGAATTCTGTCGAATAGTTAGAAAACTACTTCGAAGTTGAGTGCTTGCATCGATCGACCCAACGGTCATCATCCCTTCAAAATCTTTTGAATACATTGCGGGATAGGTCGTCACCTGTGACCCAAGTAATTTTCCATCATTCCCGGAGGCAACCGCTACAAAAGCGCCCTTATCGATTGCGTATTGCAGAACCTCTCGATAGGTTGGTCGATTCGTGGGACCACCTAAGCTCATGTTAATGACATCGGCCCCTTGATCTGCGGCCCAGCGAATGCCGTTGATAACCGCTGTCAAATCCACGGAAGTGCCATCGGTCGAAACCTTGATGGGAATTAAGCGCAAGTTTTGTCCTAGCACCCCTCGACCGCATATTCCATTCCCAGAAGTAGCTCCAATAATGCCAGAGACGTGTGTTCAGTGAAACCCAGAATCGGCAAAATCCAAAGTCTCATCAATTCCGTTGTAACCGATCACCTTCCCCGTGCTGTCATTTATCAATGAATCTTTGAGATCTGGGTGGTATATATCAACACCTGAATCTATCACCGCCACTCGAACAGAACTATTAATCCCGTTATTAGGATTGAAAAGCTTCTCATAAATAGAAGGCTGTTCAATTTTAGTGAGATGCACTTGATCTGCCAACTTAGGGTCATTAGGGCCCGGCTTGAAACATCTGAAATTGGGGATTGAGATCAACGCGAATCACACAAGGGTCTTCTTCAGCAAGGTCTGAGAGCTCTTCAAAGGAATAAGCCCGATTAAGTGGTAATTCGTAAGCGCTCTGGCTGAGACCGCGGCGAAGATTTTGATTCTCAAAAATAATTTGACGGAGTTGGCCTCCAGAATTCTGATCCAGACAAAGATTGTCCACGACCGCCAACAAACGACTCTGAGAATCCAAAACAACCGAAGCCAGGTCTGGTGGAAGTTTTGCGGCCCCACCCTCGCTTGGGTCTGAGCTTCCTTTGAAATTCGAAGGCTTTTGAGGCCCCAGGCTCACACTCTTTCACCAAAGGTTGCTCACTTCCTCAACGACTGAGGAGGCAAGACTCCCTTCTGTGACCAAATGACTCTTCGAGCAATTTTGAAAACAAAAAACGAGAGACAGGCTACTGCCTGAGTAGAAATCCCAAAAACTTGTTTTTCATTCAAAATCCTCCCTCAATTGAAACATCTGATCAAGCCCCATCTGGAATATCTGGCCGAGAAGTAGTGGTGGACTTGTGCCTGGGCTGGGGTTGTACCCGGGCTGGGAGTTGTGCCTGGGTCTGGAGTTGTGCCTGGGTCTGGTTTTGGATTTGGTTTTGGATTTGGTTTTGGATTGGGGTTTGTGTTTGGATTTGGATTTGGTACTGGATCTGGTGGTGGGCACGGGCTATCCGCTGGGCAATTCGCTTCAGCTCCGTAGGCACATTCTTTAGATATCGCTGGGGTGCAAGTCGCTAAGCTGTATTCGGTCAACTGATGCATTGGCGTAATGAGGGAATTTGCCGGAGGTAAACGCCAATACTCTGCGGGTGGGCAATTTTCAAAGCAGCAGGTATTCGACCTAAATATTAAACGAGAAATGTACTTCAAAGCAACGGGATCTTCAAAACAGGCTCGCTGTTGAATTCGACAGCAGGGCAATCTTACGTCACTCCCGGAAACACAGGCAGCGTATGTGCTATCACCTAGAAAAATCTGCCCCTGGTCCCGCACAATGCTATAATTGCATACTTTTGCCGGGGCCTTTAGAAGAGGCGGACAGCATCCTTGAAGATGCACCCCTTCCAATCTTGGACATAAGTTATCTAGTTCGGTCCGGCCCGAGTCTGTCTTGGCGCATTGATTAAAGCTTCTCGGTGCCACTGGGTAAGCAAAATTGTCCCAACCTGTTATCCATAAAATTGCACTCAGAATGATGACCCGCCTCAAGGTAGAACCTCCCAGCAAACTTGAAATCCTTCAAGGTGTATGAAAACCCTTAAACAAGCGATTGATCTTAAAATCTTTAAAATAAATCCGACTGTTCCCAGGCTGACCGAGTGTGGGTTTTCAATTTAAAAAACACAGCGATGACGTTCTCACTTTCTTGATGGGAGAAAGCTGGTGACAAAGGACTCACTGAGTCTACGGGATCTTCGTACGCTTTGGCTTCCATCAGGGGCAGGCGAGTGACCTTGACCCGCCAAAGCTCTCCTGCGCAGGAGTCCTTGCTGGCGGCCCGAGTAGTGTTGTATTCAACCAGACGACTTTGATCAACGTTGGTATTGGCAAAAACCGGACTCGTTCCTTGTTGAATCTCAATCCAATTCATCACTCCATCATGATCGGGATCGTCATTTCGGTCGCTTCTATTTGGCAGAGTCCCAGCTAAAATCTCTAACAAATCCAACATACCATCGCTGTCCGAATCGAGGCCTTGTTGGGGATGGCCGAAAAGCGTATCAAGTCGCAGCATCTTTAAATCACATTCATTTAGGCCCAAAAATTCACTGTGGACGAGCAAACTGGCAGTTGCTCTTGACAGTCGGCACTGCCGCTGGCATTCAGGCAGATGGAATCTAAGACCTTTCCATTTGTTCTTCTCGTGAGCGGATTAAAACCCATTTCGACTTCGTTAACGTCGGCAATTCCATCAGAGTCGGAATCAAGCACGATTTTTCCCTGGGCTGTCGTCAGGTTCAGATTAGCAACGACCAGATTGTCGAGTATAGCCTTCAAATTTGATTCAGTGTCATTTTCAAGGCAAAGATCTATCGTTCTTCAGCTGAAAATAGCGTCAGACCTGGAAGTGAACTTTCTAAAGGAACACGGGAGCAGTTCTGAAAGAAAAACCCCAACGTCAATCCAACAAGACAAAAGAATAAGAGCGCGCTCCGAATCATCAAGGCTCCACCAGACCGATAATCTTAAAGTCTGTCTGTTTAAGGCCATCCATACTTGCTGTGGCCGTTTCTGTTTCAGTCTCTGTCCTCGGTTCATGTTTACGTCTGTGGATTTCGCTTTTCCTTTTTCAGCAAAACGTCGACCCAGGCTGAGTAATATTCATTTCTCGGGGTCGAGCTGTTCTGAGCAATGGAACGATGAAAACCATAATCTTGTGAATATTTCTTTCATGATTCAAATAGGATGACTCACCCTCGAAAGCCTGAACCGCTCGCGTTGGGACTGCCAAAAGCCGGTCTGTTTCTAAATTCCAATGTCCCGCTGGACACATCACCTCGTTGATACCAGGAACATACTTCGTTTCGAGCAAAGTCATAAGGAACTCTGGAAAAGTGTTATCTGGCACAAACGGATCAGTGCCTCTCACAATTTCATCGCGGGTGATCACTCCATCCCCGTCGGGATCCCCTAGCATATCTGGCGACGCCGGATCAGTGCCCTTAAGAATTTCAATAAAGTCCAACAGGCCATCCTTGTCGGTGTCGATACCCCAGTCACCAACATTCATCTGATCAAGGCTCAAGAGCTTATAATCACAATCGCTCAAACCAACAGGATTAAACTGATTGGGATTACACCTGGCTTTAGTTCGTTTCTCTTTGCATTTTTCAATTCCACCCAGACGATGGCAAATTCCGTCAAGAACCCCACTCACGCCAGAGCTCCGTGGATGTTCAGGATTAGTCCCAGCGGCCAATTCAGTTTCATCATCGACACCATCCATATCACTATCAGCCACAATTTTTCCGTTTTTTCGCATTGCCGTCAGATTGACTGCCAAGAACGAATCTGGCTTGTACTCAAGAGCTGACTGGCTGACAAATAGACTGCACAAAGCCGTCTGTTCGCCACTAAAAGACTCTAGGGCCACAGCCCCACTTGTTCCGCCACTCCTTGGCGAGGGAATCAAGCACACTTGGGATTCCAGAATCAGACCCATAATAAACACCGGTCACGCGCAAATTTTTAACCTTTGTGATCGCGGCTGTCGAATTAATGTCATCGAGTCGGAAACACTTTTGCGGTAACACGCCTCTTTTTCTTCTGTTGTTTTTGATGCGACATTACAGCCCAGTACCTTTTTGTCTTCAGGATAGCCATCTGAAATAAAAAGACGTAGTAATTGTCTGCTGGAATTGTCGTTGAACTCGTTAAATCTTTGATCAACAAATTCTCTATACAAGAGACCGCCGAGCCGTAGCTGGTTGTCCCTAAAATCAAAGAGGCCGGGGTTTGGCCTGTCAGATACTTGTTACTCGCTTTTGACCACTGTAAATACCAATCATCATCTGATAGTTGTCTGGCTTTCAAATAGTCAAGTTGGGTTTTGGCAAGCTCCGGGCTGGTAAATTCGACATTGGTGCAGGTCAAGGCCGGAGCCCCTGCCGAGGTCAAGATTCCAGCGGTATTTGAAAAGCCGATGACAGAAAACTGGAGTCCAGACTGACCACCGCAATGATCAAGAAAGTATCGAATGGCCTCAAAACGACTTCCTTCGGGATCGGTTGCTTTGGTCGGATCAAAATAGTAGTACTTCGAATTTCCAATAGATTCATAGAACCAATTGCCCACGTTCGAGGCGGACATGTCTACAACAAACACGAACTTATTACCACGCTGATTATAGAAACGGATGTCGTTACAAATTTTGGCTGAAAAATTGTATTGAGGAAGCTCGTAGACCTGAGTCATGGGAACAAATTCTAAGGCCTGCTTTGCGCAGTTTTGAAAGGTGAGCAATAGAACCCCAAGCACACTCAGTCCTAAAAGAAATTTACTTTTGGAGGTCATACTCAGAGCCCCCCAGTTCGGGTTCGAATCAACCGAAACTTCGAAAGGTCCAATTGTGGTTGCGCGACCACTTGAGTGACCGGGATGTCGAATTTAAATAGCTTCCAAAAGACTCGCTCAGGATTCTCTCGATCAATTAAGCGCATCAGGCCAACCAACTTATTGGTGTACTTTTGTGTTGAGTAGCTCAAAAGTGATTCATCAAAACTGATTCTATTTTTCTCAATTTCGTAAGGGTCGGTCCCCACTCGGCTCGCAAACAAGGAAACCTGTTTGCCCTCATCAATGGGCTCTAGGTCAGTAACCTGAAGCCGGCGCAAGAGAACCTGGTAGGATTCCACCCACACTTCCTTGTTGAGTTCATTAACGACTTCCTCTTTAGAGATGTAGTTAACCTCGTACTCCGCAACGGCCTCTGGCCTGAGTCGCTTGATGTCTGCCATAGGTCCTAAGCCTCTGAAAAAATGATAGACATTCGGAAACCCATCCCCATTTTCATCAATTTCTGCGTCATTCCTCAATGGGTTAAAGCCATAGAGCCATTCATAAAGATCAGGAATCCCATCTCCATCTGAATCAAAAATTAAATGGATCTGTTCCAAGAAGGGCCTCCTCACATTCATTAAGTCCATCGCCATCGGAGTCAAGAGTCGGATTGCAGGAACGCGCCCCCGCCATTGCCTTGCACCGATCGCGATAGGCTTCATTGGCCATAAAACTATCTAAACAATACCCATTTGTTCTGGAGACCAAGGGTTCTTGCTCAAAGGCCATTTCTCTTTCATCAAGGAGGCCATCGCCATCCGAGTCTGCATGGATCAGACCGGCATTGTCTGCGCGCGCATTTGGGTTTAAAAGAAAAAGGTGGGTGAGTTTAAAACTTACGGTTTCGTTGAAGCTACCCAAGAGCGAAAACGGTGGTTTTTCACTCTCGGCTTGCCAAACTGAAAACCGCTTGTTTCTGGCCGAAAAAAGTGGCATCAAATCGTCAAAAAACGGATGTTCGCCAGGACGAGATTTGTCAGAACGGTCTTTATACATTTGTACAAAGTTAAGTCTTATATTTCCTGCTCCAAAATTGGGGCAAACTTTGTACCATCCCCAATTTAAAATCTAAATTGACCATGGTGTTGTCTTCAGGAACTCCCAGGATGTTTCCATCTTTTGAACAAGAGCCGAGCAAATTCCGACACAGGTTTTTTTGTTGGCGGCACACCCAGCCTGGGGGGCGTAGAATTTCAATACATCTGAAATTGCACTCACTTGAGGACTCAAATATCCATCTGTTAAATAGACAACGTCATAGTTGGCATAAGACAAGAGTCCGCGACCATTCAGAGCCCTCATATCCCGCGAAACCGACTCGTAGATTGGCTGGAGGAGGCCCCAGGCGCCGTCGTCCCATCGATGTCGTTTCATATCGCCAAATATCAGAGCTTCGGACCAATTCATAGTTTCTCATATGTTCTTGTTTTAGCCAGTCCAGGAGCGCCATGACCTTGGGGCTTCCCAGGTCCAGGAACCCCGAAACATCGGCTATCCCAACTTGGCTTTTGATAGCCCCTTCAAGTTTGGTCTGTGAACTTCCGCCAGAGACCGGTACAATCATGACTTTCGTGTTCTCAATCATTGCGGAATTCGAGGTGGCGACAAGGTCTTTTACCCACTTTTTTAGGATCTCAATTCGGTGAGCTGCAAAATCAATTCCGCGATGAGTTTGATAAAATGTCGCGGGTTTGTTAAGAGATTTGGAAAGGTCGTAGAAATTGAGCTCTTATCTATCGCCAGCTGATCATTGACCTGGCAATCAATTCCATCGGCCAAATGATTATTAGGATCTCCAACTCCCTTGCTTGGATCAAACGGCATATAACGAGAGGTCGAGGAAAACAAGACCCCTCCCTCAACATCATTTTGACAGGGCCCCGAGATCATCGAATTCGACATATCAACGAGAAAGACATAGCGTCGAACCACCGGAAAATCTGTGGGTGGACTGATCAAAAATGGATTGCTACTAGCGTTGATAAAACTAATAGTCCCAAAGCGTTCAAGGGCAACGTCAGAGCATTGCTGTCCAAAAATAAGCAAAACGCAGACGACCAGCCCGAATAAAGATTATTTTTCTTCCCATGGATGATATCGTAACAATCATTAGTCAAATTCTGAAGAACAGAAATACTTTTGTGCTCAGAATCCCATTTCTGGACGTCCAGGAATGGCAAGCCTGGTTAATTTCTTAAGATGCCAGTTCACTTCCAAAGAAAAATGATTCATTCTAAGACAATGACGAATATTATCGCTTCAGTTTTAGTCATTTCGTTATGGCAGTCTTTTCTTTGGGCCCAGTCTCCAGCCAAAGTAAACAATCGCGTTGATCTCGATGACGTTCAAATCAAAGGGGAAGCTAATAAAAATAATGTGAGCTTTACGAATCGATCTCGGCACAACCTTAATGATCGGATTAAGTTACGAAAGGACTTCACAAAGGAAATATTGGAAAATCTTCCCGAAGAGTTCACGCCTCAAAAAGGCCCCTAAGGACTCTTCTGGCACGAGTCCTTAGGTTCTTTCGTTCTTTTCTATGTATGAAGAAATAGTTACTCGGGGAAACTCCTGTTAACCTGGCGAGCCAAGTTCAGAGTCTATTGGAAACAGATTCCCGCAAAAATGACTAATTCACTAAAGCTCTCGAGAGGGATAAACTTGGGCGCATCTATCGGTACATTGCTCGTCCTGCGGTAGCCGAAGACAGAAAACGACCCAGTCCAGGACGGTCCCAGGGCAGAAATAGGTCTTCAGATCTGCCGGTTTATTTCCGATAAGATCTTGTGATATTTATTCCTCTTGGACTCTCTATTCCTCTGCACAGAATTCCATGGATGACCCTGCTCATCGCTTTTGTGACCGTCGCCTTTTCGCTTCGGAATTTCGGGCCTTTTGAAAATCTCGAGAAACAATTCTACCGATCCGAAGCTCAAAGAAAAATGCTCAGCGCGAAGTTGAAAATACTTGCATCGGTTTGCCCAGAGTCTGGAGTCTTGGCTGCTGATACCTGTCGTCTGGTCCAGATCGTGAGTGTACGTCCGGTCGAGAATTTAAGTCAGCCATTCAACGATATAAAGCATGGTCTTTTGAAAGGTCCTCCATCCAATCAGGACCTCGCATTTATTTCAGAATTTGTGTACTCGCCTACCATTCCAAATCGATTCCAATCTAAAGCCAAGGCCAGCCCTGACTATGCATCCTGGAAAAGTGCCATGGATCAACTCGGTGTCGAAAGAAATCATTTGATTGGAAAATACGGGTTTCTGTCGAAAGCTCACTGGAACTTCCTTTCTCTTCTGAAAGCTCAACTGACTCATGGTGGGTATTTGCATCTTTTTGGGAATTTGCTCTTCTTTGTCTTGGTTTCGATTTTTGTTGAACTGAGGCTGGGTTCCCTTCGCGCCCTTGGTCTTTATACTCTGGCTGGCTTTGGGGGACTTTCTGCAGAGCTTTGGCATATGGATTCGTTCTCAACCCCCCTGATAGGGGCCTCGGCTAACATCGCCGGGCTCTCGGGTGCCTTTGCAGCCCTCTTCTGGCAGAAAAGAGTCAAGGTTCTGGCCAGTTTTTTCTTCGTCTTCAACCGAGTTATTAGTATTCCCGTCTATTTTTCTTTCCGGTCCTGGTTTTTGGCGGAGATCTCGTCGGGGCTCTAAATCCGATGAAGATAGGAGTCGCCCATCTCGCCCACCTCGCAGGCTTCGCTATAGGTTTTGGAATCGCGACTTTAATGAAGAAGCGAGATGGTTTACCTCCAGAATTTTTGTCAATAGAAGAATATGAATCATTCAAAAAGATCGATAGCCTAACACCAGCAATGCAGATCCCTCACTATATCCATTTACTGAAAATGAATCCAGAAAATCCCCTGATTCATCATAAAATCCTAAGCAAAAAAGAGGTGAGTCTGCCATGGTCAGAGATGAGGACTCAGTTGAAAAACTATCTTGAATTTGAATTGCCAAAGTTCCTCTTCCTGGAGAGGGAAAAGCCAAAAGAATTCCTTGCTACTCTTGCCTGTATTCCTGAAGGCCTGCCCTTGGAAAAGCTTATTGGAAAATTCTCAGGTCGTGACCTTCTGCGATTGTCTGGTCTGGCCTGCCTGGACCATCGATTTTCAGTGGGGCTACGTATTCTAAACTACCTAGAGATAAAATTTCCAGATTACAAAGAGAATCAGGAATGTCTTAAACAGAGACAACTGATCAGTAAAAATCAAGAACTAGGACGAGGAATCCATGCGAAAACAGGATAAGTGGCTTTTCTCTGCCTCTGCAGGTTCTAGATTCATTGCATACCTCCTTGATGTGACTTTTACTCAACTCCTCTACCGCGGAATTGCCTTTCTTCTTTCATTGGATGCCGGAAGATCGAGTCCGATAGACAGTCTTGCGTTCCTAGCCTATTTTATATTTTTTCACAGTCAATATGGTTGGACACCGGGCAAAAAAATCATGGGGCTGGAGCTGATTAATGAGGAGGGTGAGGAAAAACCAAGTCTACCGAAGGTGATTTTGCGAGAAACATTGGGTCGGTTTATAAGCACCATTTTTTTGATGCTCGGGTACTTGATGATCTTCACGAATGAAAACAAACAAGGATTTCATGATAAGTTGGCAAAGACTCGAGTGATCACTGTTCACAGCTCCGCTGATGAGGGGCATTCGATTTTAAAATTCATTGTGGGTGGAGTTTGCCTGTGTCTAGCATCGTTGGGTCTCTTGGTGTACATTGGCTTATTTACGAGCCTTCCTCTCAAACATTTTGCCCATGGCCTTGAAAGCCATGGAATTTGTATTGATGATCTCAGAGGAAACCTATTTAAAGGTTTTAGCGTAGGTCAAATTTCTTACGTCGGCTCCCGAGGGACAGTCTCTCTCGAAAATGTCACTTTTCGGTATCAGGGGTTATTCGAGTCGATGAGAAAACGAGAATTCCGCATTATTCAGATCTCCGCAACAGAAATTCTTCTCGATCTCAAGGAGAAGCCACCTGATCTCTTTGCAACTCAAAAATCCGAACCCAAGAATAAACTCAATGATAGCACGAAAAGCCCGCCGGGACAGAGACCACAGACTAGGTTTTCTCTCTTTATAGAACAGTTCGACTTGGCGAATGTGAACGTTCGCTATCAAGGAGAGGTTGTTATGCAGGCCGATAAGATTGTCCTTTCCGATTTGAATGTACTTTCGACAGGACAAATCTCGGTTAACACATTCAGGTTAGAATCGCCAAAATATTCGGCCAATCTAGATCATATGATCTTAACCAAGAATATTCTCACGGTCGATCAATTTAAAATATTCCTGAAAAGAGAATTTAATCTAAAGATCTTGGCAGGTGACGTTGATCTTCAGGGCAACGGCATGGTCGACTTCAAGAATCGTGTTATCTCAGGGGAAGTGAAGGGATTCAGAGAGTCATTGAAAGTGATATCCACCCGAGGGGGGATAAACTTTCAAATGGCCAACTTTCAGCCTCACTGGTACTTCACAAAAGCTCCTCCCATTCATTCAATAAATTTATCTATTGCGGCCTCAAATTTGGTAGAGTTCTTTCACAATGGAGGCAATGGTGGATTCGTCCTAGGGCGATTCAACTGTCACTTTGCGCAAGGAATGCAAAGAGGTCGCCTTTTTCCTGCTCAATGTCGATCTGGAGACAAAATGGTATTCGTCGAGTTTAAGTTTCCAAAGGGAGACCCTCCGCTCAATCTTGTGCTGAGTTCACCGAACCTTGATAGTCTTGAATCCATACTTGGCGAAGCTGGGGGCCTCGACAACCGCGGTCAATTTTTCACTTTTGAAAAAGGCCTAGATAATTTAAAAAATCCGCCACTCAGACTTCAAATTCGAAGTCCAGCAAATCATCGGTGAGGTTTGTCACAGTCGAGAAAACTCCTGCGAACCCTGACGGTGATAGTAGTTTAGTCAAATTGCAAATTGGTGAATCTTTGTATGTTGTCGGAAAAAGCAAGGATGCTCAGACTTAAATTATCAGGGCTGCTACCTATATTGAATGAACGGCAGCGGCGAGCATTGGTTGCGGCCGAGAAAAAGTTACTCTGAAATATCCCGATCTTGTGAGGATATTGGCGCAGATGATCGAACCTGGTGCCCCCATGCCAACAGCTGCCATGATGTAACTA
Organism: Bdellovibrionales bacterium; assembly: GCA_016713585.1. Taxonomy (GTDB): domain Bacteria; phylum Bdellovibrionota; class Bdellovibrionia; order Bdellovibrionales; family Bdellovibrionaceae; genus JADJOV01. The sequence goes on along the minus strand of JADJOV010000023.1, from coordinate 333,634 downwards.
GGCAAAATCACATCAGGAACTATTTCAATTTGATACACTCAGTCGGTCAAAATCGCTGTGTAATTAAGGGCGGCCAAAGTCGCTGTGTAGTTACAATGTAAACAACCTGGTAGACAGTTGACTTTGGAGTAGTCACTGAAACGAGCTCTTGCTGGTTCAAATAGAATTGACGCTGGTTTATGTATTGCAGATATCAAATCAGGAAACGATAAATTCAATGTAATTTCAGATGGGGGAGATTATGTCTAAATATTTAATAGTGTCTTTTTTTATTTTTTTCGGCTCAACAGTCTTTGCAGAAGATTCTGCGACCGTTTCAGCATTTCCGTTTTGCACTGTGGGCGATCCAGACTGCAGAATCATTAACCAGCCACTATGTAAGCCAGAATTTTCTGGAAGGCTAATAGTGACTTGTTATGTTCGACAAAAAATATCAAGAATTAAAGCTGTAGACTTTTTGAAGTCAAGGGGTGGTCAGACTATAGGCTATCAGCGAACAAGCGATGGCAAAGATAGACCAGTTATATCTTTTGGGGAACCGAAAGTTGCATCATAGATTCTGAAAGAATAGTTTGCCCATCTTATTAAGTTTTAGAAACTGATGTCCTTGAGTGTCCCTGAAGGGACAACTCAAGTCCGAGAGTCTATGCTTTTTGAATTGATTAGATTGAAAGCTAGGGTTTATCTTAAGAAAATGAGGGGCCAAACTGGTTGACAATATACAAGTCCAGTTGCCCCTGCAAATTCTCAGGCTTTTTTGTCGTGCACCAACTTCGTCGGGTCAGTCTTCTGATATCGCTGCGAAGTTTAGCACAGCGTTGGTTCACAGCAAATAATGGGTCAAAGCGCTTCTTGTGGAGTTTTTCATGCAGTCGGTCTCGATGTCGCTCTTTGTCGGCTCGATTGTGAACCTCATATGTGCTTTGCGGGAAGGTTCCCTCCATGCTTTCGATAACTTGATTTGGCGTCAGAATAAATATTTTCAGGCGGCCGCGAAAGTCTGTTTTTAAGACATCGAAAAACCTCACCCATCACCGAGTCACGCTCGTCTTTTCGTGGTCCATACTTCATCACCGAGAACCTTGCAAGTCAGGCCTGACCGGTTCAATTTGAATTAATTCAAGCCGTAGATCCTACAACAGAAGCAGAACTCCAGCGGCAGCCGTCGGGAGGGCCAGTATCCATGAGGCTCTTCTGAATTGAACCTGAGCGAATTGTTCTAAGCAGACCCCAAAGCGTTCCTTTAAATTGGTCTGTGAGTTTTTTCAGCTGCAACAGTAGTTGAAAAAGAACTGCTACGGCCAGCAAAACCCTGACAGCATTTTTTGTTTTTACCGGAAGCCTTCGAATATCAAGGTGGCCCTTCAGCCAACGGAACAATAGTTCAACAGCCCAACGGCGCTTGTAAATATCGGCAATTGTTTGGCCAGATATTTTAGAATCTGAACAAACAAAATGAAATATTTTCTGGGACACTGGATCTCGATAAATCACATGTCGTAATTTTAGATTTTTCTTGCAATTTGTTTTGTTGGTGGGTTTATAAGGCCCATCATAAAGAACCCCATCTTTGTTCTTCATTTTATGTAGAATTTTTATTTGGAGATACCGGACTCTCGGAGAATCCTTTAGGCGAGTGACAAAATCTGATTTTATAGAGACAATTTTTTTCCATAAGTCGAAGTCATTGTAGGCACGATCAAAGACATACATTTTCCCTGTAACAGGCGCAACTCAAGACTTACGGGAGAATCATTCCGGCGGCCTGGGGTTATAACAAAGTCGTCAATCCACTCACCATCAACATCCCAAATAACGTGAAGTTTTGCCGCAGCTTTATGTTCATTTTTGCAATGCTTTTGTTTCCATCCGAGCTCAGAAAAGAGACTGCCGTGAACCTTGATCTCGGTTGAATCAATGGCCAGAATTTGTCGAATAGCTTTCTTAATTTTCCTGGACTCAGCTTTTGCTCGGATGTCGAGCAAAATTGAATCGCAAAGTTCTTGAAAAAATCCAGAGTTTCTTTCTCTGATGGCGTCACCAAAAGTAGAGTCTGGAATCCCCAGGGTGGCCTCTACATCCCGATAAGACTTTATCTGTAGAACAAAACAAGAAAGCAGGGCATGGGTCAGTTCCCAAGTTGAAAGTTCTCGAACCCCCTTATCGACGCCCCACTTGTCAGCTAATGCGCTGAATCTTTTTTTACCAATGAGTTGAAAAAGAGATTTTCCCTTGTGATGCTGTCTCATGTTGTCGGCCTTCTTTGGTTTTTCTTTTTTTCTTCGCAGAAAAATCAAAACAACCAATCGAAGGTCTGGCAACTACTTGTTTTTATTTAAAATTAAACCGGTCAGGCCTGCTTGCAAGTCTGCCTTTTGCAGGCATTTCAGCCACTTGGAGCGCTAGTATTTGATAATCCTCATTCACAGCGACAGCAATTGAAAAGGGGCTTGCATTTTGTGTGGTGAATTGTCTCCATTTCATCAAAGTAGATCTTTCTGGCCGAAAAAATGAGCCTCTCTCTGGTCACTTTTGCCTGCTTGATCAGCCAAAGAAACTTTTTATAGGTGTTTTTGTAAGTCATATTGAGAATTCTCGCCGAAGCCCTGATGGAATTACCTTCAGTGAGGAGCTGTTGGAGAGGTTTATTGAGATCCATCTTTTTGTGACGAAAATCTGGCTTGAAGGACCTTGAGGAAAAGGTGCAGTGGCACTGTTTACATTCAAAACGCCTGATATATTGGTTCAGACGACGAACCTTAAAGAAGCCTTTTTTAATAAAGGTACCACCAACAGATTGATGGAAAGGGCAGTCGGTATTGGAACAATGCAAAGGACGAAAACTCATTTGGAGGCCATTCCTGCAACGGCCAAAGCCTTCTTAGTTTAGATTCAGAGTGAACCTTAGTCGAATGGGTGGCCGAATTCCAGGCGAAAATCATAGACTCACGGCCTTGAGTTGTCCCTTCAGGGACACTCAAGGCCATCAGTTTCAATTAAACAATGCCTCATCGTGAGTGATGATCCTAGAGAACGAGTTATGGGGAGCATTCACGTTATTCCATGGCGAATCTTCCTGCAGCGACTTTGGGCAAATCAGCTGTTTGCTTGATTTGCTCTCCAGATCTTGGTCTAGATTTTCCAGACCTGGGCTCCAACCTTGCAGAAGAAATCAAAGCAGATCTTTCTGGCCGAAAAAATGAGCCTCTCTGGTCACATTTACCTGCTTGATCAGCCAAAGAAACTTTTGAGATCACGACTTCGCGACATATTTGATTGCCTTGTCGCGGAGGCGTTCGCTAAAATGAGAATTCCAAATTAGGGGGTTTGATGGCCAATAAATCTGAGGCATTGCGTGCGGCCAGACTCTTTGAGTTCTACACAAAATACATTTGGCCACTTCATAGAATCCTAGTCAAAAATGAAATCGCCATCCGTTGCAGTCACTGTGCGGCGTCGGAAAAAATGATTCCATTGACAGCAACTGGATTGTGTCAACTCTGTCAGGATTTGTCGCCCGGGGTTCAATCGAGCGCATCTATTGCGGCTGCCCCTTCATCTGCCCAGCGTTCGTCTAATCAGCCGACTCAAGATCTAGAGCAGAAGTTTGAAAAGCAAGATTCTGGAATATCAAATACCGAGGCGCTGAATTTGATTTTAACGAAGGCTCAAGGGACCGGGAAACGGGGCTATGATGCCTTAGTCCTTTTTAGTGGAGGTAAGGATAGTACTTACCTGATTCGGCGAATTCAAGAGGAGCAGCCTAAGCTCAGGATGTTGTCTTTTACAATTGATAATGGCTTTATGAGTCCTGTCGCCAAAGAAAATATTCAAGAACTGATTCCTAGGCTTGCCATCGACCATGTTTTTGTAACCCCACGAAAAGAGTTCTATGTGAAACTTTCGCTATGATCACCCATTTGAATTCCGAGGGGGTTCTGGAACGGTGGATTTTAGTGATGGTGAATTTATGCTCGATACCGCCAGACGAATTGCGGCAGAAAAACAAATTCCATTAATTTTATGTGGCTATTCTAAATATCAAGTTCAAAATGGTTTAAATCTAAAAAGCTTCGAATCTCCACCGTCCCGAGAACGCACAGATCGCTTGAGCACTGCCGGGCTCGCCTTGGGTGATATTTTTTCACCCGAGGAAGTCGACATGTGGTGGCATGGGACAAGGTGGCCTGAGACTCAGGTGGCTCGTTTGTTGTTTCCTCTTTATGCTTGGAATTTGGAAGAAATTGAAATTAAGCAAAAAGTGGCCTCATGGAACTTATTGAACAAGAAAAATCACAGTCCAATCGTTACCAATCACCAACTGATTCCGCTTCTGGGGGTTGTCGATGTTCACAAATTGGGCTTCAGTAGTTTTGAAATAGAGTTTTGCAGAATGATTCGAGAAGGGAAGGCTCGTCGTTGTGACTGGCAGCCGGTCTTCGAGCTTTTGGAGTACACATCGAAGACAGGTCTTTTTGTAAAGCCGACAGTCATGCAAAGCCTTTCAGATCTTGATTTAAAACTAGAGGATGTTGGGATTAAATTCGGTAGGTAACAAATGAAAATACCAAACAAGTGGGGAATGTGATGAGAGCTTTTGTAACAGGTGCGACGGGTTTTGTAGGGACAAATCTTATTCAAGAGCTTGATAAGGCAGGTTGGGAGATCATCGCTCTTTGTCGACCGACGTCGGATCTCAGTGAGCTTAAAAAGTGCAAGAAAGTTATATATGCGCCGGGTGATATTATGGATATCGAATCTCTCCGTCGCGGAATGCCCCCCGGGGTCGATGCCGTCTTTCATGTCGCGGGCTCTGTGGGGCCTGTGGGTCACGGCAAAGAGAGCTCTAGGTACGATATCAACCAGACAGGGACTCGAAATGTTGTGACGGTGGCACTCGAAAAGAAAATAGGTCGTTTTATCCACACTTCGACAGTCTTGACTTATGATTTTGAGTCCAAAAAATCCTTCGATGAAACAGCACCTCCGGTCAAGCCCTCAACAGATGCCTATATTGGCTCGAAACGATTAGCAGATGTTGAAGTCGAAGCCGGCGTCAAGGCGGGTCTTGATGCAGTCTTCATTCATCCCTCTGCAATTTTTGGCGCCTATGACAAAGTCACTTGGTCTAAGATGTTTATGGAAATTGAACGAGGCCTTCCTCTGCCTTTTGCGCCGCCAGGCGGAGGTAGCGTCTGTCATTGTCGCAAGGTTGCCGCAGCTCATATTTCCGCCTTTCATAAAGGCACCCGTGGTGGACATTATATTTTGGGTGGTCCTGACGAAAATTGGCTAAATGTGGCTATTCAAGTTGCCAAAATTCTCAAGAGACCAGCGCCGAAATGGCGATTGCCAACGCCCCTTTTTATGCTCTACGGGTACGTTGAATATTGGGTTTCAAGAATGTTAGGGCGTGCGCCGACTCTTGATCCCCACTCGGCATATACGCTTTGTATAAATGTCTTCTCTGATTCTTCCCGTGCGATTCGTGAGCTGGGGTATCAGCCTTCGACTTTGGATGAAATGCTCCAAGATTGCTATCAGTGGATGGTTGCGACTGGAATGATTAAAAGACCTTAGCTCTAAAAGAGCTTGCTACTAACAGCTCCAAAGGAGCTAGTAATTGTAAGCTCCAAAGAAGCTATTTGAGTAATAGTCTATGGCTTCCACATAGATATCTAAAATACAATCTTGTTTGAGTTCAACCCACACTCGGCGATCTCTGCCGGGTGTGGCTTGAATTGGGTTAAAGAGCTGCCCTTCGCTCGATTGACTTGGAGCAAAGCAAACAGGGGCCTGCATCTCGATCAATATTGATCTAATCTCGGGTAAACCAACCTCGAAGAGAAAAATAAACTCAGAATTTTTTGAAACCACAATATCTGAGGTAAAACCAAGCTCTTGCATAAGAAAAAACCTATTTCCCCAATGTAAATCTCCCCATTCCACAGGGGACGTCTGAGCTTGAGTTTTGTTGCAAACTATCAGAGTGACAATCAGAGAAAAAGAAAGAAAACATTTTGACACCATGTTATTTTCTACGCTTCTTTGCAGCAATTCTCGCGTTGCAGGCCTCAACTTCAGTCGGCAAGATGGCGACCCCTGGAACAGGGGAGCCAGCTCTTATCTTGCTGAGACAGTCAACCCAAAGGCCTCGACCTGACCACTTTTTCCTTGAGTAAATCCAGCGGCCTCACAAGCAACTTTGATATTATGGCAAGGATGATTCTTATTGAATCCTCTGGCTTGAGCCGAGAGACTGATTCCGAACAGAATTGGTAAACTCGCAGTCAGGCAAGTCGTAGTCAGCATATTCTTAAAAAGCAAAGTCCCAATATATAAATTTCTCAAAGGAATGCCTCCAAAAAAATAGAATAAATTAGATTCAGATCAAACAATATATTCTTTTTCGTTTGATTGAGTTATGCAAGGTCCTTTTTAAGGCTGCGAACCTTTGCGGCACCTTGCCTTTCGTAGAAAGACCGTTTAGTCTCTTCGAAAGTCAAGGCGTTTGGAGTAAGATGGCGTGAGCAAATCAATCAAAAGAAAATCTAAGCAGAGGGCTAGCGCATTTGCTCCGGCGACTGTGGCCAATGTGGCCGTGGGTTTTGATATCATGGGATTTGCACTGGAGGGGCTTGGTGAAGTTGCGACTGTCGAGCGAATTCCGCTAGCAGATCAAGCCTCGCCGGTGATTATTGGGCCGATCAAAGGGTTTCCAGAGATTGTCACCGAACCCGAGAAGAATACGGCAGGAGCGGGTCTACTTAGATTGATTCAGGACCAGAAGTTGAAATTTGGATTCAGGGTTCAGTTGGTTAAACAAATTCCTGTGGGTTCAGGTCTTGGCGGCTCATCAACTTCTGCTGTGGCAGCTCTAGTCGCGGCCAACGCGCTACTAGACAAGAGCTTGAGTCCCCATCAAATATTGGAATATGCCTTGATTGGCGAAGAAGTTGCGAGTGGGTCTCGCCATGCTGACAATGTGGGACCTTGTTTACTTGGAGGACTTTTGTTTGTGCGAAGCTTTCCTAGGCTTTCGTATGCAAAGATAAAGACTCCCTCAATTGTCAGGGTTGTGATTTTGTTGCCAAAGTTATCCATAAAAACGAAAGAGGCTCGTCAGATTCTCAAACCCGAGGTGCCGCTTTCTCGAGTGATTGAACAAACAGCTAATTTAACCGGATTTATTTTGGGTTGTGTTAGCAAGGATCTTCAATTGATCCGGGAGTCGTTGCGAGATGCTATCATTGAGCCTCAGCGAGCGGCTCTTATTCCCGGGTTTTCAAGAATTCAGTTGGCGGCAATGAATGCGGGGGCTCTTGGTTGTTCGATATCTGGGTCAGGTCCTGCAATGTTCGCCTTGGCTCTAGATCAGAAAACAGCAGTCAAAATACAGAAGCAGATGCGGGTGGCCTGCCATGCTGCAGGGACTCCGGTTTATGGATCGTGGATATCTGGAATTTCTAAAAGAGGCGCCCATTTGAATCCATGACCAATAACCAGAAACGATAGGTCAAGAATGAAATACAGATCGACACGAAACAAATCCTTCTTGGGCTGCTCAGCAAGTCAAGCGATTAGGCAGGGCTTAGCCGAAGATGGGGGTCTCTATGTACCAGAAGCCTGGCCTTCGAGATCTATTGACCTGGATATTTGCACTCAAGGTGCAGACAAAAAATTTTCGGTGTTCGCGGCACGCGTCCTTGCGCCGTTCTTTAGGGGAGATATTCTTGAGCCCTATATTCCTGAGATTTGTGAGAGAGCTTTTCAATTCCAAATTCCACTCCGCGAGCTTAATTCTCAGGTGAGTGTTCTTGAGCTTTTTGTGGACCGACCTGTGCATTTAAGGATTTCGGAGCTCGGTTCCTCGCGCTCTGTCTTGAAAGACTTTCCAGCCTCGAAAGTGGTTCGGATTCTCGACCAAACATGGTTTTGGTGGCAACGTCGGGGGATACTGGCGGCGCCGTGGCTGCGGCCTTCAGCGAGTTTACCAAAATCCCCGTTGCGATTTTGTTTCCGAAGGGACGTATTTCCAAACGGCAAGAGGCTCAATTGACGGGCTGGGGTCCTCAGGTGCAGGCTTTTGCTGTCGAGGGGTCCTTTGATGATTGTCAAAGAATTGTCAAGGAGGCCTTTCGATCTGAGGCCTGGCAATCGCGCTTTCAGTTGATCAGTGCAAACAGTATTAATCTGGGTCGCTTGTTGCCCCAGATGGCTTATTTTGCCTATGCAAGTTGTCTTGCTAAGGCGCGACACCAGACCTCGACGGGATTTATTATTCCTTCAGGGAACCTTGGGAATGCGGTGGCTGCACTTTGGGCTCAACAGCTTGGTTTTCCAATTCGGGAAATTGTTTTTGCCCACAATGCCAATCAGACAGTTCCTATTTTTTTTGCTTCTGGAGTGTGGCAACCAGCCGTGACTCAATCGACTCTTGCGAATGCAATGGACGTGGGTAACCCTTCTAATTTCGAACGAGTGCTTGATCTTTTTCCAAAGCTTGAGGATCTCAGAGAAAGAGCGTCTGCGATATCAGTGTCTGATGAAGAAATTAATGAGACAATTCGTCAGGGGCCGACCCAGTGGGGTCAAGTCTGGTGCCCTCACACAGCGACCGCGGTATTTGTGGTCAACAAGCACCTTGGAATTGGCAAAGAAGTGAATGGAATAGTAGGTCATAGCAAAGCGGGTCGCCATAAACAAAATTCTGAAAACACTTGGGTTGTTGTGGCCACTGCCCATCCCGCAAAATTTGAGTCTATTGTTGAACCCTTGGTTGGAAGGAAAATTGAGGTTCCTGCGAGTCTTCAGGCGCTTCTTGAGAAACCATCGCAGGTTCTAACTATAGGACCGAGCCTAGAGTGCTTGAGTGAATATTTATTAAAGGTATCCGATGTCGTCTGAAAAAATGTCGTCTGAAAATCTTGAACGTTTAACAGGAATTGTTGAACGAGTCACTTTTCATAACGAACAGAATGGCTGGTCGGTCCTGAAAGTTTCTTCATTTCGGGATCCTGGGCAAATGGTCACGGTCCTTATTCATCAAGCCAAAGTCTATGCTGGGGCCACCATGGAATTCTGGGGGACCTGGGGTCACCATCCAAAGCATGGGGAACAGTTTAAAGCAACCCGGGTTGTCGAGAAAAAACCAGCCACGGCTGCGGCCCTAGAAAAATATTTAGGCTCGGGCCTCATCAAAGGCGTCGGGCCAGGCATTGCTAAACGAATCGTTGCTCACTTTCAGGAGCAGACCCTCGACGTATTCGAGAATCGTATGCAAGAGCTTTTGCGGGTTCCAGGAATTGCTGAAAAAAAATTGGAGCTTATTCAGACCTCTTGGCAGGAGCACCGAGCGATTCGGGACGTAATGATTTTCTTGCAGGGCTATGGGATCAGCACGCTCTTTGCCACGAAAATTTATAAAACCTATGGCGACAAGGCTATTGCGGTTGTTTCTGAGAATCCTTACCGACTTGCTCATGATATCTATGGGATTGGTTTTTTTCGGCAGATAAGGTGGCCCTCTCAATGGGTTTTGATCCAATCGGTGAGCCTCGGATTGAAGCTGGTATCAAGCATGTTCTGGCGGCAAGTCGTGATGAAGGTCATTGCTATTTGACTGAAATTCAAATCTTTGAATCCATTCTCGAATTTCTCAAAGAAAACATAGAGACCTCGCGCATTTCTGCCGTTTTGTTGAAATTGCTGGCTTCTGATCAAATCAAATCTCGCAAACTTGGTGCGGATCTTTGTTATTATTCAAAAGTCTTTATTTTGATGAACTGACCACGGCCACTCGAGTGAAGGGCTTACTTGCTGGTCAAAGGAGCCAAATTCAAACCGAGCAGGCTCGTATTCTGACTTGGGTTGGAAAGTATTGTCAGCAGGAAGGAATTCAGCTGAGTGAGGAGCAGCACAGGGCTGTTTGTCAAATTCCGACGGAGGCTTTTTCGATTCTGACAGGTGGTCCTGGGTGTGGAAAGACAACATGCACAAGAGTTTTAGCACAATTACTTAAGGCAATGAAAAAGCGAGTGCTGCTGGCGGCCCCCACGGGAAGGGCGGCTCAGCGGATGAGTGAGGTTATCGGGTTTGAAGCCAAGACGATTCATCGCCTTTTGGAGTGGGCTCCTGCTAAAAATGGTTTTAATCGTGACGAAAAGAACCCCTTGCAGGTCGATTTTTTAATTATTGATGAGTCATCAATGCTCGACATCAGTCTGACGGCCAGTCTTCTCAAGGCGGTTCCTCCAGGGGCGCAGGTGCTTTTCATTGGGGACCCAGATCAGTTGCCCGCAGTTGGTGCAGGCGATGTCCTCGCGGATTTGTTAAAATCAGAAAATGTGCCGAGGTTTCGTCTGACTCAGGTTTTTAGGCAAGCCCAGGCCTCCTCGATCATTCGTTTTGCTCATGAAATTAATTCTGGAGTTGTTCCAAGAATCATTTCACCCTGGCGCGCCCTCAGGCCTTTGCAGAAGGAAATGATTGTCTATTTCTAGATGCGGATGAAGCCACTGTTGATCAAATCAGATTTCTCCAGAGGGCGCGATGGGTGATTGAGCAGACCCTGTCTGAACCCGCCCACGAAGGGACTCTTTTGAAATTAGGTGAAGAGTGGGTCGGACGATTGCAAAAAACTTCGGAAGGCGTTCAGGTGGACGAACTTTTTCGGCCCAAGGATATCAGTGAAGAAAGTATTCGGGGTCCTGTGCTGACGATTCCTGAAAAATTCAGGCATGTAGATTTGGAAAAACTAGCTCACGCAAAAACAGGAATAGAGGAGCTTGCCTCTGTGCTTAAGTCAGTGCATCCGTGGTCCTCCCTTCATTATGGTCTAACCGCTGTTGATACGGTGGTGCGGCTATCGACAAAGACAATTTCGGAATGGCTTGGGCCAAGCGTTGAAATTCAAGTGTTAACTCCACAAGTTCGGGGAACTCTTGGAACATTGAACCTGAATGAAGCTTTACAAAGGGCCAGGAACCCCGAAGCCCCAGGCAAGAGGCAAATTCAATTAGGCGCTCGTATTTTTCGGGAAGGAGATCGGGTGATTCAGACCCGAAACAACTACGACCTTGGGGTTTTTAACGGCGACATTGGGCAGATTCTCACTGTTGACAATGAAGACCTAAGTTGCGAGGTCAAGTTTTCAGCCGGAGAAGTGCGGATTGTGTCGTTTAAAAAGGAAGATTTATCTGAGTTGAATTTGGCTTATGCAATCACCATTCACAAATCCCAGGGGTCAGAGTTTCAGGTGGTCATCATTCCGGTGATGGGTCAGCATTTCAATATGCTCTTTCGAAATCTCATTTACACAGGGCTCACTCGGGCAAAAAAACTGGCCATATTTGTGGGCAGTCGTCGGGCTTTGGCCATGGCCATCGCGAAAATAGATAACCGGCAGCGCCAGACGGCTTTGACCGAGCTTCTGGCTTGAATTGAATTATTTCCTTACAAATTCTATCAACGCATCAAAGTCACCTTTGTCTGCACGTCTAAGTGCAGCAAGATAATCTTTTCTAGTTTCTGATTCAGAACTATACAGATCAGAGCTACCCCAAGTAAACGGCGTTTCCCCGTTTACAATCTGAATAACTTCAGTCATAAGTCGCGCATGACGACCATTTCCATTTGGAAACGCATGAATGGCGACCAGTCGATGATGAAATCTTGCTGCGATTTCGTCAAAACCATATGTCTTCTCTTGAATCCAAAATTCAGTATCATCGAATAGAAGTTTAAGTTTTGTGAATATTTGTTCTTTGGGAACGCCTATGTTTTTATCTGTTAATCGTGTTTTTCCAGCCCATTTCCAAACCCTAGAGAACATTCGTTTATGCAAATCCAAACAAAATGAAATATTCATACAGTCGTGGTTTCGATTTCCCTAATGCCCATGTTGCTGCCACAAGGATGTTCTCGCGCTCAAGGTGATTGAGATCCCATTGTGTTGAAATATAATTTGGAACCAACCCAACTAACTCATTAGGATCGAGAGCTGTCGCACCAGGCGGATATGTAATTTCAAATTTATTCACGCAGGATTATTCCTTTTTTTTCTTTGGCTTCGCCACACCCCAAATTCTAGGGTCCATTTTTTCCTTCAATGACTGCGCTAGCTTAGCTAGTTCCGACTTCGAATCTGGCGATCCTTGATCCTCTAGTCGCATTGAATGTTCTACTTTTTGAAGTAGATCTTTTGCGGCCTTTTTTGATCTGATGTCGACAATCGACTCAAGACTATCGTGCTCGTCTAGTGGTACAATTGCATAAATCAATTTGCAGTTCATTGCTTTGGCTGCGCGATTCAACATTTCAAGAGTCACTTTTCCTTTAGACTCACGCTCTTCCAACCGAATAACAGCAGACATATCTACGCCAACGATTTGAGCTAGCTGTCGTGAACTAATTCCTAAAGCACCGCGCACGGCCTTCAGCCAACCTATTTGTGGTGACTTTTCAATCCTAAGCGGTAGCCAGTTTTGAAGCTTTTTGTCCATTATTCGTCTTTGAGTTCCTATTGCCTTTTTATTTGTTTTCATCGAGTCAACCTACTCTTTCCATTTGGAAGGATTTTGTCGCGTTGAGTTTCGGAGTTCCTGATAAAGAGGGGATCGTAGACGGAATCTGGCATTTTGTTTCCTTCCAGGTTGCAAGACAGATTGGTTTGTCTGGGGCTTAGTGCCCCAGCGCACATTTGCTTATGATGGCATATATAACATCAAAATCAATACAAATGATGATTTATATATCATCAATAAAAGTACTTATGATGCTATAAATAACATCATAAGTAGATCTAAGTCGATGCACCAAACTTCGAAGCGATCTCAGAAGACTAACCCGACGGAGCTGGTGCACGACCAAAAAGCCTGAGACTCTCCAGGGTCAACTGGATTTATATATTCTGAATCAGTTTCTGAAAAATTTCTTCTTTAATTTATTATCTAGGACTAGCATAGTTGCAGGATGAGTATTGTTGATTTTCGAGGAATAGTCTGGGTCTTATTGTTTGGTTTTCGTCTTTGCATCAGGCGTGGGGCGCGCCATCAATTCCAATTTCCCGGTCCTTTGAAAGTTTGAAGAAATGCTATCCAATTCTGGCTAATGATGAGTTTAAGCAGAGCGTCGATCTTGATCGCTTGAAGGAAAAAATTGATAACTTTGACTTTACGGTGAAGTCTACACTGCGTTATCGACGATTGACATATATCCCGCAGGGCGGCACTGAGACTCATCGTTTGACGATTCGGGCTCTGACTAAAAAAGGCTCCCAATATAGTTATGAAATGTTTCTTGAGAAAATGGGCCCGGCTGACGGAGTTCCCACAGAGCTCGAGATCCCCTTGAAACAAAGGAAAAATCCAAAACAGGCTGATATTAATACCTACATTTTTGATGCAGATCTTAAACTTGAGGAAACCTCCTACGTTGACACAAAGTTGAATGGACATACACTCATCTATTCCCGTCAATTTAAAAAGGTCTATGACCTTGTTCTCAAGGATTCAAAGGGAGTTCACACTTTAACTTGTGAAAATCAAAAAAATCTTGGGGTTGTGTGCACTTGCAAATAGAAAATAATGTTGATCCGGGTGGCTTCGAAGGTATACTGACGGCTGGAGTTGTTAGCGTAATATGGATAAAAAAGCTTCTTTCGAATTTTTGATTGCCGGAATGCCCTACAGGCTCAAAACCTCCCATGATGGGGTCCTTGTGCAAGAATTAGTTCAATTGGTCACATCAAAGATGGACCAGGCCATGGCTGCGACAAAAAGTGGATCTTACCAAAATGCAGCGGTTCTTGCGGCCTTGAATTTGGCCGAGGAACTTGTGTTATTGAAAAAACGAGCCTCTCGTGAACTTGAAAGGCTTGAAGAAAAACATTGCGTTTGGCTCTCGATCTTGAAAACTCCAGAAACCAGAAATCTTCCATCGGGGAGAAATCACATCAGATTCGGAGTTTTTCAGATGAATTTCCAGCCTCAGTCGAAAAGTAGTCTGAAAGATAGTCCGGAAGACAGTCCGGAAAATAGTTCGGGAAATAGGTCGGGAAATAGGTCGAAAGAGATCATGAGGAATCGGATCCGTGACCTTTTGGCCCAGGAAAAGCCCTATCTAAATTCCCAATATCAGGGGGACTTGCGGGATCATTTGCAGACATTCATGCGGTCTCAACAGGGGGGCTGCTGGGGTGGCTTTCAACCGCTGAATCAGGAGCCAGGCTGGACTGCTGTCTGTGAAAACTTGCCTCATCTAACCTGGGCTTTTCCAAAAATTGAGGGGATGAAGTTAAATTTTTTTCGAAACGTGCGGAGTTTTGTCAAAGGGCCATTTCATATTTTGGAACCCGCAGACGGGGAACTTGTCCCGGTGCAGGAGCTTTCGGGCTGTCTAGTGCCGGGGCTGGCTTTTTCCCGGGGTGGCGTGCGTTTGGGAAGAGGACGTGGATTCTATGATCGAGCGCTTGAGCTTTTTGCTGGAGTTCGGGTTGGTGTTTGTTTTTCTATTCAATTTGTTGAGACTGAGATTCCCGAGGAACCCCATGATTTGAGAATGAATTATGTGGTGACCGAGAAGGGTGTCTTTGAAAGTCGTGTGAAGGAGTAATTGGAAATGATTTATGTGATAACGGCCGTTGTGGGAATTCTTTTGGGTGGAATTGTGACCTTTTTCACCAAAAAAATTCAAGATGATGCGAAGAAAAAATCAGCCCAAAATGAGGCCGACCGAATTCTTAATAAGGCGAAATCAGAAGCTATCAGACTTAAAAAAGATTCTGAGACAAAAGCTAAAGATTTTGAGGGTCGGGCGCGCAAGAATGTCGAGTTGGATATCAATAAACAGAAGAGCCAGCTGAAGAACAAAGAGTCTCAGCTGGATCGACGACTCAAAGAAATGGATGATCAGCTCAAACAGAAGCTTGACGAGAACGAGAAATTTCTGAGGTCCCTCAAGGACCGTGAGGAGAAGATTGCAATTGGCGAACACCGGGTGAAAGATCTCGAGAAAAAGGCAGACGATGACCAACGGTTGCTTCAGAAACGCTTGGAAATTGTTGCGACATTAACTGCTGATGAAGCAAAAAGACATCTCCTTGAAGCCCTCGAAGAAGAAGCAAAACTTGAGTCTGTCAAGCGGATTGCAGCCATTGAGGAAGAGGCCCATAAGGACGCGGACCGAAGGGTCAAACGAATCTTGTCTGTTGCACTTTCTCGGTTTGCGGCCGAATACACCACAGAGCGGACCGTCAGTGTGATGGCACTGCCGAGTGATGAGATGAAGGGCAAAATCATTGGACGTGAAGGTCGAAATATTCGAACTCTTGAGGCTCTATGTGGGGTTGACCTAATTGTGGATGATACTCCAGAGGCAGTCGTTATTTCTGGCTTTGACCCTGTTCGCCGAGAGCTTGCGAAACGGACTATTGAAAAATTAATGGAAGACGGTCGTGTTCATCCAGCCCGAATTGAAGAGGTCGTTGAAAAGCAACGAGTTGATCTGATGAAATCGATCAAAGAAGAAGGAGCGGGTTCTTGTCGAGTTAGGGCTGCTGAACGTGCATCCTGAAATCGTTCGTCTTTTGGGCCTTCTGAAGTATCGTGTGTCGCATGGGCAAAATACTCTGAATCATTGTCTTGAAGTCGCTTACTTGGCGGGATTATTGGCCGGAGAAATGGGTGTCAATATTAAGATCGCCCGTCGAGCGGGTTTGCTTCATGATATTGGACTTGCGATTGAACACACCGTGGAAGGAAGTCATTCAATCGTTGGGGCTGAGGCGGCCCGAAAATTTGGTGAAAATGAAGAAATATGTCATGCTATCCGCGCCCATCATGACGATGAAAAGCCGCAGAGTCTAGTGGCCTGGATCGTTCACACAGCAAATATTCTGTCGACCTTGCGACCCGGGGCCCGAAGGCCACAGATGGATAACTATATCCACCGCCTTGAGGATTTGGAATCCATCGGAAATAGTTTTGAGGGAGTCTTGAAAACCTATGCCGTGCAAGCCGGTAAAGAAGTTCGTGTGTTGGTTGAGAGCAGTCGGGTGACTGATGATCAAGCCATCATGTTAACCCGTGATATTGCCCGCAAGATCGAACGTGAAGTGCCTCAAGCTGGACCACTCCGGGTCACGGTCGTAAGAGAAACTAGATCTGTTGAAATGGCAA
The DNA here is from genome assembly GCA_016713585.1 of Bdellovibrionales bacterium. GTDB lineage: Bacteria > Bdellovibrionota > Bdellovibrionia > Bdellovibrionales > Bdellovibrionaceae > JADJOV01. The sequence goes on along the minus strand of JADJOV010000023.1, from coordinate 317,456 downwards.
GGTAACTCGTCATGATGAGTCCCGAGGAACAGCTAGAGCGAATTGCTTTTGGGGCGGCTGATCTGATTAGTCGCGAAGAGCTATTGAAAAAGCTCAAAAAGTGTCAGCAGGAGAAAAAGCCCTTGCGGGTTAAATTTGGGGCAGATCCCAATCGTCCAGACATTCATTTGGGCCACACCGTGGTGATCAATAAACTCAGGACGTTTCAAGAGCTTGGGCATCATGTTCTGTTTTTGATTGGCGACTTCACAGCAATGATTGGTGATCCCTCTGGGAAAAATCAAACTCGACCTATATTGACGCCAGAAGAGATTGCCGAAAACGCCAAGACTTATGCAAAACAAATCTTCAAAATTTTAGATCCAGATAAAACTGAAATTGTTTATAATTCAAAATGGCTGAATCCTTTAACAAGTGTAGAGTTTATTAAGTTGTCGGCCAAGTACACAGTCGCTCGGATGCTTGAGCGCGATGATTTTTCAAAAAGATACAAGGGCGGAGTTCCCATAGCTATTCATGAATTTTTGTACCCACTCACTCCAGGGCTGTGATTCAGTGGCCTTGCACTCGGATATTGAACTTGGCGGAACTGATCAAACTTTTAATTTACTTGTTGGTCGAGATCTGCAAAGTCACTACGGGCAAGAGCCTCAGTGTGTGCTCACGATGCCAATCCTTGAAGGACTTGATGGGGTTCAGAAAATGTCAAAATCCCTGGATAACTATATTTCTGTCGTGGACAGTCCAAAGGATATGTTTGGAAAGACCATGAGGGTTTCTGACGAGTTAATGTTTCGTTTTTATCAGCTGCTGACAGATTTGTCGCCCCAGGAAGTTAAAAATCTTCAAAGTCGTGTGGAGCAAGGACTTCAGCATCCTCGGGAAGTGAAGGTCAATTTGGCTAAGTTTTTGGTTTCTCGATTTCATTCTTCACAGGCGGCGGTCCACGCCGAAGAGGAGTTTAATCGAATCTTTGTGGACAAAGGCTTGCCCGATGAAATTGGGGAGTATGCACTCTCGGTGACTTGTTCAATGCCTCTTGTGCATTTGATGGTTAAGGTTGGCTTTGCTGCCTCTAACTCTGAGGCCGCGCGCTTAATTCAAGGTGGCGGGGTGCAGATTGATCAAGTCAAAATTTCAGATCCTCAATTGAAACTTGAACTCAAGACGGGAACCCATTTTGTTCTGAAGGTGGGCAAGAAAAAATATATCAAAGTCATGGTCGGCGGGGGAACTCAATGAAAATAAAATTTATGCCGATGGATATCGAGGTTGAAGCCACCCCTGAAAAAACAATTTTGCAAATTGCTACCGAGAATAAAATCGTCATCAAGTCACTTTGCAAAGGGGCTGCGACCTGCGCTGAATGTCGAGTGCGTATTGTTTCGGGGGAGGGTTTTGTGACCCATCCGACCAAGGCCGAACTGAATGTTATTGGGACAAGTTATTATATTGATAACCGGCGCCTAGCTTGCCAGGTGCGTTGCTTCGGTCCAGTGATCGTTGATTTAAGCGAGCAGGTAAATCAGGAGCACCTAAAGAATAAAAAATTCGTGGTTTCCGTTCCGCAAAACAAACTGAATCTTCGGCGGTGCAAGATACGCTCTTGCTGACAGAAAAACCCCAACCTTCGCAATATTCTCAGGCGTCCCAGGGCTCTCAAGCTTCTGATGAATCTGCCTCTTCCCAGGCCAACGTGCTGGGTGGCCAAGGACAGAACCAAGGGCAAAGTCGCGGCCAACGTCAGGGTCGAAATCAGAGTCAAAGCCAGAATCAGGGGCAAAACCAGAACCAGAACCAAAACCAGAACCAGAACCAGAATCAGGGGCAAAATCGAGGCCAGAATCAAAACAGAAGGCAGGGTCGAAACCAGCCGCAGAATCAGGGCAAACCCAGGGGTCAGCAACCAAGACCGAATCAGGGTCCTAAGTCCACGCCCACGCCGACGGCCGCAATCAAGCCATCGTCAAAATGATGGGAGAGCACTGCCAACTTGAGATGGGTCGTGTGGCCAGATTTCTGAGTTTGACTGGTGGTAAATAAAGGATGTATCTAAATCTATGTCTTTACTTCGACTGAGGCGTCAATCGACCGACGATCCATTTTGGGAAAAACTTTTGAAGGGAATCATCGAAAGAGTCATTCTGGTGCAACCCCAGGCTTCGGTTTTTATCTTTGGCTCCTTTGTCAGTGGTCGTTTTACCGCAGAGTCCGACATCGACCTCGCTGTCCTTATCCCTGATGGTGACAGCCCGAAAATTTTTTTGCAGAGAGTCTATGAGACCGGTCGTTTGTCACAATGGCCATTAGATCTTCTTGTTTTTAGGCGGAGTGATTACCTTAGAAAAAGCGAAGTTGGTGGAGTTTGTTTTGATATTAAAGAATCTGGCATCGAATTACATCCGACCTGGAGGTTGAATGGGCCCTCTCGCGAAAAAATATAAAAAAAAATATGCTTATGAACTAGCTCGTATTGCGCAAGGGGACCTTGATTCAGCCAAGGCGCTCTGTGCAGCAAAAATCGGACGTCCTGAAAATGTGTCACAACCTGATGCTTTTCTCTTGGGGTCCCTTTCCCAGTATGCCACCATACGAAAATACGAGGAAGGTAGCGAAGAGCTCAGCCATGATGACTTTCAAAATTGTATTCAATTGGCTGGTAAAATTCTATCTTGGGCACATCAAATTCTGGGGCCCGAAAAGTCTACACCTTAACAACGAAATTCACGTACGGTAAAAGACAATTCTGAAAAAGTTGAGGTTGATTTTTTGATTGAAATGCCAAACAAGAAATTCATTAGCCTTGAAGTGAAAGCCACACCTCGGGATTATTCAATGACACAATTGAAACTGCTCGAGTCACTCAAACTAAATATAGTCGAGCAGTGGACGGTTTCACCAAAGAAAAGTGAAGTTAGTTTTCCCAACTGCCATGTTTTGCCTTTCGCAGAACTCTTTGAGGCCCTTTCAAAATTTATCTAAATCTTATGTTCGACCTTGATCTTGGTTTGAATTTTGACTTCAATCCTTTGGCCGGCACCCTATACACCATCCTGTAATAATTTAGGAGTCCGTTTTAGTAGGAAGGATCACTATTGGTCAATCCCAAAACTGCGGATGGGCGAAAGCGAGTGATCGTCACTGTTCTTTGTGATAGCGCCCTGAGATATCAATCCTAAGTCTTGAACCCTCACTGGCCGAAAAACAATAATTTGATTCCCCGTCACCCAGCTTTCTTAACAAATTTAGCTTGAGGAAAGGGAAGATTATTAAGTCCTTCAATGCACCAGCCTTCACTCCCGCTGTTCCGCGCCGTCACATCTCGTTGCGAAGTCATGGGGGTGCCCACTGGCGTAGTTATTGTTTTTTGCAAATCTGCCGTTCAGTACAAATGGCCGTAGGTCCATTAAAGTAAAAGAACTCCTGAATTGATTGTTTATTCCAGCGGGATGCAATAGACTTACTCTATGAGGTCATTGCGAAGATATTCGGTTTTCCTTTTGTTTATTTTGGCCCTCCCTTCTTTGGGTGAGGAAGTGGACGATTTTTTGATGTCTGAGGTGTCGCTAATCGACTCCGCAGCCGCTATAAATGAGACTGTTGATTCGCAACTTCAGAATGTAGCGAGTTATTTAAACTCGTCGGATAATTTTAAATGCGAGAGAGCCAGGATCAAAAAGGCTATTTTATATGAGTTAGACAAGAATTTTAGCAAAACTGGCAATTTACTTCGACACGCTTCACCGAGTGAAGTGCGTCGAACGACTTTGACCCCCCAGTCAAAATCGCCTGTCGAAATGCTGAGTGGAGCGTCAAGAGAAAAATCAATCTATGGTAAGACAAATATACGTGGATGTTGTGCTTCTCGAATAAACGTTGGTGGCGTTTTGATGGGTGTAGACAAGGTAGATCATTTTTTAGGAAATGGTGGACTAATTTGGGATTATTATGAAGGCGGAACGGGCCCAACTTCAAAGCCCACTGATGCAGAGGCGCTTCTTCATAACGTTCATCAAGAACATGTAGGCTGGGGTCTCACGGGTTCTTATGTTAAATCCTACGGAGATTTATCGGCGAATTGGGCTGGCTTTGGGTTTTACAAAGAATTATTAGATGGACCTAAGCCCTACTTGACCTGTAAAGATGGGAAGGTCACTGTAAATAGACAATTTGATATAAGAAAATATGTTGATGCTTCTTGGAATGAATCAATAAACTGTTCCAGTTTTGCAGATGAGACGATGGCTCAACAAGTTCGGACGAATATGTCAGAGCGAGGTCTGAAATGTCCAATGGACGTGTCAGAATGCAAAAAATTATCAGCGAAATATTTAAAAATCTCCAAAGATGTTCAACAGGCTTTACTTTCGCCTCTTTGCCTGAATCCTAACTCTAAATTTTCTCAGGTTGAAGAAGGGCGTCCGCATGATTGGGAAAATGTGAAGAATGCGCTTAAAAGTGGCGGAGCGGTTGAAGTTGGAAAAATTCTTGTGCGCGATAAAGTAAATGCTGTGAAAGAATTCTTCAATGGGGAGCGGGTCGACAAATGAAATCGTCAAAAACAATACCTATTGGGTTAATTTCCATTCTTTGTTTTTTTATTTCCTCTGATTTAATAGCAAAGACAAAGCCGAATCAAAGACGAAAGCCAGCCAACTATGACGTCACTTTAGCTCAAGGAACATTTTCCCAATTTCTTCAGTGCAAAAGTGTGCGGGTGGAAAGTGAGCGACTCAACTGTATGTCAAAACAATTGACTAGTAATTTGGGAATAGATGAAGCTAGGCGTTTCGTCGTAATGTTCGATACCCAGCTTCCAATTTCTCCAGCACAGCTTTGTAATTCAGATACAATTGAGTTGGTTGAAGGTCTTGAGTCTGAAAAATACGAGCTCTATTTGTGTTTTTCAAGTGAGTTCTATGGTAAAGAAAAACTGGAATTGTATTCTTTCAAAAGGAAAGTGATTCAGTAAAAATTTCCAAAATTAAATGGTAGCGGGGATCGGGTAGACCCAACCAGTCAGGATTCACCTACGTGGACAGCGAAATACGCCAATGACTGCTTAATTGCAAGCCCATTCGCAATTTTTCTTTGTAAATTTAATCGCCTCGCCAGTTGTTTAGTAAATGTTAACTATAAATCAATCAGTACTCATTTGAAAACAGTTATATTTTAAAAAAAAATATTTCAGAGCATAAGAAAAACAATAGGTTTTGGATTGGGTCGATATCGAGTTTCTGCTCATTGTCTGCGGTTGATTTGAGTGTTGTCGTTCGGCCAGAGGGCGATTTGGGAGTCAAAAGGAATCTTTAGTCTAGAAGCCAGCTCGCGTCCCATTTCTTGATGGGGGTAGAAATCTTCGTCCTCGAATAGTCCATCATAGGTTGAATTGAAGTTGGCATCAAAAAAGGGATAGGTGTCTTTAATCAGGCTGATCGTTGAGCCATCTGAATTCAATCCAATCAAACCGTAAGAGACAGGTCCTGTTTTTCCGATTGAAATAGATACCGGCGCCCTTAAAGTATATTCACGAAATCCAAATATTTTTAGGGAGCTCGCTGTATCTAGTCTGAGGCAAATTCCATTTGGCCGCCATATCTCAAAAGAATGAGCGTCAGTTGTCCAGGCCCAGGTCCATGGTTGGGAGGAGCCTTGATTATCAAATTTTCCGGTTCTTAGAATCGATGTATTCAAATATGATTGCAAAGTTCGGGGGGCTGCATAGCTTTGTATTCTGGCGAGCCGGTAAATAGTCCTTCTGCTTTCGCAATCCTCATCAACTTAAAATCTTGATTTCTTAGAAATAGAAACGAGCTCCGAGATTGGCTGTCACAAAGCCAGCGGAGGCCGGAGTGATTTCTATGCTTGGCGCAATCTCGATGAAGATGTCGAATCGTTCAGGGCTAGGCAAAATTCCAAACCTAAGGGCACTTGGGCTGCAAACGCAAAGTTTTCATTGTCGCGGGTGAAGTAGTCGGAATGGGTACCGGAGGCTCCGATCGCTCCGACCCCAACGTAAGGGGCAAAAGCGTTCCCTTGACTACCGCTGTTGGCAAAGGCGCCATGAAAAAGCCATAAATGGGCGACTGAGACTGCCGTGTTCCCGTTCGCAGCGGCAAAGGTTCCATTCAGAGTTCGTTCGTTATCCAACCAATACTGGGCCGAAAGCCCCGACAGACTTCCCACCGAGAGTCCAACTCCGAACTGATCAGTTTTTTCTGAGTTTGTGACAACTGGGTGTTTTGTCGATGAAACATTTGCGGCCTGAGCAAAGCAGCTCAGAAGGATTGTGATAAAGAGTGAAGACATTGCTTTCATATTGTTCTCCGATTTAAAGATTATTTAGGACGCTACATCTCTTTGATCTCTGCAAAACACAAACCTCTGTCGTTAGCCCATTGAATGGGTTTCAGGGATACTATTTCACTTTCGTGGGGAATATTTGGATTGATGGGACAAATACGAATACTCAAAAGACAACTAGAATCCTGTGAATTTCTCCGTCATCGATAAGGGAGAATTTTTGAGCCTCGATTTTTTTTTCTGGACCGGAATCTGGACTTAGAGTGACTTCGAAGTGAAAAGTCGACTTTCCGTAACGATAGCTAATACTGAATTTAGTCCAATCGGGTGGAACACATGGGCAGAGGCTCACTTCATTTCCAGCAACTTGGAAGCCCAGAATGTATTCAACACCTGCCCGATACATCCAGCCGGACGCTCCCGTGTACCAGCTCCAACCACCTCGCCCCACATTTTGCAAATTTGAGTATATGTCGCCGGCTAAGACATAAGGCTCTAGTTTGTAGCAATTGGTGCGTGCTATATCTAGTGTATGATTGACAGGATTCAAAAACGAAAATAGTTCAAAGGCTCGCTTTCGCTGACCAAGGAGGGCCGTGGCAATGACGACCCAACTTGCTGCGTGTGTATACTGCCCACCATTCTCGCGCACGCCAGGCAAGTAGCCTTTGATATAGCCTGGATCTAGAGGTGTGTGTTTGAAGGGTGGGGAAAACAATAAAATAATTTCATCACTAATATTGACCAAGTGTTCATAGACGGATTGCATGGCTGTCTGGGCCCGATCTGAATTGCCAGCTCCAGAGATAATCGCCCAGGTTTGGGCTAGGGAATCAATTTGACATTCGGTATTTTCCGCGGCCCCCAAGGGAGTCCCATCGTCGTAATAGGCTCTTCGATACCAAGAGCCGTCCCAACCATTTTTTTCGGTTGAGGCAATGAGCTCCTCCCGATGTTTTGACCAGATTTGACTTCTTTGGGGTTCACCACGCGCCAGAGCTAAGGGAGCAAAGCTTTTAAGGTTTGCAATCAAGAACCATGCAAGCCAGACACTTTCGCCCTGACCACCGATTCCACATGATTCATGCCATCGTTCCAATCCCCTCCACCCATCAGAGGAAGTCCGTGAGGCCCGGTCTTTAGGCTGTGATCGAGCGCGCGCGCACAATGTTCGTAAAGAGAGCTTCGCTGGTGGGACAAATTGGGGATAAAATAGGAATCTTCACTTTGACTCTCAAGAGGCGGCCCTTCAATGAAAAAAATAGTTTCATCTAAGATTGTAAAATCTTGGGTCACTGTCACATAGTGATCGACCACGTAGGGAAGCCAGAGCAAATCATCAGAGAATTTTGTACGAACTCCCCGACCGGCAGGGGGGTGCCACCAATGTTGAACGTCGCCTTCAACGAACTGGCGCCCAGCAGCTCGCAAAATATGTTCGCGGGCGATCTTGGGGGACGTCATCATAAGGGCCATAACATCCTGAAGTTGATCTCGGAACCCGTAAGCCCCACCGGCTTGGTAAAAAGCCGCCCGGGCCCAAATGCGACAAACAATTGTCTGATATAAATACCATCGATTGATGACGATATCAAAACTTGGGACAGGGGTTGCGACTTGAATCTGACCTAGAAGATTATTCCAGTGATTTGTCACACGAGAAAACTCATTAACAAAATTTGTGCGGCGCAAGCCTCGAACCATATCTTGAGCGCTTCTTCGATCGGAGGCTTGACCCAGAAAAAACGTAATTGTGATTTTTTCTCCTGGGTTTAGATCAAATTGAGTTTGCAGGGCTGCACAAGGATCAAAACCGCCACCGGAGGCGCCACGCAAGGGCTCATTCCGAAGTAGGGCCTCGGGTTCAGATAAGTTTGAATTCCGACCAATGAATTCTGTCCGATCACAGGTGAATGATGTTTGATTTTGTAAAAGGGCCGAGAACGTGACTTTTTGCCCGTACTCAGGGTTCCGTGGATTTGAGGCCAGGAGCGCTTGGGATTCATCATCAAATTCAGTGATTGTCGTGGGAGCCATGGTTGCTCTTGAAAAACCCAGTACCCATTCGCAATAATTGGACACCGTGAGGCTCCGACGTTTCTTTGAGCGATTTTCGATGACGAGTGATGAAATTTTGACAGGTTGATCAACAAGCACAAACTGCGTGAGATCAGAATAAATTCCATGCGCCTGTGTTTCAAAACGACTATAGCCTTGGCCATGGTGGGTGATATAGACAGCGGTGGGAAGTCGAATTGGCGAAGCCGTGGGACTCCAAAGTTGGCCTGAGTTTTTGTCGCCAATAAAGAAAGCCTCTCCTGGGGGATCACAAATCGGATCATTGGACCATGGAGTAATTTGGTTTTCTCGGCTATTAGAAGCCCAAGTATAACCGGCCCCACTTTCTGAAACCTGAAAACCAAATTCTGAATTTGCGATGACATTTATCCAGGGAGCTGGAGTCATTTCATTATTTTTTAGAATTATAATGTATTCATTTTCTTTTATTGAAAAGCCCCCATATCCGTTAAAGAAATTCAACTTGGGCACTGGCAAACTCGAAATGCCAGCGTCGGTTGCTTGAGCAATTTTAGGCGGGAGAGGAAGATCAACCCGCGTTCGCTTCACTTGATCCGAAAGACTTCCGTCTCGAGTCGAGAAAATCGCTCGAGCCTCGCTGGCCAGCAAATAGTGATCAGCCTCAGAAATCAAATCACCGCGTAAAACGAAGACCTTTCCTCGTTCGAAGGCAGATGGTCCCGACGGCACATGGGCAGAGTGAGCCATGCTTTCCAATTCAAGCTGGAGATCCTGGGAATAGGAAGCGCCCTTCTCGTTCAAAATCACTAAGTCGGAGATAAAGCCCTTTGTAGCGCAGTATATTTGAGCCTTCAGAAGTTGCCTCACAAAATTTCGTCCTTCGAAGTCATCAATTCGGACAACAACAAGTGGATGATCTCCAGAAATTCCGTGGGCCCAGAGTCCTGTGACGTCTTTGGTATTTCGCTGCAAAATTTCAGAGGGTGGTCGAAGAGAAGAATCTAAGAATATCAACCGCGAAAGCAATCTCTGAAAAAGATGTGCTTCATCTGGTTCAATTCCAAGGTGATGAAGTTTAACTTGCGCGTGAAGCCAGGAAAGATCTCCAGCCCTTTCAAAGAGTGAAGGATCTCCAAATTTTTCAGCCATCACGATAACGGCCTCTCTTGATTCGGCCACACCTATTGAAAATATAACTTTGCTAGATTCACCCGGAGCCAGACGAATTCGAGTGCGAAGGCTCACGATGGGATCCAATACGGGACCAACTGTTCCAGAGAGTTTGTGATCACGTTGAACGGCCATAGGATTTCTCGTTGTTCGGCCCCGACCAATAAATTGGGCGCGATCGGTTTCAAATTGAACACCACCAATTGAATGATGGTCTCCGCGCAGCGTGTGAGTGAGCCAAAGGGGACGTTCTTTGACTGACCGCGGTCGGCGATTCGCAATTAATGACGACAGCTCAGGAAGATACTCGGTTTCGACAAAGAAGTTCGAAAAGGTCGGGTGAGCCACGTCGACAACATGAGTATTTATGACTACCTCCGAGTAGGAAGTGATCTCAAGCTCTCGGGTTGAAAATCCTAAGTTGGTCAACGTCACTTGACGTATTTCAGCATTTTCCTCAGTGGAGACAAAGATCTCAAGCTCACTCTTGATTGAATTGTCTTCGCGAATGATTCGAACTCGATCTTCAGAAAAAATAGCTTCATAGCTTAAGGCATCAACACAAACAGGTTGATGTCCAGCTGACCAGACATCGCCACTTTCACAATCTTTGAGGTAGAAAAAAATGCCATAATGATCTTGGGTTACATCCTCTCGCCATCGGTTGACCGCAAGAGCATGAATGCGACTAAAACCAGCACCGGCCGAAGTTATCATTGTCATGTAATTTCCATTGGACAAAAGCTGAGTCGTCGGAACAGGTCTATTGACGGCGTGGTAGCGTCTCGAGACATGTTCAACGGATTCTTTGACCAGCTTTGTGCTTTCAACTTCATCAGAAACTGGCAAGACTCCGAGAGTGAGCGGAGTTCGTTCTTGCAATAGAAGTTCAGTGGCTTGAACAAAAGGGTTCGCGTGAAAGCGCTTTTGCATTGAAAATTCATTAAAAATATTAGACAAGGCGACCAGAGCCATTCCTTGATGATGGGCCATATATGTTTTAACAATGACATAAGATCGCCCTTCTGGAACCCGACTCGGGGTGAAATCAAGTGACTCATAGAAGCCAAATCCGCCGACGGCCCCTTTCGATTCCAATTCCAACAAGTTCTCAGCAGCTGCGGCAGGCTCATAGAGAGCAGCTAGAAATGAAGCATAGGGGGCAACAACCAACTCAGAGCCTAAGCCACGCTTAAGGCCGAGCTCGGGCACGCCAAAGTTTGAGTATTGATAAGTTAAATTCAAATCTCTCTTATTGTAGGCCGACTCTGAAATGCCCCAAGGTCTGTTTCTCTCGCGGCCGTAGTTAATTTGACGATGGACAATATGCCGACAAGTATCATCCAAAAGACCGCCAGCTGGTGAACGCATCACAAGATCTGGCATCAGGTATTCAAACATCGATCCCGACCACGAAACTAAAGCCACCTTTCTGCCAACCTTCACCAGACTTCGGTTCAAATGAAACCAATGGGATACAGGGACGTCGCCCTTTGCAATTGCAACAAAACTCGTCAGTCGAGCCTCTGATGCAAGTAAATCATAGTAGCTTGGGTCGAGCTGATAGTCGCTGACACGCATACCAATTGAGAATAGTTTGCGGGTTGAATCGTAAAGTAGTTTAAAGTCCATATCGTGAATCAACTGCTGAGCCAACTGATGGATCAAGTGAATTTTGTGAACAGCCAAATTCGAATGAAGAATCGTCTGTTCAAGACTATCCAAAAGTAAATCTAAAAACTTCGGAATGGTTCTTTTCGCGATTCTTTCGTTCTTTTTGAATGCGAGAATTCCTGACATGACATGACCGCAATGGGACGCCAAATTTTCAAGCGAAACTGGACTCAGGATCTGCAAACGAAGCTCAGACCACCATTTTTGGGTTTCAAGACTTGCATCTTTTGATAAATGCTGGATTCCATATTCGGACCATTTTCGAAAAAGCAGATAATCTCGGGACCGGCTCAAAATATCAGCTTGAAGGTTTTGACACCAAAGCAAAATTTCCCTTCCCTCTGGTGTTGGTGTGGCCTCAGAGAAAAGTCGAGCTCGCCGGACTAGAAAATTCGCCTGAATACGGAGACTCTCCCAATGTTCGCTTCGAGTTTTTGAAAGTTCCACGGGGTCTTTGATATTGGAGGAAAGATCATTGAATGCTTGAATCATTGCCTTGAAATATTCCCCGCGATCAAGGTGTGCCATTTTGTACTGACCAATTGCGCGTTCCAAGATGAGGTGAGCGTCATACAAACCTTCGTGAGACTCTGTGGTTGTCCCTGGTTCTTGCAGAATTTCAAGACAGGTCTGAATCACAACAAAAAGATGAGCTGTGAGGTTGCCATTGTCCACAGAAGAAATATACCGAGGTTCAAGAGGAGCCTTGGTCGTCGTTTCGTACCAATTGAAGAAATGACCTTCGAATTTTTGCAAACTCATCATGGTCTTCAAGGTTGCCTCAAGGCGGTCGATGGATTCGTGTATACCAATCCATCCAAAATCTTTTGCTGCCAGGATCGAGATTAAGTAGAGTCCAAAATTAGTCGGCGAGCTTCGATGGGCAATCGTCGGCAATGGGTCGATTTGGAAATTGTCTGGAGGCAAATGATTTTCATTGACAGTCACGAGAGTCGAAAAAAAGTGCCAAATCCTGCGAGCTGTCACCCGAAAAATGAGACGTTCCTGTGATCCCAAGGGTTTGACCACCCGAGATTTCGGCGCCGAACTTATAAAAAACGCAAAAGCTGGCGAAGCGATCCAAAGGAATAAAACGATTATGAATAATATTTGAATTATCCAAGTGCGTTCAAAGTGATTTGGAAATCCAACCAAGAAGACCAGAAGGCCTCCAAGACCCACTGCACAGACAGACCCACGCATGGCAAGCCAGAAACTTTTCACATCACTCTGGGCCCGAGATTTTGCTTGGGCCGCAGTCGTCCATTCCAAAAGTTTCTTTCGACTAAAAATTAAACGATAGAGAGCCCTGGTCACAGCATCTGCGGAGGTCCAGGCGTGGGAGGGGAGCAGCATAAATAACATAAAAGCGCGCGTCAGTCCCGTTCGAAGTTCGTCAAAAATAAAATACATGTGCTGCTGAAATGTTGATTGGAGTCGCCTAGGCCAAATTTCAACTCCAAACGAAATTAAAACGGGAATAAGTAAATGCAATCCAAACAAAAATAAAAATGGCCAAGGGCTCATGTCAGGAATCAGCTCAACGACAAAAAATAAAACGAAGGCAGCAGGAGCCATCAGGGACCGACGTAAGTTGTCAAACATTTTCCATTTTCCTAAGCAAGAAATCTGTTGACCTCGCTTTCCGAAAATCCAAGGTAAAAGTTGCCAATCTCCTCGAATCCAGCGATGTGATCGGAGGGCAGCAACTGCAGTATGGGACGGGAAATCCTCAAAAAACCATACATCGCTTAGAAATCCGCAGCGTGCGAAATTTCCTTCGAGAAGATCATGACTCAGAACTGAATTTTCTGGAATTCTATTCTGCAGAGCAAGCTCAAACACTTTCAGGTCATAGATTCCTTTTCCTGAATAGGATCCTTCTTGAAAAAGGTCTTGGTAGACATCTGAGACTGCCGAGGCATAAGGATCTATTCCGCATTGGGAAGCTGACAATCTTCGGAAAGTTGTATTATCTTCAGGATTTGCCAGGGAGGGCGAAACTCTGGGCTGGAGAATTCCATATCCGGAAGTCACTAGCCCCGTGCGTTCATCAAACTTGGCCAAATTTAAGGGATGTGCCATCGCACCGATGAGCTGCCTCGCTGAGCCTCGTGGCATTTTTGTATCGGCGTCCAATGTGATGATGAATCGGACCCCTTGAGGAATATTTTGAGTTGAATCAAAATAGTTGCCGTAGGAGGTATCCTTCGCGCCTAAAACAAGTTTGTTGAATTCATGAAGCTTTCCCCGTTTTCGTTCCCATCCCATCCAACATTTTTCATGGGAATTGTAAACTCTGTCCCGATGAAAGATCAGAAAGCGCGGCCCGAGGTGCTCTGAGGTCGGATGGCGCAGGTTTAGAAGTCGTAATTCGTGGGCGGCGACCTCGATGAGGCGGGAATCTGTCTCTTGAATCTTCTCGGTCGAATCTCCAAAATCGGTGAGGAGTGCTAGAAAAATATTTTCATCTTGATTTGAAAGATAGTGAATCTCAATTTGTTCCAGTTGCTCTTTGATTTTTGATTCATCCGTTAACATCGTCGGAACAACAATCAGAGTCCGGCACTCGGCAGGGATCCCAGTTTCGAAACTCAACCTTGGGAGGTATTGCGGGCCAAGTATTGAGACAGTCCATCGATTTACAAGCGCGATGGCGATTTCGGAAGACAATATAATTGTCAGTAGATGAACAAGAAAATAGATAGAAAAATTTGCAGTGCCGAGATGATGTTGAACAGTTTCACCTTGAGGAAAAATCTGAGTGGATCGAAAAGCTAGATTCTCGATCAAGAGAACAATGAGGCAAGTGACCCCCAAAATTGATCCCAAATAGAACCAACTTGCATTGTTCACATAGGAGCGCAAAAGAGTTCCTCTCACCCCCAATCGATACTCAATCGATTTCTCAAAGCTAATTTTCCTCCTCCAAAGAGGTAATGAGCGGGATCGGCAACGACGGCATGAGCGATTTCGATTTCTGATTTCTTTGAATGCCGAGCAAGGTCTTCCAAGCGGTGTCGATATCGATCTCTGGTGGTAAAATCCATCTGCGAAAAATCAGATCCATTTCGGAGAATTTGATCAACGAGACTTGTCTGTTCAAAAAACTCAGACCAGTCAAAAGCCGAAATTAAGCGACAGCTCGTGATGATATTTCTGGTTGTGGTATTGGCGGAGGATTGCAGCCCGTGTTCATTTGAAACACAAATTTCGATGGTCTGATCAAAGGCTCCAAGCTTTTGATCTAAAAACTGCAATAATTTCCCCACTCGAGCTTCTTGAAATCTTAATCGCTGCAAAAGCTGAACAGCAAAACTTTGAACGATTGTTTGATCCTTCAAAGCCTCAATGACTTCTTCAACCGTCAGAGGGGGTCCATCGCCGATTCCGAGTAATGAATCCGCAATTGAATCAGCTTGATGACGGGCATCAAGCGCACCAACGATATGAGCTGAGATTCTTCTCAGATTTTCAATAAGCACCAGTCTGAGCGTAATTGAACTTGCCCAGAGCTCACCGATCGTCAGTGGCTGCTCCTTCTGATAGGCATTGAGGAATACTTTAAACAAATGGGGATCAAAGAGGCTATCCGTATGTGCAACAAAGGCCCAGGCTATACCGTAGATTCGGGGATATCCAGCCAGCGGTCCTTCAGCGAGCTTTGGAAGTTCTCGATAGTACTTTTCTGGTAAATGGTCATGGATGTCTTTAAGTTGACTCTGAACGACATGGAAATTGTCAACAAACCATTCTGCCGCAGGCGTCAGCGCTCGCTTTTTATGGACGGCGACAATTATTTTTTGGAATGCCACCTCGAGAACGCGACGATTTTCATAAATCCGAGGCGCAATATCGAGTCCCTTCCAGGGGTGAGAGGTTATATTTTGAGCCTGGGCCAAGCTTTCTGCATGACTCTCAAGTCGACTGATACTGAAAATTTGTGCTCGAATGGGCTCGTCGGGATCTGTGAATATCGATCCAGGGAGTGAATCTCCCAAGAGACCGCGTATGAAGCCCGATCTGGATATTTGGCGGGGCGATCTTAACATGGTAGATATGGCATCAGGGTTTTGATAAGCAAATCCTTTTGAATAGGTCTTGTTAAAAAAGCGTCGAAACCCGAGTCCATGCACTTAGCTTGCTCCTCTCTCATCGCATGAGACGTCAAAGCAATCAGAGGGCCTTGATATTTTGCTTGACGCAATTTCTGAGCGGCCCCATGGCCATCAAGAATGGGCATTTGAATATCCATCAGAACGATATCAAAATGTTCTGAAAGTGCTAGATCAACCCCTTCTGCACCATTCTCCGCAGGTACAACCTGGGCGCCCGCCGTCTGCAAATAGATGGAAATCAGCATATGATTGTCAGGGGAATCATCCACCAGAAGGACTTTAAGCCCCTTGAGGGCTTTTTCACCTTTCTGTGGATCAATGAGAGCGAGCGGGGGGCGATTCGCGATTTCGCTGTGCCCAACAAATTTCGTTTGGGGCAAGACGGCGACTTGAATTTGAATTAAAAAAGTCGAACCAATGCCAGGTTGACTTTCAAAGAGTTCCAATTTGCCCCCAAGATTTTCAGCCAGCCTTCTGGATAAAATCAGGCCTAAGCCGGTGCCTCCATAATTCCGTGTAATTGAACTGTCCGCCTGGGAAAACGGTTGAAAGAGTTTTCCAATTTGCGCAGTTGATATTCCGATTCCAGTGTCTTTCACCCAAAAACTCAAGATTGATCCCTCACAGCCAATTCTTAATGAAATTGTCCCTGCCCTTGTGAATTTAAACGCATTTCCAAGAACATTTGTCAAAATTTGACGAAGGCGCAAAGAATCAGTTGAGATCATTTGTGGGAGAGGGCCATCAAGCTCAAAGTGAAATTCAAGCCCGTTTTCCCTGGCCTTGAAATCCATCTGAGACTTTAAATCATAAAGCATTTCTTGAAGCGAAAATTGAATCATCTCAAGACTTAACTTTCCTGCTTCAATTTTGGATAGATCAAGAATATCATCAATCAACCCCAGCAAATGCTGAGAATTTCTTTCGATAATGCGCATGTAGTTAATTCGATCAGTTTGGACTGTCTTTGGGTTTTTAAGCAGATCCAAAAAACCTAAAATCGAGCCCAGGGGTGTTCTAATCTCGTGTGACATATTAGCTAAGAATTCAGATTTAAAACTATTTGCACGCTCGGCGGATTCCTTGGCCAAATTCACTCGATTTACAAGTTCGATATTTTGCTCTAGTTGACGATTGAGTTCATTCTTCTGTTCGAACAATTCCATGAAAATATTAACTTTGCTTTTAACTGCATGTGAATCAAGGGGTTTAAGTAAGAAGTCAACGGCTCCAATTTCATAACCTTTAAATGAAAAGCTCTGCGCGACCGCCGTTGCTGTGACAAAGATAATTGGAATATTTTTTGTCTTTTTCGCTCCACGCATAAATTCTGCCAGCTCAAATCCGTTCATTCCAGGCATTTGAACATCTATAATGGCTAAACAAAAATCAAACTGAAGCATCAAATCAAGTGCCTGGTCGCCAGCATAGGCCTTATGAATTCTAACATTTTCTCTCTCTAAAAGAGCATTGAGTGCAATCAAATTGCTCGGGAGATCATCGACAATGAGAATCTCAAAGATTTGCTTCATCCGACAATCCAGACGCGAATCATGGATTGAAGCTTCTCAAGATCAACTGGTTTTGAAATATAGTCATTCACTCCGGCCGTGATACACTTTTCTTGATCATCAACCATGGCTTGGGCTGTGACTGCAATTATCGGAAGCGTCGCAAAACGACTTTGTCGACGAATTCTTTGCGTAGCTTCGTAGCCATTCATTTCTGGCATCATAATATCCATTAAGACCAGATCAATCAGGGGATCCTGGTCGAGCTTATCAAGGCATTCTTGACCGTTTCTGGCAACGAGGATAGTTGCACCTTTTTGTTCCAAAGCACTTGTTAATGCAAAAATATTTCTGACATCGTCGTCCACTATAAGGATTTTTCTGCCCTCAAAAATTTGTTCGCGCAATCTCGTGGTTGTCACCATTTGTTTTTGCACAGATGACATTTTCGCTTCATCTAAATGAAGAACCAATGCAACCTCGTCAAAAAATCGTTCAGGTGAAGTTGCCACCTTAATTATGAAACGTTTCTCTGCGACTCGAAGTCGAAGATCCCGCTCTCTTGTCAAGGGTCTCTCAATGTAAATTAGAATAGGTGGCCACTTCGAATTTTGTTCTTCGCTCACATTTTCCAAAAAGTCCAAGGCGAGGGGACTTTCAGCACTCAATCCAAAGACAAGGAAATCAAACTGTTCCGTTGACAGCTGAGTTGATAGGTTGCTGAAAGTTGGGATGCCAGATGGAATTGCGCCCATGAGGTTTGTGATCACCACATTCTGATCAGTTAAGAGCTGCAGAATTGTTTTTTCATTTAGTCCCTGGGCAAAGACAAGCACCCTTCTTGTCGTTCGCTCGAGATGTGTTTTCAAAAGCTCAAGGCTATGACGAATGTTTTGCATTTTTGCAGGTTTCTCTAAAAACCCAATGCTGCCCAAGCGAAGAGTTTGTATCCGATAGTCCACAACGGACATGGAAAACACGGGTATGTGCCGAGTTTTGGAATTGGCTTTCAGTCTGGACAATGTTGTCAATCCCAGATGGTCTGGCAACTTCACATCTAAGAGGATTCCATGCGGACTGTAATGTAGAGCCATTTCATATCCTTCATCTGAACCTTGTCCAACAATACACCGCAGACCTGCCTCGTGCGAGACATCTAAAACAATTTTTGCAAATTTCAAATCATCCTCAATCACGAGGATCATTGGACGAGGGTCGGTTAACAACAACCGATCATCCTCAAAAGGGAGTGATATACGGTTCTGTGACTGTCGGGCATAATATTTTGAATTTTCCACTGAAAAGGTAGGGCCGCGGGATCCTTTGTTACTTGATGCAACTAACATCTCTGGGAGGATCAAAGTAAACTGGCTCCCAATTCCTAGCTGACTCTTGACCTCGATGGTGCCGCCGAGAAGCTGGGTCAAATCCCGCGAGATAGAAAGTCCAAGTCCGGTTCCGCCGTACTTACGAGTGATAGCCCCATCTGCTTGTCGAAAGGCCTCAAAAACAAAGGCCAGCTGTTCCTCTCGAATGCCAATTCCAGTATCCGAGACCTCGAAGGCAAGGTGGCGACTGTTCAGCGGCCGATACAGCCTGACTTTAACTGATCCATTGTCTGTAAACTTAATGCCATTCGAAATGATGTTCTTTAAAATTTGTTCAAGACGTTGCCGGTCTGTGTGAAATATTTCAGGGACCCCAAAATCTTTCGTGATGCTAAAGGTCAGTTTTTTTTCATTAGCAAGAGCTTCGAAGGTTTGTGAAAGTCCCGCCATAATTTCACTTAACAAAATTTTCTCAACTCGAATCTCGAGTTTGCCAGCCTCAACTTTCGACAGATCCAAGATGTCGTTGATAAGATTCAGAAGATCCTTGCTGGAGGAATAGATTGAGGAGGCAAATTGCGTCTCTTCGATCGAGAGGTGACCTTTGACATTATCCATTAGAAGTTTTGCTAAAATCAGCGAACTATTGAGGGGTGTTCGCAATTCGTGGGACATATTCGCCAAAAATTCGGTCTTATATTGACTCGCCCGCTGCACTTCTTTCGCTTTTTCTTCTAAAAGAATCTGTGTTTTGTTAAATTCTTCGTTTTGCTTTTGAATTTTCTTTCTGACGATAGACGTGTTGATTGCAATTCCAATATTCTCAGAAACATGACTCAAAAATATTCTATGATGCTCCGTGAAGGGCTGCAAAGATCCCAACTCAATAACACCATTGATCTCGTTCTCATAAAGAATGGGACAAATCAAGAGCGAACGAGGGACAAGTTCTCCGAGGTCGGATTGAATTTTGCTAAAATATTCTGGTGGAACATCGTCTATTCTCAGCGTTCGTTTATCAATCGCGACTTGACCGATCAAGCCTTCCCCGAACTGTATTATTTTCAATGCCTTCGGATTTATTTGTTCGCTTTTTGAGAGTGCGTAGCCACTCACACGATGAAGTTCTTTTGCCTCATTAACAATATAAAATGCTCCAACTTGAGCGTTTGTAAATGGGACCAAATGGGTTAAGATACTTTGCCCAAGTCCAGCGATCATTTGTTCGCCCCTGAGACTCTCAGATAGGGCAATTTGCCCAGCCCTCAAATAGTCGAGTTCACGGAATTTCTCACGCAAAGTCGCTTCAGTCCTTTTTCGTTCTGAAATGTCCCGTTCAGTTGTAGCTATACCTGTTAAAACACCTTTATCATCGGTGACCTTGGTATTGGTCAACCAAACATCAACAATCTGTCCAGTCTTAGTCTTACGTTTTGTTTCGAGAGTCGGAACCAACTCTCCTCGTTTGAGTGAAGCTAAAAATCCTCGAGCCTCCTCCTGATATTCTTTAGGAACAGTGTCCACTATATTCATACCGAGGGCTTCAATCTCGGTATATCCATACATGATTTCGGCCCCCCTGTTCCATGCTAAAATCTTTCCTTCGAGATCCTGAAACGTAATGGCATCATTGGAATCCTGAATAACAGTGGCCATTCGGCGAAATTTTTCAAATGTCCTATCCTGAGCCCGGAGAGTTTCTTTGCTAATTCCAATATTTTTACTCATGATAATTGTTCAAAACGTTTCACCACATCCATGACTGTCGCATTCAGGTGTTTCAAAATGAATTCGATGCGACGAGTGTCTTTAGCCTGAGCAGCTCCTTCGAGGGCCAACGCCATCGGTAAGAACCTTCCAAATCCAAATGACACAGCATTGCCTTTCACTTGGTGACCTACTTTTTCAAGATAGGTGAAATTCTTTGACTTCAAGGCGACCTGACACTCTATCAGTTCAGCTGTCCTGCGTTTTAAATACAAAAACTTCATTTCCTGTGTGACATCCTGCATATTTCGCATTTGGAACTCCCTCCATGTGGATCTAAGACTATTGGACAGAAGAGGCTGCATCCTCAATTTCACGAAGTCGACGATATAGGGTCTTTCGATCGATATTGAGATCTTTTGCTGTTTTTTCTTTGACGCCATTATTGAGCTCAAGAACATAGCTGACATATTGATTGATGACTTCTTCCACTGACAGGACACGCTCTGAAGCCGTCCCGCCTCGAAAATTGAAGGTCAAAGGTCCACAGGTCACCTTGTGTTTGAATTGATTAACATTCAATGGAATGAGATTTCCAATATGAACGAGACTTCCTTCAGAAAGAACCAAAGCTCGCTCAATTGAATTCTCAAGTTCTCTCACATTTCCTGGCCAAGGATAATCGAGCAAAGTCGCCAGAGATTCTTTACTAAATTTTTTGTGACTGTATCCGTTTAAAACAGAGAATTTTTTGAGAAAGAAATCAGCCAGAGGCAAAATGTCTTCCTTCCTGTCTCGAAGTGGGGGAATCCATATGGGAATCACATTCAGGCGATAGAAAAGATCCTCTCGAAACGTCATGCCGCGAACCTCGTCTTGGAGGTTCCGATGGGTGGCTGAAATGATTCGGGCGTGAATCGGTCTATCTTGATTCTCTCCGACCCGACGAATTCTCCGTTCTTGCAAAACGCGCAATAGTTTAGCCTGCAATTGAAGTGAAAGATCACCAATCTCATCAAGGAACAGTGTTCCATTCCCGGCCTCCTCGAAAAGGCCCACCTTCTTGTCAGTTGCGCCTGTGAAGGCTCCCTTTGCATGGCCAAAAAGTTCTGACTCAAGAAGATTTTCAGGAATAGCTGAGCAATTGATTGCAATAAACGGCTCTTGTTTTCGACTGCCCAAGCTGTGAATTGCCTTTGCTATAACCTCTTTCCCAGTCCCACTATCGCCTGTAATTAGGACGTTAGCCCTTGAACTAGAAACCCTTTTTGCCAAGTCGAGAACTTCCCGAATAGCTGAACTTTTTCCAACAACCCCATCGACGCTGATTGGACTTTCTTGCAGCTTGATGACAGTCTTTAATGTGTGGTTGTCTTGTTCAATCCGACCCAAGTGCAAGGCCATTTCAACCGACAGGTGCAACTGCGGAAAATGAATCGGCTTTAGGACAAAGTCGTAGGCCCCCGCTTGGATAGCTTCGAGCGCTGTTTCTACCTTTTTCGTGGCAGTAATCAAAATTATTGGAATTATAAAATTCAACTCTTTCAGATTTTTGGTGAATTCAATTCCTGAAATATTTGGCATGCAAAGATCCGTCACAATAACATTGCATTTTATTTTTTCTGTCGAAATGTCTTCAAATGCCTGAAGGGCATCGAGGTAAACAAAAGTGCGATATCCGCGATTCTCGAAAAACTTGGACAAAAGGTTAAGTGTGTCCTGGTCATCATCAATGAACACAATGGTTTCGGCAGTTTTCATTTCAGAATTTTCCATCACCACTCATAACACACTTAACACTCATCAACTAAACAATTGTTTGAATATTCTAGAATTCCATTGGAAACGATATACTCGCGAGCCATTTTTTGTCTTTGAGGTTGACACTATCAAAAGTTGATCCAGGAGTGAGAGGTCCAATTTGCTCCAAGACTGACTTGCCATATTTTAGGTCTTGGTATTCCAAGTTCAGACTCACCGAAGCATTAAAACCAATGCCTGCTCTATATCCTGAGGCCTCTTGAAATTTGACATCAAAGCCACCGCTGGACTCAGGATTGAGATCGCCTCCATTGAGTTATTTTATTTAAATGTGTTTATGAATTTATTTCTTGATTTTGTTGTTCCGAACATTCGGCCTTCGCCAACACGACTGTCGAATATGGGGGGAGGCGGGGGGGGGGGGGGGGGGGGGGGAATGGGCGGGGGGGGGGGGAGGGCGGGGAAGGTTTTGGGGGGGGCCGGGGGGTGGGGGGGGGGGGAGGCGGGGGGGGGGGGGGGGGGGGGGGGGGGGGGGGGTGGGGGGGGGGGGGGGGGGGGGGGGGGGGGGGGGGGGGTTGGCGGGCCCATCGGGGGAGGGGGCGGGGGCGGGGGTGCTGATTGTTGGTGTTGTACATACTCCCCCGCCTAGTTTATTTTACATTGAGCACTGTCCTATCGAGTTTTATATTTTGGTGGGACCTTGCTGAGGCTGGTTATCTCAGTCGGATAGTTTTGATAAAATAGGTCGGTTTGTTTGAGCAAAGAGTAATCTTTCATTTTATCCCCTTCATTCACTGATTTGTTGAAGTCTGAATATAGGACTCTTAAGCAAAAAACAGACCGCGAGGAGGGCGTCGGGAGAAGCTTTGAGTCGAGTCACTGTGGAGAATCTCCTCCACTGCGACTAATTTCCACTTTCTCAATGAACAAAATAAATGACACTGACTGACGCAAAGCTGTTGAAAGCTTTCTTCTCTTCAAATTCAGGGGACCTGGTGACAAATCGCCAAACAAGAGCCAAAGAGGTGAATTGAAGACCGAATCCAAATTCCGTCGAAAAGGTTACTGGGTGCTTTGTGACCCGAGGACTTTCACGAAATGAATTTCCATCTAAAAATATATTTCTGGCAATCCAGTTACCTCTGCCTCCGCCGAAAATGTAATAGCTGTTTCTTTTTTTTAGAATATCTTGCATCGGACTCACGAAGGGGTCGCCGTCACCAGCAGACGGCCGGCCAGGACCAAAGTCATCAGGGAGATTGAATCCAAACCTTATTTGGGCACCGATTTGGGCACTGACTTGGACATTGCCAAGCGCTGCACCGTATGAGGGGATAAAGTCAAGTTGTTTAGAAATGTCTGTCTTAGTTCTCTTTTGATAAAAGAGCTGAAGTGTCGGCTCGTCATTTAAACTATTGCGCCAGCCCTGGGCTTTTTTTGCTCCAATCAAGTTATGGGTGCTATTTTGAACTTCACTTCCGAGGGCACTAGGCCCTAGAGTTCCAAGATCTAGTTCGAGAAAGTGCCCCACGTTTTCTTGCCGTAGACTCACCGTAAAACCCAAGTATAGCCAACCCACATAAGGTCGATCGTCTTTGATCAGTGCGCCTTCTTGGGTGTTGTTTGGTGTATATATTTGAGGGCCGACGGAGAAGGCGTAGTTTAGTTTTGCGCGGTCAAGATGCGGACCCAAGAAGGCCATACTGCGTGCGGCAGCCCTTGACCAAGGGGGAATGCGATCTTCTGCATAGATGTACGACAGTTTGAGCCCGTTTGAGTAAGCTTCGTCACTCCCTGGCCCACCAATATTTCTTGTGTCATTTTCAATGTAGAGAGCAAAGGCCTCACCATGAGAAAAGGCGGGCTGATGCCCGCCGGTAAAAATGCTTTCAGGTGTCGAGGGCGATTTGGATTCAGCAAAGCTCGGGGTGACAGAGACATAAAACACCCCAAGCAGGAGCGTCAAAATCCTAATCGATTTTGTTTTTAGCTTCAACGGCATCTGTTTTTGCTTTGTCCGAGATATCTCTGGCCTTATTTGCAGCTTTTTTCCCCAGACACTCGAGTTTGCCATTGATCATTTCGCAGGTTTTATTCTTGGAACCGCGGTAAGCCTTTTTTACGGAATCCTGGGCTCGATTCTGAGATGTTTCAACTTTTTCGAGAACGGTTTCTTCGGCCATTGAGCTCATACCGAAACCAAGAGTCAAAGCGAAAACCGTATAAACTGAGGCTTGAAGTTGTTGTTTTTTTGTCATGATTCTTTCCACTTCCTTAAGTTGTTTAGGTGGGAATTGTGTTTAGAGCGTCTAAGGGCTGTCAATCTAAGGATTACTGGACTCCAGCAGGTTCCGCAGTAATTATCACATCGACCCGACGATTTTGAGCCCGTCCCTTGGCAGTTTTATTTGTTGCGATTGGCTTAGCGTAGCCGAACCCTGTGGCAGTTATTTTGTCTGGCGCGACGTTTTTATTTTCGACAAGGTACGATTGAACAGCTAAGGCCCGTTGGACAGATAGATCATCGTTTAATTTCTTTTCACCAAGAGAGTCTGTATGCCCTTCAATAGCTATTTGACTTGGGCCTATTTCACCAATAATTTTTTGAACCTTGGCCAAGAGTGGAAAATTTTCAGAGCCAATTCCTGATTTACTTTTTTTGAATGAAAGGCCTTTGAGTCTTAACAAAAGTGAGTCACCTTGTTTGTAAACTTCAGCTTCATCTTTTGTAAACTGACCACTTGCTCTATCGAATTCCTTATCTAGCCACACCTGTGTTTCGAGTTTGTAATTCTGTCTTGACGAATTCTCAAGGCTCTCTTTAGACATTCTGAGGTCGCGCTCGGCTTGAGCAAGGTCGGTTTCAGAATTTGCCAGTGCATTTTCGTGTGCCTCTGTTTGTTTAGCCAAATCTTCAGGCTTTTGAGCCGAGCTTCCTTTGGCACTTCTAACCATCCTCATCAAGCGATTGGCCGAGGCCATTGCGTCAACGGAGGCTTGTCTGACCGTGACAACATTATGTGGCTGTGCCTGAATCAAAGCTTCATCTTCCGCATAACGTTTGTTTGCCCATGCCCATGTTTCTGGAGTCAGTTTTTTGGCACCTTCTTTTTCGGCAAGTTGAATCGCCGACTGCGCGGGTCCTAGCTTGTCAGCTTTGATTGTCTTTAATTCAAGATCCCGGTATCGGACTTCAAAGATCTTGGCATTCTTTTCTGCCCCTGAAGTGTCACCCTCTTCAAAATCACCGGTGAGCTTCTTAAACTTACTGTCGATGTCTTCAGTATCAGCTTGAAAGAACTTAGGTGAGTTTGCAGCAATGGCATCTCTGCGCGCGTCGATGGGACCCTTAAGTAAGGTGCTGGCAACATCTGCTGCAGATCGCGCCTTCGTCAGATAAGCCTGAGACAGTGCAATATTATGCAGAACAGTCTTTTGATCTTTGTTTGCAGTTCTTCCTTCGATAGCTTTGTCTAACGCCTTTCGTGCTGCCGCAAAGTTTTTTGGTGACAAAACATTGACCTGCTGACTCTCTGCATCTTTTAAGTTTGCGTTGACTCGCTCAATTTCTGTTTGAGGATCAGAAGTGATGCTGAGTTCTTCGACTTTTGGCTCAGACCCACAGGCAACGAGGCCCAGGGCTGCAAAGACCAGAACATTACAAAATATGAGTTTAACCTTTTTCATTTTACTTTTCCTTATTTGATTGATTGTTTCTTTTTCAAAAAATTTATCTTTTTTCAAAACGTTTTTATGCTGTTCTGAATTGAAGGTCCGAGATCCTCGGGCTTATAGCAGACTCTTAGGGCTTTTGCCCCAAATGATTGACCCCAAAAATGAAAGTACGGCGAGAACCAAAAAGACCACAAGCAGAATTTTGCCGATTTCTATAGAAAGACCTGCGATTCCAGTCGCTCCAAGAACGAAAGCGACCAAAGCTAAAATAAAAAATGCAATTGCGGCGCGGACCATAACACCCTCCCGAGTAAATAGATATGTTTAAAATCTTTATATGCAAGACTTGTAAAGTCGCTCTCGCATGAAGCCTCCTAAAGCAAGGAGAATGCCTGTTCCAAAAGCTCCACCTTCGATCTCAGAGATTCTAGAAGCGCAATGTCCATTTAATGAACGCGGACTTGTTCATATTTGGAACTAGTGGTAGATGAGGGATGTTTAGTGCACTTTTTATTTTTTCCATTTTGTAGGAGTCCTACAATGTCTAAGGGTCAAGTTTCGCACCTTGTTGTTATTGATGATGATGAAGACATTTTGGATTTGGTCTCTGCGTATTTCAGACCAAAAGGATACAAAGTTGATGTCTTTGGTGATGTCGAGAGCGCTTTTAAGATGATGAGTCTCGTTGGGTGCGATTGGGATGTTTTGCTGACCGATTTTCATTTTGCAAATATGTCTGGAGTTGAATTCTTAAGTTTGTTGAAGTCGAAATTGCCTGAGTTACCCATAATATCAATTGCGCCAGAAGAACGGCCGGGGAGGATCTGGATTCTAAAGGTGGCGTTGGCGATGATTGCTTAGTTAAATCACTTCAGTTTGTGGAACTTCGGATTGCCGTAGATCGAGCAGTTCAGCATCATAGACTTGGTCGAAGTCATGCAGAGGTTCGGAGCCTTGTAAAAATTGGTTTGGATTCTCACGTCAGGGTGGTTGGAAAGAGTCCTAAATTTCTTGAGACTCTAGATATTTCAAGAAGAGTCGCAAAAAGCTCTGCCAGCGTATTGATCACCGGAGAAAGCGGAACGGGCAAAGAGATAATCGCACGGTTTATTCATAGCCAAAGTCACCAATCCCCTGGGCCCTTTGTCGCAATTAACTGTTCTGCAATTCCGGAAAATTTGCTTGAATCTGAACTTTTGGTCATGCCAAGGGATCTTTTACTGGTGCACAAGACAAGCGTATTGGACTTTTTGAGGAAGCTCACGATGGTGTTTTGTTTTTGGATGAAATCAGGGACTTAAAACTGTCTCTCCAGGCTAAGCTTTTGCGGGTTCTTCAAGAAAAAAAATAAGACGGGTTGGCGAGAATATTGACCGACCGATCAATTGCAGGGTTATTTCTGCTACCCATCAAGATCTTGAGATTGCTGTGTTGGAGGGGAGATTTAGAGAGGATTTGTTTTTTCGACTGAATGTAGTGCCAATTGTGGTACCACCCCTTCGCGAAAGGGAGGAGGATATTTTATTACTCGCAGAGACCTTTCTCAGGAAGTATGCTCTTGAGAATGATTCCCCGGTGAGGTCCATTTCGAAGGAGGCTCGTCGTTTTTTGCTTGAGAATCCATGGCGTGGAAATGTTCGAGCGCTCGAGAATGTGATTGAGCGGGCTGTGGTGCTTTGTTCCAATTTTGAATTGTCTTTAGAAGATTTTCCACCGCTGTCAAAGGGGCTTCATGGGATTTCGCCTCTCCCTGGGGCATTGTCTGAAGAAAATATTTTTCAGTTCGGTATTTGAGTCAGCTGCCTCGGCTAGACGAGATTATTGATCGGTATATCGAATTTGCTGTCAAGATGAGAAACGGGGCTCGAGATCTTACAGCCAAAGAAATTGGCATTGATCGAAAGACTTTATACAAGCATTTAAAGTATGAGACCCCAGCGAATTAGGGCGTTGGAGAAATGGCGGATTTTGGCGACTCGCCTAGATTGCTGATTTCCTGGGTCTGTGCATTGGAGTCTGAGAGGCTTCCTTTGCGGGTTTCAAAGGAGTTCGCGAAACCTTCAACAAACCTAAGTGCTATGTCTTGAATATCAATGGAGTCATTTTGTGTTGTGGCGTTACCCTGAGAAGTCTCGGGTTTTTGATTGTATTGTTGCTGCTGTCGCTGTTGTTTAATCCAAACATCACGAAAAAGAAAATAGAAGCCAGCCGAGGCCAGAAGAGCAACTCCACTAGATCCTAGAATTTCGAAAGTGAGAGCGTTTTCGAATCGACTGATCCATCGTTTAAGAGATTCACCCAGTTGAGCCAAAGATAGAACAATAGCTGAGGATAGGACAAACCCAACAAGCAATCGCGAACCAAGTCCGAGAACTTCTTTTCTGACGATCTGCCTGATCGTTTCCTAAGGTCGTCGCGACCTGTGAATTATGATAACTTCCGCGCAGAATTGGCGCGAACGTTGTCCAGACTAAAACTAAGAACCTTTTCATGTCCAAACCTCGGAGGAATCTTGGACTCCAGAGATGGGAGTCCAAGAAGTTTAAACTATTTTATGGTTGTCGATGTGAACGTCGACGCAGAGCCAGAGTGACTAGACTGCCGGCCACAACTCCTGCCGCCATGGCAATGGCCAAACCCTTTGCGGGATTCTCTTTCGCATATTGTCGACCTGTTTGAACATACTCAGAGGCTGAATCCGAAACATTTGACGCCATTGTTCCGAGTCTTTCACCCATGTCGTGGGACATTTTTCCCAAACTATTTTCGGTTGGTAATACTTTGTTTTTAAAATCCTGTGCAGCTTCGTGAGCTTGACTGAGGGCACCATTGGTCATATTATTACGTGTTGTCATTTTTTCCTGTCCTTTGTTGTATGGTTTCATCGGGTTACTTCTTAATCGCTTTTTTGATTCCACTGACGGCTTCGTCTTTTTGGGCCTCAAAGCGCTTAACAATGTTTTCTAATTTTTTATTCGTATTCTCCTGGGCTTCACCATATCTCTGTTGAATAAGACCACCAATGGCCTTCATATCGCCTTTGGTTTTCTCTAGATCATCGTCTGAAAGTTTACCCCAGGTCTTTTGTAGATCTCCCTTAATTTCGAGCCATTTGCCTTTAATGACGTTTTCATTGAATGCTTTCACTTCGCCTCCTCATTGTTAATTGTTTAAAAAAATCTTAGTTTGTTTACAGAACAGCTGCTTGACTCATTTGTTCATATTGCAAAGCTGATACCTAGATCAAATCATCGAGGAATGGTTTGACGTCAATTCGCTCTGATTTATGCGGGAAAAAGGGGATTCACGTTCTTATTTTGAACGGCGGAAAGAAATACAAAGGACATCCTCGAGGGAATTCAAATCTATAGGACGCCTGGTCAATTCCGCAGAACGTACGATAGCAGGTAATTCTGGTCGGATTTTTTGTTCTGCTGCATTAGTTGATATCGATGCGAGACAAGCAAATTTGGGACTCGGACTTCAGATTTTACTATGCGGCCAATGTACCCACAAATTCAAAAGCCCCGCAATCTGCGCGCTAATTATTGCCCTATGTGCGTAGATTCAGAAAAAGGTTTGCTATGTTTCGGAAGTTATCTACGAAAGTGACCGCGCAGAATTCGTCCGAATATTTTTGACTGCTTCTTTTGAAGGACTCCAGGCCCTGAATCGGTTATAACTCTTAAATAATTGTGTGGAATGGCTTCATCGAATCATTGATTCCGTCGTTACTCCATCGAAATGTTCGTCATCAGATTCCGCGTCTTCCCAAGTCTGATGAATGACTCCGTCCCTGTGATTCGCCCCCGCTGGAATGATCTCCGCAAACCCTGCTTGAATCGCCGTGGCGACCCCGTCAAGAACAGCCTCACCGGACCCCTCCTCCACTCGAAAGAATTGATCCAGAGTGTGGACTTCGGCGCCTATCTCTTCCTTGGGCTTCAACGTCATCAACACGAGCTGGCAGTTCTTTGCAGTGTAAAGCACTCGTCGAAACGCTTCATTGTTAACAGCCAGAGCCTCGATATCTTGCACAAATCCTTTCATAACAACTCCCTTAGAAACACTATAGGTTCTATCAATTCCCAAGAATTTCTGATTGCAAGATTAACGCCACGTGAACCCACGCTATCAGCGGGACAAGAGAATGTGACTTATCTTTCTGGTATTAACAAGTTTCACGCCAAATTATTTCCATCGAGAAGTGTGGCACGATGACCCCTCACGGGGTAGATTTCACTATGCAAACGTTCCAGCCCACTGCAGCGTCAGATCTGGACCTGGCAACCGATTTGCGTATTTTAAAAACCACGACATCGAAAGGCTTCTGCACCCCAATTTAGGTTTGTGAGTTTTTTCGAAAAATAATACACCAGGATTAAGGACCTTCGAAGGCAGCTCGCACTTGAGGAGACATAGTCATTTCGCTAATTTTCACCATCTCTGCCTTTTTGTTCTGATTCCTCTTCTGCTTTGATGATATGCATGTTCCCAAGGCCCTGTTGTAATTTGCCTCTGTATCGGCTTTGAATTTTTTGAGTAATTTAATTGCTTTGATATCCGCATTCTCCACAGCAATTGCTAGAGGTGGACAAATCTCTGGATTAGATGGCCAAATGTTGGCGAAGGATCCAGACTCAAGAAAAAACTGCATTAACTCAATATTTCTATGCTCAGTAGCAAAAGCAATGGGGTAGGCATTTTTATAGTGAGTATTTAATTCAGCTCCGGCTTTGACAATGAGTTTTATCTTTTTGAGTGCCTTGGGTGTTATTTTCCCTTTAAGGCCAAAGAGGTACTTCGGCAAAACAAAATAGTCATTGGTTGCTGGCGATATATCAAACTTTCGCAAAAATGATACAGCGGCTTGGTTGCCACTTGCAACGTAATTTCCCATAGAAACGGAACTAAAAGCAAAGTGCTGATCGTATGAAATAGGCTCAACTGAAATCCATTTTTTTTCACGAATAAGGAGCGATTCAAGTTTTTTCGCAAAGTCAGGAGATAAAGGGGGCCTTGGCAAGGGATACTCCGGAAAGGTGTTGTCTAGATAAAAGCCGAACAATGCAATAAAAGTTTCTTGATTTTTGATCTGAAACGAATCATTCAAAGCAAATTGAAGCACTGAGCGAAGATCCCTATTGCGTATAATCTCTAAAATTGCAGTTGATCTATCATAACGATCTTTCACCGCAGGTCTTTCTTCGTAAAGGTCAATTTTTTGCTGGAATGTTTTAGTAAATGGTAAATGACCTTTATCGAAGGATCTGGATCGGATGCGAGCGGAACAATCTTTCTGTTATAAGGCATGGAACGGATCCGTGAAATTGCAAACAGCAAAGGGGTTGGAAGGTGACTCTGGTTGCTATAGGGTTGAAATTGAGTGTCCGAAAGCATTATCTCGATTTTTTAAGATCGGCCTTTTCTATCGCATCAAGAAAGGTCTCTGCAGTTGTCAATTTGCCGCCATTGTCAATGAGGAGTTTTCTAACATCTGAATCCTTTGTCTCAAAAACAATGGTAGACCTTCCTTCAGACTGGTCGTTTGGATCTGCGCCAAGGGCCAACAAGTATTTAACGAAATCTATTCCATTTGCTTTTCTTGGCGGAGGCTCATGCATTTCATTGCCGCGGCCCCCGCGAATTGATCGATTTTTTTTCATCTCTCTGTCCCAGTTTGCAATTGGAGCCAGCACCCTCAATGCGTCATTAATATATCTCTTGTAGGGCTCTGAGTTTACTGTAAGCTTTGAGTCGCTCAAGAGTTTAGAAAATTCCCCTTTATCGACCAAATAGGCAGCCTCTAAGATTGGGTCAGAATATCGAGACTCATAGCTGTAGCTTGGTGAACAAGACGCAATTCATCAAAGGAAAAGCCTGATTGTTGAACCCAAGCTAGGATTTCGTCTCCTTCCATCTCATCAAGATATTTGTAGTTCTGCGTTGCTGCAATTTTAAGAGCTAAATCTCGTCCATTCACTTCGAGCATTATCTGCCCCACAGCACATGGGATACCCGAGTGATCTATAAAATATGGGTGTCGTTCGCCTTTGTGATGGGTGTTGACAGGGAATACGGCCTGCTCAATATAGGATTTCAAGACGTCAAGTCCTTTGATCCGATTGGTTTTTTGTGCTTCACTCAGTTCGGTGACTGGTCTTTCGCGTAGCAACTGCTCAACCAAGGTTAGATGGGATTGAATACGTTCACGTTCGCTCATCTGATGAGCTTGAGATGACATTGATAGTGCTGTAAACGAGGCAAGTAAACAAAATAGAGCCTGATTTTTCCGTAAAGTCTTGATACATCCGAGTGGTGAACGCATTGAATTTTCCTTTTCTTTAACTGAATCACCACCGGTATGAGCTGACATAGGTGGACTCCCTTTTTCTATCGATGGGCCCTGGTAACTTATACTCCTTTAAGTAGACTGTGGCAATTTCCTAAAATAGAGATCCAGTGCCGTTTTCCAATGCCGGGTCTGCACAAAACCCTCTTTCTTTTCAAGACCATCCAGAGACCAAACTTCTGCAATTGCGTCTCTGTCCCAGTCTTTGATAACTAAATTCAATTGTCGAGCATCATCTTGAGTGACTCTTGTTGTTGACTTAATTTCAATCAAGAGATCGGGCGCTCCCGGGCGTTCAATAATGAGATCAATTTCTAAATCATCTTTCGTTCTCAGATACGACATCTTAAAATCGAGCTTTAGATATTCGTTTAAGCGAAAACACTCCGAAACCAGAAAGTGCTCAAAGCTTTCCCCATAGGCGTATGTTTGGGGAAGCAACTCGACTCGTAAGGTCTTTTCAATCGCTCGTTTCACTCCGGTATCAAAAAGAAAAAATTTCGGCGATTCCCTTTGCCGCTTTCGAATGGAACGATGAAAAGGGGGCAGATAAAAACCCACTAAAGTTTCTTCGAGAATTTGATAATAGGTCTTAATTGTTTTATCATCAACGCCAACTTCGCGAGCTATTTTTGAAAAATTAATTATTCGACCACTACTTTGGGCCGCAATCTCAATAAAATCACGAAAGGGATCTAGATTCCGAACCAACTGTTCAGCCAATACTTCTTCTTTTAAATAAATTGAAACATAGCCCCTCAAGAACTCTTTGATGTCATCTAGATCATTATACTCAAATATCTTTGGCAAGGACCCGAATTGTAGAACAAGATTCAAGTCAAACCGCTCGCCAAGCTCACGGTAAGTCAGTGGGAATAAGCGAAAATGAAAGGCCCTGCCGCCTAATAAATTCCCTGAGCCGTGTTTTAATTTTCGGGCCGATGAGCCTGTTAAGATAAACTGAGTGTTCCTATGTTTTTCCATTTCGATTTGCACAATATCTAAAAGCTTCAACGACTTTTGAATTTCATCAATGATAACTCTTGTATACTTCTTGACGCTCAACGCTTTGGATAATTCATCAGGATGCCTACCAAAGCGCTCCTCATCCTGCTCTGAGAGTAGGTCGATCCAAAGTGCTTCCTCCTGTCCAAACAGTTGTCTAATCAGGGTTGACTTGCCTGTACTGCGGGCACCGAACAGGAATAAGCTATTGAATTTACTTAGTGTTTGTATCCTTCGGATCATACTCCGACATTGTCCGACATATTCGGAGTCATGTCAACCGCCCAGTCTGCTAGTCTTTTGTCCCTGTAATGGCAACTTATTCAACATGCTAGCTCAAAACGCAAAATTAGTCCGCAGATGGTTTTCGTTTTGCTGTGCCCTCGTATCTGATCCAGGGAAACAATTTTAGTCTGCTTTGTCTCTAACTGCGAACGGCAAAATAACGATAGATTTTTCGCATCGGCGAAATGTAAATACCAAATTTTGACAATTAATGATACTTTCTATCTGCAAAAATGACCGTTAAAAATAGCGGTAAGACTCGGGGGAGCCGGTAAATTTCAAGAACACGGGACGTATAGCAACGGACGCTCCAGTTTCAACACGAAACCCAGAAGTCTGGAGCGGAACGCATTTTTGAGTTGGTATATCGACGCCCGCACCAAAGAGATTCAGCAATGGCGTTTTAAAAAGTTTGGGCTTTTGACTGCTGCTGCTGGTTGGTCACCTCTTCAAAATTCAGATCTCTGCCAAAGGTTTCTTCGAGGGTCCATAGGCTGAGCAAAGCCAATCCAAAAAGGATTGCGCCGATGAGGCTTGCCGAGGGAACTATGCCTATATAATTGTTTAAGTGAGCAAAGAGAAAGACAACTAAGGCGGCAGCTCCTCGAACAAAATTAGGAACTGTTGTGGCTACGGTGGCTCTGATATTAGTTCCAAATTGTTCAGCCGCGAGAGTCACTAGTACGGCCCAGTATCCGGCGGCAGTGCCGATAAAAAAGCACATAAAGTTAATCCAGAATGGTGTAACTCCGTTGAGATTTAAATAAATGACTGAACCAATAGAGGCAGCAAACAGGCAAGCCATCACCGCCTTATTTCTGGACTTAAGAAGTTGACTCAATAAACCAGAGACAAAGTCCCCAGTGGTCAGCCCGATAGTTCCCCAAAGAATTGTGTTGCCTGCGGTGACGGTTCCCTGAATGTTCATATTCCTTGTGAGTTCAGGGGCAAATGTAAACATGACTCCTGTGATATAGTAAACTGGAACCCCGACAAGAATACATTTAATATATTTAAAGCCCCGCTCCCGATCAAACAAGAGTCGAAAGTTCCCCCGGTTCGATTGAGTTGATTTGTGTTTATCGACCATAGCTCGATCAAGGACTTTTAATCTGATAGCAAGCAAAACAAATCCCATCAGTCCAGCTATGACGTAGGCGGTTTTCCAATATAGCATTTGCCCAAAGAGGCCGGCAAAGACAGCCCCGAGTAGGCCGAGCGTCGCCACAATGGTCGTTCCGATGCCTCTAATTTCCTTTGGTAGAGTTTCAGAGACGAGAGTGATTGCCGCCCCGAGTTCCCCAGCAAGTCCAATCCCGGTGATAAACCGACAAATGGCATAGGCAGTTGCATCCTGGACAAAAACATTAGCAATGCTTCCGAGTGAATAGATCACAATTGGCACCGTCAATATAATATATCTTCCTATTTTGTCTCCAAGAATCCCCCAAAATATTCCACCGATCATCATCCCTATCATTTGAGCATTATAAGAGAGAACCCCTGCTTGCATCAATTCAGAGGGATCCGTAATTCCAAGATCTTTAAAGCTGGAGATTCTCACAACTCCAAAAAGTGTTATATGAAACAAGTCGACAAAATATCCGAGCCCTGCGACAACGACTACGAGATTGATTGCGGGTCTAACTTGTTGCCAAAAACCCAAACAAGGAGGATAGGAAGAACAAAGCACCTGCGCTGAGGAACTCAATTAGAATGCAATTTGAGGCCAATCTTAAGGCGCTGGCTCAGGCTCATCTCGCCCTGCTTGAGCAAGGCGAAAAATATATGCCTCAGCTGCAGTTGCCGACTATGGGTATGGTAGAAAACTCGAGATAAAAGCGAAGCGATTGGGCTCTTTTTAGGGGCCACAATCCAGTGCTCCACAATATTGATTTTAAGAGATTGAAGGTGTTTGAGTTGTTCGACTGAATAATTGCGAGGGGTTGTTTTTACTTCAATGCTGATAAACTTTTGGAGACTTAATAATTCTCTTATTGAGACTGCTGACATATGGTCTGACAATTTTAATGATCTGATTTTGTTCTAAAGTTAGAGCCCAAGACTGAACGGTGGAGGACTCAACACCCACTGCCGCCGCGATTTCGCTGAATCTGCCCGTTTTTTTATTTCTGAAAAAAGTTCGGGGGAGTGAGTGGCTTCGTCCAGAAAAAAAGGACCACTGAATTGATCTAAGAAAAAAGAAGGACTTTCTGTGGTTCGGTGTCGAACCCTTAAATCATCGAGCAAATCTCTCACTGTTGGCAAATCACACTGTTTCAGCGTCGACAGAGGCAAGGCCTGTAATTTGCTCAGAAAAGTCCTGTTAATACAAATAGTTGACCAAATTAGGATATCAAACAAAATTGGTCAATCACCTTTTCGGCATGTTTTTGAGAGTCTAGCCGCATGTCTGTCTTACTCCAACACATCCTTCACCTCCTGGAGAAAAAGGAGATAAATAATAAGGCGCCTTTTTGTGCATGTAGAATTTATACAGCTATATCTAGCTAATTTTTCATTGGAGACTTTGTCAACTTGGAGCATGTCAAAAAGCTGACAGTTTCATATTTTGAGAATTTCCGTTATCTGTGTAAGTCATCTCACGTCCGTGTGAAATGACTTACACTAACCTGAAAGGAATTTTTTATGTCGTCATTTTTAAGATCGCTTCCTGTGTTCGTATTGATTATCAGCTCGTTTTTAATTGAAACAAGTCAAGCCTCTGATTCTGATGTAGTTGCAGAAAAAAAAGTGGTTTGTGGAGGATTCTACGAAGGGGTAAAAACCCATGGGCCAGACAAGAGCGATAAAGTACGACCGTATCTTTCCGACGATAGCAACGAAGATTCTGTAACTTATTGGCTCAAAGACGGTGTTTTGAAAGATCTTAATAAGCTCCGTGAGCATCAAGGAAAAAACTTGTCGAGTATTGTGTTACAGGAACAGTTATTGATGAGGAATATGGGAGATATTTGGACAAACCGACGAAAATAACTAAAGTCGATAGCGAAAACGACCTTGATTGCAAATAGACTTTCCTGAAAAAGTGTCGATTCTGTTTGCTTAAAATATGACGTGCCATCATAAATGGCACGAATTCCTGATGCAGACCCATGAGTAATGACCCTAAGATCACTTACGGGGTACCGAAGAGAAGCGAGACAACTATCCAGCGGTTAAATTTCGAGTGAGGGCAGAGTCTTCTCTGTCTTGACGCCAAGCTCTTTAAGTTCTTCAACCTGCGATATCAAGTTTCCGCGTCCTTCACTCAGCTTTTTGGTCATATCATGATGAGTTCTTTGAGCAGCATCTAGTTTGTCGCCCAGGGTATTGAAGTCAACCAACAAGTTTGCGAATTTCTCGTAGAGCAATCCCCCCCTACGGGCGATTTCTAAAGCATTGCGCTGTTGTTTTTCTTGCTTCCATAGAGTGGAAACCGTGCGCAGGGTTGCTAGCAAAGTGGTGGGGCTGACAATTGCAATATTTCTTTCCCAAGCCCAGCCAAAAAGATCAGGCTTCAACTGGAATGCCAAGGCAAAGGCAGGCTCTAGAGGCATAAATAAAATCACGAAATCGGGGGAAATCAATTGCTCTGCTGCATGGTACTTCTTACTCGAAAGATTACCACCTGCGCTGAGGAACTCAATTATATAGGACGCCTGGTCAATTCTGCGGGAAGTTGGTTTCCAGTTAATTCTGCTCAATTTTTTGAGTTTTTGATGATGCTTTTAGATTGATGGACTGTTTATGAGATTTTATATCGATTTTTTTCTCATTGGATTTGTTTTTTTGTATAGGAGTCCCGCCGACTCTTGGATTTCGAATCTGAGGGGTCCAAGAAAGCTCATGAGTCGTGTGTCTTGGTCTAATCATAATCAGGGAAGGCTTGGATGAAGTCGTCTCCGGAACCTTTGCAATGGTGTTGTGGTGGTCCTCGGCTTGAGTGGATTTTCGGTGATCTCGTGGGAAGTTTCAGATGTTCGAGTATTTTTTGGATCACCTCGGATCAGTGATTGCGGAGATGACTGCCATTTTTCCGCCGCAAACATTGCAGGTTTCCATGTCCATTTTGAAGACTCGCTTGAGCAGCTGGGCCCAGGTGATGCGCTTTTTCTTTGTTGAGTCGTTCTTAATGTTGTCATCTTGGCTCTGGTCGACCGCTCCTTGGTTTGGAGTCGGGCTAGTGGGGTTGGGACGATGAGTTTTCTGTACTTGTAGTTTGGAGCCAGGACTCCATGAAATCGGGTGAGGTGAACTCGTGGTCGAGGGACAAGGGCCGCAAGTTTTTCCATGAACTCCAAGGGCTCAAAGACAATTTGTGTGGTTCCATCGTCATAGGGAGTTTTGAGTTTATAGATGACTTGCCCTCTGGAGGTGACAGAGAGCCTCTCTTCACTGATGGCGGGCCTTGCAATGTATCGGGCGATCTTTTCAAGCTTGTCTCGTTGTCCAGGGCCTACGGCAACACCTCCGTGGAGAGTGAAGCCAGAGTACTTGCCAACAAGTCCACCTTTGCCGAGGTGGTCCCTGTCGACCTGAGATTTGAGCACGAGAGCCTTTTTTCCTTTATTTGGACCGAGCAAGAATCTGTAGGAACTCGAGGCGGCCTGCAAATGGGAAAAGCCTTCCTCCATGGGGATGTTGAGTTGAAGAGGGGCGTCGTCATCTTTGCGATGATGCCGTTTTTCTCAAGGTATTTGGCAACTCGGTGGGCGATGGTCTTAACCAGGCCCTCTAGCTCTGGGATGGTTGGAGGTGCACTTTTGTGAAAGTCCTCTGGGATCTTGTCGGTATTGAGTTCATAAGCCCCATCGATCAGAAGTTGATGGAGGTGGACATTGACGTTGCATGCGCCCCCAAATCGCTGGATCAAGGTGACGCCTCCAGTGACGCCTGTGGTTTTTGAGAGTCCCGCTTTTTTGAGGAGAAAGGCTGTCGTCGCCCGATGACTGATTTCAAGGCAAGCGGACATGATCTTTGGCCGGACGGCAAGCAAGGGCCTGAGCTGAAAGGGGAAGGTTAAGACGAATTGCCGAATAGGCTGATCAGGCAGGACATAGTCAACCAGGTGGGCTGCTGTCTCGACCATTCTTCGAGCTCCACAGCTGGGGCAGAATCCACGGTGTTTGCAGGAAAATGCCACGAGATTTTCATGATGGCACTTTTCACACTGAACTCGTAGGAAGCCATTAGCTAGAATCCCGCAGTTCAGATAATCATAGAATTCCTTGGTGACGAAGGCTGGCAAGGGATGGCCCATCTCAAGCTGGAAGCGCTCAAGAAAGGTCTCAAGGTTCTCCTGGATCAGTTTGTAAAGGACAGACTCATCAGGCCGATGCCTTTTGTATTGGAGCTCTTTGAAGCTTTGGAAGGGTTTTGGGGCACGTTCGACCATGCAGAAGGACGGGCGTTGCAACACTCAGCCAGCTGTTGATCTAATTCGTGGATCCTCGACCGGGGGGAAGTCGGACGATTCCTGGACGCAGGGTGGCCGTGGGGCGGAGTCTCCCCCGGGTGGGTGGTTCGGATCACAAGCCGACAAGCTCGGGGCCCTTCCGATGGGGAAACCCAGGTTTACGGCCATCGCAAGTGCCGTACGGTCTTAGACGATCAGTCGGTTTTCTGCTGCCCCATCTTGGCGAACAGCGAATTATTCAATCGGCACGAAAGATGTCGAGTGATGGGCTTTCGTATCGGCGGATCTGTGATTTTTTAACAAGTGTCGGGGTTCCGACAAAAAAACAAGGCAAAGGCTGACAACCTGAGATGATTAGGCGACTTCTTGAACGCTAGACCGTCAATTCAAGAATGGCACTTGTTGAACAGGCAGGCGAGGTCTGGAGCGTCTCCGTTCTTTCCGAGAAAGCGGCCCCAAAAAGCTAAGTGGCACTTGACCAGCCTCGGGAGCGAGGCCGGTATCCCGCCAAATTGATACAATTTGTTGATCTTTTTAGCCTTGATTCAAAAAATGGATAGCGGGGACGGCAAGAGCTTCTTTGCCATGATCCATGATTTAGATGGAAATGTTGTTGGTTTGTGGGCGAAATCCTAAACCGTTTTATCATGTAAGACGGCGTGATACGCTGGTGGAGTCTGCGTCAACTTACTTAGATGAGAGGTACCTGCGTGAAGGAGAGACTGCGCAGGGCTTGATTTTACTTGAGAAATGTTATCATATATGCTAACATTGGAATTGGAGTATTTTGATGGAACACACTCATCTGATCTATAGAGGTCAGGTCTTTCAGATTGAAGCCGTTGTTTTACCCAATGGAGATGTCCCTGCTGAAGAGTGGTTGGAGTCTCTTTCACAAAAGCATCAACAAAAATTTGCATCTTTATTTGCGATGCTGGCTGATGTTGGAAAACTATGGAACGAGAGAAAATTCAAACATCTTGAGGGCTCTGATCAGATTTTTGAATTCAAGGTGGATGATGGTCGCATACTTTGTTTTTTCTTTGTGGGCCAAAGAGTGATCCTGACTCATGGGTTTGCCAAGAAATCGGCAAAAACCCCAAGGGTGAAATTGAACGGGCGGAGAAATATAAATCAGACTTTATATCGAGGGTAAAAAAATGAAAAAACAGACTAAATCGTGGTTGGATAAGAAATTGCGAAATCTAAAATTCAAACAAGGATTTGAACAAGAGATTGAGAAGTTGTCGATAGCAGAACAACTTCTGCGTCTGCGTCTTCAATCTGGACTGACCCAAGCTCAGTTGGCAAAAAAGGCCGGCACGACAGCTTCAGCCATTAGTCGGTATGAAAATGCAGAGTATGATCGCTATGAACTACGTACTCTGAAGCGAATGGCAGATGCTTGTGGTGGCAATATCAGGCTCGTTATTGAAGGGCCTGACGATAAAAGCAGGGTTGCCTAGAGGGACTTATACCTTGTCAATCAGTTTGGATCAGCATTTTCCTGAAACAACCAGAAAGCTTTCAATTTAATCACTTCAAAAATCATGGACGCATGGGCTTGAGTCGTCCCGCCAGGGACACTCAAGGGCATCGAGATCGGGTAGACCCAGCCATTGCTGGCTAGGTCCCACCACAGAAAAGTTGTGCCATCAAAATGGCACGTCTACTTGTGCAAGCTAACTTGAAGTAAAAAATATTGCCAAAGTTAAGAAAACCGGAGGCATGAACCAAGAATACTTCTGCACGTCTTTTTGCCTGCAAAGAAGGCTGCGCGACTTATCACTTTCTTCCTCGCTCTATGGGTATTGGCTCTCAAACTTCCAACACAAAAGTGCGTTCCGCTCCAGACTTCTGGGATTCGTGTTTAAGCTGGAGTGCTCGTTGCTATACGTCTCGTGTCCTTGAACTGAATCGATTCCCCCGAACCTTGCCGACTCTCGCACCTGAGATAAGGACCTCCCCTTTAACTCCCTCCTTTAGAATCGAAGAACTGTCCTCGCGTTGCTGTTTTTAACGGTCACCTTTGCTCAGAAGGGGATATCAAAATATTGGATGATTTGCTATAAAGGGACTGCCAAAGTTAAAAAAGTTGGGATTTTTTGAGTGCTGTATGGACTCGCGGTGCACTATTGGCTTCGCGCAAGTAAATGTGCCGCTTTGACGGCACAACTTTACCTGGGTTGCTATTTTACCTGAATTCATTATGAATATTGGTTGACATAATTGAACATTCAGATTCATAATGAATCATGCCATATAGTGACATCCAGATCCGTGAGATCTTTCATTTTTTATTCTTAGAGAATCTCATGAGAGTCATGGATTCTCGCCTATTCGTCTTAAAAGGCGGAGTCAATCTTCGGTTTTTTTTTAAGAGTCCACGTTATTCAGAAGATATGGATTTGGATATTTTGGGAGGTTCTGTACCAACTTTAAAAAAAAATTGTTATAAGATTCTTGAGAATCCCTCTTTTAATAGAGCATTAGCCACTTATGGAATCATTGAACTTAGGCCCAATGATCCGTCAAAAGCCAAGCAAACTGAAACGACCCAAAGATTTCGTGTTCGTTTGGTGAATCGAGTTGGGGAGGAGTTCCCTACTAAAGTTGAATTTTCGAGAAGGGCTGGAATTCAAAACTTCACGGAAAATAATATTGACCCTGAAATTGCCGGTCAATACAAAAGACTCTCGTACCGATGTCAGCATTTTAAAGGGAGTGCTGCTGTTGAACAAAAAATCAGGGCTCTTGCTGGTCGTCCGGAAACCCAAGCGCGAGACGTTTTTGATCTCTATGTTCTGTATCTTGGTCATCATTTTCAAACGAGAGACTGGACTTTGAATAGTGAATTGATCGAAAAAGCCAGAGAAAATGCCCTTTCAATATCTTACCATCAATATCGAGATCAGGTGGAAGAATATCTGACCGACCAAGGACGCAAGGATTTTGGTGGAACTTCAAATTGGAATATTATTTTAAATCGCATTCTAGAAGAGATTAAAATGAAATGACTTATTATGACTTCTGAAGAGTTCTTTTTAGAAAATTCCATTTTTACGACGAATAAATTTGCATTCGCCACCAAGGTTTGCAGAGGTTCAGCCTCTCGATCTTTAAATGCTCGCGCAAAAAAAGGACAAATCACTAAGATAACCAGAGGTGTTTGGGCTAACTTGAAACATCCCCAGTTTTCCCCTTATGGTTTAATTTCCATTCTCTGTGGTACTGAACAGGGATATGTTTCTTTTCTTTCGGCCTTGCAGCGTCACGGTGTGATTTCCCAAATTACACAAAAAATATTTATTGCAACAACGGGACATGCACGTCGGCTCGGCTCAGCGATTACAAGTTTTGAGTTCATCCAAATGAATCCTAAATATATGACCTATGGAATAGATTGGATTGCGGCAGAGGTCAGTTATGGGCTCGCCACCGCAGAAAAAGCCCTCGTTGACTGTTTTTATATTTCCACCCGAAAAGTAAATCGTTTTTTAAATTTGCTAGAGGTCGATTTTGATTCCATCAACAAAAAAAAGTTCCTGCGCCTGTTAAAAAAACATAATTTTCCAGAGCCGATCAATACAAAAATTAACCTGCTTTTTGCTGGGTTGGAAAAAACAAGCTTAAACTTAGATTGAAGCAGTTGCCAATGTAGGATAAGAAGTATAAAGCACCTCCTCCAGCAAGCTCAATTATATAGAGACTGGCTCGTAACCTTTGAATCAAAATCTTGTTAAATCCAGCTGATTTTCTGACTTATCCACAAGTTTCTATGTGGATAACCTGAACATGACCTGTTTGGTGCTTTGTCAATAATCGGTTTAAGTAATTTCTGCCCTGATCTCCATGGCAGAACCAAGATCTCTCAGAAGAGTATTCAGATTGAATCCGAGCATTGGTGAGAAGCCCTTGTGGTCGCAGGTCTGCGATGACCGAGCTCTGGGTTTGGTGAAATTGTACTTTTGTGTCTTCAAGTTGGCAATTGAGGATTCGTTCAGAGATCTTTCTCTTCGGGCCATGCCCAAAACATCTGGAGTCACGTTCATTCGCCGGGGGCCCTTGGGAAAAATGCAAATATTTTTGACACCCAATTCCTCGAGAAATGTGAAATTCTTTTTGGAGTCGGCACCCCTGTCGTAAATGAAATTTTCTGGCACTTCTCCGAATGTATCCATGAAATTCATGACCACTTCGTCGGCTATTTGAGTATCGGCGTCGGCTCCAAGTTTTTGCCAAGGGGCTCCAGTGACATAGCCCCCCATCAGTCGGGTTATGATCCAGCGTTTGCCGAACTCCACAGTTTTCCCTGACTTGCCCTTGGAAATAGCTCTGGCTGTTGTATGCCACAAACTTATGATTTTTTCTTTCGGATGAAATCCAGTCTTCATCCACACTTTGATTTGTCCAAGCATGTGCTCGCAAAGGTCCAACTGTTTCCGCGCTCGGGTGGCCAAGGCGCCACGCTTGGTGAGCAGATTTGTTTTGGCGAGACGAACCATCTTTTGAACTTTGGAGTGTAGCTTTTTGGATAATTTCTTCTTTTTGCTAAATGCTTGTTCTGTTTTTCCTCGGGTAAATAATCTGATCGAGGTAAATAATCCTTGAGCCATATCCTTCAAATTGACTAGAGTTTCTATCGAGCCCAGTCGTAACTTCTTGCCAAATCCTAAAATCTTTTCCGCAATATTTTTCAAGTGACCAACTTCGGTTGGATAGGCTATCGGAGACT
This sequence comes from Bdellovibrionales bacterium, assembly GCA_016713585.1. Lineage (GTDB taxonomy): Bacteria > Bdellovibrionota > Bdellovibrionia > Bdellovibrionales > Bdellovibrionaceae > JADJOV01. The sequence continues at coordinate 274,373 of JADJOV010000023.1, read as the reverse complement.
CTTGGACTGTCGTATCGGCAGCGCATATTTCGATGCCCGTAAAACCAGCGCCCATGGCAGATCTCAAAACCAGCTGATTGAGCTCCTCGGCACAAGATTTTCCAACACAATTCCGAAAAGCCTCGATCCGAGTTCGATCCATCGTCGTCGTTGAACCCTCTAGACCACAAAGCACTCGGACCCCAGCATGATAACGAACCATTTCTTCCGTCTGACGATCCGTCCAACCATTCATCGTTTGAGCAATGTGTGCTCCAATGTGGGCCCTCAAATCCAGCATTCTGCCATTGTTTATATCGATCTTTTTTGATCGATATAGATTTACAATTTCTGCGGCCTCGACCCAGGGAAACACATCGGACAGAATTCGATACTGGGAGTCTGAGCTCACCATGATAGAGACACCTGAGCTGAGACTGAAAAGTGAAGTTTGAAAAATACCATTCATATCGGTTGACATCGCTTCCCCCAATGAAAAATGGCCATTTTCCCTGGCCCTGACTCGTTTGACATTTGCTTTTATTCCGATTCATCGCACAGGATTCTTGCCGGCCGCCCCAATTGACTTTCAGTTTGTAAAATAAAGCTATGAAGGTGGTTTCACGCTGTGAGTGGCCACCTCTTCAAAATCTAAATCTCTGCCAAAGGTTTCTTCGAGGGTCCATAGGCTGAGCAAAGCCAATCCAAAAAGGATTGCGCCGATGAGGCTTGCCGAGGGAACTATGCCTATATAATTGTTTAAATGAGCAAAGAGAAAGACAACCAGTGCGGCAGCTCCTCGGACAAAATTGGGAACTGTGGTGGCTACGGTGGCTCTGATATTAGTCCCGAATTGTTCAGCCGCGAGGGTCACTAGCACGGCCCAGTATCCGGCAGCAGTGCCGATAAAAAAGCACATAAAGTTAATCCAGAATGGTGTAACTCCGGTGAGGTTTAAATAAATGATTGAACCAATAAAGGCAGCAAACAGGCAAGCCATCACCGCCTTATTTCTAGATTTCAGGAGTTGACTCAATAAGCCAGAGACAAAGTCGCCAGTCGTCAGTCCGATAGTCCCCAAAGAATTGTGTTGCCTGCGGTGACGGGTCCCTGAATGTTCATATTCCTTGTGAGTTCAGGGGCAAATGTAAACATGACTCCTGTGATATAGTAAACTGGAACCCCGACAAGAATACATTTAATATATTTAAAGCCCCGCTCCTGATCAAACAAGAGTCGAAAGTTCCCCGGTTCGATTGAGTTGATTTGTGTTTATCGACCATAGCTCGATCAAGGACTTTTAATCTGATAGCAAGCAAAACAAATCCCATCAGTCCAGCTATGACGTAGGCGGTTTTCCAATATAGCATTTGCCCAAAGAGGCCAGCAAAGACAGTTCTGAGTAGGCCGAGCGTCGCCACAATGGTCGTTCCGATGCCTCTAATTTCCTTTGGTAGAGTTTCAGAGACGAGAGTGATTGCCGCCCCGAGTTCCCCAGCAAGTCCAATCCCGGTGATGAACCGACAAATGGCATAGGCAGTTGCATCCTGGACAAAAACATTAGCAATGCTCGAGTGAATAGATCACAATTGGCACCGTCAATATAATATATCTTCCTATTTTGTCTCCAAGAATCCCCCAAAATATTCCACCGATCATCATCCCTATCATTTGAGCATTATAAGAGAGAACCCCTGCTTGCATCAATTCAGAGGGATCCGTAATTCCAAGATCTTTAAAGCTGGAGATTCTCACAACTCCAAAAAAGTGTTATATGAAACAAGTCGACAAAATATCCGAGCCCTGCGACAACGACTACGAGATTGATTGCGGGTCTAACTTGTTGCCAAAAACCCAAACAAGCCGAGTTTTTCATTTTATTTTCCAATGAGTTGCGCGCGTTTAAGAACAAATCGAAGGTGATTTTTCACTGAATTGAAATCAGTTAAAATGGGGAAAGTCAAGGCTTATGACTGATGATTTTGTTCGTAGAGTTTTTAGTTTTGGCAAGCTGCCTTGACCTCATTCACCTATGAAGTAGCCGAAAGTATGTAATAGATCAGTGAGTAACCTTTCGATATCAGGTCCTTTAAGTGTTCTAGACCAGAGTCTATCTTGAAAGGTGACGGGAATAAGATATTCTGATCTAACCATGACTGAAATATCGATGAAGCCGCCAATTGTTTTTTGCCTGCACGGTCTCTTTGGACAGCCCTCTGATTGGCAATTTATGTTGGAGGGTGGTCAGGATCTATACGAATATGTATTTGTCGACTATGCTCATGAGGAGGCTTTGGATCCAAGTCGTCCCCTGCCAGTCTGGGGAGCTCAGTTTAACAAATGGGTTCTCTCTTTCGGTGAGGACCGAGTGCGCTATATTGTCGGGTATAGTCTCGGTGGGCGTTTAGCCCTTCATGCGATTCAAAATAATCCAAAGCTTTGGACGAAGGCGGTCTTTGTTTCAACCCACTTGGGGTTAAGTATTCCAGAACAAAGGCAGGCTCGCCTGAAAACTGATTTGTTGTTTTCTAAGAGAGTCCAGAAGGATCGATGGGATCGCGTCTTGAGCTCATGGAACGCTCAGTTTCAGGATAATCAAAAAGAACCATCTAGATCTAACGCCGAAGAGGACCGAAAGATTCTAGCCCAAGCGTTGCAGAACTGGAGCTTGGGAGCTCAGTATGACTTTCGCGAGACATTGGAGTCCATGCCGGTCAATCAATTGTGGGTTGCCGGAGAGCAGGATCCAAAATATCTGGAAATTTTAGAAGAGATTCCAGCGATTTCAGTTGTAAAAAAAGCTGTGATTCCAGCGAGTTCCCATCGAATATTGTTCGAGCAACCGAGTCTTCTTAAAACCTCTATTGAAAGCTTTCTTGAGTAACGCAGGACATTCGTCTTGAATTTGATAATCTTTTTGTGATGCGATCAGGGTCCAGAGTTTTTTATAAGAACTCCGGGAATAGGCCCCTAATGAAGGGGGTCCTCTATTGCCTCAGGGAGAGATTCATATGTCGTGGATGTCGGGTCTGTTTATTGTTTTGCTAACTCTATCTAGTTATGCGGGCCAGATGGTTCGCTTTCAGCGAGGGGTTGTCAATCCTTCTGAATTTTCGACAATGGTGACTCAATCAGGGGTTCAAGAGTGGATTTTGCTCTATACGAGAACTCCAAGTCTGAGAGAGGAAGCAAGCTTAGCTTCAGCTCGCCTCAGAATTTTGAATTACTTGCCAGATGATGCCCTAGTTGTGCGAGGAAATCACGAGAGTGTAATCCAGGCGCAAAGAAATGATTCTAACATGAGTGCGGTCATGCCTTATCCGCCGGCGATGAAATTGGCGGCAAATTTACCGACCATGAGTATTTTTCACAAGGTCAAGTTAAACTGTATTTAGTTAAAACGTTTTTGGAATCAGATCGCGGACAGGTTGCTCGGTTGATTCAGAATCGAAAGCTTGGACTTAGGAACGAAAGCGCTGGCAATTCTTTGATTGTAGAAATTAGGCAGCAAGATTTGCTTCAAGTGGCATCGCTCCCAGGAGTTGAGCATGTTCAAGAGCCAACGCGAATGCAAACAATGGAAATGAAGTTCGAATCGGGTGATCGGATTTTGGATGATGGAGATAACGGGACAAGCAACGAACCTCAACCACAGGGGGGTGATTATACTGACCTCTCGGGGCTAGAGTCTGGAACGAAGATTATGAATATGGATGTGGCCTGGGCGCTCGGATTTGAGGGGCAAGGGCAGACGGCAGCGATGGCAGACACTGGGGTCGATTCAGGCGATGTGGCGACTCTTCATCAGGATTTTGCTGGCGCGTCTGTGCAAGGGCAAATATTTGGACTCTATTCAAAATCTTGGGGCGATCCCATGGGACATGGAACTCACGTGGCAGGATCTATTGTTGGCCGCGGCAATGCCTCGCCCGTGATGGCCGGAAGCTCTTGGCGTCTTCAGCGTGGCGCAGCCCCTGCGGCCCAGTTTGTTGGACAAAGCATGTGGTCACCAATGCTGAGTAATTTAATGGTGCCGAGCCAATTGTCTGCGCTGTTTGCGAAGGCCTATCAGGGTGGGGCCCGAGTGCATTCAAATTCGTGGGGCGCACCGAACAATTTGGGAGCCTATGATAACTATGCCAATCAAGTTGATACTTACACGTTTGAGAATCAAGATATGTTGGTTATTTTCGCAGCCGGGAATAGTGGGTCGATAAAAATAAAGATGGACGAATTGATTCAGGTTCAACTTCTTCACCTGGGACCGCCAAAATGCTCTGACTGTTGAGCTTCCGAAAATTTAGTTTCTGCAGGCGGTTTGCAAAAACCAATCAGCGAGTTTCGTCAAGCCAAGGATGTCTGGGGGGCTGAACCTATTTGGAGTTCTAAAGTTTCTGACAACCCCATGGGACTTGCGATGTTCAGTTCTCGAGGCCCAACAAATGATCGTCGGACGAAGCCCGAAATTGTGGCGCCCGGGACCAATATTCTGAGTATTCGTTCCCAAGATCCTAAGGCTGAGGCCCTTTGGGGAATTTACAATAAGGACTATGTGTGGTCAGGTGGAACCTCAATGGCAACACCGCTTGTTGCCGGAGCAGCAGTTGTCACACGACAAATTTTGCAGCAAAAATATAATATTCAAAATCCTTCAGCTGCGGTCGTAAAAGCAGCCTTGATGAATACAGCCTTTGATATGTATCCGGGTCAGTACGGGGAAGTTGGCGCTAGTCGTGGTCAAGAAATTCTTCAGCGGCGACCGAATTCAGATGAAGGCTATGGCCGAGTGGATATGAAAGAGTTAACATCCCGAACGCTGAGTGTTTGGGACGAAAAAACTTGGCGTTATTCAGGGCGATACAAAAAGCTTTGATATTGAAATTTCACAAACACAAAAAGTTGTGATCAATATGGTGTATACGGACGCCCCAGGATCGGTGAACGCCGCGGTAGCTCTTGTGAATGATTTGGATTTGAGTTTGGTACAGAGTGACGGAACAGTGGTTTCAGAGCCAAAAGATCATGTTAATAATCATGAAGTGATAGAAATGACTCTGAATCCAGGGAAGTATCAGATCCGCGTCAACGGTGCTAAGATCCCTCTGGGGCGCCAGGGAAGCCAATCCTTTGCCATTGTGATGAGTTCATATTGAATTTTTTTTAGGACGGAGCCCAAAACCAAAGGAAAATTACACTAGTTATTGATAAGTTGTGTCAAATTTGCTACAAGGGATCAGGCGGGTTCTTTTCTCTTGAGCAATTATTTGGAGGCCTCAGTGATTATCGAGTTTAAGGTTGGGGATAACGCGGTCTATCCGGGTCATGGTGTTGGTAAAATTCTAGCGATCGACACAAAAGAAATCTTGGGAACATCACAAACTTTTTATTCTGTGCAAATGGTTGAAACTGGGATGAAGATTATGATTCCCAAAAATAATGTTGCTTCTGTTGGTTTAAGACCCATTATTTCTCGGCAAGAAGCTGATAAAGTCGTTGGAATTCTCAAAGAGAAAGACGTCAAGATCGATAATCAAACCTGGAATCGCAGGTATCGTGAGTATATGGAGAAGATCAAGACCGGCAGCGTTTATGAAATCGCAGCGGTATTGCGAGATCTTTTTTTGCTCAAAGTTGATAAAGAGTTAAGTTTTGGTGAGCGTAAAATGCTCGACACGGCTCGTAATCTTCTTTTGAAAGAACTGACTTTGGCAAAAAGCCAGGAAGATCTTTTTGGGGAAGATGAAGTCAAAGCCATTTTTGGAATTGAAGGCTGATTCTAAGATCGAAAAGCTAGCTTAATCACTAATTTCCAGAGATAATCCCAGAAATAAAAATTCCATTCCATTTATGATTGGAATTTTGAAATCATTTTTTGGAGAATCTTGTGCCCAATTCATCAAATACACCTTTTGCATCAAATGCACCTAATGCCTCAAAAACCCAGAATCAATCCGATCAGACAGCTCAAACGAATGCTCCGGTGAGGGTCCGTTTTGCACCTTCGCCGACAGGATATCTTCACGTTGGGGGCGCGAGATCTGCCTATTATAATTATCTTCTGGCCCGTAAATTTGGGGGCAGTTTATTTTGCGCATTGAGGATACGGATCAGGTTCGCTGAATTGAGGAATCCTCGCGAATGGTAATTCAGGAATTACAGTGGCTGGGGATCAATTGGGATGAGGGCCCCGATTCAAAAACCCTTGCAGATTTGGGACCCTACGGTCCCTACCGACAGTCGAAAAGACTTGATATCTATCTAAACATTGCCAACGAACTCATCGAAGCTGGGAAGGCCTACTACTGTTTTCTGACTGACGATGAACTCGAGGAGCAGAGAGAGGCTTCGGCCATTGGTGGACGCCCGACTCACTTGGTCTCACCCTATGCGGATTGGACACTGGCCCAGGCCAAAGCGAAGCTCAAGGAAGGCGCTCGGGCGGTCATTCGATTTCGGACAAGCGCGCTTGTGAAGGACTACGTTTTTCAGGATCTTGTTCGCGGTGAAACTAAATTTCCTCAGATATGGTTGGGGATTTCGTCCTCCTCCTTCGGAGTGATGGAATGCCTGTATACAATTTCTGTTGTGTTGTTGACGATCACCTTATGAAGGTAAGCCATGTTTTAAGGGCAGAAGAGCACCTTCCAAACACACTTCGCCAGATGATGATCTATGAGGCAATGAATTGGCCCTTGCCTCAGTTCGGGCATTTGTCGTTGGTCCTTGAGGAGGATCGACAAAAGATGTCCAAGAGAAAAGGGGCCGCCAGTTGCAATTATTTTAAAGAACAAGGCTATTTACCAGAAGCTTTAAAGAATTTTATTCTTCTTCTGGGTTGGTCCCATCCTGAAGGTAAAGAAATTTGTACCGAAGCAGAGGTCATTCAGCTTTTCAGTACTGATCGGCTTCACTCTTCAGGGGCTGTGTTTGATGGAGTTAAACTCAAGTGGATGAACGGGGTTTATTTAAGGGCGCTTTCAAATGAAAAGCTTTGGGCCGCCATTGAGCCTTTTCTTCTTGCCGCGGGTTTGACGCTGCCAACGGATGCGGCCTGGCAGGCTCGTTCGGTTGAAGTTTTTAAGACAAGCATGGAGACCCTCCTTGATGCGGTTGAACTCTACCGTCCGATAGACGATTCTAAATTCGCAGTTCATCAGTCCGAGTCCGCAGAGACTCTGGCGTGGGAGAGCACACCAGCTGTTTTGAAGGCCTGGCGTGCAAGTTTGCAAGCCCATCCGACTTCGACCTTGACTGAGGTTGAATTTTTGAAAATTCAAGACGAAACGAAAGCTCTCACGGCCGCCAAAGGGAAATTTCTGTTTATGCCAATACGGGTAGCAGTTATTGGTAAGCCCCATGGGTCAGAGTTGAAAACCCTGGTGCCCTTAATGAGTCGAGAGTCTCTTATTCGTCGAGTGGACCAAGTCCTTCTTGGCTATTAAGTTTAAAATAAGTGGAGAAAAGGCTGATGGACGAAAAAATTAAAAACGAACAAACGAATGAACAAACAAAAGACCAAACAGACTTGCAGAGCTGAAGATCTACAATTCTCTGACAAGAACCAAAGAGGTATTTCATCCACTTGTTGATAAAAAAAGTGAAACTTTACGTTTGTGGTCCGACGGTTTATGATTTGCTCCATATTGGAAATTTTCGTGGTCCGGTCTTTTTTAATTTGGTTCGGCAATGGTTTGAACATCTAGGCTATCAGGTGACATCGGCCTTAAACTTTACCGATGTCGATGATAAGATTATTGACCGCGCTAAAAAATTAGAAATTTCGAGTCAGAATCTGGCAGAAAAATATATCGAAGAGTATCGGAAGGACTATGCAAGTCTTGGCTTACGGCCTGAAACCTTGAATCCGAAGGTCACAGAGACAATGGTTGAGATTATTTCCTTTATCGAGGGATTGATTAAGAAGGGCAAAGCCTATGAACATGGTGGAGACGTACTTTTTTCAATTCGAGATTTTCCGGAGTATGGAAAACTGAGTGGGAGAAAAACAGATGAGCTTCAGCCCGCTGTTCAGAGTGATCTGGGTGACAGCAAAAAAAATCCCTTAGACTTTGCGCTTTGGAAAAAAGCAAAAGCTGGCGAGCCCAGCTGGGAATCTCCGTGGGGCGCAGGCCGTCCAGGTTGGCATATTGAATGCTCGGCCATGATTTCAAAACATTTTGGTGAGCAAATTGATATCCATGGCGGTGGATTGGATTTACTGTTTCCCCATCATGAAAATGAGGTCGCACAGTCAGAGAGTCTCAGTGGGAAAAAATTCGCAAATTTTTGGATGCATTGGAATATGTTGAATTTGACCGGCGCAAAAATGTCAAAGTCCTTAGGCAACATTATTAGCCTGAGGGAGTTTCTGCAGGTCAATCATCCTGAGGTCTATAAGTGGATGATTCTGTCTGTTCACTATCGAAGCGTTTTGGATTTTGGCGAGGAATCTTTACTGCGAGCTGTTCAAGGGCTTGGACGAGTCTATTCAGCTTTGGCCATGGCGGGCGAGTATTTGTCATCAGAGAGTGAAGCAAGGAACGAGAAGACTGAAATTCCGTCGACCAAGGGTGCAGGGTCTGCTTTTCAGAAAAATTGTGATTTGAATTGGCAGAAGGTTTCCGAAAGTCTTAATGATGATTTCAACACGCCAGAGGCTTTCGCGGCCATGTATGATGTCATTCGTACTTTTAACGGCCAGGTTAAGCGAGGACAGGCGTCGAGCCCTGTGATCATAGAGAAAGCTAGGGCTTTTCGTGAATTTATTTTAGAGTTTGGCTCTTTGCTTTCGCTCTTTCAGGAAGAACCAAAGCAATTCCTGACAATCCTTGATGACCGTTTGCTCGCAAAGATGAATCTTCAGCGGAGGCCGTGCAGTCCATTGTTGATGAACGAGCCCTTGCACGACTTCAAAAAGATTTTGCGAAGTCTGATGTTCTGCGAGCCAAACTCACCGAGCTTGGAATTTCAGTGAGCGATACGACGCAAGGGAGCTTCTGGGAAGTGACCAAATAGGTGTAAGAATAAATGCCAATCCACAAGAAGAACTTTGAATTGATCTCAGATTTTAAGCCCGCTGGTGATCAGCCCAGGGCCATTCATGAAATTTTAGATAATTTTAAACACAATTTAAAACATCAAACTCTTCTTGGTGTGACGGGGTCAGGGAAGACTTTTACCATGGCCCATACAATTCAAGCCTTGAACCAACCCGCCCTGGTTTTGGCTCCCAATAAGACCTTGGCCGCCCAGCTGTACAATGAATTTAAGGAGTTATTTCCGAAGAATTCGGTTGAGTATTTTGTGTCCTATTATGATTACTATCAGCCAGAAGCATACATTCCCTCTTCGGACACCTTTATTGAAAAAGACTCGGCGATCAATGACGAAATCGATCGTATGCGACATTCGGCGACTCGTTCTTTATTTGATCGTCGGGACGTTATTATTGTCAGCTCAGTGTCTTGCATTTATGGTTTGGGATCCCCTGAGGCCTACGAAGGAATGATGGTCCATATCATTGCCAATTCGAATTTAAAACGGGATCACTTGCTGAAAGAGCTTATTCGCATTCAGTATCAAAGAAATAATGTGGATTTTCACCGAGGGACGATCAGGGTTCGCGGTGACTTAGTCGAGATATTCCCGCCCTATGAAGAAGAACGCGCCATTCGAGTCGAATTTTTTGGAGATTTCGTCGAAAAAATATCCTGGATTGATCCTCTCACGGGACGCTCTCTGGAGGAGCTGGATCAAATTGGAATCTATCCAGGCAGTCACTATGCCACGAGCGAAGAAAGTCTCAAGCGGGCCGTGAGAAGTATTCAAGAAGAGCTGCAAGGGAGAATCAGCGAGCTCAATAGGGATTTGCGATTTCTGGAGGCTCAGCGAATTGAGCAAAGAACTTACTACGATATTGAAATGATCGAGCAGATGGGCTTTTGCCAAGGAATTGAAAACTATTCTCGTCATCTCACAGGACGAGCGCCCGGCGAGCCTCCACCAACCTTGATTGAGTATTTCCCAAAAGAATTTATTACTTTTATCGATGAGTCCCATGTGACAGTGCCTCAGATTGGTGGCATGTATCGCGGTGATCGGGCGAGGAAGACGACCTTGGTTGAGCATGGTTTTCGTCTTCCTTCAGCGCTGGACAATCGGCCTTTAAATTTTCAGGAATTCGAAGGCATGATGGACAAAGTTGTGTATGTCTCGGCCACTCCAGGCCCTTACGAGTTTCAAAAAAGTGAAGGCGTGATCGTTGAACAGATTATTCGACCAACGGGCCTGATCGACCCTGTGGTCGAAATTCGCCCGGTGAAACATCAGGTCGATGACTTACTCAAGGAAATTCGCGACCGAGTGGCAAAGCAAGAAAGAGTTTTGATCACGACCCTGACTAAGCGAAGTGCCGAGGATTTGACCGAGTACTATGAATCCCTAGGGGTCAAAGTTAAATATTTGCACAGTGATATTAAAACCATCGAGCGGTCCCAAATCTTGCGGGATTTGCGGCTCGGAGTTTTTGATGTTTTGGTTGGTATTAACTTGTTGCGAGAGGGATTGGATATTCCAGAGGTCAGCCTGGTCGGAATCACGGACGCGGACAAAGAAGGTTTTTTGCGCTCTGAAAGGTCTTTGATTCAAACCATCGGAAGGGCTGCACGAAATATCAATGGTCGAGTGATTCTTTATGCCGATGTGCGAACTAAATCCATTGAAAAGGCCATCAGCGAAACTGATCGCCGTCGTCGTATTCAGTCACAATACAATGTGGACCATGGAATTACGCCCACGACTATTCGAAAGAAAATCAGTGAAGGCATTGGAAATATGTTCGATGGATCTTTGGGCACAGCCCCACTGACCAATTTGGAAGAATACGGGACGTTGTTTAAGACCTCAGTTCAGAATTTGGCCAATAATCCGAGCGAAATTTCTCGAGAGATTGAAAAACTCAAAGATAAAATGCGACAACTTTCAAAGAAACTGGAGTTTGAGGAGGCCGCGAAGGTTCGAGACAGTATTAAACGCTTGCAGCTTTTAGAGCTTAGTGTTCGGTCGGGAACTGATGTCAAAGATTGATGCCTTTCGAGAAAAAATAAAAAGCTTCCCCATTCAGAGTGGGGTCTACCTGATGATGAGCTCGGCTGATAAAATTATTTATGTCGGGAAAGCAAAAAATATCAGGAATCGTCTACGAAGTTATTTTCAGAACTCTCAGGAACATCAGAAAACTCTGGCCCTCGTGCGAAATATTCATGAGATTGAATACATTCTCACCAAAACTGAGGTCGAAGCTTTTTTGCTAGAAGCAAGTCTGATCAAAAAACATCGACCGAAATACAATATTCGACTGAAGGACGACAAGTCCTACCCATATATTAAGCTTTCCTGGGGGGATAAATACCCAAGACTTTACTTAAGTCGACGAGTTAAAAAGGACGAAGCGATGTATTTTGGGCCCTATACGAGTGGCGCTGCCGTATTTGGGACAATTCGCTTTTTGAATCGGTTTTTTAAAATTCGAGACTGTACCGATGCTGTTTTTAAGACTCGCAAGAGGCCCTGCATGACTCATCAGATTGGTCGTTGCTCTGCTCCCTGTGTGAATCTGGTTACGCAAGAGGAATATCGATCTGAAATCGAAGGGGCCTTGCTCTTTTTGAAGGGGAAGAATAAGCAAATGTTAAAAACCCTCAAAGAGAAAATGCAAGCCGCAGCGGAGCAAGAAAAATTCGAGGTGGCGGCGAGGTTGCGGGATTCACTGTCTGCCATCAAGAGCGTTCTTGAGAAGCAATCGGTGATTGACGATAAATCAGAAAGAAATCAAGATGTGATTGGTTACAGGGGCGATGAACGGGGGACCTTGATTGAAACCCTGCATATTCGGCAGGGACGAGTGTTGGGCACGCGCTCACATTTTTTAACGACCTTGAGCTGCGCTGATCCCTTTGAAGATCCGAGAGAGTGGCTAGTTTCATTTTTAAATCAATATTATGAAGATAATATTATTCCTGATGATCTTTTGCTGCCAATTGATTTGGGACATGATTTGAATAATTTGTTAGAAGCCGTTCTGAAGGAGCGTTCAGGGCATAAGACAGTCGTACGCTTTGCCACAGACCCCCAAGGTCGTCAGCTCCTTGAAATGGCCCAGAGCAATGCCAATGCTCACTTTGACAAACAAGTTTCTAAGGTCGATGAAAAAATGAGGGGTTTGGATGAAATCAAAGAAAAATTAAATCTCGTCAAGCGTCCGCTTCGGATTGAGTGCTTTGATATTTCGACTTTTCAGGGGACTGAGACTGTGGCTTCCCAAGTTGTTTTCGAGGAGGGCTTGCCTTCTCGAGAAGATTATCGGCGGTACAAAATTAAAGACGTTGTTGGGACCGACGACTATGCCTCGATGCGAGAGGTTCTTTCTCGACGATTTCAACATAAGGAGTATGAGGATCCAGATCTCCTCGTTGTGGATGGGGGCAAGGGCCAGTTGACTCAGGCCGTGCGGATCCTGAAAGAGATCGGTCGGCAAGATATTCCAGTTGTGGGTCTTGCCAAGGCTCGGACTGAGGCGAGTTTTCAGGAGGCCGAAATTAAGGCCACGGAAGAGAGATTCTTTTTAGTGGGACGAAGCAATCCCGTGACCTTTCGGTCAAACTCAGAGGGTTTGCATATTTTGGTGGGTCTCAGGGATGAAGCCCATCGCTTTGCCATTACTTATCATCGAAAGCTCCGTGAAGACCGTACTCTCGCAAGCGCTCTCGATGAGATTATAGGTCTTGGTGAAAAACGAAAGCGCGCGTTGTTGCAAAAGTTTGGGTCTGTGGAAGATATTAAAAAAGCCGAGCCAGAAGAGATTGCCCAAATGAAGACCTTTAATCGGGTGCTGGCTGAGCGAATTCTCGTGCATCTCAGCGAAGACTCTGTCGAGACGGCGGAGGAAGAGGCATGAGGCTGCTCTCTGGATATTTCTCGAGTTATAAAAAAGTGATTAAATTAATTGGAATCAATTTCGTGACGATCATATTCCTTGTGTGCAGAGCTGGTGCTGATATTATTATTGTTCCTAAGTATGAGTATATTCAAAATAAGAACTCGACCTTGGCATCTCGAGAGCTGGCCAAGCTGAAAGTCAATTACTTGGGGGGCCCTTTGGTTTCTACTTAGAGGGTTTTGCTGAAGCTGAAAATGAATCAAAACAGCGAGATATCCGCAGAGTTCCAAATCGTGCTTACCTTCAAGAAGGTTATCTGGAGGCCAAATACAAGAATTTCTATGTGCGAGCCGGAGTTCAGGCCCAGCGTTGGAGCGAAATGTGGGTGACGCCGTCGTTGGATGTGTGGACCGGTCGAAGGTGGAATCGTCTATTTTTTGATCCCTTGGCGGAACAACTCACTCACCCTGCGGGAGTGTTGGGCCTCGTTTGCGGGAGAGGTATTATCTGTCGATGTTTTTTTGGTCGATCATTCTGGGGAAAATATATATCCGTCGCCATTGCCTGAAACTCCGGTGGTTGTGAACCGTCAAGATCTCTACGGCGGTCTTCGTGTTAAGGGAAATATTGGCGGATACGGATTTTCATTGGTGAGCGCGCAATCCGAGTTTCAAGACTTGCTAGGGGTGAGTGGGAACTATGCTTTTGATCAATGGATTCCGAAGCTGGAACTAGGAAGCGTGATCAAGAAAAACGATCCAGTTTTGCTCTATGAAAAGGGGCGAGATACTTTTGTTGCCATCGGGGCTGATCTTTTTTATGGAAGTTGGACTTTTCAACCACAGGCAACCTTTTTCAATTTTGCAGCAGCTGACAGTAGCGGTCCCAAGGGACAGAGTCTGTATTATTTGAGTGGAACTTATATCCGAAACAAATTAGAACTCCAGATGCAGGGGACATGGAATGAGAAGACGAAGGATTCCTTTGGGAGTATGCTTTGTGGGTGGAATTGGAATGACATCTTTTCCAGCGCGCTTTTTGTTCAAAATTATAGTGGCGAGGGAACGGCTCTTTCAAAGGTGTATCAGGATGTAACCCGGGGCTTGGTGGTTGGCCTCAGATTCGAGGCGAACCTTGGAGCTGGGTTTTAATAATTTAGGCGGTAGCAAGTGAGTATTCTTTGAAAATTCGATGTGCTGGTTCATAGGAACAGCCCAAAGTTTTTGCTATCTGATAAGGAGTCTTCATTCCCATTTCAATGGCAGTTACAATATCTGCTCTCCATGACGCACCAAAAAGCAGACGATTGCGATATTGTAGGTTTTTTTTAACCAAGCGCTCGGGAGTCTGGGTGTCTAAAGACCTTATTCTTATCATCCCCTTTGGCACTAAGAACCCGTTTCTTTTAAAGTTTGGCTCCTCGCCTTTTATTGAAATCGAACTCAATGCCAAATCAGTGCTGACTAATGCCAAAGGTCCTTGTTGTTTTTTAATCAAGCTCTTCCATTGGTGAAAGCCCATATTGAGTGCAAAAACGGCCAAAGCACTTAGCCATGGAGAGTTTTTTTTCTTTTGTAACTTCATAAGCTTTTCAATGATGACATAGTCTCCATGAACTGATACCCAGCTGCACAATAATGAAAATAGACGACTATCTTGAGCAACTTCCATTGTGGCCTCATGCAGAGTATTCTCAATATCTATCCATTGATGATTAGGAAATATTACTTTTTGAGGGATCGATATTTGAACACCAATATAATTGAGTTTTTGATCAAGAGTTAAATTACTCATAACCCAATGACTTCTTCAGAATCGTAAAGGTTGTCGAATTCGTTTATGACCTTTTTCATAAACTGTATTGTATCATACAATACAATAAAATCAAAATATGCGTTTGAATTTGTTTAAGCAATGATTTGGCCCTGAACTTCGGCTGTGTTATAAATAGCTGTGAATACAAAGAAAAAGCCATTTCAGGACCTTAGTTTGATCGGTTTTCAGCCTTGTCTCCATACCAAAGAAACCACGTCCTCTCTATCCCAAGATGTCGTGACCCTAGCCGAATTCAAAAGCCAAGCCGCGACCTTGTTAGAGCGAATCGGAACAACGTCTCAGCCGCTTCTTATTACCCTAAACGGCAAGCCCGCTGGCGTTCTTTTATCCCCCGCCGAGTTTGATCGAATTCAAGAGCAGGAGACGGCCCGATTCGTGGCTTCCATCACTCGCGGCCTTCAAGACGCCGATCATGGAAGAACTTTGACATCGGCGCAGGCTAAATCTCGTCTTGGTTTGAAATAGCAAAATGGTTGCCCAAGTCAAATCCACCACTATCGTAATTTTAACCGTCTTTGAGGGACATCGCCGGTTGACAAGTTGGGATTCCCCAGACAAACTTGATCATGGAATTTGAACTAAGCATCGCTAGATTTGAACCAAGTCTCTCCGATCATTGTTCCACGCTGATTCGACGGTCAATTCTTGCAAGCCACCAAAGTTTTTATTCTGAAGAGGAAATTGAAGCGCTTATCACCGAATATTCCCTCTGACAAATTGGTTCAGAAAGCTTCAAATCGACTGACCTTTGTGATTAGAACGGAAGAAAATCAGATTTTGGCTATTGGGTCTGCTAAAGATCATAAAATCAAAGCTATTTACGTTGATCCAAATCATTTTGGAAAGGGACTCGGATCTTCACTCCTGGCCTTTCTTGAATGTCAGATGAGTCGGGGTGGTTACAGGTTAGCCGAACTATTTTCCAGTTTGAATTCTGAGCAATTCTATCGCCGAGCTGGCTATGATTTTGTTCGGTGGCGCAATGATATAAATGGCCCAGCAATCGTCATGCAAAAGAGATTAACCCTGCGCAAGAAAGTCTATGCACATTTTGATAGATTTTCTAAATTGAGGATTTCGAAGCTGTCCACGTCGACAATGTTGTCGCCAGTATTCTATGTGCTTTAACAAATGGGCAAGACAAAGAAATGTATTTTGTGACTGATCATGAACGAACCAGTGTTCGACAGTTTTTTGAGGACCTATTCAGAGCGATTAACGTTTCACTGCCAACTAAATCTTTGCCTGCGCCAGTTGCAAAAGTTGCGGCGTCGGTGGTTGAATCCATTTGGCGCATAGCAAAGCTTAAAGGGAATCCACCGCTCTCTCGATTCGAGCTGAGTTTTGTTATGATGCCCCGACGTTATTCCACGTTAAAAGCCCAATCTGAGTTGAAATATAATCCGGTGGTGTCAAGAAAGGCTGGGTTCGAGAGTTTAAGGCGTCAGTTGGGAAAAAGTCTTTCTCTTTTTTCGGGCCTAACTCAGTAGGTCAATCGACGTGGCTAGCTTGACCTTGTCGTTACGTCAATCCCTATGGTTAATTCCAAGGGAAGGAATCTATCTATGCTTTCAGTTGGACGATTTGCAAAAATGGCCAAGGTCTCAGCTCGTACTATACGTTATTATGAGTCCATTGGTCTTTTGCCATCGCCGTCTCGCGGAGAAAACAATTACCGATGTTACAACCACCAGTTGCTTGAGCGGATGACTCGCATTCGTGACTTGCAGAGTTTGGGATTTGGCCTTGAGGAGATCAAGACGATCATCAGCTTTTCAAGTTTTTAGTTAAATGAGCGCCTTCATAGAAGACTGCTGGAAATGGATCGGGAAATTGGGCATATCCAAAAAGGCCGAGAGCAAATTGTGAAACTCCTTTCCGTGTCAGAGAAGATTGAATCAGGGCGACCAATCAACCAAACGGAAAGGAACCTATATATGGAAGCGTTCAAAGAAGAAATAATTAAAGGACTTAAGGGTAAATACTCTCGAGTAACAGACTCACAGATGCAATACCTCGAACGAGATCGCTGGTTCTACACTCATCCGCAAATGGGTGAGTTTATTGATGCTGTCAAGAAGTGTGTGGCTTTTGCAAAAGGAAGAAATTTGATTCTAGGACCGGGTCGCGGAAGTTCACCTTCGAGTATCACTCTTTTTGGATTGGGTTTTTCAAGCGTAGACCCAATGAAATACGATATGATTCCTGAGCGACTGACAACTCAGCCACCAAGTGTCCATATTGATGTCGAGTATGAGCGAGGTCAGGAGTTCGTGGATTTTTGTCGCGAGATAAATAAAACACTTTCCTTTGGTGAAATTCAAGCATTCAAAATGCCCCTGATTGATGTCGTTCAAAATGTTCATAAAAATATCGGTAAAACAGTTGACTATAATGCTATCGACGAAAATTCTGACATAGTGCTAAATCACTTTCGATCGGCCGAAATTGAAAAGATATTTCAATTTGATTTTTCAAAGGATGCTTTGGTGATGAAATATGAGGGGTTTTTGTCTGAATATTTAGGTCTTGGGAAGATCACCGAGTACTTGAAAGGACTTAGAGTTGACACCTTTAGAGATATCATAAATATCACTTCTTTATGGCGCCCTTTCAATCAAGAAATGGTGAGTCGACTTGAGTTTTATCGCAAAGCGAAAATGAATTCTTTTTCTTATGATTTTTTGTCTGAAGATTTAAAAAATTCATTGAAGCCAAATTTTGGGCGAGTCCTTTACCATGAAGATCTCTTGAGAATTATTGCACATTACACCAAATGGGAGTTGAGTCGCTGTAATTCGCTTCGAAAACAATGTTCCAATAGAACTGATCTACGGAAACGAGATATGGATTTAGATTGGATCGAATTCAATAGCAAGGCGCCACGGAAGGTTGTTGACCTCGTTGGGGAAGAATGCAAATGGGCATTCTGTTTTCCCCATGCGGTTTCTTTTGCGCAATTCACCAAGCAAACGGCTGTTCTAAAAACATTGCATAAAAAAGCTTATTTCTCAGAAATTGAAAAGTTTGAGCAAAAACATGGAATCACATGGGACGATATCGGAATTCGAATCAAAGGTGTTTCACTTCATCAGGGCTAAAATCTGATTTCGTTTGATAAGCTGTGGTTGGCCCGAGTGTCACTCTCGGGCTTTCTTCGACCTGATGACTGCTCACAAGCATGTAAAAAAACGTCGCTTGCGGCCTACTTTTAATTGGTGGAATTAATGGGCCCACCGCTTGCCGCAAGAGGCATTAACATCGTAACTTGGCCCGACCTTGTTGCTGAATACTTCTCTTGCCGTTGACTCATAAATGAAATCGCCAGCGTCAACACCATTGGACTCGCGAAAATTAGTGGTCAACACGGTCAATGTAAGACTCGCATATCCAGAGAATGAAAGATTGATTTTAATGTAGTCATTACTTACATGTTCTCTATCGTAGTATTCAAAAGAAGAAAGTACCCAGCGGAGGTCGATGGAGTCGGCGAGATCCTCTCTTGAATTCGAAGACTCCCTAACCATTCGAGAAGAAACGATACCAGTAAAATCCTTATGTTCTGACACGAAACGGCTTAGTTTATTCCCTAAAACTCTTGTTTCGTCAGGCAGCAGTTTAATCGAAACCTTATAGTAGAGCCTCCCTTTGCTATTGTGGTCCCGTTCCAAGATGGTAATTTTGAAAACCAAAACGGACTCTTTGCCGGCACATTCTTTTTCCTGCCGATCCTTTGGAGCAGTGACTGTTACTTTTGCTTGTCGCCAATCCCGACGATTCTTCCCATGGTCGAGATATTCTACTTGCACCATGCCATCGAATGGATTTTTGCTTCCCCATTCAAATAACTCGTCAAGGGCAAAGTAATCTAGATACACTTCTCTTTCCAAGGGAACAAAGCCGGGCTTAAGCGATTTCTTGGAATCATCCCGGGCCTCAGTTAAACTTCCAATCAAAATTGGAGTTAAAAATGCAAAAAGAATCCAAGAGGCTAATCTATTATGCATATGCACATATCCTCCTTAGCGAATGAATTGATAGAAGCCAAATTGACCTATTCGATCGCAGCATACACAATTTGGGTTATTGCATATACTGTTATAATCCTAACAGGTAAACTTTGCCTTTTTTTGTGAGTGCGCTATGTTCTTCGACTAGGCTTTTCTTTTTTCGTAGAGGTCTTAAAAAAAACCACAGCCGCTATTGTTGACTGCGTCGAGCATGGTGTTGCCACTTATCCGACTTTAATCCTTGAATTTCAAAGGTAAGCGACGTGAAATATAGAATCTCACAAGGAGATGCTTCATGGAGCCCGCGACCTATTTTTCAGATCTAAATTATACTTTGTCTAATGAAGATACGCGAATTGAGTATGACCTTTTACCAGAAAACTCTGGCAGAGTATTCTCCATCGCGGGCTCCGGTGCCCGCTGCTTGCCGCTCCTTGCGAAAAATCCCGCGCAGCTGGACGTCGTCGATATGAGTGAGAGCCAGCTTTTTCTTTTTGAACTTCGGTGGCGTGGAGCCCAAGCCTTGACCTATGAAGAGTGGTTGTATTTTATGGGCTATCGAGGGGGGGTGCAAGGCTGGACGGAGCAAGCTGACTCTCGTTTCATATTGTTTCAAAGATTAGCGCTCACTCCTGAGGCCCGGGACTACTGGCTTGCGCGGCGATCGGGGTGGGAGAATCAAGGATTTATTCGTTTGGGACGGTGGGAAAGTCATTTCCAAAAACTAGGACGAATTTTTAGGGATTTTTTACAGTGTGATTTTAGCCCAATCTTTCGAGCTCAATCTTTGGCGGAACAAATGGAGCTCTATAAAAAGCATTGGCCCCATAAAAGATTTAATGCCTTTTTGAAAGTGGCAGCGAGCGAGTATGTCTTTAATAAATTTCTTTATAAAGGTCATTTCAGCGGGTCGGAAGGTCGTCGGAGCGAGAGTGAGCTGCCTTCGGTTTTTTTGCAGAAAGAATTTTTTCGACTTTTTCAAACTCAATTGGTGCGAAAAAATTATTTTATGCAAATTTTGTTTCTTGGCGAAATTCGTTATGAAGAAGGTTTGCCTTGGGAAGCTCATCGTATGATTTTCGAGCGAGTGGCGCAGTCTCGAACTGAGGTGACGATGAAGGTGGGAAACCTTCTTGAAGAGTTGCCGAAGCAGGCCTATGATTTTGTTTCCCTTTCCGTTACTATATCCTACCTTTCTGAGAGTGATGCTGAGAGTCTGCTTCAGAAATTGCATCCAGGGGCAGGGACTAGCCTTGTTGCAATCCGGTCGTTTTTGCGAAGTCCGCAAAAAATGAATACAGAAGGCTGGGTCGAGTGTCTTGATAGAAATCACTGGGCCACCCAAATTGATGGAACTGGTGTCTATCGATTTCATATTTATAGGAAGTTACAATGAGAGTAGCAACCATTCAAGAAGCTCAGCGAATTGATTTTGAATCAGTGAGGGTGACGGGGCAAGAGTCAGAAGTCTTTATGGAAGCCGCCGGACAGGGGATGGTTGAAGCTCTTTGCGGAAGAGGTCTGATTCAGCCGAGACAGCCCATCGCGATCTTGTGTGGACCAGGTCATAACGGAGGAGATGGTTTTGTTATTGGACGAGCGCTGATGGTTCGAGGCTTTACGGGAGTTGAAATTTTTTATGCTAATGAAAGTGCTGGGGCGATTACAAACGATGATCTTTGGCATAGGCAATTTTCGGATTTGATATTGAATGGCATCGAGCCAAAAAAGATTGAAAAGGCGCATGAAATTGATTTGAGCAAGTATGAGGTGATCATTGATGCGCTCTTTGGCATAGGTTTGAATCGACCCCTCGGTGAGCCTTGGATTTCTTTGATTGGTCAAATAAATATTTCAGGTAAGCTCATCGTCAGCGTTGATTCTCCGTCGGGACTGCACTGTGATCGGGGAGTGCCGTGGCCAGTGGCTGTTCGAGCCAACTGGACCTTGACCTGTGAAATAGCGAAGGCCGGATTTTTTTTGCAGGAGGGGCCCGCTTGTGTCGGACATGTTTTGCGAATTCCAGTTGGTTTTCCACGTGATATTGTGCTGAGAGAGGCCAAGAGCGTACGCCTTGTCACAAAGAAGATTATTCCTTCCTTGTTTCCTGCTCGGTCGGCGGTGACGAACAAATCAAAGCAGGGTCATTTGCTGATTGTTGGGGGGGCGCCTGGGATGCTGGGGGCGTTGAAGCTATGTGCCGACGCGGCCTCCCGCTTGGGTGTGGGCTACGTGACTATTTGCTCGCGGGCGGCAGCGAGTTCGCGGGAAAAGCTACCTGCAGATTATTAAAATCTGAGTGTTCCGGATTTTTTCAAAAGTGATTTGCAGAAGTATTCGGCGATCATCGTTGGTCCTGGATTAGGGCTAAGCCCCCAGACTGCGAAAATCTTGAGGCATCTCCGAGCCACTCATGAGCAAGTGCTTGTGGATGCAGATGCTTTATCACAAGCGGCCAGAATGATCAGTGTGGACGGCGACCGAAAGGGAAAGGTTCAGGAATTGTTATGTCCATTTCCTGAAAATTGGTTAGTGACGCCTCATGCAGGTGAACTTTCAAGGTTGGTTCAGCTGCCTGCCCAGGCGCTCGAGGCGGATCGGTTGGGTGCGGTCGACCGAGCGAGCCAGCTTTTGAATTGTGTAGTTTTATTTAAGGGTTTTCGAACGATCGTCTCCAATTCTAAATTGAAATTTATAATTGGAGCAGGCAACGCGGCCCTGGCGAAGGCGGGAACTGGTGATGTGCTCGCCGGCTTCATCGGGTCATTGATGGCCCAGGGGCTAAGAACGGACGAGGCCGCTGTTGTGGGGGCGCTCCTTCATGGCGATCTTGCAGATCAATGGGTTCGCTCTGGACGTGGGGACTTTAGTCTGCGAGCGAGCGATCTGGTGAAACTCACTCGATTAATCGGAGCGAGGTCCATCTCCGGCGATCTATGATTTCAAAGAACTCGACATTCCTTAGTGAGCCGAAGATTGGACATTGTTAGAAATCTCGCAGCTGAAATAAAAGAGAAGTCTTTCCAACCCCAAGCTGTGCGAAGAGTCTTTATTCCCAAAAGCGAAGGCCGAGAACGACCCCTGGGGATTCCGACAGTGAATTCATATTGCATCTCCTGCCGTGTGCGTTTGGGTTTTTCGGCCATGCCACATAAATCCCAGGGCTAAACCGACTATTAGGGGTGCGCCAATCAAATACACTTTTGATTCGAATTGAGTCAAAAGGACTAGCGATGTAATGGCTCCGAAAAGTCTATAGGCCTAAATAGGAGCGATAGGCTCTGGTGAATTCTGCGGCGTTTTCTCGAGCTGGTTTTCCGGTTTGGATACCGGTATTGCTTAATTCGGGAATTCCGTTTTTTAAGCTAAACTGGGTGAATCCTTCATTCAACATTAAGGTCGGAGTATAATCAGACCAAATTTTAACTGGTTAGAAAAATCTACGCCTGGATAATTACATCCATACACTCCCGTCTGACCCATGCAATGACCATCCATTCTCCAGAGTTCCGTGTTGATCCAAAACTCAACGCCAGTGCGGTCATGGATATAGGGCATTCCTGGAAAAATGATATGGCGGAGATAATTTAGGCGATTAGTCCTGCTGACTTCATTGAAATGATATAAACTATAAAGGGGAGCGACATATTGACTTATGATCGCCAACCAATTGCCCGCAAAGGAGAGAAATTGAAATTTCCCGGCTTGAAATCCAGCGCCGAGCGAATCTTGATATGCAATTATGTCAATCCCCGAAGACTTCATCTTGTTTAAGTAGGCCCTCATGTTTAGAATGTGATCCCATTGACTTGATACTTTGGGTCCAAAACACACTTCGGTGTCGGCATTTGGCGATATCATGATTTTTTTATTCGAGTCTAATCTCCTTAAAAACGAAGCAACGGAGCCAAATAGATTCATTGCAACGTCAAGACAATGGGGCTCATGGGCTAAGTACCATCCGTAAAAAGAGGGGTGATTTAGGTACCTGAAGTAGATATCGTTAGCTAACATCTTGTTAAGAATGATTAAGTTATTGAGCGCATCGACATTTGGCTTCTGGAATATTTTATTTGGATCAGATTCACCTCGATCCGTTGCAAGCCGAAGATCAGTTTCAAGTCGGTTCAGAGCAAAGCTGTCACCGAACTGACTGAGTCCGACAATAACTCTAAGTTTATTTGCGTCTGCTGCCTCAAATATTGCGTCAAGCATGGCAACCTGCCCGCTCTGAGTCTCGTCAGAAACTTTTAAGACCTCAGTTGCCGCGGGGTAATTATTCCTGAGTTGCTGAGAAGGTTGAAAGGTATAATAACCAAGAGACTCACTGTGGGCTATCACGACAGTTTCGATACCCATTTTTTTGTATTCTCCGAATGTTCGATGAATCATTTGTCGGGTCACAAGCCGATCTCGGGGAGTTACGTTTTGATTAATACTATGTGGTTCCAGCCAAATTACTTTAAACCGCTTTCCGGGAAGTTGCTGAGTTGACTTCAACACCTGTTTTGTATCGTCAGGTTTCGTATCGATGGGAGAGAGTTCTGGATTAGAAAAGGGCGGATCTTGTGTTGAATCACTTGAATATTGATCCAAGTGTACTGAGTCACCGCTTTGAGCTGAATAAGAGTCAATCGTGTGGTACTTTTCACAGCCCAGAAGCATGAGTCCCAAAATCCACAAAACTCCCAAATATAGAGCTCGCTCAGGCACATTTTTTTCCGAAAAATCAAATTCGAACCCCACTGTGTTTCCCCTATGAAAATAGAGATGAGGCAAATCTCACGTCTTCAAATATAACCGCCTCGATAATTCCATTGCAAGCCATGCCAATTCTTTAAAAGCATTCAGGTACCTTTCGCTGTTTAGAAAATGATCAGGTGTCAAGCGAATCGGAAACAGTATCAAAAAGGGATTTTTTTTAGAACAGAAGATTATCGTATATAGAGACTGGCTCGTAACTTCGACGCATCGTCGATTGATTTCATAGGAGAGGCCAGCAAGAATCCTGTTTGCTGAGTCGGAATAAAATCAAATATCAAACGAGTAATGGCCAAAGAAAATGGCCCTTTTTCATTGGGGGAAGCGATGTCAACCGCCCGAAATTGAAGTTTGCACCTCCTTCATGGACCTCACTTATGAGAATAAGTTGCCATCACGGGAGCGAAGAGAACGATCCGCCATGCTACTGATAGGTCCGAAAAAGTAGCCAGCCCAAGCCGCAGCCAGTTGCGGATTATGTGTATTTTCTTGCAATGACATGCGGATTATGTAAATTTGATGGAATCGCAAGGTCGGTGTGAAATGTACTCAAGAAGTCTTAAGTTGGATGAACTGGTTGCGAAAACCAATTACTTTTTGTTTGGCCCCAGGTCCACGGGAAAAAGTTCGCTCATTAAGGCTCAGCTTCCGAGGGCCCAGGTTATAGATTTGTTAGAGGACTCCACCTACGAACAGCTTCTACGCCGGCCCGAGTCCTTGAGTGAAATGTTTCAAGATCCAAAGGAAATTGTGGTTATTGATGAAATTCAAAAACTTCCAAAACTCATGGATGAGGTGCATAGACTTATTGAGAAACGAAAGATTCGGTTTCTCCTGACAGGAAGCTCCGCTAGGAAGCTGCGTCGACAAGGGGGAAATATGCTTGGGGGTCGAGCCAGAGAGGCTCTTTTGTTTCCGCTCACTTGGTATGAATTGGATAAACATTTTAATCTTGTTAAGTATTTAAATTATGGCGGATTGCCGATTATCTACGATTCAGCTGAACCGATTGAGGATCTTAAAGCTTATTGCAAAAATTATTTGAACGAGGAAATCAAGATTGAAGCGGCGGTGCGAAATTACGATCGCTTTGTTCGATTTCTTGAAACCATGGCTCTTAACAATGGACAGGAAATAAACTATGAGGGTTTGAGTTCAGACTGTGGGGTGCCTGCGCGAACTCTTGAGGGGCACATCGAGGTCCTCAAAGACACGCTCATTGGTTTTGAGCTGATGCCCCTAACGAAAACAATAAAAAGAAAAGCCATAAGTCGTTCTAAATTTTATTTTTTTGACACGGGAATCTCAAATTTCCTAGGGCAGAAGCTTCCTCTCAATGAGGGCGCTAAAGATCTTGGAATTTCCTTTGAACAATTTATCATAAACGAGGTCAAGGCCTACCTTTCTTATTCGAGAAAAAATCATTCTCTTTGTTATTGGCGGTCTAGAACACATGAAGTTGATTTAATTGTAGGCAAGAGTTTAGCAATTGAAATAAAATTGAGTCAAAATTTCAAGCCCGAGTTTTTCAATGGCCTAAGAGCGCTCAGGGAAGAAAACTTGATTGAGAGTTACCTTGTGATTGGACGATTCCCCAGAGAAGGATCCCTCGATGGTATTCGGTATATGGGGTATGAAACATTTCTGAAACAATTGTGGACCCACCAATTCAATCTCTAAAGTATGCATTAAAGAGATCGGGTAGGCCCAGCCAGCAATGGCTGGGCCTACCTGATCTCTTTTCGCCAAGGGCCGTTGTTATCGAAGCACTTTACCAAGCAAAGATTTCGGGAGGCCCTGCGGTTACAGATCCTTCCTAATAAAACGGACTCCTAAATTATAACAGGATGGTGTATAGGGTGCCGTCCAAAGGAGTTCTTATGGCTAAAACACAGAAAAATGAGATTAAACGTCAATGGCATACCAAGGAGTTCAGGTCTTCTGCCGTGAAGATGGTCTTGGAGGAAGGCATTGAGGCTAAAGACGTAGCCTCTCGTCTCGGTATTGATTTAATGGCTTTGCGCCGTTGGACCAATAAGGAGCGGCAGACAAAGTCTGCTAAAGACCAGGAGTCAATGAAAGATCTTCTGTTGGCAAATCGGAAGCTAGAGGAGGAGAATAAGCGCCTTAAGATGGAGCGTGAAATCCTAAAAAAGGCAAAGGCGTACTTAGTTCCCAGCCAGAGCTAAAGTACGCCTTTATCGAAGACCATAGTGGCGAATTTCCGATCAGAGTCATGTGCAAAGTTTTAGTCGTGTCATCCCGTGGATTCTACTCGTGGCGTAAGCGGCCATTGAGCAAACGAGGCCAGAGAAAAATGGAATTGATGGGGCATATAGAAAATATTCATCAGAATAGCCGTAAGCTGTATGGTGCACCAAGAGTTACTGAGGCCATGAAGAATCTGGGACTCCCAGTCAGCCGTAGCACTGTCAGTCGCTGGATGAGCGAGGCGGGATTAGCAGCCAAGACAAAGCGATGATTTCGGGTCGTCACCACGGATTCAAATCACAAGTTGCCCTTGGCCGCGAACATTTTGGACCGGCAGTTTTCTCCAGCCGAGCCAGGTGCTGTTCTGGCTTCAGATATCACTTATATCGCCACAATGGAGGGTTGGCTGTATTTGGCAATTACGCTGGATCTCTTTAGTCGCCGAGTTGTCGGCTGGAGTCTAGATTCAACCATGGAAGAAAAGTTGGTTTTAAACGCCTTAACAATGGCCCTGGGTCGCACGGACATGAGAGTTGGGGCAATTCACCATTCTGACCGGGGCTCGCAATACGCAGCCAATGGGTTTCGCAAATTGCTGGCCGCGAAAAAACTACGCCAGAGTATGTCTCGAAAGGGCAATTGTTGGGATAACGCTCCGACCGAAAGCTTTTTCCACACGCTCAAAACAGAACATATTTACTTCGAAAGTTTTGCAACGAAGGAGGAAGCCAGAGAAAGTATTTTTGAATATATCGAAGTTTTCTACAATCGGGAGCGACTACACTCAACACTCGGATACAAATCCCCGGTTGACTTAGAAAGAGAATTTGCTAAATGTGCTTAACCACCTGTCCGTTTTTCGAAGGTAAGATCAATACACCATCCTGTTATAAATTAGGAGTCCGTTTTATTTGGAAGGATCACCTCTTTTATTGATTTTACAAAAGACTGATTAGCGCTGCAGTATTTTTGAATTGACGAAGAGTCGAAACAGTGTTGCCGTGATAGAAAACTATTTCTTAAGAGGAACTACTCATGTCTACGTTAGATTCCAAAGCTTACATATAAAATCATTTTGGAAATACATCGAGAAAAGCTTATGAAATTAGATGAGATTAGAATTCGCTCGCGAAACAAGGCCCTCGCGACTGGATCAATTGTCTTTATGTGTGGCGCTATTCTCATTATCGCATTTACAATGAAACTCTTTAAAACTGAAAGAGGTCAAGGCATAATGATTGTATGGGCTTTCCTTATAGCTGGAGTTGCCGTCTTTAGTTTTTTTGTTACTTTTGCTAAATATTCTTGGGAAATGCGCATCTATAAAGAAATGTATCAAATCATAGTTAAAGGTTTTTTTTATCATTACTTTACTAATCTTAAGTATGAAAGAGACAGTTTCGTGTCAGAGAAATACTTTAAAGAGTCATTTCTTTATCCATCGAACTATAATAGCTACCATGGTTCAGATCATATCACAGGCACAGAAAACAATACTTCTATTGAGTTGAGTTTTATTAATGTCATTCGCAATCATTCATACAAAAAAAATGATTCAAATGGTGTTTCTATATTCAATGGAATGTTTGGTCTCTGCATGGGAAAATACAATCTTCCAGGAAGAGTTACTTTTTTCGTTATTGATTTCAAGAAGCGATTGAGTATCGCTATTTTAGTCGGAGGTATTTTGATCTATACCGTTTATAATAGACTCGCTAAACAAAATGGAGAAATAGGAAATTACTTAAAATCTTTGTTATCTGCACCTTTTGAATCAAGCAATATGATAACAATTTTGACGTTTTTAATTCCTATTTTAGTCTTTCTCAGCTATTTATTAAAAATCATACCCCTTACTGAAAAATCCATATTAAGAGTACATAAAGTGACTAGCATCCCACCAGAATTTCTTCAGCTCACTGATGTTAGGAATATAATCGAAGAAATTAAAAACACTCTTTCGAAAGGTTCTTTTAAAGAAATGGGTGTTTCACTGATAAAAGACAAATTATTTTTCTCAATTCCCACCCATAGAAGCTTTCTCAAAATTCCCTACTTTAGCTCTCCTTTAAATGTGAGCACCTACCTTCGGTGGTATTGCGATATCGAATCAATTAAACAACTACTTCGAACAATTGCAACTCAACTTGAAGGAAGTTCAACAAAAAAATGAGGTGGTCGACTTCTGCCATTCGAAAGACTTCCACTGGCCTCAGGTCTGTGGTTCCATGACGTCTCTCGTTGGCAATGCCACATTTCGTATCAATGTATTTTTGCGCCCGCTCAAGACTAAATCCCTCACAATTGAAGGCCTCAAATAACCTGCGAGCGTAAGGGACCATGCGCTCGACCTTGCCCTTTTTCTTTGGATCTTGAGGCAGCAAACACTCGATCCTAAAGCCATAGTGATTTGCCAATCTTTCAAAGGAAGGATTAAGAACTGGGTCATATTTATCTGCCTTCGTAGCAAAACACTTTGGGTTGTCAGAGGTTACTTTTCTTGGCACCCCGCCAATCTCTTGTAGCATGCTCTCAATTGCATCCATCGTGATATCCACACAAATTAGAGCTTCCCCCGGTGTGTGAATAATGGGCCCGGAAACCTTCACAGCAGAGTTGCTTGTACTTTCCAATGAATGTCGGGCCATAAATCGATAAAAAGTGGAACGACTGATTTCGACATTTTTCAACTCCTCAAAAATTGTAATCGGGGACCACCTAGCCGCGAGCCTATCCAAAATCCAATCCTTTTTCGCCAAGAGAATTTGATCAGCCTCACTGGTTTTGAGGTTTCTTTTGTCAATAAAATCTGGAAAAACATTCTCCGGTGCACAGGGAATTTTGACCGCACCAAAGCCTGTACCTTCAGCATTAAGGTACTGAAACTCAATACCCTTAGCTCGAACACTTCGAACCCTATTTTTGCCAATTCTGAAGAGCCGACAGGTTGACTTGACCCCAATCCCTTCAGCCAATTTTTACAAATTTTTTCGGTCCAAACTCTGCCTCCTTAGTCGTAAATTCATGCCGATCCTCCTTGATGAATTATGGAGGTTCAGACTAGCACGACCAGGGGGCCAACTATGTGGGAATGAAATCCTCAAAAGGGGGGGGCCGATTATGTGGGAATCAAACCCCAAAAAAGGGGGTCAATTGTCTGAGACGGAACAAGTGAGTCTGTTTTAGCTTTGGAGCCAATCGGAACGACTTGCTTGACGATCTGTTTTCTAAATTTGTAGTGGGGGGCTAAGACTCCGTGATATCTTGTCAGATGGATTTTGGGTCGTGGAATGAGGGCAGCGAGGCGCTCCATAAACTCCATGGAAGTGAATTTGACGGCAAGGTGCCATCACTCCATGGTTTTTTGAGTCTGTAGATGATTTCCCCTCTGACGTTGGTGGAGAGTCTTTCTTCGGAGAGCGCAGGTCTGGCAATGTATCGGCGAATCTTTTCGAGTTTTCTCGTTCTTGCGCTTTGGTGGCAACTCCTGCGTGAAGAGAGAAGCCTGAGTTCTTGGCGACTAGGCCTGATGTCGAATTGTGATCCCCGTTTGGAAGTGCCTTTAACACCAGGGCTTTCTTGCCTTTGGAGGGACCTGTGGCAAAACGGTAGGTGATAGAGCTTGCCTGGAGGATGGAGAAGGCCTCCTGATCTGGCATCTGGTATTGAAAGTGCGAGTTCTCGTCTTTAACGATGATCTTTGCTTTCTGGAGATGCTTGATGATTCTCTTGATGATCTTGGCAAGGACGGGTTCTAGATCACGAACTTTTGGCGTCGGGCAAGAGTGAAAGTCCGAGGGTTCTTTTTGATCATTGAGCTCATAGGTGCCGTCGATAAAAGTGAATGAAAATGAGGGTTGACGGCGAGACTACCCAAAGCGCTGGATCAAGGTCACGGATCCGGTCATCGCTTTGGATTTGGAAAGGCTTGCTTGAGCTCGGTAATAGCATGAGATCGTGGACTGGGTGATATTGAGAAGTCTTGTCATGAGCTCAGGTCGTGCGGACAGATTTCTGTTTCAAAGAGACTTTGGTCTGGAGCGGCCGTACACACAGAATATTTCATATGTAATATCAAATATTTAAATCTTATTGCGACAATTAATGTAATGTCGTATAATGAAACTCTAACATGCTTTTTAGCCGTCTTTTCTAACAAAACCGAGGGCCTTCTCAAATGCAGAAACTAGCCGCATCCGATATGATTAAAGCCCTCAGCCATCTCAGCCACTTGCTGCCCAAGAACAAGCAAGTCCGCCTGATCGCGGGCGGAGGTGGAGCCATGGTTCTGGCCCATTCTTTTCCATTGGCAACCTCAGATATTGATGCCGTTCCCACCAATTTTGACGGGAATGACTTTGATGTTTACGTGAAGCAAGTCGCCCGCGACTTAAACTTGCCTGGAGATTGGTTGAATCCGTATTTTTCAACTTTTTCTCATGTCTTGCCCTTGGACTACGAAACTCGTTTAATTCGAGTGTTTAACTCACCAACCTTGGTGATGGATGCTTTAGGGCAGACGGATTTGTTGGTCATGAAGTGTTTTGCTCATCGTTCCAAAGACATTTCCCATGCGAAGGCTCTGATTCAGGGAGGTGCCGATTTAAAAATTGTCGAAGCTCGAATTGAAGCCCTGAAATCGCGGCGGATTCCAGGGTGTCGCCAAGCTTTCGAATTCTTGGATGAAATCATTGAAATGACAGAGGAGTAAACACTCATGAAAACTCCGAATCGAAATGAAATTCAAATTGCCTTCGCAAGGCTTCAATCCTCGCCAGAAAGTGTTTCGATCTTGGATGTCATCGAATGGAGCCATTGCTGTCGATGGGAGCCTCGCTTGGCTGAAATTTTAGTCCAACATATTTTCAAAAATTGGAAAACCTGGAATCCCCTGACCGTTCACGAGACACTCAAGTTACAAGCCATGCCTCAGTCTTTTTGGTACTCAGCGAGCATCTCTATTTTCTGCTGACCGGGCCGCAAAGAAAAACCTTTAAACTCTGGATGAACTGCGTCTCAAGTGGTTTTGAACCTGTGCCCTATCAGGCCTTTTACTTGATCAATAAATTTGCTGGGTCTCGCCTTCGAAGCGAGAGCGAGCACAATTTGAAACCCTTCGCCCGCTGGGGTTTCTATTGTTCTTATTTAATGCTAAATAAAGAGAACCAGAATCCCCGAACTTCGATGACAAAAACTTCACGTGGCCTCGTCCTTCAAGATCTTATTCAAGAAATGAAAGTATTTAAAGTTCAAGATTACATTGATAGACTTAACAACAAAATTCATCCGCGTCAGGCCGAGCGCGACCTCAAGGCCTGCCCCCAAATCAAAGCTCATGGTCAAACTCGAAACCGAACTTATCGTTTTGAGGATAAGAAGTATAAAGGGCGCGGGGGGGCACCTCCTCTAGCGAACTCAATTATATAGGACGCCTGGTCAATTCAGCGGAAAGTTCTTCTTCCAGTTAATTCTGCTCAATTTTTTTTGAGATTTTGATGATGCTTTTAGATTGATGGACTGCTTATGAGATTTTATCTCGATTTTTTCTCATTGGATTTGTTTTTTTTTATAGGAGTCCCGTCGACTCGTGGATTTCGAATCTGGGGTTCCAAGAAAGCTCATGAGTCGTGTGTCTTGGTCTAATCATAATCAGGGGAAGGCTTGGATGAAGTCGTCTCCAGAACCTTTGCAATGGTGTTGTGGTGGTCCTCGGCTTGGGTGGATTTTCGGTGATCTTGTGGGAAGTTTCAGATGTTCGAGTATTTTTTGGATCACCTCGGGATCAGTGATTGCGGAAATGACTCCCATTTTGCCGCCGCAAACATTGCAGATTTCCATGTCTATTTTGAAGACTCGCTTGAGCAGCTGGGCCCAGGTGATGCGCTTCTTCTTTGTTGAGCCGTTCTCATTGTTGTCATCCTGAGTCTGGTCGGCCTTTTCTTGGGTCGGAGTCGTGGCGGGTGGGGTTGGGATGATGAGTTTTCTGTGCTTGTAGTTTGGAGCCAGGACTCCGTGAAATCTGGTGAGATGAACTCTTGGCCGAGGGACAAGGGCGGCAAGTTTTTCCAAGAACTCCAAGGGCTCAAAGACAATTTGGGTGGTTCCATCGTCATAGGGAGTTTTGAGCTTATAGATGACTTGCCCTCTGGAGTTGACAGAGAGTCTCTCTTCGCTGATGGCAGGCCTTGCAATGTATCGGGCTATCTTTTCAAGCTTGTCTCGTTGCCCAGGGCCTACGGCAACACCTCCGTGGAGAGTGAAGTCAGAGTACTTGCCAACAAGTCCACCTTTGCCGAGGTGGTCCCTGTCGACCTGAGTTTTGAGCACGAGAGCCTTTTTGCCTTTATTGGGACCGAGCAAGAATCTGTAGGAACTCGAGGCGGCCTGCAAATGGGAAAAGCCTTCCTCCATGGGGATATTGAGCTGAAGAGGGGCGTCCTCATCTTTTACGATGATGCCGTTTTTCTCAAGATACTTAGCGACTCTGTGGGCGATGGTCTTAACCAGTCCTTCTAGCTCTGGGACAGTTGGTGGTGCAGTTTTGTGAAAGTCCTTTGGGATCTTATCGGCATTGAGTTCATAGGCCCCATCGAAATAAAGACTCAGTTTCGGCCCCAATGCCAGGAAAAATCATCAAGGTCTTGGCTGATGTGGGAGCTAGAGTCGATACTGGTCAGGTCTTTGTGATTATGGAAGCTATGAAAATGGAATATACTCTGAAGGCTGAACGACCAGTGACTATTTCAGAAGTTTTGGTAAAGGTCGGTAGCCAAGTTCGTTTGGGCGAAACCCTTGTGAAATTTCAAGAAGCGAGCGAAGCCAAATGAAAAATCGAGTCGTGCAAATCGTAGAGGTGGGCCCACGTGATGGTCTACAAAATGAAAAAGAATTAATCAAAACAGAAATCAAAACCGAGCTCGCGCGAGGCTTGATCCGTGCAGGACTCAAGAGAATAGAAATTGGCTCATTTGTATCACCCAAGTGGGTGCCACAAATGGCCGACAGCGCAGCCGTGATTGATTCTTTAAAGGATGTGACAGCACCCACGAAGAAATCCAAGAATTCGAACTCGGCGGCTATACAGTTGTCTGCTCTAGTACCTAATCTTCAGAGGATGAACCAGGCCTTAGCGTTTAGCATTCCAGAAGTTGCGATCTTTGCCAGTGCCAGCGAATCTTTTTCAAAGAATAATATCAATTGCTCCATCACTGGAAAGTTTCGCACGATTTGCACCGGTTTTTGAGCTCGCGAGAAAGAACAAAATTCGGGTTCGCGCTCATCTCAGTGTGAGTTTAGGTTGCTCCTATGAAGGAGGAGGGTTTCTGAGGCCAAAGTCATTCGTCTGGCAAAGAAGCTTTATGAGCTAGGCTGTTTTGAAATCTCTATCGCCGACACCATTGGCGTTGCCCATGCAGGGCAAGTTGAATCGCTGTTTACAAAAATGAAGAAGGTCATTCCGGTGCGCCGATTGGCGGGTCATTTTCATAATACTCGAGGTCAGGCTTTGGCAAATATTTTGACTGCCTATCGTCTTGGTGTGCGGGTGTTTGACTCAAGTCTTGGCGGTCTTGGTGGATGTCCCTATACTCAACCATTGGTTTGCAAAAATGACCGGACTTTCCATCCCATCGGCCGTCAGTCGAGCCGGTCTTCTAAAGCCAATTGGAAGAATTAAGTAATTATTCTTGTGAGGACGTACGGCTATTTGGGAAATAGCAAAAAGGGCCAAGCTTCTTCTTCCGATCGATTTGAATTATATATTCCATATCTTCCGGGCGCAAATATTCCGTTTTTATCAACAACATTTTTTATTTTTGAAAGCAGATCCTTGAGAGGAAGATTTCCATCCAATGCTGAATTTGTTGACTGGCTTGTCTCGCGATATGCGACATATCCTTCATCATTCATTTTTGAATGAATTGCCCGGTACCAATCTCTGCTCCGTCCGACTTCGTCGGGATTACTTGGGTCAAAAAAAACTCCAAATAACGCAATTATTGTTCTTGGACTTTCCACAATCAGTTCAACGAAAAATTCGAACTCAAACTGTCTAAATATTTCTTTCGACAGTGCGAGAACTCGTTGAATATGCTCACTTGTAAATGGCACCAATGGACCAGTCCAGATAAAGCCACAATTGTCCTCAGCAGGATTGAATGGACCTCTCGGCTTTTCTTTAGTTGATTTGAAATAAACTTGCTTTGCAAATTCATCTGTCGGCTT
This sequence comes from Bdellovibrionales bacterium, assembly GCA_016713585.1. Lineage (GTDB taxonomy): Bacteria > Bdellovibrionota > Bdellovibrionia > Bdellovibrionales > Bdellovibrionaceae > JADJOV01. Next base: position 240,416 of record JADJOV010000023.1, on the reverse strand, counting down.
ACCCTTAAAGAGGCCGATAGCAGGGAAAATTTGTGAGATGAATTTATCTGATTTTCCTTCATACTTCGCACCCAGCATGACGAGTTTTCTATAGAGCTTTCCATAGATAGACTCAGAACTTGTATCCCCAATAAATCTCACTTTCCCGTAGGGCTTCAAGTGGCGCGCGACAAGATTCTTTTGTGCCTTGATCTGTTGCTTTGTTCCGTAGAGCCCACCGCCAAAAGTCCAGTCAGGAATTCCATGTTGTTGTTTCCATTGGGACATTGCAGACTCTGAAAGTACTTTTTCACTTTTCCCCAACAAATATCTAGGATAGCTATCAACTATGCAAAGCATTGCGAAGTCATTAGCTAGATGGGGCCTTGACAGAATTCCATTTTGAAAAATAAGTTCGCGAAAAGCGTTTATAAAAGATGGAAACTGTTCTTTTTTTGCGACATACTCAAAAGAAAAAACACAAATTTTTCTGGCTTCGGCATGAGCCATACGCCGGAACTTACAACGATCCCGAGTTGGGAGATGTCTCATTTTTAGTTGAAAGTTCGAAGCGACTTTCGTGAAGATGTATTCATCATGCCGCTAGTTTATTATTTTTGTCAATGGATTCATTTTGGATTTTGCGATTCGAGCAACAACAGATTTTATTTTCTCAAAGCCTTTCACTGTTCTAAAATTTTCTTCTGCTTTTATAAATACCGCCGCCAACCATCGTTGCGAGATTTTGCCTTTTCGATGCTTTCCCTTGTAGATTGGATTGTAGTTTTTGACATTGTGCTCACGATGACGAACAGACGAAAATAGATTCTCAATTCCGTTTGTCGTGTGAAGGGCTTTGTACAAGTCGCCTGTGATACCCAGCCGATGCAATGTTAAAAGCTCTGGCAAGGCTTCCTTCAATGACCTAGCTGCAGAGACGTTAATTTCCAGCAGCTCCTTTTCAAGTGCGGCTAGAGCCATTACTGCGTCTTCATACTTGGCCTGGCCTAGGGCCTCTGTGAATAGTCTATGAATTCTTTTTCGATGTTTTTTGCAATGTGTTTTTGCAGATTGCGGTCTTTGTGAATGGTACATCGTTGAAGCAATAGTTTCTTGCCGAATTTGTCACGAAGACATTTAATGAGTCCCTTTCCACCATCAGTCACAAAAATGACCTTTGCACTAAGGACTAACCTCGATCCTCCAGATCAGCTAATAGCGCCTGGCAAATCTCATTATTTTCAGTCGCGCCCTCCCAAAAGCCAAGAATCATTTTTTACCCTCAGTTGAGATTCCGAGCGCAGTGATGAAGGCAGCGCCGCCACGGTGGACCGTGTCCATCAATATTGCAAATGGTTTGAATTTTGATAAATCTCTTTCCAAAAATGCCTTCAACTGTTTGCCCGTTGCCTCGGCAAAATGACGAGATACTGAGGATGCCGAAACACCAAAGGCATTTGCCGCATCTACGACTGTTTCTTCGTAGCGACGGCCCGACATTCCTGCCAAAATTTTTGTCACTAGTTCCTCTGAGAATTGTCCTCGTTCCTTCAATTTTTCATAGCTAGGAATCTCTATTTCCCTTTCAGGCCCTCTCAGGCGTGGTCGTGATATCTTGACCTTCTGATCACCTATGAATACGGATCCAGGCTGGTGGGCCCATTTATAGACATCTCCTTTCGGAGCATAATCAGGACCAGAAATGTTTTCACGGTCCATCAGCAAAATTGCCTCAACGAGCATTTTGCCTATTTCTTGATTCATTGTGTCGACTACTTTTTTGCCTACGCTGATTGTCTCAGCAATCTTAGTCGCGAACGTTTTTTGGCCAAGCATTTGTTGGAAATGGATCGCTGATTCTTTCGTCTGTCTCGTATTCTTTTTCACGAGGAGCCTTTCTTTCTTAAGCTGTGGAAATAATTCCACAAAAGTTTGGCTTCCTCAACTTTCAACTAGATTTTAGATTTCTCCCGAAGTTTGACTGGGTAAACAAACCATCCATATAGGGTCCAAGACTCCACTTATAGGTGTGCTTGCATTGAAATTTTTCCGACGGGCTCGTGGTTATCAATTCACCATTTGGCAAAACGACACTAAATCCGCAGAGCATACCAAAGTGATCTGCATAGGGAGTCAATCCCCTTCCTTTATCAAGAGCATTTCCTAGAACACTTGCGTTCTCGGTAGAACCTGCAGAATCTGTCCATAACCGACTCTGTTTTTTTTTCAAGGTACGAATTCAACTGCGAATAAGTAACTCCTGGTTCAACAACAACATAACCAAGGTCTTCATTGACTTCGATAATTTTCTTCATTCTTTCCAGAATTAAAGTTATGCCTCCTTGATATGGGGCAGCCTTGCAGCCATATCCCCAGTTCTTTCCTGTACTGACATACCATAATGGAATTTTATGCTGATTAGAAATCCTAACGATTTTTTGAACTTCCTCTGTAGACTCTGGAAAAACGATCAAGTTTGGTCTAGTTTGTTCAGGCAAGGTTGATCGCGACATCCTTTCTAAATCCGTGCTGTCTGTAATAATCTGGTCATCTCTTAAAAATGGAAGAAGTTCCCTATTCAAATTCATTAGATCCCCTTGCGAGCTACAGCTCTGTAGAAGAATACTCTGTAAAAAAGGATCATCAATTTGTTTTAAACAAGGTTGGACCACAATGTGATTTCAGGTGTTTTCAATCACCGTGGTCGTCAGAATATCCGTAAAAATTGTTATTTTATTTATGCTTTTAGTATTTTGAGAAATTCTATAAATTTGATGCAAAAATTGCTTATAGACCTCAATTGCTTGATGAAAAGAATCGTCATCAAATCCCATAATCAATGAGTGAGTGCTCTTTAGGGGAAAATTTATACCGCCATTCTCTTTCATATTCGCAAACAGCAGTTCTGACAGCTCAGCAGCACAACCTAAAATTTTTGGACTGGCAGTGATAGCCACATTTTTATCCACTGCGAAGAAATTCTTTCCTTCCTTTTTGATGTAGCCTAGACAAATCAATTCATCAGTAATGGCTTTAAAACATTTCGTGGATATTCCAAATGAATCAGCAACTTTTTCAACGGTTCTACAGTCAGATATCCTACTAATTGTCATATATATGATAAGGTGTTTTGCAGAGTTAATAATCCCATCACGTTCCGAGTGATCCTTCATCCTTAAGCTTTCATAATGCTTATTAATGTAATCCAAGGCTTCTTCCCGGAGAATCTGATTGTCAGTGATTTTATAGATGACCAATTTTTCCGCATAATCGAACTCTTTCTCTTCAATAAAGCCTATTTTTGAAAAAATACTTTTATAGTTCGTTAGATTCAGACTTTTCCTTCCTTTTAAAACTGATGACAAATGGCCGGATGATAATTCTAAGTCACGTGCATAGGCGCGAAGGGAATAGCGTTTATTAAGTGTTGATCGTTTTGTAAAATCATCAAGCAAAAGGACGCGATAGTCATTGTATTGAAAGATAGATGAAATAAGCTTTTTCACTAAAATTTTTACCCTTCTGTAGTCAAGGTTTCTAGTTTGATTCATGTTCAAGTTAAATCGGCGGTGCCATCAAAATGGCACGTCTACTTGCACAAACGGCCGCCGGGGATGTAGTCTATGTGTTTCACGGGATGAAAGTCAAAACAGGGATCAATCTCGCCGAGTTGACGATCAAACAACTATCCTTCAGAGGATAAGATGTATAAAGCACCTGCTCTAGGGAACTCAATTATATAGGACGCCTGGTCAATTCAGCGGAAAGTTCTTCTTCCAGTTAATTCTGCTCAATTTTTTTGAGTTTTTGATGATGCTTTTTAGATTGAGCAGGAAAATGCCACGAGATTTTCTTTGTGGCACTTTTCACACTGAACTCGTAGGAAGCCATTGGCTAGAATTCCGCAATCCAGATAGTCATAGAATTCCTTAGTCACGAAAGCAGGCAAGGGATGGCCCATCTCAAGCTGGAAGCGCTCCAGAAAGGTCTCAAGGTTTTCCTGGATGAGTTTGTAAAGGACTGACTCCTCAGGTCGATGCCCTTTGTATTGGAACTCTTTGAAGCTCTGGAAGGGTTTTGGGGCACGTTCGACCATGAAGAGGGAATAAGCTTGCAAACCTCAAACTGTGGCTGAGTCGAGGCTGAGATCTTGGGCTCAAGCTCAGCTCGGTCGGAGTCTGGACGCTGCTAGTATCTCGTGCGACAGACGGCTTTGATCCGAAATCTCTGAAACGAGGGAAGGCCGTTCTCAAGAGCGGAACGTGGGGAATGCCGTGGCCGCGCTTTGGGCTCAGCGCCTGGGGTATCCAATTCGAGAGAAGAACCATCTTGAGGAGTTCGCTTTCGGCAACGAGAAGCATAGGAATTTGAGCGGTCCAATGGGCCGCCAGTCGTTGCAAAAAATAGATCGTATTTTTGATCATCTTTGATGAGTGAATTAAAAATTTATCATTCCATAGTCTCTTGAAATAATCAGACTAACAACCTCAGTTGCATGGTCCCTCGCGCAGCTTTATCTGACGCCGACAAGGAGTGCGCGGATTACCGAAAAAAGGTTCTCGTTTACGGTTATGACTGTCCTTGATCTTTTGTAGTCAGAATGTAGTCCTTGGTGCGCTAAGTTATGCTTCTTGACCCTTATAGCGAAGGCTATGTTTCTTAAGGATCACCCGACGAAGAATAGGGTGGTATTCCTCATGAAGTGGTTTAATGATGATGCCTTCACGGAGAGTGTTAAATAAGAGACTAAAGCCATCTGCGAATTCTTCAATGGATTTTCCACCTAAAATTTCACTCAGCTTTCCTTTGGCAAGAATGGGGGCCGTTTCAATTTCATATTCTTCACAGATTTCATTAAGATGTTTAAAATCAAGCTAGCGACCTTTTATCTTGATGTCGAAAATAATAATCTTGTGATTGGATAATTTATAAATATTACTTTGACTCGAGCCACCTATCATCTTGCACATCAAAAGCACTTCGTCACCGGGAATTTTTTTAATTTTCTCTATTAAGCCTGATTTTCGGGCGGCAGCCCAATAGGCATTTTCAATTCCTTCAAGCTCCTTAATAGAATTGGCCCGTTGACAAACAAAAAATTCGGAGCCCCTCTTGCTCACCGAAATATTTGTGCCTTCTAATTTTTCAGTGATCACACATTGTTTTTCTTGCAGGTCAGTCCATACATCCAGAAAACGATCAACATTTTCTATGTCGTAGATACCTTGTCCCTCGGGAAGGGGCAAGAGCTCGCCCATGGCCACAAATTTTTGAGGAGGCTCATATTTTGTCGCTCGAAAGAAAAGAGTGATTTCTTCAGTGGGTAATTGTGTGAAGTCTTTTGAAAAAATACGGGCAGCTTCCTCCAGAGGAAAAACAAACCCTGACTGTATTCCCCACGAAGTTGAATTGTTTTGATTCGTCCCGGAGCTCTTAAACCCATTTGTTCCTTAAATTCTTCTGGCAAGATAGTGTCGATTGGAAAATAAAGAACCATTTGTCCAACTTGGTAGGTCCCCTTTGGGACACAAAACTGGAACCCCAGTCCTTCGCATGCGGCGAGTTCCAGACGTTCTGCTTTGGGGTGCCTCCAGATACGACCAATTTTTTCAACTGTAATTCCAAAAAATGCCACGCCTTCAAACTATCTTAGGCAACCATCGGGAGCACGCCGCAATATGTTGCTCAGAATATGGTGAAAAAGCTCCTCTGATAAAAAGGAGCTCTATGTTTCTAGTACTCCACGCTATTCTTTATTGATTTTCCAGTTTCCCGTTCGCCAATGATCGGCAAGGCAGCATCTTTTGGGGGATAAGGGGATAAGGGGATAAGAAATTCAATAGGGGTTTTCGTGTAATCTCAAAAGTATCAAACAACCGTAAAAAGGTGGTTGCTGGTATATTTCCACACCCTTGGGCGGAAATTTCAATGAGATTTTGATGGATTTTCGATAGTGAGGCGTCCGTAGAGGTTGGTCTTGTGATGATTTACGGACAAGTTTGACCATTTGACAAAAGGGTACCGTGACCAATGGGATTGGTTTTGTGAATTGGGGCTAATAATCAGGGAAATCTTAACTGAAGAGGTCAGATTGTTCGCAGTCAGGAGGGCCTCTGGCCGGATGCAGTCGTGGTGGGGTGGACGGAAGTCCTAAGTGATTGAGAATTTTACTAATGACGGCAGGATCTTCAGTGGCGCTGATGATTCCGGACTTTTCCACGGCATTTTGGGCAGATAGTGATATCGATATCGAAAACCCGCTTCAGGAGGTTGGCCCATGGGATTCGGTTTGACTTCTTTGCGTGGCTTTTTTTGTCGTTGCTGGCCCGCGACTTGAGTGAGTCTATTTTAGCCTTGGAGCCACCAAAGCGCTGGATCAAGGTCACGGATTCGGTCATCGCTTTGGATTTGGAAAGGCTTGCTTGAGCTCGGTAATAGCATGAGATCGTGGACTGGGTGATATTGAGAAGTCTTGTCGTGAGCTCAGGTCGTGCGGACAGGCAGAGTCGAATTGGAATAGGGAAGCTCAGGACCCATTGTCGAGTTGGCTTCATTGGTAGGACTGAGTCAACTAGGTGGGCTGCGGTTGCCGCCATTCTGCGACCCCCGCAACTGGGGCAAAAACCCCGGCGTTTGCAGGAAAATGCGACTAAGTGCTCATGATCGCAGTCTTCGCACTTGAGGCGCAGGAAGCCGTGTGCCAGAACGCCAAAGCGTAGGTACTCCTCGCACTCTTTGATGACGAAGCTCGGCAATGGGTAGCCGGTGTCCCGCAGGACCTGGGTCTGGAAACTCAGCCAATTTCCCTGAACAATTTGATAGAGGAGAGTCTCCTCAGGTTTGTGTCTAGCATAGGTGGATGGTTTGAGCTCGAAGAGTTATATTTCCGAGGATTTCTTTATCAGAAAACCACTTATCTTGGGTCATTCAATTGGATTTTTAACGGAATTTTGTTTATACTGTATCACTTCTTTCAGGCCTCTAAAACCTAAGCATTATTTCCCTTGGGACTATTGATAGCCGGGTATTACGCCCTAACGAAAGATATATACGGTTGTATGATCGTCCATTATTTCTTGAACACACGAACTTCGATAGCGAAAAAGACTCTGCACCAATAAGCAAGAAATCGTAAAAGGAGTCTCCACTCAGGTGGTGACGTCGAAACTAGTGGCTTTCCTTGTTGGCGGCGAACCCAGCATGCAGGCTTCATCCAGAATTCGCGGCCACCAGACCCTCGGCTGTCGGCCGCCGCTGAAGACAAGACAAAGAAAAATCATTTTACTGAATCAGACACGAGTGCACCCTAAAACGAAAACCATTTGCGAGCAAATTTCTTTCTTTGAGTTAGCCTATTGCAAAGGTTGGTCTCACAGAATGTTATTGAGCTATGCTTTCGAGAGTGAGTTCCGTTCCCGCCTCTGTATCAGCAGGAATATTTACCTTCAAAACTGCGACTCCTGAAGGGGTTGGATCAGAATCTGGATATGGCTCGATGGTAATCACTATATCGTGGCCACCATCGACCAAATCCTGTCCAAGGGTTACAAAGTCAGATCCCGGTACAGGCGGAAAATTTAGCGAGAGAGGGCCCGCATATCGGCCGGCAGCATCCGAGTCGATTCCTCCGTTCGAACGAAAGAGACCTGTTGAAGTTTTCTTTCCAGTATAATTGTCGATAATCCAACCTTCATAAACTTGATTGGCGGCAAGAGCCGGAAGATCGAGCGAGAAGGCCTTGGTTGTTGGATTCACAAACCAAATACCTTGATTGGTTGGTCCATTCAAAGCTGTTGGCGCTACGACCAGAACAGTTCCCTTGGCAGTGCTATGGTCAGGGGTGTTGGCTGCAGCGCCCTGAGTGACAAGAATTCCAGCTAAGAGGCCAAAACTCTTCCGGACTAGTTGACTTGATTTCATACATTCTCCTTTAAGTTTGCGATAATTCGCTTCCCAATCAGATAGGCCTTTCATCGTAATCTGTATAGATTAGTCTTACTTACTCAAGCGATAAGCATGTCTGTAGTTAATCGATCTTATTTTGAAATTGGATGAACCTAATCTATCCATTTTTTCAATACCCGAAAGAAGCAGGCCATGCTATGGGTTGATTCTATGGCGCGTGATTTCAACGTTGATCAGATAAAAAAATTATGGGTTCTCGACTTAGTCATCCAACAGGGGAGTCTAAAAAAAGCTTCATTGCATGCCAAAGTCTCGGCAAGTGCTGTGTCGCAAACAATCTCCACTCTGGAAAAATCCTTTGGTAAGCCGTTGCTTATTCGAAACCGAGGATCCATTGAGCCTACGTCTGATGCGATTGCTCTACTTGAGATCCTTCGGCCTGCATTTTAGGCTTTTGAGCGACTCCGTGATTTAAATAGGGAACCAGTTCCCAAAATTAGTTGGATGAATTTCGGAACCTATGAGAGTATCGCCATCGATCTGCTTCCAGGTCTTATCAATAGTTTAAGACAAAAATTACCCAATCTCAGACTGGAGCTTCGAATCAGTCGAACACCAAATCTTTTGACCATGGTTCGCAAAGGAGAGCTTGGCTCGGCCCTCATCACAGAGGTCGACGAATTGGGCCGTTTCTATGTGAAGGATGTGACGGAAGATCGCTTGGGACTATACATCTCGAGACGACTTCCCATTGTGGACGATGGCTGGCCAGCCATTCGTACATTGGGTTTTGGCTCTCTGGCCCCTGGCAAGAGTGGACTTCCCCGCTACTTCACCAAGTTCATAAAGCAATATGATTTGGCAAAACCTGCTATTTTGAGTGATAGTTTTGAGACTCTGAGAGCTGCTTGCTCCGCAGGATCTATTGTGGCCATTCTGCCAAACCGTGTTGCCAGGAGAATGGATGACCTAACTGAGCTCGCTCCAAAGCCGCACAGTGGAAAAATTGCTAAAGAGACGGGAAGGCATAAAATTTATGTTGTCAGCCAGATAAATTGCGATCGCGTAGAAGCCGACTTCGTTGCCGTCGAGGCGAAAAGACTTTTGCGCGAGCCCACTTGAGTGAATTCTGAATCCAACGAGCAAACTTCCAACACAAAAGTGCGCTGCCGCTCCAGACTGCAAAGGTATTTTGATTGGCCTCGATATTTGCCTTGCAAAGTGAGTTACAAAAATAGATTTCTTAAAGTTTGAGGGCGCTCGCAAAATCATCCGCTGCCCGAGGCGAAAACCTAAAAAACAGCTCCGGCTCTATCAATTCAAGTTCGGCGATTTTGGGATTTGACTCCCAGTCTATGATATCGACACGAACATATGACACGGGGAAAGGACTCTTCGCCAAGGCTTTTCTTGCTAATTCAATGAGATTTCCAGGGGCCTTGATGCCTTCAACAGTACCTCCAAAATCGACCTGCACTCTGAAATCATCTGACTTTGGCTTTTTCAGAACTGCATGAGAGTACTGAACAGAATTTTCCTTTCCAAAAAACATAAGAGAAACTTCTCCGGAAATGCAAACGGCTTCAAAATATGGCTGCAGAAGAACCTGACCTCGCTCAAGAATCTTGAGAATGGCACCAGGTAAATTTTCAATGTGACACACCAAATTGGTTAAATCGGCAGCGGCTGATATCGCCGGCTTAACAACGATTTTTTGATGGATCGCAATGAGGTCATCTGCTGCTTTATAGGCATCTTGAAAGCTTCCTGCAACTATTGTCGGCACAATTGGAATACCATTCTTTTCAAGGTGAAGGAGATATGTCTTTGAACTATTCCACAAAATGACAGCCAATGGATTTACAAGATTTGTAAGCGAAGAAACTCGCTTTGCCCAATCCAGATAGGCTTGAATCTTTCGGTAATAGTCCCAGGTTGATCGAATGAGGACGAGATCATACTGGGACCAGTCAATGGACTCATCGGTCCAACTGCAAAAGCAAACCTTGTGCCCTCGCGCTTGAACAGCATCGTAGAAAATTCGGTCATCAATTGTTCCAGCCAATTTGTCATCGCAAGTGACCATTGCAATTGCTTTTTTCAATTGAGTCCTCCGTCCCTCAGTGGGCAAATTTGCACTGCCAACGACTGGATGTCAAAGACACACGATGTTTTCGAATTGCTTTGCTTTTTTTGGCAATGACAACCAAGTAAAGTCCAATGACAAAGTAGACCAAGGCGGGATGGAGGAAGGCGCGGAGGAGTGGTAGAATGGGATGGGAAGGGTTGAGATGAGAAGAGTTGAATTATTTTCGTACAAATTCTATCAATGCTTCATAGTCACCTGTGTCTGCGGATCTCAAGGCAGCAAGATAATCTTTTCTAGCATCTGATTCAGAACTATACAGGTCAGAGCTGCCCCAAGTAAACTGTGTTACTCCGTTTACAATCTGAATAACTTCTGTCATAAGCCGCGCATGACGACCATTTCCATTTGGAAATGCATGAATAGCGACGAGCCGATGATGAAATCTTGCTGCGATTTCGTCAAAACCAAATGTCCGATCTTGAATCCAAAATTCAGTATCATCGAATAGAAGCTTAAGTTTCATGAATATTTGTTCCTTGGGAACGCCTATGTTTTTATCTGTTAATCGTGTTTTTCCAGCCCATTTCCAAACCCTAGAGAACATGCGTTTATGTAAATCCAAACAGAATGAAATATTCATACAATCGTGGTTCGATTTCCCCAATGCCCATGTCGCAGCGGCAAGAATATTTTCGCGCTCAAGCTGGTTGAGATCCCCTTGAGTCGTAATATAATTTGGAACCAACCCAGCCAACTCATTGGGATCGAGAGGTGTTGCACCCGACGGATACGCGATTTCAAACTTACTCACGCAGTATTATTCCTTTTTTTCTTTGGCTTAGCCACACCCCAAATTCTAGGGTCCATTTTTTCCTTCAAAGACTGCGCTAACTTATCAAGTTCCGACTTCGAATCTGGTGACCCTTGATCCTCTAATCGCATTGAATGCTCTACCTTTTGAAGCAGATCGTTTGCAGCTTTTTTCGATCTGCTGTCGACAATCGACTCAAGACTATCGTGCTCGTCGAGTGGCACAATTGCATAAATCAATTTGCAGCTCATTGCTTTGGCTGCGCGATTCAACATTTCAAGCGTCACTTTTCCATTAGATTCACGTTCTTCTAACCGAATGACAGCAGACATATCCACGCCAATGATTTGAGCCAGCTGCCGTGAACTGATACCTAAAGCACCGCGCACTGCCTTCAGCCATCCCAACTGCGGTGACTTTTCAATCCTCAACGGCAGCCAGTTTTGGAAGCTTTTTATCCATGACTCGTCTTTGAGGTGCGATTGCCTTTTTGTTAGTTTTCATAAGTTTATGATGTCATATATAGCATTAAATGCAAGAAATTTGATGCTATATATGACATTAATAAGATGCTTTATGATGCTATATAGAACATCATAAATGGACATAAGTCGATTCAGAGCAGGCGTCAAATGCTTCGAGAATTGCACGGTTTCACCAACGCTCAGCAAGCTACTTCTTCCAACGGCCATCCGCCTTAGCTCGAGCGATTTCGGCAAGTCCTGCGGCATGCATTTGGCCCGACTTTGTTAGACGCTTGGCATGTGCGACGTTGATTTTGGACCAGTTACTTTTTGGTCGACGTGGGGTGAATCGATTCGCGTAACTGAGTTCATTGAGACTTTTTCTGATGCCATCGATCCATCCGTAACAGATGGCCTGATCTAATGCTTCAGCATAACTGACTGAAACTTTACCAGAATCCTTTTTGTAGAAATCAATCCAGATTTCCTTAGATTGGTTATGTTGATCCTCAAACCACTTTCTCAGGTCCGCTGTGGTCTTAAAAAAGGTGGGCTTACTTGAAATCTTAATCAGTCACTCCAAAGGTAGAATTCTCATTCAGTCTTAGCCCATCGATACAAGGACAACGCTCGTGATAAGGCTTGAGGCAATAAAGTAGGGAGCATTGATAAATGTATATAGAAATGGGCGAGGAAAATTAGGGTTGATCGCAATGTTCATAACTGTCGAAAGCAAATAGCCCACCCCTACGAGCAAACCAAAAGCGAGGGCGCCAGGAATGGATTCGATTTGAAGCATCCGAAGCAGAATTGCACTTGTGAGAATAGCGAATAGGTTGCATACGACTGGGCCAAAAATAAAAATCGGACTCGGCTTTGTCTGCGGTAAGGCGTCCCTTCCTAGCGCTTTGATATACAGTTTCGAAACGACAATTCCGAACCAAACTCCTCCTAAGATAAAGTTTGGAACCATCGCCGCAAGAACCGCTAGTATATTGATTTGAGAAATGGCTTCAATCATTTTGACTTCCATTTTTGAGGTTTAGTTTTTTGAATCCCTAACGCTGGCAAGAGAACATTATCGACGAGCGAAATCACAAATGGCCGGTCGAAGTCCTTTCTTGCAATCAGCATTCTGTAGGCCGCCATTGATGGAAGAATTTGAGAGACTATTTCTATAAAAGATTTACCTGTGTTTTGGAGGGTCACGAAAAAAGCGATCGAATCGGTTTCGATACACCTGCCCAATGAACAAAATAATGCGCGTCTTCGAAATCCTGTTGTCCGCACCGCACCTTTGCCCATCTAGGGACTTATACATTCACGGGGACATATGGTTGGTGTGCTCATCTCACCAGGCTGTGGCGTTCAGCTTTGAGTCTTCTGGTCTAAGCCCATCACAAAGTATCCGTAGCAATTCTCATGCGGGAACTCGTATCCATATTGAGTTCTTGACCCCGGATCCTGTCCTCTCTCTATTGACTGAGCAGTCATTGGCGTATTTCACTGTCCACGCCAAGAATCTATCAGAAAAAGTGAGTTTATGATGCAAAGGATTTGCGTGTTTTGTGAAAAAGCTAAGGAAAATAGGAACCTGCTGTGCTTTAGCTGGGTGGTTTTGTTTTATTCAAATCACAGGTAAATCTTTTCTGCTGGAGGTTGGCTTTCATTTAACTTTGGCCAATTTGGTTGGATTTTTGATGATGCTTTTTAGATTGGTGGACTCTTTTTGAGATTTTATCTCGATTCTTTTTGGTTGGATTTGTTTTTTAGTATAGGAGTTCCGTCAACTCGTGGATTCCGAATCTGAGGGTTCCAAGAAAGCTCTTGAGTCTTGTGTCTTGGTCTATTCATAATCAGGGAAGGCTTGGACAAAGTCGTCTCCAGAGCCTTTGCAATGGTGTTGTGGTGGTTCCTCGGGTTGGGTGGATTTTCGGTGATCTTGTGGGAAGTTTCAGATGTTCGAGTATTTTTTGGATCACCTCGGGATCAGTGATTGCGAAGATGACTGCCATTTTGCCGCCGCAAACATTGCAGATTTCTATGTCTATTTTGAAGACTCGCTTGAGCAGTTGAGCCCAGGTGATGCGCTTTTCTTTGTTGAGGCGTTCTTATTTTCGTCATCCTGACTCTGGTCGGCCTTTTCTTGAGTCGGAGTCGTGGAGGGTGGGGTTGGGATGATGAGTTTTCTGTGCTTGTGGTTTGGAGCCAGGACTCCGTGAAATCTGGTAAGATGAACTCTTGGCCGAGGGACAAGGGCGGCAAGTTTTTCCAAGAACTCCAAGGGCTCAAAGACAATTTGGGTGGTTCCATCGTCATAGGGAGTTTTGAGTTTATAGATGACTTGCCCTCTGGAGTTGACAGAGAGTCTCTCTTCGCTGAGGGCAGGCCTTGCAATGTATCGGGCTATCTTTTCAAGCTTGTCTCGTTGCCCAGGGTCTACGGCAACACCCCCGTGGAGAGTCAAGCCGGAATACTTGCCAACAAGTCCACCTTTGCCGAGGTGGTCCCTGTCGACCTGAGTTTTGAGCACGAGAGCTTTTTTTCCTTTATTGGGACCGAGCAAGAATCTGTAGGAACTCGAGGCGGCCTGCAAATGGGAAAAGGCTTCCTCCATCGGGATATTGAACTGAAGAGGGGCGTCGTCATCTTTTACGATGATACTTGATGGCACAACTTGACCCAAATGACACAATCACTGCCATCGATGCGGATTTTGTGACATTTCCACTGCCATCGATGCGGATTCTGTTGACATCAATTCCGGAGTTCGCTACGCTGGGCGCCATGAAGTATATCAAGCGAACAATCGATTTAGAAAAGGATTTGCGTTCCAAGAGTGTCCTTTTGCTGGGGCCTCGACAAACCGGAAAGACCCAGCTGATTGAGCATCAGGTCAATCCAGATGTGACCTATGATCTTTTGCAAGCAGATACATTTCGGGACCTAAGTTATGCGCCTCAGTTGATTCGAGAGCGAGTGACTCCTAAAACAAAGCTGATTGCTATTGATGAAATTCAAAAGCTACCTCTCCTGATGGACGAAGTTCACAGTATGATCGAAAAAAAAGGAGTTAGGTTCTTGCTGACCGGAAGTAGTGCCCGCAAACTTAAACGCAGCCATACTAGCTTGATGGCCGGGCGAGCGAGATTGAGAAACTTGCTGCCTTTCACTTCCCATGAGCTCGGGAAACAATTTCAATTGAAAAAAGCTCTCCAATTTGGACTTTTGCCATCTATTTACTTGTCAGATGACAGTGAATTGGACCTGAATAGTTATGTGGGCTTGTACTTAAAAGAAGAAATTTTAAGTGAGGCCTTGGTTCGAAGAATTGATAACTTTTCACGTTTTCTGCAATTTTCAGCCTTGACCAATGGCCAGATTCTAAATTTTGAGTCCGTGGGCTCTGATGCGCAGATTTCTTCACGCACAATTCGAGAGTATTACGCAATTCTTGAGGACACATTGATAGGGAATTTTTTAAATCCGATTCGATCGACTTCGAAACGAAAGAGCACCTCAACAAGTAAGTTCTATTTTTTCGATACCGGCATTGTAAATTCTTTAGCGGCTCGAAAAATTGCGCCCAAAAGCAGGGAATATGGTGAGGCCCTTGAACATTTTATTTTTATGGAACTGTATGCATATAAAACTTATTCTTCAAAGGGCATAGAGTTAGGCTTTTGGAACTCTCCTAGGCAGGGCGAAATTGATTTTGTCATCAACGAAGGCATTGCCATCGAAGTCAAGGCCTCTGAGAATATATCATCCCAACACCTCAAGGGCTTCGAAATTTTTTCTAAAACTGAACGTTTGGAACGAAAAATTCTCGTCTGCCAGGAAAAAATTCCTCGAAAAATCAGGGATATTGAAATAATCCCTGTGGGTGAGTTCTTATTGCAGCTATGGGCCGGCGAGTTCTTCTAATTGAAAAGATTTACCTGTGTTTTGGATGGTCACGAAAGAATCGATCGAATCTGTTTCGATACTGCGATGGCAACTTATTCAACATGCTAGCTCAAAACGCGAAATTAGTCCGCAAATGGTTTTCGTTTTACGGTGCCATCGTATCTGATCCAGGGAAATAATTTTAGTCTGCCTTGTTTTTAACGGCGAACGACCGCCAAGGGCTTCTCACTGGAGTTTGAAGAGGCACAATTAGAAAATGGCTCAATAGGTAATCCCCAAGCCAAGCTCCGTATATCCCATCTCTATCAAAGATCATTGCATCAGGACTCTCGTATTCAATATGAAAATTTCTAATTTGTTGGGAAATCCATTCCCAACTCAGTGACAAGGTTGCATTCAGGAAAACAATCTCCCTTTTTAGATGATCAAGAATAACTAAAAGAAACACCTGATTGCCAAAAATATCTCTCACACATGTGAAATCCATAGCGAAAATACTTTTATAGGAGCTCAGAAGTGAGCGCCATGAAGGAGGTGAAAACTCCAATTTCGGGGGACAAAATCCACTGTATTTGAGAATATTTCGAACAGTTTCATTGCTCACAGTCAAACCGAGAAGCGCCAACTTCTGAGAGATTCTCTTTGAGCCCCAGTTTAGGTTGGATCGTTTCATATCAATGATGAGGTTAACAACGGGCTCTGGAATAGGGGATCTGCCGCAGCCTCATTTTTGCCATAAAATTTCGAGGTGACGACGAATTCTGCGAAAGGTTCTTTGGACCCTTAAGAAACGGTAGGTCGAAAAGTAGTAATCGATAAGTTCACCGACCAACTCGGCCGAATTTCGCCAAGAATATCTAAAAGTAGATCGGATTTTGTCCCCAAAAGTCATCCAGCCTGACTACACCGAAAAACTTTTGATGTAAACTGATTTCAAAACCTTATGAATAAGTTGCCATTACAGAAGCTTGCTTTCTTTCACAGGTAAAAAATTAGTGAAAAATAAAATGTTTTCTTTGGAAAAATTGAAATTAACTCGCTGTAAATATTAGAATTTTTCATTAAGTGACTTTTATTGCTTAAGTGTTAGAATCTCTACAGGTGAAAAGTTTAAAATTTTACTTTATATTGTTGTCTCAGGAAACGTTAGTTGGAACTTATTGGCCATTCATGCCAGCAACTTTGAAACGGTATCAAAAACTTTAACTAAGAGGATAATTTCTTTATGAAAAACCTACTTGTCTTATTATCTTTAGCGTCGAATTTTTCATTTGCAGCGGATCGGAATTATGCTGGTGTAATTGATGAGAGTACGCTTGTAAGATCAACCGTGTGTGGTCAAAATCAATGTGCTTTAACTATCGAGTTAGATTCACAATGTGCCGGCTTTATATGCATTGATGACTATTTAGAAAATCCTTCGAATGCCGAAAAAATTGCAAAAGAGGACGTTTTAACCGCTTGCAAGGAGTTAGGTGGAGTTGCTATCGGAAAAGTTTCTGTTAAAACAACAGAAATATCGAACGCAAAAGACGATATTAATGGAGTAAGACATAGTTCAACAGCCACAGTAGCATGTACAAATGTTGAAAGCGTTAACGATCAACTTACTGGACCTGGTTGGTATTAATTGGCGATCGGGTAGACCCAGCCATGACTGACTGGGTCCCACCACAGAACCGACAGACGCTGGAAGATTGCATAAAACGGGATCCACCCTGTTGCATAAACCGGAGCCACTTTAGGAACGACGTGTAAACCTCCTAGAATCACCTAGGAGGGACAGTTGGGCCTAAGTATGGCGCGCATACGAGGATGTTAAACAGAAGATCAAGCAAGACCTCACGGACCGCCAGATTGCTAAATCTGTGGGCAGGCGGCGTTCGACGATTTCGGAGATCAGGAAAGGTCTTTTTAAGCTTGAGGAGCAAGTCAAGCTTCCGGATTGGATGGGCTTGGTTAATTGGGACGAAGTCCTAAGGGACATCTCCTTGAAGCATCCTATGTCATTGATATGGGAAGAGTCCGCAAGCAAGTTGATTTCATATTCCAACTTTACAAGGTATCTGCATAAAAAGTTTCCGCAATTGAAAATCGAAGAATACAACCACCGCCAGTTTAATCCCGGCGAACGCGTTGAAGTGGACTGGGCTGGTGATGTCATAGAATGGATCGATCCCAGGTCTGAAAAGATCGCCAAAGGCTATCTTTTCGTGGGATGTCTTGGATATTCCCAGCTTATTTTTGCAAAAGCATTTAACAGCATGAAGGAAATCGAATTTTTGTCGACTCATGTTAAATGTGGCATCGTGTTTTTTCATAATTTTTTCAGCTGAAGCTCGAAGGCTCTTTTTACCTGATCGAATAGGCTCAACAATAAGGCGATCACCCTCGGTGGTCATTTCCAGCTCGGTATCACGATCAATATTTAGCAGTTCGAGAATGGGTTTTTCGATTACAAGACCGTAGCTGTTTCCAATGGCAGAGAGCTTCTTTTTCACGAGTACCTTCGTACTTACGATATTATAACATATGTTTAGTGTCGACGACAGAACATTTCTGAAAATTGTGCCTCAATTTATGCGGCTGCCTTGAGTTTTGACTTTTTAATCGTTTCAGGATATGGTTTCTTGATTAGTGAGAAGAAGTAACGATGAGGTTCCGTTGATTTATCGCCCACCTTTTGATTCAATCATTTTTGACCTTGATGGTACTCTGTGGGACGCAACAACCGCAATTGCATCGGGTTGGTCGAAGGTTGCAAAAGACTTAAACCTCAACGTATCAATTGACGAAAACTCGATACGAAGTATTTCAGGACTTCCCTTTGAAAAATGTGTTGATGCTCTCTTTGGCGTCGAGCGAATGGGCGTTCCAGATTTAAATCATCACCTTGATAGAGCTGAACGCAAGACTGTAGGTACGGCTGGTGGTAGTCTCTACCCCGGTGTCTACGAGGGAATTCCTCAACTCAGCAAAAATTATGAATTGTTTGTTGTGAGTAACTGTCAGGAATGGTATTTGGAATCGTTTTTCAAACACTCTGGACTCCGCGATTATTTCAAAGATGCGCTCTGTTTTGGCCAAACCAATAGATCCAAAAAAGATAACATCGTAGAAATCGTAAAGCGAAACAATCTCACTAAACCAATCTATGTCGGAGATACACATTGGGATCAGGAGGCCGCCTTTCGGGCAGGCACTAGGTTTTTATTTGCGAGTTTCGGTTTTGGCTCTATCAAAGTGTCAAGCCCCTCCGTTAAGTCGTTTGACGAGTTGACCCAATTTATGAGTCTTCCCGCAGCTTGTCCAAGGGTAGCAATCAGAAAACTGACTCATGACGAGTTTGATTTAGCGCAAGAATTTTATCAATCGGTCGGTTATGGTCAAGCCCAACCTAGCGATAGATTTTTTGGTGCATTTGACGATTCACATCTTGTGGGGTTAGTTCGGCTTGCGTTTGAAAATGAAACATGGGTTCTTCGCGGCATGCTAATCAAGCCGCAATACCAGTTTTTTGGAATTGGCGCCAAGCTCATAAAACTATTGGCAACCGATCTTGGCAATCAAGAGTGTTTCTGCTTACCTCATGGATGGTTAGACGGGTTTTACGGTTTAATAGGATTCAAACAGGTGAATGATCTGGAAAAAACACCCAGATTTTTACAAGAACGTCTCCATGAAAACAGAAAACAACACCCTCAGCTCATTTTGATGAGACGGAGTGTCTAGGTATTCAATTTAGTTTTCGTCATCATCTTCCCCTCATTTTTTATGATGTAGGCGTCCTGTTTCTTCTATGAGAAATGACCGATGATGGAATCCAGTTTCTCGCAGCCAATAGAAAGGTCACAGGCTCGCAGCGATCAGGTTGGGTTGACCGGACGCCTTTATCGAAGACCATAGTAGCGAATTTCCTGTCAGAGTCATGTGCAAAGTGGGGTGAGGCCCACAGGCCTGCCCAAAAATTGCCTGAAGCTAAAGGTCCTAGACTTTACTCAGCGCCACAGCCCCCGGGCGATACCCTTAACCCTGAGTTTTTTACCGTGATCCCCAATCGATTCTCTTGAATAGGTAAATGATCGTCTTCCCATCCTGGGTATTCGATATTATCATTGTATTCGATATTATCATTGATGGTACGACTAGAACCAAAGTTGAAATAGAAGCCTTGATCGTTTCGGAATACCCCAATTGGCACATCCAAACATTGACTTAGTTTAGGGCTCCATTTCCACTCTAACACAGCGGCAAACGTACCCTTTTCGTTGTCAACCGCGAATAATCTTTTGTCATTGCTCTTGTTGCTGAGACTCACAGCCACTAGACCTTTCATGTCATTCATAATGACGAAACTATCCGTGCCAGCAGCAAATGCTCCAATAATGGATTGAGTGATTTTGCGACGGACTTCTGGAGTCCCGAGACGATCCACGCTCCCAGGAATTGTTTCTGAAAATTCTCGGATCAATTCAAGTCCATTGGCGGTTGCTCGATATAATCCGTAGGGACGATTCCCTTTCTTGGGCTTGCCTAAGGATACCGTATTATAAGCGTCAACAATCAAATTTTCTTCGCTGGAGCCTCCATAGCCATCTGCGTAGTCGGAAGAAGCTGCTTCTAAATCAAAATAATCATAGCGATCTATTTTGGCGTTCAAATGACGGACACGGCTCGTCAATTTTAAACTATCTGTCAAGCTCGGCTCAATCGAGCGTATCACCACATCTTTACCCTGGGGTGTATCTATGTTGAATATGCGAAACTCATTTGAATCACGCACAGTTTCATTAAACACTACTTTTCCATCACCGTTTCGCAACAAAATCTGATACACGTCGGCGGTTTCCATATCCTCGGTTTGTTCAAGAAAGTCAGGGTACCAGGTGAGGATAATACCGTCGAGAGTCTCGGACTTTTTACTATTTTTAGACTTCGCCATTTTAACTGTAAACTTCTCACTGATTTCCGCTACTCTTTCTGGTTCAACTAATCCTGGCAGTCTGGGGCTGTATTGTCGAAACTCCCTGATCTCACTCATTTTAGCATGACGAAACTTTAACCATCTAGAATCAAACAGGGCTCGAGGTTCACCAATTTTGGCCCCGTAAACTACCGTTGACAGTAAAAAAGACAAGAGGAAGCTACCGAACGCTATTTTCATACAACCTTCTTTGTGGAATTTTTTAAACAATATACTCGAGTCACGAGATACATTCAGCTGTTATAATAACATACAGTAGTTTTTATACTGCCCGCTGACTCTACTTAGCTCGCAGCGAATAATCATGATCCATGATTGTTTTCTTCGTTAAAGGAGAACTTTGATAATGAGTGCGGTCAAAAGGGCACTCATTGCGCAATACAGAGCCATTGATGGAGTTGGCACAAATCCAGAGCCTTTGCGATGCTGGTGTGGTGGTCCGTGGCTTGGGTGGATTTTTGGTGATTTTGTGGGAAGTTTCAGATGTTCGAGTATTTTTTGGATAACCTCGGGATCAGTGATTGCGGAAATGACTTCCGTTTTTCCGCCGCAAACATTGCAGATTTCCATGTCTATTTTGAAGACTCGCTTGAGCAGCTGGGCCCAAAAGAAGAATATGATAAAGCCAGAAATTTTTATTTGGCGATAGGTTTTGTCCCTGTCGAAGAGTTTAAACAAGTCCTATCAAAAGATGCAGTTAAGGATGAAGAGATCCGTGAGTGGAGGCTCGAACAGGACAGTCGGTGTTTGGCGGCTAAGAAATTGATGCCCGTGGAAACTGTTTTTTTGGACTCGGGTGAAAATTTTCCAGATGATCTACTGAAAAAAAATATACAGATAATCTAGCTGAAGATAAGGAATCCGATTAAGGGCTTGCCCATTTGAGTTTAAGGTCATTGAAATCCAGAAAAATTAAGAACATTATTTGTTTGCGTGTCGGAGATTTCTTTGACACTCGCTTTTTCAATACGGCCACCCCAAATTGCCGCCTGAGCCATTTTGTCATTGATCCAGCTTTAAATTTTTGTGCCCAGTATTGAGATGAACACAAGATTTAATCGAACTTTAACTATTGGTTCTTCAAGTGTGTTCGCTCAAATCTAACGAATGGGTGACACCTAATTTTCTCACAAACTCAATATCATGACTGACAACGACGATAGCCCCACAAAAATTTTGAAGCGAAGCTTCTAATAGCTCAATGCTGGTGATATCCAAATTATTTGTTGGCTCATCAAGAATGACGATATCGGGAATTTTAACTCCAAGAAAAATTTGGGCCAGACTCGCTTTCAAAATCTCGCCACCACTAAGCGTGTTTACTTTTTGAAATACGCTGTCACCAGTAAATCCGTAAAAGGCCAACTCATTTCGCAGGCCTATTTCATGAAATCGTGATTGGTCTCGGATATTTTCAATAATCGAAGTCTCTGTATTCAATAAGCTATACCTTTGATCGAGATAGGCTACGGCAGGCGAGTTTTTTTTGATGTCTCCTGTCACAACCCCGTTGCCAAGCAGCTTGCTGTCGACTAGCAATTTTGCAAGGGTGCTTTTGCCAGATCCATTTCGCCCAAGCAAATGCCAGCGTTGTGGTCCTTGAATAGTGAGGTCAATAGGAGCTTTCCAGAGAGGAGCTGTTGACCCATGAAAGGTCCAATTGAGCTGACTTATAGCGGCAATGGTTCTTCCGGCAGGGACTCTTGATCCTTCGAAGTTCAATCGCATGAATGGGTCGGTTTTCATAGAACTCCAGGAGTCATCAACTTGTACTTTGGAAATCTCAACAGACTTCTTTGCCTGCTTAACAAGTTTGCCCCTCGAGACCTGAGCGGTGCGTTTCATAGCACCGGCTAAAATTCTTGGAATGCCTTCCTTCGGAACGCGCTCGGCACCCGTTCTCATTCGCTTGTCTTGTTGCGCTAATTTCTTTGCGCTGTCTAACTCGACTTTCTTTGCAGATCGCTTTAGATCTTCTAACTCATTTCTATGTCTTTCCCTCTCGGCGCTACGCATTTTCCAATAGAAGGTGAAGTTTCCGCCATAAGCAGAAGCCCCTTGATTTGATAGTTCTATTGTCACATCCATCAAATTCAAAAGTTCTCGATCATGGCTTATTAGTAAGAGACCGTTTGAATATTGTTTCAGAAAATTTAGAACAACCTCTCGACCTGCACGATCAAGATTATTACTAGGTTCGTCAAGAATAAGAAAACCTGGTGATTTAGAAATGGCTTTGGCAAGTCGTGCTTTCATCCACTCACCTCCACTTAGTTGGACAAGCCTTCTTTCAAAATCCAGTTGCCCAACTAAACTTGATATTAAGTCGGCAAATTCACTTTTCACATCCCATATCTCTAAGAGGTACTCACCAAGAGTCAGATCGGATTGAATCTCGTTTTGAGCGAAATATGCGACAGGGGAACTAACGGTGACCTGACCACTAGAAGGTGAAATATCACCTGCCAATATCTTAGCTAGCGTGGTTTTTCCAACACCATTTGGACCAACAAGACCATACTTTTTATCGGCCAAACTTAACGAGATACCGTTGAAAAGAGACCTGCCAGCCACGGCGTGGCCCATAGAGTTCAGTTTAATCATTTATAAAACCTCAAGATGCGGTTAGAAAACCGTGAATTGATTTTTCTGAAAAAGAAATAAGAGGTTTTAGTTATTGGTCATAAGGTGTCAGGCTCTGCACCCAACCACAGCAGAAGACCACACGGGCTGAATAAAGTCAAGACTGGTCCTTGTATTGGATGAACCAAGTTCGAAATGTACATTGCTTAACTAGCCATTTTTTTCTAATGTGCTCTTTTTCCTCCAGGTATACGCTCCCCTTTAGAGGTTTGGGACAACGAATGAAGAAACTGATTATCTTTGATTGCGACGGAACACTGGTTGATAGCGAAGTTATCGCAAGCGAAGTATTCCCTGCTGTTTGGTCTGAAATGGGTCTAACCATGTCAGCAGATTTCTTTCTAACTAATTTTGTTGGTACCGGAGGTGATGCCGAAATCGTCAAAACCACAATGGCGAAACTTCCACCCAATGCCATGGAGATCGCCGATCTAAAATTTGATGAAGAATTGAGGAAGAGATTACAGCCCGTTCGGGGAATAAAAGAACTCTTAACAGAGTTAGTTCACGATATGTGCGTAGCCTCAAATAGCTCGCCTGGCTATGTGATCGGCGCTCAGAGAAAAACTTTATGAGGCTCAGGCTGACTTTTATTGCTCCGAAGTTTCGGAACTGCGGCGGCATCTTCTCTAAAACGAAGCCCCTATGAAGGGGCGCTGATCATGAAAGAATGGTAGAGGAATTTTTTTGTTCCTGTAATTGGCGGAGAACAAAAAGGTGACTATCTTATTTTTGATGGCAAACCAGTTGAATTTGTGACCTATCATGCTTGCGGCGAGGGTGCCAACTAAGTAGCCACCAGGAGCACAGGCCAGGGTTGTGATTATGTCTCGCCGAGGAGCGGGGCAAATATTTTTTGTACGACAGGAATTGAACCGCGACGACTTTTAAGTCATCGTGTTCGAAGTTCCTTGTCTGTGTTCTGTAAGCTGATATCAACATCATAGGACATTATGGTGTCCCCAGAGGGAATTGAACCCCCATCAACGGTTTAGGAAACCGCTACTCTATCCAGTTGAGCTATGGGAACAGACTAACAAACAAAATCGATATACCAAATGCAAACAACCCTATCTCTATCAAGAGTTACCCTAAAAGGCGAATGTAGAGTAAATGCAAATTCTCTGCAACAACGTCTATCGTGAAAATGACGCTTATGCTCAGTATAAAATTTTTTTGTGGAATTATGACAGCCGACATAAGCTTCAGGTAGTTAGGTTGCTACCGTATCATTATGGGACGAAGATAACAAATCCCTCTCACTGAAAGAGAGGAAAAAGAAAAAGGAGATTTTATGAAAACAGTCCAGGTTTTAAAAATAGCCGCAGCTGGTTTGGCAATGACTTTGGGATTGGCCGCAAATGCTGCTGAAGGTCCTGAACAAAAGGATATTCAGATTGGCATTAGTGAAGTGTTCGTACCTGGTGGTTTTGACTCGACTTCTGACGTATTTGTCGTCGCGAGTGGAATCTTCCCTAACGGCTGTTATCGATGGAAAAATGCTGACGTTAAGAATGTTGATGCGTATACTCATGAAGTGAGAGCGACGGCAACTGTAGTCCAGGGAATGTGTTTGATGGTGCTTGTACCGTTTAGCAAAGAGATCCGAATGGGTAAATTTGCACCTGGAAAGCATGCACTTCGATTCCTGAATGGTGATGGAACTTATCTTGAGAAAACTCTAAATATTGAGGAGTAGGATAAGTTAATCGTTTTCCATGGAGCAAAAAAGCCTGGTCGCTGAAATAGTGGCTGGGCTTTTGTTTTTTGAGGGGGAATCATGGGTGTCAGGAGCTATTTGTTTTTCTTTGTCGCACTTGCGCTGGTGTCCTGTCAGAAGAAAATGGCAATGGATCATAGTGTTTGGGAGTCATCGAAATCAAAAAAAACCCCGAGTTTTTCGGAGCGTGAGTGGAATTCTCTGGATAAAACAAAGACTCTCACCCATCAAATTGAGTTTAAGAGTCAACGGATTGCAAATATTCCTGTGGATGGATCCTATGCGAAGTTAGTTCAGGATCAAAAAGGTGTAGCCAGGTACATCGAGCAGAATCGCCTCAAGGTTGACCGGCAGGCAGAGGCGGCATGGTCATCCCTTATTGAAAAGTACACTCCCAAAGCATCAATTGTCGGACCCTCCCTTCGTTCCCAATTTAGCGCATTGAAAGGTCTAACGATAGAACGGCCAGAGCTTGTTTTTGTATTCAATGAAAGTTTTTTGCAGCTGATTTGGAGGGCACTTGCCTATGACTCTAAAGGGCTGGGATGGCTTGTGGATACCGATCTGGATGTGACAAAATATCAAATGCGCCGAGCGGGTTCTTCCTTTCATGAGACGACGGCTACGGTTTATCCACAGGGGCCTAAGCGGAGTGGCTTGCAAGACGTTGTAATAAAAAATCTTTCAGAATTGGAGAAGTTGGTCAGTCCTGAATTGAGGCTGACAACTGCGACGGTCCATAAAATCAAAGACTCAGAAGATTCATTGAGATTTGATCCCCCAGATGAGAGGTTTGATCAGGTTCAAGTTTTTTTCACAGTGACAAAGGCTCTTGATTGGTTTCGGGATCGACTTGGGGTTTCACTCTCAAATCCTCTCGATGTTCAAGTCCATGTGGGTTATCCCGATAAAACCAATACTTCTTTTTATTATCAGGGGCGGATTCGTCTTGGGGCTGGAGACGGTGTCAGCTACGATAAAATTCCGATGGATCCTTCCATCATAACCCACGAAGCGGGGCATGCTATTGTGGAAGCTTTGACGCGACTTCCCTATGAAAATGAGGGGGGCTCTTTGAATGAGGCCTTCGCTGATTTTTTTGCTGCAGTTCAGCTGGATAATCCAAATATGGGTGAAGTTGCATACTTGAATGGGCCTTTTAAACGAACTGTTGCAAATCCAAAGCGTTGGACAGCTAAGACTGGCGGACTTTATCATGATAGCGCAATTGTGAGTGGATTACTTTGGGATCTTAAAAGAGATTTAGGGGTTGATAAGACCCTAGATCTTGTTCTAAAGACTCTGGCGAGGGTAACGCCGAGTACAGATTTTCAGGATTTTCAAAATAAACTCTATTTTATTTTGAAACAAGAGTTAACTGGAGAACCTCGGGCTAAAGTTGCAAGAATCCTGAGGGAGAGGGAATGGCCAGAGTTTTAGTTCTTTTGATGTTTTTGTTTGGGGTTGTACCGATTGCTAACTCTGAACAAATTTCCAATGATTTTTTAGGTTCTTGGGAATTCTATAAAATGCGCTATCGCGGAAATCTTTTGGATCCAATCAATCCTAACTTTCATATGTATTTTATTTTTCATGATGACCGAGTCAATTCAATTATCTATTACCGGGATGATCAGACGGGGTTTTGCGAGAGGTCTGCAGTTTACCAGTATGATGGAACGAGAAAAGTTCTCTATCAGCAAGTTGTCTGGCTCAATCCAAAAAATGCGGATTTTTGTGATCAGGATCCAGACATGAAATTCGGTTCAGAAAGTTGGGGCGGCTTTGACAGGTTGGGGGCTGATATCGGTCTTGAGGTCCCTCTATCGGATGAGTCCTTAACCCTCTTATGGCGCCCGGTTGAGATGCCGCCAATTCCTGGGCGGGATTAATTTTTTCGCGGGGCCCATGAGCGTCCTGCTCTCTTAGATGAAGTTCACCGTTTAATAGAAGAAGACGGTTACAAATTTCTACTTTCAGGTTCGAACGCCCGTAAACTAAAAAAAGGATCGGCCAATTTACTTGCTGGCCGTGCCATTTCTCATAGGTTAAAGTCCAATTTCTCTCAGTCCCTCGGCGACAGGCAGAGCCCAAATTGTTTGATATTTTCTTGCTTTGGGACCTGAGTGAAAAATAAAGGCTTTGGCATCGGGAAGGTATTGCTTTCTAATGAGCGCTAGCGCTGCAAAGTCGTTGTCTTGCACTTCTTCAGCGGCCTTCGCTTCAACCAGAAAGTGATGACCATCGATCCGGAGCGCGAAGTCTACTTCGAGTCCACCTCGTGTCCTAAATGAATGGATTTCAAAGTTTTTTCTCAAGGCATTGGAAGAATGAAAAATTTGCTGAAAGACAAGCTGTTCCATCAGTGCGCCAATCCGGCGATTCGACACCTCAAAACTTCGATCAAGAGCATTGAAAACGCCGACGTCAAAGAAGAAAAACTTAGGGTGCTTCACTAAATCAGCTCTCTCGATAAGATCAGGGTCAGGAAAGAGACGATGTCCAATCATGGTATCTTCGAGAATTTCCAAATAATTAGGACAGGTATGGCGAGAAATTTGGGCCCGTTTAGATAGCTTTGTATAATCAATAAAGCTTCCGGTCCACTTGCAGAGCTCATTGAGAAAGCGCGTGAAAGACTCAAGAGAGCGAACCAGCGCTTCGGCCTGAACTTCTTCACGAATATAGTTGGAGCTGTAGCTGAGAAGAATTTCCTTTTTTTCGGCCTCTTTAGACAAAGATAAAATTTCTGGAAGAAATCCATATTGGAGGGTGCGCCGAATATCAAATTTGTAATCAAGTTCTCGGGCCACAACAGGTCCAAGAGAATAATTAATAACTCTTCCCGGAAGTAGGTTGGCGCCGCCTCGTTTTAATTTGCGAGCGCTTGAACCAGTCAGATAAAACTTAAGCTTTTTATCGGAATCAATCAGTGCTTGAACTGTGTTAAGAATGCTAGGAAGTCGCTGGACTTCATCTATAAAAATGGATCTCGCACCAGTTCGCTCTAAAAGATCCGGTAAGCTAGAGGGTTGTCCCGCATAGTCAATAAGTGTCCTTTCGTCCGAAAAGTTAATTTGCAAGTCGGGCTGAAGACCTTTCACCAACGTGGATTTGCCGACTTGACGAGGGCCGAGCAAGAGAATGCCCTTTTTTGATTTCTCAATTTCTATTTTTTGCAATCTGTTTATCATGATCTCGTTTTTACATGCATTTGGAGACTGACGTCAACAAAAAAGTGCGAAATCCCTGCGCGAGGGCAAACTCCACATGCCGCTGCACAAAATTGTGAGAACCTCGATATCAATGGTAAAAACGACGGCAGGGTTGAGGACCTCTCAGGTGGCGAGTCTGTCGGCCCGCGGACGAATTTCGTTTCAAATCGAGAGACGAAATAAGTTCGACATAAAGAGAAACCTATTCAGTGATATGAAATGACAACGGTATTTCTGGAGGGCCTAAGTGCTTTCTCAATTCGATACTCAAGGAAAGTCCCAAAAAGTCGATAAGACCTCAGGACAGACCTTCGTATTGAAGAAGGGTCTGGTGGAGGCGACTTTGGCTTGGTGGTTAGCTAACAAGAAATCCAGTTTGTGGAATTCATTCAGATTGGCCGGCTTAAAATCTCGACTGGGATTGAGGATTTTGTTGTTGATTCTATTTGGTGGGCTTTCGGGTTGCTATATGAATGGAAACATCGGGGAACTAAACCCATCGAGTTCGCCGACTCTGCCGAAGGTTTTTACCAAAAAAGTTGGCGCTGAATTTGTGGCGGGGAGCAGTCAATATGAGTACACCCTGCTTAGGAATTACAAGAATCTTGCCTCATCTGGAAATGTTATCCAGGAACTTCAAGCAACCACCCCCCGTGGATACAAGGCTTTTTCAAGCGTGCAGGGGGTCATGATTTCCACAAAGGCGGTGAGTCCTTGACCAGTCGTCTCTGGTTGATTTTCTTAATTGCTGTGCTGTTCTTGGGTGGAGGTTCGGACGTCCACGCGGCTGGGGCCGGAATCACCTACCATGGAAGATTGATCGATCCGAATGGCAATCCTGTTGAGGGAAGCAGTGTTCAGTTTCGATTACAAATCAGAACTCCAGGCAATGAGAATTGTTTAATGTACGAGGAGGTCCAGAATAAGGATCTTTCTCAAACGGGTGGCGTCTATGCGGTGACGATTAATGATGGCACGGGGTCGAGATTAGATTCGACGGGATATACTCTAGACCAAATCTTTGCAAACAGAAATGATTATACCTTTCCTGCCGCAAACTGCGCGACCGGGACGACATTCTCGCCCAATGCAACCGACAGTCGAAAAATTCAGGTTCTGTTTAATGACGGAACCTTTCCTGTGGGTCAGTGGGAACCGATCCCTGCCATGGCGATAAACTTTGTTCCGATGGCCATTGAGAGTCTCCAAGTTGGGGGTTACAAAAAGAACAGCTGATTAAAATTGCTGACGGAGTTACAACAACGGGAACGGAGTTAAGTAACTCCTCCTGGACCGAGCTTTTGGCTTTGATCGGTGGCACGACCACTCAGTATGTGAAATCAGGTTCTGCGAATTTTACCGCAGCTCCGCAGTGGAATGGAGTTCCCTCGGGGGCGAATGACCTTGTTAATAAAACCTATGTTGATGCCCAAGTGGCAGCAGGTCTTCCCGATGTGGGAACGGCGGGCACTTACACGAAAGTGACGACGGACAGCAAGGGTCGAGTGACGAGTGGTGCGGCCTTGGCTGAAGCCGACATCCCAACACTGTCGACCGCAGGCAAAGTCAGCGGTAACGCCCTCAACGCAGGGACCATCGGTGGGAGCACGGCAATCAGCTCATCCGGAAATCTTGTCACCACAGGAACAGTTCAGGGCGCAGTGGTTAGTGCGACGCAGTTGCGAGTTTTCAATGGAGCAAATTATGTGCAACTGGCAGCGCCAGCACTGGGTGGCAATGTGAATTTTTCATTGCCAGCCGCCGATGGAGCCGCAGGCACTGTGATGAAGACGAATGGGTCGGGGCAACTGAGTTTCGGAGCCCTCAGTGCTGGCGATATCCCAAGCCTTGATGCTGCGAAAATCACCACGGGCACAATCCCGGTGGCTCGAGGTGGAACCGGACTGACAGGATATGGTAACAACAGCGTGTTGGTGTCGAACGGAACAGGGTCTGCGATTAGCTCGCTGAACTGTGCTCTTGGGCAGGTGATCAAGTTTGATTCGTTAGGGTTCGCGGGCTGTGCTGCTGATGGCAGCCAATGGACGACGACAGGGTCGGATATTTATTATACCGCAGGAAGGTTGGTATAGGGACTGCTGCGCCAGGATATCCACTAGATGTAAATGGGAATGTCAATGTGGAGGAAGTAATTTGTACCTTGGTGGTAATCTGAGGATATCGGACACAGTGCTGGGAAGTGCCACTCAGCTTTCGCCAAAATCCGGAGCCCTCAGTCTCTTTGACAGTACCAACAATATGAAACTTTCTGTTTGGGATTCTGTAGGATCAAAATCTCTTCAGCTGAATCAAACTGGCACTTCTTCAACAATCACTACGACGGGTGCAGGTAATACCAATCTAGGTTTACAAACAGCGGGCGGCAACGTGGGCATAGGGACTGCGAGTCCGACAAATGCTCTAAGTGTCATTGGGAATACAAATTTTACTGGAACGGTGTCTGCCAATGGCGGTATCTTGAGCGGTGGGGGTTCGGTTGCCTTGGGTGCCGGATCCTCAGCGACCTCTTTTTATGCCGTCGCCTTGGGCTGGAATTCAACAGCATCTTCAGGCTACTCAACCGCCCTGGGCAACACGACTTCAGCGAGTGGTGGATCCTCCACAGCCATGGGACAAGGGTCAGTTGCAAGTGGTCAAGCATCGATAGCAATGGGTTTATCTTCGACGGCGGGTGGCAACTATTCAATGGCGGTTGGGCGATCCGCCACCGCGCCTTCGCAAGCTCAGTCAACCTTTGGGCAATACAATTACGTTTCGGGCACTGAGAGCGCAACGAGCTGGGTCACAACAGATCCCCTCTTTGTCATAGGAAACGGCACAGCCCCAGGTAGCCTCTCAAATGCAATGACTGTTCTTAAAAACGGCAACGTTGGCATAGGAACTACAACTCCTCAGACGGCCTTAGACGTCAACGGAGTTATTAGAGTAGCAATGTATGAAGCACAGCCCTTTGCTTGTGATGCTGCCCACGATGGCTCTTTAGCGCTAACGTCTGGATATCGGCACTGTGTTTGTAAAGGTGGTACAACTACGTGGGTTTTCACCAGCGACGGTGCTACCTCTTGCACTTGGTAAATCATTGCAGCTTGACCAAGAGGATAAGGAATTAGCTGCGATTTAAAGTAAACTTGGATTATAGAAAAAAGTAAATTGCAGAAAAATAGTGACCAAAATCGACTTGTTTTGAACGGTCACCACCTAAAATCGTTCATTTTGGGTGACTAATTTGAGGCCTCCTCCCCCTAAAAACTCACTTTTTCAGTGACTCGAAGTGCTTTTGGTCACTTTTTTAGTGCCTCCTCAGTGATGGTCACTCAAAAATAAATATTGGCGGAGAATTTGCCCGCGCAAAAAAAAATTTTAACTTCAGCTGCAAAGTTCTATTCAAAAGAGTTTCCTGGTGTTGCTTGGTTTTGAATTAACCTGTCCAGTTTGTTCGATCAGGTTTTGCTACTGTGAGCATTGCTGGCGTGGTCGCAAATATTGTAGCCCCGCTTGTAGCCTTGAAGGCCGAAAAAGAAACCGACGAATCTCTGAAAGAAAATATTGTTCAACACAAAAAGGAAACACTGCCGTCGTAAAAGGCAGAAAACTTTTCGCAATCGCCAGATATTAGGACTAAAAGTAACTGACCACTCTCCACAAGAAGAAATCTCTAAAATAAATAGTTCACAGAAGTTGAAACAAAAAGTTCCAAAACAATGCTGGAATTGTCAGAAAGAATTTCAACTCATTGACTTTGGAGGCAGGATTGAAGATTCAGAAAAAAATAATTATTTTTCATTTGTTCGATTTCGATCAAAGAATGACTGCATTCTTCTTTGACCCTGTTGACTCGGTTAAACTTCGTGAGCAACCTGCGCATCTTCTATTTGATAGTTGGGAGTTTGCCACTGAAAAACAAATTCTTGTGAGGGCAGCCTTAGATATATGGTCAAGCTCTTGAAACCTATTTCTTTGGGAATCATTGAATGGATTGAGTTTTGATAACACCGCAAAAGCAATTCTGGCTTTGGCAAGATGTAAAGATATTGAACTCAATAAGACCTCATTGAGATCAATATCTATTGGGTCAAGCTCATGACTAATTGCAAATGGAATCGAAGACCTAAAAGGTCTCTGGCTGTAATGGAAGATGAAGAGCCACCTAAGAGTTTTGATTCAGAGGAAATATTTAAAGTTGCCCGATTGAGACTCAAAAGGAAAAAACGAAAACACCCAGGGTACACACTTGTACCCAAGGATCAGCATTGGATTTTTAAGAGCAATAAAATTGACGGAGGCTAAAATGGATAAGACTAAACTAGATCGGCAGATGAAAAAATTGTTCCTAGATACACAAATATTAAGGAGCATGTTGGCTGGATGTATGACAAAAAATATAGCTACAGTCATCTTGTAAATACTTCGCTGGGGCTTGAACACTACACACGATTCAAAGGCGAAGCCATTAAGTTAGCCAGACCTAAAAAACCAAAACGACTAATAAAGATATTGCTAAAGTTGTCAGAGCTGGCCGGAAATAATTGGGTCCGCGTTCATGTCTCCAGACAAAGAATATCATAAGATTGATTCTCACTCACTTCGAAAACTAAGAGCCAGAGGACCTGAGCCAGCCGGCCATTTCTGGCGCATGGTAGGTGAGGATCACATCGGCGCCGGCACGCCGAATAGAAGTGAGGATCTCCACCATGACTTTGGTTTCGTCAATCATTCCGAGGGAGGCTGCCGCCTTCACCATGGAGTATTCCCCACTGACGTTGTAGGCGGCGACTGGAACTGTAGAAATTTGTTTAACCTTTGCAATCACATCGAGGTAGCTTAAGGCGGGTTTGACCATCACCATGTCTGCGCCCTCATGAAGATCTAATTTGACTTCTCTGAGAGCTTCGCGAGAATTTCGGGGGTCCATCTGATAGGTTTTCTTGTCGC
Source organism: Bdellovibrionales bacterium (assembly GCA_016713585.1). Taxonomy (GTDB): domain Bacteria; phylum Bdellovibrionota; class Bdellovibrionia; order Bdellovibrionales; family Bdellovibrionaceae; genus JADJOV01. The sequence continues at coordinate 207,744 of JADJOV010000023.1, read as the reverse complement.
CATGTCGAGGGGCTGATTCTAAAGCATCCCTGAAGGGGCCATAGAAGGCCGAAGCATACTTAGCAGAGTAGGCAAGAATTCCTGTCTTTTGGAGGCTCGCGGAATCCAAGGCCTTGCGAATGGCACGAACTCGCCCATCCATCATATCGGAAGGTGCAACAAAATCGGCCCCGGCTTGAGCTTGGACCACAGCCATTTGGGCCAAAATTTCAACCGTTTCATCATTTAGAATTTCGCCCTTGCTCACAATGCCATCGTGTCCATCGCTGGAATAGGGATCGAGGGCCACGTCAGTGATCAGAGTGATATCTGGGAATTTGTCTTTGAGTCGTTGGATGGTCTGCGGCAAAAAACGATTGGGATTAAGGCATTCAGAGGCTCTCGAGTTTTTCAAAGAATCGGGTATTTTTGGAAACAAAGCAAAGCTGGTGAGGCCGCAGGATTGCCACCCTGGAATTCGCTTGATCAATTCGTCAAGACTGAGGCGGAGCTGGCCAGGCATGGTTGCGATGGGCTGGGTCTGATTTCTGGCCTTCGCAAATAAAAACTGGATAGATAAGATGACGCCCTCAAGAGAGGTTTCTGCCACCATGTCTCGAATTGAAGCGGTGCTGCGGAGCCGCCGGGGTCTATTGATTTGCTGCATTTTTTACTCCTTCTGATGACAAACTCATGACACAAATCTCGACCACCTGGGGTAGTTTTATAGTCATGACCGAACTTATTCTGATTCATCGACCTCGAAATGGCAATACCCTAGAACTATCCTCCGAACAATCCTTGGTACAATCCCCTGAACAAAATCTCGAACAGAGTCGTGAAGTTCAAGCTGCGATTTGGTCGACCTGCCTGCGCCAAATAGCTTTTGTCCATTCTCGGGATTTCAGTCAATTCGAAAATAAGCTTCTTTCAACGGACGAGATTTATCAGGGCGAGGCTGCCTTTGCTTTTATTTTAGAAGTCGTGTGTGGCTTGAAATCGCCGTTGATGGGTGAGACCGAAGTTCAAGGTCAATTTAAACAATTTGTAGCAGAAATGCCAAACAAGTACCCATTACTTTGGGGCGCCTATTCGAGTTTTTTTCAAGGTATCCAGTCTGAGAGTAAAAGAGTCCGCACTGTTCATTTGAAAAATTTGGGTTCACAAAGTTATGGTTCGCTGATTCGACGTCGTCTCAAATCCGAAGAGGCCGTGGCCATTGTCGGTGCGGGGCAGTTGACCCAACAGATTTTGCCTTGGCTAAAACAGGTCAATAAAATTCAAGTTCATGCGCGCAGTCCAGAGAAGGCGAAATCTTTCTTGGGAGGCTTCGAACAGGTTGAGATTCTTGAGTGGCCAAGAACTCCAGAGGCCGACCTTGTGGTGCTCGCAGCTCCAGTTTCAAATGAGGTGCTGCTGTCTATTTTGAAAAAGGATTATTTCAATAATCGAAAGCCAAATGGTCGAACACCACAGAGAGTGATTGACTTAAGAGGCGAGGCCCAGTTGAGTGCGGATCATTTAGACGCTTTGGGAATTGGCCAGGGGTCCTATGAATCATTGCAAAAACTCATGAGTGAAATGGATCAAGATCAGATGAAGATTTCAGAGAAAGTCACTGAGGCCAAGCGGTCGATTGGACGTTGTGGTGAATCCTTTATGAATCGATCTGTCTGTCGGCCTGGAGGCTGGGAGGATCTGTGCGGGTGACGACCTTAGCGTCATCCCCCACGCGTTTAAAAATTTCTGCCAGGAAAAGCGATCTTGCAAGACTTCAGGCCCAGCAGGTCGGTTCGGCTCTCCAACAAAACAATCCTAATTTAGAAATAGAGTATTCCTTTCGAGAAAGTCTAGGCGACAAAAACCTTGTTGACCCGCTTTGGAAAATCCCCGAAAAGGGAGTCTTCACCGAAGATTTTATGCAAGACCTGCTTGAAGGTAAGACCGATCTTGTCGTTCACTCTTGGAAAGATTTGCCAACTGAAAAAAAAACTCAGACCATGATCGCAGCAACTCTTCCCAGAGCTGATGCGCGGGATTTGTTGCTGATGAAAAAATCTTCTCAAGGTCGTTCTCAGTTACGAATTTATTCATCCTCCCCTCGAAGAGAAGCGAATATCGGTCCCATACTGCCTGAGCTTTTACCTTGGAAGGTCGAGGGAATAGAATTTGAATCTGTTCGGGGAAATATTCAGACCCGAGTGAAAAAGTTGCTTGAGTCTTCAAATCTTGATGGTTTGATTTTGGCCAAGGCCGCCCTCGATCGACTGCTTTCGGCTGAAGGTGAGGAGTTTCGTCAGACGAGAGATTTTCTTCGAAAGGATTTGTTGGATCTGGCCTGGATGGTTCTTCCTTTGACGGCAAACCCCAATGCAGCAGCCCAGGGGGCTTTGGCCGTAGAGATTCGAAGTGATCGGGAGGATTTGCAGACTTTGCTTCAATCCATTAATTGTGAAAAAACTTTTACTGCTGCCCAGCGGGAAAGAGAACTCCTTCAAGCTTTTGGGGGAGGTTGTCATCTAGCCCTAGGAATGTCCGTTGTGAAAGATGCGGATTGGACCCTCACCTTGGTGAAAGGGAAAACCCCAGCCGGCGAGCGAGTCGAGCGCCGAGAAATTCAAATAAATTCGACGGTGACAAGAGAATTGGGAGAGTTTTCCTCGGATGAGCTTTGGAGTCTTAAGCCCGAGGGAATGACACGAAAAACCAAGGCTCATCAAGTGAAGCTTGAGGCTCAGAAGGGTTATGTCGTCAGTCGGATAGAGGCCTGGCCCCTCAGTTTCTCTCCGGAATCGGCGGCTGGCTTTGATTTGAAGATTTGGACCTCGGGACTCAAGACCTGGAAGAAACTTGCAAAAAAAGGAATTTGGGTTTTAGGAACCTTTGATGGATTGGGGGATCACCATCCGCCCGCCACAGGGGCTCTTCTGGGCGATGTGGAGTGGGTCACCTTGACTCATCAGCGCCACCCGAAGCTTGAAGACTCAGAAAGGCCACGGCTTGCGACCTATGAAACCGAAGCCCCAGAGTTGATGATCAAGAACCAAAAGTTCTTTTTTTGGCGAAGTTCCTCGCAGTTTCTGCAAGCACTTCGTGAGTCACCCTGGATTCGGGAGCGATTCCATGCGGCAGGTCCGGGATCGACACTGCGAACCTTGAAGGCACACATCCCAGAAGATAAGCTCTTCGTCTTTTTGAGCGAAGAAGATTGGAGAAAAACTCTTGAGCACAAATTCAACTAAATCACCCCATTCAACGAAATTCGACCAGGCCGAAGCACCAGGTTTTATGACTTCAGAACATCTCTTTGAAGTTGCAAAGAAATTGACCCCTGGGGGTGTGCACTCACCCGTTCGATCCTTCAAGGGCCTGGGGCGAAGCCCTGTTTTTTTTCAAAGTGCTCAAGGGGCACGACTGCTTTCGGTCGAAGGCAAATCCTATCTGGACTACTGCATGAGTTTTGGTCCTTTGATTTTGGGACATCGTGATCCCGAGGTGTCCGAAGCCGTTCACCAAATGATCGATACAGCTTGGAGTTTTGGTGCCTGCGAGCCCTATTCGCTCGAGCTCGCTGAATGTATTCACCAAATCGTTCCATTCGTTGAGAAGCTTCGCTTTGTGTCCTCTGGAACCGAGGCCGTGATGAGTGCTCTGCGGGTGGCCAGGGCGGCGACCGGTCGGCAAAAAGTTTTGAAATTTGATGGTTGTTATCACGGGCATGTTGACAGTTTGTTAGTGAAATCGGGAAGCGGCCTGGCTGGTAAAACCTCTTCCAGCAGTGCAGGGGTTTCTGAAAATGTGGCTCACGAAACCTTAGTGATTCCCTTGGATGATGACCAGGCCCTTGAAAAAGTTTTTTCAGAGCGAGGCTCTGAGATTGCGGTGGTTGTTCTTGAGCCTTTGCCTGCCAATTATGGACTTTTGATTCAGCGGCCCGAATTTGTGCATAAAATTATTAAATTGGCGAAGGCCCACGGGGCCTTAGTGATGTTTGATGAGGTCATTTCTGGATTTCGCGTGGCTGCAGGCGGGATGGCAGAGATTTTGCGAGTACGACCTGATCTCGTCACCTATGGTAAAGTCATCGGTGGAGGCTTTCCGGTTGGGTGCTACGGAGGACGGGCAGATATTATGGATTTAGTGGCACCCCTTGGCCCGGTCTATCAGGCTGGGACATTGAGTGCCAATCCTGTCGGGATGAGGGCGGGCCTTGTGACTCTCAAAAAGATGATCCGCTTGAATGGGTGGAAAGTGCTGAGTGAGCGGGGACAGAAGTTCGCAGATAAATTGCAAACTAAACTGGATGGCGTCGGAGCTAATCTTCAGGTCGATCATTATGGGTCTTTGTTCTGGATTCATGAAAAAGGCAGCAACACCGATTCGACGTATTGATCAAATTCCTGCCCAGCAAGCAGAGGGTTTTCGCAAGCTCTTTTTAAAAGCTCTCGAGGCCGGAGTGTATTTAGCCCCTAATGCCTACGAAGTTGGATTCTTATCAATGGCTCACTCGGAGGCAGATTTAAGTGAAACAATTGAAACCTTAGGGGAAGTGTGGCCAGAGGTGAGAGCTGACCCTTGAAATCCCCAGCCTTGCGAATTTGGGTCGCGGCCGCCTGGCTTCTGTTTACCTCAACGATGGTGATCTGGTGGTGGAGCTTGGGCATTTCCGAGCTTCAGAGTGTGGTTTCAATCAGGCCAAATACAGAATGTTGATGTGGGAGGGTGGATTTTTTGTTTGCAATTCTCACCGGCGGTGGATTCTTAATTTTCTTATTGCTGAAAGATTTTGCCCGTCAGAAACAATTGAAAATGTTTTTTCTAACCTTTCCCACGATCTTAAGACTTCGATTGCTCGTCTGCGTTTGCAGGCCGATGTTTTGCGAGAGGATAATTTGTTTGCAAAAAATAGTACTCTCGAGATGTTGGCTCGCGATATAGATCAATTGGATTTACAACTAGAAAATTCTTTGATTTTGTCCCAGGGCTCTCAGCGTCTGTTGTTTGAAGAGCGGTTGCCGCTCTCGCAATTTATCGAAAGTCTCCGCCCGAATTGGGAACAGCTTGAAATTTCCCTTGAGTGTGGAAGCCCTCATTCGTGGGGATCGCCGAGCACTTCGGAGTTTATTTCGAAATTTGATACAGAACGCGGTCATTCATGGGGGCGCCACCAAAGTCACAATCAGCTCCAAAGAAGAGGGACGACCTGGGAGCGGGAAACTACGTATAACAGTGAAAGATAATGGGCGAGGATTTTCTGGAGATTCGGCCCGCCTGGGGCAGAGTGCGCTACCCTCTCAAGAAAATGTGGGGAATGGCATTGGACTCTATCTATGTAAAAGCCTCTTGGGTCTACAGAAAGGGGAGCTCTTGTTTGAAAGTGTTCCTGCTCAGGGTTTTGTGGTTCATATTATCATCCCAGGAACCCTGGCTCACATCCAGACCTCAAGCCAAAAACCGGTGATTGTATGAGAAAAATCTTGCTGGTTGAAGATGATTTGTCCCTGGGAAATACCCTGAAAGAGCGACTTTCGAAAGAGTTTTTGGTGACATGGAGTCAGGGACAACGTGAGGCCTTAGAGGCTTTGAATGTAAATAAGTTTGATTTGCTTATTTTGGATGTAGGGCTCCCTGATGGTTCTGGTTTTCAAATCGCGGAGCAGTTTGGGCAGATGACCGGCCAGATGACGGGTCAAATGACCCGGCAAACGCCAATTATTTTTTTGACGGCTCAAAGCGATGCGGAGAGCCGCTTGAAAGGTTTTGAGCTGGGGGCCCGGGAATATATCCCAAAGCCATTTCATTTAAAAGAGCTGTTGATGCGTGTACAACATGTCCTGCAGGCTTTTCCAGTTTCTGACAGTCTGCAATTGCCTGAGTGTCAGGTTTTTTTGATGAAATGAAGATGAAGAAGAATACCGGTGAGATTGAGTATCCGGCCCTCAAGGATTTAAGAGGTCTTCAACGCTGGGTTAAAAAGGCTCCAGAGGCCGTTTCTCGGGATCAAATTTGAGATGAGGTCTGGGGTCCTGATAAAGAACTCAATCACCGGACCGTGGACAATACGATCGTCCGGTTAAAGAAAATTCTCGGCGATGAAAAGGATCAACTGATCAGATCTGTGAGAGGCGTGGGATATCAATGGATCTATGAAAACAAATAAAATGATGTTTGGAAAAAATAATAATGAATAGGAAAGAATATGGCAGAAATTAACAGTCAAGTGGGCAACACAAAGTTTCAATTTGCACTCCAGCAAATTCCTCAGGCGGTGCCTCCGATTTGGTTTATGCGACAGGCGGGTCGGTACCATAGCCACTACCAAAATTTACGAGCCAAGCACAGTTTTGAAGAGCTATGCAAGTTCCAGAGCTCGCGGCTGAGGTCGCCTGGGGACCCATTCAGGATTTTGATTTTGACGTGGCTATTTTGTTTTCGGATATTTTGTTTCCCCGCGAAGCCTTAGGTTTTGGTCTTCAGTATACGGACCAGGGGCCTAAGCTGGGTTTTCATTTAGATCCTGAGACCTTTCAAAGATTGAAGCCTGCAAGTGAGGTCAAAGAACAGCTCAATTTTCAGGGCGAGGCGATGCGTATGACTCGCGCACGTCTGCCGAAGTTCGAAAAGCCTGATTGGATTTGTCGGTGGACTTTGGACTTTGTTTGTTTATGCCTGCGAGGGCAGTCATGCCGGGTCACTGACCAAAACCAAAGCGCTTTTGCCCTTAGTTCCTTCGTTTAATGCTGAAATGTTGACTCTACTCAAATGGACGATTCGCCGGCAACTTGAAGGCGGGGCCGAGGTTGTGATGATTTTTGATACCGCAGCCGGGGAACTCTCGCCCGCAAATTACAATGAATTTGTTTTGCCTGGATTGACAGAGTTGGCCAATACCTTTCCGGGGAAACTCGGTTACTATTCAAAAGGCACTCAAGAGTCTTTTCTCACAACAGGTCTTCTTGAGCTGCCGTGGGTTGGGCTTGGTTTTGATCATCGCTGGAATTTGCCCGCATTGATGCGCTCGAAGGTCCTGGAACCTCATTCTGGTTTTGTGCAGGGAAATTTTGATCAAGCCTTGCTTCATGCAGACCTACCTTCACTCAAGAAATATACCCAGGCTTATCTACAGACTTGGCAAGAGTTGACGCCACAGCAGAGGGCTGGTTGGGTCTGTGGCCTTGGGCATGGTGTTTTGCCGAAAACCCCAGAAAGTCATGTTAAAAGAGACACTCCAGGCGACGTCAGCCTCCTGGGGAATGTATTTGCATATACCCTATTGCGAGTCTTTATGCACCTTCTGTGGCTGCAATAATACGATCACGAAAAATCATCGTAAAGAAAAGCCCTATGTGGATCTTTTGCTGAAGGAATTTGAATTGTATTGGTCCAAGGTTCCAGAGTTTCAGACGAAACCCTGTCGTCAAATTCATCTGGGTGGAGGAACGCCGACATTTTTGTCAGCCGAGCACCTTGAAGAACTTCTTCAAGGGCTAAGAGCTCATATGGTGTTGGATCCTGATCATTTTGAGGGGAGCATTGAGGTTGATCCACGGCGCACGACCCGAGAGCAATTGGAAGTATTGTATAGAAATGGAATCAATCGAATTAGTCTGGGTGTGCAGGATTTCAGTCCTGAGGTGCAACGACTGGTTAATCGAACTCAGCCCTACGAGGTCACAGAGCGAATGACCAATTGGGCCCGCGAGATTGGCTATGAATCTGTGAATTTTGATCTGATCTACGGTCTTGCAAAGCAAACGGAAGAGTCTTTTCGAAAAACGGCTGAAATGACGATTCAGCTGCGGCCGGATCGAATTGCGTTATATAGCCTAGCTCTCGTGCCCTGGATTAAACCAGCACAAAAATTATTTAAGGATGAGGACTTGCCAAAGGCGAATGAAAAGCGAAGACTCTATGAATTGGCGCGGGAGATGCTTTTGACTGCCGGCTATCTGGAAGTGGGAATGGATCACTTTGCTTTGCCACAGGACGGACTCGTCAAGGCTCTCAATAGTCGAAAATTACATCGAAACTTTATGGGCTACACGGATGTAAGGACAGATGTGCTGCTGGGACTCGGCGTGAGTAGTATTTCAGAAACACCAATGAGTTTTCATCAAAATGAAAAAATTCTCGCGACTTACGAGACTCGTGTGACGGAAGGTCAAATTCCCACCCTGCGAGGCCATGTTTTGACCGAGTTGGATCAGAAGCGTCGGCGGCAGATTTTGAAGTTTATGACTGAATATCATGTGCGCCTTGAGGCAGATCAGATTGAGGACGCGAAGGAATTTCTGTCTGAAATGATCGAGGATGGGCTTGTGAGAGTCAATAAGGATGAGCTCCAAGTGACGGAAGGCGGGCGACCTTTTTTGCGTAATGCCTGCGTGTTTTTTGATGAGCACCTACGCAAGACTCAACCTCAGACAAAAATATTTAGTCAATCTATATGAGTGTCAATACGAGTGTTGATACGAGTGTTGAGTTAGGGAAAACGAAAGTAACTATCGTTGGTGGCGGCTTTTCAGGACTGACCCTGGCATTTGAGTTGCAGCAGAAGGGTTTCCAGGTCGAAGTTTTAGAAAAGAAGTCTTGGGGCGGATTGATACAGACTCAATTTCTGCCAGAGATGCAGGTCGAAACTGCGGCCAATGCTTTTCTAATGTCTGAGCGTCTGGGTGACTTAGCTCAGGCGATTAACTGTGAGTTGATAGCAACACAAACCATTGCTAAGCGACGATTTATTTTTCGAGGGATGCCGCGAAGGTGGCCTCTTTCTTTGAGCTCAACTTTTCGAATTCTTTTCAGAATTCTACCGGTGCTGATTTTGGATCGTGGGCGATTAGCCCCGAAACCTATGGAAACCGTGCAAGCCTGGGCCCTGCGGGTGCTTAATCAGGAAATGTATGATTACTTGATCTCGCCAGCGCTCCAAGGGATTTATGCTGGAGATGTTCGCGAGCTCTCGGCGAGTTTGCTCTTTGGATATTTATTTGAAAAAAGAAAAAGCGCTGCCGACAGAGTGCAAGCGCGCAAAAAACAAAGTCCCTCAAAGGAAGTGTCGCTCCGCGAAATGGAATGGGCGAATTTATTCAAAAGCTGCGGCGGACTCTCGAGGGCCGGGGCGTTTTGCTGAAAGTCCAAGAGGTTCATGACTTGAAAGAGTTAGATGGGCCCAAGGTCTTGGCGGTCCCGCCTCCTGAGCTTGGATCGCTACTGGCCGCGTCTTATGGCGATGATTTGGGGTGGGGTCGGGTCCCGATGCTCAATTTGGTGCGGCTGACTGTCGGCTTTCGAAGTCCGCAGAAGAAAGTGGACGGTTTTGGAATTCTGTTTCCAGAAAGTGAAAAATTTAATTCACTTGGTGTTCTTGCCAATTCCCAGATTTTCGAAAATCGCGGTGACCTCTATAACGAGTCCTGGATTTTGGGTGGTGCGCGTTCCCCTGAGATGAGTGATTTAGCCGATTCTAGAATATTGGAGTTAATTTTGGAGGATCGAGCGCGAGCGTTAGGCGTCCGTGATGAAGTCAGTTCGTTTAAAGTGATTCGTTGGCCTCAGGGCCTGACCCACTACACCGTGGCTCATGAAAAATTTTTGCAGGATCAAAAACCCCTGCCGAAAGATGTTTTCTTGACTGGAAATTTCTTAGGGCGCTTGGGTTTGAGCAAAATCTTGGAGCAAAATGCAGAGCTCGCAGAGAAGCTGTTGGTCGAGTATGGAACCCTTACACGTGGAATTGATAAATGAGTAAAATTGGCGTTCTTCTGATGAATATTGGCACTCCCTCGGGCTCTGACGTGGCGTCTGTGCAGAAGTACCTTTCTGAGTTTTTGACAGATAAGGATGTGATCAATGCTCCGGCTTTTATTCGAGAGTTTGTCTTCAGGCTTTGGATTGTGCCCCGTCGTGCGCCGGCATCCGCCTTAAAATATCAGGCGGTTTGGACTCCCGAGGGATCCCCTTTAATGGTGTACTCAAAAAGATTTTGTTTAGCACTGCAAAAAGCTCTAGGAGAGGGTTTTGTTGTCAAAATTGGAATGCGTTATGGAACCCCCTCAATTCGAGACTCCCTGGAAGAAATGAAGGCCCAAGGTATTTCAAAGATTCTTCTTGTGCCGCTCTATCCCCAGTTTGCTCAGGCAACCACAGGATCAAGTGTGGGGAAAGCTGAACAGGTTCTCAAGGAAATGGCTTTTGAGGGATCGGTTCAGGTGATGCCAGAGTTTTACGATCAAAGTGATTTTATTAAGAGTTGGCAAGAAATACTGAGCCCCACCCTGGGGACCGTGGATCATTGGCTGTTTAGTTTTCATGGTCTTCCAATCAGACAAATCAAGAAAGTTCCGGGTTGCACCCAAGAGAAATGTTGTGATCGTATGCTAGCCTCGCCCTCTGGTGCCAACGGGCTCAAATGTTACAAGGCGCAGTGTCTCAACACAGCGAAGCGGTTGGCTCAGGCTTTAGATTTGAACTCGAATGAGTGGACAGTTTCCTTTCAGTCTCGCTTAGGTCCTGTGAAATGGATTGAGCCTTATACGGATAAGACGCTGATTGAGTTAGCGCAGCGGGGGGTGAAGCGCCTCGCAGTTTGTGCGCCAGCTTTTGTCGTCGATGGTCTTGAAACTCTTGAGGAACTTAATATTGAAGGTCGGAAGACCTTTCTGAGTCATGGCGGAGAGGAATTTAAATATATTGAGTGTTTAAACGATCACCCATCTTGGGTGCAGCACTTTGCAGCACTTCTACAGCGCGGAGTCGCCTAGAGTGGGCCCCTCAGGGACACTCAAGGCCATCAGTTTCTAGATTTTTCCGGCTCCAACTTTCAGGATCTTGAAGAATTGCTCGTCCCACGGCTGCGAAATCTACTTGTGCGCTATTCAGAATCTCATCAATGAATTCTCCTGTTTCAATTCCGCCAACGCCCATGACTGGAACAGAAGTGTGAGCCTTTAGGTGGGCCGCATCTGCGACAAGATAGCCTTGGCCGGATTTTCCTTCGGGCCTTCGCCAGCCGCCGATGCCAGAGGAGACGTCAATTAGATCCACGCCAATGGATTCAAGTTGAGAACGACCCAGGCCATCTCATCGACAGTTAAGCCGCCGTCAAGATGGTCTTGGGCTGGCAGTCGAACCGATAGCAAAATACTTGGATAGGTAGCCCTGATTTCTGCCGCTATTCGCAAGAGTAAGCGACTTCGCCCTTCGATGGATCCACCGAATGGGTCTGTCCTTTTGTTCGTGAGCGGTGAAAGCCATTGATTAAGACCATAGCCATGAGCTGAATGCAGCTCAACGAAATCAAAGTCCGCCGAGACAGCCCGGCCTGCAGCTTTCACGAACCACTCGATCCAGCTTTGGATTTGGTCCTCAGTCATCGGCCGTGGTGTTTCTGGCTCCTGTCCTTTGACAGGAACGGCAATCGCGCTGGGCCCCATGAGTGGCGATCTCGTCAAATCAGTGGACGCTTTCCCGCCAACGTGAACCAGCTGAAGACCAGCGATCGCCGATGACTGGTGAATAACTGAAGCGATTTGTTTGAGTCCGGGGATATGGGCGTCGGAATCGGCGCCAAGCTGGTGTGCTTCACCCTTGCCGGTTTGATGTATGTAACTGTATTCAACGAAAACAAGACCCGCATTTGAACGACCGAGACGTCTATAGTGTTCAAGGGTTCGAGTGGTAACAAAACCACCCTCATCAGCTGTCTGCGACGCCATGGGCGGCACGATGACTCGGTTTTTCATTATAAGGCCGTTCTTAAATCTATAGGGCGTATGGCGGTTGATAAACATAGATACCTCGCTGCATTCTTATAACTATAGTTTTTATCTTGAAAAAGAAACGATTATTAAATATATATTTCGATTATGGAAATATTCGAGTTAAAGTACTTTTTAGCCGTAGCCCAGATTGAAAACGTCAATCGCGCTGCCCAGCAAATTAATGCCTCGGCAGGCTCTTTGAGTAAGGCGATCAGTCGTTTGGAAGTGGAGTTACAAACTCCTCTTTTTTTTAAGGCTGGACGTGGTATTCGTTTAACCCCAGAAGGTGTGCTCCTCAAGAAGAAGGCGGCCCAGATCCTTCAGCTGGAAGAGGATGTTCGGCTGGAGTTAATGGGCAAAGAGGCAGGAAGCCTGAATATTTATATCTCAAGCGAAGAAATTTTGCAGACTTCGTATGGTATTGAACTTTTGCGCACCATTGGTCGGTATTATCCGCAGGCTCGGACACAATTTCTAATCCGAGGAGAGCAAAAGGCTATTGAACAGGTTATGGATGGCGAGGCTCACCTTGCTTTGATTACGTTGGAACCGCCATCGGATGTTGTGGCAAAAGTTTTAGCGAAAGTTGAATTCAATACCTGCGCTTCAAAGGAACACCCGCTACTCAAGAAATACGGCGCGAAGCAGACTATTCCCATAGAGGAAATATTGAAGCATCCATTCGTTTCACCGGACTCGGCGATCCTGGGGAAAATAGCGAAGGCCTCCAGTATCGACGGCTGGAGAGATGATAAGTTTGCCAGAAAGATTAAATATAAAGTCTGTGGTTTAAAGTTGATGGAAAATCTAATTCGAGGCGGATTGGCGCTTGGCTATTTGCCTGACTATTTTATTGAAGGTGCCGGGCTCATTCCGCTTAAAATATCGGGATGTCCATATTCTTGCCATCAAACAGTTCGAGTGATTACAAAAGATCCCACAGCTCTTGGATGGCTCAATAAGCTGTGGGATCAACTTTGACCACCCAGAATTCATGAGGGTGCCGCTTTCGGTCTGGGTTAAAAGAAAATATTTAAAGGAGCCTCAAAATGTCTAAGTCAACCCACATTCTCTTTCTATGTGTTGCGAACTCTGCAAGAAGCCAATTGGCTGAGGGTCTGGCGAAAGCCATTTTCGGTCGGAGTGCTGTTGTTGAAAGTGCGGGCTCCGAACCTTCAGGCAAGGTGCAGCCTTGGGCTATTGAGATTCTCAAAGAAGATGGAATCGATATTGCAAAAAACCAGTCGAAATCGATAGACCAACTGTCTTCAGCTTTTCTTGCAAATCTGGACTATGTCATCACACTTTGTGCGGAAGAGGTTTGCCCAATGTTGCCCTCAAGGGCAAAACGACTCCATTGGCCTATTCAAGATCCTGCGTCCGCTCCTGATTCGGAAAAGAAAAGCGCATTCCGATGCGCAAAGAATGAAATCAGAGAGCGTTTGATTTCATTTAGGTCTGAGCTTGCAAAGTAACTGTCTACCGAGACTTTCGCGTTTTGCTCAGGGCGAAACGCAAATCCTTTCTGATCATACGAATCGGAAGAGCTCGTATCTTAATCAATGATGAAATTCAGGTCCCGTTTTCAATGTCAACGCTGTATTTTTTTCATCTGGATGTCTACTGAGATCGAAACAGTAAAATACTATGTAAATACAGGTAGTTAAAATATTCAAAAAAACCGATCGTACTCAAAAAAGCAGAGAACTCAGAATTTTGACTTTACATACCGCGCCGCATTATATATATTGACCGCCATGACAACGGTATTTAACTTCACAGATTATCGCGAGTTCTTGAAGAGCTACTACCAGGAGCAGAAGCAACTAAATAAAAGCTTCTCTTACGGAGTTCTCGCCAAAAACGCAAAGATCTCTTCCCGGGGCCTCTTGAAGTTGATCATAGATGGCAAGCGAAATCTGAGCCTCAGTAACATTAGTGGCATCACGACTGGTTTGGATTTGAACAAATCAGAATCAGAGTATTTCCTAACGATGGTTCAGCTTAATCAAGCTAAGGAGAACGAAGACAAGCACAAATATTATGAAAAGCTAATGAATTTTCCACAAAAGCGTCGCAGTTCAGATCTGAAGCGAGAGCAATATAACCTTTATTCAAAATGGTATTTTAGTGTTCTTCTCGAGCTGGTTCTGCTGCAAAAGAAGTCCCAATCTATCGAAGATTTTTTTCTCTGGGTCAGCCGATCAATGAAGGGCAAACTGACACTGAAGGAGGTTAAAGGGACCTATCAGCAGCTGATCGCCCTTGGACTCATCAAAGAAGTCGATGGACAACTTCGTCAGGCCCAAAATTTTTTGGAGTCCAACGCCAAAGAAGAGGTCAATTTTGCAATTCAGAATTTTCATCGTGAAATGCTGACCCAGGCCACTGCGGCGCTAGAGCAGCCCATTGAAAAGCGGGCATTTGGTGGCGTTACTCTGGCACTCCGGCGGAGTGATTTACCGCGAATGAAGGAATTCATTCGAGAGTTTAGAAATAAATTTAATTTAGAATTTAGCGCCAATTCCGGCGCTGACTCTGTTTATCAACTGAACGTTCAATTCTTTGAACTAGTCGATGGTGAAAAAGCTTCTACGGATCCGATTCTGGATCTGAACTCGACTATTGAAAAACAAATTGTTGAAAATTCATTTACGAGCGACAGGGAAATCATTTAACAAAAACAATTAATGTGGAGATTTTATGAAAACTCAAAACGCGCTAAAAAATTTAGACTTTTTTGGAGCTATGGCCATAGTTATGTGCCTGGCACCGCTCACCACGCACGCCAAGGGAACTTCTCATGGTAACTCGACAGACGGAGTTGTCCCATATGTTGGATTCAAGGCAGTCTCTCCAAGTCTGGATTCTGCCCTGGTGATCCCCCAAACCTCGCGGAACTTTAATAGGCCAGAGATTACCGATCGCTCCGCCGATCTGCCAGAGCTTGAAAACATAAAATTGTATGAAGTTCCTTCTTTAACGCTTTTCGCGGAATACGGTTTTCCTAAGGATCGGTCGGCGTTGGATAAGCTTTACCTTATGGCTACTCAGATGCAAGGCGATTATTCGCGATTAAGTAGCGCCGAGAATCCATTTTCTTCGTTTCTTGGAAACGAATATTACAAAAATTCTACACCCCTAGCGGAAAGACTCATTAGCGAAGATACTGCGATATACCCGTTTGAGGAGATTCCTCAGTTAGGAAACAACTTGAGGCAGGAGACTCAGATCACTGTCAATAGCCAGATGACCAACTCTAATTGTAAGAACTGCAATTGGACTGACTATGAGCCGATTCCGAACGGCGGCATCACCCTTGAGGCCTATTGTCAGTACCAAATGTGGGGTCTAGATTCAAAAGGCTACGCAACTATTCGCCTAGGTTCGGAGGAACCTTATCCCACGGGGGCACGTATTCACATTTCAAGTCAATCTGATCAGATTGCGAAATCGGTGCCTTTGCTTCCTAGGCCGATTGCCGAACGGCTTCGTATTAAGAGCTGCGATAGGCCCGAGGTGACAAGCATTAGACTCGAATTAGATTGTGAATTTCGTCCTGTCACAGAGAGTGATACAAAGAAACTCAAAAAAGCATTTAACTTATCTGCCTTGAATGCCGTTAATAAAAGTATTGTACTAAAAACATTCACAAACAAAGATGACATGATTTCGACCGGGTCCCATATTATTAACGGGCCATTACAAGTTACCTACGGAAGAGATCGTCGCGAATTCTATCGATTTAGCTATAACGTCGGCGGGAATTCTTATGTCCATTCAGAAGCCGAGCTTGCTGAGCTCATTAGAGTGAACTTCATTCGAAGTTATGATTTGTTAAAAAATGAGCCCATCCAAACCAATTCGAGATTTTATTAGGGATCCTCGATCGACCGAGGCTTGGGAATCTCACCAAACAAAAACATAACTGAATCGGAGACCGTGAAATTGAAACTTGTTCTGATTGGATTTTTTGTGAGTGTTCTTTTTGGTGAGTTAGCTCTTGCAGAGCCTCTGCGTGAGCTAATTCGCCCTTTTGAGCAGGCAGGTTCTGTTCGCCCCGTGTATCCAGTTCGTCGCCTGCTTTTTGAGGGGCTCTATTCTGAAGTATATGTATATCAGAACATCCTTGACTCTGCGGCCAGAGATCCTAAGTCAGGTAATAGTTCCGAATTTCTTGAGAGAAAATTAATTCAGGTGGCAAGATTTTTTGACCAAGAGGTTTGTCCACGTTTCAAAAATCTTTTCGGAATCGACCCACTTGAAGGATTCGGACTAGGGCCGGGTCGACGAAATGATAAGATTATTCTTCTGTTTGACAGCGACTTGCGATCAAAAGGTTATCATAGTCGGACATTAACAGAACTCTACCATCGAGATTTCATTTTGTTTGATGTTCTTGAAAATCTGGATTCCAACGCACTCAAGTATAGACTGCCCCACGAATTGCAGCACGTGATCCGATATCACTTTAATCGATCAGAGGTAGATTGGCTCAACGAGGGTTTGAGCATCATGGTTGAGTCTCTATTTAATGAAGAGTTTCCCATCGGATACTTAGAGAAATACAATAATTTAGGTGGCCTTACGCTTTTTGAGAAGTTCGATAAAGAAAACTCGTCTGAAAATTATTTCAATAATTTTATGTTCATCTATTATTTGTACCACCATTATGGTGGCATTCGATTGATTCGCGAGTTGATGAAGTCGCCTCATTCTGGCGTCAACAACCTAAATGCCCAGCTCGTTCGATTGAAACCAAAGAATCAGCAGATGGCCCAATACTTCACCTTCGAAAGGGCCTTTAGCAACTACCAGCTAGCCCTAATTTTGAATCCCTATCGAGATCGTATAGAGAGTTTCGGGTTTTTCGATCTCATGCTGAACCGTGCAAACTTACCGAGTCGTCTACATGATTATTCCACCCGATCTGGAATTTTACCAACGAAGACACCAATTTCACTTCCCCCGGACTTCGAACTTTTACGATCTTGAAGAGAAGTGTTTTTCCATCGAGGTCCGACGGCAGAGCACACTGCTTTTAGTACTTATTGATATGTCGAGTACAATTCCCAGCCAGGCCATTCAGATTTTGCAAAATCATAAGAAGTACTGTGTTCAGAATTTGCTACGAACCGGGCAAATTCTCGCGATTATCAATTCAGATCCTGAAAAAAGTCAGCCCTTTTTAATTTCGCCCGAAGGATAGAATGAAATTTTCGGCTCGGTCCTACAGTGGGTCGGTTATGCTCTTGGCGACACCCGGAAAACTTCTTTGGCCGAGGACAGCAGACAAGGTTTCAAAAGTTGGACACGACAATCCGGTAAATCCTAAAAGCTCTTCGGTGTCTTTCAGCTCAACTGCCCAGAGTCCGTATCCAAATTGTTCGAAATGACCTTCAATTCGCTGAATCATACCGTCGCTTGCCTCAAGAGAAAGGGGTTCTAAAAGAAACTCAGTGACCGCTGGGTCTGAGTTGATTCTATGAAAAGGCATCGAGTCGGACACCTGCCATCGACGAAGAGTCAGCCTATCTGTTTCTATCTTCATCTCAACCTCACTCTCCAGAATATTTCTCAGCCATCAACTGGCCAATTTGAATAGGTGGAAGCTCGAAAAACTGGCCATATTTAATTGGCGGAGAACATATGGTCTCGAAAACCTTTGATCTCAAAAAGACCTTTTGGTCCTTGAAGTTGAACAATGTCTTTCCATTTTTCGAACTTTTCCTGGATGTCCTTCGGGGACTTGTTGAGAGCTTTGGCTGTGTTTTTCTCAAAAAATACGTTCAACATACTAAAGACATACTATATCTTATATAGTATGTCTTTAGTTAAAGCAGAAGCGCAGATTCGAACAAGGTTTTTCTGGTGTTTTTAGTGACTTAGCGGCCGAAATTGGCGGACAACACCCGATCTCTTCATAAAGAATGCAAGAGCCCCTCGTTCGTAGTTTGTAGGATATCTCACCGCTTTTTCCATCAGGTGAAGTGGATACGTCTTAAGTACTTTCTCGCGGAGCCTAAAGTTCTTTCCGCATGTCTAAGTTTGTTGGGACAAAGCCCACGGACATGTAGAGTCTCTTCGCAACTTCATTGCTGTGGAAGACATGTAAACGGATACGAGAGGCCCCGGTTTTCCGAGCCTCTTGCTCAACAAGTTTCATCAGCGATTTGCCGAGGCCACGGCCCCCGTAGGCAGGAATGATAGTGATGTCGTTGATGGAGACCACTTTTCTGTCGAATCGGTTTTAGGTTCCGAGCCAGAGATAGCCAACTGGTTTTCCAGAACCAGTTTCAAGAACATCAAAAAATGATTGTCCTTGGGTATCTGTCCCGGTGGGTACAAGTTTATCGAATTGGTCAGATGCACTTTTGAGTGCAACTTCAAACGGGATATCTTCGACCAAAGCTAGGTTGGTGGCGTATGCGGTTTGTGAGTCTTGCTTGAAACTCTCGAAAGTTTCAGCAGACATAGGTTTTAGGAAAATCATTCTTCTCTTTTCGTTTTGGTTGTTTGGAATGGATTGGATTTTGGAAAGCCCCTAAGGCCCCCGAGATATAAAATAATAATGGTTCTTGTGTGTCGGCGGTGGTCTCGGAACCCCGGCAAGGTTCTACACAGGGGAAATTGGCGTTCCTATGCCGCTCAGCTTAGGAACGTTTGTTTCTTTACGCAGCTTAGCGGTTAGCTTTGTAAGCGTCGCCAGCCAGACGGCGCAGTTCCGGGTTCGTTTTTCAGACTTGGTAAATTCGATCACGCGAGTTCCCGTTAAGCGCCTTTTTTACTCTTAGCTAGGCCCTCTGTGATGAACTTGCGCATGAGGGTCTGGTAGGGAACTTCCGTCTGCAAAGCCAACGCCTTTAGCCCCGTGATGACTTCTTCAGGCAAATTGACGCTCGTAGGGTGTTTGCGCTTGGTCTTAGCCTTGGAGTAGGCATCTTTGACAGCCTTGGCGTTAAACTTGACGCTCGCATAGCCCTTTTCATTCTTTACATAGTTCGGCATAAAGACTCCTCTCTTTCTTATTCATATTCCGAATGTGGATGATTCGGATTCCAGAGCCACGGATCGTAAAACAGCCGAAAACATGCTTAAGATTCCAAGTAAGGCCAAGGATTCCGTATCTTGGCTCATTTACCTTGGGGTTACCTGCTCACCCAGCGCCCTGATGGCCTCTGTCTGGGTAAATACACTTTATTTAACCCATTTATTTGTCTTTTTCTTACTTGCAAGCAGATTGCTCCCAACCACCTTGGAGGTGGAGATTCAGCTTCAATTAAACACGAGATTCCATTTTGTATTCTATTGGTTTAGTGAAGTCTTGTGCTCACAGGTAGGGTCTGGTTGGTTTTTGTTTCGCTAAAGAATGACCAATTCTATTTGAACTCTTAGGATACTGGAATGTCGATTAGCTCAGAAAAAGACTTTGAGTCGCTTCGTAGAATTGGAAAAATTGTTGCTCGCTGTCTTCAGTTTATGCAATCGAAATTGGAACCAGGGATCACGGTAGCACAGCTTGATGGTTATTTTGCTGACACATGAGGATCTGCGATTGTTCCTCCCAAGTCTAAACTTCATTTGAAGTTGTGTGCCGTTGCAAAATCTGTTTTGCAAAATGCGATGTCAGAAGCTCGTGCTGGTGCGAAAATAAATCAGATCGGACGAGCGCTTCATGAAGAACCCGCTTTCGACAACAATGTTGGGCTTCGGATTATTCATAAATTTCAGTCTCGTTTTCCTTGCTGTACGAACCATTTCACAATGGCATCGAAGCGATCAACAGTGATGGGATGACCTCCGCGATAGCGAAAATGTTGAAGGGTTTCGGAGTGAGGTCCAAGCCGCTTCTTACAATCCTCGACAACTATGTCTGCATCTTGCGCGTACTTGTCTTCATCAGCTGAAACAACGAGAAATGGTCTTGGCCCAACAGAAGAGAGAATGTCAGTAAAATCGAAGTGGTTGAAAATGTCTGGAATCGCCAGCGAGAACTCTAGGCCTGTTCCTCTTTCCATTTTGTTCTTGTATGAACATACGGCCCCACTTGCACAAGCAAATTGAATGCGCTGATCAAGGGCAGTTTGGAAGAGTGTCGTATTTCCACCATAGGAATGGCCGAGAACTCCAACACGAGTGGGATCGACACCCTCGATACTAAGAAGGACAGACAGCCCAGTAGAGGCGTCTTCGAGTACCTTTCGCATGAGAGTATCGCCTTTGATTAGGCGATAAGTCATCTCGTTGAAGTGCTGAAGAAAATCACCTTCATCGTCGCACTCCGTTCCTTTCGCATTTGGTCTCCGATCTTCAAAACAGATCGAATCGGGTGCGAGAACGATAAATCCATTTTCGGCAAGTGCAGGACCGAACGCTTGAAGAACATTGCCTGCTAGGCCGACGACCTCACTCTTTCCAAAGTGTCGTTCGCCATTGTGCTGATGGTGAACGAGAATGGCCGCCCCACTGGGTTTCCTTGGTAAAAGCAAATATGCTGGAATTAAATCTCCATCATTTGAAAGATATTGGACGAGCAACTGACTGAATGACCCCTGTTCATTCGCGCTGACTGTTTCAAACGGAGTTAACTTTGGAGTCAGATTAACATTTAAGAATGTGGCGAGTTTCGATGTCATTCTGCCACCTTTCCAATTAGGCCAATGATATTTCCAAAAGGATCACAATTTTGACATATGGCTTCGTCGCTCTCGATATTCAATGGGCCGCGAAAAGTAGTAGCGCCGTGAGCGGTGAAAACCAATCCACCTTGGCCAACTCGAAATTCAACATAATCGGATGTATCTAACCAAGGTGAAATTCCCAATACTTTGGAGTACCAGTTCTTACTTTGTTCCAAGTTTTTTACCATCAATCGTGTGTGATCTATGGTGATCAATTCATGCGACGTTTTAGAAAATAATAGAAACTTGCCAATTTTTTTTGATTCAAAAGGTCAGTTCGATCTTTTATACGTTCGGCAGCTTCAGTAGAAGTTAGAGCAAATTGTCCAGCAAGAGAAAATGCTGTGTAGCCAACATCGTTTGCGAGCGTTAGATAATGGTCAACGTCTTTAGCAAGCCAGGGACGAATCTCCAGTCGTGTAGTCTCCAAAGTAAGGCTCATGGAGTCGAGTTCTCCGCGTGGACAACTGATTCAGCCTTCAGAAGAATTTCGGCTTTGTTAATATGGCCCCATTCTGCATAAGCGTGAGCAGCGCCACGAGGAACTTCCTTATTACGGAAGTGGTTTGACGCAGTTTTATAGGGAGCTGCGGCCCTAAGGAGTTCCTCGGTAATTTGCTCATATTGTTGTGCTGACTTTTCTAGTTTTTCGCTCATGCAAGCTCCGACTCTAGATTTCTCATTAGTTCTTTTAAACTCTCACCAATTTGCTTTTGAGCGGTGTCCACCAAGATGCGATGTTCCGACCAACCATGGTAGTCTCTGTTCAGCACTTCCTCCCAGGTTGGAGGTTTCAGGTTTTCAATTCCCACATTTCTGGTTTCAACCCGTCGCTTGTGTTCGTTTTGATCTGAACAAATGACTTCGATATTAACAAAGTTCGCATCAACGGATTTGGCGACCTCGTTCCACGCTCTTCGAGTCAATGCCCATGGGTTCACTGAATCAGCGATCACATTATTTCCAACTCTTAGGTTGTCCTTAGCGATCAAATGAGAAAGCTCATATCCTCACCACCTTGGACATTGTATTTACAAATGTCCCTCAAACCCTGTTCAACGGTGTCAATTCGGACGAAAGTTGCATTTATCTTTCGTGCCAATTCCTGGGCCAATGTTGACTTGCCCGAAGCTGGTAGACCTGAAAATATATAAAGCGTTGGCCTTTTTATTTTCTCCACTTTATCCACCATACTTCGCAAACACCTCAGCTTGAGTCATCTGCTCAGTCTCATCGGCAAATGAGTAACTGTTTGGTTTCATATCGATAAAGATTTCCGTATGAAATTTAAGGTGATCGGTCTCGCTAACGAGGCCGAGAGGAAAATTGTGAAAACCTGACTCTTTAAGTCGATAAAAGAGGTGTGTCCCACATCTCTTACAAAATCCGCGTTCGGCCCAATCGGACGAACTGTAAACGGTGATAAATTCTTGGCCTTCAAAAGTGACGCTTGTGCCGCCGTCAACTGTCAATGCAGGACCGCCTCCCCAGTTACGACACATTCCACAATGACAGGCATCGAAGGTCTCCTTTTGAAAAGGAAACGTAACGGTAACAGCTTTGCAAAGACAAGTTCCTGTAGCTATTTTTTGTTTGGTCATTTGTTCTGTCTCCTTAGTCTTGCCAACTCACATCAAGTTGCGGCAAGCCATCTCCGTTTAATCGCGAATAAACAACTGTATCTCGGCTTTCCATTGAATTAGCATGTGTATCATTACTTCTGAGGCAGCCTTCGTACTCGAAACCAAGGCGCTTAATGACGGTAACACTTCGCTCATTTTTAGAATTACATCGAATCTCAACTCTCTTGGCCTTTAGTTGCTTAAATGCGAATTGCGTAAGAGCATTCGTTGATTCGGTAATATAGCCTTTGCCCTCGAAGGAGTTTCTAACCCAATAGCCAATTTCAAAACTGGGCAACTCCCAGTTAATTCGATGAAGGCCGCTGCTACCAACCAGTTTTCCCGAGGCTTTGTCGAAAATCGAGATACGCAGATCTTCTCGCAACACCCACTTCGCGAAAGCACGCCTGACGTTTTCTTCGGAGTCCTCGACTGACGGACGCTCTTTTGCCCAAGGCATCCAAACAGATAGAGCCTCAAAGGATTCATTGATCGCTTGATTCAGTTCGACACCGTCACCTGGTTGGGGCGGTCGGAGTAAAAGCCGTGGCGTTTCGATTGGCATTGGGATGTCTAGCAATATCGGTTTCATTACATTCTCTCCTGCGGTGCTGATAGCCACTTGCTTGTCGCAAGAGTAACTTCTTTGAGAATTTCAATAGACCGACTCGGATCACCAGCGATTTCCATTTCGTGATCAGCGGCATCGGCCATTCCATAAAGCAGTTTGTATGGAACCTTAACCGGAATATGAAATAAATAAAATCCCTTGGTGGTGTAAAAATATGCATCGATGTTTTTCTTTGTATACATTGATTACTTCGCTTTCTTCTTCTCTGGCTTTTTTGCAGCGGTTTTAGCGGCTGAACTTTTCTTCACCTTTTTCTCAAGATTTTGACATAGACCATGGGCCTTAACGGCCCATTTTTTTATTTCTACAGGCTTTGCGTGAAATGATTCCGGCACCAAAACCCAATGAGCCATTTGCATGGGTCCAGCTTTCCAAGGTTCTGCCCCGGATGCTCCCAATAAAGAGTCGTACTGATGTACTTCGGGAAGTTTGACGCCGATACGACCCTGCTTCCAAACTAAGGCAAACACATTTCGGTCGACCCAGAGGGCATAACAGCCGAACATCTTTTTAGATGTGAGCTTGGGTAAGCCTTTTGCGGCTATATTCAGAATCTCTTCAAGTTCAGCGATGCTTTGCTTGGCCATGGATACCGCCTAAAATACTTTCGGAAAATGTGGAAATCTATTTGTCGCTTCCGGAATCTGAGAGAGCGTTCAAAAGTCGCAAACGACGGCCATTGCTTCCCAAATTTTTGCAACTGCGGGTTTATTCATGAGCTTTTTTCCTCTTCAAACCAGTTAAGCCAACCTCCGACCACATGCCGGAGCTTTTGGCGATTTAAAAAATAATGTCTTTCGCGTCCAATCTTCTCGACACGAATCAGGCCAGCCTCTTCGAGAATCGAAAGATGGCGAGTCATCGTCGGCCAACTGCAATTAAATCGTTCGACGATTTGCCCCGGCAGTCATCTCGCCATGTCTTCCTAGAAGGACAACGAGAACGCGTCTTCGTGCCTCGTGAGCCAGGGCTGAAAAAACCACATTAAATTCTTCTAGTTCCTTTTCGGCACGACTCTTCGACATGGAGACATTTAGCAAAATAGCTAAATAAAAGTCAACAGTAAATGTACAAAAATTTCGGAAAGCCCCTAAAGCTCGCGAGATGTAAAATAATAATGGTTCTTGTGTGTCGGCGGTGGTCTCGGAACCCCGGCAAGGTTCTACACAGGGGAAATTGGCGTTCCGTGACGCCGGAATATCGAACCTGGTTTGTCCAAAATCCGCTTGCGGGAGTCAATGAAATCAGGAGCTTATTGGCGGCCTGAAAAGTCGGGTACAGAGTTCCTGCATACCCGCAGAGAAGCCTACGTTGTGCCCATGTACCCGACATGAAGACTTTTCACCCAGTCACAATGGCGTTGGCAAAACTTTCAAAAATCGTTATATTATGCGTCAAATATCTTTATTCAGAGGTTAAAATGAAATTCACAGCCATGATCTTGTCGGCTTTGTTGTACTTGCTTACCACTCCCGCCGACTCGGCAAACATTGACTGTTCCGAAGCGTACGGCAAGGCCGCCAAATGTGAACAGGTGACGTGTAGCGACAAATACAAGACGTTTATTGGCATATGGACGGGTCCCTTTCAGAGTTATTCCCAAGAACTCTCTACTCAAGAAAAACCTGTGTTTCGTCCTTATCAAAACGAAGTGACCTATAGTGAAAATGACTGTCTGAAAAATATCGCTAACGGTGACACCTTCATCATTGGTCGCAAGACTGATACTTACACTGCATTTCAAGGTCTTCCCGTCAAAGAATCGAAGGGAATGCTAATCACTGGTCGCAAGGTCGATGGAAGCCCATTTCTGAAAACATTCGATAGTGAAAATGGCTTTAACGAATATGATTTAGTTTACCAAAATAACGTCGCTAATCTTTCTATATGGCAGTTGAACATTTCGGCATCGGTTGATGGCAAGTCACCTGAAATGCGATTTACAACAATTGACTCTCAAGATTTTCTAGAGGCCCGGGTTCATAAGCGAAACGTGACCGTCACTATGTCAATGGGTCCAAAGCAAAGTCCATTTTGGGAAGGTGTGGTCGTTAAGGTTTTTCACAGCTTGCAGAAATAGGAGATGGAAATTGTGAAAAACTGAAAACCGGACTTTTAATTCTAGTTTCTGTCATTCCGTCCCTGGCGTTTTCAATTGATAATTTTCACTACTCTAGGACCTATAGCGCCAATGAAAAATTTGGCTATTCGTTAACGACTCTTGCTCAACAAAACGGTCAGTTTGACTCCGAAGAAACCGCGGAATCACAACATAGGGTCTTAAAGGGTTCCATCCCGTCTGAGGAAATTGTTTGGACAAGTTTGTTAAAGAAAGACGCGAACGGAACCGTCGATTTGAGCGATGACGCCAAAAAGGTGGCCCCATACCAAATTTCTTTGGACCCCAAAGGAACACTCGCAATTCCCTCGCTCAATGTACCTAAAATGGTCGGCATGATAACTGACCTAAACACGTTCTATGTCGCCATAAGTGACGCAATTGGAATACAAAGAATTTCTAAACAAGGTGATGTCTATGAGAATCCAAACGAACTGAAAGGGAATTGGGCCGACGGCGTTAACACTATTGTCGGTCAGGACTGTACTAAGGCCACTCTTTCTCTTTTGGTTTTGAAACAAGATGTTGCCGTTGTAAAATCAGAGTTCTTAGCGCCTAGTTCGGAGTGCATTTCAATGCACAAGCCTTGGATGAAATTACCAGTAAAAGATGGTGTGCCAAATAATATCCAGCAAGTCCGAAAAAATGGCGATTCTTATATGGTTATGTGGGGACACGAGCAATTTATCATAACCTCTTACATTGATCGCTCTTCAGGAATTATTAAAGAAGCGACAATGGACAACACGCTAACCTTAAAAATGAAGGTTGGATGTGATTCTGATCTAGAAAACTGTCAGTCTGAGTTTTCACTTACGATTCAAAGAGACGAGCGACTTCAATTGAAGCGTTAGTTTTGAGAGAAATGGCGAACTCCCTTGCACTGTCGATTAAACTTCCGAACGGCTTGTGCGGGTTGGGCCGTTTAGTATCATTTAAATTAAGGCTCGATGGCTTCGATCCCCCAATAGAGCAATTTTTGCGAGATCGAACAGCAGCTTTTTCTAATAAAGACTTTCTCGACACTGCCTGACTCTCCGCAGATGAAAGTTAAAATCCAATTTGCTGATTGGTTCTCAGAGAGCTTATATGTTGAGTTGCTATCGGAGTGATAATAGTCGCCTGTCTCCTCGCCTAGAATTTCAGGTATAGAGTCGCATCTTTCGCCGATAAATTTTTTGCTTCGGATGAGATCCGTGGCCATCGAAGCTCGAGTTGCTGAAGATCCATTGTGAAACTCAGTTTCGTTGAATTTTTTTGAGCCCCATAAAACTTCCGCTTCAAGCAAAAATAGCCTATTGTTATACTGATAGTAGCCAAAGA
This sequence comes from Bdellovibrionales bacterium, assembly GCA_016713585.1. Taxonomy (GTDB): domain Bacteria; phylum Bdellovibrionota; class Bdellovibrionia; order Bdellovibrionales; family Bdellovibrionaceae; genus JADJOV01. Next base: position 181,627 of record JADJOV010000023.1, on the reverse strand, counting down.
ATATCACGGGAGTTGAGGCGACTATCAGCATCAGTACAATGAATCTGAGTTTTTTTTTTGGTTTCATTTTGCCAAAACCTTTAGGCGGCCAGCCTCCAAATCATTTTTGGCTCTTTCTAAAATTGTGGAGTTATTAAAATATTCTTTTTGAAGCATGTCTTTTGATGCACTAATGCCTTGGTCATTGTTAAATTGGTCCATGGCTTTTTCTGCGTCCGACTGTCCCAATGTCGCTTCATGGGCATTTAAAAATGCACGAGCACGATCTTCGCCTACGTCACGGACTAATAGTCCCGACCATACGTAATGACGAAATGCATCTGATTCACCGTTTGGTTTGGAATTTGGATAAAATTCTTCTGCTTTTTGTTCGGCGATAATAGCATTGTAAAGAACGATGGCCGACTCTATCGGTCTTTCTTTTACTAATTGTTTTTCTTCTTTATTTAAAGTCGGATATTGAGAGCCAATATACCCGAGCAGTTTTAAAGCAGCCTGCTCTAAGAGTTTTTGGATTTCTTCTGCGTACGGGAGGACGGACGCCAAAACAAGAGGCTGAACATCTGCTCTCAGGGGCTTCAAGTAGTAATCAGAAACAACTATATTTTGGAGGCTTGGAGTGGAATTGTAAAATGATACGAGTTGCGATTCATATCCATTGCTGGTGGTTGAAGTTAAAATATGAGTATTGGGTAAGCTAGAAAAGACTTGATTTCGGGCCAAAGGCAAATTTGATTTTCTTTGCTCCGCAAAATTCTTAAATTCTCTATAAGAATGATACTGACCTCGAATAAGAGCGGCTGCATTTTTGATCTCCTCCAGCATAAAGATTTCAGTCACCTCGGACTTTAATGTTGACGGTAAAATCAACGGTGCTGATGGAGAAGCTTGTTGAAGTATCGTTTTTAGATTGTCAGGGTAGTTTTCATATAATGTTCCATTTTCAAGGTTCCATACGATCTCCTGGATAGATTGCCTATTGAGATCAGATTTTTTCCTGTATAGATCGAGCACCTCTTTCAGCAGTTGAATGTTAGGTAGTCCTTTTGCCCAATGAAATATTTCATTTTTTTCGGGAATCGCTTTTCTAGAAGATGCACAAAACGTGATGACCTCTATCTGAGTTTTCGAAAATGGAGAAAATGTCAGTACCTTCCGAGTGGGTTCTTTTGTAAGCCTTTGAAAAGCAATGAGGAATTGAACCAACTTTTGTTGATTTTCTCTTTTTCTCAAATCGCCCATTGTTTCTAGTTGGCGTTTTACAGTATCGGGTCCGCTGAAGTCGAATTCCACTTGATACTTTGGACTCTCATTAACCAAACCACCTACAATCTCTTTATGAGCGCATGATTGCATCAGGAGGAATATCAAAGAAAAGATTATGACCTTAGTGCACCTAAAGGCTCGTATGTTTCTAGTCCTTCCCATTAAGAATGCCTTTGTGAATTGCAGATATGAGGTCCAAAACAGCTATTGCAACTTAATATGGTTTATGATACTTATAAAGTCAAGCCATATTAAGGAGAATCATGATTCCGGAGCGAATGCTTGTCAGAATCGACGAGAAGTATAAACTGATCCATTCGCAAAGACCTTTGTCTCCAGCCATTGTTGTAAAACTAAAAGAGCAGTTTTCACTCGAGATGACCTATAATTCAAACGCCATTGAGGGTAATAAATTGACCCTTAAAGAAACCTTTCTTGTGATTAATGATGGCCTTACCGTCAAAGGCAAATCCCTACAGGATCATCTTGAAGCAAAAAACCATCACGAGGCGATTCATTTTCTTTATGAACTGATTGAGCACGAGAAACGTCATACCATGAGTGAACAGCTTGTGCGTTCTCTGCAAAAATTAATCGTAAGAGATTTAGATGTTGAAGATGCCGGAAATTACCGGAAGGGAAGTGTGATGATTGCCGGATCAAAGCATAAACCTCCGGAAGCATTTGAGGTAGCGCATCTGATGCGGGATTTGATTGTGTGGATAAAAAAGAATGCAAAGGTCCTGCATCCTGTTGAGCTTGCGGCGAAGGCCCATCACAAGCTGGTACAAATTCATCCCTTTACGGATGGGAATGGGCGAACAGCCAGATTGTTTATGAACCTGATCCTTATGCAGAACGGATATCCACTTGTTGTTATTTTAAAAAATGATCGCCAAAAGTACTACCGCGCCTTGGAAAAAGCCGATCAGGGGCAGTCAGCCGATATGGAAAGATTTATTGCTCAAGCCGTCGAAAGATCAATGAGCTTGTATCTCAAGGCCTTTAACAGTCCCATCTCACAAAAAGCAAAACTCCTACCTCTTTCGATGGTCGCAGAAAAAAGTCCTTTTTCTGAAAAATACCTCAATTTGCTAGCTCGAAATGGGAAATTAGAAGCCCACAAAGAAGGAAGAAACTGGGTGAGCAGTATAGAATCGCTGGAGAAGTATCTTCTTGGCCGAGAACGTAAGCGAAAGATCAGAAAAAAGCCGGTTCGGTAGTCATCGCTTTGGGCGAAAATTGGCGTTCCCAACCGGATTCGAACCGGTGTATCCTCCGTGAAAGGGAGGTGTCCTAGGCCACTAGACGATGGGAACTCTGGCGCAAGTTCTTATCACGAAGTTTAAATTGGTGGCTCGCGATGGATTCGAACCATCGACCCCTTCATTAAAAGTGAAATGCTCTACCAGCTGAGCTAGCGAACCACTTACGTGATGAGCGGCTCAATCTGTAATAAAAAAACGCAGGCGTCAACTGGTTCTTCCAAAAAAATGGACGACTTGTAAAATTAATTTCACTAGAAATGGGTATGCCTATTCTATCTACAAAATAGCGGCGATCACCCGTCATTTTGCAGCAGGCGATTTATCAAAGATATCGTAGACGATGACAGGACGCCTCGATGATTGTTTCACCATGTTTCGTCGCCTATAGAAATTATTCAGACCTATCTGGGAACAGGTGCCGATGTGTGCTTAGCCTTCGAAAAAGGGCCGGATCCAAAGAGTTTGTTCGCGACCTGGGCCAACTGAGACAATTTCAATTGGCACATCGATATGGGTCTTAAGGTACTCAATGTAGGCCTTGGCCGCAGGCGGGAGCTGTGTCATTTCAGTTATTTGACTAATATCTTCTTTCCATCCTGGAAGCCATTCAATGACAGGTTCGACTCGAGATAGAGTCTGAGTTGAAGGAGGAAGCTCGGTGAGTGTCTGGCCATTGAGGTTGTAGGCATTGCAAATTCCAACGTGATCGTGCCCGCTCAAAATATCTAGTTTCATAAGAGCAAGATTCGTCATCCCATTAATTCGAATCGCATAGCGGAGTGCGACTAAATCCAGCCATCCACACCGTCGTGGTCGACCTGTAGTTGCGCCAAATTCATGACCCTCTGCGCGAATTTTTGCGCCGATCTCGTTATCTAACTCTGTTGGGAAAGGGCCCGTGCCAACGCGAGTCGTGTAGGCCTTAAAGACCCCTGTGACGGTCTTGATTCTAGACGGACCAAGTCCGGTCCCAGTGCACGCTGATCCCGCGACAGTCGAGGATGATGTCACAAAGGGGTAAGAGCCATGGAAATTATCTAGCATTGCGCCCTGGGCCCCCTCAAAAATAACTCGCCCATTTTCTTTGAGATATTTATCGACAAACAAAGAGGTATCGTCGCAGCGATAGGGCGCCAGTTCCCGGGCAATTTCAAGGAGCTCCTGAGTGAGAGCGACGGGATCTGTCCCTTCCGTTTGGTACATATTTTTCAGGAGGTGATTTTTTTCGCCAATGGCAAATTCAAGTTTGGCCTTCAGTGTTTCCGGCTCAAACAAATCCGCCATCAATAAGGCCCGACGAGAAGCGCGGTCCTCATAAGCAGGTCCAATGCCCTTGCCAGTCGTTCCAATTTTTCCTTCTGCTAAATCTTTTTCTCGGGCGGCGTCGAGAAGTTTGTGGTAGGGGAGGAGGAGAGTTGCATTGTCAGAGACCTTCAATTGGCTGGGATCCCTAAGGTACCCGTTGGCCTTGACCATTTTAATTTCGTTAACCAAACCAAAAACATCCACAACAACCCCCGGAGCAATTACGCATTGAGTTTTTGGATGAAGAATTCCAGACGGGATTAGGTGCAAAACAGTTTTTTTTCCGTTCACAACCAGGGTATGACCGGCGTTAGCGCCGCCTTGATAGCGGACAACAAGGTCAGATTTTTCAGCAAAGACATCAACTAATTTTCCTTTGCCCTCATCGCCCCACTGGGCGCCGACAACTACAAATCCTGGCATGCTGAGTCTCTCCTCTTCCGCGTTGTTTTATTTTTATTTTCGTTTTTTCCGTTATATCCGTAAATTTAGTAATATTCATAAATTCCGCTATTCCACTATTTAGCTCTTTTTAGTGAATCCAAACGGCCGGGGGGCAGAATCCCAAACCAAACAGGCCCTGTCCATGTCTTTTATCCATTTGAGGGATCATGAAGCGGCGCGAATGGCGCAGGCGCGCCGTACCAGCTTGCCTTTGGGGGGAGGGTTTCACTGGTGGTACCGTCTCCAAAGAACCGAACACATTTATTTGCAGCGGCCTGGGAGGCTTTATGGAAAGCCTCCTCCGTATTTGCACCAATATGAGGGGTTAATAAAACTTGGGGGTAGTTCAGCAATTTTGAGGTTCGCGGCAGAGGCTCCTTTTCGAAAACATCGAGCCCGGCAGACCGTATCCACCCTTGCTCGAGGGCCTCACAGAGGTCAGCTTCGTGAATCACCATTCCCCTAGACGTATTGACTAAAATTGTCCCACGGCGAATAAATTCGAATTGGGACCTTCGAAGCATGTATTTGGTTTCTGGTGTTTGAGGCACATGAAAACTAATCACATCCGACGTTCTGAGAATCTCTTCATAGGAGAGTCTTGCGACCTTGTGTTGGGCAAAGACTTCTTCATCTTGGTAGGGGTCATAAGCGGCCACGGTCATACCGAAAGTTTGGGCCATCTGTGCCACTCGGGTTCCGATTCGACCGAGTCCAATGATGCCATAATTTTGGCCCGCCAGCTCAAAACCAATCAACTGATTTCGATCCCAGAGGCCGGCTTTAACCATCTTGCTTGCTTCGAAAATTCGCGAGCTACACGCCAGAACCAGTCCCCAGGTCAGCTGCGCCGCACTTTCAATATGGGCGGTCGGAGTGTGCATGACTGTGATACCCCATTTTGCGGCGGCAGCTAGGTCAATGTGATCGAAGCCACTCGTGCTAGTAATTATCAATTGCAGATTTTTGGCTTGCTCCAGGAGTTTATCGGTGATCAAGGTTTGTGAACGAATCAACAGAGCATGACTCGTTACAAGCAGGGCAGGATCAATGGTGCCTGGGATTTTTGACCTCAAAACTTCAAAGCCTGGAGTTTGTTGCAAAAAAGAGAGGCTGTCTTGGGCAAAGCGTTCAGTGATCAGGATTCGTTTTTTCATCAAGTATTTTTTCCTTGGGTCCTGATTGCGGCAGTCGCTTGAAGAAGTGCCACGGGACTCACTGGATGATTGAGAGCGGCTAGAGTCAAGGTAAGGCATTCAAACAGGGAATCCATTTCTTGAGGCAAAATATATCCCATATGGCCAATCCGGATAATTTTACCTTTCGCCTGATCTTGGCCGCCCATAATTGTGATACTGCTAATGTTTTTCAAGATAGGCACGAACCTGCTGTCCATCGACTCCAGCAGGAACAGTGAGCGCAGTGAGTGAATTGCTTGGACAATGTGGATAGATTTTGAATCCAAGTAAGGGAGCAATATGCCTGGTGAGCTGTGCGCGGTTTTGAATTTCCTCGTAAAGGGTAGGCAGGCCCTTCGCTAGAATCAAGTCAAGCACCACATCAAGGGCTCGCACCAAAATCACTGACGAGCTAAAAAAAGTCTCACCTTGAAGATTTGCTTTCTGCTCGCGTCGAATATCAAAATAATAACGTTTCATTTTGGCTTCTGAAAAGCGGGCCTGGGCCTTCTGTGAAAAGCTCACAAAGGCCAGTCCCGTCGGAAGCATAAAGGCCTTTTGCGAGCCGGCGACGAGGCCATCGATTTTGTATTCATCCATAGGCAGCGGAAAGGCCCCAACCGCAGTGATTCCATCGACCAAAAAGAGGCAGTTCGGGAACTCAGAAATGATCTGTCCAAGTTCCTGAATAGGGTGCGCGGCGCCCGTACTAGTCTCGCAGGCCTGACAAAGGACCGCGCGGATCTTTGGATTTTTTTCTAGAGCTTCGCGGACAGCTTGAGGCTTAACACTTTCGCCCCAAGGAACAGAAAGGGTTGTGACATGAGCGCCAAAAGCTTCGGCCATTTCGGCCCAACGCTCGCCAAATTTCCCAGAGATGACCACTAAGACTTGATCTTCAGGGGACAGGACATTCACCAAAAGTGATTCCATGCCCCCGGAGCCCGTGGATGAATGCATATAAACAGCTTGGTCAGTTCCAAAAACCAACTTCAGTCGAGTGAGGACTCGTTTAAGGATTTCATCAAATTGCGGGGTTCTATGATGAATCATCGGTAGCGCCAGGGCCTGGCGAACATCAGGGTGAAGATTTACGGGGCCGGGGGCGAGGAGGCTATAGTCATAAAGCTTTTCACCGTTTTTTTCATTAGTTCTCTCATTATTCATGACTGCCTTTTTTCCCCTTGAAATTTCACGGATTTTATACTCAACTTTGTGGCGATGGCAACTCTGAGCAAATTGTTTTCTAATTTTGGTGCGGATTCGCGATAATCCTGGTGCTTCTGCCATCATGTGCCTACAAGCTTAAGTCCACTCGGCGTCAGCTTCCCGGTGGTTATCAAAGGTCGCCGTACCCGTTTTTAAGAATAAGACTCAAGAGCCTGGAATTGAAGTGTCATTAACAAATGCCTTGATTCAGCAATTTCATAGGTCTCAGGTGACCAAATTGGTGGATTCAAATCTTGCCGAAGTCAAAGCGATGGGAACTATTGAATCCCTCGTTTTTTCAGGCAAAGGATCTGAAGGAGGGTGGTGCTGGCAGTGCGGCCTACCTAGCCAAAGGCGTCGTATTAGCTAGTAACTATGGGGTTGTGATGAAAGTGCACATAAAGTTGGTGAGGCAATCAGATCAGCAGATTTTGTGGTCTGGAGATTTTCGTGGGGAGTCGAGCTATCCGGCGCCCCAAGTCACTTTATCGACAGTCAATACTGTCAATCCTCTTTACAATCTTGCGACCCGAAGGCAGAACATTGAAGGGCTTGCGCTTGACCTCATGACGGAAGGCCCTAATAGAATGACAGAGAGTTTCTAATTGGCACTTGTTGAGAGTCAAAATTTTACAAAGACTTAGAATCTGGAATTGTAGCCCCCTTATATCTGATTTCGGGTGATGAACCGTTTTTGTTAGAGCAGGCCTATAGTTTCTTAAAAGGGACTCTTCTTGAGCCCCACGATATCGATTTTAATTTTCAAGTTTTCCATGGCGCAGAGCTTGATATTGAATCCCTGATCGACTCGCTTCAGGTTTTGCCCATGATGTCTGCGCGCAGAGTAGTGATACTTAAAGAAGCTGAGGAAATGAAAGATTCTCAGTGGGAAGCCTTGGCGCCTTTTTTTCTTAAGCCAATCGATTCAACCGTGTTTGCGATTTTTGCAAGTCGGGTAGACAAGCGAAAGAAAATTTTCAAGGTTCTGGTTGAAACCGGGACCGTTCTTGAATTCAAAAAACCCTTTGAAAATCAAATTCCCTCTTGGATTCGCTATATAGCAAAAAATCTGGCATTAGAGATTGATGATGAAGCAATTCATGAAACTCATCGACGGGTGGGGTCTCATTTGTTGGAAATTGAGTCTGCTCTTAAGAGTTTAAGAGATTTTATCGGTGAAAAACGCCGATTGACGCAAACAGATGTAGAATCTTTTCTATCGCAAACTCGGGAAGAGAGCATTTTTGATTTGGTGGCGAGTCTCGGGCATGGGGACCGAGTCAAGTCCTTGGAGCTTTTGGTGAATGTCTTGGATCAGGGGCAAAATGAAGTGGGTTTGATAAGTTTGCTTGCGAGGCACTTTCGAATTTTGTTTCAGCTCAAGCGAAATCAAACTCAGGGTCTGCATGGGGCGCGCTTAGCGCAGGCTCTCCAAATTCCTCCCTATTTCTTAAATCAATATTTAGAGCAAGGTCGAGTCTGGAGCGAGAATCAATTGATGCAGATTTTGGTTATTTTAAGCACAACTGATCGAGCGCTGAAATCATCTCCGCTAGCTGGTCATTTGTGGCTCGAGAGTCTGATTCTTCAAGTGACTTCATTAAAACGTCAACAGCCGCTGAAACAATCTTATGAGTCGAGGCACTTAGGCTCAGGCCATCTTCCGTCGTAGTTTGTTATCAAGGAGTTAAAACCTTTACAACTCCGGTGAAAAGCCTCTTACGGCAATCGCTTAACGTCGTACACAGCGAACATACACGGATGTTTCCTTTACTATAATTGGAGTACTGCCGGTGCTAATGATCACGGCCGCCGCCGTAGGGGAAGTAGATTCGGTTGACGACCAATATCTAACGCCACTCACATCAAAATTTCTAATCACAGTTCGGTTTGCAGAGAGCACTTGAAGCTCACCGCTGGCAGGTAAATACCAGTCAGTATTGCCATTGACGTTTAGATTTTCACAGTTCAGTGCTGCAATGTACGGGGCAGGCCCACCGACCAGGGCCGCTAAGCCAGCGGAGTTTATTTTGCCTGTGAAGCTGCTGGCAAAGGAAGTTGTGATTGCAGCATAGACTCCGTTATTCCAACTCAATAGGGATCGTACGCCTGTGCAATTTGAACCGTCCCAGGTTTGGCCAAAGTCACAACGGGTCGTAAACATTTTGACTCCGCCTGCATCAGGACTGAGGCCCGCATAAATTGTGCCGTCAGCGCACACAGTTCCTGGACTTGGAGAGCCCGTGCAGTCGCCACCGGCATTGGTCACGCTCCAAACACTGGCACCTGATCCGATAATAAGTGTGGCCTGAAATGTCGCGCCCCCTGTACTATCAGTCGTGAGGCGGGTTTGTAGATACTGACCATTTGAAATACTGCTTGGACCTGAGGTCCACCCTTGAAGGACAGTCGAGCAGCCGGAGTCACTACAAATCTGGTACTCGGGCGAACCCTGCCCAGAGATTGTGACTGGAACTGAACAATTGATTCCGGAAATTTGAATAATGTCAGAGGCAGTCAAAGATGAGGCCGTCGCATTTGGCTGATTGGTAAACAAGAAAACACTTGGATTTGGATCTGTGCAAGCTGCCGCCTGAATGAGGTTCCAGCCAGTGCCATTGCAGAATTCAAGCACACTGGTTGTGTTGTTGTAGCGGATGGAACCTTTGGTTGTTACAGAACAGGCAAGTCCAGTTTCACCGATTTTGACTTCGCCACTGACCTCGAGCTTTGCGGCCGGAGCCAATTTTCCCACTCCGATATTGCCTCTGGCTGTTGTTCCATTGTGCCCAAGAATGACATCGCCATTTGCAGCAAAACCTCCCCCCCCAATCAAATAGATGTTACCCCCTGTCGACGTTCCAAACCCGAAGTCGCCATTGCCACCTGTGACCATGACCGACCCACCATGAGTGGTTGACGCATTCAAAAGAACAGCAGCTCCCTGTCCTGACCAGGTTGCATTACCGGCAGAAAGATTTAAGGCTCCGCCACCAAATGAAGCGAAGCCGTTACCAGCTTTGATATCAAGGTTAAATCCGTTGCCAGAGGCAGCCGTTCCCACCTGAATTTTTCGATTCGCAGCGGTTGTAAAGGTTAGATCACCGCTTATTTCCAGAGTGGAGGCCGGAGTAGTTGTGCCAATCCCGACTTTCCCTGCGGTATAATTGATATCCGACCCGGCCGTCGTCCACTGGCTCGCTGATCCTGTGCTATCAGTTCCACAGCCCGCAAACCCTGACACATCAAACTTGATCACTTCGCCAAGAGCGCAGTTCAAAGAGCTTATCGCAGACCCGGTTCCATTTGAAACCAAGACGCTGTTGTTTCCATAGCTAGCGAGCCCAGTGCCTCCGCGGGCAACAGGCAGGGTGCCCGTAGTGATTTTTGCAGTATCGAGACTTGGAATATCAGACCCGCTGAGCGCAGCAAAACTTAACTGCCCCGCGCCGTTAGTTTTCATTAAAGTGCCGGCGGCACCATCTGCTGCTGGCAACGAAAAATTCACATTGCTACCCAGGGCGGGGGCCGCTAGCTGGACATAACTAGTGCCATTGTAGGCGCGTAAGTTCGTTCCACTCACAGTGGCACCCTGAACAGTGCCCGTGGTTACAAGGTTTCCAGAGGTGCTGAAGGCCGTGGTCCCTCCAATGGTTCCTGAATTGAGAGCGCTACCGCTAACTTTGCCTGCAGTTGAAAGAGTAGGGATGTCCCCTTCTACCAAGGCAGCCCCAGAGGTCACTCGACCTTTGGTATCTGTTGTCACTTTTGTGTATGTGCCGGCTGTTCCAACGTTTGGCAATCCTGCCGCAACTTGCGCATCTACATAGGTTTTATTTACAAGATCGTTGGCTCCAGATGGGACTCCATTCCACTGTGGCGCCGCGGTGAAATTGGCTGAACCTGATTTTACATATTGGGTTGTGGTTCCATTGATTAGAGCTAGAAGCTCGGTCCATGAAGCGGTATTTAATTCAGTTCCAGTTGTGGAAACTCCATCGGCAATCTTCAGAAGCTGCTCTTTTTTGTATCCCCCCACTTGCATAGCTTCAATGGCCATGGGAATAAAATTGATCGGAACGGGAGGTGCCTGCTCCCAGGTCCCTGCTTCAAAGGTTCCATCGTTGAACAAAACTTCGATTCTGCGCCCATCGCTGGGATTCGGAGTCCATGTTGTTCCGTAGGTGCATTGTCCAGACGGTAATGTAAACATTCCGCGATTGGCGAAAACCTGATCGATGCTATAGCCACTTGAATCAAGACGGGCTCCAGATCCGTCACCTATTGTAATAGAAAAGATCCCGTCCGTTTGCGAAAGGTCTTTAGTTTGAGTTTCTTCATAGAGGAGGCAGTTCTCGCTTCCCGGTGTACGAAGCTGTAGTTTGAATTGAACCGAAGTTCCCACGACGGATTGGCCATTCGGAGCAACCATACGTCCATAATAGGTGATGCCTGCGGTGGCTCCAAGTGCGCGACTTGAAGAAATCAAAATGACTAAATGGAGAAGGCAAAAAAATCTCACAAGTCTCCCGACTTTAATCCTAGTTAACCTTATTAATCGGCTGATCAGGGCGGTATCTTGAGGTGTTTCTGCGACGCAAATTGAGATTCTTCGCGTCCTTGTCTAACTTTGTGACAGTTTTAAAAACAAGACTCATTAAAACGTCAACAACTACCGAAACACTTTTATGAGTCGAGGCTATCAGGATCAGGGCTACTTCCGTCGTAAATTTCCCCGCCGTCCCTTGGTACAGCGAGTTGGCGTCCTGAGCCGAGGAAAGTACTTTATTGCTGAAACAAGCGAAATAGGTGAAGGCGGGATGTCTCTCAACACTGAGTTTGTTTTGAACAATGATTCACAAATTGTTGTTAATTTTCAAATTCCTGACGGAGAGTTTGTGTCAGTTCGGGCCGTGGTCAAATCGACGAGCAAAGCGGGGCCTTCTCATGTTAGTCATGGAATTTCCTTTGATCAGCTTCAATTTGGACATCGGCGACAAATTAGAACCTTTGTTTCGGCGCGACAGTCAGATCAGGAAAATATTTCTACTTCCCGCTGATCAGTTGAGCAACGCGGGCAGAAATTCGTCCAATTCGGCGAGAAGCAGTCTCTTTTTTGAAAGCACCTTTTTGGGCGGCCTTTGACATTTGGCTCATGAACTTTTTTAGAAGATCAGGAAGAACTGAAGTATCCTTTGCAGCAAGGGCTTTCAAGAGACCTTTTTCAACTGTTCTGACCGCACTCTTACGGCCTCCGTTCACAGCTTGACGTTTAATAGTTTGACGGGCTCTTTTTGCAGCTGACTTATGATTTGCCAAGGGTTTTCCTCCAGAATAAGATCAAAGAACATAAGCACTTAGCATGAGGTTGAGGAGGGAATCAAGAAAAGATTCCCAAAAAGCACGAAATGCCCACAAAAAAGGCACATCTGGGGGAGCTAAAAGCGTTTGAAAGACATAGAAAAAGACTGAAAGAGATCAAAAAAGATCAAAAAAGATCAAAGAGATCGAAAATGATTGAAGGAAATAGGTAAAGGGAAAACATGACTCAAAGCTCAGAACCAAGTAAAGGTGAGAAAAAGCAAGCGGTTGGCGGCCGAAGTGTTGGGGGACAGGCACTGATTATGTCCCTGGGAACTTTTTCCAGCCGTTGGCTGGGATTGGTGAGGGAATCCCTTTTGGCCTATTTTTTCGATCGAATGGTCACCGATGCTTGGATTACTGCCTTTCGGGTTCCAAATTTTTTTCGTCGCTTGCTTGGGGAAGGTTCTCTCTCTGTCAGCTTTATTCCTGTTTTTACAGATCTCAGGGTCCAAGCTCCCGATATTAGTTCAGAGGGAGGCCCAAGTGTCAGAGTTCGAAATTTTATCAATGGCTTCTACACGCTTTTACTTCTGATTCTCTCGACCATTACAGTTTTTTGGTGTGCTTTATCCAGAGTTTTTTATTTGGATCCTGGTTGATCAGGCAAGTTTTCGTCAAATTCCGGGTAAGTATGAACTGACCCTGAGACTCACTCGTATTATGTTTGGATTCGTTTTCTTTATCTCAAGCTTTGCCTACTTTATGGGGATTTTAAATGCCCTCGGAAAGTTCGGCTGGGCGGCTCTGGCTCCTTTGTTTTTTAATATTGCGATGATTGTTTCGACGATGATTCCTGGTGCCTGGTTTCCTCAACCAGGGGATGGTCTGGCTTGGGGTGTCTTGATTGGTGGGGGCTTGCAAGCCCTTGTGCTAATTCCTCAATTAGTTAGGATGAACTATGCTCCTCAGCTCACCTTGAAGCTCTGGAGTCCTGAGATCGCGCGTGTTTTTCGTAATATGGTCCCTGGCCTCTTCGGGATGAGTCTTATGCAGGTCACCCTGGTGGTGAATACGCGGTTTGCGAGTGCTCTTGGAGAGGGGGCGATTTCATATATTTACTGGGCGGATCGTCTCTTGGAGCTGCCTCTATCACTCATTTCCGTGAGCCTTGGCACGGCGCTTTTGCCGAGTCTGTCAAGCTCTTGGGCTCGAGGAGATCGGGCCGAGTACAGTCAGACAGGACATTTCTATTTGCGATTGAATCTTTATTTATCTATGGCCTGTGCGATCGGCCTTTTCATTTTGGCGAGACCCGTTATAGAAATTCTTTTTCAACGTGGGCATTTCACTGAAGGGGATTCAATCAAGGCGAGTCAAGTTTTGTGGATTTATGCTTTTGCAATGATTCCCACCAGCTGTGTGCGAATTCTTGGACCTTTCTATTTTGCTGTTAAAAATACTTGGTACCCAGCGCTTGTTTCTGCTCTTGGTCTTGGATTGCATTTGATCCTCGCGCCTTATTTGATGGCTCAGTATGGTTTGCAGGGTTTAAATGTGTCGACACTCCTCAGTGCGGGGCTTAATTTCGGGTTGCTCCTGGTGGGCCTGCCTTGGTTGACCACTCACTTTGATCTGAAAAAGCTTGTGATACAAACCGGGAAATTTATTGTGTGTGGAATTCCCTTAGCACTTGGGCTGCAAAGTTACTTTTTTATGGCGACGAGCGCCGATTCATTTTTCTACAAAGCAGCAAGTCTTATTCTTGCTTCTTTGATAGGGGGTGGATTATTCGCGTTAGTTTCTCGGGGGCTCAGGCTCGAAGAGTATGATCTCACTGTAGGTCGATTGCTTAAACGTGCGGGGAGCAGACCTCCTTAATAGGTGATTGAATATTGTTTGTCTAACATCAGTCCAGCTGTGGCCAGGTCAAAGTGTCCCTGTTTGAGACAGATCCGAATTGCAGTCAGACTTTTTAAAGTAAGCTTCGTCTGCCGTTATAACTTATGTTATAATCCTCCGAGGAGGTGACGAATGTCTCATCTGAAAATTAGACGGGTTGGAAACTCACTTGGGGTTATCTTCCCTAAAGAAATTCAAGAGGCTTTAAATATCACAGAGGGTGACATTATTGATGTCACGACGCTCGGCGAGAATATGGTCGTTCTTGGATCCCATTTGCCACATCATAGTCAATGGACTTTTAAAAACACGAAACTCAGTGACGAAGATCAAAGGTGGCTTGATGCTGATTTAGAGGACAACAATGACAAAACTCCTCGTTGGTGAAATCTGGAAAGTGAAACTTTATCCTGTGCGCGGCAGTAAACAGGATGGGATTAGGCCATGCCTTATAGTCAGTCCGAATTCAATGAACTCGGCCCTTCAGGCCATCATCGTTGTGCCCTTGACTACATCAACTAAAGACTGGCCCACAAGGGTCAATGTGATCATCATGGACAAAAAAAGCCAAGCATGCATCGAGCATATTAGATCAGTCTCCAAAGAGCGATTTATTGAAAGGCTTGGAAAGGCTTCAGAAGTAGAAATGGCATCAATCAGAAAACACTTACAAGCCGTCTTTGCTTTCTAAATTGCGAACTTTCAATTCGTTCTGCCTCGTTTGCTGATGAGTCATTTCTCAACTGCCAAAACAAAGATCAGCCGTATTGGTGACGGTTTTGATTTTTTGGGATTCAATGTACGAAAATGGCCAGTTTCCTATGATGAGGACACTTTGTTTCTTGAGAGTCGAGTCCACTCGATAATATTTATTGGCAAAGCGGACATAGCCATCTGATCGAACAACTCCGTGGGTATTTTTTGGATTACCTCGGGATCAGTGATTGCGGAGATGACAGCCATTTTTTCGCCGCAAACATTGTAGGTTTCCATGTCTATTTTGAAGACTCGCTTGAGCAGCTGGGCCCAGGTCATGCGCTTTTTCTTTGTTGAGCCATCTCCTCGCAGATGGCGAGGTCTTGCAATGTATCTCTAAATCTTATTCATCTCAATTTGCATAATCACAATTTGAAATTTTAAAAACCTGGATGACATTTATGACTGAACTAACTTTTCCAAATGGTATGTTCGTACTTGTACTAATTGGTAGACTTAGTTCAGATGAAAGTCCAATTTCACATCTAATTTCCGACCACTTTTTTTGTAATTCCGACAACTCTTGCATAACCTCAATTGTCATTGGCATTATAATCCGAGGGGTATATCCTTTCGTTCCAGTCGAACAAGTCCAATTTTTACCATTATAAGAAAGATTGACCAGATTAGTTCCCGGATTGATAGTATGACACAAATCCGCATATGAAAACGAGATGCAGCTGAAAAAAATAAAAAATGTTTTAATTATTAAAGATTTCATGGATTCACCTTCCTTTAGTTGAAAGCTCATTCATTAAATGTGCCAGATTGATTGCCTAATACCTTGGACAGCTTTTAAGGCATTCTCAAGGTTTGGTGACAAATTAGGCTGCCCCCTGTCAGTACTTTTTTCAATTAAGTACCCTCGAACTATATCTCTTTCGAATTCCAACAAAAAATTTTTCTTATTTAAGCCTCTGAGCTTCGCTGTAGCTCCTTTGGGCCGCTGGCGTAAAAATAGGGATTGCCCAGCATGTTTAATGCAAAGGAAAGCTGTTAAGCTGCGTTCACAGCTAAATCTTGAAGGAGTTCGTCAGTGAAAAACAGATATTCAAGACAGGCCATTCTTTTTTTTGGTGTCTTATTCGTCCAATTGACCCACGCCTCAACAATTTTTATCAAACTTGGAAGCAAGATGGAGGTGAATCCAGAGACCGGAATGGAATCAGTTTTGGTTCTCAATCCATCGGGAGTTGCAGAGCTTTCCTATTTTAATAGGGGACTCAAAATCAGCTATACCAATGAGCAAGGCCTTGAGGAATCCGTTAAAATCCATTTTGATTTCAGTCTCAATGACTTTCCGAGCACTGAGGGGCAGGGCCAGGGCCCATTCGTGAATTTATTCAAGGAGGCGAAAGCGAATGGTCACAGGATCGTGGGTAGTTTTCTAAAGAGCTTATTGCCTACCTCAAATGAGGCGCGTCTTTTTTTAGATCGTGGGCGGCGACCGGGCTATATCATGAGCGACTTTGAAGCTTCCCAAGTAAACTTTGTTACCTCGGTGGGAACTTTCGATTTAAAATCTTTTGTTTACCAAACCGTTCATGCCTACGCAAAAGAAGCGCAGAACAAAAATACCGAAGAAAAAGAAAGACGTATTGGGTTTGATCTCGAGGCCCATTATGTTTCCAGCCGTCCAGTGAGTCAGGGATCGTGCCTTGCTCTTTTGGGTGCTCAGCAATAGAAAGAAGGTGAACTTGTCGATGACTACTTTTCGACCTACCCTTTCTTAAGGTTCCAAGGAACCTTTCGCAGAATTTGTCGTCACCTCGAAATTTTGTGGCAAAGAAGAGGCTGCGGCAGGCCCCAGTGTCATGAGCGGCAATTCAATTTGCCTGAAGTGTGAGACTTTCCACAGGGTACAATCCTTGCATTGCCATGAACTATTATGCTCCATAAAAATAGGCCATATCTTTTTATGATTCTAAGTGTATGTTTTGGGGTTACCAGGCCATCCGGAGCCTTCGCCGCGATTGACTGTCATCACCTTCTTCAACTGGCGGGAACAAACACATTAGGATTTGAAGCTCCGTTGGAGCCAAAAAAGGGCATTGTTGTCATAGAGGATGACATAGTGACTCGGGGTGGGAAGAAACCTTCCAAAGGGGATGTTCGTTATGAAGCGAGTCGTGGTTTGCTTGACTATGTTTCTAGGTTTTCGGGAAGTTCATTTGATCTTCTAACGAAGATCTCCCAAATGGATGGGCTTAATGTTATTACCGACTTAGGTTCTGGTGAAGGTCACTTTTCTGAGCAAGTCTATCTGAGCCCAAAGAAGGTTTTTAAGACCTCAAATTTGGGGCCCTATTCCTCGCAATTGAATTGGTACATTCGAAGATTTTGGCACCCCAGACGCGGTGTGGTTGATGAGCCGGGCTCGATTGATCCATTGATGCTCAGTGAATCGAACGTCCCACTTGAGGAGGTTCAGAGGAGATATTTGAACGTTGTTAGATTGCAAGAGATTCTTGATCGTCCAGCCAATCAAAAGCCCGGAATTGTTGCGATAACTTACGAGATGCAGCGAGCGGCACCTGACTTGCCCCGAGTTAAATTTTTGACGGGGAGAAAATTTGAAGAGATTCGTGATGAGGAAATTCCTTTAGCAGACTTGAGTATTTCCAATATTGGGATTCCTTCTTATACGCCAAATATGACGGAAGCATTAGCTAAGATGGTCAGAAGAACCAGAGTGGGCGGTCAGATTATTATTGCTGGTTGCAGGGCCGTCCTCTTGAAAGATTCCGAAGTCCTCGAGGACTTTGACAAAGTTGAAAAACAAAATGTCGTTAAGACTCGCACGTTGACTAGGCCAAATTTGGACCGATCATTTCTTTTTTTTGAGCGACTGGGAGGGTTATCAAATGGAATCAGTGTGGTTTTTGATTCTGTGGGGCAGTTTTATATTGTGACAAGACTGTCTGAAGATTTTGTGATTCCTCAAGTTATTTTTGAAGGTTCTTATGGAAACAAAGAAACCCCGCCCACCCATTTGTTTCGTTTGGAAAGCGGCAAAAGGTGATTGCCAAATTTATTTAACTCGAACCAGAGGTGCCAGTTAGAGCATTTGGGCTTACCTAGAATCCAGCCACAAAATATTTAAGAAAGCCGGGGGTGGCCAACAAGGGAAGTTATGGGACGTGGGGTGGAACTATTTAAGCCGAAGTGACAGGTTCAGCGGGAATCATAATAATTGAACTCTTTTGGGGAACCTGTTAAGTTCACTGCCGAATGGAAAAAATTAAGGGCATAGCCCTCTTTTTTGGGATCACACTCTTTCAGCCAAAGCCACTGATTCAACAATTCGCGGAACAACAAGGTCGAACATTAAAAGAACAGTCCATTGATAAAACCTTTTTCTTTCGACTTCTCACGATGGTTTGGACATTCTATTTCATTCTCAAGGCCATTCTGTATTTGTGGATCAATCTCAATTCGGATTTGGAACAAGGCCTTATTGTGAGAACGATCATAGGCAATGTCAGCTTCGGTACTATGCTATTTGTTTCTATTGGTCTTGCGCGACCTATTTGGAATTTATTAGTGAAACTAAAAGTCATGCCTTCAGCCAGATCACAAAATAAAAACATCGGTCTTGGCGAAATTAAAGGTGCAGATTGGAAGTCCGAACTCTAAATTGAAAATCTCATGTGCAGTCCAAAATGGAAGATTGCAATTAGGTCAACTTCCGAAGATCGAAAATCGCATTGGTATTGACCTCAATCCGATTGATTTGAATGATTCCGATGAAGTGTTGTGGCCACTATCACTTGTATGGCCGAACCAAGTGGAACGAGTTGAACGTTTGAAATCAGCAATTCAGATATTGAAAAGCAATCCAGTAAATCTCATCAAAGGAGATGCAAACTCTGCACTACCGATGTTGACAAGGGACCTTCCAGCCAACTTGTCCCTTTGCGTGATGCACAGTTTTACTTTCAATCAGTTTTCCGTCGAAGCGCGTGAGTCTTTTGAAAAGATGCTTTGTTCGATTTCAGAGGAACGAGATGTTTGGCGAATGGATCAAATGGTTATCTAGTTAAACATAACAGATGCGAAGAAATTTTTCCATTCGAGAAAAAATTCACTGTTCCGATTTTTTCCTTTGGAACAGATCAGTCGAGGACCACGCACTTTGATCTGAAAAAGCTTGTGATACAAACTGGGAAATTTATTGTGTGTGGAATTCCCTTAGCACTTAGGCTGCAAAGTTTCATTTTTATGGCGACGAGCGCCGATTCATTTCTCTACAAAGCAGCCGGTCTTATTCTTGCTTCTTTGATAGGGGGTGGATTATTCGCGTTAGCTTCTCGGGGGCTCAGGCTCGAAGAGTATGATCTCACGGTGGGTCGATTGCTTAAACGTGTGGGGAGCAAGCTCACGCGTCTGTGATAATGACTGTCGTTCTAATTTCCTTGATCTAGTCCCAGATCATCAATCAATTCATTGAGGTCGGAGATTCCGGGGAGCGGAGACCCATCTTCGATTTTGAAGCTTTTCTGAATCTTAACCTTTCTTGGTGAATCAAGATTCACTCCAGAGGCAACAGTGACGATCTCTGGGGTCATTTCAACTCGCTCGACTCCGAGTCCGGTCAAGTCGCCGAACAAGTTGGCAAAAAATCTTTGCACACTCCCCGCGGTATCAAAGAGTGAGGAAGCAAATGGAATATATTTAAAAAGCTTCAAAAAGTATCTCTTGATCACGCTCGTTCCAAAAAGGGAGGCTGGAATAGCGGCAACTTTGAGACTCGGTTTTATGAAATAGGTCTCCCCAAAAGTTTGCAAAATTCACAGAGCTCAAATGATACCCTCGCAAAAAATACAATGTTAGGTGAGTGTTTTTAGGATTAGGGTCTAGGTGGGCACAAATATATACAACAATACGCTCGCGCGAAAGATCAAGTCCAAAAATCGGCAAGGGCGTCAACGACAAAAACTCATCCTCTGACGGTCGAAAGAAGCCTTCAAAATCAGCCGTTGCCCTTAAACCATCCTTGCTACTAAACTCTCCTTCAAATGAAGTTTCCAAAAGGAGGCCCTCTGGCAAGGGTTTTTTCTGTGAATGAAATGAGGTCACCAAATTATTGCCGAACTCATTTAATTGGTTTGGTCGCAATGAACAACCTTGCTCAAAGGCTCGGGCTTGGGCGCTAATGAGAAGCATTAGTAAAAAAACATTTAGTAAAGACTTCACTGGACCTCCGCTTCATTTGCAAAGGCCTCAAGGTTTCCATGAACGCAAAAAGTCTTGCGCACAAAAAGATTTAAGAGGCGAATCAAGGGGGAAGGCGAGCCATTCAAGGCCAAGAAATTAATATTCGATCTTATGCGAATGTCAATTCGCTCGAGATCCCCATGAACTTCTAGTTCCGTCCCTATCTTCAGTTCAGCATCGTATATACGTGCTCCATTAACAACCTTGGGAACTTTAATGTTTCCGATTATAGAATTCGGCTTTGTCGCAGCGAGGATTGATTTAAGGCGACCAGGTTCGAAGTAGTCAGAAAGATTTTTTGTTTCAGTCGCCGAAATTTCCAGATCGCCAATTATGTTGCCAAAATCAGACTGTTGAAAATCTTGCCTTGAAGAATCACCAAAGCTGAGTTTACACGGTTTTGAGACAACATCCAAGGAGTTGATAGAAGTCAAATACTCACTCAAGCGATCAGTCTTGAGTCGTAGGCCTTCGGAGAGTAGGCTGAGTAAACCTTTATGGGAATGGCGCCACCGGACAATGATGGGTGGAAGATAGCGACCTTCAGTATCCAAGGCCCACAACTTAATATAAAGAACTTCCTGACCAAAGAGGTTTTTATCTGGTCTGCCATTGAGACTTCGAATCAAGGAGTCCGTCAGACAGCTTTGCAATGAAGGATACGAAGAGATCATCTCAGAACCGCGCTTTTCCATTGAATTATCCCTAACTAACTCGCAGGAGTGAACGCGAAGGCCAAGTTCTTTTATTTTGGCGTCAAGATCGACAGTGAGCATCTTTCCAATCTCAGAGATAAGTGAAGGTGTCTCGGGATTCTGTGGTGGAGCTTCAGCATGAAGGGTCGACTCGCCAAACAAGATTGTCAACGCGGTCAGTGCCTTCAGTGTCTTTCGTGCCATGAGTGTTTTCATCGGATCATTTATAAACAAGGTGAATCTTTTGACCAATTTTATTATCGAAACTTGCAAAACCATCGAACGAGCAGGTCACTGGTCTATTAGAGGCGTCTCCGGTCGTGAGATCTGTCAGTGTTTTATAAGCTTCGCAGCCTCCTTTGAAGTGAAGTGTCGTTCCATCTTCAGACATTCTCAAATTGGCAGAAATCGACCGAAAGCCAAGTCCGATGATATTCTTAAAGATCTTATTTCCGACATGAATGTGAAGAGGGGACCTATTGGTATCATTGCAGCTCGAGTCCATTTGGGAAGGTTTGCAGAATTCAACACGTAGCTGATCGCTTACTTTTGCAAGATCCAAGGACCCTGTCACCAACATATTCTCGGTATTAACAGCAATACTTGGAAGCATCTTTGCTAAGTTTCTGTCGGTGGATTTGCCTCTCCGTTTTTTAGAAGGGGGTGTTTTGTGCCAAGTCTGCGGGAAGCCTCCAAAACCAGTCTGAAGTCTTGATAAATCTTGAGTTTAAATAGCCGCATCTTTGCAAGATTTTGTTGAGGTAAGAGGTCTGGTTCGTATAGCCATATCCGGAACGTCTGAGGACCTTGATTTTGTTATTCAGCCCCTCAGATTTTGCCGTGGTGAGCTTTGAATTGATATAAGCCTCAATGTAGTTTCGGTACTTTCTGATTAACGATGCCAGATTTTTGAAGGCTGTTATTCCGGCTTCACGAACAAGGCCATACCAAAGGAGCAAGGATTTTCTAAATTCAATGACGTCAGTTTTGTCCAACATTCGATGAAAGTGTTCGACTAAAATCATACCGTTAAGAATATTTTTATTTAGTTCCTTCAGCCTATCTAGCATTTTAAGGTCACCTTTCTTTAGCTTCTTTTCCCGCTCAACCAAGACAAACCTTCTCTGCGGCGAGAGCATTCCCAATTGAAAAGTGTCGTTGCTGTCTTTGGCTTTTTTAAACTCGGCCTTGCGGAGTTCATCAAAGGCATCATTAACCCGCTCTGCCAAATGAAACCTATCCACACAGATCTGGGCATTGGGACAAAGCTTACGAATAGCCGCCATGAAAGGCTCATGCATATCAACAGCAAAAGGTCTTAATCGAGGCCCTTTGTTCCGGCGAAAGAATCTTCAGACACGTTGCCAGGGCTTTAGCATCTCGTCCGGGCGCATTTGATAAAACTTTACCTTCTTTGTAACAAACCAAGTTAGTCACGAACTTGATCTCAGGCTTTGTGATACTGTCCACTTTAGGCATGGTTCTAAAATGAACTTCATCAGCACTCATTTTTGAGAGATCTATTTTCTCTGGCAATTTCATGAGTGGCTTCATCGATTTCATTCGATATTGGTCAAGATCCCACATTGTCTTTGAGTTAAGACCCAGCCACCTTGCCACGGCACCGCAGGGCATTTCTTCCATCAATCGACCGGCGAGTTCGCAGAGCGCCAAGGTCATGTTTTCAAACTGTGGATGCACAAATGTCAGCTTGGCGGATCTCACTCTGTCATCGCAAATGTGACAAGATCCGCGAAGTTGATATAGAAGGATAGTCACGTAAAGAAAGGCCCCAAATGGGGGCCCCTTGATAGTTCGTTCTTTCCACTCGTGAACATACAAAATTGGGCCTTGGCAGTGATAACAGCGGCAAGCCGACTTGTCTTGTCGCGCCACAATCTTAAGGCTGAGATCATTCTTGTTTTGTTCTATCTTTTCAATCTGAACATCTTGCAAACCGAGTGCATTAATGATGACATTAGAGAAGTCCATCCTTGGCTCCTTATGTTGTGAGGTTTTTTTTAGGCAACTAAATTAAACAACAAAGAGCCAATAAGGTGGACTTTTTTGTTTTAAAACCTGGACGGGCGGTCACGATGACCGGCCGTAACAGAGGGTTTGGGAGACAGAGTCTCCCAAGGCAGGATGCCGTCGACGGCTGACTTTGATTGAAGGTCCTAATGCTTCGTATCACCTTCTAAAAAACGGAGAACCGGTGGATTTTGTCGCCAAGCTGATTAGCATGTCTTTGTTCATGCTGATTTTTGAATCGAAAAACAGTGAAGTCAGTGCAATTTCTATTTCCGACTGACCACTCACTTCTTGGTGCGTTATTGTGCCATCAAGCCCAAAATCAACACTGGCCGCTTTGATATTGCCAAGAATTGCGAGGATGACTCCCGTTAAAATCTCATTCCCTGAAGATCCACCGTTTTCTGGCTTGACCTCATTCCGTGACGTGACATCCTTAATCTTGAATTTAAAGGGTCGAAAGCCTGCTGATGCCGAACCTGATCCTTGGGCAAAGGCAGCAGATGAAATTATCATCGATCCGAGAACCATTTTAAAAATTGACTTCATCATTATCTTCACTCCCATTGATTTTAGTTACGGTCTGCTTCATGCGACTTCTGTGCCAAGGTCATTTAGAATTGGTGAAGTTCTCGCTGGCGACAGAATCAATCTTGGGCAAAAATGGGCCAACAGTGATTGAAAGATCAACGAATTGAGGCGCATCTGTCTGAGTAGACGGATTTTGGTCATGAGTCACCTAGACAGAAGTCTAGGATCGTTGCCTAGACAAATACATTCCTCACTTAAATAAACCAATTTTAAAAATTAAACTTCCAAGAATATGGGAATCCCCCGAAATCCCTCACTCACTTGACAAAGCCCGGAGGGTTTGGAATCCTCGTGGAAGACTAGAATAAAAGTACTAAATTATCTCGAACTCAAGGATGTGTTTATGGGGTATTTGCACAAGGGATTGTGGACAGTGGTTTTGGCTATGGTTTTCGCGAATGGGAGTGTTTGCCGTTCGCAAACTGAAGGGCCTTCAACCGAAAAACTATCAATGGAAAATCCACTCATTGAAGTAGATCAACCAGGGTCGAGTTCACGCTTTCAAAAGGTTTTGATCGTGGTTTTTGAAAATATGGGTTACCAAAAGGTTATAGCCAATCCGACGATGAAAAAGATTGCAGAAATGGGAGCGTTATTTACCCAATCCTTTGCACTTGGCCGACCTTCCCAACCAAACTATATCGGCATGGTGGCGGGAAGTTTGTTGGGCACGAAGACGAATGACAATTATGATCTCAACGATAATCACGTGGGAGATAGCCTTGAAGCTGTCGGGCGAACTTGGCGCACCTACGCAGAGGATTTTCCGGGGAACTGTTTTCTTGGTGCGCAAGCGGGAAACTATGTGCGAAAGCATAACCCATTTATGAGTTTCAAGAACGTGACGGGCAATGCTGCTCGATGTGCCAATGTCATCAATGATCGCGGAATTGTGGCAGACCTAAAGGCGAATCAGTTGGCTGATTACAATTTATGGATTCCAAATTTGATCAATGATGGTCATGACGGTGGTTTGGCGACACTAGAGCCTTGGGCTAAAAATGTTCTATTGCCTTTTCTCAATTTGGCGGCTTCAAACAAAGAACTTCTCGTTATTGTGACTTTTGATGAGGGATCGAAGTTTGGAACTAATCAAATCTATACGGCAGCCATAGGTGCTGGAATCATTCCAGGCACGGTGGTCAACCGACGGACGACACACATAGATTTTCTGGGTCTTGTTCAGAAAGAATTTGGACTTCCTCGCTTGCCGCGCCAAGAGGTCACAAACCCAGCACAGGGCCTGTGGCCATAGGGCCTTACTCTTTGGTTTCGGCCAGAGTGGAGTACTGGTCAAAGAGTTTCTTCTGTTTTTCAGTCTCTTTAGACCAGCGGGAAATTTCCCCCTCATAGCCTCGTCTTTTGTTTTCCACTCGCCCTCTTGTTGAGCCAAGGCTTTCACGCGGGCACTCACTTGAGTATCTTGCTCCTTGAGGGTTTCGCCACGGGTTTGCCAGATCTTTCGTTCTTCTTGGATTTGAGTGAGCTGCAGCTGATAGTCTTGAACATTTTTTTCACGCTTCTGTAGATTGTCCTTAATTTTGGCGATGCTTTCTTCAAGCTCTTTGATTTTCTTTTCTTCTGAAGCAGATTTATTCTTTTCATCCATGATTAATTGGTTGATGCCCTTTTCTCCTCTGTCAAGACGGCCGAGGTTTGTCTTGTTTTCACTCATTTGCCCCTGAGTCTGTTTCTTTTGATCTTCAGCTTGCGCACGTGCCTTAGCCACTTCGGCGATATTTTTCTCAACCACCGCGAGATTTTTCTTATAGTCATCGGTATTGGCTATCGAATTGTCAACATTGAGTTTAATTTTTTCAATGCCTTCTTTTGCACTGGTTTTCGCCAGAGAGAAGTTTGGTCCACCGAGTTGAAGGGCTAAAAGTCCCACAAATGCAATTATTTTCATATGTTCTCAGCTGTTCTTTCCTTCGTTTGCAGTTCATTTACAATTTGTCAAATTAAGTCCTTAAATAGATCCTTCAAAGCTCATCACTTCTCAATTGTGGAGACCTTGTTCTCTCCTGGCGGGCAAACACTTTTGAGGGAGGATCTAAAGTGTCCAATTTCGTCTTCCCAAATCTCTCCTTTGAACTTCCAGGTTGTGCTCTTATCGACTTCTGGCTTTAATTGTGGCCGCTCTTTCGTATTCACATCTCCCCGGCTGCTTGGTATCGCAATTGCTCTCCTGCGCCAGAATAGATTTCATAGTTTAGAACTTCAGTTTGATCTAGGAGACTTTTCAGGTTTGTTGCCAAAGAATTAAACCGTTTAGAAAGAAGGCTTGAAATGGACTTGCGCAGAACAGATTTTTCTTCTTCAAGTCTGGTGACTGCCTTTTGTCGGTTTTCTTTGAGTTGGGTTCGAGCGCGATTGACATTTTGGTATTCAAATTTGATCAGGAATAGTTTTCTATCTAGTTGAGTTTCTTTGCTGGTTAGATTCTTGAGGGTTCCTGGATCAATCTTTGGCGCGTGCTGGGCTGCTTTTGTTTCCGAAATTTCCTTGGTGATTTCAGACTGTCTTTTGAGAAGGTCTTTTTCTCGCTGAATAAGATTTATTAAAATTTTGTTAAAATTTGAAATTTCATCTTCGAAGCTATTCATGTGTTTTTGGGCATTGATGAAACTCGGATGTCTTGCAAGTTCAATGACAAAGGATCTGGGTAAGCCATCGACCTCTCGCAGATCGGGATTTTTAAGCAATTGTCGTACGGTCTCGTAGAGGTTTGGGTCCTTTTCGTGGTCATGAAGGTCTCGAGGCGCCCATAGGTTGGACCATAGCGTCTTCCCATATTGTTGAGTGCTTGGGCGGCGTCTCCGAATTGACAGAGGTTGAGATATCCAACTGTTCGGACTGTGTAGGATTCAGGGTTGTAGGCGTTTTTAAAAAAATCTGTATGTAAGGAAAACATATTGCCGGCGGCCCCCTCATAGTCTTGAGTCAGAATTTGTGACCAGGCCTGCTCAACCATGGCTTGAAGCCAGAGTGCATGGGATTTATTAACTTCCAAATAGGTTTGATAAGCTTCCTTATATAGGCCTTTTTGGAATTGCAATCTTGCGAGAGTCATGGCGCCCACACTTCGAATATTCTCCTCTCTAGGGGCTCGCTTGAGAAGTTCTAGGAGTGGAATAATTGCACTTTCAATTTTGCCTTGCCGGTAGTTGAATAGGGCGGAGATTAAAAGACTGTCATTGAAGTAGGGTGATTTTTCTGGAATGAGAGTTAAGGCATCTTCGACCTGGCCAAGATTTCCAATCTCTAAGTAGTACTTGGCTCGGTAGAAATTGTAGGCATCATTGTTTGAGATATCGATTTCCATCGCTTGAACGAGGGGATCAATTTCTTTTAGATTGGAAACGTCAAATAAGGCTATATTCTCGGCGAGGGCTTGAGCCGCCAGAAATTTCCACTCTTTGAGTTGACTGGTTTGCGCGACTTTCAGCAAAGCTGCTCTGACTTCGGTGTTGAGACCCCGAGCCTGAGCGGCTCTGGAATAGTGGTAGAGGGCTTCGGTTCTAAATTCTTTATCTTCAGAGAGTTCAGCAAAGTATGCCAAGGCCATGTCGTGGTTCTTTTGTGCTTCAAGAAAAATCAAACCCTCGAGAAGTTTATAGTCCTGAGGCTTAAAGTTGATCAGATTGACAGGGCGGGGATCAGTGGCTTGAGGTTGAGGTTCTGGAATTTCTTTGAGGGTTTTGATTTCGGGGATTTGTTGAATACCTTTCTCCGTAACGAGCGCTTGGGCTGGTTTAACAGGGGAGATAAGAAGCGTCGAATTTTTCACCTCAAATGGTTTTGGTGAAGGACGCTTTGGAGGAGGACCGTTTTTTGGCGGCGATAGATTTGAAACAGTGGGTGCGGAGGGTAGTTGAAGTGGCACGACCTTAAATTCGAACTCAGATTCTTCTCCAATATCGAGTCGTGGAATAGATTTGCCGCTAGCCTTATGGAATTCATAGCTTGGGACTGCTGACGATTTCTTGATCTTTAGTATCGCACTTGGAGGTTTGCCCTTGGACTTCAGTTCTAGATCGGGGAGGTCCGCAGCAAAACCACTCGCGGGAATTAGTAGAAAGAGGACAAGCTTGGCAAAAATTTTAAGTTTAGCTCGTTTGACAAGGTCAGCTTGTTGTTGGTGGCTTTTCATCGTTGTCCTACTTCCAAATGGTGAGACCTATCATTAGGCTTGAATCATTAATTGTACGGGATGGAAGAGTTCGATCTCCCAGCGAGGGTGAGGTATAGTATCGCGCACGGGATTCTGTGGTCCAAGTATTCGTAAAATCGATTCGCAGGGCTAATCTCTCGGTGAAAAAGAAGTGCTGCATCAGATTCAAGGATGTCGTCATCCCAGTGTTTTTTTCGTTCCCGCCATCTCGGAGAATTTGATACTCAGTTTGACCAACCCCAAGCTGGAGTCCCATATCAAAGTATATGATCTTGCGATCGAGCCAACTCATTTTCGCATAGAGCGGGACCCAAGTGACATTGAGGACTTTTTGTGCCTGGAATCGATTGACATCAGGATAGACAGATTTTTCGGCGACAAAGGTTGCTGTCGTTTCATTGTCATGAAAGCTAGCCTTGCGGTAGTTGAACTCCATGCCCCAGCGCTCCGACCAATAATAGCCAAGGTTTGTCCCAACGAGAACGCCCGCTGAGAACGGATCATTCAATGGCATTCCGTAAGAGAGATTCAAATACCACCGCTTTTCTTTCGGGAAGGCTCGGTTTTGAACAACTGAAAAGTCATCGTCCTTGGCTGACCAATATTTCTGTTCAAGCTTTTGGACATCAAGTTTTTCTGATTCAGTGGTTTGTCCCTTGGTTTCGGGCTTGCGACCTTCTTTCTTTTCCTCGTTTGAATTGATTTTTTCATCTTTCTTTGTGTCAGCCTGAGCCGAGAATGACCAAAGTGTCACACTCGCAATTAGGATGAGGAATAAAGTGATGATGTCCTGGTGGGTTCGCATGATGTTTCCTCCGACTTAGTTTGTGCTCTTAAATAAAAAAGGATAAGTAACATTTACTTTTGTTCCGCCTTGAGGCGCAGGAAATTTCCAAACAGCGACTTTGTTGAGGATACAGCCCTCCACCGTTGCGTTTTTCAAAGTCGTGTCGCCTATTTTTTGACTGGTGACTTGCCCTGTCGAGCCGATTTCAAAACGTATAGCGACCTTACCAAACAAGTCAGGTTGAGCGCTGAGTTGGCGTTCGTAACATAAGAGTATTTGTCCAAGCTGGGTCTTAATATACTGGGCAATAATATCTCGGTCGAGACCTCCTACGATTTCGCTTTCTTCTTCAATAAGTCCCACACCACCGGTTCCGACTTTTCCGCCTTGCAAGCGCCCCAGACCCTGGATATTTTTGCCGCCGCCTTTGCCGAGGGTGTTTACAGTCAGGCCCGCTCCCTTCGCATCAGTCTTCCAATCTCGACCAGAAGACTGATCCACGGGACCGACCGCAGACAAAGCCGGTCCTGACGGCGAGAGGCCAGCTGGGACACCACTTGAAATGATTAAATTCTTACTGCGGGCCGCCTGGGCCGAAACCTTGCCGAGAAGACTTGAAATTCTTCCCCCTTGGAGATTCTTAAGCAGATGGGCAACTTTCACGCCAGCGGTTTTTGTTTTTGGCTCCGAAGGTGGCGTTTCTGGGGGGGGGGTCGAGGCAACCGCGCGGGCGATTTCTTTTGCTGCCTTTTCTTTTTCTAGTTTTCTGTTTTTGATTTCGTTGCGAATTATCACTCGCTGGGCAGTTTTCGTAATTTCAGGTGGGGCGTAATCAGTTTGTCCCTTGGGTGCAAGCCAAGCCATAAGACCAATCAGAGCTGCGGCGACAAGAAGAATTCCAGTGCTTCGTCGACTCTCGCTATCCATAAGATCTGAAGGTGTGGCAAGTTCTTTGGGGTCTTTTAAGTAAACGGTTTTTTGAGATATCTCAAAAAAACCGACCGTCATGCGTTTCCATTCAGTCGACTGCATGACTTTAAAAGGAGGAGCGTTCGCTACCTTTTCACTAAAAAAGACGCCATTCATCGGGAGGACTTGGGTTTCCAAAATCTTCGATCCGTGCCGGACAATAAAAAACTGATAGGCTTTCTTCGTGGAATCTGTGTTTTGTGGGCTGTCGTCCTGTCCGGAGCGATCGAGGATTTCTGACAATGAGTCCTTTTTTTCAAAGCAAGTGATCTTGAGGACGCTCCCTTCCAGTTTAAGGGACGTGAGTTCCTTCAATTCGCAGGTGAGCGAATTCTCCAGGCGATCGCGATGAAGATCATAAAACATCCAACGATCGTCCTTAAATTCAAAGACGCCTTCAAAGGGAGTTGATGTCTGATCTTGGGAGATAATTTGCGCCAGACGCGAGGAACCAAAAGCCGAGGGACTCTCCTGAGGAGTCACCCGCCAAGATTTTCTGTGGCCGTCGGTATTTGTTTGCTCAATGATCAAGATTTTCATTTCTACTGGTTCCTATTTCACATAAAAACTTGAATCCCGAATTCGGGCATCCATGTCCTTGTTGACTTCATAAAGTGGTAAAAATTTAATTCCGCGCTTTTGAACCAGGTATGCGCCATCTGGATTTCTGAAAGTTCCTTTGAGATTCATCTCTGCAAAGTTTACCTCTTGAACTTTTCGAATCGTTTTTTTCTTTTGAGCAAAGGCTGGTGTTTGAGAAAAAATCATTCCTAAAAACAACGCAGTTCTTAAGATTCTCGCCCCAGTATGCGAAAACAGCTCTCTCCTAGAAATCATAGGTCCACCCTCTATTCTGTAAAGCAAATTCCGAGGACAACTCCGAGGACAATTCTAATATACCTTTCATGAGGTAGAATTGGAGAGGACTATTTTTCAAGAGTTCAAAGTGATACAGGCTAACTCGGTGATATAACTCGTATCTTGCCTCAAGTGACGAACATTTGATCATGACTCGGTGACTCCCATGCGGCTGAGATAGTCGAGCTTTCGCTCGAGCCATTTTTTTTGCTCTGGATCCGCACTGACTTTTTGGGCCTGGGTATAGGCCTCTCGCGCTTTCCCTATATTGGGTTTAAACGACTCGAAGATTCGTCCCGTCTGAATCCAGCCTTCAGCAGAATTCTTGAGCTGCGATTTTCTAATTGTAGAGACCGCCCTATCGATGTCACCTTTTTGGGCGTAAGTCTCACTTAGAAGGAGTGTCATATTTGAACGATCCAGTTCCTCTGTATTCAGAGCGGATAGAACATCCAAGGTCTTCGAATAGTCCGCGATTCTGAAAAATTGAAGAGCTTTGAGTCGGTCAATTTGTGGCGAGCTTGTCTTGAGATCTGTGATTTTTTGAAAGTCCTCCTGGACTTCTTGCCAGCCCCGACTTTTCACTTTGCTCCTGAATTTTTGGTACCAAAGAGGTTCGTATCCTTGCTTTGGGTCTTTCAGTGTCACTACGGCTCTCTCGGCAGCCCAGAGGGCCTTCTCGTTGAGGCCCTGTTGTTCCGAAAGAAGACTTAAATAAAACAAACCAAAGGTTCGCGTTTGGGTGTCACGGAGCAGGTGATTGATGTTTCCGCGAAAGGTTTCCAAATGAGGACCCCGGCCATGCGGCGAAGCCAGGGCACAGAGGGAGGTGACCCTTAAGGCTTCGTTCATTGTCGGAGACTTCATACTGGTCACACTTTGGCATGAGGGATTTGAAGCCTGTGCACTCGAAGATTTGAGTTCTTTCCAACGGCCTTCATTGACACTCCAAGTTTCAGGAATAAACGCAACCAAATGATCTGAAGGGAGATCAGTCAGTTTTGGGGAAGGAGTCTCTGTCACGGGCAAGGAACTCCAGGACTGGGTCTCACTCTTGATGGTCTGTTTTGTCAGGCGAGAAATTTCAAGTTTGTTTTCGGCTTGACGGGCTTTGACTGGATCTAGGGTCTTCAAGAGCTCGCCTTTGATGGCAGCCATGTCTGCCTCACTCACCGAGGCGGGGCCTCGAAGATCGCTGAGGCTTTCAATGTAATTTGTGTAAACGCGGTCAATTCCATTGAGAGCTTGAATTCGAGTCTCGATATGATTAGAAATTCTAAGAACAGACAAATAGGATGTCAGAGCTTTTTCCATTCTTTCAGACTTCATCGAGAGCACTAATGAGAAACGCTCCTCGCTGGAAGATTTAACGCTTTGGGATTTAAATTCATCTTCAAGAATTCTGGCTTGGATCAGTGCGGCCTTGGCCTTGAGATCACTATCGACATTTCTAGAAATAATCTTTCTGGCAAGTTCAAAGGCCTCACTTCGTTTGTTTGACTCGAGTAGTTTTCCTGCTTTTGAGATCAAGAACTCTGTGGCAAAGGGCTCCACACCTTGATCAATCAGACCTTGGAGGAAAGCTCTATACTCCGGGGACTCTTGGTCGGCTTTACTAAATGTCGAATGGAGCAGATTCTGATAGTCATTTTTCTTTTCTGGAGTTGTTGAAGTCTTCAAAAGTTGGGTATAAATTCTTCGGGAGGCCGGCTTCTTGCCTTCCATCCAATAGAATTGGGCCGCCTTGATCAAATGAACTTCCGAGTGACTTGGCTCAAGAAGAGCCAGTTTTTGCAAAAGCTCAGCCGATTCAAGGAGCTCGCCCAATTCAATCTTTGAATTTATGGCTTCTTTGAGGGCATCGAGAGCTCGCTTGTCTTTAGGGTTCTTTGCAAAGAAATCAAGACTCAGATTGGAACCTTCATGGAGTCTGCCCTCTGCATAGTAAAGACTGAGGGCCTGCCAATGAGCCTCGAGGTTCATGGCTGACGTAGGGTGATCTTTAGTAAACTGCAGAAGTGCTTCGGCGGCCTTGGCCTTATTCCCTTGAGTGGAGAGTGCTTGGGCTTCTGAATATTGGGCTTCTTCATAGATTTTATGAAGAGCCTGTTTTCGTTCCGGATTTGGTGTCTTTGAACTAAACTCTTTCGCTTTAAGTTTGAGTTGAGTAAAATTTTTCTGGAGGTTGAAGATATCCAGAATCAAATCCTCGGCTTTCGTTTTGACAGTCAAGTCAGGGGGTCTAGTTCCGGATACAGCAGTCAGAGAAGTCAATTCCTCGAGAACTTTCATGGAGTCTTCCAACCTACCTTCTTCGTAAAGAACGAGGGCCCACTTAAATTTAATCGGAAGGAAGTGTTCACCCTTTGGATGTCTTTGGAGGTAAAGTTGAACGAGGGCCTTCCTGCTGGTTAAACGCTGAGTCCTCTCGGCGGTCCTTTCAATAGTCTTATCATCTGTTTTTTCGGGGGATTTTTCGATTGCTTTTTCAATTGCAAAAAGTGCAGCGTAGGACGAATCGTGGGAAAGAAGTGGATCTTTGGTGGTGTCAGCGACAGTTTTATACTGGGAGCTTGACTCATCGAATTTCTCGGTCTGAAAGAGCAACTCGGCCAAGGCGAATCGAGTTTTGATGTCTGGTGCTTTTTCATCATCCAAATCCAGAATCAATCGCAGCGCTCGTTCTGTCAACGAAGAGAATTCTTTGTGGGATTTGTTCTTCGTCCAAATTTCCCACCATTTTTTAGAAATTTCTAAGCTCTCCTCTCTGAAATTTTTTTGACAAGACTCTGCAATGTTTTCGGGAGACTGAAGTTTATGCCAAGCGGAGCCAGCGCGACAGAGTTCAGAAGCTGTCTTCAGTTTCTCCAAAACATTCTCTCGCTTTTTTAGAATTTCGTAGGAGTTGACTAAAATTAGATTTGTTTTAACGAGAACGTTACTTAATGGATGTTTTTGGTTATACTCGTCAATAAAAATTGGAATTTCTTTGAACCGACTGTAGGTATCGTAGAGGCGGGCAGTTACCAGAATAGCTTGACCAAGCTCTTCTTCGGTGGTGATTTTCGCAAAGAAGGGATAAATTCCGGCGGGGCCGATAGTGTCGCCAATAAAAACAGTGAGATCTCTGAGGGCCTCTTCTCGGAGGTTGTAACTTCTGGAGGCCTTGTTGCCAGGTGGATTAAGTTTGACGACTAAGAGCAGTTTTTGCACTCCGTTCTGGGTGTCTTTTAAATTGTAGTAAGTCCAGGCCATTTTGTACATGCCGTAGCTGTAAACACGACTGTCTGGGAAGGTCTCTAATTTTTTGTAATAGGTGAGAGCATCGGCAAAGCGCTGTTGATCATAGAGGAGTTCAGATAGGGCTAGCAAGCCATCAGGCAGGAGGTGTGATTTCGAAAATTGTTCGATCAGTTTTTTGTAAAGACTTTCTGCGACTCGCGAAAGATTAATCTGTTGATGGGCAAAGGCATTGTTAAAGAGGACTGAGTCCATTTCTGGGTATTTTTTGAAATTATTTTCGATTCGGTTGTAGATCGCAATGGCTTTTCTAATCTCATCAGCCCCTTTCAGGTTAGGGATTGGAAAAGAGCTCATTGTCGAGGTTTTGACATTTTGATGGAGCTCAAAAAAGCGACCTGATTTTGACCTTCGCATGTAGAGCTCAGCGAGTCTGTATAAAAGATCTGGCTCCTCAGGCTGACCTTTCTTTTTAGAAAGAATTCGTTGCAAGGCTTCAATGGCTTTATTCTCGGTTTTGGATATAAGAATTTCTGCTTCGACAGATCTTTGACTGTTCACGGCTTCACTGGCGTTAGCGTTCACCTGTAATTCAGGAATGAGGCCCCGTTTGTCTGCATTCTGTGCTTTGGCAGCTTTGATTCCAGAAATAGACGAGATAAACAAAAACTCACCATCGCAAAAGCCGAGCTTGGCGAAAGGAGTTTTTTGTTTGAGTCATCACTAATCTCCAACGACGGTCACCAGTTTGAGCTGGGGGAATCCTGCCATTGAAGAGGTATACATGACTTTGCGAAGAGTCTCGTATGGAAGCGATTCGTCTGCTTGCAGAAGAATTTTCCCTTCTTTAGCCGGTCCCTGGTCTGCTTTCTTTGCAATCAGGTCAAGTTCTTGAAAGAGCTGCGGAATAAAATTTTTGTCTTTTGCATCGACATCTTTCGCATCCACTTCCAAATTCTTAACCCCTGCCACGACCTTATCGTCAATTCGAATAAATTCTTTAGAAATCGAGACCTTGATCCCAAGAACCGGATTGGAGGTCGAGTTTGAGGCCGGGAGGTTAAGACCTGTGACTGGAAGAACTTCCACTTCTGAGGTCGAGTATGTTTGGAGCAAGAAAACCAAGAGTATGGTAAACATGTCTGTCATTGAGGTGATGTTGAGAGCAAAGGAAGAGTTTTTCTTAATCGGGGAGACGTAGCGACTGCGACGTGACATATATTATCCTTCAGTGATGTTAACAAAGACGATTTCAGGAAACATGTAGTTAGTTTCGACGGTTTGCCCCTTCTTTTCATCAAAGACCGGGAATTTGACAGTCAGATCGCGAGCTTTTCGAGTCTCGTCCATAATTTTGACAATATCTTTGTAGGGCACTGAATTTTCCGGAATCAAATCGATTTGAAAAATCTCTGGATTGGCCTTTTTGACTTCCAGAAGGGCATTATGAAGAGCTGGAAAGTCAAAACCGCCATCTTTCTTGAGCGGAACTAGATTTTCGGAGGATTTTCCTGCAGCTTCAATGACGATTTTGATTCCACCAACCGGAGAAACTTCGAGTGAAATTGTTTTTTTAGGATCTTGCCGTTGTTTCTCAATGGCTTGAGTGACGACCTGAGGGAGTTCAGTCTCAACGATCATGACTTGAACAAAGGCCGAAGATACCAGAAGGACTGGAACTAACTTCACCATCACGGCTAAGAGTGGAGCCAAATCCAATTCGAATTCGGAATTGTGATCTATGTGCAACTTTTTCATGAGGATTTCGCCTTTGGACTTGGTGGCATCATCGACGTCACCGTGACTGAATCTGGAAAGACACTATTTTTTGTTATTTGCGGAATATGGGAACTTGTCAAAAGTTCGGTGAGTTTCGAGCATTTCTCTTGAGCCTGTTCCATCAGTTGGTTTTGTCTTGAGGTTAAGAACGAAAAAAAGATCATTGTTGGAATCGCCACAGCCAGTCCCAAAGCCGTCGTGTACATAGAGACGGAAATTCCGTTTGCTAAGAGGTGTTGTTTCAGGGCAGGATCGGCCGTCGCAACCGCCTTAAAAGATAAGATCAAGCCATGAATTGTACCTAAGAGCCCAAGCAGCGTTGCTACGGTCGCAAGCATTGATATATAGTGCAGACGGCGTGTGTAATGTGGCATATTTTCACTGAGTGCAATGTCATGCGCTTGAAAAATGGTTTCATTATCTCGGTCCGCTTTTTCTAAGATTATTTTGAAGGCTTTGGCTAGGGGCTTGTGCTCCATTTGCGAACAAAGAATTAAAGCCTCGTCGATTTTTTTTCCCAAGACCAGGGTATGAATTCGTTGTGAGAATTCTCCGACATTGAGTCCATAATTGAAATAAAGCGTTTTAGCTCGCTCAAAGACTAGAGCCAGCGTTGCAACTCCAGTTAAGAGGATAAACCAACCCACCACACCCGAGTCATTCATAAATTGAAGAAAGGCAGTCATAGTCTTAAATCTCCTTAGTTGTTGGTCGTCATACGATTCGTTTTTATTACTTTTTCAATTTCCTATGTTTATCTGCTGTTGTTCACGTTTTCTCTATGGTTCCTGCCCGATCTGACGGGTCACGAGCTGATCAATAATCTCATGTCCCGCATTCTGAATTTTCAAAAACCTGACTGCGTATTCCAGTCCTGATCGAATATGCAAAATCTGTTTACTCACATGCTTTCGAACAACGACAGCCTGGACCTTAAAGGGAACAGGATTGGATGGACAGGCACAAAATTGAATTACAATTTCTTGAGAAGGTAGAATAAAAGGTGAGTTCAAAGTGACTAGCGCGCCATTGACGCTCAGATTTGTGCAGGTGCCTTGAAAGAAGCCTTCATTGTTGTGCGAGAATATTGAAATATTCACGGGCAATCTTTGAGAGTCCCTGCGCAGAAAAGCATCGGCGCCCTTTCCCTGGGTCTCGATTAGTAGCGCGAGGCGGTCTCTTGAGAAGTCGTTGACCTCGGCAAGCATAGCCCAAGACTCCATGCCTGGTGACCAGATATAATGGTAATCGAAGAGCTCCCCCTTTTGCATGAGCTCAATCATCTCCCTGTACTCGAAGGGTCCTTTTTGAATTTCGCCTTGAAGGTAGTACCACTGTTTCATTGCAATTCCCCCGGTTGAAAAATCTAGCTAGATGAGAACACTCTTTGGGTCAAAATTAATTTTTACATCTGAGTTCGCTGGTGGCAGTCCCGTTCCATGAAAGGTAATTGAATTTGTTGCGGCGTCATAGGTCCATCCATTTTGACTATCCTGGCCGGTCACAACACCGTTGACTGTGACCACGATCGACTCAGGAATTGGTTCTCGATCTAAGATAAAATTCGACGAAAGGGAAAGAACTTCCCCAGAGATAATATCTAAAGTTTCCCCGAAGTTTCCACAAAGGCTTCCCTGAGTTCCGCCAGTCGCAGCAGCCAGAGCCATCAGCCTTTGGCTGATTTTTTGTGAGTGATAGGCATCCCAGAGCTGTGCTTGGCACACTGAATCCTTGATTGAGATGGTATTGACTGAGTAGTTGCGTGTTGTTGCCGTTGATCCTGTTAAATTATCAAGATAAGTGACATAGTTTGAAATTGGGTACAGATTTGGGCTGTTATAATTTTCAATGAGGCTCGAAGTTGAATTGGAAAAATCATCTTCATCACTCACGATTATAATGGCAAGAAAAGCGCCGGCTCGTCGGAAACCGCCGTTGAGAGTGCTATTGAGAGTGGCTTGAAAGCTCTGGAAAGCGCGTTCATCGCCGTGGCCGTTCACCCCACCAAGATGTTGGTCAGAAAAACGTCAGAAAGGTTTGGGGTATTCTTGTCCATGACAAAGACTCCGGAGTGCGGCAGTGCAGTGTTTGGATTTCCATTATTGAGCGCGGGCCCATCTCGGAGTTTTGAGTAAGCCGGGTTGAAAGGACTCAACCCGGAACGATAGGAATCTGACGTTGTAACGCCCATATGGAAGTCATGTCCTAATTGTTGAAACCGTCCAATAAAGGCCTGGAAATTCAGGGCAATATTTTCCTGGGAGGATCTCATGGAGCCTGAATTGTCTATCACCCAGAGAACGTCGACGGGGCGTACAACATAGTTTGTTGTTTGCTTGAAGGATGTTGAATCCGCCAATATTGAAAAGCTGTCGCCACCCTTTGCGCAGGCTGTGAGGATTGCCATCGTGGCTAGAACGAAGAATTTAGAGGCGCTATTTGACATCATATCAAAACTCCTTATTTGAACTCCTGATCAAAGCTCGACTTCAGTATAGAAAACCTTGAGGACTAAATCAAAAAAGTGGGAACTCTTTGAATTCTCAAGGGAAGGGCAGGACGAGTCCCAGATTGAGGCAAGGTAACTCTTTGAATCGACTCAAAAGCAATAATTTTGCCACAGGAAAAGATATTTTCAGTTGTCAAGGCTCTCGACAAAAAATTGCGACTTCAAATTCTTGCTGGGTGAAAGGTCTTCTTTTTTGCCGATTTGTTTGACGATTCATTGCATAAAATGACAGCAAATGCTTAACAACCGCCAACGACTTCGGCCAGAATGATTCGAAATTTGATTTACGTCGAGGAATTTTTTTTGAGATTGGAGGCCGAACATGCAAATTTATCTGAATCTCCTGCGGGCAGCCCTAACCGAGGGCGCTGTCAAGGGAGACCGAACTGGTACTGGGACTCGCAGTCTTTTTGGGTATCAAATGCGTTTTCCTCTGAATCAAGGGTTTCCGCTTTTAACAACGAAAAAGCTTCATACTCGTTCAATATTTCATGAGTTACTCTGGTTTTTAAAAGGCGATACAAATATTCAGTATCTGAGAGATAATAAAGTGTCCATATGGGATGATTGGGCCGACGAGCAGGGGAACCTCGGGCCTGTCTACGGCAAGCAATGGCGGGCCTGGGAAACGGCGGATGGAAGATCCATTGATCAAATAAGCGCAGTTATTGAGCAGATTAAAACGAATCCTAATTCGCGGCGGTTGCTGGTGGTGGCCTATAATCCTGGTGATATTGAGAAAATGGCACTGCCTCCGTGTCATGCGTTTTTTCAATTCTATGTGGCCAACAAAAAACTTTCCTGCCAACTGTATCAACGGAGCGCAGATATCTTTCTCGGCGTGCCTTTCAATATTGCGAGCTATGCACTTCTGACTCACATGGTGGCTCAGGTGTGCGAGTTGGAGGTTGGGGATTTTATTCATACCCTTGGTGATGCGCATCTCTACGAAAATCATGTCGAGCAGGCCAAGCAGCAGTTGACAAGGACTCCTCGACCTCTTTCAAAGTTAATATTGAATCCTCAAATAAAAAATATTTTCGATTTCAAGTTTGAAGATATTGTCGTTCAAAATTACGATCCCCATCCTTCCATTAAGGCTGAGGTTGCGGTATGAAAATTTCTCAAATCGCGGCTATGTCAGCGAATCGAGTGATCGGCAAAGATAATACCCTCCCGTGGAGAATTCCAGAGGATTTGAAGTTTTTTAAGAATAAGACTCAGGGTAAAATATTAATTATGGGGCGAAAAACGTTTGAGTCCCTGCCGGACCATTTGCCGGAGCGGTTTCATATTGTTGTTAGTCGTAGCGAAATGGAGAGTGAGGAAGACGATGTCCGCTTTGTGACCTCAATCGATGAGGCCCTTAAGGTCGCGGAAGAGATGACAGAAGATTGGCCAGAGGAAGTTTTTATTATTGGTGGCGGGGAAATCTATTCGGCAAGTCGTCACGTGACTGACCGGATTTATTTGACTGTGATTGATCAGCCTTTTGAGGGAGACACGTTTTTTCCTGAGATTAACCTAGACGAATTTGAGCTGATCGAGGAGTCTCCGCGAGAAAAACCCTTTCCTTTTCGGTTTTGCACTTACCAAAGGCGGTCCAGAAAATAATTTGGAATCTTGAGCCAGAGGACTCATTTCACTCTTGTTGAGGTAAATTTAACAATGCATCTGCCACAATTGATAATCGATCTTGCAGTTATATTGGGTCTCGCAGGACTTGTTTCGGTTTTGTTTCGCTTGCTCAAGCTTCCTGTGGTTCTCGGGTATATCATTTCTGGTTTTTTGGCTGGGCCTAGCTTTCCTTACCTGCCGACGATTAAAGATTCTGCAAATATAAAGATCTGGGGCGAAATCGGGGTCATCTTTCTTTTGTTTGGCCTTGGACTCGAGTTTAGTTACAAAAAGCTGATGCGACTTGGCGGGGTTTCTTTGGTGGCTGGGACTATCGAGATCTTTTTCTTGATGTTCTTGGGAATTACGGTAGCCCATCTATTGGGCTGGCAACCCATGGATCGCTTGTTCCTTGGAGGCTGTCTTGCAATTTCGTCGACGGCGGTGATTGCACATTCTTTTGAGGATCTTAAACTTCAAGGACGAAGATTTGCCTCAATTGTTTTGGGTATTCTTATTGTTGAAGATATTGCGGCAATTATTTTGCTCGTTCTCCTGTCGACGATTTCAGTGACAAAACAGTTTGAGGGGACTCAGATGGTTCTTCAGCTGTTTCGCTTGGGCGCGTATTTGATCGCCTGGTACGTCGCAGGTATTTTCTTGCTTCCCTCTTTGCTGTCGAAAGTCAAAAAGTGGACAAATGATGAGACTGCATTGATTGCAGGCGTTGGTCTTTGTCTTGCCATGGCGGTCGTCGCCTCGTTCGCAGGATTTTCTCCTGCTCTTGGTGCCTTTCTCACAGGATCGATTATTGCGGAAACCGTCTGGTCGAAGACACTAGAGAATGTCTTTCGTCCTGTTAAGAATTTTTTTGGTGCTGTGTTTTTTGTCTCCGTCGGAATGCTTATTAATCCGACACTCTTATTTGAAAATGCCGGAATGATTGTGATTTTGGCGATGGTCCTGATTTGCGGAAAATTTGTTGGTGTAGCTATTGGAGTTCTTGTCACAGGACGGTCGCTTCGGCACGGACTTCAGTCAGCAGCCAGCATGATTCAAATCGGTGAGTTTAGCTTTATTATTGTAGGGCTTGGCGACAGTCTTGGCATAACGAGCCCGTTCCTATCGCCAGTCGTTTTGGGCGTGGCAGTCCTGACCACGATGTTTACACCCTTTTCCATTCTGTCCTCAGAGAAAATCGTGGAAATTGTTGAACGCCGTCTGCCATTGCCGATATCAAAGATTCTTGAAAAATATCAGGCGGCGATTCATAGCGCTTCGATTTTTCCGACATGGACAGTTTGGCTAAGAAAAGTGATGGTGATTGTCCTGACGAATGGGATAGTGGTGTTGATGATTTTTTTTGGCGTAAAGCATTGGCAGCACCTCTTTTCGATATTGGAAGTATTGCCAGAGAGATTTTCAGGACTCATACCCAACCTTATTGCGATCATCCTTGCGATCCCTTTTTTTTGGGCCATGGCATTTAGCCAACCCAAGATGGGATCAGCCGGGCCGTCGGGGTCGACTCCAGCGCCAATGCCGAGGCAAAACACATCTTTGTTTTCGGCAATGCTAGCGATTCGCTATGGATTAAGTTTTTTGTTATTTGTTCATCTTTCAACAGAGTTTTTTTCCTTTGTGGATGCTTTGATTCTTTCTTTAATATTTTCTGCGTTGGCCGTGTTGATTTTCCCAAAAAGAGTTCGGCGAGTCTATGGATGGTTTGAATCGAGATTCCAGGCAAATTTTGATAGTCGTGATGAGGCAAAAGCCGGTGCAGTATCAGCTCTGACTCCTTGGGATGCTAGACTCCTCGAACTTACGGTCCCCGATGAGTCGGCCCTGATCGGAAAGAGTCTGGAACAATTGAAGATACGTGAAAGTCATGGAGTCACGATAGTCCTTATTAGGCGCGGAAACCTTGTTATTCAAGCGCCACAACCCACCGAGATTCTCATGCCTAGAGATCAGCTTTCTATGATAGGTCTAGATAAAGATCTAGAAATCTTTCATCGATTTCTGACCACTGAAGTTGCTCTGAACTCGGACTTATAGAATAAGAATTTTGGACTCTTGCCAGTGACCATTACCGAGGGTTCTGTCTACTTAGGAAAGAAAATCAGAGACTCTGGAATACGAGAGTCTGGGAGAGGATTAGTGATTGGAATCGAAAGACGAGGTCAAAGAATTCTGAATCCTGATTCGAGTCTGTTGTTAGAGAAGGGCGACTTAGGTTGGCTTGTTGGTGATGTTGTCAAAATTAGATCCCATTCATTTTAGAGAGCAAGCTGAGTGGTATTCATTCTCAAATCTGTAATGGCAACTTATTCACCATGCTAGCTCAAAACGCGAAATTAGTCCGCAAACGGTTTTCATTTTACGGTGCGCTCGCTCAAGTAAAGGTGTCGTATCGACGACACAACCTTATGATATCTTTAGAAAATCTAAATCTTTTGCTTTTCATTAGACCAACTTAGCACAGATTGTGTCCTGAATTTCTGCAAACTGGACTCATTTGAAATTACTGCAACAGAACCTTTAGTTAAGCCTTTACAACTTCACCTGACAGGTGTATATTCAGTTTGTGATTTACAGCGTTGTCATCAGTAAACAGGCTAAAAAACAGATCATGAAGCTTCAAGACACATTATTGAGTCACTGGAGGCTTGGGTAGATGATGTTGAAGAGCGTGGGCTGCTTGAGGTGCGTAAAACTCCTGGTTACCACGATGAACCGCTTCAGGGACATCGTAAAGGCCAGAGGTCACTTAGATTAAGTAGGGCTTATAGAGCCATTTATGTGATTAAAAGTGATAACAATATTGAGTTCGTTTCTGTAGAGGAGGTGAGCAAACATGATTACTAAAAAGAAAAGCAATGCCATGAAATTTTTAGAAAAAGCAGCTGGCAGACCTCTTACCTTGGGTGGGCTGCTTGAGTCTCTCAGGCTCAGCGAAGAGATGTCTCAAATTGCTTTTGCAAAGAAGCTTAAAATATCCCCATCACATCTATGTGACATTGAAAAGGGTCGTAAGACGGTCAGCGCAGCAAGAGCCGCGCACTTTGCTGAATCACTTCACCGCTCTGAAGCTCAATTCGTAAGGCTTGCGCTGCAAGATGAAGTTCAAAGATCCGGCTTGAAGCTTAAAATTAGTGTTAAGGCTGCGTAGGTGATTAGTATTTTAGCTAGGCGCCCTCGGTGGATCATGCGAAATCCAGGACATTTTCACGATGAAGTTGGAAATTCAACACCCTCGATGAGCAGCAATTTCCTTTTCGTAACTAGGCCTGTGCTGACAACTTATTCATAAAGCCAGAAAATTCCTTTACATTTTAGCTTCTATAGTTCATTTCGCGTTTTGAACATGTAGCTTGAATAAGTTGCCAGCACACAAGGGCCCACTACTGGGAACTCAGGCACTGATCTAATTTTCCGTCGTGAGCTCTGCGGGCAATTAGAAAAACCTTGTATAATAACGACATGAGTCAATTTTATGCCTCAGGGGACAGAAATCGAACCCTAGGAGAGCTTGTGGATTCGACCAATCTTTCAGTAATTCGAAAAATCCACATTTTCAATTCCTTCAAGCTCCTTAATTGAATTGGCCCGCTGACAAACAAAAATTTCGGAATTCCTTTTGCTCACCGAAATATTTGTGCCTTCTAATTTTTCAGTGATCACACATTGTTTTTCTTGCAGGTCGGCCCATACATCCAAAAAGCGATCAACATTTTCTATGTCGTAGATACCTTGTCCCTCGGGAAGGGGCAAGAGCTCGCCCATAATACAAATTTTTGAGGGGGCTCATACTTTGTCGCTCGAAAGAAAAGAGTGATTTCTTCACTGGGTAATTGTGTGAAGTCTTTTGAAAAAAGACGGGCAGCTTCCTCCAGAGGAAAAACAAATCCCTGACTGTATTCTCCACGAAGTTGAATTGTTTTGATTCGTCCCGGAGCTCTTAAACCCATTTGTTCCTTAAATTCTTCTGGCAAGATAGTGTCGATTGGAAAATAAAGAACCATTTGTCCAATCTGATAGGTCCTCTTTGGGACGCAAAACTGGAACCCTAGTCCTTCGCATGCGGCGAGTTCCAGACGTTCTGCTTTAGGATGCTTCCAAACACGACCAATTTTTCAACTGTAACTCCAAAGAATGCCATTCCTTCAAATTATCTTAAGCAGCTATCGGCGGCACGCCGCAATATGTTGTTCAAAGCATCAACTTGCGACGTTTCACTCTTTGGCTGGCCTGCTGATGTTCTGTTTATTTGAACGGGCGAAAAAACGCCGTTGAAATTTCCGCACTGTTGACGAGCTCAGTTTTTGTGTGAAGTCTTGATCTCGTTCAAGAGCTTCTTTTTCTGGATCGGAAAGGCTTTCCCAGGCAAGGTCTTTCACACTGGCAAGTTTAAGCATCG
This sequence comes from Bdellovibrionales bacterium, assembly GCA_016713585.1. Lineage (GTDB taxonomy): Bacteria > Bdellovibrionota > Bdellovibrionia > Bdellovibrionales > Bdellovibrionaceae > JADJOV01. The sequence goes on along the minus strand of JADJOV010000023.1, from coordinate 138,111 downwards.
ATTCGAAACGTGTTTCAAACTTATGATTTGATTTCGAAGGGGCTTGCTCAGGTTCAATTTCGAGATGTCGTGCAATTTGTGCAATTGTAAAGAGGACATCCCCAAGCTCATCCTGCATGGCAGATTTGTTTTTGGATTCAATGGCTTCCTGGAACTCAGTCAGCTCTTCAGTTAATTTTGCTTGGACGTCTTTCAGGTGATTCCAATCAAACTTTCGTTTCTGGGCTTTTGTGCCAATCTTATATGCTCGTTGAAGAGACGGAAGAGTCGGTGGGAAATCGAAGATACCTTTATTCATGAGTTTTGAAGAGCTTGTTTGGTGGCTATTCTGTTCGCCGCTCTGTCTGCTGGTCAGGCCGTCGCTTTTTCTCTCATGTTGTCCGTGCTCAGCCCTCTCTCTGACTTTTTCAGCAGCTTTGATCTTTTCCCACTGGGTCCAGACTTCCTCGACATTCTTAACCTGACTTTCGGCGAAAACGTGGGGGTGTCTTCGAATCATCTTTTGATTCAAATTTTGTAGGACGTCTTCAATTGTGAAGGCCTTTCGCTCTTGAGCGATTTGGGCATGCAGGGCCACTTGAAAAAGAAGGTCCCCGAGCTCGTCCTTTAGTTTTGAATCAACAAGCTTTGAATCGCCTGGTTTTGAATCGCCTTTTGACTCAACTGGTTTTGAATCACCTAGGTTCGAAGCGGGAGTGTCATCGCTGACATGATCCAGGATCTCGGCGAGTTCGTAGGCTTCTTCGATGGCGAAGGGAGCTAGGCTTTGGTGGGTCTGCACGCGATCCCAAGGGCAGCCATCCGGACTGCGCAGATCTGCAACGATTTGCATTAGGGACGAAAATGATTTGGTATCTTCTGGGGGTCGAGGCATAGTCCAGATCTACTCGATAATGACTTGGGAATAAACAAAAAAATCCGAAAAGATGACAATGAAGGACCGCCGCGAAAAAAGTAGTCAAAATCGCCTGAAAAAGCATCAGTTCCGCAAAAGCGTGTGAGTTATGAATCTCCAGAACAGAATTTTGCTGATTGGATCAATTCACTTCGTTTTGAAAGAACAAAGCTCGGGAGGTTTCTCACCTTTTTGGAGGATCGGCTGTTTTTTCGAAGTTCGTTCTTGGTGTTTGCTTTTTGTATTTTACTTTCGTATTTGGTGTTTTTGCCGATTCAGGCTCCTCTCCAGTTTCGCGTCGGTGAAGTTGTCAATCGTGATCTTATCTCCCCTTTCAGCTTTGAAATGGTTGACGAACTAACGACGGAAGACAAACGTGCTAAAGTTGAAGCTGCTGTTTTGCCTATTTATGACTATGATCCAGAAGTTTTTGATCGGGCAGTGCTTAACATTTATAAAGCATTCAAGAATGTCCGCCAAGCGATGCGTGAGAACAAAAAGCCGAATCTAGCTTATCTGAAGGCAAGTTTCGAAAATGATTTGGGATTTTCGGTACCAGAAATTTCTTTCGAGTGGCTGTATGAATCGCGTTTTCACCCTCGATTGGATGATGCCCTGGTTCGTATTCTTGAGAAATGGTATGACCAAAAGATAGCGGAGTCACCTGAAAGAGTAATTCCAATTTCCCAAAATTTTGTAACGGCTCGTATTATTCAGCGGAATGGGGCGGGTCGGGAAGTGACGGTGAACAAAAGTGAGATTTTGAATCTCCAGGATTCTGAAAAATTTCAAACTTTAGATAAAAAAACTGGCGATCGGTTCAATGAAGCGGATCGGAGTCAAATTTTGGTTTTTAGCCAGATCGCTTCTTCTGCCAAATTTGACCTACAACAAAAGTGAGACCTCACGAAGGCGAGAACTGGCAAGGCAATCCGTGTTGCCGGTGACCATGTCAATTAAAAGAAACCAAGTGATTGTGCCTCGGGAGCAGGCGATACAGCCCTTTCATAAAGCCATTTTTCGGCAAATAGAAGCGCTGCAGTCAGATCGTCGAAAGAGCTTTATGGCACTGGCTCTAGCCTTGGTCCTGAGCCTTTGCGTCTGGGTTTTCTATTCTTACATTCAACGGTTTACTCTCAATCGGGTGAAAGTTCATTTTAAGGACTTGATTGTGATGATGCTCATAATCATGTGTGTTGTTGGCCTCACAAAGTTTTACCTTTTTGTTGCAGATTTGGCATTTGTCAGTCGTTTTGGACATATCTTTAGTCATACCGTATTTTTGGCAGCAGCGCCGATTGCTGCGGGCTCCATGATCGTTGGCTTGCTCATCACCTACGGTGAAGTGGTTTGGTTATTCACAGCATTTTTGGCGGTTTGTTTAGGGGTGATGGAGGATTTCAATTTTTCTTTTATGATCATGGCCTTGGTGGGAGGAATTGCGGCAGCCCGAGGTGTGTATGGGTGTAAAAGCAGAAATGATATTTACTGGGCTGGTTTTCGAACCGGTTTGATCAATGCGCTGATCTTAGGGTTTTTACTTTTTGTGAGCAAGGTTAGCCAGGATGAGAGTCTATTGGAAGTTTGGCTCGTGATTCCGGCCGGTTTTTTGGGAGGAATTTTTCGAGTTTTCTAGCGCTGATGGTGATTCCATTTTTGGAGTCCGTGTTTCATTATACCACTGATGTGAGGCTGCTCGAGTTAAGCAATCTCAATCATCCATTGCTCAAACAAATGATTGTGAGGGCTCCGGGCACTTATCATCATTCGATGATGGTTGGGAATATGGTTGAAGCCGCGGCAGAAGAAATCGGTGCCAATCCTCTGCTTGGCAAAGTGATGTCGTACTATCACGATATTGGTAAGATGACCCATGCAAATTATTTTATTGAAAATCAAAAGGCAGGAGTCAATCCCCATGATGATATTTCTCCTTTTATGAGTAAAACTCTTTTGGTTTCCCATGTGAAAGATGGGGTCGAACTTGCCATGCAGTATAAGCTTGGGGAACCGCTGATTGATGCAATACTTCAACATCATGGGACAACTGTCATTGCCTATTTTTACAACAAATCCCTGGATCAACGTCCTGATTCAAAGATGAGTATTTCTGAGGAGCAGTTTCGCTATCCTGGACCTAAGCCTCAATACAAAGAGTCAGCACTTTGTATGCTTGCCGATAGTATTGAGGCTGGGGCGAAGTCTGGACGAGCCGACACCGCAACGATTGCAAAGCATTGTCAAAGCAGTTATTCGGGCGAAATATACTGATGGCCAGCTCGATGAATGTAATTTATCATTAAAAGACCTCCAAAAAATCGAAAATGCTTTTGTCAGAATCCTGATTGGCGTCTATCATCAAAGGATCGCTTATCCACGCGCGGGGTCTTGATTATGAATGCAGTTATTGTGAGTGATGTTGATGAGAGGCTTCCTGAAGCTTTTATTAAGAATTGGCTAAAAAATGCCTCTCAGCATTTAATCGAAAAGAAGCTAATTTCGCCTGAGCAGAAGGCTCTAGAAGTTTCCCTTGTATTTTTGAAAGAAGGCGAGGCCAAGCGATTAAATTGGAAATATCGGGGAAAGGATTATCCGACTGATATTTTGTCTTTTGAAAATGAAGATCATGAAAGCCTTGGGGAACTGGTTTTTTGTTGGAATGTCTTGCAGAGGCAAGCCAAGGAACACAAATTGCCCCTCGAGCAAGAGCTTGGCTATTTGATGATTCATGGGTTATTGCATCTTTTGGGACATGACCACGAAGTCCCGGGACCTCAGGCGGAAAAAATGCTAGGTCTCCAGGATGAGATTTTTGAACAAATGGTCACACAGTCGAAGAAAAAACAATCAGTGCAAAAAAAAGTTGGAATAAAGGCCGATACCTCCAAGAAGGTGAGCTCCACTAAGTTGAGCGTGAAGAAGGTGAGCACCAAGAAGTTGAAGAAAAGTGGGAGCTCAGTCAAGTCGCCGTCAAAGCCAGCGCTGAAAGCCGTGAAAACGAAAAAACGTTGACATAAATCCAGACTCAGTCAAATTTGACATGGGATAACCATAAAATCTGGAGAAATCGATATGTCTCTTATTGCCGAAATCAGCGATGTGAAGCGAACTCTGAATGAACTCGATCGGTTTTCCCTTGAACTTCGGGGGTCTCTTTGACCTAGACCAAAAAAAGAAACGACTGGTCGAGCTCGGACTTGCTGCTGAAAACCCCAGTCTCTGGGAAAAGCCCGATGAAATGCAGAAGTTAAATAGAGAGAAAACCTTTCTTGAAAAAGCAGTTTCTGAGTGGGACTCGTTTTCCCAGCGTCTTGAAGATTGCAAAGTTTTGTTAGAGATGTCGGCTGAGGCCTCAGATGAAGCGACATTTTTGGAAGTCAAAAGTGAAATTAAGCAAATTCAAAAATTAGGAGAGGAGCTTGAGCTCAGGCGCCTGCTCAATCAAGAGTTAGACGCTAACTCGGCTTATCTTTCTATTAACGCTGGCGCGGGTGGGACCGAGTCTTGTGACTGGGCGGCCATGCTCTTTCGAATGTACTCACGTTATGCAGATTCCCATGGATATAAAATCCAAATTCTGGATATGAATGAAGGCGATGAAGCTGGAATAAAATCTTGTACGATTCTTGTTGAAGGGCCCTACGCTTATGGGTACCTCAAAGCCGAATCTGGGGTTCATCGTCTCGTTCGAATTTCTCCTTTTGATTCAAATGCCAGGAGGCATACTTCTTTTGCTTCTGTTTTTGTTTGGGCCGACGTCGATGACAATATAAATATTGAAGTTAAGCCTGAAGATTTAAAAGTTGAAACATTTCGCTCAAGTGGTGCGGGGGGACAGCACGTCAACAGAACCGACTCTGCTGTCCGAATGTATCATTTACCTTCTGGAATTATTATTCAGTGCCAGACTCAGCGAAGTCAGATTCAAAACCGTGAACGGGCCTTGAAAATGCTGAAGGCGGCGCTTTACGAAAAAGAAGTTGAAAAGCGGAATCGTGAAAAAGACGCCATGAACTCACAGAAAAAGGCCAACGAATGGGGTTCTCAGATAAGGTCCTACGTGATGCATCCCTACCAGATGGTTAAAGATCACCGGACTGATTGTGAAACAAGTCAGGTGGCTGATGTCATGGACGGAAAGTTGGATCAATTCATTATGGCCTTTTTAAAGTCGCAATTGAAATCATGAAAACAACAGTTTGGTTGGCCTGGAAATTGTGGTGGACTCGTCAGACTTTATTTGGAGGCTCTGCTCCGCTGGCACTTTTAGGTTTAGTTCTGGGGGTTGCAAGTTTAGTCGCCTCAATGGCTGTGATGAGCGGATTTGAAAGCACGCTCAAGGAGGCCATGTCAGATGTGACCGGCCACGTAACTGTGATGAGGCGACCACGCTCCTTGGATCCGTGGCAAGAACTCGAGGCCCGTCTCAAAGCCCTTGAGCCGACTCTGGAATCGACGATGCGGTTCACCTATGTCGAGGCGATCGCAGCCAAAAAAGGTCAAGTTTTGGGGGTCATGATTCAAGGTGTTGATCCGGAGCGGGTCCATTCTGTTCTTCATTTTGATAACCGATTGAAAGAGGGTCAAATTGACTTTTCCTCTGGCGATGGCAAATCGGGGGCTTTGGTGGGCCAGGGAGTTGCTAGGCGTCTTGGTTTAAAGGTTGGGGATCATTTTAAGGTGATTGTCCCTCTCACAAAAGAACTAGATCCTAGTCAATTTACACGTCAAATGTCCGAGTTTGTCGTGAAGGGAATTTTGGATCTTGGGAAGTATGATTGGAATCAAAGATTTATTCTGACTGATTTAAAATCAAGCCAGGCTTTAGCTCAGATGCCACCTGAAAGATATACGGGGCTGACGCTCAAATTTAAAGATATTGATTATGCCCGCACCGCTGCGTTTCATCTTTCTCAGGAGATGGGATCCCAGTATTTTATAAGGGATTGGCGGGATGTGAATGAAAATCTTTTCGAAGCAGTCAAGTACGAAAGGGTCGTGATCTTTTTCGTGGTTCTTGTGATTGTCATTGTATCTGCCTTCAATGTTTCAAGTACGCTTTTGGTCAATGTTGTACGCAGGTATTCCGATATTGCGATTCTGAAAGCACTTGGATTGTCTCAGAAGAAAATTCTGCAAATATATAGTATGCAAGGATTGATTTTAGGGGGATGTGGCTTGGTTGCGGGCATTCTTCTTGGGTTTTTCTTGTGTTTTTTGTTTTCAATATACCAAACAAAACTCGGATTGATTTCGGGAGACGTCTATAAAGTTGAGGCAATTCATGTGGAGATAAGGATGATCGATCTTTTTGTGGTCAGTTTGTGCACTCTTGTGATTTGTTTTTTGGCAACACTCGCGCCGGCACGCCGTGGTGCTCGCTTGGAGCCTGTGGAGGGTTTGCGTTATGGCTGAGTCTGTTCTAATAAGGGCGGTTCAAATTTATAAGAGTTACCAACAGGGTACCGGAGAATTGCCGATTCTGAAGGGTCTTGACCTTGAAATCAAGGAAGGTGAAGCTGTCTCAATCATGGGGGCTTCTGGCGCGGGGAAGAGCACCTTGATGCATGTTCTAGGAACTTTGGATCGTCCAAATAGGGGTCAACTTTGGTTTCAAGATCAGAATCTTCTAGAGATGGGGGATGACGAAATTTCTCTTTTTCGGAATGAGAAAATGGGTTTTGTCTTTCAGTTTCACCACCTTCTGTCGGAGCTGACGGCCTTTGAAAATATCATCTTACCTGGAAGAATCGCCGGTCTCGAAATTTCAGAAGTTCGTCAGCGAGCCTATGAGCTCCTCCATCTTATGGGAATTCGCGAAAGAGCTGATCATTATCCTAATGAATTATCTGGTGGCGAGCTCCAGCGGGTTGCAATTGCCCGAGCTTTGGTGCGACGTCCAAAAGTCCTATTTTGCCGATGAGCCCACCGGAAACTTGGACTCAACAAACAGCATCATAGTTCAAAATTTGTTTTTTACCCTGAAGGAAGAGTATGGTCTGACACTTGTAGTTGTGACCCATGATTTAACTTTTGGTCAAAAGTTCCCCCGGCTGCTCCTGATGAAAGATGGTCGCTTTTCGAACCAGGATTGACATCAGAAAATAGAGAAGCTACGCTGCGCGAGTTGTCATTTTAAAGGATCCTTTTTGCAGCGAAAACAGGTTCGGTTATTGAGAATTATAGGTCTGTCATTGCCTCAGCTTTTTCTAAGCCTAGGTGTTGCCTTGACGTTTTTTAATGATGTCACGCAGGCAGCACCGCCTGTTCAAAGGAATCGCTCAAAACTCCTTGTAAAGGAACGCTCAAAGCCCAATTCGTCCAAGCCTCCTGGAGCAAAAGCGACTGGAGCAAAAGTTTTGGAGGGGACTATCCGGGAAATAGTTATCTCGGGTCAGAGGAAAATTGAAAAAGACGCTATTTTGAATCGCATTAAATCCGTAGTCGCCAAGCCCCTTTCTCGGGAGCAGGTTCGAGAGGATATACAGAATTTATTTAAATCTGGCTTTTTTAATGATGTGATTGTTTCAACCTCAAAAGCAGGTGTAGACCCTAAATCGAACGTAAAGCCTGGAGAAACAGATTCTCTCAAATTGGAATATAAGGTCGTTGAGAAACCATCGATTGGTGAACTTAAGTTTGAGGGGATTAATGAACTTAAAACGGAAGAGGTTCAAGAGGCTTCCGGAGTGAAAGTTTTTGAAATATTAAATCAAGGTAAAATTCGTGAAGCCAATGAAAAAATTCAAAAGTTCTATGAGGACAAGGGTTATTTTTTAGCCAAAGTTGAATTTAAGATTGAAGACATTAAAAAAGACGAGTCTGTGAGAGTGATTTTCACGGTGAAGGAAAATGAAAAAGTTAAGGTTAAAAAGATCACGATTTTAGGCGCTAAAAACTTAACAGAAAACTTCCTGAAGGGTCGGTTGCTCACTCAGGAAGAGGGCTATTTCTCGGGTTTAAGTAGTTCTGGAGCCTACAAACAGGAAGCCTTTGATCGTGATATGCAAGTGTTACGCATGCTCTATTTTAGTCAGGGCTATGTTCAGGCTAAAATTGACCGCCCCATGGTCACGGTGACTCCTGATAAAAAAGGGATTTATATTACAGCCAGGGTCGAGGAAGGGGAGCAGTTTGAGGTCGGTGAAATCGACTTCGCCGGAGACGTCCTATTCCCTCGAGATGAGCTCTTCGAGACGATCAAGATCGACGAAAACAAAATTTTTGCTTATGATGTTCTTCAGAAGGACATGAGCGATCTGACGGCTAAGTATGGGGATTTGGGTTACGCCTATACGAATGTGATTCCTCGAACTCGCTTTCATGACAAAGAGCGAAAGGTAGACCTTGTTTTTGAATTCGATAAGGGAAACAAAGTTTATTTTGGTCAAATCAATGTGACAGGAAACTCCAAGACTCGGGATAAGGTTTTGCGCCGAGAGCTTAAAATTCATGAGGGCGAGCTTTACAATGAAACTCGTCGTCGTCAGTCCTTGGAAAATATTCAGCGGTTAGGCTTTTTTGACGACGTCAATTTTAAAACCTCGACTCCAGCAGATCAGCCCACCGTGATGAATATGGAAATCGTGGTCAAAGAGCGAAATACCGGTCAAATTCAGTTGGGCGCAGGTTACGGAACATCCCAAGGCTTTACGCTCACAGGCTCTGTGCAACAGACAAACTTTTTGGGTCGCGGACAAAATCTTGGGGTGTCTTTGAATTTGGCAGGAAGCTACAGTTCTTATGATTTAAGCTTTACCGAGCCTTATTTTAAGGATTCTCTTTGGTCAGCAGGGTTTCGGCTATTTCAAAGTGACAGCGATCAGAGGGCCGACTACAGCGAGCGTAAAACTGGTGCCTCATTGTTTTTAGGTCATCCGCTCGGGGACTATTTGCGCGGTAATTTGAGTTATACGTACGTTGCTTCACGTCTTGGAAATCGCGAGTTTACGGATATTCGTGATGGATCTAAGTATATGACTGATCAGACTCTTTTCCCTTTGTCGACGGCGGAAGGGGATGCCGGTCAGGTCGGAGGCAGTATTGAGTACGATACCAGGAATGATCGGTTTAAAACAGTTAAAGGGATTTATTTACGAGGGTCCTATAACCTCACGGGGTTGATTGGTGGAAATCTGCACTACCAGAAATTTGGGGGAGATTTTCGGTTCTTTAAGAACCTGTTTTGGGACGTGGTTTGGAGAAATTCTTTTTCGTATGCGGATATTTCCTCGACGAGGGGCGATCGAGAGGTACCATTTAATGAGTTATACCTCCTAGGGGGACCCTACAGTCTTCGAGGGTATCGCTATGGGCGACTCGGAAAAACGCGGACATCTCCAACTTTGGAAGCAAGGTATGGGAGTGCTGACCCCGAGAAGTATACAAGATTTTACGGAGGAACTAAGCAGGTCATGTATCAAGGAGAGCTTCTGTTTCCTTTGGTGCGTGAAGCAGAGATGTACGGAGTTGCCTTCTACGATGTTGGTCAGGCTGAGGATTATTTGTCGTCAGAGTTTTTGTATAGTGATGCAGGGTTTGGAATCCGTTGGTTTTCACCAATAGGACCTTTGCGTTTTGAATTGGGATTCCCATTTAGACGAAGTTCACTTTATCATGACGCGAGCGTTTTTGAGTTTTCAATTGGGACACCATTTTAGACAACATTTTACGGGAGAAACACGATGTTAAAATATGTAATCACGACTTTATGTCTCTTAGGCCTCTCTGCCAACGCAGAAGCGACTTTTAAACTTGGGACTGTGGACATGCAAAAGGCAATTCAGACTTCAACTGCAGGCAAGAAAGCAAAAACTGAACTAGAAGCTGAATTCAATAAGCGAAAAAAAGAATTGGAAAAGAAAGAGGGCGATCTCAAGAAGATGAAGGAAGATATTGAGAAAAAACAAGCCGTTCTTTCTGAAGAAGTGCTCGGAAAAAAGCAATCTGAGTTTCGTGACGAAATGATGAAGTACCAAGAATCTGTTCAGAAAAATCAAATGGAGATCCAGAAAAAAGAACGGGATCTGACTCAGCCAATTTTGGAAAAAATGCGAACGGTGATTGCCAAAGTGGGCAAGGAAAAAGGCTACACAATGGTGATCGAAAATTCGGCCATGGTTCTTTACGCAGAGCCTGGTCATGATTTAACTGATGATGTGATCAAATCTTTTGAAAAAGAAAAATAGCATTTATGAGTAAAATCCACCCAACAGCTATATTATCACCTGATGTTGAAGTTGGTCCTGATGTGGAAATTGGTCCCTATTGTTTGATTCAGGGGAAGGTCAAGATCGGCCGAGGGACCTTGATCGAGGGCCACGCCATCGTGGGTTGTCGGTCGGGAGTTCTTATTATTGGCGAAGAAAATCACATTTGTCCAGGGGCCGCCATTGGCGGACCACCTCAAGATATCTCTTATAAGGGCGAACCAACCCAATTGATCATTGGAAATCATAACGTCTTTCGTGAATTCTCGACGGTCAATATTGCGACGCCAAAAGGTATTGGTAAAAACCACAATTGGAAACCACGGCTACTTTATGGCTTACACTCACGTCGGACATGACTGCCAGATTGGGGACCATGTGATCATGGCCAACGACACTCACGTGGCCGGGCATTGTGAGATTGAAGATCATGTTGTCATCGGCGGAGTGTGCGCTTTCAATCAGTTCACAAAAGTTGGTAGAAATTCTTTTATCGCTGGAAGTAGTGTTATCAATAAAGATATTTTGCCGTTTTCTCGGGCGCAAGGGAACTACGCCGTCGTTCGAGCGACAAATAAAGTGGGACTTTGCGAAAAGGGTTTTCACGAGAGGATGTATCTAATATTCATAAAGCCATTCGGATTATGATTAAGGGTTCCCACACGATTGATGAGGGAATAGAGCGAATTAAGACAGAATGTGAGCCTGGACCACATATCGATTATTTTATTAATTTTATTAAATCCTCGAAAAGGGGAATTGCCATTGTCCGGGGTGAGCGAGACCTTTTAGAAAGCGAGTAAGTCTGATGGCAAGCTTGATGAAATGCGCAGTGGTCGGAGTTGGATATCTAGGCACCTTTCATGCTCAGAAGTACAAGAAATTATCTGAGACTTGCCCAGAGATTGAGTTGGTTGGAGTCTATGATGCGAACCCGGAACAAGCTCAACGCGTGGCCGGCGAACTTGGGGTGAAGGCCTTTGCCACGCTCGAGGAAGTTCGAAAAGAGGCCAAAGCGGTGACCATTGCCGTGTCGACCAAGGCCCACTATGAGGTTGCAAGTTTCTTTTTAAAGAACAACATTGCTGTGAATGTGGAAAAGCCCATGACCTCAACTCTCGTTGAGGCCGAAGCTCTCGCAAAACTGGTTGAGCAAACGAATGGAAGTCTTTCCGTGGGACATATCGAGAGATTTAATCCATCGATCCTGGAACTGAAAAGATTGCTGGAAAACCCACTTCATTTTGAGCTTAAACGACTTGGCCCATTCCGAGCGCGAGGAGCCGATGTGAATGTGCTCTATGATTTGATGATTCATGATATTGATCTGGCTCTTTGGCTCACAGGATCTGAGCCTGAGTCTTGGATCGCTAGCGGAAGTCGTCTTTTGAGTTCTGAATGGGATACCTGCCAAGTTGCCCTCAAGATGAAAAATGGTATGAAGGTCTCGATCGAGGTGTCTCGAGTGAGTCCTGTCACCTTGAGATCCATCAAGGCGACTCAACCACTTTCGGTGCTTACGGCAAATACCGGAACCCAGGAGCTGACAGAAGTGATGGCGGCCCAGCATCCCCATCATCATTTAGAGGTGAGGCCCTTTGGAGATACCCACTACCAGCCGAGCCCGAAACTCAATGACGGTGAATTGCTGGCCGTCCGATCCTGGACAGTCGAGAAAAAAGATGCCTTGCTTGAGGAGACACGGGCCTTTGTTCATGCGAACCTCCATAAGATTCCGATGCCTGTGTCAGCGGAGGAGGGCCTTCGCGCCATGAAGTGGACGGCAGCGATCGAAAAAGACTTGTCGAGAAACTCATGAGTGATGATTCTGTCATGATTGTGGCCGCTGAAGCTTCGAGCGCGGCCTTTGCAGTTCGTCTGCTAGAGAGCTGGAAAAAGACTCGGCCAAATATTCGAGTTTTTGGAGTGGGTTCTTCGGAGATGGAAAGCCTAGGGTTCGAACGTCTGGGAAAGTCTGAAGAAATGGCCGTGGTTGGGGCCGCTGAGATAATAACCCATTATAAACATCTCAAGGCAGTTTTTAATCGATTGGTTGAGGAAGCTGCCAAGCGCAGACCTCGGGTCGTCGTAGTTATGGATTATCCAGAATTCAATCTGATGTTATCGAAAAAATTGCATCGATTGGGAATTCCAGTGGTGTATTACATCTCGCCGCAAATTTGGGCCTGGCGCCAAGGGCGAGTCAAAACAATTCAAAGATATTGCAAGAAAGTATTTTTGCTCTTCCCTTTCGAGAAAAAGTTCTATGATCGTCACCAGGTGACCTCGGAGTTTGTTGGACACCCGGTGTTAGATGAATTGGATCCGACCTTGTTCGATGAAGCCAGACGCTTGGAGAATCGCCGTCGATGTGGAATTGAAGATAAGGATATTGTGTTGGGCCTTATGCCTGGAAGTCGTCGTCTTGAGTTGAAACAACATTTTGCAATACAGCTTGAGGTGGCTCGAATTTTGATGAAAAAGCACTCTCAGATGAAATTGTTAATTCTCTGCGCTCCGTCTTTTTCTCGAGAGGATTTGCTTCCCTATCTGGAAGATTTTGGTTTTCCCTACATCATTCAAAAAGATGACCCTCTGCGTATGATCAATTTAACTGATCTTGTTTTGGTGGCCTCTGGCACGGCCACGCTGATGGTGGGTTTGTTGAGGAAGCCAATGGTGATCATGTACAAGATGAAGTGGCTCACGGGTTGGATCGCAAGGATTTTGGTCAGAGGGACTAAGTTTTTCGGTCTGGTTAACCTTATTTTAGATCGTGAGGTTGTGCCTGAGCGCTGGCAAGCGCAGGCGTCCCCATCGATTTTGGCGCATGAGTTAGATAGGTATTTAGTCGACCCAGGTTATCGTCAGCAGGTGATCCAGGATCTTTCCAAATTACCACAGTATTTGGGGGAAAAAGGGGCTACGGACAGAGTGGTGAAATCCCTTGAGGAGTTTTTCGTTGAAAAACAACCAGAGTCAAAATCCTAATCTGACAAAATGGCTAACCCCCTTGAGTTGGGCTTTAAGTGGGCTCTCGCAGGTTCGGGTTTGGGCTTATCGGAATCACTGGGCCTCCTCATTGACACTGAAGACACCGGTCATCAGTCTTGGAAATCTCACGGTGGGTGGGACTGGAAAAACACCCCTCGTTGATCTGGTCATTTCTTACTTTGAGAGCAAAGATAAAACTGTCGGAGTCGTGAGTCGAGCTTATAAAGCCAGCGCCACAAAACCCACCAGAGTTGATATCCAGAACCCAGAGGGGGCAAAGGTTTATGGTGATGAGCCGCTTTGGCTCGCAACCGTTCATCCAAAGGCCAGCGTTTACGTGGGCCCAGAGAAGTGGCGAACCGCTCGGGTGCTCGAGACTCTCGAGAGAGTCAATGTCATTGTGATTGATGATGGATTTCAGCATTTGCAACTTAATCGGCAACTTAATTTGTTGTTGCTGGACTTGAGTCAACCGATTTCCCACTACCAGGTCTTGCCATTGGGACGAGCTCGAGAAGAGATTTCGCAATTTTTTCGGGCGGATTTTGTTCTTTTCACAAAGGCTCAGAAGCGGAATTCTCAGACTGAAAAATGGTTTTGAAAAGCAAGGCGTGTATGAAAAGCCATTTGCGATTGTTCGGCAGGAACTTGCAGGAGTTCGAAGCATGAACATTCCGAATCAATCCAATGCCATTGATCCGACCGGTGTTCCGGCCGGACTTGTGCTCTCGGGAAGTCGCTGGCTTGTGGTTTGCGGTTTGGCTGACCCGGAATCCTTTATGGATTTGCTCAAGTCCCAGTATCCAAAGAGGCAGTTTGAAAGTTGTTTTTTTGCTGACCATCACCAGTATACAATTAAAGATGTGATGGAGATTGAAAAATGCGAGTTCAAAAAAACTGTCAGATGGTGGTCGTAACCGAAAAAGATGAAATTAAATTACGTGGATTTTCAAAGTGTTCAACCTGGGGCGTTGCCCCTTTGAAGATTAAATTTGATCAAGGCGAGAGTGAGTTTTATGAATGTTTGCACGAGGTTCTTGGTTAGATTTGTCTGTTGGATTTTTGGGTTGTTGCCCCGTCGATGGATTCGGGGTTTGGGTCGACCTTGGGAATTCTCTGGTTTGATGTTTTACGAGTTCGACGACGGGTGGTTTTGGATAATCTGCGGCTTGCCTTTCCAGAGTGGTCAGAGTCCGATCGGATTCGTGTCGGTCGAAAATCCGTATATAAATTAAATGAAGATCTAGTTGAGTTCTTTTCAATTCCTTCGATGAATGAGAAATGGCTCAAGACAAACCTTGTTTTCGAGGGGAAGGAGCATCTGATTCAGGCTTTGGAACAGCAGCGAGGTGTTTATGCTTTGAGTTTACATTTGGGTCACGGGGATGTGGCAATCTCTGCACTGGCGCTCAATGGATTCAAAATTCATCTGATTACGAAGGTGTTTAAGAGTCAGTGGTTTAATGATCTGTGGTTTTTTGTTCGAAGAGTTCACGGGGCTCAGTATATAGAGGCTCATGGACCAAAAACTCCCTTCGAGATTCTGAAAGCGATCCGAGGGAACGAAACGGTTATATTTGTGAATGATCAATTTATGGGAAGGCCTTTTGGGATTGAGGTCGATTTTTTTGGAAAGAAAACTGGCACAGCTTTTGGATTAGCTTTATTTTATTTAAAGACTCGAAGTCCCATTGTTCCAATATACGCCTTTGAAGGATCCGATGGGAAATTTCATCTCAAAATTGAACCTCCTCTTCAGCTGGAGCATTTGATCAGCGACGACAAGGAAAAACCTTTGCGCTGATCACTCAAGAGGTGACCCATGTAATTGAGCGCATTGTTCGTGAGCACCCAGAGGACTGGATGTGGGTCCATCGGCGTTGGAAATCATTTGATTGAAAACAACCAGACACGTATATGTCATTATTTGGATTCTATATATAATACGTTTTCTCCGAATCCCTGGGTAGGGAAAGCTCTATCTTCGGACTTTGCGAAAAAACTTGAATCACTCCTGTTTCGTGAAAAAAAATGGCTGTCAGTTGAGTCACTATCATACGACCAGAACTGCGCTTTCAATCACCTCTCATTAGGACACTACGCGATTGGTGGTAATGAAGCCGCTGTAGGCTTTTTACGGAGGTTTGAGCGTGCCAGTCGAGATTAGAAGTGCCAATTCAGGTGTCAAACTATGTCACTAATAGGGAGACTCTAGGTAGAGTGTTTGTGAGCGACCTCTGCTACTTTGGATCTCAGAAATCGGCCGACGGGCCCGATAGGATATGAAAAATTATATACTGAACGGTCAATATAGGAGATGGCTCCATGCGAAATATGAGTGTTTACATAATCTTTGCAATTTCACTTTTAGTTAGCAGTCCTGGGTTTTCAGCCGACAAAGTCGGAGAAGTGTGCGGTCATAAAATCAGAGGATCTACATTCCTCTCTAGATTCATAACAGCATCCAAAGCGGTCTTCGCGTGCAATATCAAACCAGCGATTTGATCAATGATTTCGATCGAACCTCAGCTGACCTTACAATTAGCTATGGTTTAGATGGATATGACCTCGCTGAAGTCGAAACTCAGTTGGATAATAGGTTTGTCAGTTTTTGGTGGATCAGTCGAGAACTTCCGAGAACTGAAACCTATAATTATGTGGTCCGAAGTTTTTTTGGCTGTGAACAGTTGACTTCAGTTCTCAGGGAACTACCGGCTTGGGAGCTAATCCATGCTGTGCCTCTCACAGGTGGATTAGAGGGTGAAACCATGGTGATACTCAAAAAAATTCAGGTTTTGAAGGATCACACGACGCCGAAGCCAACTGAGGTCACATCATTACTTAGAACTAAATAGGTCCAAATATTTCCCAAGTTTTTCTTCAGCCAATTTCTCGACAGGAACAAAGCGCAATGACGCCGAGTTAATACAATACCTCAATCCAGTCGGGGCCGGCCCATCGTCAAAGACGTGGCCAAGGTGAGAGTCTCCGTGTTTTGATCGAACCTCAACTCTGGTCATAAAAACCGTCGTTCTTTTTTTTTCGACAATATTTTCTGTGGCTAAGGGCTTAGTGAAGGACGGCCAACCGGTTCCGGAATCAAACTTATCCGAGGAGCTGAAAAGTGGTTCCCCCGTGACCACATCAACATAGACTCCGGCCTTCTTATTGTCCCAATACTCATTCTTAAAAGGCGGCTCCGTACCATCCTTCTGAGTCACTTCAAATTGGATTGATGTCAGTTTTTCTTTTATTTCCGAGATTGTTGGCTTCGTATATGTTGCAACAGATTCTGTTAACATTTTTACTTCTTTCTGTATTTCTTTAGTTTCTTTAACTCTATCCTGTGTTGGATTGAAATGTCTATCTGCACCCCAGGTTTTGTCCAGAAACTGATCCGTCCTGACCTGAATCTATAGTACTTGTATCGGACAGGATTCTTTTTGTAATAATCCTGATGATATTCTTCTGCAGGAAAAAAAGTAGAAGCCTGTCGAACCTCGGTCGCAACCGGACTTGAGAATCTCTTTGAAGCTTGCAGCCGAGCCTTTGAACTTTCGGCTATTTTCTTTGATCTTCGCTGAAGTAAAAAATTGCAGAACTGTATTGTTTCCCTCGATCCACGAATTGCCCTCCGGCATCAGTAGGATCAATTTGCGCCAAAAGACTTCCAATAAATCTGTATAGGAAACTAGTTTCGGATCAAAGGTGATTTCAACGGCTTCGAGATGGCCGGTCGAACCACTCGAGACCTCGGAATAGCTTGGATTTTTTTTCTGGCCCCCTGTGTATCCAGAAACAACCGATATAACCCCTTTCATTTTCTCAAAAGGAGCTTCCATACACCAAAAGCAACCTCCGGCCAGCACGGCTTTTTCAGAACCGAGCCCTGGGCTCGCGAAGGAGAAGAGAAGTGTCAGAATGAGTAGATGGCGAATGCTGTTCACAGTTAGATTCCTTTCTATTGGGAAGTCCTGTAGATAATCCCCAATAATAGGCCATTCGGCAAGAAATCGATTTGGTTAGACGATGGATATAAATAATTTCTTTTTATAATGCTGATAAGGATTCATGGCCTTCTCAATGAGCCAATGTGGTGCGGCAAGCCAAGGGAGGATCTCATCCACTCTAAAACATTCCGAGTTGCTTGCTCGGTCGAGGTTGTCGCTGAATCAATACATATATGATTTGCGAGTTCAAAAGGATCAATCCCATCACAATTTCCCATGCGCGCCTACAGGTGCCACCCTCAGCGGCGGATAAGAAGAATAGAGCTCATATCGTTTGATTGCAACTATATAGGACGTTGGATCACTTGAGTGGTAGGTTGATCTGGCGACGGAAAACCTCTGAGTGTTTTCTTTATGTATCTTCGGCACTGTTATTTCATCATTGGTAGGGGACCACGTAATCGGAGGGGATGTAGTTTCTACATGATTGTTTAAAAATCTACAGTGGATCAGATCTGATGAATGTTGTATTGTCCATCAAGAAATATATTGATTCTTAATGACAGATCCCGAGGGTTATCAACCAATGAAGATAATTGCTTTTTTCATACTTTGTATACAAATAGCTTTTTCCTTCATAGCCCAGGCTGACGTGCTATCGGATTATTGTAAACATGAAAATATCAGATCAATTCAGGTGCCGATTTCATACAGTGATCTGGAGTTAGGACATTTCACTTTTCGATATCAATTGGTTGAAGGCAATAGCAACAGATCAATTCCAGTCGTAATATATTTGCCTGGTGGCCCCGGCGGCGATCCTGGCATATCATCGGACCCGGATTCTATGATGTCGCTCTTGCCAAAATCATTGTTAAATCGTGTCTTCACTGACCAGCGATCGACCTATTGCAATAAAGTCGATCCATCTATTGCATTGGAACTCTCTACAAAAAGTTTAGCCAATGATGTTATTGAAATTTTGAAGGATCTCAAAAAAAGAGGCTTCTCTGAATTCGTATTGTATGGCCATTCCTTTGGGACAGTTCACGCAACTGAGGTCGCTAATTTGATTGCCAATGATAAGTCTTTTGAGGGCCCAAAATTAAAGGCCCTTGTATTGGAGGCCGTTGTTGGCGACACTTTTTCTAAGGGAGAAACTCAAAAAGATTTCAATGAGATCTTGCTTAAAATATTGGCTCGGGGTGACTCGCGGTTGCAAACAATCCTTTCAGCGTCGCCACTTCCTCTAGAAGAGACCCAAGAGAAATGGGCGAATGCAATATACACCTGGCTTTATTTCGGGATTACTCAGAATCCCTTCTTCCCAGATGTGTTAATGAAGCTCGCGCCTTTGTTGACTGGTGATAAGCAGGGGCTCGCTTCTCTAAAGGGTGAGATTCATAGTTCAATTGAGACTCAAGCCACCGACATTTTTAAGCAAATTGCTTGCTCAGAAATCACAGAGGATTATGGGCGGTCAAAGGTCATGGTCGGGGGTCAAATCGTCCTCGAAAGTAATGATTGTAATGGCAGGGTTTTGAACAATCCTTTTGATCCATCTAAGTATCGCACTACGGCCCCAACATTATATATTCAAGGCGATTTAGATCCCGCAACGCCTTTAGAAAAAGCGAATAAGCATTTTCAAAACTTTTCTGCACCTTTTAAGCAAATGTTGCTGGTGCGTGACGCCGGCCACATTCCACTTGGGATCCAACTCTATCGATGTAAATCGAAAATATTCAATGACATTTTGATGAACGCCAAAGTTTTTTCCCGAAACTATAAAATCGTGTAATTGGCCAGTTGATTTGATTGAAAAATAGGTCCGTGTGGATGGGAGAAATGGGGCAAATGATCAGCCGCTGTAATCTCTGATCAAAAAGGTCAGCTTCCTTTGCGAACTCTATCCATTAAATGAATCAGGTTGCAGGTTATCTACTTGTGAGCGATTATAAAGACAGAGAGGTATCCGCCCTCTGATGGGATGAAAGAGAATTCATGAAATTCTGCAAACCGGCAATGCATTTTTCCAAATCTGAAGTCCGGCACAAGTAGCCGTAAGTCAACAGACAAGAAAGTTCCCGCGGCATTTCCTGATTGACAATTTCAATAAGAGGTCATTTTGTATATCTTATGAAAACCCATCTTTGGTTGTTCTTTATTCTGATTGCGTTGACCAATCTTCCAACATGGGCTGATGATCCACTTTTCATTCCCATTGGAAAATGCCCATCGTCCGCGAAAGAGCTAATCGCCGAACTCAAAATCGATTCAAGAAAGATTCACTCTTGCGCCGCCAAGATTGAGGATTTGTTTGCCTCACCAAAGAAGGTGGAGATCGTCGATCTTGTCTATGGCGATCCAGACGACTGCATTGCGGGCTGCATCTATAGAAATTTTTCTGCAGCCATTGAATTGTTGAGTGGGAGAAAGCGTTTTTGGCAAGTGCCTCAGAAGTTGAGCATACTGAATCTCAGGGACTTCCCCGAGTATGCGGCCAAATCGAATCGAAAAGACTTTTCCTGTGAGTACAAAGACAATCAAGACTTCGCCAGGAGAACGTATGGAAAACAGGATGGGAATTGGGGCTTATATCTTGAACTGAAAAAACCACTTGTATGTACATGGATTGAAACGGTTTCAACCTCCTACCCCCATAATTATACTCGTTCGCTCAATAAGGGATTCAAAATCCGCGGCGAGTGGACTGGATTCATTTTTCTGAAATCCGCCTTGAGAAAGGGAGAGCGAAGAAGGTACGGACTCAAGGATTGAGATTAAATTCAAGGAAATCAAACAACAACCTATTGAATGGGAGGAAACGCATGCTTCCCATTAGGGTTACCTACGCCGATTCATAGTCCTTAAGACCTGTTGTTTTCGTTTTAATTGGCGTAGAATCCGCAAAGCCCACGACTGTTCCCGTCCCCCCGAAATTTAAGTTCGCATCTCCTTCCTGGAACTCACAGGGGCGAGTATAACCAAACTCGCCCTCACCAAGCCCTTGGCGGTCGTTCGCCGTCAAAAACAAGGCAGACTAAAATTATTTCCCTGGATCAGATGCGAGGGCACCGTAAAATGAAAACCGTTTGCGGACTAATTTCGTGTTTTGACCTAGTATAGATTAAAATCGGCGCTACGTGGAAACGACAACCTGCAGCGATTGACTTCTTCAGTGACGAGGTGAGGGTGAATGGGTAGGACCGTTGATATGGTCACTTTATTCTATTTTCATCAGGTCCCAAACCAGAATCGGGATCAATTTTTGGAGATTCAACGAAAAGCAGCCGCTATAAATGAACGCCACGGCGCCACAGGAGACTGGCCTTGCGGGCCGAACAATCTCGATCCACGATACAACTGTTCGTCGTTTTCTGCTGAACTGACGATTCAGCCAGGCGAGGAACTATTCTTTTCAATGAGTTTGAAATGAGCAAGTAGTTAGCGTTACTGGAGGCAATATGGGATTAGTTCAGGGAAATTTTTGTTGGTTTGAGATTCCGACATTCGATTTCGAAATGTCCAAGGAGTTTTACTCGCAGCTTTTTGGATGGACCTTCCAACAAGAGACCGCTTTTTCAAACGACTATTGGTTCATTGCAACTTCAGAAAAGGCCATAGGCGGCGGACTTTATCGGGGAGAACCAAACGGTACGACCGGAATTATTCCTTATTTCGTAGTAAGCGACATGGGGGAAGCCCTTCGCAAGGCAGAGGCCATATGCGGACGTCTCGTAAAGTCTAAAACCCTCATTACCCAGGATTATGGTTATTTTGCACACCTCCACGACAATGTTGGAAACTTAATCGCCTTCTGGAGTGAGAGTTAGCCTGAATAGAATAACAAAATTATTTTTCCTTTCATGAGTTTACATTTGTTTCCGATTCCACCGCCTCACGATAGCCTCATGTCGCATCCAGAAGTCTGCCGCGGCAGCGCACTTAGGTCTTGGAAGTTTGAGAGTCAATATTAATTTTTCCCGCCAGGCGAAGAATTATGAAGTATCGCTTGCAGAACCACAAAATGGGTCATTGCCAGAAATCTTAAACTATTCCACGATAACAATGTTATGGTAGTCCCTTCTTTGAAGCTCTCGAACGATCGTATCTGTATCTTCATTTTGCCTGAGGAGGATGAGTGCACCCTTGTGAAAAAATGTCTTTAGGCCTAAGTCGTCTAATTTTTGATTCCAAGCCTGTTTAATCTTATCCCGCACAACTGGTATTGCAGCCCTCACCCAGTCAGCCTGAAAATCCCGCTGAAATTCTTGCCATCCTCTGACCAAATCGCTCTCCTTCACAGGCGAAAAATGCGACTTCGACCTTAAGAGCGATTCTATGTCAAAGTCATTAGGGGTTTCACTTGACACAGGGAGCTCCAGTTCCGATGCCAAAGACTTGCGTAGTGCACCTTTGATTTCCTTGCTGACCAAATTTGGGGTCTTTTGAACAAAAGCAACGTCGAGATCACTATACAGTGTTGGTTTAAGCCCATAAGTAGCATTCACACGACTTCCGTAGAGAACGATCATCACATATCCTTGGAATTTCGGATTGAATTGGAATTGATCAATCAGATAACTAAATCCCTCCAGATTCATGCCAAATGGCAAATCAATTGGCCCGCGAAAATTGTCTCCATCTGAGTGGGAAAGCCGATTAATGGCATTGGCCTTGATGCCAAAAAGTTCGACACAACTCATCCCAAGGGAGGAGGAAGAGCCTAACATAAGAAGCACGATAAAACTCAATTTCAAGAGTAGGTTATTGAGCCCAGAATTGAGATTGACCACAAAAGACTCCCTTCACCCGTAAGCACCAGCAAAGGACAGGCCAGAGAGATCTGCTCTTGGCACCTCTGAGGGCGAGCCATCGGCCCGACCTCTTCCGCCACACCTTGTGGTTTTTACCTGTCAAAACAATCGACGTAGGTGCTTGTCTTTCAGGTGTGCTATATTTGACTTTCTCAATGAGGGAAAGATGAAATATTTTTATAACATAATTTTTGTTTTTTATTCCTTAACCGGCGCTGCAGCCTTGGATACCAAGCGGTGTCTGCCTGAGCTTCCCGGGGAGATTCCGGTCTACAGCTCGGATTATAAATG
This sequence comes from Bdellovibrionales bacterium, assembly GCA_016713585.1. Classification (GTDB taxonomy): domain Bacteria; phylum Bdellovibrionota; class Bdellovibrionia; order Bdellovibrionales; family Bdellovibrionaceae; genus JADJOV01. Next base: position 115,952 of record JADJOV010000023.1, on the reverse strand, counting down.
GGATCTGACATTAGATGAAATTACAGACATTGCAATTAGCATGTATAGATCAGAAAAGCGTCTGGCTCAGCGTGCCTATTATGATCGATCAATGAAGTCCTTTGTTTTTCCAGAAGGCGAGTCTCTTGGCGGAAAAGTCAGAATCCCCGAACAATTTGCGAAAACCATAGTCAAGCATGTCGAGAAAGCATTTGAGAGGGGATACGTTGATGCTCTGATTTTTCCGGATATAGGACACTCGCATTTTTTGGTTCCAATGGATTTTTATAAACAAGAAATTGAACCTCTGCCTCTGAGTCAATTTAATTTTATATACCAAAAAATAATGCAAAATAAAGATGTCAAAGTCGTTTACCATACTGCAGAGCAGCTTAGATTTATGGACGAAAACAAAAAACTTATTGATGATAAAAAACTTCAATGGAGATTTTACACTAGAAATTTGGTCGGCCACAATACCCCAGAACCTGATCTCGAGATCTTCAATGCCACTGCGGAAAATTCGGCCAATACCATGGGGGAAATCAGAGGTTACCGCTGGTGAAGATTAACGTTGCGAATTGGAAGCACAGTTTTTTTAGGCGTCAAAGGTATTAAATGATTCAAAGATTTCAGAGGAGTCAACGTGAAAGCTAATTCTAAAAATCAAATCAATGTCCAGCTTGCAATTTGTTTATTTTTTTGGCGCAGTCAGTTTTGCAGCAACTCAGGATCTAATATGTGGAGAGTCAATTGTATCAATTGATGAAGGCACGCTAAGAATGAAAGTCGACTATAAGCTGGGGGATCTCGAGCAGAGTGTGGATGGTTATGCGAGTAAATCCACAATCAAAACGCTGGCAGGTAAGGTAGAGACTTTTGTATCTCCCTCTGGATTTGTTTTGAAAAAGGAATCTCAACGGACGGGAGCGATTGATCCCTCCTACACACTTGAGACCTCCTCTGAAAAAAGAGTCTGTGAAATCCCTTTTTAGAATGTTTCCGAGGTAAGAAATACGGTCCCTTGACTAAAGTCCAAAGGTTTGACCTTCCCTGCAGGGAAATCAAAGAACTAAGAGTCTGTTGTTGATTGAATTCCATTGAGTAACTGATCCACTCAAAGTTAAACTCAAAGGGATGGCGAATTGTTTTTTAAGAATTTTTATTGGACTTCTTGTGTTTGGTTCTCTTGGCTGCACTGGGAAGCACCTCAAATACGAAAAAGAAGATCAGCTTCAACAAAATGAGGAGTTTGAGCAACGAGTAAAAATTGTTGAAGTTCCTCTCGACACAGGGGCAACGGGCTCAAGTGCGGCTGGTGACTCTGGGGGAGTGTCGCAGGGAGCAGACAAGGGGCCAAAAAAAGGTGAGGGGACAGGTGCCAGGAAAGATGAGACAAAAAGTCCTGATTGAAGAAAAGAAGAATAAAAAAGCCAAAAAATCAAAAAAAACAAAGCAATCAGAGGGACCCGCCCTATCGGCTGGCGTTCCTGCAGCTGATGTAAGTCCCACACAGCGAGAGCCTGATCTTGAAGATAGTCAGGGATTTAATGGCCAACGCAGACCCCTGGTGAACCCATTCCGGGTTGGAGAAGAAGTTGTACACAAAGTCTACTATGACAGTCACGTAGTCAATTTTTCTGCTGGAACCTTGTCTCTGAAAGTTGATCCCATAGTCGAGGTGAATGGACGAAAGTCGTACCAATTTTTGACCAGTGTGAAGTCGAGCACGTGGTTTTCAAGCTATTATGCTGTGGATGATACAGCTGTGACTTTAATGGATTATGATCTTCTGATTCCTCGTGTCTTTACACTTCATATTAAGGAATCTGGGCAATTGCGTGAGGTGCGTTCTTTTTTTGATTTTGATCAGAATAAGGCGACTTATTGGGAAAAAAAGGTGACTGAGAAGTCAGGGATCGAGGAGAAGAAACTGCAATGGGATATTTTGCCGTATTCACAAAACGTATTTAGTGCTATTTACTACCTTCGAATTTTCCGTTGGGAAGTTGGTCGGGAGTATTCTTTCCGTGTGTCCGACGAAGCCGAGAATTTGGTATTTAAAGCGAAGGCTCTTCTTCGAGAAACGCTTCAAACTGAATTGGGACCAAAGGTGGCCATTAAGATCAAGCCAGAGTTTACGGTGAAGGGGGCTTTTAAGCCAGTCGGTGACATTTATATTTGGATTTCAGATGATGATCGAAAAATGGTCCTAAGAATAGAGTGTAAAATCAAGATTGGCTCCCTGGTTTCAGAGGTCACTTCCATCACGCCTTAAATCTTGAAGCAGGACCTAAGGCGCAAAGTACATTAAAATATCGAGTCGATCGTCAGAATGAAATATCATTTAACTGTGATAAAAACGTTGGCGAAATCCAAAGCGAGGACAGATTGTCGGCACTTTTTGGGAACAAAGCCCTGTTCAGAACAGTTGAAGCTTGGGCTGGATTGTGATTCGTCTTGTATTTCCTACTCTCAGGTCAGAACCGAAGTTCTAATCATTCACTTGGGTGCCCTGGGTGCCGTTATTCGGTCGACCAGTTTGCTAATGGGTATTAAGAGAAAGTTTCCAGGATCACGAATCACTTGGGTGACGGATCGTCCCGGAGACGCCTTGCTGCGTGGGCAACCTTTGATAGATCGAATCCATGTGACCACTTTGGATGACTTGCTTTGTTTGTCGTCCCAGTCTTTCGATGTCGCGTTCGTGATTGATAAGTCTCTGAAGGCCGCAGGAATTCTTAAGTGGTGCCAGGTTGATCAGATTTATGGTTTTGTCAGTGATCCTGTCTTTGGTGGGATTGTCCCAGCGACTCCGGCGGCTGAAGAATTATGGCAGATTGGTCTATCGAACAAGGTGAAATTTTTTGAAAATAAAAAGCCTGAAACTCAGCTGCTTGCCGAAGCGCTCGAGATATCCTATTTGCGGGATGAGTATAATCTTCCGCTAACGTCCGAGGAAAGGACAATCAGGGATGAGCGAAGAGCCAACTGGGGGCAGGGGAAAGTGATCTTGGGGTTGAATACAGGATGTAGTGGAAATTTTCCGAATAAAAAATTCTCTGTCCAATTCCATCGAGAACTGCTGAGGGTCCTGCAATCAAGATTTGATTTTTCCGTTGTTCTTCTTGGAGGACCTGAAGACGAGGTTCGCAATCAGCAAATTGCTTTTGGTCATGAGGTCATTCAGTCCCCAACACTGCGAGGTTTGCGCGATGGACTCGTTAGTGTGGCCGCTTGTGATGTCATTGTTACTGGTGATAGTTTGGGACTGCATATGGGAATCTCTCAAAAAATATGGATGATTCCCTGGTTTGGTCCCACCTGTGCCCACGAAATCGATCTATTTGACCGAGGAGAGGCTCTAGTCAGTGGAGTGACCTGCGGTCCTTGTTGGAAGCCTCAGTGTTCGAAGTCGGTAATGTGTTATGATCAGGTGGAGATTTCATCGATTAGTGAGGCGCTTCAAAGGTTTTTTGCTAAGCGCGAGCGCGACGCCGAGGGTTTGCAAAAAGGTTGCGTGACGAAAGGGTTGTGATAGGCTTTGATTACAAATGAAGCATGTGGTCGTTGTTCAAACAGCTTTTTAGGGGATTTGTTTTTAAGTTTGCCGTTGCTAAAGCAGATTCGAAAACTTTGGCCGAGTGCACGGGTTTCTCTCGTCTGCCGAGCTGGCCTAGGTTCGTTTTTTTTAGAGACCCAGTTAGTGAGTCAGATTTATAAAGTTAAAAAGGGCGATTCCGCATCCTACCTAGAAGTCCAAAGAAATCTCAATCAAGGCACTATCGATTTGGTGATTGCTCCGCATGTTTCTCTTCGAACTGCTTTGTTTTGCTTGAAATTGAAGGCTCGGGAAAAGGTGACTTTTCGGAAACCTTGGAATTTTTTAATTTTTGAAAGAGATTATTATGGCCGGGCTTTCTTCCAGAAGCTCTTCGGCAGCTTTTTTTGCTGACACCTTGGGATACGGAGTTGACGTCCCAGTTTACACGTCTCAAAGATCTCAAAGTTGATTTCTCAAAAAAAGATGAGGTCAATCGTTTGATTGAGGTTCCAGAATGGGCGTCCATGACCCTGGGAAACTTGCCCACGGCGGCGTCAACTCAAAATCTCACTGATTGGTTGAAAGAAATTGGAGCGGCCGAAACTCAAAAGGCACTCGTCGAAAATCGTGTCATCTTGATTTTTCCTGGCAGCGTTTGGGCGACGAAGCGATGGACAGCTGAAGGGTTCTTGCATTTGGCGACAGAGCTACAAAGAGAAAATTTCCACATTGTTTGGATGGGTGGCTCTGGCGAAGAAGCTCTTGCAAGGGAGCTTGCCAATCGATTGCCCGGGAGTTTTGTTTTGGCCGGCAAAACAAGCGTGTTGAGGAGTTGTCAATTGATGCTTCAGAGTCGACTTGTTGTCTGCAATGATAGCGCCGCCAGTCATATGGCTGCGGCAATGAACACTCCCGTGCTTTCGATTTTCGGCCCCACGATACTCAAGTATGGGTATCGTCCGTGGAGCTCGAAGGCCTTTATCGTTGAAAGATCTGGACTGGATTGTCGACCCTGCGGAAAGCATGGCGGTCCGAAATGTCCAATTAAGACCCATGCCTGTATGTCCCACATTTCAGCTCAAGAAGTAGTTAGGCAGGCTAGGCTCATATTGAGTCTGTGAGCACCAGTTTCGGAATGATATAGAGAGCCAGGCCGCACTTAATCTGGACTGCTCTTAAGACTCGAAACACTGGTGAGATAAGTGTTTCATTGTAACTCATTATACAGTTTGTTTACTTGGAATTAGGGTAATTTGTCGAACCTTTGATATCATAGCTGCTGGTCCCTCAAAAAAATGATCTTAAAATGAAACGGGAGGTCTCGTGTGATTTCTGCATCCTTGATTAAAGTCATCATTGAAGAATCTATGGCTTCGCCTCAAATCACTCGAGTCCCAGAACCGCGATTGACGATGGACGCTCGTCAATATGTGGAAGTCTTCGACAAGGCGGGTACCGGTGACGGCCCAATAACTCCTGTTTACTTATTTGTAGCATCGCAGGTCGCTCAAGTCATCGTTGGATGCGAAAAAGTTTTGGATCTAGCGTGCGGCAGTGGTCGACTTCTGACCCAACACGCCCTTGCAAATCCGAAAATAAAGTTTACCGGTGTGGACCTGTCAGCAGAAATGCTTGGGCTGGCCGGTGAGCACTTGCGGGAGCAAAATATTCACAACGTCGATTTAAGGACTCAAGACATCACAAATTTGACCGACTTCGACGACCATTCCTTTGATGCTGTGACTTCCTCAATGGCTCTTCATCATCTACCTAACGAAAAGAGCTTAGAAACCTGTTTTAAGGAAATCCGTAGAGTTTTAAAGCCAAATGGCAGAATTTTTTCTTTTGACTACTGCCAACCCAAGAGCTCAAACGATTGACTATATAGTCAATCGAACGGCGATTGGACAACCAGCCGAACTTAATGAAGATAATTTACACTCTTTGAAGGCAGCCTTTCCCTTTTCACTTTTTAAGCAGCTTGCACACGAAAAATTTCCAGAAGACATCCAAACCTTTTCGACGGGCTTCGTTTCCTTTATGACGATCGTCAAGTCACCCTCACGAAGTCTATCTGCTGATCAAGAAAAGCATTTTTGGTCAATGTATCAAAAACTGAATAGCCAGAATATGCAAATCTATAAAGATATTATCCAATTGTTTCGGTTTGGGGACTGAAAAGTCCGATCAGATAAAGCCCGTTTTATTGGTTGATTTGCAAGAAAGTCTACTCAATAATAGTTTTGAATCTGGCACAGCTTTGCCGACGACTATTATTGGTAGGATGACTCTTGGACCAGCTAATCTCTGAAGAATCTCAAAGTTTGTTTAAAAGTGGTGACTTAAGGGGAGCAATCAGCGCCTATCGTCGCTTGTTGAGATTTGAGAAAGACCGGTTTGAGAGGGCAAGAATCTATTTAGAATTGACCCGAATCTATCGAATTATGGTTCGCATGAAGAATGCCCGATTGGAGCTTTTGCGAGCTTTTGCCTGCGTTGGACTGCGAGTTCCAAAAAATTCACTCACTTCATTTGTACTTTCTTTCTTCTATAGGCACAATCATTTGGATCCCGATTTCACCAAGCAATCAAAGGTGGATCAACTGAGCATGCTGGCAATTCTTTATGAAGAGCTCGGTCTTTCAGCTTATTATTTGCGCCAAAAACTGGTCTTACTTCAATCCATTGTACTTTCCAGAAAGCCTTGTGACGAGGCTGGGATTTCTCGGCCTCAACTGAATTGGTACGGTGGTTCAGCGTGTGTCATGGCTTTAATTGGAATGCGAAAGTTCAGTCTAAAACTGATAAAACGTTGCCATAGAATTTCTGAGGAATTGAAATCGCCTAGAGACCTTGGCAAGGCTCTTATTTGGAAAGCCTTACTCTACGATTATAATGGAATGCCGATCCGCTCGGCCGAAATGTTTCGACATTGCTTAGATGTTTATGGACATGACCTGGATCCTTTTGATCTTCGCCTGGCCGCACTGACTCTGAGCACGAACTACTTTTCTCGGGGTCATTTTGAAGATGCGCTTTATCCGCTCAAGAAAATGAAGACATGGAACCCTTGTTTCAATTTTGTCGGAAAGAAAGTGTCTTGGATGGATGCTTCATTTTGGTATTCTCTAGGTCCAAGCGTCATGCTAAACAAGGAAGAAGGGGTAGGCACCATTCTTTCCAGTTTTCGTTCTATACTATCATCTGATAAGGACGATAAGTGGTTGATCGCTCAATATCTGGGCCATCTGTTGACCGTCGAGCGAAAGATAAGTTTACCTGGATTTGATCTTGAAGAAATCGTGCGCCGATTTCGTATTCTTGAAATGAAGGCCAGTGAAACGCATTTTGAGGCCAGTTTTTATTGGATTTCGCAGGCTTATTTGAGTTTTGATCATGCGAGAAAAGATCCTAGGCATGTTGAGAAGTTTAAGGCGAGTCTTGCCAATTTAAAAAGAACCCCTCCTCATCCGACAAACCAATCACACTATGCAGTCTTGCGGGCGGGTCTCGCTCTCATCACAAAGGATATAGATGGTTTCCATTTTTGGAAGGAAAAAGGAACTGAATTAGCCCAGAAAATTGACAATCGCTGGGCGTTGAATGAACTTCAAGTGATGAGGGAGCTGTTCAATGAAAAGTGAAGATCTTGATCAGCCAAGGTTGGCATCTGTCTCAGTGCAGAGGTTACAGGGAATCGTCGGGGAATCATTTGTAGAGATTGACCCAGCTCGGTTGCGTCAATGGTCAGTTAATACCCTGGAGTCATTCCGCCAAATTATTGCAATTGTCCAACCAGGAAATCGCGAAGAGGTGCAGAAGATTGTCATCTGCTGCAATGAAGAGTCAATTCCCTACTATCCCCTCAGCTCAGGAAAAAACTGGGGCTATGGGGGAGCTACGCCAGTTAGAAATGGCATGGTGATTATCGATCTTTCGAGATTAAATAAAATTATTGAATTTAATTCTGATCTTTCTTACGTGACAGTTGAACCCGGAGTCACTCAAAAAGACCTTTTTTTATATATGAAAGAAAGATCTCTTTCCTTTATGGTGCCAGTGACAGGGGCTGGCCCAGAGGTCAGCCTTATTGGAAATATGGTTGAACGTGGTTATGGGATTACCCCCTACGAAGATCACTTTGGATCTATGTTGTCACTCAAGGCTATTTTGCCAACTGGCGAGTTTTATAAATCGGCCTTAGCCTCCCTCGGAGGCGACGGGATCGATTCAATTTTCAAGTGGAAGATAGGACCTTACCTTGATGGGCTGTTTACACAAGCAAACCTAGGAATTGTGGTTGAGGCAACGATCGCCCTCGCACCAAAACCTGACAATGTCACCCAGTTCATTATATTTTTGAACGATGAGGAGTTTGAGGAAGGGGTTCGTGCTGTCCGTGAAATCAAAACGACTCTGGCTGGAATGGTCGGAGGGGTTAATCTCATGAACAAGCGCCGCCTTCTTTCAATGATTGAAAATGGCTGGAATCAAGAAAAGGCACTTGAAGAAATTCAAGTGATCGAGCTTGCGAAAAGAAGAGACCTTCCCGATTGGGCATTGGTTGGAGCGATTTATGGACCTTCCCCCTTGGTTCATGGAAGCAAGAGAATCATTAAGAGAATTTGTCAGGGCTTTTCACAAAAGGTCGTCTTTATCAGTCGAAGAAAATTTGAATTCGCAAATAGCGTCTTGAAGTACCTACCGATGCCCGGACTCAAACAGCTGCTGGCCAACGCAGGAAGGGCGCTTGAAATTTTAGAAGGGACACCAAGCAAAGTCGCTTTGCCATTATCCTATCTTAAGAACAGACGGGGATTGCCAAGTGATAGTAATTTCAATCCTGACAAGGACGGCTGTGGATTGATTTGGTTCGCTCCGTTGATGCCCCTAGACCCACCAGTTGTTCGAGATTACACACAGGAGCTCTCACGTATTTGTTTGTATCATGACATCGAACCACTCATCACACTCACCGCAATTTCTCCCAGATGCATTGATTCGACAATTCCTATTTTGTTCTCTAAAGACAGCCAGGATTCCATTAGGAACGCAAAAGAATGCTTTGAGACTTTATTGAAAGAGTGTCAAATGATGGAACTTTTTCCTTATCGGTTAGATATTGATCATATGCATTTAATGTCAGGCAATGAGCCCGCATTCAATCTGGCTAAAAAGATTAAATCTGTCTTGGACCCACGCGGTCTGATGTCGCCAGGAAGGTATATTCCATGAAATCGATAAAATGGCCGGCTCAGTTTCTTCTGACCCTCTTCGCGTCCACCCTGATTCCTAACAACGTAGTTAAGACGTTTTTTTTGTTAGCTTTTTGGCTGGTGACATTTAAGCCTTTGCAAAAAAAGGAAATTCTTTTTTTCACAATTTGTTCTTTGGTGTTTACGTTTTCAAATTATGGAGCGCTGGCAAATAAAGTATTTGTGTTTACAAGCCCAGACATTATTCTCATGCCTTTCAATGAAATTTTCATGTGGGGATTCTATTGTCTTAATGCAAATCGATTCATTGAGGCATTGTCTTTATTGCCATCACCAATTCAGCCTAGACGCGGAAAAGTTCTGATTTATGCTGTTAGTTTTTCTTTGGTTTTTTCGGTTATTCACTCTGAAATGTTGTTAGTTTTGATTCTTTTTCTGCTTATGGGTTGTGCCCTCATATTTTTCCACTCAAAACGGGATCTTTGTTATCTGATGTATTTTCTTTTTATGGGCGTTATCGTTGAAATGCTTGGGCTGATCTTTGGGTTGTGGCATTATCCCCACGCCGAATACCTGAAGTTTCCCCTCTGGGCACCGCTGATGTGGACCAATATCGGCTTGATTATGAGTCAGGTGTCTGCTCTCTTTTTTCCGAGAATCGCTAAACCTTAATCGATAAATCGCCTTGATATTACACAGGTTTATTGAATATACGAGCAATTTTTTGCCCTGTTGCTGAAGGCCTCTTGGATATATTCTAGTATTCAAAGAGGGGTGTTTTATGGGTCTACCTAGAAATGATCAGGGGTTTGTAGAGGAAGTTTCTCAGTTCATCTCATCAGCACAGAGAGAGCTTATATTGACGACGGAGGAAAACAGTCTCGGAATTCAACGTCAAATTGCTGGAGTGGTCTATCCGGAGAGTATGGAGCAGCTGCGGAAACTCGTCCAGTTAGCCTCACGCCACGGAGTTCCTCTCTATCCAGTGAGTCAAGGGAAGAATATCGGATACGGTGATCGGACCCCCTATCAGCAAGGTCAAGTGGTTGTCAGTCTAACTAAATTAAATAAAATACGTGAATATAATCCTGAAAACGGGGAAGTCGTTGTTGAACCCGGAGGCACGCAAGGTCAACTCGCCCAGTTCCTCAAAGATAAAGGAGCACCCTTCTGGGCCGATGTCACGGGAGCTTCGCCAGACGCTAGTATTTTGGGGAATACCCTTGAGGCGGGATTTGGACATACTCCGATCGGTGATCATCGAAAGAATATTCTCGATATGGAAGTGATCTTGGCTGATGGCAGTTTGCTACGTACGGGCGAAATGCCTTCGGTTGGACCTGATTTGGCGGCTCTTTTTATTCAATCCAATTTCGGACTTGTGACTGCTATCAAAATTCCTTTATTCCCAATCCCAGAGGATACAGTGACCTTTGTGATTTCTTTTTCAACAGAGCCCAGCTTTTTCAAGGGAATTGGCGTTCTGAAGGAATTACGCAAAGCAGGAGTCTTTAATAGTCTGGTTCACTCGGGAAATGCCACTCGAGCTTTGATGACGGCGAGTCCTTTTCCAAAGGAATGCGATCCCGCCCATGCGTTGTCCGAAAGTGAATGTCAGGCGCTGATAAATAAAAAGGGTTTACTCAAAGTGGGGGCCTGGACTACAATTGGCGCAATCTATGGTATGAAAGAGGAAGTCAAATTTAAGGTAAAGCGACTGAAGGCCGCGTTCAGGGTGTTGGTCAAGTGAGAGTCTTCACTGATCGCAAAATTCGATGGACTGATCTTTTGCTGAATTCAAAAATCTTGAAGAAGTTTCCGAGTCTAGATTTGGCAAGAAAGTCCTTTGCATCCCTGAAAGCTCTGCACGGGATACTACGAGGCCAGCCGTCATCTGTACCCAGCGAAAATATCTATTGGAGAGTCAAGGAGCAGTCCAAGTTGGGATTGGCATGGTTTTCTCCTGTGATTCCGGCAACAGCCCAGGATGCCGAAAAATTATTAACGCTTTCTCGGGCCCTGTTCGCAAAGTACGGGCTCGAAATGCCCGTCACGTTGACTATGATTAATGATCGAAAGATGACCGCTGTTTTCAATATTTGCTTTGATAAATCTCGACCATCTGAGGTGGCCTTGGCCCATCAGGCCTATCAAGAACTTTCTCGTGAGGTGAAGACGCTTGGATACGGACCCTACCGTCTCGGAATTCTTAGTGATTGTGAGCAGGCCTTCGAATCGAGGAAGCTTAATTTTCTCAATGTAATCAAGCGGGCACTGGATCCTCGTCATATTATGGCCCCGGGTCGCTATGGGATCGGTGCAGTGAAACAGCTTAAGCCTCGGATGGCTCAAATTGAGTCGCGAGCAGAAAAAACCGCTTAAAAGGACGGGTCCATATTGGCCGAGTCGCTTGGGACATAGGAGTCACCCAAGCCGAGTCGTTCTGGCGGACCCGTGAATTATAGGTTGACCTACTATCAATTATAGGTTGACCTATAATTATATGAAAACAAAGGTCATCCCTCAATTTGTTCAGATTTTGCAACATCGTCTGGCGGAAAGAAACCCCCGAATTCCAATCGTTCTTGGGCCGAGACAGGTGGGAAAAAGCACTGGAATCGGTCTTTTGATGAGGTCTGACACCAAAAATAAATATCACTACGTGTTGGGTGATGGAATCTCCGTGGCGAAATGGATTCAAGAGCAATGGCAAGTTGCGGTTGAGAAGGGAGCAATTCTAGTTATTGATGAAGTTCAAAAAATACCCGATTGGTCCGAAGTCATCAAAAAACTTTGGGACGAGAGTCAAGCATCGAAAAAGAAAGTCAAATGCGTGCTCTTGGGATCAAGCTCCCTTTATTTACAAAAAGGCATGAGCGAAAGCCTCACTGGTCGATTTGAGGTGGTGCGAGTTTGCCATTGGGGCTATGTGGAATCGAACAAACTTAAGAAAATGAAAATCGAGGAATATCTCAAGTTCGGTGGATATCCTGGTTCCTATCAATATTTGAAGGACACTCAAAGATGGGCTGAATATCTTACAAGCTCTATTGTGGAAACAGTGCTGATGAAAGACATTCTTGCTCAATCACGAATTCAATCACCTGCTTTGTTTCGTCAAGCCTTCTATATTTTGATAAATTCTCCAGCTCAGGTACTGAGTTATAACAAAATTTTGGGGCAGCTACAGGACAGGGGAAATATTGATTTAGTGAAGTATTATCTAGATCTTTTTGAAGGTGCGTTTCTGATAAAGCCGATTTTTAATTTCACAAAAAATGAAACAAGAAAGAGGGGAACTTCACCCAAGATAATTACCTATGCACCATCATTGAACACTTTTCATCGACTTTCTAATTTGGATTCGGAATACCTCGGCCGAGTCTTTGAGTCGGCAGTTGGAGCCATCTTAAGTCAAAACTTCGCGGACGTGACCTACTGGTCCAAAGGGGATTTTGAATTAGACTACGTGGTCGTGCACAAGGGAATTGTCATCGCTATTGAGGTCAAGTCTGGCCGGAAAAAAGAGGCCAAGAGCTTGGCTAGATTCATTCTACAATATCCGAAATCAAAAAGCGTTTTTATTACCAAAGAAAATTTCGTGGTCTTTGCTGATAATCCGGAAGCATTTCTTGAATCTCATGCCTTGTAGTTGTGTAAAACATTTCTTTGCTAAGGGACCGTGATCTTTCTAAAAAGAGTGGGGATTATGTGGATAACCTAACTATACGTTAGTCTGGTTACCCGTTAAAAGTAGGTCGACTTTTTGATACATTTCTTCGAGGATCAGATTCGAAAATTTGAGGACATAAGGGGATGTCGTTCTTCCTTCAACATGAGGGGTAGGTCATCCATGACTCAGGGCCTCTTGGCCGGCCCTGAAACCCGCCGTTGGACGCTCGTCGTGAGCGTCCAAGAAAAAAGAATCAGATGATAGAATTAACATCCGGCTGTGTAACGAAATTTGTTGTGCGATGAACACATCGGCCTTAAATTGAAGGGCTCATTCCCTCCACCGGCAAACCGAGGTGTGATATGGTCAACCTGGAGAAAATGTTTTGACCCGCAAATCCTTCCAGTCCTTGAATCCTTAAATTGACACCCAAGATTCGGACTCAAAATGCTTTTTCTGACCGAAGATGGAATCGGTTTCCCAGAGATATTCTGAGTGCCTTTGACTTCCGCCGCGGAATTTGACTCCGTGCTGGGGAAGGTGGCCTGTGATTCTTGACGGAAGTATTGACTCCGGTTCGCTGTTTGACATAGCGTTGAGCAAGACTCGTAATCACCTCAGCAAATGTGGCCCCGGGCAGGGCGTGGGATAGAAGCTCTTTCGCTCGATCTAGACTTTCCATTTGCTCTTTGCTTAAGGTTAGTTCAATTCTGACAGATTCATCTTTCTGAATTTTCTGCTTGAACTGAGTCTGTGGTGATAGGTTAAATTCCTTGGCCAATATCAACTCACTCTCTGGCCCGGTTTTGTTCTCTAGCCTTTCAAGAAGGTCCCTCTTTTCACTTGGCAAAAGCTGAGTCTTGTTTTCTTTCTTTGCAAGTCTGAGGACCTGCTGTACCTGAGAAACTTGGGTTAACTTCAAGGTCCCATTTTCGATCTTGCTTCCAAGCTCTGGAACTTGCTGCATCATTCGCGCGGCATCGATGCGACGCTGGGCACTGGCCGGAGTATAGCCGATCTCCCTGACCAAGTAGTCAAACAAACTGGAGCAGGCCATTTGGTCTTTGGGCCAGCCTTTTTGGGCCGCCCTCAAAATAGCTTTGGCTGCAGCTGAGCGGCCCGCCTAAGTCTGGCCCAAAGTGAGCCGCGACCTGAGATGAGACATCAGGTGAGACATCAGATTAATAGTCTCGTATTTCTATCCCTATATCTGTAGACTGTTAGCTGGGGGTTCAGCTTGCTTAGGTCATTGAGATTGTTTAGGAGCTATTTGCTAGGGATCCCCTTGGGTTTTGTTTTGCTTGTTTCTTTTCAAAACTGCACCTTTGATGACCTTGGCCTCAATCAGTTTAAGGTGAATTCCGGTGAAGGATCAGCTGAAGGGTTAAAGGTAGATCTGTCCTCCGAGGGAAACGGCGGATCCTATGATGGCAAGATAGATGCTTTTGCGCGGCTTGTTCCTGGCTTTACATGCGATGGCAAGAGCGCGGCCTTTGCGACCTTTCAAAGGGGCCTGATTTTGCAACACTCTATTCAGGTTGCAATGAAAAATCCGAGATACCTCTCAAAGATGTTGAGTTTTCAAGGCTGAGTGACAACTATGCGGGTTACAAAGATGGACTCTTTAGCTATTCGAAGGATCTTCAGGGCGACCTGAAAAGAGGAGCCTTCACTGAGGCCTGGTGTCAAGCCTTGGTGAATGAAAATGACAATACAAGTTCTCCGCAATTTGAAATTGGAATCCACTGGGAGCAAGAGGGCAATGTGGCCCTCTCGCGTTTCTATACCGCGAAAGACAAGCCAGTCACTCAAACCTCAGTCGTTCGCAGAATTGATATTGAAAAGGTCCATTATTATGCTCCTAATTCCAGCCTTGCGATTCAGTTTCTGTCTCAAATTCCTGGGACTCAAAAATTTCCTGGGGTTTTTCAGGGTGTGCTTGGCGGCAGCATAGTCACTTTGCCTGTTCAATGCAGGTTGGGTGGCCAATTCGATCCAGTGGCACCTCAGCTCAGTTATCAAGAGAATTTCCAAACGCTCATTCAAGGGAAGCCTTTTGTTAAGATAAGCCCAACACTCAACAAAGCAAAGGGTCAATTTTCTATTTCACCAGAGTTGCCAAGTGGACTTATTTTCAATTCCACGACCGGCGAGATCTCTGGTGTCCCGACGACTTTGCAAGCTCGGCAAAAATATCGGGTGACGGTCCTCTTGGATTTTGGAGAAGTTTCAAGGACGATTTCTATTGGAGTTGGAACTGAGATGAGTGTCGATCCGAGCTGTGCGCTTGATGCCTGCAGTTTGTTGAAAAGTATTGAGCGAGCCAATGCCCAAGCTCCTGTGCCAGCGGGTATTAATTTTGCTGGTTCACAAATTTGGTCTGGTGCTGAGGTCTCTATTTCTGGAGATGTCGAGATTCGCGGTTCGAGTGCGGTTTTTGATGCTCGCGGACTTTCGCGCCACTTCTCTGTGAAGCCTAAAGGGACGCTCTCTCTTGCTGGAATTACTCTTAAAAATGGAGTGGCCGACGCCGGTGGGTCCATTTTTGCTGAATCCGCAACTTTGAATATTAAACGAAGTCGGTTTGAAAATAATCAGGCGACCGCCCAAAACTATGGTTCCGGAGGGGCGGTTCTGGTGCGGCAAGGATTTCTCAGTGTCACAGATAGTTTGTTTCTGAATAACAAGACTTCCATGAATGGGGGCAATCTTTTTGGTGGAGCCATCTCGGCAGAGAATTCTCTCGGTCTCTTGATTGCGAGAAGCGAATTTCGAGGAAATTTCTCGGCCGGTGGTGGGGCTATTTACTTGCATAATGCCTCAGCTGAAGTGTCCGAGATGACTGATCTGATTGTGACTGGAAATTCGGCATTCTTTGGAGCTGGGATTGATCTTCGATCCGGAATGGTGATGATCAAGAACTCATCATTTGAAAGCAATAATGCCCTGAATGAGGGCGGAGGTCTGCGTGTGTTTTGGACGAATCGAGTTTGGCTCGATAACAGTCGATTTTTTACAAACTCAGCAGATAAAGGTTCTGCAATTTCCTACAATTTTTTTGCTGAGCATACCCAATTCTATATTTTGAATTCTGAAGTTCGGGACAATGTCATGAACCCTCGCACCCTTCGAAATTATCCAATGATTCGGGGATCAGCCCTCAATCTTGATGGCCCTGTGGTGATCCGCAGCTCGGTGATCGCCAATGCACTCAGTCGCACTGAGGCGACCGGCGGCTTTGCCAATTGTTCGGCAACTTATTCTGGAAATCTATTCAATACGATCGTGTTTCTGGGTGAGAATATCTTTAATGATTCAAGTTGTGAGAACAGAGTCAATTGAGGCTATTGACGTTTACTTCTGAAAGCGATATCGGGTCGTCCGTCCAACTCCAGTCGAATAAACCCGTCGGTGCAGGAGAGCGTTTTTAAAATGGTCCGAATCGTAGTTGGAGAGAGGCTTGTCTGTTGAGCGGCATCACCAACAGAGAACGATCTGAAAGGGAAATGTTTTTTGAGGTTTTTGAGGGTGGCGAGTTGGCTTAGTTTGCTCGCGGATAAAGGTGTCAGGGCGGAGTTTTTTTGCAGGAGTAGGCCGACGGGTCCGGTTGGCTTCAGGGAAGAATGTCCTTTATCAAACATTATGTGTATAGGAATTTTATTCTCTGTAAACATGTTTCTAAGTCTCTTGATGTTGTGAAACACGCGACTGGGCGAAGTGAGAGGATTGAAAAACTCCTTAGGATACAATTGTGAAAAAACATAACCAATCGAAATGGGTCGATACAAATCGGAAGACAATAGGATCAATAGTCGATGAAGATTTTGACCTGCTTTGACGAGAGCGACTCCGTTTTTTGCGCCCTCATAAATATTTAAAACGCATTCTTGGGGTGAGGTTTCATTCGTTGTTCCAAGGGATAATTCCGGGGATGATTCCGCAAATGACCAGAGAAGACTATTTGGGAATGTCCAGCCCCGTAACCGAAAAAAATCTTCAATTTGGCGCCTGTATGAACGATAGGGCGTCCCAAAATACAATTTGACCAAAAGGGGTTGATCTTCTCGACTCATTCCGAGGTGCAGATCTAGATCGCGATGGGTTTCCCAAGCTCCCATGCTGATAGCTTTGGCGCGAAGTTGCTCTGTCTCAGCAAAGACCGCTGATGATTTTGGATTTTGAATAAGCTTGGCAATCACTCGCCATTTTTCAATAAATAGTTGATAACGGTGGGCCTCGGCATTCAGTTTTTCGGCTTCATCGAGAAGGCTTTCTGTCATATTCCATTTATTTTGTTTAATTGCAATTTGGGCCGAGATTTCAAGGCAATTCCCTTGGAGCAGTGACCACTTCTCTCTTTGACATTCTGCTCTGAGTTCTATCAAAAGGTCTAGAGCTTCAGGGTGATGTTCCTCATGAACAAGAGCTGCCGCCAAATTGACTTTGGCGATGGCTTTTTGGTAAGCGCTGACTTGCGCACATTTCAGATATTTCTGAAGGTAGTCAATGACCCGCCCGTACTCCCAACGCTCCATATAGGCATAAGAAGAATAAAGTAAAACATCTGGGTGGTTGGGTTCTTGGTGGTCTTTCAGGAGAGCTAGAGCCTCGGTGACCGCGCCCACTTTGATCAGGAGGGCCGCATATATCGCCTTTTCAGCGACATTAGCTGGTGGATGAATGGGTTTTTCAGAGCGAAGAATGGGTCTTAGGAGTAGAAGACCCCAAGTGGCCATACCAACTCGACGGGCCAAATTCGCCATCGTAACAATGTCACTTCTGGGAATTGATCCGATTTTGAGAAGCTTAATTGATTTGCGGGCCTCTCCGATTTGTCCCGCCCTAATTTTCAAATCAATTTCAGAGGCTAGGCTGCTCTGGCTCGGGGTTGCAGGATCTGTCGGTCTCAGTTTCTTGGCTAACATTAGCCTATATTATTGAAAAACCATGATTTTTTCAAATATACGCACATTTTATGGCCCTATGTCTTGGTCGAATCATTGGTTATTCTTAACATATGAGGAGGGACGCTATGAAAACTATCTTTATCGGAGCACTTCCATTTCGAACCACAGCACGGACGATCCAAGATTTGGTTAAGTCCTATGGCCCAAAGGAGGGAACGCTCGAGGTTCATGCAGATTGGGTGAATCCGACCTTTGAGCCTTATGCAGTAGTCACTTTGAGGGACCCCGAGCGTGCGATTGAAGAGTTGGATGGGCTAAAAATCGGAGCTTACCATTTACGTGTTCATATGGCTGCAGAAAAAAAGGAGCTAAAAATGGCTAACGTCGATCAGCAAATCGTCAAAGAAATGCGTTCATTTGATTTTATCGCCCGAAAAATATGGCCACTGATCCGCTGGCTATTTCGCGGCCTCATTGCTCCCCGTTGTCAGCAGTGTGTGATTTCGTCGCGAGTTCCAAATATCACACTGACAAATGGGATCTGTAATCTTTGCCATGATTACAATCGCAGTCTCGACAAAGATGAAGAAGCTTGGCGAGATAAATATGTTGCCCACCAAGTTCAGGAGCTAGATCAGCTCTTGGTTTCTCACCAGGGTCGTGGTCGTGGACGTTATGATGCCGTAGTCTTATTTAGTGGTGGACGAGATAGCACCTATATGTTGCATCGTTTGCGTCGGGATTACCCTGGGTTGAGACTTTTATTGATGACCTGGGATAATGGCTTCTACAGCGCTGTGTCTCTTGAGCGATCACTTGAGGTGGCCCAGAAATTGGATATTGACCACATCAGATTCAAGCCAAGTTCGACTGTTTATAAAACTCTCTATCGCTATACGTTACAGAATGTTGGCCAGAAAGGAAGCTATCAGACTGTCGACCGTCTGGATGGGACTCTGAACCAGATGTTGGGGTTTTATTATGGATATATGATGGACATTCCTTTGGTTTTGGCCGGCGTTGATTTTGCTCAAGAGCAGATTATGCAATTTCATTCTTACTACGTAATGCCTTTTGAAGATATGTGCTCGCGAACTCTTCTTGATCGAATGGAGAGAAAATCTGGTTTTAAGATCAAAGATATTTTTTCAGAAGAGGATCAAAAGCTGTTCTGGGATGGCACTGGCAAAGATCAAAGTAAAATCCCCCGTTATATCTTGCCATTGGTCGCTTGGCGGCCAGACAAAGGTTCTGTGGAAATCGAGCGCGAACTTCAGTATCTTCTTCCCAAGCGAGATTCGTCCCCTATCATCACGAATAATCAAGTTCTGGCGGTTATGACGGCAATCGATATCAAGACAATTGGCTACAGCAGCTTTGAGCCCGAGTTTGCAGAAATGATTCGGTTTCGAGAAAACGATCCGATTTACTGGCGGAATATTTTTGAGCTAGTAGAGCTTTCAGTCAAAAGGAAGTTCTTGCTTGAAACCATTATTTCAAAGGTTCTAGTGAAGTTGGATTTGGCTGCGAGGATGTGCGCCTCGAGACCAGGTAAATAGGAGGAGAAGCCGTTCGGAAAAGGAGCAGGTCTTTGGGTTAACAGCGCTGCAAGTCAATTGCTTGCAGCGCCGGGCTTGCCTTCGGCGGGCAGTTGCATTTTTCCTTGATAACTGAAGGGATTTTTCCTAAGCTCCAGCCATGAAAAACAAATTAATAAAAACAGCGTTAGATCAGAAGCCAAAAATACAAAAACAAACACTGAATCAACCACAGAAACAAGCAAAGCAGCTTGGACAGAAACTAGGGATTATTCTTGCGATCATCCTCGGAATAAATATAGGCCAGAGCATTTGCGCTCAGGCTCAGATGTTTTCTCAAGGGGATTCTTTTACCTCTGTGGCACTTCGAGGGACGGTCGTCGCTCATTGCCAGCCGAGGCCTGGAGACCCAGGCTCCGGAGGGCCTACGATGGTGACTTATTCCTGCCGAGAGTCGATTTTGGAGCCTGCTGAAATGGATTATTTTGTTGGGCCTCAGGGAATTGTGGCAGAGACAGTTGAGCTTCAGGTCACACATGAAGACGGTTCAAAACGGGCGAAGTCCTACCCTTATGATTCTGTGCGCTTCAGATCTTCGAAGAGGGTCAACCTATGGGTGGCATCTCTTTTTCAAAAACCATTCCTGGAACAAGGGATAAACAAATTTAATTATATTTTGAAGCAGGCTGATCAGGTGGTTCAAGCGGGTCAGTTTGATGTTCAGGTGGAGCGTGGGGCGCCTCGAACTTGTCCCTATTCTTCAATTACCATTTGGGATCCCAACGAGTGCTCGAACCAAATTTCGGTTTGCCGCAGGTATTTTCAACAGTTTAACGACTGCCGTTAGGTTTTAGAGCCTAGGTTTTAAGTCCTAGGTTTTAGGTTCTTGGGTTAAGAGTAATTGGTCATAGATTAATTTTAAGAAATCATTTTAACAGATCATTTTTAGAGCGGGAGCAAAGGGTGGAGAAGCCTTTAGTTGTTAGTAAATTTGGTGGGACGTCCATGGGTGATGCGACGGCGATGCGACAAAGCGCGCAAATTGCTGTTCGTCAGAAAAGCAACCTTGTCGTTGTTTCGGCGACGGCAGGAACAACTAATTCTCTGATTGAGCTTGTCCAGTTGTCAGAGCGCAGAGAGGTTACTAAAGCAGAAGCTATCCAAGACAAAATTTTTAGTAGGCATAAGAAGTTGGCTGAAGAGCTCAAGGTTTCCCAAACAGTATTTGGCAGCCTTCAGCTGATGTTTGAAGAGATTCAATCTTTGTCACGGGGAATTCAGCTCCTTCGTGATGCGAGCCCTCGAGTTTTGGACACGGTGATGAGTCTTGGAGAAAGAATGTCGTCCTTGCTTTTTGCCGAAGCTTGGCGCCAGGTTCTGATGGAAAAGAGTTTGGATGAGGTCAAGATTCATTGGCTAGATGCTCGAGAGTATCTGATCACAGATGACCAATTTGGACGAGCAAAACCAAAACTTGAAGTGCTTAAACGGCGAGTGATGCCAATTATAACAGAAATTCATTCAGACAAAGCTGCTTTTGTGACTCAGGGCTTTATTGGTGCCACCGATGAGGGAACAACAACAACTCTGGGGCGTGGGGGAAGTGATTATTCAGCCGCCTTGTTTGCGGAAGCTTTAGGGGCGACAGCTCTTGAGATTTGGACAGATGTTCCAGGGATTGCGACGACGGATCCTCGAATTTGCCCGGGGGCTAAGTCTATTTCAGAAATCTCATTCACTGAGACCTCAGAGCTAGCAACTTTCGGTGCGAAGGTTCTTCACCCAGCGACGCTTTTGCCGGCCCTGCGGCAAGATATACCGGTTTTTGTGGGCTCAACCTTTGAACCTGATCAGAAGGGAACCTGGGTTCGGCACTGGGTGAAAGATCAGCCTCTGATTCGAGCTATTGCCACTCGAAAGAAGCAAGTCCTATTAACTTTGTCAACTCCAGATATGTTGCAGTCTCACGGGTTTCTCTATCAAATTTTTAAGGTCTTCAATGATCATAAGGTTTCCATTGATGCCGTTACAACGAGTGAGGTCTCGGTGTCAATGACCTTGGACGATTCTGCTTTATTAAATAAAAAACTAGTTCATGATCTTTCTCAGTTTGCCGAAGTCAATGTGGAAGATAATTTGGCACTTGTCGCTCTGATTGGGAATCAAATTAATCATACACCAGGTCTGGCCAAGAGAGTTTTTGATTCAGTTGATAACATCAATGTCAGAATGATTTGTTTAGGTGCGAGTCGCCATAATTTTTGCCTTTTGGTGAAGGAAGAAATGGCGAATGAAATCGTTCAAAGGTTGCACCGCACATTTATTGAGAACATTTGAGAACATTTGAGAACATTTTGCCAGTTTGAAATCTCTGGTAGGCAGCGTGACGGAAAATATCGCTTTTCATCTAAAGTCTCGCGACAAAAGAATCGATTTCGTCTGAAAATCGCTTTCGACTGATCGACTTCGCGGTCTCTGTGCGAGCTGTTGAGTAATTGTTTCACCCAAAACCCTGTTAGAATTTTGACAGCCTTATCATTTTTCCAAACGAATGAAACAGAATTGGAAAGAAAAGGCACATTCAAAAAGCATGTGGTAAAAGGCGCCATGGGAAAAACGGGGGCGTTTCACTTTAAGTTGGTTCATAGTTTATTTTTCGTCTTGATATTTTGCACCAGTCCGCTTTTGGCGAGCATTCAGTGCGGAGATCTGTTGTCAGGACAGAAGATCAATGGGATCGAGCCTACGTTGGTTCAGCCGGTTGTGGAATCAAAGGCAGCGGCTCAGGAGCATTTGCCACAACAGCCTGTGGCTCCACATCCTTTAAATGCTTTTTCCAAAGATTAGGTGAAGCTTGAGGGGGTTCTACAGAGAATTCCTGAAAAGCGACGGGCACAGATTTCTCATCTTTTTGCAGCTGTTGAATTTTTTGACTTCCAATCAATGGCCAAGGAATTGTGGCAGAATTTTCTTGAAGGGAAGAGGGGATCATTCAATTTTAGCAACCTATATGATCGAAGGGGTATAGGTGAGAATCGTGGCGCGCCACTTAATGGTTTTTTAAGGGCGAAGGCCTATTTGAAGACTGAACGCCCGAAACTTTCAATAGAAATTCTTGCACACCTGCACCGATTGGCTATGGCGGATGGGGTCGAAGGTATTTCTTACTATGAGTTGGGAGCCTATAGAAAGAGGAATATTTTTGGAAATGCCGTCGGGGACTCAACTCTGACGAGGTCTGAGGTTCTCACTATTGAGGCGAATCCATACCTTCAATTTTATGAGGAAGGAATAGTAGAGAGTAAGCCCAGTGACCAATGGGCTCAGGTTTCCCTCTGGGGGGTCCAGCCTCAGAAACAGGATGTATCTCCGGAGAGCCCGCAGGTTCGTATTGTAGGGAAAATTATCTATCCCTCTGTTGATTTGAGCCGAAATGTTACGATTGCTCTCATTCAATATTCTCATCCTCAGCTTTTTGAAAAAATCATGAATTTGAGGCGCAATCTGACCGCAAAAACTCCAATCGAGCAGGTCAACACAGAATTTGTTAAAGCCCTCACCGAAGCTCGGTTTGCTCAGTTTATGAGGGACCGTGAGGCTTTGGGGATTCTTAATATTGGACAAAAAAAGAAACAATATATTGAGCTTGTTGCTGATTTTCAAAGGGATCTTGTCGCCATCCACCCCTTCTCAAATGGGAATGGGCGGACAACCCGACTATTGATGAATTACCTATTGAGTCTGGAGGGTTTGCCGGCGGCCTATTTGGTAGATCCGAATCTTGATATTCAGGTCAGTCAGCAAGTTTGGCGAGATCATGTTCGCAGAAGCGTGTTAAATTCTGCAAGACTTGTGGGTGATGTGTTGAATCGCCTTGAAAACGGCCTCACGGTTGAGCATTCGCCATTTTTGCTCTTTCCAGGGATTTCAGAGGCAGTTCGAATTGATCGATTTCAGCCAAGTCCATTGCGAAGTTATGAAAATGCAATATCTGCTCCTGTAGAGCCAAATCAATTCACTGCATTTGTGAAAAGTTTAATTGCAGCTAATCCCGGGTTGGCGGAAGAGCTCTATTCGCAAAAATTGCAAACGATCGATCGAATTAATTCTCTTTTTGTGGAGTACTTTCGATCAAAGACAATTTCCTATATTCACAAAAAAGATGGGGAAAGGGTTGTTGGTCTCAGATTCGTTGAGCAGGATTTTATTGACCAGTTTGGAGTTACAACTGCAAGTCATTTAGCTCAATACAGGAATAAAATTTCAAAGTGGTTTGATAAAGATATGTTGGTTTGGCGTGGATTGGCCGACAAAAACCATGAGCTCTCAGATGCGGAATTGGTAGATTACTTTAGGAAACCCTCGCTCCATCTGGCTTCTAATCAAGTGCTTCGCGGGGCAAGTTCAGCCGCCGCCGACATAGTCTCTCTCATGAAAAGAGATTTTTTGACCTATAATAGCGAAATGCTAAACGGAGGCCTCATTGAAATGGCGAATGATCATCATAAAACAGGTCCTCGATATGGTACTTCATATGGATATTCAACCTCAAAAAGAGAAATTGTCGGGAAGGCCTTTGCGATGGGTGCGATGGTTATCGGAGAATATGGAAACCATAAAGATCCAGAACTTCAGCAACAATTGAAGTCGAGAATTAATATTGCAGCTTTTCGAGCTCAACATGATGTGGACTTGGGAAGACTTAAAGCCTTTGATTCAAGTTTTAGTTACATCTACGGTCGCCAGGCAGAAGTTATGGGTATTGGCGGAGCGGACCCCGATGCGGTCCAGGTTGTTCAGCGAATTAATGAGTTGGGCGAAGTGATTCACACCCTTCTGCGCAATCCAAGGAATCCCAACGAGATATTGAAGTTAGAAGGACGGTTTGTGCCCGGCGAGGGGGTTGACCTATCCCAAGCCGTACTTTTGGAAACATTCATACTTGTGGAGCCCAAAGTAGAAGTCAAAGCACCTCCGTCTGTGAAGACGAAGGTCTTCGACAGAATAAAAAGGTGGTTTGGTCGGTGATCTGTTGAATTTGCACACGCGATCTAAACCTAACGTGCAGTTTCGCGTTCCTCTGCGTCCGAGCCTGTACCTGGTACTTATTTAAGTAACTCTGAATGCGCTCTCAATTCTCGACACGTGACCGCCGCAATGCAATTGTTCAGTTCATTTAGCTCAAAGCCACTGTTGCGGCAGTGAGGGCTCGCTGCAGCAGCTAGTTCCAATGTGTCGCCGAGAGTTCCCTTCTTGATTGCAACCCCAGTGGATATATGCTTTGCAGTATCCCATCGAATTGCCATATTATCGCAGGAATTTTGGCTGATTCGTTTGGCAATTTTTTTGACATTGCTGGGGTTTTATATCACATTCAGATAGCGCCCTTACGCCTCTGAATTCGAGAGAGTTCTTGAGCGTCTCCCCAAAAGAAGGAGACGCTCAGCAGCCAGCAGTGTAACGAAATTTGTTGTGCGATGAACACATCGCCCTCAAATTGAAGGACTCATTCCCGCCACCTGCAAATCGAGGTTGGATATGATCAACCTCAAGAAACCGTTTCGATCCACAAACCTTTCCTGTCTTTGCATCCCTAAATTCGCATCCCTGACTTCGACCCAAAACATCCTTCTTCACCGCCGCAGGAATTGCCTGCTGCGAAAGCCGTCGCCTCTGACTCGCCACGCCTTCCGTTGCGGAAGACGAGCCTTGATCAGTCCTTGTTTGAGCTTCGACATCAGCTTTAGTCTGAGTTTCAGGTTTACATTCCGCTTTAGATTTAGATTTCGTTTCAATTCGGGTCTTAACGTATCTCTCTGCGAGGCTGACAATCACCTCAGCTAAACTTGCACCCGGCAAGGCATGGGAAAGCAAGGCCTTGGCTCGCTCCACAACTTCCATTTGCTCTTTGCTTAAAGTGAGCTCAATTCTGACCGATTCATCTTGCTGAATTTTTTGCCTGAACTGAGTCTGGGGTGGAAGCTTAAATACCTGCGCCAAAATCAATTCGCTCTCTGCTCCGGTTTTGTTCTCAAGTTTTGCAAGGAGATCCTTTTTCTCATTCGGCAAGAGTTGAATGTTATCTTTCTTTCGCACCAGCCTCAGAACCTGCTGCACTTGTGACACCTGGGTCAATTTCAAGCTGCCACTTTCGATTTTGCGGCCAAGTTCCGGCACTTGCTGCATCATCCGCGCGGCATCAATTCGACGCTGGGCACTTGCAGGCGTGTAGCCAATGAGTTTGACCAAGTAGTCAAATAAACTTGCCTGAGCCATTGGAAGATAGAGTCTTCGCTGATCAACTTCGGCTATCAACTGCAATATCTGATGAGTCAGTCTGCGCTCTTCCTCGGCCCGGCTGAGGAGTCGATGATGGAGTTCCTCATTTGTAAGTTCGAACAAATTCATCCTGACGATTTGAGAGGAATCGAAATCTTGGGTCATCTTTTTCTCCTTTGTTTAATTGTTCAATTCTTTACTTGTCTAAGTATTTCCTAGATTCTTGCCTGCGAAGATAACACGGGTTTTAGAAATGATTTTTTAGGATTTTGGGAAACAGAACGGGACTCTAACGAGATCGTTAAAGAGATTGCTATGTCACGTAAATAGCTCTTGTGGCCGCGTTCAAGATAGGCCAGAGGTCCGACGCCTTGTTGATTCCACTCACACAACACTCAGCCTGTGGCGAAGTCGAAAATAGGTGTCAAGCACCATAATTTGTAATGCGAAGAGTAATTGTTGTGCGCTTTTTTTGAGACGAGCTTTTTGAAGTTTGTTTTTCGATAAAAATGGCCTCGATGTTTTCGCAAGATATTTGAGAGGGGATTTCATAATTTTTCTCAAAGTATTTTTTTCTAGTTCCGCAGCGGAATTGAATTTCATGACGGAAGTCATCTGTGAGTCCAATTCACTTGCTTTGCTTGACAGCTTGATGGTCTAAGCTAGGTCACGATAGACCGAGTCCATGCTATGTTTCGAACACACACCTAAGAAAATCCACTGATTTTTGATCGTTGTCGAGATCAGAGCCAAAGGCCGATGCCGATGCCGATGCCGATGCCGATCCAGATGCAACCAAACCCAAACCAAAACCAACCAAAACCAAGGCTCAGATCTAGGTATACGGTACAAGGTACAAGGTATAAGGTATAAGGTATGATCTGAACAGAGGAAGCCCTAGCGATACTATTTTCACGATCCCTTTGTCTCAAACGAGAAAGACACATCACTGTTTTTAAGCAATGAGCTCAATGACTGTGGAGCCTCTTTCTTCAGGTTTTTTTTGAAGGAGTGGATCTGAAATTTTGGACTAGTTGTCCAAAAGATCTTTTTAGGGCGAGGGGATAATACGATGCGCCATCAGTTCAAAAAAAGTGTCCTTGATCATAGAACCACGAAAAATGGAGATCCACTCGAATTTTGAGTGGGGCTCTACGAGTCGAGAGATGCGATTGGATATAGTGATTTGCTTATGACTTAAGCATATCTCCGACGAAAAACAGGGCCCACAAAAAAACAGGAAATCACAAAACCACAAATGACTTAATTGTTGCCAACACATCAGTTCTGTCTTTAAAGTATGGCCAAATTTAGAAAAGTCAGTCAAAATTTTTTTTTTGAACAGGGGCGATAACAAAACATGCTTCGTCAACTTTTTCGATATCTAGTGGGAGGCCTTTTAGCAGTTGGCCTTATTTATATAACCTTCCAGCTTCCTGGGTGCAAATTTCAGCCAGGCTGGGGATACAATAAGGGACATGAGCCAGAGCAGCCTCTTCCTTTTGATCATTC
This sequence comes from Bdellovibrionales bacterium, assembly GCA_016713585.1. Lineage (GTDB taxonomy): Bacteria > Bdellovibrionota > Bdellovibrionia > Bdellovibrionales > Bdellovibrionaceae > JADJOV01. The sequence goes on along the minus strand of JADJOV010000023.1, from coordinate 89,304 downwards.
GATTCATGTGGGTAAGCACCAAATCCAATGTCAGTATTGCCATAATCAGGTTGAACGTTCGAAGGCGGCAAATATTCCTTCGCTTTCTACCTGCATGAATTGCCACATTCAGGTGAGAGTCGAATCCCCTTTTATCGTGAAGCTCAAAGAGGCCTATGAAAAAGGGCAGTCCATTCAGTGGGTCAAGGTTCATATGTTGCCTGATCATGTTCAGTTTAATCACTCCGCGCATATTCTGAGGGGTGTGAATTGCCAAACTTGTCATGGACCTATTGAAACTATGTCCAAGGTGTCCCAGTTTTCTGATTTATCCATGGGGTGGTGTGTGAATTGCCATCGCCAGCCAGAGAATAAGGCGCCTTTAAATTGTACGACTTGCCATAATTAATATTTTTGTAATTCGCTGACGAGAAGATAAGGAAATTATGTCTGAACAAATGCATGGCGATCAGGGAAAGAAAACGCAAGAATGAATATTGAGAGAGACACTAAATACTGGCTCAGTCTTGAGCACTACCAGCAAAATCCTGACTTTATGAAATTGGCGAGTCAGGAATTTACGTCGTCACCCCTTCAGAGTGAAGATGGGAATGATAATGATGGTTGGGGGCGACGAGAGTTTTTGAAGCTGATGGGGGCCTCCTTGGCTCTATCCACAGCTGGTTGCATTCGACGTCCAGTACAAAAAATTGTTCCTTACAACAGTCAGCCTGAAGAGGTGACGCTCACAGTTCCGAACTTTTATACTTCATCCCATTTTGATGGATCTGAGGTTCTCGGCCTATTGGTAAAAACCCGCGAAGGACGTCCGATTAAGGTTGAAGGAAATCCATCTCATCCTCTCAATTTGGGTGGTATTTCGTCTCGGGCTCAGGCCAGTCTTTTGAGTCTTTATGATCCTGAGCGCCTGCAAGGACCACGCAAGAATCTTTTCAACGAGAAACGATCTAACAAAGATACTATTCCCGTCAAATGGGAAGAGATGGATGACAAGGTGACGGCCCAGCTTAAGCGCGGCAGTGTTGTCGTTTTGACTGGGTCTCTGAGTAGTCCAGCCACTCGGTCCGTCGTTCGTGAATTTTGTCAGGCCTTCGCTGGTCAACATGTGACCTGGGAGCCTTTATCTCATGAAGAAATTCGTGAGGGGCAAAAAGCCTGTTACGGCGAAGCTTTAGTTCCGCAGTACCGCATCGACCAAGCCCAGATAATTGTCGCTGTCGATGCTGACTTTTCGGGGACCTGGTTGCAGCCGGTGGCATTTACAAAACAATTTGCTAAAGTGCGAAGAAATATCAGTCAGATGAGTCGTTTGATTTCTTTTGATTCAAATTATTCCCTGACTGGTGCGAATTCGGATATTCGCTTTAAGATTAAGCCGAGTCAGCAATTGTCTGTGGTGATGGGGCTTCTTCATGAGATCGTTGTGGTTCAGGGGAAGTCATCGTTTGCCAATAATTCAGCCGTAAAAACTCAACTTGCGCCGTACTCACAGGCCGCTCAGCAGCTGGGTGTGGATGCGGCTCTCTGGAAGAAGCTGGCCTCAGATCTTTGGGATCATCGCGGTCGCTCTCTCGTTTTGGCTGGTGGGTTGCAGACGCTGACGGCAAACCAGCAGGCTTTACAAGTTGCTGTTAATTTTCTGAATTCAGTCCTCGAAAACGATGGCAAGACTGTGCTTGGCAAGAGTGGAAACCCAGGCTTACTTGCCTCCGGTTCTGAGATGGTCCGCTTAATCGGTGATATGCAAGCTGGAAAAGTAAAAACTTTGATTATTCACGGGACGAATCCAGGTTATGGGCTCCCGAGCTCCAGCGGATTTGTTGAGGCTTTGAAGAAAGTCGAGATGGTTATCTATACGGGTGATCGGTTGGATGAAACGGGCGATCACGCTCATTATATTATTCCTGATAACCACGCGATGGAAACCTGGGGTGATGCTGAAACCGTGGCCGGTGTTTATACGATTCAACAGCCGACGATCAGGCCCATGTATGACACAAGATCTGTTCAATTGAGTTTGATGACCTGGGCCTATTTGGCAAAGCAAGGTCCTAAGCGATTACTTGATTATGAAACCTTTTATGATTATTTGAAAAACTTCTGGAAGGAAGAAATTTTTCCAGCGGCGGTTAAGGCGGCTGGTAAGACCGGGACCTCTTTCGAGGTGTTTTGGGGCCAGGCCCTTCAAGACGGATACGTCGGTAGTCAGAAGGATTCAACTGCTCGGACCTTTAAAACCGAGGCCTTCACTCAATTAAAAATACCTTCGCAAACAACTTCGCAAGAAGCTTCTTCTGGTTACGAAGTCGTTCTTTATCCGACTGTGCAGTTGGGGGATGGGACCCAGTCAAATATAAGCTGGCTCCATGAGCTTCCAGATGTCATGACAAAAATTACTTGGGATAATTATGTCTGTCTATCTTTGGCAACGGCAGAAAAGAACAAACTTAAAGAAGGTGCGCTTGTTGAGGTGACGGTGGGTGCCACTAAGCAGACCTTACCTGTGCATATTCAGCCAGGTCTTCACGATAGTGTGCTTGCTATTCCCGTGGGCTATGGTCGAACCAAGGCAGGGAAAATTGCTAATGGAATTGGTCAAAACGCCTATGAATTGATAAATGTAAAAGGTGATTCCATTTTAGCCTCTGGGATGGCTGCAACACTCACGGCGACAGGTAAGATCGTGGACCTCGCCTGCACCCAAGGCCACCACTCGATGGAGGGACGCCAGATTGTAGTTGAAGCGACCCTTAAAGATTATCTTAAACAAAAAGATGCTAACATTCATAAGCACCATATTTGGAATATTTGGTCGGGTCATGCCTATGATGGGCACAAGTGGGGAATGGGCGTCGATCTGAACTCCTGCACCGGCTGCTCTTCTGGTATGATTGCTTGTCATTCAGAGAATAACTATCCAGCGGTTGGAAAAAATATGTTTTACAGGGTCGGGAGATGCACTGGATTAGGATCGATCGCTATTATTCAGGCACGCCTGAATCTCCAGAGACCGTTTTTCAGCCAGTTATGTGTCAGCACTGTGACAATGCTCCTTGCGAGTCTGTTTGCCCTGTCTTGGCGACCGTTCACAGTAATGAAGGCCTCAATGAAATGGTCTACAATCGCTGTGTTGGAACCAGATACTGCTCGAATAACTGTCCCTATAAAGTGCGAAGGTTCAATTGGTTTAGTTACGCAAAATTGACTGAGAAACCACTGAATTTAGCATTAAATCCAGATGTCACGCCGCGGGTTCGAGGGGTGATGGAGAAATGTACATTCTGCGTTCAGAGAATTAAGGACGGGAAGAACAAGGCCAAACTCGAGGGGAGACCTCTCAGAGATGGCGAAATTAAGACCGCCTGCCAGGTGGCCTGTCCGGCCGATGCGATCGTTTTCGGCGACACGAACGATCCGAAGAGCGCGGTCTCTCAAATGATGAAAGATGAAAGAGGATACGCCCTTCTTGAGGAGTGGCATGCGGCCCCGGCCGTTCGCTATTTGAGCAAGATCCGAAATAACGACAAAGGCGGAGAGCATTCATGATTAAGAGAAATCAACTCATTCTTGGAGATAAATCTCTCAAAGATATCACCGATGATATTTGTGCCCCAGTTGAGACCTTGCCTGGGAAGGGTTGGGTGGGCTTGTTCCTAACAGCAAAGACCATGCTGATTTTCTATATGATCACCCTTGGGATGGTTATGGCTTACGGTATGGGCCTGTTGGGTGTGAATCATCCGATTGCCTGGGGTACGATGATTGTGACCTTCGTCTTTTGGATCGGAATCGGGCATGCTGGAACTTTGATCTCTGCCATATTATTTTTATTCCGCCAGAAATGGAGAACTTCGGTGGCCAGAACGGCCGAGGCCATGACTGTTTTTGCGGTGATGACTGCAGGGCTTTTTCCACTCTTACATACGGGTCGACCTTGGCTGGATTTTTGGCTTTTCCCTTATCCAAATCAACGGGGTCCACTTTGGGTGAATTTTAGGTCACCATTGCTTTGGGATGTATTCGCAGTTTCAACTTACGCGACTGTTTCTATTATTTTTTGGTACATCGGAATGGTTCCTGATTTTGCAACGATCAAGGATCGGGCAAAAAATAAAATTCGTAAGCAGATATACGGCATTCTCTCCTTGGGTTGGCGTGGAACTGCTCGCAATTGGTCCCACTATGAAATTCTTTACTTATTGCTCGCAGGTCTTTCGACTCCTCTGGTTCTCTCTGTTCACACCATCGTCTCTTTCGACTTTGCGGTGGCGGGTCTTCCAGGCTGGCACACGACAATTTTTCCACCCTATTTTGTGGCTGGCGCAATTTTTTCTGGCTTCGCCATGGTGGTCACGTTGATGACTTTGGTCCGAATTGGATTTCCTCAATTCAAGGATTACATCACAATCGATCATATGGAGGTCATGAATAAGATTATTATGACCACTGGCTTGATGGTGGGTTATGCCTATGCAGCGGAATTTTTTATTGCTTGGTACTCTGGCAATCAATACGAGAGATTTGTATTCGTAAATAGAGCTTTTGGACCTTATGGCTGGGCCTACTGGGTCATGGTTAGTTGTAACGTCATCATTCCGCAGATCTTTTGGTTTCGATGGGCTCGGCGCACGATTCCAGTGATGTTCGTCGTCAGTATTTTTGTGAATATCGGAATGTGGTTTGAGCGTTTTGTGATCACAGTGACTTCCTTGCATCGGGATTTTTTACCATCGAACTGGGGAATGTACGCCTGGAGCTTTTGGGATGGTGCCGTTTTATTTGGAAGCTTCGGAATGTTTTTGACATTGTTTCTACTTTATCTGCGGGTCTTTCCAGCGATTTCAATTGCTGAGATCAAGCCCGTTATGAATGTCGGCCGAGATGATCAAGACGGCAAACATGGAGGTCACTAATGTCGCGTAAGGTTGGCGGTATCGCAGGAATTTTTCTCGAAGAGACCCAGGTCTTAGTGGCTGCTCGAAAAATACGAGAGATGGGATTTCTGAAATTCGAAGCGATCTCACCCTATCCTGTCCACGGAATGGAAGAGGCTTGTGGTATTAGCCGGTCTTCTATTCCCTATGTCACTTTTGTGGCAGGATTGTTTGGTTGCTCCTTTGGATTGTGGCTCACATGGTGGACGTCGGTTGTCGACTGGCCCATTAATGTTGGAGGCAAGCCATTGTTTAGTCTGCCGGCATTTATTCCAATTGTTTTTGAGCTGACAGTATTATTCGCGGCGCTGAGTTCTGTGGCGGCATTGGTTTATCACTGCCGCTTGCCTCATCACAATCCTCCAGATATCGATCCCGATTTGACCTCCCATAAATTTGCGATCTATGTTCCAGAAGATGATAAGGGATATGATGCGGCCCAATTGACAAAAATTCTAAATGAGTTGGGTGCCAGTGAAGTTAAGAAAGTGGCGGAGTACTAGAATGAAGAAGTTTTTGATTTTAACACTGACTTTGACTGCACTTTCCTGCTCGGACAAGAAGCAGCCAAATGTGGAGTTGGTGCAGGATATGATGGTAACCCCAGGTGTTAAGTCCCAGCGATTGGACGAGGGTGCTCCCAATCAAAGTGGGAACAGATTACCTCCTGAAAATACAGTTCGGGTGGGATATGCACCGTACCCGTATAAGGCGGCAGAGATGGATAAAGCAGCTAAGGAGCTCAAGAATCCTTTGGCAGGTGATATGTCCCCTGGAACTCTGATGGTTGGGCAGAAATATTACGAAACCAATTGCCTACTTTGTCATGGAACGAAAGGCGAGGGGGGTGAAAAGTCTTCGATTGCTGCCATGATGGTTCTAAAGCCACCGACCCTCTTGTCAGAGAAAATTCGCGGTTGGAATGATGCCGAGCTCTTCCATTTGATCACCATGGGGCGGGGATTGATGGGGGCTTATGCGTCCCACATTCCTCAGCAATACCGTTGGCAAGTTGTTAACTATGTTCGTCATCTTCAAAAAGAGTCAAAGTAGGTATTCATGGCATCAACAAATCATATAGACCTTCATGTTAGTCAATTTAAGCCGAGTTCAAATCAAAAAACCTTAGCTATTGTGCTTTTGGCCATTGGCTTGATTACCTTTGCGATTGGGGTGATGAAAAGTCCAGAGCGGGTTTGGACCTCCTACCTTGTTGCCTTTTTTTATTTTTCTTGTTTAGGACTGGGTGGGCTTTTTTTTTGTGGCCGTTAACCATGTGGCAAAGGCGGGTTGGTCGGTGTCTGTCAGAAGACTGGCAGAAGCAATGACCTCCTTTATTCCCTTGATTTTTTGGGCGGGCTGGTTCTCTTGGCGGGGTTTAAAAACCTATACACCTGGGCTGATCCTCAATTTTTGGCCGAAAATCCCTTGATTGCTGCGAAGGCCGGTTACCTCAATACCAGTTCTTTTATTATGAGGCTGATTATTTTTTGTGGAGGCTGGGTTTTATTTAAGTGGTTCATTATTGGGAATTCAATAAAACAAGATCAAACTGGGGATGCTAACTTAACCCACAAAAATGTGGGCCTTTCAATTGGGTTCATTTTGTTTTTTTCTTTGTCATTCTCGCTTTTTAGTATCGACCTGATTATGAGTCTGATGCCAGGCTGGTATAGTACCATTTTTGGAATTTATTGTTTTTCTGGTATGTTTCAAGCGACATTTGCTGTGCTTGCTTTGATGATTATATTTTTGCGAAGTCAGGGCCTAGTTAAGGGCTATTTGACTGAGGAACATCAGCACGATGTCGTCAAGTTTATGAAGGGGTTTACTGTTTTTTGGGCCTATATTGCCTTTTCTCAGTTTATGTTGATTTGGTACGCAAATATTCCCGAAGAGACCGAGTACTATATTATGCGATCCCAGAATGGTTGGTTGGGGATTTCCTTTGGTCTGTTGATTTTCAGATTTATTATCCCATTTTTGGCGCTTTTGCCGAGGGCTTGGAAGCGAAACAATGCGCATGTGACAGCTGTGGCCTTTTTGATTCTTATAATGCAGTATGTAGATATTTATTGGATGGTCTATCCTAACTTTTTCGATGGCCAAGTGATATTTGGGTTCTGGGAAATCGGAATATTTGCTGGGTTTACAGGCATTTTTCTGCTCGGTTTGTTCACTTTTATGCAAAAATTCAGTTTGGTTCCGCTTCGGGACCCGAGAATTGCTGAAACTATAAGCCATCACGTGACCTATTAAGATGAATCCTGTATACTCGAAGCGATGACAGAATTTCGCATTATCCTCCCGGACCAGTCAGTAAAAGTTTTTGATCATGCGCCAACGGCCTTGGAAGTCGCTGAGGTATAGGTCCTCGTTTGGCTAAAGAGACGCTGGGCGTCAAAGTTAATCAAAATCCTGAAATTAAGGATTTACGTTTTAAACTTTCCGACGGCGATAAAATTCAGCTGATGACCACCAAAAGTCCAGAGGCTGTTGAAGTCATTCGCCATTCAGCCGCCCACGTGATGGCCCAGGCCGTTCAAAGATTATGGCCAGAGGTCAAGGTTACGATTGGACCAGTCATTGAGAACGGATTTTTTTATGATTTCGATTCCCCATTTGCTTTTACCGAAGATCATCTCGAGCGAATCGAAAAAGAAATGCAAAAAATTGTCGACGCCAATTTTCCTTTAGTTCGCAGGGAGATCTCGCAGCAGGAAGGGATCCAAATTTTCGAAAAATTGGGCGAACGATTCAAAGTTGAAATTATTCGGGACCTCAAAGAAGCACCTTCAATAAGTATTTATGATCAGGGGGACTGGTTTGACCTTTGTCGAGGACCCCATGTGCAGAGCACAGGGCAGATTAAGGCCTTTAAACTCTTATCTGTGGCTGGCGCCTATTGGCGTGGGGACGAAAAAAATCCGATGCTTCAGAGGATTTACGCAACGGCCTTTGGCGACAAAAAGGAATAAGAACAACATTTGAAGAATCTCGAAGAAGCTAAGAAGCGAGACCACCGAAAGGTGGGGCGGGAACTCGGTCTGTTTATGTTTCACGAGTTGGCTCCTGGGGCTCCGTTTTTCACAGGTAAGGGCGCCGTCATATATAACGAACTTCAACGTTTGATGAGGGAGCTTTACAAGGATCACGGATATCAAGAGGTGATCACGCCTCAGTTTTTTGATGTCAATTTGTTTCATCAGTCAGGGCATTATCAGAACTATCGCGAAAACATGTACTTTTCAAAGATGGAAGACAGAGACTTTGCTTCGAAGCCCATGAATTGTCCTTCCCACTGTTTGATGTTTGCTGCGGACAAGCACTCTTATCGAGATTTGCCTTTGAGAATGGCTGATTTTGGTCGGCTTCATCGCTTTGAAAAATCAGGGACCTTGCATGGTCTGACCCGGGTGAGAACTTTTTGTCAGGATGATGCTCATATATTTTGTACTCTCGAGCAGCTGCAGAGTGAGATTGCAGCATTTATGAAATTACTAAATCATGTTTATCAGATCATGGGGATGGATAATTATAAGATCTATTTGTCGACCCGTCCTGAAAAGCGCATGGGCTCAGATCAGGTTTGGGATCAAGCAGAAGGGGCCTTAATGAAGGCCCTCGAACAAAATAATCTGCAATATACTTTAAATCCTGGAGATGGCGCTTTCTACGGTCCAAAGTTAGATATTATGTTTGTCGATGCCTTGAATCGACCGTGGCAATTAGGGACATTGCAATGTGATTTCAATTTGCCAATTAATTTTGATCTCAAGTATACCGGTGAAGATAATCAAGAACATAAACCAGTGATGCTTCATCGTGCGATTTTTGGCACTCTCGAGAGATTTATTGGAGTCTACTTAGAGCATACGGCGGGGCATTTGCCGCCTTGGCTGTGTCCTATTCAGGTTGAAATCTTGAATGTCACTGACCGAGTGAATGATTATTGCGTCGAGCTTGAATTCGCCTTACGGGCTTTGGGCGTGCGGGTGCATTTCGATCGTCGCCAAGAAAAACTCAATTACAAAATCCGTGAAGCCCAAATGCAAAAAATACCTTATATGCTTATTATTGGGGACCAAGAGGCCGAGAAGAAGTTGATTTCCTTGAGGCTCCGGGATGGAACGAATATTCAAGATTTAACAAGAGAAGTTCTTTTTGCGCAGATTCAGAAAAATCTGCAGTCAAGAAGCTTACAAATAACGCTGACCTAAGGAGGTTTGCCATTAATAATTCTGAACGAAGACCAGGCGGAGGTCCCATGGGACCAAGCAGTTCGCCCTCGGGCCCTTTTGGGCCGAGCGGTGGTGGTGCCGGAAACGGTGGTCCAGGTGGTGGTCGCTTTGATCGCGATCGCAAGAAAGACAAAGGCGATGGCCTTCGTGTCAATCGTGATATCCGTGCGCCTCAAGTGCGGGTGATCGACGATAATGGCCAAATGGCAGGGGTGATGAGTGTTCCTGGGGCCCTCAGACTTGCTGAAGATAAAGGTTTGGATTTGATTGAGATTGCGCCGACGGCTCAGCCGCCGACTTGCAAGATCATGGATTATGGAAAGTATAAATACGAAAACAAGAAAAAGGCGGCCGCCGCGCGAAAGAAACAGGTGATCGTCGTTGTCAAAGAAATCCAGATGCGTCCACGCACGGATCAGCATGACTTTGAAACGAAGATGAAGCACGCCAAACGATTTTTGCTCAACGGCGATAAGGTGAAGGTGAATATGCGTTTCCTCGGGCGAGAGCTAGCTCACCAAGAGCTTGGAATAGCCTTGATGAATAAGGCCATTGCCTTCGTGAATGACGTGGCGATGATTGAGTCTTCACCTCGGATGGAAGGCAAGCAAATGTATTTGCTGTTGGCTCCAGACCCACTCAAAATCAAAGACTATTTGAAAGCCAATCCGCCAAAGGTCACTGAAGAGGTTCTTCCTGAACTCAAAGATGAGCCGGATGACGAAGACGAGGCTGAGTAGGAAAGTGTCGGATGCCTTTGGACTGGTTGCTTTTCACTAGGCAGACCAGCCAGAGGCTGAATTTTGTTTTTGTTAGATGCCAATGCATATCGCCCATCTGAAGAGAGCCTGATGTTTTCATCAGAAACTATTTTTTCTCCAGAGAGGGGCGAATAGACAGGGATTAAACTCGAAGTCTACTGTTCGTGTTTCTTCGCAATCACTCAGATTTTTTGAAACAGAGGATTCTGTAAAGAAATCTTGAAGACTTCACGAAATTGTCTAGGTTTGAATATGCCGAATAAGAGCTCCGTCTTCAAACCACCAAAAACTTCCTGGGGTCATGGTCGTCCAGGACTCATTATCAGTTAAGGGCTGAGTTGCAATCACCACCACGCGATCTTCGGCTCTGGCTTTGCTACTAAAATCAATCGCGATATCCTGATCCTTCAAATGGGCTTCAGAAAAAGGAGCCTGTCGAATTAAATAGCTCAGATTTGTCGAGCAGTGAGCGTAGAGAATTTCTCCATTTGACAGTAGAAAATTGAAGGCTCCCAATTTTGAGATGATTGCCACCAGTTCTTTGATGGCGTCAAAAAGAAGCACTTTTGTTGGTTTTTTGACTCCAAACTGACGACGCAATTCCTGCAAGATCCAACAAAAAGCGAGTTCACTATCGGTTTCGCCAACAGGCAAAAAAATTCCATCTAGCGAGGGAGAAAAATTCTTCAAAGTTCCATTGTGGGCAAAAACCCAGTACATTCCCCAAAGCTCGCGACGAAAAGGATGTGTATTTTCTAGTCCAACGGCCCCAAGGGTCGCCTTTCGAATATGGGCAATAACATTTTTTGAATGGATCGGATAGGTTTTCACAAGTTCAGCGATGGGGGAGTTGACTGAAGGGTTAGGATCCAAGAAAAGCCGAACCCCTTTTCCTTCAAAAAACGCAATTCCCCACCCATCCGTGTGGTCATCAGTTAAGCCACCGCGAGCCTGCAATCCAGTGAAGGAAAAACAAATATCCGTTGGCACATTGCAGTTCATACCTAGAAGTTGGCACACAAAAAACCTCAACTTGTGACTTCATCAGCTCTCGAGGAAAAAGTAAATAGAAGATACAGGTAGGTCTAAAAACGATCGAAATGTCGAAGTCTAAGATTGTTCCGTTTTTGCCGAGGCGGCAAGTTCGGGTTGAATTTAGTAAAAACAAATTCAGGTCGTTCGAAGTGGGTGGCGATTAGACAGCTGCGCCGCGTCCATCTAGGGAGAATATAAAGTGTTTTACTATATTTTGTTGTCTGTGGTGAATTTGTAAAATATGTTAAATTTCAAGATGACAACACTAGAAAATTTAGCTTTGCCACCAAGGGACTATGATTTGGTGGGAAAATATTCCCAAGATGAAATCAATGGCTTTTCAACAGAAGTCATTCCCTCACTCATCAATGAAGTTATTAAACATAATCCAGGCCGAGTTCTAGACTGTATGGCGGGCGATGGGAATTTGACTTCTCGTTTTATCCAAACGCTAATTGAAGGACAGAGGCCTTTGCCACAGATCGAAATTCTTGAGTTTTCGAGCGTACAAAGTCAAATCGCCCGGGACGCCTTGTCTGCTTATAGCGTTCGAGTATGGAATGGCGATGTTTTGACAATGAAGGACTTGGAAACAAAAAAGGATCTATTTGATGATAACACTTTTGATTGTGTGATGCTTAAAAGTGCTAATCATGAGATCCCGCGGGACCTGCAGACAAAGCTGTGGGGGCAGATATTTAGAGTTCTAAAACCCGGTGGAATGTTGATCAATCTAGGATTTTTATTTGATGAAGAGCACACCCGCGATGACGTTCGCAGCTTGGCCTTATGTAAGGATGAGCTGGCGGGATTTTCTGGAGCGGTCTCTAATCGATATTTTCTTCTGAGGAAAGAATTGATTCAATTCCTTCACGGGGCTGGGTTTGTGAGAGTTCAGACATTAAAAAAAGTCATGTATAATATTTCTGCGGGGCGAGTCGCTAAAAACTATTTTCCCAGAGATTTTGAAAAGCATCAAATTTTTAAGGATGCAATTTTGAGTTCCCGAAATTTGCGGGATTTTGGGTTTATAGAAAAGCAGGGGGATGACATTGCTTTTCTTGCCGAGGGAGAGATCACAATTGCCTATAAAAATCTAGTTTAATTTTTGAGATAAGGAGTGTTGAATATGAAGGCGGAACAGTATCAATTGCCTGTCGAGATGATGGCCAAGGCAATCGACAAAATGGACCTGGAAAGTCCCCAGGTTTATGGTCAATTTCTAGCGCAAACTTTTTATTACGTCTCGCATTCAACGCGTATGCTGGCCTTTGCGGCAGGAATGATGAAGAATTCTGAAGAGGTCCATTTTAGGAGATTTGTTAGGCATATTGGTGAGGAGTCTGCCCATGAAGTTTTGGCCGAAAAGGATCTTCAAGGGCTTGGAATGAAGGTCAGTGACTTCGCTCAATTGCCTGAAACCCGAGCTCTCTGGGAACCTCAATATTATAAGATATTGCATGTGAGTCCATTCGCCCTCATGGGTTATGTGATAGCCTTGGAGTATTTTTCTTGTGCCCATCTTCCTCGATTTTATCAGAAGGTTCTAACTGCCTGTGGGCCCACGGCCTGTCGATTTGTCAAGCTTCACGCAGAAGAGGATCCTGACCACATTGTTAAGGCTCTTGATTTGACTTCTCAACTTTCTGAAGCTGTTCAAGAGAGTATTCTGGTTAATATTCAGCAGACGGCCAAAGGCTATTCGGCCATGGTTAATGCCTGTGGAGAATTTGCCCGCCAGAGTCGATTAAAAACAAAAAACGAGTATGGATCTACAGACTTAGCGGCGCCTTAGGCGATTTGGGCAATTTCGACATCCATAGTCCCCTGAAGAGTCAGTTCTACTCTAGTTGAGCCCGGTTTTTCTGGTGTTTCCATTTCTGAGGTGAATGATATGCTTCCCCCAAAGGCTTTCATGGTCTTGGCCAAAATTGGAATTCCGAAACCGGTTCCGGCTTCCCCTCCAGTGCCTCGTCTCGAAGAATTAGTAGAAAATTCGTAAATATTTTTAATCATTGTGGGTGACATCCCCAGGCCTGAGTCGGTGACAGATAAAACAATATGGTTTGGATTGTGAGGTTCTATATCCATTCGAATGACGCCGCCATTGTGGCTAAATTTAATGGCGTTTCCCAGAATGTTTGGAAGAACTGAATTAATGAAGGCCTCGTGATCCACAAGAATATGGCATTTCTCAAATTTAGCTCGAGGGAATTCAATAGTGATGTTTTTCTGCTGGCAACGCTCTTCAAAGAGCTCTAAGACCTCAGCCACACAGGTCATCAAGTTCAGATCTTCCAGGACTAACCCTTCTGTCGTCTGATGGAGTCTCTCAAAGGTTTTAACCTGATGGATAAGGCCTTTGATACGAACAAGCATTCCCTCAATTGAATTTATGAACGAGTCCATTTTAACGGGTCCTCTCCTGGCAAGAGCAAGGCGTCCCTGGATGACCATCAGTGGATTATTGATATCATGAGTTAGTGTTCTTAAGAGGTAGTTCTTTTCTAAAAGCAGGGCTTCCTGTTCCTTATGGGCACTCTTGAGTTCCTGGATTCTCAAGTCAATAATAGATTGAAGGCGACCTTGCTCTTCTCTGTGCGAGAAATCCAAGACGACTGAGGGAATCAGAATTGCCAGCAATTGATAAAGGCCGTAGGCAATAGGCCAGCCCCACAGTTGAGCCTCAGGTTCCATTCTAAAGATGGCAAAATTAAAGCAGTGCACTGATAGTAGGAATAAGAGGATTGCATGAACTTTCAACAGAGGTGTCGATAAATTTTTATTTTTAATCAAAATAATCCACAGAGTATATAACAACGGCGCTGCCGCCACCCCAGCGATTGGTAACGCTTTGATTGTGAAGCCGAAACCCAGGGACTGAAAAACCAGCGTTAAGAGGACAGCGAATAGTGATCCCGCGGAAATGATTCTCCAAGGAAAAGGAACCTGATAGAAGGTCAGCGTGGCATACCCGAGAAGATTGAGGGGAATGATCCCAAATCCAAAACTGAAAATTATTGCCAGTTCTCCGACCGCAGATTGAGCTTGGGATTGAACCAAGAAATTAAGTATCAGAGTAAACCAAAAGAGCGCGAGCCTTAGATAGAGGTCCCTTTTTGTTCCAGCATAAATTCCGAAACTTGCAATCATATTGACTGCAGCAAAGGCGACGATAATGATAAAGGTGGTCTGAACAAATGTCTCCATAATGTATTGATCAGTTCGTCATCCTCTGGGAAAACTGAAGGTGATTTTGTTTCATTTTATGACACTCTGATAAATAAATTCAAGTATTCTACTTTATTCTTGGTCTTGTTCGACCACTCGCAAGAGTTCATTCTTAAAAGTCGACGAAGATTTTCTAAAAACAGATTGCCGTAAGAGGGTCAAAAAATGCCGTTCAGACTGGCATTTTTATCATTGTGGATCCAAAATGGAACTGGAAATCTATTTCCCAGCCTGTCATTTACATTCCCAAGTTAGAAAGCTCTTGATTTTTCAAGACCAAAGTCCGAGATTGCCTCCCAGACGTAAAAGCAAAAAAAGGAGTCCAAAATGGCAAAGATTAAAGTTGGTATCAACGGCTTCGGCCGAATCGGTCGCGTTCTATTTCGTGCAGGTTTCGAAAAGTTGGACATTGTTGGGATCAATAACTTGGATGCTCTTGAAGGGTCTGCCCATCTTTTGAAATATGATAGTTCCCACGGGATATTCCCGGGCGATGTGAGTACCGAGGCCGGCAAGATGGTCGTGAATGGAAAGAAGATCAATTATAGCGCCTCCAAAAACCCAGCAGAAATTCCTTGGAAAGATTGGGGTGTGGATGTGGTGCTTGAGTGCACTGGCGTTTTGAAAGATCGCAATGATTATCAAAAACATATCACTGCTGGAGCAAAGAAAGTTTTTATTTCATCCCCGGCGGACGGTGTTGACCTGACAATGGTTTATGGCGTGAATCACAATCAGTATGATTCAGCTAAACATCAGTTCATTTCAAATGCCTCATGCACAACTAACTGTTTAGCTCCCTTGGCAAAAGTTCTCCATGAGAGTTTTGGTATCGAGCACGGTGTAATGACGACAATTCACTCTTACACGAACGATCAGCGAATCTTAGATGCAGTACACAAAGATTTGCGACGAGCTCGCTCAGCGGCACTCAGCATGATCCCGACGACAACAGGGGCAGCAAAAGCAGTAGGAATTGTGCTTCCAGAGTTGAAAGGAAAAATTGATGGATTCTCTGTTCGAGTTCCAACTCCAAATGTGAGTTTAGTGGATTTTACCTTCAGACCAGTCAAAGATGTGACAAAGGAATCAATCAATGCGGCTCTCAGAGAGGCTGCGAAAGGATCTCTCAAAGGGGTTCTGGCCGTTGAAGATAAAGAGCTTGTTTCAATTGATTTTAACGGTAATCCAATGTCTTCAACCGTTGACGTGGGCTATACGCTTGTGATTGGTGGCAAGATGGCGAAAGTCCTTTCTTGGTATGATAATGAAGTTGGATTTTCTGAAAGAATGGTCGATTTTTGCCAATATATGGCTCAAAAAGGAATCTAATCATGGCTTCAGGTTTGCGAGGAATTAAAACAGTTAAGGATTTGGTTGTTAAAGACAAGGTTGTATTTTTACGGCTTGATTTGAACGTGCCATTAAAAGATGGGCGTATCACCGACGAGACAAGAATCACCGCGAGTCTTCCGACAATCCAATATCTGATGGATCAGGGATCAAAGATCGTTATGACTTCTCACCTTGGGCGACCAAAGACTGCCGAAGACAAGAAATATTCTCTTGAGCCTGTCGGGAAGAGATTATCCGAATTGTTGAAGGCTGAGGTTATTCTTGTGGAAGAGCCGGGTGGCGATGCGGTTAAGCAACTGCTCATGGGCTTGCGAAAGGGACAGCTGATTCTTCTTGAGAACGTTCGTTTTGTTCCTGGCGAAACCAAAAATTCAGTTGAGTTTGCTCAGCGTTTAGCCAAGGATATTGACGTTTACGTGAATGATGCTTTCGGAGCTAGTCACCGCGCCCATTCAAGTATTCATGCGCTTCCAGAACTGATCAAAGAAAAGGGAGTGGGTTTCCTCATTGAAAAAGAAATCCAGATGCTGGATCAATTGATTGAAAATCCGAAGAGTCCTTATTTTGCGGTTTTGGGCGGGGCTAAGATTTCTGATAAAATTGCCGTTATCGAAAAACTAATTGATATCGTGGATGGCTTTATTATCGGTGGGGCCATGGCTTATACCTTCTTGAAGGCCCAGGGTCGTGAAGTTGGAAAGTCTTTGGTTGAGGAAGACAAACTCAAGTACGCAAACGAAATGATGGGCCGAATTGAGGCCCGCCGTAAGACCTTGCTACTCCCCGTAGATCATCTGGTCTCCCAAGGAATCGCAGACACGACAAATACTCGGGTCACCACTGACGCCAATATGAAAGCCAATGAACTTGGTGTTGATATTGGACCTCGGACCATTGAAAACTTCGCGACGGCGCTTAAGTCTGCCGCGACTGTTTTTTGGAATGGTCCTATGGGAATTTTTGAAACCGCAGAGTTTTCAAAAGGCACATTTGCCATGGCGAAAGCGGTTGCAGACTGCCCAGGATTAAAGATTGTTGGGGGTGGCGATAGTGCCGCTGCCGCAGAGGATTCTGGCTATGCAAGCAAGATGACCCATATTTCGACTGGCGGAGGCGCCAGCCTAGAATATTTGCAGGGTGAGAAGTTGCCGGGTCTCGAAGTTCTTCGAACGAAAATCAGATCTTAAAGTTATTTTATTTGGAGAAAATACTTGTGAAAAAAATCATCGCTGGGAATTGGAAAATGTTTAAAAACCCCGAACAGACTCGGGCATTTTTTAAGAGTTGGAAAAGCCGAGCGATGAGTGCGTCAAATGAGATTGTCTTCTTTCCACCGGCTGTGTGTCTTGAGGCTGCGGCTCAAGAGCTCAAGGGGACCCCAGTTCGATGGGGCTGTCAGAATGCTTATTTTCAGGGGCAAGGGGCCTTCACTGGCGAAAATTCACCTCAGATGATTAAAGAATAGGGCGGACATTATGTTCTACTTGGCCATAGTGAGCGTCGGCAATTTTTTGCAGAAACAGACGAAGCTATTGCCAAAAAGGCCCAGTACACGCAGAGCTTAGATCTAATAGCCATGGTCTGCATTGGTGAAACTCTCGAGCAAAGAGATCAAGATAAAACAAATTCAGTTTTATCTGCTCAGCTGATGAGCTGCTTATCTTATAAACCACTCGCAAAGAATCTAGTTATTGCCTATGAGCCGGTTTGGGCTATTGGCACGGGCCGAGTGGCTCAACCAGAGCAGGTGGCCGAAGCTCATGCTCTAATCAAGAGCGTGCTCAGTAGCCTGGGGTTGGAAACTGTGCCTGTTCTCTATGGAGGCAGCGTTAAAGCCGACAACTGTGCGAAGCTCGCAGGGCTTCCTGGGGTTGATGGCTTTTTGGTTGGCGGCGCCTCTCTTGAGGTTGATTCTTTTTTACCAATTGCAGCGACTCAGTTTTAATCAAATATGAACATGATGAATAATGATGTTTTGCGCCGAATTCGATATACTTTTGATTTTAGCGATTCAGAAATGATTGCCTTGTTTAAGGCGGCGGATTTGACTGTGACGAGAGAGCAGGTGAGTGCCTGGCTTAAGAAAGACGAGGATCCTCATTTTCAGAACTGCGAAGATTTCCAGCTGGCTAGTTTTTTGAATGGATTTATTGTTAAAAAAAGAGGTCCAAAAGAGGGCGAACCACCCAAAGTCGAAAAGAGCTTAACTAATAATATTATCCTTAGAAAAATAATGATCGCCTTGAACTTGAAATCTGACGACACGTTGGAGATTTTGAGGCTTGCCGATTTTTCACTCAGTCCACCTGAATTAAGTGCTTTTTTTCGTAAGTCCGACCATAAACATTATCGTGCATGCCAGGATCAAATCTTGCGAAATTTTCTAAAGGGCATGCAATTAAAGTTTCGTCCGTCGGTCAATTAAACGAATTCTGGTGTTTTGAGCCCTCAAAAAAAATTGAATATAGACTTGAGTCTCATATTGAGACATCCACGAATTTCCTGGCAGGATATCGGTGTTGAGACTTGGGCACAAAGGCACGGGTTTTGCTGGGTTTCATTCAATATGATGGAACGCATGTTTCCGAAGATTTTGTTGTTAATGGTGCTTGCCACTAGTTTCTCCCGCGCAGACGTAGGTGATAAGTCTGATTTTGAATTCTCGATGCCTCAACATCAAGGTGTTGCGATTGAGGAATTCAAGCGAGAGTATGGTGAGGTTCTTAACCAGAGCCAATTTTTGTTAGTTGGCGGGTTCGGAAATGAGATGGCTCGTCCATATTATCTGACGGACAATGTTAAGGCCTTGAATCGAATGGGTGTGACCACAGTCAACAAGTTTTTTCCATCATCCTTTCACTCTGTTGTTTGGAACACAAAAGTAATTTATGAGGAGATAATTCGCCGTCATCAAGAGACTCCAGGAAAACCGCTTGTCTTGATTGGTCATTCCAAGGGGGGATTAGAGGTATTGGCAACAGTTCTTGAATATCCAGAACTTGTTCTGGACGGCATTGTTAAAGAGGTTATTTTGATTCAGGCGCCTTTGGGTGGAAATACAATGGCTGACAAGCAAGGTCCTTTTAATAAGCTTTTTCTTGCCGCTGCACTTTCAATGACTGCCTACGGCTCTTTGCAAACACCTGACATTAATGAGGTCATTTCCAAAAAAATCGAAGGCATGGATCGTGAAACCCGAGGGGCCTTAAGTGGGGTCGTCAAATACATAACAAGCAGTAAACCACCAAAGGATATGGGAGGTTTTCTGCGAACAATTGCGGTGAGGTTTAATCCTAGGGTTTCATTTGACGGTTTGGTTGCTACCCAGGATATGTCGCTGCCAGATTTTGGGAGTGTTATTGGTGACCTTAAGGACTTTGATCATCTTGAGACGACACTTCAGCTGAAGCTTCCTTTGATAGGAAATTTAGTACCTAATCGGATTGTTGAGTTTATGGTCGGGCTGGCTTCCCACCTAATTCCGAATCACCCAATCCACAAGCGTCGCGAAATTCGCCAAAGTCGCGAGAGGCGAGAAAATCGTGAAAATCGCGAAACAGGAGTGCATGTTCTGCCGAGAAAATCAAGATCTGAGCCGGCGCTTATTCCTAATAAAATGCTTCGCTGCCTAGAGCTTTTATGATTTCCTGCGAGCAGTCTTCTCAAACCTTAGATGTTTTCCTAGATCCCAATCGACCCGAAAACCTGTTAATCACCGAACCCACAATAAGGCTGACCATGGCAAAGCCAATGACTCCCGCCGCTGAAGCTCCCAGTCTGGTCAGCAAAATCATTAATAAGTTCAACTCGATTCTGCGACAAGTCATGAAACACTATCTCTTTGAACTGAACCAAGATACCATAGTCAACAAGGTCATGAAGTCGCTTTTATCAGACCAAGGTGGGGCCCTTGGATCTCCGTTCATGATCAGCTAACGTATGTGGGTGTGGGAGAAAGAGAGAGTCCCTTGGCTACCAAAATTCATTTTCGACGCTGTCACTTCTGTGGTGAGACCACAGCGGTTCAGAACGGATTGGTTGATCACTGTTGCGGATGTGGAAAGGTCCTTGCACCATTTTACTATTTCGATGAAAGTAGAGAAATGGGTTTAAAGTCTGAGGCACAGTACCAGTCTGAATATAAGTCGTCAGCTTTGCCATTTCGGGAGTATCCGCCGATTTGGGGTTTGACGGCCTATTGGGATGAGGCAGTGGGCAAATGAAGGTTACTAAATGAAGGTTACTTTTTCTGACATTGAAAAGGCCCGTGCAAAGCTGAAAGAAATTGTCCGACGTACCGAGACTGGGCATTCTATCAGCGCTTCTCAGACGGTTGGGTCTGAGATTTATTTTAAATTCGAAAATACTCAGCGCACCGGGAGCTTTAAAATCCGTGGAGCCGCTAACAAGATCTTGAATTTGACTGATGCGGAAAGAAAACAAGGCGTGGTTGCAAGTTCTGCTGGAAACCATGCTCAGGGGGTTGCACTCAGCGCCACCCTGGCCAAGGTGAAGGCGACCATCGTAATGCCCGAGTCGGCGGCTTTGAACAAAGTCAATGCAACTCGCGGCTACGGGGCTCAGGTTGTGCTTAAAGGTGAGTTTTATGATCAAGCCTATGAGCATGCAAAAAAATTAGCTCACGAGCAGAGTTTTATTTTTGTTCACCCCTATGAAGATCCTCTTGTGATTGCGGGGCAAGGAACCATTGGTATAGAAATTTTTGAGGAAGTTCCGGATCTCCAGACTCTGATTGTGCCAATCGGAGGTGGTGGCCTTATTAGTGGAACTGCGATTGCGATGAAGCATTTGAATCCCAAATGCCGAATTGTTGGTGTTCAATCAACTCAAGCTCCTGGGATGGCCCAACTTTTTTCCCATCAAAAGATCCAAGCTTCGTCTGTTCCAATGGGTAAGCGAATTTCAACAATTGCAGACGGGATCGCCATTAAAAATCCCAGCCAGGCGATGTATGAGAATTTTATTTCGAAATATGTGGATGAGATTGTCACTGTGACTGATGATGAGATCGCCGAAGCGCTGACCTTTTTGCTTGAGCGCATAAAAACGGTCACCGAGGGCTCTGGGGCGGCAGGCTGGGCAGCAGTCATGAATAATAAAATTAAACTTGGAGACAAGGTTG
Source organism: Bdellovibrionales bacterium (assembly GCA_016713585.1). Lineage (GTDB taxonomy): Bacteria > Bdellovibrionota > Bdellovibrionia > Bdellovibrionales > Bdellovibrionaceae > JADJOV01. The sequence continues at coordinate 68,603 of JADJOV010000023.1, read as the reverse complement.
GCGTTATTTTGAGTGGCGGCAACATCGATCTCAACATTGTTTCAAAAGTTATTGAGCGAGGGCAAATCAAACGAGGTCGGTTGGTGCAACTCTCGGTTGTAACCGACGTTTTGCCTGGAAATCTAAATCGTTTAACTCAAGCCATTGCCGAGCAAAACGCAAATGTTCTTGAGGTTCATCACGACCGGGTCAATCAAGGTCTTTTTCTTCGTGAAACAAGAGTGGATTTTGTCTTAGAAACATCTAGCGCCGAGCATATCAATACGATCAAGGTGGCCCTGCAGGCCGCCGGCGGAAGAGTGATTGAATGATACATCTCTATCAATGGCCACCTGGGCGAAAGATACCTAACCTAGGCCCTTTTTGTATGAAACTCGAGGCCTATTTAAGAATATCAGGGTTGGAACACCGGGTGATTTCCACAACGAGTTTGTCCAAAAGTCCCAAGAAAACGATGCCATTTGCTGAAATTGATGGACAACTCATAAGTGACTCTCAAGTTATCATAGAAATTTTAGAGAAACGCAGTCCTCGCCCAATGGATTTTCATTTAAATGCCGAGCAGCGAGCCCATGCAGTCGCGTACCGAGGCATGCTCGAGACTCATCTTGTGCCAATTTTGGTTCATTTTCGGTGGGTGGAAGAGGCTGGCTGGGCCCAGTTTGGACCCAGGGTTTTTGGGAAAGTCCCCGCGCTAATTCGCCCTCTGATCAGTGGACATATGAGGCGCCAGGTGATTAAACGACTGAATTCTTTGGGTGTGAGCCGGCACTCAGTGAGTGAGCTTTGCGAATTCGCTCAGGCGGATATTTCTGCAGTGGCAAACTTATTGGGAACCAAACAATTTGTTTTTGGCTCCGAGGTATCGACCCTCGATCTTGTTATTTTTTCTGTCATTGGTAATATTCTCGAGGGTGACGTTGATATGCCCTTGATAGATATTGTAAAAGGGCATCAAAATTTGGTGGATCATATGCATCGAGTGCTTGCTCTTTTTAACGAGAGTCATGTCAAGGGTCATGTCAAGAGTCATTCCAAGTCCTAGTCAGACAAACGTGTCGGACTAGGAAAGAATCAGAAAGACTGTCGAATATGGCATCAATCGACGCGTTGTTGCCAACACTGAATAGTCTCATCACCGGCAAGGAATGAGTTCGAAGCCGAAACCGCAAAAGAGGTTGAAGCCGTGTCGTTACTCCATTGAACTACACCTTTGATGGAATAGAGGTACAAATCGCCGAAATCAGTTTTTGTGATCGAATTGACAATGATCCTTCCTCTTTTTTGGGCTGCAACATTGTCTAAACAAATCCGTACTGCCGGCTGAAGCATCAGATTGGCAACATCTATGGCCGACTGCTCGAGTGGAACTGCTGGTCCTGCTTGAATCGCTCCGGCCCAAAATAAAAAGGTTCCAAGTATTATCTTTTTCATTCGCATCTCCCTATCGTTAAGTTTGTTTAATGTAAATCAGTATTATTTATAGACTTCGAAATCTAAGCTTGAATTGGTCTTCCAGTTGGATGCCCACAAAGCTCAATGGTCGACTGGTTTGATCTATATCTCTAGCGGCCATTTCAACAGAGGTTAGTTGTTTGATTCTCAATTTGCGCAAAGGAAAGCGATCGAAGGTGCTTAAGTTGTGGGTTGAAAGACGCTCATAGGAATCGACTGAAACCTCGGTTTGTCCGCCGAATCCATCTTTATATCGTTGGGCAGCAGGGAGGGCCATAGAGATATTCCCTGGGTCTAAATTCAAGGAACAAAGATAATCCGTCGCAGCCTGAACTCGGAAAGCAGCTTGAATCAATAACTCAATACTGATTTCATTTAACAAACTCAAACTAGACTTCGTTAACTGGTTGATCGTTTGAATGTGAGAAACTGAAAAGCTTCTCAGCGAATAACAATTGATTGTGTGATTTGATCTCAAACCATCGGTCACTAATGCAGAGTGTGCATCCAGCGACCTAAGTGTTTGAACGGCCTGAGCAACCCAACTTCTGATCATAGCGGAGTCTTGGCCTCGCACTGTTTCGAGCATTGTCATTTGAATCCCAACCGCTTCTTCTTCGTGACTGCCTAGCAGATGAGATATTTCGTGTAAAATCAAAGCTCCAATTTCCACCTCAAAATTGCTTGTCCTTAGCTTCTCATGGAGTCTCGGGAGACTCACACAGATTCCATTGGGGATATCCGTCTTGATACTTGCATCCACCAATTGACCGTTAAAATCCAAACAAGGGTTTTGTTCATCGATGACCAATCGAATCGAACTCAGCATCTCTGGTAATAGGGCACCCTTCACAAAAAATTGCCGAAAAGCCTTGTGGGGATAATCTGTCGCCCCGGTGTCTTCAAGTGTTATCTTTGTCGACATATGATTCAAAAATGCTTCAATGAGAATCCTTGAATCAAAAATCGCTTCTCGTAGAACTCTTGGTTCAACAGGACTACCTTGAAGAGAGCCCTCTCCGCCGCCACTCACGGCCCCGGCGTGGGCGATCGCCACCCAAGTTGAAATGGACATAAAAAGTAAAACAGCCTTCTTGGTAAACATAAATTCTCCCACAAATATTCAGTATTAAGAGATTCCCCGTGAAGGTCCGGCGCCTTCATTCTGTGACCATATGTAGCCCCCTCAGTTGAAAAAAGCACTTGATATTTTATGAAATATGAATCTTATACTTCAGTAATAATGAATTAATAAAGTGCGGGGTTAACTCTATGACAAAGGCATTGAAAGAGAAAAAGGAAAGAAATCAGGACGATTCTGATGCCGCGAAAGACTATGAATTCAAGGTTTCAGATATTTTCTCCTGGAGGAATTATAAGGAATACCTACTTGCAGTGATTGAAAACAATCCAGCAGGAAGTCGAGGGACAAGGAAGAAGCTTGCTGAAGCGATTGGATGTCAAGTTTCCCATATCACAAATGTGCTTTCGGGAGCTGGTCACTTTAGTCAAGAACAGGCAGAGGCGGCTTCTCGGTTTTTGGGCCTTGATCACCGAGAAACAGAGTTTTTGTTGCTTCTTGTTCAGTACACTCGAGCTGGAACCATGTCGCTGAGGGAGTTCTATAAGAAGCTGCTAAATGAGCGGCAAAAGAACAATTTACCATTCAAGGGGGGTCTAAAAACCCACGAAGGCACGCCCACAGTCGAGGAGAACATATATTACAGCAGCTGGGATTTTGCGGCTGTACATGTCCTAACTTCGATTCCCCAGTATCAGACAGCGGAGGCCATTGCTAAGAAGCTCATGATTTCTGTTTCAAGAGTTAGCGAGGTTTTGAAATTTTTAATCGATTCAGGCCTTTGTCGAAAGGAGGGCCAACGAGTCTTAATTGAAAGGCCGCTACTCCATTTGGACAGATCTTCGCTTCTGGTTTCAAAGCACCATATAAATTGGCGATTGCGGACCATAGCGACCTTAGGCGAGGTGGCTGAAAATGACTTTCACTATTCTTCTGTTTTTTCGCTCTCCAAACATGACTATCCGAAGATCAAGGCTATTTTGGTTCAAGCCCTCTCGGAAGCAACGACAGCTATTAGAAAATCTCAGGAAGAAGACTGCGCTGCTCTATGTATAGATTTGTTTAATATTTAGAGATTGTCACTGTAGATCTTTTGAAGACGATCAATGACTGAATCTAGCCGAAATGATGTGGCCTTCGCTTGAGCTGACCTGCCCATGTTGAATCGGAGGTCAGAGTCTAAGGCTAAGTCCGTGAGTCTTTGGGCTAAAGGAAGCGGAGAAAAAGCGTCGACGATATATCCTTCTTGTTGTCAGTACAAAAATGGCCCCCTTTATTGTACAAGTATTGTGTCAAAAAGGGGGCTTTTTATGACAATTATCAGGGGCAACCATCTTCATCAAATTTCTATCATTGTCTAATCTTTGATCTTTTTGATATAGAGTCCGTTTTTCGGCAGAACGAGAGCAAGAGCGTTTTCGAGAGTTTGAGTCAGATTGACTTTGACCTCTTTGTTTTCCTTCGTCAGGTACGAAATCATAAAGGGTTTTATATTCCGCAAGGTTACGGATTTCTTAAGTGAGGTGAGTCTGTCGCCAGAGAGTTTTTTTATGTAAAGGTATGCTCCGGCCTCAATCTCATCGGGTAAGTGCCTATCTTTGATCGACAGGATCGCCGAATTGGGTGCAAGTCTAAAATTATCTTCAATGATGAGCGTCGCAATTGGGGACTCAGTTGTATGTTGTCGCATTTGGTATTCACTTGTACACGGGCTTTCGCGCCAGAAGTGCTTCACGTTGTAGACGTCAAACTCATCGCCCACTTGAATTCCTGCATTCGCACCTGCTGGGATTAGATACTGCTCAGTCAGGGCTTCCCTGATAATCACCGTAGACCAAAGGGGATCTACCATCTTTGCTTGTTTCAATGTTTCTTGAATGGCTTTAGACAGCGCTAGTTTCATCAAGTCGTTAAAGGGAGTTTTATAGTAATTGCCAATTTCAGCCGAGACCTTTTGAATATTAAAGCCAAATCTACGATCCTTCTCAGTATGTTGACTTTGACCTTCGCCAGGGGCAAAACCTTCTGTTGGTTTCAGATATTCCCGAAGATCTGTTTGGACGACCAGTAAGGCTTTCTTAACGCTAAAATTGAGGTCGAAGTGGAGCAGCAAACCTGTGAGTAGGTTGAATCCGAATCTGACATCGTTACTGCTGAAGACCTCGAACTCAGTCACTCCAGAGTCTAATTGATAGTCAACCTCAGGAAGTTCGCAAATTGGTTTCTCTTCGGGGGGTGGAGGAGGCGGTGGAGGTTCCACCTTCACTGGCCCCTGTGGGGGCTCAGCGAAATTATTTTTGGCGCAGCCAAGCCCCGTCAAAAGACAGAACCCAACATTGATAAACAAGATTTTTGAAAGGTGAGACATCTAAACCTCCAAATGAAACGTCCAGCAACAGGACTAATATCGGGTCTTAGTTTAAAGACTAAAGGCCTAAAGCTTAGGATTTTGGTCTAGAAAAACGAGGCGATGGTCTAGGGATAGGCTATTTACGCTTTAAATAATACAAGCGCTTTTCTTGTGAAAGCCTTTCAATGGCATAACGAAGCATTGTCCGTGGCATCTGCGGGCCGTGCTTGTTCAGGTACTGACAGAGGATAGCCGTATCCCGCTTTCCAACCTCGCGAAGCATCCACCCGACGGCCTTGTGAATAAGATCCTCTGGGTGACGTAAAAGAATCTTTGAAATATTTAATGTGTCTTTGAAGTCATTTTGGCGAATAAAAAAGTATGTACTCACAATAGCAATGCGCGAGTCCCAAAGACTTTTGGAGTGTGCCAATTTGTACAAAGGCTCTCGTGGCTTGTCGATCAGGTGAGCACCTACAATATGATGGGAGCTAACGTCAACGAGATCCCAGTTATTCACTTGCCTTTTATGGCGGAGATAAAAATTAAATATTTCGTTTTGCTCGCGTTGGGTCCCAATCTTGTATTGGTTTACTAACACAACTAAGGCTAACAAACGATCTTCATGAGCCACCGAGTAGAGGAGTTTTTTGACTTCTGGCAGGGGCAGATTTTTAAAGGTCAGAGCAACCCGACGGGTCTCTGGCACCATGACTCCTAAGAATTGATCGCCCTCACCATATTCCCCCTTTTGAGTTTTAAAAAACCGTTGGAGGATTTTTATTTTTTTCGCATTGCCATGGGCTCTGAGAACTTTTTGCGCATGAAGTGCTGTTTGTGGAGGATTTTCTGAATTCATTTTTAGAGGATGATACACGCGACGTGAAAGGCAGTAAATAATAATTTACCAAAAATTTCTCCATCCGTGGATAATTGCCTTTGGGCAGTAACTTCTATATGTGAATCGCTAAAAATGTCACCAGGTTGCCCGAGGGTAGGCTAGATATTGATCTAGCGAGAGTTCCTCATTTGGCCTCCTTTTGTCGAGGTGAGGGGGTTGGTGTCCACAATAGCGACAGATTATTTTTTGAAAGACCTAAGAATCTCAGAATGAAACACCTAAATTCATTAACTTCTTCTGACATCTTGACGATGAGAATTGTGAATGAGCACTAAACATCAACAATCTGTAGCCGATGGATCAATCATTTTTCGCGAAGGCGATGCTGGGGATTGTGCTTATGTGATTGATAGTGGAAGAGTCCTTGTTTACCTCACGAAGGATCAAGAGGAAATTCCAATTTCAATTTTGGGAGCAGGTGAAATTTTTGGTGAGATGTCCTTGATTGACAATCTTTCGCGCTCGGCTTCTGTCCGTTGTATAGAGGATTGCGTGTTAACGGTTATCACACGAGAGCAAATGCTTCAGAGATTTCAGGGCTCTGATGGTCTCGTGCAGTTGCTACTCAAAGTTCTGATGACCCGGCTCCGTCGAAACAACTTGGCGATTTCAAATCAGTGGGATGTTGTCAATGGCAAGAAGAGTGGCGTCGCCAATTTGTATGTTGATTCTTCGGCGAAATTTGGCGATGTTTTTGAAAATATAAAATTTGAGAATCGACTTCAGGATGCTCTTCATAAGGGCGAGTTTGTGATGTATTACCAGCCGATTTTGAATATTCAGTCTGACACGGTGATCGGGTGCGAGGCGCTGATTCGTTGGAATGACCCCATTCGAGGCCTGATTATGCCGGACTCATTTATAGACTTTCTTGAAAATTCGGCGCTCGTAGTTCCAGTCGGTTTTTGGATTTTAGATCGATGTTTTGCAGACTTTCATCAACTGAAGGCCCTTGGTGGTCCTCACTTTATGATGAGCATCAATGTGAGTAGCCGACAGTTTACTCATCCTGAGTTTGTTGAGGAGCTTGAAAAAATTGCATGGAAGCACAGAGTTCCTGTGCAGAATATTAAGTTGGAAGTAACTGAGCGCGTTATGATGGAAGGAGCCGTGGCCCTGGATACCTTGGCTCGATGCCATGAAAAGGGCTACTGCATTTCAATTGATGATTTCGGGACTGGGTTCTCAAGTCTGAAGTATTTGTCACATATGTCTGTGAACTATCAGAAAGTGGATAGATCCTTCGTTATGAAAGTCAGTCGCGATGCCAAAGCTCGCGGTGATTCGGTCGATCATTTTTATGGCTCAATCCTTGGGAATGGACATTATAGCCGAAGGTATTGAGACTATTGAAGAACGGGACATTTTAATACGCCTTGGTGCAAGCTTCGGGCAGGGTTGGCTGTATTCAAAAGCAGTTCCGTTGGCTCAGTTTTTACTCCTCCCTCATCAATTCTTAGTTAAGAAGCAGGACGCAGCCTAAAATCTCTGGACATTCTAACAGCTTCGGACTATTTCTTTCAGCCTTAATAACTGAATGCGGCACACAAAGAGGTTCTTCGGTTCGAGGAACACGCCACTTCGGAGAGAGGCAATATATGAAGCAGAAAACCCATTCAGGGGCTAAAAAGCGCCTGCGTCTTCTTCCTAGCGGGAAGGTCAAGCGAAAACAAACTAAAATGCGACATTTGAACTCCCATATGAGTTCAAAAAGCAAGCGGCAATTGGGACAAGTTGTCTACGTAGACGACGCCAATATGTATCAAACTCGCAGAACCCTCGTTTTTTAAGTCTTCGGAAGATAGAAAAGGAATAAAATATGGCTCGTGTAAAATCAGGTAAAACCAATCGTGCTCGTCACAAAAAAGTTCTTAAGATGTCGAAAGGCCGCATATCGGCCAATTCAAGGGCCTATATTCACGCGGCAGAGAAAAATGATCGCGCGATGGCCTATATGTTCAGAGATCGAAAAGTCAAAAAAAGAACTTTTCGGGTTCTTTGGAATCAAAGGATCAATGCTGCTGCTCGCTTAAATGGCACAACCTATTCACGGTTGATCGGTGGATTGCTTAAAGCGGGAATTAATTTAGATCGTAAAAACTTGGCAGACCTTGCTATCAAAGATGTTTCCGCATTTGCGTCTCTTTGTAAGCACGCACTGCCGTAGTTGAGAAGCTGAATTAGAAATGGGAGAATCTGACTCTCAGTTTGAGAGGCGAAAAATGGACCACCTTCGATGGTCCCTGGATGAGCGCGTGCAAACGAGCTCTCTCAGTGATCTCGATCAAATAGAGCTGGTCCATGAAGCTCTCCCGGAAATTAATTTTGACGAAATCTCATTAAATTCCTCAGTGAGTTCCTCGAGCTCGTCAGTGAGCTCCAGGCAGCAACTGCCGTGGCAGGTTCCTTTTTTCGTGAGTTCAATGACTGCGGGCCATGAGGGTTCAGCACAGATAAATGAAGCACTCGCAGGTCTCAGTGAGCGACATCACATTCTGGTCGGAGTGGGCAGTCAACGAAAGGAGCTTGGAAATTTGCAGGCGAGCCAGGAGTGGCGAAGTCTGAGGAAAAAATTTCCGGGAGCAATCTTAGCAGGAAACTTGGGGCTCTCACAGTTGATTCAAATTCCAGAAGCCAAACTTCAGGATCAGCTCGGACGACTTATTGAGTGTTTGAATGCTCAGGTCTTTTTTGTCCATACGAATCCATTGCAAGAAGTTTTGCAGCAAGAAGGGACTCCTCAGTTTCGTGGGGGGCTCCGAGCGATCGAGAACCTTGTTAAAGCGATCAAGATTCCAGTGGTCCTTAAGGAAGTTGGATGTGGCTTTTCACTTGAAACACTAAAGAAGCTCAATGGTTTAGGCCTCTATGCGGTGGACTTGAGTGGCAAAGGTGGCACCCACTGGGGTCGAATTGAGGGGGCGAGATTTGAGCCCAATTCGCCTGGATATAGGGTAGCTCAAACTTTTGATAACTGGGGGATGACAACACTTGAGTCTTTGTTAGCCGTTCAGGGGATCACTTGTGATTATAAAATTTGGGCCTCTGGGGGAATACGAACAGGCTTAGATATTGCAAAAATGATCACACTTGGTGCAGATATGGTCGGTATTGCTCAGCCATGGCTTAAGGCGATTTGTGGTGGGCCTTCACAGCAGCCTGAAGATGTGGCTTTACGACTCGATCAGCTTTTTGCTCGACTATCTATGGAATTGAAAATTTCTTTATTTTGTACAGGCTGTGCTTCTGTGGCAGAATTGTCTCGAAAGAAGGTTTGGAAATGGCGCAAATTCCCAGCGAATTAGGTCAGTTGTTTCAAGGGTTTTCAAAATTGAATCTCACAGAGAGACTATCTCGACTGCAAAGTCTTGGGATTTTGAACTCTGATGATTTGGATTACCTAAAAAAAGGTGGTTTGAAAGATTTTAGTTTAGGTGAGAAGTTTATTGAAAATGTGATTGGCTATTTTCAATTGCCACTCGGGGTTGCTACCAACTTTCGAATTGATGGCAAAGACTATGTGATCCCAATGGCAGTCGAGGAAACTTCAATTGTGGCCGCGGCGAGCAAAACAGCTCGTTGGATTCGTGAAAAAGGAGAGATCCACACTTCTGTCGTTGGTCATGAAATCATCGGGCAAATTCAATGCGCCAAGGTGAAATCCTTTGCTCGTTTCAAAGAACAAGTTTTAGCACAAAAGGTTTATTTGATTGAGCTTGCCAATCGGGAAGTTGCCTTTGGTTTAGTCAATCGTGGTGGCGGAGTCACAGATCTGAGTGTCCGTGAGATTGACCGAGGCGACGGCCATTCAATGGCGATCGTCCATGTGATGATGAATCCCTGTGATGCTATGGGTGCAAACATTATCAATCAAGTTTGCGAATTCCTCAAAGAGCCGATCGAGCAGCTCACCAATGAAAAAGTGACGATGTGTATATTGTCAAATCTCGTAGATACGAAGCTCACCAAAGCAAAAGTTTCTTTGCGAGGTGTTGATCCAGAATTGGGGTCCAAAATAGCAGAGGCCTCGCTGTTTGCTCAGAAGGATCCTTACCGAGCGGCGACTAACAATAAGGGCGTTTTGAACGGAATTGATCCTATCTTGATTGCGACAGGAAATGATTGGCGCGCAGTTGAAGCTGGAATTCATGCTTATGCTTGTTCAGAGGGCAGTTATCGATCCATTACTAAATGGACCTGGGATGGAGAGATTCTCAGGGGCGAGTTTGTAGCTCCTTTGGTGGTCGGAATTGTGGGTGGGGTGACAGCCTTGCATCCAACAGCTGGGCTAGCCTTGAAACTATTGAATGTGCGCAGTGCTGAGGAACTTTCGCGAGTGGCTGCAGCCGTGGGCCTGACTCAAAATTTGGGCGCACTCAGGGCTCTCACGACGGAAGGCATAATTGAAGGCCATATGAAGTTACATATTAAGAATCTTACATTGGGAGCTGGTGCTCATGAAAAAGAGATTCCGCAATTGATTAAGAAGTTGGAAGAAATTTTGGCTCTTCGAAAACGAATTTCATTAAGTAATGCAGTCGAGGCTCTTAAGGAACTTCGTAGTTCTAACTCTCCGCCATAAACTTCAGTTGGAATAGTATGTTTAAGCTGAGTTGTCCTGGGAAAATATTTTTAGCTGGAGAATACCTAGCCCTCAAGGGTGGAGGCTCCCTCGCTCTTTGCGTGGAGCCTCGTTTCGAACTTGTCGTTCGAAAACAATCCAGCCTGGAAGTTCAAACAGAGAGACCAGGTATTCCCAGGGGATCACCAGCCGACCGGTATATTGAGAAAAACCGAGATTTTTTTAAAAAGCTAGAACTCAAATTTTTAGATCCTTATATGGGCCGAGGGGGATTTGGTGCCTCGAGTGCTCAGTTTTTATTAGTTTATTTTTTGCGAAACGAATTTCATCTAGCTTTGTCGCCTCTCATGGAAGTGTATCATAATAATTCGTGGGATGGTCAAGGTTGGGCTCCGAGTGGCGCTGATGTGTTGGCTCAGTCTCGGGGTGGTTTGGTGTTTGGTTCCAGAACACGGGGAGTCTTAGAGCAGTTGCCATGGCCATTTCCGGATTTAGATTTTGTAGCCTTTTCGACTGGAACGAAGATTCCAACCCACGAGCACCTCAAGACCCTTTCTGATTTTAGTGAGGAGTCTTTGTCGATGATTCTGTCTCGAATTGAAGGGGCTCTTCGAGAGCCGAATAGGGTTGAATTTTTAAACGGCATCAGGGAATGGGCCGAAGAGTTTGTGAAACGAGGATGGGTTCATGGTCAGACTTTTAGAGTCTTTAAAGATTTTACGAGAAGATCAACGCGTGCTCGCGGTCAAGGGGTGTGGAGCCCTTGGGGCAGATGTGATTTTAGTATTTCTAGAGTCTCAAGAACGGGATGGTTTTCTCAAAGACTGGCGGATCGGGAAGTTTGGGCTTAAAATCCTCAATTCTTTTTCGCGAGTCGACATATCACAAGGAATTCAATGGAAGACGCTTTAGTTTCGGCTCCTTCAAATATTGCTTTGATCAAGTATATGGGCAAGAGTTTGTCTGGAGGCAATCGACCGACCAATGCCTCTGTTTCATATACGCTGGATAATTTAAGAACCTTTGTTAAACTTGAACAATCGCCTCATGGAACTGATTCATGGAGCCCGTTGGCAGGCAATGGTTTTCATTCATTTGTTATGAGTGAACGAGGACAAAAAAAGTTTTTGGGTCATTTGGTCTGGCTGAAGGATGTTTGGGGAGTGTCAGACCAGTTTTTTCATGTTTATTCTGCAAATAATTTTCCGGCAGACGCAGGGATTGCAAGTTCTGCATCGAGCTTCGCAGCCCTCACCTTGGCGGCCTGGCAAAAGTTCGGACACAGGGGGTCCCTGGCCGCGGGCCAGCTCTCAAGTGACGAGTCACACGACAAGAACATTTCTGGGAGTGATTTGGAATATCTTTCAAAGCTTTCTCAAAAAGGATCGGGTTCTTCTTGTCGGTCATTTTTTAGTCCCTGGGCACTCTGGAAAGACGAAGGGGCCTGTGGTCTTGACCTTCCAATTAAGAATTTACTGCATTTTGTAATTGTTCCGGATATCTCACCAAAAAAGTTTCTTCTTCTGAGGCCCATGTGCGAGTTCTTCAAAGTCCACGCTTCATGGGAAGATCGGCGAGAGCCGAGCTCAGGCTTCAGCAGCTCTTGGAGAGTCTGAAAACCAACAATTGGAAAAGTGCTTTCGAAATCTGTTGGGATGAATTTATTGATATGCATGAACTTTTCGAGACCTGTCCTGAGCCTTTTGGTTACAGAACGCCAGCCTCTGAGAGGATTTTATCTGAGTTGAAATCCCTTTGGGAGACTCGAGGAGATGGTCCGATTGTGACCATGGACGCTGGCAGCAGTGTGCATGTCTTGTGGCGGCCTGATCAGCGAGATATCGCCCAATCGCTCTATCGGGATTATTCACAGTGGACCAAAATTTGGGGGAATCTTTGAAGAATCGATTTGAGACGAGGACGACGGGGAAATGGATTTTGGCGGGTGAACATTCGGTCCTGCGCGGTTTTCCGGCTCTTGTTTTTCCGCTCAAATCAAAGTCTTTGCGAATGGTTTTTGAACCGCAGAGTTCTGGTTTGGAGCTGGCAATGGGTGAAGGTTTTGGGCCAGAATTTCGGGTCTTGTTTTGGTCCTTGCTTGAGAAAGCTTGTACACTTGCCGATTTTTCAATTCAGAAGATTTCCGGCCGTATTTATTTTGAGAGCGATATTCCGGTGGGTTCAGGTCTTGGCGCTTCGGCCTCCCTTTGTGTGGCCGTGACCCATTGGTTTCGAACTTCAGGCTTAATCAGTCAGGAGCAGGAGCCAGCATTTGCACGCAACCTAGAAAATATTTTTCATGGAGAGTCCAGTGGCGTTGATGTCGCTGTCGTCCTCTCTGAACAGGGATTGCATTATGAGAGAAACGGCATATCCACGCCGCTCAAGCCAAATTGGGAACCAATTTGGGGACTCACAGATACCGGCCAAAAAGGAATGACATACGACTGTGTAAGACAAGTGAAAGATTTGCATCAGAGTGCTCCAGAGCTTGGAATGCAACTTGATCAGCAGATGGGGGAGGCCGTTCGCCTTTGCGAGAGCGGCTTGCTCGCTTCACAACGAGATGGATTTGAGAGGTTGGCTAGCGGAATCAACCTCGCTGGGAATTGTTTCGAACAGTGGGGCCTTGTGACCCAGCGAGCCCAAGATTTGATGAGCGAGATTCGGGAGGCGGGGGCTGTCGCTGTCAAACCGACGGGGTCGGGTGGTGGAGGATTCATCTTAAGCCTGTGGCCGGCGCCCTGGCCCGAGTCTATGAGTGCGAAAATAATTGCCTGTCCTGTCTGAATGTTATGCGATATCGAAGGGAACTTTGGGCGAAACAGGACTAGGCTGCGACGGATTGAGGTTCTTTTTTTGGAAGACGAATGACAAAACAAGTATTTTTGCTCTCGGTATCGAGGCTCAGTTGTCCATGGTGATTCTTGATTATTGTGGCTGAGATGCTAAGGCCCAAGCCAGTCCCTTTGCCAATCCCTTTAGTCGTAAAGAATGGTTCAAAGAGCTTGCTGACGACGTGAGGGGGAATTCCAGGGCCGCAGTCAAGCAAACGGATTTCTATCCAAGGATTTTTATCTTCTATTGAGATATTGATCCACTTATCATCGAATTTTTCAATGGCATCCACAGCATTATTGAGGATATTCAGGACCACCTGAGATAGTTCAGTGGCCCGCCCCTCAAAGAAAAGATCTTGAGTTGGGGGGCTATAGGTAAGGGTGATTCCCTGGGCTCGAATTCGATCATTGCAAAAGCTCAAGGTGTCCTGGATAAGCTCGTTAATGCTGCCGAGTTCAAAGGGATCTGCGCTGCCATCTCTAGATAGATTTTTGAGACCACGAACGATTTTACTAATTCGAACTGTGGTGTTTTCGATTTTGCTGATGACTTCATTTGCGCGAGTCTGATTGATGGGTTCTTGGCTAAGGAGTTTTTGCATTTGACAGCAATAGCCTTGAATCAAAGTTAGGGGACTGTTGATTTCATGGGCAATTCCACCGGCCATCTCGCCAAGCGACGAGAGTTTTTCGGCTTGGCGAAGACGGACCTCAGCATTTGATTTGAGTTTATCTTTTTCGGACTGGAGTTTAAAAGTGTTTTTGATATTCAAAATAAGCATCTTTCGCACATTCCGGCTAGCAGACATAAAATAAAAGAAGGCCAAGAGCAATAGAACCGGCAACACCGATAATTGACCGGGAAGAGTGCCTGCGGATATCCGATAGAAATATGAACTTGCTGGGCCAAGCAACACCGCAGTAAAGAAAAGAGTTTGTAGTCTTGGCATTGCAATGAGGGAAGTCGGTGCGGCAGAGGCCAGGCCGAGCATGAGCATCAATGGAACCATTTCCTGCAATCCATCAGCGCTGGCATGCAAGGCTTCGAGTGAGAATGCTCCACCCCACAACAATGAACTCACCACTGTTAAAAAGTGAATATAGGGGAGTCCAGTGTGTTGACTGATTTTCTTATTGAGCCCAAGATACGCAATAGTTCCGCGGACAAGGGCAATTCCAGCGATTAATGCACCGAAAATGACCATGGGCTTTCGAACGATCGAAGATTCGAAATTGTAAGTCATCAGGGTCATATTTAGGAGCAAGAAAGCGACCGACGCAGTAAAAGTTCGTTGATAGTTTTCGGCCAGCAAGGCAACGCGGATTTTATGTTTGTGTTCTATGCTGTGTTCCATGCAGTTTTTGTTTCGGTCTCGGTGTTTGAAAACATAATGGGGCCATTTTAGAATTAAGAAACTCTCGATCTAAGGCTGGGTCTAGGGTGCCTATTGCTGGCAACTCATGCTAAAAAAGGGTTTGAAGTACGGTGATAGCTAGCGAGGGGACCTGAAATGATTAGATTTTTAGTTGCAGGTTTGACGGTGGGATTATTTGCGAGCGTCACGGCATACCCCGGGGAGCTTTTGACCAATTCGGCTCGTTTTACCAATGCTCCAAAGTGGCTCAATTTAAGTCGTGTCAATCGTGTATCTGAGAGTGTTACACGAATGATGGATTGGAGTGTGCGGCGAGTGGAAGTCCAGTGGTTTTCGAGTCAGGCCGAATTTGAGGGGGCCCACTCACTGGGGCCTTTTCCTGTGGCGGTTTCTCAGCAATCAAGAAACCGAATTCTTTTGGGGCCAAAGGTAAATGAAAGTAATTTTGACAGAGTCTTTGCCCACGAGCTGGCTCCATGTTTCGTCCGCTCAAAAATACAAGGGAGCTATTCCTCAATGGCTCGAGGAGGGTGTCGCTAATTATGTGGCCCAATTTGGCAAGGTTGACTATGTTAAAATGATGAAGCATCCGCTCCCTGACGATGTGACCTTGCTGAGTCATCCCGTGCGAGGGTCGGAAGAAGAAGTGGCAAATCGCTATGCAGCCTCTCAGGCATTGATAGAGATGATTGCAAGTCGTTGTGATTTTAGAAATTTGCTTCGAATTAGTGTCCGACGAAAAATGGAAAATTACTTGGAAAATATTTGTCGAATTAAGGACATCAATCAATCATTTCGGGACTGGGTTAAAGAGCAAGCAGCAAAAACCTCCGAAAAGACTTCAGGTGTTCGTCACCCTTAAGGACCCGCGCAATAATAAATGGCCCAACCTATCGATAGGACCCTAATTGACGACGATATTCATAGAGGGCCAGAGAGGCGGCGACAGTGGCGTTGAGGGACTCAACCCCTTGAGTCGGAATCTTAAGCATTTGGGTGATGGCTTGGGAGGCCCTCAGTGGCCCAAGGCCGGACCCCTCTTCGCCGACTAAGAGACGAAGGTCCTTTGGGAACTTGACCTGAGAGAGGTCCTGGCCCTTCATATCAAGGGCCCAAAAAGGAAAATCCCCAAGGGTTTGAAGTGACGAGGCTTTAACGAGATTCATTTTTAGGATCGTTCCGGCTGAAGACTTGATAACTTTCGGGTGGAAGGGATGGACAGCCTCAGAGGTTAGGATCATTTTTGAAATACCAAAGGCCCAGGCAGAGCGAGCGAGGGATCCCAAATTGTTAGGATCTCCTAGAGGGACAATAAGCTCCAAACCAAGGGGCTTGGATATGGGTTCAAAAGTGGGAATTTGCTTTTCTTGAACAAGCAATAAATTGTATTTAGTTCCGAGGACGTCCACGTCTTTAAAGAGTGTAGGAGTGAGAATCCATTGGGGGAAGGCGTTGCTCAGGGGTTGGTGAGCTTCAGTTCGAACTTCTGCGAGAATACGAGAGTCTAAGGTGCCAAGCTCGAGGGCTTCGCGAATGATGTCTTGGCCCATCACTAAAAAGCAGGAGTGTTTCTTGATTCCAGCCGAACTCGAGAGTGCATTCAATATTTTGTAGTTTTCGTTGCTGGCTGAGGAGATCACCTTGTTCATTTTCTTGGGGTTCCAAATGATTCCTGGTCAGGCTTATCATCCTCAGTCTCTGTCTCTGTCTCTGTCGTATTTGTTGGCTCTGTCTCTGCCGTATCTGTCGTATCTGTGAGCGGGAGGTTAGCGATTTTCTCGTAGATAACCAGCCTGCGGTCTTGGCTGGTTTGTGGCAATTGATAAATCGTATTTTGAATTAGTTTATAGTATTTCGACCAAATCTTTTTTGCGGCTTCAATTTCAGGGTCAACGCCGGGGCCTTTCATAAAATAAACCCGTCCACCCACCTGAAGGCAATTGGACACATTGTTTAAGGTGTTGGAAATATCTTCAACGGCCCGAGTGATGGCTCCTTGGATTGGATAGACAAATTCAGGGTTGATGTTTCGTCCGATGATATCTAGGTTTTTCAACTGAAGCTGTTCTCGGACAATTTTGAGATACTCCACTCGTTTCTGTATGCCTTCAGCTAAAATAATTTTTTCGTCAGGAAATTTGATTTTCAGAGGAATACCAGGGAAGCCTGGGCCGGTGCCTAAGTCCAACAACGGAAACTTAAGTTCAGTGAATTTAAGAATCCAGAGTGAGTCTATAAAGTGTTTGATTGCAATTTCGTGAAACTTCAAAAGCCGAGTCAGGTTGAGTTTCTTTTGTTCGGTCATTAGAATTTGATAGAAGTGAGCCAGCTTCCGTCGTTCCTGGTGGGTCACGAGGTCAAAGTTATGATTTTTGAAAATATCCAACAGGCGGTCATTGGCTTCTTCGATGCTATAGATTGCCGCGGGCTGTTCATGGCGACCCAAGGTTGTCCTCGGATTTGTCGAGGCTCCACGGGCGGCTAGCCTGGTCTTATAAGGACTCGTGTTGGTGCTGTTTTTTTGTGCCATCTTAGGGACTTCTTTAACGCCTCTGGGGCGAACTGTCTAGACTTCCTCGTCACGTCAGGTCAAAATTCACATCCATTGAAATTAGTTCAGGTTTCGGGGATATTGTTTTCCATGTCTTACCAAAAAATTGAAAATCTTAAAGAACAGGCCTTTTCCAAAATAAAGGCAGCGCAAAATTCTGCAGATCTCTATCAGGTCAAAGTGGAGTTTACAGGAAAAAATGGTCGTCTCACTGAAATTATGAAAGATATGGCTGGGCTTTCGAAAGAGGAACGGCCTCTCTTTGGTAAAAAAGTCAATGAGGTCAAATCCGAGTTTGAAGATGCCTATCTGGCTCGAGAAAAAACACTGAAAACTCAGGAAATTAACCAGAAAATCCAGGCTGAGGCTTTGGATTTGTCTCTGCCAGGATCGTTGTCTGCACCGGGCACCATTCATCCCATTCAAAGGGTGACCGAAGAGATTTGCCAAATTATGAGCCGGCTGGGTTATAGCCTGCGCACGGGGCCTATGATTGAAAAAGATTACTATAATTTTGAGGCTCTCAATATTCCCGCGGATCATCCGGCGAGGGATATGCAAGATACTTTCTTTGTTGATCCTACCCATGTTCTTCGAACCCATACGAGTCCGATTCAGATTCATTCCTTAGATCGAGAAAAACCACCCTTGAGGATTTTGGGAACAGGGCCTGTTTTTCGCTGCGATAGCGATATTTCCCATCTTCCTAATTTTCACCAGATTGAGGGAATGTGTGTGGACCGACAGGTCTCGATGGCCGATCTCAAAGGTTCGATTAGTTTTTTTGTCCGTGAATTTTTTGGTCCTGGATTGAAAACTCGTTTTCGACCTAGTTTCTTTCCATTCACGGAGCCCTCGGCAGAAGTCGATTGCAGTTGCCCGATCTGTCTTGGAAAGGGCTGCGCGCTCTGTAAGCAAAGTGGCTGGATCGAGATTGGTGGCTCAGGCTTGATTAATCCCAAAGTTCTCCTTGGCTCTCGAGTGAGCTATCCGGAATGGCAAGGTTTTGCCTTTGGTTTTGGAATTGAGCGGATGGCGATAATTAAATATGGAATCGACGACATCAGACATTTTCCAGAAAATGATGTTCGCTTTCTAAGGCAGTTTAAAATATGAAAATCAGTTTACGTTGGTTGTCGGAATATATTGAGATCGCGGATTACCTAAACAAGCCAGAGGAGTTGGGCGAAATTCTGACTCGGGCAGGTCTTGAAGTTGAGGATTTGCAAAAGCAGGGGAAGGATCTGCACCATGTGTATATTGGTTGTGTGCTTGAGAAGTCAAAGCACCCCAATGCAGATAAGTTATCCCTATGCCGAGTCACGACCGGTGAAGGTCAAGTCCATCAGATCGTCTGCGGTGCCCAAAATCACAAGACCGGGGATCGTGTTGCGGTAGCTCTTCCAGGGGCAGTTCTTCCCGGGGGATTTGCAATTCAGAAGTCTGAAATTCGTGGGGTGGAATCCCATGGGATGTTGTGTTCTTACAAAGAGCTTGGTGTGACTCCAACGCAAGCTGAAGGATCGCCGCCATCGACGACGGGGATTATTATTTTTCCCGAAGATGCTCCAATCGGGAAGACCTATGTGGAGTATGCAGGTCTTGATGATGTTATCTTTGAATTTAAGGTCACTCCAAACAGAGCTGATTGCCTGAGTCACTATGGTTTAGCGCGAGAATTATCTGCACTTTTGAGTCGACCACTGAAACCAGTGCAACCGGAGCTTCAGACCGCCGCAGAGTTGACGAGCGCTCATTTTAAGGTTGAGGTGAAGGCTCAGGATTTGTGTCCTCGCTATACGGGACGACTCATTCGTCAGGTGAAGGTCGGGCCGTCGCCTGAATGGCTCAGAAAACGTTTAGAGGCGGTGGGTTTAGCTTCAATAAATAACATTGTGGATACAACAAATTTTGTTTTAATGGAGTTAGGTCAACCATTGCATGCCTTTGATGCGTCTCAGATTCAGGGTCATCATTTAGTGATTGATCGCGCGAGAGCAGGGGAATCTTTTGTTTCCTTGGATGGGACGACGCTCACGCTGAAAGGCGACGAGCTTACGATTCGAGACCCAGAAAAAGTCCTTTGTCTGGCAGGGACGATCGGTGGCAAGAATTCAGGAGTTTCGGAGACAACGACAACGATTTTTCTAGAGAGCGCTTTTTTTGTTTCGCAAAGCGTGCGCAGAACCGCGCGGGGCCACGGGATTGAAACTGAGTCCTCTTATCGATTTTCTCGCGGTGTTGATGCGGGCGGAGTCAGTCTGGCTCTTGATCGAGCCACTGAGTTAATTCTGAAGCTTGCGGGAGGGGAGGCGACTCAGGCTCCTTTTGATATTGTTGGAACATTGCCTGAGCGAAAGTGGATTGCGATTACGGCAGATTTGATTAGCCAGAGGATGGGTTATCTTGCCGATGCGGCGACGGCGGCAGGGTTTTTCAAGCGCCTTGGTTGTGAGGTCAAAACTCCATCCGGAGTGCTTTCTGGGAAGAGTATAATTGAGGTGAAGGCTCCAAGCTTTCGCTTTGATCTTGAGCAAGAAATGGACTTGGTTGAGGAATACGCCCGTTTGCGAGGTTATTCTGAAATTCCAGAAACGCTTCCGCCAAATCAAGAGCTTCCGACGGGCCATGATCCAGTCTTTGAGGGTGGAAAGAAAATAGGTTCGATTCTCCGGTCTGTTGGTTTCAGTCAGGCCTGGAATTTTGCATTTGCCAAGGAATCCCACGAAAAGAATTTCTTAGGTGATCTGAGCGCGCTCAAGGCGACGGGGCTTTCTATGAGTCCAGAGTGGGTGCGGGTTTTGAATCCATTGAATGAGGATTTGAATGTTTTGCGTGGATCCTTGGTGAATGGACTTTTTCAAAATGCAAAATTAAATAGTCATCGTGGAAATTCAGCGGGCAGACTTTTTGAAATCGGAATGACCTTTGGAAAAACGGATGGCGGAATTGCCAGTGGAATTGTCACTGGAATTGTTACTGGCCGTGCCGAGAAGCTATATACTGAGCGATGGCGTTTAGGTTTGATCTCCTGGGGTTTTTCTAAAAGTGTCTGGAATCAAAAGCCTTTGGCTCCCCAGGTTTTTGAAGTTAAAGCGGCCTTGAGCCATTTGTTGAATGCGCTCGGGGTGATGGATTTGCAGTGGCACAATGGGGAATTTTCAAAGGCGCCTTCGTTTTTGCATGCTGGTCAGTGGGCAGAGCTCAGTGTCGGTGGTCATAAGGTCGGATTTATTGGAACCTTGCATCCGCAGATTCTCGAAGAAGAGAAAATTCGTGAGCCAGTGGCGGTTGGGGAAATCGAACTCGAGTTTTGCCTCGACTTGGCGCAGAGTTTATCGAAGGGGCAGGTTTTGTCTAGAGGGCAGACTCCGAGGACTCTTTCAATTTCAAAATTCCCAGCGGTCGACAGAGATTTTGCGTTTTTGATGCCGGTTCTTTTGCCTGCAGAGAGTGTCGCAATAGCGATGAAGGATGCTGCGGGACCTTTATGTTTGGGCGTGGAAGTTTTCGATGTCTATCAGGGCCCGGAGTTGCCAGCAGGGTATAGGTCGGTGGCTTTCTCAATGCGCCTGCAGGGCGAGAGTGCCACTTTGCAGGAGAGTGAAATTCAGGGGGTTCAGGAAAGGGTGTTGGCCGCAGTTCGCGGTAAATATTCATTGAGTCCGAGGTGACAGACGAAATGACCTTGGGCATTGGTTAATTAAAATATTGATTGTTTTCCATCTGTTGCTAAAGTTTTGTAAGTGTCACAGGCGTTGAAATTAAGGAGATTAGAATCTATGGCCGGTCAAAATTTAGGAAAATCGACAATAACGAAAGCGGATATCGTTGAAAAAGTTTATGGAAAGATTGGTTTTTCTAAAAAAGAGGCTTCCGAGTTAGTGGAGCTTGTTTTCGGAGCCTTAAAAGATGTTTTGCACGAGGGCGAGAAAGTAAAAATATCCGGCTTTGGAAATTTCGTCGTTCGCGGAAAGAACGAACGAATTGGCCGAAATCCTCAAACTGGTGAGCAAATTAAAATCACCGCGCGCCGAGTTCTGACATTTAGACCTTCTCAAGTTCTTAAGGCAATGCTTAACGGTGAAGAGTACGCTCACCTGAAGGATGAGGATGATGACAACGACTAGTCAGGACTCCCAGGAAAGTTTGCGCCTCGAGGCCACTCAACCACAGAGTTCAGTTGGAAGTCAGATGCAATCATTCGAAATTGAGCTGAATCTCGGCGGGGGTGTCTGGGGTTGCTGGGTTGCCTGGGGTGTCTCATACTGCGCTTGAGGTTGGAATCCCGGGGATTAGTTTTTTGGATGAATCAGCGGGGAAATTAGGGAATTTGGAAGGTGTGGATAATCTAGAAAATTTAGACGGTTTAAAGGATTTACGAGATTTTAAAGATTTAAAAGATTTGAGAGATTTGAGAGAGTTAGCAGAGGCTCAGGCTCAGGGTCAGGGTCAGGGTCAGGGTCAGGGTCAGGGTCAGGGTCAGGGTCAGGGTCAGGGTCACGAATTGGGTCTTGAGACTCTGTTGGGTGGTGCTGAGGCAGATTCATTAAGTTTACCAGCCGCTCTCTGTGATGATTTGCTGCTTGAAGAGATTAATTCGATTCCAGATAAGATGGGATTCAAGATCGGTGATGTTGCCGATTTGTTGGGAATCAAACAATATGTTCTCAGATATTGGGAGAGTGAGTTCGACATTCTTCGCCCCAAAAAAGCGTCGAATAATCAAAGAATGTACTCTCGGAAGGATGTCGAAAACGCTTTCTTGATTCGCAAATTACTTCATCGTGACCGTTTTTCAATTGAAGGGGCTCGTAATGCTCTCAAGGAGCTCAAGGCCCATGTTCGTAAGGAAAAAGATTACACCCAAGTCTTTGTTCGGCTTGAGAGCTTTCACGAATGTATCGAAGACCTCGCTAGAGAAATCCGAGGTCTGCGACGTTTGTTCAAGACATAGGTGGACGTTTTTTTAGTATAGATTATGAATTGTCGGCGTGTGGCGCAGACTGGTAGCGCGCTTGCTTGGGGTGCAAGAGGTCGCAGGTTCAAATCCTGTCACGCCGACCAACCTTGTCAACTGACGCACAAAAAACCGCATGTCCCCCACTCAAGGGAACCTGATTCCTTCGGCGATATTGGGTTCTACGTTTCTACTAGGTCGATGGTGGAAGAGTATCCAAAATTCGAGACCCTTTGGTTCTACCCCTAAAACGGTGGTTCCTTGCCCACAACGCCCTTAATAGAGGGGTTAGTTACTATTTCATCAGGTGCATATCCCGTGGCAATGAAAATGCCTTTAAAACCTAATGCAAAAATTCGACTGGCCACAACTTCGCCCCTAATCCCATCTCCGAGATTTGCATCAACGTAAATTTCTGTGCTGCGATCTAGGTCATCGGCTTCTTTTAAAAAGTCTTCAAAATTGAAAAAACATCTAAGCAGCTTGTTTTTTTCTGAGGCAGCCATATTCCAAACTTGATGAACCAGACTGTCATCATCAATCAAAACGGCATCGTATTTTATTTTGAGGGCCTTTATTTTTAAGGGGACGAGTCCGGCCATACCTTTAGGGATTATTCCCACGCCAAGACTCTCACATTTAGTGATGATGTCTTTTTCTTCATATCGACTTGTCACAAGAGTCGCCTGAATTTTTAGTTCCTCGATTAAATCTAAGCCTGTTTTGACTTGATTCAAAAGTTCATAATCAATCAAAAATTTTGTACGAGCCAGAACATCAGACGGTTGGTCCAAAACCCACGATTTAAAATCCGCACCTGATGTGAAGCTCATCATTGAAATACCACTTGCTTCAGAATTGATGCTGCTAAGCCTACCCCGCCAGATGCCATGAATAGAGATATCATCATCCAAGGCCACGACCTGGTCAAAATGCGCCAGCTCAATCTTGTCAACAAACCATTTTGGAGACTCAGCCTTGGGTAAACTGATTGTGATGGTAGTTCCCTGGCCTAGTTTTGACTGAATGGTAAAATGACCATTGAGGGCTTCAATAGTTTGTTTGGCGTGAAAAACTCCAAGACCCGAGCCTGATTGGGTTCCTCTTTGCCGTGCGACACTCCTTGCTGGCCCAGCTTATCAAGAATGTGTTTGGGGATGCCCTTACCGTTGTCTTGAATCATAATAGTAACTTGTCCCTTGTGATCTCTTATGCTCACAGTTACTTTGCCCGTTTCATTCACAAAGGCCTCAATTGAATTGTTAATCAAGTTGCTAAGGACCGTCTTAATTTCATTTGGGTCACATTTGGAAAATAATCCGTATCCTTGATTCAGATCGCCTTCAATTTGGATATTGGCTTTTTCTCGAAACTGTACTCGTTTCTCAGAAAGCAAGTAATCAATGACCGACGATAAAAGTACAACGGGCCACTCGATTGGGGCGGCTAGCATGGACTGATTTCTTTGCTTTTTTCCAACCTTTAAAAGTTGATTTGCAATATCGTTGATTCTTTGTACAGCGTTGCGAATGAGTACCCGCTTTTCTTCAGACACCTGAGTGAGTGATCCAAGAATCAAATTTAGTGCTGCAAGTGGGCTGCGAATGTCGTGGGAAACTTGTGAGGCCATCTTTGCTAGTGCGGCCTCTTTTTCAGTTTTCAAGAGCATTTCTTGATAGGCCTTCTCATTTTTCAATAAATGGTTGAAGTTAGTTGCCAATTCAAGCTCTTCATGGGTTTTAAAATCCATACCTTGAATTTGAATGTGATTAGAAATTGCGGAGGCTAGCTTTTCAAAATTGGCAGACACTACCTTCAGTTGATCCTGAGTTTTGTTTACCGCCCAAAAAATAATTGCACCCATGATTAAATAAATGAATAACGATAGGCCAAGAATCTTACCATACACCATTAAAAAACTTCTTTGAAAGCAAATGAAACTGTCAGTCAGACCCGTTTGGGATTCTAATTCAAACCGATTCTCACATTCTATAAACTCTCCATAAGTCGCAATTGGCATATTGTTTTGATAGAGGATTGCACCATTTGCCCAAGAGCCAATTTTGGCCATTCCTTCTAACTGGCGTTTTAGCCCTGGCGAATCCCCAGCAAGTAACATTTGTGAAACGTTTTTTACATTGCCTCGTAACAATTCATCGTGCCAGGAACGGTCTATGCCAACCAGCAAAGAAAATAACAAACCGCCGGCAACGATTCCTAAAAATAAGAGGGGAGCGAAAAGGTGTTTTTTAAGTATGGACCTGACTAATGTTGAAAGAGTTACCTGCATCTATTTTCCAACTTTCTCAAAGAAAAATATCCCTCACTAACGGGGTTAAGAGTTATACCCGAAACACAGCGGCGTGTGAAGGCGTGATGAACGACGTGCATGAGCGGTATCAGCGAAGCCTCCTGCATAATTTGCTGATTAATTTTTGTCATTATTTTGGCACGCTCTACAGAGTCATCTGTTTTGTTCATTTGCTCGATGAGTGCATCAATTCCTTTGTCAGATAGCCGCAAGTAGTTGCTATCCAAACGAGATTGCAGGGCCCGAATCAAAAAGATGGATCGGGATATTCTGGATTGAATGAAATCAAGTATGCCCCAAAACCACCTTTGCCAACCTGTTCTATGATTTTTGTAAACTCTTTTTTGACTGGCTGAATTTCACAGCAATCTAACTTCTTGTTCTTAAGCCAAGTTTCAAATTCATCGACTTTCGGCATTTCTTGTGGAACGAAAATTTTTACAATTTTTTTAGGCCCACCCTTCTTGTTTGCAGCACCACTGCTTGACGGCAACTTGTCAATGTACCCTGGCATCCCAAAGGCTTGAATTCCAAAGGCTTCAAAATTTCCAGGATAAATAGAAAGTACCTCTCGTGAGGGCATTGCTAATAACAAATTTTCTCGAACCTTAACGTCATCAAAAAGTTTTCGGTCTAATGCGATTGCCCAAGTTGCCCACATGGGTTGCTCTAACCATTTTCCTTCAGAATTTTTCTCTTTGTCGTCTGTGCTGCCAGGATTTAACACCATGTCATCTAGTTGCCCAAGACGAATAGCCTTAAATGCAGCATCTGGCGCTAATACCTTTAGCTCAATCATCGCAACGTTTGCCTTTTTCGCCCCAATAGTTGGAATTACGTTCTAAAAGAGCTTCATCTTTTTTAAGGGTCGGAATAAACGGACCAATGCCAACAATATTGGCGCCGATTTTTTTCACGATTCTAGAATGTGACCCTGCTAGTAAATGCAAAAAGTGTGGACTTGGGTTCTTCAATTTGAAAACCACCGCGCCATCAGATGAAGCAGTTGTTTCAACAATATTTTTAAAGTGATCCTTAAAATAAGCACTCTTTTTTAGGCGATTAAAATGATTTACAACATCAACTGGGGTAAACGCACTGCCATCTGAAAAAAAAGCCTTTCTCAAGTAAAATGTCACCAGTTTTCGATCAGAGGAGAAGCTCCATTTTTGGGCTAGCATTGGACTTAGGCCATTCTCTGCATCCCAGCTCACCAAACCATCAAAGGAGTTGGTAATCAAAAATTGGCTATTTGTTTCTATTGCGGCAACGGGGTCTACCGTCGGGGGCATATATTGCAAAAATGAGAAATGAGTCTGCGCGCTTGCTACGGTTGAAAGTCCTAAGAAGATAAACACTATAAAAAATCTCATTTAAAACGTGCCTTTTTGGATTGATTACAATAATTTATATAACACTATGGGAAAAGTCAGCCTATCTAACAATAGCACCCTTCATCAAGTGAAAACGGGACCACCTAATTCATTAAACTGGATTTTTGTTCCCGGCGGCCCAGGCATGGGGCCTGAATATATGATGATCTTAGCATCAAAGTTGAGCCTTAGTGGGGCGATTTCAATTTTTGACTTGCCCAAGACTGCTCCACAAGAAGTGGCAGATTCTCCTGATATAATTGTGCGCTTATGGCAAGATGACTTGATAGAGGCGACACAGAATCTTTCAAACGTTGTGTTGTTAGGGCACTCATTTGGTGGAATGTTTTGTCTTGGAACACCGGGCATAGAGAAAAACATTTCTGGACTGGTTATTTGTGATGCAAGCCCTGATTTTACTTATAGAGAAGAGTACGCAAAAGAGTGGACGCGTATTGGCACAGTGGAAATGGATTCCCTTAACGAGAGTTTTAAGATGAGACCCTCTGAAGAAACTTTAAGAGACCTATTTGTATCATGGGCACCTTTTTTCTTTTTGAATCCAAACGATGAGGCAAACTTAAATTTACTTAGAACCCATTCGTATAATGTTCATTCCTATAAAAACGGTCAGGCTGGTTTTTTAGATTACTACAAACATATGTTTAATGCTTTCAAAATTCCAACACTTCTTGTCGCTGGGGAGTTTGATAGAATCACACCACTTCACCTGTTTGATCGTGACCCAGAATTTAAGGGAATTGAACAGGTTATAATTCCAAATGCAGGGCACTTTCCTTGGGTGGAAAATTTACATTCATTTTCTAAGGCATTGAAAAACTTTGAAAAAAGTCTTAATACTCCGTGACCTTTGGGGGGACTTATGGATTTAAGAATTAAAGTTTTGTTACTGTTGGCCTTCTTGACTTTAGGTGTATTGGCGCTAAATGACCACTATTCAAAGTTATCTCAAAACGCAGATCTTCAAAAGCCGGTCCTCATTGCTGAAAGCGGTGGCGGTGGGGTTTAGTAGCAAATTTCGCTCAATCATAGGGATCATTTTTTTTCTTGGTCTTGCCGTTAGGCAGTTTTTAGGCCAAAAAGATATAAATGTATTTTTCTCGCTGTTCATTGCGCTTTGGTTTGTAACACTTGCGACTCTTTATCTGATTAGAGAAGAATCCAAATACCGGGCACCATTTTCTCAGCAAATGGTCGCCTGGGTAGGTGCCGTTATTCCATTTATGTACTCCACTAGATATGAGAATTTATGGACAATCGGATATGATCTATCATTTTTAATGGTAATAGGATCGGCGATCAGTTTCTGGGGTATCATTTCGCTCGGTAGGTCATTTTCAATCACCCCTTCCAAAAGAACCCTTGTTAGTGGTGGCGCCTATCGTCTGGTTAAGCATCCAATATACATTGGTTATGTCATTACGGAAGGGACCCTCGCGGTGTCCATGCCCAGTTGGCCTAATTTGGCGATCTTCACGCTGTCGTCAACTCTGTATTTGATTCGCGCCCGATGGGAGAATAAGATTCTTTATAGCAAACCGAATGAGAACTTTAAATGATTTGCTGGGTTCCTTGGCTAGGCTTTAGCAGTTTTAGTCTTTTTGAACTCATGCCGACATGCGTAATTTTGGTGTGCTTTCAAAAGCGATTGGCTCGCCTGATTTGAGGATTCCACTATTGGGCAGTCCCTTTGCCAGTTCAGGTGCCGCGCCTTGCCCTCCGGATATGTCATCTCTGATCCTGAGTTCGCGCTAGACTCCCAAAAAGTACGAGCCAAAATTCACCTTGGTGCCTTTAGCGAAATTCAATGAAGCTCGGGCTCAGGGCAAGTACGTGGAAGATTGCACTCGCCGTGTCTTCACCCAGGCCGTCAAGGAAGGATGTTTGCTTCCGCTATTTCATTTCTCTTCTATTGTGGTTGCTCGTGACGGGATTGACCTTTCGCGCGTGCCTGCCAGTGATGAGACAGTGGCATTTTCAAAAATTAGGTTTAAATGACATCGAAGAGGACCATTCAAACATTTTTTCAAAGGGCCTTCCTTCGATACTCGAGTCTTGGCGTGGTCATTCTTTGTTTGATTTCTTTCGCGGTCTCCTTTCTATTGGGGCGTGACCATGGGGCCAGTGATTTACAGGACACAGCACGTGTCACGGCGCAGGCTTTTCGGGACCGTATTGTTGATGGTGACATACGCTCCGTTGAGCCGCAGATTGCTCAGGTTCTTCAGCTTCATGGTGGCGAGTCTGCACAGATCTTGAATGCCGATTTCAAACGGATCTATGAAACCTCAGTCGTGCGCCCTCCGATTAGCCCTTGTCCCGAAATTGGTGTGAGTTGTTTTGAAGGGTTTTTTGGACAAGCTCGAGTATTTTATCCAATAAGTTTGGACGTTGAGGGGAGGACTGCATTTCGATACCTCTATCTTGAGAGGGACATTCGGATGAACTGGTCCTACTTTCTGACGGTGTTTATTGTCTCTATTGCCGGATATCTTGGGCTTTCATTAGCATTTTTTAGGGTATCAAAACTTGCCTCTAGCCATCTCAGTCGCGAAATCGGATCTTGGTCTATCAGACTGCGAGAGAATCCGAAAGATGCGACTCCGTTAACAAGACCCCCATTTTCTGAATTGTTGCCGCTCAAAGAGGCTCTCGAAGGGCTAAATTCTCAAATTGAATCCTATGAGAAAACGGCGACGGACAAGGCAAAGTTGCTTATTCTTCGTGGGATCGCACATGACCTTTTGACTCCCGTCTCAAGATTGCAGCTGTACCTGGCCACCCTTGAAGCCAGGATTGATCGTGTGGCCCATGCCGAGGTGTTTTCTGAAATTCAGGATTCGCTGACAAGGGTAACTCAGATTGCCACTCAGGTTAAGGAACTCAAAGAATCCGAACCCGTCGCGGGCACCGCCGATCTGGTTGAGTTGACAGAGGTTGAGATTAAGGCTCTTCGGGATTCCGCAGCGATCATGGACAAAAGACTAAAAATTGAAGTCAATTCGAGCCACTCAATCCTGAGATCCCCTTTCACGCAGACCGAGATTTCCCGCATCGTTTCCAATCTGGTGAGTAATGCCGCGGAAGCCTCTGCGAGTGGAGGCACTATTCGAATTGAAATTGGCACGAAGAGTGGGACTCCATTCCTCTCTGTGGCCGATGAAGGCTGCGGCATCTCCGAGAAATATGTGGATCGTGTCTTTGATCCCGATTTTACGATGAAGCCTGCCACGGGAACTGGGCTTGGCCTTTCGATTGTGAAACACATTTGTGAAAGGCGAGCAGCCCATGTGGAGCTTTCAAGTCAGACTCACAAGGGTACTATCGTGACAATTCGATTGCAGAATGAAGGACTGGCACACCATAGCGGGGAAGTTCATGTATAAAATTTTGATTGTCGATGACGATGCAAAGAATTTGAAAGCCACCCAAGCTTTTTTAAGTGCCCATGGGTTCGATGT
The DNA here is from genome assembly GCA_016713585.1 of Bdellovibrionales bacterium. GTDB lineage: Bacteria > Bdellovibrionota > Bdellovibrionia > Bdellovibrionales > Bdellovibrionaceae > JADJOV01. The sequence continues at coordinate 39,341 of JADJOV010000023.1, read as the reverse complement.
TAAAACGACGACCTCACCTGATGAAGCTATTGATCTAGTGAAGGTAGAAGAGTTTGCCTTGGCCCTGCTTGATTATCAGATGCCCCAGATGAAGGGTGACTCACTTGCCGCGCGAATTTTGAGTGAAAGTCCCAACCAACAGATTGCGATGTATTCCTGCGATCTTTCTCGCGACGCCGTTAAAAATAGCATGAAGGCAGGGGCCGTCGATTTCATCGAGAAGACATTACCACCGGCAGAATTACTGAACCTTGTTAATTCATACTGCAATCGTTATGAGCTTATTTTCCGCACGATTCGAACCTCGATGTCAAAGTCGGAGTCTCGTCAGTTGATAGAGTCCATTGGCATGGTCGGTCAGTCCGAGGTCTTAGCTCAAACAGCCGAAGTCATCCGGAAAGTGGCCCCGTCATCGGACACATCTGTTCTGATTCGTGGCGAGTCTGGTACCGGAAAGGAGCTGGTGGCCAGAGCAATTCACAATCTTTCCTCGCGGGCTTCCAGTCAATTTGTAGCGATCAACTGCGGAGCAATCCCGAGAGAGTTACTGGAATCGGAACTTTTTGGCCACATGAAGGGCGCGTTTACTGGCGCAATCGCTGACAAGGCAGGAAAGATTGCGCTGGCCAACAGGGGAACTCTATTCCTGGATGAAATTGGCGATATGCCAATGGAGCTGCAAGTTAAGCTTCTTCGGGTCCTTCAGGAGCGAGAGATCACTCCCGTGGGAGGCAGAATTCCGCAAAAAATTAATGTCCGGATTGTTTCAGCGACTCACCGAAATATCGAGGATCTGGTTCACAAGGGGTTGTTTCGAGAGGATCTCATGTACCGAATCAGAGTGGTGGACGTCGAGGTTCCACCACTTCGAGTGCGCCCAGATGACATTGAGCCCCTGGTGGCGCATTTTACGGAGCGGTTCAATAGGAAGAATGGTTCTAAGAAATACTTCCAGCGGCGCACCCTGGATGTTCTTAAACGCTACTCATGGCCTGGCAATGTGCGGGAACTTGAAGGGGTTGTCGAAAAGCATATGGTTGTTTCCAATGAAAGCATGATTCGCCCAGACGATCTGGATCTTAGACTTTATGAAGCAAGCCAATCTGGTGCTGGTCGAAGTGGGGGGGGTGGGGGCGGGGGCGGTGGATTGACCTTTGCTGGGTTTCGAAGTCTGAAACGGGACGATGAGTTGAGCTTTCTCGAGAATGCGATTAAGGAAACTGGCGGGAACAAGGCAGAGGCGGCGAGGCGATTGCAGATTACAGCGAATCATCTGCAGCATCTGTTGAAGCAGGGTGGATAGGGAGAGGGATTCAGACATGATGGGCGCAGGGGTTTAGACTCAGTGAATACTACCTTGTATTTGGAAAGTGAGAGCGGTTGGCTACTTAGATGCGATGATTACAAGGGTGAAACTAACGCCTTGGGTTTCACGGCATGGCTTTAAATTACTAGGACAAATGACACGAACAAGTCAGAAACACTTTTATCAATTTTGCATGAGACTGACATCCGCTCTGACAAAGCGTTAGATATTGATTCCAAAATTCGCAGGTTCGAGTCCTTCCACCCCATCCAATTTCTAAACCGCTACCCAGCGGGTTTTGTTTTTCTACCGTTTAACGATGAAGTTTCAATAACATAGAGAGAAGAAGTTTTAGGTCGCCACTCCTCCACCTAACAGCACCAAATGCAATATAACGGCATTTGCAAGATTTTGTAGTGATCGGCTGTAGTGATTTGGTTTTTGTAGTGATTGATCGCTACAGTAGGACCGGCAGAGTTTTAATGTCGTAAAGAAAACCTGGTCGTGGAGATTTAAAAGCTGACCGACCTTCCAGAGGTTTTCATAATTCCGATACGACTAATTTTTAATCGCATGAGCGATTGCACCATGTACCTCCTCTTATCGAGGACTGGCGTGCGGTTGTTTGACTGACTGCAACTTTTCGATGACCACGGCAAAGTGACTTCATCTCAATTTCCCCAATAGCCCATTTCAGAAATCAGTTTTACAACTGCTGCCTTCAGCTCTTTCACAGCCTCTTTGCGTGAATTGGACAATTTCTGAAGATTCGCTTCATCAGGCATCAGTTTGATTTCTTGCTCGATTTGATAAATTCCCCATCCATCACCAGGAATTTTATTTCGTGAATGTTGATAGATAGGAAGATTAGCCTTAGCTCGATATGACGGATGATCTGCACACCACTTTTGCCAACCTGAGTATAGGCTAGTGGTTGCATCAATTGTCTTTTTAGCTGTTTCAACCTTAGTTTGTTTTACTAATGGCAAAATCTTGCTCTGCCAAAAAGTACCACGATTGGGAGAAAGTGGATTCACTACATAAGCTCGCTCACAGTCTTCCGTCGGATGCTCCTTCGGAATCTCACACTCGATACAAGAGTTCTGAGCAAACATGAACGCACAGCTTAAATCCCAAAGTTTATCTATTTGCCCAGATGTGCCCTCAGGCAACCACATATCATATTGATTAAATTGGTCAGGTACACTTCCCGCCAAGGAGTGAGCTATTGAATATCCCATTATCAACATTTTCCCCTTGGCATCGAGGTCACTAACAATGTGCCCTCTCTTCGGAGGCACTCCTGAAAGACACTGACTTGTATGCATCTTGTGGAACCTTGTATCCATCAAGAAGAATAAATTGCTACCGTCATTTTCAAACGGACGATTCGTTCTGTATGGCTGTTTTCCTTCTGTAAAACCGATTCGCGTGCCAGTAGGATTGCCTAGAACGACAAACGAAGGCATTTTCTTGAGGCGTTTACCTTTTTTACGAAGCTCCTTGTTTTCGTCAAAGGTTGGCTTAATACGTTCTGCGAATTTTTCTTTTCGATCTGATACTTGACTGTCATCCGCAAAACAAAGCCCACCGAGAAACTGCTTATTTTCTATCATCTCTAAAGAGATTTGCTGGTTTCCATCTCCCGCCTGTAGTGGAATTGCTTCCTTTAGTTTTTTTATCTTCTTATTAAATGCAATTTCACTGCCTTCTTTTTCCTTTAGTTTCTTCTCTAATCTTTTTAGAAAAAGATCGTCTGCACCCCAGTTGGTCAAGTCATCAAAATCACGATGGCCGTCACCAACTAGATCCTTTAACTCAGACCTCTTAAGATCCAGAAAATTTCTGAGTTTTATTTCTCTCCCGGCCTCTAGAAGTTTTTCTGGCGAAAACTCCCAGAGTGAGACAACCAGTGGCCAACTCTTTGTACCACTAAAAAACTCGCTACTGTTTACGACAAATCCCATCTTGTATGCGAAACGTTGAAGAAAATAATCTCTCACTTTTGAATAGCTAGATTTTCCAGTAAGCCAACCACTCTGCGTGAATAGCAGGGCGACACTATTTGGTGGAAAATTATTTTCCTCTGCAACTCTACATATTTCTGTAATTTGAGCTAAAATGCCACAAACAATTCTTTGCTACCGTCACCACCGACTATCTTTACTAAGCTCAGGTCAATGTCATATTTGTAGAAATCGTCTTTAATATCCTTTTGATTTCTATAGGAGGGTTGCAAACGATTGCCAGGGGCTTGTTGAGCTTGTGACCAGAATCCTTTAGCTCCTTATTGATCTTCTCCAAATAAGAAGCCGCGTCTTGATTCACAAAGTTCAAACCTTCTCCTGAAGAGGTCTTTGGAATAATCGTGAAGCCTCTTTTTCGCTCCGAAGACTTTCCTTGAAACCTCAATTCAAAAGCTTTTAACAATATCGGACTTATCTCTGAAACAACTTTGTGGCGTAAATCTAAGTGATGGTTCCAACTTGTGACAAGGTTGCCGCTACCGCACGCAGGGTCAAAAACTATATACTTATCACTTATTGAACCGAGATACCTTTCGCTCAATGTGATAGCGAGTCGAGCCAAATACTCATTGGTAAAATAAATTCCATTGTTAGCACGGTAGTCTGGATCGACGGCGTCAATAGCTCTGTCGTAATGAGCATAAAATTTTGACTTATCAGTCTCTATGATCTCGTATTGCTGAACTGATTTAATAAAGTCATCGCGTGTTTCAGTTTTCAGCCCCTCGAAATATCCAGCACCAAAATAAACCCTATCAAGTTCAGAGGGATCCTCAGACAAGAGAGGTATGTGTCGTTTGTTCCAATAAGTAATACTTCTAAAAAATCCGTGAACGACCTCGAATTGTTTTTCCAATGTTGAATCAAAGTATGGCAAGAGACTTTCAAGGATCGCCGAAAAGTTTTTCGGCGTAATTTCGACTCTTGCGGTCTTAGAGTCAAAAGAAGTTACAATATGACGGAAGTTCTGAATGGCCTCATCCTGTGTTTGACTCGCTGGAATCAAAGAGCCAGCCTCCTCAGGCGACCACTGAAAGACAGAAAATCTAATAAATAAATGGCCCTTACTTTTATATTTTGCAGCAAGAACCTTCCCAACTTTGTTTGGTGACTCATCAAGACTGGTAGATTCTTTAACAAACTTTCGCCATTCTTGTTTTTTTGATCATCCCATTCTTCGGGCTCAGTTTTCGGTCCCGGAAAAACTAAAAGGCGATTATGACAAGCAACAACTAATTTTTTGAAACTTAGTTCCTTACGGGCTAAACCTTGAAAAAATCCTTCAAGCCAGTCTTGCTGCTTCCCTTTCAACTCTAATACCAGCCAACCTGGGGTGTATCCATCAGGCGCACCGTGCCCAGTATTATCCTCCGTCAGATGGCCAGGAACATTTCGTTCAAACCAATACTTAATTCCTGCCTCAGTCTTCTGTTCTCCGCGATGGGCATCTAAAACATAATCAACGACAGCGTTATCATCAGCTTTGGATGCTCTTTTTTTGTTGTCGTCCTGGAGACTTGAACAAGTTCTAATGTTGGTCTAGATGCGACGGTATTTAGCGCCGCCTTCTTTGAAGTGGATTTGCTCATTATGTTTTCCTTATTGTCCCCAGTTGCCAGTTTAGTTTCGCCACAGCTTTCTCCAAAAATGTAACTATTTGTGCCTATTTATCTTTATCGGTAAAATTCGTATCCTTATGAGACCTGAAAAAGACAATTATCTACATTTTGCCAGACTAGACCTATAGGTCCTTGGACCCGGCCTGGTTCATCAGGGTTCAATTTGGGGGCAATTGGGAGTGGGGTTGAATGTCCAATTCCTGACTAGACCAACAAAACTAGACAAAAATTTAGAGTGCCAACAGCCGGCACATTAGAAAAGCTTGGCTGAAATGCAGAACAACATTTGTTCCAACCAGCAAAATCTATCGACGACTTAGCAAGCGGCCTGTGCCAAGGCCTTGGGACTCGGGTTAGAGCTTTCGGCAATGCATTCCGGAGCGATAAAGGCTTTTCCCAAATAAATATTTTCTATCAAACTGCAAAAGATAATTTGCTTTTGGCTCCTAATTCCTCACGCCAGCACTCATATATCATCACCATGGCGAGCGTATCTAGCTCGCAGTATTTTAAGCAGAGCTTTTGCCAGGCGGTCGCGCTCAGCGTCTGACATTTCAGTAAATTGCATGAGTGCATAAGCAGTCATTGCAGCGCCGTCCCGCAGTTCGTCCGAATCTGAAATCATGTTATCAATCTTATCAAAGTCCACTTCATCAAAAACTGGGGGCAGTGATTTGTAAGGGTTATTCACGCGCCCGCCGTCCATTGAAATCCAGACTTGGTCTTTAAAGTTAAGGCTCAGTATTCCCTTGGGGCTACCGTAATTAGCTTTTGAGTATTTGTCCTGCAGATACTTCGACGACTGTAAAATCGCAGGCAAGACATCTTTTATCGAATTTGATCCTTCAGTCAGTGGATGATAATAGTAATTCTGAACCAACCGGTGGAGATCAACCATGGGTCTACTAGTTTCCCAATCTTCATCGTGATCTTCTGAGGCCGTGGCAATTGATTGGATCCATTCAACCAGCTCATCTCGATCGGCTTCAGGTTTTTTTGCTTCAAGAAGCTGTATTCTAATCTCACGCAATACCGTGTTCTCGTGGGTGTGAAATCGAAAGATTGTGCCGGAATCGGACGATAACGATTTTTTCAACGCTCTAACGAAATCAAAATTCGGAAATTTACCCCGCTCTGTGCTGATGAATTCAGATTTGTGCTCAACATTGCCTTTTTTATCTACCAGGTGATGCGAAAATTGGAAGGCTATTTGCTCATAAGGCCTTCGACCACTGTTAAATGGAATTGCAACCCTTGAAGTTTCAAAGTCGATAAAGTGAAGTGGGTAGGTCCAAGAATTCATTTCTTCAGCAAGCTCATTGGCCTTTATGTCAGGTGTTGGGTCCTTGGTTTTAGCCTTAACCACTTGAAGCCACTGCCGGTCTCTTCGACTCTCTGTCGTAAAATCTGTTTCTTCGAGCTGATCGGCAAAGTATTTGCCTTCTTCACTCATGACAGAACTAGCATCAAAGTACCACACATCAAACGACAACGGTCGATCAAAAGAAGATTTGCTACCCTTATAGATTGGCGCCCAGCACTCCTCGAAGCCACTTTTGGCAGTCGGCTTTCGTTCGGAAGATGAAATCCGAAATTCGCATTTTTTGCAGTCAGTACTTATATCCGTTACAATCTTTTCGTCATTTTTTACTTGGTTTTTTAACATCGAAACCAACTCGGGGAATCGAATGCCTTCGCGAACGTCACTATCCCAAAGAAGGTGGACTTCTTCATCTACGTTAATCGTCTCTAATATCGCCTTACCTACTTTTTTTTGGTTCGTACCTTTTGCTATTTCAACTTTGGTACGGCCAGAACCATCTTTGCCAATAAAAACATTTGATTAAGACCCTCTACACTCGCAGTCGTTGCAGTATTGGCCAGCATCAAATTACTATGGACCTCGAGTTTAGGGTAAGCTTTCCCCACGACATGAGCCTGGAAAGCAATATCTAAAAGATAGGGTTTCCATTTTTTTACGACTATCTTCTTGGGATTCTTTTTGGCCTTGAGCTTTCTCTTGTCATAGAACGTTTCATGTTCTTCAAAATTTAGACTTGCGGCCTTTACTTCAATCAAGTCTATTTTGTTGCCATTCTTTTTCAGAATATCTACACGAATAAACAAACCATCGTGCATAAAAGCTGCTTCAAAAATAGTTACGTCTTTTTTGGTCATAAGCTCGGATGTCATCGCCACTGACTTCGCGTGGTCAATGCTTTCGATTAATATGCCCTCTGGGTGATACACCTGTGCAAGCGCACCAACTTGGAATCCGCCTTTGGCAAGAGCCTTAAGGAAAGCGTCGTCAAGCTTGTTACTTAGGTATTCCTTGTGCGCACCATAATATAGTTTTGTGGGACACTCGCAGCCCGTTTTGAATTTTGATTTGGTTAAATACTTTGCCAAGCCAGCTCCAGTCCAATGCCAGATAGAATCCTCATAAGAATACTTTTGCATCTACATCGGAATTTTTTGCGAATTGGTCAATCTAGACTAGATCAAAAGCCAGCAGCTAGGGCTGTGCCAGCTTTTCTATAAACTCAATGATCTCTTCTGCTTCAAAGTCTGCAAATTTCAGACGATAGGTAATCATAAAAACTGCGCTCGGCTTCTCAGTTTCTTCATCCAATTCGGCTTTAGATTGTTCAAAAAATTCAAATCCAGTTCCTGCGACACTGAAGTCTGCAATATCGCGAAACTCTTTCAAATTCAGATCGCCTGTCTCTGATTTACCATTTCTGTCGAAGCTCATGGCCAGATACAATATTTGTCATCACCATCTCGGCATTCAAAAAACGTATTTGTCTCTTCTGAAACAAAATGGCAACTTCCTAAATTAATATGACTTACAAATAAGTCGTGATTAGCTAAGTACGATAATACCTTGGGAATTGTATGAGATTTCATGCTTCTTATTGTAGCCTTGCCGAATTGCAGATGTAAAACGATTTTAAAAAAATGTCAGAGACCACATGGCAACAACGGCAACTCTGCTGATTGATTCCACTATATCAGTTACGAAGTATTGCGAGTTTTGCCGGAGCCTCGTATACGGTATTCGGCAAGAGATCATGACCGGTGAGAACGCAGGCCTCGTTCAATGCGGCCATTGATTCAAGTACTCCACCAACAATATAAATTGGCTCCATCCCAACAAATTCGCGGAACCGTTTTATCGCCGGAATTGAGCGAGCCAGTAGTCTGATCAACCACCACCGAAAGTCTTTCCAAGGTCACTGATTCAACAATCTTTGCGGCATCTATAGCGACAATACTGTTTTGATAAAGGTCCCTTTGGAAACCGCCGCGTGCACTTTTTTTGCAGTCCATGCCTGGGGCCACCATGTGGGCTATGGGACATTCGGTTCCAGATAGCGCCCGGGACGAAATTACAGAGGGAATAGGTTCTACTTTAATGGAACATTTTCACTGGCTGCCGGCGTTAGAGCGACCGTCATCTAGTCTTCTTGGTTTGGAGTTCGATGATTCTGAAAAGTTTTGGACTGATGTCGATTCGTGGATGAAGAGAGCATTGCCTGATTGTGGGTTTGATGCAAACAGAGCGTGGTCAAGGGTTGTGGTGTTGGGTAGCGATCTTGGCTTCATCGAGGCAAGGCTAAAGCAGAAGCTACTGTTGCGTTATGGCGGACAATATCCTGAGATGTGGGTCTCCGGATTATCAAAGGGGAGGATACCACATTCAACTGCGTTAACGGTTGTAAGAGAGTATGAAGGATACTCTGTTGAATCAAAATTGAGACTGGTTATCAGGCTCCCAAATTTTAGTGACAAAAGCGAATTCCATGATTTCCCAACAGAACCGATTTTAAAGGGCCAACCGATAACTCCAGATTTTATCCAGTCAATGTCGGTCAAGGCCCTAAATAATTACGACCTATTGCGATGGCCGGGCCGTAGTCGCGAACGATATTTCAATTCATGGATCCAGCGATGAGTGGTGGGTCGAGACAATTGACAGCTCTAGTTATCGCCGTGTTTCGCCATTTAAACTGGTGGCACAAGATGCAAGGAGGCCCATGCTACTCAGAAAAGTAATGGTGGAGTGGGTGTTCGATCCTCTGAGCGTGACGACGATCAGCTAGCGGTTGCAAGTAACCGTGCAAGTAGGGTGTCCAACCTGATGAGAAAATTGCAAGCGATGGATAAGAAATTGCTATCGACAATGACGGCTCGAGAGCTGGGTAAACTGTCTGTTCGTTACAAAGGCAAAGAGGCAATAGTAGTTGATGTTAATATTTACGGTTCTACTGCAAATTGGTGGCTTGAAATTTTAACTGATACAGGCAGATTCCGTGTACACCCGAATGAGTTAACATACCGATAGAAATATGACGCAATCCTCCAGTTTCAGGAAAGTTTTCGTAAGAGTTGAAAACTTACTTGGGGGCGACAGATTCGACCTAATGCTGGTATCTATTACAGGCTGATGTCCAATTGAAGGGATAGATTCGGCAGCGGCTGTATAGTTCATTACGAAACTTCCTTTCTAATTTGCTTGCAGCTAGATAAGACTCAATGCCCTTCTCTGTATATTCCTCCTGCATTCCATAATTTTTTTCAGCTCTATTGAAGTAGGTCCGTGCCTTTGTTACATAAGGGTCGACATTGCCAGGATCGGCTAAGATCGCCTCGTCGCATTTTTGCAGGGCATCCTCGTAGTTGCCAGCAGCGGCAAGAATGTCGCAATAGGTAGCTAGAAAATTTGTTCCAATGTAGTGGTCTGATGCATACCTAACATTTTCAAGGGCTTTGTCATGAATTGCCAATTCACTATAGGACATTGCCAGATAGAGCGCCTTCACCCAAGCGTTCGGAGATTCATTGTTCGCATATCTGATGACGGCTGCAAATTTACCCCGGGAGTAAAGATCATTGGCTTTCTCAACAAAAATCTCTTCATTGGACTTTCGAGGTTTTGTGATTTTCTCGGAGTCACATTTATTGGTGCTAATTGAATTGAGAGACTCAGCTTCTTATCGGTTTCAATAATAAAAGATTTTTCCTTTGAGGGTGTAGCCATCTGCTGAAAATTTTATTTGATGTCTTCCGGGCTTAAGGTAGAGGGCATTTTTTGAAGTTTCGATCCTCTCGCCATCCAATACAATAGAAGCGCTTGGCGGCTCGACCTCTTAGCTCGATGGAACCCAATTGCTTTTCAAAATCTATGGTCATCGTCGAGTCTGATTTCGAAACAATTATCAGTTTTCTGACAATTGTTTGTATCCGTTTAAGGACATTTTGATTTTGTAGGACCCAGATGGCAGTAGCGCCGTCAATGGAGTTGAACCCAGGGTCTTGCCATCCACAGTCACCGTGGCGCCAACAGGATTCGATTCGAAGTGGGATTTGGATAGCGACTGAATCTTTTCGTTTGCAAATGTTTCTGCTATTTGTTTGTCAATCTTTTTCAAAACATAGATTTTATAGAGAGATCTTTTTGAACGGTCCTTGTAGATTTGATCTCTCTGAATATTTCTTGTAAGAACTTGGTTCGACTCGGAAGCAAGTGTCTTTTTTAAACTTACAGCAACACTATCTGAATTCATTTGGGTGGAAACTTGAAAACTTGCGCCAAATGCGTTCTGAATCAAGTCTGACTCTGCATTTTTGTCAGCTTCGGAAAAGGCAGTGCTTTCATTCTCTGATTCGGCCATGCCAAATCCGTAAAAGTATTTATCGTCTGAATTTGACGGGTTGGTGACCCATTTTGGCGGTTCATCTGCCGCATTGGCTATCAAACTAAAAAATAGAAAAATGTACTTCATGTGAGCCTCCTAGTTTTAATATACTAGAGGCCTCTGACAGCCCGGGTCAGGCCGTTCTCGAAAAGTAATTCTCGAATAGAGACGTTCTTACAAAGAATGTGTTTGAGTTGAATCGTTTTTGGAGCAATCCATATTTTAGATTTGATCTTGAGTTGCTGATGGGTCAATCGACATCTTCCTGGACCGCTGAAGGGCTTTGCCGGAAGCCTAAGTTAAAGAACTAAGTTATAAAAGAAGTCTAAGTTATAAAATATTGTCATACCCTGGTATCGCGATCCCCTCGGGCACGATAACAAAAGTTGTTTCGATTTTGTGAGTGTCAAACGTTGGTATAGCACCATCGGTCAGAACTATCGTGCCATCGACATCGAGTTCTTTGGCGGCATTGAAACCAAATTGAAGATCAGTGCCGCCGCCACCGAAAAGTTCCCGGGGACTAGGGGTAAAGGCTCCTTTCTTCAAGAAATACCGAAACTTTTCAACCACGTCACCGCCAATGACCCAGAGATCGGGGCAAACCCGGTAAATCTTGTCAATTTCTGCAAGAACTTTTTTAAGAGTTGAATCATCCCACATAGAGCCCGAGGTATCCATGATCACGAGCATTCTGGGATTTTCTTTGGCATTTCGAATGCTTCCTTTAATAAGATTTGGATACTTTCGATTCGTGCGGGTCCATGTTCTCTGTTTGTGGTTGGCGGGGGCTCGGCCGACAAATTTCTGCAATAAGCTCGAGTAATCAATTTGGCTTTCAGCGAGAATCGCGGTGATGTATTTTGAAAGATTCCCCGGGAGACGGCCTGGACCCTTTCCGAGCCGATGGAGCTCCAGCATGGCGGCTGTGACGGTGTGCTTGACCTGATTTTGGAGAAGAATATCATTGCCGGGGGCAAGTTTTTGCCATCGACTGATGGATACAAAATTATGCAGTTGAAAGTCGGTTTCATCCAGGGTCTGGTAGGACTCGAGGTCAGGTAAATGATTTTCTTTTTTGAGTAAGGGCCAGAGCTCATACACGCTTGTGCTCGCGAGGCTCTCAGCACTGAAGCCATGAAGACCCGTCAAGGCCTGAGGGGTGAGCAATTTTCCCAAGACCGAGGATTTTTTTGAGAAGGCATTTGGCCTGTCTCTGATTTGAGAAATATTTTGATTGATGATGAGATCGCAGGCTAAATGAAAACTTTCACCTTCTTTGATGCGATCTTCGTGATGTTGTGGCGCGAGGATGTGAAATAAAAGGTGCTCTAAGACAACTTGAAGATGATCGACGGAAGCAGCGGTAAGAACTGGCGCATTGAGGAGAATACTCAGTCGACCCGTATTCTGATCGATCCCGAGCGCACAAGGTCGATTCAGATCGTTTCTGAAGAATTTGGGAATTCGGGTCAGAATCGAATAATAGAGCGGTCTTTGATCAACGATTTGAATCAAGGCCGCACTGAGGATTTTATCAAGCTGCGATTGCTCTTTTTGCATATAGAACCTCCGCGAGTCTTGTATTTTTAAGAAAGTGTTGGCCGAAATATACCGCGTATTTGCTCCCTCTGATTTTCTCAAAGAGTGCTAAGCGATGTTCGTTCTGGAGGAGCATCAAGAATTCAACGATGGCAGACACGTCATCAACTTGAATGGGTTCGTTTTTGTTCGCATTTGCGACAACGTATCCATAGATCTGGTCAATGAGGGTGTGTAGAACATCCTGCCGATCGGGGTTTGAATCCAAAAATTCATAAACTTTGGGGCTCCGCTTAAGGACTCCCTTCAGGGTGGGAACATAGCCAGTCCCGAGCATTCTCAGAATATGCGTGAGGCCGCTGCCGGGCCAAGCTCAAGGGCCAATTGACGGTACATGGCTTTGTTTTCGGGATCGGAAAGCCCAAGGGTGGATCGCAGTGCATATTCAAAAGATCTGGGGGAGCATCCTTGCCCATCAAAGGATATAAAGTCAGGACTGTACTCCAAGATATGGAGAAGCGGATGTCCTGGGTATTTAGTTCTCAGATATTGAGTGAGGTCATCAATACTTCCTTTGACTCCAACCTTCGCAATTCTATCTTGAAGCGCATAATCGAAATCGCCAACATTGTACTGAGTGCCACCCGATGAGCCCGCGGGATTCCCGGCAAGCACAATCATCCAATCGCTGCCAATCTGATGACCATTGATATTGCGATCTTCCAGTAAGGTGAGCATTCCGGATTGAATATCGGAGTCCACCCGATTTGCTTCATCGAGAAAAAGAATACCAAGACCTTCCTTTGGCAGAATCTTGGGACGAGCAAAGACAGTATCCCTGTCGGCATCAATGCGAGGCAGTCCCATAAAATCTGGCCTCTCACAAAACTGCAGATTGAGTGTTTGACAGCGGACGGGCTTTTTAAGTTGAGTGCTAAGCAGGGCCGCGACCTGATGAATCACTTGGGTTTTCCCAATGCCCGCATGGCCTTCCAAGTATAAGGGTCGGAGTCGGTCTTTCGGGTTTTTGAGCTGAAAGAGAAAACGCTCGATCAAGATATCCTTCACCTCCCGAATTCCAATTTCCAAGGTGTCAAAAGCTTTCATTCGAAGTGCCTCCCAATATCTAGAGTCTAGCGAAGGACACTGACACCCGGGGACAAAGCGCTGGACAGCCACGGCCATTTCAGAACGTTTCAAAATAAGGCAAGGCTTCGATGGAATATTGCTTCTGAATTTTGCCGAAGCCTATTAGACTGGGCTTATGAAAAAATTAGTTTTTGTTTTTATGGTTTGGTTGGCGATTCCGGTTTCTTTCGCTTTTTCTTCTTTAGCTTTGGCTTCAGCTGCCCAAGCGGTTGATAATTTCAATGAAGCGAAAAGGATAATTAATAGAAATCTGGAACTTTTTTGATTCCAAAACGATTTACTGTGGTTGCCTAGTTGTAGGCAAGCAAATTGATATTGATTCCTGTGGGTATCGTACTACAGAAAATCCAAAGCGCGCCCTTCGGCTTGAGTGGGAGCACGTGGTGCCGGTGAGAGAATTTTGGTCGGAGCTTCATCGAGTGGAGGGAAGGCGCTCCCGAATGCACGAGGAATGGTCGTGCCTTTAGAGGCAGGAAGTGTGCCGGGACGAACAAAGAGTTTCAGCGAATGGAGTCAGACCTGTATAATCTTTTTCCCGAAATAGGGGAGCTCAATGGGTTACGAAGTAATTTTTCCATGGCCCAGCTCGCGGGGAGTAAGTATGATTTTGGAGCCTGCAAAGTAAAAATTGAGGACCGAAAGTTCGAACCCATGGATTTCGCCAAGGGAGTCGTCGCAAGAACTTATATGAATTTTGAAAATCGTTATCCAGGGCATGGCGTGGTCTCGGATAAAAATCGCAAGCTCTATGAGGCTTGGGATAAACTGTATCCCGTGACGCCGCTGGAGTGTCGAAGGTGGCGTCAGCTTGAGGAAATTATGGGCTACCGGCATTACTTCGCAGCGAGATGTGGGGACGCGGGACAGCAGAACTGAAGGCCGGCCACTATTGACGCTGTTCCTATTCGGTTTAAGGATTAAGTTCACATTAGATGTTAAAGGTAGATTTTAAGGGTCATCAAAACGGCTGTCTTTTCGACCGGGCTGCCAAACTTCACCGACATATGTTCCGGGGTAGAGATCTCCGCCGAGTTGGTCTTGGTCCGCATCGTCATCAATCTCAAAACTATCTGTATAATCAGGTTTCGCATGTTTCCGCATGTAGGCGGCACGTTTTATTATATAGGGTGCAAAATCCACCGGTGTCCCAATAAAACCAGTTCCGTCTTCGTAGTAAAAATTGTATTTTCGTCGCGGTGATAATCCGCAATATTCAAGGAGGTATCTTAAGGTTTGGACCGGATCCTCGCCCCATTTAGTTAGTTCCTGGTAGAGTTCATGTTTCTTTCGATTGCGATAGGAGAATTCTTTTGCGAGAGCAAGAAGCCGCGCATCCTTCGCCAAGGGCAGTAGCCTTCTTTTATGTTCAATTTGCTGCTCGTAGTCCTTCAAGTTTGCAACAACTCCTCGATCTAAAAGAAACTGCCACCAAGCCGTCGGAAGAAGTTTTTCTAATGGAAAATGCGACCTCGTTGGATCATCCCGAAGACTAAGAATCAAGTAGATAAGGCCTTTCTGGGTCGTCTTTGGATGGACTTTGCCAGTTCTAGTAAAAAACAATTCCATTCGGTATTTTTTTAGTTCTTTTGCTGTCAGTTCTAGGTACTCAGCTTGTTCTAGGCTTATAAATTTTAATGAACCGGTTGCCATAGACTCTCCTTTTAGGATTTAGCGTTCAAGGTTGAAACCTCTTCGGTGACTGTCGCTCAATGCCATATTGTCACAAGCACTTGTCACCTGGGGACTGAGGCTCAGTTGAGCTGCGCAAATAGTTGATCAGCAGAAATAGTTGAACTGTGCAAAATGAGACACTGCGAGCGTTTGGATTTTGTCCTGATTTGTCATTCAGGTCAGCTACCTTCAAGCAAAGATTAGAAAATTGACCAAACTGAGCTACCCACAAAACTAAAAACAAAAATAGTTGTGGACGTGAAGGAGAAGTAAGATGACAGAAGTGATTGATCGGGCACAGGGTGCTTTAGTGGGCTTAGCCTGTGGCGATGCACTGGGCACTACAGGCGAATTTCATCAGCCCGGGGAATTTCCACCGATCAGAGATATGGTTGGCGGAGGTGTTTTCCGCCTACAGCCAGGAAAGTGGACTGACGATACCTCACTTGCACTATGTTTGGCAGACTCGTTAGTGGCTTGCGGCGAATTCAATTCTATTGACCAACTTGAGCGCTATGTTCGTTGGTTTCGGTCCGGCTATCGTTCCTCAATAGGAAAGCCTTTGATATCGGTGATCTCACCCGACAGGCTCTGGACCGAATATCTTGGAACAGGGGCGGCCTATCCTGGTCAGGTGGGTGAATGGACCGCGGGGAATGGCCTCCATTATGCGCCTGGCTCCCATTCCCATTTTCTATTCTGGAGCGACAGAGTCAGACTTGTTGAAATTTTCAGGATTGAGTTCCAAGACAACCCATGCTGAGCCAATTTGTATTGAGGCCTGTCAGTTTATGGGTCTTTGGATTCAAAGGGCGCTTGCCGGCGCTTCTAAAGAAGACCTATTAAATAGTTCAAGTTTAGTATCCTCAATTGAAAAGTTCAACGGGACAAATCTTCATCCTGAACTTCGCTTAGTTTTGATGGGAAGGTATTTGGATAAAGAGGTTCCAATAATTTCTTCAGGGTATGTCGTTCACACCTTGGAAGTTGCCTTATGGGCCTTGTCGTCGACGGAAAACTTTGAAGATGGTCTGATTCGAGTTGTGAATCTGGGCGGCGATGCGGATACGGCCGGGGCTGTGTATGGACAGCTGGCTGGGGCAATTTATGGGCTCAGGAGTATTCCCAAACGCTGGCTTGAGGTGCTCTACCTGCAGCAAGAAATTGCAGAGTTGGTCAAAAAACTGCTTCGTTAGGTTTCGAATTTTTGTGTTTTAAAATTTTTCGTGATTAACAAATGGAGGTTCTATGGTGAAGGCTAGAAGGACTGAGCATCAAGGGTAGATTGGAACGAAAGCGTCGAATGGATCTAATGGGTCGAGTGGGTTGAGTGGGTCGAATGGGTCGAACCAAGGGCTCAAGATTTATTATAATCCCAAGCAAACGGTAAAAGGGAACCAATCCTTTTCACCGAGTGCTGGCAAACCGGCACTCTTGATGGAAGCACTCAGGGCCTCGGACCTTCCGATCGAAGTTCTAAACTTTGATCCCATGACAAACGCAGATCTTAAAATGGTCCATGAGGCTGCCTTTGTTGACGGGATCTTGTCATGTCGGCGGGCCAATGGCTTTGGGAACCGACTTCCGAGCGTCGCGGAATCGCTATTGTGGACGACTGGATCCTTTGTCGCGGCAAGCCTGGCTGCCTGGCAGTTCAAAGAGAATACCTGCTCACCGACGAGTGGTTTTCATCATGCCCACTATGACGCCTGCGGGGGATTCTGTACCTTTAATGGTTTGGTTTTGGCCGCGATGAAATTGATCGAATCGGGGGCAAATAAAATTGGAATTCTTGATAATGATCAACACTACGGTGATGGCACCGTAAACTTGCTGCACAAACACCAGCTAGCCCAAGTGCAGCACTACACCTTTGGCGCAAATCGGGTGATTGAATCAACTAGCGAAGCGTGGCTTCGGCGATTGCCCGAGATTGTATATTCTTTCAAAGGCTGCGAAGTTCTGTTGTATCAAGCGGGGGCCGACCCATACATCAGGGACCCACTTGGCGGCGCGTTGACTCTCGATCAACTCAAGCGCCGTGATGAAATTGTTTTTGGAATCGCGGGTGAACTAAAAATCCCGGTGGCCTGGAATCTTGCTGGTGGATATACAGAGCCCTTCGCTGAGGTCATTAAGATCCATCTCAATACTGCGAGAGCAAGTTTGGGAATCTTTGAGTCGGAGTAGCTGAATAAATGTTGGTTCTGTCGCGAACAGTAGTCTTTCGGAAAGTATGGCATTCTTGGTTCAATTTTTTTGTGGAGATGGGTCTATTCTACTTAAAATTGATGAATCCTATTTCACTCGTGGGACTATTGTTCACACGGTTCTTCTCATGTTGTCAAAGACCTTCAGTGATCGAGACACTTGGTGTCCTTTTGAATTTGCTACTTAAGATTTAGGCCTAAATCCGACCTTCACAGCGTTTTGATAGGCGATAGTTACCTTCCGAATGGTTTCATCTTTGGTTTCCTGTTTACGGACAATTCAAATTGATATGTTTTCACAGCGTTGATCAACATTCTATCGAAGGAATTACTCATTTTTTTAGTCAAATCATTCCATCGTAAAAGTTGCTCACACATTGCTGCAGAGAGTGAAATCTTGCTATCGTTGAGTTCAGATTCAGGTGGATTGGAATTACCCAGGTGAGCGTTGTCATTTTCAAATTTACCAACTTCAGAGTCTAGGCTGCGAAACTCGTCTAGATTTTTTTTGGCTGCTTGCCTTCTATATGCCTGCTGAATATTTTGACTTTCATTTTGGAAAACCTGATGTTGTTCTAACTGCTTCTTTGCGATGTTCTGCCAGGCATGAGTATGGTTAAACTTTTCATCCTTTTTATCCTTAAATGGGTCAGAATTATACAATGGAATATTGTTATCATTAGAGGTGGAGAAGAAAGGAAAGAGTTTGTCAAAGTTACTTCTTTCAAAAAGGAAACACGCTTGTCCAGTTTTGTGTGCCTCAACGGCGACAATACCTCCAAAAACAAGAACTATTGAGTAATACGTTACTTTTTGGGAACGATAAATTCGAGCACGTTTGATAATGTTTGTAAGTTCCTCATCCCCGCCAAAATGTTGAAGAAGAGCCGAATGTTTTTCGTGGTCTAGTATTACAAATGTTCTTTCAGCCGCAGTCTTGTATTTCAGCCAGAAATCTTTTCGTGCGGGGTCGACTTCAATATTATCAAAAAAGAAAGCAATATCTTCTTCATTCAGTATCGTGCGCCAGTTTTCGATTGCTCTCGGTGATACGATCTGAAGAACTTCCTTCCAGAAGTTGGTAGGAGGAGTTGCTCGGAGATCACCAATAAAATCGAGGGTTCTAAGTCCATCAAGCATTGAAACAATTTTGTCACGACCATTGGCAGTTGGCTCGGAGACAAGATTTTCAAGAATGGCACTTATGACGATAGCCTGAGCTAATGCGCTTGAATATGGAGCTTGCCTGCGCGTAAATGAGGGGAACAAGTTTTCGAATCCGCTGCTATGTGATGCGAGTAGTTCAATTTCTCGAAGGAGGACTTCGCTTTGACTTTGGAAATGTTTTAACATGTATCCTGCGAGTATCTGTGTGATTTCCCATTTTGGTCGCAGGCCCTTTTGGGTAAGTACAGTCCAAATGGAGTTGTTTTTGGAGAGCTCATTGCAAAATTGTTTCGCAATACTTTCCAGTTCCTTTCGGTCGCCAAGATTTTCAACGTTTACGCTGATATTAGCAATCTTGTTAAAATAAGGGCCAAGTTGTTTATACCAGGAAGCGTACTTTTGATGTTGGGAGGAACTCCAGCCGCGTAAAATTGGTTTTATTAGTTTAGGCATTACGTTTTTGTGTTGTTCAAGAATAAATGCAAGTGCAGCCTCTGGCATATCATCGATTGAACCAAACCCTGCTCGAATTTCTTTTGGTGTAAGGCCACTCCAATCCATTTTCCCAATTTTTTGCCTGAGAGACAAGAGATGATTATCTGAATCCTTTGCCTTTCTGTCGTCCTGGCCATTCTGGGAGCTGATCATGCCAGTTGCAGCATCGTTAAGGTCTTTGATAGCTCTGAGGACCTTAGTTTCATGCCTTTTAATTTCCGATAGAATTTTTTCAAATATCAATCCCACGTCAGTGTCTGATGCCTTTGGCGTTTTCGAAGTCATTGTTGATCCCCAGATCCCAACAAGGGCTGACGGAAGTCAATTACAAGTTCGACTCTTCGATGTTCAGCACTGTCGGGAGGTAGAGTCTTTGAGGCTGGCATCATCGACCCGCGACCCGAGGTTTCCGTAATTTGGTCTAGGCAAGATCTGTCATTTGAGTTCAAATTGTTTCTAACCCCCCTGCAAGTCTCGGCATTGACTTTGAATATCGGTGTAACGGATTTGATCTGTGT
This sequence comes from Bdellovibrionales bacterium, assembly GCA_016713585.1. Classification (GTDB taxonomy): domain Bacteria; phylum Bdellovibrionota; class Bdellovibrionia; order Bdellovibrionales; family Bdellovibrionaceae; genus JADJOV01. The sequence continues at coordinate 19,935 of JADJOV010000023.1, read as the reverse complement.
GACCCTCCAAGCTTACACGTGATAGGACGGATTTTTGATCACAGGTTTTAGTAAAGATTCGGGACAACTTACTAAGGAGTTCTTTGATTTGTGGATCTTTGAGATTTAGGGCGAACTTGTTTTGGACAAATGTTAGGGCCCGGCAACGTACGCCGTGTCTGGTTGCGCTATTTTCATTGGCCTCCTTAAATCGAATTCTTAGGCGAAATTCTTCTTGTGCGTCTATAGAATAGCAGTCGTCATTATATGTTTGTTCGTTTGGTCCTATCTTGACGTCTAAGATTTTGGCAATATCCATGAACAATTCTGACTTTTTTGCTAAGGACTTGTTCTGTTTTCTCGAGCATGTTTTCGTACTTTTGGAGTTTTCGTCTTGGGTGATTCGTACAAGCGTGATCATTGCTGCAGCGATGAGAAGAAATACAACTGCTATGCTAGCCATTAGATCCGTAAGTGAGCTTGAGAAATCGCCGTGCTGATTGTCTTCCAGTTGCATCTGATAATCCTAGAGTTCAATTTGGTTTTTTGTTGAAGTTACTAATGTTTTGATTCAATGCGCCCATTTCGCTTGTTAACTCGTCGACAGCATCCGCAAAGCCATTATTTAGCTTTTCAGTAACACGGGCAAGAAGTTCAGAGGTTGTCTTCACTTGCTTATCAACTATGTCGTTTGCCAGCCGGTGTTTTTCTAGCATGGCTTCAGCTCCGTCCTTCCAAATGTTTTTTTGCTTTTCAATAAGTTGATTTTGATATTCAACGACCTGTCCAATTGAGGTTACTAAATTGAGCGTCTTTTCGGGAAATGTTTTGAAGTCAGTTGAGACCATTGATAAATCCCTTGCAGTTTGTGCCATTGTTACTTGCGCTTGGTCAAAAGATCTTAAAAGGACCGCAAAACCTGTAGTTGAGCTATTGACCTCGGAGAGAATTGATTTCGTGCCTTCGAGCATTGTTGCAGATTGTTCGTCAACGTCTCTAATTGTCTGCACAACATTATGGAAAACATTTTTTAGTTCATCGGCGCTAGAAATAATGCCATTGCGCATATGTTCGGTCGCAGTTTCATAGGATTTTGCTGAAGTGGCAGCTCCTTCAGTCGTAGCTTTTGCAACTTGTTCTGAGATTTGACGAAGGTGATTGGCCGCTTTTTCATTTTCCTGTTGCGACAGCTCTCGCTGAAAATTCATGGCATCTATGGCCTGTTTAATGGAACCGAGCAAATCTTGGTTGGTTTGTCGTGTCTGCTGGCCGGCTTCTTGTGTTGTTTGGCGCATCTGTTCGGAGAGATCTCTAACACTTTTTTCGAGAAGAGGGAGTGTTCTTTCAAATACGCTGACTGCTGCTGCCATTTTATCGCCGGCCTCAGAGCTTCCTTTTGAAATTACATCTGGAAGCTTTTTGGCAATCTCGGCAAACATTTGTTGCATGCTTTCTTGCATTGAATTTGTAAGAGCTTCACTTATGCTACGAGCAATTACCTTAGAGAACTCGGTTTGTTGGGTCATTAATTCTTTTAGGCGCTCGCCCACAGTGTTATTTAGAACATTTTCCATCTTGTGTGTAACTGTCTCCGCAAAGTCGCCAACTTTTACATCAATGGACTCAAGTTTTGCAATTTTTGTGGATACTTCTTGAATCGTAGCAATTACGCTCCCGTGGTTTGACGCAATCTGGTTGCTAATAGTCTTGGCTGTTTCAACTGTATCTAATGCTCCGTCAGCTTGTTTCTGTTGTAGTTCGACATCAATTGATTCTCGAAGACGGTAACGGTTGCGAAGTGGCTCTAGATTCGAAGCCAGTGAATCACTTAAAAGTCTCTGAAGTAATCTGGCGAGGAGTAAATACAGAATTGATGCTAGAATTCCAGATACGGAAACCCAGAATTTGCCCTTTAACTCAGAAATAGCCTTTCCGAGGTTAGCTGTACTGAGATTCCTGTTTTTTGAAGGAAGGTCTTTTGCCTGACCCTGGACGACGCTAGTAACTGTCTCATTGGTTAATCCTGTCAGCGATTCGCCGATGTGTCCAACGGCGCTCCCGATTAGTAAGAATGTGATAATGAGTGCAATTCCAGGCAGTAAATTTCCAAAGCTATACGGAAGGGTGCCTTTAAAGGATTGAATAAGGCCGCCGTGAAGATATTGAACTGGGTCCTTACTGCAGATATAGGGTGCAGGGCTTTGTTCTTTTGGATTAATGCAGATTTCTCGAAACATTCGCGAGCAGATGTCATTCCCTGTGATTTCTTGTTTGCTTCTAATAGATTTCGAAAAAAGTTCAATTGACCGGATTTTCTCTAAAAACTTTAGATAAAGAAAAAGGAACCCAGTTGCCGCGCAGAAACCAACTGTAAGGGGCCCGGAAAAGCTGGGAGTTGTTGGAGTAGCCGTCAATTATCGCATTGATGAAGTTCATTTTTATCCCCCAAGAATATCATTCAAATCAGCTTCATTTATTTCGAGTTCATCCATAGGTGTTAGAATATCTCGTGCAAGGGATCGTTTTTTTTCGACCAGCTGGTGTAACGCAAGATCGAATCCTGAGTTCTCTGGTCCGACGAGGATAGGGTAATAAACGTTTACGTCCTTTTTTTGGCCTATTCGATAAGCTCGATCTGTGGCTTGATCTTCTTTTGCTGGATTCCACCATCGACCGTAATGTATGACATTGTTTGCGGCGACTATGTTAAGTCCTGCGCCTGCAGCGAGGGGACTTAGGATCAAGATGTTAAAGCCAGATTTATCAGAAAAATCTTTGATCATTTTGTTTGCGGACTCGCCGGGTTCGCCTTTTCGATTGCTTTCCCCATTGATGATGTCAACATCGAAGCCAAACTTTTTGGAAATTGCGGTTTTTAATATTGATTGCATGCGAACCCAGAGAGCAAAAATCAGGACCTTCTCGCCCCTGATTTGAATTTGGTTCAAGAGGTCTAATGTTGCAGCAAGTTTTGGGCTCTCCTCAATTAGTTTTGCGATCGAGAATTCTTGAGAACTTGAGGTCGTATCCATACCTAGAAGTACAGGGTGTTGATATAATCTTTGCAGGTTATCTAGAATTTTAAGGGCGGATTTTTTGTGGGTCTGCACTATGAGTTTTTCTTTTTGTATCTGTGCTTCGGTCATCTTGCACGTGATCATCTGGGCAGCAAATTTCTTGGGTAGGCCTTTAACAATTGATTTTTCTCTTCGAATCATAATCCCTTGGGGGGTATTGAGTTGAATTATCTCTCGGATTTTGGCTGCCCCAGCAGCATCTTTTGCATATTTGGAATTGAATTTAGATTTTGATCCAAGAGGGTTTGACGGCAACCTATTCAGTGTATCTGTCTGAGTCCAAAAATCTTGAAGCCGGTTTTCTACAGGTGTTCCTGTCGCGCAGACAACAAAATCAGCTTTTAGACCTCTTGCTGCGCGTGAGGCCGCTGTATCAGGGTTCTTAATATTTTGGGACTCGTCAAAAAATACAAGGGAAAATTTAACGCGAAGAAGATCTTGTTGGTAACTGGCGAATGTGCGATAGTTAGTTAAAATAATATCATATCCCTCTAGCCTGTTTAGATCAAGTGAGCCATCGGGTTCTTTTGTTTTTTTGACTTCATGACCGTGAAAGACGAGTAGCTTGGCAAAGACGTCAGGCTTGATAAACTTGGCGATTTCGTTTTGCCAGTTTCGCAATAAGATGATGGGCGCTACGATTAATATTGGCGCCCATCCAAATCGTTTCTTAAGATCAGTGAGATTAGATCGGGTTTGACCTTTGTTGTCAGGCTTGATCTCTGATTTGAAGGCAGCTGCAAAAGAAAGGAGCTGCAATGTTTTCCCTAGGCCCATATCATCCGCGAGAATGAGGCCACCAGACTTCTGCTTTAGATGGGCGTAGAGCCAATTTATACAATCCAACTGGTAATCATATGGCATACAATTTGAGTTCAGCACGGAGGTTAGGAGGTCTGCAGGTAGGGCTTCGGTCTTAAAGGGGAGCATTCCTTGGGCTCCCGTTGCCGCTCGTTCGCGAATGATAGCGGCTAAAGTGCCACTTTCGGGGCTCTTTCAGATTTAGACTGTTTTGCGGCGCTATAGACCACACTCTTAGTTTGTCTTAGAGTTTCTAAGTTTGATGGGTTTGATGGTAGATATCGATCGCCAAATTTGACCGGTTTGGGTGAATATTCAGGATTTTTACTTGCAACATCAAGTTCGAGCTTCATTTGGTCCATGGATTCTTTTAAGTCGACCTCAGACGGTATCGGCAGATGGACTGCAACTCCGTCACCGTCTTGAACTATAATCATAGGAGTATTGTCAGAATCGGAGCGGTACCACTCAACAGCGCTGCTTGTAATGTCGACAAATTGCGATCGTTTTACACGTTCGAAGCCGTCTACGTTCATCATATCTAGAGAAGTCATAGAGTTCCGGATTTACTCCGGGCGGTATCAAAGTTTCTGGTCTCACTATTTTTTCAATGATTTCTTGTTCTGTCAGGTCTTGATTTTTCATGATGCTGCTGGGAAGCGAAGGTGCAGAGTCGGGGAGTGGAATATATCTACCATCTTTGGTTCTGAATACCTTTTTATCGCCATATACCTCATTCTGTGTGATTGTTTCAGTTGTATTATCCTCAAGTTTTAGATCTAGTTTCTGGCTATAGGAGGCGCTGCCATCCGGTCGTATATGCTCCTCAAAATAGGGCATTATTTTTTGAATTTCTTGGATATCTTTTCTTGCCAATTCATCACTAATTTCGACATTGGATTTGATTTCGGGAACTCGATTCAACCATTTATGAAGGCTCCCGAGGCGCTTTGTTTGAGTTTCAAGCTGGGACATATCCTCCGTAAACAGCTTTGCCAGAACAAAAAGAATCATGCTTAGTCGAGAAAATTCGCTTTCGGTAAAGGGTGTCCAAGGCCCAGTTCCGACCGCTTGGGGGGCCTGATACTTCAGCAAGAATTTGAACCGTTCACTTCCGAAATTTGCGTATGATTCGAATCTTAACTTATCAATTCGATTGGGAATGGTCGAGTCGACAATTCCAATAGTAGTTCTAAGTAAATCAAGTTCCTCTGGGTCGGGTTGTGCTGAGGAGGCCTCGTTGAGGAATTGAAAAACGATATCCTCCAGGGCATCTGAGGTGAGTATAACATCTCTTTCATCAGTGGATGAAATCCAACCTCGATCATGCCAGCTGTTGATCACCACACCTAGGTCTTGTTGAGCTTGTAGGCTTAGCCGAGCGAGCGAAACTGTAAGATTGTATATTGTATTAGGCAAGGAATCCTCCCTGGATGCAACTGGGCCTATCGGAGTTCTGCTGAACTACTTGAATTGATATGACCGGCTGGACTACCTGTAAAAAGTTAAAACGAATTGGGATAGCTATCAGTGTGAGGTGGTCGCGCTCGATCGTCAGGAAAGACAATCAGAGCCGTTACCCAACGATTTAGATAAGAGTAAGTGGTAATCCGAAAGAACGAGCGGTTTTATCTCACCCCGTCTTTCGTATTTTACTGAGATGCTAGGTTGGCTCAGACTGACTTCTTGACCTCCCTTATTTGCTGAATGACTTTCAGCCGATGAGGGAAGCACCATCTGTTAGTATCGCCATCATTTGGGTCGTCGCTTAGAAATAGTGGTAAGCCACCAGCATCCAAAGTGTCGATATCTTTGTAAACAGTACGGCCGCTGACTTTAAAGCCTCGCGCTTTGAGTGCGTCCTTCATCTCAGAGACCGTCATTCCTGTCGGATGCTGATCAAGAACAGATATCAAACAAATTATTCGAGTTAATATAGGTCTCTTCCGTAAAATTTACCGATGCCCCCGAACCCTGCCGGCTCTCACGCCTGGGAACAGAATTTCTCCTAAATCACCCCTTTCGAATCGAGAAATTCTGATCGCTGCTTTATTTCACGGTCATTTTTGACTTCTTGGGCGTATCAAATCGTTTGCAATTTTGATATGATAAGCGAGCCACGGTAAAAAATCTATGCGGTTTCTCGGGCTTTGCGGAGTCCTTGGCGTTCTATCGCTTTTGGGCAGGGATACGTGCCATTTTGATGGCACAACTTTTCCTTGGCGAGGCAAGGTTTACCAGATGAACGAAATAACGGAGCTCGCGAGACGCCTATGCGATTTGGGTTTGCGGCTATATGAGACTAGCCCTTAGTATGGCAAAATCTGAGACACAAACTAGATCCAGAAGAGTCTGGAACTTTCCGATAGAGTCGTGAGGACGAAAACGGGGGGTTAGGCATGTCTGAGATCGAAATATTTTTCAAGAATTTTGGAAAACGCAACTTCGTTTTAGTGACGGAAAAGAATTGGATGCTTTGCCATGGTCAAGCTTCATTCGTCTGGTAAGTATTCAAAATATTAAATCTTGTGGCACCAAGATTGAAAAAAGAATCATCAGCGCCAATGGTTGGGAAAAAATTAAGGGTCAAAAGAATCACGGTGATGCGAAAACAGCAGCAGGTCAGATCGTAGAAATTAAATCATCAATTGTTTCGCCCTTGCTAACTTCAGGAGTGACGTTTCGAGGCATTCGTCTGTGGTCGGCCATGGATTTTTATTGCTTTGTACTGACAAATTTTCAAACTCCAAATTGGGAGCCCGTGAGCACAGTTTTTAAATTGACTAGCGAAGACCTAAAGACCGAATCGGCGTTTGGAATCTTGAAGCCCTACAACATGAAGAAAAACGATCGCGCCAGAATGACAAAACTGAACTGGGTATTAGTTTTTCAATTTCTAATAGAGATCCGACCTATCAGCGCTGGCTGGCGAGATATCAGACCTCAGAAATCAGGCTTGATTATTTGGAATCTGAAATTAAAGCGAAGCAAGCATCATAAAGTTCTTTTGCCATTGAGTCCTTGGGATCAAGATCGAGCGCCTTTTTCGTAAAATTGACTGCGGCATTGTAGCTGCCAAGTCTTGCATCAATAAGTCCCATATTGGTCCAATTGGCGGCGTTCTTGGGCGCCAGTTCAATGGTGCGCTGAAAGTCCCTCTTTGCCTTTTTGATTTCGCCGAGCCGTTCATAGGCATGGCCTCTCCCGCGGTAGGTATTTGCGTCGGGGCCAGTTAAAGCCAGTGCTTTATCGAAAGATTTGATCGCACGTCGGTAGTGTTTTTGCTGTGCGTACAGATTTCCTCAAATTATTACGAGTAATTGCATCTTTGGGATCGAGCTTAAGACTGGTTTGCAAATCCTTATGAGTCTGAGTGTATTTGTGTTGGATTGAGTAAAGATTCGCGCGGTTGACATAAGCAAACTGAAATTTTTGATCAAGGTGAATGGCTCGGGTATAAAGAGAAATGGCGAGTTCAATATTGCCCTGATCGGCTTCTTTGCTTGCTCGATTGTAGCGCTTGATCGCAGGAGAGAGGAGTTCAGGTAAGGAATTCTTTTCTTGGCTTGCAAACCCAACTGCTAGTAATCAAAAGCAACGCTGTCATCATAGATCAACCCTCCGTTAGATTTAGAATCAGCGACAGGGATGTCAGCTGGGGTCAATTGGTCTTGGTGGGAATAACAATTCTCAGACTGAGGCTGACAGGAATTATTCAATGAGCTTCAGAAGGTGTTCTTGATGGGGAGGATAGTTGATACCTAGATTTGGGCCACCGTCAATGAGGCCAAATAGTCCGTTTGTTGAAAGGGTCATTTTAACGCTAAGGTCAGGCCGCGGCGGGTCGGCTTGGTTTAAAGCTATCTTGTCCATTAAAGCTAATTTTCAAATTAGCCGGGCCGGACCCGGAGGTGCCACCCGCAACAAATGCTTTTTTGAGCGCATCAAAAAAAGATCTCTGCTTTTTGAAGTCCAATTCTCCATCTCGATAGGTCGCAAGATTTGTAATGTGATAGTTGTCATTTCTCATGTCAGAGCCCTGCGGGCTTAACCTTGGCCCGATATCTGAAATTGAAAAGTGCTGAAAGGTGAGATCTTCACCAGTAGGGAAGTGGAGGCAGACGTTAAATAGGTTTTGACCGTCTAAGCCAGTGTAGCTAGTTCCAAAACCTTGGATGCACAAATTTTCATTTCGATTTACATGGATATGTAAGGTCGAGTTAGGCATTTCCCCCCCCATGTTTATGATGTTAACAGTCTGTAAATTGTCGATGTGAAGGTTAGGAAAGTTTTTTGGTGGTACATCAGGCCTGCCGAACTTTTCTCGGAGGATCAAGGGAAGCTGACTGTAGTCGATAGCTGCCGTGGATATTTTTGAATCTATGGGTGTCATAGGAGGATTGGGCGGACAGTCATACGATTGCCCCAGTGGTGGACCAAATTGTTCGCGAAGGTCTCGTAAACAACCTTCGATGGGCGCCTCTAGTGTTGGTGTATTCTCACTAGGCATCATTAAGGTGTTATATTCTGAATTACCAATTTCTTCCCAATTCTTAGGCCATTTGAAGTAGATGCCAGGGTTTGTCCGCTTAAGAAATGATTCGAAGACATCTGGGAGTCTGGTTTTCATATAGACTGCCGCTACGTATTGAAAATTTGGGTTATATTTATGTCCAAAATACACTTGCTGTTCAGCCGCGACATTCAAGTCATTTGGGAACAAGAAATGGTTAATTGGGTGCACAAGTCGTAGGAACCTTGAAATAACTTCATCCCTGGTTGCTTTTGAGAGGTCTTTGGTCGCGCTTCTGCCTGCATCAAAAATGTGACTATGTGTCTTATTTTTCCAAGGTCGACCAACGACTTCGAGTGCAAAGTTGCCGTCACTTTCGCGTTTAGCTCTGGCGTGTGCAACAGGTATAATCTTTTCGGTCAATGAGCTAGCAAATGATCTAAGTGGATTTATTGCCAAGGATTCCAAGTTAACGTACAGCCAGGTAGCGAGCTCATTATCGCAAAACACTATTTGCGTGTTTCCAGATAGAGTAATCAGTCTTGCTCTATTAACTTTTGCCTTAAGGGCTCCATTAAATTGCCCCGTATTCCTTATTGTAAGAATATTCTGAGGTATATCAAGATGTTCATTGATCCAACTATCGGCGAATCGGATAGTTTCGTCATTTAAAAGTGTTAGAATTTAACGATATGTAATCAATAAACTTCATTTGTAAATTTAGCCCCGTTTGTAATGTGCTCAAGCGGAGACGTCTACGCTACTCAACCTACTTCATCTTATGTTTCCCCGCGGAGCAAGTTCTTTTTTAGTTGAAATTGACACATCACCTCACATCGCCAATCCAACTTTTGTAACTTCATACCTTTTGTTTACATCATTTTTCATCATCTCCGGAAGTTCTTTTAGAAATTTGAATCCCTTGACACTGTCAATCGGTTTCCAATTTCTTGTTTTTCCAGACCAGCGATTTGGTTTTTTTGCCTTGGCTGCCATATAAATCACATTTCGATTATTCAAGATTTCGACATCGTCGCCTTAAGGATTTACGTGTGTTTTGAATAAAACAAAACCACCCAGCTAAAGCGCAGCAGGTCCGTATTTTCCTTAGGATTTTCACAAAACACGCAAATCGTGAATGTATAAGTCCCTAGATGGGCAAAGTAGCGGTGCGGACAACAGGGTTTCGAAGACGCGCATTATTTTGTTCATTGGGCAGGTGTATCGAAACTGATTCAATCGCTTTTTTCGTGACCCTCCAAAACACAGGTAAATCTTTAATGTCCAAAACTGTGGCTTATCGCCGGTAGAATAAGGGATCAAGCCAGGCATGACACCTGGCCCTGAAACGCTAGGAGGCGATACTGAATTGGACTTTACCTCTGGTGAAGCCATCCCCCGTTAGATTCCTTGCTGGGGGTTGGTATTTCAGTGGCTTTGTGGTTGTGATTTTGCCGCCGCGTTGGAGATAGGAACTAAATGTTTCAAAGTGAATCAGCTTGTAAGCTTGATGCCAGCGACTTCCGAAATGGACCTTTTTAAGAGCGAACTGTTTCTTTATCATCGTTTGCCTCCGTTTATTTAAAGATATCTCAGTCAATTGACAGGCGGGGACAGGTGTCGCCCGCATTGTCGATGTAAAAAAAGCATTCTCAGTGCTGTCTCATTTAGGCTTGCTCAGTATTACCTGCTGGAGTTGGGGGATCCTCAAGCAAGCAGCCGAGCTTCAGATCCCAGGGTCGGTTTTTGTAAACTTCATGGATCTGGTTTAAGAGCGAATCCGACCATTCTGGGGTTTCGCTAAACAAGGCCACTTCAAGGTTCGCAATAAGGTAGTCGCTGTCGCCGGGATTCACAGAGAAGATTGTTCATCAAGTGACGGCCCCTTTCTCTTTGGCCACTTCGTATGTACTGTTTTGCGACTTCTGTTATCAAGGTGTAGGGAACAGGTGCATATCTAGAATAGCACTCATAGAACTCACAGAGATTATCTAGAAATTCCCCTTTGCGAACGTAATTCAGGATCATCCCGAAGGCGTCCTGGAGGCATTTATCAAGAAAATTTCTAGCATAAATGTTTGCCGCATCCATTTTAACATAAAGTTGCAGGCAATAGACGGCTTCGAGGGGGCGTTCTAGTTGGGACTCGATGCGAGCCTTTAGATAGTAAAAGTCCTTAAGAACAGGATCCATGATTGGGTTTTTCGGCCAGTCACCAATTGTGTCTTTCACAATTTTCTGGGCTGCCGAAATATCTGCTTGGGACTCAAGTGCCCTCAGGGCTCTTTTAAATTGCTGGGTCAGTTCTCGGGTTTCTGTAGCAGAATGTGGCATCCTGATACACTCAATTTCGGGTTCTGGGGTCGGCGTTCTTAAGTAATCCTGTAGCTCAGGGTGTTGGATATGTTGGACCATGGTTTCCACAATTGGGCGAAGTCCTCGTTGGGCAGGAAAAGTGCGGACGAGGGGTCGGATACATTCAAGGGCCTCTTTTGGACGTTTGCAGGCCAAAAGATATTTCACGTAAAGACTTTCTGTCTCAGTGCCTATAGAGGATTCGCTTTTAAGAAGCAGATACATGGGCTCAATGCTGGGATCCCTCGTATCCTCAAGCAGCAGACTTTGCAGATATTGGTGGCAAAGCTGCAGACACCCTTCAAACTCAAGCTGCAAGAACACATTATGGGGCTCCTTCTCGAGCCCTTGCCTCAGTTCCAGGGCGGCTTGGAGGTGGCGCCCCTCGCTGAGGAGCGATTTCTGTTTTAACATCGCGATCACGTCAAAGCTTAGCGCCAATTCATCTGGCGAAAGAGAGCCCTCGAGTTCCTCGATCGTGGAATACTTAAGGGCTCTGTCGCGAACCATTGCCGAAACAAGAGTGTAGATCGCCTCATCTCGAGAAGTCCCCTCATGGCCACTTTAAATTTCTCGTAGTTTCGGAGCTGTTGCTGCTTTCATTGATCCTCCTGTGGTTGGCGCCGTTTCCGGTCCTGTTTATTTCGTATCTGTTTGTTTGCACACTCACTCACTCTATCGCACCCCTTTGTCATTTGAGGACTTGACCTTGTCTGTTTCAAATTGCGATGCTTTGAAGGCTTTGTCCTCGATTGTCACCAGCGTCGGCCAGAATGAAGCGGAGATACGGAAAGGCTTCGACTGCGAACTCAAAAAGAAACGAGCGAAATCATGAAACGGAAAAAAATTTACTTGGCTGTTGGCGATGTTCATGGGTGTTGGCGAGAGCTAGACCTTCTTCTGCAAAAGCTAGGTCAGCAATATGATCTTGAGTCTCCTGATGTTCAGATGGTGTTTTTGGGGGACTACATTGATCGAGGGGATAGTAGTCTGCGGGTCCTTGATCGCCTCTTAAGCGTTAAGAAGACATTTCCTGACACGATTCTCCTGAAAGGAAATCACGAGCTTCTGTTTCTGGAAAACGGATACAGAGATGAGAATGACCTTCCTGCCGTTCTTGCTACAGAAACTGTAGAATTCCTAAAAGTTTGAACCCGTACTGGAAAACCGAGGAGTTTCTTTTTGTCCACGGGGGCCCAATGAATGAGACCTCGCCCATCGAAGAAATGTGTGAAGAAGAAATTCTTTGGAATTATGATCCCAGCCCGCGGGGGTGGCAAGGTCGCATTGTCGTGGTTGGGCACTGTCAGACCGACGTGGTGGTCAAGAATGATATGCTCATTCGAGTTGATACGGGTTGCTGCTTTGGTGGCAAATTGAGTTGTGCCGTCCTTGAGGCAAAGTCCAATCAGGAGCCAGGTTTGCTCGAGGTTTTAGAGGTCACGCGAATGAGGCCCCAGGCGAGGAGTCAAAAATGAATCCAATGCAAACGCCGATGCAACTCAGTCAGTGGTTCAAGTCGTTGACAGAGCGAGATTTTCCACTGCCTCTTTGTGACCAAGATTTTTTTCAACTCGGCAGTGAGCAGCAGCCATATTTTTGCACGCTTGCCTTTGACCGCAAGGACATGGTTGGCCCGCCCCACTATTTCGCAATCAAGGCCCCCCAAGGCAGCTCTGCTTATCGATTGTTTACATTCTGGGGCTATGGCAGCAATAGCTATGCGTTCTATTATACAAGAATCAGTGAGGCCGGTGAAATGTATCTGCGCTTGCCTTTTGGCGGAGTGTATATGAACGAACTGACCTCCAGAAATAACCTGATCGAGAAGCTTTTATTCTATGAGAATCTCTTCCAAGAGCTGAGCGATAAGAAGGCTAAGTTCGTCATTCGTGATAACATGGGTGATATGAGAATCACCTAAGATTATTTTTTCAATGGGGCAATTCCAATTCGAATGACATACAGCCGGGCAAGGGCCCGCGAGTAGGTCACATATCTGAGTTTTTCCTCGATCTCGCCATATTCTAAAGCAATAATAACAAGATTTTCTCGGCCCTTGAATCGGCGAATCGTTTCAAGTTGAACTGTTTTTGTTGAGGCTTCGAACTGGGCGCCCAGATTATAGGGGCCCAGCGCCCGCCCTTGACGAAGTCCGGCTTTGCCTTCCTTCAGGATGTCCCGATGTGAGAGTGAAGAGAGCACGGTCACTCGACTGAGCGGGATCTTCTCTATGACAACCAAATCATGGAGAAGCGTCGAAAGTCGGTCCGAGGCTGCTTTCTCGTCAGAGGCCTTGAAGATCTCTGGGGTTTTTCCGTTCGGAAAATCTGCTGGAGAAATGAGAGGCCGGAGTTCAAGGTGAGCTTTCTTCGCAGCTTCACAATAGTAAGGAGAAGCGTAGGAGCAGATTTGCTTTGTATTTCGAATGTTATAGCGCAAGAGAATTCGAGCGGGTCGACCATCGAAGGCCGCGCCAGAATTATCTTGTTGATTCTGAATGTTTTGAATGGGGTCAGTAAACAACCCAAGCCGCGAGTTCTTGGCATCCAATAGTTCGCGCAAAGCCATCAACCATTCTGGTTTGAAATCTTGGGCCTCATCGACCAAGACTGTGGAAAAGGCATTAAGTCATTTCTCACTTTGAGTGCGTCAATAGCTTCAACGAATCGATCAGGGAGCCATTTTGAAAAGTAGTTTTTGTATCCTCAGGTGTCTGAAGCAATTGCTTTTGCTGTTGGAGGAGCTGACGCCCAAAAGCCTTTTCGATAGAATCTTCACAGAGGTGGTGAAAATTTGAAACCTGAACCTTGGGACTTTCTTTAAAGGTTGATTGCAGAAGATGTTCAATCAGATCATTGTAGCAGGTGATGAGGACTCGCTCACCTTTTTGGGCGAGTGTTCGGGCAAGTTCAGTCAGCAAAATAGTTTTGCCCGTTCCCGCCGAGCCTTCGACAAGAAACTGGGGATTCGCGAGGATGGTTTCGATATGAGCTTGAACGCTTTCCTGCGTGCCCTTGGCGATTTGCTCTTCCTGGTCAAAAAGTTTTTCGAGCAAGACATGGGGTTGAGCACGAATTTCTCGACTGAAAAATTCAATCAGGGCTTGCGCATTCGCGTGGCCCAGGGCTCCGAACTTCCGAGCCTTCGTCATAAAGATCTCATTGAGTTTTTCTGGCAGATTCAGCTGGTCGCCAAAAAGCGAGGCCCCGTCAAATTGTGGCAGAAGGGAGGTCGGCTCGAGTGAGTCAGGGAAGACGGCAAAAAAGACAAAAGGAAAGGCCTTGGCCGCTTCCTCAAGCGCGCCTGCTCGCAGTCCAAAAATCAGATCTTCTCGGGCTGCATAAAGCTGCTCGATAGGCGAAATTTCATAAAGCTGCTTGGTTGCTCTGTTTTCTTGATAGCTTCGGCCATCCTTCTGAACGAGGAGACCGCCCTTGACTTCCAAAAAAACAAGTGGCGTTTCTGGGTGAATAATCAAGAAATCGATTTCTCGCCGAGCCATTCGGTAAGAGTGGAGGCAGGTGTACGAATTTGGAAGTTCCTGCAGAGCCGCAAAGACGAGAAGCTCTGCTCGGTCGCCAGATTTTTCATCCAGGCCCCTGGCCTTACTAGTTGAGAATTGGGAAGGGATCATTCTTGCCATACTACCTACCCTAACCTGTCTTTTTGAGTTTATTCTTTCCGGCAATTGCAAGTGCTGCGGTTGTCACCAAATCGCGAAGCTCAGCCGGCTGATGGACATCTGCTGCAGGGCCTAGGCCCAAGATCCAGCGAGCGAGCTCGTCGTTGACTCGCACATGCATTTTGAATTCAATACCGCCGTCCACTCGCGTGATTTGCTGAGAGTCATGCCAACGTCTTTCACTCACATAGGAGCCAATTGGATCCCTCACAAAGATTTTCACGTCTTGGGCCTCGCCGGTACCAAGGACGCCAAAATTGGACTTCATAAATTCAGTCAAATCAAACCCTGGAGAGATATACTCTTCTTCTGTGTAATTCGCCGAAAATATCCGACTGAGACTATAGGTTTTTATTTTTTTGTCTGCCAAATCCAGAGCGATGAGATAAGCGCCGCCATTGGCAAAGTAGAGCGTTTCTGGTCCTAGTCTGCGTTTTTTGATTTGGTCAATATTGTCCCCAGACTTGGCCTTGTATTCAACCTCTAAGACGACACTGTCCCAGCAGGCGCGGTAGACAGTGTCGAGAGTTTCTTGCGAGACTCCGGTTTGCCAGGTGGCCTGAGCTTTGTAAGTGACATAGCCGCTTAAGTTCTTGAGTTCTTTTTCAACGCTGGGACCAAGGGCTTTCTCTAGCTTTTCGGTGAGTTTAAGGATGTTATCTATGAGCGGTGATCCCTTCATAGATTTTAATGATTCTCGGGCCAGATAAAGAGCAAAATTTCGGTGACTTTCAAAATGCACTTTTCAAGAGAGGGCCGTGGTTCTTCGAAATTTCCAGCGTTTTTCATTCGAAAGATCGTTTTCCTGGGCTTCACTATAGACAGGAAAGTGAGCCCGTTCGACAATGTCTAAGATACGATAGACTGTCCGTTCAGAACACTCGATCAGGTCGTTGACCAACCGGGAATGTAGTTCCTTGACGGTCAGGCCTTTCGGGTTGTGCTCCAAGTACATAATAACTTTTAGCAGTCTAACTGCTGAATCTCCGCGTGCCATAGAAATTCCTTTCCGATAGTGTACCGTTCGGGATATTGGTGGAAATCATGAACGTCCTCCTTTTTGTCCGCCAAGGTCCTGTAAAGCAAATAAACAAAATATTCAAAATTTCGAAATATCTAAGACATAGATTCGCACCTCCTGGTCTTTAACGACGACATACCTCAGTTCCGACGAAGTCTCCCCCTTGAGCACAAAAGGTTTCGTGTAGTTGTCAGGGGGGCCCAAATCAGGAAAGCTTGCCTTCGGCAAAAAGGCATAGGTGAATTTCCCTGCTGAGAGGTCCATCTTCCATAAACAAATTGTATTATTGGTGAGTTTGCAAGATGTCGCCGTCCACAGCACATTGTTTTGAATGACGAAACTTGAACTAAAGCGAAGTTGTTCGCCGGCAAAGTCTTGTTCCAGCCCGTAATCGGAATACTTCAAAAGGGCGGGATCTAGCAGTTTCATTTTGGTGGCGGAGGATGTCTTGAATGGAATCAAGAACATTCCGCCAATAGCTTGAAAGAAGTCACCATAGGTGACCAAGGAAAACCCGTTGGAATCTGTTTGGGTGCTATAAGTCAGAGCGGTTTCTGCGAGGCAGATGCTCGGATTATATCGCTGGAAGAAAAGACCGCTATGATATCTTCTAAAAAAAAGTTTTCCACCATCATAGCTTATGCTGTTGTACGAGTACCCATCCCCATACCAGGTACAATAGGTGCTAGCAACACCAGTTTCCGAGGTTTTAACAAGACGAAAGATAGTCGAGCCCAGGCCCGCTGGATTTCGCCAGAGCTCGTAAATGGTTGCACCATCAGCGACAATTCCAGAAAAGATGCCCGACCAACTATTCGAGTGTGTTGCAACTCGAGTCACTCTGAAGGTCCCCCCGGTGACAGTTGGGTACTCTGTTGGGTTATTGATCGGAATAAAAGAATTTCCGCCAGAGTTTCCGCCTGGGGGAACCACACCAGGTGGTGGATACGAAGGCGCGGTGCCCGGAGCGGGCGCCGGGTAGTTTGGGTAGTTTGGGTAGGATGGATCTGTAGGGACGGCAGGGACGGCAGGGACAGCAGGGACAGTTGGCGCAGACGGGGAGTCAAGGGATGGGTCGGTGTCATCGCCCTTAGGATCTGCACAGGAGGCAAGCAGAAGACACATAAGTAAGAGACGAAGACTCAATCCAAAAATAGACTCGTTGTCAGACCTATTTCCGAACCTGTTGCCAAACTTATCTTCAAGCTTGTTGTCAGATTTGTTTTCATACTTCTATTCTAGAAAGCATTCTGTCAGGAGAGGACATTCTGAGCTTAGCGGTGGAAGTTGTGTTTTAAAGTGAGAAAAATCATCTTCGGCAAGGGGTCGGTCTTTTCCATGGCAGCGAAGGCCTCCAGTTCAAAGGGGCAGGAGTGGTAAGCTTCCCCGAAATTCCGCCAGATTCTATTCTTAACAAAATAGTGCCAGAAGAGCAGCACAGTCACAACATAAGGCGAGTACCGACGTTGCTGTTTATAGTGAGTTAGCTCATGCCTGAGTATCCTTTCATTGCCAAAATCCGCTCGTTTGATGAAGATGAAGCAAAGAAAGCTCAAACCTTTGGCCCCACCATAAAGACTTCTGATGGGGATCACGATCGGGGGAATCAACATCATGGCCCAGGGGAGCAGGACGCTAGCGATTTCGAAATAAAAATACGACATGGGCCTTCCTTTTCAGTGGGGCTGTTAGGCAGCCTGCCGCCAGTCTAAAATCAACTCCTGGGTCCAGTATTCCCAAATCATCACCATGGCCAGAGTGTCGAGTTCGCAGTATCTTAGCAGGGCCTTGGCAATTTGAGTCCGCTCCTGGTCGCTCATCCGGGTGAACTGCATTCGGGCGTAGGCGGTCGAGGCCGCGCCCCCCTCTTTGATTTCCTCATCGGTGAAGATCCGCTCGATGCGCTCCAAGTCCTGGGGGTCCACATCCGAAAAAATCGGTTCGAGTGACTTGTAGGGATCAGCCACCACACCATCGGTGCCAACCACAAACCACGCTTTGCTGTGGAAGTTGTGGCTCTTGATTCCGTCAGGGGTCCCGTAGATTGGTTTTGAGTATTTGTTTTTGAGAAAGTTCGATTCATGAAGCCGCTCGGGAGGACCCGCTTAATCGAGTTTTGAGCCACCGCTAAGTGGTGAATAGTAATATTTCTTCACAAGCTCGCACAGATCAACCATACACCGCGCGCCCTGATGGACGATTTTATCGTCAACCTTTCGGACGGTGAGCGTTTCAATAAAGCTTATTAAAGCGTCTTTGTCTGCTTCCTTGGAATCAAGCAGCTGCACTCGGATGTGATTAAGCACCGTGTTCTCGTGGGCTGAATATCTAAAAACAGATCCTTGGTTTTTTTCTAAGGTTATTTTGAGAGCTCTCAAAAAAATCGAAATTTGGAAAAACCCCTGGGCTGGTGTTGATATATTCTGCCTGGTGGGTCACAGTCCCGTCGGCGTCAACAGTATGGTGAGAAAATTGAAAGGCGATTGTCTCGTAGGGGCGCATGCCCTGGTTGAAGGGAATGGCGGAGGTGATGGTCTCGAAATCAATAAAGTTGTAGGGGGCCTTCCATTTGTCTTTTGTCTGCCCGCGAAACATAAAATGATCTTTGTCAAAATAAGGCGCTTTCGTTTTGTTTTGAAAGAAATCAACCTGCTTCCAGCGTCTTTGTTTTGCCGTGAGTTCTTGGCTATCGGCATCTTCTGGTTCGAGATCCTCTCGTTCCACCTCTCGCATAAAGTAACGACCTTCCGCGAGCAGCTTTTTCTTTCTTCAAGTGCAAATTCCAAATATCAAAAATCATGGGTTCCCGCAAATTCTCAGCCGACAAATTGGTCGCACTTGTCCAGCAATGAACAAAACCACTCTGTTGACCCTGGAGAGCCTCTGGCGGGAACTTTAAACTCACACCCACCACAGGCCCGCGAGATTTTCGCTGGACCAAGCGTCTGTCTGAGCAGAGATTTTGCTCAGCTCTGTCACATATTGAGCGAACGTCTTCCCATCAAAATCTTGGCTGATAAAGGCTCGACTTCAGCTTCAACCGAGAGGGTTTTCAGAATCAGTGAGCCCAGAGAGGCTTTTCGTTGTGCCACCACCACTTCGACTGAGGCCCGTCCGCCCGAATCTTTCTTAAGGAAGAATTTCTGATGGAGCCCATCGATGCTGGCTTTTTATCTTTGTCTGCCAAGCAAAGAGATGAAGATTGAATCTTAAATTGAGGAAGAGCTTTTCGTGCGACATAGGTTTGAAAGATGTCGGCAATGTATGGCTCCCAGCCAGATGTTATTTTATTGCCCTTTTTGTTCGTGAAACTATCGCCATCCCGCCAGCTCTTGGCTTTGACCTCGATCAGTCGAACCACCGAGTTCTTTTTCTCGAGGACATCGACTTTGATAAAAAGATTCTCAAAGAGGACCGCCGCTTCATAAATAATGACGTTCTCTCTTTGCAAGAGCTCTAGAAAGTTGCGCATGGGCCTTTTGATGGTCGCGCTCGGTGATCTCAGTCCCACCCTCGTAATAGAGCTTGGCGAGTTCCCCAATCTGAAAGCCACCTTCAGCCAAAGCCTGTAGGAATTTGTCGTGAAGTTTTTCGTTAGCATAGTCCGAGTTGTCCTGATAGAACAATTTACTGGGACATTCATGGCCGATCTTGAACCGAGATTTCGTCAGGTATCTTTGTTTGGTCGATTTTGGTTCGGCAGATTTTGTTTCGGTAGGTTTTTATCGGCAGAACATGCTAGGGCTCCTAAAAGCTTAGGGACGGTGAGTGGGTCGAGTCAGGGCTCGACAGCGAACATGTTTCATAGCACGGATTTTTCTCTCGTTTCGCTCAAGCAAATATTCAAACACACTTTGTTAACGACTCCAGCCACGCCAAAGATCGAAGCTGACACCGAGGCTCAGAAAAATGCTCTGAGTCCCTTTGAAGCTTTTGTGGTCGAAGGTGTAGTCCATAATTCCTAATTTGAGCGAAGTGAGCGTCGTATCGCTGCGCCCAACCCAACCAAAGTAGAGGCCACGCCCAGTTAGTTTCGCCAGCGTGCTGGTTTTGATAATGCTGCGAGATGACCCGCTGCCAACGGCTAGGCTGGTGACGACTTCGGCGTCCATAATTTCAGATTCCCCGCCAATTTGAAACAGGTTTCCATTTTCTGATTCGAAGTTCAAAGTCACCCCAAACTTCTTGCGATTGGCTTCGGTAATCAAAGGACCATTGGCATCTACGGGATCCGCGCCGGTCGTTTTGCGAATAAAACCGGCAGAATAAAAGAGACCGATGCCGTTTTTTAGCCCAAATTCAACATTGAGAAGTGGACTGACCGAGGTTCCGTTAGAATTATTTTTTGTTTCAGAGTTTGTGGGAAGGAATCCCGTGTTCGGGTCGACTTTTCCCACGACGGGATTCGAAAGCACTTCAGCAGCGACGCCCATTCCCAAAGAAGATAGAATTTCGAAAAAGGGAGTGGGTCGCAGGCGTTGGGGTGCTTGGCGGTTCGGAGGGC
>JADJOV010000022.1 GCA_016713585.1 Bdellovibrionales bacterium | reverse complement strand
AGCCTGTGATTTTTATCTTAGGCCTCCTTCTTGGGATGGTTTCTTATAAATTCCTCGATCGAAAATATCAACTGAAGAAGTGAGGTCCTTTGGAATATTTGGGATGGTTCCTCAGTGTGATCATGGGTTTAGTCATGGGTCTCATCGGTGGCGGCGGCTCAATTATCACAGTCCCACTTCTTGTCTATTTTTATAAAATTGAGCCCACAAAGGCGACGCTTGCGTCCCTACTCGTGGTTGGATCTACGGCAATTATTGGAATTTTTTCCGCCGCTCGACAGGGAAATCTGCGCCTTCGTGAGAGTTTAATTTTGCAATTCCAAGTCTCTTTGGAGTCGTCGTTTCAAGGGTCCTTCTGGTCCCAAAAATGCCAGATGTTATTTTTCATTGGGAATACCTAACTCTGACAAAAAATGTATTTCTTATGGCTGCTTTTGCCGGTCTCATGATCTTGGCAGCAACGAAAATGATTCGCAGTGGTTCCGCCAAACAAGGCCCGATAAATCCCCCCGAAGAGCTCCGTCACAAAAAAAAAGAAAGCAAGACCCCTTCGTCAATCTGGGTTCGTTTTCGAATTCCCAGCCAAGGACTTCTTGTCGGTTTAGTCACAGGCTTTCTTGGCGCAGGCGGCGGTTTCCTGATGATCCCGGCCCTAGTTTTTTTAATCGGGCTCCCAATGAAACAGGCTGTTGGAACCTCTCTTTTAATTATTGCTATAAATTCTCTGTTTGGATTTTTCAGCGATCTGATCGCCCGTCTGCTCATAGGTGGTCCCGAATCAATTCAATCCTTACCCTGGACACTTTTACTAACAATCACCGTCTTTGCCATTGGCGGTCTTCTGATTGGCTCGCGGATCCAGCACCTATTATCTGATAATCTTCGAAAAAAAATATTCGGCTGGATTGTTTTGACACTTGGATCCGGAATTTTGCTCGAACAAATGACACATATACTGAACTAAGTGAGAGCATCCAACATTGTCAGCGTCGAAGGTTGCCCCGGAAATTGGAGTCCAGGGTTTCCTCCAGCTTCGGGAGCATTTTATTAAAAGTATTCAATACCATCTCAATTTGAGACACTAGGCGCATCCGCATAACACATTGAAATCAAACATGAATACTCTTGTTGCCAATACCAATAAAGCAAATATTGCCACATTTTTTACATTGTGGTAACTTTGTCTTATGGCTGATAGGTACAATCTCAACAAGATTGGAAACTCTCCGATCACAAGAAAAGAACTTGAGCGCCTCGGGATCTCCCGCAACGCGCTAGAGTCTCTCATCAAAGAAGATAAGCTGCTTCGAGTCGGTCGCGGCGTTTATCAACTGCCCAGCGTAGAGCTGGATAATGAAAGCCTGTACCGTGCCGCCACTAAGCGCATAAAAGGACGGTCAGCAGTTTGTTTGATGTCGGCACTTTCACATTACAACCTGACGGACGAAATTTCTAAGCAAACATGGCTGCTCGTCGATGCTAACGGTAGATCTTATCATAAGGACATTCGGCTCTATCGTAGCCGCAATCCGAATTGGAAGATTGGGATCGCTAAAGCCGATGGCTACCTGATTACAAGCCTTGAGCGAACGATTGTTGATGCAATCATCTTGAAGAAAAAATTTGGGAATCTAGGAATCGAAGCTTTGAAAAAAGCTTTGAAAGAGAAACTTACTACAGCGAGCAAAATTATGGATATAGCTTCAAAGCTTGATGCTGACGAACTCGTTCTACCTTACTTGCAGGCACTCACATGAGCCGAGAAGAAAATGCACGAAAAATTCGTATTGAGCTCACTCAATTGGCAAATAGAAAGGACTCTTGGTCCATCAACGAACTTCGAATTGTCCTAGGACTTGAAAGAATCGTGGCTCGCTTGATTCATCACAAAGAATTGGAAAAACATCTGGTTTATAAGGGCGGTTTTGTTTTGTTGAAGGCCCTTGGAAGTGATCGCTTCACCCGAGATCTAGATGCTCTAGGAGTTGGGATTGATAAAGATGAAGTCGAAAAACTTGTCCCTTTGGCATTAGATGCTGACATCCAAGATGGGTTTTGGTTTGGAGATGTTCAGATAAAACCACTCGATGAGCAAGGCGAGTACGGCGCACTCAGGTTCGATTGTGCTTTTCAAATTGGCGATCCGCAGATGGATAAGCTTTCAAAGTTATCTCGGCTTCATTTTGATGTCGGGTTTGGAGATACCATTCCTACGGAGCTAGCGAATACCAGCACAGAGTCTCTGCTTAAAGGAGAGAGCCCAATTTACTGGAAGGTCTATCCACCAGAATTTATTTTCTCCGAGAAACTGCAAACTCTTGTAGAACGCGCCAGCTCGAACTCAAGAGGAAAAGATGTCTATGATCTAGCCCTGCTATTTGATAAATGCGAAAACAAAAAGTCTTTGAATGGGGCCGTGAAAGCCACATTCAAAACCAGGGAAACCGATATTCCAGGATCGTTTCACTATTTCGCAAAAGGTTTGAACTTAAGACAGATCGAAGCCTCATGGCGAAGCGTGCGCATCGCCCAAGAACTTGATTTCGAAACTGTGTGGAAACGGACTCTCGCGATGCTTAAGAAATTTGATGAAGGCTTTAAGGCTTAGAACATAAGTCCACATGAAAATAAAATCACGTGGACTTATGTATGCTTGAGAATTTGATTTTTTAGATTTGAGACGTATCGCTTCTTAGCTCTGCTATTGAATGGCCGAGCAATCAGGAGCAAGATCCTCTCCGTGAAACCAGAGTCGAAAGACTCATTTAATCCCGCCTAGAAAAGGCATACCCAACTCGAATTACGGACAGGTGCCGAAGCACTTTTTCACGACCGAAAGCCCGCCCCGTCCATCTCGTATCAAGGCCAGAAGAAAAGTATCCCTCCCGCTCACCAGAGCCCCGGGGGTTGTCCACGTGTTAGAATCCGCTCCAGTCGTTCGATAGGACTTGAGCTCACCATCGGTGATAAACCAGGTCGTCAGAATCTCTTCATTCCGAGTGGACTGACTGCCATCGGCCTGTTGAACTAGGTAGGTTTCTGCGCCGACCGCTCCAAAACTTGGAGCAACTGAAATAGCCGCCGCAAGAGAAAATGATGTTGAAAAAACCAAACCATCGCCCAAAATATCACTTAAAATCGGATTCTTGTTTTTTTGAGAGAGAGGACGAGTTGAAATAATCAAACGTTTAAAGCTCTTGACGGTGACCCCTGTCGAGTTAGTCACAGTATAGGTCACAAGGTAACTAATTCCGTTAAATTGATCTTGCTCCCGACGCTGCAGGAAAATCAGGGATGAAGCTGGTGCAGTCACTGAAAAGGGTGTGGCAAGTCCCGTAAATCCTCGGGCCTTGGTCATATCCCCAGTCGTCAAGGACCCCGAAGAAAGACTCACTGCGGAGGGGGCTCCCGCACAAGTTGCTTCCGCACCAACACTCACACCAGGGTCCAAGCATCCGACAGCCTCGTAGGTTAGGGCCGTCGATTCTGTTATATCGCTCCGGACGGGAGTGATCATCGAGACTCCACCGGCGTCAACTTCTGGCGGCTCAGCAATTAGACCGAGGACGCGTAACTCTCGAAGCTCCACATATTTTGGAAGCTTATTTTCACTGCAGCCAAACAATAAGACTAAAGCAAGGACCCCTAAGATTTTCATCTAAAACTCTCCCTTCACACCCAGAGAGGGCAACAAGGGTAACCCCGAAACTGCTTCTTTCTCTTTGTAGTTATAGGAATACTGATAACTTTCTGTATTTTTCTGCCCAAGCACATTTTGAATATCCAGATAGACAGACCAGATCGCCTG
Organism: Bdellovibrionales bacterium; assembly: GCA_016713585.1. GTDB lineage: Bacteria > Bdellovibrionota > Bdellovibrionia > Bdellovibrionales > Bdellovibrionaceae > JADJOV01. The sequence continues at coordinate 6,318 of JADJOV010000022.1, read as the reverse complement.
ATCCAAGATGTACTTTTTATCGAATCTCAAATCCAACTGAGAAAAATCACCCTGTCGTTCCGAATAGATCCCTCCCCTCGACGGAATGTAAACATCATTGTCAGCGTCGAAGGTTGCCCCGGAAATCGGAGTCCAGGGGTTTCCAGTCACAAAACGAAATCGTCCAGAGACCTTCCAGTTGTTTGAAAAATCCCGAGCCATCACCAGATTTAAATTATGTGTCTGATCGTATTCATAATTATATTCAGGAGTATTTGGCCTCCAGCGAGTGCTCTTGGACCAGGTGTACGCAATCCAACCTGTAAACGGAACATTCTCAAATTTAAGTTGTGTCTCTAATCCATAGGCCCTGCCACCACCGGAATTCGATACATTCTCGTTCACCTGAACTCCGTCCCTCTCCACTCGAGCCTGAGACGGGACCACGAGTTTACTAAACCAACTATCAAAGAACCCTCCGCTCAAGGACAAACCATCCGTTCGGCCTTCCTTGAGATCTTTTTCAAAACCAAGCATAAAATGAACTGCTCTTGGAGCTTTAATCCCAGGATTGCCGTAGGTCGCGTCTGATTCTTGAGGTTCCGGCGGCTGATAATAAAGGCCTCCAGCAGTCCGAAAGCTGAGACTCTCCGAAACGAGATAGCGAAAGCCCAGGCGGGGTGATAACAATACTTCTTTCGTCTGACTGAATGAATCGACCCTCAACGCAGGAAGAGTCGTTAGCTTTTCATGTTTAAGTTCATTACGAAAGTAGATTCCGACATTGTTGATTTTTCCTGAAATTGTTGTTTCTCTAACCTCACTTGACGCCAAGGGATTAGAAACTCCTCCTTCACTTTGAGGTGCTGGGAGGCGAATCTTCACCGCTGCCCGTCCATAGCTGTTATCAAACCCCAAATGAGTTATCCAAAGCTCTGACCACTTCTTTTCCCATTCCCCTCGAGTCGTCAAAGTATCACTAATTAAATAAAAATAATTTTGCCCAACATCGACTGAAATTTGATCCCGACCCAAACCAAACGAAAGTTTGACGGCTTGAGTATCATCAATTTGACGACTCCATTGCGGGATCAAACGATAAAAAGTAGTCTCATTTCTAAAATTACCACGCAGAGTGGGATCGGACTTTGCTGGCTGCTTAAATAAAAAACCAAGAGTATCATGAGACGCCACCGTCACGATTTTCAAGTTTTCTCCAGGATTCAGTTCTCGATGGTAAATTCCTGTGAAGTCCGAAAATTCTGGAGCCACAGTTAAGTTAAGATCTGAATTCTTCTCGGTGGCTTTTGCCAAAAAAAGGCCAATATAACTATAGCGACCGCTCACCAAGAAAGAACTTTTTTCGTCAATTTTCGACTCAAAAAGTCCCCCGGCTTTGAGTGTATCAACAAAGAAAAATCCTTTGGACTCTCGCTCTTTGATATCTGGTTTGCGAGTCTGAAGGGATATCACTCCCCCCAAGGCGCGTGAATATTCAGACCCATAGCCCGCCGAAAGATAGTCCACGGTCTCAAGCGCCTCTGGCATGATCACACTCGAAAGTCCTCCGAAATGAAAGACCAAAGGAATTCTATGCCCATCCGCCGCATAGGTCGTATCCTTGGGTGCAGACCCTTGAATAACGACTTGGGAACTAAACCCGGAGACTCGATTGATTCCCGGCAGATTCTGCACAGCTTTTACAGGATCTCCCCCCGCCCCTGGTAGACTGAGAAACTCTTCTTGTTTCAACGACTTTTGAGAATCATCCCTGCGAGATTTGGCCCCAACGATTGTAGTCTCAAAGGTGTTGTAAGAAGACTTTTCAAGAAATAAGGTTTGGCTTTGAGATGGATTATCTACAGTCAAAACTCCACCCTTTCCAATTTCTGGTAACCGGCCTGATTAACAATTATTTCATACTCCCCAAAGGGCACTTGAAGAAACTTGAAATATCCATTGCTCTCGGTGACAGCCTTCAGTTTGTGCGGCAATAGAAAAATTGAAACTTCTCGCAGGGGTTTTCTCGTTCCCTTCTCGAAAAGTCTCCCGCCTAAATTTCCAGGAAAATTAGACATCGAGCTCTCACTCTGAGCACTGGTCAGTGGGCCCATAAAAATTGTCAGTAGTATAGAAACAACACCCCGAATTTGTCGCATTTTCTTCATCTTTCCAAACTTTCCAATCGTTCCAATCTTCTCGCCTACCGGTTTTTCAAAACAAATCGATATGTATATCGAATCTTTACGGAAACAGCCTGCTCATTCACCCGTGCTGGCTGAAACTTAAATTCTTGAGCTGCCCCGCTCGCAGCCTCATTCAACCCAAATCCAGGACCTTCCACCAAAACAACTTGACGCACTTGGCCCTCTTGATCAACCAACAAGTCCATCACGACCGGGCCTTCAATACCTCTCTTGCGGGCCTCTTCCGGATAGGGAATTCGCACTTCTGATTTCAAAATTGGCATGGCGCTGACTAAATAATCTTCAACTGGTATTGGCAAACTCTCAACATCCCCCGGCTGCATTTGAAGCTGATAAGGCGCCTTCGCAATTGTATTTCCAACTTTAACATCAACAGCAGTTTGGTCTGAGTCAGGTGCTAAAATGGCTTTCTGACTTAGACCAAAAACCGCTCGCCTTTCAACTTTGGGTTTGCTCTCGACTTTCGGGGGTTGAGCTATCGGTCGGGTCGCAATAGGAACAGAACTGACTTTAGGATTTTCAATCACCTCAAAAGTCACTCGGCGAGGGCTTGCCGACCGACTCATACTCAGTAAAACCCAACTCAATACAAACAATCCGTGAATACTCAAAGAAAGGATCCAGGCCGGAACTTTGTTCAGGGCCGCTTGCAGAGTCGATGACAAAGCCATTGTCATTGAGTGGTTATCTGGACTGCAAATCGATTAAGCCCAGCCCCCTTCAAAAGGTCAATCACTCGAACAACTCGCCCGTAAACGACCGCTTCATCAGCGCTGATAATGGCCTGAGAATCTACATTTTGTGACAAGGCACCTTGAGCCGCCTCTTGCAGGCCCGCCTCGTCTGTTAAGACTCCATTCACTAGAATTTGCCCTTCTCGATTGACAGCGACTCCTAAGGTTTGCAGCGCTCCACCATCGCCGTGGCTCACCTTTGGCAACCGAATTTCCAAAATATCTTTCATCATCAGGGGAGCCGTAACCATAAAAACAACGAGAAGGACTAAAACAACATCCACAAATGGAGTGATATTGATTGATGAAATGATTTCGGTATCGTCGTTAAGTGAAGCCATACTGAACTACCACTTTTTCTTAGCCACATAGAGATCTCGAAGAGCCTCAGTCCAGACGACTGAATTTCTAATCTGCTTTGTGAAAATATTAAAAAAAACAACCGCAGGAATTGCAACCATAAGTCCTAATGCCGTTGCGTAGAGCGCCTGAGAGACTCCAGACATCACAGCCGCTGAGCCTCCCTGAGTTCCCAAATAAGCAAAGGCTCTGATGATACCTAGAACCGTCCCAAAGAGGCCAATAAATGGAGCGTTAGCTCCCAGAGTTCCCAAAATCGCGAGCCCCTTTTCAAGGCGAATTTTTGTCGGCCGTCACATAGCTTGAAACAGCTCGATCGATGCTCTGAGGCGTACCAGAATTTTCAAGAGCTCTCCGAAGGGCTCCGGCTAACATATTTTGCCCCTGAAACCCCTGACTCAGCAGTGTCGCAAATTCAGCCAGCTGGTTGTTTTCTAACAAACCTTTAAGCTTATTGAAAAACTCCAAATTAGCTTCGCTCTTTAGAATTCGTCGCCGATCAATCACAATGGTCATGGACCAGATTGAGAGACAAAGCAAAACCACAAGAACCAATTTTTCGACCAAATCAGTCAGCACAATTAATGTTGTCATAGGCCAAAGAGTCTAGCTTGAGTCTGCCTCTTTGCAAGAAATTTATTGCTGGGTAGAACCCATGGTGAATGCAATCAAAAAGGTGATCGCCAGCGGTATCGCCGCATAGAGCAAGTAAGGTAGCATCTCCCGAATAGAATCATCCTCACCCACATTTTTTTTCATCTGATTGTTTTTACTCTGGTTACTTTGCATATGACACCCTTCTTCAGCTTTCACCGAATGTTATCGGCATCTTAAACTTCAGTCAAAGCCAACAAAATGTCTAGCTTAACATGCAGCATTAGATTAAATGTTTTATATGCGAATCATTCACATCCTATCTCAAAAGGAACTTACAGGTGCAGAAGCTTACGCGGTTCATCTTGCGGAGGCCCAACAGGCACTCGGTCATCAGGTTCTGATTATTTCCGACGAGCTTCACCTACCAACCACTGTCCCCTTTGAATCATGGTCGGTCCATCAGCCAACCCGGTTAGAACATTATCGAAATTCTCACAAACTGAGGGCTCAGCTAAAAGCTGATCAAATTCATATTATCCATGCTCACTCTCGAGCCGCTGTACGACTGGCCTCGGCAGCTCGTAGGGGAACCTCTGCCGCCCTGATCACAACAGCTCATGGGCGGCAGCACTTCTCATGGTCCAAGCGACTTAGAGACATCTACGGCGATCGAGTGATCGCAATTTGCGAAAATGTGGCAGAACACTTGAAGACTGATTTTAAAATGAATCCCAGAAAGATTTGGACACTCAGGAATCCTTTTCACCTGCAACCCCTTAAAGATTTGCCCCAGAAACCAACTCAAGAGCCAAGGAGTTTAGGGACTGATGAGAAAGTTGAAAACGCGCTCAAAATCTCGTATGTGGGTCGCTTTTCTGGACCTAAAGGCGAACTTGCAAAAGCCTTTCTCTCAAAGGTTTTTCCAGCCCTCTTAGAGAAATTTCCCACTCTCGCAATTGATCTGATTGGGAGAGACGCCAACCTTATAGATCCAAAAACCCTAGAGGATATTCAAGCCCTGCAAACTAGATTCTCGAATCGGTTCCAGCTTGTTTGTAGCACTCGCCCCTTAAAGGATCTGTGGCCCACGGCAGGAAGTGCGGTGATAGGCGCGGGGCGCGTGGCAATTGAGGCTCTTTTGGCTGGGAAAAATGTTTTTGCTTTGGGCGAAGCCTCCTGGGATGGCCTAGTCACAAAAGAAAATCTGGACCAGGCTCTACGCTCGAACTTCGGAGATATTGGCTACCCAATTCCTGAAGGAATTTTTGATTTTACAAAAATCACTCAAGAGATCACCGATTTTTTGAATTGTCCGTCTTCAAAAAACTCTGCCTCTCATAGACTAGCAAATGAGGTAGACTCTCAGGTTTTAGTTCCAAAATATTGCGACTTTATGAGTCCGCCTGGTTTCAAAAACAAAAACCTGCGTTTTTATTCCAATTCTTATGTATCACAAGGTAGTTCCAGAGGCTCTCCTTGGACCTCATCAAACTTTTATTACAACCCAGCAGTTTGAAAACCATTTGAAGTTTTTTAAAGCTCAGGGATTCACACCAATGACTTTCGAAGAATTGTCCCAGTATCGCACCCATCGACGAGCTCTGGATGAATTTCCGAAAAAACCGATCATTCTCACTTTTGATGACGGCTACCGGAACAATCTCAAAAATGCTGTGCCTCTGCTGGGTCAGTACAAAATGAAAGCTGTTTTTTTTCTGCTCGCTGATCTCCAAGTCACAACTAATTCATGGGACAAGGAGACCATGCCTCTATTGAACGCCATGGAAAGGCAAGAGCTTGCGAAAACAAATTCTGAGATCGCGAGCCATGGTTTTCGTCATGAAAGAATCACAAGAATGACTGAGGATGAATCCCTGCGTGAACTCCGCGACTCTCGTCGAAGCTTAGAGGATGAGTTTTCTCGCAAGATTTTAACCTTTGGATTTACTTATGGCGATAGCAATCCACTGAGTGCCCGCCTGGCTGAAGATGCCGGATACGAATATGCTGTTAACACTGATCAGGGTGGGCTTCATCTTGAAGAACACCCCTATCAAGTTTTTCGAATCAATATCTTCCCCAAAGATGGGCCACAGCAGTTAAAAAAGAAAACGGCAACCTGGTACAGATGGTATTATTTGCTTAAGCGTGGCAAATAGATAGGACCTCAATTTGCTTATTCGCTCTCGTGATTCACGCTGTGGGGCTGACCTGGGTGCCCTCCAGTATTTGGAGTTCATCAAGCCTTGCACCTGAGTGAGCGGGTTGAGGGTCGAAAAAGGTTCATAATATTCATAAAGGTTGATGGTGAATCTGAATTCACGTTCTCTTTAGACTCGGCGGCGACAGCTTCTTCAGCCTCGGCTTCTTTCGCAGCTTTCATTTGGGTTTGAATCAACTTAGTCAGACCCACAAAGAGTTCTGGTTCCTGTTTCCCTATC
>JADJOV010000021.1 GCA_016713585.1 Bdellovibrionales bacterium | reverse complement strand
AGATTTGTTTAGGTCCTCGACATGCACAGGTATTCAGCAATAGAAGAATGAATTATCTGTCGCGGGGTGGAGCAGCCCGGTAGCTCGTCAGGCTCATAACCTGAAGGTCGTTGGTTCAAATCCAGCCCCCGCAACCAAATTAGTAATTAAGAAGGCCTGACGTTTCAACACGTTAGGCCTTTTTTATTGGAACCAATGGTTCCGTTGGTTCACAAAGAAGTTTTCAAAGCTTCATAACTAGAAGTATTCAGGAAGAATGATCTCGCAGTCACCTCAAACTATTTTCTCTCCAGAACGTATGGGACCGATTTTCCAGCTCGAAAAACCAGGAAGCATGCGCCTGAAGTCGCGAGAAAATAGTGCACTAGAATTCAAAGAAAGCTTCAACTGGGGCAATCGGGTCTTCACCATTGCGTGGGGCACGAGTATTTCGCGTCGTTTAATTTCTCACTGCGAATACTCCATTCCACCCACAAAGCGCAATGATTCTTAGTCGGTAGTTTTTAAAATTCCTAAATCCAAACGCTCTTCTCGAGATCATTTCCATCTTGTTATGCAAGCCCTCCGTAATTCCATTACTTTTTGTAAATCGCCACATTCGAACTATTGGTTCCATCCAAGACTTCAGAGTTTTTCCAAATGTTTTTAAGCTCTCCCACGGACTTTCTAGGCATTCATTTAAGTGCCAGAGAAACGGCGGAATTAGGTTTTTTGCATCGTGGTGATTCAGATGTTTTTTTAATAAAATCCGAGTCAGATCTTGTTTGAAATCGTAAACTTCTTTTAAACCCGGAATCACTTTAAAATAACGTTCTAACTTTGGAATTTGCTCCGGTTTTAAATTCCAAGCATGTCGCCGCATGAGACTGAGTAATCCCCGATTTTTTCTTCCTTCGGGGTCAAGCGTTTGCCAGAGTTTTAAAAAATGGTGATTCAAAGTTCTGATCACATGAAATCGATCAGCTACGATCATCGCGTTCGGAAAGTATTTCCGAACGATGGCGCGGTAGGTTTCCGATAAATCCATCACGACGACTTTCACCCGATCTCGACCCGGAAGTCCCTCTAAATAGGCTTTTAACGCTGTTTCCGAGCGCCCTAAGACCACATCAAAGACTTTGTGATTTTTCAGATCGACGAGAGTCGTCGCGTAGCCTTGTTTCTTTGAGAAAAAATGCTCGTCGATTCCTAAAACAATCGGGCACGATCTCCCGGATAACTCCTTCACTCGATAAACCACATAATCCTGATACCAACGCTCGACCGTTGCGGTCGCGATACCATGCGTGGTCGAAAGATGTTTTTGGGTGAGCCCTCCCTGATGCAGGTGAAACACATCCAAGCGAAACTGTTCGGTTGAGCGGCGTTTCGGCAATACTCCAGGGATCGGAACCATGAAATAGTGACGGCATCCCCGGCAGAACAATTTTGGAACTCGGAGATGAAGGTGCACGATCTTTCCATTCCAGATCGCGTGTTTCAGTTTGCGTTTGACATGGGATTTGGTTCTGACTCGATCACTTTCGCACTTCGGACACGGCGCACGAGTTTTATCCAGCCGACATTTCAGAATAATTCCAATATCCGCTAACAATGAACGTTCGATTTTGACCCCAGTAATAGGGGTGATAAACTGGTTCTCAGGCATGAGGGATCACCTTTCGTTAAAATTAAGCTTTGCAACCTAATTGTAACGCGATCTCTCATGCCCCTCGTTTTGATGAAGAGCCGGCAATCGAGTCGACTACGCTAAAACACTGGCCGCATTTGCCAACACAAAAGGTGGGTACCTCGTCTTTGGTGTTACAAACTCACCACGTAAACTTAAGGGTATCGACGGAGAACGATTTTTAAATACCGAACCCGCGAAAATTACAGAATTTCTAAATGAATATTTTTCTCCCGAAATTCATTGGGAAATTGGCACTTACGAATTTGAATCGCTTTCGTTCGGAGTAATGTTTGTAGCTGAGTTCGAACGAAAACCTGTGGTCTACAAAAGAGAGCAGCAATCCCATAGTAGAAGGCGCTATCTATTACCGTTATCGTGGCCAGACAATGGCCCTTAAATATCCCGAACTCCGTGCTCTACTTGATGAGCAGAGACAACGAGATCAAGAGCTTATCATGAAACATTTTCGACGCGTCTCTGAGATCGGAATTGAGAATATTGGTTTATTAAATACGCAATCGGGCCTTGTAGAAGGGCCTGGTGGTTCATTCTTAATTGATGAATCGCTACTGCCTAAAATTAGCTTTCTACGCTCAGGACACTTCAGCGAAGATTCCAGTGCACCAGCAATTAAACTCATTGACAAGCACAAGTACTGACTCGCTTTGCTACAGCCTGTAAAGTGTATCTACAAAAACAAAGGCATCTGAAGCCAAGACATAGTCTTGAATTTTCTTGAGGGAGCAACCGTTCATGATCCCTTAGAGTATGTGAAGCAGGTATGCTTCGAGTCTTCCGCATATTATCCCATTTACTATTACATATCCGCCAGTCATCTGAACTTAGTCGATGTAATCAAAGAGCTTGATAAAACCATAACAACCAATCCTGCAAAGGACAGGCTAATAGGCGCCTTACAGGAGACAGCGCCTACTTGCGATAGCTCGTCCAAAAAAGGAAACCCTAATTCGAAGACACGGGATAAAATGGTCGACCAAATCAAAGCAGCTACCTTCACACTGCCAAAAGATGCTGCTGGCCTTAAACTGTTCCTAAAGGCAGTACGTACTATGCCTAAAAGTGACCTGAACTTGGCAATTGTTAATCCACTTAAAACTATCTTCAAAATAACTATGGTAAAGGTGGATCTGGGCTAGCCGACGACTTTAGAAAAGCTATCTGCTACATAGACCGAACTTACTTCCTTCCTAACGTAGAAAAATCAGCCGAATCAACTTAACTCATCATCGAGACTTAAAGTTTCTTCAACTTGTTCGTCTTGAACAACCTGTTGCTGAATTAGTTCCCACAAATGCATATAACCCCTCAGTTGTTTTAGAGTCTGAGTGGCCCAAGACATACTTCTGCAAGAAAATTATGTCCTCAGTCAACGCCACCATATTTGTACAAAATGTATGGCGGCAATCATGTGGGGACTTAGGCTGATAGGAAGATCCTTCATAAGCTTTTCTCAACTTGTTTGAGATTCTATTTTTTATCCATTCCATTAAATAGAAGATAGTCGCCTTTGTCCTCTCCGGAACGCTCCCGGTTTTGTAGAGTTTGCTTTGTCCATTAAATCTTCGGAACCAAAATCTCAGCTGTTTTCCTATCAATGATAGGGATCAATCTGCTATTTCTGGGTTCGATCCTTTTCTATGCTTAAGTGGTTTTCTTTACGCACCCGTTCTTACTCTCGAACAACAGAAACGGCTGGTTGAGAATCAAGGATAAGATGTAGGTACGATTTTATCTCAAATCGCTTGAGCATTTTTTTAGATTAGGTTCTTTAGGTTCACCCTTAAATATGTGCGAAAGGGCCAGGCCAACGCCTTCATTTAAACGAAGTCCGGTATGGCACAAAACCCAAAAGAACTCGGCACAATCAATATCAATCACTTTTAAACGTTCAAAAATGGCATTGGTCTCTTCCACAGGAAGATAGGACTCGATTCCTTTTCTATTTATCAAATGCTTTGGAAACACCTTACATCGAGGAGCGGGTCCCTTCATCTGCTGTTGCCGAACCATTGTATCTAGGAATCTGTTTAGTGATTTTATGCACGCATTTTTTAGTCGCATATGCAAGTCGAGGTTGCCCAATTTTTTTCTTTTGATCAACTTCAGCTTCATTTTCCAATCCAATCTCGCAATCCTTCAAAAATGAAGTTCCCAATTATTGAGATTATTCGATCGCTTGATGGTCAGAAAACGAATATATACTGTTCGGAGATAGTAGACATCGGTCCACCAAGAGTTGGGCGCTTTACTTTTCTTTTTGCATAAATTTCAAGAAGTCGGTCAAAATCGTAGAATTGACTTTTCCACTGGAGCTCGCGCTTAACCTTTAGACTGAAGGCTTTTAGTTCAGCTTCCCTTATACGAGCAAACTCTTCAGCCTGCTTATCAGTGAATATATTTCCAGGCACTTCACTTTTCCGAAGGCGAACGCGTCGCTTAGTCTTCGGGTCCCAATATAGGAATGAATAATAAGAGTCGCCATTCTTCTTTGATCTTTTTTCAAATCGCATAGGACAGCGCCTATGTTCAGAAAAGACCAAAACATCCTCCTTCAACACACTTCAACGGCCTTCAACACACTTCAGATGAAACTACCCCCAAGTAATTAAATAAATAAATAATTGGAAGTAATGTATGAAAAATATAAATAAGTTTAATAATGGCCGTGAAAAAGCTTGTGTTGGCCCAACTGTAGTTTCAAATACAATCCCAAGTCTTCCCAAACAGTCCCAAATCAAAACGGAATCGATTGAAAAATTTCGCCTTCGCTCTAGCGAAGTCACCCGTTGCAAACCGCAACCGCACCAAAAAACGAAAATCAACCAAACTTGTATTCACGCGAATACAAATACTCGAAGCAATGCGCTCCATAAAATAGTCGAGCGACATACCTCCTTCTGCTTCGAGCGAGAAGAGGCGGTGACGAATCGTTCCCGTCACCGCCTCTTCAATCCACTTCATCCAAAAATACTAACTTTTTAACAATTTCTTTAAGGCAACGGCCCGCCTTAAGGAGACCCCTAAACAATGGGCCATTTGGAGACAAATATGGAGTAAACATATAATCACTGAAACTAAAACCGATGATCTCTCTGCGTGAATTACTAAAGCGCCAATTTAAAGAAAACCCTTACATCGGCGTAAAGAAGGGAGCCAACCGACTTCATATCACGGAAGTCGAGTATCGCGACGCATATGAGGCACTTTTAGCTTCTGGAGAGCTCACGTTTGTTGAGGAACATCCCGAGTGGAAAATCCAAAGAATAAATCACCAGTGAGAAAACATTCAGTGAACTGAGTTGAAAGCAGAGACCAAGCTGGAAGACAACATCTTGGCTTGGTCTCGATCAACACTTTTAGAAAAAACATTTTATTCATTAAATTAAAAGGAGCACATATGTCGTCGATCATATTTAGCGTCATGAAAGGCAATTCTATTGCTTTATTAACTGAAACCAAATCTCTTGAAGAATTAGCCACCTTGATTCAAAGCAACGATTGGTCACATGGAGTTTTCAAAGACAGCAAACGCCTAGCCTCTAACTTTATTTCGGCTGATGTCATTGTTTTGATGTCGACGACGGCCATCACTTTTGGAGGCAAAAGGCATCTTTCAAGACTATGAACACATTATCATTCCAAGCAAGTCGCATCAAAAGGATAAACATGGAATAGTATGCGATCGTTACCGCGTCGTCCTTCGCCTATCCAACTCGATTACAAATAGAGCTACCTATGAAGCCACGTGGAAGAGTCTTTTTGATCAATTTCCGTTTATAGATAAAGCGGCAAAAGACTGTTCTCGATTTTACTATTTGTGTCCTCACCAACCATTTTCTATTAATAATGTCGGAAAGACGATTACTCCAATACCTAAGACTAAAGTAGAGTTACCAATAACGAAACAACACTCGGGACACTTTCCGAAAGGCGAACTCTCTAGATCTACACTTAATTTCTTAAGTTTTGGTGCAAAAGATGGTGACTGGAACAACTCTCTCTTCAAAGCCGCTAAGGATTTTCAGCAGAACCATTATACAAAGGACCAGTTCATAGATAGGGCTGAAAAAATCACAGGTATCCTCGACTCTCAGGACTTGAGCACTATTGCTTCTGCCTTTCAAAGCGGGCCTCAATATGAACCAAGAGGGGACATGAATGATGGTCTCCGAAAATTTATTTTATCCTCACATCTTATTGTTGATCAACAGGACCAATCCCACTATCTTTCGGTCAATCTAAATAATGGAGATACACGTGACATCGACCAGAGCGTAATTCGTTCAATTCTTCGAGATGACTTTGGCGAATACAGCTCCAGAAAGAAAGTATTCGCTTCATTTGATTATCTGCCTCATTCGCACGCATTACTGGCTGCCAATGAAGATCAGACATTCAAGTACAACTGCTATAGAGCACCACAATGGAAAATCCTACTATTCTTTAGTGGAGATCTAACGGGAGAAACCAAGTATTCCAGGAATTTATGAAACCTTTTTCAGATTCTTAACGGATCACGACGAACCATCTTACAAATATCTCTTGGATTGGTTGGCCAACTCACTTCAAAACAGAAACCTGACTATACTGACGGCAATTGGAGAAGAAGGAATTGGAAAAGGCATCTTGGGTGAAATCATGGAAGACCTACACGGAAAACAGAACTTTATAAAAGTCAGGGATACCGTCTTTAAGGAAAAATTTAATGCACCTTTTGAAAATAAAACCCTCGTTTATGTCGATGAAATCAAAATAACAACTAGAGAGGCACTGGATCGCATCAAAGACGTAGTTAATTGGCAGATTGAAATTGAGAAAAGGGGTAGATCCAGTTTCAGTTAAAAACAATGCGTCCTTTTTATTTGTCTTCAAATTTTACGATGCAATCACTTTAGAACAGGGCCAACGTCGATTTTCTGTTCTTCAACTTACCGATACAAAACTGAAAGAAAGTGGCTTTATAAAAGAGTGGTCAAGCGTTCCGGCATTTGTCGCCGAGATTCGTTCAAAGGAAAATATAGAGGCATTAGCTCGGTACTTATATTTTAAGACTTTGGAACACGACATGATTAGCGTTTTTACATCACAACGATCTGCAGAGGTCTTGGAGGCGGGACTAACCGAGTGGGAGCGCTGGGTGGTCTTTTTGAATGGTGTAAAAATCGACCTAATGATCATTACCATATTGAAGTTCTTCAAAGTGCCATAAAATCTCAGTTCTCCAACATGAGGGCTGCACCAGGACGCAGAAAAACTTGAAGATCTTGCAAAAAAATATCCCAATACTTTCAATATTAAGCGTGAGGGAAATGATAGGGTGGTAGAAATTATTCGGCAAAAGGCAAAGGAGTGTTCTATTCCAGAAGAAATGGAAGACCTCTTTGATATTGCTGATAAGGCCATGGGTCTTACACCAAAGTCGAAAACCATATCGAGCAAAAAAATGGTTATAAAAAAATAAAGAACAAATAACTTCGGCAGCCCCACTTTCCCACTACTTTAGAAAGAAATGTGTACAAAAAAAGGAGCTGAAGCCAACTTTAAACGACATTTTACTGGGGAAGGTGGGGCAACTTACCCCACATTTATGTTCAACATAATGTAGATTTAGTGAAACAATGAGTCGGGTTGGAATCTACTCCTGGCTGAATGAGAGGCGGCTACTTCTTGCGTTGAAGATTTATTGAGCCATCATTCTTCTTTCGCCACTTGTGAAGTATGTCCTGACCAATTGGCTATTTTTTCGAAGGTGCAGCCTGGCTGTGCTGATATGACGAGTCATTGTTTCTGACTGCCTCGTATGAGGGACATTTTCATAGTTATAGACAAGCTTTGGCTGTGATTTTTCCGTGAAAAATACTGCGGAGAAGCTACAGGAATCAGAGTGATCGAAAGGGCTACTAATTCCCATCTTGACCAAGTCTGTTTTATAGTTGCTACCATCTTTGAGTCTTTACCGTTAACCGAAGACTTGATGATTCCTTCCCATTCGCCAGAGATGTCAGGCCTCAGGAATTTGAAAGATGAATCTAAAAAGTCCCAGCTTCCATAGTGCTCTCTATCGAATAGCTGATAAATCAATAGAAATAGAAACGATGCGCTTGGAATTCAAATTTAATTAAATTCCACGGCTCCTTAAGGCCGGAGAAAATGGCGGTCAACCCTGTTGCTATTGAAATAGATATTGCCACCATGATCCATATTGGACGATTCCTACGCTCAAGATTGACACTGTATGCATGCATCAGCCACTACCTCTTCCATAAAGGAGCGCAGCCAGGGTTGGTTGCCTCAATAGGCCTGGCCGAGTTGAATTTCGAATCTCGGCGAGAATACCATCTAGTTCGTCTGCGAGCTTTTTCATCTCAGAGACACTCAGTCCATCTGACGAAAACAAAAGTCGAGTTTGATTTGGAACCATGAGGGAACTTTGAAAAATGCATTTTTTTCTAAGTCTCTGAGAAATTGAAGCAATCTAAATAAAAACTGAAACTCAGTTTCGTAAGAATGAGTTTTTAGCTTTTGGTCTTCGCAATTATAAACTAGGCCGCAAATATCGTAGCTAGAAACATCAATCTGAATGTCCGCATCCTCTTTAAGGCTCTTTAGAAGTCGAATTCCCCTCTTGCAGTTGCCGTCGGTTTGCTTGTCTTTATAATCCAACATGGCGTTATGCATGAACGGGAAGTTTTCGATCCACTGGCCCGTATAGACATCCTGGACACGAATGCCTAAATGAAATTTCGATCCAGTGTTTTCAAATTCTTTACTTTTTATCCAAGAACACGGAACTACATCAACAGGTCTTTGAAGGCTCCTCCATTAATACAAAGGCTCTTGGATTTGTCTTCCACCTTGCCGCCGGAAAGCGTTCTTTCAAGCCTGTCTTGACTTCGCTCGAAGGTCCTGAATTACGTCTAGAGTGCTTCCCGTAAAGTTAGGAATGTGAGCGTAGCTTCCGTTTTTAGCGGTGAAAAATTTCGAGGTCGCCACTATCAAGTCGATGTCACCGTATATCTTGATGTGCGTATTATTGGTAACCGACCCCTGGTAATCAAAGCCTGACTTAGTCCTTCGCCGCTCAGGTGTTCCTCCAGTTGACCACGAACTCTCTCTCCAGTCCTAGTTACAATCTCAGTCTGCTTTGTCGAGACCTTCTTCCATAGAACCAACTAAGTACTTTTCCGTTTCATTGAGGGTTGACCTAGTGGCCACCTCGGAAAGAGTAAATGAGTTGGTGACTGCATCGTAACGACGCTGATTAAGGTTATTGAGCTTCTTTTTCAGGTCCAATTTGGTACTCCTTGCGTGGGAAAATAATCAAATTACTTCAAGGGGGTTCTATTTATAAAAATAACGCACTTGAACTTTACTATTAGTATATATTACTTATAGTAATTATGCAAGTGCTATCAGTAATAATTTAACTTATTTTCATTGAATTTATTACCATAAGTAATTACAATGGGTTATATAGGAAAATGAATATGACAGACAATAGACCCAAGAAATTGAAGGGTGAAGAAGTTAAAAGCGGCCGAAAGCGGCCACTGATCGATCATTTTCCACTTTCGTCACGAGTACAGTACTCCCGGGAGACTCGCGAATTCACCCAAGCTGAGCTCGCCAATAAGGCTGACGTTTCACAAAGTACGGTTGCCCAAATTGAGTCTGGCGACAAGAAGCCCTCAGTTGAAACTCTCGAGAAGATTGCCCGTGCACTAGATGTGAACCTTGCAGTATTTTTTGCCCAAGATGACATCCATGTTTTCGACATGGCGAGACTTAGAGAACGGTACAAGAGCCCAGCGGATCTTAATCCAACACTATACAAAGCTATTGGGGAAGTCGTTAGATACGCAAAAGAAATTGGATTTCCAGTATGAACACTTTCCGAGAAGTTAGCTGAGGTAAGTAATTTCTCAGGAAAAATGTTCAACGATGTTCTTGTTGTAAGGTGTAGTGGGTTATGTGTCTCAGTTTGAAGAAGGGAAAGGGGTAAGATGAAGTCTGTCGAATTATTTGCAGGGGGCGGAGGACTTGCACTTGGGGCTCATCAATCAGGTTTTGAAAGTATCCTTGCGATTGAATGGGAAAAAAACTCATGTTCAACTCTTAGATTGAATGCTTCCACTCTTTTTAATGATGACCCTTCGCGTGTACATGAAGGAGACGTAAGGAAGTTCGATTCAAAATGGATTCCCAACACCTTTGACGCTCTGCTCGGAGGCCCTCCTTGCCAGCCATTTTCCATCGCTGGCCATAAGCGTGGTTTCGATGATTCCAGGATCTTTCCCAGAGTATATTAGAATACTTGCTTCGAGTCGCCCCAAAGCCTTCCTTATTGAAAACGTAAAGGGGCTCACTGCGAAACGATTTCAAGAATATCTGAACTTCATTCATCTTCAATTGGCTTATGCGGATTGCCTCCCGAAGAAAGGTGCCACTTGGGAAGATCATTATAAACGGCTGTTCCGCTTGTCCGAAACCAAGAGCAATGTAACTTACTCGGTGGAATCAAAACTCCTCAATGCCGTGGACTTTGGAGTCCCGCAGTATAGGGAGCGACTTTTTATTATTGGATTTAGGGCTGATCTTAAAGTCGAGTGGTCATGGCCGAAACCAACGCACACAGAAGATGCATTGATTTATTCTAAATACGTTGATGGTTCATATTTCAAGCGACACAAACTACCAAAAGAACAGCCCCATCCTCCTGCAGGAACGGGTGAAGCGCCTGGTCTTTTTAAATATTCCTAAAGAGCTTCCACATAAGACTGTCCGAGATGCTTTGATAGGTTTACCAGAACCAATCATGGGAAAACCTTATCCGGGATTTCTCAATCATATTGGAATTCCTGGAGCGCGTTCATATCCAGGTCATACAGGCAGCCCGTACGACCTTCCAGCAAAGACACTGAAGGCCGGAGTACATGGATGTCCAGGAGGCGAAAACATGCTCGCTTACCCAGAGGGTAGTGTCCGATATTTCTCAGTTAGAGAGTCGGCTCGACTACAAACTTTTCCTGATAACTATGCGTTTCATGGTTCAAGGAGCGAATGCATGCGACAATCGGTAATGCGGTACCAGCCGAACCTGCCAGGACCTTGACGAAAGAAATGAAAAAAGATTGCTGGGATCTCGAGTTCGACACAAAAGAAACCTAAGACAAGAAACGTGGAAGTCCAGCTCCCGCTTTCACTAGCAACTTAGTAGGTTACCCTAAAGCAATAGCCCAATTCTTCCGATAACTTATCGTGACCAATATTCACGGTAAGGATGACGAAGTCTTTAATCCGTTTTCCCAGGATATCGTAGATCTCCTCGTGAAAGCATTTGAATCCTGTTCCTTGGAGCAACTACCACCAGAAAAGGTTGGGAAAGGCCCAGGTGTCTATGGTCTCTTTTACCGGGGTGAGTTCAATGCATACAAACGACTCGCGAAGCAATTTCGCGATGTGCCAATATACGTTGGTAAGGCCGTGGTACCAGGTGGCCGAAAAGGTTCCGGGACGAAAAGTTTAAACAATCAAAACTACGTCATTCGTCGTTTAATGGAACATGGGCGAACAATTTCTCAAACAAAACGCTCCATCTTGAAGATTTCAGATGCCGGTGGCTCATTGTTGCGCCCGAATTCGTAAATGCTGCCGAAGCCATCCTCATAGATCACTACAAGCCTCTCTGGAATTGTCTAATATCAGGCTTTGGAATCCATACCCTGGTAAAGGGAGGAAAACAAGCCCGGTCTGACCGGGATATGCTCCACCCTGAGGGGATTTTCTCGAGCTTCCCGCAGGGAACTCCATTGTGGACATCACCAAACGTATCGAAATTCATCTAAAACTTCAGAGCCAACCTGCAAAAAGTAAGATTTTTGATTGGAGTTTTTTATATCCAAATCCGCCCAGATGTTCTCCAGAATAAACTGTTAATCTAGTAAATTTTTCCAATACTCCAGCAACCACACCATCGAGAGTGTCTAACTCACAGTATTTTAAGAGGGCCACCTGTATTGTGGCCCGTTCCACATCTTTCATTTCCGTAAACTGCATTCGTCCCCATGCAGTCATCGCAGCCCGCCGTCGTCAATAGAGTCATCTTGAAACATTGGCGCATCTCCTCAAATAATTCCTGGGAGATGTCACTGAATACTGAAGGAAGGTGCTTATAGGGATCTTTTACTCGGCCTTCTTGGTTCAATTCAATCCAATTTACTTTCAAAGTTAAGACTGGGTACTGCGAGGCCCTTTCCGTAAATTGGCTGAGCATACTTATATTTTAGAAAGTCAGACTTGCAAAACCGCCGGGATCACTTTTTAATTGAGTTAGATCCAACCATCAACGGATGGTAGTAATGCTCCAGTACAATTTCTCGTAAATCGAGTATGTTTCTTAAGCCAGAGTACCTTCTTCATTTTTTCGTGGCTTGGTTATGGAGTCAATGAAAGCAACCAGTTCTTCCTGGTCTGACTGAGAGGCGTGTCTAACAACTGACTTTCGAATCTGCCTTAAGACCGTATTTTCATGGGTAGCGTACCGGAAAAAATAGTGCCGTCATCTTTACTTAGTGAAGCCATTAAGCGCCGAACGAAATCAAAATTTGAAACACCTGGGCGCATATCAATGTACTGATCTACATGCGCTACTTTGCCATCCTCATGAAGAATGTGATGTGAAAACTGAAAAGCCCGTCAAACCCTTAATTAAAGACACTTAGACCGCGACGACTTGGGGCGTAATCGAGCCATTTTCATAGCCCTCTAGAAACATCTTCGGGCTCAGATCCCCGATCGAGCCATGAAGCCTTCGGTTGTTGTAAAATTCAATAAACCGCACCATCGCCGCATACACTTCTCCGAAATTCTTAAAATACTGCACTTGGATCACTTCCATTTCCAATATTGAGTTAAATGCCTCAATGTAAGCATTGCGATCCGGAGATCTTGGCGGAATAAATTCGTGAGTTAATTTTTTCTCTAAATTTTTTAAATAAAAATAAAAACGATTTGAGCTCATCTGCGGACCATTATCACTTCTGATCACCAAGGATTGATCACTGCCGATATTTTCATTTTTTATCGCCTCATTGAGCGTAAAAACTAGATCTCCAGCTTTACAGGTTTTTCCCACGTACCAGCCCGTAATTTTTTTCGAAACCACATCTATGAAGCCTAAGAAAAAGCACCAACGGTTCTCTCCATGGATCCAGATGTATTTTAAATCAAACTGCCAAAGTTGGTTAGGTGAGTTTACCTCTACATACCCACACCTGCTTTTTTTAAACTTCCTTTTCCTTTTCTCCTCTTGTCGGAATAAAAGAAGATCGTATTCATCGCAGAGGCGATAGATTTTCTTGTGATTAATGTAAATTTTCCGTTCTAGAGCCAGATATTTGGATAATTTCCTAGCTCCTCCGCCATTGGAAAATTCCAGTGAAGATCGGTATTCTTTTAAAATCATCACAATCGTTTGATCTAAAATGAGAGCGCCATCGCGATTTACAGTGTATCCAGGCGGTGATCTTCCAGGTCGCCTCGCCACCTCGGATTTTTTCCTAAAATAGGCACAGGATCTAGAAACCCCTGCAACAGAGCAAACTTTTACGAAAACACCCTTCTGTTTAAACTCTAAGACAGTGGTTTTTCGTTGTTCCAGAGTGGGTATGTTTTTTTTAGAAGCGAGGTGAGTACGGCAATCTGAAGCTCCTGGTCTTTTATTTTTCGATTGAGTTCGCGTGTAATTTTCAGCTCGGATATTTTACTTTTATTCTTTATTTTATGCAGCCAGTTCATCACCGTAGTTCTTTTCAGATCATGTTTCTTACAAACTAGAGTGATATTTCCCACTTCTTTTATTTCTTTTAAAATCTGGTCTTTGAATTCTTCTGAAAACTGTCTCATACCTTCTCCTTGTAAATAACATTATACACTAAGTCGACTAGCGAAATGTGTCCAAGCTATATCAGGGGCTAGGAGGGTGAGGCTTACTGAATTGGTTACACTCCGTGTCTGGGAGAAAATAGAGTGAATCATTTTCACAGGGGCCGTCCAGTGACCGGAAAATAGTAGAATATTTGGTAGCAGGCAAAATGCCTAAGAGAAATTCTGAATTGAGCTTCGCCTCGAGTGGAAGGCTTGGAAAGGTAAAAATTCTTGTGAGGAGCACGGGTATTTAAACGGGGTGTGTCTCTGCCGGGTTACTCTAGCTCTTCTTTTTCCAGACTGAGCTGAGTCAGAGAGTGGAGCGGTTGTTTCGGTGATCGACTCATCCGTCTTATGGTTCTTGCAGCTTCACGCCTCGCTTAGAGATAAGTCTTTGGAAAGCAGCATCTATGTGGAGATAGAGAAACAATATTCCTCCGCATAGATGCGGATAATATTGTTGCCCTTGCGGAGAATCAATGCCATAATATCCGTATAACAGATGCGGTGATTACGAAACACATCCATGAGCTCAAAAAAATGGCCTGACTTTGACTGGAACCAGGATCGGCTTACTGAAATGCCCAGGCAGTCCATCATCGCCAAGGACGTCTTATCGGGAGGACGGAAGGGATCGATCCAATCTCCGGGCTGAGGCTGTGCTTCGGGCCCTTACCGAAGAGGTCCTTGTCGAGCGAGATCGAGGGAGAGAGGCTTGACAGAGTCCAGGTGCGCCTGTCTCCGGCCCGCAGTTCAGTCCGGGACAAAGGCGCTCTCAAAAAGCCGACCGGGAAATGCCGAGGGCGTCGTAGAGATGATGTTAGATGCGACTCTGAAGTTTGGCCTCCTTTGACGGCGGAACGGCTTTTTGGCTGGCATGCTGCCCTCTTCCTAGTGAACGAAGTGGTAAGGCCAAAATCCGAGCTGAAAATGGGGGGACGATAACGGTGGGCCGATGCAGGTCGTATCTGGCCCTATCGGAAAACCGAGTCCACTATCAAGCGCCGGAAGCTGACCGACTGAAACAGGAAATGAAAACGTTTCTTATGTGGTTCAATAGCAAGAAGTCTGTCGACTCCGTTTTGAAGGCTGCCATCGCACATTTGTGGTTTGTTACGATCCACCCATTTGAAGACGGCAACGGTCGCATTGCTCGAGCGATAGCCGTCATGGCCCTTGCGCGCTCAGAAAACAGTCCACAGCGCTTTACAGCATGTCGGCTCAAATCAGTATTGAGCGAAAAGCCTACTACGATACATTTTAGAGTCTACTCAAAAGGTAGCCTCGATATCACAGCGTGGCTCGAATGGTTTTTAGCGTGTCTGGTTCGTGCCTTCAAGGCGCAGAAATTGTTTTTGCATCTGTTCTTAAGAAGACACGCTTCTGGGAAAAATATGATGCTGAAGAGTTCAATAAACGGCAGAGAAAGGTCCTGAATCGTCTCCTGGATGGGTTCGACGGAAAGCTCACTTCTTCAAAGTGGCCTCACTTGGTGAGTGTTCGCGGGACACGGCATCTCGAGATTGAAGATCTGGTGAAACGTAAGATCCTTTGCTCGAAATCCTGGTGGTGGGCGAAGTACGAGTTACTCGCTCACAGAAGTTTCATAAACTGCGCTCATATTTCCTGACCTTGTGTGAATTTTCTTCCACAGGCTGTGCTAGAAATGAGAAATGCTCAAAACAAGCGTACAAACACAGCGACGTTTCCTACAATAGGAGAATATCGAACCAAGTATGCGGAATTACTGTGAAGGGGTCAGTCACCCCAGTTTCTCACATTCTTACGCGCCACACTCCATCCCAGGAGGTATGTACAAAAGCCTGTACGTCAAGTAAACATAAAGCGTGAAGTACCCGAAGATAACAAATGGGTTTTATCTCTCATGCCGCAAGTCGGATGATGGAGCGAAAGATAACCACTGAGGAGTTGGAATTAATTTTTGCTGATCCTGATTTTACAGTCCCTCAAGGATCGAAATGGATTTTGCCAAAAAATTTCAAACTAGAAACGATAATTCAATCGCAGCTGTGTTGATTGAAAGAGAGGATAAAAATTTATGGGTAGTCATAACCGTAATGGTTCGGTTCGAAGCAAAATGAAAAAGAAAAGTTCAAAATCCCCGACTTTCCCTGAGGTTTATATTGATCAGGATGCTGATTTCGCTTCAATAAAGCTTGCTCCAGGGATTGAGGCAAAATCTTTCGTGAAAGATGGTTTTGTTTTCTGTCAGGATAAAAAAGGTCAAATCATTGAGATTCAGGTGCTGAACTTAAGTGATCTCAAGCCAAAGAGATCCGCCGCATAATTTTATGAAAAAACGGTTATCGAAGACGAAAAGTGATTCTACTATTCGGCCTTTATCTTTCGAGTTCGCCCCTTGGGACAAGAGCATTACGATTCGTGTCTCAAATGATTTATTGGCAGCGGTTCAATCTGTCGCGAAAGAGCGTGGTACTAACTATCAGAAGCTGATTAGAGAGGCGATTGAACGATTTCTGGAAGAAGGCGGCGTAATTTATGCCCCTAGGAAAACGAAAGCGAAAATCAGAACACGCTGGCGCAAAAATGGTGGCGGGCACTGGGGCACTCGCGAAGAGGCGAAAAGAGTCTCTAAGAAAGTTCGGCGATCGAATGACAAAGTCGTTATTCGTATTGAGATTTGTCCCAAATCGGAAATTAGGAGATCAGTTAAGGGCTGAATCCCCGTCGATCACCCCATTTTTAAAAATACAATAAAATCTAATACTTATATCATAAAAATGATCATCAAGATTGGTTTGACTGGCTTGTACGGTATACCGTACAATGAGAAATGTGAGTGAGTGCGATGAAGTATTCTATGAAATTCTAAAATCAGCAGAATACAGAAGAGTGGTTTGCGCCGCAAACACCGAAAACTAAAATCATCATTGATGCTCCTAGGAGGAAACAAAAATGGCCAAGACCATGATATCCGCAAAGCGAAAAAAATCCTCGAAAAAATTATTAACGATTTATGAACCGTTTAGTAGCCCCGAATTAAAGAATGCAAAACTTGTTATGGAAGTACTTATCGATGCTCTGATGAGCAATGATCTCGCCACTTTTCAAGATGTGCTGATTGCTCATTTGAGAACTGTATCTAAATCAAAACTGGCAACTAAGACCAAGATCGGTCGACAGACGCTTTATGATTTGATTAATGAGGACAAGGAATTTAATCCAACCCTTTCGACTTTAGGGTCACTTTTGAAGGCGATCGCGGCCTGAGCTTAGGACTTATTCTTGGCCATGGGCTTATATTCTGAGTGCTGCTGCCAAAAGAAAGTGTAAAAACAGAGGGAAGAGCCGTATTTTTACACTTCTTTATTTACTTATTCTCTTCACGGCAAGGTGACTGCCACCGTTCCCGTAATCTGATGGTTCATGGCACCATAATGTTCGCTTCATCGCCGGAGACCACGGAATACCCATCATTAGTGTTGGACCAAATTCCTTGCGCATCATATCGCGCCGATTGATAGATTTTCACTGACTTTCACGCAGGCACCTAGGGTGCAATTGATTTCTAGGAAGGATGGGCCATTTTTAGAGGGATCTATTTTCGCGGGATTAAAGCCCACTTGTCCGCTTCCATAAACAGTCAGTACATCTTTGATCGGCTTCCATTCGGCAGCAATTTTCCGTAACCGGTATTTAGGTTTTTGGATCGGACGTCCAAGTTTCCGGTGTTTGTTGCGTCGTTGTTTGCCAACCCGTAAGCCAATTGTATTCGCTACCGTAAGTGGTGCTTTCAGGCTGATAGTCTTTGTAAAATTTCACTCGCTCTTTGACCAGTGGAAGGATCTTTGAAAGATTCGGATTTTATACCCACCGAACCAGTGACCTTGAGTGCATTACTGATTTTCTGGTCATATCCAAGCTCAATCGCGAATTTATCGCCATACGCGTCCAATCCGGCGCTGATCATGCCATAGATTTCCACTCGAGAGGGACTCAAAACTTGCACAATTTTTGCGTTTACACTTCCTGCTATCTTCGTATCGACCGATTGGAAGGGCGTAGCCTGAAACCGGCTTTCGCATCCAAGTCAACAGCAGTTTTAGGAAGAACGTAGATTCGGTTTTGATAGCGAACAAAAACCTGTGTCGACTCTTTGTCATTGAGTTTCATGAAGCAGTAGTTCCAGCCGGAGCGACATTAATACCTGTCTCTGACCTTTGAAAGAATATTTTCCTGACTCTTTTTTCCTTGTCCTTGTCGTCGTCCGGGCCAGCTTGGCTTGCTGAGCTTCACCATACTGACAGCTAAGAACAATGCCATTTGAAATTTTTCTCATAAAACACCCCAAGCAGTGAATTGCAGTTTCAATGCCAAGGGCTGATCAGCAAAAAGGATTGTAATTTCAGCGAAACTAAGAGTATCCCGAGATGTTTATCAGGTGATTTTAAACAGCTGAGAAAAGCTTAGAAATGTGTCTTAAATGAAGCAGTTGAATGAGACACACGCCGTGGATTTATTTTATGCGACTCGAGTTTGATTTGAAATTTAATTTCTCTAGGGTTTGTGAGACACATCGAGACACAGTCTCACTTCTGAGACTCGAGAATTATTGTGAAAGATTGTCTAGGCACTGTCTGGACAATCTTTTATCAGGACAGGAATCACTTGCACATGCCGCGACATTTCCTACAATAGAGAAACTGAGCCGCAAGTATGTGGAATTACTGTGAAGGGGCGGTCACCCCAGCTTTGAGACTCGAGTCTCAAGGGATAGTTCAAATCAGATTGACGACAAAATCTCGTTAGTCGATACAACCTTGGCAGAAAATGCATTGATATTTAATAAAGTTAATTTATGAATTCTCTCTCTGCTTTGACTAGTTTTCCAGTAGAATCTCGTAAATCAAATGTAGCCGTCGCATCGCTTGCAACAATGGCGGCAAAGTCCAAGGCCGCGGATCGCGTGCTGTGGCTTCACGCATTCATTAGCAGTAAAGCCAACCAAAACAAGATCGGTGCAGGGCATACTATTTAATACTTTCAGAAGATTCGTGTCCGTAAACGCACTCGATTTCGTTTTTTCTATTACGACTTCGGTATCAGCGGGAAGGAGTGCTTTTAAGAAATCACTTCCAGTAGAGTTTTTAAAGAAAATGGAACTGGATTTTTAGATACATGCTTAACGTGGATAATTTTTCGTTTTTTTCGATCGCCAAACGTCTAATAAACGAGCGATATTTCTCTCGGCTTCTGAATTGTTCCGAGCTTCTTGAGTCCCGTCAAATAACCCATTCTGAGCATTGATAATTACAAGAATCGAACCCTCGCCACATAACGAGGATTTTATTTTTTTCTTTTCAGTTATTTTTTGACATTAATTCTGTTTGTTCTTCAAGATAAGCTCGGGTCTTTAGATTGATTTGAATACCAAGTGGAGTGATCTCCCAACGTCCTTTTTACTTTCTTTAAAACGGGATAGTCTTCGGCAATTCTTTGCAAATTTCGGGAGACAACCGACTGATCACGGGCCATTACTTCCGCTAAATGACCCAAGCCTTTTGTATTTTCAAATGCCAGTAAGAGTTCAAGCTGGTCTGAATTTAAAGGCAATTTAAGGCGATTCACTTCATTCATTCTACATTTTATTGCAGCCCTATTCAATTAAACATGAGTATTATATGGCATGCGTTTTTTGCATGTCTCAACTTGCGACCTTTGGTGGCGGCTTTGTAAGTCATCCGCTATTTCCTGAGTCCACAAGGAGAAAGATATGAAAAAAACAGCTGTAATCACGAAAGAAATTTTAGCGTTTAACTTCAAAAAGGCGTATGAGGTTTTTATTTGCAAATGTAATTGCTCGGGTGTGAGAAAAACATCTGAACAGAAGCGATCAATGAGAATCATAGTATTTTTACTGGTTTTCTAGGTATAGTTTCTCAACTCAAACGCTCAACGTATGGGGCCAAGAATCGTCGCCACATGAAATGCAACATGGCTTTGTATTAGCGACGGATGACAAATTTGCCAGCCATTTGGTTGCAACAGGACACCATAGCCGCCAAGCTGAAATCACGGGGAAATTGGCTATTGATGACCAACAGGAAATGGCAACGTATCAAGGATTAAAAGCAATTAGCGCCGGAGGCTCTTATTTTTGTTTCAAGCTCAGAGTTTAGACCTCCCTTCTGCCGAAAGAGGGACAGGTATTAACAGGGCACATTGTAGAGTCAAAATCGGCGATTATGATTCTAAAAATATCATTGTTAAAAAGCCACCCATACGATTGATAAAGTCCTTTTGAATATTCCAAATCCGTTTTTTTAGAATGAAGTGAGGGATAGTGTTTCAATTGAATTTTGATTTTTAATGCGTTGATGGCGCGTTAAGCTCTATGTTTTGCGGGAAGTGACTTTTAAATTAACAAGTCGACTCAATGCCAAGCGCCTTTGCTTCAAGTATCTAGAAAACTCACGCGTTCGGATGTCCTGAAAAAGCGTCAAAAGATCGAGCGCTTCAGCGTTTGATTCACTGGGAAAGTGATGAGTCCATGCTGATAATATAGAAAATGAAACAATCGATTCACGCGAAATTGTTTTAGGTCGGCCCCCTTAAATAGAGGATCGCAGTATTAACTATCTTAGGCGTATCCGTGCTAAAATCCATCCTAGGAATAGAATAACCTAATGAACCTGAAAAGCCTATCTACGCAAGAAACTGCAGTACAAGTACTCGAAAAAATCTGCCAGAAATTGGCGGAGATTGGCTTGCTCGGCGGGCGACTGGCCAACTCCATTACGGCTCAGATCGAGCTACAGAAGATGTTGACCTCGCATTCATTTCACATCCCACAGACTCCGAAGGAATCACTTTTAAATAAACTATATGTATATTTATTGCGAGAATTCGGTGCGGGTCCTGAACTCGTGAACCCAGCGGCCGAGTTTTTTCTACAGAATATGGC
>JADJOV010000020.1 GCA_016713585.1 Bdellovibrionales bacterium | reverse complement strand
AACGCACAAATAAGGACTGGCTTTTGATAACCCGACAATGGCGGATGGTGCTGAGACCAGGGCCTTGAAGAACGCTGTCGATGAGGTCGATCTTTGAATTCCTGATCGTGGATTATGGTGTTTGCGGTTATGACTGGAGTCATTATATTGGAACTTGGATCTTGCCACAGCGGGGAAGGCAGCCTGCAAGCCACTGGCTTTGTGCGACATGGAATCTTAAGGGTTTTCAATCAGGGATCTTCGCGGACTACGCGGCAGCAAAGAATGGTCCGGCTTATAGTCAACAGTTGTTGTTTCTTATTTCAAATTGGCTTTTTCAAGAACTGGCAGAGGCCGGTCAGTGGCGGGGCGTAAGCCCGACCTCTGCTCGGCTTTTTTTGGGCCGACATGGAGTATGGCGACCAGAGACCTTTAAGTTTGAAGATCTTATTGGTAAGTCCTTTGGTGGTGAAAAGCTCAATAAGAATTCAACTCTTGGCCGAATTATCTGTAGTCAAGGGGATCCGGCTCTGACTGTTAGGGAAAGCCTGCGACTTGGGTGGGACTTTATTAATAGAGCCCATTGAATCGCTTCATTGACTTAAAAGACGCCGGAATTGATCAACTTGCGAATAAAGGCTGAAGATCTTCTCGAGATTACGAGTGATATTCAGGCTTACAAAGGGAGCCACAGCTCAATCCGTCAGATTGTATCGCCGAATTGTTTGTTGGAAAATTTGCCGACTGGTCGCAATGGCCATGATACTTGGGTGACTTACACCCTTCCAGAGCATGAATACTATAGTTCGTTGTATGTGAGATCATTCGAAGAGGATACACGACTTGTTCGGGCACAAGAGCATAATGGCATGTTAGGTGCGGCTGAGGCGAATGAAGCAATTCGGCTATTTACAGATCGTGAAATCAATACTCTGGTCGCCACACCGACTCTAGAAATGGGGTTGATTTGCCCGATTTACCTGTTGTTATCCATCGATCTGTACCGCCAGATCCCTCAAATTATGCCCAACGAGCAGGGCGAGCAGGCCGTGAGCCAAAACGAGCGTTTGTGGTGACCCACTGTACGTTAGGCAGTCATGATCTCACTTTCTTTGAGAATCCGTTAGATATGGTTTCTGGTGAAATTTTGCCACCTGGCATACCCTTTGAGAATACTTTTATTATTTTGCGCCATCTCAACGGGCTGATCATCGAGTGCATGACCAAACCTATGAAAGAGTTCTAAACATAATTAGAATTGGATAAATGGAGTCGTTTGGTTGATCTAGGGGCATTACAAATGAATATTTAGCACTAGCTGGCGAGGCAATCGGCCTGAATGTCTTGCCGCAGGACTGGAAGAATATTTATAGGTAACGAAGACCTTACATTGAGAAATTAAAGGGCGAATTTATTTTTCAGCTAAGCCAGGCTTTGTGGCGTGATGGCACGTTGTCCGCTCATCGCCAGAATTTGCTGCGGGAACAGCTAATTAATTCTACGGCCTTTGATGTGTGGGGTCTTCGATTCGCAGCCCAACTCGAATACTACACTCAGCAGGCAAAACTGTATTTTGAAGACTTTAAACATCTCAAAACGAAAGAGAGCTGGCTCGGAGGAAGTCCAAAATCGAAAGTCCTTTTGAACGGGCCACTTACCTTCTGAAGCATAAATTAGGCCTAATCCACTCCTATAATAGTTCAAACCCGATTTCAGATTTGGCGACATGGGGCTTTCTTCCAAACTTTGATTTTCCGGGTAAAGGACCCGCTTTTTAGGTGTCAAATCATCCATTACGAAGGGCAGTGGTGGCGGGATTCGCGAACGCTGCAGTATGATCGATCTGCATCAACCGCTCTTCGTGAGTTGGCGCCAGAGCAAAAAGTGTATGGTCAAGGGTTCATTTATAAAATCGACAGATATCAATCAGGGAAGAAATCAAAAAGGGGGCGAAGTGGGGCATTTGCTCGGCAGGTTGCGACGAATTGACAGATCCCGGACTCGGCGAGTGCAAGATCTGTGGTAGTGAGATCCTTTCAGAGGAGCTGGCTGGAGCAAATAGATCGCTTCCCGATTTAGTGACTGTTTCTGAAGCGCATGGATTGCAGTTGGATGTGATCAGTGACCATGACGGACGTCGAAATCATCATCGTGCGATTCAAGAGCTTAAGCGCATGGGTCGTCCGACCCCTGACGAAATGTTGGAACATCCTGCACATCCCGGAGATTGGCATCGATCTGCACTTTACCCATGATCACTTTATTGAAACAATTTCGATTCTATCAAGAATTCAAAAACAATCATCTGGTGGCCAAAGTGCCATACAGCATTTATATAAGGAAAATACCGACTCAAAATTGTTTTCGGTCAGACTGGAACGACCCGAAGGTGATATTGGCAAGTGGGTTCCATTTTTGCCTTGCGTGTATAACGAAGGCCAGGGAATCATTTTGAGGGTGCCGTGGTCAATAGCAGCTCAGAACGGGTGGGCAAATGAATTTTCGCAGGAAGAGATTAATAGTTTCTACGTGACTCTTGAGGCGATCTTCGAACGAGCAATTCAGAAAGTGCTTCATCTCAATAGGCGCAGCAGTCGGATTGAAGTGACTACTCAAAAATTAATGGCCTCCCCATGATGGAAGTAAAGCTCCGAAAGTTCAAAGTATCAGTTTGCTGTTAGTGGACTCGGAGCCCGGTGGTAGCGGCGTTATCCGATTGATATGGGATTATTGGGATCAAATTTGCGATGAGTCCCAGAGGTTAGTTCTAGCAAATGCTGTGTTGATGGCTGCTATCGTTGTTTGAAATCCTACGATAATCAGTGGCACCATCAAGATATCAAAAAGTCTATTTTCAATGTAGATGGTCAGGTGCTGCTTTATGAAGAGTTAAAGAAGCAGAAGATGGTTTTGTGCGACCCAAACAGGCCCTCAATTGAGGATGTAGATCCCGAGTCAAGGGTTGCTGAAGGCAATTTTTTGGATTTTGTGCAGAACCATTTCCCCGCATATAGATGTTCCACCCAGCTGCGGAAATATTCAATCGAAGGGTACCTCAAATCCGTACCTGATTTTATGATCGAGAAACCGGGGGCGATCGAACCTTGGTCCATATTGATGGCTATCGGTATCATATGGACGTGCTTATGCAAGACATTGAAAAGAGAAATAATCTTTCAAAGGATGGATTCCGACAACTGTGGGTTCCGGCAAAATACGCAATAGATAAAGAATATTATAGTGTCTTGAATGAATTGCTTCGAATGGATCAAGTCAGAGTGACAATTCCAACAAAGGGAATGCCAATTCCAGGCCTGCCATCATCTGTTGCAGAAGAAACATTAAGAAATTTCATTTCCGGACTCCCGAATACTCTAGACTCATTTTTGCAAATTGATCAGAATGCCCTTATGCTCGAATTGGAAAGGGTGAACAGTCCACTATGCCGTCAGATTGTTACTAATTTGAGAAAGATGGACCAGAAACTTCTGCCATTGGCCATTCAGAACCAAGAGTACTTGCTATTTCAAGCGAACCAAACACTTGTGAATTCTGACAATATGGAGGCCTGGATGGACTGGCTAATCATGATTAGCGGATTCAATGCCATCGGTTTCAAAACGTTGATTGTATGGAACGATAGACGCTCAAATGCAAATACGAGGGCGAAGTCCCAATGATGAATTTCGAAATGTAGAGTTGTCAGTGGTTTGATGGCTAGGCGAACGCAACTGGATCTGGGTCCATTCAGCGTGCCCGAGTCTAAGGTGGTTTCTAATCAGTGCGGGTGTCTGAAATCCTATGGCTGCCCGCACTGCTACTTGAGCAAATTATCAAGATACCACACCTTCGGTAGGCTCCGACAGATTCTAGCCGGTCCTATGGTCTTGCAATGAGATCAGCACAAAATATAAGCATGACTTCGCACACAAAAGGAGAGCAAGCATTTTGGTTCAGTTTCCTACCATTTAGCGAACTCAGTCCCTCCGGCACAGAGATTTGCGCGGACCCTCTCCATTTTTTGAAGTAATAAAATCAACTGGGCCTCGACAAGCAAACACCTCAAATGTCCCCCAGTAATGCTCACAGAAGCCATCTTCTCTATCTGGCGGTCCTAGAATGTTTTTGAGGTCTTCGAGGGTAACTCCACATTTTGCGACCATCAGCACCTTCGAGAGGAATTCATCTCGAGTTGCAATCTGCTTGTTCAGCGCATGAATCTTCTGAATTTCACTGACAACGTCAGCCTCTATTTTTCTTGCAACCTCGGGGCTCGGCGGAATTTCATTTTTCTTTTTGCGGCGGATTGAAGCCTTTGAAGCTGCTATATCTTTCTTGGCCCAGGTCAGCAGTCTATACACCGTGTAGGTTTTTGTGGTTTTTCGTCATAAATGATGTGAGGCGAACCCTTCTCCTCCACCTCAGATATTCCTTTCCAATCGATAGAATCAAGTTGCAGCACGAATTTGCGATTGTAGGTTGCGGAGTGAAGGGATTCTTCACTTTCCGAACGGAGGCTTCCGAGCTCTGGGAATTGTGTCATTCCATATCTCAGAAGTGAGCTGATCCAGGCCCGCCCAGGGCACGTCCTTGCTGTCAATATCAGAGCCTCTCCGACCGAAAAGATGTGAGTTTCGCTTTTGGTGGATTGGAGAGCCAAATCGGAGTTCCTTCCTGGTAGAGTATCGCCGTACGAAAGGCAGGAGACCAAAACAGTAATAATTGTGGTTAGTATTGAAGTCATATCTTATTGCCCCTCGTTCTTTCCATCAACGCTTGTTCACGTTGTCGGGTGCCTACCTCGTCGAGAACTCTTTGACGTTCAGATCAGAGGATAATCTTGAAAGATATTTTTGCCTTGCTCTTTCAAGTTCCGAAGTTGGGACCTCTGCCAATGAATAAACTCGTAGGTTTGACCTGGTCACTCCCGAAGCGGACTTCGTTTCAATGAGCTCCTGTATCTTTTCACGATTTGGAGATCAGTGATTGTGGGGCGAGAGCTTCTGGTTGAAGAAATGATCCGTTGGCCCGTGGTGCCGCGCAACTCCTCACCCACCTGATTTTGATCGAGGAATTGGTCTACAATCGAACGAAATGGTTCTGAAATTGCCTTCTCGTCAGACATGTTCAATGCCGCCGACTTTGAAGCATCAGCCTCAACCTCAACATAGCCTAAAAAATACTTTTTCCCGTTTTCCTCAGTGAATGGTTTTGTGAGACTCGCCCAGGAAGGTCTCGTCGAAACATCATCTGCCCGTT
This sequence comes from Bdellovibrionales bacterium, assembly GCA_016713585.1. GTDB lineage: Bacteria > Bdellovibrionota > Bdellovibrionia > Bdellovibrionales > Bdellovibrionaceae > JADJOV01. Next base: position 20,917 of record JADJOV010000020.1, on the reverse strand, counting down.
CAATGATCGTTTGATTTGTTGGAACAGATGAACACCCAATACCCAAAAGACCTAGTGGAATTGTTAGTAGTAAAAAACTCTTCATTATGTGCCTCCTATTTGTTCCAGTTTGGCAGGTGTGATTGCCAAGGGAGGTCAATGTATACCTAATCGTATCATTCAGGGACGGAATGAATAAACTAGTATGGGACTGGCGTAAGGCCTGGTCTGCTGAACATAGAAGTCTTCATTGATTCTTCCGATAGGATTGCAATGAAGTGGATAGAGAGAAGACTGAAGAGACTCCTGCGCAAGGCTTTATGGGATATCGTGAAACTCCCATTTGTTCTGGTTTCTGCATTTTTTCGTTGGCTTTTCTCCAAAAAGCACATCACATCCGATGGTTATGTGGTCACAAAATCGACGTCGGGTAAAGAACACTATGAACATCGGACGATAGCAGAAGAAATTCTGGGTCGCCGACTAGAAGCATGGGAAGTTGTTCACTACATTAATGGTCGGCGCAACGACAACAGACCTTCAAACCTCTGTGTCATGGGCGGCAAAGCCCACGACAGATATCACGATTGGTACGATTGGGTGCACAAAACCTACGGCAAATATCCAAGGAGAGAAACACAGTTGAAAAAATTGAGAGAAAGCTTTAAGGGGCAAGTTCTTGATGAAGCTGTAAAGAAAAGAACTGGAGCGGGGTAAATTTCATTGGATTTTTAGCCTAAACCCCAATTTTGAGATTTGGTCTTAAGTTGCTTATGGGCAATCGACCTCTTCCTGGGATTGAGACTTTGCATGGTGGCTAGGTTATAAAAATATTCTCGTAACCTGGCACGGTGATTCCTTGAGGCACAACAACAAAAGTAGTTTCGATTTGGTGAGTATCGAAGGTGGGAATACATCCATCAGTCAGAACGATTGTGCCATCGACATTGAGTTCTTTGGCTGCATTGAACCCAAATTGTAGGTCCGTGCCGCCGCCACCAATTAGGTCGTGGCGACCGGGAGAAAAGATCCTTTCTGTAAATAATAGCGAAACTTCTCAACGACGTCGCCACCAATGACCCAGAGATCGGGGCAGGCGCGGTGAATTTTACTAATTTCCGCAAGAACTTTGTTGAGAGTGAGATCATCCCACATGGAGCCTGAGGTATCCATTATAACGAGCATCCGCGGATTGCCTTTGGCTAGTCGTGTGCTGCCTTTAATAAGATTTGGATACTTTCGATTGGTGCGAGTCCAGGTTCTCTGTTTGATGTTAGCCATCGCTCTGCTGACAAATTTTTGCAATAAGCTTGAGTAATCGATTTTGCTTTCAGCAAGAATCTCAGTGATCTGTTTTGAGAGGCACCCAGGGAGAATGGCCTGGGCCCTTGCCCAGCCGGTGAAGCTCCATCATGGCTGCGATCACAGTTTGCTTAACTTGATTTTGAAGGAGAATTTCATTGCCGGGGGCAAGCTTTTGCCATCGGTTGATGGATACAAAATTATGTAGTTGAAAGTCGGTCTCATCCAATGTCTTGTAGGAACTGAGATCAGGCAAATGGTTTTCCTCTTTAATTAAGGGCCAGAGCTCATACACGCTCGTGCTTGCAAGGCTCTCAGCATTGAATCCGTGAAGACCCTTCAGGGCCTGTGGGGTCAGCAGTTTCCCAAAGGGTGAAGATTTTCTTGAAAAATCTTTTGGATTTTCCCTGATTTGAGAAATATTTTGATTGATGATGAGATCGCAGGCGAGATGAAAACTTTCACCCAGCTTGGTGCGATCGCCGTGATGTTGTGGTGCTAGGATGTGAAACAGAAGATGCTCTAACACCACTTGAAGGTGATCGACCGAGGCTCCTACAAGAACTTGCGCATTGAGGAGGATGCTCAGTCTGCCTGTATTTTGATCAATGCCGAGGGCACAAGGTCGATCAAGATCGTTCCTGAAGAATTTCGGAATTCGTCTCAGAATTGAGTAATAAAGCGGTCTTTGATCAACGATCTGAATCAAGGCCGCCCCGAGGAGCTTATCAAGCTGCGATAGCTCTTTTGGCATACAGAACCTCCGCGAGTCTTGTGTTTTTCAGAAAGTGCTGGCCGAAATAGACAGAGTATTTGCTCCTCTAATTTTTTCAAAAGAGCCAACCGATGTTCGTTTTGGACGAGCATCAGGAATTCGACAATGGCTGAGACATCATCGACTTGAATGGGTTCATTTTTGTTTGCATTAGCGACAATGTATCCGTAAATCTGATCGATCAAGGTGTGTAAAACATCCTGGCGATCGGGGTTGGAGTCCAAAAACTGATACACTTTGGGGTCCCGCTTAAGGACCCCCTTAATTGTGGGCACATAACCGGTCCCGAGCAATCTCAGAATATGTGAGGCCGCCGCAGGGCCGAGTTCTAAGGCCAGCTGGCGAAGAATGGATTTGTCTTTCAGATCGGAGAGACCAAGGGTGGCTCTGAGCGTGCCTCGAAAGACCTCGGGGAGCAACCTTGCCCGTCAAAGGAAATAAAGTCAGGACTGTATTCTAAGATGTTGAGAAGTGGATGTCCTGGGTATTTAGTTCGCAAATATTGAGTCAGATCTTCAATGTTTCCAGTGACTCTGACCGTTGCAATTCTGTCTTGAAGGGCAAAATCGAAGTCTCCGACCTTGTACTGACTGCCACCGGCTGCGGCCCCGGGATTGCCAGCAAGAACAATCATCCAATCGCTGCCAATCTGGTGCCCATTGATATTGCGATCCTCCAACAAGGTGAGCATTCCGGATTGAATATCTGAATCCACTCGATTTGCTTCATCCAGAAAGAGAATACCAAGGCCTTCCTTTGGCAGGATCTTGGGGCGGGCAAAGACTGTATCCCCGTCGGCGTCAATGCGAGGAAGCCCCATAAAATCTGGTCTTTCACAAAATTGAAGATTGAGGGTTTGACAATGGACAGGCTTTCTAAGCTGGCGACTAAGCTGTGCCGTGACCTGATGGATCACTTGGGTTTTTCCAATGCCTGCGTGACCTTCCAAATATATTGGTCGGAGTTTGTCTTTAGGGTTCGTGAGCTGAAACAGAAAACGCTCGATCAAGATATCCTTAACCTCATGAAGACCAATTTCCAAGGTGTCAAATGTTCTCATCCGTGAAGCCTCCCAATAATTAGAGCCTAACAGAGGCCTCTGACAGCTGGGGACACAGTCGGACGGGACGGGAGGGCATCCAGATAAGGGCCATTGAGCTGTGTGCCAAAATAAGACACCTCTTGCCACTGCTTTTGCTTCTGAATCGTGCCGAATCCGAATAGGATAGCCTCATGATCAAGTTAGTATTTGTCTTAATTTTGGGCTTATCGCTTCCGTTTACTTTGAGTTTTTCTACAGCGCTGGCTTTCGACGCCACTGGAGTTGAAAATTTCAACGAGGCGAAAAAATTCTCAGTAAAAAGTTAAATCTATTTGATTTTAAAACAATTTATTGTGGATGCCAAGTTCGAGGCAAGCAAATTGACCTCGCTTCCTGCGGATATCGTGTTCAGAAAAATCAAAAACGGGCGCTTCGTCTCGAGTGGGAGCACGTCGTGCCGGCAGAGAATTTTGGCAAGAGTTTCGTCGAGTGGAGGGAGGGTTCGCCGACCTGCATAAAGCGCGGTCATGCTTTTAAGGGGCGTAAGTGTGCTGAGTCCAATAAAGAATTTCAGCGAATGGAGTCAGATTTGTATAATTTGTTTCCTGAAATTGGAGAACTCAATGGATTACGTAATAATTTCTCTGGCCCAGCTCACTGGGAGCAAGTATGATTTTTGGATCTTGCAGAGCTAAGATAGAAGATCGAAAATTTGAACCCATGGATTTTGCCAAGGGCGTGGTTGCAAGAACCTATATGAATTTTGAGAATCGCTACCCAGGACATGGAGTGGTCTCAGATAAAAATCGAAAACTTTATGAAGCCTGGGACAAAATGTATCCAGTGACGCCCCTTGAGTGTCGAAGGTGGCGTGAGTTTGAAGCGGTCATGGGGTATCCGCATTTCTTTGTGGGGAGATGTGGGTTGGCGGGACAGAAAGAATGAAGACAATAAGGGTCCGGATAGCTGGGATAGTCTATGCAAGGTGACCATTGCAATAATCGCTTGATAGAAATTTTGGATTTTTCCAAAGTACAAAATGTAAATGATGTTCTGGTTCAAGCTCAAGAGATCGCATCAGAGCTGCTCCTAAATTGGCAGATTAGATCAAGCAAAAAGACCCTTCATTCCATTGAAGCAGTTGAGTTCTATTTAATAATTCCAGGAATATTTGAGGATGATGCAAATGCCCAACCCAAGGGCGCGACCCATCGCCGACCTGAACAATTATCCCAGGGTAGGTTCTATGTTCACACGAAAAGCAAAGCAGGATGGTCCCTACCAATTTTTAATAGACATGGGATTGATATAACCTGCGGAAACGGGGCCATTGGAATTTATGGGGGAATATTGCTCAGACATCTTGGAGGGCATGGCAATAAGGATGGCTCTGGTCGGGCTTTGAGAGTGCTTCTTCGCGGAGAGGATGGGCATCGAACCATTTCTCAAGGGTCGAATGAAGCAGCTTGGTCTGATGAAGAAAGAGAAATTTTGAAGAAATTAAATCAAGCGGATATCTTCGAAAATGAGCTTGGAATTGAGTTGGTTTTTTCTTCCAGACCGATCGACAAGAAAGCTCAGATTTTGTCAGGAAAGCGCATTGGGGTCGATAAGACCCGATTTGCAAATGTGAACCTTCGATTCTTTATTCATTAGGGATTATGATGCGATCTTGAGTTGCTTTTTGTTCCGGCCCAGTTCTTTACCCATTTGCTTTTTAGTGGGGACTTTTAATTTCTGGCATCTTGTAGTTTTGACAGTGCCGCCCCTTTGGAGAAAGGAGTTAAACGTTTCAAATTGAATGAACTGGTAGCTTTGATGGTTTCTATTTCCGAAATTGACTTTCTTAAGAACAAATTGTTTTTTAAGCATCACTTGCCTCCGTTTTTAAGAGGATATCCCAATCAATTGACAGACGGGGACACTACGAGAGAGAGCAAGTTAGCGAAAAAGTTAGTGAGCAAAATAGCGAGCAAAGTGCAGTGAAGAAGGTATTTCTGTTGCCTTAACCAGCTTTTTTAATTTTATATTTCCCAGCAATTGCAAGTGCAGCAGTTGTCACCATTTCGCGAAGTTCACTTGGTGAGCGGACATCGGCAGAGGCGCCAAGGCCTAGGATCCAACGAGCAAGCTCATCATTGACTTTGACATGCATCTTGAACTCAATGCCGCCGTCAACCCGAGTGATTTGCTGCGAGTCGTGCCAGCGCCGTTCACTGACATAAGAACCAATCGGGTCGGCCACAAAGATCGACACATCTTGGGCTTCGCCGGTTCCGAGAACTCCGAAATTTGATTTCATAAATTCTGTGAGATCAAATCCTGGTGAAACATATTCCTCTTCAGTGTAGTTGGCTGAAAAAATTCTGACTCAAACTATAGGTTTTGATTTTCTTATCGGTCAAGTCGAGCGCAATGAGGTAAGCGCCCCCGTTCGCAAAGTAGAGGGTTTCGGGGCCGAGGCGGCGCTTTTTGATCTTGTCAATATTGTCGCCTGATTTGGCCTTGTATTCGACCTCTAAGACAACACTGTCCCAGCAGGCTCGATAGACCGTATCAAGGGTTTCTTGAGAAACTCCTGTCTGCCAGGTTGACTGAGCCTTGTAGGTGACATAGCCGCTCAGGTTTTTAAGCTCTTTTTCCAACGCTGGGACCAAGAGCTTTCTCGAGTTTCTCGGTGAGTTTAAGAATGTTATCGATGAGCGGCGATCCCTTCATCGCTTTCAGTGATTCTCGCGCCAGATAGAGGGCAAAGATCTCATGACTTTCAAAATGAACTTTCCGAGAGGGCAGTCGTTCGTCGAAATCGCCAGCGCCTATCGCTGGAAAGATCATCGCCCTGGGCCTCGCTATAGACGGGGAAGTGGGCTCGTTCAACCACCTGAAGAATTCGATAGACGGTTCTTTCTGAGCACTCAATCATATCGTTGACTAGACGTGAATGAAGTTCTTTGACGGTGAGTCCCTTGGGATTGTGCTCTAAGTACATAATAACTTTAAGAAGTCTAACTGCCGAGTCTCCGCGTGCCATACAATTTCCTTTCCGACAAAGTATCGTTCGGGATAATGGTGGAAATCATGAACGTCCTCCTCTTTCTCCGCCAAGGTCCTGTAAATTAAGTAAACAAAAAATCAAAATTTCGAAATATCTAAAACATAAATACGAACCTCCTTGCCTTTCACGACGACATATCTCAGTTCAGTTGAGGTTTGTCCCTTGAGGATAAAAACCTTCGAGTAATAGTCCGGGGGGGCCCCATATCAGGAAAATTGCCTTTTGGTAGGAAGGCATAGGTCATTTTTGCGGCAGCAAGGTCCATTTTCCACAAACAAATTGTATTGTACGTGAGTTTGCAGGAGTTCGCAGTCCATAACACATTATTTTTGAACGACAAAGCTTGTGTTTAGACGAAGTTGTTCACCGGCAAGACTTTGTTCGAGGGCGTAGTCTGAATATTTAAGGAGAGTTGGGTCAAATAGTTTTAGTTTGTTGGCTGAAGACGTTTGGAAAGGAACCAAGAGTTTCCCGCCGATAGCCTGAAACATGTCACCCCACGCAACCAGAGAGAAACCCGCATCATCTGTTTGAGAGCTAAAGGAAAGTATTCCCTCGGCGAGGCAAGTGCTTGGATCGAATTTTTGAAAAATGAGCGAGTTATAATTTTTTCTGATAAAAAGTTTTCCAGCGTCGTAGCCTAAACCACGATAAGTGTAGCCATCGCCGACCCACGAACAATAAGTGCTCGGGAAACCAGTTTCAGTCGTTTTTACAAGGCGATAGGATGTTGAACCTGATGTGGCAGGGAGCGGTCCACATCTCATAAATGTCTGAACCTTCAGCCACAATTCCAGAAAAGGTCCCTGACCAACTATTTGAGTGCACTGCGACTCGAATAACTTTGAAAGTGCCACCGGTAATGTTGGGATACTCAGAGGAATCAATGACGGGGACGAAAGTGTTTCCCCCAGATCCACCTCCGGCTGCGTCACCCCAGGCGGGTATGAGGGACAGCAGGGGTCGGGGCTGGCGCCGTAATATTGGGGGGGTAGAGGCCCTCAGTGTTATCGCCCTTTGGGTCTGCGCAGGCCGCAAGAGAAATGGATAGAAAGACAATTAAACTAGGTAGTAGATCTGTTTTCATAGATCTATTCTATGGAATGGTCTTGTCAGCCTGGGACATCCTTAGCTTAGAGGTGGCGATCGTGTTTTAAAGTGAGAAAGATCATCTTTGGCAAGGGGTCAGTGGAGACTGTTAGGCAGCCTTCTGCCGATCTTTAATCAATTCCTGAGTCCAGTACTCCCAAATCATAACCATGGCGAGGGTATCGAGTTCGCAATACCTCAACAAGGCCTTGGCGATCTGCGTTCGCTCTTGCTCACTCATCCGAGTGAATGCATCCGGGCGTAGGCGGTGGAGGCAGCCCCTTCCTTGATTTCTTCATCTGCGAAGATTCTCTCAACAAGTTCCATTGGCGAGGGGTCGACATCAGTAAAGATTGGATCGAGGGATTTATAGGGATCGGCCACCAGCCCATCGGCTCCGAACTTAAACCAGACTTTGTCCTTAAAGTTATGACTCTTGATTCCGGTTGGAATTCCATAGATAGGCTTTGAGTATTTTTCTCTCAGAAAGGCAGACTCTTGCAGCACACTCGGGAGGACGCGCTTGATAGAATTCGACCCGCCCATCAAAGGAGAGTAGTAGTACTTCTTCACCAATTCACAGAGATCCACCATGCAGCGGTCGCCCTGGTGAACGATCTTGTTGTCAACCTTTCGAACGGTCAGAGTTTCAATAAACGTGATCAACTCGTCTTTGTTTGCTGCTTCGGAGTCGAGGAGTTGCACCCGAATATGGTTGAGCACGGTATTTTCATGGGCTGAGTATCTAAAAACTGTTCCTTGATTTTTTTCTAAGGAGGATTTGAGTGCTCGCAGAAAGTCAAAATTGGGAAAGGCCCTGGCGTGGTGTTAATGTACTCGGCCTCGTGGGTGACCTTCCCATCAGCATCAACGGTGTGGTGTGAAAACTGAAAAGCGACAGTCTCATAGGGACGCATGCCCTTGCTGAAGGGAATGGCCGAAGTAATGGTCTCGAAATCGATAAAGTTGTAGGGGTTTTCCATTTGTCTTTCGCTTGTCCCCGAAAAATGAAATGATCTTTATCGAAATAGGAGTTTTTACTTTGTTTTGAAAGAACTCAACTTGTTTCAACGTCTTTGCTTTGAGGTGAGCTCTTGACTATCGTCATCTTCTGGTTCCAGATCTTCTTTTTCAACCTCCGCCATAAAGTATCGCCCCTCGGCGAGGAGTTTTTCCTTCTTTTGATAGTGCAGATTCCAAATATCAAAAATCATCGGAGCATCTAATGCTGCTGGGGCAAGCTTTGTTGCTTTTGTCCAACAACTGACGAAGCCACTTTGTTTTCCATGGAGATCAGAGCTTGCGACTTTGAATTCACAGGCACCACAGGCGCGGGATATTTTAGGTGGAGCCAAAGTCTTTTCGCTGCAAATCTGCGCTAGGTCCCGTACGTATTCAGAAAACACTTTGCCCTCGAAATCCTGACTCATAAAAAGCTCAACTTCGTGGTCCACTGGAATCGTCTTCAAAATGGGAGTGCCTAGAGATTCCTTGGTGGTGCCAGCCACAACTTCCACAGAGGCTCGCCCCCCGGGATCTTTCTTAAGAAAGAACTTTTGGTGAAGTCCATCGATACTTGCCTTTTTATCTTTGTCGGCCAAGCAAAGAAAAGAGAGGATCTTGCAATTCGGAAGCGCTTTTCTGGCTACGAATGTTTGAAATGCGATATCAGCAATATAGGGTTCCCAACCCGCGGTGAGTTTCTCACCATTTTTGGCGGTTTTTTACCAGTAAAGCTCTCGCCCTCTCGCCAACTTTTTGCTTTGACCTCAATGAGGTGAATGACTGCGCCCTTTTTTTCCAGCACATCCACTTTGACAAAGAGAGTTTCAAACAGCAAGGCGGCCTCGTAGATGATAACATTTTCTTGTTTCAAAAGTTCCTGGGTTTGAGCTGCCGCCTTTTGATGATCCCGCTCTGTGATTTCAATGCCGCCCTCATAATAGAGCTTTGCAAGTTCGCCTATCTGGAAACCACCTTCAGCCAAAGCTTGCAAAAACTTGTCTTCCATTTTGTCATTGGCATAGGCGGAATTGTCTTGATAAAAAAGCTTACTCGGACACTCGTGCCCAATTTTGAAGCGAGATTTTGTGAGATATCTTTTTTTTGGGGTGGCACTTTTTTCACTAGGCATGTCGGAGCTCCTGTTCGGTCGGAGAGAAGGAAAAAACAAGACGGAAAAAGAAAGAAGGAAGAGACCTTTGAATTCTCGGATTTATTCGCAGATCTCTAAAGAGGCAGCTCTTGTGATTGGTCCGGTCCGGGTCCGGTCATATCAATGCCCACCTTTCGGAAATGTCGAAACCCACGCCCACACTTAAGTAGATGCTTTGGGTTCCTCTAAAGGTTCTTTGGTCGCAGGTATAGTCCATCACGCCAATTTTGATTGAGGGAATTGTCCCATTTGTCGACCGACCCAAGCCATAAAAAATCCACGGCCATTAAGTTTTGCACGAGTTCGCATTTTAAAGGACCCTGGCCATGTCGAGCCCCCGGTCGAGAGCGTGGTGACGACTTCCGCATCCATGACTTCTGTTTCGCCTCCAATTTGGAAGAGCTCTCCTTTGTTTGATTCGAAGTTCCATGTCACACCAAATTTGCTTCGATTGGCCTCGGCCACAAGGGGGCCACTGATTCCCTCGGATCCTGGTCCTGATGTTTTGGAAATAGAACCGATCGAGTAATGAATACCGAGTCCATTCCTAAGTCCGAGTGCAGCCTCCAGAAGTAGGCTAAGGTTGGTGCCTTGGGAATTCGAATTGCTTTCAGAGCTCGTTATGCTTGATGAGGCGGTGCCAGTCGAGCTTCTTTTGCCCAAAACTGGATTTGATATGGCCTCAACTGAACCTCCCAGTGAAAAATATATTTGCGAGGCAATGTCAGAGGTGCTCGATGTTGTATACCAAGAGGGATACCAGGGTGATGGTGTGAGAGGTGGGGTCTCTGTCAATTGTCCAGCGTTAGTGTTGTCCGACCAAAGGTAAGCCTTGCGGGCGGGCGCTACTTTCTCGAGTTCCATGCGTTCGCTGAGTGTGCGATTGCCGTGAATTTCAAAGATATTTGTGAGGGCTATGTAGCCAGGCGCACTGACTTCGAACCTGTGCGTGCCCGCAGGCAGTCGAAAACGTCTTTGCCGCAAGGGTTGAGCCTGACCATCGATGCTGATTGCTGCACCGGGAGCGTTGATTGATAACAAAATACTTCCGGGCTTAAGTTTCATTTCCAGAGATTCTTCTCGCAGCTGATCTTTCTCCACAGAATAGGCGTGGAGACTCATCCCATAGGCATCTTTATGAGAAAGGTCGACCCGCATAGCCTGCCCAGCTAAGAGCTTATGTTCAACGAGGGGAGTCTTGCCAACCAGCTTACCATTGATTCTGACATCGGCGCCGGGAGGAGTCGAACTCAAGCTCAGTCTGCTATGAGCCGGCTTCAAGACCTTCGTGATTTTGGTGGTCCGATTGGCCAGGATTAGGATTTCTTCGGTGACCGTATCAAAGTGGGGATGGTCAATTTTCAAGGTGTATTTACCAGGAGGAATTTGGTTCACAATATCAATAGGGCTTTTCAAATAGGGTTCGTCGTTTAGAAAGATACTTGCTGCGGGCGGTTTCGTCGATACCCGCAGACCGCCTAAATCTTCATTGTCCAACGAGCCGATCACTGAAATACCGGGATCAGCTTCAGGGGGTAGGTCCTCTTTAGATTCAAGCCTAGCGAGTTCTTGTTTAATTGCTATTTTATTGTAACGATAGAGCGCTTGCACCTGATACTTGTTGGTGGTGGTGTTTTTTATGACCTTTGAATCTATTTTCTCAAATCCCTTGAGCGCGATTTCACCAGATTGCTGTTTGAATCTTCGCAAAACCTGGCTTTCTTTTTCTGTCGCATACGAATCAGTATCAATCTGGGTAAAGACACCAAAATTTTCGCGGATGGCCTCTTGGGCGGCCTGATCAAAGGCTTCAGTCATGCCATCCTTAACAGTCTCAGTTCCATCAGAGACTCCTAAATAGTATTTGTAGGACTCGTCCTCACTCGGGATTTCATAAGACGTGTCCGAAGTCGGCAGCTTCGGAGTGGCGCCAAGTGCTTGGGCAAAAAACAGAAGCCCAAAAGAAAAATACAGGCTCATCCTGAACTGGGACCTGAAATCTGCTTTGGGTTTCATCTTTTCATCCTCTCAGTCCAGTCAGTCAACATGACTGGCAATTCATTTCGTTCCATATATCTACGTTACACGGACCAACTGACGTCTGAGGTCATTGCACCTCATTGGACTCAGGTCGAATTGCATGAGTTTTGTTTCAAGGTGGGATTGACCTGATTTGACATCACCGTATGGGAAGCTGAATCAACTAACAGGAGGAACGAAAATGAAAAAGATTTTTTAGTAGGGAGACGGAAATGAAGGCAGAGAGCATGACGATATTTACCAAGCAGGTCTTTCTAGTTACTTGTGTACTTGGTCTCGCAGGTTGTGGAAGTGCTCCTCATAACAGTTTGAGGCCAGGGCGTTTTGTACTGGACAACTCCGCCCGAGGTGGTGAGCTTCCAGCCTGGGTGACCTCAGGCCAAGTCGCCTGGGACCAGGGGGATAGCATGTTCTTCAAGTCGACATATACGGTGGGTGCCAATCAGCGGGTCAATGGTTGTTATGACCTGGCGAAACTCGAGTTGAAAGAGAGTCTTCTCTCGGAGTTGAGCCAAGACATCAAGGGCGAACTCAACCTGGGAAGTGAGGGAATCTCAGAGGGCCTTGATCCTCTTGTGACCAAGTCGATTCGTACCAATATCGAAGGCACAGTGAAGGGGCCTCAGGATGCGAGAGCAAATTTTTTGAGAGATATGTTGTCGCCGATGTCGAACGGGTCGATTGCTATGTCCAGGCCTTGATGGCAAAGACCGACTACAACAAGCTAAAGAACTCTGTTCTTAAACAGATGGCGTCGGTGAGTGAGGATGTTGCAGTGGCCATGCGAAAGCGGCAGCAGAATTTTTTCAAAGATGACGCGCAAAAGAGCATTGAAACTCGAAAACCAGGAGCTTCTGAATCTCGGCCCACCAAGGCAGAGAGCACCCGAGCGAACAGAGAAGCCAGAAAAGTTAGAGCGAGTCCAAAAGACAGACATTGCGGATCAGAAAGAAGAATAGGGTAGGCGCTTCTGAATGGGGGTTAGAATGTCGAAAATTATTGTACTACTCATGATGCTAATTTTTGCGCAGAGCTGGCGGGGCTATACAAAAGATTCCCTTCAGCCTAACGCCTCGGGGGTCCCCAAGGTCTGGGTTGGCTTAGTCGATGAAGCAAGCGACTTTCCGGCCTGGGGCTTCTTCGGAATTGGGACAATTCTTGGATTTGTGATTTGCTGGTTTTGGATGAGATCCAGAAACAAATTCAAGCGGACAATTCGGGGATCAGATTCTAATATCTATTCCCCAGAGGATCTAAGTTCAGAGGAGAAAGTTTCCTTTCTAATTTCAAGACTAGAGTGGGTACGCCGGCAGCAAATGGTATCGGAGAATCATTGGAAAAAAATAAAGCCACGGATTTTGAGTTTCGATCGAGACTTTAGGATTCAATTTGAATTTGATGACTGTCAAATTCACTTGTTGGAGTTCAAAAGTTTTCAGCAGGTTATGTGGTAGAGCTCGCAACTGACTCGAGAGAGCAGCAGGGGGCTCGATATCTTGAGGATCTCGGGACCATTGTGACAACTGGCCTCTTCTCAATCTTCCGTGCAGAATTATCCATTGAGGAATTCAGGAAGATTGAGAGCAACCTTAAGGATATTTGGGAAGGGTAGACCAGCCAATGGAAACAGCCGTTTGCGTTTTGGCCCCCTAGGACTTGTGACCGATTGCCCAAACTGCCATTAAGACAATTTGCGATTACAACGTCGAGGGGCCAACCTCGACAACGGATACCTAGCCTCGATGGTATTTGGATGTTTGGGCTGGCTTGCTGCGAATATCGGCGCAGATAAAATCATAGGAACTTGTGAAGATTGTGAGTCTAAATTTAGGGTTATTGCCAAGTGAACTATCGGAGCTCTCGGTTTTCTCTCTCAAATCCTCCAAGCGATAGCTAAATTGGGTGGTACTGATGCTCACGATTGTCATGCTTGCAGGTGGCGTGAAATGCATTTTGCTATTATCGATCGCCTTATGTAAGGGAAGGGTTAGGTATAGACACCCGTGTTTGCTTTCTTTGTGATACCTGCGATTATGCTCGAGTTAAAACCCGTACGAAGCGAGGGCTCGCACTGCTCCTAACGCTGCAGAGTGGGATTGTATTTTAGGGATTTAGTAATCCAATTATTCATAATGAAGAGTCTTTAACGTATACTTCGAAGGCGCACAAGATAGATCCGAAATCGACCTTTGCCTAACGACTTCGAGGGATACTCAACCCGAAAAAATGAATTCGCCCCACAAAATTTGTTTTCTCACATAAACCGCTTTTTATCTGGCCCTTCGGCCAGCTAGATTAGTTTGAGCCAATCTCAATGAATTGAAGTTATGCCAGGTTTTGCCGAGTAAATATCAGGTAACTATCAATATATGAGAAAATATTTTTTAAGATATTAATGGGGGCGGTCTTTGTCTGACTTTTCATCCGCGAAATTGATAGATATCCATAATCAGGAGCATCTAACTACAAATCAAATGCTTTGGATTTTGAAGACTTTGCAGGCTAAACACGCGAAATGGGATGTCCGCTCGGTCGAACAATCTGTTCTTGAGGCCAAGGTTGACCTTAATCCACATCAAGTTGAGGCGGCTATATTTGCATTTCGCAATCCAATGAGCGGTGGAGTTATACTTGCTGACGAGGTGGGATTAGGTAAGACAATTGAGGCGGGCCTAATTTTGTCACAGCTTTGGTCAGAGAACAAGAAGCGAATATTGATTATAGCGCCCAAGTCGTTACGTCACCAATGGCAAGATGAATTGTTAAATTTATTTCAAATTACTAGTTCGATAATAGACACTTCTGACTTTAAAAAAAGAGAGCCGGGTTTTAACCCCTTGCAAGAGAAGGCCACGTTGTAATTACTAATGAACACTTGATCGCGCTGCCCTCATTTTGTTGAGCTGATTACATGGGATTGTGTTGTTATTGATGAGGCTCACAAATTGGCTAACGTTTGGCGCTCTGGTGCTAAAGAGGCTAAGCGAGCTAAGGCAATTCGTAAGGCGCTTGCTCCACATCGAAAAATACTATTAACCGCTACCCCAATGCAGAATAATTTGATGGAGCTTTTTGGTTTAGTTAGCTTTGTTGACGAGCGCCTCTTGGGTACAGCTGACAGTTTCAAGGCGACGTTCAATTCGGCAACCTTCGACTCTGATCCTAACAGAATGGCAGAATTGCGTCAGAGGATCAGTCAAGCGCTTCATCGCAACTTAAGAAGTAATGTCAGTGAGTACATCAACTATAAGCGAAGAACTACAATAACGGCGAGATTTGAGCCGAGTGAATATGAAGATAAGTTCAGAATAGATTTTGAGGAATTTTTTGCGTCGCGGTGGTGTAAGTCTTGCCGCGGCAGACTCTACTTTGTTAAAATTATTATATCTAAAACTACTGGCAAGCTCACCAAACGCTCTTAAGAATACAATTCTTGGCCTTACAAGAAGACTTTTAATGGTGATGGTCTTACGGGTAGATGAGAACTTGTTCAATCAAACATGGGCTCACTTGATCTCAATTAGAGACGCGGGCATGATTTCAAAGGCGGAGCTTGAAAATCTTCAAGGCGACATTTTTGGTGACTCACCATCTTTCACTTTCGCCACTGCGCAGAAGGTCCTGCAGGAGAATCCACCAGCATGGATAAATCGAATCGAAACCGAACGACTAGGCGAATGTACCGAGGACGAAGGCGGGGAGGACGCAACAGTTGGCAGTATTCCTGAGTCTATTGGTTTCAATGGATCAGAGCTTGCTCGAGAGGCCAAATTGGTCTTTGGCTTTCTTGAAACAGTCTCGAAGATCGGGCATACATCCAAGTCTAGTAAATTAATTGATACGGTCCGTTTGCAATTTGGTAAGGCCGCAAGGGAAGGCTGGCCTGAAAAGGCAGTAATATTCACTGAATTTCGAACAACTCAGGATTTTGTGCTTTCGCAACTTAAAGAGGCCGGTTTTTCGCCAGACAAAGATGTCGTTATTTTCAATGGTGATTCGGGTAGTGCTGATGAACGTAGGCAAAAGGTCGAACAGTTTAGAAATTCGGCAAAAATTTTCCTCACAACAGAGGCTGGTGCGGAAGGTTTAAACCTTCAGTTTTGCAACTTGGTTATTAACTTTGATTTACCATGGAACCCGCAAAGAATTGAGCAGAGAATAGGCCGGTGTCACCGTTATGGTCAGATGCTGGATGTAATTGTCGTCAACTTTGTTAATTCAAAGAATCCTGCCGAAGAACGAATATTAGATTTGTTACAAAGCAAATTTGAAATTTTTGAAAGTGCATTCGGTGTTAGTGATCAGGTTATTGGCGCCATTGCGTCAGGCGCAAATTTTGAAAAGGATATGGCTGAAATATATTTAAGTGCGCGAAGCCCTGCAGAAATTGAAAGATCGTTTAATGAAGTCTTGAGGCGGAACAAAACGCAGATTGATGATCGGATGGCTAAGGCATGGGAGTCATTAAATGTTCAGTTCAATGACGATGTAAGAAAAACTCAAGAACACTAACGATCAAGTTTTGAGAGAGATATCAACAAATCAAGCTCGGCTTAGGGTGTCGTCATGCAGTGGCTTGAAGCGAACAATATTCGGTTTAGTGAAGGTAACGGACTGTTGAAAATTGAAAACACTCAGGGGCTGATGACCTAGCGGGTAATTATACTTTTGAGAAAAGTTGTCAAAAAAGTTACGAGTTGCTACATCCGAAACACCAGTTGGTTTGCGTATTGAGAGTGAATTACAAGTTTTACCCCAGATTAAAATATTCGCGGCGGGATTTGGCATTGACGGTCAAACGTTAAAACGCGGTGATACAGGCAAAATTTGGCTAAAACAAATTAAGTCTATTGGTGTTGACGAACAAAGCGAGTATTGCGCATACGGAGTGATATTTGCAGGCGGCAATCGAATACTACTAAATTCCAATTTGTGTGATAAATTGTTAAACCTTGGTGGTGCACCACTTTCGGTTATTCAATCACTGCCATTTGAAGAACCCATAGACTTTCTTAATCAACGGATCTCTACGATAAAAGCTGAACATGGGGCACGTAGCCAGTCTATCTTTTTTGAAGAAGAAGCGAAATACGAGGCATATAGGAGCGATTTAGAGCGGGAGGCCAGAGTCGAACGCGACGAGATTCAGCAACAAATAAATAATCTCAGGGCTAAATTCTTGAATCTACCTTTGGACCAGCAAATGGTTCTTCAGTCAGATCTTCAGAAATTAAAGGATAAACAGCTGGAGGTCGACGAAAAATTGATATCTGCAGTTAGAGAGGCGAGAATACAGGAAAAAGCTCACTCACTAAAAGTATCAAAAGGTATGAAAATGGAAGTGATAGCAGACTCGATTGCGGAGTTTACATTTGAAATCACCTGAAGGTAGCGAGTTGCCAGTGGTCTTATTTGGGCCTCGTGGTGGTGGCAAAACCTCTAAGCTCATCAGTTGGCTAACTGCAACGCCTGTAGACGGTAAACTGAAAGTATTTTTGTGTGCGAATCGATTGGCGCGACATCAGACCAGCTTCGCCTTGGATAAGATTACAAATGGCAATTTGTTGGGCTACAACAATAATAACATATTGTGAGTTAATCGCTAAAATTACTCGCCGCAGTGGGTGGGGTGCAGTCGATTGGTCGGATTTTTTTGATCCTGAATTTTTACAGGGGCTAAATTCTTGGCTGAAATCAGAAGTTGGCGCAATTGTCCTTGATCAGGCTGAGGCACTGAAAGATGCAGTTTCACTTCTTTTACAGTCTATGCCAGAGACCACCATGTGGGCAATGGGACATTCGGCTCCAGATAGTTCACGGGAGGAAATTACAGAGGGACTAGGTTCTACTTTAAGGGAACATTTTCACTGGCTGCCGGCGATAAATCGACCGTCATCCAGCCTTCTTCTCTTGGAGTTTGATGATTCTGAAAAGTTCTGGACTGATGTCGATTCGTGGATGAAAAGAGCATTGCCTGATTGTGGGTTTGATGCAAACAGAGCGTGGTCCAGGGTTGTGGTGTTGGGTAGCGATCTTGGCTTCATCGAGGCAAGATTAAAGCAGAGGCTACAGTTGCGTTATAGCGGACAATATCCTGAGATGTGGGTCTCCGGAGTATCAAAGGGGCGGATACCACATTCAACTGCATTAACGGTTGTAAGAGAGTATGAAGGATACTCTGTTGAATCAAGATTGAGACTGGTTATCAGGCTCCCAAATTTTAATGACAAAAACGAATTCCATGATTTCCCAACAGAACCGATTTTAAAAGGGACGCCGGTAACTCCAGATTTTATCAAGTCAATGTCGGTCAAAGCCCTAAACACTTACGATCTATATTGCGATGGTCGGGCCGTAGTCGCGAGCGATATTTCAATTCATGGATCGTGCGACGAGTGGTGGGTCGAGATAATTGACAGCGCTAGTTATCGCCGTGTTTCGCCATTTAAACTGAAGTGGCACAAGACGCAAGAGGCCCATGCTACTCAGAAAAGTAATGGTGGAGTGGGTCTGCGATCCTCTGAGCGTGACGAAGATCAGCCAGAGGTTGTAAGTAGACGTGCAAGTAGGGTGTCCAACTTAATGAGAAATTGCAAGCGCTTGACAAGCAATTGCTATTGACAATGACGGCTCGAGAGCTGGGTAAACTATCTGTTCGTTACAAAGGCAAAGAGGTAATTGTAGTTGAAGTTAATTTTTACGGTTCTACGCAAATTGGTGGCTCGAAATATTAACTGATACAGGCAGATTCCGTGTACACCCGAATGAGTTAACATATCGATAGAAATATATCGCAATCATCCGTATGGTAAATTAAAACTCTGCCCTTGGGTCAGCATCTTCGTCAGCGACATGTTCTATCGGCGAGGTTTTAAATTTCTGGGCTTGAAACTGCCTCTTCCTAGGCTTTGTCTTTTGTTTGTTCCCGTGGAACTCCATTTGATGGAACCTATACACCAGCGTTTAGCATTTTTGGAGTCCGTTTTATTAGGAAGGACAAACTATTGGAAATAGGTGATCCTCATGTATCCTGTAAATTTCCCGAATAAGAATGGTGAGTCTGAAAAAATCGGAGGTTTAATGAAAATCGAAATGGGTGAAAGTTTAATGCGTTCTTGGCTCCGTCACGTTCAAGGTTGTCAGTTAGCCGAGCTCAATTGGAAACCCTCCTCCACTTGGGTGATTAGAGACCAACAAAAATTAATGGATAAAGCCAACGCACATTTTAGTTCTAAGCTTGGATATGAAATCTTTGGGGGAACTAAATTGGCATCCCAACTTCTGTGTCAGGCAGAAATAGATGTTCTTGGAATAAAATCTGATAGCCTAGGAAAAATTGAAAAGGTCTTTGCAGTTGATGTTGCCTTTCACGAGGCTGGCCTGAACTATCGCGGAAATTCCAATTCTTTAGCAAAAGTGCTAAAGAAAATGGTCAGATCAGCAATGGTGGCAGTCATACTTCCCGAAAACACCAGCTCATTTGGTATTTGCGTCCCCAATTGTTGGACCATCGACATCAGAAGCTCTGAACGAAGGGTCGGCGCTTCTTTCCAAGTTTTTCAATTTGAACTTGGAAGCATTTGAATACAGCTTATTGATAAACGGCAAGTTTTTTAGCGAAGTGCTGGCGCCAACGCTTGGCGCTGCCGGCGATGTTGCGGATACCTCCGAGCTTTTCTTGAGGGGATTTCAGTTGCTTAACCTATTTAATGGGGTTGATTCGAAAATCAGTGACAGGCCAGCGAACAAATCCGAAAATATCATCTCAAGAAATGAGATTTTGAAGATAGAACTGATCCCGCAAGACGCAGGTGAGTTTAAAGCTCAACTTTTGAGCTCAAAAGTTGCTACTATTGAAGTGATCTTTGATGATGGAAAAATCGAACAGAAGATTTGGAATGCCGCAAATATGACGAGCGAATCGAACGTGCTTGGCAATTTGAGGTCAAGGCCAGATTTTAGAAGTGGGAAATGGCAAGCAAGCGGAATTTCCTCGATTCGTGTTAAGGCCGCATAGAAGTAGTTTTTGCCGCGTCAAGAATCAAAACCTCTGCCACTACAGAGTTGTCTAAGAAGGCTGAACTGACTTTCGTATAAACCGGTTACCTTTGGACTTTTACCTAAGGACTACAGTAGACCCTTAACTTTCCCCCCAACTGTTGAGATTGCTGAAACTAGCTCCAATAACAGGTAGGTCAGCTGAATGGTTTCAGTTTTGGAGAATTATTTTTGAGATCATCTAGAAAGGCTTGTTTGCAAAGAGTGTTGCCGACAACCAACCAAACTTCTGGACTGGATTCAGGATGCTTCAGTATTGTCCGAACTTGCTGCCAGGCAACTTGTGCAGTTGGTTGATCATTCTTGTTACTTGGGATTCTAATTCTATTTTTCACTGTACCAGTAACGTCTTTTGCCGACCATGCTTCGACACCCCATCGATTAATATGTTTTGGAGCTTCATTTCCAAATTTTGAAAGATACCTTAAATTTTTTCCTGCCTGAGATATAACTTCTTGCATTTTTTTAGCTGAAATCTTTCCGCCCTTACCTTCAGGCAAAGCCTTCGCATGAATAAAAACAACTTTCTTTTTGTTCCTATCGGCAAAAAAGAAATCGGCGCTTTCGGTATTCATGTCGTCGCATATCATTAAATCAGGAGAACCGAAATTTTGTTCCATATCGGTCCCGCGCCCTCTTTTTTGTCGATTAAGTAAAATAGAGAATTACGATCCCAAGTAAGCCCCTTTGGAGGGCACTTCTTCCCTTTTTCAGAGTACATTTTTTTGAGCTTCGGAAATAGGTACAAGACAGCTGAGAAGATGCTCTACGTTTTCACTGAGTTCAGAACCAAAATTTACTCCGGGGCGATAGAATTGACCATGAGAATAGCAGTAACCTGCCGTTCTAGGAATAATTCTGAACGATTGGGTTCTGTTTAAAAACGCAGTCAAGCTCTCAGAATCAAAAGAGGAATCACTATTCATACAAATATTGTCCAAATCGGAGGAAGAGAGGTAATAGCGTGAAGATCTAAATTCTATTTCCACCGAACACTTGATGTCATTTACTAGTAGAAAAAATCTCCGGCTTTGACTGATTGACATTCGTCACCGATAATTATTGGGAGATCCGTTTTTAGTCCCCCATACCCGGTTGTCGCATATCGAGCTATGGTCTCGTCATCTATGTCGAGCAGAATGTTTTTGGGGTGCATCGGTCGGCGTCGGAGACTCCGAGGCATAACGTTTTAAGACGCTTGTTGGCGTGCCACTGCTAGAAAGTAAATTTGAGATTTCTTGAGTCCAAATAATGTATTCCTCGAATGTGGCCTGGACACGGGCTTCGTCGGTGATTTTACCTGTAGTGAAGCCGGCATATCTTCGCACGTAGTCTTTTTTATTTCGTTTGGGTGTTGGACGTTTTGAATAACCGGTAGCTGTTGAACAAATGAAGGGTTGGGGTCCTCTAACGTTGGAATCA
>JADJOV010000019.1 GCA_016713585.1 Bdellovibrionales bacterium | reverse complement strand
AAAATCATGCTGTTCTGATAATAGGGTAAAATCCAAGTCTTCAGAAAATCGAGGCAGTCCATAGAAAATCCTAAGAGCGGTTCCACCATAGAAAGCGGCCTTTTCAAAAAAGTGTGCGCGCGCGAGCCCAGCTAGAGTGATCTCTTGAATGGTTGCTTTTAGAGCATTTTCAAACTCTTGCGCCGTAGTTGGCTTATATTTCGCTATAAGGGAGTCTATGGGTCTAGCCAAGCTGAGTTCTCCTTTCTACTCTTAAGCCATTTCAAAATTCGAAACTCTTTTGAGTTGCGGTGATAATATGGCAGCAGTTCTTTTAAGTTTTCGATATCTGTTATTTCAAAAAATTCATTTAGATCCAAACGCAAATCGTTTTCCAAAAACTCTTGGATATCCCCCGCCGTTTTGATGGTGAGATTCTTGGCGCGAATACTAACGTAGTCAATAAGTGCCTTCTCTGGACGAGCAATAAGAAAACTTTCACCTGAGTCATTGGTTACTGTTGAAAAGCCTACTGGGTAGCGGTTCTTCGAAATATGTTTATATGAGTACGGAGCTTGAGGTGTTGTAAAATCCTTTGATGGCAACAGGGTCACAGATGTTATTGTCGTCACACGGTCCATAATGAGGCCGTAGTGCTGCAACGCCCATTCCATTGAAATATAGGACGGAAAATAGAGTGAATTTGCCAAAATTTCAGAGGGGGTACTTTCAATAAATTTTGATTTTAAATTGAAATATTGGCCTCGTTTTATGGCTCGCAAGTAGCCTTTTTTTTTCAGATCAAAAATTTTCTTCTTTGGGCTTTTGTATCTTGAAAAACAATCTTCCAAGAGAAGATAATCGACTCTTACTGGCAGACCTGCTAGGGCTTCTGCATCTGATGTGCTATTGAGGTTGGCGCTCTTTTTTTTCATAGTTAGTTACTAAAATAGTAACTTAACATGCAAAAAAAGTGCAACAATAAACTCAAATCAAAGATATTCGCTTTTAAATCAAATATAAGGAAGTACATTGATCGCAGGAGGCGTTTCCCTACGTCCCGGCATTCATACCCCTGATGGAAAGGCCGCAAGGAATCAGGGCAGAATGGCCGGGCCCGCGCCATACGGCTTTACATACTTGCTTGGTCAGTTGGTGGTTCATCCGGACGAGGTCGAGCAGCTCTTGCACATCCTCGACCTATGGAACCAAGGCCAGCCATGGGCCCAGGGCCATTTCTCGGCAACTTAACGACGGCAATACCCTCTCAAAGACAGGAAAGAAATGGGGGTTTGACGATGGAACCACCCAAATTGTCTTTGAGCCCTTGGAGTTCTTGGAAAAGCTTGCAGCCCTTGTCCCTCGGCCTAGAATTCACCTCACTCGATTTCACGGAGTCCTGGGTGCTTTGTTCTTCCTATCCACCTCAAGTGTGAGAGTCGGCAAGACTCGGGGGAACCGGTAAATTTCAAGGAGACGAGACGTATGCAACGAGTACTCCAGTTTAAACACGAAACCCAGAAGTCTGGAGCGGAACGCATTTCATTTTTGAGTTGGGATTTTGAGAGCCAACAAAACACAGGGCGAAGAAGAAAGAGCGTGATAGGTGTCGATTTTTTGTACATGCCAATCATGTATTCCAATTTTGTCTCGCCCTAATTGGTCCGCGACCGATAACAATTTCAAATATCTATTTTCTGATGGAGCGATTTTTTGATATCTGGTAACGTTAGCGGAATTTTGAGCCTCATAACCATAAGGAGTTTTTATGATAGGCAAATTATTTTTATTGATTTCAATCATCACCTCTGGCTTGCAAGCATTCGCTATGACAACAAACTATTTTTGTTTACAAAGCTCGCTGGAGCCAAACTCTGTTTATGTGTTAGGATCTACCGATTCAATCTGGACTGATGCGGCAAAGGTCACCTCTAAACAAAAAATAGAAGATTCTGATTTGAATTCTGTAGGAGAAATTGTATTCAAGTCTGACTTAGAGAAGATTTTGTCGAATTCTGGAGGTTTTTTAGTTGAGCCAATGGAAATTTTGATTTCTGGGAAGTCACAGACTAGAAAGAACTTACTGGCTTATGTGGGAATCAATAATTTTGTAAAAATTTATTCCTTCACAAAGCAAGAAAGTTCAAAATTGCAAAGGGTTATGACAATTCAATCGACAGAATTTAAGTTTGACTCGGTCAAGAGAACTGTGAATGGTTGGAGCAACTCAAGTTCAGAGAACGACAAAACAACCGGTACAATTACTCAAATGTATTGCGGAACTCAAAGCAATAGTTAGAATCAGAAACTGATCCCCTTGAGTTGCCCTGTCAGGGACACTCAAGGGGATCAGTTTCTGTTTTTTAGGGCCTCTGAACAACAACCTCGAAAAAATAAATTATCCCCTATAGGCTCTATATTCCATATGTAAGTCATGGGCGACGGGCTCATTACAAACATAACTGCCGTAGACATTTAATCCAAGGGCAAGGTGTTTATCTCTAGCAATGGCGTCCTCAACTCCAAGAGCTGCCAACATAGAGGCATACTTCAGTGTGACATTGGTGAGTGCATAAGTTGAAGTGCGCGGGACGACCCCTGGCATATTAGGCACACAATAGTGGATCACACCGTCGACTTCATAGGTCGGCATCTTGTGAGAGGTCGGGCGGCAGGTCTCGATACAGCCACCTTGATCGACGGCCTTATCGACAACAACTGACCGCGCATAGGGCTTTCAAAAGCTACTTTGGGATCATTTGCAGAGTATCCACTTCCAGTTTTCTTGAACATTTTGTGGCTGGATTCTAGATTTCGGCATGGCAATAGTTGGTCTGGATGATGTTTTGACTGCTGAGGTGGGGAAAGGCAACTATCCGAGAGGGAAAATTCGAACTTACGTTAGACCTATTCTTTATGCAGAAACTGTGCGGAACATTCTTAAGTGCAATGGCTTTTGTCCACCGAAGTTAAAGTTTGCACCTCCGTCGTGGAGTTCGCTCCTTTTACGGTCTTGAGCCTATTGAAAATGGAGAACAGGCCCAAGCCGTTTTGAGATCCTTGATCGACCGTTTTGCAAATCCAAGAGGAGTACGTTGAGGAACTACTCTAGCTGGCAGTATCGAAGTCATCGGGACAATCGGTCTACTGATGATAAGTCTTCCAAATGTAAGGGCTGAAATCGGATTTGATTTGAAAAAATCTGTGTATTAATGGGCAGTCATGTGTGGTCCTGGTTGATAAACCAAAAATTTCCCCTCTCGGACAGAAACATAGAGCAGTCCTTTCAAGAAAGGGCTTCAATGCATTTTTCGCGAATTTTCCAAAGATCCTCAAAAGGAAGAACCTGATTTGAATCATGAATCCAATTTTTAATCCACTTGTGGTGCAAGTTCACTTTATAGCTGCCAATTTGGTCCGATGAAACACGCTCCTCATGCACGAACTCGAATTGCGGGCGGTTCATGGACGGGTTTTCATAGACCGTAAAGTCGTATCGCATGTTTTCACATTTTAAGTAACAATGAGCCTCGGGAATGCTTGTGAGCCCATGATCTTCTAAAATAAAACCAATGCCTGGCGTGTTCTCACGGTCCATCATAAAAATCCCGATATGTAAATGAAGCGGAATCGACTGTTCCAGGGCCACTTCACATAATAAGGCATGTTTTACTGAACAGGCACCCCTTTGTTCAATTGGAACCAACAGATAATTCGATCGATCAGAAGTTCGTCGATAGGGAAGCTTCCAAAGCCATAAAATTGCTTCATGGAAGGTTCGGATTCCATATGGCGTAAGAAGATTAGTGACTTTTCCTGGCTGAAGAGATTTGTTTGGGAATGAAAACATTGCTCTTATCTAAACTGTCCTGATTCCGATGTCTATGCTTCGAATGGTGGCGGAGCGGCTCAGCGATCTTAGGGGCTTGCAGAGCTTAACTGAGGATTAGATATTGTTTTCCCTAGACCCTCCCTAAGAGCAAAAGTGAAATTGCAATCTCTGCTGGCAACGCTTAGAATATGACGATTCTAGAACTTACGGTGTAGCCTCCATAGAGGCCCGCACCAATGACACAACTCAAAAAGAAAAATTTGAGCTCAAACGCTGATTCTTGTCGCGGATGAAAAAGTGCCCAGATAAGTCCGAGTGCCAAAAATCTTGTGGTATTTTTCGCATTGAACTTCAAGGTTCTCCGGAATCAGTTTGTAGAGAGTTAATTCCTCAGGTCGATGCCTTCTGTATTGAAACTCACTCGACTTTAGCCTTAGGAAACTCAATTTCCGAAATTCGGACATTGAAATGGCTCGGAAGGACTAATAGTTAATGCTAGCGCATCTGAAATCAGCAGGCCGCCACAATTCTGAAATACTTTAAGCTCAGCTTGAGCCACCACGGGATTGAAGGATTGAACTTTTTCATCGGCGGCGCCATGGCGAAAATTCAAAATTCTGAAGACCTGTTGGATCAAGGGCTGCATGGACGGACTGGGTATGTTTTGTAAGTCATCAACAAAAACCACACGTCTGGGTTTTCTTGCCATCTGATTTATCATTTCAACCAGGGCGTCACCTTTACTTAAGGAGGGACCAATGTATTTAATGCCGTTAATAAACCGTGCGGAGTTTTGGTCAGAGTTGAAACTGTCCTTTGCGATCGAGGAAGAACTGCGAAAGCTTACCCCAATTGAATTTAGTTGAATTTCAGTGGTTTCAGATAAGTCACTTGGGCGGGCGGTCAGGGCTAGCGCCGCGTGTGCGTGCGCTTGGGCGTTTGCAATTATCTGTCGGGTGATCTCCTCAACGGCTTTGACCTGAGTCCGTTTTTGTACTTCCGTCCAAACAGAAATAGCCTGTGGTAATGGTGCTCCATTGGCCAGTAAAGACTTAAACCATTGATCACTGCCTAAGGTTTGCACGGGCTCAAGAACGGTGTTGTCTAGATCAAAGACCAAGAGTGTTTGATGGTCTATGTAGGGCAAGATCTGTGACATTGTTTTGATTTCTATGATGACTGCAAATGTGAATTGGCTGAATAAAGAGGAAGCGGTTATGAGCATAACTAAGAGTATTTTTTTCATATAAGTTCCATTTCGTTTTTTAATTTAAGAAGTTTCGATAGATCCAATGATTGGGGTACGAAAAGTGAGAATGAGTGTAGTCGAAGGTCATGTTCTGCTCATTTGAATCTCCTTGTTAACTCAGTTGAGCTACTTATAGCGAAATCCAATACATAATAGAAATTAATTGATTTGCTAGAATCAATCATTTAATATGATTGATATGAATGTCGGCCTATCGCCCTTATACTTACGAACATTTCAAAAAGCCTATGAACTTAAAAATTTTACAGTCACGGCAAGGAACCTGGCGATGACACAGTCAGGGGTCAGTCAGCATATAAGCCAACTTGAGAGCAGCCTTGGTACAGCCCTATTTGAGCGGGTAGGTCGGGGAATTGTACCCACCAAAACAGCAGATCAACTTTATAAGTTTAGTGGGAAATGGCTTTCTGAAATGGGTGAGTTTGTTCAGCAGATAAAACTGGGCGAAAATCAAATGGCCGGGAAAATTGTGTTTGGCGCCCCTGGCAGTTTTGGCGTTTATTTATTAAAGCCAATTGCTCAATGGTTAAGTCAGCATCCGCAGTTAACTTTGGATTATGAATATGGACCAAGTTCGGTTATTGAAAAGGGATTCGGCTCGGGCCGAATGGATCTAGGCATAAGCAGCGAGCCCTTGGATTCACGCTATTTTTCGAATTTTGAATTGTATCAAGAAGAATATGTTTTGGTGTCACATCCGGCTTATAAACCTAAGCTGAACTCTTGGCAGGAGTTCAGCTTAAACGCAGTCATTGATTATGTCGGTTCGGCGCCAATTTTTCAGAAGTGGATTTTCGTAAATTATAAGAAGAAAATCACTGGCTTTCCATTTCAGTCCCGTGTTCGAATCAACAATATGGAAAGTATATTTGCTTTACTGCAACAAGATTTAGGCATGACAATTTTCCCCCGCGAGCCTATTACCGAGTTATTAGAAGCAAAAAACTAAAAATTCATAAAACCGGCAAAATAGTCACAAGTCCTTTATATCTGATACAACGAAAAGGGCAGAATTTGTCGGCTCGAGTTCAATCCTTGAGAGACCTAATTTTGCAAAAGGCAAATTCAAATGACTAAAATAGGATATGTGGGCAAACCCACGGGGGGATAAGAAATTCAATAGGCGTTTTCGTGTAATCTCAAAAGTATCAAACACCGGTAAAACGATGGAAAGGTGGTTGCTGGTATATTTCCACACCCATGGGCGGAAATTTCAATGAGATTTTGATGGATTTTCGATAGTGAGGCGTCCGTAGGGGTTGGTCTTGTGATGAGTTGCGGCCAAGTTTGACCATTTAACAAAAGAGTGCCGTGACCAATGGGATTGGTTTTGTGAATTGAAGCTAACAATCAGGGAAGTCTTGACTGAGAAGAGGTCAGATTGTTCGCAGTCTGGAGGACCACTGGCCGGATGCAGTCGCTGTGGGGTGGACGGAAGTCCTAAGCGATTGAGAATTTTACTAATGACGGCAGGATCTTCAATGGCGCTGATGATTCGGACTTTTCCACGGCATTTTGGGCAGATAGTGATATCGATATCGAAAACCCGCTTCAGGAGGTTGGCCCATGGGATTCGGTTTGACTTCTTTGCGTGGCTTTTTTTGTCGTTGCTGGCCCGCGACTTGAGTGAGTCTATTTTAGCCTTGGAGCAAGGGAATCAGGCAAGATTTCGAATAGCTACCGACGCCATTCAGATTTCTGCCGGATCAAAGACGTCTGTCGCACGAGATACTAGCAGCGTCCAGACTCCGACCGAGCTGAGCTTGTGCCCAAGCTCTCAGCCTCGACTTAGCCACAGTTTGAGGTTTGCAAACTTATTCCCTCTTCATGGTCGAACGTGCCCCAAAACCCTTCCAAAGCTTCAAAGAGCTCCAATACAAAAGGCATCGGCCTGAGGAGTCTGTCCTTTACAGACTCATCCAGGAGAACCTTGAGACCTTTCTTGAGCGCTTCCAGCTTGAGATGGGCCACCCTTGCCTGCTTTCGTGACTAAGGAATTCTATGACTATCCGGATTGCGAAATTCTAGCTAATGGCTTCCTACGAGTTCAGTGTGAAAAGTGCCACAAAGAAAATCTCGTGGCATTTTCCTGCAAGCACAGAGGCTTCTGCCCGAGTTGTGGAGCTCGAAGAATGGCCGAGACCCCTGCTCGCCGTTCGGCCAAAGATCATGGGGGCGCGTGCAACGTCAATGTCCACCTCCATCAACTTCTGATCGATGGGGCTTATGAACTCAATGCCGATAGAATCCCAGAGGACTATCACAAAATTGCACCACCAACTGTCCCAGAGCTAGAAGGACAGGTTAAGACCATCGCCCACAGAGTCGCTAAGATAAACCGTGTCCATCTTTTCGGGGTAAGATCACTCTCCGTGGGGTCTTTAGTCATCTGTGCCTAAAAAATTCCAGCTAAAGACGAACCCAAAGATGACCCGCGACAGCTCAACCGTACGCCACTTCATTGTCACATTATCAACATTGAGGGATAACAAAACATCCTTTCCTGGATGAAAAAACACCCCGCCACCGTGTGCAACAGCGCCAACATGTTCAAGACTATCAATATTCAGCGGAACCCCCGTCAAGCGCTCCGCACTCATTTGAATAACCGCATCAAATCGATTATAAGAAATAAAAGATCCCCACTTCTCGTTGAAATAGTAACCAAGACTCATCCCTATTTTTCTCTCAGTCCCCTCCCCACTGACTTTGATGCCATCTTCAATAGTTCGATTCTTTTCAGAGGCCGCATTGTCAAAGCAAAGAAATCCACAGGCACTCGTTGATTGAAAAAAGGCTGTCTTAGCTTGACCCAAATTGCCCGAAAGCAACAAACCAGAACCTTCGCTGCGCGCATCAAAAATCTGAAATTTCAGTTTAACAAAATCAGTTGACACATATAGCTCAAATGGAAATTGTCCCAAATATTTGGTATAGACAAATGCCAAATCAAAGCCAGGAATTCCCTTTTCGTTCGCGTAAATTTCATTATTATCAAAGTTAAATTTAGTCAGCAAATTATTGGTGGGATGAATTGTAAATCTTCGACTTTCAGTTTGCGTAGAAAATCCAATACTATTGTTTTTGTGAAAAAATGGGACCTCAGACGTCGGAGGACGCATTCTAAAATACATGTCCTTCTGCGGTTGTCCCGCACATCCCAACAAAAACCCACAACACCAGAGCACAGATGCTAACCCTAAAAAATGTTCTAATCCAACTCGAAACAAATTTGAACTCATATTCATAACAAAAAAGTACGAACATAATTTAAATATTGCAAGGTTGTTTGCTTTCGAACCGCTCACCAAGGGTTCTGTTGCATTCATTTCTGAGCAGAATTAGCTGGAAACCAACTTCCCGCAGAATTGACCAGACGTCCTATATAATTGAGTTCACTAGAGCAGGTGCTTTATACTTCTTATCCTCTATCCAAGGGCCTGGTGAGGGCGAGTTTGGTTATACTCGTGTCTGTAGGCTGAGAAATGCCTTTTTATTTGTGCGAAATCAAAGTACCCGAGAGGATGAATCAATTCAACCAAGGGCTTCTCACTGGAGTTTGAAGGTATCCACTTCACCTGATGGTGTCGTGGATACGATACAATGACAAATATCATGGCCCCCTTGTTTGGGCAAAATCCTGTCAAAAGAACCCCAAGATATAGGGCCTATGAGATTGCAAGTGTTGAGTGTCAAGTGAGTGATCCACTGATTGGCGCAGAATAAGTGGTTGATTGACGTGACGTTGGGTAATCGATTTTTCCGCAATATATTTGTGGTATTCCCCTCGAACAGACGCAAGATTTTTTATTATGGTGAGTTGGCAGAGGCGCTGAAGGCTCTTTCGGTTTTGGTACGATTTCACTAAGTTTTTGATTTGAACTTTCGTGTTATCGAATTGCCATGCTTTGAATTTCAGTTACTATAAGCACTTAGCATGTAAAATAGCACCTCCACCAATTTCCTCAGATTGAATTGTTTCAATGAGTTACAAATAGAGGAAAATGGTGATAAATATAAGTTTGCGGAATGATTGACGTGGGAATTCCTTTTGTTTCTCGAATTGGTTTGGACATTTTTCGGGTGGGAGTTAGAGGATTAGGAAGTTGCAGTGATTGAAATTTTTTTTCAAGGGTTTCTACTTCAGGCAAGTTTAATTCTCGCCTTAGGTGCTCAAAATATTTTCGTGCTTGACTCTGGTCTTCGTAAACAAAGACACCTCTTAGTCGCATTTGTTTCTTCAGTTTGTGACACACTACTCGTGCTCGTTGGCGTGTTAGGTGTAGCAACCGTTTTTGTTCAATTGCCTATTCTGAAGATGACCCTTGGAATTATTGGTGTAGGTTTTTTGTTTTTCTACGGATTTATGAAACTGAAAGAAGCAAAAAAAGGGATCAATATTTTAAAGACTTCTGAACAGGTAGTGACTACCAGACAAGCCATTTTAACAAGTCTTGGATTCAGTCTACTTAACCCGCATGTCTACCTAGATACAGTTGTTCTAATTGGCGGGTACTCTTCTAAATTCGGCCTTATATTTGAGCGGTTTGCTTTTGGAGTTGGTGCATCAGTATTTTCAATAATTTGGTTTTTTGGTCTAGCGACACTCGCATCTTTAGGGAGCAGGCTTTTGAATGATAGCAAAGCAATGCGGTTTGTGTCTTTGATTTCTGGCGTGATTCTAATTGGACTTGCCTTGAAGTTGGGAACGGATGTTTTTAATTGGATACAATCCAACGATTAAATTGAATTTGTCAGCGGAAATACTCCCGAAGTTTCCCGTCCTCTATCAGAATGCCGCTCAATCCTATAATATCGGATCGAAGTAGGCAGCATTGATCTTGACTCGACCCTGACATGTTAAACTCAAAGTAGCTTAGAAAGCCCCATCCCCCCACGCAAATAATTGCGACGTCCACTGTTTACTAAGTGGAACGTGCAAACGAATCTTATAAGTCGATGTCGATCTCGTTTTGTGTCATCTGTTCGAGCGTCTGGCGTGTGCGAATCAACGTATACCGACCAGGCGCTACGCGCAGAACCTCAGCTGCCTCCGGATACGAGTTAAAATTTTTGACACTCATGCTCGCCGCATAGCCTCCAGTGCGCTCGACGACTAAAAGGTCGCCTGGTACAGCCAAACCAAGCGGCTGTGCTTGAATATCTTCGGAATTGCCTGGTTTAGGCGTCAGAGAATCACCGGCGATGCAACAATGTCCAGAGACGATAACCTCTTCAACCTTGAGTGGTAGGGAACCATCAGCTCTTACGGTGACGAGCGGGTGCAAAACACCGTAGTATGAGGGACGCATGAGTTCGGTTAGTCCCCCATCTATTTTCAGAAAACGATACCCCTCCGCCTGCATGTCGGTTTCAACCTTATCAATCACGCGAGTTATAAGCGAACCTGCAAGAGCAGATAGAGCGGTGCCGGGTTCGAGTTCCAGCTTAAGTTCGCGTCCATGAGCGCCGGCGAAATCTCGCAGACGGCTGGCAATGCGTTCGCCCATAGCGTGATGGTCGTATTGCGGATCAGATTGCATTGCCGCGATCCGATAGCCACCACCGAGGTTCAGGATCTGCACTGTAGGGATTCGTGCGCACAGTTGAAGTGCCAGGTTCACCGTTTGCTCGAGAACCGTAGACTCGTGACCAGATCCTATATGAAAGTGCAGACGACCAATGGTCAGTCCAAACTGTCTTGCAAGGTCGCATGCCTGGTCAACTTGGCTAACCCAAATTCCGAAGCTGGAGTGGCCGCCACCGCTCGTGAGTTTACGAACCAGGCCGGACCCAAAGCCTGGGTTGATGCGAAGGGAGACACGACCCCCGGGGAACATTTTGCCATAGGCCTCGAGTTGCGTGAGCGAACCAGCGTCATATTCCATACCTTGGCGACAAAGGTCTTCCCATCCAGGCGAGGTCTCCTGTGCTGTCATCAGAATTTTCGTGGCTGGGATACTTGCGGCAACCACCCGTCTAGCCTCCCAAACCGAGCTCACATCGAAATAGGCACCGAGCCTATCGAAGATCCGTAAAATACTTCGATTGGGGTTCGCTTTCACCGAGTATCGAATCCTGAGGCCAAACGCATTTGGTATCGAGGCGAAGTAGCGGTACCGCGCTTCGAATGAGGACTGGTCATAGACGAATGTGGGCGTACCGAAAGTGGCCGCGATTGCAGGAACCTCAGCAGGCGTAAGGAACTTCAGTGATTCAGGTGAATACATAATTGCTCTCTTTCGTAGTATTTGATAAGAAATTTCAGGTGCGGTCAGCGCTTCATACAAGCGACCGAGATATCTTGATTGATCCGTCCCGCCAAGATATCCTTATACAGCGAAAAGTACGACGGTTCAACAACATCAATGCGATCCTTAATCAACTCGTGAAGCTTCTTGACGTTACACATCGGTATCCCGTGGTGATAATGGTGTGCAGTATGGAGATCGTTGCCATTGACGAACCAGTGAACCAGCCGTGAGGTTCGGATCGTGCGCGTGTTTACGAGTACGTTCGGTTCGGTCATAGTGTTTAGGCCGAAATGCTCAGGCATTTCGATCATAAAATGCACACCTTCGGCGATAAGCAGCGCCGGAATCCACCAAGCGAGGGCAATCGACCAGAACAGCGTTGGCCAATATATCGCAGCCGCGATTGAAGCCACAACGATGGCAAGAAAGAGCACATATTCTTGCTTGATTTCTCGACCAGCTGCGGGCCTGTCTACCCCCGGCACTGGCTTGCAGAGCAATGTGTTTAGTAAAATTTTTGCGACTCGCTTGTATCTACTCAAATCGAAAAAAGCTTTTGTGAATCCCCAAAAGGAGTTAAGGCCTGTAAAACGATAGTTAAAGTGTTCGAGGTTGCGGGGGGTCCCTAGCCAAGCATGGTGGCGCAGATGATCATACCGATAGTGTGCATTAGAACTTGCCATAAAAACACCACAGGCAACGCCGCACAGTCGATTTAATCCAGGAGACTTAAATGCATGACCGTGCATGCACTCATGCTGCAATTCAATCAGGTGCGCAAACATGAATCCATTAACTAGGATTGCGACACCAATGATTATCCAGTTAGAGGCAAGAAAAATCGTCGCAGACGCAGCCGCAATCAAGCTCAACGCAAATCCAAACTTCGCAAGGAAAACAACCGGTTTTCGTTGAAAGAATTCAGGAGGCAGGGCACGACGTGTATCCTTACCCTTGATACATGCGAGTTGCACATCAACATCACCTTCAAGATTTTCCTCAACATAATCAATATTCATATTTTTCTCCATAAAATAATAATGTTAAACCA
This sequence comes from Bdellovibrionales bacterium, assembly GCA_016713585.1. Taxonomy (GTDB): domain Bacteria; phylum Bdellovibrionota; class Bdellovibrionia; order Bdellovibrionales; family Bdellovibrionaceae; genus JADJOV01. The sequence goes on along the minus strand of JADJOV010000019.1, from coordinate 32,394 downwards.
TGGGACTTATGCACTAGGATTGAAACATCCACCTTAAAAACGAGAGCTAACGATCAAACAAACGGTGTGCGACAGCTTAACGATTGAGGATGATAGAAAGCACCCGGCGCAGCTGTTCGGCAGCACCCCACAAAAGCTGATCGCCTGTAGTCATTACGCTATAAATATCACCGTTACCTATATTCAGACGGCGCAATCGGCCAACACCCACCTGAAGTGATCCACTTACTGCTGCGGGAGTAAGACGCTGCACGGTCGAGTTCTTTTCGTTCGGAACGTAGTCGACCCAGCGATGCGCTTCGGAAATCAATCTTTCTAGCTTAGGCAGGTCTAGCTGTTTCCGAATTTTGAATGTGATTGCTGCTGAATGGCTCTGCAGGGCAGCTACTCGTACGCACAATCCGTCGACCTTGATTGAACCCTCTGGCAATCCCAGTATTTTATTGGTTTCCACCTCGCCCTTCCATTCTTCGCGGCTAGTACCGTTGCCCAAATCCGCGTCAATCCATGGAATAAGGCTCCCAGCAAGAGGCACGCCGAATTCGGCGATCGGAAACTGAGGGTCACGGCTAGCTGAGCGAGCCTTTCGGAGCAGCTCGTGCACTGGCGCAGACTGCAGATCACCCTCGACGGCCCTAGAAATGAAGGCTTGTTGAGATAGCAACTCCTTCACATGCGCAGCGCCGGCTCCTGAGGCGGCCTGGTACGTCATGATGCTCATCCATTCGACCAAATGCTCCCGAAACAACCCTGCCAGTCCTCACAAAGACCATGTAATTGAGCAATTGCCACCAATAAAGTTACGTACACCAGAGTCGATCCCCGCATCTATCTGCTCCCGGTTGATTGGATCCAGCACAATAATGGAGTCTGTATCCATACGCTTTGCCGAGGAAGCATCGATCCAGTAACCATTCCATCCAAATGCGCGAAGAGGGCCGTAGACAGCTTTCGTGTAGTCACCCCCTTGGCAGGTGATGACAATGTCCATGTCTGCTAGTTGCTCAATCGACAGGGCGTTCCGCAATGTGTGAGAGACCCCGTTTCTGTCTCTGTGAATATCTCCAACACTGGATGTGCTGAAATAAAAGATATTAGCGCTTCTTAGATCTCCCTCTTCGTGCAGCCTTTGGGCAAGGACAGATCCCACCATTCCCCGCCATCCGATAAAACCGATTCTCGTCATTTTCACCTATCCAAAAATTCATGTGACATTCCGCATGCCGACTGTGGCACTCGGACGGCACGGGTATCCTAAATTCGGCAGTTTAGCAAGTCAAAAAAAAACCAAAAACTCCTAAAACCTCTTGTCCATGCGCCTTTCAGACGTTTTGTCGACACTGCAAAACAGTTTCATTTTGACGAGTTCAAGTCCAGCCGGAACATGAATGTTCCCCTCAAAGGTTATGAAAGTTGTTCCCTGGGCCCATCCGACTTCAACTAAATCTTGCAAAGAAATGGCCGAGCAACGTAAAAGAGAGTCAGATCGATATCCATCCTCAAAGGAAGCCACATGAATTCGACCTCTCAGTTGAGCGTCCTGATCGCAAACGATGAGGCTGTGATTGCCATCAAAGATGGAAATTATGCCTACGTCGAAAAACCGGTCAAACCAGAGCTTTTCAAAAAGATTGTTCGAAAAGCTCTTGAAGCTCGTGAGTTGGAAGATGCAACTGAGTCAACTTTTGACTATTCTGGACCTCTTGATTTTGATTCCCTGAAGAAATGCCTGGAAAAAGAATTTATCATCAACGCCTGGCCTACTAAAATCTGCAAATTTGACATCGCCGTCAAAGATTTTGCAGAAGAATTGTGAGAATAGAATAGTGAGTACCTCCCTTGACCGACGTGGAATCGTTGCTGCTGTCCTTGCCTACTCAACCTGGGGTTTTTTTCCTTTGTACTGGAATCTTCTTAGGGACGTCTCTGCCTTAGAAACAATGAGTCACCGAGTTATTTGGTCTTTTGTTTTTTATACGGTCCTAGCTCTTGTTCAAGGCAAACAAATAGCAGACTTTGCTTCCTATTTCAGAAATCCAGAGACCAGGAAACCAATCACCTATGCAGCCATTTTAATTGCGTGCAACTGGCTACTGTATGTTTGGGGAGTGACCCATGGTCATGTAATGGAAACCAGCTTGGGATATTTTATGACCCCATTGTTGAATGTAACAATTGGGGCCATGGTTTTAAAGAGCGTTTGGCCCCACTCCAAAAACTCTCGCTCTTCTTTGCCGTTATTGGGATTGTTTGGTTAACATATGACTTTGGAAGGCTCCCTTGGGTTGCTCTGGCCCTTGCCTTAAGTTTTTCAAGCTATGGATACTTCAAGAAAACCGTGCAGGGACATGCTACAGTCATTTCCATGGTTGAAACATTGATCCTCCTCCCCCTGGCTCTTATTGGCGCGATGACTATTCGTTTAATGGCGAGTTCGTCTGGGATAACAAGTCTTGAGAGTTCATCAAGGAGCCTCATCATGTCCCCTGAAATTTTAACTTCATTCCAATGGATTCTTCTTATCGGAGGCGGAGCCGTCACAGGAATTCCACTTCTATTCTTTGCAGTTGCGGCCCAGCGACTGCCTTTTTCAACCTTAGGCTTTTTTCAATACATTGCGCCGAGTATTCAATTTCTTTCCGCTGTCTTTTTCTTTCATGAGCCCTTTGATCATTCGCGGCTCATTGGTTTCTCGAGCATTTGGCTGGCTCTAGGAATTTTCATTTTGCACCTTCGTTTTACCCCTAAAGCTGCCGACCTCACCTGGTCAGCAGCCAGGGTTCACAAAGATTGAACGGCTGCTTGTAGACTTTGAAACACTTTCCTCATTTTTTAACTTCGTGAGAAAGAAGCCAGCGTTTTCGCTCGACTCCGCCAGCATATCCACGAAGCGCACCGTCGCTCCCTATCACACGGTGACGAAGATTTACCTGTGTTTTGGAGGGTCACGAGAAAAAATGATCAATTCTGTTTCGATACACCTGCCCAATGAACAAAATAATGCGTGTCTTCGAATTCCTGTTGTCCGCACCGCTACTTCGCCCATCTTGGGACTTATACATTCACGGGGACATATCGTTGGTGTGCTCATCTCACCAGGTTGTGGCGTTCAGCTTTGAGTCTTCTGGTCTGCGCCTTACCCAAAGTATCCGTAGCAATTCTCATGCGGGAACTCGTATCCATATTGTTTACAGAGGTGTCTCCGGGTGTCCAGCGTCAGGCCTGGTGAGCAATCTAGATTCCACGAACGGCGTGATTATCACTCCACAGAGTATTGGCTTTTTTTCTCAGTCCATCACCAGCTACTCCCAGCCCCTCCCCCTCCCGAGCGGCCGCCTCCGAAGGATGAGGAACTCGACCCACTACTGCCACAAGAGCTCGATGATCCACTCGTGCCATGAGAGCCAGAGAGGCCGTGTGTACCACGGGATTTCTCAAGCAATTGTGGAAAGATTTTTGTTTTTTCTGATTTGGCATCACAAATTTCACAAGAGTAAGACTCAATCCCCCTTCCTTGACGAGAATAGGTGGGTTCGACAGTCATCGTTAAACCAGTTTTCTGCAATCCATGACGTTGACATTGGCTACACCCGCCACGACTCCGACCCACGAAAAGGCCGACCAGAGTCAGGATGACAACAATGAGAACGGCTCAACAAAGAAAAAGCGCATCACCTGGGCTCAACTGCTCAAGCGAGTCTTCAAAATAGACATAGAAATCTGCAATGTTTGCGGCGGGAAAATGGCAGTCATCTCCGCAATCACTGATCCCGAGGTGATCCAAAAAATACTCGAACATCTGAAACTTCCCACGAGATCACCGAAAATCCACCCAAGCCGAGGACCTCCACACCGCCATTGCAAAGGCTCTGGAGACGACTTCTTCCAAGCCTTCCCTGATTATGATTAGACCAAGACTCATGACACTTCTTGGACCCCTCAGATTCGAAATCCACGAGTCGACGGGACTCCTATACAAAAAAACAAATCCAATGAGAAAAAATCGATATAAAATCTCATAAACAGTCCATCAATCTAAAAAGCATCATCAAAAACTCAAAAAAATTGAGCAGAATTAGCTGGAAACCAACTTCCCGCAGAATTGACCAGGCGTCCTATATAATTGAGTTCACTAGAGCAGGTGCTTTATGCTTCTTATCCTCCCCCGCCCCTCCTTGGGCCTTCAGCAATGGCAGTGCCAAAACTAAGGCTTTATAGGAGGACCAGAACGAGGTTTAATTTCTTAAAGTTCATCTGAATCAATATGACAACCCCGGTGATAATCGAATGGCATTGAGCGGGAACTGAGTTATCCCGACTCGCGCCTTACCACAAATTGAATGCGGAAAAATTAAAATTACAAAGTTTGGGGACGATTGGTTAATTGGCGACCATTGTTATGACAAAGAAAATATATGTTTTCCCGATCAGATTTTGGATCAACCCCTTTGAAATGGGATTGTAAGACGGGTGATTTGTGGAGTAAGGGAAGATGGAGAGATTGTCGGACTTGGGAATTTCACTTTCAAACATGGCGAGAAGTTGATGATCCAGAAAAAGAGACAGGAGTTGACTTGAGGGCGCATCCAAATTTTGATTGTGTTTTCAAACCATCTGGTTTTGGCAAGCGATTGATGAGGGGCACAAAAGTGGGTCAGTACCGTTCAAAATAGAATAACGTTTTAAGTCATTCCCTGAATCGGATCCGAGGACAACAATTTGATCTGATCATGAAGCGTCGCTGGTTGTTTTGTCTTGAGGGCCGCGGCTTTCGGTTGATGAATTTACTGATGGTTGCAAGTCTTGCATTTTTATTGGCACTTCCGCTGCCAATTCCTGTTTCCAATACGATCCCTGCCATTGGCATTGCCTTCCATTCACTCGCCCAGCTTCGCGAAGATGGTGTTGTGGTTGTGATTGGCTATTCTTTGTGGCTGTGAACACTTGCCTCTTTTGCTTCCATATTTTGGGGGATCGGGTGGGCCTTGGGGGACGTAAGAATCCCCTCGCTTGGGCCTCAACTCTAGCGATTTCGAAGAGAGGCGTGAAGCTGATTCAAGGTTATTGATCAAAAATAAATGAGCGGAAACTTTTCTTTGTGAATAAGGGACTCAAGCTCAAGTTCAACATCAATATCAGGCCAAATCAAATGATAGCCGCGCTTGAATTGCAAGTTTGTAATTTGTTCGACAGTAGATTTTTTAAACCAAGGGTAATCTTTGTAGTTCAAATAGTATTCGCAATCATTTACGATAATCCAAATTCCAAAACGCGTAATTCCTGAAACACTAGCTTTTGGGGAAGTGTTTTTTCCAAGCTTTTGTAATTTCACCGGATTTTCCTTCTATGATTTTTTGAATTTCACTAAGCTCTTTTTTACTCAGACCTTGGTAGTCAGCTAAAGCGACAACGGGCTCAATCCAAAATTAAGCCTCTCCGTCATCGGTTTCAACATGGACATGTATCCTTGATTCCTCCCTTGAAAAGAAGAAAAAGCGATAATTTTTATATTTGAATACAGTTGGAGCCACCCGGTCATGATATTTTGATTTTACAAAAATAACAAGAATTATGTGGAAAGTGATATTCTCTAATGAATACTCAGTAAAAAGCGAGATGACACTTAAATTTTTGTCAACCAAGGAAGCGCCTCTTTGGGACCTCAGATGTGTAGCGGCAAAACACTTAGCTCAAAGGTCATTTTTGTGACTGATGGTGGAAAGGGACTCATTAAATGTCTTCGTGACAAAGTCGGCAAGAATCTATTGCTTCAACGATGCACCATTCATAAAGACCGCAATCTACAAAAACACGTTGCAAAGAAACATCGAAAAGACAAAATCTCGCAACGATGGTTGGCAGCTGTATTTGTAAAAGCAGAAGAAACTTTTAGAACCGTGAAAGGGTTCGAGGAAATAAAATCTATTGTTGCTCGAATTGGAAAGATTCAAAATGAATCCATTGACAAAAATAGTAAATTAGCGGCGTAATGAATACATCTTCACGAAAGTCGCTTCGAACATTCAACTAAAAATGAGACATCTCCGCGTGCCAAATCGCTGTGGTCTTATTCGCCGTGATGGTAAAGAAAAGCCCGCGGTCCAAACAACCACTTTCAACTTTAACCCGGCTTCATCAGCAAGTGACGATAGTGATAGTTCTACAAATCGCTCTTTAGACTGACCAAGGGCTTTGACACAAGCGAGCGGCCCACTCAGGGCGAACAGCCTTGTTGCCTTTTTAGATCTTATTTAGGTACAAGCGGGAAACTTTCGAGTTTCACATTTCCTAGTATTCATGACTATCAATTCTTTCTACATTCACAAACTTTACCTGACCATCAACGAAACGGTTATAAGCGCTGTAACTTTGGCTAAGACGAATAGATCTCTAAGAAGCTTTAGAAAAAGTAATTTTTGCTTTGTAGCCAAGTACACCAAGAATACGCAGCATAAGGTCTGTAGAAATATCGATAGTATTGCGATTTAATAGGGCTGTGACTCGTGTTCTGGAAGTACTAGCCATTTTTGCTACCTGCGCATGAGTCAACTCTTTAGCTTTAACAACAGAGATAATTTTATCATTCAAATCTGATCGTAATTCAATTTCAGCTCCATCAGATGGAGACAAGCCTAAAAACTTTGCCAGTTCTTCCGCGGTTCTAGTTTCAACCGTTTTAATCTTTTTCATAAAATCTCCTGTAATCGTTTTTGTCCTAACTGAATCTCTTTTTTCGGAGTCGCCTGTGTTGTCTTTTTAAAAGCATGGAACACATACACACCATCAGTCGATATTGTTATATAAAACACTCTATAAGCTCCACTACGGTCTTTGACTCGAATCTCGTGAACGTTTGAGCCGATATCAGCCATAGGGCGAGATAGTGGCATCGTAAGCTTGATACCATTTTGGAGTTCGAAAATGGCTTTACCTATCTCTCTACGAATATCCTCTGGGAAATCTTTTAAAATCAATCTTACAGCCGGATGGAACTTCGCAGGTTTCATTTTATGATAGTCCCATATCTGGGACATTAGATCAAGGGGCATCTTTATTATAGTAGAGCACTTGCCTACTTTGTGGCTATTTCATGGTTTAAACCTTTGAAATCACTCGTTTCACGCCGAATCCGCCAATTTACACCTAAGTAAAATGAAAATTTGGACCGCTCGCAAATGACTCAAGTTTCAATCTCCTAACTCCTCAAAACTTTAGAGAAAATAACAATAATTGAAAGACAGAGTTCAAGACGATTTTCAGTTCGACTTTCACCATCATCACACGAGAACACCCAAAATCACCCGAGTTTTGCTATTTCTGTGCTACTTTTGTGCTACGGAAAAAAGTGAGAATTCAGAATTTTGGAAAGCTGGAAACTCCAGCTAAGTTCTTGCAATCGCAATGTTTCGTAGTTTCCAAGTTGGATGTCTGGAAAGCATCAACCAAAGGAGAAAAGAAACATGAAGCGTATAGTCTGAAATAAAAATAAAAGTGTCACAGTCTCAGAATCGAGCTCGGCGAAAAATCATAGGAATGCTCTACCCAAAAGCCTTTGTGTCCACCAAATTCACCAGGCCTGTAAACATGAACCTCGCAGGTGCCTGTGACTTCGACAGTCTTTCCAGTTACGATTCCAGCATTCAGATTTAGCGTGAGAAGCGCCTTATCGCGTCTTCAGCGGGATAAAGTGATCCGACGGCTGACCCAGGGTCTTTATGAGTATCCTCGAGAACACGAGGCCTTAGGTATTCTCCCCCCTCAGGTTGAAGTGGTCGGGAAAGCTATTGCCGAAAAAATGGAATTCGTATGCAGCCTGCCGGGGCTTATGCCGCAAATCTTGTTGGCCTTTCAGAACAAGTTCCCGGGCGTATTGTTTTTCTAACCAATGGACCTTCGAAGAAAGTCAAAATCGGAAAGCTTGAAATTATCTTTCGAACAGCGAGAGAGAAAACGATGCACGCAGCGGGTACAAAAGTGGGCCTCGTGATCCAATCGCTGAAGAATCTTGGCAAGGATCATATTGATGATATTGCGAGCGCGTGAAGAGATTTTTGAACGGAACAACGGCGGCTGAGCTTCACCTTTTATCAGCGGCAGATCGCAGACCCTTCTTTGAATCTGCGGCCTATGATCTGCAAATTCCCTTTGAGATTATCGAAAAAGATTATTGGGTCGTATGGGCATTGGAGCGGCTCTTATCTTTTCAGGATTTGAAATCTCATCTAACTTTTAAAGGTGGAACGTCGCTGTCTAAAGTGTACGGCCTGATTGATCGCTTTTCATAAGATATTGATGCTTCAATTGAGCGTGATTTTCTAGGATTCGACGAGAATAAAAATCCACAAAAGCTTTCGACACGGAGCCAGCAGCGGTCAATCCTTGAGAATCTCTCCAAAGCTTCATCGAAACACATTCAAAACGAAAGGCTTCCAAATTTAAGCGCAAGTGTCGCAGCAAAATTAAAAACATCAGACGGATGGCAAATTCTAAATGATGCAGACGACTCAGGTGGGCAGACGCTTCTGTTTGAGTATCCGAGTATTACTCCTAAGGGCGGCTATATCCGACCTTTTGTGAAGATAGAAATGGGCGCAAGAGCAGAGCATTGGCCCGTTAGCGATCATCCAGTTCAAAGCTACGCGAAAGAAGCACTCATAGACCAAGACACACGACTCATGTGCTTTCTTGGAACCCTCAGATTCGAAATCCACGAGTCGACGGGACTCCTATACAAAAAAACAAATCCAATGAGAAAAAATCGAGATAAAATCTCATAAGCAGTCCATCAATCTAAAAAGCATCATCAAAAACTCAAAAAAAATGAAAGAATTAGCTGGAATCGAACTTCCCGCAGAATTGACCAGGCGTCCTATATAATTGAGTTTCTCAGCGCAGGGGCTTTGTTCTTCCTATCCTCGCAGCCTCATTTGTCAAGGTGCCTGGTTGAGGGTTTAACATCCATTTCCATGCCGGCAGGACCCGAATTTTGCATCCACTGAGCTGGATTAATTCTTCCTCATCAAGTGTTATTACCGTGAGATGGGTGCACTTAAATTCCGCAGCGCCATGAATCAATGCCTTGAGCTCTCGTGCTCTCGTTTTTGGGTCCGCCAGACTCCAGGCAACCTGAATGAGTTCAGATGTTACTCGACCCTCGCGAATGAGAAAGTCGATCTCATAGCTCGGCTGTTTAACATAGTACACTTCCTTCGAAGCCCTGCGGAGATGAAGGAAAACGAGATTTTCAAGTTTTTTGCCAAGGTCAGGAGAGGAGCTTCCTAAAATAGCGTTGACCAATGAAAGATCGATCAGATAAAACTTTTTTGGCAAAGAGATTCTAGTCTTCACTTTATACGAAAAAGGTTCGACGACAAAACCCAGATAGGATTCTTGTAAATAATCGATATAATTTTTGATGGTATTAATACTATTGATTGAAGATGCATTCTTAACTGAATTGTAAGTAAACTGGGAAGAGTAGCTGGAAAATAGGAGTAATGAAATTTCTTTGAGCGCTTTGATATTCTTGATATGACGCCGTTGAACAAGATCCCGAGTTATTATTTTGTCATAGAGTTCGCGCAAATACATTTTTGAAAACTGCGAATTTGAATCTTCATTCAGAGTCTCAGGAAAGCCTCCTTTGTTGAGGTATTGCATTAACTGATCCTTAAGTAAAAGTCGATCGGGGGTCGTTAGCAGCTCAAGATTTTGGAAGTGGATTTTTTGCGCGTTCAAAAATTCGGTAAATGAGAAAGGAAACAATTCGAAACCAAAATGACGGCCGGTGAGGTGGGTTGCCAGTTCGCTGCTGAGCAGTCGCGAATTACTTCCGGTAATAAGAATATTGACTTTCTTTCGATGGAGTTTATTGATAAAAAATTCCCAACCCGTGATGTTTTGAATTTCATCAAACAAAAAGTATGTAGCGTTGGGAAACTTATTTCGAGCTGCTTCAAAAAGTTCATTGATATCTTCGACTGAAAGTTGAGCAAGAAGTTCATCATCGAAATTAAAATAGATGAATTGTTTCTTTTGTAAAACCTGAAGAGCGAGGGTGGATTTTCCTGAGCGACGGATTCCCATGATGACTTTGACTGGAGACTTTTCTATCAGAAGCTGGAGAGGCTCTACAGCAGTCCTGTCGACGAGGTCGGGCAAAGTCAGAGCCGCTTTTATCTCGACCTGCTGATCAATAACTATTTGTAAATAACGATCTTTTAGCATTTCCCTTTACTTTGTGCTACAAACAGCACAAAGTAAAGGAAGTTTGTGCTGTTTGTAGCACAAAGTCCTATATTTCTCGCAACATATTGAAATTACAACATCTTGCTAAGTTTCACTGAAGCTGTAGTCCTTGAGGGCCCCTGACGGGACCTGATTATTACCCGCTTCCCTATTTGGAAAGGCTGGATGTAGTTGCAAGAATAAAAAGCCGAAACTCCACGGACCTTGTTTTAGACGGACTGGAAAAATTAAAGATTAAGAGGCCGACCGTCACAATTGACAAATCCACTATGAAAAAATGTAAGAAGCGGATTAATCGATACAAACAACTTCAACCCAAGCTTGATGGAATGTTGTCAGAGGCATTAACTCAAGTACCTTGGATACCTACTTCTGGCTTATAATCACGTTTTGTGGGACCCAGTCAGTAATACCTGGGTCTACATGATCGCGAATCCAAAATTAAAAACCCACGCAAGCCGAACTACTGGCCGTGGGCGCAGCGAAATGCGGCGAGCATTAAACTGTTAATGCCTCCCGAGAAATCACCACTGCCGTCGTCGAAAACAAAGCCGTGGAGGGCGTGTTTGTAACTCGGATCGACCGATGACGACCACAAAAAATGTCCTAGGTCACCGGTTGGCTCATACTCGCAAGTTCGATCCCAGCAAGGACAACTTTTGCTTACCAGAAGGATTTAAAGCCCTCTTCCAGATCTCTATAACTGAGGCCATAGCGAAGGTATCAACGAACGCTTAACAATATGATATCTTTAGGAAATATAAATCTTTTGATTTTCATTAAACCTACTTAACACAGATAGCGTCCTGAATTGCTGCAAACTTGACTTATTTGAAATTAATGCAACAGAACCTTCCTGTTTACCGCCTTAAGAATTCCTTGGCGAGCAGCTTCATTTGTCAGTTCATCCAAGGTGACTAGCTTTCGCAGAGGGCGCCCCATTCCTCGCAGAAAAATAAACTGAAGCGACGAGGACTTTTCTCTCTTCTTATCTTTAAGGAGCAATTGGTGAAAGTCCTTCCGACCTAATGTTTTTTGCTGTGCCGGCCATGGTCGTAGACTTAGTTTTTCTTCAAGGAAGACTCGTGCAGAATGAAGAAAAGCCTTTGTCAAATAACCTCGATGATAACTCCACTCAAGGGCAAAAAACAATCCCTGACCAACGGCAATCCCGTGAGAATAAGGTCCCAGCACTTCAAATAAATGGCCCAAGGTATGTCCCAAATTTAAAATCTGACGGTCTCCTCGAGTTTCGAAAGGATCCCGCCGAATCACTCGATACTTGGAAGCGATAGCGGCCGGCAAAAATTTCCACAATACTTCTGCTGAAGCGTGCTTTACCTGAAAAAAAGAACGAGTCCATTCACCACCGTCTATCAGGGAAATTTTGACCATCTCACCCAAACCATCTTGAACTCTTTCTTGGGGTTGCTGCAGAAGAAGAGGTTTCACTATAAATATTTTAGCAGCACCATAAAAGGTCCCAATCTGATTTTTCGCTGTACCGACATTCAAGGCCGTCTTCCCGCCATGACTGGAGTCGATGGCAGCCAACCACGTGCTAGGAATCTGATACAAGGTCACACCACGCTTAAAAAGACTGGCTACGAAGCCTACGAAATCACCCAGGGACCCGCCACCAATCGCAACAAAACTCATGGTCTTCGGACTCAAGGCTCGGGTTAATTCTAGCATCTTGGTCATATGGCTGGGAAACTTCTCAATCGCTTTCAGCGATTCCCCCGCCTCAACAGGATAAAGATACCTGAACTGACTGACCCATTCACGAAAACCAGGAACAACGCGCAGAAGTTTCTTATCAAAAATCATCACGGGCTCGGGACCAAAAGCAGAAGTCGCGGGCCATTTCTTCAAAAACAAAACCGGTGGATCAATCAGAGACCCAGAGCGTGAGGTCCAGTTTATCATAAAATGGTTTCCATTGAATTATTCTCCATATAGAGTTTTTTCTCTCTATCACGCCAGCATTTATTTGTGACTGAGTGACTGCCTGACAAATTAGCTCAACACAATCGAGAGAGCAAGCAACCCGATCTCTCGCCAAGGTTTATTGTGATAAACATGGCAGTCCTGATCGTCACCACTATGAGTCATCCTTTGAAAATATTGTGGGGGCCAAATTTAAGTGATAACCAATTGAGAATAGAAAGTGAAAACAGCAAAGTTTTGAACCTGACTGGAGGACAATGTGGCTTATAAGATTACTTCTGATTGCAACAACTGCGGAGCTTGCGAACCCGAGTGCCCAAACAATGCGATTGCGATGGGTTCGGATATTTTTGAGATTAATCCAACACTCTGTACCGAGTGTATTGGCTTTCATGGCAAGCCTCAATGTGCAGTTGTCTGCCCGGTCGATGCCTGCCTGACTGATCCAAGTCATACTGAAGCCGAGTCTGCCTTAGTTGCAAAACTCAAAGGACTTTATCCAAACAAGACTTTTGCTGATCCAATCGTTTCCCACTTTAAAAAGTAGAACCATCGTGAAAAAAAATGCCGATTTAAATCAGGAAGCGACTCTTGATGGAAATGAGGCTGCGGCCTCAGTTGCCTATCGATTTGCTGAAACCATTGCGATTTATCCCATCACTCCGTCTTCGACAATGGCCGAATTGGCAGACGAATGGTCCTCGAAGAACAAACCAAATCTCTGGGGAACTGTACCAGCTTTGACCGAGATGCAATCAGAAGGTGGTGCTGCCGGCGCCATCCACGGAATGTTGCAAACTGGGGCGATGTCGACCACCTTCACGGCTTCCCAAGGTTTACTGCTGATGATTCCAAATATGTACAAAATTGCGGGGGAGCTCACTCCCTTCTGCATGCATGTTTCGGCGAGAACTTTGGCCACCCATGCTCTTTCTATATTTGGGGACCATTCAGATGTGATGGCTTGTCGACAGATTGGTTTTGCCATGCTTTGTTCTGGCTCAGTTCAAGAGGCCCACGATTTCGCTGCTGTCTCTCAGACGACAACACTCAAGGCGCGAATTCCATTTCTTCATTTTTTTGATGGCTTTAGAACCTCTCATGAGGTCGCAAAAATCTCGATGCTCTCAGATGAGTCCTTGCTAGCAATGACTGACAATCAATGCATTGAGGCCTTTCGAACGTTAGCCTTAACCCCCGATAATCCAATGATTCGCGGAACAGCGCAAAATCCAGATGTGTTTTTTCAAGCTCGCGAAGCTTGCAATTCGTTTTATAGTCAAGTCCCTGATCTCGTACAGAAAAGCTTTGACCATTTGGCGGAACTCACGGGTAGAAAGTATAAACTCTTTGATTACGTCGGCCACCCAGAAGCTGATCGAGTTATTATTATCATGGGTTCTGGTTCTGAAACGACCCATGAAACTGTCAACTGGTGCCTGGAGCAGGGGCAAAAGGTTGGGGTTCTTAAAGTTCGCTTGTATCGACCCTTTTCGGCTAAACACTTTCTCGCGGCCTTGCCTCCGTCAGTTAAGAAAATTGCCGTATTAGACCGCACCAAAGAGCCAGGAGCACTTGGCGAACCTCTTTATCAAGATGTCGTCACGGCACTTTTTGAAGCCAATAGCCAAACTTTCAAGCCGACCGTGGTTGGCGGTCGATATGGACTTTCAAGCAAAGAATTTACACCAAGTATGGTCAAAGGAATTTTTGATGAGCTCGCAAAATCAGCTCCAAAAAATCACTTCACCATCGGCATCAATGATGACGTTACCCATACGTCTTTGGACTATGATCCCGAATTTGATATTGAACCCAAATCAGTCACTCGCTGCGTATTTTTTGGACTCGGAGCTGATGGCACAGTCGGGGCTAATAAAAATTCAATTAAAATTATCGGCGAGGAAACAAAAAATTTCGCCCAAGGCTATTTCGTTTATGATTCCAAAAAATCTGGGGCCATCACCATTTCCCATCTCAGATTTGGACCAAAGCCGATTCAGTCTTCTTATTTAGTGAAGAAAGCAAATTTTGTCGCCTGCCATCAGTGGGACTTTTTGGATAAATTTGATGTGCTTGAGTGCGCAGCCCAAGGAAGTGTCTTGTTGCTCAATTCGTCTTTTGCGAAAGAGAAATTATGGGACCAACTTTCAAAACAGACTCAAACCCAAATTCTAGAAAAAAAACTCCATGTCTATGCTATTGACGCCTATAAAGTTGCTCGGGAAACAAGCATGGGCGGACGCATCAACACCATCATGCAAACCTGTTTTTTCGCAATTTCTGGAGTTCTCCCTCGGGAAGAAGCCATTGGTCACATTAAGACGGCCATTAAGAAAACCTACTCGAAAAAAAGGCAGCGAGATGGTGGAGAGAAATTTCAAAGCCGTCGACCATACCCTGCAAGCTCTCTTTGATGTCCCAGTGCCCAGTCAGGTGACTAGTCAACGAAACCTTGCGCCAGTCATTCCAGCGGAAGCCCCTGATTTTGCCAAAAGAGTGTCCGGGATGATTTTAGCTGGCAAGGGTGATCTTTTGCCAGTGAGCGCTTTTCCTATTGATGGCACCTGGCCCACGGGCACAACCAAATGGGAAAAGAGAAATATTGCCCAGTTCGTGCCGGTTTGGGATCCTGCAATTTGTATTCAGTGCAATAAGTGCGTGCTCGTTTGTCCCCATGCGGCCATTCGCGCCTCCATTTACGAGCCAGAGGCCCTCGAGGGTTGTCCAGCGACTTTTAAATCCATGGATTTTAAGTCAAAGGAACATTTAAACAAAAAATATACTATTCAAGTTGCCGTTGAGGATTGCACAGGATGCTCGGTCTGTGTTGAGGTCTGTCCTGGAATTGACAAATCAAATCCTCGGCACCGGTCCCTTGATATGATGCCGCAGCTGTCACTTCGGGACGCTGAACGTGAGAATTTTGATTTCTTTTTAAAGCTTCCTCAGCCTGATCGCAGCATCGCTCGAGGCGACACAAAAATGTCTCAGTTTCTGGAACCTCTTTTTGAGTTTTCTGGAGCCTGCGCCGGCTGCGGAGAAACTCCTTACCTCAAACTCCTCCCCCAGCTCTATGGGGATCGACTTGTCATTGCTAATGCAACCGGTTGCTCTTCAATCTATGGCGGTAATTTGCCCACCACTCCTTACACCAAAAATGCGGAGGGGCGGGGCCCTGCTTGGTCAAACTCTCTTTTTGAAGACAACGCCGAGTATGGCTACGGGATGCGAGTCGCTGTCGATAAACATCTTCAGACAGGCCTCGAACTCTTAAAGATTTTGGCCCCTCAATTAGGGGATGTTTTGGTTCACGAAATTCTTCGCGCAGATCAAAGTACAGAGGCTGGAATTTTTGCCCAACGAACACGAATTTCAGAACTCAAGGCCAAACTCAAGTCGATTGATAAGAATGAAGCCCGACGCCTTGAGTTTTTTGCGGACTATTTGGTGCATAAAAGCGTATGGATCGTCGGTGGTGATGGCTGGGCCTATGACATTGGCTTTGGTGGCCTTGATCATGTGATGGCCCAAGGGCGAAAGGTGAACATCCTAGTTATGGACACCGAAGTCTACTCGAATACGGGTGGACAGGCCTCAAAGGCGACTCCCATGGGGGCGTCTGCGAAGTTTGCCATTGCCGGCAAGATGACTCCGAAAAAAGATTTGGGCATGATGGCCATGAGTTACGGAAATGTCTTTGTTGCCCGTATTGCCTATGGAGCTCGGGACCTGCAAACTGTGCAGGCTTTTGCCGAGGCTGAGAGTTTCCCGGGAACTTCAATTATTATTGCCTACAGCCATTGCATTGCCCATGGCTACGGAATGCATCTTGGGCTTGAACAACAAAAGCTGGCGGTGGATTCTGGATACTGGCCACTTTTTAGGTTTGATCCGCGCAGAGCAGCCCAAGGACTTCCCGCCTTGAAGTTGGATTCTCAACCTCCGAAGATTCCCCTGAAACAATATCTGAATAACGAAATCCGTTTTCGTATGCTTGAAAAAACGGATCCGACCCATGCCGCAGAAATGCAAACGGCTGTGCAGAAGTTTGTCATCGAACGATATCAACTTTATGAACATCTAGCGAAGCACCAAGCTCCCTCGGCCGGAGGCGCAGCACCTACATCAGGAACAAAGGAGTCCAAGCCATGAATTTGGAGGTCATTTACCTTGGTTTGAAATTGAAGAACCCTTTAATGACTGGGGCCTCACCGCTCACCGACAGCCTAGATTATATCAAGAAGTTTGAGGATGCTGGGGCTGGGGCCATTGTCCTACGATCACTCTTTGAAGAACAAATTGAAATGGAAGAGCGGGCTTTTCATTTTCACGTGGAGAGCCATTCTGATTCTTCGCCTGAATCCTCCACTGGATTTTTACCAAAGTTCTCTGATTTTGCTTTTGATTCTGAACATTATTTAACTCATATTCAAAAAGTTAAATCGTCAGTCAGCATCCCCGTTATTGCCTCACTTAACGGAATTACCTCCGGGGGCTGGGAGCGCTATTCCAAATTGATGGAGGATGCTGGCGCAGATGCCTTGGAGTTAAATTTCTATGATCTTCCAACTGAGCGAGCTCACTCCTGCATAAACGTCGAAGCTAGATATATTGAAATTCTAAAACATATTCGTGCGCTGGTAAAAATTCCCCTCGCAGTCAAACTTTCACCTTTTTTTTCATCCCTGCCCCACTTTGTCCAACAGCTCACCAATGCTGGCGCCAATGGCATTGTGCTTTTCAATAGACTTTATCAACCAGACATCGACATTGAGAAACTCCAAGTCAAACCCTCGCTTTATCTTTCTGATTCGAGTGAGCTCGCGCTACGCCTTCGTTGGCTAGCTATTTTGGAGCCGCAGTTTACAGGTTCAATGGCTGCCGCCGGCGGCGTTCACAGCACCGTCGATGTTATCAAAGCCCTTATGGCTGGAGCCACCACTGCGCAGATGGTTTCGGCACTTATGAAAAATGGCCCATCTCATTTTACCAAAATTGAAAATGAGCTCAGAGATTGGTTGATTGAGCATGGTACGAATCCCTCGAGCAAATGCGTGGAAGCATGAGTCTTCGCACCTGCCCAGATCCTTCTGCATTTGGACGCACTAACTACATGAAGATCTTGCATGGTTGGAATGTTTTGATGCTCGATCAGTAGATCGCTGCGACGCCGTTTTGCGCCAAAACACTCAGGACTTAGACATAGCACAAACGAAAAAGACATATGCCCTGACGCGCTCATGATCCAAGTGCCCTTAAAATAATAGCGGCCGACCCTTACGTATTTCGAATTGGTTCGAACCCAGTTCCATTTAAATGGCCATGAGAAATCACCATAATTTTTTCTTATATCACCCAATTGTAATTTATTTTTGGAGTGAAAGTTGCAAAACCAGGCCAAGAATAGAAATGCCAAACTAGGACGTCAAATGAATGCAAAACTGTACTCTCCCCTTTTCTCGATATTACTTTTAAGTCAGCTGCTTTGGGCTCAAAACGAAAAAAAAG
The DNA here is from genome assembly GCA_016713585.1 of Bdellovibrionales bacterium. Lineage (GTDB taxonomy): Bacteria > Bdellovibrionota > Bdellovibrionia > Bdellovibrionales > Bdellovibrionaceae > JADJOV01. Next base: position 14,685 of record JADJOV010000019.1, on the reverse strand, counting down.
GTGCAGACACGTCAACCCTTGCCCTGAGCACATATATCACGCTCGTCAATGACAAGAGTTGTATCATTTCTTTAAGGCAATATTTAGGTTGTATCTTTTCTTTGCAAAAATTGGTGAGCGAACTTGACCCCAACCTGTCCTTTGACTTACAGCCCGAGAATCCCGAAGTAGATTCCATCATTGAGTTTTCAACAAAAACTTTCGCAATCACCAGAAAGGACCCTCCACCCAGGCGTAGCGAACCTATCTCTCAAAATCCGTTTTCAGCGAGTACAAGGACACGCACGCAAAATTTATGAATCAATTTGAACCTACGTACTTGCCAACAAAAGAATCAAAAGCCCTATTTGTAGATCAAACCGTCTCCTACCTTGCCCAAAAATTCAAAGGTCAGATAACAGAAGAACATATTGTTGCAGGGATAAATTCATTCCTGGCTGTCGCAAAAGATCCTCACTCTAGATTCAGCAACAAAGAAGAATTTTTAAACGAAATGTCTGGAAATTCTGCCCTTTATGGTCTGGGAATTTCGATCAGTGTCGTTGAGTCTGGGGCACTTGTAGAAGATGTCCAGCGGGGCTTAGGCGCCGCTGAGGCTAATATGAGAAAGAATGACATCATTACAAGTGTTAATGGTAGACCTCTCAGCGGACTTTCAATAAAGAAGATTTTGGCAATCCTTCGGGGTGAGGAACATTCAAAAGTTGATATTGAGATTATCAGAGACTCAAGTATTCTTACTAAGGTGGTCACCAGAAAAAAAATTACGAAAGATGATTTGAAGGTTCTCATCCTTCATCAAGTCTTCGGAAGGGAACTCGGATACATCAAACTTAGAAGTTTTGTTCCCGAAAACGCGTGTTCGGATGTCGCCAAATCACTTGATCTGTTTAACCAGAAAAATCTCGCAGGTGCTATCCTAGATCTTCGAAATAATCCAGGAGGCTCGATTGACGTCGCAAACTGCATTGCCTCGCTCTTTCTGGGCCCAGATAAATTATTCGTCGTATTCGAAAACAGATTAGAATCGGCCGCAACTTATAATTTTAGAAAAACACCAAAGGCCATTGTCTTCAAGAAACCTCTTGTCATTCTCATTAATGAGAACTCAGCCAGTTCGTCTGAATTGCTATCAGGCGCTCTGAGAGAACACAATCGAGCGGTGATAGTTGGTCAAACAAGCTTTGGAAAAGGCTCGGTCCAAGGACATCTTTTTACGACTGATTCTTACCTGCTTTTCGGGACCTTAGGACGATTCTATCTACCTTCTGGACATTCTAACCAATCAGTTGGTGTGGCTCCGCACCTAGAAGCTTTTGAAAAACCCTTCCCCAGCGAAAGAGAATTGTACGCTTTACGAGAAAAAGACTTATATCTTTTCCCTTTAGAATCAAGCCGAATCAAGATTCCATCCGGCCCTGACAATCTCGACAAAATAGTCGTCTCAAAGCATTGCCTGGCGAGCAGAAATCCAGCGAAAGCCTTCAATGAAGCACCTGAAAACTCTTTGCTTAAGGACTGGCAGTTGCTCACAGCGGCCGCGGCGATCGGATGCTATGACCAGAGTCTATGGCGTTAAAATTTGATTTATTTTCCCAACGAGGTTTATATGAAGATTGCACTGAAACTCCCTGTCGCCCTGCTACTCTTATCAAATGTGGCGCTGGCTGATCCCAATATGCGTTGGGCCCGGCTTCCATTCAAGCAAACTCTTGATATGGAGGTAGTGCACGAGATCACGTCTTCAAAACCAGAGCAGCTCATTAATCTGATCAATAGACATGGAGTAAAAGTCCTGAGGGTTGTAACAAAGAATCCAAAAAAGCCTCTGAATCCGACCCTGGCAGGTCTAGAGGTCGCGCCGACTGAACTACTTAAGAATGCTGAATTTGATGAAAGTGACGACGGGCAAATGGTAGCCAAATCAGACCCCTATTGCAATCTCATACAAGATACGATCTTGATTCGTGATACTGCTTTGAACTACACACTTATTCATGAGTTTTTGCATTCCGCATTTAATGTTAGTCCTGATTCCAAAAGACCGGATATTGATATGAAGTTTCGCCTAGCATACAACCGTCTTAACAAGTATAAAGACGCTCTCTTTCGAGAACCAACCAACCTATTGAACCCGCTCTGGCGCAGAGATATTTTAGATGCAGAGAAAGGCGTGGTCGCGATGCTGTTTTCTCGAATTGAACTCACTCTCAGTCAGGAGGCAATAATCGAGAGAATCTTGTTTAAACTCATCGACCCAAATAATCCTTACTTTGACGGCGATCGGCAAAATGTGGGAATGGAATACGGACGATTCATGATTAATAAGGCTATTAGCATATATAGTACAGCTTTTGAGACTATTACTTGGACTAAGAACACAGTTGATAGCTTTGAAGATCAAATCAGACTCAGGTATATTATTCCACTCAAAGGCGACCATCTGACAAAAACGCAAGCCCTGTCCTTTCAGGCTGCATCCGACAAAATGCTCACCGAACTTGCGGTTATTGGGAAAGAGATTGAGGGACTGAAAAGATTTTATTCGAATTGGTGACAATTTCGAGCCTCAGAGTCGACCCTAATCAACTCAAATTTCCTCGACCTTCAGTTAAGTCAATGACGATTACAAATTTATTTATGAAATCAAGAGGCTAGAGACATGTCTCAGTTTGATTCGTGGGTTCAATCTGGGCGCGCTTCTTGCTCATTCTCCTGACAGGACCTTGACCTAGCCGACTGCATTTTTGAACTGGAGGAATCTATGAAGCTTATCCGCCAAAGTCTATATACCTGTGTTCTTTTCACTTCCCTCGTCGCTAGCGCCGTTCACACTTTAGGAACGCCTAACGTGGGACGCCACGATTGTTTTGTGAGGGTCGACCCGCCCGCAGGGAAATCATACGATCTGCCCCTCAATGTCAGTTACACATCGACCGACACTCTCGCTAGAATTGAGGCTCAAAAAATCTGCGAACAATTAAGAAATGCAGATATTGATAAAAATACATTCCACTGCGATCGAATTCTGTGCAGTCCAATCAGCGAATAATCCAGTCAATTCATTAGTAGCACAAAAGGGTAATGACACATGAAATTAGTTAACATCATCGCGGTTGGATTCCTAACTTCAGCAAATCTCCTTTGTCTATCAGTCGTCCAAGCTGCCAACAATGGCACTCCAGCATCGAGTGCCATCCCCGAGCGACGAGAATTCCCTGTAGATCGACAGGTAGACCCTTGCAACGATTTTCATGCCTACGCCTGTGGTCCAGTCGAGCGATCCTTTAAGTTGAGAGATGATCGCAGCTCGCATACTTTTGCATTTAACGATTCTGCCGAGCGACTTTTGGAAAAGAAAATGTCCTTCTTTAAGAATATTCAAACAGAAGCCAAGCTTGGACCTCGAGAACTGCAGTTTAAGAATTTCTACTTGGCCTGCATGAATGAAGCCACCGGGGCTTCCGACGAGACTCGGGCTCTCAAAAATATGCTCACTGAACTCAATTCAGTGACTAACGCCCGGGCCTTCGTGGCCTCTCAAATCAGGGGCCTCAAAAATGGCTCCGGAAGTTTGATAGACTTTGATTCAGGCTCCAATATGACAGATCCAACTATTCACGATATCGCATTGATGATAAAACTGATGAATCTTCCTGAACATTCTTACTATGAAAATGCAGAACTTATGGCCGAATATCAAAGGCTGATTGTTGATTTTTTTAGAATCTTTTCTCCTGGCCTCGCCGAAGAAAAGTATGTTGCACGAGCAAATAATCTAATCAACTTGGAGCGAGAGTTTGTGAAGATTTATCCTCTGCCGGAACAAGAAAGAGATCTTTGGAACGAAAAAAAGGAAGAATCCATCTCTGAATTTCAAGCACGGTATCCGAATCTACCGGTGGCTGAGCTCATGAAGAGAGTGCCTCAACATTTGAAAGTCACCAATCCATTGGGAATGGTCTTGGACTTCGTTAACAAAAAAATGACAGATCAAAATCTCTCAACATTCAAAGATTTTTTTGCCTATGCTCAAGGAAGTGCCCTCATTGATGAGAGTCATCCAGAGTTTTTTGCAAAAAAATTTGCCTTCTCACACAAGTACCTTGGTGGCCCAAAATCCCGCCCGGCCCGGCAGGAACGCTGTACTAAAATGGCCATGAAAACTTTTAAAATGGAAGTTGATTCGTTTCTGATCGGAAGAATTTTTCCGAACTTCCCAGAGAAAAAAGTTGAACAAATCGCCGAAGCCATTCGCCAAAGCATTATCGGTGGCTTACAAGAAAATACTTGGCTGAGTCCGGCCGCAAGAGAAGAGGCGATTCAAAAAATCACTGTCGCAAAGCTTTTTCTAGTTAAACCAAAGAATGCGCAAGAATGGAACTTTCGCCCAATTCGCCAATATTCACAGACGAATAAACTCGATAACCTGGCCCTTTTAGCGAAAACTGATCTTGAAAAAAAACTGAGTGAACTTAAGGGCCCTGTCAATCAAGTGGCCTGGCAGATGGGGCCTTTAACAGTTAATGCCTACTATAGCCCATCCGCGAATTCCTTTGTCCTGCCGATAGGAATTCTTCAATATCCCTTCTTCAACCCAGATGGCAGTTTGGCCGAAAATCTTGGAGGTTTAGGCGCTGTCTTTGCCCATGAGCTCGGACATGGAATTGACGATCAGGGGTCAAAATTTGATTCCAACGGAAGCTTGAATCAGTGGTTATCAGATTCAGACCTTTCTTATTTTGCTGCCAAAAAGGAAATGATTCGAGCACAGTTTGACAAAATCGGACACAACGGGAAATTAACGATGGGCGAGAACATTGCAGATCTGGTCGGCTTGACCTTCGCTTATCGTGCTGCCTTTCCAAATAATGATGGGACTCTTGAGGACAAGAAGGCACTTTTTCTCAGTTGGGCCAGGGTCTGGTGCGACGTCAGTCTCCCAAAACAAATTGAATTGAGTTTGAAAAGTGATCCCCATGCCCTGGGCTGGGCTCGAATCAACGAACAGGTCAAGCACCAGAAAGGCTTCGCTGAGGCTTACCAATGCCCTGCAAACTCTCCGATGAGCCTTCCAGACCAGGAGCGACTGAAAGTCTGGTAGACCATTAAGCCTGGTGAAACATTAATTCTTGCTTCGCCATTCGTCGACAAATTGGGATCGTTGAGGCTCCGTGACACCCGGAGCTTTGATCATTCGCAAAAAATCAAAGTCAAGATGGGCCTGTAAATCCAGGGAATCTAATATCAACAATCCAGCACTATCTGCCTCGCTCAAGAGATCATGATTACAAATAAAGGAAGGCAAATCCACCACCAGTCCGAGGGCTGACATAAAATTGAAATACCCAATATCTCCCAAAAGCTCAGGTTTGTTGCTCAAATCAAGACTGTTTAATAGTAAACTACACTTTATTATTTGTAGAGTCAGTTGATCCGCAGGAATTCCCTGGATCTCTAAACCCACGAGAACAGATTTTAAAAGCCCGACTTGCTTGTCAAGTCCGAGGGGATTTTCGTTCACCACAAAAATTCGGGAGTATCCAAGATCGGCAGCAACCCAAGCCGATAGGGTGACCCAAGCCCCTTCTCCCACAATAATACAAGCTTGACGAATATCGAGAGAATTGACCTTCGAAACAATTAAGGATCTGATTGCTTTTGCCCATAGAAGTCTCGGCCAAAACTGAGTTCCTTCGTAAATCCAGTGATCAAAGGCCTTGATCTGATTAACATCAGCGGGGCGGCTTGGAATACTCGCAAGAAGTTGGGGCGAATCTTCCAGTGGAATACGAACTGCCAGAATTTCCAGACCGGCCTTGACTCTCTGAAAATCTCGGACAGGTTCTTGTACAAAATCAATCCCCAAGTTTTCATTGAGAGAATACCCGGCTAAAAAACTCCATGACATCTCTGCAATACTCGGGGACTCACCGACGACCGTGCTCCCTTGAATTCGAACAACTTGGCGACGCTTCACTTCAAAAACTCTCGAGCCAATCGACAGTCCTCCAAGATTTGAAACTTAAGTTGGTTCAGCTGATCAAATTTCATCTCAGGGCGCAAAAATTTGGCAAACTCCACTTTGATATCCTGACCATAAAGATCTCCTGAAAAATCAAAAATATGCACCTCCAATTTAATCTCATTGGAATTTTGACTCACAGTCGGGTTTAGTCCCAAATTTGCAACCCCCTTTTTCGAAATTGACTGAGCTAACAAATCAACCCTGACGGCGTACACCCCACGACACAGCGCCGGCCAAAAATCTAAACCGACGTTTGCAGTTGGCACACCAATTGTTCGACCTCGCGCTTGCCGTGCTGTACAGTCCCCCTTGCACTCTCAAGATCAGGCTCACCAAGATATTTTTTGATTTGAGTCGTAGAAACTCGCTCATCGCCGAACATGACCGGATCAATCACGACGATTTCGCACTCATTCTTTCTCCCAAACTCTGCCAGAAGCGCGAGTCCACCACGCCGCCCACTTCCAAAAGCAAAATCATGTCCCACCACCAGGGCTTTGGGTGCCATGGGTTGAACGTATATCCTTAAAAATTCTTCTGCGGACATTTGCGATAAGGCCAAATCAAAGGTCTGCTCAACCAAGGCTTTGACACTCTTGGCTCGCAGAAACTGATGAAGATCCCAGGACCCCCAGATCCGTGGCCAGGAAGTTTTGGGTGTCGCCTGGGTTTGAAAAAATTCCCTGGGATGAGGCTCAAAGGTGACTACAGCTTGGGGACAGGCCCATTTAGCTCCGGCCTTTGCCAGGCCCTCTAAAAGAGCCTGATGCCCTAAATGAACCCCGTCAAAATTACCCAATGCCAACGCCCACTTTGGAGCTACTGCTGGCAGTTTGAGGGTTGATCTGAATTCAAGCATTTCTGAAATCCATATAACATCCATATTAGTTCAATTTAACTTCAACCTGCCGACTTCACAAGTGGACGACTTTAACCAGTCAAACACAACTCACAGAATGTGTGAGTCTAAAGGGAGCGTTCACCATTATCACTTCATATTTTGCTCTATATTTCATTGATTTTTCAGTGAAAAACGGTATGGTGCGATGCGTGAGAAACTTTCTGTTTCATTTCTTTTTTTGGTTCAAACGCCGTCGCGGCATCGGGCTCCGTCTTTTGCTCTGTTGGCTCATTGGGCTCTTTGTCCTTAGCAATGATGAAATTTCCGGACATGATCAAAGACTTCAGGTGCGGGGAGATCTACCCAAAAATTCAGATATCGCAGTCGTGATTCTAAAACCCAGTGACCTTAAGTTTGTTTTCGACTCAAAAACTCGCACGCTGATGACCCTTGGAGAGGTGACAGATATCACCGATGGATTTTATTGGGAGCAAAAACTCTGGAGGTCTCTGCTGGCCAAGATTCTTAAGCAAAAGCCTCGGGCTATAGGTGTCACCCTTTATTTTGGTGAGAATATTGGTTCGGTCGTCCTCACTGAAGACGATAAGAAGTTTTTCCTTGATCCACTTATTTTCTGGTCCTCAACTGTCAATTCTCTGGATCGACCACTTCTGCCACTCTTTTCGAATGACACCGCCACGAATGTTGGTTCCCATGAACTGAAGCGAGATGATGACGGGGTGGTTCGAAGAGTCACTCAGCAGAATAGTAAGCTTCCTCATTTAGCGGAAAAACTAGCTGGGAAGAAATTTGATTGGTGCGGACACCAATTCTGGCGGACAGCTGACAACCCCCTTGGGGGCCATGAATCGAGCAGAAATTCTTGGCCATGTGGTGGACAACCTCTCGGGAAATCGCTGGATAAAAAAATGGCCGCCTTTCGGGTATGCTTTGTTTCTTCTTGGATTCACAATTCTAGCTGTCTTCATCATCATGAACTACCCGCAGAGTGTTGTTTTGGTTTTCTACCTCGGCTTGGCTCTTTTGGTTTCCGCCCTCTCGACTTGGGTTTTTGATTCGTTCTTTTTATGGGTCCCAATTTATACACCAATTACGATTTTGGGAACTGTCTGGTTTATTTTTGTCGGCTACCAAGCCTCTAAAATTGAAAGAACCAATTTTCGGCTGCAGCAGGAGCAAAAAAACCTTTTTGAACTGGAACAACTTAAAAATAACTTTGTGAGCCTCATTAGTCATGATCTGAAAACTCCGATCGCGAAAATTCAAGCAATTGTGGATCGACTCAAGCGGGATGCGGAAAATGCAAGAATTCAGTTAGACTTGGCTAACCTCGACAACTATAGTGAAGAGCTTAACCGGTATATTCAATCCATTCTCAATTTGTTGCGTGTTGAATCCAGGGATTTCAAAGTCAATAAGGAGACTGCTGATCTCAATGAAATTATTGAACAAGCCCTTCTTCAAGTTGACCCGCTGGCCCAGAATAAAAACATTGAAATAATCAAAAACCTTGAACCACTTTTTTCTCTGGAATTTGATATCATTTTGATTAAAGAAGTTTTGATTAACCTCATTGAGAATGCCATTAACTATTCCCCCCCCGGTCAAAAAATAACTATCATTTCCCAAGAAATTGACCAGGGAGTCAAAGTGTCGGTTGAAGATCATGGCGAGGGCATCGCCCCTGAAGAAATTCCAAAGATCTGGGGCAAATTTGTCAGAGGCTCAGACCAAAATATGAAATCCAAGGGCTCTGGACTGGGACTCTATTTAGCCAAGTACTTTATTGAACTCCATGGAGGCCGAGTGAGCCTCACCAGCCAGCGAGGGCCTGACCACCCAAAACATGGGACTATCGTTTCCTTTACCCTTCCGTTTGAACTTCATACATAGTTTCCCCTGATTCCTACCATGCGCGCCATTCTCATTGCGCTATGAATCCCTGCTTTTCAAGAAAGTCTTGCAATCAAAAGCCTGAGAGAAGTAAAAGGTGTGCAGAAAGACATCTACCCAAAAAGGGAGTCCTATGAACTCAACCCCTCAATTGAGCGTCCTCATCGTTGATGACGAGGTCGAACTTCGCCGCAATGTCATTTCGATTCTAAGGTCCTCAGTCCCCGAAGTTGAGTTTGAAATTCAGGAAGCGGACAATGGCCGGGCTGCCATCGAACAAGTCAAAACCCGTTCTTGGGATTTTGTTCTGATGGACGTTCGCATGCCAGAAATCAATGGCCTTCAAGCTCTGAAGGAAATTAAGGAACATGACCCACGAGTTTTTGTCGTCATCATGACGGCCCACAGCAATCTTAATGACGCTGTGATTGCGATCAAAGATGGAGCCTATGATTATGTTGAAAAGCCAGTCAAGCCAGAGCTTTTGACCAAAATTGTACGAAAGGCCCTCGAGGCTCGCGACCTTGTGGCTCGTTTAGCTCTTTCAAATCCCATTTTTGATGACGATATCGAAAGCGAATTTGTTGGACAAACCCAAAAAATGAAAGAGGTCTTTCATTTGATTTACCGACTTTGCAAGGTGGATACCACTGTCTTGATTCGCGGTGATAATGGAACAGGAAAGGAACTCGTCGCAAAGGCTATCCACTTCAATTCACCCCGAAAATCAGGCAGCTTTGTGGCAATTAACTGCGGTGCAATTCCAGAAAATTTGATGGAAAGCGAGCTTTTCGGCCATGAAAAGGGTGCATTCACTGGGGCCAGCGAGCGAAAGATAGGCAAATTTCAAGTCGCTAACAATGGAACTCTCTTTTTAGATGAGGTCGGCGAGCTCAAGCCAGAAATGCAAGTGAAACTTTTGAGAGTCTTGCAGGAGAAAAAATTCACCCCCGTGGGTAGCCATCGAGAAGTTAAGTCGAATACGAGAATTATTGCCGCCACCAATCGAAATTTGGAAAAAATGATGGAAGATGGTCTTTTTCGAGAAGACCTCTTCTATCGGTTGAACGTTATGCCAATATTTCTTCCACCTCTGCGCGAACGTAAGGAGGATATTCCGGCCTTGGTTCAACACTTTGTTAAGAAATTTACTAAACAACATCAAAATCCAATGCTGGGCGTAAGCCCCGAGGCCATGGAATTACTTCAAACATACCGTTGGCCTGGAAATATTCGTGAACTCGAAAATGCGATCGAAAGAGCCTTTGTCGTCGAAACAACAAACATGATTCAAGCAGCAAGCCTTCCTGAAAGTCTTCGCGAACAAAGACCAAAGAATAACGGGGAAAGATCTTCTAGCTTTTCATCTGTTTCGGAGTTTTCGCCAACAAATGATAAGTCGATATTTGGATATTCAGGACCTCTTGATTTCGACGCCTTCAAAGAAGGAATGGAAAAAGAGTTTATTATAAATGCGTTGAAAGCAAATAAGGGTCGTATCAATCAAACCGTCGCCCAGGCTAATATCCCGAAAAATACCTTGCTCAGAAAAATACGCAAATTTGGAATTGTCGTTAAAGACTTTGCGGAAGATTAGCAATTTTTGCGCATGATCTTTCTATAAACGATCTTTTTTTAGTAACGAAAATTTTAGTATTGATAACTAACCAACTGGTTGAAATAGGCAGGCACCTCAGCCTGAACTCGCAGACGCTTTCGAGTAAAGGGGTGGGTCAGAGTCACCGAGTAGGAATGAAGCATCAGCGGCTTCGATGTTACTAGTTTCGATCCCATTGACTTTGCTCTGATTGACTTCGCGTTCTTAAGATCATCCTTCTTGCCAGCACCGTATTTTGTATCACCAACAATCGGATGCCCCTCGCCGGCCAGATGCACCCGAATCTGATTCTTCTTGCCAGTGAGTAAATGAATCTTCACCAGACTATACAGCGATGATTCTTTGACCACCTCATACTCAGTTTCAGCCAGCTTTCCTCTCTCACTGTCGGCAGAAGAGTGAACCATATAGTCCTCATCCTCACTCAGGTAGCTTGAGATCAGCCCACGCTTCTTTTCAAGCTTTCCGTGAACTATTGCAAAATAAATTTTTTCAGTTGATTTCCAATCTTCTTTTAAAAACTGTTGAGCCTCTGGGGTCTTCGCAAAAATTAAGACTCCAGAGGTCGCCTGATCAAGTCGATGAACCACAAACACGCACTTCTTTGAATGCGAGCTCCCCTTTCGAACGTAGGAATTCAAAATATGATGAATGGTATTCTCTCGTTCCCAGAGCGCCGCCACCGTCAAATATCCAGGAGCTTTATTGCCGATAATTAAATCAGAATCTTCATACAAGATCTCAAAACCCAATGGCTGATGCTTCTTTGGAACTCGAACTGAACGTTGAACTGTCGTCCTGACCTGACTGGGGATCGGACTGGGTTTATGAATGGGTTTAAACTGGGCGCCTGACCTGGCGATTCTCCACGGGAACTGCGGGGTTTAGCGCCTGGTCGTCTGGTCAAAAAAATCTCCTTGATACTATGATATTCCTGAACAGACGATGGCTTTCAAATCTTGTCAAGACGAATGTCATTTGAAGCCGTTCTGCCTTCTCGCCAAGAGAAACAACGGATGGGAATGAATACGATGTTATATTAGTATTTTGCTTATCATGCTCTTTGTCATGCATTTTGCCATTGACGACTTTTTTTCTTTCACCAGACGGCCCCTGACTTACTAAAAAAATGAAAATGCGATGGTCCCGGCTCCTATCGTTGATCGCCACACTGGGGGCCGTTTTAGCAATTTGTAGGCAATCTATTCGTCTCGTCCAAAGACTATCTCAATTTGCAAAAACCTAAAAAACGCGCTCCAAAAACCCATGTTATGCTCCTTCTGAAATTTCAAGCACAAGAAAGGAATCAACCATGACTCAAAAATTTAACTCCTCCGAAGAGGCTTCGGAGCCTCAAGCACTTCAATCTGCCTGTGAAAATTTGTCCAAGCTTAAAAACGAAGAACTCCATTGCGAACTTAAAAACCGAGTGGCAGAAGAGCGCAAACTGACCCATCAAATATTGCAAATTATTATCGAGATCGATTTGCGAAAGCTCTACCTTCCTATGGCCTGCTCCAGTTTGTTTGACTACTTGGTCAGGAGAGATCGGCTATACTCCGGCCAGTGCCCAGCGCCGAATCGATGCGGCGCGAATGATGCAGCAAGTTCCAGAGCTTGAAACAAGATCGAAAAATGGGACCTTGAAGTTAACCCAAGTGTCTCAGGTTCAGCAGGTCCTCAGACTTGCAAAGAAAGAAAACAAGACTCAGCTTTTGCCGAGTGAAAAGAGGGACCTTCTTGAAAGGCTCGAGAATAAAACCGGGCCAGAGAGTGAGTTGATCTTGGCCAAGGAATTTAACCTATCACCGCAGACTCAGTTCAAGCAAAAGATTCAGAAAGATGAATCTGTCAGAATTGAACTGACCTTAAAGCAAAGAGCAAATGGAAACTCTAGATCGAGCGAAGGAGCTTTTATCCCACGCCCTGCCCGGGGCCACATTTGCTGAGGTGATTACGAGTCTTGCTCAGCGCTATGTCAAACAGCGAACCGGAGTCAATACTTCCGTCAAAAAGCACAAGTCACGTCCCCAGCGCGGAGTCAAATTCCGCGGCGGAAGTCAAAGGCACTCAGAATATCTCTGGGAAACCGATTCCATCGTCGGTCAAAAGAATCATTTTGAGTCCGAATCTTGGGTGTCAATTTAAGGATTCAAGGACTGGGAAGATTTGCGGGTCAAAACTGTTTCTTGAAGTTGACCACGTGCAACCTCGATTTGCAGGTGGCGGAAATGAGCCCTTCAATTTGAGGCCGATGTGTTCATCGCACAACAAATTTCGTTACACAGCCGGATGTTAATTCTATCATCTGATTTTCTTTGCTTGGACGCTCGATAGCCCACGGAAATTGCGGCCTGTGGAGCTTGGTCGTCTGTTCAAATATATCCCCTTGATATTTTGATTTTCCTTTCCACAGGATGACCATCAAGGAATCTGCAACAAAAATGAACCTTTTCTAACTAAATTTGTGACGGGCCAGCCTTCGCCTCCGACAGACCCTCGAGTCGTTTGTCCACTTCACTCCAGTTTACCACATTCCAGAAGGCCTCAAGAAATCTACCTCTTTCATTCTTGTAGTCGAGATAATAGGCATGTTCCCACACATCCAAAACCATGAGGATCTTGAACGTCGGATAGATATTTACATTGTGCTTCTCGACTTGCATTATCATTGGTCTTTGCGTCCTTTGACAAAACGTGAGAGCAGCCCAACCTGAACCCTCTGCACTCATTGCGGTCTGTGAGAAGATTTTTTAAAGCGCTCAACGGAACCATACTCTTCTTGGATGATTTTCGCGACGTTTCCAGTCGGGAGATCCCCCCCGCCCTTTCCAGCGGGTGCGAGATTTTTCCAGAAGAGTGAATGCAACAGGTGCCCTCCAACTTGAAATGACAGGTCCTTAAAGGTCGCCTTTGCGTCAAAATCCGTCAGTTTGATCTTGGCCTCGTCCATCTTTCTCAGTATCGCGTTGGCACCCTCAACGTAGGCTGTGTGATGTTTGGTGTGGTGCACCCGTAGAAGATCTTCCGAAATAAAGGGAACCAGCGCGTCGTACCTATAGTCGAGCTCAGGGAGGGTATATAGTTTTTGTGATTCCATGGTTTTTACCTTTAAGTTATATCGTTTAAATGAGACTCTGGGCGGGAAGGACCGGCAACGCTCATGTCGACTCCAAATTATTCTGAAACACCCATCGGTCTTGGCGAGTTCATTGAATCTTTGGCTTGATAGGGCGAAGATTTCCATTCACTTTTCGTTTCGCCAGTTGACGAAATATCTTCAGCGCCACTCACTTCAAGGCATTTTTTTGCCTTTGCCACCTCTTCAGAGGAATCAGCATGAACTGACAATAGAATTCCACCATTTTTGACGAACCCTTCATATCGTTTGGCTTCATACTCTGGAATTCCAAGGCCAATGAGGGCTCCTGTCCCTGCACCGGTTGCAGCACCTTCAGGGGCGTTGGTTTCTTTTGTATGGGCGAAGTCTTGAGACCCCGCAAGGTCTGGCACAAGAACAGAAATGTCTGAAGCCGAAAAATTCTCGTCCTTTAGGGTATCGATGGCCTTTTCTACCTCCTGACGGGACTTATAAATTCCTAACACGACTTCATTTTTGCTTTTCATAAAATCTCCTTTGATATGGGTTGTTAGTATATTATTTCGACCTTTGAAAAATCAGCCCCGTCTTCGACCAAGGACCGCCTACTTTCTCAATGACCCTTCCAACTTTTAAGTAACTGCTCACAACTCTAAACTCTGTCAGACTTGTCGTTATATCTTTTGTTATTTATTTCTGGAAACTCATCTGGGTCATTGACTTGCTCTTCTGGATACCTCTGAAGCAATGGTTTCATTGTTCTTATCATCAGATTGGTTTTGCTTGTCATCGGAAATGCTTTGGCTCTGAATGCTTGGGAGCCTGTGTTTTCCTCTTAGAAGAATGATCACCACTTTTGTTTGTATCTTCGCCTTTTGATTTCACGTTTCCTCCTTGTTACATGTTAAGATGAAGTCTTTCAACATCGTGGCTTTTTGAATTTGCAAATCGCCTGCCAGCCGCAGAATTGCCTCTACGTTGACCTGGCAAGGGTCTATAGTGAAATCTACCTCGTGATGGGTCATCTCGCCTCACGACGTGAGGAAAAAATCATATCGCCTGGGCCCATCCTCTAAAGCGCGCTGCCGCCAAACTTCCACCAATGGGCTAACGACCTCGACTAGTCCGGGGTCTAGATTTTCAAATAATCATACAGTCCAACTCGACCTCGACCGATATCTTGG
>JADJOV010000018.1 GCA_016713585.1 Bdellovibrionales bacterium | reverse complement strand
TAAATCAAATCGACCGAAAAATTCAAAAAACAAAAATCACGAACAGTTCTAGTAATTGAAAAAGCACAAATGAGGCCAAACGCTCCGAATGCGATTATTTCGGTAAAAGTCGCACCATTTCTGTGTGAGTTGCTACTTTTGCTACCTGATTTGCTCCCTGCAAATTGGAAGAAAAAAAGAAGCGAATCCGGCCCCCGCAAGACACCACCATGCGAAACCTCTCTGGCCATCTCTCGATCTAACTTTTTACGGAGGTTCTTTTGTGGAGAAAATTGTAGATGCATCACTTAGGCTGATCGAAGCTGTTCTACTTACCGGGGCAATTAGCTTTGGTGGAACACTCGGTCTTCGAGCCATTCATGCAGAAGTTCGAAAGCACACGATTGAGATCTTAAAAAGACCAATACCATCACTTTCGCACTTTTCACGTCAACTGACAGCACCGAATTGATTTCAAATTGCAGGATGGGCAGCAGGTCCCCTACTGCTTTATCTTAGGCCTATTCAGGCCAATTTAATCTCAAACAAAACCTAATGTTCTTAGCTCTTGACCGAAGGTTGTCCTTTACGCCTAGGCTTATGCCCGGAAGTGCTTGTAAATATAATTCTGAAAAGAGAATTTAAGGAAAGCACCCATTTTATGCCTAACCAGCAAAAGGATCTGCTTCTTCTGTACAAAGGTCGGTGGAGTCGAGTGATTTACGCACCGATATAGAAAATGGAGGGCTCAATATGAATTTTTATTTTATGGCCGCTTTTAGCATTCTCATGTTTGGCATTGCGGGCTGCGCCTCGTCCTCGTTTCATCAAAACACCTCCTCTATTGCTGTTGAACGAAATCCTGCGAGTGAAATTCAAATTACAAACCGTCAAGATGTTTATCTTGTGATGGCTCAGATTCTAAAATCATTAAAAGCCGGAAAGGCTCGCCAAAGCTGTGTTGCCGCAGATTTTCCGGCGCTCAATGCAATCGGTATATATGTAAAATCTCTTTCGGTTGCGAAGATCAAAGACGAGGTATTGGTCTATCCCATATTCAATGAGAAGGGATGCCTCACAAGCGGAACTCGGATACGGCATGTGCTTTATTGGTCCCATATCTGAGTGGAGCAACATTCTTAAATAAACGTGTTGTCAACGCTTCCTTCTATGGCGGACAAAATACATGGCCGCCATGCGCTCTGAATGAAACATCAAAGTCGTCCATAGCCCTCAGCCTTTCCGAGCGACAAAATTCCAATTTTAAGACCAGCAGTGGTGCGAATTTAAACCAGTCTCTTTACAATAGTTGGTCGGTTTTAGAAAATAATTCATGAGAAGTCTCTGGCCTGAGACTTTCCCATTAAAATGCAAAATAAAAATATCATCGTCCTTTCATGGATTTCTAAGTGATTTCCAGTCATTACCCAATATTTAAACAACTTGGCATATATCTCGCTCTATAAAATGGTGAATGGAGGGCTGATGGGGGCTCAAATTCAAACCACAATTCTCGCTTTTGACGACGACGCGAGCTTTTTAAGGCAGCTCAAAGAAAGTTTGAGCGCCGAGTACGTGGTGGAAACAGCCACGTCGATTCCGCAGGCGATGAAAATCGTTATGACCCGTCAGCTCGATCTTATACTACTCGACATAAATATGCCTGAGATGTCGGGTTTAGAGTTCCTAAAAACCCTCCGTCAGCGAAATCACACTACTCCTGTCATCATGCTCACCGGGGAAACAAAAACTGAAACCGTTGTCAATACCATCCAAGCCGGTGCGGTTGATTACGTCGTCAAAGGAACAGAGGACTTCACTGTTAATTTGTCCTTTAGAATATCCCAGGCTTTAAAAATAAAAAGTCTCATAAAGGATAATGCTGTCTTATCAAGAAAGGTCGCTTCCGACTCGGCTCGATTTGAAATCGTTGGGATCTCGACAAGCATAACAAAGCTTCGGTCGGAGTTTTTAAAATTCAAAAACTCGCAATCGACTGTTCTTATCACGGGAGAAAATGGAACCGGAAAAGAACTAGTCGCAAGAAATCTTAACCTTCAGGAGAAAAATCCGGCCCGGCCATTTATCGCCGTGAACTGCGGAGCAATTCCTGAAAACTTATTTGAAAGTGAACTCTTTGGTCACAAGAAGGGTTCCTTCACCGGCGCCATGATCGATAAGGCAGGTCTTTTTTTATTGGCTGACGGTGGCGACATTTTTCTTGATGAAATCGGCGAGCTTCCGCTCAATATGCAGGTGAAATTACTCAGGGTACTTCAGGAAAAGATCATTACCCCTGTGGGTGAAACAAAACCTATTCCGGTTGATGTCAGAATCATTGCGGCGACAAACAGAAACCTTGAGGAAATGGTTAAAGCAAAGACCTTCAGAGAGGATCTGTATTTTCGTTTGAACACTTTAAGGCTTCACACGCCTTCGTTGCGCGAACGCAAGGAAGATATTCTGATTTTAGCAAAACGATTTGCTGACAAACTTCATCTGAAGGTTGCCTTCTCACCGGAAGCAAGAAAAGCCCTCGAGAATCATCTATGGCCTGGAAACATACGCGAACTTCAAAACGTAATTGAGCGCGCACTCTTAAATGCAGAGTCCGGCAAGCGATTCATTATTGAAATCGAAGACATTCAAATCGCCGATGCAGAACTTAAAGAAAATTATCCGAATATTCCAAATGGGTTACTTCCATCCACGGTGTCTGAGGTATCAGCTACAAGTTTTGACAGCTCATTGAATTGGATGGAGCGCGTTTTTCTAAAACGGTGTCTACGACTTGTAAACGGCGACAATAAAAAATTGATCGACCTTCTCGGCCAATCAAGAGCGCACTACTACAGAAGAAAAAAAGAACTGGCGTTTGATGAAGAAAGCGAGCAGCACCCATGATGAATAAAAAATGGGTAGCGCCTGCATTTTATTTTGGAACTTTAATCTCCTCAGTCGGAAGTCTGACTTTCAATCTGTGCATGATCGCCTTCATGTTGAAATCTGGTTTCAGTCTAGGCCAAGCCACTCTTATATTAGGTCTGCAACGGTTGATTCCTGCCGCGGTGGTTGGCCTCTGGGGTCACTTCACTGATCAACTTCCACCCAGACCTACCGTTATCGTTGTTGAGATAATAGCAGCGGTTTTATCTTGTTGCTGCTTATGCTATGGGTTGGGGCTGAGACAAATTACTTGGCCTTCGCATCTGTCAGTATCTTTCGGGCAACAATTGCCGCTTTCAGGCTGGCAGTCGAGTGAAAATCACGAAGCTCATCGCTGATGACACTTACGCCTCAAACTCAAAACATGCGATTTGGTTCAATAAAGCCACCCAAGGGGCCACGCTGTTTTCAGGACTAACTGCAATTGTATTTATTAAATATCTAAATTTTGAATCAGCAATCATTTTTGATGCTGTCACATTTATTTTAAATGGACTCATTATTTTCCTTCTTCCGGTCGAGAACCAAAAGCCCGAGAGGTCAAAAGCTGAGATCATTTCTTGGCATCAAAAGTTTTCTGACTATTTTAAATTTAATCCAATGGCTGCTAAACTTGATTTGCTTTTGGCTGTTTCAATGATGGGGACTGTCGCATTTCAGGCGCGCGTCGCAGGAGCCGACCAAACATGGGCCGCACTCTTTTCTGCTGGCTACGGGGTGGCAGTATGGAGTGCCGGTTTTCTTGAGAAGCGTTGGTCACTTAAAATTCCAAGCTCTCCGTTTTGGACTCTCCTGGGCGTTGCATATTTGATGATTGGTTTCTACGGCCATGCCAGTTGGTTGGCAGTTGGGTTGTTTTTACTGAAGGATCTTGCCTACTGGATGGTGCTCCACCGTATTTCTAGCCATATTCAAACCGACACGCCGACAAGTCACATTGGCGGCGTAACGAGCGCCAGAATGACACTCATGATTTTGATTCTATCCGTCGGTGAAATATTGGTGGGATCGTGGGCGGCTACCGTCCCCTTGTGGGTCGAGGCAATTATTCGATGCGCAGTTGTGTTTTTGGTTGCTGGATTTTTATTTGTAAGAAAACAAATAAAGGTGGGGGGCTTAAATGAACGAGCAAGTTTTTAAGATCGTAATCGCCCTTTTGTTTCTTGCAGGGTGCGAGTCAAAGAAAGAGGTCAGTATGGATTTAAAAATTCATGTTCCAGAGGTTAAAATCAAACTCGACCCGCACAAAATGGAAGATGCCTTCTCTATGTTGATCGTTTCGCAAATTCATCGCGGTCTCTTGAGATTTGATTCGCAAGGCAATATCGTGGCTGACTTTGCAAAAAAATGGACGGAATCAGAAGATAAACTAAAATACAGGTTTCATTTACGAAACCGTACATTCTCCAATGGAAAGCCGGTCACAAGCAAAAATGTTCAAATGAGTTTTGCGAGACTCTTTTATCTCGAGGCCGGTATTGCCGCTGACATCGATTATATTAAGGGCGCGACAGAGTTTCAGAAAACAAAAGACATTTCGAAACTAGGAATAAATCCTATTTCTGATACAGAAATCGAATTCGAGTTATCGCAGCCATCAGCATTGTTTCTTAAACACATTGCCGTTGTGGACTGTGCAATACTTCCGATTGAAAATTTTGATTCCGAATTAGATCTTTCCGCCTCTGGCGCGTTCAGTGGTCCGTTCAAGTTGTGAGTATCAGCGAAAACAGGATTTTTAACCTTGAGAAATGGCGCGCTGACGAACTTGATAGTTCAGCACCGCCGAAAAGCGTGAAGATTTTCACGACTAACGACGATTCACTTAAATTGGCGGCCAGTGGTGAAACCGACAGTCTTGACCGTGAACCTGTCTCTGCAATGAAAACCGCTGAACTTCAAAAGTTAGGCTGGGGTGCCGTGCCGTCAGAGATCACTTCAGAAACCTTTGTGATCTTAATCCGGCCAATATCCCCTTGGAGGCCCGGCGCTATCTATTTAGCCTGACTGACGCCAATAAAATAGTTGAACTGATTGCTGACAAATCCTTTAAAGCTGCGTTTGGCTTGATCCCCATCGGTTTTTCCGGCGTCTTGTCAGAAAAAGATGTTGCCCCGCTAAAAAAAGAATCTCAAGGCGCCTACAAGGGACCCAAAGTTAGCTTCAAATTAGATTTCGAGGCCTCCAGTGAGGCCGAGAAAAAGTCAGCAGAGCATCTTCAAAAGCTATGGTCATCTCCTAAAATTGAAGTGGTACTTAACCCGCTGAGTAAGTCCGACAAACTCCAAAGGATGTTCTCAAAAAAAAGTGAGGCCGTCATTGGTCGTAAGGGCGTGGACTATCCCGATGGGTTCTCGGTTCTGACCTATTTCAAAGGGAAATATTCGGCGAATTATTTTCATGTGAATGACCCAAAAATAGATGAGGCCATCGCCGAATCGTTGCTGGAATTTAATCAAGCAAAGCGAGATGAAGATTATAAGAAAATTCAAATCGAAATTTTAAAGCACTTCACAAATATCCCTCTTTTCTTTGGTTCACAGGGATCCGGTCTATGGAGCAAAAAAGTAAAATCAGTTCCTTCTCATCCGATGGGTTTTCACACGATGCAGCTTGAGACCATTGAAATGAGAGCACAATGAAACTGGTTGCCACCATTGAATCTGAATTTAAAAAGATTCTACTGCTCGGGCTCGGCATCAGCGTGGTGGCTATTATCGTCTTTAGCATTTTCTCGGCGAAAGAAACTGTTGAAAAGGCCACAACCTTCATCGAATCGCACACTTCGAAACTCACCGAATCTGAAATCAACCTACAAAGTGTCAGCGAAATTGATCGAAAAATTGCCCAGGTCTATTCAAGTTGGATTGAGTCGCAAGGAATTGATCTTAGAATTTCCGTGTTTATCGACGAGAAGATGATTGCTCACGCAGGACAACTGCAAAGTTCGGTCTCTTTTTCATTTTCGTCAGAAAAGACCCTGCATTTGCCTTCAGGAACAAGGTTCTGCTGGTTGTTGATGTCGACTTGCGAAGTCTCGTGCTTTTCGTTTTTAACAACATCTTTTGTCTGTACGTTCATTTTACTTGCTTCTGGCAACTTCGCAAAAGAATGCGCAGATCACTTTTGCAAATTTCTAAACCTTTGGAGGATCGGATCGCTTGGCTCAAGGATATTTCAAACCACTTGCCAGAGTCCTTGGTCTTAGAATCCCAAACAGCACCATCACAAATTGAGGAGCTTTCAAACCTCGATAAATCATTTGAAACATTCATTTCCAGATTGAGACTGCTTGAGAAGAAAGTGTCAGATAAAAGTTTCTCCAAGGGTCGAGTCAAAATGGCTGAACAAGTGGCGCACAGTTTAAAGGGCGCCATCGCATCACTTGATTTATTGTTAAAGAATAATCAGACGATCCCACAAAATGTAGAAGCTGAGATTCGCGCCAGTATCATAAAGATGGTGAATGTCTCTGCCGGAATTTTGGATCTCAAGAAATCAGAGGCCCGACAACTTCTGGCTTTAACCGATGAAAAATTTAATCCTGACACGCTCGTAAAATCGGTGATTAAACAAAAGGCGCGTCTTTTTCCAGCGACTCAATTAGTTTTGAATTTGGACGATGAATTTGAAGGTCTTGTCTTTGGTCCACGAGTTGATTTTGAAACAACAATTTCTGATCTTATTGATAATGCCATTGATGCCGCTCCCAAAGGACCTATCGAGATCCAGATCAATTCGACAAAAGCCTCCGTCGAAATTGTGATAACTGATTGGGGGACAGGTATCGCACCGGAAATACTTCCTCAACTCATGCAGGAAGGTGTCACCTTCAAGCCCAAAGGCAATGGGCTCGGATTGTTTCACGCCAAAACTACGTTTGAAGCGATGACCGGGAAAATTGAAATTGAATCAAAGATCGGCGTAGGAACAAAAATAAAGATCTCAGTTCCTCGAATTGAAAATGAATCTATTGAGGTCGTAGCCGGACAAAAAGTTGTTTTAGTTGATGACGATGAATTAGTTCATAAAGTATGGGACCTCCTTCTAACTCCGTATGTGGAAAAGATTTCTTTAGTTCATCTACAATCGAAGAATGAGTTTGAAGAATGGATTTCGACGAATGGATCGGGCTCACTCGGCGAGCGGTATTACATTTTTGATTATGACTTAAAGGCTGATTTGAACGGCATCGATTTAATTGAAAAATATAGTCTTAGACTTGAGGCTATGTTGATTTCGGGTATGGCTGACGCCCCAGAGGTATTGGCTCGCGCTAGAGGCGCTAAGGTAAAACTGTTAAATAAAAATGGCCTACAAAGAACAACAATAAAAGTAATTGAAACGGAAACAAAAACACCGCTTGAAGCGGTCAACCAATAAGGGAGGTCCTATGCAAGAGATCGTTGAGATCAATCTTGATGAACTTGAAGCCGAATCTGAGTCATTCACCGGCGGCGTTAGCTCTCAATAGAAAATGAGCAGAATGTTCGAAGCCGATAGGCATAACTTTGGAAAATGCGTTGAACGCATTGAGCGGGCTTCTGGTCAGTGGTACCAGAAGCCCCGCTCCGTCTATTGGGAACATTTGTTTTTCGGCCAGTGTAGTCCGATTAAATCATTTTTTAATTCTGTCGGTTCCAATGGGGATCGGCCCCTTTCTGAATACCTTTTTAACTTAAATGTTGAAGTTAAAAGTGATTGGCTTGGATTTTCTGAAGAGGTTTCGGGCGATAAGATTCCAACTTCTATTGAACACTCTTACAGTTTTGGGGTGCTCGTCGGATATTGCTATTTGCTGGGTATTCGGGATCTTCACAAATACAACCTTGTGGTCAAAGAAAAGCACTTTCAGGTCATTGACGCCGAAGTTGTCCTCACGAATCTGATTTTGCCGAATGAGACCATCCTTTTGCCATTTCGAGAAATTCCGTTCGATCTATCGGCAGTAAGCCTGCTTTGTGGTGATTTAAAAAAGCTGTCCCCTTATCAGATCGAAAAACTTTTTTCTGGCTACTTTGATGTAACGACGGCCATTTTGGACAGCCTTGATACCATCATGCCGGTACTTGAGCATGAATGCCAAAACCAGCACCCAGCCCGAGTCATTATAAAAAATACGAAGCAATACCGAGATTTTTTGATGGGAAATGGATCGGCTAACGATTACTTGCCGGAGGAGTTGGATCAACTCGACCGTGGCGACATTCCTTATTTTTTTAAATTTGTCGGCCAAACCAAACTCCATTTCTTGTCTGAACACGGCCTTGTGGAAACGGTCTCCAGCTTACCGACTGATCTTGATCGCGACGTGGGCCGCCACAGCAAGTCGCCAGCCATACTGCTGCCGACACATCCAGCCGTTGCCAGAAAGGTGGCAACCGGCGCCCTTTACTTGAGAAAGGCGCTGGGTTCCCATGGCTCCGATCCAGTTACGGGATACAAGGGGTAATGTTTTTGCGAATCATCTTTGACATTTCGCTGATCAATCTTTCTCGACAAGTCCCCGCTCCATCTAACGTACAGCACCCACCACTAAGCGATATTTTTTACGTTTAAGCCCAGAATTTTCGTCAAGTCTCTGACCTGAGACTCGAAAAAATCATTTCCTCAAAATTATCACGCCTGCGCACTTCGAGTATCAGCGCTGATACTCGAAGTCTCTGAATTGATACTAAAAAATTGCCTCAGTTTTTTGTGTTTCCAATTTCTATTTTCAAATCAAGCACTTGTGCATTTGGCACAAACCCCACTTTTCTTGCAATTCTAAATGGTGAGAGGACTGAACAACAACACCTCTTAGAAAGACGAGGAGAAAATGTCGAGAATGTGTGGATGCCCAAGATGCGGAGAAAGGTCCTTCGAAAAATTAAAGACCTACTCCCATTGTTCTAACTGCCTTTATGCCGAGGATAGCTGGGAAGGCCCGGAGGCGGCCTATCTTAAGGCGATGAAAGACATCGCCGAAATTGAAAAAGCCCAGCAACAAAATGAGGAACCCCAACGAAAGGAAAAAAATGAAATTCAAAATTGTGCTTAAGAAGACAAAAAATAAAATCGAGAAAATAAAGGCGACTCCTGCTTGGCAAAAAATGTTTGTCTGTAAAATAGACGAAGAAAAAATGCGCGAATATCAAAGTCAGCATCGTTTGATGAGTATGACGATGAGGAATTTTTAAAACGTGCTTTCAGAGAATATTCTGGAGATGCGGAGTTGGAAAAATTCGTTAAATGACTGTGACCGAGAATACATCGCACAGATTTTGGAAAAGCTGCCACAGGATTCAAGGATCATTATTTTTCTGCACTACTGGAGGGATATTGAATTTGAAGACATCGCTGAAGTTTTAGGTGTTCGGCTAAAAGAAGTCGAATTCATCCACAACATAACCTTACGACTGTTATCGAAAGTTTTCAGCCAAAAATTGAACGAACAAAAACGCCAATCCAGGGAGGTTGCCGCATGACGAACGAACAAGTTAAACCAACAGTTTTATCGGTATTTCGAGGAGAAAAAAATAATATCGGGGAAGTGGTTCCCAAGCGCCGAGTAGGCAAATGCCTTTTCTACGAGACAAGTGGCAATCATGTTTTGCATATTGATCTGCTACCAGGACAGAGCCACACATTCTTTTTAAAACCTTCATCCACGCCTGACAAAGATTACGCCATTTGCATCAAAGAGCCCATGAAGACAGAACCAGGCAAACACCTGTTCAGAGAGGTGGGTCTTGCTCGACTTTGTGATGCGCCGAATGACGGGCTTCTTTATCTCGAATGGGATTTTTTCGGTCCTAACTCAATCTATATGCAGACGTTAACAGCAAGTTCAGAAATTCAAAAGGCTTCGGCCTAAAAAGGAGCGACTTTGCAAAATAGAGATACTGTTGAATCAAAACCCCTAAGGCTTCGTTGGTACGACTTCGATATTAAACAGTTTTTTACAGCAGGAATCGGTTTCTACAACGGCACTTACGGGGATTACACACTCAAACTTAATTTGGGTCGCGGAAAAGTTTATTTGCGGGCCGTGTCCTTTGAAGAAAATCAGACGCACTTTCGTGTCGAGGAGGTAAAGCAAGAAAATGGCAAGGTGATTAAGGAAATGGTCGGCAGTGGTTACATGGATGAATCAACAAATGGATCTATTCACATTAAACTCGGGGGATGTTCAGATATTCTGATCTTAGGTTAAAAATTGATTACGAATTATATTCGGAAGAACAAAGCTGGTCTTATGACTGCGGCTTTGATGTTGGGAATCTCAGCTATTTTTCTACTTGTTCCAGAACTTAGTTTCGCGCAGTTTGGTGGCTCTGGCTTTGAAAGCAAAGTGCAGAACATCAATACCAATCTTATTACGCGTATTTTACCTCTTGTTTCTATTTTTGGGCTTTTCTACGCGGCGGTCCTTGCGATCAGCGGAGATGGTGAGGCCAAAGGGAAAATTTTTGGCGTGTTGCTCGCCTCGACTGTAGGTTTCTTGGCTCCGATGATTATTGAGTGGCTTAAAGGGCTTGCTCTATAGTGGAAGGGCTCAAGACATCACGGGTGCATCGAAAACTCGATACACGGCTAAAGATTCTTGGTTTTGAAATCATGGATCTGTTGGCAATCATGATGCTTGCAGCGGTCAACAATTTAATGCTGGGGCGTCTGAAATTCGCCCCAGTATTTGTCATCGTTATTCCAGTCATACTGGCCGCCGTTCTTTACATCGTGAAGCGCGACAAACCTGAAAACTATCTCCTCCATTTACTTCGTTATCTGTCGTCACCGGGTCTCTATAGCGCGGGCCTTAAAAACGAAAAACTTGAAGAAAAACGGAGGAACCTCATTGCAAAAATATAAAGACCTCGCATCACAGCTCCCCATTTGGCAATTTGTCGGAAACTTTTTAGCGTTTTCCGATCACTCGTTTGGAGCAGGATTTAAAATCCAAGGCGTTGATATTTCTTGCATGGATACACAGGAAATTAATCTCGTTGTTGATCGGCTCGAAAAACTGCTGATTTCACTTGAGTCCGGCACTAAACTTCAAGTTCTCTACAAGTTGACCCCAAAGGTGTTGAAGAAAGTTGATGACCACTTGCTCGCCTCGGCTAATGCGCCAGACGACATTAAAAGCGTTGCCGAGTTTCGCGCCGCATTTCTAAGGGATCTCGCCGAGAAGGGACATTTTTTTAGGCCGGAGATTTATCTCTTTGTACGCAGCGGGCAAACGAAGGTTAAGAGACTCAAAATTTTTGAAAAAGAAGAAAAATGGCGTCCATTCAACGAGACCGAGCTTTCCAACAATTTGAATCAGTTTGAAAAAGTTGTGGGCCTTGTTCAGTCATCCCTTCACGCGGCGGGATTTGAACCAAAATCTTTGGCAAGCCAAGAATGGTTTGATCTTTTGTTTGAGCATCTCAATCCGTCCAGGGGCGATGCACTCGGCAGAACTGAGATGCGACCGGCCCATGATCCCTTTGCCGATTCATTGGCGGAACAGCTCTGCCTAACTGATCTTGAGGTCCATCCCAAGGGAATCAAGGTTGGCGGATCACTTTCGCGGGTGATTTCGCTTAAGACCCTGCCGGAAAAGGAAACTTTTGCTTCGATGGTAGATACGCTGCTGAAAATGCCGTTCCCATTTGAAATCAGCCAAACGATCCAGGTTCCCGACCAACGCAAAGAGCAAGAGAAGCTCTCTGTCCAACGGCGACTCGCGCATTCGATGGCGGCTGGCAGTAAAAATGTCCGCGATCTTGAATCTGAAGCACAGCTTCATGATCTCGAAACCCTCATCGAAGAAATCATCTCGGGCTCGGAAAAGATTGTCTATTCAGACATCAGCGTCGTTGTCCGTGGGGCCACCGATGACGAGTTAGATGAAAAATCTGATGAGGTATTAAAGGCATTTCGCCAAATGAATTCCGCTGAAGCCGTGGTTGAGACGCTGCCCAGCTTTGAAGGTTACATGAAGGCGCTCCCAGGGCACTGCGAGTTGTTTCGGGGCCGTAAGATGAAAAGCTCCAACGCTGCCCATTTTATGCCGATGTTTACCACGTGGGAAGGAAACTCAAACCCGGTGGCTTTGATTCCAAACCGTGAAGGAGTTTTGGTCAGTGTGGACCCGTTTGCGCCGGAGCTACCCAACTGGAACGGAATTATCTTCGGCGGATCGGGCTCAGGCAAGTCCTTTACCGTAGCGAATCTAATTTTGAGTTTCATCGGGCAGACGCCTGAGCCGAAAGTTATATGGATTGATAACGGCGCAAGCTCCCAAAAACTGGTTGAGAGCCTTGGCGGTGAATTCATCAACCTGAGCCTTGAGTCAGGTATTCGTCTAAATCTTTTTGATCTTGAATCCGGCGAATTAAAACCGCCGCCATCCAAAATCAAACTGATCCTAGCCGTGCTTGAAACCATCCTGAAGGAGGATGAAAAGCCGTCACTTCCAAAAAGGGAAAAAGCTCTTTTGGAAGAGGTCATTTATCAGACCTATGATGGGTGCCATCCTAGGACGCCGGTTCTGTCAGATTTGCGGGAAAAGTTAAAAACACATTCGTCGATTGAAATGCGCAACTATGCCCAAACGCTTTATAGCTGGACCGGCACCACCGCGTATGGACGAATGCTGGATGGTGAATCCAATGTTGCTCTCACCAAGAATTTGACGACAGTCGAGATCAGCGGACTCAATTCGCACCCATCGCTGCAAAACGTATTTTTGCTGCTGCTGACCGACTTCATTCGCTCCGAGGCTGCGCGGGATCTGCGAACACCTTACTTATTGGTGATTGATGAAGCATGGCGCGTGTTCCAGGCATCAGAAAGTGGTAAAGAGTTCGCACTCGAATGTTATCGTCTCTTGAGGAAATTTATGGCAGGAATTTATTGTCTGAGCCAAAACTATCGGGATTTCTTATCTGACCCGCAAATTGCTGAGGCTGTTCTACCGAATACGACGCACGTCTTTGTTCTAAGGCAAAAGAAAATCGACTGGACCGATTTTCAAAAAATTATGGGACTCAAGGATGTGGAGATTGAAGCGATTCAAAGTCTTGAAATCAAGAAGGGCGAATATTCAGAAGTATTCTACATGCAGGATGAAAAGCGGAGTTTACTGCGAGTGCGACCAGATCGTCTGGCGTATTTGATCTGCACAAGCGACGGTAAAGATAAGGCGATGATTGAGGAAATGAGAACCAAAAATCCAAACTTATCGAAAATTGAGTTGTTAAAGATAATTGCACGAAGCCAGTCGGCTTAAGGGGATAGAGATACTTGTGCAAAACCGCAGCTTTTCAACAGCAACTTTTAGAACTTACTCAAGGTCAGGAGTCTGTTTACAGGTCAAATCAAAGTTGAACTCAGTACCGTTTGTATCAGTCAAAATAGCCGTGGCATTCCAACCAGATTTAAAAGCAAAGTCTAGGCTCCAAATGTTGTCAATTTCCGACTCATCAATACCCAACGCAAACAAGTAACCCTTATTCGACTTTTCTGTGGCGTATTTTTTAGTTTCGGGATCAAGAAAGCTTCTGAGCTTATCAACCTGAATATTTAGATTTTTTATGTAATAATTGGTCACTTCTTTAGATTGTACTGATGCGCCAACGCCACGAAAGTGAGAAGAGAATATATTTACTGTTTCACCTGTATTTGTATTGCAAGAGTAACCAGCGAAAGCGAAATCAATTCCTAGAAATAGAAAAATAAAAACAAGCTTACCCATAGTAGCCCTCCCTTATAAGTTTTGGGGGAACAATAGGATGAACTGGGCATTACTGCATCAAAATTGTAAAATAGACTATAATTTTTTCAAAATACGTACGTACAAGGCTGTTATAGCTTATATTATAAAGGATGAAATCTAAATAAACAGTGGCCCTCAAACTACTACCCATAGATTTTTAAATTAGAGCAAGTTCCCTTTTTCGATAATTCGCTGGTGAACCAAGAATTCAACCTCGTCGGCAAACTCCAATTTATGTTGTGACCGCCTAGTATCAAATCCTGTATACTTATTATTTTTATCAAATAGAATTCTAGTCGTATATTCATAGCCATCACTTGTGAAAACCATCAACTGGCGATCGTCGACCTGCTTAAAATCAATTATTCTCCCGGTAATAGGTAACTCAACCGAAATGCCGCTCTCTCCCGGCATCCGAAATGAAATAGCTTTTTCTCCTTGTATTTCAACAATACCTGCTTCAGTTTTTTGATAAATTTTCTTACGTACGTACGATCCATTTTCTTGTTCAAGCCTGTAATGGAGTTCGGCAGCAGGATCTCCCGAGGAAATAACAAGCACCCCGTCTTTTGCATCTTTGATTGTCACCAAATTAGGATCAGCAGGATCATTAAAAAAAAGTTTACCACTTAAATTAACCTTGAAGTCTTGAATTGAAATTGTGCCTTTTTCGTCGAAGGAAGTTTTGGAAATAGTGGCTGTCGGCAAATCTCCAGAGATTCGAATTTCAATGTAACCATTTTCATACACAATGGCCTGACCCTTACTAATTAAGGGCTCTAGGGTTGATACACTAAACCATTTTTCCAGTGTGGTTGGCTTACTTTGAAAAAGCTTTGAACACAGGACAGCCGCATCAACTCGAATAAAAACGAACAATGCAAGTGTGGTAAAAAATATAGATTGTTTGTAGAAAAGGCTGAGTTTCATTTTAATTTCCTTCTATGCCGAATATTTGTCGACACTTGATAACCTTTGAACTGGGATAGTTCTGAAATTGAGTCCGAGTATCAGGATCGGACCAAGTCTTTCCAAATGATCCCTGCCAGATACTAATTCGAAAAGGGAAGTGTAATTCATAACGCCCATCCTGATTTTTGTATGCAACTTCTTTTTCTACAGCCACTTCATAGTGACCATCCTGTTTCAAAGGCCCTTCAAGAATTTGTTCAACCTCTCGCTTAATTTGATTTTGAATTTCCAAAAATAACGTATACCCAAGGCGATCACCATCCTGTTTTATCAATTGATCAGGAAACCAGCTATTGACAATATTGCCCTGCACAGGGGAAAAATGAATTTTCATTGCGATCCAGCCTTCTTCGCGGGCGCCCTCAAGAACTTCATTGCCGTAATTATTCTCAGAAAACTTCTTGTACGTCTCAATGATTTCTTTTGATCCACCATTGCGGGATATAATAACCGGATTGATACGAGCATCCGCAAAATCTCGATGAATTACCTTTCCTGTTAGATGTAGACTCTCATCAACTTCCACCAAATAATTTTGTCCATGGGCTGAGTTGCTCATAAAACCAGTTGTAAAAGAGAACTGAACAATCGATTTTATCCAGATAGGAAAGAGCTTTTCTCGAACGAACTTGAGGCGATCCGTATATCCATTAGCTTCAGCAAATTTTTTTCCAAACTCCTCATGAAAAAGCGAAAAAATGGGAATCAATCGTTTTCCTTTTTTGAACGGATAAGTGCGAATGAGCATACCTTGATCGATCCCATTGCCTTTTATTGTAAACCCTCCGGGCTCGGGAGCGACAACTATGTGGTCCACATGTTTTGACTCCATCATAGGAATAATTCGAGAAACGTAATTTGAAACCTGTGTAACTACCTTTGCTACAGAACTTGTCTCCGGCTTATCTTTCCAATTTCCTCTGGTATTATTGGTTGAGGCTTTTGTCGAAAACTCGACACCTGTGACCGGATCAAACACAAGAACACTTCGAGAAGATGTTCTAAAGCCAATGAAGCGGCGCTTTGACGAAGCATCAACCTGATTGTCTTTTAGAAACTGAACCAACTGATCTTTGTAAAAAGTGTCATCGGGATTTGGTATCCAACGAATCCAAGTCTCATTAGCTTTAGTGAAAAGAAGGGCGTCTGTGATTAACTTTGGTCCGGCGTCTGTGAAAAGATTTTCGGCCAAACGCAGTGGGATTTCGAAATGTTCCAACTCAATCGGTGCATCAGGGCGTATTTCATTGTCGACGGGATTATAATGATTTTCCATTTTTGCCAGAAAACGCATTTCTGGAGAAATTCTAGCTATATCCTGCTGACGTATTTGAGCGGACGACAACTCAGAAATAAAAGCAGTGGTAAAAAAAATGGCCCAAAAGAATACTGCGATTACGTTACCGCAATTTGGCCGATGTCTGAACAAACTATGGACAAATCGTTTCATTTAATTCCTTATGGATAGGCCGAATTGCTTATACCTCTTGTGTTTTCAAGGTCTAGGCCACCGTTTTAGGCAACAGCGTCGAATTTTTAGACACTTTTAGCGCCTGATATTGAAATAGGACCTTTAGGGCGTGGGAACACTTATGGCAGGAGTATAAATGTAGAACCTAAATTAACATTTGAGATAACAGTGAAATTGAACTTATTTATTCTCTTAATTTTTTTGCAGCTGAATTTTATTTTTGCATACGCTGAGGCCAACCAATGCTCAAAAATATTTTCCGCAAATATCGAAAAGGAAGCAGCAGTTTTTCCCAGATCTTCTTTAGCTTTTGATTCAAAAAAACTTCCCAAAGGCGATGGATATTCGACTGCCGAGCATCGGGAAAACTTTTGGAACATCCACGATAAGTTTGGATTCTTCTCTGAGAATGGTAGGACTTTCTTATTGGCTAAAACGACGCTTACTGCTGAAGCGGTCACCAACGAGCTTGCGCGAGCGAAGACAATTATGGAGGGTCTATTGTCAGAAGTCCCTCCAGCAGTGAATCCTAATGCGTTCTCGGAAGTGGGTGGCGGTCGAGGGTTTATAAGCGATGTCACAAGTTTGATCCCAAAAACATTTAATGCATTGAACGAATTTTATTCTCCAAATAGCGGACCGAACTGTTGGAATTTTTCACTTTACTTTAATCGAATTGCGTTCTCCTTCATGAAACGTCACCAATAGAGTTCAAGTTCTGGATTGAGTCACCGCTGGCGAGAAAACTGAATGACAATGAAAGTTTAAAGCCTGGAGATGTCATTGTATTTCGACTGGGCGATGACGAAGTTCATACTGCTGTTTTTTTAACTCCAAGGGTCGTCCTCTCCAAAAACGGAACGGAAGTAACTAGGCCCTACAGAATTATGGAGATAAATGAAATGGCCGCACAGTATCTGAATGTTCACCCAGTCTTTGGAACCCGCTTAAGCGATCACTGGTTCGTTGTTCGTCTAAGTTCCTTGGAGAAATACTATGGCGAAAATAAATCTAAGTTTGGCTTAGTAGTTCAAAACGCTTATGCAGATCTTTTGATTCTTGAGGAAAAATTGAGATCAATTGTTTTTCGAAACGAAGCCAGTAATGCATCTAGTTTAGTTAAAAGTTACCAAAACAAACATCAAACGGACCTTGTAGCAGAATTGGCGAAATGGAACTCTAATCCCGCATCACCGAGTTATGCCGAAAATAAATTTTTTATTACCGGTTTAATACTTCGCATTGAGTCTTTACTGCTTAATTAAGGTTCTATCTTTGGGCTGCAGAAAGTGCGGTATCGTTTAAAAAGTGTGTGGCGACAGCGGAACCTCGATCGTATCGTCCGCAGCGAATCCAGAATAAAGCTCACTTGCGCCCAGAGAACCCGGACAGCACAACGCGAGTAATGTGGCGGATCACAGGAAGACTCCAAGAAGTAGTCCCTAAATTAGCAAACTCAGCAGCCGTAATGGATCAGGAAGCACCAGCAACTTAGTACGCTACTGTTGCCTCATCCGCGGGATGTAAATCTAGTTACAGTTATAGTTAATTGTCATACGCTGCTGTGACAGATTTGAAAAACTTGGATTCAAAGTATCGCCAGTGCTCACAGCATTTACTTGGTAGGTTTTAACAGTCATGCTCGTAACTTTTGTTTCGCTTTCGTTTGAATAGACCTCAATCTCGAAAGAATTAAAAAAATCAAAGTTAGTATAAAGCTTTCGGTACAGGTATCTATCTTGAACATTAGAATTTAATGGGCTTGCCGCATCCAGTCCTTTACCTGCAAAAATGAGGACGTGGGCGTTATTGCGAACCTCGCTTTTAACGGAGTCTATTAAAGGTGACAGCATCCATGCGCTGTGATTTTTAAGATCGGGATCTGTACTGAAAATCTCAGGATTTTCGTACAACTTATCACGAAATGTCATTGAGCTTACTTTGCAAAGACTGCTTTGCAATCTGGCTGCATTGATGTGGCCGCTCAGTTTTTCTTGAGTTATATCTGCAGAGGCTGCAAATGAACCTAAGGATATCAAAAAAATAAGTTTTGTTAGAAGAATGTTTTTCATAAAAATACTCCATGTTTGTGATAATAATTTTGTTTAATAATTCGCATCCAACTCTTCACCTTTATCAATAATAATTTTTGGTAGCACAACACGTTTCACTTAAAAAGTGCGCGCTCGCCATAGGATGTATGGGAACACCTCATGATTGTTGTAGATTCTGAAAGCTTGGACTGGTTTTGTTGGTGTGCCTTTGTATGCTAACTCTATAGCTTGTACAAGGGCGCTACCGTCTGTGCGCAAGAAATTCCGTGCTTCTGCTGCCGATGTTGATGCATCTGTGAACACTCTGACCATATCATTTGGAATCGACACTTATATGGCCTTAATTGTGTCAATTGAAAATGGTCGGCCATTTACAAGCCACTCGCACGAGGGTTGATTTTTATTTATAGTTGTGCACTGAGAGAATCTAAATTTGCCATCGGCGTCAGGTGTTACTAACAATTGAGTTGTGACCCTATCTCGATTACCAAAGCCAGAAATTTCGCCCTCAAGAATGGCGACAACATTAGAAGCTGCGTTAGCAATGTTAAAAGTAAATAACAAAGAAACTGTAGATAGAAGAATTCGTTTTATATTCATAAATGACTCCAATTCGCTTTAAATCCGTTTACAGCCAATTAAAATGCAAGCTAGGTGCCATGAGCCTCTAGATACTCTATACTCGACCTGATCTTATGTTGATGTTGAGATCCGGATTCATTTTTGCAGTTTCTGATTTTCATGCGCAGAACGCTTAGCTTCATCTCATTCATAGCTATCAACGTGTCGATTTTTTTGACACCAATGAGCGCTTTAGGGGCCGTCGCGGTGAAGTGCTCACAAATATTTTATTCCGCGAATTTTGCGCCATATCACACCCGCCCTCCTGACGTTGTCGAATATCCAACACCATTCTCTTTTCCAAGCGGAGAGGCAGCCAGGAAGTCTTTGGAAGCAAAGGGTTATCGAGTGGTCTCGTTTGAGGATTCGATGAAAGAACATGTCAGGGCCGTAGAAATCGTAGGAACACCGAATCCTAAACTCGATGCTATTGTGGCTGCCCTTAAAAAGAGGGGTGTAACCGTGGTATTCGATCCGCGCTGGCTAAATCAAAATGAAGCCGAAGGTGCTTATCTGCGGTCATCGAAGATTTTACTGATTGATCAACGAACCCTGGATACGGCCCAGCCATCAACGACTTTTCTACATGAACTTCGTCATTTTGGGCTTTACTCAAAAATGCGTAGCTCAATTTCAACGACCAGAATGATTTTGAGTCTTGTTGTGGACTCTCTCCGAGTGCCTACAAGGTTCGGAGCGAATTTCCCATATAAAGAACAGATGTTATTCCAAGAGCTAAGTACGCACCTGCAAGACATGAAATTTCTTCTTTCAAACATGTTTACTACTAGCGACCTGTCAAAAGGAGATTCATACCTAAGAGAATTACGTGGTAAGGCCGATACGATCGAGGCCGGTCTCCACCGCTTTAAAGATTTCTTCAATGATGTCAAAGAACCGTGGATTGAAGCTGCCCAATCAAAAGAGAGTATTCGAAAAACAAAATACGGGCTCGAATTGCAACTTGCTCATGTTAAATTTGAATTATTAAGGCTGGACGATGAACGAGTGTTCATTGTCCGCCTCAACAATGGCAATAAAGTCAATCTTAGTTTACCAGGAATTGAGGTAACTGAGTCGCAGCTCCTCGCATTAATATCGGAATTTCGTCATCTCCGTGGATCTCTAGTTAGCTTGATTGGTTCCGCAGCAGACGACTGGTCACAATTTGCATTGGGCCTCCGCCGTACCAAATTCAATGATGTTTTATCGCCTGACTTTGCCACGCAAATTCGGCAGGAAATAGGCAAAGCGCAGTCTGTCGTTGACCGCTCTCTTCAAATCAATACGCCTACAAGGCGAGATTAACTGCATTGACTGAGGCCCCCTTTTCCTGAATAGATCTTAGCGGATTTATTCCAAGTCATATACATGAACTGTTAGTTCTCAAAATTAAAAGGAGACTCTATTAAGAAGATTGTTTTAGTTTTATTCGCCAGCCTCACGTTGGCATCACCCCCCACATGGGCATTCACAGATGGATCAGGGTGGGCAGCAGTTACTTACCTGATCAAACTCGTTGAACAAAGTATCCGCCACTACCAGCAGTTTCAAATGATGATCCAGTATTCCAAAGACGCGCAGGCTTACGCGCGCGAGATCAATAGTGGTCTTGAAGCGTCGATTCGGTTGATGGAATCACTTCCGATCAAAGACGAAAAGATCTTAGGCCAGCTCCGCACTTTTCAACGGTCACTCCAGGAGATTGAAAAAATCTACGGAGCTATTCCGAAAAGCCCCGACCAACCATTTCAGCAAATTAACGACATGGCTGTCGCCGAAAGTTTGAAGATGGTTAGCAATGCCACTGACTATGCAGAAAAACAAGAAATGAATTCAGCAAGGCTTGAAGCACGGTCTTGGGATATGTCGCCCAAGGGTGCGATGAGAATGCAAGCCCAGGTGAGTT
This sequence comes from Bdellovibrionales bacterium, assembly GCA_016713585.1. Lineage (GTDB taxonomy): Bacteria > Bdellovibrionota > Bdellovibrionia > Bdellovibrionales > Bdellovibrionaceae > JADJOV01. Next base: position 5,244 of record JADJOV010000018.1, on the reverse strand, counting down.
CTCAAATTTTACTAACGCTGAATCAGATTTTACGGATGAATGCCCAGTTACTAAAAATGCAAAGTGCTGATCTTGCGGCCAAAAACAGAGAGGAAAACAAGATGTCATGAAGTTCCAAAGATTTTCGAAGGAGGTTGCTATCACTTCAAAAGCTTTCACGGGTGATTTGAGTTTACCAAAATTCTAGATGTTCGATTTCTTGCCGGAGGTTGCAAGAGAACTTCGTGCTCACATTTTAGATTTATATTGGGTAATGCTGATTCCTGTTTTCATCATCAGCATCATTTCTGAATTTTTCAATCTACCAGATGGCAGTCCGAACCCAAGCAAAGTTTTAAAGCGAGTTTTGATTTCTGTCTTTTTGCTGCTGACCTTTGATTACACGATCAATATCATCGCGCTGCTCGGTGACGGTGTTTCTGAAAAAATTGACGGCATCAAACCGCTTTGGTCAACGCTTCAAGAAATTGGTCAGAAATTTTCTAGTGATTCCAAAGGTGGATGGTTTCAAGTTCGCAGCACCATTGTCTACATCATGGGGCTTCTATCTTACTTCATTGCCTACCTCGGGGTTTTCACCGCCAACGCCCTGATTCATTTCGTCTGGACAATTCTTTTCATCGCATCGCCATTGATGATCCTCGCTTACGTCAACGAGAAGTCCGCCTATGTGACTGCCAGTCTCTACAAGGGTCTCATCAATGTGGTGCTTTGGAAAATCGTTGCAGCCATCTTGGGTGTCTTGATGCTGAAACTCATTACGTCCAATCAGGTCGGTGAAGACTGGGCAACTTCGTTTAGCTTTATTGCAATCAACTTGTGTGTGGGTCTGTCGCTGCTTTTCGTACCCATGACTACCAAATCTTTGCTCGGTGATGGACTTAACTCGGTAGCTTCAGGACTTGCAGCCGCTCCAGCTTACGCGGCCCTTGGGGCGTCCAAGCTTGCCGCAAAATCCACAGTCAGTAATGCGAAAGGCGCCACTGTCTTCGGAGCCCGGCCCGTGTCCAATTACCTGCAACGGAAAATGAGCCCTATCACAAGTCGAATGGCGAACGCCAAACGCAGTTGGGAGCAAATGGGAAAAAATGAACCTAAGAAAACACCGTCAAGTTACGGTCACAAAACTAAAGATAAACGATGAGGAAAAAATAAATGTTAAACGAAGAGGAGAATAAATACTTTGAAAAATGGACCTATATGCAGCGAAACCAGCAGTTTCAAAAAAGGATCATCTTGAGTCTTCTGGGACTCGTCGGACTTCTCGGGTTGATCGTACTTTTTATCGGCAACAATCCACCGCTCGTCATTGAGCGTGAAAATTCGCTCTACCGCGCACTGCCTGTTGAAATATCTGACATTAAGCCCACCAAAGAATCTGTCGCAGAATTAGTAACAGAGTTTATCAAAGCTCGTTACGAGTGGGAGAATTTTGAACCACAAGTCATTGTTAAAAAACTTGAACCCTTCACAACAGAGGCGCTTCGAACGAAGCTCTTTGATGAGTTCGGTAAAAAAGGTTTTCAAAATAAGCCTGGCGAATCCATTGAACAGTCCGTGTCTCGTGTTCGACCCGACATTTCTGATAAAGCCGTGCTTGCGACGTTTGACCGTATCTTGAGAATCAACGGTGTTCCCGTCGTGGTTCCCACTGAAGTCAGTCTTTTGCTCTCCGAGGGACCAAAAACCTATTTCAATCCTTTGGGTCTTTACATTAATGGTCTGATCGAACATGAAGGCCATTAACCTATGGTGGTTCGTGGTGATTTTGTTTCCATTTTCAACATTTGCGGGACGAGTCAGAACTCTTCCCGCATCAAGCCAAGAAATGCCCGTCATCAAATTGATGACGGGCAGATCCACGGTCTTGCGTTTTTCATCCCCTCCGAAAAAAGTCATTGTCGGGAATCAGAACTATTTCAATATTGAATTCATCGACTCCGACGTGACCATTCAACCGTTGGCTAGTACCGCTAGCAACCTATTCGTGTATGGTGATAGTTTTACCTATGGCTTCATTTTGAATGTGGGGCATTCCGGCGACTATGACGATCTTGTTTTTATCCGAAATAAAGTTCCTGCATTTGCAACGCCCAAGACTGAAAAAGAGTCGATCAAAGTTCCAGTGGCAAAAAAGGATTTGAAATTTACAATCGTTGTGCCTAAGAAATCAAAAATTGATTTACAGGGCAACGCTTTCAAATGGAACGAGTCGATCAATTCATTTTATGCAGACGTTTTTATAACTTTGAAAGCGCAAAAAACTATTTCCACAGATTCGGCAAAAATTCAGATTTTATCAGCTGGTCAAGATTTAACGACGATCAAGGCTGTTTTTGAAAAAGACCAGCTTGTTCAAAACGTAAAAGGTCGAGCTCGAATCTTTGCCAACGTCAATTCAAAGGACGTTGTGAAACTCAAACTACTAATTAACAAAGAGGAAATGATTTTTGATCTGAAGTGGAAAAAATAAAGAACTGATGGAATAAACTTTCATTCAAAAAATCAATTGGCAATTACTGGCATAGATTTGCTGGTTACTACACTGTGGCCGAGGGTGGGAAAAGCCGAATCAACTTCGAGAAATTTCTTATCTCGGGATCATTCTTGATGTGTCCGCTCTTAATCATCTATTTTTTTGCAAGCGGCGAAAATACAGTTTACATCGGACGAAGTCCAAATTCCTTAACTGCGGCCAAGAATCAGTCGCCGAAGAATCCTTCTCAAGGGACCGCGCCCAATAATTACAACTATCCCGTTCAGCAAAATACCGATGTTGTGGGTGGTGCAAAACCTTCCGCCCCTTCAAAGGGTTATGGTGGTGTCCAGAGATCCACAAAGCTTTCTGCCAAGCAGGTGTTGATTCGAGAGGATGGAAATCTTGGTTATGGTTTCCATGTGGGATCAAACCTGATCGGCGAACTCCAATCGACAGTTGATACCCGAGATCCCAACCAAGTTGTGCGCGTAGTTCTGCCTTACGGTGGTAAAAGTCGCGACGGGAGTGCTGAACTGCCACGGGGGACGTTGCTCTTGGGTCAAGTCAGCTACCAGGGTAAGGGTGAAAAAGTCTTCATTCAATTTCAACAGGCCATTTTACCGGAAGGAAAAGCGATTAAAATCGCGGCTATCGCGCTCGATCCCAAGGACTATTCAACGGGCCTCGGCGGTGAAATTCAGAGCCAAGCAAAAAGCCGTGCACTATCGGTGATGGGTTTAAGTGCGGTGGCCGCAATGGGCAATGTTATGACAGAAAAGGAGTCGATGGGATTATATCAAGTCGAAGCTAAAGCTAGTGCTAAGAACGCTTTGCTTGCGGGCGTTTCAAAGTCCGCCGAAGTTGAAGCGGGCCGTCTGCAAGAGCAGGTGGAAGCGCAAGACTATGTTCAGGTAGACGCCGGAACCGCCGTGGTCGTGAGTCTGACACAGGGACTCAGCTTATAAGCACTGAGAAAAAGAAGGATGGCCTCACAAGCTTTGGAAATGCTTTTGCTAAAGTCCTCGAGGTCTTTGCAAATTCAATATTTGAGGGTCTCAAACATTTGCCGTATCGGTCCACTTACTTGTGGACCTCTCTTGCAACAGCATTTCCGCCTCGTTCGTTTTTGCACATCGTCCACCGCAATTCATTGCCCGCTATTTGGCAAATCATGACTGGCCTCTTTGGATTCAGCGTCACTACCTGTTGCCAGAATATGCAAGCTTTAGAACCTGGCTTTATTTGATTGTGACAGCAATTTTCTTTCCGCTCATTGTCGGTGGCATCATCAAAATGCGGTTACGACCATATCAGGTAAAGCTTGATATCTTGAAATTCGGTGGTGAAGAAAACCGCCCACGAATTATCAGTGTCAGGCATGACGAGGACTCACGGACGATTGTCAAAATTCGAGCCGTTGGAATTGGTGTTGAAAAGTTTCAAGGACGAAAAGGAGATCTTCAAGCGGCATTCAACCAAACGGTCGAATCCGTGCGGAGTGATGAGAACGCGCCTCAATACATCGAGATCACGCTTTCAACCTTTCCGCTGCCAAAACTTTTGCGCTTTGATGAACACTCCGAGCGACTAACAGAAGAGGGACAGTTCCTCATTGGACAATCGCGGCAGGGAGTTATTGTTCAGAAAATATCTGAACTCCCGCATCTGTTGATGGCAGGAACCACGGGCTCGGGGAAAAGTACGTTTTTCAAACAAGCCATCTTGGGTCTGATGCAAAGCTCACCTAAGGCCAAATTTTATCTGATTGATCTGAAGCGTGGTGCTGAGTTCAGAGTTTTTGAAAAAGTCCCAGGAGTTAAGTTTGCAAAAACCATTCAACCTGCCCTGGCCCTTTTGCGAGATGCTAAAAAAGAAATGAACGCAAGACTCGATCACTTGGATGCTGCGGGAATAACAAAAATTGATCCTGAAAAAGACCATCTTCCGCGCATCATTATCGCTATCGACGAAGCTTCTGAAATTTTGGCCGTTCCCCATAGGAACAGCCCGGACAAAGAAGGACATCATGAATCAAGAATTTTGGTGAATGATATTGCAAAACTTGGTCGTGCTGCCGCTGTGAATTTGATCGTAGCCACCCAAAAGGTGAGCAAAACAATCATCGACACATCCCTTCAAGAAAATATGGGTGGGCGCTTGGCTTTCCGTATGGCAACACTCGCCAACTCAGCGCAAGTCCTTGGCAGCAAAGACGCTCGGGAAATTCCGGCCATTGAAGGACGGGCCCGTTATCAGTTCGGAACAAAGTCCCTCGACATTCAAGCCCCATTTTTAACCGACGAACAACCATAAACTAAAAGCGGTCACGGAAATCAGGGCGCAGTTTATTTCTACCGTTCCAGAAATATCCACTCCACCAAAAAAGTCTATGGACGCGCATCTAGATAAAAACGCAGGAGGTGAAGTTCAAACGACACAAACATGAGCAGTAATAAACAGAATGGAAAGCGAGAGGAGTACAACTATTTTCTGCGTGTTTTAGCGTTCTTAGCCGAGCAGAAAATTTCCACGGCGAAACAAATTGATAAGTATTGTTTTTCGATGCCTCGCACTCGCTTGTCTGGAAGGTCTTAAAACAGCTTAGAGAAGCCAAGCTGATTGAAACGAAGGTCATAAAACAAGACAATACACGGCGCTATTTTTCATTTTCGTTAACAAAAGATGGGCTTCAGGAACTAAAAAATCAAGGTCAGTTGGACCTCGAAGATTTGCAAATAAAGTCCAATACTCCGCTTCACGATATC
>JADJOV010000017.1 GCA_016713585.1 Bdellovibrionales bacterium | reverse complement strand
CAGACGTAAAAACCGTCGCAAAGTTTCTAGACCGATTGGGGGCTTTCCCCAGCATTCCTTCTTCCAAACAGACATCGTAAAACTGCACACAACTCATATTGAGTCGATCAGTCCTAGCGCTGCGGAGCTTTTCCCGAGTATCACTCTCAAGAATCCGATACTTTGCCTGCCGTATCCTTGCGGCACTAGGCACCAATGCTGTAAAACCCTTCTTGCGGTACTGGTGCAACCAGCCCTTCATCGTGCTGGCCTATAGCGCCGGGGGCCTCGCCCAGGAACATCGAACTCCTTCTCTGCCATTCGGCAAAAGTAATCCATTTGAGCCTTCGTGGTCTCCATCAACTCGGGAGAATTATCTGATGCCTCAGTGGTCCAATCGATTCAGCTGTCTTAGAGTCCATAAAAACACCACCTTTTTGGTTGAAGCGTCGTTATAGATCACAAAACTTATTGCGATTTTCACCTTCTCGGCTTATGACAAGGGGCGCTCCAAAAAATCAATCATGGTGGTAAACATTGATAGGATAAGTACCTCAGCGCCGAAGCCTGCGGCAGATAAAACTCCTCGTCCAGGCTCTCCATAGTTGCATCGATGGCTTTTTGTAAATCATGCTTATTTAGTCAGATAGGACTCTTGTAGGCTCAGGATACCATAGACAGAAACTTGCAGATCGAGCGATAAAACTAGGGAATCAGTGAAAACCTGATCCATAGGTTTTGCAAACCAAGTACGGATGGCGATCCATCCTACAAAACTCAAGCTCTGGACACGCCAAATAGCGAATGTAATACCCCCTTATAAATTGAACAATCTGGCGCTCCGCAATAGAGGCAACTAGCCGCAAGCTTTGGCCACCCATCAAAATTCATTGATCGATAATGACTCTCATTGGCTAAATAGGCCTCGCTTGCAGAAAGATATTTTGCTGCTTCGTGTTTGTCTGCTATTCTGAGGGTGGTTGTTTTGTTTTTTCGCAAATTTAAGATAACCCGGGGGGCGGAGGCGAAAGCTTCCGCCCTGTATTAAAAAAGCACAAGAGCTTATCTACGCCAGTCTTTCGTCCAGCTCACACCTTCTGTTTAATTAATTGTTCAAATTGATGCGCTGAACTTCATGAAACAGATTCTGCGGATTACACCCGGGCTTTTCAAGCGCGATGAGCAGAATTCTGAACGAGATTTACGAACAGGACTTCCTCAAGTCGTCCTTCGGATTTCGGCCAGGATTCCGCGCCATCATGCCCCTAGCCACGATCAATGAGATTCTCTACCGCAGGAAGGCTGAATATGTTCTCGAGGTGGATATTCAGGATTTCTTTGGAAGCTTAAGCCATGAATGGCTTAAGAAATTCTTGAGACTTCCGGATCGGAGACGAGCGAGTGCTCAAACTGATAGAGGGTGGCTGGAGTGCCGGTGTCATGGAAAATGGACAATTGCAGGTTGGCGAGGAAAAAGGAACTCCGCAAGGAGGTTCGGTTACTCCTAAACACAATGGACAACTTTTCGTTGTCAATCAAGCTATCTTTGGCAATCACAGGCTTTATTCCAACGGGCGCAAGTACGCCAATTGCAGTTGGCGCCGCCGTCCATGAATGGACCAGCGCCTTGTTCACAGGAAGTTCAGCATGTCAAAAACATTAAAGAGGCTATGGACGGTTCGTATCGAAGGCCTCTACAAAAGCGATCGAGACGAAAGACTCACCAAAGCATTCGGAAATCATTCTCCCAGAAATTCAAAGAACAACACAAAATCAGAGGTAAAAACCCATGAACAAAACCACAGCGATCTACGCCAGGGTCTCAAGCGACAAGCAAGCCCAAGAAGGGAACTATTGAATCACAAATTTCAAGTCTTCGAGAACATTGTGTCAGTCAAGGATACCAGATTGGAAGAAGATCTTGTTTTTACTGACAATGGCGTCAGTGGCACAACTCTTATGCGCCCAGGCTTGACTGCTCAGAGACAAGGCCGTTGCCGTGAAATTAAATCAGATTTAAATTCTATGTCCAGATCGCTTAGCCAGAAAGTATGCTCACCAATTGATTCTGGTAGAAGAGTTTAAAAACGGTGTTGGGATTAACTTTGCAAACCGAACAATTTCAACTTCACCCTGAAGATCGATTACTTTTTCAAATTCAAGGAGTTATATCCGAATTTGAGAGAGAAAAAATAATCGAGCGAAGTCGTCGAGGTAAACTTTATAAAGCCAAAAAGCTGGCAAAGTTTCAGTTTTATCTGGCGCGCCTATGGGTATGTCTATATCTTCTACCGAATCCGAAGAGTGTCGTTACGAAATTCATCCTGAAGAGGCAACCGTCGTCAAAAAGAATTTTTCATCGCTATATTTATGGACGAAAAGCCTGGGGCAATTATAGAGAACTCACGACAGAAGGTTCCCCGTCGACCTGTGGGTCACTGGGAGCGCTCAGTGATTTGGCTCATGTTGGAAAATCCTGCCTACTGCGAAAGGCAGCCCCATCGAAAGACTCAGGTTGTCGAAAGGCTCAGGCCCACTAAATTAGCTCGGGACAATGGCTTCTATCCAAAGAAACCAAAATCAAGTACTCGGTCGTGACCCGAACGATGTATCATTTTGCTGTTCCCGATAGGTCAGTGAGGAGTGATTTTGAAAAGCAAAAGCGCAGCTTCAAGAAAATAAAAAGTTATCGCCGCGAAATAATAAACGTTATGAGTACCTCTTAATCTACAAGCGTTTGCAAAGAATGCGCCTATTCAATCTATGGTAAGCCCGCTTCAAAACTCCAAATACAAAGGCTCTATTACCGCTGCATGGTCAAGACGGCCACAGATGGTCCACAGGACGCGTTTGTTCATCTCATCCAGTTAGAGTTGAGGTTTTAGATGAGCTTGTCTGGCAGCAAGTCCAAACCCTCATTGAACAACCCGAAATCGTCGTTAAAGAATATATACTCGGCGAATGGACGCTAAAAAAAAAAGACTCAAATTATGAAACACTTCTTAGCAAGAAGAAAAAGAAATCCGCATGCAAGAGCAGCAAAAGGAAAGATTGCTGGATCTTTACCAAGTCGGCACGTTAAATTTAGCTGAAGTCGAAGAGCGGTTGAAAACTCTTCGATTGCGAATTACAAAACTGAATAACGAATGTGCCCTTTTGAATCAAGAGGAAAACAAAAGCAACAGTGTCTGCAGCTTGTTGAACAGTTCGAGGGATTTTAAGAAAAAGATGAATTTAAACCTACCAAATTTGAAGTTCGAAGAAAAAAAAGCAACTTGTTCGTCTTTTGGTCAGCGAGGTCGTTGTTGATGTCAAAATCAAGATGTTAACGTTAAACACGTGGTGCCGGTTCAGAAAAATGTTCCAGTGTGTTTAGGAGTAGTTTCTCCCTGCTTGCGAATATCTATCTTCACTATGTGATGGACCTATGGTTTGAGAAGAAAACGTAAACAACAGTTTAATGGACGAGCAAATCTGGTGCGTTATGCAGACGACTTCGCTCTATTCTTCAACAAAGCCTCAGATGTCACAACAATGCAAACCTTGCTCATGGCAAGGCTTGCTCAGTTTGGCCTCAGCATCTCTGAAAAGAAGACTCATCAAACACACACCTTGGGTTACAGAGGTCAGTCTGGAAACCCATAAGCGTCGACGAATGACGTTTCTTGGATTTGCAATTTACCGAGCCAAGAATCGAAGTGGAACAGGCGGCAAGACTGTATTGCAACGGATTCTTTGCGATATGGTCGTGCGAAAGCAGCGATCAAGGCCAAGATTTCACAAATTCAACGTTTCCCCCATAGCAGAACAAGTTCAGATCCTCAACTCTAGTTTGAGGGGTCACTTTAACTACTAGGGATTGCCGGTAATGGACAAAAACTCCACTCGTTCTCAGCAAGTTCGCTGGGATTGGCGGCACAGTCTCTCGACGGAGCCAAAAGGGCCGCAAGTCACTTGGGACAAGTGCCAAGAAATTTTGGACAAACGCCACTGGTGTTTCCTAAAATCAGATCCAGTACCAAGATTTAAGCACATTCGCCAGGTTGTAAATATCCTCTTTTCTGAAAGAGCCGTGTGGGAAATCTGCCAGCACGGTTCTGTGGTGGGATCCAGTCAGTAATGGCTGGGTCTACCCGATCTCAAAAACCAATAACCCGAAAGTGTTTCTAATGCGATTCGCCGAGATCTTTTCGACTTCACAACTAGACCTCGGTGCTGCTATTTATCACATCCAAATCGCTCCGATATCGACAGTTCTCGCCCCACTTCGTCGTCTTTTAACCTGATTCAATTCGATGGGGGCTCAAATTCAAACCACAATTCTCGCTTTCGACGACGACGCGAGCTTTTTAAGGCAGCTCAAAGAAAGCCAGTTCCAAATTAACGCCTAGCCAGCAAAAGGATTTGATTCTGGACTTGCTGAATCCGTATTTTTTAATACACTATAAAGGGGGTATACGTGAAGACATTTGCTCTAATATTACTGTTTTTTTCTATCTCTACCAACGCTCAGTCTGAAAAAGGGAATGTCCCAACTTTTTGACGGCATCAATAAGCTCCGTACAGCAAAAGTGATCTGATAGAAATGATGAAGAGATGAAGGAAAAAGAGAATACCTTAAAACTATGAAAGCCGAAATCGCAGATGTTCAAGATACTGGCGAAAGATTTAAGTGTCATTGTTATCACTACTTAATTAAATATAAATCAATAGAAGACGGCAAAGTTTGGATCGAGCCAGTTGAAATTAGAGATGGAGCGGTTTATGTACCGACTGCAAATCGGTTGCTTCGCCGGCCACAAGCGCTCGCTAGTCCCTTATAAATAGTGACTGGTTCGTAACCTTTGAATCAAAATCTTGTTAAATCCAGCTGATTTTCTAGTCTATATGTTTCACGGGATGAAGGTCAAAACCGGGATCAATCTATCGAAATTGATCGCACTCAACCACTGGTTTGCAAAAATGACCGGACTTTCCATCCCATCGGCAGTCAGTCGAGCCGGTCTTTTAAAGCCAATTGGAAGAATTAAGTAATTATTCTTGTAAAGATTTACCTGTGATTTGAATAAAACAAAACCACCCAGCTAAAGCACAGCAGCTTCCTATTTTCCTTAGGTTTTTCACAAAACACGCAAATCCTTTGTATCATAAACTCACTTAATCTGATAGATTCTTGGCGTGGACAGTGAAATACGCCAATGACTGCTCAGTCAATAGAGAGAGGACAGGATCCGGGGTCAAGAACTCAATATGGATACGAGTTCCCGCATGAGAATTGCTACGGATACTTTGGGTAAGGCGAAGACCAGAAGACTCAAAGCTGAACGCCACAACCTGGTGAGATGAGCACACCAACGATATGTCCCCGTGAATGTATAAGTCCCTAGATGGGCAAAGTAGCGGTGCGGACAACAGGATTTCGAAGACGCGCATTATTTTGTTCATTGGGCAGGTGTATCGAAACCGATTCGATCGCTTTTTTCGTGACCCTCCAAAACACAGGTAAATCTTTACGATTGTTGAGTTCTGTCGACCTGTGAGCAGAAGTTACCGCATGAGAGCAACTTAGCATCAGTAAACACAGAAAAAACATTCTCATCCGTGTTTCCTAGGGCTCTTCAAATTTAAGCAGAAGCGCTCCTGACTCAACGCTATCGCCCTGCTTGATGCAGACATCGGCGATCTTCACATCTCTGGATGAGCGAATTTCATTTTCCATTTTCATGGCTTCCATAATTAACAAGGGCTTATTCGCTTTGACAATGTCCCCAGGCTTTACAAAGATCTCTATGATTTTCCCTGGCATTCCAGACTTAAGTTCTTTGCCTCCACCAAGGCCCGAACCTTTCTTCAAAGATTCATGCAACAGCATTTCATCATTAAATATCTTTATCACGCGAAATGAATTTCGAGTAAATACCGTGTATTCAGTGTCCTGTCCTATCACGTCAATCAAATAGGATTGACCATTAAACAAAAAACTAATGTATTGTTCAGCTTCCTGAAAATCAGATTTTGAGATATCATGATGGGTCCAGGCTTTGCCTTCTTCTTGGAGGGAAATTTTCCACAAATTTCTCTGCTCCACCACATCGACTTTGTATTTTCGACCTTTAAGCTCCGCTTCAAAGTACATATTATGACCTCACCTAGGTTCTTAGAACTAATTTCCGCCCAATTCGCTTCCAATTTGAAACGATATTGAGTTGTCGAACATCTTTAGATTTTCTGTCATTGTAGGCAGTTATTGCTGCTGCGATCAAAAAGACAGGATCCTCGATTTGTTTAAATAACAAAGGCTCAATAACCTCAAAATTCTTTTCAATAAACTGGGTAGTATATGATCCATCCCTAAACTTCGGATGATCTAAAATAGTTCTGTGCAATGAAATATTGGTTTTGATACCGGTTAAAATAAATTCAGCCAGAGCCCGATTCATCCGTCCGATGGCCTCTTCGCGTGTGTCTCCCCAAGTGATAACCTTTGCGATCATTGGATCGTAGTAAATGGGAACTTCGTAGCCTGGGTAGGCGTAGGAATCGACTCGCAGGAAAGGGCCCTGTGGATGCCGACAGGCACGGATTCGACCAGGGCTTGGTTTATAGGTGACGGGGTCCTCTGCGCAGACCCGACACTCGATCGCATGGCCCTTTTGCTTGATTTCAGACTGTGTAAAACTCAGGGATTTCCTGCCGCCACGGAAATCTGCTCTTTGACGATATCCACATTCGTCGTGAGCTCGGTAATAGGGTGCTCAACTTGAAGACGAGTATTCATCTCCATAAAATAGAAATCTTTGGTTTGATTATCAAAAATAAACTCGATAGTCCCTGCACCTATGTACCCAATTTGCTTTGCCGCACGAACTGAGGCCTCGCCCATTTTGATTCGAACATCTGGTGGAACTGATGGACTAGGCGCTTCTTCGATAATCTTTTGATGCCGCCGTTGAACAGAACATTCCCGTTCAAACAAGTGGACAACGTTGCCGTGGGTATCGCCAAAAACTTGAATCTCGATATGTTTTGGATCGTTGACAAATTTTTCTATGTAAACGGTGGGGTTTGCAAAATAGTTTTGACCCTCCGATCGACAGGCCTTAAAGGCGCTATCGATTTCAGCAGCATTTTTGACAACCCTCATGCCTTTACCGCCACCACCAGCTGTGGCCTTGATAATCACGGGGTAGCCGATACTTTCGGAAATCTTTCTAGCTTCTTCGATGGATTCAACACCACCGTCGCTACCAGGAACAGTTGGAACTCTAGCAGCCTTCATCAAAGCCTTCGCCGAGAGCTTGTCCCCCATAGCATCGATATTTTCTGGAGTTGGGCCGATAAAAGTAATTCCTGCGGCGACACAGGCGCGAGCAAAGGTTGTGTTTTCAGATAGAAAACCATAGCCCGGATGAATAGCGTCAACGTTTGCTTCTTTTGCTACTTGGATAATCTTACGAAAGTTCAAATAGCTCTCTTTAGAAGGTGCAGGGCCTATATTATAAGCCTGATCTGCCAAAAAGACATGAAGACTTTCCCGGTCCGCATCGCTAAAGACAGCAACCGAAGCAATACCCATTTCGCGACAGGCCCTCGTGATTCGAATAGCGACCTCGCCTCGATTTGCAATCAGAATTTTCTTAAATGGCATTTTCGTCATAATGGAATGTTCCCATGTTTTTTAGCGGGGATACTTTCTCGTTTATTTTTCAGCATCTCCAGCGAATCGATAATTCTTTTTCTAGTCATAGCCGGCTCGATCACTTCATCAGTGTATCCGAGTTCCGCAGAGACATAGGGGTTGCTAAATTTCATCTCGTATTCGGCTATGAGCCGAGCTTTCTCGGCGGCGGGGTCTTTGGCCTTATTGATTTCTTCACGACAAATGATATTGACCGCACCTTCGGCTCCCATCACAGCGATCTCAGCAGAAGGAAAAGCAAGATTTACATCTGAGCGCAATAACTTAGATCCCATCACAATATAGGCGCCACCATAAGCCTTTCTGGTGATGACAGTAATTTTTGGAACAGTGGCCTCTGCATAAGCATAGAGTAATTTTGCTCCATGAGTGATAATTCCGTTCCACTCTTGCTCTTTACCTGGAAGAAAACCAGGGACATCGACAAAGCTGACAACTGGAATATTGAAGGCATCACAAAATCGAATAAAGCGAGCAGCTTTACGGGACGCCTCGATATTCAAGCACCCAGCCAGAAAATTAGGTTGGTTTGCAACGATTCCAACTGGACGGCCATTGAAGCGAGCAAATCCAACGATCACATTCTGCGCAAAATTCTTATGAACTTCTAGAAAGTATCCTTCGTCGACACACTCTGTAATCACGCTGATCATGTCGTAGGGTTTCTTTGGATTGTCAGGTATAAGATTATTAAGAGCTTCAACAATCCGATCTGGTCGATCTTGCGGAGGTAGCACTGGAGCATCGTCCAAATTGTTGGCTGGCAAAAAAGACAGAAGCTCTCGAATCATTAACAAGCAATGTTTATCGTTTTCGGTAGCAAAGTGAGCGACTCCAGAAGTTTGTGAATGGGTCGAGGCGCCGCCAAGCTCTTCTTTTGTGACATCCTCATGGGTGACGGCCTTAATAACTTCAGGACCAGTAACAAACATGTAACTGGTATTTTTAACCATAAAAACGAAGTCAGTAATGCTCGGACTGTAAACTGCACCGCCGGCACATGGGCCCATAATCGCAGTGATCTGAGGAACGACTCCAGAGGCAGCTGTATTGCGAGTGAAAATGTCGGCATAACCGCCCAATGATTCAATACCTTCTTGAATTCTTGCCCCACCAGAGTCATTCATTGAAACCATTGGTGCGCCATTCTTCATGGCTAGATCCATCACTTTGCAAATTTTGTTGGCCTGGGTTCGCGACATTGAGCCGCCAATAACTGTAAAATCTTGACTGGCCACGTACACCAGTTTGCCGTTGACGCGCCCATATCCGGTAACGACGCCATCGCCAGGCGCCAAATTGTCCTGCATCTTGAAGTTGGTACATCGATGAGTGACAAAACGATCCATCTCAACGAAGCTTCCGGGATCCAAAAGGACATCGAGACGCTCCCGAGCTGTTAGACGTCCACCCTGTTTCTGCTTTGCGAGACGAGCTGCCCCACCACCCATCATGGCCTGTTCATTTCTTCGTTCAAGGTCCTTGATTTGAAGACTACTTTTGCTTTCGGTTTCTAACATATACAATTGTCCCCTTTTTTAAGGATAACTTCGTCCGTAAAGTCGCGGAAATGGAATGGTCTCACGAACATGGGCTAGGCCACAAATCCAGGCGACAGCCCTTTCGATACCAAGTCCAAATCCACTACTCGGAGTTGAGCCATATCGACGCAAATCTAAATACCATTGAAAATCTTTTTCGTTAAGTTTGTGTTCTGCAATTTTCAGCAGAAGCCTCTCAACACTCTCTTCCCGTTGCCCACCTCCAATGATTTCTCCGTAACCTTCTGGAGCAAGTAAGTCCGAACCCATAGCGTATCCCCGGTCAGAGGGATCTTCCTTCATATAGAAGGCCTTAATTGCCTGTGGGAAGTGGTGCACAAAAACAGGTTTGTCGAACTTGCTCGAGATAATAGTTTCGTCAGGGGCTCCAAAATCATCACCAACAATAAAAGCGGGATTCTCTTTGAGAATAAGGTCGACAGCCTCCCGATAATGAAGCCTAGGAAAGGGAGCGACAACGGGGGCCAATTTGCTGATATCGCGTTCGAGGGTTTTAAATTCATCTGGGCGATTCTTTAAACATCGCTGAACGATGTATTCCATAAACTGCTCAGCCAACTCCATGTTTTCATACATGTCATTAAAAGCAACCTCTGGTTCCACCATCCAAAATTCAATTAAATGCCGTCGTGTTTTTGATTTTTCAGCTCGAAAGGTAGGACCGAAACAATAGACCTTTCCGAAAGCCTTGCTAGTGGCCTCAGCATAAAGTTGGCCAGACTGGGATAGGTACATTTTTTCGTCAAAAAACTTAGTTTCAAAAAGATTTGTGGTTCCTTCGCAAGCCGCAGGGGTAAAAATTGGCGCATCGGTCAAGGTAAAGCCACGGCCATCAAAAAAATCACGGACTGACATGATGATTTCGTGGCGAATTTTCAATATTGCGTGCTGACGCTTTGAGCGAATCCAAAGATGCCGATTATCCATTAAGAAATCAGTGCCATGATCTTTGGGACTGATCGGATAATCCTTTGAGGTTCCAATGAGCTCAAAGTCAGTGACGCCTATTTCATAAACTTTTTCATGTTTGGGATGTTTGCGTACAGTGCCCGTAAGCTTAAGCGAACATTCTTGAGTCAGCTCATCAAAGCGGGTAAAAACATCATCGGTACAATCGCCTCGGAAAAAGACACAGGAGACAACACCAGTTCCATCTCGAAGCTCCAGAAACTTAACTTTTCCAGAAGACCTGGTTCGATAAACCCAACCTTTGAGCTCAATCTTTTGGCCCACATATTGGCCCAAATCTGAAATGTAATACCGCATAAAATAATTCTCACTTTTTTAACTAGAGTGAGACTACTAACATGAGGTCTGATGAAGGTTGATGTATTTTGCAATACAGACGCGAGGCACAATCAGAAAATGATTAAATAAGCTACGGGATGATGGTGAGGAGCTTTTGATAGGCCTTGTAAACATTAAGGCGGCCCTGAGTCATAACCCGAAACTCATGTTGAGGAGTTCTATCTACTGAGCCCATTAAAGCGGCCTTTATCTGCAGCGCTGTTGCAGATGGTTGCAGTCCCCACAATAAGGCTGCTGCACCCGAGACAAATGGTGCTGCCATACTTGTTCCGTCCATAGCTACAAATTGATTGCCTGGTATTGTGCTCCAAATTCCAACACCAGGGGCTGCCAAATGGACTGAGAAAAAACTGCTATTTGAAAAGCCGGCCATAAAATCATTTTCAGTTGAGGCACCAACAGTGAGTTGAGTTGATAGATCAAAGGCTGCCGGATAAGTTGGTGAAGCTTCAAGGTCACGACCATCATTGCCTGCAGCAACAACAAGCAGTATTCCTTGGCTCTCTAGATTTTTGAAAGCGGCGCCGAGCGAATCTGGACAGGGTCCGCCCCAGCTAGCATTGATGATTCTAGCTCCACGCATGGCCACGTAGTCGAGAGCTTGAATTGAATCGCTCAAGGTTCCTTCGCCATCATCATTTATAAATTGTGCAGAAACTATTTTTGCTTTGGGGGCAATGCCGCGAATTGGTCCAAGGCCTGAGTCAGCTGCAATTATTCCAGCAACATGGGTTCCGTGGGGGTGCCTTTTTTCGGCCTTGGCTGGCACGGAGATAAACTTTCCGCCAAAATAGTCATCCACAAATCCGTTATTGTCGTCGTCTTTCCCATTTTCGGGAATTTCGTTGATGTTGAAGACCATTTGTCCCTTGAGCTGAACATGCTTGGCATCGACATAAGAATCAACTACGCCAACGATGACGGGCGAATCCTCATCAAGAATTTGCTGCATCAGTTTCTCGCTAGGCGGGCTTTTTTCGTCGGGGACCACCTTGTCCATCTCAATTATTCTTTGACCCCAATCTCTGAGCACGTTAGTCGGCAAATCAAGATTAGACTCCGGCTGTGTCGTCATAGCAGTTGGATGAAGTTTGACGATCTGATCGAATTGAACTCGTTTAATTAGATGGATTTGTGGTGCCATAAATTTATTCTTGAAAGATTCAACACCATCAATCTCTTCGAAAGAAATTCGTCCATCTTCCCACTCAACAATCGCTCGAGATTTAACTGCATTTGCACCGGCACAGCGTGAATCCTTGAGAGGCTCACTGGCGACTGTCAGTTTGGAGGGCTTACTGCATGATGCGAGCAAGGCAGAAAATGTGAGCAGTGCAGAAATGAGCATGCCCGAGGGCTTCCGAACTTCCATGTCGTTATCCTTCGCTGGGGTTTAAAAAGAGTCTCTTCGGTGAGACAATCGGCTAGACTCACCAACGGTTAACTTCTCGGCAAAATGGATTGCGGTTTGAGCCCAGGTCTAGAAAATCTAGACTAAGATCTGGGGATGGTCCCAAAAGAAGATCTTAACGCCGGTTCTCGTGCCTGTGCGCTTTGTTTCCTGTGAGGCCGCGGAGGTCTGTTGGGTTTCAACGTCCTGAAACCATGATCCAAAGACTCGGAAGGCCTTGTAATCGATAAAGATCCCGCCCTCTGTTCGTGATCCCGAGACTTGTCCCAGAGTCTCATGGGTAGACTGAAAGTAATTTCGATAAGAGCCATCGATGCCAAAGTACTTCGTCAAATAGGCCTGGACGGTCACTTGAGCAAAGGAGTTTGTGACTTTGTTTTCAGGGGTTACGGTGCTCCAAGTTCGGGTACGTTGTCACCCGGATAGGGTCAAGGAAGTGCTCTGCAGGGAATTTCCTAATATACGAAAGTTCAGCAAGCCACTCACATCATTATAGCTCTCCTTGAGATTGTTCTCATGCTCAACGCTGAGGCCGACCGCTTGAGCATAGGCGGCAAACTCTCCAGACGAGGAGGTGAAGCTTGTTTCAGAAAATGGGTTTTCGATTCTGGTTTTATAATTCGTAGTGCCTCCGCCAAGCATAAACTCAAATGGAGATGGTGAATTCATGATTAACCATTGGTCCATGAGGGCATTTTGATTTTTCTGTGCAAGCCACTCTTGCAGGGTCCACCGTTTTGTTTCACGATAAGAAGCTCTTTGCATCATACCAGAACCGGATTTTCCGCCAGATGATCCACCTGAGCCTGAGGGCGAAAACCCTTTTGCAAGGGAAGCCATTGGAATCATCAATGCCAAGAAAACCATCAGCCCCGTTTTAAGCCTGCCTGTTGGCATAAGCGGCCATGCTGTTTCATTTTGAGACATAAAATCTCCTTTTACAAACGCCATTGTCTCTTCTTCGTTATGTTTCCAAATCTCCACCTTATTCTATTTTGCACTTGATTGACCGCGAGGAGCGAGAAATTTATTGATTTCTCTCACAATGATAGGTTGCCAGAAGGACACTGTCTTGTCAGAATAGATGTGTTTTTACGACACCATTTCGGAGTGAATATGATTCATGATTTTAGCCCTTTCGCGATTAGGTTTTACGATAACTTTGGAGTCCGTTGGTATGGTCTTGCCTACTTAGGCGGTTTTATCGTGGCCTTTTTCTTGATTCGCTGGCTTGCGGCTCGGCAACGAACGGAGTTAAACAGTGAGTCCATTGGGGACCTTATTACCTATGGTGCTGTGGGAACACTTGTGGGTGGACGTTTGGGTTATTGCCTTTTTTATAGCCCAGACTTGTTTGGAAAATTCAAAGAGAGTTTTCCTTATTGGGGCGTTCTAGCTGTCAATGAAGGAGGGATGGCAAGTCATGGTGGAATGATCGGCCTTGTCATTGCCTGTTGGCTCTTTGCCCGAAAAAACAACATTCACTTTCTTTACATTCTTGATGTTGTAACTGTTGTAGGACCAATTGGTGTTTTCTTTGGTCGAATTGCTAATTTCATTAATGGTGAATTACTAGGACGACCTGCAGACCCCAATTTTCCCTTGGCCGTGAAATTTCCACAAGAAATTTTGCAGTGGCCACAGTCAGATTTTAGTAAATTGGGAGAAATTAGCGGTCTCATCGAAAAAATAGGCGTTGGAAAAGATCAATGGTTTGCCTGGATAGATAAATATCGATTGGATTCGTCCGCGCGCGAAAATGTTTATCTGACTCTGACAAAACTTATCGATGAAATCCAAAAAGGGCGCACAGAGCTCCGGGATGAGTTGGGTTCGTTTTTGGTGACGAGGCATCCCTCGCAACTTTATGCTGCCGTAGGAGAAGGATTGTTTCTGTTCGGGTTGCTGTTTTTGATCTGGAGGACTCCCCGAAAGCCAGGCTTTGTGGCGGCAACCTTTATGATTGCGTATGCTTTTGTGCGAATTCTAGACGAGCAATTTCGATTGCCTGATGCGGCCATTGGATACCAGCTATTTGGACTGACTCGCGGACAATGGTTGAGCATTGCTCTTTTAGCCAATGGACTTTTCTTTATGTTTTGGTGGGGTCGAGCTAATACAAAAGTTGTTAACGGCTGGGGACAAGTTTACTCGATTAAACTAAATCGAAAGTAGTCATCCGGTAAAGATCAGCTAATTTAAGAAGTTTCTGCGCGCCGCTGATCATGTTCTTGCAAGTCACGGAGTCAGCAAGAACTTCCGTTTCGCCTAAAAGGAATACATGGGTCGCGCCAAGGGAATTAGCTTTTTTCATCCGCTTCCCAACTTGTCCTGTCCAAAGAACCTCTACACAGTAATTCATTTTCCGCAATTCTGTGCAGAGAGTGAGGGCCCTGCTCTCTCCACTTGGATCGGCCGGAATGACGATCAATTTTGTAAGGGGTTTGGGTAGCCTTGATAAATCGAGAAGATCGCTCAAGCGTTCAACACCTGCGGCCCAGCCGATTCCTGGTGTTCTTGGCCCGCCCATCATCTCAATCAGTCCATCATATCGACCACCCGCGAGCACGGTCCCTTGAGCGCCAAGTTCAGAAGTCACAAATTCAAAAACAGTATGACAATAGTAATCCAAGCCTCGCACCAATTGGGCATTAAGTTTTATTGGAATTTTCATGCGATCGAGGCCATCCTGAACTTGAGCAAAAAAAGCCCGAGAATTATCATTGAGAAAGGCCTGAAGCTGCGGGGCCTCAACGACGAGTTTGCGATCGCCCGGGTCCTTAGAATCCAAAATTCTCAGTGGATTTTTCTCAAGTCGCATCTTGCTATCATTAGAGAGATCATTTTCATATTTAGAAAAATAAGCGACCAAGGCCTCTCTAAATTTCAACCGGCTTTCGCTGTCTCCCAACGTATTAATTTCTAATGTGCACTTCTCAGCTAGACCTAGGTTTTGAAGCATCTGCCAACCCAAAAGAATAGAATCCACATCTGCAAGCGGAGTCTCTAGACCTAAACATTCAACTCCGAGTTGATGAAATTCGCGGAATCTCCCCTTTTGGGGGCGCTCATAGCGAAACATTGAGCCTGAATAATAGAACTTCAGCGGGATACTCTGGGCAAGTCCTTCAGAAATAAAAGCCCTCGCAATTCCGGCCGTACCCTCTGGACGCAAAGTGAGGGAGTCGCCGCCGCGATCCACAAAAGTGTAGGTCTCTTTATGGATTACGTCAGAAGTTTCTCCAAGCGTCCTATGAAAAACCTCGGTAAACTCAAAAATAGGAGTGTCTATTTCTTGATAACCAAAGCGTTGTGCCATACTCCAGGCGGTCTCTTCGATATGTCGGTAGATCAGATTGTCTTGAGGCATCAAATCTCGAGTTCCTCGGACTCTCTGAAGCTTCTGCTGAGGGGCAGGACTATTTAAAATGTCTGACATGGGCGTGACTCCTTGGGTCTTTGTAACATTTGAGATTGAGGCACACAAGGCTGAGGGATTAAGATTGATTCAATGCAAAAGTTTATACCAAAATCCAAAGTTTGGCTGATCTACTGTGGAGTCCTCATCTTCGCAATCGTGCTTGGGTTCGGCATTTTTTCGATCATTTCACACACAAAGGACTCTTCAGTCGAGGTGAATTGGCGACTCCTAGGAGAAATGGATTACGTGAGTGGGAAATCGCCACCTGAGCTTAAGGCTCTTGAGGGTCAGTTTGTCAGAATTCCAGGCTTTATGGTTCCTCTCGAGGACAATATGAAAGCGGTAACGGAATTTTTGCTAGTTCCAAGCCCGCAGGCATGTGTCCATGTGCCTGCGCCTCCTCCAAACCAAATGGTTTTTGTGAAAATGATTGGAAGCACCAGCCCAGAGGTGGCTTATGGACCCATCTGGGTCTTTGGAAAGTTGAATTTGATCACGAAGAAATCTGTCTATGGAGAGGCTTCTTTCGAAATTGAGGGTCAGCGAATAGAACCCTACAAATAGATCCCTACAAATCGGCTGTTCCATAATGAGAAATCGCCATATGAGGCTTTTGAAAAGCTCAGAAATGCCCGACAATACTCATAGGGCCATGACATTGCAGGAATGGCATTTCGGATTGGTCTTGCTAAGTTCCATCAGAAAGGCAAAATATGAATTTATCACTCATTGTTTTTGGTTTTTCATTTGCATTTGTTCTGGCTATCCCAATCCACTCTTTTGGTGAGTCCTCTGAAGGAGCAATTGCCCAGCAGGCGGTTGGACAAACCAAGAATATGCTGACTGACCCGACTGAGAGGGCGAAGTACATGAGCACAGACGCCGCGGCCAAGAAGCAGGATGAAAAAGTGAGGGAGTTGCTTGGGTCACAAACGGAAAATGCTTACGAACTTGCGTCCCAATTGACAAAAACAATTTCTGAAAGAGCTGGCGGTGATCCAAAAAAGATGGAGGAAATAGTAAATTCTTTGGTTTCAGACCCAAAGGCGCTAGAAAAACTCCTGACCCCTGCCCAACGAGAGGCAATTAGATCCATGGCAAGCGAAGTGGAAGCCCAGAAAAGTGGAAAGGTGTCAGTTCCAGGAAGGAATCACTAGAAGACTCACCCAGTTTTCTTGATGAATTTACTCTGCGGGAACGGGAGATTGTTGTCGACGATCTCGTCCATAAAAGTGGGAATTTCGCCGGTTGGTTCAAGAAAACCTTCGAGAGATCCGTCAGTTCGACGTTTCATTCTAGACATTTGAAAAATTGGGACAACGTGGTAACTGCCGTCCGGGTGAAATCCCAGGACTTCGCTGATATGTGAAATCCGCCGACTTCCATCAGTGAAACGGGTGACTTGGACCATAAGCTCTACAGCTGAACTGACCTGGGACCTGAGGGCTTTCTCGCTAATCTTTCCATCCCCTCCCTGAGCGAGAGCCTCCAATCTGACAATGGCATCTTCGGGGGTGTTCGCATGAATCGTCCCAAGGCAACCCTTGTGCCCGGTATTCATCGCATTGATGAGCTCAAGAGCCTCGGAGGATCGGACTTCACCCACAATAATTCTATCCGGACGTAGTCGAAGAGAGGATTTAAGTAAATCCTTCATATTTACTTCACCCTTGCCAACGCCATTGGCTTGCCGTGTTTCAAACATCACAACATGATCATATTCGATTTGCAGTTCGCTTGAGTCCTCAATCACGATAAGGCGTTGTCCCTTCGGAATTCGCGAGCAAAGAAGGCTCAGAAGAGTGGTTTTGCCAGAACCTGTTCCTCCGCTGACAATCATATTTTTACCTAAAAACATGCATACATCCAAAAAACGCGCGCCGTCCTCTGAAATTGCGCCCAAGCGAATGTAATCGGCAAAAGAGATCTTATTATTTGTAAACTTTCGAATGCTCACGGTAGTTCCTTTACGTGAACATGGTGGAATCACCACGGCAATTCGAGACCCGTCAGGCAATCGTGCATCAAGACGAGGCTCTTCATCTGTTATTCGCCTTCCAACACTTTGGGCAACGCTGTTGACGGCCGCTCGTAAATTGTCTTCATCTAGAAATTTTGCTGGAACTCGTTCGAGCTTTCCTTTTCGTTCGACGAAAATTTCTTGAAAACTATTGATCAAAATCTCAGATACGGTCTTATCTTCAAGATAGGACCAAATTGGAGCCAAATTTTGCTTAATCGTATTCTTAAAAACATCTGAGTTCTCTGACATCGAAAAACTCCTGACTGAGTTACTTGGTACTCGCGGGACTTCGTTCTTGTGGCAGAACGACAATTTTACCCTGAAGAGAGGATTCCGGACATTGATAAGAAAAAATTCCTTCAGTTTTTGGGCTGATTTGAAAGGACTTCGGGGTGCTGTAAACCGTGTTGTGGTGTTGTCCAAAGGCGTCGATGATAAAACTCACATTGCGTTTTTGCTCGTTGACGTTGACCACGTGAATTCGGTAACTGAGGCCCTGACGAAGCTGAATAGTGTCTGGAATGAAGCCCTTTTCTGAATTAAGTATGACGATATCCTTAGCGACATCGGTAGACTCAAGAATTTTCGACAAGGGATTTTTGGCCTCAGTTGATTCAACAGATTGTAAGCGATTTTCATCTTTGATTTTGTCAAATTCTAAGCGGCGTCTGGATAGATCTACATCCCAAGCGCGCACCGAATCTAGATGAAACAGGACACCTAGGAAAAAGCAAATCAACCAAAGAAGTCCCCGACTCATTCGGTTTTTCTTATTGTAGGTTTGAGCGGTCTTGATACTCACAGTATTCACGAGCGACCTCCATAGCGACAAAGGACACAGATTCCTGATCCATCTGATTGAGAGCAAGAACGAGATCCTGATAATTATCAGAACACGCGTTCACTTTTTCAAAAGCTTGTTTCAGATGAGTAGGTTTTTTTGCCATATCATTGGTGATCTTGTTCCAATCCATCTTGAGAACAGGGTCAATGGCGCCGACGGCGAAAAGAGCATCAAAAACGTTCTGTAGGTTGCCTTGCAAAAACATATTTTCCTCCGAAATCCGTTTCGAATTCACTGGAGGACTTCTCGGCATTATTTGAAAATACTTGAAGGGTCGGGGTTACTTTCTGTCCAATCCCTACTTAGGATTTACCTCAGGCACCTTTTCTGACTCTAGCACAGGTGCATTGTCAGGACTCGACTTTGGCTCAGCTTGCTGGTCAAACTTCTTTTGAAGGACTTCCTTCGCGATTTCAGAAGGAGATCTGGCTTCGCGCATTAAGCGAAGTTTTCGTTCCGATCAGCTTCTTGACTCAAGACGACCTCACTCTGAGAAATTTTCTCAATTACTCTTTTCTCAAAGGATCCTTCTTGAAGACCAGGACGAAGCTGAGCGATGGTATTCTCTAAAAACAAAAGGTAAGTCACCTGCGCCTGAGCTTTGAAATTCATTGGATTATTGAGCGCGTCCAACGCTTCCTGAACTAGACTCTCCACTGTTTTCTCGTAGGCTTTAAGATGGTCTAGTTCGGATTTCAATGCTGGCATCACTTTTCAATCATTCCATCCTCATTGGGTCTCGAAAAAACAGCCTGAAGGCCTTCCTTAAGAGGAACAGTTTGGCCACTTTTGGATTTCTTAGCCTCAGCTATTTTTCCTCTCACAAGTCGAGTCATCTGTTCAAGATTCTTCAAGGTCAATTCATTATAAGTATGCAAAAGACCGGCCTCAGTTGGCTGTACAAACAGAATGGCAAGTCCGACAAAAATAAATCTAGAGATCAAGTTTTTCAATTGTTTCCATTGCTTCATTTTCTTCATTCTCTCCTCACCAACTCAAAACTTTGTTCTAAATTTTATCACAAGAAACATTCAAAAACTCTGCTACCTGGGCGATCGTCCAGAAAGTTCTCGCTGCGGAGCACCCAAGGCGAAAATTTTTTAATTCAACCTCGACTCACTTATATGTCATGATACTTAGGTTTTGATCAACAAATTTAAAAACCAATTTGGAGGAATACCTTGAATACTTATAGTCAGATGCAAAGTCATTTTTTGAAAATAGTGGGCCTTTCGGTGCTATCAATTGCGGTCGTCAATTGCACTCCATCAGCTCAGCAAATTAAACAGGCAGTTGAAAAGGATCCTTCGATTGTTTTCGTTGCTATTGAGAAAGATCCAGAGAAGTTTATTGAAGTTGTAAATCGCGCAGCCCAAGATGCACAAAAGAAGGCTCAACAAAAAGGGATAGATGAAGAGAATAAGAAACGTAATGAGGAGTACGCAAACCCACTGAAACCTGAAATTAATGAGGCAGGAGTAATTTTTGGAAATAAGGCAGCGCCAATAACAATAGTTGAGTACTCTGATTTCGAATGTCCATTTTGCTCAAAGGGTTACAACACTGTAAAACAGGTTCAGGCGGCCTACGGGGACAAGGTTCGTGTAGTTTTTAAGCATATGCCTTTGGATTTTCATCCGAAAGCTTTGCCTGCAGCCAAATACTTCGAGGCAGTTGGGCGTCAAAGTCCCGAAAAGGCAGAGATGTTTCATAATAAGATCTTTGAAAACCAGGGTGAGCTTAAAACAAATGGTGAAGTTTTCCTTAAGAAAATCGCCAAAGAACTTGGTGTCGATATGAAGAAAATGGACGCTGACCTGAAAGATGAGTCGCTTATGAAGAAAATCGAAGCGGACATTGAGGAAGCGAAGAAGTTCAATATCACAGGAACTCCAGGTTTTATTATCAACGGAGTTTCACTTCGTGGAGCTTATCCTGTCGAAAGCTTCAAAGAAATTATCGACAAACATCTTAAGAAATAAATTCTATTAATTTGTAAAAATGCGGGCGACTCCACTTATGAGGGTCGCCTGACAGTTCAATCCATTTAGAGATATCGAATACACACATCTCATTTTTCCAGCAGATTTTTCCAAGCAAGCAGGTTTTGCAGTTCTTGAAGTTACCATAACTTTGGTCGAGGTATATGAATTGACACAAACTTTGTTGCCATTTGAATTTCCCATAATATAAAATAATCGCTGCTCAAATATTTATATTGAGTTGGAGTTAAAAACAATATTTCAGGAGGAATTAGTGAAACGAAGTTTATTTGCAGTTCTCTTCACCGTCGCATTTGGAGCAGCGTCCATTGCTCAGACGCCCCCACCGCCGCCAGCTGGCGGACCTGGTCAACCAATGAAAGGCCCCGGTCCCGGTCAACCCGGCCCTGGTGGACAAATGCAAGGCCCTGGTGGTCCAGGTGGTCCCGGTCAACCCGGCCCTGGTGGACAAATGCAAGGCCCTGGCGGTCCTAAGGGTGGTCCGATGTGGGCACCTGAAAAGTGTGAAAAACAAATTCCACGACTTAAAAAAATGGCAGGAAATTGTTTAAAAATCAAAAAAGAGGATAAGCGAAAAGGTTGTTTCGATCAGATCGAGACAAAATTGCCACCAGGATTTTTCGGAGCTTGCCGACCTCAAGTTGAGCCAGTCAAGGCGGAGATGGAAGGTAAAGAAAAGGAGCTTTATCCTAAGCAAGGAAGTGCGATTGGCAAAGATGGGCCAAACGGTCCTGGCGAAGGCGGTCCTCAGGGCGGTCCAGGAATGCAGCCACCAACACAGGCCCCTAAAGATATGAAGCCAGTTGATTGTGCAAAAATTGGCGAAAAGATTAGAAAAGAGGGTGAAAAGTGCCTCAAGGTTAAGGATACCCCAAAACGAAAAGCCTGCTTTGATAAAGTGGGTGAGCATGTGAAGCAATCTGGTGCTGAACAAGCTTGTGGTGACTTGATCAATACACTTAAGGCTGATTTTCAAGGTCGTGAGTCTCAAGCCTACCCAGGGCAGCCGAACTCGATTAATTAGTAAAAGGAAGTATTATTAAATACGCGGGGTCAGTCCACCTGACCCCTCTGCGTGCTTGGACTTCACAAAACTCTAGAATGGCCCATCTATTTCATAAAAAATCTCGTCTTGATTTGAGACATTGGTCGATCGAATCATCCTGACTTATTCGAATATTTTGAATTTAAAAGCTGAAATGCTATACTATGCGGAGATGTCGTGGGGGTTCTGTGGGAATTTTGAATGTTTTTGAGGTCTATCGAAGAGAAAGACTGAAAAATCCAAGAGCTGGGTTTGGTCTCATTGAAGCTTTGGTTGGTGTCTCAGTGGCAATTATTTCTATGTATGGAATAATTTCGTTGCTGCAAGTCCAGAGCCGGGAGACTCGTAGTCTTGAAGAACGGCTGGCAGCTCTTGATTTGGAAAAATCAATCATTTCATCTTTGACAGACTTTTCAGTCTGTTCCTTCATGATCAATCATGGCGGAGGTCACACTTTAACCGTAGCAAATATTGGCACGGCGACGCCTCCAGTTCTAACGATCTCGAAGGTCTTTGCAGGTTCAACTCCAGCAAGTTTAGTATTGGCCGAAACAGGTCAACCTGTTTCGCCTTATGTTCGGAGCTTGATTCCTCTATCAATCAAAATAGAAAATATTTTAAGAACAGGCCTAGCAGATACATACTCAGGGGACTTGATGATTCAGTATGATAACGCTAGGCTGGTAAGACCACTAAAGCCAACGAGAGTGCGTGTCTCGTTAAGAACGACAGGCGCAGTTGATCCGCACCCGGTTAATGGGTGTACGGGTGGGGGCAACTATGTCTACTGGGTTGTTTTGTAACACCTGGAATGAAGATCCGCCTGGCCCAAACATTCATGGATGCGCAGCCCCAGACAGTGGGTTCTGCCACATTCCCAATTCCGAAAATGCGGCGCAATGTGTAATCAGTGCTATGGATGATGATACAAGCGCTTACAGTTACCCATTTACAAGCAACGGTAGAACCTATACTAGCGTGAAAGTTCCGGCATCGCACGCATCTCTAAAGTGCCAAATTAGCCCTGATCCAGCTGGAGGCTTTCGCTATAAGGCGTATCACAATTGCGGTATGGTCAACTGCGTTTACACTTGCCTGTTTTTATAATGCTTGCAGACCGTGAGCAGCTGGGGTCAAGTCCGCTGTTCCCTGACCGCCCAGCGTAACGCAAAAAATCCAAGACAACAAAAGACAAAAGTGGCAAGCAAGCTCAGCCTTAAGGTCCAGCCGAAAGCTCCCTCAAGATCAAAGTGAAACCAAGAGAGGCCAACCAAAATCCCAACAATTCCTATAACGGCAAACTCAAAGCGAGTTGCATTAAATGAAGGCTGTATGTTTAGTGCCTTCGAGTTCAAATCTGTTTGACTACCTGCCAACGGCGATCTCGCCAAGATCTCGGAATGACCAGATTGATTACTCTCCGGGATTATTTCAGTTTCCCCATTTTTTTGTTGGAAATTCCAGGCCCTAGTTACAATTTCTCCGTCCCCTTTGTTCTGGGAGGCATATTTGAGCGCGTAGGCTTCAAGTCGCTTAAGGAACAACTGATTTCTCTCAAAAAGCGAGTATTGTATTTGAAAGTCAATTGGCAAGCCTCGAGTAATTTCTAGCAGCGCCCGATCCCATGACAAGATCGGAACCTCGAGCTGGGCAAATCCCACATCTGTCTTTTGATCTTTGCTAACCGCAAGCACAATGTTGCACTCAGAATATAAGCTTAAAATTCCTTGCGCGAGTTCCTCGCCTGCCAGTCCCGGAAAATTCCGGTCGATCACCGCAACTTGCGGCTTAAAGAAGCGAACCTCGTTAAGGGCTCTTTGACCGTCCTCAGTAATATCAAAAATGAGAGGACAGCTTGGATATTTATGGTGGAATTTGTCGATGATACTCTGACTTAAGTTTCTGTCAGACAAGGCTAAGAGGACCCGAACTTCACTTTCCATATTCTAAACCTTCTTCATTTCCGCGATTCGCCGATTTGAGGCCGATAGGCGTCTCGAGAGAATTTTAAATACTTCAACACTTCGATGGGGCTCCGAATACATGATATTGAAAAATTCGCCTCGATCAAAGGCGACACAGGGAGTGATTTCAGCGCAAATTAAAGATGCCGTTCTGGGTTCATTGGTGATCATCGCGACTTCACCAATGAGAACACCTGGAGGAATCCGACTAATCGAGACTAAATTTTCCTCATTTTGAACGACGACGTCTACACTTCCTCGCTCAGCCACATAGGCAGTATTGCCTCGCTCGCCTTCAATCACTAGCACTTCGCTAGCATCAAAGATGCTAAAATAGAAAACCTCTCTAAAGCGCAGTATTTCCTTGTCTGCGAATCGCAACTCAAAGGATTTCACAAAATCTTCGACCTTCAGTAACATCGGAACCTGAGCGCCTGTTGCGTCCAAATCAGAGAGTGATATGAACTGCATGGCGAGAAGAGTCTCAATCATCTCTCTGGGGGCATAAAAAAAGACATATTTGTAGCCTTTAAGGGAAAGTCTAAAGACGCTCATCTTAATGAGATATTCAAACAAGATCTTCAATGAAGACTTTGAAACAGAAACGCTGACAGTGTCTATCAAACCAATAGAGCCTCGCAGTTTTTGACTTGATTCAGAAAAATCATACTGGGCTTCCGAGACAAAATCACTTTTATCATAATGAACGGCTCTTGCGGAACCAACGATTCGACCCTCTTGATAAGCCAAGATGTTGAGAGTCGTTGGCAAGATGTCCAGGGCATCAACGGAGCGACCTGGTGTTCCATATTTACTCAGATGCCTATGTTCGAGAATATCGATGAGCTGTTTTGAACTCTTAGCTTGTTTTATAATGATTGGCATAGCTAATATTGTAGATATGTTCCACAAGAGAAGCATTCATTTTCCTATAGGACTTTTGTTTGGTTTATTGGCGAGCCCCTCATTTTCAAATGCGGGGAAATGAGCTTGAGACCCTGATTCGTGACGGACTTCAATCTTCAATTGCCATCAAAACACAAAATATTACGGCTGATCAGGCAAAGTTAGCTACAAAAAGCACCTACGGAAATTTACTTCCAACACTGACTCTTTCAACTGGGCGAACGTCGAGTGCGGCAGAGACAATGAGCAGTGGAGATATTTCCAAAACATCGACTGACACAAATTCGGCAGATATTTCGGGCTCCTGGACCCTCTGGGACAACTTTTCAAATATTCGGCAAATTCGAGTAGCAAAAATAAATGAACAAATAGAAGGGATTAAGCGAAGTCGCGAAAGCGAGACCTTTGTCTTGAGTCTTATCGATACCTACTTCAGTATCTACTTTACCTCAGAAGGGCGGAAGTCCTTGAACAACAGCTCGAACAGGCCCGGTGGATTCATAAAGAGAGCCTTGCTCTTGTTAAGGCCAGGGCTCGCACTGGAAATTGAGGCCTTGGATACTGAAATTCAGGTGCTCAATAGTGAGCGAGATCTTATGGAGCTGAATCAAAATATAAAGACCACGCTTCGAAGTATTCAGGTTCTGATGAACAAAGAAGAAAACTATCTAATACCTCATCTCAATCTTTTAGATCTTCAACCCTATTTTATGAAGAAGTTCCCCCCGGTTTTGAAAGTGCTACGTGGCGTGTCTTCTGATCAGATTCTGGCTGGAACCATGGATTTTAAGATTTCAAAACTCGGATTGGATGCAACCTTAGAGAGACTCAAGCAAACTGAACTCGGCTACTGGCCAACGACCTCGATTCGATTGAGTCATAGCTACAATTTGGAAAACTATGTTCAAGATGAGCCCGCTGGTGGGAAACGGGCAGGTTTAAACTCGACAACTCTCAGTCTAAATCTGACATGGCAGGTATGGGACTGGTGGAACACTCAGAGAACGATCGAGTCCTCACAAATGGATTACCAAACCTCATCGCTGCGCTTCCGGGACGAAATCCAGAACAGTCGTGCGAAGTTCGAGACCTATCTGGAGAACTATGATATCACGGTGAAGAGTTTAGAGGCTTCGGAAAAGGCTGTCGACAAAGCGCTAAAGCAGTTAGATTTTTCAAGGGAAATGTATCGACTGGGGCGAATAAATCTTTTGAGTATGCAACAGGCAACAAGTCGCCTTTACGATGCGCAAATTTCCTTTGCGTCACGGAAGAAAGCTCTTTATGTGCTTGCTGCACGCCTAATCAATTATCAGGGTCAAACTCTGATCCCTTAATCAAAGGCACGTCCGAAAATAACTGCTCGCTCAAAGATTTACCTGTGATTTGAATAAAACAAAACCACCCAGCTAAAGCACAGCAGGTTCCTATTTTCCTAAGGTTTTCCACAAGACACGCAAATCCTTTGTATCATAAACTCACTTTTCTGACAGATTCATTGCGTGGACAGTGAAATACGCCAATGACTGCTCAGTCAATAGAGAGAGGACAGGATCCGGGGTCAAGAACTCAATATGGATACGAGTTCCCGCATGAGAATTACTACGGATACTTTGGGTCAGGCGAAGACCAAAAGACTCAAAGCTGAACGCCACAACCTTGTGAGATGAGCACACCAACGATATGTCCCCGTGAATGTATAAGTCCCTAGATGGGGAAAGGTGCGGTGCGGACAACAGGATTTCGAAGACCCGCATTATTTTGTTCATTGGGCAGGTGTATCGAAACTGATTCAATCGCTTTTTTCGTGACCCACCAAAACACAGGTAAATCTTTTGTATTTCCTTGATAACACCTATTTTTGTACCAAAAACAATCTTATGTTGAGCCTAGCCTAGTTATTCCCTTGACCTGTGAATAGAAATCACAGGAGAATTCAGTTTGTACCCTGCGGATTTCGTAAAATTTATATTAATAATTAGCAGGGTTGAAAGGTTGATCTATTTATGGCAATGGCCCATGAGCGAGCAAGACAATGTTTAAGTTTGTTGCTTAAGAAAATTGGCTTTTCTCCAATTGTCTCTATACAAGGACCGCGACAATGTGGCAAAAGTTATTTGGCAAAGAATATTTTATCCAAAAAACTTAAATCTACGGAATTTATAACTTTAGATTCAAGCTCAATGAGAAAACAGGCCGAAGCAAGTCCTCGATTTTTTTTGACTGCCCCAGAGGTCGAACATCTTATTATCGACGAGTTCCAAAAGGTGCCCATTTTGTTTGATGAGGTCAAGGCGATCGTTGATGAAAATCGACGACCGGGAAGGTTTATAATACTGGGGTCAACGGAATTTTCAATCGAAGCTAAAATCAAAGAGTCTTTGACGGGACGACTTTCAAGAATCAGAATATTTCCAATGAACCTGTCTGAAGTTAAGAAAATCGAACTGAATTCAATAAAAAAATTTCCGTTTCTATACCCGACCCAAAGAGTTCCCCGCACCGAGGTCTTTCGTTACCTTAAAAACGGCGGACTTCCCGGAATTTTTGTTGTAAAATCGGAACTTGAAAGAAAATCCTTAATGAAGGACTGGATCGATCTTACTGTGAACAGAGACCTATTTCAGTTTTCTGATAAAAAGTTGGACTCAGATATTGCGGAAGGGATTTTGTTTCAAATCGCACACCTAGAAGAGGCTTCCGCGATTAATATAGCCCGGGCCATGGGCAAAAGTATAACAGTTATTTCTCGTCACCTGAAGCCCTTACAAGATCTATTTATTATCAATGAGGTGAAGCCATTTTCAAAATCTGCCGGCAAACCAATTTTCTATTTATGTGATGTCGGGTTGCTTGATTACTTAAATGCTCCCATGGCAAAAAAAATTGAAACGTGGATCAATTTGGAATTGAAGTCTCAATTGAGTTACAA
The DNA here is from genome assembly GCA_016713585.1 of Bdellovibrionales bacterium. Classification (GTDB taxonomy): domain Bacteria; phylum Bdellovibrionota; class Bdellovibrionia; order Bdellovibrionales; family Bdellovibrionaceae; genus JADJOV01. The sequence continues at coordinate 19,488 of JADJOV010000017.1, read as the reverse complement.
AGGAATTTTCGACGACAAGATTTGTTTTTTTAGATCGTTGCGGAGTCAGCCAATTCATTTTGTCAATCAGTCGGGAAAATCAATAACAGCGGTTAAGGTGATTCACGCAGAGCACGTCGATCGGCGGGATATTCTTGTTTTTGAATCACTCAAGAAAAAATATTCGACCTTTCATATTAATTCGATCATTTTGTATGGTGGCGAGAATCAATTTGCCTTAGATGACGTCCACGTTTATCCGTGGGAGAGAATAGTTTAACCTAAGCCCCCGCTCGACATTGTTAGCAGCCCGTTCGGATCAAGGCAGAATCCACTGGCTGACACCACTTAGAGTTCGTGGACTTTCTTAGAAATTCGACAGTAAAAATGTCAGTTATTGGAAAGTTCTCGCGTCTCATCATAGTTGATCATTGTGACCAGGAGGTCATTGCCAAGCTGTCGAGTATGAAGAGTTCCAATCAAGATCCCGTAATACAGATCACTGGTAAATGAACCATTCAGAAGACCTCCACTCGAGTTACTTTCCGCGCAAAGTGTTTCGCTTTAAATCTCGGACCTTTCTCAATTTTAGGTTCATTTTTTGTATAGCACCGTCCAGCAAACCAACCGTTCCCAAATAGATTCATTTAAGGAGCCTCTGCCCCCTGAAAAAGCCGTTCGAGTTTCCTATAAGAACTGGACGCCGCAGAAAAACTGTTGGATGAGGCCGTAAACATTGTTAGGGGATAAGAAATTCAATAGGGGTTTTCGTGTAATCTCAAAAGTATCAAACACCGGTAAAAAGGTGGTTGCTGGTATATTTCCACACCCATGGGGATCACCAAGATCACAGAGATATCTTTGGCCTCTATCGCCAATGGCGACCACAGCGACATGGGCCTTTTGATTTCCCAAATTACTTCCGATGAAATACGCATGCAATCCCGCACTACGGAATCGATTCAGCAACCAAATGGCCAAATCAAAACAATTCCCAGACGCTCCGAATCGCTGGCGATGCGATTGCATTTGTTCAATTGAACGCTGTTTGGGATTTTCTGAATTTCTCAAAAGCCATGCCTTTGTCAGCGTCTCCATCGGGAAGGCGTCGAACTGGTGCCAAATCTTTAGAATTCGATTGGTTAAAGTCATAACATCACCTCAGCTTCAGCGATTTGGATACAGCGGATTCAAATTTTTGACAAATACCGCGCTGTCTTGATATATCACTGGATAAAGACTTGTATTAAGGAAAACGTGTTTAACTCAAGCTGACTAGAGTGGGCAAAAGAAAAACTACCCAAACTTTTTGATTCAATGAGAGAGCATTTGATATTTTATTTATTTATTTTTGCCATTAATTTTATTTTGATGTCTCAAGCTGCCTATTTTTCGACGAATATCAACTTGGCTCTAAAAAAAGATGGAAAACCAGAACAACCTTGGCTGTCAGCCATTGGAAATCGAAATTCACAAAGCAAGATTTCTGAAATTGCTAAAAAGGCCAGACCTTTATCAAAGCAAGAACAAGAATGGCTAAAAGCGCTCAGGAAAACAGTTTTATCTTTTGAGGAAAATAAAAGGAGAGTCGAGGAAATATTTCCAACCATAACTCCTCCAATAAATATTTTAATTTTAGTTGGAAATCAAGGCGGCGATGATGGCTTCACCTATGAAAATAGCTCTATCTGCCTTGATCTATCCAAGTGGGTAGAGAATTATGGCGAAGTAAAAACAAATGAATTGCTAGCCGAAGATCGAATCAATAGAATTTTGTTACATGAATACGCACATCTGTTAACTAAGATCTGGGCCAAATCGAATCCTCAGGATGTTTCTACGCCCTATAAACGAGCGTTATATGAAATGTTTTATGAGGGCATCGGTAACTATTTTTCACTTTCAATTAAGTGGATTGATAGTAAGGGTAATTTAACTGAGAAAGCAAAATCTACTCAAGAACAACTGATTCCCATTCTTAGAGAGCGATTAAAAAAGCTAAAATCAGATAATGGCAGCAACGAAATGAAACTAAGAAAAGGCCTATCAACAGGAACCTTTGATCAAAAGTGGGGAGCATTGCCAGTCGCTCTTTGGTTAGCAGAAATGAAAATTAAATCCAATCAAACTTTGATCGACCAAATATCAAGGGGAAGTGTTGGTATAGAAGAAGTTTTTACAAATAAGTAAGTGAGTGTTAAAATAATGGAATAAGAACCTATTTTTTCAAAGATGCACTCTGTTTTGGCCAAACCAATAGATCCAAAAAAGATAACAAATCAAACCGGAATACCAGTTTTTTGGAATTGGCGCCAAGCTCATAAAACTATTGGCATCCGATCTTGGCAATCAGGAATGTTGCTGCTTACCTCATGGATGGTTAGTCGGGTTTTACGGTTTGATAGGATTCAAACAGGTGAATGATCTGGAAAAAATACCCAGATTTTTACGAGAACGCCTCCACGAAAACAGAAAAAAACATCCTCAACTCATTTTGATGAGACGGAGTGTCTAGGTATTCAATTTAGTTTTCGTCACTCATCTTCCCCATTTTTTTATGATGTAGGCGTCCTCTTTCTTCTATGAGAAATGACCGATGATGGAATCCAGTTTCTCGCAGCCAATAGAAAGGTCACAGGCTCGCATCGATCAGGTTGGGTTGACCGATCATATTCAGAGTATTCTTTGATTCTACTCAGGAGGTCGTCAATTTGTTTCCGAATCAATTTCAAAGAGTCTTTTGCTAGATAAGCTTTTCTGAAGAGAAGCCATTCGTCGGTGCCGAGTGCTTTATATTTCAAAAACTCTTCTCGCAGATTGGCTTCATAGCTTTTGCTGAGTGGTCCGTCTACTGCCCATTCGACAAACGGGCTCGCTAATATTTTAAACTTGTTTTCTGAACCGAGAAAAATAAGTCCAAGGCGATCCAAGGTGAGAAGATACCTCTGACTATCAGAAGCCGTCATTTTATAGTCAGAGATGATTTTTTCTGGAGAATTGCCAGCCAACAAACTATAAAAATATAGAAGAAGCTTTGCGTCTTTATCTAAAGCCTTCTCTTGCTCAATGGTCAGATGCTGCTTCTTGTTCGAATTCTTGTTTTTCGCTTTTCTAATGAGTTCATAAAAATCCAACCCCAGGGCATCACAAAATTGCTCGATTTTATCAAGATGGATTGATGATCTTTGAGAGAACAGCCGTTTGACACTAACCTCACTAAGATTTACACGTTTTGCAAATTGAGCATAGGTTAATCCATTTTCTTTTAGCTCTGCTTTTAAGGTCATTAATATCGACTGAGTATAAGTCAAAGTATCTCTCCGCGAATTTTAGGTATCATAAATTGATACTTTTCAATAGACAGTTTCATTATTGATACCATTTGGCTATATTCAGTCAACAAATAAGGAGCAAATATGGAGCAAGCGTCTGCGAACAAAAAGACAGTCGAATTATTTTTTCAGTTATTTAGTTCAGGTCAAGCGACCGAGGCCTTCGCACTGGTTGCACCTGACGTCACTTGGTGGGTGCCTGAATCGTTGCCCCTGGTGGCAACCATGATCGGACAGGTTATCTGACGAAGGTCCTCAGTCGGTTTGCGGGTTTTCAGAGTCCATTAAAGCTCACGGTAAAAAGCTTGGTTGCCGTCGGGGATAGTGTCGCTGCGGAAGTGGAATCCTATGCGGTTCATGTCTGTGGTGACCCCCATCCCTTTATCTACAACAATCACTACCACTTCAAAATTACCTTAAAGGACGGCAAATTCATAGGTGTGAAAGAATATATGGACACGCTCCATTTGTCTAAGGTTGACGATTTGATTCAAACAGAAGCCTGCAAAAATAAAATGAATATACAGACGGGTCTGTGATCTTCCCACTTGGATGGGCAGACTGAACTTTCAATCAACCAATCAATCGGGAATCCTTTGACGCCAAATATCTCGGCCGTGACATCATCGCTTTGAATTATTTTTCAATGATAATGTCAGCGGCTGTGAAGCGATTCAAAACAATATAAGGAATCTCTCCTGTGTTTATCGGCTCTATCCGCGGAAGCAGAGTCCGCAAAACCGAAGACTCGCATCCTGCTCGAGTATCCGGTTCGCTGTGTGAATCAATCCGAATATTCTTCTTGGGTGGTAGGACTTTCAACAAATCAGGCTGGCCATAAAGTCGGAGGTGATGGCGTCAAAATGGGGGTCTTCTTGGGGGTTTTGGTTGCTACTAACATTGTCGCCACCAACCGACCCAGCAGAAGCAGTCGATTGTCAAAAAGTCTTACTTCTGTCTCCACCCTTTTTATGAGAGTTTTTTACGCGCAGATTATGGAATAAGCGCCTTAAGATGGAGCGTGAATTCCTAAAAAAGGCAACGGCGTGCTTTAGCTCTGGCTGGGAACTCAGTACGCAAAATAGACCTATGAAGGCATCATTCCGCCGGTCATCTTGACGATGCTCCTTCGCGAAAGCACCCTTGACAGGCTCGCAAACACGACATTCTTTACTCCGGTAAAGATTGTCGGCTTATGACGAAGCTGAAGAGCCTTCATGGCAACATCAACCACATGTTCAGGAGTCTGTGAAAGACCTTGAGGAAGATCTTCTTTCTTACCTCCAGCCGTCACTTGAAAGTGAGTGTCAGTGATACCCGGACATAGACCCATCACGTAGACGCCGCGCTTTGCCTGCTCATACCAAAGAGACTCAGACAAAGATGTGACAAAAGCTTTGGTAGCGCAATACAGAGCCATTGATGGAGTTGGCAAAAAGCCAAAGCCGACGACACATTCACCAACCCATCCCCACTTTTTGCATTCTTAAGAAAGGCGTAGGAGAAACGAACCACGGCTTCACAATTCAAATGAAACATTTCCATTTGTTTTTGATAAGAAACCTCGGTAAATCCCCCCACTGTGCCTATTCCTGCATTGTTCACCAATAGGTCAAAATTTCCAATTTCAATGATTTTTTGGACTTTATCCTGACCCTCTCGACTTGACAGATCAGCGATCTGATAACTGGGAGATCGCCCCAAAATCGCAACAAGATCTTTAAGCTTTCCTTCATTCCTTGCAACAAGAGTGACTGCGAATCCTTCCTTCGCCAAACGGATAGCAAATGCCCTTCCTATTCCTTCACTTCCACCAGTAACTAAAGCCGTTTTTGCCATCGTCGCACTCCTGAATCAAGTAAAACAATATCAATGCCTAAGTCAGTCCCCTACTGCTCAAAAACAACTTCGCGGTTGATAGCAAATCGTATCATTGTTTTTCCATTTCCGGGGATAAGAAATTCAATAGGGGTTTTCGTGTAATCTCAAAAGTATCAAAGCCGATTGAGGCAGAATTCAGGTAATTCCTACCTGTTCCGGAACTGGAGGATCAACAGACAAGAAAGAGTGACTTCGTCAGGTCAATCTTCTGGATAATAAAATCCGCAGGGCCTTTATGGACTCACACGCCGTATCTGGTAGGTCGCAATCAAGATTTGGCCCAAAAATATTCTCTGTGCTCAGGGTTAGGCTTCGTGCCCATCAGATGGCTTGTATAGTTTGTAATCGTTTTATAGGCCACGATAGTCAGAATTTCAAACAGCTGTTCTTCTGAAAATCCTTGTTCATAGAAGCTTCTAAGTTCATTTCCTGCAAGTTTACCACGATTGTGAACCAATGACTTTGATAGACTTACTAGTGCGTCGATCTTTTGGTTCGGAACTGGCAGACTCCTTCGAATTGCCTCAATAATTTCAGAGTCAAGTTTATCCCTGCGCAAAGCAGAGGCCGTGTGTGCCGGGACACAAAAATGGCATTCGTTTTCTACGCTTACGGCGAGCTGAACAAGATTAATTTCCATCTTTGAAAGTGTCGCCTCTTTGTAAACCAAGGCCTGAGCATCAATGTATGCGCGAATTGGAATTGGACTTGCACTCATATCCTCGAAGATATTGAGTGAATATCCATTTTGCTTTTCTAACATTTTCAAAAGCGGCCGTGATTTTCACTTTTCATATGAGGAATCTCTCTTTTTATTCTACTGTTCTATATTTCCAATTTTTTCTTTGGATCATATAGGTCTAAACAATTGAATAAAAAAGAAACTTTTCCTAAACAACCATTTCTCTAAAAGAAACATTCCAATCTTTCGAGCAAGAAATGCTTAAAAGACGGGGTGGAATTACCTACTTTTTGCTTTAACTGCTTGGGCTTGAGCTGCCCCAGAACCCTTCTTCGGGGGGCTCTTTTTTTTGCTTTTTAGGACCGTCTTCACGTCCGCTTTTTTGATACCCTTAACTGCTTTTTTTACTTCAACAGAAGCGGTTGCTGACTGACTTACCACCGGCTGAGTTGCCGCAGTTTTGGCTGCTCCTTTAGGGGATAAGAAATTCAATAGGGGTTTTCGTGTAATCTCAAAAGTATCAAACACCGGTAAAAAGGTGGTTGCTGGTATATTTCCACACCCATGGGCGGAAATTTCAATGAGATTTTGATGGATTTTCGATATTGAGGCGTCCGTAGCGGTTGGTCTTGTGATGATTTACGGCCAAGTTAGACCATTTGACAAAAGGGTGCCGTGACCAATGGGATTGGTTTTGTGAATTGAGGCTAATAATCAGGGAAGTCTTGACTGAAGAGGTCAGATTGTTCGCAGTCTGGAGGGCCTCTGGCCGGATGCAGTCGTGGTGGGGTGGACGGAAGTCCTAAGTGATTGAGAATTTTACTAATGACGGCAGGATCTTCAATGGCGCTGATGATTCGGACTTTTCCACGGCATTTTGGGCAGATAGTGATATCGATATCGAAAACCCGCTTCAGGAGGTTGGCCCATGGGATTCGGTTTGACTTCTTTGCGTGGCTTTTTTTGTCGTTGCTGGCCATTGACTTGAGTGAGTCTGTTTTAGCTTTGGAGTCAGCCGGGACGACTTGCTTGACGATCTGTTTTCTAAATTTGTAGTGGGGGCTAAGACTCCGTGATATCTTGTCAGATGGATTTTGGGTCGTGGAATGAGGGCAGCGAGGCGCTCCATGAACTCCATGGGAGTGAATTTGACGGCAAGGGTGCCATCACTCCATGGTTTTTTGAGTCTGTAGATGATTTCCCTCTGACGTTGGTGGAGAGTCTTTCTTCGGAGAGCGCAGGTCTGGCAATGTATCGGCAAATCTTTTCGAGTTTTTCTCGTTCTTGCGCTTTGGTGGCAACTCCTGCGTGAAGAGAGAAGCCTGAGTTCTTGGCGACTAGGCCTGATGTCGAATTGTGATCCCCGTCTGGAAGTGCCTTTAACACCAGGGCTTTCTTGCCCTTGGAGGGACCTGTGGCAAAACGGTAGGTGATAGAGCTTGCCTGGAGGATGGAGAAGGATTCCTGATCTGGCATCTGGTATTGAAAGTGCGAGTGGCAGTCTTTTTTGATTCATCCTTCGGAAGACCGTCGACATCATTATTTTCGCTAACGGGAGCCGCAGGTCCAAGGGCTGACGAAACCCCATCTTTTGTCATTCCATGGGAAATATAATTGATCACATCAAACTGGCTAAGACCCTGCTGGCTTAAAGCAAAAACCGCGTGACTATCTGCCTCGTAAAAAAAGGACACAAGTAAAGAACCCTCAGTGATCTGATTGCGACCAGCATTTTGACTTGCAAGGCCGCTCTCTGAATTAATCGGTGGCAGGCCATTGTAAATTCAGGAGTCCAGCTGTCGTAGCCGCCATAAGTTTCGAGCTGGTCTTCTGTGATTTTAGCAGTCTTATCCTTTAAGTACGCCCTTAATTGCTTTTTCAAAGTGGGAACATTAACTGCCAAGGCTTCAAGAATCTGCACAGGGGATAAGAAATTCAATAGGGGTTTTCGTGTAATCTCAAAAGTATCAAACACCGGTAAAAAGGTGGTTGCTGGTATATTTCCACACCCATGGGCGGAAATTTCAATGAGATTTTGATGGATTTTCGATATTGAGGCGTCCGTAGCGGTTGGTCTTGTGATGATTTACGGCCAAGTTAGACCATTTGACAAAAGGGTGCCGTGACCAATGGGATTGGTTTTGTGAATTGAGGCTAATAATCAGGGAAGTCTTGACTGAAGAGGTCAGATTGTTCGCAGTCTGGAGGGCCTCTGGCCGGATGCAGTCGTGGTGGGGTGGACGGAAGTCCTAAGTGATTGAGAATTTTACTAATGACGGCAGGATCTTCAATGGCGCTGATGATTCGGACTTTTCCACGGCATTTTGGGCAGATAGTGATATCGATATCGAAAACCCGCTTCAGGAGGTTGGCCCATGGGATTCGGTTTGACTTCTTTGCGTGGCTTTTTTTGTCGTTGCTGGCCATTGACTTGAGTGAGTCTGTTTTAGCTTTGGAGTCAGCCGGGACGACTTGCTTGACGATCTGTTTTCTAAATTTGTAGTGGGGGGCTAAGACTCCGTGATATCTTGTCAGATGGATTTTGGGTCGTGGAATGAGGGCAGCGAGGCGCTCCATAAACTCCATGGGAGTGAATTTGACGGCAAGGGTGCCATCACTCCATGGTTTTTTGAGTCTGTAGATGATTTCCCTCTGACGTTGGTGGAGAGTCTTTCTTCGGAGAGCGCAGGTCTGGCAATGTATCGGCAAATCTTTTCGAGTTTTTCTCGTTCTTGCGCTTTGGTGGCAACTCCTGCGTGAAGAGAGAAGCCTGAGTTCTTGGCGACTAGGCCTGATGTCGAATTGTGATCCCCGTCTGGAAGTGCCTTTAACACCAGGGCTTTCTTGCCCTTGGAGGGACCTGTGGCAAAACGGTAGGTGATAGAGCTTGCCTGGAGGATGGAGAAGGATTCCTGATCTGGCATCTGGTATTGAAAGTGCGAGTTCTCGTCTTTAACGATGATCTTTGCTTTCTGGAGATGCTTGATGATTCTCTTGATGATCTTGGCAAGGACGGGTTCTAGATCACGAACTTTTGGCGTCGGGCAAGAGTGAAAGTCCGAGGGTTCTTTTGATCATTGAGCTCATAGGTGCCGTCGATAAAAAGTGAATGAAAATGAGGGTTGACGGCGAGACTACCCCCAAAGCGCTGGATCAAGGTCACGGATCCGGTCATCGCTTTGGATTTGGAAAGGCTTGCTTGAGCTCGGTAATAGCATGAGATCGTGGACTGGGTGATATTGAGAAGTCTTGTCATGAGCTCAGGTCGTGCGGACAGGCAGAGTAAAGCAGTCAGGATTCTTATGGAATTGAGTATCTAGGCAGTGTGCCTAAATTTGGCGAACATTCTCAAAATGAAACGCGTACCAGTAAAGGTAACCTACAGAGGCTTAGGCCTATAAAGGAAAGCAATCAACCCCCAAAGAAAAAGACCCCCTACAATTAGCTGCTTGATATTCTTTTGAATATTATAATAAAATACTTAAATATTCTCGATCTGAGAGTCCAAAAGCAATTGTCTTTCATTTAAATCAAAGACCCAGTAATTTTTCCAAAAAAGCACTAAATCCCTATATAATAAAGGTACTTAATTCCTTTGGTTAAACTATACGACTTTTGAAGAGGTTATTCTTGAAAAGATTAAATTGGATTTTAGCAGTAGTCATATTTTCTGTCTTAGCTGTTTTTTTCAAAACGCATCATATCCAGAAAAATAAAATTTATATCGCACCTAGTGGTGTCGATAATCTATCTCGAGGACTATCTGTTGATAATCCCATTTTGACTTTAAAGTTTTCGCAAATACTTGTTGATAGTATTCTTAAAAAATTTCCGAATCGAAACTTAGCTATTGAAATATTAATAGCTAGTGGCACCTACTCGAATGTATCCCTCACCTGGACTGTATTGCCAGTAAACTTAAAAACTCTCCATATTTTAGGAATGAACCCTACAAATAAACCAATTTTCGATGGCTCAGAATTAAAAGAAACTGGATTTTTGTCATTTAGAGCGACTGCCGGAAAACCAACAAACATCTCGATAAGTAATTTACATGTACAAAACTACTTTAAAGGAATCAGCTTCTTGGGAGATCCAAATAAGCCAATACAAGGATGGAATGGTTCTAACTCTATCTCAAATTGCATATTTGAAAAAATTGGTTCTCGATATACCAATCCTGTTAATCCAACATCACCTCGACGCTCTGATGCCGTAATTACCCTCACAAATTCTAGGAATAATATAATTGAATTTAATGTCTTTAAAGAAATTCACAACTTAGAGTCTGCACCTGAAGATGCAACCCTTCATTCATTGTATTTGGCTCACTTTTCAAACAATAACATCATTAGAAACAATATTTTTATGAATCAACATTCTGGAGCGCCGGTTAACATTAGAAACTATAGTAACGACAATGTAGTTAAGAACAATCTGTTCAAGGACATTAAACCTTGGGCAATAGCGCACTGGCACTGTGAAAAAAGTGATAAAACATTAAACCCTCTCTGCCCAACTTTCAAATATGACGAATGCCCTAGTTTTGGAACCCTTACCGAAGGAAATATCTTTGAAGAAACCCCTTTGATTGACTACTTGAGGCCCTACAAATCATTTTCTTGTTTATTTAAGGCGGAATCAAAGTTCTTTATTAAAAAAACGAATAATATAAAGACTGAATTGAGTGAGTTTAGCTTGATTGTCACGGCGACACCAAACGGCCGCCACAACTTTGGTCTCTGCAAATATCCCACTGATTGCGTTACATCAGGTGGATATTGTTTTCAGGACGGATCAATTCTACCTCCTCCATCAAATCTTAAATGCCAGTCCACTGCACCGGGAGAAAGCGTTTGGCTAAAGTGAGCTGACGTAATGTCTTATGAGATCGAACTAATCTGACTTAACTATTTGATTTTACTTGGTTTTAAATTGGTCGGACCGACTGGATTTGAACCAGCGACCTCTTGCACCCCAAGCAAGTGCTCTACCAAGCTGAGCCAAATTGATCAAGTGAATTCAACTACTTGTCTGTTTTTCTAAAAAATATGATTTAATTGGCTCTACAAGACTCAGTGTGTTGATTTTTCACTGTAGAGAAGGTTTAGGCAGGTACAGAACATACCTGCCACTGACTATTTCCAGGATACGGTCACTTCAACAAGATTTCTTCTCACTAAAGATCTTGATTCATAGCCAAGCTTCTCTAGATCATGTAAAAAACTCCTTATTAAAAACATGTCATCGGAGCTGAATAGGAAGGTCTTATTACCCTTTCCTCTTCTCGCCTGACTTTCCATTTCATCCTCGATATACTTCATTAGTTGTTTTACCCTGTCCTCCTTGAATTTTCCTTGGAGGGCCTGGTCTGTTACTACTTTTAGATCTTCTGCATTTTTCATAAATTCTCCTTAGTTGGTTTGATAGAAGCACAACCGATCATTAAAAATCGTTTTCGACTTGTTCGGGTTTGATTTGAACCAATTCAATATCAGAATTTGGGATGATGTAATTCTGCTCAGTCTTTCCATTTGAAAAGAACCTGTTAGTAACATTCTGGATTGGGTAATCTGTTAATGGCCTCTTTAACATTACACAGCTAGAAAGGTCCTTATTCAGTACACAAAACCAAACTGGCAATCCTTGACTTAGATACTTTGCCTTCCTTTGCTCAATTCTGAGACTCCAAGAACTCGGCCAATCAGAGCTACTCCAACTTGGCCTAACCCCTACTTCCACCAGAGCTATCTTTTCATAAAGACCATCCTCAGTTTTTTGTAGTAGAATTAAATCTGCTAAATAATCATTTGGATTGAAAGCTAGTAAGTGCCCTTTACTTTCAAAATACTTTATAATGGCCTTTTTACCCTTCTCATCGAACTTTTTAAATAAACCTTCATCAAACTCTTTACGTCCTGAACTCATAATTCACCTGCCTCTTCAGCCAATACCAGCAAGGTTTTTATGAACACCTCACCTTTTTTGGTTATAAAGACCCTTCCCTCAACGACATCCACAAACCCCTTCTTAAACGCTCTAATAACCGCTTGGTTGTTAAAGTTTTGCGAATGGATACCATTGCCACCCTGAACAATTCCGTTGATTACAACGAAGATGTCAGGAGTGACTCCTCTTGAATTACAATACTGAGACAACATTATCTTTTTTCCTTTCTAAGGTTTTTTCTGTTTTGTTTTGCAGCTGAATATGCGTCACCTAATGACATTGATTCTTTAAGTGAATCTTCATCTAAAGTTTCTATTTCCGAGCGATTGAGAGCATCTGACCTGCTCGCATATCTACTCTGATTGATAGACTTCTTCATTTGAACTGGTGGTGTTCTTCCCAACTCTTCAAGTTGTTTACATGACCCGTTCATTTCAAAATCAATAAAACCATTAAGAAATACTAAGGCCTCTATAGCTTTTGATCTTTTTATTGGATTACTTAGTTCACCTTTGAGTTTTTCAATGTAGTCTTGATCGACCGACCAGCTTTGATGCGGAATTCTCTTATTCAACAGATTCCACAACTCTATAAGGCGTCCCTTATAGACAACTACTATTAAATCCTTCGGTCTTTTTACCCTTGTTCTATTAGACATTTTCTTCTCCTTTTTTACTCAATGCCTTCATAGTAATATGTTAGAACCTATTGTGAGAACATTAGGCACACTCTATCTATCTGTTTTTACTTGCTTTTTTAGACATATTTTTTAACTAAAAAAACAAATCTTGTTTATGTCAAAAAGACAAAGCAAAGCCCGACCATGAAAAATCATGATCAAAAACAGGGGATAAGAAATTCAATAGGGGTTTTCGTGTAATCTCAAAAGTATCAAACACCGGTAAAAAGGTGGTTGCTGGTATATTTCCACACCCATGGGCGGAAATTTCAATGAGATTTTGATGGATTTTCGATATTGAGGCGTCCGTAGCGGTTGGTCTTGTGATGATTTACGGCCAAGTTAGACCATTTGACAAAAGGGTGCCGTGACCAATGGGATTGGTTTGTGAATTGAGGCCAATAATCAGGAAGTCTTGACTGAAGAGGTCAGATTGTTCGCAGTCTGGAGGGCCTCTGGCCGGATGCAGTCGTGGTGGGGTGGACGGAAGTCCAAAGTGATTGAGAATTTTACTAATGACGGCAGGATCTTCAATGGCGCTGATGATTCGGACTTTTCCACGGCATTTTGGGCAGATAGTGATATCGATATCGAAAACCCGCTTCAGGAGGTTGGCCCATGGGATTCGGTTTGACTTCTTTGCGTGGCTTTTTTTGTCGTTGCTGGCCATTGACTTGAGTGAGTCTGTTTTAGCTTTGGAGTCAGCCGGGACGACTTGCTTGACGATCTGTTTTCTAAATTTGTAGTGGGGGGCTAAGACTCCGTGATATCTTGTCAGATGGATTTGGGTCGTGGAATGAGGGCAGCGAGGCGCTCCATAAACTCCATGGGAGTGAATTTGACGGCAAGGGTGCCATCACTCCATGGTTTTTTGAGTCTGTAGATGATTTCCCCTCTGACGTTGGTGGAGAGTCTTTCTTCGGAGAGCGCAGGTCTGGCAATGTATCGGCAAATCTTTTCGAGTTTTTCTCGTTCTTGCGCTTTGGTGGCAACTCCTGCGTGAAGAGAGAAGCCTGAGTTCTTGGCGACTAGGCCTGATGTCGAATTGTGATCCCCGTCTGGAAGTGCCTTTAACACCAGGGCTTTCTTGCCCTTGGAGGGACCTGTGGCAAAACGGTAGGTGATAGAGCTTGCCTGGAGGATGGAGAAGGATTCCTGATCTGGCATCTGGTATTGAAAGTGCGAGTTCTCGTCTTTAACGATGATCTTTGCTTTCTGGAGATGCTTTGATGATTCTCTTGATGATCTTGGCAAGGACGGGTTCTAGATCACGAACTTTTGGCGTCGGGCAAGAGTGAAAGTCCGAGGGTTCTTTTTGATCATTGAGCTCATAGGTGCCGTCGATAAAAAAGTGAATGAAAATGAGGGTTGACGGCGAGACTACCCCAAAGCGCTGGATCAAGGTCACGGATCCGGTCATCGCTTTGGATTTGGAAAGCTTTGCTTGAGCTCGGTAATAGCATGAGATCGTGGACTGGGTGATATTGAGAAGTCTTGTCATGAGCTCAGGTCGTGCGGACAGGCAGAGTCGAATTGGAATAGGGAAGCTCAGGACCCATTGTCGAGTTGGCTTCATTGGTAGGACTGAGTCAACTAGGTGGGCTGCGGTTTCCGCCATTCTGCGACCCCCGCAACTGGGGCAAAAACCCCGGCGTTTGCAGGAAAATGCGACTAAGTGCTCATGATCGCAGTCCTCGCACTTGAGGCGCAGGAAACCGTGGGCCAGAATGCCACAGCGTAGGTACTCCTCGAACTCTTTGATGACGAAGCTCGGCAATGGGTCGCCGGTGTCCCGCAGGACCTGGGTCTGGAAACTCAGCCAATTTCCTGAACAATTTGATAGAGGAGAGTCTCCTCAGGCTTGTGTCTAGCATAGGTGGATGGTTTGAGCTTGGGAGGCGTTGATTCGACCATGAGGAAGGGCCGCAGCAAGAGAGGCTCTCTAGGCCCCTGGCAGTATCGGCTTAATCGACGCTTGCCTGGCGGACCTCTATGTGGTGCTCGGAAAAGTCAGCGGAAATCTGCAACATTGAAGGTTCTTAACTGACTGTTTAGACTCTCTGATGCAGAGCTTGCAAATCTAGTTCAGCATCAATGATGCAGCTATATCCAGCTAAGACCTTAGTATAAGGTTTAAAACCGGCTGGGATTGGCGGCACAGTCTCACTCGACGAAGTCAAAATGGCCGAGTCACTTGGGACAGTCCAATTGGAGGTCCGACTCACCTTACCTCGATTTAAAATGGGCGAAGTAAAAAATACGACTGACCAAGGAAACCTAAAAACTATCTTCTCGGCTAACGTTATTAAAAAAGATGATGCCTTTATCTACAGCTTAAATTCCATCCACAATGCAGGAATCGTCTCAGCTTCTCAGGATGAAGGTCTTGCTTGTGCGCGCAGCAGGCTTTCTGCTTACCTGGGAACTGGTAGACAAAATACCATTTCACCATTGGTTCGCGAAGTAATGAATCCGTGTTCGATTTTGTCACCTGAGCTTGAGACTGCCGCTTACGAAAGTGGATTTTATAAATCAGTAATATCGGATGTATTTGCAAACGTCACACCGACACCACAAATGCGGTACAACGGCTGGGAAACTGTGTTGTCAATGTTAGCAAAAACCGCTTTAGATGCCAATAGAGATATTGTCCAAGAGCTTGACCCCTCTGGCAAAACTAAACTTGTTAACTCAATATCTAGGTATTTAGTGATTCTAAAATCTGAGATTGAAAAGTCAAAAAATCTGCTGAAGGCTAAAGACACTGTGCTAAATGTCGGCTTGGACTGGTCTTTCCAAGGACTGAATGTATCACAGGCTCGAATTATGCAAATCCTAAAAAGTATCGATAATTCGTATGATGTATTTCCGGCTTCTTCAACTAGACTTCTCATTGAACTGGCAAGAACCCCTAACTCAAATGACGACGAGCTTTCCTTTGGAATCAGCCTTGATGATACCTACAAGTCCGAAGCCCAAAAAGCTTTGGAGCTCGCAAAAGACCTCAACTACAGAAATTTTGAATCGGATGTTTTTAGTCAAATCATTCAAAGAAAAACAACTCTCAATGAGCTCCGCCAGTGGAGCAGCCAATTGATTGCCGTAAAAACTGAGATCAATAAATATCCCAGTTTAGAGAATCATAAGCCCAAGTCGGTCTATGAACTTGCAAGACTTATTGATATGGACATTTCTAATCTTAATAAACTTATTCTCTTCTTTGAGACTACTGGTGCTATCAAGATTAAGACATCAATGGTATCTGGTCGTTCAGTTAAAACCCCTATTGTTGAATATGGGCAGATTGAATTTGATTTAAAAGCTGCGTGAAAATAATTGTACGTCTATGATTTTGCCCGCGATATTTTCACGAGCAAACCGCGCATGATTTTTCTTGATAAAATTTTTTACGATTTTCCAAAGTTGTGCCATCAAAATGGCACGTCTACTTGCGCAAGCTAACTTGAAGTAAAAAATATTGCCAAAGTTAAAAAAACCGGAGGCATGAACCAAGAATACTTCTGCACGTCTTTTTTGCCTGCAAAAGAAGGCTGCGCGACTTATCACTTTCTTCCTCGCACTATGGGTATTGGCTCTCAAACTTCCAACACAAAAGTGCGTTCCGCTCCAGACTTCTGGGATTCGTGTTTAAACTGGAGTGTTCGTTGCTATACGTCTCGTGTCCTTGAACTGAATCGATTCCCCCGAACCTTGCCGACTCTCGCGCCTGAGATAAGGACCTCCCCTTTAACTCCCTCCTTTAGAATCGAAGAACTGTCCTCGCGTTGCTGTTTTTAACGGTCACCTTTGCTCAGAAGGGGATATCAAAATATTGGATGATTTGCCATAAAGGGACCGCCAAAGTTAAAAAAGTTGGGATTTTTTGAGTGCTGTATGGACTCGCGGTGCACTATTGGCTTCGCGCAAGTAAATGTGCCGCTTTGACGGCACAACTTTTACAAAAACACCAATCCAATAAGAAAAAATGCGCGATAAAATCTCAAAAACAGACACTCAATCTAAAAGCATTATCAAAAATTCAAAAAAAAAAAGACCGGAATTAGCTGAAAACCAACTCCCCGCAGAATTGACCAGGCGTCCTATATAATTGAGTTCCCTAGAGCAGGTGCTTTGAACTTCCTATCCACGCGATGCATTCGCCATACCTGGGCTCTCCTGCTCGTCATTGAATTTTACCAATTCAACACGGTGTCCATCTTTTGAGCGCGATTCTGAATTCTCAGGTGGAGAAATCGGGTTCATATCGATTTTTGAAACGACTCAACTTGAAGCGTTTGGTAACAGCTTGATTGCTAACACGAAATAAGCTGATGTCGTGTTAGCAATCATCATTGTGCAAATTGATCTGGCGATACCTAGGCCGTCACGATTACTGCAGTTGTTCGATCAAAATAATTTTGTTAATCTGTACCAGATTCTTGAACAAAGAAATCAAAATGGGCATTGTATTCGAACATTGGGGCCGACGAAGCAAATTTTTTGAGAATATTTCTAGTTATACTCTTTTCTTGTTCCGGGCAAGCCTCCGTGTTTGAATTTGATTTTGAAGAATTAATTCCTGGTTCAAAAGTTGTGCATCCAGAGCTAAGGGTTACAAGGGATGAGCATACCGGCGCTAAATTTCTTCGTGCGACCTATGAGCCCTCAAGCGACGGAAGTAAGCGATTAGTGTTTAGGAAAGAATTTGTAGCGGCTAATGAATATACGCTGAATTATAGAGTCTACTTTGAAAATGGCTTTGATTTTAAAAAAGGCGGCAAATTGCCCGGGCTGGGTCCCTTGGTTCATGTCACTGGATGTCGACCAGAAGCTCCCGAAAAATGGAGTGTTCGATTAATGTGGGGACCAAACGGCAGGCTGAGCCTCTATACCTATGAACAAAATCGAACAAGGACGTGTGGCCTAGGCCAATCAGTCGATAATTTTAAATTTGAAACTGGAAGATGGTACAATATTGGACTCTACGTCAAACTAAATGATGCTAAAAAAGATGATGGGATCATACACATTTATGTCGACGGAAATCTAGTTCTCACTAGAGACGATGTTCGCTTGCGAGGTGTTTCGTCAGAAGACACTCTGATCCAAAGACTCTTATTCGATACATTCTATGGCGGAAACAAAGATTGGGCACCACCCCATACAACTTATGCTAGATTTGATGATTTTGAAGTGAGCTCTGGTTTAAGTGTTAGGAATTCGAGAATTGAAAATATTGCCTATGATCGAGCTGTACTAGAAACCACTCAAATTATGAGTGAGATTTCGGGACTTGTCCCAAACAGAAAAAGACCTAATGGTGAAAAAATAGGAGAGTTTTGGGATACAGCAAGACTGAGTCTCGATCTTTCTAGTCAGCAAGTATCGAATATACGCCTAGCCTCTTCTAATGCCTCGTTTAATGAAAAACTAATTCGCGAGTATGCAAGAGTCCTTAGTAGACTATCGCATAGAATGGTTGACTCAGTTGGTGGCCGGTTGCCAACAATTGAGCTAATGGCTCATTCTCATAATAATGGGGAAATAGGTTTCAAATTCCCTAACTTGCAAGAAAGAAGATTTGATTTCAACACAGAGCGGATAGATATCATCAAAAGGTTCTCGGAAGATCTCTCATATTTTTTGTCATTAAGTGCAAATGTCGAGGCAAGAAATGCTTTGTTGAGTGTTAACTGGGACAACAATCTAGTTTTCAATTACGGGAGAATCGCAATGCGATTTTTTAAGCATAAAGGAAATGCCGAGATAAATGATTTTTTTCATCTTAAAGCAAGATTGTTGAAGCCGAGCTTTGTTCGTCCAAATGGAGAGATGAGCGGTCAATGGTGGGATACGGCACAAATTACCTTCGATTTGACGTCGGGAATGAACTAGCAAGAAATATTGCATCCCCAATGTCACACAATAATCTAGTGCTCTGTGAATTATATGTAGAACATTTCAGAATAATTTCTCAAAATCTGGGAAATCGATTTGGAGCTCTATTGCCATCATTAGAGGTGAAAATTCACTCAAAAGATCAGGGACAAATTTTATATCGATTAAATGAAGAAGCTTGGGTTAAATTCAGTCTCGATTCTGATCCCTGGGTGATCTCAATAGTCATTTCAGAGAACCTTAGAGCGGTTCTTATTGTCCAAGTAGGCGTCAGGGTTCTGTTGCATTAATTGAAATGGATGCGGAACAAGCAAATGTGGGACCGGAATTCAGATTTTATTATGCGGCCAATGAATAGAGTTGATCGGCAGGACTGAGAGAAGAAGTTTTTCTTGCTCTTCTGAGGCCAATCGAAGGCAAGTTTAAGTCGGCGAGATGCTGATGGAGAGATTAGCTACCATGGAAATTTAGATCGATAAAGTTGTGCCATCAAAATGGCACGTTTACTTGCGCAAACTAACTTGAAGCAAAAAATATAGCGGATAGGAAATTTAATAGCCATTTCTGACTTTTGATCCAAGTATTTATGAGTCAATCTTGAGTCAATTTCCCCACGGTCTGGTTGGATTTTCAACGAAATTTTGTAATTTGGCATAGTCTAGCTCAGTGCCGCTCAGAGAAGGTCAGATATTGGACGAAGCTGTGCGGCTTACCACTGCAGATAGATGGTGTGGGAATCAGTATTCCGGGAAGTTCTGAGTGAAGAAGTCATCCTGGCTATTTTCCGGTGGACCCCTTGGCTGTCCAAGTCTTGGTGGGCTTGATGGAATCCCCAAATGATCTAGGATTTTCCGAATGACTTTGGGGTCCTCGATGGCAGCCAGGATCCGCATCCGTCCCTGGCATTTGGGGCAAATTGAAGTTCCCCCGTTTCAGTGGACACATTTTCTAAAAAAAGATTGAGTCCAGAAACAAGGGGGAATCTATGGGCAAAAAGACAATTCGAAAGTACACTTCAGAGTTTAAACAACAAGCAGCTGGGCTGGCAAATAGAATTGGCACCCGAAAGGCTGCGGAGCAACTGGGGG
>JADJOV010000016.1 GCA_016713585.1 Bdellovibrionales bacterium | reverse complement strand
GTCATATTTTACTCTGATAATACTGGGTCTCAATCAGGGCTAGCACGCCAGAAGAGTCACCATTTCCATCACTTTCAGGTAACGATTGTAGAATCGCAAGGACTCTGGCTTTAAGATTTCGAACTCCGAAGGCTCGAGTTGAAATTTCAGTCAAAAAAGGCTCTTTGTGAAGATCCAAATATAAAGCCCTGAGCTGCGATTCACAGGCAACTGCAACCTGGGTTTGAAATCCCTCTCGTGCAAGCCTCAAAGCGCTCACGTCCAAAGTTTTGAGCGTCTGGAGAATCATAGCGTCCGAAGGCCAAGTCATCAGCGCCGCCTTAAATCCGGCATCAATCTTTTGATCCTGCAAAACCTCTTTAAGAACCTTCAGAAGACTCGCTGGGACCTTGGACGCGCCCCTCATCAGATCATTCAAAACTCGCAAATAAATTTGCTGGGCCATTTCGCGTCGATTAAAACCATCTCGATCTTTTTGCATAAGAACCAAAAGGTCCTCGAGCGGAGCCTCCCAAAGGACCTCCACCGGAGCTGAGAACTCTCGAAAGAGGGATGGAATTGGCTTTGCTTTTTGATTCTTAAAGACAAAAGTCTCTTCCATGCGCTTCAAGTGAAGCACAGCTTCCTGATCTGTATTAAAACTCACCTCGTCTGCCGGCAAGGTGATTTCTTTTCCCTGCCGATCGAGAAGCCCCAATAAAACTGGAATATGAAACGGCCTTGGTTCCGGCTGCTTCTCTGTTTTGGGAATAGATTGCTTTAAAGTGAGCCGGTATTCTTCCCGCGTGGAATCGTACTCGTCCAGGACCTCAATTTTCGGGGTTCCAAATTGTTGATACCAGAGTTTAAACTGCGAAAAATCCAAACCGTTCACCTCCGAAATAGCCTGAGCAAAATCATCGGTCGTCACAGCTTGTCCATCAAATTTATTAAAATAATTATCCATCCCCTTGCGAAAACCCAAGCGTCCGGTCAGAATCTGCATCATTCGAATCAGCTCTGCGCCTTTTTCGTAGATCGTTGCGGTATAAAAGTTATCCACGCTCAAACAAGACTCGGGCCGCACTGGGTGCGCATTCGGTCCTGCATCCTCACTAAACTGTCGACTCCGTAAGCTATCCACATCTTCGATTCGCTGAAGTCCCCGATCTCCAACATCTGCCGAGAATTCTTGATCTCGAAAAACTGTGAGACCCTCTTTCAGCGAGAGCTGAAACCAATCCCGCAGAGTCACTCGATTCCCGGTCCAGTTATGAAAATACTCATGGGCCACCACAGACTCAATCGACCGGTAGTCGGCATCTGTAGCGATGGTGGGATCGGCCATAATCAGCCGCGAATTAAAAATATTTAAGCCCTTATTTTCCATCGCGCCGCCATTAAAATCATCAATCGCGACAATCATAAAATTGTTTAAATCATACTCACAAACAAATCTCTCTCTTCATCCCACTTCATCGATTTCTTAAGGAACTCATTGCGTGGTAACATCGAGACTGCTGGCCATGAGGCGCAAAAATCTCTAGCAAAACCTCACGTCCACTCGTGGTTTTATAGTGATCCTGAATCACCCCTAGATCTCCGGCCACCAAAGCGAACAAATAGCTTGGCTTTTTGTGAGGATCTCGCCAAACCACCTGGTGACGTCCTTCTCCAAGTATTTTCTGGTGAATTTTGTCACCGTTTGAAAGAAGCTGAGGATATTTCTGCTCGTCAGCTTCAATGGTGACGGTATAGGAAGTCATGACATCCGGACGATCCAAAAATAAGTAATTTTTCGAAATCCCTGAGCTTCACACTGAGTGCAAAAAATCGAACCTGATTTATATAGACCTTCCAATGACGCATTTTCCTGAGGTTTTATTTCAGTGACTATTTTGAGCTCAAACTCTTCGGGTAAATGATCCAGGATCAGTTTGTCTTTTTCGATTCGATAGTCAGAGGCTCCCATCAACTGAACGCCGCCAGAAGTGCTCCTCAACTCCAGGGATCGCAGTTTGAGCTGAACACCATCCAACTCAAGCGAACCCGTTTTGAGTCTTCTCAGAGACATTTGGTTTGTCACAACCACAAAATCTTCCCTCAAATCAAAATGCAAATCGATATGCTTCACTTCAAAGCCGGGAGGCTGGTAGTCTTTGAGATAAACGCGAGTGGGTTCCATTAAATCTCCCGGGCCTTGGTTGCGCAATGAAGGAGAAACTCTTTTCGAGTTTCGAGTTTAGTTTTAAAGTGTCCACGAAGATCCGAGGTCGAAGTCGAACTATGGGTGTCCTGGATCCCGCGGGCAATCACACAAAAATGTTTCGCATTAATATGAACTGCCACACACTCTGTTTCGAGCACAGACTGCAGACAATCAGATATTTGCTTTGTCAGTCTTTCCTGAACCTGAGGGCGCCGAGAAAAGAAGTCAACGATTCGATTGATCTTCGATAGGCCAATGACTTTATTCTTTGGAATATAAGCCACGGTGGCAAGCCCTTGAATCGGTTGAAAATGGTGCTCACAGGTCGACATCACCTCAATATTCTGAACCACGATCATTTGGTCATAGTTCATTTTATTTTCAATCGTTGTCATTTTAGGAAAGTTAGTGACTATCGAGTCCTGAAAAATCTCATTTACATACATTCAAAGCCAATCGGTGGGGAGTTTCACCCAACGAGTCATCAAGAAAGATCCAGGCCCAACGTTTCCATAATCTGAATAAAATTTTTCTCGATTTTTTGGATTTTTTCAGCCTTTATTAATCCATTCTGAATCATTGGTGTCTTCAGGACCTGGGATAGGAAAAAATCTGTTTTCGAACTGGAGTCAGTCATGAAAATCCTCTGAAAAAGTTGAAGTTCGAGGCAATCTACTAATTTCTCGATAATATGCAATCGGAAAGCCTAGATCTTCCTGAATTTATAAATTTCTTTCATGTTCTGTGCCGCTTTGAGCCCTGACATCAAAGCACCGGCCACAGTTCCTGAGTCCGTGGCATTAGTGTATTCCCCGGCCCACTGCAAGCGTCCAAGTCCCTCTGGAGTCCAAATGGAAGGATTGAATTGGGTCAACTGACCTGGTTGATAGACAATATGGTCGCCACCAAAAAATTTCTGCTGACCCCAATTTAATGACTGAACATCTTCTGTCCGCAACTTTGGAGCTTTAGTCGTGAGCTGACTGATCTCCCGCACTATCGAATCCATTTCATTATTTGGTGCGCCCAAATTGAGTTGCCTCTCTGAGCTATCTTTGAACTTCTGCGCTATTTGCAACAAGGATAACTGAAAGCCCCGCCCCTTGCCTGGCCAGCTAGAATCCCATGTTCCCTGAAAATAAGACCCGCCGATCCAACGCCCCTGATTTCCTGGCGCACGATCATTCTTCATTCGCCAAAAAGCTTCAGGAAATGATAGAACTGACTTAATTGGTTGAGAGGTTCTGAGCGCCGCGATGGCCCTGATTTTTGAGTCTCCCAAATGAATATTCTGCAACCCTTTGATTTTACTTATCTGACTGAATGGGAGCGCCATAATCACATATTTTGTTTTATAAACCTTAGGGCCTCCAGGGGTTTCAAAATGCAAACGATAGGATTCCTCATCCACCCTCTCAATTTCAGATAAAGGACTTTCAAACCGAACTCGGTAGCCTGGAATCACCCCAGACAATCGATCAAAAAGAATGGTGGTGAGCCTCTGATAACCGCCAACAATTCGGTATAGCCTTCGAGAACGCTCGTCTTTCTCGAAATTCAATAGCCATGCTAAACCTGAGGTCTCGGACAATCCTGCCCCCAGGTTTCGCAAACATTGAGCTTCAAAATAACTCCGCATCACGGGATCAAAATGAAGACGCTGCCGTTGCCACAGGTCCAAAACATTCACTTGATCTAACCCCTGGGCCTCAGGAGTTTCCAGAAACTCAAACAAGTTTTTCGAAACATTCAATGGCAATAATTTCAATTTAACTCGAAATATTTGCGCAGTTGAATTTCTAATTTTACTTCTCAGCTCCCGAGAGGGCCACCACCGACCCTGAGCAAAAAGCATCAACGGTTCAAGCTTATTGTCAAATTCAACCTCTTGGGTTTCAAAGTTGAGTTCTCGGCTGAGGGCAAATAAAATCTGATGCCGCTCTTCAAAAAACTCAGCACCCATCTCTGCAATCGAGCCAAGCTCACGACCTTGTTCAACGGACCAAACTCGTCCACCAACTCGTGAACTGGCCTCGAAAATGCGAAACGGAATTCGCTTTTTCTTAAGCTCAAAACCGGCCATCAAGCCAGCAGCACCTGCACCTATGATTATGACTTCGTCCTCAAGATTTTCACGCTCCAGGAAAACAGACGATCAAAAGTTGTGCATCCAACCAAGGAGAGTCCACCGACGGACACCGACGCCGCGGCAACGGCGGTCTTCACACCCGTTCGTAAAAATTCTCGCCTCTTCATGACCGTCCTGGCATCATATCAAGGTCTTTGCTCTTGAATCGTTTGGAATTGCTTGGTTGGTGGGATGCCAGATGACTTCAAAATATCAACATAGGCTTTTCTTTGAGCCCGTCTCAACGCATTTGTATTCCACACTCCGGCTAAATTGAAAAAACGATAATCAGCTGCCATCTCCCAATGTTCCAAGTCCACGGTTTGAGGGTGATTGTAAATTTCAAAATGACTATTCTTGGCTGACAAATCCTGAGAAGCCCAGGCTGATCGCAAAGTCACAATCCCGTCAGAGGCTTCATTGGCAAGGGCCTGAAAAACATTCATTGGAGCCGAAAGTGAACGATAATTCCAGGTATCAATTCGAGAGGCTTGATAGCTCGCAAAGACATCAATCCGCAATGGCTTCCTGATACTGAGAGAATTGATAAATACTCTCACGTTTTCTTCATTAAGCCCTATAAGATTTTCTAAACAGAATGGGGCTGCGATGGTCTTAATCGGAATGTGGTTGTTTTCAAGTGTTGTCAAAAATTTAAGTCCGCGAAATGGAGTATTGACTGCAATAAACTGAGCTATGTTAAAATCTCCGTGGGCAATAGCATAAAGCGCATAGAGGCCTCCTGCACTATGCCCGACAAGAACAACAGGCTGGTCACCAAAATCTTGTCTGCGGGCAGTCAAAAATCCAGTAACCTTTTCCCATTTTCCTCGATTCCCCCGACAGGATTCAAATTATCGACCACCCAAGTTTTGTACCCAGCCTCCGTTAAACCCTGAATTATATCGCGACTAAAATATGGCTGCTTCCACGGATCACCTTGACGATTTAGAGCTGGGACTAATGAATTAAAAAAACCTGGGACCAGAACAATGTTTCTGGCCGTTGCTTCGATGACCTTATTTTCCACTCCACTTTGGGCAATGCCAGGCAAGGGAGAAAAAATAAACCCAAACAAAAGCATGGGCACGAGCATCCATCGGACTTTAGTCATTACTATTTCAGTCATTTTAAAAATATGAACTCCCCTCATCAGCGGTCCCCTTTTAGAAAAAGCCACACCCCTCATGCTATTTGATCCAAATTTCTGGTGAATTGCAACCAGCAGCAATCGCGTTATCGCTGCATAAACATATCAACATAGGTGGTATAAGTGGGTTTGACCAGAGCCTGGACTGTTCTCGATTTGAGCCCCGGCAGGTTGACTTTGATCGTCACAGGCACGCCCGCATTAAGAATTGCCCGAGCCTGGGACTCCTTTCCTCGCTTAGGAAATGCCCGGCCAATGTAAAACACTCTCAGGATTTGATTTCTTTGATCCAAAGTGGCATAGGAGCTAATTATTTCAGAACTTCGTCCAATTTGGTGAAGAAACGGATCTGTGGACTTATCCACCCGATTTTCGGAGTAGGCCTTGTCTGCTTTTCCAGAGCCCGCATGCATTCCTAGGATTTCGAAGTTCTTCAGCAGCTTGTGAGCAGAGGCTCCTTTTGATTGAAGTCTGCGGGAAGGCGAATATTGAAATTCAAAATATAGCTTCCCATTTGTGATCGAAGGAGCTGACTCGCCCCCATCCGATTGGAATTGCCTCCAGAAACCCCGAAAAACTGATCAACAAGATCCTGATTACATGGGGCGGTGGAGCCAGCTTCACAACCAGAGAGTGTCTGCAAAATATACTTATAATTAGGATGCTTGCAAGCCATAGGATATTCACATTCTTTGTTTATAATCGCTACGTCTTGACCTAAACTTTTGTCAAAATTCAACAGATCCGCGTTAATGCTTTGACCAATGGTTCCGATCGCTTCAAGGGCTGGCGATAAGGTCGCGTGCATATTTTCAACAAAGACCTCTTGATTGAGGCTCTTCCTCGCGGGTTGCGCAGCCGCAGCCTGAAGATCCAAATCAGCCGTATTATAAAATTCTTCCTGAGTGATTACACTTTTCAGCGGGCCGCGATCTGGATCAAGCCTTTCTGAATAAAACAGAAAATCTGCTACCGTATTGGGACTAGCGACAGCCCCGTCAGTCTCACGCCTCAAATTTCCAGAAAATATTGTCGTCAAAGCCGTATTCAGATCTTTGTATTTAGGATTGCTGAAATTCTGGCAGCTCTGGTCGTCTCCCACCTTTCCCAAGCAGGGAAATACACCAACAATGCTCGTCCATCTGGCTGCGTATTTAACCCGCAGCTCAGGATTTTTCATGTGGTTAATTCGTGCGATTCTCATAGAATTAATTGGCTCAGATGTTAAGCGCATATTGTCTAGTTCACTAGAATGTAGATTCCCATATTCTCTGATGGCTAATCTGAAATCTTTCACAACTTTATCTAGAACCAAAGCATCCAGACTATTGACCACAACATCCGGCATATTTTGAACGCTGCCGCACATACCAGCCACTAAACTCGAAATAAATCTGTCTTGGTTTTCCGCAGCAGTTGATTTGGCATTAGCCCTCGTCACCACTCTCCAGGCTTGTCCCATAAGACTGGTCCCTCTCACGATATTTGACAGAGCCGCAGACCGGCATGCTGCCTTCACCTTCGGAATTGCCCGCTGTGCTTCAGAGAGCTCACCCTTTTCAAAAATGGACCAACCAAATTCAGCTTCCAAAGAGCCCCAGTAGACGGCTCCAAGGCCAATTATATTTTCCACCTGACTTAGAGCCTGGTGAAGAGTTGGAAGGGCCTTTTGATACTCTGGAGACGCATATCTTGCTTTGAGTGCTGGTGCATTTTCAAAGTTAAACATTGTGTCATAGTACCAAGTCATCGCCATGAGTCCACCCATGGAATAGGCAACAAGAGATATTTTGTCATTCGGCTGGAGGTTCTTTAGTTTTGCATCAGAATTAAGAAACATTTCCCGATTAAACCTATCTGCGATTGTATGGGGCTCCCAGGCGAATTGTTCCTGTCTATTGTCAACCGCTATCCCTACCGGATAAGTCCAATTGACTGGAACCACTTCGAAGTGAGGATCAATCGCCGGAAGATTTACTTTGACTATGCTATGAAAGTCCCCAAACGTAACGTCGTTTCCGCGCACTCCATGAATCGTAATCACAAAATGACGAGGTTTTGAAATAGACCCTGTCAGACTACCACTGGGTCCCCGAGGGTTCGTGGTTGAACAAGACGATACCAAAAATCCAACCATGACAAGCAACACCCTGAGCATACACCCTCCACCAAAGAAATTTCTTCTTTCTTAATGATAGCTGGGTAACTTATCCGCGCAAGTGGCCTTTGGTCGAGAAAACATTGACTCAAACAGGGTTTCGACATAGATCTCCTCAAAAATCTTCAGAGATTCTCATCAAAATTTTTCCAAGACTCCCAGTCCATTTAGGAAAAAAGAATCTGTGTTTTCATTTCTGGAAAATATAGTATCTGCAACTCTTTTGATATTTAACTGCATGCCCGCAATTGGATCCTCAGTTGTTCCTTGATTGAATACCGCCGGCACATCAACTTGCACATCATATTTTATTCCTCCGAATCCAATTCGAAGATTCTCTATTTGAACCGATGCGTTTGCGATATATTTTCCACGGCCACGGTAGTTTCCGCCGTAGTTGAAAGTCACCCGAAATGTCAAATCTATCATGGTTATACCAAAACCATTTTCATAGACAATCGAATAGACCCTTGAGACCGGAGCACTCCACCCCTGCAAATCTGTCCACTCTTCAACACCTTTGGGAAGAGCATTTGCAGATTCAATCTTTTGACTCGAGACTGGACGGCCGGCCTCGATAATGCTCCAAACCTTAGTCCCAACATTAATGATCTCGTCAGCCCATTCAGAAATGGCTCCAGGCTGAATATTTGTTTCTTTTGCCAGAGATGACTTCTGAGTCTTGCTCGTCCTTTCCTCTACCCTACCTTCTGGATCTGCACTATCATCCTGTGCCTTATAATTCGGTGAATAATTCTGGCCTGAACCATTCTGAATTGCCGAGAGCTGAACATTGTCGAAACTGGGTGAATACTTATTTAAGAATTTGTCAGTGACATCAGAAACGATCATCCGCGTAATTTTGTAGTGAACTCGAAGCTCCTCGTCAGCCCCTGCTATTCTCTTGAGTTCCCTCGTTGCCTCTTGCTGGTTTTCAACCATCACCCGTTGCCTGTGGGTCGTTTGCTTTTTTTTCTGCTTATCTGAATGACCAGCAAAAGCAGTTACAGAACACAAACACAAAACAGCCAGATATTTGGTCAACTTTAGATCTAACACCCAAAAACCCCCAGGTTAGTTGCCTCAATATTTGAATACCACGCGGAATCGGACCATTTCCATTCAAAACTAGCCTTTTGCAAAGGTATCCTAGGTCGGGCAATTTTTGTCACTTTAGGCTTGTGCTGTCCGGGCTCGATATGAACCAAGAAAAGAAAAACGAACAAGCAAAATGAGCTCTCATCATGGCGGCGGTGGCGGCCAGAAAAAATTACACCAATCGAGGAGAAGCGAGTTGTGGGACTTGCGAAGAAGCATCCCGAGTGGCACTGCCGCAGGATTGCCTACCATTTGGAGCAAGAAAGATTTTATCCTGGGGTCTGTATCATCAAATTACGCAGCACCAGGTGGTGACGGTTGTGACCGAAGCCGTGGCTTTGGAACAAATTGATCTATTGCCAGCGGGATCACTGAAGCCAATGCTGTCCATCACAGCGGCAGAAAAAAAATGATCGAACGAAGCCTAAAAGCTAGACAGCAAGCTCAAGAGTTGAGAGGAACACACTGGGAACAGGAGACTTTTCTATATATCCCGTCGATGGCTTATTTTATCTCTTTGCCTGCACCTGCACAAGGTTTTTATAGATTGAGAAGAGTGGAGCGTGCCAATAATAGTATTGGCAATCAACCAAAAGATCCGAGCACAACGTTACAAATTGCAGATCAATATAGACTTGCGCAGAAAGGATCCAGCACAAATTCATTGATACGACCTACCCCAAATCGAGAGAAAAATAATTGACATCGCTACCATAAAATTGTAAATTCCAGCAAGGAAGTCAAATCAGATGGGGCATAGAAAATCCAAAGAAGTACAGCTGTCTCTGTTTAAGAGAAAGATCATTAGGCAATTCGGCGGAGCTTTACTCAAAGGCAACGCCAAGATTGTAAGGCCTCTAACGACCAAAGAGCCTATGCATTTAGTTTTGAAATCTGCGCAAGCCATCGGTACGAAGTCGATGCTGCATAATTATAATGTCAGTAAAATTGATGAAATTATTAGAACCCATGCGCGACTGTGCCGAATACGGATCTATCATTTAGTCAATGTGGGCAATCATCTTCATCTGGTCATTAAGCTCGATGATCGAAAAAAATTCTCAAAATTTATTCGTGTGATCACGGGGCTTATTGCGCGACATGTGTTGAAGGCTCAGCGCGGAGCTGCTGGTGAATCGAAAGCGGCAGGATACAAAAAAAATCAGTTCTGGGTGGCCCGCCCCTTCACTCGACTCATTGCCTGGGGTAGGGACTATGAGCATATAACTAAGTATATGAAGAAAAATATCAATGATGCCAAACGATGCTTTATCCCTTGGGGCTTCGACACGACGGATCCAATGTTGATTCAAATGCTCAATACGGCGTAGGCCGGCGCAATTGAAGACCAGACCTGGTTTCTTTCTTTAAATTCGCCCTCGATTGCACTTCCCCTCAGCAACCCTATCCGCTATTTCGAAGTCCTGCGGCAACCCCATTGATACATAAATGAATCCCGCGCTTGACCCGATCCTGATGATCGCCGGCCCGATATCGTTTGAGCAATTCAAACTGCAAGTGATTCAAAGGGTCTATATAGGGAAAGCGATTTCGAATCGACCTTGAAAGCAAAGGATTCTGCGTAAGAAGTTCTTGGCTGCCTGAAATTTCCAGAACAAAACGAATTGTTCGTTCAAGTTCAGCTTTGAGTTGCGGAAAGACAAGTTCCCTCAAAGCCGCATCATTCACGAGCTCCGAGTAACGGGAGGCGATCGCGATATCTGTCTTTGCAAGAACCATATCCACATTAGAAATCATGGTTTCAAAAAACGGCCAAGAGGCATACATTTCCTGTAAAATCCCCATCCCTTGGGGTTCTTCCTTGAGCCAATCTTCGATCGCTGACCCGACCCCAAACCAAGCCGGCAACATCAAACGGCATTGGGCCCAGGAAAAGACCCAAGGAATCGCTCGAAGGTCCTCAATCGCCGTGCTCTTTTTACGAGAGGCTGGACGACTCCCTATATTGAGTTCAGCAATTTCACTAATGACTGTGGATTCCCAAAAATACTTCTCAAACCCTGGCGTCTCGTAAACCATCTTTCGATAAGCACGAAAGGCCAAGCCAGAGAGTCGGTCCATCACCTGCAGGGACCTTGGCAGAGTCGCTGTTTGATGAGTTTTCAATAGACTCGCCTCCATTGTGGCAGAAACAATAATTTCCAAATTCCGCCGCGTCACCTCTGGTGTTGAATATTTTGAAGCAATCACCTCTCCCTGTTCAGTGATTCGAATTTGCCCCTGCACTGCTCCGGCTGGCTGAGCCAATATCGCTTGGTAGCTAGGTCCTCCACCACGACCCACCGACCCGCCGCGCCCGTGAAAGAGCCTGAGCTGAAGCCTGTGTTTTTCAAAAACCTCGACCAGTTTTATCTCTGCCTTGTAGAGTTCCCAACAAGAGGTCAAGAATCCACCGTCTTTATTCGAATCCGAATATCCTAACATCACTTCCTGAGTCGCTTGACGAGACTTCAGCCAGTGCCTATATTGGGGATCGAAAAAGTTCTTCCATCATCTGAGGTGCTTTTTGCAAATCCTCGACAGTCTCAAACAAGGGAATAATATTCATGCCCAGAAGCCCAACCTGTGGGCGAAAAATTCCAGTTTCTTTGAGGAGCAGTGCCACCTCCAAAATATCTGAAACATCAGATGTCTTGGAAATAATATAGTTCGGCAACGCCTCCTGCGAATATTGACTCTGCATTTGGGCCGCCATTCGCAAAATCTCAAGTTCGCTCTGAGTTTCCTCAGAGTAAGTACGAAAAGGACAAACCAAGGGGCGATCGTGACTTAATTCACTTAACAAGATCTGACGGCGCTCACTTTCTCCGAGCTTCAGATAATCCACAGAACTGACGGCAGAAAAAAGCTCCGCAATCACAACTTCATGAACCGCTGAATTTTGTCTCAAATCAAGAGGCGCCAAATAAAACCCAAAAACTTTAACAGCTGAACTCAAGCGTCGCAATCGTCCCCGAGTCAGCAAATGGGACTTATGAGACTCAAGAGAGCGTGTCAAAATGTTTAAGTCAGAAGCAAATTCAGCGCAGTCAGCATAGGCTGGTGCTGATCCTACTTCTTGACGATTGATTTGCATATGATCTAACTTTCGCGCCGTTGCGGCAACCCTGGCATATATTCCAGAAATAGCTCGACGATAAAGTTCATCTTCTCGATGAGGACTTTTATCTGGCGACCGCTGAGCCAAACTCAAAAGCTCGTCAGACATCTGGACTAAAAGTCGAGTCGGAGAAAGATCT
This sequence comes from Bdellovibrionales bacterium, assembly GCA_016713585.1. Lineage (GTDB taxonomy): Bacteria > Bdellovibrionota > Bdellovibrionia > Bdellovibrionales > Bdellovibrionaceae > JADJOV01. The sequence continues at coordinate 44,346 of JADJOV010000016.1, read as the reverse complement.
GCACCCAATTTATGTAACTGGCGCAAATAAAAATCAAAAATCCTGGTCGACTGGAGACAAAGTGTCTGTTGCATCACTTGAGCGGTCACAAATGGGTTTCCGTCACGATCCCCTCCAATCCAGGAGCCCATCCTCAAAAAAGGTGGAAGTCCCTGCTCCGGCAATTGAGGATAACTCTTGCCTAAATTATCTTCGAGTCGATTATAAAACCGCGGAATCTCCTCCAAAAAACTTTGAGTATAATAAGATAGACCATTTTCAACTTCATCAATCACCGCAAGTTTTGTGAGTCGAAGCATTCGAGTTTGCCACAAAAGCAAAACCGTTCTACGCAAAGAGTCTAGATTTGCTTCAGTCTCCTCCGGGGTCAACTGACTCCGATCTCTTTCTGTCAAGAGTCGCGCAATTTTCATTTCAATATCTAGAATACTCTTTCTTTGCACTTCAGTGGGATGGGCTGTCAAGACGGGGACAACACAAGCTTTTTCAAAAAAAGCCCTCACGGCCTGCCCGTCGACCCTTTCCTGTTCTAATAAGTCCAAGGATCGTTTGATACTCCCAGGCCGAGGGGCCGCTCCACCGATCAGATGAGTCCGGGATCGACGAGAATGATGAAGATCCTCGGCAATATTCGCCAAATGAGAAAAATAGCTAAAGGCTCGCACAACGATTACTGTCGCGTCAGGAGTCAGACCATTTAGAATTCTCTCGAGCTCAGCTCGGGCGCTGGGATCTGAATTTCGACGAAAGGTGATGGAACTTTTCCGGATTTGTTCAATTAGGTTGAACATACCTTCCCCTTCTTGCTCCCGAACCGTATCTCCAAGAATTCGGCCAAGCAATCGAATGTCTTCACGAAGTGGAAGGTCTTTGGATTTTCCTTCGTCGATCATAAATAGTTTCTCATAGATAATTTCATCATTGATAACTTCCTTTTTCAATTTGAGGCTAACTCATGGGCCATACTTTTGTACTTTAAAAAGGGACCAAGAGTCTATGCTGAAAAACAAAAAAATTGATTTCAACAATTTGTCTGTCATGATGACCGGGGAGGGAACAATTATGACAGATTCGTTGGGAGATTCTTCGAAGACTGAATTAGAATTGCAGCGGCTGCGCCACCAAATAGACTCCCTCGATCGAGATCTGCTCAAAAATCTAAATGAACGCGCATTGCTCGTTAAAGCCGTAGGGAAGTGGAAGATCCAAAATAAGTGCCCCATCTATGACCCAAAACGAGAAGCTCAGATTCTTCAGAATGTGAAGAACCAAAATAATGGCCCTTTGTCTGACGAGTTCTTGGTCGACTTCTTTAACGAGCTAATAAAAAAATTTCGCCAATGGGAGGCCGAAGAATCTTCGCCTTTAAACTCCTTTCCGACCCTTGAAAACAAAAAAATCCTGGTTATAGGTCTGGGACTTATTGGGGCCTCCTGTGTTTTACAATTACGCAAAAAAATTCCAACGTTAGCTTTGAGCGGCATGGATCCCCGCCCGCCAGCAATACATATTATGCCCAAGCTATCGAATTATTTTTCAACCCTTCCCGACCCTGAGGTCCTTCGCTCCTTTGATCTCATCATTTTATCAACCCCAATTCACGCCATGCAAGATTTCGTCACGACCAAAGGAAAATACCTCAAACATCACAGTCTTCTTGTCGATATGGGCTCAACTAAAAAGGATTTGTGCGATACCGTCATCAAAACTCTCCCCGCAGAAATCAACTATGTCGGTCTTCATCCAATGGTGGGTCGGGCGGGCGGTGGTTCTGCGGCCTCGACACCGGACCTCTTCACTCAACAAAACATCCTAGTCACCATCCCAAGACCTATTGAAGATGGGGCGATGAAAGGACACAAAGAATTGATCAATTTGCTCGGTGGATGTGAACTCGAAATCTCACCAGACATCCATGATCAGATTCTTGCCATGACGAGTCACCTGCCCCAATTTCTTTCAACAACCTTATCGCTAACCGCCCGGGACTTTTTCAAAGATTCTAACGCTCCCCTGATCTTTGGACCAGCCTTTAGAGACATGACTCGACTAGCGACCTCTGAGTTTTCTATGTGGAAGGACATTGCATTAACAAATTCGAAATATATTTTGCAGACGATTGCTCTTTTTAAATCTAGGCTTGAGAATATTGAAGAGAAAATATCGACTGGGACCTTTCAGGGAGAGTTCGATCTGGCTAAAGATTTTAAATTGAAAATACAAAAGTAAACATCACAGATTATCAAAGGAGTCGCACCCGTGCTTATTATTATGAAATCAAACCATACACCGGAAGAGCTCAGCCATGTCAAAGGCCGCGCAGAGAAATACAATTGTGAACCTATTGTTTTAAATGGGACTTTTAAGGTGACAATCAATCTCCTCGGGGACGATACAAAAATCGATATCAACATGTTTAAACAACTTGAAGGTGTTGAAGATGTCATTCGAGTGAGCTCCCCTTACCGTCTAGCTTCAAGGCAATTCAAAAAGGAAGATACAGAAATTACTGTTCGCGGAGTGACCTACGGCCCTGGACGTTTTGTCATTATGGGAGGGCCCTGCGCGGTCGAGAGTGCTGATCAAACCCTTCGAATTGCCCGAGCCGTTAAAAAGGCCGGAGCCAACGTGTTGCGCGGGGGGCCTATAAACCCCGAACTTCCCCCTATGCCTTTCATGGGATGGGTGAAGACGGACTCAAAATATTGCGTGAAGCAAGCCTTGAGACAGGAGTACCCGTCATCACCGAGGCCTTGGACTCAAAGTCCCTTGAAATGGTTTACAAATACGGTGATATTATTCAAATTGGCACCAGGAACATGCAGAATTTTTCTCTTTTACGAGAAGTTGGAAAACTTAACAAGCCGGTCATGATTAAGCGAGGAATGTCTGCAACGATCGACGAATGGTTGCTGGCCGCCGAATATGTCCTCGCCGGAGGTAATCACCAAGTAATGCTTTGTGAAAGAGGAATTCGAACCTTCGATGCCAAATACACCCGCAACGTCATCGATCTCGGCGCCATTCCCGTGGTCAAATTTCTCACTCATCTACCAGTCGTTGTCGACCCAAGTCACGGAAGTGGTCGAAAAGAAGACGTTCCAGGCATGAGTGTAGCCAGTCTGGCCGTTGGGGCTCATTCGATTTTGGTTGACGTGCATGATGATGCCGAGCAGGCGCTTTGTGATGGCCCTCAGGCCCTCACACCAAAAGATTTCACCCATATCGTTGAGGACTGTAAAAGAGTCGCTGCAGCCTTGGGGGTTAGCATTATGGACAACAGTCACCAAAAGTGAATCATAAAGTGAAAAGAGCAAAATGAAAAAGCATATTAAAGCCTCAAACCGCCTTCATGGTGTGGCAATTGTTCCTGGAGATAAATCCGTTTCTCATCGGGCGATGATCTTTGGGGCCATTGCCTCTGGAAAAACGGAAGCACTAAACCTGTTAGACAGTGGCGATGTCCACTCAACTCAAAATTGCCTGCGAGCCCTCGGAGTTGAAATTTCGGGGAATGCCGCTCGAACAGTGGTGAATGGCCGCGGCAAACATGGTTTAATCCAACCCAAAGATATTTTAGACTGTGGGAATTCTGGAACCACGATGCGTTTGTTGATGGGCCTGCTGGCAGGGCAAGGTTTTTCAGCCACGCTCACTGGCGATAACTCACTCATCAAGCGCCCGATGAAACGAGTGGCTGGGCCACTGACACTGATGGGTGCCGAATTCACACTGACAAACGGCGATTTTGCTCCTTTGACTGTTCACTCTCGACAGCATCAGAAACTCAAAGGAATTGATTATCATTTGAAGATTGCCAGTGCCCAAGTTAAAACATCGCTTCTCTTGGCAGGTCTTTACGCCGAAGGAATGACAACTTTGAGAGGTGAAATCGGCAGTCGTGACCATACCGAGCGGCTGCTTCCGTTTTTTGGTGCTGATCTCAAGATAAGCCCTGAGAGCATTTCAATTTCGGGCCTGGCAGAACTCGCCGGGGCCACCATTCGAGTCCCCGGGGACCCATCTTCAGCGGCCTTTTGGATTGCCGCTGCCGGATTGATCAAAAACTCTGATGTTGAAATTCAAAATGTCTCTCTCAATCCAACCCGAACTGGATTTATGAATGTCGCCAAACGCATGGGCATTCGCATCGAAACAGAAACAACCGTGGAACAGCCAGAGCCCATCGGAAATCTCCGCGTGCGTTCAGGTGACCTGTGCGGCACAAGCGTGGCTCCCCACGAGATTCCGTCAATGATCGATGAGATTCCAATCCTTGCCGTGCTGGCAACTCAGGCCCACGGTGTCACCGAAGTCCACGGAGCCGAAGAGCTCAGAGTTAAGGAAAGTGATCGGATTGAAACCGTTGCGCAGAATTTACGGGCCATGGGGGCGAAAATCGAAACCTTCAAAGACGGGTTTCGAATTGAAGGCCCACAATCTCTTCAGGGTTGTGCCATCGAAACTTTTTTGGATCATCGAATTGCGATGTCCTTTTCTATTGCTGGCCTCGTCGCCAAGGGCGAAACTGAAATCCGTGGAGTTGATTCTGTTCTGACTTCTTACCCAAATTTTTATGAGGTTCTAGGTGCTTTAACGGGGGTTCTATGAGACTCCGTTATCTCACCGCTGGGGAGTCCCACGGTCGAGCCCTGGTTGGAATCTTAGAAGGCCTCCCCTCAGGCCTCAGCATTGAGGTTGCCAGCATTCACGCTGATCTCAAACGACGCAAGCTCGGCTATGGGCGTGGTTCACGACAAAAAATGGAAGATGATTCTGTGCAAATTTTGTCGGGAATTCGGCAGGGATATACTTTAGGCAGTCCCGTGGCCCTGATGATAGAAAATAAAGATTGGAAAAATTGGACTGGGATTATGCAGCCAGAACCCCTCAGCACGAGCGCTGAGCCGCCAGTTCCCCAGCGAAAACTTGAAGTTCCCCGCCCCGGCCATGCAGACTATCTTGGGGGAATTAAATATCGTCATGACGATATGCGGAATGTGCTGGAGCGTGCGTCAGCGCGAGAAACGACCATTCGAGTGGCCCTTGGCAACCTCGCCCGTCGATTTCTTGAAGAACTCAATATTCAAATTGTTTCCCGCGTGGTCCAAATCGGTCCCATTGAAGACACTGCGGTCGTGCCAGCCGCCCAATTGCCAAATTTAAACAAAATTGTCGATCTTCACCAGTTGCGTGTTTACACAAAAAGTGTCGACATCGAAATGATCACCCTGATGGATGAAGCCAAGAGGAGAGGCGAAACCTTGGGTGGAATTTTCGAAGTCATTGCCCTGAATCTACCCCTCGGTCTCGGCAGCTATGTACATTGGGATCGTCGCCTCGAGGGAGATATTGCCCAAGCCTTTATGAGCCTCAATGCGATCAAAGGGGTTGAAATCGGACTAGGATTTGAGCTGGGTAAAATATTTGGCTCCGAAGCCCATGACGAATATTTCCCAAGCAAGCAGCATGCCCGAGTGACCCAAACCACGAATAGATCTGGTGGAATTGATGGTGGGATGACAACTGGTCAACCCCTCGTGGTCCGCTCCGCCATGAAGCCCTTGGCAACCTTGATGACTCCATTGAACTCAGTCAAGGTCTCGACGGATCAAATTGAAAAAGCTCATGTGGAAAGATCTGATGTGTCGGCGGTTCCCGCGGCCGCAGTCATTGGCGAGTCACTGTTGGCTCTCGTGTTAGCCAATGCTATTTTGGATAAATTTGGCGGAGACTCTCTGCCTGAAATCAAGGCCCGCGTCCTGGCCTGGAATCAGTCACCATGAAAGTGAAACTGTCTCAGCGAGTGCAGATGGTTCACGAAAGTGTGACTCTCAAAATGAACGCACTCGCCCAAGACTTGATTCAACAAGGTCAGGATCTTGTCAACCTCACCGCTGGGGAGCCGGATTTCCCCGTCCATGAACTTGTCAAACAAGCAGTTATTCAAGCCGTCCACGACAATAAATCAAAATACACCTTGGCTGTTGGCGTGCTCGAGCTGAGAGAGGCTGTGGCCAGAAAGACAAATCTCCAACAGACCTCCTTGGCAATACCCTGGACAGCCAAGGACGTCATTATCACAAATGGAGGCAAACAAGCTTTATTTAATTCATTTTTAGCCGTGCTTAACCCGGGAGATCAAGTCTTGATTCCATCGCCCTATTGGACGAGCTATCCAGAAATGGTCAAACTGGCTGGGGGCGAACCAGTGATTGTTAGAACAAAATCCGAATTTGGTTTCAAACTGACCCCTGAACAACTCAGCGAAGCCTTTTTGGCCTTCCCACGCGCTCGTGTGTTGGTTCTTAATTCGCCAAACAATCCCACCGGGGCTGTCTATTCTAAACACGAATATCAGAACCTGGCCCGGATTCTTCAGACCCAGGCGCCTGCAGATTTTCTTGTGATCAGTGATGAAATCTATGACGGAATTGTTTTTAAACCATTTCAATTTTGCTCATTTTTGCAGGCTGTTCCCGAATGGGTCAATCAAACCATCACGATTAATGGCCTCTCCAAGAGTGCCGCTATGACAGGTTGGCGGGTCGGTTGGTCGGTGGCTCCCTTGGCCTTGACCCAGGCCATGGCCAAGATTCAGGGTCAAAGCACCTCAGGAATCAACGCCCTGGCCCAAGCCGCAGCAATCAAAGCTCTCTCTCTTCCAGAGTGTGAGTTTATACCGCAACTAGAATCCTATCAGCGGCGGGCAGAGCTTTCGGCAAAAATTCTCTCTGAGGCGAAGGGGCTTACCCTCATCCGACCTCAAGGGGCTTTTTATCATTTCATCAATTGTCAGGCCTATTTGCTGCCCCAAGAAACAATTTCTGAATTTTGTGAGCGAATGCTGAAGGACGCCCTTGTGGCCCTTGTTCCCGGGGATGCCTTCGGAGAGAAAACCTATGCTCGACTGAGTATTACAGTTCCCGAAGATCAACTCGCAAAAGCTTGCTCTCGCCTGGTCACCGTCCTCAAACGGAAGGCTGCATGACTACAACGCCCCCTAACACCACTAATTCGCCTCACTTCGCCCCAGCGCGCGTTGTGATCATTGGTCATCGAGGCACCGGGAAATCTGCATTTTTAGCCCGCGTACGAAAAGCTTTTGACTCTGACTCACCTCCTGATTTGTTGGATTTGGACAAATATATTGAAGCGCAGACAGAAAAAACCATTCCACAAATATTTGCAGAACAAGGCGAAGCTGAGTTTCGAAAACTCGAATCCTTGTATTTTTTAAAAATAACCGCACAGACGGCCTCCTTGCCACAGTCTGTTTTTCTGTCTGCTGGCGCTGGCTTCGTGCCCCCAGAGCGCGGCCCCTGGCGATTTTGGTGGTTGCGAAGATCAACCGATTCCCAGGGAAGACTTTTTTTAAATAGACCTCGTTTGGATGCCAAAGTCTCTCCAATGACTGAATTTAAAGATCGCTTTCACGAGCGAGAAAGCCTTTACTCCCAATGGGCCGACGAAATCCTCACCCTCCAAGAAGGCTTTGATTTTGATAATTTTGCAGAAAAGCTTTGGATTCGAAACGAATTAACAAACGTGCAGGGGGCCGTCACCCTCACTCCCACTGTTCTTGCCTCCGATGATCGGGCCTATCAGTTTTTTCAGCGCAGAAAGGGCTGGGGAATTCAATTTTTTGAACTTCGAGACGATCTCCTCGACCCCGACATGATCAATCGAGCCTTAGGGCTTGCGCCTCACAAAAATATTCTGCTCAGCTTTCGTGACCCAGGGAACAAATCAGCTCTCCTGAAAATCCAGAATGATTTGAACTTAGGCTTTGACTGGCCCCTTGAGTGGGGACCTTGCCCCATTGGCAAGCCCACAGTTTTATCTTATCACCGCCGCAAAACTTCATTGGAAGAAACCTTCAAAATTGTCGGCAGCCTCGTTGAGAAGTCGACCTCCTCGCCGTTCCAACGAAGCCCATCCTGAAGCTGGCTCTTCCAATTCACAGCTTCAAAGAGCTTCAACTTGGACATCGTTGGCAACAAGAAGATCCGATTTCGAGAAGTTTTCTTCCCATGTCTGAAGACGGTCGCTGGCGCTGGTATCGAATCCTGATGCTAGATCGCATGCCTTTGCAATTTTGGCGCGAAGGTCTGGGCTCTGCCCCTGATCAACCAACTCTGCTCGAATGGGTTCGTCAGTCTGAATTTAAACCCAATCCACCACACACCAACAATCCAAAGTTCGCGGCAGTTTTGGGAGACCCCATCGAGCACAGTCGGACTCCTGCTGAACACTATGAATTCTTTCGAGAACTTCGTCACCCGGTCCTTGGCGTGCGGGTGACTCGGGAGGACTGGGCTGATTCAGCCCTTGGAATTCTCAATGACCTTGGCCTGAATTGGGCGGCGGTGACTTCACCACTGAAGGACCTTGCCTTTCAGGGTTCCATCACTGAGGACCCCTTAACTCAAGAATTGCAGACTTCTAATACTTTGATTTGGAATAATGAGAAATCGGTCTGGCAGGGAATCAACACGGATCTGGCTGGATTGAAATTCGCTTTGGAAAAAAACATACCAGACTATCCAAAACTCAATTTTGCAATTTGGGGAGGTGGCGGAACCCTCGCCATGGCAAAAAATCTTTTGCCAAGCTCTACGATTTCCTTTTCTGCACGCACGGGACACCCCAAAAGTCCTATCGTCTATCCTGGATCGCCGGATGTTGTTCTGTGGGCCGTGGGGCGCAAAACTTTTGAAATGGCTCCGGTTCTGCCTCTCGCTTCCTGGCAACCCCGGTGGGTTCTAGATCTAAATTATTCGGAAGACTCCCCGGGTCTTGAATATGCTGCTAAATTCAGACTCAACTATGTAGGCGGCCTCGATATGTTTAAGGGTCAGGCCAAGGCCCAGCGGGAATACTGGAAAAAATTCTAGACACTGAGTGTATTCTTAGGTAATTCTCAATCACGTCATTGGAGGTCATCTGTGGGAGAGTTTAGTTTAAGCCATCTTCTTGTGCTTGCCGTCATATTCTTAATTTTCTTTGGCCCAAGTCGCCTGCCCCAGTTAGGTCAGTCTTTGGGAAAGGCCATCAGAGGATTTAAGCAAGGCCTAAGCGAAATCGAGGTTGAGGCCAAAGAGGTCAAGGATGCCCCCCCACCTCCTGCCGCCCATAACCAACAGCCATCTAACCAGCAATTAAATCAGAATGCCCAACATCAGGGGCAGCCGGGTGATCAAACTCAGGCGGGGGCAAATGCCCAATCGACTGACGCGCAATCTAAAGTTAAGGTTGAGAATAAGAGTTAGTCAGGGCAGTCAATCGTCGTTTTAGACGTTATACCCAACAGCAAGGGCCGATTGTTGATTTCAAATTCAACCTTTTCAAGATCGCTATTGCTTAGTTTGGCGATGTCTGTTTTCTTAGGAAAGTATTGCCTTAGTAAACCAATTCTATTTTCATTTGTTCCGCGCTGATAGCTAGAATACGGGTCACAGAAGAAGACTTTTATCTTGACCTTCCCTGTGTAGTTTCGGTGATCTGAGAACTCCTGACCGCGATCGTTAGTCATGGTTCGCTTTGGTTTTGCCGGCCTCTCGGCTTTCTGACAAGGCTTGAGCCTGCTTAGGACGATACCCTCGAAGACCTTGATTCCGTGTAATTTCTCGCCCAATGGGGCTCTTGTTAAATCCAAGCTCGCCAGCTATTGCTGCTTTTGATAGCCCAGCCACCTTTAATTCATGTTGTTATTCCTGGAGTTGCACTGGCTAGTTGTTGTGTGTGAGATTCACCACTGGCCCATCTGGCCCTGTCACTATCACCTAAAAATAATTGACATCGCTACCTTAAAATTGTAAATTCCAGCAAGGAAGTCAAATAAGATGGGGCATAGAAAATCCAAAGAAGAACAGCTGTCTCTGTATAAGAGAAAGATCATTAGACAATTCGGCGGAGCTTTACTCAAAGGCAACGCCAAGATTGCAAGACCCCTGTCGACCAAAGAGGCTGTGCATTTAGTTTTGAAATCCGCGCAAGCCATCGGTACGAAGTCGATGCTGCATACTTATAATGTCAGTAAAATTGATGAAATTATAAGAACCCATGCGCGACTGTGCCGAATACGGATCTATCATTTAGTCAATGTGGGCAATCATCTTCATTTGGTCATTAAGCTCGATGATCGAAAAAAATTCTCAAAATTTATGCGTGTGATTACGGGGCTTATTGCGCGACATGTGTTGAAGGCTCAGCGCGGAGCTGCTGGTGAATCGAAAGCGGCAGAATACGAAAAAAATCAGTTCTGGGTGGCCCGCCCCTTCACTCGACTCATTGCCTGGGGTAGGGATTATGAGCATATAACTAAGTATATGAAGAAAAATATCAATGATGCCAAACGATGCTTTATCCCTTGGGGCTTCGACACGACGGATCCGATGTTGATTCAAATGCTCAATACGGCGTAGGCCTTGTCCAATTGCTCGGGCTCTTGACTGCAGGATTGCTGCGAAGAAAGGCTTTAACCAAAGCTATTTTGAGAGCGGCCTCTTGTCTCTACTTCAAAATGATTCATAGGGAATTGCTGGGCGCTAACGCTGATCAAGCCAAGTCATTATCGCTTTATAGACCTCACCGCGCGGATCTAGGGTGCAACCTGGCCGACAATACGGATTGTCGGTGATCCGATGAATCATATCTTCGTTCTGGAAATAGTACTTTGCAGCCAAATAAGAGTCGTGCGGATGACCTTTATCAGCAAAATCTGGAAATATCACGCCCCCAGCGTGGCAGGCTGCACATTGAGGCCCAAAATATTCTTTCATTAGAAATGTGTATCCATTTTCGCCCACCATCGAACTCGGAACGGGTGACTTAAAATAATTGACTGCACTAAGCCCTGTCACTGAGTTCGCACTAGTCACACCGCCCCCGCCTGGAGAGGAACTCTGAGACTCCTTGGCGCAGTTGTTATAGGAGACTAATAGGAAAAGGAAGCCCAGGCTTAACAAAACCCGTCTGAAATATCTCCCCCATAATTTGTTGGGTTGCATACAAAACTCCCTTCCATCTATTCTAAGCTAGTTAGAGATCACGACAAGGGAGAAGGTCCCTATGACTCAAAATGGGGCATATAACTTGTCCCTATCAGATTCGCTTGGGCCATGGGAATATATTAGGTGCAAACACGGCCATAACACCTCATCCTCGCCGATCGCCCTGAACGCGAGAGCAGTTCAAATTAGTTCGGCGTCTCTCGGACTTGAGTCAAAACAGGTTGGTCTCGGCCCCCTTCGATCAAAAATCTATGCGCACCCTGGTGGTTTTTAAGAAGGAGCTGGCCGGCCAACTCCCCATCAACATTCCATTCGAAAGCACCGCTGAGGTTCCCCTGCGGAAAACCAAAACTTAATTGTTTCCATTTAACTGTGTTAAAATCTTTGAGAACCAAAACACTCTTGAAATTCTTAAGTTCAAAATTCAATTCTTCCCGGGGAATCAAATCTGCTAATGGATTTAAAAAGGATTTCTCAACAATTTCACTGTCTACAGATTGCTGGGGAATCTGTAGAGCCACCTGGAATTTATCCCACCCTTCATTTTGCAGCTGCATTGAAAATTTTGGTATTTTAATATTCTCAATTTCCACATTCTGCCCCTGCAGCTTGCCCTGAAGCCTGTCTAGTTTACCTTTATAAAATCCTAACTCAATTTTTGACTGAAAAGAACCAAGCGAACCGCCTCCGCTCATGAGCTTCTGAACCGCCGGAGACAAACTAAATTCTTCTGCAAAAAGCTTGATCTTGATGTCATTGAGATCCTTATCCGCGGATGCCGTCAACTCTCCGTTAAAAACCCCCTGTTCGGGCTCAATTCGTGACACATCCAAGGCCCACTGTCCACGTGTCCGCTTTAGATCTAAACTCATCCGTCGAATAGTTTGATACTCTCGCTGCCCCTTATTTGAAAAAGACAAATTGGAGCCCTTCGAGCTCACCTAAGACTCTCAAATTATTTAAATCTTCAACGTCGGCACGACCCGTGAAAAAACCAATATTTTTAAGAATAGGCGAAGACTGTGATTGAATTCCCATCTTCAGCAGCATTTCTAAGGGAAGCCCCCTCATTTGGGCCATAAAAGGCTGAGGTGCTGAATCTTCAATATGGAGCCACTCGAGCTTTTCAACTAAAAGATCTCCGGAGTCTCCCTCAATTTTAAAGTCCCTGATATTGACCGGGGACTTCTGAAGAGATTCTGACAAACCCTGAGATTTAAGCTTCAATGACACCCAGACTTGCTTTAAAGGCTCAAGACGATTGAGCCCCCAACGGGAACTGATGGACCCCAACTTCGAGAGTGGAATATGTCTGACCTCAGCTTCGGTCACAAAAAAACCTTCAGACAACTTATAAGACGTATGCCAGGAAAAGGAACCTTCTCGCCAATTCCCAGAAACATGCATTTCAATATTTTTTTCCGGAAACTCACTATATTCAACCGACAACACAGCATGAGCTGAATAGTCACCCCAAAGAGGATCCTTAAGAATATCGCTTTGGGCCTTGAGAGTTAAAATCTGTGGTTGGTGGGATTTGACTGAGAGCTCCACCTTGCTCAGTTGGGTATGAGCCAATGGAAAATGCAAAGGATCGATCTCCAGGTGGCGAATCAAAACTCGATCCAACGCTGGGGTCGTCGAAGTTTTCTTTTCGTCTTTATGAACAAGGACCACGGCTTGAGAAGTTGGTATCGCAACTTCTGCATTTTCTTTCTTTGCTTTTTCGCTACAATCTCGCTTTTCCCCTGCCAGTCGCAGGCGAACTGTTTGGGCCTCAATCCGTGTCACAGGATTCCCGAGAGTCAAATAAGACCACAAACTGAGTGGCAGCTCAAGTTCATCGATATCAAGGGTGGGTTTCATCCAGCAGGAACTTTCAGAACGCATTTGAATATTATGAATAATAATTGATATCCTCGGCCAAAAACCATGAGCCAGACTGAGATCGGCAGACTCAAACTGCACTTGAATATCTTTGTCAATTTTGGTTGCAGCTTCCGCCACCAAAGTCTGAATTTGACTCGGATGAACAACTCCACGAATTGCAAACCCAAAGAGAACAGAAATCAAAATACCAGCCCCCAGAATAGCCAATCCTGGCTGATCTGCGACTAGGTTATTTTCTTTTTGAGGGGTCCGTTGCGGTCTTTGTGTATTCATTGAGTGTTTCCTCTGAACATCTTGACCGAAAAATCACTCTACTTGAACAAGAATTTAATGACCTCGTAATCTTTGTCGCCCTTAGGACTTTGAACTGTCCCAACATCCCCGACTCGCTTTCCGATTAATGCCCGCGCCAGGGGAGAAAGAATAGAAATCATCCCTTTCTTCACATCCGCCTCATCAATTCCTACGATTTGATAAGTGGACTCTTCTTCGGTCTCAAGATCTAAAACAGTGACAACTGCTCCAAAAACAATACGATCTGCCTTAATTTGGGATGTCTCAATGACTTCAGCCCCAGCTAATTTGCTTTGAATTTCTGCAATTCTCCCCTCAATCATGCCCTGCTTTTCTTTTGCGGATTCATACTCGGCATTTTCGCTAATATCTCCGTGGGCCTGAGCCTCTTCGATGGCTCGAATAACAGCGGGTCGTTCGACTTGTAGAAGTCGCTTGAGCTCAACATCCAAGAGCGCTTTCCCTCGCACTGTCATCGGAAGTTTATCGCTCTGGGCAAGGCCACCCGAATTTCCCACCGTATTTCCGCTATTATTCTGCACTCGCGACCTCCGCAATTTGAAAGTCGATCAGCCTACCTAACATTCTGGGAAAGAGCAATGCTGCAATATGTTATTCTGGCCCAAGGTCTGAAAGTCAAGAGTTGGCCTCCCGATGACTCATTTGAGAGAGTAGACTGACTTTGATGAAGTTCGCCTTTGAAAACCTCCTTCTCTCTATCCAAGACGCGCAATCAATTGTGCTCTCCACGCACCGCCAATGCGATGGAGATGGCTTGGGTGCCGAGATGGCCCTTTTCCACGCACTCAAACAAATCAAAAAAAAAGTGAAAATTATTAACGTCGACAAGACGGCAAAAAAGTATCGGTTCCTCTCTCCTGACGAGCATATCCTTTATTTTGAGGAGCATCCTGACACAGTCATTCAAGCCGACCTGGTCCTTATTTTTGATACAAACGATGAACGACTCCTAAAGCCATTATATGGAGCTTTTCTTAAAAGCCAGGCAAAGATTATTTTTATCGATCATCATCCCCGCCTCCAATTGGGTCCAGCTCCAACTATTCCCTCATGGATTGACACATCGGCAGCAAGCACTGGTGAGATGGCGTATAGGATCATCAAAGGCCTCCAAATTCCACTCGATGTGGATATTGCGCGGGCTCTCTACACCAGCATTACCTTTGACACTCAACTTTTCAGATATATCAGAAATTCACCAGTTTCCCACGAAATAGCCGCCGAGCTTGTTCGCCTACCTATTCAACCACAAGTTATTCACAAACACTTATTTGGAGAACAAACCGTCTCAAAAATGAAACTGCTGGCCCAGGCCCTTGGACAAATCGAGTACTTTGATGACGGACGAGTCGCTTCATTAAAGCTTCACTCAGAAGATCTTCGCAAGAATAACTTAGACCCAGATGATGCCAGAGACGGCATTGACTTTCTCATGAATATTGATATGCTTGAAGCGGCGGTCCTTTTTCGAGAAGATGGTCCCTCACTCTATAAACTCAGCCTTCGAAGTAAAGGTCGTCTTGAGGTGTTGGATATTGCCGAGACCCTGGGCGGTGGCGGACATCTGTACGCGTCAGGGGCCCAGGTGAAAGGAAAATATGAGACTCTCCGCGACCAAGTTGTCGCCCACCTTATTCGCTCTTTGAACAAATAACTAAAAAATCGAAACACTACAAATAATAGGAATAACTACATAATAAAAATGAATCTAGAAAAGCGCCTCTGAATGAATAAACAAAACAAAGTTAAATCTGAAATTATTTGCCGTTGTAATAGCGTCACTAAGGCCCAAATCGAACTCGCCCTCAAAGCTGGAGCGAAGACCTTGAATGAAATCTTTGATCATTGCAACGCCGGAGTTGGGGCCTGTGGCGGCAGCTGTCGAGGAAAGCTTAAACACCTTCTCGATTCCTACCTTGCCACTGGGCAGGTCCCGGAGAAAGTCGAAGATCTTTGGCTCATTCAAAAAAAACCAAAGTAATCTAATATAATGAAGACGGAAAATACAGATATCGAAGTGAGCTTGCATTGGGTCCTTTAAAGTAGTCTAAATCAGTAAAATCATCACAGTTCCCCGCGCCGGTCTGATAGTCACAATCGACCCCTCGTCTCCGGTTGTATCTGGATCACCTGACACTCCCATCGAAGTCCCATACAATAGGCACTGTTCATAGGTATTCCACTCCCTGACATAAACTTGAATTTGGTTAATGACCTCTCGATTTCTGTCCAGACACTGAAACAAATAACTGGGCTGACCGCGCTGGTATTTTGCAAGAGTCGACCCACTCCTGTCGTCAACAGGATCAACCATATAAGGCAGATCGGTGGACCGAGCGTCCACATATCCTGTATGGCGATGATTTCCATTCGTTGAGGCGGCATCATAAGGTTTATAGTAATTGGCAACGGACACAATTAATCCATCATTTGCTAACTTAATCGGTGCAGTCACTTCGTATTTATCATTGGCGCCCTTCCCCTCGATATATTCGAGTCGGCCCACCGGATATCCATCTTTCGTATAGTGTTCCCAATTGGACTTACCCGCTCCACCAATACAAGTCTTGGCGTCCCCACCCCATGCACTCGGCGTGGATGTGGAACTTGGCACGCCATCCACGATTTGAGTGTTAGTGTATTGATAGTTTCCCAAACAACAGTTTGGATATCCTGGATTCAATGAATGATCGTATTGGCATCGAAAAGACTGAGTCAGACTAGAGTAGCTGGCTTCAAGCCCTGTACATCCAGCGACTCCATCAATAACACAGGCGGTACCTGTCACAACCCCTGCCACGGTGGTCACTGTCACACTGGCGGTTGAAGGGCCAGTTCCCGTTTCAAAATTATAATACCAATAGGGTTTAATTAGAGAATAAGCACACATGCTCGCCGGGAAATTGTATTGAAAGGTGATTCCTCCAAAATACAAATCCAACTCTGGAATATCGACAAGACAATCAAGACTACTTTCTTTGGTCGCAGCGCTGATCTCACAGGCACTGGAAAAATCCCCAAGCTCACTCATAAAATGAGGAAATTTTCCATTCTCATACACTCGCACGTAAAAGGCCTCCGCGGTCACGTCCCCAACGAGCGGGTTACTCCCACTTGAGGGAGCGGTATCATCACCTGTGGTCTTCTTTCCGGCACCACAAGCCGTCATGACAGCCACTGTTATGAAAAGCTTAATGACCTTCCCAATTTCCATTCCAGAACTCCTCATTTCACACACGCCAATGGCAAATTTTCTCTCACCGTTCTCTCTATCGGTCGCCCAGCGGCCTTTTTGAGTCCAGCCCTTCTCTCCTGGCCTGACCATTGCTATAAAATGCAGAATGACCACAGTCCTGCCTCCTATTGATTCTAGGGAACAACCCACCAGGCCCTTTGGCCAGAGCTTGACGTTTTTAGACGTCCATTTCTGTAAATTTTCTAAATTATTCCTCATGCCTTTTGTGGTGATGTTCTCACTCGCTCAACAAGGGGAGGCCATGACTTGCGCAAAACTGCTTCAGTCGAAAACTCCCTCTGAATTTGTCATCCCCCTCCCGAGGACAGAGATTCTGAACACCGAGATACGGGCCGCCCATTCAAACCTCATTGCCAACCGCCGGATAGCAGCAATGAAAAATATCCTAACCAACATCTCCATGAATCATGAGCCACCCTCAGGACCCTTGCCGGCTCACATAGACACTGCTCAATTTATTATGGAATTTAGGCAAGACTCTTCACTCTTGCGAACACTTTTTCAGAGCCTCAAAAAACGCAATCCGGCCCAGAAAGAGTTTATCAAATTTGTCAGAGACTTTGGGATTCTAAAAGATTTGATCATTATGAACGACCCTGACGGCGCAAGAGTCATGGCAAAATCTCTTCTTAATAAGTATTCGGATTTAAATTTTGAAAGTTTAATTATTCAATATCGAACATCATCAAAAAAGGAACTCAGGATCTATTTTGAAAATCTTGTCGAAAGAACTCGAAGTATCATGGATAAGGTCCCTCATGACCAGGATGCGACATCGCTTACAAACGCCAAAGGCGCCGTCACCATTGATGAGGTTCATGAAGTTCGAAAGTCCTTACGGGACGTCTTGCGATTTATGGAGCTTCAAGCGACGTCAACTATTGAATGGACTGCCACTTCACCGACAACCCCGAGGATAGATTACTCCATCCAAATTTCATACTTGAAAAAAATAAACTCTTCCCTCGGAAAAATTTGCGATCAAAATGCCGCAAAAATCCTCGCCGGGGACCTGACTAAAGAATCTCTAATCCCATTCCCGCATAAACTCATTGCGCCGATTAATTATTTTTTACAAACCTATCGATTTGAATAGTCCCATCTTCGTCATTCTAGGCTCTTTCTAGAAAGAGCGGGGATTATGTGGACAACCCGCCGTTGGACGCTCATCGTGAGCCACACAAATTCTAGAAAGAGGCACAAAATTTGACACCTTGCCCTGACTGTCTAACATTTCAACACCCTGTGCGGAGTTTAACTTAGGTTGGCTTGGCTTTTTCTTTGCATTCAATTTTGCTAAGATTTTCTAACACTTGCCTAGAGAAATGAGATGATCAATGAATAAAAAGTCTAACCTTTCCAAGTCTTATCTCACAGCTACTCTTCTGTTGACTGGGTTAGTTGTTCAGGCCCAAGACAATGGTTACACATGCATTAGTCGTCAAACGACTTTTGGAATTTCCTTTGGTGGCGGAGGCTGCGGGCCATCAGTAGTCGTTGGCGCTTACAAAGGTGTTGATGCAAGGGTCGCCCCCGGCCATACGGCCACGTTCACGGAGGACCAGGATGGTGGCATTTCCTTTACTATTAGGGGAAATACCACTCTCGTTGCTGAGGGGCCTGGGGATCTCCGTCCTCGGGAGGAACGGCCCCCTTCAATTCCAATCCCTGTGGATCGATCTCTGAATGCATCCAGTGAGTTTACCGAAGTGACCCCGGGAAGCGGAATCTTCATGGGCGCAAGGCATTCGCTGCAAGAGATCCAATTTGGCGGACTTAGTCTGGCGCTGGCGAAGGATCCTCAAGGGGCGGGTTCAAGGTTTAAACTGTTTGGATTCAGACACCAAACTCTAAATAATAATATGGAAGCCCTCGATGCTTTGATTTTGGTTCAGCAAAAAGATAGGAAATGGGATGATCTTCCTGATGATATAATTGTTAATCAACTGATTTCTGAGATACGAACTCTGTTAGGATCAGATAAATTCACAACTAATATTCAACCTCAAGATTTATTTTATTCATATCAAATGAGTCCCGACCATACCAGAGGCCAGAGAAATCTTCAGGACTCTTTTAGGTCCGATCTATTCATTAGGTGAAAGCGGGAACATTGCCTTCCTCCCACTTGGCGGTGAAAACTATACCGCCCCAGGAAGCTCTGGTTCCCTTATCTTTGTGCGTCCGAAGGAATCTCAGGATAAAGGACGAAGCGCGTGGAAGATTGGAGGACTCGTCAGCTGTGGGGTCTTAGCAAAAAATGCTAAACCTTCAGATATGCTTTTTTCGAAGATTGAAGTTATCACAGCTAAGGCGCTATACAATAGCGAGATCTATGAGGTCTTTGAGAGCGATCTCAAGACAGAGAGAAGGTCAAAAAATCCAAACTGCCTTCCACTTGACGGCCGACATGGGGGTGGCTTTTGAATATCGATCAAATTTTTTCTGCCTAATTGCAATTTGAACGAAATGAAATTGAGACCCTAGAGGTTTTGTCCGTGACCGCTCAGGAAAGTGAAACCCGTGGAGTCTATAAAATATTGCTGGCAGCTCACAATAAAGACCTTTCAAAGCTTCAAGAAATTGCTCAGGAAATTTTGGAGACAACCAAAAACAGTTCCGTTTTCACTTTTGCTCTTCAGTTTGCCTTGGCTGGATCTGAGGTCATTTACGACATTAGTCTTCGCAAACGACTGCTTCTTTACTGGAATAAAGTGCCAGAGGGCCGTCACAAAAATTCTGGATACACGGCCTATATGAGGATATACTCGCAGGCTCTTGGTGCGTTTTTCTCTGGACACCTCGTTGAGGCAGATCACCTCTTTTCAATTTCCTTAGAAATCGCCACTGAAATGAATTATCCTCGCGGGGAAATGAGAGCACTTTTTCATTTGGGTTTGGTTGCAAGGGATCGCGGAATAGCCGACCGAGCGGAGTCTTGTTTTTTTCAAGCAAAAAAAATTGCCTTAGATTTAAGTGCTCTTCGTTATCTGTCGCGTTTTAAGGTTGGCCACGCCTCTGTGCGTGCTCAGTGGCTTGAGAGTGATTTACAAACCTTGTTAAGGGCAAGAGAATGGCGAGGGGCGAGATCCATTTACTTTAAACTCGAGAGGCAACGAAAACAAGATGGAAAAAATCGATACGCTGATAGCTATTATATATACTTGGCGGTTCTCGCGGCAGCCTTTGGAAAAATCCAGAGCTACCACGCGATTCTGTCCTGCACTTCGGATTTAGTCATTAAAGAGAGAATTATCGCTCTTAAAACCAGTTTGTTAGGGGCTTCTGAGGAAGAAATCAGTGAACTCAATTTGATCCGACTTAGTTTAGGGCACGGTCCCGTGGTCCGACGTTCTGCGAACACCGGCACAGGTGAACTCGAAATCGCCGGAATTCTCGTTAGCAAAATTGAGAATGAGGATGTTAAGAATTTTCTAAAACTCTTGGCCGATCAAGAAGATTTCTTGGCCACTAAAGAAAAGATCTGTCACACTCTGTGGAATCTCTCCTACGATCCCACAATTCATGATGGCAAAATATATAAATTGATACACAAATGTCGGCAGATCACACGCTCACCTCAACTGATAGTGAACAAGTATGGCAGCTATCAATTGAAGGGAAACCTCGTCACTAAACTGACCGCCAGTTAGTCGTCTAAATACTTACACTCGTCGCCGTCAGTTTTTTCTTTTTCTTTTTTTTGGGTGAAACAACTTTCTTTACGCCAAGAGCCTGCGCCTTCGCTTGAGGAGTTCGGGCCCCCTTCAGCGAACTCAAATTCATTATTTTTGAGTCGCCTGTCTCTTTTGACTCAAGAGCAACAACTGACTTCCCCGTTTTCACTTTCTTCGTCTTGGGCGCAGCCACTCGTTGCTCCTGACCCATTGACTCCCTTTTGGTTTCCTTCTTAGATTCCTTCTTAGGTTCCTTCTTAGGTTCCTTTGTAGACTTCTTGCTAGATTCTTTGTTGGATTCCAGCCTTGGCTCTCCCTTTTTCTCAGTCAAAAGTTCAATGGCCTTTTCAAGGGTCACACTTTCCGGAGTTACACCCTCAGGCAAAGAAATGTTAGCCTTCCCCGCCTTGAGATATGGGCCATAGGGTCCGTTCAATACCTGGATTTCCTCAGTACTTCCTGGCCAAATACCTAGGATCTTCAACGGCGCTGCACGTCCACGACCCTTCTTTGGAGTGTTCATCAACTCAAGAGCCCTCTCAAAAGACATCTCGAACAAACTTTCACCCTTTGGAATCGATCGATAATCTCCCTCATGCACAACATAGGGCCCAAAGCGACCGAGGCCAACTTTCAAATCTTTCCCAGTCCCTGGGTGAGCACCCAAGACTTTAGGAAGACTCAAAAGCTCAAGGGCAACCGGCAATGTCACATCCTCTGGTTGCGTATTGGGAGGCAATGAGACTCGTTTAGGTTTTTCCTTTTCATCACTCACTTCTCCCAATTGAACATAGGAGCCATATCGCCCCGTCAGCACATAAATTGGTAAACCTGTCTTCGGATCCCGACCCAACACATCGGCACCCTTAAGCTTTCGATCAATCAACTTTTCAACCATTTCTGAAGTTAAATCAGCAGGGGATTCTGCGTCCGGCAGAGACGCGCTGACACTCTCTCCATCTCTTTTTCCCGTGAGATAGGCTCCAAAACGGCCGACGTGAAAATTATAGGCCTCCAAACCCTCCAGCTGAACAGTGCGAGCCTCGGCAGGATCAATCTGATCGCTCTGTTTTTCAACCTGAGCTTTGAGACCTTTCGGACCAAAATAAATCTTCTTTAAATAATTTTCCCAATCTAGATCCCCTTCGGCAATCTTATCTAAAGATTCCTCCATCTCAGAAGTGAATTTAAGGTCCACATATTCAGGCAAATAGCAACTCAGAAGCTTTGCCACAACCAGGGCCGTAAAGGTTGGCACGAGGGCTGTCGCCGCCCGTCTCACGTATCCGCGGTCGATAATTGTGCTTATCACGGACGCATAGGTGGATGGCCGCCCAATACCCTCTTTTTCCATAATTTGCACAAGACTGGCCTCGGTAAATCGCGCCGGAGGTTTGGTTTCATGAAATGTCGGATCAAGATTTTTCTTAGTTAATTTATCTTTTTCTTTGAGTCGCGGCAGACGGACTTCTCTTTCCAAGAGCTCTGCCTCAGGATCATCACTCCCTTCAACATAGGCTCTCAGAAAGCCGGGGAACTCGATGGTCATTCCACTGGCAGAAAAAATAGTATCTTTTGCCACAATCTTAGTTAGAACTTGCTTCTGACGGGAGTCCACCATTTGACTCGCCATCGTTCGCATCCAAATCAGCTCATAAAGTTTAAGCTGAGTAGCTACAAGCCCTGTCGCTTCCGGGTCCACAAATTCTACTCCCGCGGGACGAATCGCCTCGTGAGCCTCTTGAGCCCCTTTGGCCTTTTTGCCATCATACTTGCGAGCAACCTCTGGTAAATACTCCTGACCATACTTTTGGACGATACAAAGGCGGGCAGCATCCAGCGCCTCATTCGACAGCGCTGTGGAATCGGTTCTCATATAAGTAATAAAACCCTGCTCATATAGCTTCTGCGCCACTTGCATTGTTTCCCGCGAACTCAGACCCAACTTTCGATTCGCCTCTTGTTGCAAAGTGGAGGTAATAAATGGGGGCGCTGGTTTTCTAAAAACAGGACGCTCTTCAACCTCCTGAACAATCCATGTGGAGTCTGCGAGTCCATTAACAAGTCCGGCGGCCATGGGTTCATCGAGGACAACAACATCTTTGCCGGTCGTCAGTTTGCCGGTCACCCCATCAAAGTCTTTTCCAATAGCCACGCGCTGAGTTTTTATTGTTTGGAGGCGAGCCTCAAACTCAACACCATCCTTTTCGAGCTTGGCTAAAACACCCCAATATTGAGATTTCTTGAATCTAATTCTCTCGTGTTCTCGTTCAACTACAAGACGTAATGCCACAGATTGGACGCGACCTGCCGATAAACCAAAGGCAACCTTCTTCCAAAGCAAGGGAGAAATCGTATAGCCCACGAGACGATCAAGAACTCGACGAGCTTCTTGAGCCCGCACCAAATTCGAATCAATACTGCGAGTTTCCTTTAAAGACTTTTGAATAGCGGTCTTGGTGATCTCATGAAACACCATCCTCTTCGTTGGAACCTTTGGCTTGAGGACCTCAACCAAATGCCAACTTATGCTTTCCCCTTCTCTATCTTCGTCCGTCGCTAGATACAACTCACTGGCGTCCGCTATTCTGTCTTTTAAGACCTTAACAATTTTAACCTTATCTTTTGGAATGCAATACAAAGGCTCAAAATTCTTCTCGACATTGACACCGAGCTGGGCCCACTTTTCTTTTTTAAATTTTTCAGGAATTTCTTTTGCAGACTGCGGTAGATCTCGAATATGACCCATACAAGACTCGACAACGTATTCTTTTCCTAAAAACTTACGTATTGTCTTGGCCTTTGTGGGGGACTCGACCACAACTAATTTATAACCTTGTTTCAATGCGACCTCTTAACTTATATCGATTACATCATTTATGTCATTTGTCTTAATTTGACTTTGCACTCAGACAAAACCCGACGTTATACTTTTTCTAATGAAAAATCTAACCGAATTTACTGGAAAGATTGGCTTTTTGCTAACCGATATCGATGATACCCTAACCGACGAGGGTCGTTTAGGAGCTGAAGCCTATCAGGCTCTTTGGAATCTTAAGGCCCACGGAATTAAAGTTATCCCTGTCACAGGACGTCCAGCGGGTTGGTGTGAGCTCATTGCCAGAATGTGGCCAGTTGATGGCGTTGTTGGGGAAAATGGAGGTTTTTACTTCCGTTACCACCAAAAACAAATGCACCGCGTATTTTTTTATGATCCAAAGGTTCAAAGACAAAATCGAGAAAAAACTCAGAAAAATTGAAGCAGAAATACTTTCCCAGGTTCCAGGCTCGGCCTTAGCAAGTGATCAATTTTGCCGTTTAATGGATCTCGCCATTGATTTTTGTGAGGATATTGAACCACTTTCAGGGCCTGCTATACAAAAAAATTGTATCAATTTTCACCCAGCATGGAGCCCAGGCCAAGATCAGCTCAATTCATGTGAACGGATGGTTTGGCGAATACAATAAACTGACAATGAGTCTTCGCTTCCTTGAGGAGCAGTTTGGACTTTCAGAAGAAGAATCAAAAATTCAATGCGCTTTTTCTGGAGATTCTCCAAACGATGAGCCCATGTTTGATTTTTTCCCGAAATCTTTCGCCGTCGCAAATATACAAAACTTTATCTCAACTTTAGGATGTAAACCAAAATTTGTCAGCCCCTCTTGCGGGGGGCTGGGCTTTGCTGAGATTAGTCGCGCGCTTATTTCCGCGTCGGCTGTTTAGCCTTGATCATTCTTTTTTTCTTCTTAATGCGTTTCATTCGATGTTTCACACTTTTATTTCTGACGGCCTTAGGCATTTAATTCTCCTTATTTTTTTATTAATTACTATTTAGTTTTTTAAATCTCATTTTTTGTTGGTATTCGGCAGCAATGCGGCAAACGGATTATTAAAAGGCTGTCCCCCTCCATCAGGCCGTCCACCAGGAGTCGGTTGCGGTCGCCCTGACGGCTGCTGCCTGATCTGAGCTGAGGGCTGAGGTCGAGGGCTGCTTGGTTGCGGCCTTCCTCCAGCCGCGGACGGCTGAGGTCGTGAAGGTTGAGGTCGCGAGGGCTGCGGGCGAGGGGACGACGGCTGTGGTCTGCCGGGCTGAGGACGTCGAGACTCTTGAGGCGCGGAGCGCTCCGGAGCCTCATCCAGCTTCATGGTCAGAGAAATTTGATTTTTATCTTGATCCACTTTAAGAACCCGAACCGTGACCTGATCTCCAGGGCTAACAACTTTGCGTGGGTCTTCAACAAACTTATGGGACAGCGCCGAAATATGAACAAGGCCGTCCTGATGGACTCCAATATCAACAAAGGCCCCAAAATTAGTGACGTTTGTGACAAGTCCAGGGCAAATCATTCCTTCTTTCAAATCTTTGACTTCAAAAATATCATCTCTAAATTGAAAAACTTTAAACGGATCTCTCGGATCCCTCCCCGGTTTTTCTAGCTCCTTAATAATATCATCGAAAGTGAACTCACCAACCAACTGGGCCC
Source organism: Bdellovibrionales bacterium (assembly GCA_016713585.1). Lineage (GTDB taxonomy): Bacteria > Bdellovibrionota > Bdellovibrionia > Bdellovibrionales > Bdellovibrionaceae > JADJOV01. Next base: position 19,708 of record JADJOV010000016.1, on the reverse strand, counting down.
ACTTTGTTCTATGCTCTAGAAGTTTTTTGGCCCCGTCACCAATGATATCCGCAAGTCCGACGTTAAGATCGTGGGCCATATCACGCACGGCTTTATACCGCTCGGGATGAATTCCCGTTGAATCGAGAACCATCTTCCCATGCTGGATACGAAGAAACCCAGCCGCCTGTTCATAAACTTTTGTTGAAAACTTGGGAACTTTTAACAGCTCCTCACGTTCCGTGAAAAGCCCCTTGGATTTACGAAACTCAAGAATATTTTGCGCTAAGGCTGGACCAATTCCAGAAACGTAGGAAAGTAATGCGGCGGAAGCCGTATTCAAGTCCACTCCCACAGTATTCACACAAGATTCAACGACAGCTTCCAAAGATTTTTTAAGATTCGACTGAGCCACATCATGTTGATACTGGCCGACCCCAATCGATTTCGGATCAACTTTGACAAGCTCCGCTGCGGATCCTGAAGGCGACGAGCGATCGAAATAGCACCCTTCACTGTCAAATCTAAATCAGGGAACTCTGCCCGCGCAATATCGGAGGCCGAATACACAGAGGCCCCTGATTCATTCACCATAATCACGGGAATATTAGACTCTAACGTCTTCAAAACCTTCCTTAAGAAAACCTCCGTCTGCCGCCCCGCAGTTCCATTGCCGACAGCAATCGCGTCTATCTTAATTTGTTTCATCACCTCAGACAGAAGGGTTTTGACTTTTTCTTCAGCCCCCTCCCCCATCACCTGAATGACAGTGTGAGAAATAAAATTTCCACCCTTGTCCACAAGTGCCACTTTGCACCCTGTGCGAAGTCCAGGATCAACGCCAAGAACACAGTGGGACCCATAAGGTGAGGCTAACAATAATTTTCGAACATTTTCTGCAAAGACTTTAATGGCATCTTCATCAGATTTTTCTTTGAGCATCCGGTGAACTTCATTTGTCACAGATGGAATGACATACACATTTAATGCCATTTTCGCACCGGCAGCCAAGAAAAGCCCAAATTGTGTTTCTGGCAGTGAGGTGGCATAAGCGACATATGTCTTGAGAAGACTCTCGTCATCGCCCTTCACTTCTAATGAAAGTTCTTCTTCCTGCCAACCGCGCTTCATTGCCATATAACGATGGGAACTCTTTGTTTCGAGCAGACTCTTCACGGATTCCTCAAACTCTTTATACATTTCGTATTTAGAATTCGGCTTATAGCCCTTGGCAACCTTAGAAATTATACGCCCCTGCTCAACATAGTCTTTTTGTACAAGAGCTCGCAAATCAGGCTCATTAGCAATTTTTTCAACCAATATATCTTGGGCCCCTTTTAAGGCCTCTTCATAGGTCTGAATCTTATGGGCTGGATTAATAAAATTCTTGGCTTTCATTTCCATCGTCAGCTCATCTTTGATGAGACCGTGCCCAAGCTCCCAAATCCAATTTGCCAAAGGCTCAAGCCCAGCATCCCGGGCAATCGTTGCCTTGGTTTTCTTCTTCTTTTTAAAGGGTCGATAAATTTCTTCAAGCTCGCCAAGATCCCAAGATACATCAATACGCTTTTTAATAACGTCTGTCAGATTTCCTTGGTCGCCGATTTCTTTAATCAAAAAAGCTTTTCGCTTCACGACTTCTTGAAAAACCCCGTGGGCCTCAATGACATCGCGAATCTGCACTTCGTCCAAATTGCCGGTCTTCTCTTTTCGATATCGGGCAATAAATGGAACCGTTGCACCTTCCTCTGCCAACTCAAGAACAGCCTGAGCAGACTTAAAGGGAACTCCAGCCACCGTCTTCGTCAAATAACTATGAAGAGCGTGATCCATAACACCTCGTTAGTTTGGACGATCATCTTCCAAGGAAATTAGTAAAATGTGAACTATTTATGACGATACATAATAAGACCATGCGTCGGGTCATAAGGCGACACTCCAACCGTCACTCGATCGCCAACCACAACTCGAATATTAAATCGACGCATTTTTCCACAGAGCTTGGCTGCGATTTGAACTTTGTTATCAAGTTGGACTTTATAAAGTCCGCCGGCAAGGGCATCAACAACTTTTCCATCTACTTGTGCGAGATCTTCTTTTGACATGCCCTAACCTTCTAGAAGAATTTACGTCCTGTGTCTAGGAGTAATTTCAATTTAACTGTTGTAATTACTGATCAGAATCTTCTTGCCATCCTTAAATAAAACTTCCAATCGATCGTTTTCGTTTGAAAGAATCCATCCCCAACCTAGAATCTTATGTTGCAATGGCTTATTAGACTCGTACTGCCGTTTCATATCATAGTCTAAAGGTTTTTCACCTTTGTTTTTCTCATAAATATCAACCCATCGCGCTTCTTCATCTGAGGACGCCTGTTTGGCTGCTTTTTCCTTTGCCTCTGCTGCCCGAGTCATCTTGGTTTTCTTCGGGACGGGAGCCTTTTCGGTTTTCTCAACCTCAGTCACACTCGACTTTTCATTCACCTGGGAAGTTTCTGCCATTTCTGTCGCTGGGATTGCTTTTGCCGCCTTCGGTGCGACCTTTGGTGTGATCTTCGGTGCAGCCTTCAGTTGGCCCGGTGCTGGCTCTTTCGTCAACGTAGCCTTGGTCGCTACTGCTGCCTTTTTAGCTGGCACCGACGTCTTGTTAGACACGGCCTTCTTCGTTGACGCTGACTTCTTTGTTGCCGCTAGTTTTGGCTTTGGCGCTGACTTCTTAGCTGCGGAGACGGCCTTTGCTTTTTTCGCCATTTTCTTTCTTCCCCCGGTAATAACTTCAATCAATGTCCAAACACGAACAAATGCAAACTAAAACCCGTGATTCTTTAAATGACTTATACTAAGTTTAGATCCTCAAACAAAATTATTCTTTGTTTATGCATAGCATCGAGCTTCCAGCAGTTATAAATAGAGAGGTCAAAGTGGTTTCTGCAAAAGCATTAAAAGAACTCAATCTTCCACACCTAACCTATCTTCGGGGGCCCCTAGAATGTGAAGCCCAAGTTGCCAAACCTCCGACCCTCGCCACTGATGGGAGTTTGGTTTTTATTTCTAGTCAGGGCCAACTCGCCCAAGTCGTTGAGAAAAATCCCGCGATTTTGATCGTTTTTAATAAACTACCTTTAGACTCAATTCCAGCGCGTTTTTGCGTTTTTACCTGTCCAGATATTAAAATGGCAATGTCAGTCATTTTGCCTTACTTTGACAATTTTGAAACGGTTTGGGACCAGGACCCTAAAATTTCCCCCATGGCCTATGTTCATCCCTTGGCTCGCCTGGGGCCCGGTGTGATCATTCAGCCTTTTGCTTGGATCGGAGCCCATGTCACGCTAGGTGCCAAGTGCCGAATTGGTGTCGGGACAGTCATTCAGGATCGAAGCCTTGTCGGCCAAGGAACCACAATTCATCCCCAAGTTTTTGTAGCTGCTGACACCGAAATTGGCATCGATTGCGAGATTCATCCCCACACGAGCATTGGTTCGCCTGGTTTTGGTTTTGCTTCTACTTCGACTTTTAAACATCACAAAGTCCCTCAGATCGGACGAGTCGTCCTTGGCGATCGAGTCCGAATTGGTTCTAATTGCAATATCGACCGGGCCACACTGCTTGAAACTCGAATTGGCTCCGGAACTAAAATAGACGCCCATTGCCATATTGCCCATAATTGTGAGGTCGGCGAAGATGGGCTGATAGCGGCAGGATTTTTCACAGCTGGATCAACTCGAATTGGCCATCGCTTTGTGACAGGGGGCGGTTCAGTCACAGCAGATCACCTTCTGATCACCGATGACGTTATGCTTGCGGGACGGTCCACCGTGACTAATGATATCTTAGAAAAGGGTCAATATGGAGGCTACCCATTACAGCCCCTCAAGGACTCCTTACGAACCCTCGCTTCCCTCCCCCACTTGGTTCAGCTCAGGAAGCATTTTGCGAAGTTAGTGAAAAACTCTGAATAATTTTTCACTCAGGGTGTAGTTGTGTTGTGTCGACGACCCAACTATTTCATTTATTTGCTTTATCATCTACACGCCGGAACATCAAAGCATGTGCCCATCCACCAGACCCCTGTGGGATATACTCATCATAGCAGACCTCGGGGAATTCAGTCGAATCTGGATTCAGATTAAAGTCTGCAGCCGTCCAATCAAAGTTTGGGCTTTTACACTCAATAACATTAAATCCCTTATAAGAAGGATCTGCGCAAGGACAGCTCGGACTCAGGGCTCCACTTTGGGGATTTTCACCAGTCCAAATCCCATCAAATTTATAATTCGCAGCCTCGACCAAAGACATAGACAAGGTTACAAAACACATTAAGAATACATTTCGGTTTCTCATAATAGCTCTCCTTTGATAAAGTTCTCAGTCTGATCAATATTAACTAATTCACGAGTCATTTCTAACTGACAATCCTCCTAGAACAAACTCATACATTGAATCGGCGCAGCCCCATATACTCTTGGCGCGAGCTTCTTTAAAAATTCTTGAATACTCTCACCAGCAGGATCCGCCCACTGGTAGTGTTTATGAAAATTTCTGTAAAACCACATCCCCGAAATTCCAGAGCCAATCAATGCGGCCCAGCCCCCATATCCGAAAACATCAGGATTCATCAGCGCAGCCGACGTCGCAAAAATCGACAAAACAATTCCTTTCAGGTTCATCATTAAGCGTCCCACGGAGGCGGCACCGGAGTGTATTTTTTCATCAACGTGCCTGATCCCCTGACTCCACGCGAAATTCGCGAAGGTGGCCGAAATACCAATTAGAATAGGCATCGTCAGACTCGAAACCTGAAGACTAAGATCTAACAACCTATCTGGCGGAAACAACAGGCTACGTCCGAAATACCAACTCGTTCCATAAATTAGACTCGACGTAAAGACGACAGCGAGATCCTTAGCTCCACCTTTCATCCAAGTTCCACTCTCATTAAAGAGACGCCTGATTCCATCTCGCAACGGCGTCGTGTCTGTTGCCCAATTTTTCTTATTGTATCCGTACCTCAAAGTAAATATCAGTGAGAAAAAAATATTTCCCGTCAAACTCAGCGTGCTTAAATTTGTCATATGGTACCAAGTAAAAGCCTCTGCACCCAAGCCAAATGTCGCAATGACAAAGCCGACTGTATCCTCCTTGAAGTTATGTATTGTATTCCTCTTTCCGCTTGCTAGTAGTTTGCCAAGCGGAGATTCGTTAAACCCACTAACCAGATCGCTCCCGTAGGGAATAACCACGATGGAATCACCCATCCCGAACATGTGGGGAATTCTTCTCAAAACCTCGGGCTGATCTGTAGTCACAATAACCTGGCCACGAGGAATCTCGCCTTGATCTGGAAAACCCACACCAGAAGTAACAGCCGTCACCCTCCCTGTCTCAGTGTGGGAATCTGGAGTGAAATTCACAGATTCCTCAGCCCCTGAATAACAGGAGAATAGGATCAAAATAGTCAAAATAAATCTCGACCCTAGGCAACTCATTACATTACATTTCCTTCTCTTCACATTTAATCTGAAGCTTCTTTCCTTCTGCATTGTCATTCACCAACTCTTGATTCCGCTTTTTTGAATCACCACATGTCCAGATTATCTCAAAAGCCATTGACTCAGTTGGCGCAGCGAACCCCAGAAACCGATGGAAAATTTTATAAGACTCAGTGGTTTTTCCTTTGAGAAACTCATGAGCTGTCTTTGTCACATTCCCACGAACCTTGCTTCCTCCCACCCCAGGAGTGGCCGGTACGTACGTCGCCGATACCACATTGATCGTACTTTGGGCCGACCTCGGACGCGGACCTTGAACGACCGCAGGTCGCTCTGACGACGGATTTGGAGTGGCCGTAAAGTGAATTTTTGTCCTTCCATCACTCAGTGTCATGTTCATCAATTGGGAAAGTTGTCCATCTCTGAGATTTGAAAGGTAGGGCAACGCTCTGGCGCCATCGGTCCCATACGAATCAAACACTTTTTGAATGGAACAGGTTGCTGATTCCAAGCAATTTGAAAAGACACCCAAGATTGGAGCTTTGTTATTGTTTGAAAAATCACTCACTCGAGGCAGCGGGGTTCCGGGAGTCCCCAACTGACCAGTCCAATTCTCTTCACAGAAAAAAACCTTCTGTGATTCTGGAGCCTGGAGTAAGCACAATTTGTTAAACCCGGTTACCAAAATCGCAAAAGTATTTTTATCGGCATCAGTCCATTTGTAAATACCATAGATGATCGGATTGTTGGGTTCACCGGCTGGCATCTTCCCTTTCGCCCGATTTTTGGCCCGCCTTTGAAAACCAGTCACATCTGACGGGTTGAGATAGCCCGGGGTATTTACCTCTCCGTTGTCCATCCAGTGATCCCAGAACTTCCCATTCCATTTATAATTAAAGAAGCCAAGGTCGATCGAACGGTCCCGTGAATCCTTAAAAACCAAAATCTTATTCCCATAAAGACTTGCAATTTGGTCATAATAACTCGAAATAATCATATCAATTCCATTATTCCCAAATCCGTAATCCAAAAGGTTCCTGCTATAGTAATTTTGATCCCACATATTCAAATAGCGGGAAACAATTTCATCGGTCGTCATCTGAATAAAAGAAAGATCCATCAGTCTTTTTGCCAAGTAGGTTATCTCAGCTGAACTGAAATTTTGATTGCCATGGCATCTAAGGAGCCCCTCGATCTCGCTGAGAATACCCCTGACCCGAAAGTATTCCTCCATAGAAAGCGGCAGCTGGCCCATCGGCAAAAAAGGAGAATTCATTTGACGGTCTCCCTTAAACACCATTTCAATTCCCCACATCATCGGGGACGGGAGAAAAAAGGGATCCCCAAGAATAGCGCGAATAACTTTACTCTCGTCGAATTGGGGATTTTCTTCCCGAATTCCACGAAAAACTATTCCATTGCTCATTGGAAAAGACAATCCATGCACCCGCTCACTAGGGCTATTTAAACCTTTTAAACTAAAGGTCCTTGTCGATGCAATCCAGGCAGCCCCTGGGCATTTATTCAAAATTTGCTTCAGAGTTGTAGACTGATCAGTTGAGGCTTTCGTTATGGGCAAAAACGCAGCAAAAATCAACAACGCACTTAGCGCCCAGACAATCCCACGAAATACCTTTTTCTTCGCCTCCAGCATTATCGACTCCGTCTAACAATCTTTTTCAAATATCTGCGCCTACTAATTATATCCCAACCGGACGCCCATCACTGAAATAGGAGCCTTTCCCTTGCCTGAAATAATCACTCGCTTGATTTTGCCAGGAATCAACTCACGCGGAACCAAAGCCCTCATCACACCATTGGAACCAATATTCTCATTCGTCATAATATCTTCATAGGAACCCCTCTCTGTCTCAATCGACACAAACAGCTTTCCATCACCTCGCAGTTTCTCAGGGTCGGCCCCTTGGGGAACAGGGTTCATATCACCGCAGGCGACATCAACAAAAGCTAAGTGTTTGTTGGAATCTGGGTCAGTATTGACAATTATTTGACCTCTTTGGCCTTGTTGAGCTGGCACCCAAGTTACTTCTGGTGGGATGTGTTTATTGGCGTCTCGAGAAGTCAAATTAAGAATAACCGCAGATCCATAGTCCCCATTATAGGGGTCATTTGGGTACACTCGGCCTCTACTCGTTTCGGAATTGCCAAATACCAAACCTTTCGAAAAAATATGGTCCTCTGTGCTTGTGATCTTCTGAGGTCTAAATTTGACAATGACCTTTGTCACTATAATGTTACCTGTACCGACGGAGCGAATCCGAAACGCCGCTGGCCGCAATGGACTCAAACTGATCTTTCCAGGACCATTTATTATTGACCTGTGACCCTTAATCGCCCATTCATACAGATTGTCAGTCTCACCCTCATGATTGCGACTTTCGGCATACTTAGATAGTCCGAGGGGTCCAGAACCACGGCCACCCCAGACTCGCCAATCATCACCTTTTAAATCACCGGCAGCATTGTCAGACGCCAGAATTTCAAAGGAAGTGTACCCCGCATTCAGGTTTCGCCCAGCCCCATCATCAACAAAATCAGATGGTTTCTGTTTATGTGTAAGCCCAACAAAATCAATAATTCGCTTTTGATATTCTAAAGGAACCGGCATCGGCAATATCTCACCTGGTCGCACCACGATCCCATCAGCGCTAGTGGTTTCATATACTATTTTTGTAGAATCTTGGTACGTTGGCTCCCAATCCCTCAGCGTCGCCGCTTGAGACTGGAGAGATCCCATGACAAGGGACAAAATGAGAAGAACTCTTGCCTTTCTAACTTTAAACATAAACATCCTTTTTTTTCTATAAATCAAACCGAACCGCATTTTACTGTTCTAGGGGCGGCTGGCATGACATTCGTATCGTTGTATAGTCAGCCGGAGCTTTTATTTTCACTGGCGGTCCTTCCCTCAAAGCACCTGAGCATTTCCAATTAATCTCAAAGTCTTTATCTTGATGCGGAGCTGGATCGCCAATAAATCTGGGGTGGACTTTGTAATTACAAACTTCTTTGTCCCGACAAAATTCTCTCGCCAATTCAGTCACGTCACTGACCTGTTTATTGAGATTCAAATTGCCCCCATAGCTGGCCTTAATAATTTCGACGGTTCGCGGACCCCGTTTCACAGAAGATGAGTCATTTCTGTTTTACTTGAAACATGTTTTGCCATGGAAGCCTGAACTTCGTTTTAAAATGATCTTCTTGGTTTTTGCCAAAAATTTCGCTTCGCCCCTCTTGGGCTGCTTGGGAATGCTTTTCGATGATGTTCGGAATAACGCTCGTCAGAAAACTGAAATCGTATTGCTCAATTGGATAGAATACATCATTTGGATTTGGCTTCTTAGTAAAAGTCCCATAATAGGCAAGCTCCGCTTTCATTTCGTTGACCATGTTTGGGTGATAGATTGACCAAGATTCAATCGCCTCAGGGGTTATTATGTACTCGTGCCACTCTCTTTCTTTTGAATAGATGACAGGTGTGTCTATCATATCATCAATAGATTTACCTCTATATCGCTCAACCACTCTGATCCCCGGTTTTAGCTTGATACGAAGTAGCTCATTCCCATGACGCTCCCAAGCACTATAAGCGCCGAGTGGACTCTTCCAGCAATACACGGGTTGCCGTTGATGAAAATAGAAAGCACCATCGTATTTTCTTGCGTACTCAATTTTGGCAAGAAGCTGGTTGGTCTCAAGCCAATGGAAACAGGTGTCAATTTGATCCATGGAGTGCCCTTGTCCCGCAAGCCCCACTGAAGCAAACCCACTAAGCAAAAATATTGTTAAACAAATCTGTCGAAACATAATTCCCTCTCACAAGATTGTTTTATCACTCGATTTAATCTGAGCGGCATTAATTATGGTTTTTCTCAACTCTTCAATACGACTTTGATCTTTAGGAGTTAACTTGCCTGTTTGTTCATGAGTTAGAAAAATCCTTGGCCTAAGAGCTGGATAAGAGCCCGCGTCAGCAACAAATAGAATCTCAGCCAGACGAAAAAAAACATCGCCACCCACTCCAGCAATAGTCGCGTTGCTGGCGAACTCTTTCGCGGCGATCTCTGTGGAAATTTTTCCAAGGAGATTGTCACCAATTATTTTATGAACATGGATCAGCAAAATTGCGAGCTTTGCTTCACCCTCAGAAAAACAACAGTTCAGCATCATTCGCCAAGCAATCGGATAACTAAAAATAATTTCATCTCTATTCCGCCTAACACTTGGATATATTGCCGCAGAAAATCCTTTGCCGATATCGTGAAAAGCAACCAAATATTTCATAAATCTATCTAGATTCATGACGATTTTACCTACTTGAATTTCCGAGAGCCTAAAATGAGTCTTCTGGGTCTCATAAATTAAAAGAGCCATTGTCGTGTGGAAACCTACTGAATAGCCTTCAGTAACTCCTGAGTCAGCCTTGTATAAAGTGTCCACACTCAATTGATCAAAGATTCGCTGGTAATCACCATCTTTCCTAAAACTGTTCTTAAGGCTCTCCTCATTCTGCAAGAGTTCCCTTCGATCAGAAAAGATCCTAGTGAGATGCGGATCATTTTTTATCGCATAATTTAATGTTCGCTGATTTCCCAAACAGGTGAGAAATTGTTGGTCGTTAAACCTGTCACAATCTAAAAGAATTTCGCTGTGATTCGATGGCTTTTCACCAACAAAAGGTTCAAGTTTACGATTCGCCCAGGCAGCCAGGGTTGTCCATGCAGCATGAATTGAGCTCCCGCGACTTGTCGGATTGCTTCCAACATTATCCCCAAGCTGGGGACCCCAATAGAAAAACACAAAAACAGAATAGATATGTACCGATTAACTCTGGAATTTTTAATCCACTTCAAAATGCTTCCAAACATGCCACACCTATTTTTTAGTTCTTTCGCCGTCGATCCTTGTTGAGCAAAGTCTGGGCCAGAAATCTAGAGTTAGATTCCTCGCCATTTGAATCTGATCCCAGATCTGGTCAACTGACTGATCAGACATTTTACACACGCATTCCCATTTTGAGTCTTCAACGTCGGCCTCTCCAACTAAATAACTTAGGGACATCGGCGGATGTTTTGAGCTATCTGTTCGTAGGTATTTTGTTTTTCTTGTTGGTCTATCGGTCAACCCGTACACCACGCGGTTGTTAGGTTTGTGTCAACAAACAGCAAGCTTTATACTTCTTACCACTGCCACACAAACAGGGGTCATTGCGACCGATTTTCTGTGACTCTCTCACCATTGTTTCTCGCTTGGGTGCGGGAGCCTCATCTGCCCCATCCCCAGGAAGTGATTCTCCGCTGACGAAAAGCCATTTTCCGTCGTTAGTTTTCCTAAATTGCGAGATCTCATGATGATTGAGAACCTGGTTCTTTTGCTTATAACTAGCAACAAATTCCACAGTCCCAACCTTGTCTCCGACGCCGCCCTTGGCCGTGGATATAATCTTGAGGCCCAACCACTCGGATTCCATGGCCCACTTCTTAGCGTCGGCTATATCAAATCCCTTCATGGACTCCGGTGCCAGCGTGGTCTTTAAATAGGGGGTCTGAGCCTTCACGTAGGCCGAATACCGAGCTCGCATCAACTTTTCAGCGGTCTCTGGCAGGGCCCTCCCGTTGATAAAGGGCTCACAGCAATTTTCATATTTTCTTCTGATCCGCAGGGGCAATTCATATAACCATCCTCAGGCTGAAAAATTCATTCGCACTGGGTCTTTAAAAGTGATCCTGACATCAAAACGTGGAATATTTTAAAAAGCGACATTCAATTCCACCGTTGAAAACGAAATGTCTTCGCGTGGACTTAAGCTTGAGATCCATAATCAGATCTTTATTTCCCGACAAAATCCAACAATCCCATCCTTTAAAACGATGCTTCAACGTATAACCTAGATCCCTATAGACGTCCTTCAGATTGTCCTCATCCCCAATTCTCGTCCCATAGGGAGGGTTGACGATCGCCATTCCCTTCTCGACTGGGGGTTCAACCGTGGCCACTGGCTCGCTCTTAAACTGAATAACGTGCTCAACCCCCGCACGTTTTGCATTTTCTTTGGCCTTCAATATAGCCTTTCGGTCAATATCATAACCAAAAAGCTCAAAATCCAATTCGGTCCTTTCAGCTTCGATGACTTCATTCACTAAGCCGTCCCAAACACCCCGATCGAAATTGAGCCACTTCTGAAATCCAAATTTGTGCCGATGAATGCCAGGGGCCATATTCAGAGCCATCATCGCGGCCTCGACTAGAAAAGTCCCAGACCCGCACATAAAATCGACAAGGGGCGATTTTTGATCCCATTCAGTCAGTTTGAGAAGTCCTGCGGCCAAATTCTCTTTCAAAGGGGCCTCCACAGCCTCCTTTCGATAGCCGCGTTGAAAAAGGCTATTTCCAGAGGTATCAACTGACACAGCAAAGGAATTCTTGTTTGCTCGCACATGAATTCTCAAATCAGGGTCCTTGTTATCGACATCCGGTCGAATTCCAAACTTCTCCCGAAACTGATCAACCACGGCATCTTTGACTTTCATAGCCACAAACCTTTGATCTGCAAGTTTAGAATCTCGCACGACGACATCCACACAAAGAGTCTGAGTGGGCTTAATGTACTTTGTAAAATCATGCTTTTGAATCTGAGTGTAGAGCTCTTCTGGCTGATAGGCGATAAAATCCAAAACGGGCTTAAGGATTCGACTTGCTAGGCGAGAACATAAATTCGCCCGATAGCAGCCTTCCCAGCTACTTTCAAAAGCGACTCCGCCTGGGCTCATATCAACAACTTTGAGACCCATCTCAATTAATTCCTGTTTCAGTGGTTCAGCAATTCCTTGTGGGGCCGAGGCAAAAAATAAAGGCATAATGACGGGTCCTTTCTGTGTGTGAAGTCCGCCTCTTCCATAACTGAGACGGACTTGATATGTCGCTCGAAATCAGTCAGGTTTCCCTGTACTGAGGACCGCCCCCACCTTCGGGAACTGTCCACTCAATGTTTCCAAAGGGGCACTTAATATCACAAGTCTTACAGTGAATACAATTAGTATAGTTAATTTGAAGATCAAACTGACCCTGCCCTTTGCTTGAAGGCTTCATTTCATAGACACTGGCCGGGCAGAAGTGGTTGCAGGGTGATTTATATTGGGGTTCGCACACATTTCGGCAAATATCTGGATTGAGTAGCAATAAATGGTTTGGAGAATTTTCATCATGCTGAGTTCCTGTTAAGTATACGCTTGATAATTTATCAAAAAAGAGCGTGCCATCTGGCTTAGGCAATTGGTTCTCTGGATTCTTCAGACCCTCAGCACCCCAAAAATCGAGAACTTTTTCTGTGACCTTGGCATCCTCGTGAACCTTCATCCCAGCCACAGGACCAAGACCACCCGTGAGCTCCTGGAGCGCCAGTAAAGGTAAAGAAGTAAAAATCCCCATCCCCAATGTTTGATGAAAATTTCTGACCTTAAATAGTTCACGCTTGATGTATGAATTATGGACCCGTGTTTCATAGCCTTGAGTTTTTGCTGCACTAAAGTCGTCAGCCAATAAGCAGTCAATGGCAGTTTCTGCCGCGGCCATTCCTGACTTAATAGATAAATGAATTCCCTTTAACTTCTGAACATCCACCAGACTGGCCGAATCTCCTATGACCATCCACCCATCACCATAGAGTTTTGGAATTGAAAACCAGCCTCCAGCTGGCAAGGTTTTTCCGCCATAAGCGATGACTTTTCCGCCCTTGAGCTTTTCTCTGATCATTGGATGGGTCTTAAGCTTCTGAAGCTCTCGGTGTGGGTCCAAAAGAGGGTCCTTCGAATCCAAATAAGCAACGAGACCCAAAATAATTTGATCCCTGGCAACGAGTAAATAAAAGTCCCCGATGCTTTTTTTCAACGGATAACCCATGGTATGAATGACCACGCCAGGCTCAACAGTTCCCGGTGGCATTTGAATAATTTCTTTCACACCTTCTTCAAAAACCTCGGGATTTTTTCCAGCTCTGAGATTCAGCTTTTGCGAAACTTGACGAAATAACGAGCCTCGCGATCCTTCTGCAAAAATAACTAATTTTGCTTTTAAAATGAGCCCCGGCTCAAAGTTTGCCTTGGGATCGCCATTCTTGTCTCGACCCTTGTCGCCAGTCCGCACCCCGACGATCTTATCCTGTTCATAGAGGGCTTCCACCACAGAAAACCCTGGAAAGATATTGATCCCCTTGGCCTCACATTGAGTGGCCAACCAACGATTCAGTTTAGATAAAGAAACTATATAATTTCCTTCATTGTGAAATGGAGGAGGCACCACTGGAAGCTTAAAGGAAAAATCTTCCCCAAGATAGTAAACGGCATCTTTTTTAACTTCGGCATCAAGGGGGCAACCACGATCCTTAAAATCAGGAATTAGCTCCGCCAAGGCGACAGGATTCATCACCGCCCCCGATAAACTATGGGCACCAATTTCAGCCCCTTTTTCAAGGACCGTTATCATCAACTCCCCGAGTGGCGACCCCTTCATTTTTCCAGAGACAATGCCGTCGTTATATTTTTGAACCTGCGCCTGGAGGTGGTAAGCGCAAGCGAGACCCGCCACGCCTCCCCCAACAATAACGACATCAACATCCATCACTTCTCGCTGAACGCCAGGAGGAAGTTTTTCATTAATCACAACTCACCTCAAATCAAGTTTGGGTTTTGCTTAAATCCAAATACCAATCAATAAATACTAACTACTAAACACTATTCATCAGAAGCAGGTTCTGACTCATCCTCGACCGTTGGCGCGATTTTTCTGGTTGGCTTTAACAACTGGTTTTGAACCTTCAGGTCCGACTCGTCAGAACCTCCCCGATAGGACCGAGACCTTATCTTTTGCACAACCTCCGGCTCATTCTTAGCATCGAGATTTGCCGGCACCCCTGAGGCTATGCTCCGCTCACTTTCGCTCCCACTTTCACTCCCACTTTCACTGTGACCGTCGCTTGCACTTGTATTTGCCGTTGCAGTTAACCCAAGAAGAATTCCCAAAAAATTAAATTGTAGATTTTCATTGGAAGTATTTAAATCCAAGACCAAAGAAATGTCACGTCTTGAACGAAAGCTCTAGAGCCTACGAAATCCTTCGGTGGGATTTCATGGGAATTTGTCGCCGCACATCAGCAATTTCTGATTTATGCAATTCGAGAATCCTTAGACTTGGCGTCTCCAAAGCCTCCACCAACACCCGACCCCATGGGTCCACAGCCAGTGAATGCCCATAAGTCTCTCGACTCCCCTGGGACTCTTATGAACGCCAGCCTGTGCACTCGCGAGGACATAACACTGACTCTCTATTGCGCGTGCTCTGAGCAAAACATGCCAGTGAGCCTCGCCAGTTTTAACCAAAAAGGCCGAGGGAACCAAAATCAAATCAACTTCCTGTTTTGCGTAAACAGAGAACAACTCGGCAAAACGCAAATCATAGCAAATTGTTTGTCCAATTTTCCACCCGTCAATCATTAGAACCTGTGGGTTCGAGCCATGATTGAAAGTCTCGGATTCCAAATATCTTGGACCCTGATTCAGAGTAATGTCAAAGAGGTGAATTTTTCTGTAGCTTGACAGCAATTGCCCATCATCTCCAATCAGCACGGAACCATTGTAAACATGATTGCCTTCACGTATTGGTAATGATCCCAAATGAATATTAACTTTGTTCTTCACCGCCCAATCCGATAGACGCAAGAGTGAAGGATTGGTTAAATTAAATTCCTCAACGGCTCCACCGTCTTTTAGGCGCATAAACAAAGAATTCTCTGGAAAACAAAGCAAACGCAATCCGGAATTCTTTGGAATCGATGATAGGAGACTAAAAATCTGCCGTTCATTGGCCAACGTGTCGTCAATTGAAGTGATCTGACAAAGTCCAATCTTAAGAGACTCCAATCAGATGACCTACCTTTACAATCAGTTCACGGACTCAGTCATTGTAGATAATGTGGATAATTTAACGTCCTTGCAGGCCCATTGAGCTTTCTCTAAAGTCACTCGAACTTTATTTAGGTATTCAAGACAAGATTCAACATTTTGAGATTTGCCAATATTCTGATCAACTCCGGCCTTTGTATAAAAGGTCTGACAATGATCTCCAGAATTTTTTTCAATTCGTAATGTTCTCACGGCCGTGGTGCTCCGACAGATAACCATTCGCTCTGTCGCCTTTTTCAGCGGGGACGTCATCTTTATTTGGTTTTTAAGAGCGATTTTTTGATCAACAATCTGTTCGATCTTTACAGTTGGATTTGAATTTAGAATTGGATTTTGATTTTTCTTAACTTCTTGCTCCATTGGAACTTGGGTCTTGCCAATTTGGAAGACCAACACACCAAGTGTAATCATAAGGGAAAAAGTAAAGCTACGCTTCATCATGTGGATATGAGTTGTTCAAATGAAAAACCCCAAGCCCTCCCCTTCTGATTTTGTCGCAAATAGGACCAAAAACTCCAACAATTTAGCAAAAAACCAAAAAATCAAAGCTTTAGTCCAGATTATTATTCTAGATTATTCGTTCGCTGAAGAATAGGTCTGACTCAATCCTGACTCAACAACGACAGACTTAGGCTGATTTAGACTTTGTGGCCTTTTTGGTGGACTTCTTCCCTTTTTCTGCTGCCGCCAAAAGCTTTACGTTTGAATAATCAATAAAACCTTCCTTCTTCAAAAGGCCTTCTTTTTTATCAAAATGCGTTCGCATACATACGTCCTGCACCTTCAACCTGAGGGTACTTCCAGATGACGTCATTTTGTTCTTCACCTCAAGGACAGCGCCCTTTTTGCCCTTATCAGCACCAGTGATGACTTGAACAGTCGCCCCTTTTTTGATTTTCAACTTATTCACACATCACCTCAATTCAATACTTTGGCTTTAGTAGCACCGATTTTCTTAAGAATTCGCAATTTAACTGCAAGAGCCCGCTTAGACAGGGTCGCATCCTTCATTTTCATTATGAAGGCATCAAAACCACCCACATGTTCCATATCCCGAAGGGCACTAGCCGCGATATGAAGCCGAACCATTTGATTTAAAGAACGGCTAAAAATCCTTTTATTCTGAACATTTGGCATTGCCTTCTTCTTAGTTTTAATATTGGAATGGCTAACCAAATTCTTGGTAATTGGGCTTTTCCCCGTTAATTCACATCGACTCATTTCGAGGTCTCCTCACATTGAAGTGCGCCCTGAAGTGCGCTTTGAAGTTCACTGGCTGTCCACTCTGGATGACGCCGGAGTCAAGGATATATGAAAAAAGATACTTGAAGGCAACACCTTTTTTATATATAACATCGACTTTCGTGAAATAAGAATATAAATAAGCCTACAAAAGGGACCATGCAATTATGAAAAAAGTAAGTCGCTCAAAGTATAGACAGGAATTTGCCGGGGATCATATTTTTGACTACAAGGATCCAATTTCTCTCCTCCGATTTATTGGAGATGGTGGAAAAATCACCCCGTCTCGCATTTCAAAGTTGAGTATTTCCCAGCAAAAACGAGTGACTGCCGCAGTAAAGAAAGCACGAAGTCTGTCTCTGCTTCCGACTGGCATGGACCATTATGACAGCTTTTACAAATCAGAAGGTATTAGTCCTGTTCCATTCGAAATTTAGTTTTGATTAGACAAAAAACTTAGAATAATTCTATTCTCTACCGATCCCTAGCAACCTCCCGTTTGGAGGTTGCCTTGCCGTGGACAATTAGACGTGAGCGTCTCAAACACCCTCAATTGTTGATTTGCCTGGTCTGCTGATTCCGATTTGCAATCATTTCACCCTCGGAATGGCCAGATTAGCTAGCACACAGACCAACATCAGGCCATAGCTCAAGTTGGCCCATTGATGCAAAGACGCTAAAGATAGTGTTCCAATCGTGATTTTCTCAAAATCCATTTTCCAAAAAACAATCCTTCCTAAAAAAATGGGCATCGCAAAGAGCAGGAAAAACTGAGAAGTCCCTACCCACCAAAGTACATTTTTGAATTTTTGATATCGATATTCCCGAAATGCTAGGGCCAAAGGCACACAGCAAAATAGTGCCCCTGCCGCCATCGCCGCAATTTTTTTCTCGTGAACATACCTAAATATCAAAATCACAAGAAATGGAGTTACAACCTGAATCCCAGCATCCAATAAATATCTCTTCTGTCGCATATCTTAGAAAGTAAAATTAGATTCAGGACTCAGCAACAGTTTTGTTCTTGCAACTCACCTCATTAGACTTGAGCTCGGCGTCATCTGTGCAAAGAACCTCAGGCAGAAAAAAAATGGGGGAACACAATGCTCAATCAATCTCAATCTGTAGACTCAAACCAAACACCAGCCACACTCTGGAACCAACTCACATCATTTGGTCTCAATCCACATGAATGGCTACTGCAACCATTTACTCAGGACAAATACTTTATCCAAAATAGAGACGATAGAGAATTCTGTTTATTGGGAGTCACCATAAGCAAGAATTCCCCCGAACCAAAATGGCAAAAAATTCACTTGATCAGCTATTGATAATTATCACAACGAACAGAAAATAGACTTCTGGCCCAAATTTCTTCCTCGGTGAATTTCGATACGGCCAAATCGCCTGCAATCGCCAGCTGGGTCGGATCCTTACCGACAATTGGCAGGGATCCTGGTAATTTGGCAAATATTTTTCGTCTAAAGGCGGTTACCCCTTCCTCTCCGAGACTTCTTTCAAGGGTTCCCCGCAAAAGACAAAAAAGAGCAATCTCCGCCTCCTGAAACCAACCAAAACGAGTTGGCCCGGGCTCAGGCGGCTGTTCTCCCCAAGCCATCAAAATCATCTTTTCAATTCCAATATCTATAACCTTCTTAACCTCCGAAATCTCATAAAGATTGGGTGCACATTCCTTCGGCGCCTTTGAAATTTGCTTCGCGACAAGTTTAAGAATAGCAAAATAGTCAAAACAGGCCCCAGTCGTAACCCTTGCTCACAAACCTCCTGCGCTTGAAGAATTTTTGGAGGAAAGGTCCTCTTATCTTCCTTGCGTGGATATATGACCCCCTTAAGAGATTCACGAAAAGTATCCACGACAGTGTCACAAACACTGTGGGGTGGATTCAGCACAAAAAGAACGATAACCCCAGACAACAAAACTCCTAGAATTAATATTGGCTTTGGAAGGGTTGCAAAAAATTTCTCCATAAACCTAAGCTTAAAAGAATGTGTCGTAATGTTCCAAGTACTTTATCACGCGCGTTAAATTCCCTCACAATTTGACAAAGCGACCCAAAGATCAATATTCTCCGAGCTCTGTCGGGGAGTAGCGCAGTTTGGTAGCGCATCTGGTTTGGGACCAGAGGGTCGCAGGTTCAAATCCTGTCTCCCCGACCAATTTTCCTAACCAAGAAAGTTGTCAAGACGCTAAAATCCCAACGGCGCGGATAAACAGCGTCAATTTGTGATTCTCCGAAATTTAAAAATGAAAAACTAACTTTGTGTTCCGATGCCGCACTTTTGCGGTCGGAGGCATTGCCATGCCCAAAAATTGGCGTCCACCTTTGAGCTTTCTGATGAGTGGTCAACACCCTGTTTTTCTAGTTCTGTGTGCCAGAACGTCGTGGCTTTATTCGCCGTGATGGTGAAGAAAAGTCCTCGATCTAAGCACGCCTTGATCGTGTTCTGGTTGCAAAAAGCCGAGTCCATACGAGTAAAATCCATACCCTGCCGCTTTCTCACAGCTTGTTCTTTGCTGTCATTGTACAAATCCTGGATCATTTTATCCGCATCGGTCCCTGATTTGGTATTACCACTTCGGAGCCACACATGATGACAAAATCCCAGGGAGCTAAAGGCTATGAAAGGTCTTCCCCATGGTATTCAGAACTGAATTGAGACCAGCTATATGGTGAGGTTCAAAGTCATTCAGATAATCAAGGATAGTCCTGGGAGCAGGAACCCGCCCCCCCCCAGCAAGCTCGTCAAATACTCGTCATCTTGAAGCTCCTCGAAGTTGTCAACACGCTCTGGCAAATGCTTGAGCAGCTCCGGATAGACTGGGCTTCGCATCAGGGTCTGAACCATGAGTCCGATACCAGTTGTTGAAGTCATTCGATCTTGCCTAATCATTGAACAATCTCCTCCAAACAAATGAAGAAAATCTAATACTCCAATGGCAAACAAGAGTAAATTAAATATTATTGCTTTAAACTACGAGTCGCCACCAAATTGGTGCGAT
>JADJOV010000015.1 GCA_016713585.1 Bdellovibrionales bacterium | reverse complement strand
GATTGGAGCGCACTCTCTGGAGTTGTTGGTCGAACAACTCTTTGTCGATCTGTTTGCTGATCATTAAATCGACGAGTGCGTCTCGTTGATTATCGAGTTCTTTCAGTTTGCGACTGAAGCCTTCGATTTGAAGTTCGACAACTTTGTGGGCTTTCTTTTCGGTTTTGTTCAAGGCATCCGCAATGTCCTTTGCGAACTCATCACTAATATTAATTTTGTCGATCAGTTCGCCGAACTGCTCCCAGAGTTTGTCACCTTGGATGTTCTCTCAAGCTTGGGATGAGACTCAGTTTACCGTTCAGCAATGATAGTAATGGTAGGTTTTTGTTTTCCTTGTGGTTTTACATACTTCGTTTTGGGATCATAAATTATTCGACATCCGCATGAACACTTTAACCACCCATCTACTAGGGTAGTATGCTCATCGGTAAATTCACGTTTAGTATTGCCTCGCAAGCCATTCATCTCATCGACTTTCGCTACCCAAGCTTTCGGCACAAATAATTCGTGCTTCCCTTGGTAGCGTACTCCGCGCCACTCGTATTCGCCTCGATAGAAAAGGTTTTTCAGACGATATTCTATGGAGCTTTTTGAATACGTCAGTGCTTTTTTGCCAGAAATTAAACCTTCACTTAAAATTGTTTTTCTAATTTCCTCATAAGTGAATCCTTTTGATCTCAATTCAAATTCTCGAAGAACAATTTTGCGATTATTTTCGTTCGGATCAAGCCCGATGGTTGTTCCTCGGTTTTTAGCTCGTCCCGTTGCTGAGTCGGTAATTTATCGGTAACATAGCTCAGTGGGTGATTGCTCGGATACCATTTCATCCGCGTTTTAGATGCCATAGCATCAATAACTTTATCGCTCGTAACCTTCGAATTGTTTTTTGCCATTACCAGTTAAACATCTCTCGCAAAGAGTTCACTTGAGGACATGTCTTTGTGCAGGATTTTTCTTTCATTTACGTAGTGAATATTAAACTCGCCACGCAAGACCTTACGCTCATTTTCTTCTCCATCAGTCATGTTTCGAGCTTCTCGGTCAGGCATATAAAATAAAACATTGCCGACTTTACGTTTTTTAACAAACGTCATGGCTTCATTGTATTTGTGGCGTTCATTACTATTTTTTGCACTTTCAGCAAAAGTAAAAACCTGAACGATGTTAAGTCCTAACTCTTTGGCATACTCTCGGCATTTTTCTTCTTGAACTTGGTGTGAAATACCACCGTCAGTTTGCTTGACGCTACTGACCCGTAAAATTGCTACCGCATTTTTGTTTTTATAATAAATCTCATTCATAAATTACCCGACCTTCCAATTTACCGGATTGCCAGCATTGAGCCCAGCCAATTCTGGTTCGAGTGATTCCGACTGGGTGTCTTTTGATTCTCTTAACTTTCTAAAATAATCGAAAATTTCAACTATTTGAGCGAACTCTTCTTCAGTGACCTGAAATGAATCACCATTAGGTTTCTTATAGGTCCGCAACTTATTCTTCGCTTCCTGTTCACTCATTTCGCTAGAGGCTGGCTGAGTTGTGCCATCTTTGGGGTTGTCCATAAAACTCACCTTTAGGGATTTCGTTTATCGGGTGTCCCTAACCTAGGAAATCGTCTGATCTCCTAGGACAGGATATTGGTTGGACTACAGTTTGTGACTTCGACCGCGAGAGGATGGATTGCCTTTCTCTAACGCGAAAAAGCTACCCCAAATATAAAAACGGCTTTAACCTATTGAAGATGGGCGTGATATTAGAATTACCTAGAAGAAGTACAGATCAGGAAGATGAGAATAAGGCTGTAAAGTCATTCTCAGAGCTTCTCGAAAATAGTAGTTTAAGCAAAACAGCTTATATCTATTACGAGGTCCTTTTTCGCCAACTTATGATGTGTGACGAGGCTAAAACTGGCATTCGCTACGATCTTGATGAACCCAAAGCACATTTTTTCTGCGGTAAGCTTGATCCTCAAGAACGTATCAAGCGAATAGAAAGCTTTCTATCAAGCCATCGAAATAAATCTGTATATGCATTCAATAGATTGACCTTCGATAAAAAAGATAAAGTTCGAGAAATTTCCCTCGATATTAAAAAAGCCCTGGAGAGTGTTGAATTAATCAGGGAGCGAGCAGAATCCGTAATTCATGAAGAGAACATTCCATTTATTGATTTAAAAAAAGAAGCTGAAGCGCTTCATAAACGTATTGTAAGCCAAGCCAAGAAAAAGATTTCGCGTCTTAACGGCGGTAGCGCTGGTTTTTTGGCTCTGGATGAGAACAATCGTCTGACAGTTAATATCACTCAGTATGAGTTCTTCAGGCATTATTGCCGAATTTATTATGGACTTATCGAGGCGCATTTTGCTCTAAACAACGTCAATGACAACTCTGATAGAAATGGCTGTCAGGCGTTTATTGCTTCGAAGTTGAATTTTGAATTCGGAAGCCATTTAGGAATGACTTTTAATTCTGAACTTGTACGCAAACGACTTGATCTAAGAACCAAAGATTCAAGTCATTCATTGGCTTCCAAAATTAAAATCATTGATTCAAAATTTGTAGAATGTCTCATTCCGGGACTCAGTTAGTCTAAGTATTAAATATCACTACAGGCATCTGTAATATTAGCTTTTCATCAATTTCGCGTTGAGCGCGCGAAGCAGTGCCCTTCGCGGTCCATGTCACAATTCAGTGCTCAGCCTTCATACTGGTTTCAAGTTGGACGATGTCCGTTCAACAAAATCAATAGGAGGGCTGTATGCCTAAAAATAATGTGTCCCCGGTTTCTGAAGCTAAAGTTACTCAACCTCAAACTGCAAAGCCAGAAGCTCTGCAAGCGACTCCGAAATTCAAGAGT
This sequence comes from Bdellovibrionales bacterium, assembly GCA_016713585.1. Lineage (GTDB taxonomy): Bacteria > Bdellovibrionota > Bdellovibrionia > Bdellovibrionales > Bdellovibrionaceae > JADJOV01. The sequence continues at coordinate 50,700 of JADJOV010000015.1, read as the reverse complement.
GTGATTTTGACGCCAGAATTTTGCGATCTGGTGCGAACAACTTCATCTGAGATTATCGAGAAAATGGCTAATCTTTCGAATGGAGAAAAAGAAGTCGGCACTATGATTATCAAACTTAAGAGTGAATTTGATAGTCATGCGGATCAAAAAAATATTTCTGATTCGGCAATGCGAAAGGCTTTTAATGAATATATCCAAGTCGCATTCGGGATACTTCCCGCAAGAGCTTACGATTATATGACAGTTGCGGGTAATGAAGGAGTTTCCAGTCTGCGATTATCAATTTCGTCGCTTGTTGAGCTTGCTAGATTATCTCCCGAATCACTTTCTGCACTTCTAGAAAAAATGATGAGTCGCACCTTCGAACGCTTTCATATCGAGAAATTAAGGCGCTAGTGAAGACTTACAATCGCAGAGCTCAAAAGAAAGAGCGAACTGCAAACAGAAATACAAGTAAGAAATCCGACCTACCGTCCGGGTCTTCCTTCGATGCAAATATGAATAGCTTTTTTACAGAAATCGACCGCGTAAACATTCCTGACGTTCCTCTGGCAAAGGTCGTTTCTATGAGCCTTCAGTTTACAGAGAGAATGTCTCAAGAGATTGTCTTGGACGGATTTCGAAAAGCGTTTGAACAGGTTCGTTCTGCGTTTTCTGATAAAAGACTACCCTAAAGTCGACGCTTTGGTTGAGGAGATCGTCGAATGGCAAACGGGAAAGTTTTTAGAAAGAAAGGGGGCTTAATATGAAAGCCTCAGGAACTCCCGATATGTACGTCGAATTTTGTAATTTTAAGAACGTTAACAATCTTGAATACAGAAAGGCATGGGAGATTTTATTGGATCTCCTGTGCGCAGTGTACGCCCATAATGCGACGAAGGAACTGTTGGAATACCAAGCATCGTCGCTACCATTTTTCCACGCCTATTTTCTTTGTAGTTAATAAAAGTCCCTTTACGGATCACCTGGGTCCAGTTTTCGAGAGAACGACACGCGAGTTTGGCAAGGTTCAAAAAGCTCAGCATTTCACACCCAACCCGATAGCAAAGCTAGTTGGAGAGCTGTATCAATTAAGAGAAGAAGACTTCAGGGATAGGGACGATGTCTCTGTCAATGATCCTTGCGTTGGCTTCGGCGCTTTGATCCTGGGGTTGATTGGTTCTTACAAACTTGCTAAGCCTTTGAGTATATTTATAAACGACATAGATCTGTTGTGCTGTAAGGCTTCATTTGTGCAAATTTGCATGGCTATGACAATCGCACCGAAGGCATTTAAGCTTTTTGTCACCCAAGGGGATATTCTGAAGTTTCCGCGCGGGGAAAAGCTAATACTCACAGCTAATGTTAGACCAAGTGACGCCATGATTTTTCAATACATAATTCAATCGTCCAAAGCCTAGGTTTCATGAGAACTCTTCGGCTAAGAGAGGCAGATGCAATGGCTCTGCCTTTTTATTTTCCGGGATCTCCGTCTACAGACGCCTGTAATGCAGATTCCTGATCGTAGCGATTTTTTAACTTCAGTAGAGCGCCTTCGATTTCAAATCCAGACTTCCCATCACTCAATAGTGCTTCCATCAACACAAAACATTGTTTTTCGAATTCACTTTTGGATTTTTGGCAATTAACTCAAACTTTTCAATTAACGCCTTAATATATCTTTTCGGTTTCGGTTGCTGAATAATCATTCAGCATTCCATCTTTCCAAGCCTTATAAGCGGTAATATTTTGACTAAAATAGTTATAATTTTTGATGATTAAGAAAGTGGTTTTACTTCGCTCCATTTGTTCAATTCTGTTTTGCCATTTCGTGATCTGGAGATAAGAATCATCTTCGACTACAGGCTGTCTGTAATTTTCCTGAAGATTCTTAATCTTTTTTGAATTCTCGATTTTATGACTGGGATAACAGATATTGAAAGAAGTGATGAATCCGAATACGTTCGGAAAAGGTTCGTTATTGAATTTAAAATCTGAGATCCCTAACTTCCCAGCATCTTCCTGAATTTTTTTATGCAAGTCTTCGGTAAGTCGCCAATTTCTTGGGTCCGTCTCGAAGAAATATCGGTTAGACATTTTTCTGTTGCCCCTTTTGAACTTAATAAGCTTTAGATGTTTGAGTTTGTAGACAGAACGATAGAATGCGGCTCCCCGCAGACCAAAATTTTCTCAGTAATCTTGTCCACGCTCAAGAAGCAACCGTTTGGACCAAAGGACGCGATCTGAACCAGAAGATCTCGATCATTTTTTGTTAGCAGGTCATAGGCTCTCAATAGTACGAACGGGATCGGCGTAAAAATAAAAGCAAGTTTGTTATCTTTTTTCTCATTCATTTGTACCCACCTCCATGGGTTGATAAATAAATGGAGAAAAAGAAAAGTTGATTCTGATCACTGTTTTTACCCACACTAGTGGTCTTGTACCCACGCCGAACGGACGTAGTTAGAATAACGATTAATAATAGAGTTCGTTGGCAAACGCCCTTGATGGGCTAATGCCAAACAAACTGATAAATTAAATATTCCAGTAGTGAGGATTGAAAAATGAATCTCGGTATCTCTCAGCTTCTTGAAGAATGAGAAGGTGGTCAGTCAACGTAAGCTCTCGCATTCTTGAGACCTCATAATTTCCGTCAGCGAACTCAATAAAGGCGACAGGTTGTGCCTCATCGTTTCTAGTAATCAGAAAGCAGGCTTGACTAGGTAACTCAGGCACTTGGTGAAATCGGAACTTGTTAATTTGATTATTCCTGTTTGATCCTCCAGAAACTAAATGGAATCATCAAATTCTGCCGAGCCCTTAAAAATCCAAATTTTATATATAAAACCCTAGTCGGAATCCGCACTCTCCGGAAAACCCTCAGCAGAATTTGGTACCCCTTCAATTTTTAAACCCTGCCGTCTTCGCAGTTCCTCCCAATTGTATTCCTCACTCTTATTCACAATGAAGTGTGTCTTTGAAATATCAAATGGATCTAAAATAACAATTTTAAGCAGTATTAGTTCAGCTATTCCTGCCTGGCATGAATTGTAGGAAAGATGCGTGATCTTCATCAGATCGTCTCTGGTGAATCGATGGGATCTTCGCTGAGGGTATGCTTTTGAAGATTGATAAAACAATAAAAAGAGCCGTAGTGAATTTGGTCCAACGACGTCCTTATTAAGAAAAAATGGCGGTAAACGCTCCATAAAGCCTCCAGAGCGATCTAAATGGAATGATCCACCCATTGATCCATTTAGCATGAAGGATGAAGCAGAGGGGCTACGAATTCGTTTATCAAGGCTTTGTAAGGATATGGTTATCAGCCTTGTTTATTGTATTTGTAAAGCCATTGGCGCATTGGCTTGGATATTTTGGAACCACAGAAATATGGTTCAATTTCTATGGGTTTGCCGGCTCTTACCTCGTGGTTTCTTGGTTTTTTCTTTTAGCTCGATACCAAAACCAAGACTTAAAAGAAAAATACGAGGCTTATCGGATGAAAAAACGTATTAAGGATGCCGAGGAAAAGACTAAGCAGATGACCGATCCTCGCCATCGTCCTGATTAAACTCCTCCTCTGCCAAAATTTTTGTCTAGTATCAAAAGACTTAAACCACGAATATCGACCTTTTTAATTTGTGGGTGGCAAATCTTAATCCAAAAGCGTTCTTTCTCGTGGCTCCAGAATGTTGGGTCTTTTGCGATGATAGCTTTTCTCGCGTAAGACATTTCGCCAAACATTTTTAGGCACTGGGAGTGAAAGTCTCCAGGAGTTTTTAGTTGGCAGCTATCCTTATTGAACTCCCAATTCTTCCAGCGGTCTTCAAACAATGTTGTTCGGTCTCTTTGCACGGTCGATAAGTTTACATATGTGCATTTGTACCGATAATGCTCACGTTCGGAAAGATCTCGCTTTTCTTTTTCTTTCCGCTGATAATCGGCGAACCATATTTTGTTTTTTTCACCTTCTGAGACCTCGAAGGATTTGTTAATCCTTCGCTTCATTATTGAGGTTGCTTTCGATGCAAGCGGTGACAAATTTTTAAAGATCAAGAAAAGGACCTTGCCAACTATGATCAAGGTAAAAATAGAAGAGGCAATTTTATATATTGATGCCGACATAAAACAGCCTCCTTCGATTACTGTTCGAAATAGAAACTGACAGCTCCAGAGCCAACAGTGTCGCAAACGGTTTGTCCATTGTGAGAATATACGTCGCCAGACCCACAAGTGCGGTGAACTGCATTGTGAATTGATATGTTCTTTCCTGATAGAGTTGCCGAGATTCCCATCATAGGAACCGTCGCAGTTTGATTGTCATAAATTCTAGAGAAGTTGCCATGAATGGTATAGTGTGAACCTCGTGTCGTGCTTGCGAATCCTTTTGCAGTCGTATGCGGTGAGCTAAATCCAAATGCTGAATTTGATGGCGAGGAAGAAGCGTCAAGGTTAACTACGCTTGCCGAAGCTGAACTCCACGTATTCAGTTTATTTGCCACATCAACCGCGCCATTGTTCAACTGGTGATAGACTTTATACTGCTTTGCTAAAAGCAGGGATTTATCAACAAGCTGGTTTCTAAATCCGAAATAGATATTGTTATCCATATCTTTCAGCAAAATAGATCGACCATTCTGAAATACAACCCACTGGCTCACGGAGGAATAGAATTCTCCGTTGTTACAGACGCCTGTATTGGTCTCCGTGGTTTTATCAACATATCCAGCGCCTGATTGAAGCTCAGTGTATTCTGTGATTGTTGTGCTGGATGAACTTGCCGAGATGCGAACTCGAGAAGGTGCCGTTGGATCGCCCTTCACTAAGACCGCATTGTAGTCATAACTTAAAACACCAGAAAGACAGATCGGTTCGTAAATCATGTAGTCGGCAGTTCTGTTGTCCAGATCCGAAACAATGATCGCAACCTCGCTATCTACTACAAATTGCTCTCCAGAAACGAATGGGGGTAAGGCGTTAGAGACAATGCTATTCGCACTATTGAAGCCATAGTACGAAGCCGTTCCATTCCCACCGCCAGTTGATCCACCTCCGCCATTTCCACCACCTGGATTAGTTCCCCCATCGGACGGCAAAGACGTAGAGCTTCCTCCGCTTCCGCCACCGCAGGCAATGAGACCAAGGCTTAGAATAGTTATCCCGATCATACTTGTTATCGCATTCACTTTATCCTCCTAAACGTCCGCCACAAGCTCGGCAAATTTGCGAAGCTAGTTGCAGATCACTACATGAAACTTCGATGTAGATTTCATTTCCCCCTCGGGAAAATCCACCAGACATCCTTCGCCAAAGTTGTTCCATGCAATGCTCTGCATCTGTAGACGAACTAAAAATGTAACGTGCCACCGTACCCATATTTGTATCCCTCATCATTTTTTGGACTTTGGATCGATTTTTTTAATCGAGATTTCATACATCCCAACATGGAGATCAGTTTTAGAAATCAGCGAGTCGATAGTGCTGACTTTCTCTTCTTCTCCCCATAGTAGCCATGCGGGTGAAACCTTGAAGAACTCACACAACTTTTTAAATGAAGCGGATCACGAGGAATTCGTCCTGATTTTCCCACCCACTCGAAAATTGATTTTCGAGACAATGATGTACGCCGAGCAAGTTCACTTGGTGTGATGCCTTTCTCTTGGCACAGTCTCTCTAATCTTGTTCCAAAGTCGTTTGTGTCTTCCATCCTGTTGGTCCTATTCACGAGTTTCTTCGGAATCTAAAGATCGATCCCGCAGTTAAACCTGATTTCTCAGGCAATTCGTCCGAGTCTTGAGGCTGAATTGCCTGAATACTTGGACCTGTTCTCGTGGTGCTATCCTTGTCCTTCCTTTCTATCGCACATAACTAGGATGCCGGGCTCGAACGGACGTGTCCGGTAAAAAGAAAAGGTGCTCCGGTTCGGTGCACCCAATTGATATGAAAGAGCTATTTTTGATTTAAATGAAAAAAGATGACAATACGATTTAGGCGACTGCTTTTTTGTATTGATGTTCTGCCCATATGAATGCGGGACGTTTCGGATACTCATTGCCAGTCGATTGCCGAGCTTCGATCAGCCGCTGGTACTTTTCAATTTGGAATTCAAGATCCAACTCCATTGCAGATCGCAGAGCATCTTCCCCATAAAAGGAAACGATCCTGAAGAACACATCGCATGGAGGCGATCCTTTGGCTTGTTCCCATTTCTTGATGTTAGCTCTTTTTATTTTGAGCTTTCTAGCGACGTTTCGCAGAGATATTTTACTCAGCGTTCGCTGTTCGAATAAGAAAGTGCCAACGCGCGAATTGATGCTAATTCTAGTGCCATCATCAATCGATATATCTTTTGGATAAGCCATGCTCACAATCTGCAAGATCAATGAGTAGTTGTCATTGGGCGCCCGAATATTCGGGCGCCGTAAATACTTATAAGCTCCATCTGATCTGCCTAGTTAACGCGCTTCGCAATTACGCTATGAGCCACAATTATTCATAGTCGTTCATTGTATTGGCTTGTCAGAAAGAGTCTTGATTGATCTAATTTTACCGTAATCTGCATTTTAAAGTCTTTGGAGGAATTTGCGTGGCTGAGTCGGAACGCTGGCTATCAGTTGAGGAAATCGGCGCTCATTTAGGAGTGTCGAAAGAAACAATTTATCGATGGCTAGAGAAGAAGAAAATTCCTGCACATCGAGTTGGACGTCTTTGGAAATTCCGAACTCGTGAAATCGATCAATGGGTCATGGATGGCGGTGCAGACGCAAATTCAGAAAACGAAAAGCAAGGTACTTTATGGCAAAACTAACAGAGCTAGAACAGCAAGAAGTCGCGCGATTTATAGAGGCTGGGAAACCACTTCCAGATAAATATCGTTTCCTACTTTTTGAAGACAAGCGAGAAGTAGAACTAGTTTGGAATGGAAAAACAAATGAAGTTACAAACATTGTTTTGCCATTTCAGACTATTGAACAAGTAGACGAGCCACGGGAAGAGGTTGATTCTAAACTACAGCAAAGTCTTTTTGATATTGATAACCGCGGTCGGCAGATTCGCGGTTGGACCAATAAACTTATTTGGGGAGATAATAAGCTAATATTATCTTCTTTAAAAAACGGTTCCCTAAGAGACGAGATTGAAAAACAAGGCGGGATTAAACTTATCTATATCGACCCGCCTTTTGATGTTGGTGCTGACTTTTCAATGGATGTGGAAATTGGGGAAGAGACATTAACGAAGAAGCCGAGCATTCTTGAGGAAATTGCCTATCGTGATACTTGGGGCAAGGGTGCGGACTCATTTGTTTCTATGATCTACGAGCGACTGAAAGCAATGCATGATCTGCTTTCTGAAGACGGTAGTATCTATGTGCATTGTGATTGGCGTGTAAACAGCTATATGCGCCTAGTTTTGGATGAAGTATTTGGCGCCGAAAATTTTAGGAATGAAATCACCTGGGTTAGATCTACAAATCCTAAAGGATCTCAGTATGTTTCCCAAAAGTTCGATATTTTTACAGACAGCATATTTTATTATGCGAAGTCGGATAAAACAGTTCTGAATCTGAATGAGGCAAAGAGACCATTAACTCAGGAAGAACTTAAAGAAAAATACAACTGCACCGATGCCAAAGGTCGCTACTATGACGGTCCCATTGTTCGAGCTATGTCAATGGGACCTCGTCCGACGATGGTTTACGAATACAAGGGTTATACTCCGCCAATATGTGGCTGGAGAATGACCAAGGAAAAGCTAGTTGAATTAGATAAGGCAGGGAATCTCGGATGGACAAGTAAGGGTAAACCATTTCGAAAACTTCGTCCTGAGGACGATACAGGCAATCCAATTGGCAGTTTTTGGAACGATATTTCTTTACTAAATTCTCAAGCGGATGAGCGCGTTGGATACCCCACTCAGAAGCCTGAAGCACTCTTAGAAAGAATCGTTAAAGCTAGCAGTAATGAAAATGATCTTGTCGCCGATTTCTTTTGCGGTTCGGGCACACTTGCCTGCGCATCAGAAAAACTTGGAAGAAAGTGGATATGTTCAGATCTAGGTAAATTTGCTATTCATACCTCAAGAAAACGAATGATTAATGTGCAGAGAAAACTTAAAGAGCAAGGAAAAGATTTTAGAGCCTTCGAGATCTTGAATCTTGGAAAATATGAGCGACAGCTATACGTAGGTGTGAATCCAGATCTTCGCGAAGAGCAAAAAGCCAAGCAGCTTGAAGAAAAAGAAACTGCATTTATCGACCTTATTCTTAAGGCATACAAGGCTGAAGGAACAACGGGATTTCGTATATTCCAAGGCAAGAAAAACGGACGGCTCATCGCGATTGGTCCGGTGAACCTCCCAGTATCTAGATTGTTTGTTGAAGAAGTTATTTCTGAGTGTAGACAAAAGAAAATTACAAAAATCGATATTCTTGGATTTGAGTTTGAGATGGGGTTGTTTCCTGATTCTTTAGAGGAGGCGAAGCGCAAAGGAATTGATATTTCACCCAAATATATTCCAGCGGATGTTTTTGATAAGAGAGCTGTTGAAAAAAATCAGGTTTCTTTTCACGACGTTGCTTACATTGAGGCAAAGGCACACTTAAAAAAGGTAGTGTGTCTATCGAGCTAAAGGATTTTTCTGTTTTTTATAATCAAGACTCCACGAACGACATCGGTGAAGGGCTAAAAAAACAAAACTAGTAAAGTCGTTATTGAGCAAGGGCAAATTGTTAAGATGACCAAAGATGCCAAAGGTAAGCTTACCAAGGAAAAATTGACTAGCAAATGGAGCGATTGGGTTGACTACTGGTCGGTGGATTTTAACTACGGAAGTAAGAAAGAGATTATTAGAACTAAGAATGAAGCGACCAATGAGTGGGAAGAAGTTTGGACCGGTGATTATATTTTTGAAAATGAGTGGCAGTCATTCCGGACAAAAAAAGATCGCTCACTTGAGGTCTCAAGTCCATTTCACGAGTTTGAATCTAAAACTCCGAAGATTGCAGTGAAGGTGGTCGATATTTTTGGCAACGATACTATGAGCATCATCGATCTTGCGGGAAAGGCTAAATAATGGCGTTACATCCTAACTTTCCTGAGTCACCTCACGCTATTCTTGATCCCGCAATTAGATGGTTTCCTGCCGATGAAGCCCTCAGAAGCACAAGTTTTGAAAAACTACTTCCGCCATTGGTTCCAGAGCTTCGCAAACAAGTTAAAAAATTTCGGGATAATGGATATGAGGGAGCGACTCAAACAAGTAAGAGCTTGTTGAATTGGTGGTTTAAAACACCTCACCTCGTCCAAAAAGAAAATGTTTCTTCAGAGTTCAAATATTTTTTTTCTCAAAGAGAAGCCCTAGAGACCATCGTGTACTTAGTCGATGTCAAGAAGGTGAAAGATAAGTATGACCTGATTCGTTTTGATAATTCAGGGGCGGTTTCCCCAAATATGTTCGACGAGACTTGGAAGAGATTTGTCGTTAAGATGGCGACCGGCGCTGGGAAAACCAAAGTCATCAGTCTCGCTTTAGCATGGAGCTTCTTTCACAAGCTCTATGAAGAAAACTCTCCTATGGCGCGGAACTTTTTGGTGATTGCTCCGAACATTATCGTTTTGGACAGAATCTTTAAAGATTTTCAGGGTCTCCGGATATTCTTCAAGGATGATCCGGTGCTACCTAGTGACGGTTTTGACGGGCGCGATTGGCGATCAGATTTTCAAATGGACCTGCATATTCAAGATGATGTGCAGATAACTAATCCTATTGGAAACATATTCCTGACGAATATTCATCGAGTCTATTCTGGCAATGATATTCAAGCGTAACCGAATGATGACAATTCCATGGATTATTTCTTGGGTCCAAAGCCGATTGGAGCAACAACTGATTCGAAAGTCGATTTGAGCAAAATCGTTCGCAATATTGAAGAGCTTATGGTGATCAATGATGAAGCTCACCACGTTCATGACCCTCAAAACGCTTGGTTTAAATCGATCCAAGATATTCATAATAGCCTTCAACAAAAAGGTACTGCGCTTTCACTTCAACTTGATGTGACCGCGACTCCAAAGCATTCGAATGGTGCAATATTCGTTCAGACGATTTCGGATTACCCGTTGGTCGAGGCGATTAAGCAAAATGTTGTTAAACATCCTCTTGTTCCGGACGGTCCAAGTCGAGCGAAGTTAACAGAAAAGAAGAGTTCCAAGTTCACAGAAAAGTATGCTGACTACATTAATCTAGGTGTCATTGAATGGCGCAAAGCTTACGACGAACATTTGAAGTTGGATAAAAAAGCAATTCTATTCATCATGACTGACGACACAAAGAATTGTGATGATCTTGCAGAGTTTCTGGAAAATACATACGCAGATCTTAAAGGCGCGGTCCTGGTCATTCATACTAAAAACAATGGCGAGATTTCCGAAGCAAGCTCAGGGAAAGAATCGTGAAGAACTCGATAGACTAAGGGCGCAGGCTAACACCATCGATAGTAGTGAAAGTCCATACAAAGTAATCATTTCAGTAATGGTACTGCGCGAAGGTTGGGATGTCCGTAACGTCACGACCATCGTTGGGTTGAGAGCATTTAGCGCACAAAATAATATCCTGCCTGAGCAAGCGCTGGGACGTGGTCTTCGAAAAATGTATCCCGGAACATTCAAGAGTTCGTGAGCATCGTGGGAACGCCTGCATTTATGGACTTCGTCGAGTCGATCCAACAGGAAGGCGTTGAGCTTGAGCGTGGTCCGATGGGTAGCGGTTCGCAGTCAAGGACACCTTTGGTTGTCGAAATTGATAACGAAAACAAAAAGAAAGATCTCGAAGCTCTGGACATTGAACTCCCGGTTCTTACCCCTAGGATTTACCGCGAATACAAGAATCTTAACAACTTGGATGTGGCGAAATTCGGACACAAGCCGGTCGGATACCGGGACTTCTCGGACGAAGAGCAAAGAGAAATTGTCTTTAAGGACATCACGACAGGCGACATCACTCACACGACGCTTTTGGATTCTTCAGGCTTAATCGATTTTAACAGCGTTGCCGGGTATTTCACGCAATCCATTATGAAGGATCTCCGTTTGGTTAGCGGATACGCCATTCTATATGGGAAAGTTAAGGAGTTCATTTCAACCGAGCTTTTTGGCAAGGAAATTGAATTGGAGACTCGAACACCGTCAGAAATCTTTCAGAAGTCGAGGCGACAAGAACAATCATCGAGACCTTTAAAAAGAAAATTAACGACCTTACGGTGCAAGACAAAGGCGATGCAGAGATTCGTGACTACGTTAAACTTCGAAACACGCGTCCTTTCATTGCTAAGGAGCAAGGTTTTATCGTTCCAAAGAAGAGTGTTTTCAATAAGGTTATCGGCGACAGTCATTTGGAGCTAGAATTTTCGACGTTCCTCGAAAACTGCGACGATGTCGTCTCCTACTCGAAGAACTATTTAGCGGTTCACTTCAAAATTGATTATGTGAACGCAGATGGCGACATCTCAAACTACTATCCAGACTTTTTTGTTAAAGTCTCGGCTAGTGAAGTCTACATCGTAGAGACAAAAGGACTAGAGGACTTGGATGTTCCATTAAAAATGTTCCGACTAAAGCAATGGTGCGAAGACATCAATCGCGTCCAAAAGAAAGTGAAATACGATTTCATATTTGTCGATCAGGAATCGTTTGAAAAGTATGAGACGAAAAGCTTCAGACAGTTGGTAGAAAACTTTAGAGTGTATAAAAACTAGGGATTTGCATGGATGATGTATTGAAAGAGCAAGACCGCTCACCTGAAAGAATTGAGAAACAGCCTTGGCAGATGACTAAGGCTGAATACGAAGCGAGATTCGGAGCGCCTAGAGGCAATTCGACTGTTACCGGCAATTTCTCTAAACACAAAAGCTCAATTGAGATCGCGCTCAATCGTGGGCTTGTAAGGTCCCTCAAGAGGTATTAGAGGATTATCCTGATTTAAAGGATATTTAATAAAGCGCGAGATCGGGAGTATCTTTGAGTACGATCTTGAAAGACGAAATTTATAAATTTGTAGCTACACTTCCTGAGTGGCAGAAAATTCTCGCGTCCTATCTCTTGCAAATTACGAGTAGAGAACTTCAGAAAGTGGAAGCTATTCAGCTTTCGTATGAAGCACTTCTGTTTGAAAACAAACTAGGACCAGCTCCGACCCAAAGTATTTCGTCAATTGCCCCGGGGCAGCTCGAAAATAGTGATTCATCCATAGGCTCAAAATATCGTTTTGTAGCAGTGTCTGAAGTTCGCAATTTAAATGCTTTTGTGTCCAGCTCAACGACTTCCAGTTGCGGAAGCTGGCTTAACTGTCGTTTACGGGGAAAATGGCGTTGGCAAGTCAGGATACGGACGACTTTTCAACAACGTATTCTATTCTCGTGGAGACAATTTTCTAATTGGAAATGTTTTTGGTCCAATAAAAGATCAGCCATGCTCAGCTCTTTTTGAATTCTTGGATAAAGATGGCAATTCAGTAAAGCTCAAATATCCCGAGAACAAGAATCATCCTGCTTTCAGACAATTTGCTTCTTTTGATTCAAAATCAGTAAACGTACACATTGATAGTCAAAACGAACTTCATGTCCAGCCTAGGGGAACTTGATTTTTTCGAGAAACCTTATTCAATTGATTGGTAATGATCCGAAAAACTAGAATCGGTCTTAAGACTCACAAGTCAGAAAATCAATTCGCCAAGTATTTTATCGAAGAGTCGATTATCAAAACTGCGGTCGCAAAGATTGACTCAAAAAGCGAAGTTGAAAAAATTAAGACGGCTTGCTTTTTGTCCGAAGAAGATCTGAATAAAATCACAGAGCTTGAACTTAAAAAAAGTTCGCTGAATCTTACAACTCTTGAGAAGACAAAAAAGAATCTGCAAACAGTAAAAGCCAAGGTAACTGGTCCGAAAACAGAAATTATCCTTAGCCGAAGCTTCATTCACTGATGAAAGATTGAGTTCATAAGCAAAGCGATTGCGAGATACGAGGACTTAAAAGCTGAAGTTGCTCGAAACGGTGTAGATCAATTTAATAATCCTAAATTCAAAGGAATTGGCTCGGAGCTTTGGCAACAGTTCATCAAGGCAGGAAAAGATCTCACATTAGTAGACCAAGAGCCTTCTAGTTCAGTCGTCGTTGAGGCTTGTCCTTATTGTCGTCAGGATCTCACGGATGAGGCAATTCAGCTTATTGAAAAGTACAAATCAATTTTTGGAAAGCCAGGCGCGAGATAACTTAAAGAAAGCTCACGACTGGGGTGCAAAGCATATCGAAGGACTTACTAAAATTGAAGTGCCCAAAATACTAGACGAAGAGGCATTCAGTGTCTGGGCAAAAGAAAAACAACCTGCAAATTACGCTAAGATTGCATCTAGTTTTGCTAACTTAGACACATTAAAAACGGATGTAACTAACGCTATCAAAGGTTGGGATAAATCTTCGTTAAAGGCTTCCACGCCTCAAGTAATTGATTGGGCTTCAATCGAAACTAGCCTTGATCAAGAGCTTCTTGATTTGAACGAAGAGAAAGTTAAGATCGAACTTAAATCTGTCAGCGACCAGTTGACAGTGTTAAACCATAAAAAAGTTTTGGCTGGTTTGATCCCTGAGATTACTAAGTTCGTCAGTGATTCGAAATATGCCGAAGAGCTTGAAAAATTAAGACGTCAAATTGGTCGTACCACCACAATCACAAATACTGGCACTGAGTTGCACGAGCGATATATTAGCAACCGATATATTCAGTTATTTAAGCAGGAATGTATTGATCTAAACATTCCATGTCCTGATCTAAATCAGTAGGCGCCAAGGGTAAAACAAATGGAAGTACTCCATTGTAGGCGAACAGCCGGGTAAGGTACTGAGAAGGCGAGCAACGAGCGGTTGCTCTGGCTGATTTTTTCACAGAAGCACAAATTAGCGAATTGGGCGGACTTATATTCGATGACCCTGTAAATTCTCAAGATTATAAGAGAAAAGCTAAAATTGCTCACAGACTACCGCAAGCAAAAGTCGTCAGGTCGTAGTCTTCACCCATGACCTATTATTTTTAAATGACCTAGTTATGGCGACGGATGAGCAGGTTGTTCTTCTCACTTGTCACTGGATGTCCAAGAATAGCGCCACGGAGACAGGAATCATATTTTCCAATACAGTCCCTGATACAGAAAAAGCCTTTATCGATGCGAAAATCGCCAAAGATCGATTGGCTGAAGCCAAAGGCGCTAGCAACCCATTGGAGGCGTTCAGGGCAACCAAGGATGGCATCGGTGCATTGCGAGCAAGCTACGAAGCTTTTATTGTTAGAGTGGTATTTGACGGCATCGTAGAGCGTTTTTTAGTCGACGAGTACGTCAAAGTGAGATCCACAAAGTCCATGCACCAAAAGAATCACTCTATTTTATTTCGAATAAGCTGGGAGAGCTTTCGGGTTATATAACGGGACATTTACAAGTGGATTCCTCAACGAGCGAAATTGATCATGCGCTACTGGAAAAAGAAATCGGCGTTTATGAACAATTTAGTGCTGGATTCAAAAAGGAAAAAACTGAAGCCCTGAAGTCCTTCAAGGAAGCAAACGCTTAGGGTTATCCGAATGAGCACAAAGTATCGGCTCATTCGGAGTTTCCTGTATTGCGTATGAGTCAGGGGCTACCAGTGATGTCCAATGTCTTGGTTCTCGAAGTTGATTTCCAGATTTTTATCAATTGTTAGCTCAAATGAGCCGAACATTTCCTGATCTTTGAATGTATCCGATTTATCATCTTTATCGAAATCAAAGGCGAATTCGAGTGTCAGATCATAATCGCCTTCAACGAAAAGCACGTCATCTTCAAATCTAAACGCAAGATTCTTCAAAGTGACCAGCTTTGCTATGTGGTAAGGAGCAAAATCTTCGATTTCGCATTCCTCATCTCGTAAGAAATCGCTAAAGAAATTCAGCTCGAGGTATCTATTAAGTGCGGGGCTCTTCTCGCAAATTGCCTGAACGTCAGCTTCTGAGTTTTCGACTGCCTTCAGGTTCTCTAGCAATTCATGTAATTGAGTCTTGGATTTTTCAGTCTCGGCAATCAAGGAATGGGCTCTTTTCAAAGCAATATCTTCTTTATCTAACCTCAAAGCCTCAATCTGTTCTTCGGTTGCTGGCTTGGGCTTCGGAGCGTTGGACTCCAATAAATTCAGATAGTTTCGATAATTCGAAAACCCTAGCATCTTTGATGCCTCTTCAAGCGCCTGATGCTGACTTAGCGATTTCTCTTTTTTTAGTTGTCTGGCTTTCTGTTTAAGAAAGGACGGCGAAACCAATGGCTTCTTCATATAAACCTCACATATTGCCCACTAACGCTTTGTCGCCTGCTCCAAAACATCGATGAGCGATGTTAAGTTTAATATGATTTAGAGAACGGAGCGTTCAATGACAGTGCTCGAGTGCAAGCTTTAGTGCGCAGGCGCAAGGTATCTGCCTAACCTATGCAACGAGATTAGCGGTGGACGTAAAATGTGTCAATATTCGATAGGATTCGATATTGCGCCTAAGCAACGGCACTCTGAGAGTAGATGACGCAGGCAGTTCGAAAGTCGTCCAGTTCTGGGCACCAATCTTTTTTCCCAGTAAAATCGGTTCTCCTCACGCAACAGGAGATGGTTTCAAAAAGTTTTGAAAAGACAAGCAGTTAGCGTTCTGAATCGAAATTAGCGGGAGACCGCAAGCTTAGGGGACTAGAGTTTTTCAAGTCCCCCAGGGTGGGAAGGCCGAGCGGACCTGAACTCAATCAGAAAATTTTCGAAATGCTTCGAGTTCACGAGAGAGTTCAGAACGTTTTTAATGAATCAGTTTTTCCATCCGCTGCTTCAAAAGCGGGATGAGTCTCTGGCAATCCATCCTACGATTTTGCTGCTTGATCTGCCATCTGAAATACTCAACGACCGATTCCATCTCTTCATCGCTGATTCCAAACTTTCGCCGTTTTATTTCGGGATAAAAATTGACTCGTCGAAGATCGGCATTTCGATTCGATCTTTCATATGTTCTTCGTAACTAATTTTCATTAAAAGAACTGAACGTCGAATTCAACGAATGTACAGTACATATTTTTAGAAACGAAATTTGACTCGCGTTGTGATTTTAAATTCCGAGCTTTTCCGATCACGCGAACGCACAAGTAGCTAGTGGTTATTTACAGTAGCCGGCAGGACACTCAAGAGGACTTACTAGAGTTAAATTTCCACCAAGTTTATTATATGACAATGGACGCTTAGGTTTTAGAAACTTTTCGATCTTTATGTCAGGATTACGTCGTAAATAGATTTCAAGCCAGGCCATATCACGATCTTTTTCAGTTTCTTGAGAAACGCCAGACATTTTGGAGATTCCAGAGGGATCTGTAAGAGCTTGAAAAGTAAAATCAACCAAGAGTTTCAACTTTGGGGAATTGCTGTTGAGTATTGAAGATAAAAAAACCAAAGGTGCCGCCGAGAATAAATGATAATGAAGCGCCCTTTGTCCACGGTTCATTTCCTTAGGGAGAGAGCCATCTGTTTGAATTTCATTCATTCCAAAAGCAAATACCTTCGAAGCCCAACTAATATACTTGTCTTGATTAGTGATTTTACCAACAGCTCCAGCCGCCAATCCTTCCCAATAATAGTGATTATTTCGCGGCGATTTTTGAAGTTCCGAATGCTGAATCGTAAGATCGACTAATTTTGAAAGCCAGTTTTCTATTTTGTACTTTTCATCTGTCGTTGATATTTCTCGTACTTTTGCATAAACGAGAGCAATTCCAGTAAGCATCCATTTGCGTTCGTAAAACGCTTGCTCTGTTTTCATTTCACCAGTTAAGGCCGAGGAACTTGCCCAATCAAAAATCCATTTTAGAGCACATGATCCCGCTTGTTTTTTAGATTTAGGAGCCTGCATATATTCATCACTTTGCTTAGAGATAAACTGTATGTAAATTTCAATTGGTTTAACGGCTGCATCATGTTTTTCTTTACGGGTCTGATCGATAATAGAGAATTTTTTATCAGTATAGTAATTATTAACGTCTAAATTAATGATTGCAGGAGGGGAAGGTTCACAGGCAAGAACTCTAAAAGAAATAAAAGAAGCAAATATACTTATCAAGGCAATTAGATAATAATCTTTCATGCTTACATTGTAATGTGCAATATTCATTGTGTCCACATACCTGGCCGGATCAAGAAGGTCTACCTTTCAAGGGTGTGCGCACCTGCGAACGGAACAACAGCGCTTAAGGCTTCAAAAAGCTTAAACGCTTTGGATTTTAGAACCCCAAGATGAAGTCCCATTGGTCGCGGCACCCTTTTGTCAAATGGTCTAACTTGGCCGCAAATCATCACAAGACCAACCGCTACGGACGCCTCACAATCGAAAATCCATCAAAATCTCGTTGAAATTTCCGCCCATGGGTGTGGAAATATACCAGCAACCACCTTTTTAAGGGTGTTTGATACTTTTGAGTTTACACGAAAACCCCTATTGAATTTCTTATCCCCCAAAATTCTCGAGCGTGATCTTTTACGAAAAGATAAGGCTTTGGCTGAAGCCTCAGCGCATTTAATTCTCCAAAAAAAAAAAAGTAAACTTAATTTGGGGGAACAGCGACGAGGACGAAAAGTAGAGGCTCTCCGATCGAGACGAAGTATTGGCTCTTGTCAGCGAGGCTGTGGCAAGCGGAAGCCGTCAAGAAAAGGCATGTGATATTCTATCAGCGATGGGCTCAAGGCCCAGCATTGGGAGATCTACGCCGTGGCCCAGATCAAGGCCTGCCAATAAGCTCACCGATGCAGAACGCAGTCAGATTATTGCAATTTCAACGGGAAAGGAATTTTGTAACATGAGCCCCCATCAAATCGTACCAAGTCTTGCTGATCGAGGAGAATACATTGGCTCCGAATCATCGTTCTACCGGGTTCTTGCCGAAGCGGAGCTCCTCAGTCACCGAGGTAGGTCAAAGCCAAAACAAATGCAAAGACCAGCCCCCTGGGAGGCTCTGAGGCCAAATCAGATCTTCAGTTGGGATATCACCTATTTACGATCTTCAGTTCGAGGTCAGTATTTTTATTTATATCTGTTTCTGGACATATTCTCTCGTAAAGTGGTTGGCTGGGAAATTCATGAAAGCGAGTCTATGGAGCTGTCATCAAAGTTGTTGGAGACAATTTGCAGAGCTGACAAAATCAACAAAAACCAACTTCATCTGCACTCGGATAACGGAAGGCAAATGAAAGGAGCCACCATGCTGGTAACGATGCAGTGGCTCGGTGTTGTGCCATCGTTCAGCCGCCCCTCGGTGAGAAACGACAATCCCTTCTCAGAGTCCATGTTTAAGACACTGAAATACTGCCCCCAGTATCCCTCACAACCATATGAGAATATTGAATCTGCACGAGCCTGGGTGGCAACGTTTGTCAGTTGGTACAATACCGAGCATTTGCATAGTGGAATCAAATTTGTAACTCCAGCATCAAAACACAACAACAAGGATATTGATATTTTAAACAAACGTGATGTTGTTTACGCCAAGGCAAAAGAAAAGAATCCGAATCGTTGGTCAGGAAAAACAAGAGATTGGAGGCCGATTGAGTGTATCAAATTAAACAACTTGAAAAGAGAAAATAGTTCAAATACAACCAACGAACTTAAGCATTCCTGCTAAGTCCACACGACAACAATCCTAAAACTCACCGTTATGGTAAATATCCAAAGACATAGTCAGCAGTATACTCATAGTTCCCTACTGGTTGAGGAGTAGAGCTAAGCTGAAGAATTCCTGCCGTAGAATAAGCGCCTTCGCTTACGATCAAGTGTGATCCCTGTTTCATTACATTTGACGTTAGCAAGGAATCCATAAAATACTTTCCGAAGTTGGTCCACTCAAAACTTGTTGCGGACCAAGTTCCATTTTGAATAGCTTTTGTCAGATTTTCAAACTGCATATCTCCTTGTCGTTCCGAGTGAATATGTAAATCATTTCCAGTAACACTTGCCGCTGACAAGTTTTTGATAAGATCTCTATAGCCGACCTCTGCGCAAATTGTGACCAAGCTCTTAATGGTAACCCCACATCGGTTGGTTGTCGGAATGGATCTTAGAGTGTCATTTGCGAGCTTCGCCGACGCCAGGTGGCAGGGGGCTCCGTATTTACATCCTGGAATGTTCCAGTCTTCAGATATTTTTCGCCGGATTGAGATAGTTCCGTTTGGAGAGACAATCAACATAGTATTGAAGAATGTATATGGGCCGCCAATGCCGGTAATTGTTGCCGTAGAAACGCGTTCAATAATAGTGCCTAAAAACATAGTTAAATTATTTTTTGACTGCGAGGTCAATCATGCCTTTCACTGCTAAAAGTGATGCTGGGCTATGAGGTTCCTCCACCTTCTTTTAGCTGGCAATTGGTAAAGTTGTTGTCGCAAGAAACATCGAGTGCATAATCCGGATATTCATAAGATTCGCTAGTCGTAAAGGTCCACTCTGGTGTGACAATCAGATCGACCTCTTTTCCATATTTTTGCAAAATTGAATTCACGGCACTTTTGGCTTTGTCTAATTTGGCCTGAAAACTGGGATAAGCGAAAGAAGTTGAATGCATTCTAACAGCCGCAACATGGAAGCGTTTTGGGGTTGAAGCGCAGCTCGCCGGAGGCAGAGCTGCAGTGGTAGTGGCAGGAGCCGGAGACGTGGTAACCGTTGTGGTCGTAGGCGGCAGGTTCGCAGGAGTGGATGAAGGTGTCCCACTTTGGGTTGGTAGTGTGGAACGACTGAAGCGCTGCTTAATTTGGGGGAATCATCCGGATCTGAAATGGTGTCAAATTTTCCCTTGCAACTAATGCAGATAACCAGGATCGACGAAGCCCAAAGTCTTAGAGAGGCTGGATACACCAGATATCTGGCCATTTGGAACTGAAAGCAAACATTTCCCTTTTAAAAACTAAAACAGAACCAAGTGACTTACTTAATAATATATCTATTTTTTTCAATTTTAAAGAATTTCTCAAAATGATTCAGGGGCTTGTACCAATTTGATAGTTAGATAGAGTCTTGAGGAAGCCCATGAAAAATACTGGGCTATATTTTGAAAATTATTTTCTAAAATCCAGACCAACTGACACGCGCCTATTTTCTCACTCAAGTCGCAGGCTAGCAACGATAAAAAAAGCCACGCAAAGAAGTCAAACCGAATCCCATGGGCCAAGCTCCTGAATCGGGTTTTCAATACCGATATCACTATCTGCCCAAAATGCCGCGGAAAAGTCCGAATCATCAGCGCCATTGAAGATCCTGCCGTCATTAGTAAAATTCTCAATCACTTAGAACTTCCGTCCACCCCACCACGACTCCATCCGGCCAGAGGCTCTCCAGACTGCGAACTATCTGACCTCTTCAGTCAAGACTTCCCTGATTATTAGCCTCAGTTCACAAAACCAATGTCAGCCGAGCGAGTCGTTGACCATATAGATCTCTTTATGAGGTGGGTCAATCTCTCGAACAAAGTGGCCATTTGCGCTTTGGACATTCGCTTTTCGGCGATGGCAATCATCGCCTCATAGAGTTCCATTTGCTCATCTTCAATATCAAAGCCATTGATGGCCAAAAAAGTTAAAGCGACGTCAAGCGCCGCGCGCTTGTTGCCATCAACAAAAGCTTGGGATTCCGCCAAATGACAGGCGTAAGCTGCGGCCTTTAAAAATATCGTTGGATACAGATCGTTGCCATCAAAGGTAGCTTTGGGACTTTCAACAGCAGCTTCAAGACCCGATCGATTTCGAATTCCCTCAGCGCCACCAAATTCTTTCAGCTGACGCTGATGAATCTCGAGTACGACGTCCAATGAAATGTAGAAAGGCTCACTTGGCGAGTTTCTTGAAGACATTCTTCTGAACCTTACGGATTTTATCGCTGGCTTCCAAGGCCATACGGTCGACTTCTTTTTGGGTCATCGCTTCAAGTACAATTTTTTTGCCATCTACAGAAATTTTGAAAGTGCTCTCTGTATCGGCGTCGACAAGACTCAGCAGCGTTTTATCCAAAACAACAGCTTGGGTGTTGCCCACTTTGGTTAGCTTTTTGGCAATCATTGATAACCTCCAGGTCGATCTTAAGTATACCAATAGTCTACCATAAAATCAACATGATACTGGAGAACAGATAGTGCTGTAGAGAACAAGTACCCGTTCTCCAGTATTTGTTCTCCACCGAAGACTCGTGATCAGTAAAATCATGCACTTAGTTCTGGAGAACACTCAGAAAGAACGGTTCTAGGATCGTCCACTAGGGGCACCATTATGTCCTATGATGTTGATATCAGCTTACAGAACACAGACCAGGAACTTCGAACACGATGACTTAAAAGTCGTCGCGGTTCAATTTCTATCGTACAAAAATATTTGCCCGTCCTTTCTCGGGTGGCAATCCACAGATCTCCTGCGGGAAACAAAATAAAGAAAGATCTGGGACGTGCGACTAGCGTCTGGCTCTGTCCAGAAAGGAGGTCTTTCCACTGGTAAAGCCCATGGCGGTCGACGACTGGCGACAGTGTTGATCAAATAGTCATGGTCAAGCGCCGCCGATGTCCGGGCGGGTAAGCAAGATGTTCCAGCCATAACATTGTGAACCTCTGTAAACACGAGTTAGTCCGCATATATTATTACTGAAATCTCAGAAACCGTGCTGGCTGTATAATAGGGGGGGGGGATAGAGTTAGGTTTTTGGTGATCTACATCACTTTGCTAAGAACTTGATTTTGCTAGTTTAATAGCACTGAATCCAAAATAAGAAATGGGGAGCGCTCCAGACTTATACTGTACTACCTCTTTGGGGTATTCCCATAGGAACTCATATGGGGTAAAAATGAGTATGAGCGCTAAACAAGAATAAATTTTTGAGTCGATACCTCGCCTCAAATAGCTTTAATGGTATGAACGAATCGTCATCTAAAATCATTACTTTCTGGAACAATATTTGAATCGAAAACGAAATCTAGGCGGACTCATGCATTCACTCAGCAAGGCGTTTATTTTATTTCTGGTTTTAATAATCCTTTCTGAGAGGTCTCAAGCCATTTTATGTTCTCAGCTCTACCGTAGTACGTCTTATGACTATTTGGCTCAGATGGATGCTGAAAAAGAATTGCGAGAGTCTTGGCCAAGTCTATTCCAATCTGACCGATTAGCAGAATCCTGGCATATAGATGAAAAGTCTGCCGATTTTATTGGTGCGCAGTCTCGGCAAGTGATCAAAAGTTTGCCACCTGATGTTCAAAAGGCTGTTCGACATTATGCTAAAATATATCCAGACAAACCAGGTGGACAGTTTGATGGAATCAATGGTTACTTAAGAGAATTCATCAAAGATAAGCAACTAACAAATAGAAGCATTAAGCCTAGTATGTATAGTTCTTTTGTTGCGAGAACCGCTAATGCCATTGAACACGGCATTTGGGAAAGTCCGCTATTGCCCAAAGGCCTTATTCTATTTCGTGGCATGACAATTGATGATCCAGCTATCATTCAAGAAAAACAAACTTTTAAAGACTTCGGGTTTTTATCAACTTCTCAAGAGCCAAGGGTTGCGTATGAGTTCGCACAAGTCACCGCCACTCGTGTCGGAGGAATTCCGCATCTTTTTATTATTGAGATCCGATCCACTGGCATACATGGACTGCATCTTTCCGAGACTAACGAGCATGAGATACTTCTTCAAAGAGGTCTTACTATGAGGGTGGAACATATCTCGGAAAGGACAATGCCCATTCGAATGCGAACCAAAGTCTCAAAAATTTTATTCCGTGTAGTTCATCTTTCAATCAATTGACAGATTTAACTTAAGGATTAAATTTATTTTTTAGATAGTTGAAACAAAATTTCTGTTTCAAAGCTACTTAATAAACTCCTCTTTCGAGAAACAGCGTATGCTTTGTAAGAGTATTTCCAGCCTTTCAATGAAATTGACTTCAGCTTTCCTTTTGGGAGATGAGCTGGAACAAGACAAACGCTTTCTATAATTTCTGCCAAACGGTTAGAATTCGTCCAACTTTCAACAACAATATGATTTTTAAATTTAATTTTCTTCTTGTTTGCATAGCGAAATAGGGATTCAATTTCTGGTCTATTCTCCGTTGTAATAAGAGTATTTTCTAGAGATCCTGACTTTGAGCGCAACTCAAAATCGTCAGAGTAAATTTCAGCATAATTGCGCTGCCTAGATTTACTAGCATCGATAAGGAAAGCGAGATTGATTTCTTCATCGTCCAGCAGACTAAGAAGCTGCTGTGAAGTTCCTATTTTGATGGTTGGGCTATTTACTTTATCCAATCCTGAGCCAAAGACGGGAAAGACTATGTGTACAAGAGATGCCGAACATCCAATTTTAAGTATTTCCTCGGAATTTATTTTTTGCAAAAACCCCTTTTCGAAATTTTCGTAGTTCCATTTTGCGGAATTATAAAAAGAAACTCCTTTCTCAGTTAGGATAAAAACACGTTTATCATGGGTTAGAAGGTCACAGCCGCACCAATGCTCCAACCGGCGAATAGATTGGCTAATGGCGGAGCGGGAAACATTATTTTTTTCAGCGCTTAAAGTAACGCTCTTTAACTCTACAGCATCCAAGAAATACTTTAAGCCTGCTAAATTTAAGTCTTGAACTTTCATTCTTTTATCCTTGTTAAGTTAAGGTTACTATTTATTGAATTATAAGTCACTTTATGTTTTAGAAATATAGCGTATAAATGTACTCAAATTAGGAGGCTTAATATGAAAAAAATATTTTTTGTTGTTCTTTTTTCACTGATTTCAAACATTTCGCACGCGCAAAATCCTTGGAACTCTTGTCAGGATGGCAAAGCGCCCTGCGCAACATCTTGCGAGGTTACAGATGCAGATCATCCCTATACAGCAGGGCGATGGGTACAAGAGTGTAAAATAAATGGCCGTTTTGTGAAAAGTTATGGCTCAAACTGTCGCCCTGGAGAAGATGAAGGGACAACATTTATTTGCAGGTCAATAACATCATCAGGTCCTACATTAAGAAGATGATCGTTTGAAGTTTAAAACCTTACGAAGGGCGCGCCTTATTGTATTCGATATAAGAATTTACTATTGCGTTATTAAAACCCCTACTTTATCGGGTGTTTTATGGACGGTAATGTTGAGAATCTTAAGCCGCGATATTTTCAAGAATGTTAGCCAGGGTTTTAATCGAAGGATTGAATTCCTTCTCAGAATCCATCAAATCATACAAAGTTTGGCGTCCAAGCTTGGCCTTGGACGCTAATTTCGATTTATTTACTGTTTGCAGATGAGCGATAAGCACATCACGAACGGCCTCCAGATCGCCATCAACAAGAGCCTGCAATACAGCTTGCTTGATCAGCTTTGGATCGGCAAGCTCAGCAGAAAATGGATCATGAGCTACCAAGATAGGATTTTTTGATCTTTTCAAGGGTCTTTTTTGCTTTTTTGATATCTTTGTTTTGCCCATTTTTATTTCCTCCGCCGAGTATAACGATAACCATTTGTCCAATTCTGGACGTATAAACACGCAATCCCGAGGTCCATTTCAGCTCTATGAGGTCATCAAAGTAATTCGTAGTTCCAAAATGTCCTTCGACCGAAATCCTATGCAATCGCGCAAGAATGAGCCCTTGTGTGGGATTGGTCTGACTATCAAACCACTCATTAAATTCTTGCGTTCTTAAAACCTGAAACTTCAGTGGCAAATTCATTTTGCAGACCCTTTCTCTACTGTACGGTATTGTTGACATATTGTAAAGTAAAGTTTTTTGAAACTAGATAATTCCGAGTGGTTCGAATACTCACCTGAACGACGGACCGAGACCAGCCCAGGGCATTGCATATTTTTGGAATTGTCATGTTTTTGATCCAACGTAGTCTTGCCAGCTCATTTAAATCAATCTTGACACTATTCCATCGCACCAGTACCGTTTTAATTGCATCTGGTAGTTCAACTACTTGTACGTCACCTGCACCATTATGTCCTATGATGTTGATATCAGCTTACAGAACACAGACAAGGAACTTCGAACACGATGACTTATAAGTCGTCGCGGTTCAATTCCTGTCGTACAAAAAATATTTGCCCGCCCTTTCTCGGGTAGCAATCCACAGATCTCCTGCGGGAAACAAAATAAAGAAAGATCTGGGACGTGCGACTAGCGTCTGGCTCTGTCCAGAAAGGAGGTCTTTCCACTGGTAAAGCCCATGGCGGTCGACGACTGGCGACAGTGTTGATCAAATAGTCATGGCCAAGCGCCGCCGATGTACGGGCGGGCAAGCAAGATGTTCCAGCCATAACATTGTGAACCTCTATAAACACGAGTTAGTAGGAAGTTAGAGGCAGAGCCCAAACGGATGGTGACGTAGAAGGCTATAAGCTCGCGACTGGTCCAATCGGACAGAAGACATCTCCGGCGTCAGGACCTGGATTGCAAAATCCAGAACTTAAAAGCGTTTACGGAAGTCGTGGGATCCCTCTCTTGTGCTGGAGGATGGCAGGATCATCGCGCTGATATCAATAACAGGAGAGAACTCCCTCCTCTCGTCTCCACAAGGGGCCACCTTGATATTCGAAGGCTTCCGGTAAAAACAAAAAATGCTGTCAGGGTTTTGCTGGCCGTAGCAGTTCTCTTTCAACTACGGTTGCAGCTGAAAAAAACTCACAGACCAATTTAAAGGAACGCTTTGGGGTCTGCTTAGAACAATTCGCTCAGGTTCAATTCAGAAGAGCCTCATGGATACTGGCCCTCCCGACGGCTGCCGCTGGAGTTCTGCTTCTGTTGTAGGATCTACGGCTTGAATTAATTCAAATTGAACCGGTCAGGCCTGATCTGAAATACTCAACGACCGATTCCATCTCTTCATCGCTGATTCCAAACTTTCGCCGTTTTATCTCGGAATAAAAAATTGACTCGTCGAAGATCGGCATTTCGATTCGATCTTTCATATGTTCTTCGTAACTAATTTTCATTAAAAGAACTGAATGTCGAATTCAACGAATGTACAGTACATATTTTTAGAAACGAAATTTGACTCGCGTTGTGATTTTTAATTCCGAGCTTTTCCGATCACGCGAACGCACAAGTAGCTAGGGTTATAGATTGTGACTATCTTGGAAGCATTCTAACTGCTAGTTGCGATTCTTTCGAAACCTTCGCTTTGATCCTAAATATTCCTGATGCAGAACCTGTTGCGTCGCAGTCGTCATTGTATCTTAGTTTTATCTCCACGAATAGTTTAGACTTATCCAATGAAATAGAATGAACCTTCAAGTATTCAAATCCAACGGCACCGCAGTAGCTTCCCAAATAATAACCCAGAGCTAAAATCGACTCTGTATTAAAATCTACCAAATTTGAACTGATCTTCGATTTCGCTTCTCCGGTAAACTCGTCGAGATCTGCTTTGGTCGTAATGAGCTTTTCGATACTATTCATACCTGAGACTTGGAACTCTCCAATTTTTTCAAATTTGAGTGCTTTTCCCTGGGCGGTTGTCTGGGCGAGGCATTCAAAAGAAAAAAGCATCATTAAGATTATTAAGTTTCTTTTGTTCATACCAATAGCATTCAATTTAATATTCGTTTTTGCAAATGTTCATAAACCCAATGTCAGCCGAGCGCGTCGTTGACCATATAGTTGTCGCTGGAACGCAGTGGCAAGAATCTGAAAATCTCACTTGTTTTGGTGGAAAAGCGATTGAAATGCCAAGCAAGCTTTCGCTCCATTCGACGGTTCTTTAAACGCCCACAGTTTAGGACCCTTGTCTCGGGGGCATCACATAGACTCCAATGAGCTTATACTTTTTTTGGTATGAATCGTATGGGTTAACTCCGCGGTACTGGGCCCCAAAACTCTTTCCTGTATATACTTCGATATGTCCTGCCGCTTCAACGGGAGGCGCATTTCCATATCTACGTTTTAGACCTGGGTCTATAGGTGCATAAACACAAATACTCCCCCGGGGACCATCCCCACAAGATTTGAGTGGACCCGGAGATTCTGGGTCGTATATGTTTCTGAATCCTAGCGCTTCTAATCCTGGCCCTGCGTTTTTGGCCATGCCTTCATTCCATTTTTCTTTGGCGAAGCCTGCCGCAACGAGCATCAACTTCACTGCCTTAAAACAATCGCCTTCTATCTTTGGATCTGCCTCTGCATAGGACGGTTTTCCTTGAGCAATGCTAATCATTTTTTTTGTCCGTGGGTCTTCAGAATAACTTCTATAGTGAGCATGAAGAGCAGCCTTTGCCGCCGTATCTCCAATTAATCGCGCAACCTCTTTAAGGTTGGACCCAAATTTTTCTGGTGATGTATATAGCGTTGCCCCGAGGACTTTCCTGACGTCTTGGATATTCTCCATAAATGCTTTATTCGAATTGTTCTGGCAACCGAAAGGGCAAGGAACCTGAGCTTCCATCTCTAGTTTTGGAGGTTCCAAAGACGGGGGTTCATAGTAAAATCCCACACCCTCAGACTCCTTAGACCCCTGCTCGAATTGGTTTTTTCCTTCATGGAATGAAATCATTTCCCCCCACGAAAGGTGACCAATGCCAAAAATTGCTATCAGTATAACAGAGACTATCCACCTCAGTGGCTGAATATGAGTCCTGAATGTCATTGCGGTCCTCCGCAATTCTAACACTCAAGAAATAAGCCACAATTTTGTGCTTTCTCTGAACTTAAAATTTGAAGGCCTAGTCTGGTAATGACAGTGACTATTCACTTCACTGACTGTCTCAAAATGAGACACTGACTAGAATACCTACCTACCTACCTACCTACCTACCAAGACAAAACGATTTGGCCGTCCCCACCAATGTTGGTCGCGGTTTCATTATAAAGGCCAGTGCCAGTACCACCAACACCAACACCTGGCTTGTAAAAGGAATCGCTCATACCGCCGGGAGATTTGCCTGCACCAGTTACGTAGCGGAAAGGTGCTCCTGTGACTGCGACAAAGGAACTTCCGCCCCCACCACCGGCGCCACTGGCACCTGACCAGGCACCGCAACCGCCGCCACCACCAAAGTACCCGCCACCACCGCCACCGCCATGCCGACTATTGCCCGCGGTCCCAGCACCACCGTAGCCAAGTGTCCCGGGAAAGCCATTAGTACTGCCTGCAGATGTCGTAATCGCACCTGCGCCTCCAGACAAGTTTGAGTTAGCGCCAGTCGCTGGTGTATCTGAGGTATATCCGATTCCAGCATCTCCACCTCTATATCCACCAACACCACCCCACCCACCACGAAGGGATCCATTATAGGCGCTACCCCCGCCACCCCCGCCACCAGCCGTGACTAAGCGGACTGTTCCTCGAACAACAGACGACCCTCCGCCTCCACCACCCGCGCCATAATCGCCAGCCCTTGCTCCCCCAAAAGTCCCACCAAAAAAGGACTTGCCTCCACTTGCAACTTCAATCAGGAGAAGTTCACCCGGAGTTACAGGAATTGTCGTATCAACAAAACCCGCACCACCGCCATCTCCACCTGCGAGACTCGTGGATCCGCTTAAGCTTGTGTTGTAGCCTCCACCGCCCCCACCACCCCAGGCTCTCACTCGCATCGATGTAATTCCGTCGGGAACAGTGAATGTTTGGCCGCCAGCCCCAATATGTGGGAAAACTTGAAAGGTCTCTGGCTCTTTCATTACTGGGGCTCCGAGCCAGGCGCTTGATCCTCCCCAAAACTTGAATTGGACAATGGTCTCTCTATTTGGAGACATCGCTAGGACTGGGACATTGCCGGCATCCCATCCAATCACATTACCCCCGCCGACCCACGTGACTCTTCGGCCTCCCACAGCATCCTGCTGAAGCTTGATCGTGAGTGTAAACATCGTTCACGGCCAACGCTGAAGTGGAAGGTAACGTGATTATTGCATCCTGATCCAATCTCAATTGATAAACACTACGCTTAATATCCGGGATCGTGTAGGCCGCGCCGGTATTTACGCTCGGGGCAGAGCGCTCGAGCAAAGCTAGAGATCGAGTCGTTCCGTTGACATCTAGTGCCGTTCCGGGCGTCACGGTGTCGATACCCACAGTCCCGCTGGGGTAGTTAATGCTATTTGGACCAACGTCTACCCATTGGCTCCCACCACCGCCTCCACCACTGATTGAATGACAAGCTGTGATTTTGGCTGCAGAAGGAGTCGTCACGTCGACATCAAACCTTTGAGGAACTAACTCTATTGGTTTAGGAAAAAATCCGTCAGACGCCGTCGTCAGCGCCACTTTCCACACGCCTGACCACTGCCCACCTCCAACATCAGTCAAATCGTCGAGGGTAATAGATGTGACCTTTAAACCGGAACTTCCCACAACTTCTTTATTAACTTCGATAAGTGATGGCGATGCCGGATCTTGACTGACTCGAACTTTATTTAGCGACAACGACTTCTTACCCTCAAACGAGCTATCGAAGATGAGGCCTGTATTTTCTACGGGGCTCAAATTCACAGCGCAAGCATTCTCGTTTTGCATAGCTACGATGAGCCCATTT
This sequence comes from Bdellovibrionales bacterium, assembly GCA_016713585.1. Lineage (GTDB taxonomy): Bacteria > Bdellovibrionota > Bdellovibrionia > Bdellovibrionales > Bdellovibrionaceae > JADJOV01. The sequence goes on along the minus strand of JADJOV010000015.1, from coordinate 21,139 downwards.
TTTAAATCATTAATGGCAATTTTTTGGGACATATACTTAATCATTCTATTTTGATTCGTCACCATCGTGACCAAGGCTCCACCAATAAGAGACAACAGCCCTAAGGCGAGCATGACTTCAATGAGAGAAAAGCCGTTTTTGTTTTTCATATTACTTTGTCTCCATAGCTTCAAAAAACTCGTTGATTTGTGCCACAAGACTATGCGCCTCATCCGTTTTGCGGATCTTTATATTTGGATTCTTCTTATCAATGAGATAGGAATCAAGACCACGCTTTATAGCTATAAAGGGGCCTAAAAACCGGTGAGTGACTAGAATTGAAATCAGAACCACAAGAATGGCAGTTACAATGAAGATAAAAAATATTGAGTTCAATACTGTTTTGTCGAATAAAACTCATTTCTTCTATGCTAAGATCGATTCGAGTCAATTGATGAATAAAATAAAAATGGCTGGCCATAAGAACTAGAATCGGAACCAAGGTGACGCCAGCATAAATAGCTGTGTACTTGATTTGAACTCTCGGAAAAATTAGAAGTTGCTTAAGTATGATTCTTGCCATTAGTACCACTCTCCCGTACCAGTACCTTCGGCCAGTCCTAGCTAAAACTTGAGCGGTTTTGCCAAAAAATTGTTTTGTCAGCAGACAATTGCTAGCGCCCATATCATCCCAGATGAGTCAATGAGGAAGCCATTTTCGGTTATAATTTCGGGAAGTTGGCGTGAAATGTTTTATTTTTGAGCGTTCCTAAAGAAAGCAAAAATGAGTGACGAAATTCACTTTATTCTCACTCTGACACAATACTTATTTAACGTCATATATTTTTTGAATCCGCAAAACAAGTACTCTACGTTTCAGAACGAAGCATTTTTGGTCTTTGAACTGTCATGAATTTCTTAAGCTTATGTTTGTTGGGGTTTGGCTTGGGTTTTAATCCCTGGAATCTAAATGAACATCCACCTAGATTGCAGTGAAGAGTGATCGCCCCGCCTTGTGCACAGCGTAATGTTTGGTCCCAACCTTGTTCTAGCGACTGAGCTAGGTTAAATCTCATCCCTCATCTTGAGCTTACTATTGCAAGCCAGCAATGCGCGGGTGGTGGAATTGGTAGACACGCAGGTCTCAGAAGCCTGTCCGTAACAGGGTGGGGGTTCAAGTCCCCCCTCGCGCACCATTATGTCCTATGATGTTGAAACCCGTGTTTGGTTGTATAAAAGTGAGAATATGGTGATCAATGTCTGCGAATAGTTTATACTTTTTGAGATGCTCGAGAAGACTGTGGACACTCGTTTCGACGAAAAATTAAACGATGAATACCGGCGGCGAACGGCAATTGGAATTCTTCCAGGAATTTTAGTTGTATCGACGACTTGGTTTATTTTTTTTAACAGCATTGCCTCTTTTTGGTGGAAAGTTTCAGGACTCATGATTCTTTCAGCCCTTATGGCTAGAGCCCTTATAGATAGGGTACTCTATCGCGGTCAGAAGGCAGACGCTCTCTATTACAAAAGTATAAAAACATTGTCAGTGCTTACAGCTGTGGGATGGGGTTGCGCCTGTTTTTTTGTCATCAAAGAACATGGGATCATCTCGATTGAATCTCTCACTATCATGATGGTCAACGTCGCCAATGCAAGTGCCGTCAGCTATGCAATGTCCCCCATTGGATGGTTAAGAAAAACTTATCTGATCGTCTCACTATTCCCATTGTCAATCGCGGTGTTTATAACGGCAGACAGCTGGCGGCACTCTATGTATGGAGTTATCACGCTCGTATTTATCAATTACCTGCTTTCACTGTCTAGTAAGCAAAAATCAAATCTCGTCCTTAGCTATGAATTGAACGATCAGATTGAGGCAAACACCTTGAGATTGGAAAACGAGCGGGAAAACCTTAAGAAAGCTCTCAAACAACTCAAAGAAACTCAAGATGATCTCATGAATGAGAGAGCTAAAACATTGAATTCTGAACGATTGACTTTCTTGGGAAGCATGGCCTCCGGGGTCGCCCATGAAATAAATAATCCACTGACGATTTCAGGTGGGCAGGTGTATAGAATTGAAAGCTTGTTGGCCGGCGAGCTATCTGAGAATAATGTAAAAAAAATCAAAGGCTTTCTCGAGAAAATTACTGACATGAATGGGAGGATTCGAAGTATTGTTCGGGGACTTCAATATTTTTCTCGGGATCGAAAAATAGAACCTCCTGAAGTGTTTCCTCTGCCGGAATTGATGGAGTTGAATTCTCAATTTTTTAAAGAACGACTAAAAAATAATGGAATCGAATTTTCTGTTCAGACGCCCCCAGAGGTCTATATACATGGTAAAAAAAATGAATTGTCTGAATCGTTATTTAACTTGGTGGAAAACTCCATTGAGGCTGTTCAATCAGTTCCGCAACCATCTATTTCAATCATCTCTGAAGTCATCGACAATCACCTTGAAATTTCCGTTGTAGACAATGGAAAAGGAGTAAATTCAACAATTAAGGACCAGATTTTTGATCCCTTCTTCACCACAAAAGATGTGGGCCAGGGCACAGGCCTAGGGCTTAGTATTGCTCGCGGAATTGCCCAATCTCATGGTGGAAGCTTAAGTTTTACAAGTGCGCCAGGTCAGACTATCTTTGTCCTCCAGCTTCCCATTGTTGAGCGACCCTCCAGTCCTTGATGGAAGCCAATAAAAATATTCACTCTTCAGAATTTTTGGTGGCCTGGGATCGAGCTGGGCGCAAACATTTCCAAAACTAAATGTCTTTCAATAAAAGACGAGAAAGCACCCGATCGTAGGGCACCCTCTCCTGCTCTAAGCGAACTCGCTTTCCATGAATATCGCTCTGAAGCTCAACATAAAGGGCCGCTTCTCGCGAAGATAAATTCTCAAGCGGGCGAAGGCAGCGGCAATCCTTAGGCTCAGGGACCCACAAATTTTTATAATCAAGGAGCGTCTCACGATCCATCAAAAAAGACTCTGCATGGCCTAAGAAAGAACGCAGAGTCGAAAGTATAGAAAATCCATGGGTATCAATATCACCCCAATAGAGTATTTTCTTATTCCTGAGCCACAAAGCTTTTTCCACCTTTGCAATGCCATACCCAGCTCCGAAGATAACTATGGCCCCAGAAATTGGAGGCATCGCCAGGGCGTTGATTTTATTTTCCACAATACAGACAAGCTGACATGGGATCTCTCTCTCAATTAACTGCGAAAGAGGAATACTGACGTCTGTGAACCCCTTAAAATCAATTTCAGGATCCAAACTCCTCACTCGCACCAAGGACTCATCGTAAAGAAGACCAAAACGTTGTTCAAAGCCCGAGGCACTCGACTTCGAAAATTGTTGATTTATACTGTCAGCCGGCAATACTTCATCCAAAATTTCTCGCAATATTCCTTTGTGAGATTCGACAAACTTGCTGTCGACCCCAGGTATTTGGAGCTGTCGGATATACAATCCAGGACGAGGATTGTTCAGAAAAAATTTCACAATTGCCACCAACTGATCCCAATCTCTTGAATAATTCACAACCGCCAAGGGCGCCCGACCTATCCACGAACTCAGCGCGGGAAAGGTGTGATGTAATTCTCGACTCAGTTTTCGAAAGACCGCAAGGTCCCTGGCCTTCCCAATCATTTGAGATAAATCTTCGATGCTGGGAATTCTAATCGCTTCCGGCAAAACCTGGATCCCCAATTGCCGATGTTCGCGAGTTGAGTACTCGATTTCATACCCAAATCCTTGGGCCTCTTTACTTTGCTCCCTGAGTGCCGCCACACTTTTCCGTATACTTCCAAAATCCTGAAGCAACTCTTTGGCTTGAGTTTTACGAAAAGGAATTTCAACCGGAAAGTAAGGAATTCCCTCCCACTCACTCCGCAATGGAGCTTGACTCAGCCAAAGACTCTCACACTTGCGAACAATATCAGACGGAGAGATCATTTGAAGTTGGCTCCCCTGTCAAATTCTTCCGGTACTTTTGCTTCTGGTCGCGGTATTCATCGATCGTGAGTGACCGAACCTGGGAATTCTGTCCGCTCTCGTTGTGCACGAAATGGACCGAGTTTACATAATCCTCGATGACATGAATTTTCTGCAAAGGAGTCACGACCAAAAGCTGCAAATGAAGCTTACGAAAAAGCTCCAACCCAAAGCGAGCACTTTCGTCGGATCCTCTGCCAAAGGCTTCGTCGATGACCACAAATCGAAAAGTTTTCGACCTCTTGGTATTCCATTCCAGGCCAAATTGATAGGCCAACGCAGAGGCCAGGACAGTATAGGCAAGCTTCTCTTTTTGACCCCCCGATTTTCCACCCGAATCCGAATAAAATTCCTTTTCCATCTTATTCTCGAAATAGGCTTCTCTGGCTGAAAAAAGAAACCAGTTTCGCACATCAGTCACCTTGGCAGTCCACCGTCGATCAAGCTCAGCAAAGGACTCCCGCCCCTGAAAACGGTCCATAATTTGCTTCACTCGCAGAAATTTAATTTCATCGTAAAGAGTATCATCAGAAATTCCGTGCTCAGTGCAGGCCTTCATATCAGCGAGAAACTGACGAATTTCAACCTCAGGAGTTCTCTCACAAATGAGTTCAATAAAAGTTCCAGGACTATATTCAACGTCAACCAAAGAACGATTAATCAGCGAAATTTTATTCTCAATCTCGCGGGCCTCCTTTTCAAGTTGATTGCGAAACAAAGCGACTCCGTTAATTGCGCCCTCGTTGAGAAGTTTGCGAAATTGCTCTTCATGTCGAGGCAAATCCTCTTCATGCAAAGCTCTCAACAACCGTTCAAATTCGCCAAGAGTCTCAATGCTTCCATCCATCTCCTTAGACTGACTCGGAAACCGTCGAATAAAATCCAACATCCGACGAATAACTTCCTCCCGAATCCGTTCACACTTTCGTCGTTCTTTATCAATCTCAGTCTGAATCAATACTCGCTGCTCACTATGGGCTCTCTCTAAACTTCCTAAAGAAAATTTCTGTGGCCCCAGAAAAGAATCAAGCAAAGGAAAATCCTGGGCCCTCAAAAGCAATTCTCTCGCTTCGAAAATATCCTTTGCAGCCATTTTTTGTTCCAGGACCTGTTGCATTTCTGCTTGAAGATTCCCCTTTTTCTGTAAATTCACCTCATGTTCTTGAGACAGGCTTGTTCGTTGCTCCACGATTGAATCTAATTTCTTCCTTAAGACAAGAAGGTGATCAGAGCTTTTCTCGAGTTCCCGTTTTTCACTTATCAAATTTTGGATTTTGACACTCAAGGGTCGCCAGTCCAAAACAGTAAAATCATCAAAACTCAAAACAGTCTTACACAAATCTCGTTTTTTATTGAGTTGCGAGTCCATTTTTTTTAAAACGTCTAACTGGGATGCCTTTTCACTTGCTGCAAGCGAAAAGGAGGCCAACATTTCTTTGAGCGCCTGAAGCTTCGACTCATTCTCCCACCCTAAGACGTACTGACTCCGATCTTGAATCGCCGCTCGATCATCCTTTTCATGCCGAGATCCACCGGCCTTAAGTTGCCCATTTCGGGTCAACGCAAACGGCTGCAGGTGAAAATCTTCAATTTTTTCGCAACAGACATAATCAAATCGTTCACTCAAATGAGCCTGAAGCCAGTCTGCATGCTTGCAACCTGGCTTGATTTCAAGCTTACTGGCTAAGGAGTTCTCCTGCAAAGTTCGAAATTCTTGGGCTTTCGGAGGGCGCGAACGAAAGTAAACAAGCTTCCCTCTCAAATGATGATTGTCCACATATTTGGAAACGGTCGCATAGTCGGCCTCCTTAACCAGAAGACTCAGAGCAAAACCATGTAAAACTCGCTCAATGGCTCCTGTCCAAGCGGCCGCTTCGGAGGTGACCTGTAGTTGTTCCCCAACAAAGGGCAAATCCTGTTCAGAAAAATTCAGATCTTGGCAAAGTCGACGTCGAAGATCCAAGTTCCGTGAAGGAATATTACTCTTACGAGCAAGCAGAGATTGAATTTCACTTTCAAGCTCGCGGCACTTTTCTGCACTTTGACGAAACTCAATCGTCCTCTCGACCTCCCTCTCTTGAGTCTGTCTGAGCTCTTCCTCCACCTCACTCAGAGTTGCCGTGACCAATCTTCTGTTGTCAAAAAAAATGTCCGAATCCAACGTTGTCGATAAATCCAATTCACGAACTGCGCTTTCATAATGAAGGTGCCGTTTTTGAAAAGCTGGAACCTCACCCGAAAGACGTTCAATCTCCATAGACAAATTCTCGATCCTGCCGCCACCGCTAGATCTGATACTTTCGCGGAGCTCGGCCTCCTGTAGACTTAATAGATTTCTGGCCTCTGTGTTAGCATGCAGTCGAGCCTCTAACTTTTCTTGACTCTGATCGAGACTTGATTGCTTTTGATCCAAGAGTCTTATTTTTTTTTCGGCCATAAAGGACGCCAGCGAATCCCGAGCGGAAACCAAGCCTCTCTGTTGAACCTCGGAGGCAAGAATCCTATGGCCTCCTTCAACAATAGGTTTGAGAATTTCTATTTGGGTTCGAGCTTCAAGAACAGCCTGATGGGCTCGGCTCAGATTTTCGAAACTTCGCTTAAGGTCTTCAATTCGACTGATTGAATCCCCTTTTTCTAACATATGAGAGCGAACAAACTCTGTTAAATTCCCCACGGTTTTCATTGAAATTGTTTGATAGAATAAGTTCAAAGCCTGTTCATGCTGAATTCCAAAGGCTCCTCGAAATGTGGAGCTATAGTCTTTGAAGGTCTCAAAGACCTGAGTGGAATCCAAATTTCGCAATCGTTTCTTCAACTCCAAAATATCTGTCCCAAAGCCTCCAAAATGTTCAGTCAAATTGAGCGTTCTATCCGAGAAAACAAAGAACCTTTCCACTTGGCGAGTCTGATCTTTTAGCCAAAATACTTGGGCCAATGTGACGTTTTGTTCGAAACCCTCATTGTGAAAGGTCGCTAGAATCACCGAATAAGTGTTTTTCTCTCGCAAAGCCACAGGCTTCGCGTTTTGACTATCTTCGCTCTTCAGATTCTTATACTCACCCCGAATATAGGAGGCGAGTGTCCTCTCATCATTGGCTGCTCCTGCCGCCTTATTAAAAGTGATCTTCTGATGCGGAACCAGGAGCGTCGTAATGGCATCAACTAAAGTTGATTTTCCAGATCCAATGTCACCTGTTAAAAGAGCATTTGCCCCTAAAGTTTTCATTTTCCAAACATGGTGATTAAAAGTCCCCCAATTGTATACTTCAAGAGTCTCAAGACGGAATCCTGTTTTTTCTTCAGTGATAAATGAATCAAAGAGCGAGGTCTGCATGTTTTCTATACTCCTCAAGTAATTGATTGAGATCATTAAGCCACGCGGCGTCCACTAAAGCCTTGATTATTCTGCGGACCTCGAAAGATTTTCCTCGCCACCCTTCAAGCGATGGAGAAACCCATATTCCTGCAAACGGTTAATCGCCCGATCTATGGCATCATCGAGCCGAGCCTCATTTGAGGAGGGTGGCAAGAAAACACGAACAGAGTCTCGAATTTGCTCTCGACTCAGAATCAGTCGCAGTTCGCCGCTGGCAGAGTCATTTTCAATCAATCTTTTTCGAAGAAGGGCACACAAGAGACTCAGTAAATACCCTAAAGGGCGTTTTTGAATAAGATTAAGGTTGGTGGTTCCGTCGGTATCTCGCTGTCGAAGGTAAGCGTAACCTTCAGCCGGATCAATCACGAGCTCGAGAAAGAGTCCTTGTAAATAGTCCCGAATCATCCCTTCATTCTGCAGCAACGCCTGCCATGAATCCTCGTGCATATTCTGGTAAAGCACGCCCTTCAATAATGAAACAACCGCCACCGAAGCGCCTCGTGGGATTGCGGAGCCAAATTGACGCTCGCCCAACTGATTCTCAGCCAAATGAATATCAGAATTACTCATTTTCGATGCTCTCTGTTTTTAATTTTTTCATTTCGAGTCATACTTCCTTTTGTGGTCATTTTCACTATTTTCATTAATTCTATTGATGTCATTAATTCTATTGATTTCAATATTTTCAATTTTTTCTCGAAGCTCATGGCGAATGCCTTTTTAACTCAACATTTTTTGGTCTGCCAGACTTGATTCGAGTATAAATAACTCGAGGGGCCGAGACTTTTTTTACTGAACTTTCCTCTGGCCGCGACCCCTCGGTGACCGGCACCAGAAATTCTTCTAAAGAGGACTCATCAATCAGGGCTGTTGGATCAGTCGAAGCAATTTTGAAATATATAATTATCTCAGATAATCCTAGTCGTGGTGGATACACTTGCAAAACCTCTCCAAGGGTGACTTGATCTCGAGTTTCAAGAAGTTTGGCTATATTCCTCCTTAGTTCTCGCTCATCAACAAATACCTGATTAAAAAGAGGGCTGCTCGATTCCTGACTTATTCCTGCCTGCAGCCTTTCGCTTGGAATAACAGGTTTCACTGGTGGCAAAAACAATCCCCGACTCATCACCAAATCGAGAGAAGCCTTCGTTTCTGCGATCCACGTTTGCAAAACCAAATTGTGTCCCTCTCGTCCCTTCAATTCGAAGCTCGTGGGTTCGATTTCAGATTTCAATCCAATCGCATTTTTTTCAATCGTCCGAAGTAATTCTGAAATACGTCGAGTTTCAACTTGATTCCGATCGTCTAAGTACTTTCGCAGCTGCTCAATCAATAAGGAATTGCTACGATAGACCTTATCCGCAGCCTCGAGCAGATGAAAGCGAATTGAACGCACAAAAACATCGGGATGGAGATTCTTAACTTCAGGCTTTTCAAAGACGGTTTCGAGCATTCGATCTAACTCGTCTTGCCGACTCGAAGACATCAGAAATTCCCAGAACGCACGGAAACTTTTTCCCTGCTCCGAATTCCAAATAATGTCGTGTTCTCCGAAAACCTCGTCCAAGACAGAACCTTTGCCTTTCTCGCTGAGCGCTATTTTTTCTCGTGTGGCGCGATCCAAGCCGCGAAAGTTTTCTTCAATTTGGCGGAAATCAGAAAGGAGACGGCGTGAAGTCTCTTCGATTTGCTGAAACCTCTCTTTCGCCTGAATTGCGGTCAATGGTGTAAACTGACCTGATCGAACTTTTTCAATCTCCTGATCGATCTTTGATCGCTCAAATTCTAGCTCCCGAACTCGAGTGTTCGGATCCCTTTCTGCCAAAAGAATAAACTCACGTACCATTTGAAAAAGCGTCAGCAAGCGAGATTCAGTTCCAACAAAAGATTTCTCTTTGAGACTCTCTCTCAGCCATTCCAGAGCCCGCTCCACTGGTGGTGTCAGATCATAGAAGGCCTCATCCTTGGTGGCTTCATAGTATTTTCTCAAGTACGCTGACTCGGGGTGACTCCATTCATCCAAATACTGTTTTGCAGTTCGTGGATAAGAATTCTCCCCGAAGCCTTTCCGAAGGGTTATCAGAAAATCATCAAGCTGGCTCTCCAACTCCGAAAAAGCGATGGCTCTTTTGTTGTTTTTCAGAAAGGCACCTTCGAGAAACGAAGCAATAAATGAAAGATGATCCGCACGCAAAAGCTTGAGGGCCGGATCACTCTGTCGCAGCGTCTCAATACCTTCGAACAGGTTGTGCTTATACAAAAGGCCCCTCACTCTTCAAACCCTGCAAATAAAAGCTTAAGATTTGGGCAACCTAGCCTTTTCTATCGAAAAAGCAAAGCGTAGATTAAAAAATCTTTTCCGGAAGTTGGTCTCTCAGGCATGCTGAATTGATGAAGCCAGAAGTCTCCCATTTAAGGGCCCATTCGAAATGTAAAAAAACAGAAAGAGGGAAGAAAATATGACAGTGAAAAGTCACCCCAATGAGCTTTGCATCACTCGAATTTACGACGCCACCGCTAAGGAAGTGTGGAATGCCTGGGTAGACCCTGAGCGGGTTGCCCAATGGTGGGGACCTCGGGGCTTCACCCTAACAACAGTTCGAAAGGATGTACGCCCGGGCGGAGATTGGCTCTACACGATGCATGGGCCCGATGGGGTGGACTTTCCCAACCATACAAAATTTCTGGAAGTCGACCCATACAAACGTTTGCTTTACGACCACGGAGGATTTGAAGATAAGCCTCCTCTCTTTCGCGTAAATGTTCGTTTTTCAGAAACAAACGGCAAGACAAAAATGGAACTGACCATGAGTCTGCCAACGCCTGAGGCTGCAACCGCAACTCGCAAGTTTATCAAAAAAGCGGGGGGCGATTCGACCTGGGATCGGTTGGCAGAATTCTTAAAAAAGGAATCTTCAGGAAAAGAAGTCTTTGTTATCAATCGATCTTTCAACGTGGGTATTGAAATGATGTATGATTTGTGGACAAACCCAAAGCATGTCATGAATTGGACCCCTCCCGCTGGTGCGACTGGGAAGTACATCCGGGCTGACATTCGTCCTGGGGGCGAGTCATTTTATGAAATGTCTGGAAACGGATTTACCCTGTTTGGCAAAGCGAAATATATCGAAATGTTTAAACCAACACGCTTGGTCTATACTCAGATCTTTGTAGATAAAGACGGAAAAATCTCACGACACCCACTCGCCCCCACTTGGCCCGAAGAAATGAAAACAAGGGTCACATTTCACAAAGAGGACCAACTCCATACACGAGTCACGGTTGAGTGGGAAGTTTTCGGTGAGGCAAGCCTTCTCGAACACGATACATTCAAAGCCGCAAAAGCTGGAATGACCCAAGGTTGGACTGGTTCATTTGACAAACTCGAAGAATACCTGATGCAAGTGGAAAACTGAAAAGGAATCTGTTCAGAGGGATACGTCTGATCTTTGATGTGGGGGTTTTCATTTGGCGGGGCCATCATTTTGCACGGAGCGCTGGATGAAAGTGCACCTATTCAATAGGCCTACCAGCTTCAAATCGTCAGCAAGCTACGAAAATTGAGTAATTATTTTTTTAAATTCTACCCGAAAGCAGGCCATGCACCGACTCAGGAAATGATCAGTGATGGGGTTTCATTTTTTCAAAAAATTGTCGACAAAGTTGCCCCAACTATCTGACCTAGTTACTTCCATTTTGTGGCTGCCTAAACAGGCATCAGGTAAATCTTTGGCTAAAGTCAGGGACATATGCTGGCGTCACGGGCCTCATATAAATAAAAAACCTGCGTGCGGCATGTGGCAGAAAATGACATTTTCTGAAAATAATGTCAAAATTTGCAGAAACCTCAAATTCTAATTTTCTTGCCATTTTCACCCCTGTAATGGCAACTTATTCATAAGGTTGTGAAATCAGTTTACATTTAAAGTTTTTCTGTGTAATCAGGCTGGATGACTTTTTGGGACAAAATCCGATCTACTTTTAGATATTCTTGGCGAATTTCGGCCGAGTTGGTCGGGGAACTTATCGATTACTACTTTTCGACCTACCCTTTCTTAAGGGTCCAAGGAACCCTTCGCAGAATTCGTCGTCACCTCGGAATTTTGTGGCAAAAAAGAGGCTGCGGCAGATCCCCTATTCCAGAGCCCGTTGTTAACCTCATCATTGATACGAAACGATCCAACCTAAACTGGGGCTCAAAAAGGATCTCTCAGGAGTTGGCGCTGCTCGGTTTGACTGTGAGCAAAGAAACTGTTCGAAATATTCTCAAATACAGTGGATTTTGTCCTCCGAGATTAAAGTTTGCACCTCCTTCATGGAGCTCACTTCTGAGCTCCTATAAAAGAATTTTCGCTATGGATTTCACATGTGTGATAGATATTTTTGGCAATCAGGTGTTTATTTTAGTTATTCTTGATCATCTGAAAAGGGAGCTTATTTTCCTGAATGCAGCCTTGTCACCAAGTCGGGAATGGGTCTCCCAACAAATTAGAAATTTTCATTTTGAATACGAGAGCCCTGATGCAATGATCTTTGATAGAGATGGAATATACGGAGCTTGGCTTGGGGATTACCTATTGAACCATTTTCTAATAGTGCCTCTTCAAACTCCGGTGAGAAGCCCTTGGTTGAATGGCCGGATCGAAAGGTTTCATAGAACTCTTAAAGAGGAATTGATTCATCCTCTCGGGTCCTTTGATCTCGCACAAATAAAAAGGCATTTCTCAGCCTACAGACACGAGTATAACCAAACTCGCCCTCACCAGGCCCTTGGCGGTCGTTCGCCGTTAAAGACAAGGCCGGCTAAAATCATTTTTCCCTGGATCAGATACGAGGGCACCGTAAAACGAAAACCATTTGCGGACTAATTTCGCGTTTTGAGCTAGCATGTTGAATAAGTTGCCATCACAATATTATTTTGATGGAGAGACTGGTCGTATGGGGTATACGGATCGATTTTACAAAAGAGATATAGCAACACGTTGCGTACCTAACTAATAATAGTTTCCAAAATCCTGGTCATCTTGCCACTTGAAAACCAGCAAGGCTCTGTAAAAATCACTGAGCCTTTTTAATTGTTCAGAAATTTAGCGCTTATTGGATTGCACCGCACTCCTATTGCCTCACTTGCTCAGATGATATCATCAGTATTCTTTCAACCCGCGGCGTGCTTCTTGATAATTGCCGCGGCCTTTTCTCGATTTTTTGTAGTTCCTGAGTTTTTTGAAATTTGCCATTGGGAAACAAAATTTCGGCAGGGTGAACTTGCAGGGCCGTACCAAACAGAAGGGCATAGTGAGAAGTCATTTCAAGCCTGCCGTTTTCTAAGGCGCTGATGTTGGATCTTTGCACACCAGTGATTTCTTGCAGTTCGTCCTGGGAAATGCCAGCTTTGACTCGGGCGGCTCTTAGGGCTTCGCCAGGGGTTAAGTCTTCGCCTAAAACCTCATTTAAAACTGATCGCATGTCTTTCATAAGGACCTCTTACCTTTTATAGTTGTGATCGGTAGTTACTTTATGGACCTCAACTATGATTTCACTATTAACAACTTTGTAAATCAAACGGCCAGCCGAACTAAAAGCTGATGATCTGTATCCGGCCCAATCCCTTTCTAGGGCGTGATCGTGCCAATCAGGGGAAGATGCAATGTGCTGGGGGCCAAACTCTTCCATTTCGTCCACCCAACGCAAAAGCACTTTAACGTCGAGCTTAGAAATGGTCCCTGTCCTCAGTAGCTTTTTGAGCTCAATCTCTGCAGTATCAGTCATTTTAACGTGCCATTTAGCCACTACGCACTCCGTATTTATTAATATACGGTATATTATAGGATACGTCAAGAATAATAGTTTTTAAAGGCAGAAGTGGAGCTTGAAGATATAGTTCCAAGCTGTAATGGCAACTTATTCATAAGGTTTTGAAATCAGTTTACATTTAAAGTTTTTCAATGTAGTCAGGCTGGATGACTTTTTGGGACAAAATCCGATCTACTTTTAGATATTCTTGGCGAATTTCGGCCGAGTTGGTCGGTGAACTTGTCGATGACTACTTTTCGACCTACCCTTTCTTAAGGGTCCAAGGAACCTTTCGCAGAATTCGTCGTCACCTCGGAATTTTGTGGCAAAAAAAAAGGCTGCGGCAGACCCCCTATTCCAGAGCCCGTTGTTAACCTCATCATTGATATGAAACGATCCAACCTAAACTGGGGCTCAAAAGGAATCTCTCAGGAGTTGGCGCTGCTCGGTTTGACTGTGAGCAAAGAAACTGTTCGAAATATTCTCAAATGCAGTGGATTTTGTCCCCCGAAATTAAAATTTGCACACTCCTTCATGGAGCTCACTTCTGAGCTCCTATAAAAGTATTTTCGCTATGAATTTCACATGTGTGATAGATATTTTTGGCAATCAGGTGTTTATTTTAGTTATTCTTGATCATCTGAAAAGGGAGCTTGTTTTCCTGAATGCAACCTTGTCACCGAGTCGGGAATGGGTTTCCCAACAAATTAGAAATTTTCATTTTGATTACGAGAGCCCTGATGTAATGATCATTAATAGAGATGGAATATACGGAGCTTGGCTTGGGGATTACCACTTGAGCCATTTTCTAATAGTGCCTCTTCAATCTCCGGTGAGAAACCCTTGGTTGAATGGCCGGATCGAAAGGTTTCATAGAACTCTTAAAGAGGAATTGATTCATCCTCTCGGATATTTTGATCTCGCACAAATAAAGAGGCATTTCTCAACCTACAGACACGAGTATAACCAAACTCGCCCTCACCAAGCCCTTGGCAGTCGTTCGCCGTTAAAGACAACACAGACTAAAATTATTTCCCTGGATCAGATGCAAGGGCACCGTAAAACCAAAACCATTTGCGGACTAATCTCGCGTTTTGAGCTAGCATGTTGAATAAGTTGCCATTACACCTAAGAGACCCACCAACGGTTCGCAGGATTCAAGCACCCCTCGCTGGCGTGAGTGTTGGCAATCTAGGTGATGTGAAACCAGTTGATGACGGTGTGAGTGAGCTGAGATTGGCATTCGGGCCAGGCTATCGGGTTTATTTTGGCGCCGTTGGTGATGAACTGATTATCCTCTTATGTGGTGGGGACAAAAGCTCGCAGGATAAAGACATAAAAAGCAAAAGAATTTTGGTCTGATTACAGGAGCAAGAACAATGAATGAAAAGCAAGCCGTTCTTATGATGAGTGGGTCATTGAATCACTGAAAGGTGATAAAAAAGCCCAAGCGGAGTATGTTCAGACGACGATTGAGGACAACCAAGGTTTTCCTAAAGCAATTTTGGTTGCCCTTCGCCATGTCGCCGAGGCTCGTGGTTTTAAACATTTCGCCGACGAAACAAATCTCAACCGTGAAACACTTTATAAGACATTATCTGAAAATGGAAACCCCACTTTGGAAAGTCTGACAAGAATGCTTGAGGTGTTGGGGCTTGAAATTTCTGTAAAGCCTAAAAAAGTCAGTTAAGAAATGGGCCAAGCTCCTTACGAGGGTCGCCCAGAAGACTCAAAGCTGAACGCCACAACCTGGTTAGATGAGCACACCAACAATATGTCCCCGTGAATGCCTTACTTAGCGCTGGCTACGCAGATTCCAGTTTCACTTCGTAATCGAATCCCTCTTTCACAAGCGAATCTTTGAGTGCCAACTGGATCAATCCCATCGCCGGCAATCCAAGTCTCTTTGCAATCTTTGCAGCTCTTGATGGGGATGGAATCCTGCGGCCTTTTTCAAGATCATTTAGATTCTGCACAGACAGGCCCACCTTTTTTGCAAAAGCAGTTTGGCTCATTTCCTCAGCTTCGCGCCATGCTCTTAACATGTCGGCAAAGGTCATTACGCCATACTTTTTTCAAGCTTTTCAAAATAGGACTTAGTAATCATGTTTGTGTACCTCCAAAAGTTCGATGTGAACCCGATCTTGAATAATCTGATAAATACGCCTGTAAGCTCTATTCATTCGCACTGATCGCTGACCTTTGCGCTCGCCCCGTAAGGGCTCGTCATGAAAGCCTGGCGATTTCATCACTTCCCAAATGCCATTTGATTCAACTAAGAAAATCCAAAAAAGGACCTTCTTTTGAACAGAATCAGGGACTTTATCCATTTGCTTTTCGAAGCCTTTGTTGCGGGTAATCTTAGTCTTTACATCCACCCAAGCTCTATATTACTTCAAATTGAAGTAATGACCAAAGAGATTTTCAGCCAAAAGATCCGGGTGCGACGGGGCGAATTGCAGGTGAAAATAAGCTTACAAAGAAAAGATACAGCACAAAATCATCGACACCCGCAGCCATAAATCGAGAGCAAAAGTGATTGAGTCCCGCGGTTGAAGTTCTGCACAAGCAGCCGACTCCCTTGATTTCAGTTGACATGAATCTAACTTGAACATAATGAAGAACCCCTATGGAAATAAAGGGGGACAAGTGGCTCAGCGAGCAATGTTTTTGTCTATTTTGATTCTGCCCTTTTTGGTTGGGTGTGGGACTATTCAGTTGGCGGATTCATCCGATGATCGCGAAGCAAAGAAGTTCAAAGTTGATTCTAATTCTTCCAGTCTTTACGTTTATAGAAATCAGGTTTTCTACGGAATCTGTCCGACAGAAGTTATTATCGATGACAATGTCCAAGGACAAACTGGAGTGAACCATTTTCTTCAAATTGATTTGAAGCCAGGTCTTCACATCTTGGGAATTCAGTTCAAAAAAAATGAATCTTGTGCGCCTTCTGGATCCACGCAGTATACTGACTATGTTGAGATCAGAACCGAACCAGGAAAAATCTATTATGCTTGGATTGAAACCCACTGGGCGGGGTCCCCCGGACCGCCATTTATGACCCGCTTAGTTGATGCTTCCACGGGTCAGGAAGCTATAAAGTCCTGTCGACTTGCAAAGACAGTTAACCCCTAAATTTTCCTAAGGAGAGGTTTTGTGAATTATTCAAGACTGTGTTTCTGGGCCGGTTTTCTTTTTTTTACCTCCTGCGCAAGCTGGGATCCGATGCTTGTGAAGACTGAGAATGGGAAGAATAGATACGTTAAAATTGAACATCCCAATTGTCCTGATTGGCGAGTAAAGCTAGAGAAGATCATCACCAGCTCCAGCACTAGCATGGCTTTGGCTCACAGAGCTTCTATGAACTGCCTTAAAAATGGACCAGATGATTCTCATAAAGCAATAGCAAAAGACCTTGAATCTTCCATAAACCAACTCAAGACGCTCTTTGAAGATCCTCAATTTAATCAAATCTCCTTAGAACACGGGAGGTCTCATTCGAGACCTCAACAACGCAGACTGAATTCCGCACACTTCGTTGAAACACCATGAGCCAGGAATACTTCTTCTCTTCTTGCCTTTGATTAAAGGTACATCATCAAGTCGAGCCGTCAGGCTTGTGGAAATACTTTGAATACAGTTGGGGGTGAAGCGGTTTTTTGTGCGTCAGTTGACAAAGTTGGTCGCCCTCACTTGTCAACTGACGCACACCCCATTGACTCGACCTATGATGATGACTTTATTCACTTTTCCAAAGTCTTACATGCAGGGCTTTTTCAGGAAGCTCGCCAGTTTTACGAGTCTGGACTATCATTGGAGCAGGTTGCTGGGCGCCTGAAAAAATCGAAAACCTTTGTCCGAAGTACATTGATCGCAGGAGGCGTTTCCCTGCGTCCCAGCATTCATACCCCTGATGGAAAGGCCGCAAGGAATCAAGGTCGAATGGCCGGGGCCGCGCCCTATGGCTTCACGTACCTGCGTGGCCAGCTCGTGGTCCATCCGGATGAAGTCGAGAACCTCTTGTTCATTCTTGAATTATGGCACCAAGGCCAAGGGGCCAGGGCAATTTCCCGACTTCTTAATGACCGTAGGATCCCCTCGAAGACAGGAAAGAAATGGGACCATTCGGTTGTGACTTCAATTATTAATCGCCGTGAAAAACACAAAGAACTATTGGTGGAATTCCTTCCGCCAAAATTAAAGGAAGAATGGAGAAGAAATTATGGGACTTGATAATGTGATCAAACGTGCACTCACGCTGACTCTGATCGCCGCAATGACCGGTCAATTGCCGCGAATCACAATAGAAATCCGATATGCACAGGTGAGACTATTAGAGCAGTCCAAAGCGAGCAAGTGGGGCTCACCTGACAAACTTTATTCCCGGCGAAACAGTCGCCGCTAGCAAGGTAGCTTCTAATAGACTCGACTTGAGACTGCACAATGCAATGCCGATGATTATTTATGAAAAAGTTGCCATTGCAGTTTGATTTTTTACAACCGCTATTCAAAATTAACCAGGCGTTCTATATACTTGAGTTCCATCAAGCAGGTGCTTTGTCTTTTCTATCCGCTAATCCATCTCAAATGTGGTTAGTTTGATCCACAGCTGGAGTCAGGCACATACGCAGGCGTCGCAGGCCTCCTTGGGCCTCACATAAATATAAAACCCTGCGTGTGGCATGTGGCAGAAAATGACATTTTCTGAAAATAATGTCAAAATCTGCGGAAACCTCAAATTCTAATTTTCTTCCCCTTTTCACCTCTCTGGTAAAACCGCATAAAATGACATTTATGTTGAAAAATGTCAAAATCTGCCGAACAATAGGCTATGAATCCAAGACAAGAAGCACAACTTAAAAAACTTGGCCCCTTTACGCTCGACCAAGCGAGGGAATCGGCATCAGTCACCAAGAACTTTCAATTCTTGTAAAAGAAGAAAAAATCCATCGTATGCAAAGGGGAATTTATCTTCACAAAAAGGCCAATATTCAAAGGGAAATTGACTTCCAAATAGCTTATAAGAAATTTGGCCCAAATTCTGCTGTAGGTGACCTTTCCGCTCTTTTTCATTACAACCTTGCCGAGCAGGTTCCTAAACAAACATGGGTCCTGGTGCCACCTGAAAAAGAGTCCACTCTAAAAATTCCGGGTCATCCGCACAAAAACCCCGCTCAATATCGGCATCACTGGGAACGGCTACCGCATCGTCTCTATTGAGCGGGCCATTGTAGAGGCTTTTAAACTCGCAAGTAAAATGGGTGAGCGAACAGCAATCCATGCTTGCCGGGTCGCTATTCAACAAAGGCAAACTACCCTTAAAAAAATTGGAATAATGGCAAAGGAACTCGGCCTTACCTCGTATTTCAACAAATACTCCGAGGTCATTATAGGATCACTACAATGACAACAAAATCCAAAGGCGAATCAACCAGACAAAAACTTACCACCCTTTCTAAAGAAATGGGGGTTGATTACAAAGACCTTGAAACCGTTTTTATGATTGAGCGATTGCTGGCTCGTCTGATTGTGGATAACCACCTCGCCAATCATCTTGTTTTTAAAGGTGGATTTGTGGGCCTGAAAATTTACGAGTCACCGCGCTACACGGTGGATCTGGATGCACTCCTTGCAGAAGCCAATATTGATGAAACTCTTGAGAAAGTGAAACAACAAGCAGAAATTGATTTGAATGATGGGGTTTTGGTTCCGTTTTGAATGTCAGATCGATCTTGCTACTCAGGGCGAATACGGTGGAATCCGCCACGCATATAGAGCGGGCATCGCCTGAGGAACGAAGTCTTGATTTAACACACGAAAGATCGGGTCTGAACCTAAACTGAAATCGCTGGACAGTTTCATTCCATTGTAAAAAGGAATCTCGCCAGAGCTATCACTCGTGAAATTTTCAACATTCAAGGTGCGAAAGCCCTTCTCAGAAAAGTTTTGAAAGAATTAAATAAATGCATACTTAAATGAAACCTTACATGGTCTTCGCCCCACCGGCCCTTTACGCAGATTGTTATTAGATACCGTCGCCATATCCACACAATAATACATCGCATTGTTTCTGTATTACATTCTATCTACATGATCAAATTGGAATACGAACAAGACGGTAGGTGATATGAATCAGGCCATTGAAATTATGATAGAGATTGTCGGGTGGGCCTCCACGACTGCTTTCTTAATCTCTATTTTGATGCCGAACCGAGTCCGTCTTCACCAAGTTGGCATCTTCTCATCAGTGACCACTGGCATTTATGCGTATGCGCATGGGGCAACAGCCATTTGGGTAAAGTGGGCAATCGCATTTTTCTTCCACGCTTACATGATTGGCAAGACGACGAAACAGCAGCGAGAACAAAGCTCAAGGTCCCTACTTGACGTCGTGACTGTAGCCAAGGCGGATTAGATTGCGAGTTTTGAGACGCAACGAAGATATTAGAACACTTGCAGTAGAAGCCATCGCACTGACGTCTTTCATTCTTGTTTTGTTGTTTCCATTTTCTTGGGGAATGGTAAGTTTTGCTCCTATTCTGGGTTACTTGGCATTTACCATTTGCGTGATCAATCACAACAATAAGCACCATCCTATTTTCTACAGTTTGAGACTAAACCATCTAAACGACGCAATTGTCAGTATTTGTATTGGAGCACCAGGAACCCGTTTACATTTGATTCATCAATACAATCACCACGCTGAATATCAGAACGAAAACGATTGGTCTCGATATACACTTGCAGGTGATCGGCAGGGTATCGCACGTCTCTTGGCTTATTGGATCTGTTCAACACAAGAAATGTTCGTAAATAGACCACGATTACAATTCCTTCGCGTTTCAAGAAAGACCTTTGGATTCAACGAGTCACAATCTGGCTATTCATCACGTTTGCAATTGTCGTAAATTGGAGAGCCTTTCTATTCATTATTACTCCTGCGTGGTTCCTTGGCCTTTATGGGATCCTTACCGCAAATTTTCTAAATCATGACTTCTGCAAACTGTCAGAGAAGTGGATGCACTCGCGAAATTTTTTGTCCAGGTTTGAAAATTGGCTCTTGTTCAACGGAGGATTTCACACAGCTCATCATGAGAGGCCTAATCTGCACTGGTCTGATCTAAAATCATTTCACCTCGATACGGTTGGTCCGAACTTACATCCCTCCGCGAACGAACATTCATTCTTTATTTATCTGTTTCGCCACTACTTGTTCCCACGAGTGGATGGCGAAGCGGTCAGAGCATACATTCGGTGGTACTCAATTGTGGGTACGCTCTTTGTCGTCGCATACTGGATGGGATCTCGAGCCTGGCTCGTCAACAGTGCCGTATACAATTTCTCATTTAGTTGGGAGCAGCGAATACCAGTGTATCCACAGGCTGCTTGGCTATACCTTTCGATATTTCCATTTTTTGCGATGCCACTTTTATTCTTGAAAGCGGAGGAAATTCGCATGCTAGGAATCCATCTGTCAGTGGCTGTCACAACAGCGGGCTTGGCATTTCTTATTTTCCCTGCGCCAGTCTCGTGGCCAATTCAAAAACTGGAATCGAATGCTACGACCTTGGTCGGCATCATTCACTCAATGGATGTGAGATCCAATTCCCTACCCTCGCTTCACGTGGTCTTTTCAACATCTATTGTGCTTTTCATAATCAGAAGGCAACGCTACTTAAAGCTCCCCATGATATTATGGCTAGGTTTGATGTACTCCTCAGTCGTGCTGGTTCACCAGCATCACGTCATGGATGTTATCGCGGGTATTGCACTCTCAATTCTTCTTTTTTGGGGCCTTAAGCCTGCTATGATTTCTGGAGTTCAATTACAGCTTGAAGCTGTTGGTCAATGAATTTAGGCGCCGGTGAGCTGACTGGGCGTGGTCCACGCCACATCTCAAAAATTTTGAAAAAAGAAGGCATATAGGATCCAGGCGCAACATGGCGCCCAAGATGGAACCAAGGTGTATCAGGATGCTGATGGTGCGCAA
>JADJOV010000014.1 GCA_016713585.1 Bdellovibrionales bacterium | reverse complement strand
AACCAATTCTTTGGCAATTGTAAATTCCTTAGCAGCCTGTACACCCACAAAAGTTGTGAGATTGCTGTCAGAAGAAGCGAAGCGCTCAGAGTTGCCTGCAAAAGAATTAGCAATCGCACCGGCTTGCCATCGGTTGGCGAATTGGTAGCGGGCCGCTAACTCATAAACTTCTCCAGATATATTTTCTTTGGTGTTTTCATATTGGGTAAATTTCTGATTCATGAGACCGACACCGATATCTGCAACAACTGGTGCTGCAAAGTAGTAGGATCCAAGAAGTTTAATGTTAGAGGGGGTTCCTTCGGTTTGGAGAGTATCATTTGGTCCCATATAGCCAAGGCCTGTGCTGACATAAGGGACAAAGCCAGACGGATTGTCAGCGCTGGATCCAGGGGCAGCTATCGCCGTAGATGTCGTGTTTGTGTCTATAGCTAGGCCTGTAGAGGCAGCCAGTAAAAATGAAAGAGAGAGAAGCAGTGTTTTCGTAATGGTTTTCATGATGAACTCCTTAAAATGTCGGAATCGCCCGAGTGTGGTTTATCAATCTGTCAAAGATTTGAAGGTTTTACATATTCCTTGGTTGGTCATTTCGCAAGTGTTGTTTGACAATCTTTGGAAAGACTTTTGAGAATTGGGTAATAGAGGTCTTCCTTCAGGGGAATCCGGAGCTCAGCAGCATTAGACTCTTCGCAAAAGGAAAGATCTAACCCATTCACAACCGCCAGGGGTTGCCGCTCCTGGCCTTCGCCCATCACGAGCACCGTCATGCTTGCAATGCCATCAGCTAGATTCATCTGGGTCATCTTGAGCTCTCGACCAAAAAGATCTTGAGTGCCGACAAGGCTTCTGACGGCGCGGAAACCCCCAATAGGAAAGGCAAATTCCAGTCACACCCTGGCGCAGTGGAGAAGTATGAGAATCAGTCAATAAAATTCCAAACTCACGCAAATTCCAGTGGGTGCGAAGCTGGGTCCAAAGGGCTTTTGCGCTGGCCATAGGATCTTTGGGATACAAAATATAATCCCCATGCTCAGAATTTGACTCATCAATTCCGGAGGAGGCAATAAAGAGACCCTCCTTGACAGTCAGATGGCAACCGTAACCAATTTCGCCGAGGTAAACATCAGCTTCATTTTGAACGAGTTTTGTTTTGTCAATCCCCTGACGTGGAACCAAGCGATTCTCAGCAAGGCTGACGATTTTAGAGGTCACGGCCAGGACCATACGTTCTTGAACCAGATCTTGCGGAATCTGTTTTTGAATAAAGGCTGCTAGATTCTGTCCTGGCGTGAAAAGGTCTGTTTTAATGGCCTGAAGTTGGACCTGTTTTTTCAAGATTGAACCTCCTTGAATGCTCGAAAGGCTTGCTTGTGCTGAATAGCTTCATGCACTCTTAAGATATCGCAACCGCGCTGCGCTAGTTGCAGAGAAACTCCAAGACTGAATGAATCTCGTTCTTGAGGTCGTCCTTGACTCCAAAGGGACATAAATGATTTCCTTGAAGCTCCGATCATCAAACGAACCGGAAGATCCAAGAATTCATTCATTCGTTGTAATAGCATCAAGGACTGCGCAGGAGTTTTTCCGAAACCCACTCCAGGGTCAAAAATAATTCGATCCAAAGAGATTCCATGTGTCGTCAGTTCTTGAAGTTTTAACTGGGCCCAGGATTTAACTTGATCCACTGGGTCCTGATCTTCGCGGAGGACCTGGTTGGGATTCGCAGGGACCGATAAACTATGCATCAGGACATATTGGCAAGTGGAGGCCTTCAAGAGAGGAAACCAAGCGGAGTCAGCGAGGCCACTCACATCGTTGATTATATCAACTCCGAATTCAAGAGCTTTAGCGCCGGTTATTGGAGAACGGGTATCAACACTGATCCAGGGGCGAAATGGGTTTTCAATGTTTGCGACCGAACCAAGAGCTAGTTTGTGTTTTAGAATTTTCAGGGCGGGACTGAGGCGCCGCTCTTCCTCAGTTTGAGTGATTGCCGTGGCGCCGGGTCTGGTTGACTCGGCACCGAGATCGAGAATCGAAACATCGTTTTCTAGCCAGAAGGAGATTTTTTTCTCTAAAAGAGATTCGTTTAATAACTCGCCTCCGTCGGAGAAGGAATCAGGAGTGAGATTAAGAATTCCCATCCACAAAGGGTGAGAATCTTTGAGTTCTCGAGATCGGGCCAAAACTGTTTGTTTCCATCCGGGTGGAGTGAGTGTTGGAGCCAAATGTTTCAAAGGATCTAAGACAAAACGACGGTGGCTCATTTCAGGATGAGGAATTTGAAGATCAGGCTCACTGAACTGGGCATTTCCAAAAACAAGTAAATCGAGGTCAATAATTCGAGGGGACCAGCGGGGACCTGGTGTTCGACCGATTTGTTGCTCGATGGTTTGAAGGGCCCTCAGAAGATCCCTGGGGGTTCCACTCCAGTCAATTTCAAGAACAGCATTGAGAAAAGGCAGACTCCATTCAGAAGGAGCCCCTTGGGGAACGAGGGCTTTGGATTCAAAAAGGGGAGAGGCGCGAAGGGCATTTTGAAAAGAAGGCAAAGAGCTAGCGACGAGATTTGCCAAGCGACTCGCGGCCAATTGTATATTCTTTTTCCGGTCGCCAAGATTTGATCCTAGCCCAATATAACATTTCAATTTAGAAGTCTCCGCACCTATAAGTTGTGCCTCCCCCGCAGATTTGGAACCGGGGGATTCACCTTGTGAACTCTTAACGCGACCAAGGCTTTTCCTTGAGCAAAAGCTTTGGCAATCGAATACGTGTCGGCGGCGATCTTTTCAATCAAATGATAGGATTTTTTTTGTATGTGCTGCGAAACAGCTTCGCAAATCTCCGCATAGCAGAGAGTGTCACTGAGGCGGTCAGAATAAAAGCCTTCAGGAGGAGTTTCAATAAAGCGAAATTCCAGGCTGATGCGAACATCTTGAGGGATTTGACGCTCTTCTTCGAGGCAGCCAAGGCTCACTTGAAGAACAAGATCATCAACTGTGAGTGTATGAAAAAGAGGAGCAGATCCTGAATCCTGGCTAGGCATCACTTACTACCCCAAATTGAAGTCAACGCAACAGAAGCAAATAGGGAGGCGGCAAGATAGGTCAAGAGAGAGAGTGAGATTGTGCGCAGAGAAAATGGTTTAGCAGTTTTTAATGGGTTCATAGGTCTCCCTTTCTTAGCTCAGCTTAACTTAGCTTAGCTCAATTTTAGAAATCCCGTCCTCAAGCCAACTTAACTCCACAATCTATGCCAATGAAGCATAAGGGTCAGGTCGGGGATGGGTGCTAAGTCAGGTTGGCTTTGTAGGCTGAATTTGATATTTGCTCAAGTGCCAAGTCGAAAAAAATTCAAACTTGCTGACTAATTAGGCGCCTCGAGAAAAGCGTTAAACCATGAGGAGCCTCTTTAGAGACCCCTTTCTAAAGGCCCTTTGAGAGAGGCCTCAGGTAGAAATATGATACTTATAGACTGATGACTGTGTCGATAAATGCGGCTTTTTCCATTTCGTTGGTTGGAAGCATCAGCAAGCCAAGTTTTTTTGCGCCAGCTGGTGCAATTTTATAAGCAAGTCCGTCAACAGCAGAACTCATAAACAGAGGAGTCAACACGAACACCGGTAGACCAAACCAGCCCCATCCTTTCTTACAGCTAGCTTCAGAGGTACCTCGGGCACGCCATCTGATATTCCCAACTGCATTGCCGCCCATTTCTTTGGTTTCAGCAATCATTTTTTCAATAGCACCTCGAGCACTGTCGGTACAGTCACTCCAGATGAAGCCACCCTGTGACCCAGAGACAGAGCCAAGTTCCTGGCCATCCCAGGGTCCAGCCTTGATGTTAATATCTGATTTGAACTCAGCATAATTAACCTTAGCAGAGTGGGTCGAACAACCCATCGTGATAACTGCAGCAGACAGCAGGATGCAACTAACTTTCTTGAGCATAAAGAACGTCCTTTCAAATAATTGTGAAGCTAAATCGTATGGGTTAGATTTGAACCACGTCAAGACCAATTCCTCTGGTATTTCTAACATTATGTGACAAGAGAATTTGATAGAAGTCTGTTAAGTGTCGGTATAAATTTCGCGGCCCGAGGAAAATGAGGAATGACAGAAACAAAAAATAGTATCAAGAGTCAGTTTATTCTCAACGGTCACCTGAGTGTGAAAGACCTCTCGGAGTTTGTTTTTCACCGGAAGTCGATTGATAAAATTCAAATTGAAAAAAGGCTTTGGAGCCAGATTGAAAACTCCTTTCAGACAATTCAGCAATTGATTGATCAGGGTGTGCCAATTTATGGCGTCACAACGGGATTTGGAGAAAGCTGCACCCGCTACGTGCAGCGCGAAGACGCGGACCGACTTCAGGTGAATTTGATCGAGTATCTGAGTTGTGGTCTGGGAAAGACAATTCCAGTCGAGGCTGCTCGAGCCATGTTTTTAATTCGTCTCAACTCACTTTGTCAGGGCTATTCTGGAGTGAGTCCTGAGCTTATTGAAAGAATGATCTTGCTGCTTGAGCATGATATCTTGCCAAGTGTTCCCTGTGAAGGATCTTTGGGAGCGAGTGGGGATTTGGTTCCTTTAGCCTATTTGGGTCAAACCATTCAGGGCCATGGGGAGGCCTTCTACCAGGGAGCTTTGCACTCAACTGGCAGTGTTCTAGAAAAGCTCAATCTTGGTCGTTACAAGCTGAAAGCCAAAGAGGGGCTTGCGATCGTCAATGGAACTTCGACAATGGCAGGCGTTATGCACTACACTCTGACTTTGATGGAATCAATTATTGAACTCAGTCAAATTGCGACGGCTTGGCAATGTCTTTTGTTGGGTGGGCGTCTTGAGGCGTTTGGAGTTTTTATTAATGAAGTCGCCAAAACGAATCCCGGTCAAAAGAAAGCCGCTTCTATGATTCGGGCTCTTCTTCAGGCCGAAAAATACAGTCCACCGCGGGGACAGGATATTAAAGTCAATGAAGACTTCACCTCAGAGTTTATTCAGGATCCCTATTCACTCAGATGTGTGCCTCAGATTTTGGGACCAATCATCGAAAATTTAGAACAGTCCTGGGTGAGTCTTGAGCATGAGATCAATAGTGTCACAGATAACCCGGTTGTTGATATTGAGGGTCGTCTGGAAATGGGCGGTAATTTTTATGGCGGATATCTCTGTCAGGCCATGGATTTTACGAAAATTAATTTAGCTCATATCGCAGATTTGGTCGATCGCCAGGTCTTGATGATCGTGAGCGAGAAGTTCAGTCGAGGGTTGCCAGCGAATCTAATTAATCGGAATGGGATAAAGCCTGGCGATCAGCATCTTCATCATGGTTTGAAGGGTGTGCACCAGACCGTTGGAGCCTTGACCTCTGAAGTGATTCAGCGAGCTATCCCGAGCGGAATTTTCTCTCGCTCATCAGAATCTCATAATCAAGACAAAGTGAGTTTAGGGATGAGTGCCGCGATGTCTTGTTTGGATATGCTCGAGGGTGTTTACAAAATTTTGTCAATGCAATTTGTTTGTTTGGCTCAAGCTCTCGACTTGAAAGAGATTCGCTTGCAAGGTCAGGAATCTCAGGAGATTTACCAACTTGTTCGAACTCATGTCGCTTTTTTGGATGGAGACCGCAGTTTGGGTCGCGAGATTGTGAGCCTCACGGCGGCGTTGAAGGGCCGGGCTCTAGAGCCTAATGGAATCAGAGAAAACGCTAAAATATGATTCATCTCTGGAGAGGTTTTCATGGTCTGGAATTGGTAGAGCTGTTGCGGAAAACCTGGGCAAAGAACGAGTTATTGATTGTCGTTCCTCCGCATCTGAAGGATTTTGGTTTTTTAGAACTTTTCAATGATCGGAGTTCTTCAGAGTTAGACTTTCAAGGGGATTGGTCTGGATGCACTCTCCCGAATAAGCCTCCTCAGGAAGGACTCTCCGCTAGACAAAAGCGAGACGTGGCCCATTCAGAAATTGCGGATGCTGTTTTAGGGGTGTTCACTTCGGGCACTCAATCAGGATCACCCCGATTAGTTTTTTACTCTCGAAAGAACGTCACGAGTTCATTAGAATCCATTCGAGAGCTTTTTGATGTTTCACGAATTACAAGAATTTTTGTTTATCCCCAGCCGACTCATTCCTTTGGTTTGGTTCTGGGGTATTTGCAGGCCATTTTGTACGATCTCAAGGTTGATTTTTTGGAGGGTCCCTACTCAAGGAAGGCTCATCATCATTGGTTTGAGACTCTAGATTCAGGCACGCTGACCTTAGGTACGCCCACCCACTTTGTTGATTTAATAAAAGTACTTAAAGAGCAAAACAAGTTTCCTGCCCAGTCCTATTCGGCTATCGTTGGCGGGGCCTTGGTCACAAGGAATCTTTGGCAGCGACTGCAAAAAGAGCTGAATATTGAAGCTCCGAGCATTGGCTACGGAGCCACGGAGGCTTCTCCAGGTATCACCCACCTGCCGCCCGGTGTTTTACCGATGGAGGATGGGGATGTCGGGTCTGCGTTGCGTGGAGTTTTGGTCGATAGTCAAGAGGGCTTGATCGAAGGGGATAAAGAGGGACTGTTGTTTTCGAGTCCAAATCTTTGCCTCGCCGTTTATGAAAATGGAGAGATTAATGCCTTCAAAGAATTTCTTCTGAGAGATCACGTTTCTGTTAAATTTGTTGAGGGTCAAAGACGTTTCAGTTTTTTGGGACGATCGGATCTCGTAATTAATCGCGGAGGGGTCAAGTATTCTCTAGAAATGATCGAAACCAGGCTGGCTGCTCGCCTAGAAACCCCCTGCTTGGCTGTGGCGCTCTATGATGAGAGACTCGGGGAAGAGCTCGGGCTGTTATGTGAGGCGAGCGTGGAGCCTGCGAAGATTAAAGCCCTTGTTCAGGAAGAATTTGGTTTGAACGTTTCGTCGGGAAACATTGTTTTTGGAGAGATTCCTGTTAACCCGAATAAAAAATTTGATCGTGCGGTGGCAGGGAAGAGTGTTTTGCGACATAGATCGTGGGAATTTCCAATCCGGGTTGAGCATCTGAGGGGCTATTTGCCTCACAGAGGGCCTGCGGTCTGGATTGATTCAATCATCGAATCAGCGCTTCGGCGGGGCAAAGGGCGCGTGGTCGTTGATTTGGGAAAAAACTACTGCTCTCAGGGTGGTCTGGTGCGTGAGTCTGCCTGCATTGAGTGGGTGGCCCAAACCTACGGGTTCACGGTGGCTGTGAATGACATTTTGGGAATAGCCCCTGTGGACCAGGGGACTAAGGTATTTTTGGTTGAAGTGAAGAATTCGGATTTTTTCGTTCCAATGGCTTCACTCAAGCAAGGGGATGAACTTGATGTTGAGGCGATATGTACTCACGACTTTGGACCTCTTAAAGTGATTGAGGGCAAAATTTTCCATGGGGATAAACTACTTGCGCGAGTCGGAATAACTCTTTATAGAGAGTGATCATTGCGGTTTGGCGATTTGTTTCGTTGCCACAATTGAAATGAATTGGGAAATGAAATTGGGAAATGAAATTGGGAAATGAATTAGGAGGAATTATGGGATTTTGTAAGTTCTTGGTTATGACTTGTTTATGTCTGGCAATTTGTATCCAGGCTCAAGCAGATGAGGATGTTTCTGATACAACAAACAAGGTTCCCGTTTCAACAGGCCCCTATATTACGGGTGGTATATTGGCTTCGACAATTGGCTTTGGGATCGGTCATGCTGTTCAAGGACGTTGGGCGGATAAAGGTTGGATTTTCACGGCCACCGAGAGCCTTGGCCTTGTGATGTTAAGTGCTGCGGCCTCGACCTGCAGTAAGAAAACTGATATTTACGGGGTCGAGAAAACTGAGTGCTCAGATACCGGATTGGCCTTGGCTGGTCTTGGGGTTTTAATTGGATTTCACGTCTGGGAAATAGTTGATGCTTGGACTGGAGCGACCCCAGTCGAGGATAGCGGACCCAAGGTGTTTTTGCTTCCAAATCCGAATGCGCCAGAGCTGAGAGTTGCTTGGAATTTTTAGAGTTCTTCACTGGGATCTTTCTAGAAAGAGTGGGGATTTTGTGGATAACCCTGCTAGATGTTAGCCAGGAAACCCCTTAAAAATAGGCGGTCATCCATGACTCAGGGCCTCTTGGCCGGCCCTGAAACCCGCCGTTGGACGCTCGTCGTGAGCGTCCAAGCAAAAAGAATCAGATGATGGAATCAACATCCGGCTGTGTAACGAAATTTGTTGTGCGATGAACACATCGGCCTTAAATTGAAGGACTCATTCCCGCCGCCGGCAAACCGAGGCTTGATATGGTCAACCTGGAGAAAATGTTTTGACCCGCAAATCTTTCCAGTCCTCGAATCCTTAAATTGACACCCAAGATTCGGACTCAAAATGATTTTTTGACCGAGGATGGAATCGGTTTCCCAGAGATATTCTGAGTGCCTTTGACTTCCGCTGCGGAATTTGACTCCGTGCTGGGGGACGGTGACTTGTGCTTTTGACGGAAGTATTGACTCCGGTTCGCTGTTTGACATAGCGCTGAGCAAGACTTGTAATCACCTCAGCAAATGTGGCCCCAGGCAGGGCGTGGGATAACAGCTCCTTCGCTCGATCTAGAATTTCCATTTGCTCTTTGCTTAAGGTCAATTCAATTCTGACAGATTCATCTTTCTGAATTTTCTGCTTGAACTGAGTCTGCGGTGATAGGTTAAATTCCTTGGCCAATATCAATTCACTCTCTGGCCCGGTCTTATTCTCGAGCCTTGCAAGAAGGTCACTTTTTTCACTTGGCAAAAGCTGAGTCTTGTTTTCTTTCTTGGCAAGTCTGAGGACCTGCTGAACCTGAGAAACTTGGGTTAACTTCAAGGTCCCATTTTCGATCTTGTTTCCAAGCTCTGGCACTTGCTGCATCATTCGCGCGGCATCGATTCGCCGCTGGGCACTGGCCGGAGTGTAGCCGATCTCCCTAACCAAGTAATCAAACAAACTGGAGCAGGCCATGGGAAGGTAGAGCTTTCGCAGATCGATCTCGAGAATAATTTGCAATACTTGATGGGTCAGCTTGCGCTCTTCGGCCACTCGGTTTTTAAGTTCGCAATGGAGCTCTTCGTTTTTGAGCTTGGACAAATTTTCACAGACAGATTGAAGTGATTGAGGCGCTTGAGCCACTTCGGTGGAGTTAAATTTTTGAGTCATGGTTGATTCCTTTCTGGTGGTTGAAATTTCAGAGGGAGTATAACATGAGTTTTTGGAGTGCATTTTTTAGGTTTTTGCGAAGTGAAATAGCATTTGGACGAGATAAATAGATTGCGTACAAATTGCTAAAACGGCCCCTGGTGTGGCGATCAACGACAGGAGCCGGGACCACCGCATTTTCATCTTTTTAGTAAATCAGGGGCCGTCTGGTGAAATAAAAAAAGTCGTCAACGGCAAAATGCATGACAAAGAGCATGATAAGCAAAATATTAATATTAATGTAAATGTAACTTTAACTGGCCTGCCTTCGACGGGCAGATATTCAGATTGATAGATAAACTCCACTCAAAGTAAACCCGCATCCCCACAAATTCCAGAAAGACCCTCTTCACTGTCAAACTTTTTGTGTCAAACTTTTTGGCAGTGACCCTAAGTGCCACCTATCGAGGTATCTTAGGCGGTTAGCGCTCCTCACATCAAATCAAATCGTATTTTGTATTGGAATGATTTCTGCTCTGATAGGACCTTGAAGAACTGCAGCTGTTTGAGTGCGGAAGTTCGCCCAACAACATTTGTCAGGGGATGGAGGTATCTATGAAAATTATTTTTCTTTTGGTCGGCCTTATGTTGAATTTAAAGGCATTTGCTGAGTTCGAATCGGCAAAACTTGAACCTCGTCATCGAGCTTTAATCGAAAAAGCATTGATAGAAAAGTGCGCAATTTCTCTAGGAGCCGCAGAAGAGATCTCGTCTGTAAAAGAACACATAAGTATTGATACTGGAGTGTACGAGGAAAATTTCATTTCACAATTTTTTTTTGTTATTGATTATTATGTCACGGTAAATAGCAGCTATGGTTCACATTATGATCATTCGACAGGAGAGTCCGGCACTTACAAAATTGATAAAATCAGCGAGTGCCGATCGAAATAATTTTCATCAAACAATTGTCAGTTCTAGCAAACGGGCTCTGGTGTTTTTTCCGATCCATTCGTCAAGTAAGTGATTTTTGGCGTGGCGAGGGAGATTCTTTCTTGTTTAAGGGCGGCCAATATTTCCGTCATCACTCGATCTCCGATGGAATACTTTCTAGAAAAGTCCTCAACGGAATAGAAAACCTTTATGGTCACCCAAGATTCTGCAGTTTCAGTTATCAGGGCGCGTGGGGCAGGGTCAGCGACGAGGTCAGGGATCTTTATCATGATGCCCTGAAGTAACTCCTTTATGTGCTCAGTATCGACCCCATAATCAAAGCGAAAAGTTTGAGAGTGTCTGACTGCTTTGACATTATTTGAGTAAATTAGGATCTGACTTTGAGCGACGACTTTGTTGGGTAACATAATCCATTCATTAGAAAAAGTGAGTATAAAAGTGGCTCGCCAGGTTATTTCTTGTATTTGGCCAGCCCAACGATTTGAGCCATTTTGAATTTCAACCCAATCTCCAATGGAAAAGGGATTTCCAATCTGAATAGCGACTCCGGAGAATAAGTTCCCAAGAGTGTCTTGAAGGGCAAGCCCCAGCACGATTGAAAAAACAGCAGAGGTCGCAATCATTGTTGGGAGGTTCACCGAAAAAATTTCTGAAAGTAAATAAATCAGAACAATAAGCGAAAACCCAAAAGTAAAAATATTCGCCAATAACCGAGGGACTCCAACTTTCATATTCATAAAGAACAAGTAGAGGTAGGCATAAATCTGCGCCAGTCTAACAAAGGCGATGGTCATGAGTGTGAGGGTCACGACAAGAAAGAGTGAATAGGCCTTTGTGACAAATGAGGTGTTCAGGAACTCAAAGCCAGAATAAATTTCGAGGATCCAATCAAGAACGATCAGGACAGTTCCAGCCAGGAGGAAAACGGCAGTGTTACGAAATCGAATCTTCTGACTGTCGTGCCGTTTTTCTGAAATCTGTTTGAGATAAAGCTTATAGAAAACTAAACCAGCAATCCAGCTGACCCAGAGGATCAAAGAGTATTCAACGCGAATAAATGCTTGAACCCTTTCAATTTGGTCGACCAAGGTCAATTTCATTTTCTAAGAACCTTATCTCAGGTCATTGAGTGCGCTGTTTTGTTAGACGAGGACCCTATTACTGAGTCGCGACTTGTGTCTTACCAGCTGGTGCAGCCTTTTTCTTTGCTGTTGGCATGATTTGACTTGTTGGTCTTTTGACGATGGCCTGTGTAGTCGCTTGGCAAGCATTCTTAAGTTCGGCTTCAGCTTGGAGCCAGTGTTGCTCGGCTTGGCCGTCTTGGCAGCCACCATTGATATAAAGTTCATAGGCTCGAGCGGCAATTGTTTCCTTCGTAATTTCGAAATCAGTTGTTATCATGAGACTCTCCGTGTGGTTGTGTCGCTGACTGGATTTAGGACTTGATTTAAATGCTAGCCTTAGTTTGAGTGGTTGTCTAAAGGATTTTGCTAGACCTGTCTCTTGCTGTCGCCGCCCAATGTCGTTAGACTTATGAAAAAGCCATCCTGGAGCTGGATGCGATCAGGGCAGGGCGATTATGGGACATAAGGACATAAGGACTTAAAATGATAGAATCCACTCATTCAGCACCGCCGCCAAGTTCGATCATTGAGGATTTGCAGCGATCTTTCCTTCATCACCTTCAAGACACGTTGGTTAAAGACAAATATTCTGCTTCGCCGGTGGATTTATACAATGCTCTCGCTTATTCAGTTCGGGATTTGCTGATTGAAGGCTGGTTGGACACTCAACAGTCATATTATCGAAAGGATTCTAAGAGAGTTTATTATCTCTCTATGGAATTCTTAGTGGGTCGGTTTCTTCAAAATAATTTAATGAATTTAGGTTTGCGGGAGGAGTGGAAGGCGGCCCTTGCTGGGATGGGCATCGATCTAGAAAAATCTTGGAACTCGAGTGGGATGCCGGACTCGGAAACGGGGGGCTTGGGCGATTGGCAGCCTGCTTTTTAGACTCTATGGCGACAATGAAACTCCCGGCATTTGGATACGGAATTAGGTATGAGTATGGGATGTTTTATCAAAGAATTGTTGATGGCGGGCAGTCTGAAATGACCGACTCCTGGTTAAGATACACTTATCCATGGGAGTATGTTCGTCAGGATCATCTCCATCGCATTCAGTTTGATGGCCGAACAACTGAGTATGTTGATGAAAAAGGTCAGCAACGATTTGCCTGGGTGGACACCCGAGATGTTATGGCGTTGGCCTATGATATTCCTATTTCAGGCTATGAGAATGAAACAGTAAATACTTTACGTTTATGGAGCGCGAAAGCCACCCGAGAATTTGAGCTGGGATTCTTCAATCAAGGAAATTATATTGGAGCGGTCGAATCGAAGATGAAAAGCGAGAATATCTCAAAGGTCCTTTACCCAGCAGACCACAAGGCTGAGGGTCGAGAATTAAGATTACGGCAGGAATATTTTCTTTGTGCCGCAACTTTGCGGGATATTCTTAACCGTTTTTTAAAGAAACATAATAATTTGAAGGAGCTTCCGGATAAAGTTGCAATTCAGCTTAATGACACTCATCCCACCTTGGTTATTCCTGAGCTGATGAGAATTCTTCTTGATGAGCATCGGCTTGGTTGGGATGAGGCCTGGAGCATCACAAGAGCCACAGTTGCCTATACGAATCATACAATTATGTCAGAGGCCCTTGAAAAATGGCCGGTGTCTATGATGGCAAGTATTCTCCCACGTCATTTACAGATTATTTATAAAATTAATTTTGATTTTCTGAACGAACTTGCCACTCGTTATCCAGGAGATCATGACCGTGCCAGACGGATGTCAATTATTGGAGAAGAGGGTGAGAGGACCGTGCGCATGGCTCACCTTGCTATTATTGGGAGTCATTCGATCAACGGAGTTTCGGCCTTACACAGTGAGATTCTTAAGAATGAGCTTTTTCGTGATTTTTTTGAACTGTGGCCAGAGAAATTTAGCAATAAGACCAACGGAATTACCCAGCGTCGGTGGCTGAGACATTCAAACAATCTTTTGTCAGAATTAATTTCCTCCAAGATTGGCTCTGACTGGGTGACAGATTTGGATCAACTGAGGCGTCTCAGAGATTTTGCTAAGGATAAATCGTTTCAGAAGGATTGGATCGACGTTAAGCGGGCCAACAAAGAGGCTCTGGCGGCCCATATTCTAAAAAACAACAAGGTCGAAGTTTCGCCAGATTCAATGTTCGATTGTCAAACAAAGCGAATTCATGAATATAAAAGACAATTGCTAGCGGCCATTCATGCGATCACCCGATATCAGCGGATTAAAGCTAATCCAAAAGGAGTCTGGGCGCCTCGGACAATCATATTTAGCGGCAAGGCGGCTCCGTCTTATTTTAGCGCCAAACGGATTATTCGATTAATCAGCGGTATTGGAGAAGTGATAAATAATGATTCTGAAGTCCAGAGCCTTCTGAAAGTCGTTTTTTTGGCTAATTACAATGTATCGCTAGCCGAGCTGATCTTTCCAGCGTCTGATTTATCTGAGCAGATTTCAACTGCTGGGACCGAAGCGTCGGGGACCGGCAATATGAAGTACGCCCTCAATGGAGCTCTCACCATAGGCACTTTGGATGGGGCCAATATAGAGATCATGGAAGAAGTGGGTCGGGAGAATATCTTTATTTTTGGAATGAACGCCCAAGAAGTCGGCAATCTGAAAAGATCTGGTTACCGGCCCTATGAGTTCTATCAACAAAATTCTGAACTTCGAGGGCCCTTGATATGATTCGTCAGGGGTTTTTTCCAGAGGAGATCAGGAGCTTTTTCGGCCGATCGTTGAGGATCTTCTGAGTCAGGATCATTATTGTTTGCTGGCGGACTATGCCTCATACATAGCTGTTCAGGAAGAAGTTGATAAGCTTTACCTAAAGCCGAGCGCTTGGGCCGAGAAGTCTATTTTAAATGTTGCTGGCATGGGGAAATTTTCGAGCGATCGTACAATTAATGAATACGCGAGAGATATTTGGAATATCAAGCCAGAAGAGGTTCAGCACTTTAATAGAGAAGAGTTTAAATTCAGAGCCCTCAAAAATATTAAGGGCCTGTCATAGATTTTTCCCAGTCTTGTTTTTCAGCCATGCAGGGCTGAGATATGTCTGCGAGCCTACAGCCATTTCGTGAGGTTGACATTCATATCAATCGAGCGAATACTCTCGGCCCCTTTTGGCTGAACTCGAACACCCAAGGTGTGATCCCCAAGGCCTGTCAGGACAATGGATCCCTTCCATAGGCTATGGCCATCAGCGGTTCCTTTGTCGGGAGTCAGCGGATAATTGAGACTTTCGCGCCGACCATAATCATCTCGACTTGCAGGATTTAGGATCACTTGAACATCTAATAAATGAAAAGGTAGGCCGACATGACTGAGCGAAACCTCAATTTCGAGAGTATCACCAATCATAAACTGACCAGGTTTGTGACCTTTGAGTTGAATATCCGTAAACGCGACTTGAGACCATTTGGCTTGCACGGACTCTCTAGAATCCAAATGCTTTTTCAGAGGCAGGAAACTGCCGTCTCCCTTGAGGCTTCTGGCATACCTAATAGCGGGATTATAAAGAATTTTCTGATAATCCTCAATCATGCGTTCACCGCTAACTTTGGGGATAAGGCTTGCAATTGATTCTTTCAATCTTTCAACCCAGGCTCGTGGAATTCCGGCAGGGTCACGATCTGAAAAGGAAGGAATGACTTCACTTTCAAGAAGGTGATAAACGGAGTTGGCATCGAGAAGGTTTTGCATTTCTTCGTGGTAGGTGTCACTCGGACTTCCGATCATCCAACCATTTTTTTTCATTGAAATACTCGGGCCACCATCCATCAGCCACTGCCAAATTAATGGTCCCATTAATTCCCGCTTTCATCCCAGAAGTCCCACAAGCCTCGAGTGGACGAACTGGAGTGTTGATCCAAATATCCGAACCTGCAATCAGAGTTCTTGCAAAGGCGAGATCATAATTATCAATAAAAAGGACTTTACCAATGAAATCCGGGGACCTGGCAATACTATTGATTCTATGTATGAGATCTCGTCCCATGCCATCAGAAGGATGAGATTTGCCTGCATAAATAAAAAGGACGGACTGGGGACCATTGACGATTTTCTTCAAGCGTTCTTGATTACTAAATAAAAGTTCGGCTCGTTTATAAGGCGTCATTCGCTTGGCATGGGTGATGATCAGCGTGTTTTCAGTCAGACTTCCAAGAACGGCAAGTTCCGGCCGAAAGGTTTGTCCATCCTGAAGAACTTCGGCGTATATAATTTCCAATCCAATCAACCAGTTGACCCTTGAGTTGCTTTTTCACTTGCCAAACTTTTTCATCCGGCAGGTACCTAAATTTATCCCAGTAATGTTCATTCCGAACCTGGTTGTACCAGTCATCGCCCATCTCTTGAAAAAAGAGATTCTGCCAATCAGGCGCAACCCAAGTTCGTAAGTGAACTCCGTTTGTCACAGAGGTCACAGGGACTTCAGTGGTTTTTAGCTCCGGGAAAATACCGCTGAACATTTTTTGCGACACGTATCCATGAATTCGCGAAACACCATTGACAAAATGGCTTCCGCGCAGAGCAAGCCCCGTCATACTAAATAAATTGCTGGGTCCCATATCAAGACTTTTTCCAAGAGCAAAGGTCTGACTGATCAAGGTATCGTCAAAATCGTTTTTCTTAAGGTACGGCACAAGAACTTTTGAAACGATATGTTCAGGAAATTGATCGTGACCCGCTGGAACAGGTGTATGGGTTGTAAAAATAGTTGAGTGTCGGACATACATCAAAGCTTCTTCATAGGTCAGATTGTACTTTTTCATCAGTTCGACTGTTCGTCCAATTATCACAAAAGCTGTGTGACCTTCATTCATATGGTAAACATGGGGTTCAATATTCAGCGTCTTGATGAGCTCAAGGCCACCCATGCTAAGAACCCACTCTTGAAGAACCCGTCGCTCAGGATCGCTCGGATACAAGCGGTCCGAGACCAGACGCCATTC
The DNA here is from genome assembly GCA_016713585.1 of Bdellovibrionales bacterium. Lineage (GTDB taxonomy): Bacteria > Bdellovibrionota > Bdellovibrionia > Bdellovibrionales > Bdellovibrionaceae > JADJOV01. Next base: position 49,000 of record JADJOV010000014.1, on the reverse strand, counting down.
TGGCGGGTTGGCCGCGACATCAGTATCTAAAAGGTACAAATTGACTCCGCCCAAACAGAGCTTCCAAACCCTAAAAAACAAGGATTTTCCTTCACAGGGAATTTCAAAGATACGAGCATGTCCGTCTTCATCCCTAAAGGCTTTCAAAGGAAGATTCTTGAGATCGACCCTATGAAAAAGAGCCTCTTGTTGGCCATCATTCGAAATTCGCTGACGAAAATATCCAAGTCGAAAGAAAAGCCCAAAAGCGACAATTGGAGTTTGAGTGTCGGCCGCTACTTTTAGATAATCCCCGGCGAGGATTCCTAGGCCCCCAGAGTATATTCGCAGAGGATCAAAGAGTCCATATTCCATACAAAAATAAGCAATCTGTGGAGCGTGGGAGCGTTGACTTATTTTTGAAAATTCCTCCTGAAGATCAGCCAGCAAAACCTTAAGTTCGGGGTCCGTGGTGAGTTTCGATAACATGGCATCGTCAACACGTTCAATAAATTGAAGAGGATCTCCTTTGGTTTGTTCCCAAAGACTAGGAACCCAAAGAGAAAAAAGCTGAATCGTCTTTGGATGCCAGGTCCACCAAATATTGGTATCACTGATGCGAAGATGCTGTTTGAGGGTTTCATGATAACGACTCTTGACCACAAAGTGGCGAATATGGGCTCTGGCATTAGAAGTTTCCGTCGGCATTTCCATATGGCCGCCACTGAAGGATCGGAATCGGTCAAATCCTGGAGCCTGGGATCTGGCTTGAGCTTTATCAATTGAGCGGTTGTGGGCTTGAATATAGTTTTCAATAAATGCATTCCAGCGGGCATGATTGCTGGTTTTAATTGCGGCTTTGCTGAGATCCTGTCTAGCCTCAGAGGATAGTTTAGTGAAAGCGAGAATTTCTTCTGCGAGCTGGGTCACAGTTTCGGGAAAGCGATATCTGGTTCGATCCAGAACTTTGACTCCCGTCTTTTTCCAGTCACCTAGAGCTTGGGCCCAGAGTCCGAAACCTGCCTGATCAGTTGTGATTGTTGGGACTCCGAGAGCCACGGCCTCTAAAGGAGTATAACCCCAAGGTTCATACCATGACGGAAAGCACGAGAGATCAGCGCCCGTCGACAAATCGTAATAAAGATCTGGAAGGGACGGATCTTCCCCATCTAGGTAAATTGGAATAAAAATTAAATGCACCCGAGAGTTGGGGTCGTTAGTGAGTCCTAGAGCCTGGGCGTCACGAATGACTGAATCATTTTGCTCATTGGGTAATTCATGGGTGCAAATCCTTGGCGCTGAGGTTCTCCCGACATACCGACCATGGTCCCGCGGGCCTGAAACAAAGGCAACGACTCTGACATCCCCTTTGGTGTCGCCTTTATGACCTCCATCAATTTCATTTTGGCGTTGTTGAAGAGCACTCAAAGCATGAACATAAACATCGATGCCTTTGTTAACATATTCATAGCGACCGCTTGTAATCAAAGTAATTGTACGATCACGATCATAGTGACAGCCAGTGACTTCACTCGCGATTTGTAAAAGGCGATCTTTAGCACGTCGTTTATATTCCGGTTCGATGAGTTTTGGCGACGGAACTTCATCACCAATGGCATTGAGCAAAAGAAGATCAGGTCTTCGCCCATGCACAGCGACGCACTCGTCTGAGGTGATTTGACTGACGGTGGTAAAGACATCGCTGTGTTTAGCACAAAGGCCTTCGAGTGAGTGCTTTGAAGCCACATCAATTTGCTGTGCCAGCAACTCAGTGTCTTGACCTTGTAGTTTGTCGCTCAGAATTCGATCAGTCGATTGGGAGGAGACTGCTCTTCCTAACATCGTTGCATGGGTCGTAAAGACAGTTCCAATTTCAGGGGCATGCTCTTTCAGGTCGAGCAGGGCTAAGCCTGTCATCCACTCATGGGCCTGAACGACAGTTGGAGTGGCATTTGGCAGCAAGTGATTGCTGAAGAGCTTTTCAATCACGAGGCTCCCTGCGTGGGAAAACAAAACAGGCTCGACATAATCCCAGGCCCCAAAAAGAGAATTGAGTTGATACTTTTCCCAATATTGGGCCAAGATTTTATCTTTATGTTCAACCATTCTGCGTGAGCTGATGAGTAAACACTTTGGTTCCCCAGGAATAAGCCATCGCCCCATTCGAACCAGAATGCCGATGTTGCCCAATTCTTGAAGAGAATGCAAAAAAGGCTCACTCCAAACTTCGTCCCTAAAGGCGGGCATATCTATAATAGGATGGGGGACATTAGGGCCAATAAGAATATAGTTATCTCCATAAGCCTTGGCCATTTCGCCGGCTTTGGTCACAAGGACGGTATGAATACCGCCAACCATATTACAAACTTCCCAAGAAAGTTCAAAAACAAATCCGGCTTTAGGGGACGTGGTGCTCATATGACATTTGTCCTTTTTTTAAACTGTGAGGGCCTCCGTGAAAAACAGACTTTTCGATGTCCGTCAAAACGTTCATGTAACTCATGAAGCCTTCATAGGGGTTTTTAAATGGGCTAAAGTAAGCGTGGACGTCTCCGTCAGAGAAAAACTTGGTGCAAATATAATAAAAATGATCAGAAGTGAGCAGCTTTCTCCAGGCACTTGTCAGGTGCGGATTCTGGCGGGCGAAGACCTTGGTGCTCATAGCATAAGCTCTTTCTAAGGCCGCTTTTTGCATTTGATTGCCATTCCAAGCCGTTAAATCTCGCTCCATATCAGCCCAAGAAACAACTCGCTCAAAAGACAAAGGCGCAATGGCCGGCTTTGAGTTGAGAACTTCAGAGGGAGTTTGGAAAGACCAATCTGAATGACTCCATATCTGATCAGGCAATGCTCGCATAAAATCAAAATGCCAGTGTCAGCCCATTGATGCTCACCAAAAGTTTCGTAGTCCATAAATAAATTGACCACGTCGCCATTTCCATTAACTCGGTGAACCCATTGGGCAAATTTTTCTGTTGTGAGTGGCCATTCGTTCCATTGTTGATTTGAAAAGCGAAAAGCAATATCGTCAGAAAGTTTGTAGTTTTTCGTCAAAATTTTGAGATTTCTATGGGGATGCTGATAAACAAAATTTGGACTACGCCAGGTCAAAATATCATCAGCCCCCTCGGCTAAAACGGCCTTAAAGCCCAAATCCGAAACCAAATCTCCGATTTGATTGTTGTAGACAAGCTCTGTATTCCGAAAAATCGTTGGAGTCTGCCCAAAATATCTCTGAATCATTGCCGTGTGCATCTCCACCTGGCGTTTAAATTCAGAGGGTGAATATAAAGAGGCCAAGCTATGGTAATAGGTCTCGGCCAAAAATTCGACAGAGCCTGTCTCTGCCAGTTCGACAAAGGAGGCCAAGGCCTCAGGACAGTACTCTTCAAGTTGTTCAATGGCAGTTCCAGTGATTGAAAAACTGACCTTAAATCGACCATCTGTTTGCCGAATTTTCTCTAAGAGAAGTCGATTCATCGGAATATAACACTTATGAGCCACCTTTTGAAGAATCGCACGATTATTTTTGTCATCAAAATAGTCATGATCAACACCTATATCATCATTGCGATATTTTTTTATCCTGTAGGGCTGATGGACCTGAAAATAGAAACAAATGGATGGCATCGTGTTACCTCCTTGGTAGAATAGGGGACTAGGAGTCCGCTGTCAGTAGATTTTGATAGAGGTCAAGAATTTTCTGGGCGGACTTTTTCCAGGTGATTTGCCCAGCTTCTTTTTGAGACATCTGAATCATATCTGACCGAAGGGCTGGGTATAAAAGAGCGCCAATAATCTGATCGGCTATATCCGCCACATCCCAAAAATCAGCTTTAAGGGCATGGGCCAAAAGTTCAGAAACGCCTGATTGTTTTGAAATCAACACTGGGGTGCCCGCGCGTATAGATTCAAGTGGAGTTAGTCCAAAGGGTTCAGAAACCGAAGGCATGACATAAAGATCCGCATTGGCAAAGGCTTTGTCGACAGAGGGGCCTTTAAGAAATCCGGGAAAAGAAAAATGATCCTCAAGTTTAAGCTCTTTGACTCTCTTCTTCATTCGAGGAAGCATATCCCCTGTTCCTGCCATAATAAAAAGCACATTGGGGATTCGAGTGAGAACTTGCTGGGCGGCCTCAACAAAATAATCTGGACCTTTCTGCATGGTCATTCGCCCTAAAAACAGAACTGTGTAAAGACCTTTTTCTTGTTTGGTGGCTGATGTCTCACTCAGTGGTTGAAAACTATCAGGGCCGCCGTTGTGCACCACCGTAATTTTATGGGGTGAGATTTTATATTTTTCTTGAATTTGGCTTTTTGTGTAATTACTAACCGCAATAATATGATGGCACTTGGAAAGACCTTCTCCTTCAATGTGAAGAATATGGGGATTTCCCCCGTCACCGCTCCGATCATGCTCAATGCTATGAACATGCAGAATCAAGGGCCGCCCGGTGCGCTGTGCAGACATAAGACCTGCTGGAAAGGTCATCCAGTCATGGGCATGAATAATATCGATGGAATCTTTCAGAGAATCATCTTGAACAATCAAGGAAACCCTTTGGGCATAGCTATCAACCTCCCGAAAAAGGGCTGTCCCATAGTGATCGCCGGCGCCCGACTGGAGGGAAACTTTTTCCCAGTACTCTCGCCATTTGACTTCCTGGTCTGTTTTACTGAGGAGGGAAATCTCTTCCTTCCAAGCGAGAAACTCTTCTGGAGTCAGGTACGGAAGCAAATGAGAAGAAACTTCCCACGTGCGACGAATCTTGGTCGCTGTCGTGACGGAGCTTGTTGTGGAAGTGGTGACGCACTCTAAATGCTCTTCCTGTTTTCGACGAATAAAACCAGAGGGTTCAAACAGCTTCATGTGCCGAGCGGCCTCATCACCAAATAATTTCGGAACCACGAAATCAATATTAACTTTTAAATCACAAAGACTCTTTGTCAAACCTTCGCAGGCAGTCCCTAGACCACCCGAGATATGGGGTGGATATTCCCAGCCCAGCATCAAAACGCGGGGATCGTGATTCTTTGACCCAACATTTGTTGAGCCGTCAGGTGGGGGGCTTGATTGCATTGGCAGTCTCCGGGTAGGTATCTAAAATTCTCAGGATTTCAGAAAGACTCCAGGCTTGGGCTGGGGCCCCTTTTGGAGCATGGGGAAAATCACCATCAAAAATCTCAGAAATATGATAAAGACAAGCCTCTTCCAGAAAATGCTTCCGCATTCTCACTAAATTTGGCCCCAAGGCAGGGGCGACCGAGGCCTTTCCTCGACTCTCGGCAACCGCATCGGCATAAATACCAAGGAGCCACGGCCAAACAGTTCCTTGATGATAAGTCATATCTCGGGTGCGTTGATCCCCGATATAACGACCTCGATACTCGGAGGAATCTGGGGAAAGTGTTCGCATTCCAACTGGAGTCCAAAGTTTTTGTGTGACTTTGGAGAGGGCAGTTTCACGGGTATCCAAATCAGCGAGCGGAAGCTTTGAGGCCAAAGCCCAGAGTTGATTCGGACGAAGGCTCGAGTCTTGGGTTTTTCCATCGCTGGTGTCCGCGAAATAGCGTTTGTCTTTAAGCCAGAAAACTTCTCCGAATGATTGAATGGCTTTTTCTTTCCACTGGGTCCAGGAAACAGGGCAGGTTGAATCCTCTCGGCATACAAAATCGACGGCTTCAAGAAACAAAACACAGAGATCAATGGCATAGCCATTTCGAGGAGTAATCCCGCGTCCATCGATGACCGCATCCATCCAGCCAGAGGGTTTCTCACTGGGTTCAACCCAAAGGCCAAGGGGAGTGACTTTTACTTGAGGTACTTTTGCCTCGAAAAATTGATGGACAATTTCTTTGGCAAATTGGAGGCTTTCTTCCAATATTTTCTTCTTGAAGGTGAGTGGTGCTTTCTCTGCGATAAGTCTGAGGGCTCTCACAAATAACAAAGGAGAATCGATTCCAGTTTCGTTCAGGCCAGAAATTTTCTTTCCACGAGTTAAAACTTGACCCCAGGGAGGAAGAAGCTCAGAGGCCCAATCCCAATTCTGGCTGGGAGTGACCAAGCCTGGAAGCGCAATCATTGTATCTCGAGCCCATACCTCAAACCAAGGGTATCCTGCAACCACTGCAGGCAACTTATTATTGAGTTGAATTCGGTAACTTCTTGCAGAATCTTCAAGTTGATTCTTAAAAGATTCATTCTTTGAATTTTTTAGAACTTGAGACTCGTAAAAAAACTCCGTCGAAAAACGAAGTTGAGCCGCAACGCCATTCTTGAGTTTTATTTTAAGAGTGCCAGGGACAAAAGCGTCCTCAATATGATCATACCCGCGGGCAAGCTCTTCCGAGTATTTGATATTTTTATACCACTGAGGATTTGAATGAAACTCGGCAGAGGTCCCAAGAACTTCCCATTCTAATCGTGGAAGGTTCGGGTAGGGTTTGTAGCCCCATTTATTATGACCCAAATAAGTCACAGTTCCATCAAGGAAAAAATTTGCGCAATGAAGTTGATGCCAAGGTCTTGCCAGAAGGAGAGGTCGCAGGCTCATTTCAAAGTCTGCGACAGGAGTTTTTTGAGAATCCCACTCAAGTTTATACGAAATTTGAACTCCTTCGTGGGAAGGCAAAAGCTCCAGTTGTCGAGTGAGTGTCATTGATTCAAATTTGTAGACCCAGGTTGGAAAAGGATAGGCCGAAAATGAGTGTAAGTATTTCTGCTTTGTCTGGGCCGGGGAGGTCCCCATCTGAACATCAATCAGTTGGATTAATGAACCAGGCTCAAAAGTTTCTATAACTTCAGAGATCCAATTTATGGGCTCACTGTTCATTATTCCACGTTGAGTAAATAAGGAATGATATTTTCGTCGTGGAACTCGGTCAGTGCTTCCTAGGGCAAAGGATCCTCTTGAGTTAGTTTGTAGCCATTCTGTATAATCTTCCACGGTGGAAATTACAAACCTATGATAGCCGCTTGGCAATTCTTTTTTGCGAGTTCAAAAAAAATAAATCAAATTGGGACAATTAGATGGTTTATTCTTGGCGATTCATATCGATTATTCTTGGCGATTCAGGTCGAAGGGCGTCGAAAGTGATAAAAATTTAGATTGAACACTCTAAAACGACGATTATTGGTCCGGTCTAATACATTCAAAACTGACCCGCCTCAAGGGGCCCTCTGTGGAATTTATCAAAAGAGGTGGACTAGAAAAGATCCAAACAATTTGACCCGCCTTCGCCCGCGCGCGACCTTCAGACAATGAAAACTCCTCAGTGGTGGATCCCTGGTGAAGGAACAAAACTTGCCCTTTAAAAGCGAGGAGTTGCAGAACAACAGAAGCGCAAATATTTGGCAGAGTATAGACAAATTTGGCGGGACTGAGAGCTCCTGTCTCGACAAATTCCAAATCAGACAAATTAGAGGCTCCGGGGGTTGAGAAAATGATCGTCTCAGGTCTAGGAAATTCAGAGCAATAATTCCACTGGCTCACAGCCTCGCAGAAACAATAAGAAATTTCGTCTAATTGGTGCCAACGCTCTATTGTTTTCGACGAGGTCTGGTCAGCTTTAAGATTGGGGTTGAGCAAAAGGGTCATGTTTCAGGCTCCAAACAATCGATAAGTATTCAGGCATCCACTCCACCAAAACCTAAGGAGGTGACCAAGATTTGACGAAATTGCTTTTGACCATTTTGATTTCGTGAGGGTGAATTTGTAATCTCTGACCTGGCGGTCAGATAATTCATGCGAAATTTTGGGTCGACAACTTGCGTATTTTGAATACGAAAAACACGCTGGGTTCTCAATATTTCACAGGCTGCAATCAGATCGATCGACCCGCTGGCTCCGAGCGTGTGACCAATGCACCACTTGGTGTTAGTGATTGGGATTCTCTCGCGACTAATATTTGTTAAGAAGTTCTGAAAGGCAAGTTCTTCAGCCAGATCATTGAAGTGAGTTCCGGTTCCATGGGCGATGACCAAATCTGGTGAGACTTGGGTCTGTGAACTGAGCTGAGTGAGAGCGCTGACAAGGCCATCGCCATTCATCGACGGCCGAGTGATCGAGGTTCCTTCGGTGTGACTGGCCACTCGAGAGAGGCGTATGGGAGCGGGTCTTGATGGGCGCTTTCGAGCAAACAGAACCATGGAGGCAGCCTCACCGAGCTGAAGACCATCGCGGTCCGCTGAAAAAGGGCGATTAGAAGTTGGGGAAATAATTTTGAGAGAGGCAAAACCTTTGGTGACAAAGGGTCCCACGAGGTCTGCGCTGATGAGGACTGCAAAATCTGCTCGATCTTGGGCAAATAGAGTCTGGATATATTCACAGGCGACATGGGCCGAGGCACAGGCATTGCTGACATTGCATCGAGGTTCCCAAGAAAAGTTTGGATGTTCTTCACAGAAATCATCAATGACACATTGAAAAGGATCTTCAAGCTCGCGAATGTTATTTTTTGTCGCCTTCCAAATGGTGTCTTCAATCACCCCCTTGGTGCTAGAAAAAACCAAGGCAACTCGGGACTTAGGTGTTTGTTGCTGAAGAAGTTCATGAATGTCATTCTCGAAACCTAATGCCAAATTTTTCCAAAGTTTAGTCAATAGCTTTTCAAACTCACTTGAGCAGTCTCTTTGGACCGCTCAAGGTTCTCAATTTGGCAGATTCTTCCCATGGGTGCGCCAGGTTTTGAGCAATCTCTCCCGGAATTCAGGGCTTCCATAAGTTTGAAGACGCCATCTCCTGCCGCTGTGATGCAATCATAATTTAGGATATACATAATAGACTCGGTGGGTGTATTTTGAAAAAATGATTGATTTGGGAAAAGAACTTTCTGAAGCTTTTGTAATTCATCAAGACTCTGATCAGAATCAAGAGGGAACCCTTAAAATAGATCTTCGAATTCCAGCAACTTTGTCCTATTTCGCGGGACATTTTCCGCAGAAGGCGATTTTGCCCGCAGTGGCTATCATTGATATTAGTCACTTTTTTGCTCAGCACTTGGTTGGCGCTTTCCTTATTCACCGAATTGAGAAATTTCGAGTCAAAACACCTATTGGCTCTGGCGAAGATGTTTTATTGGAAGTCACTACTAAGCAAACAGATAAGCAAGGAAATAAGCAAGCAAAAACGCTTGAATTGAGAGTGGTGTGGCTCACGGCCAAGGATCTCAAACCGCTCTCCGAAATCAGTTTTTCTGGATTTCGGCATTAAGGTCCATCACCATTTGGTAAATGTCGCCGAGAGTCGTGATCTTCATAAAGTCGACATTTTGGGGCGTTTTTCCAAGCTTTTGTTCAAGAAGAATAAACATATCAACGAAATCAAGGCTATCCAAATTAAGATCTTCCTTGAGTCGAGCCTCGCTCTTCATTTTTTCCAAAGGAACTTCAAATTTTTGCTGGAGAATGCCATTCACAATGGCTACGATCTGCGGGTTGTAATCAGTCACCAAAAGCTCCACTTAAAAAAGTTATCACTCGATTGCTTTCACAATAAAGCTCGTATTGATTCCGCCAAAAGCAAAATTATTGCTCAGCGAAAGGTTTGTTTTAATTTTTCGGTTTTCAAGAAGGTGCATCACGCCACCACAATCGGGTGCTACTTCCTCAAGATTCCGAGTCTTTAGGAGCTGACCTTCATCCATCATCATCAGTGTTGCAATCAACTCCTGCAATCCACAGGCAGCCATGGAGTGACCTAGGTGGCCCTTCAGGCTGCTCACAGGGACTTGTGAACCAAAAGTATTGGAAATGGCAAGAGCTTCGGCGGCGTCCCCCTGGTGGGTTCCGGTCGCGTGCGCGCTAATATATTCAATCTGAGATTTTTTGATTCCAGATTTCTGTAAAGCCAGCTCCATCACATTAGACATTTGTTGGTCATTGCTCTGACTCATATGTGAGCTTTCACACAAATACGCTCCACCACAAAACTCACCAAGTGCTTTTCCGCCACGCTTTGCCAGATGGGCCTCGCTTTCAAGAATAACCACCGAGGCCCCTTCAGAAACAACAAGTCCATCCCGCCTTTTATCGAATGGACGAGGGGTTAAGGTCGGGCAATCATGATATCCGCGAGAGGCGGCGTAGACACTGTCAAAGACCGCAGCACTCAAATAGTGCAATTCGTCGGCTCCGCCACAAATGGCCACATCATAGAGTCCTGTTTTGATCAGTTCCCAACCAAGAATCACAGACTGAGCCGATGTGGCACAGGCACTCGAGGGGGCTATGACAGCTCCATTGAAGCCTAGGGCCACAGCAACATTTGAAGCAACTGAATGATTCATGACCTTAAAAAAGGCGGTTCCAGATTGACCTTGAACTCCGTTATTTTGCTGCAATTTTCTAAAATAGTCTTCCATTCCAATTGGACTTCCAGTGGTCGAGCCCATAATTAGCAATGACTTGGAAAAGTTGAAATCTGGTATTGCAAGTCCGGCTTCCTTTAGAGCTTGATGAGTTGCCAGAGCCGCCATTTCAGACATCGGCGACATTGTGCGCCGAGCTGTCCGAGGTAAACTAGATATTTCGTAGGGAGAGGCCGGGGCTCCCAAACGGCAATTCAGTCCGTTCATTGAATCCCAATCTGAAATCAAACGCACGGCTGTCTTTCCTTCAAGCAAGGAACTAAACATTTCCTTGGGACTATTCCCAAGCGAACTGATAATGCCCTGACCCGAAATTAAGACTTTCAAATGAAGCTCCTTTACCGTTCTGATGCTCGCGCACTTCTTTAAAGATATATTATAACTTTGGACCCAGACGCAACTAAATCTGGCATCTTATGACTGTGTGATTGAGTCTGACATGGGGGTATTCATCAACAATTCTAAATTCAGCAGCCTTAACCAAGGGGTAAAATTGTCGACTTCGATACATTCGACTATTCCCATTAGCCATAGCGGTAAAATAAAGAGAGGTCATATCCAAACAAAAGCGAGACACCGAAAATTTTTGGTTATCTGTGAAGGTCTCCATGATAAAGAGGCTTCCCCCAGGAGCAAGAGCTTTTCTAGCTTTTTGCAAGAGCATAATGATTTCATCTTCAGCAAAGCAACTCAGGAGTTGACTCATCCAAATGACATCGTGCCCCGTGGGCAGAGATTGTGATCGATCCAGAAGATCTGTTGGATAAAATTTAATTCGGTCAGATCCAGGAATTTGAGCCAGCCTGGTTTGCGCCATATTAATTTGTCCTGGATGATCAGCAATTGTAACCATAACAGAGGAATTGTTCTTAACGCAAAGTGATGCGAATTTTCCAGTATTTCCACCAACATCTAAAATTTTCTGGGGATTCACCTTCTCCACAATTGAGTGTGCCCTAGGGAAGCAATCGTCACTGAAAAAATGATCAAAATCGAGCCAGCTCTTTTTGACCTTTTCCGGAAGGCTGGAAAGTCCCTCATAGAGAGTCGCCCATGGGCCAAAAACCTTGAGTCCAACGGGCTTCTTGGTTTGCAAGGATTCTTTTAAATTGAAAAGTCCTTGATAACAAACATCTTGTGAAAAGTTCATATTCACTCGAGTGATAGGGTCGGTCTCAATCAACTCTCCAACTTGTGTCAGACGATAAATCTCTGCCTTCTCAGCGACGAGACCCGCACTTTCGCCAGCATCTAAAAGAATGCTCAGGCTGGACCGATCTAGTGTGCAATCATTTTGAATTTCAGAAATGGTGAGTCCATCAGGCGCAGTCAAAAGCTGCTGAAGAATTCCGAAATCTCGAAGGCACACCGCTGTTTGAAATACAAAGGGCGCCATAGCCACAAATTGTGCCATCAACTTAGCATCTTGGGGAAGCATTGAAGTCTCCTTATGGGGAGTCGGCATGAGCGGCATTTTGAGCATGAAGCACCTCGGTTTCAACCAGTGATAACGTTAAATTTGAAAAAGGAATCCCCTTTTTTTAACATCTTGCAAATAAAAGCGAAGAGTTTTTAAAAAAATAGAACAATTTTGAGATTTTTGGGAGTCATGAAGAAGGACTATATCGCCAGGGCGAATTTTTAAGGCACTTTTGTGGGCCGCGGATTCAATCCAAGGACGGGTTGAGTCATAAAAGCGATGAGTCCATAGAATCAACGGAATTCCTAGTTCTTGGGAGAGGCTCATCAAAGGAGGGGTTAACACTCCAGCTGGTGGGCGAAAAACTTTTTGTTGTGATTTTGTTTGCGCTTCGAGGTCTCTCAAAGACTCAGTCAGCCACGTTTTAAGTCCGGCCCTGCTGCGAAAATAGTGGCGATAGCGGTGATCGATGGAGTGGGAAAATACGCTATGACCTTCGTGAATCATTCGCTCAACAAGTGCCGGATATTTCCGGGCCCGATCCCCGATGACGAAAAAGGTCCCCAAGGCACCTTCTTCTCGGAGGAGATCCAGCACGGCAGGCGTGCACTGAGCATCAGGTCCATCGTCAAACGTCAAATAGATTTCGGCTTTGTTTGTGTTGATTTTTCGAATGAGAAGGGGAGAGCGTTTGAAGGAAAACATCAAGAAACTTCGTCCGTTATCATTATGCAAAACCTTCGGTGTTTGTCATTATGCAAAACCTTCGGTGTTTGTCATCTTGCAAAACCTTCGGTGTTTGTCATCCTGCAAAACCTTCGGTGTTTGTCATCCTGCAAAACCTTCGGTGTTTGTCATCCTGCAAAACCTTCGGTTTTAGAAAAGAGAAACCCAGTGGCTTTGTTGAGGAATTTTTCAACGTAGGGATGGACTTCAATATAGAGATTTTCGAGGGTTTTGGAACGGAATCGACAAAAACGACAAGGACAAAGGAGTCATGTTCAAAAGAGTTTCAGCCATGAGTAGAGAGGAAGAATAAGTCTCTGAATCACAGCTGATAGTCATTCCTGGACTTGTCAGACCCAGTGTCACTGACGCAAAGCCGAGGGTTGAGTTATGTAAGCTGTTTTGAAAGAGTGTTGGACTAGACGGACTCGTCCTCAAAAAATCGAGAGTCGATCCAACCTCGCCAAAATGGGTGGCCAGAACCATCGAAACATCTTGTTTGGAAGTCTGTGCGGGGAGGGCCTTGAGAAGATGTTCACAACACAGAGTTGTCATGGTCATATTCGCCGTAGCTCGGCGGAAACGAGGATCTGAGAGGTTCCGCGTAAACTCAAATCTATCTCTGGCAAAATTATTTCCTGAGTGGAGAGCAATTTCATTGAGAAGATCCATTTTTGAAAAACGAGGAGGCGTTAATTCCACCAAAACCTAAACTATTTTTAATAAAAAAATTGAGAGATTCGTTCGATGGCAGAGTTTTTGTTTCCAAGGCAATTCGAACCGAAAGACTCGGATCTGGCTCCTCACACATAAAAGTGCCGAGAATCTCGTTTCGCTTCATCGCCATCAGGCCCAGCACCGACTCGAGAGCGCCAGAGGCTGCCAAGGTGTGCCCATGGATGGCCTTTGTCCCGCTCAGCCAGGGTTGAGGTGCGCTCGAGTTCTGGAAAGTCTGCTGAACCGCCTTTGCCTCAGAGGCATCATTGGCAATAGAGCCGGTGCCATGGGCATAGATCCAACCGATTTGTTCGGGCTTCACTTGGGCACTCGCCAGCGCCATTTCGAGAGCTCGTCGTGAGCCCTGACCACTCGGGTCAGGGGAGGTGGCATGAAAAGCGTCGGTGCTTAGCCCCGCGCCAGCCAGATAACCCCAAGCTGGCAACTCACGATCATCTGCCTCCAAACACAAAAAAGCACTGGCTTCACCTAAATTAATACCGCCTCTGTTTTTGTCAAAGGGTCGACAAATCTTGGGTGAAAGCAGTCTCAACGACTGAAAGCCCACCCGAGTTAAATTAGAGTGAAGTTCTGTCGCTCCAACGAGGCAACGCTTGACCTTTTTGGAACGAATCCAAAACAGCGCCACAGCCAGGGCCTGAAGTGAGGCGCTACAGGAAGACGTGATCAAGGATCGAGGTCCACGAAGGCCAAAATGGCTTGCTAAGGCAAGCATAGGCGCTCCAAGAGATTGATTTTGAACTCCAGCCCGCAACTGCTCGGGATTCGCAGATTCCTCGAGATAGCGAAACAACACTTCTTCCCATTGTGATATCTGAGAAGTTGTTGAAGAAAAAACGAACCCGGCTTCAGCAATCTGAGAAGCTGTCCATTTTGACTCTTTCAAGGCTGCGCTGAGACTCCAAGCACTGATCTGGGTGCATCGGTTTGACTTCAGAGGCTCAGGAGATTCCGCGAGGAGAGTGGACCAGTTTGACTGAGAGATCACAGCAAGGCCTTCCGCCTCATGACCAAGGCAGGCACGATTGATATTGGATTCCGAGTTTCTGACAGATTGAAAGAGGTCCTCTTTGGTCAGTCCACTTGGGCTGACGGCGCCAAGGCCAACGATTTTTGCAGTGCTCATTTTGCAGAGCTCATAAGTCCAGTTGCTTCTGACTCCCAATGAAATCGACAATGGAGCCTACGTCTTTAAAATATTTGCTATAGGACTCAGATTCATTGAGTTTAATACCCAGACTATGTTCGAAATTAACAATAAGCTCTAAAATATCAATTGAATCTAAATTGAGTCCACCTTTGGTGAGCGAAGTTGATTCATTGACGGTCTGCCGATCAATATGCTTAAGGTTCAGCGAATTAAATATGAGGTCAATGACCTGAGCTGTTAACTCTTTTCGAGCTTGTTCTTTTTCCATCGTCCGGATGATATACGAAAATATCTTTGTTTCAATATCTTTGGAGATTTGATATGACTGGTCGATTGGGGATCATGGGCGCAAGATCCTTTTGTTTTATTCTGATTATTTACTATTCAACCGTGGTCAGGGCTCTGGGAACAGATTCTGGGATAAAGAATCCCTTAAAAAGTGCCGCCGCGCATAAATCAAGATCTGCGAATTCAATTCAAATATCAAACTTTGGAAGGCTTTCGGGGCGTTTTCATCAGAACAAAGTTCTCAAAGAATTGGATGTGAAAATTCAGACATCGGGTCAGTTTCATATCAACCGACCTGATTCGGAAAATACGATCGTCCACTGGAATCTTGAGAAACCAAAAAAATCCCAAATTTGCATCGACAAAGAAGGTCTCGTGATTGATGCAATGACGGGTGCGGCTTCAGGCAAAAAAAGGATGAATTTTTCAGAAGTCGGAAGAGAGGCCGGAGATCAGATTGTGAGCCTGACAAAATTGATGACCATGGATTTTCGAGACGCCGAAAAAGATTTCCTCATTGAAAAGAAAGGAAAAGTTTTCATTCTCAAACCAATCAATGAAAAGGCTTCATTTTTTGAGTCTGCCGAACTCGAGTTGAATCCAGAAGGATTTATAAAAAATATCGAGATAAAGGAAAAGTCACAGGACGAAATAAATATTCAGTTTTCAGGTTTTAAAGTGAGTCAATCCCTCAAAGGTGAAAAATGTATATTCTAGGGATTGTTTTCACCCTCCTGAGCTCAGTTGGTTTTGCTAAAATTGATGAGTCTGCTGAGATCTTTTTTCCACCCTCACTCAAATATCTTCAGAAATCTCAAACAGATTTTCCTGTATTCTGGTGGAATTTCTTGGTGATTGAACCGAAGAATGGCAAGCCGGCCTTTTCCGAGGCTGAGCAAATTTGCATCCGTTTGAAAAATCTTGAAGCGGGAGATAGCAGTCCCCAAACTGGTGCTTCAGGCGAAAAACCAATTAAACATATTATGTGTGACAATAATTTGAGTGGATATTTGAAGACCTTGGGAGAGTGGTCGAGAGACATCGTTTTACGTGAAAAGTTTGATCAGTTGCCGGGGTTGGCTGAAAGCCAGCGAGCCATGGTCTTGGGCTCACTCACTCAGCTGAGTCTGATGAGTTCCAGCGAAAAGAGCCTCTGGACTTTGAAACGTCGTGATCCATTGGATCAGTGGCAAAGCTATCTTGAAAAAAGTCAGGCGATGTCTCCGTCAAGTTTTCGCCGCGAGCAAGGAGTGTTGGTAGATCCAGCGTCTCAAAGAATCGTGATTCCACTTCAGTTTTCGGGTCCGCCGAAGATGGCAACGACAAAACCTGTGATGCAGGAATTGCAGAATTTTGAAGGAACCCATTTAGTGGGGGGGCACGGAGTCGCTTTTTCCAATGAAAGTCAGATTCATAAGGATCTGACTTCGGTCTCTCTGGTCGGCCTGTTGGTCCTCGTGGGATTCGTTTTATTTTTGGTTCTTAAGGGTCGCGTCGGTGCGTTTTTTTTACTTCCGCCCGTGGCAATTTCGGTGGGTCTAGCCGCTTGGGTTGTCGAACTTTTGTTTGGGAGTATTCATGGACTGACCTTGGCTTTCGGCTCAGGAATCGTGGGTTTGGTTATCGATTACGGCTTGCATGGTGCGTTCAATTCAAAATCCCACATGACTTGGCGATCAAATTCGGTTGGATTTTTAACAACATTTGTGGCGCTTGCTATTTTGGCCTTTAGTCAGATTCCTTTGCTTCGTCAGATGATGATTTTTTCAGCGCTTGGGATATTTTTCGGGTTTTTGACCTTCTATTTGTTTTGTCGGTTTCTGCCAAAACTTTTCAATCTAGAACCCCTAATCATTCAGGTTCCTAATTTTAAGGGAAATGGGGTTCTGATTTGTTTGCTTGTTGTTTGTGGAATTTTTGGTGCGGGATGGAGTCAATTGAAGTTTGATCTACGAGATTTCAATTTCCAACCTGCGGCGGATTCACAAGCCATGAAATGGTTTTTTTCCCAGGGCCCCAGTCGTGAAACCTTTCTCACTGTTCATGACAAGATAGATTTTGATCAAAAAACTGCCTTCGAGAAAAAGTGGAGTGACGAAAGACAGATTCAGTACGTGGGTCTTGGCGGGTACCTGCCAAGTATTGATGAACAAAAGAAAAACCAAGCGTCGTGGCACACCGCCGGGTGCAAATACTTCAGGAACCATCTGAGTGCTTCAGAAGCTAAAGTGTTTTCGCCTTTTCTCGAGGATATCTGTCGAGTTCCACAACAAAATTTTGATTTTTCTCTTGTTGGTCAAAAGAGCTACCTTCGTGATCTGGTCGGAATGGATCAGTTTGTTTCTCTTTTATTTGCCAAGGATTCCGAGGAAGCCAAGCAGATTCGAGATTCCTTCCCCGCCGCCCGCTCGTTGAGAGAAGCCGTTGGAGGTTTTTCAGCGGCCATGCATGAAGATCTTCGGTGGATGATTCCGACCATTCTGATTCTATGCACCTTGATACTTGGGCTTCATTACAAAGGAATATTTTTTGTATTCTCGGCTTATATTCCTTTTTTATCCGGGATGGGATTGTTTTTTATTGCTAAGTTTTTGCTTAATGAACATATCGATTTGATCTCAATATTGGGTCTTTTAATGGTTTTTGATTTAGTATTGATTACGGAGTGTTTGTCACAGATATTTTTGCATTTCGCCAAGATCCTGACCATTTAGAAGGAGTCCGTTCAGTTTTAAGTCTGGCTGCCATGACAAATGTGATAGGTTTTTTTCCTTTGATTTTGGCGAAACATCCGATTCTATATAACCTCGGGTCCTCATTGTTCTTCGGCACGATTGGAGCCTATTTGGGAACCTGCTGGGGCGTCGAGAGGTTCTTGAGATTGAAAGATGTCGGACGGGGTAAGGTCCTATGAGGA
This sequence comes from Bdellovibrionales bacterium, assembly GCA_016713585.1. Lineage (GTDB taxonomy): Bacteria > Bdellovibrionota > Bdellovibrionia > Bdellovibrionales > Bdellovibrionaceae > JADJOV01. Next base: position 31,414 of record JADJOV010000014.1, on the reverse strand, counting down.
GTTTACTATTTGTTTCCTTCACGCTCGTGATGATCGGGTGTGCGACCGGGCCTCCTCCGGAGTCAAAAGGATTGCGACATTTGCAAAGTAAACAGTTCCTGTTTCCTGAGGGAAGATATCAACAAGAGGTTGTCGTCGATGTAATCGCAACCACTCCGGCTAAGAACTTTGAATTTGATTGCATTGTTCAGCGCAAAAACGATGAAATATTACTCCTCGGATACAATAGTTTTGGAATAACCCTTTTTAAAATTCGCGAAAGATCCGGGGCCCCGATTGAAGCGGAGTCGACGATTGAAGAAATCACAAAGAATAAAGATTTCTTCATTAAGATCTTTCAGCTTGTTAAGGTGATTAATAATCTCAAGAGGGATGATGCAAATTATAGGGGAAACGAGGCGACAATCGATGTGTCGCCTGAAAATTCATTGCCTGCTCATGTCGTGTTTGCAAATATTGATGGCCTTGGGGTGCCAATGAGTTTTTCCGTTGAAGCAAAGGGCCAATACAAGGTTCAGATCAGGACCACCTCCTCTAAGCTTTTCGAAGGTCATTGAGACAGGTTTGTGCTGGACTGGTGGAGGGTTATGAAAAGTTGTGTCGTACTGAGGGCCCTTGGTTGTCGATAAACATAAAACGTGAATATCGAATGGAGCTCTGCCACCTGCCTGTAGGCGGTTGCTCAGTCATTCCTACCAACACAAAGCCGGCCTTTTCAAGAGTTCTAATTGCTGCCAAATTGTCGACTCTGGCGCCGGCCGTTAGTTTTCTATCTCTTAGGCGGGGCAGGATTTCTTTCATTGAATGACGAATGATTTGGGCCATCAGGCCACGACCGCGAAACTCAGGAAAGAGACCAAAACCCAGATTGACGTCAGGGTCAGATTCACGATCGATGATTGTGATCCAGCCAACCGTCTGACCATCACAATTGGCACTTCGAAAAAAACGTTGATACCCTCGGACTATTTTTTCTCTATCTGCTTGATTGAGATCTTTATAACAGATGACCGGTGAATCTGGTTCGGCCACGATTCGATAGGCTTCATAGATAGCTTCAACCTCAGCCTCATCGGGAATACTTAAATGAATATTCATTAAGTCATGATCTCATCTCGTTATAAAGAGGTCATCCAAGAAAACATCAGTCGAGGGATTTTGTTGGCCTAGACCTGTCTCATTAGTTATCAGTCAAATGAATACGGGCAACGAATATTTTGGGTATAATGCCATTCCGATGACATAGGTTATTCTTTATGTTCGGGCTTTGCTGATCTGCAGACGGCATGATCAATCAGGGTTTGGTACTGACTAATTTTTTCATCAGATCGATTGGAAGTGTATCTTGTTCTAACATCATTAATGGACGTCGTTTCTGTTGTCAATTTGATGGTTTTGGTAGCGTCAGGAAAGCAAAGCTGTTGATACTCTTTGTATTTGGAATCATCTGTCACGATGTTCTTGAAAGTCCCACAATAAAGCCCGAAGCTATTCAAATGTGCCGCAGTGACCTTCAAATTTTCTTTTGCGGTCCGAAGAGTATGGCAAGCAGACTCTCTGTGGTAGGTCTCGTCATCATTTTCATTCTCAAAATCAACGGACTGGTCCACGAGCCCGGTCAAGTAGGTCACGGCAGTGTTAATTTTTGGAAGGTTCAAATCATTTTCGTTGAGACGATCTAGAGCATCACCTATCTTTAATGATAAGAAACGTTCAGCAGGGCTATAGACTTTGCCAATGTGTCCCCAAAAAAGACCGTCCACAGATTTAAACAGACTATCTTTAAATTGCGTCAGTGCAAGATTTACCTCTGAAACGGCTGAGTAGTAGGCATCTGTTGAAGCAGATGTAGAGTTAGCGACAACATAAATCTTAAGTTGATCAATCAAAGCCTTAGCCTCCTTGATCTCAGCTCTCTTTTTTAAAATTGCGTCGTTATATTTTTTTTGCTCTGGCCCCGCTGAACTCAAATAGCCAATGGAACCAAACTGCTTAGAGACCACGGCTCCCAACAATAAGTAGTTTTCCCGCCAGTTCCTAAAGTCAAGGCCACAATCATTGAGCGCTTTGATACTTGAACCACTTGTGATATTATTCTTGCGCGCAATCGCCTCACCCTTTAGCGCAAGAATATTACTCCATGCTCCTGCCAGGACTGATTTTTGTATCCTATTGGTATTCTCAAGTTTTTCCATTTCTAAATACCATTTGCTCAGAAGTTTCCCAGCATGGTTGAATTGTTGACCCTTTGTTTCCTTAGGTCGAGAATTCGAAGTCTCCTGGGATATCTCCTGTGTTAATAGACACTCAGCGGTCAGAGCTTTTGTATAGTCTGAACTTTCGACTGTTTCTGCATTTGGATAGGTGGTTTTAAGGATTTTATCAATATCCGAAAGTTTACGAGATGTTGTTTCAATGCTCGCCAAACGCTGACTTAATTCTTGAAAAGCTTGGTGGCTTGGATTTTGAGGGTTTTGCTCAAGCTGCCCCAGCTGAGCTTCCAAAAGGTCCAGCTTATTTTTTGTCTCTTTGAGCGTTTGAGGAATTGCGCCGATTTGTCCGACAGTTCTGGAAAACTGAAGAAAGGAACATGATGAATCAAGAAAAATATTTCTTTCCTTCGTCAGATTCATTTTTCTTGGCTCATTTGATCTCATGACCTCTATCACAACTTTTCCCAAGACACTTGCCAGAGAGTTTATCCCGACCACAGCCCCGCCATTGGGTCCGCCGTAAATGGTTAGGTAAGGACTAAGAACATTTATAGTGTTCGTCAGGGCTGCAAATAACGGAAATCTTGCCTCCACTGAGTCCATGCAGTCAAAATTCAAAGCAATTTCGCCAACACGACTGACATTCGTCATAAGCTTTTGATAATCATAGGGATTTACTGCTATTTGCGGCTTGTTGTTTGCAATGGCGGCCCTATTATACCGGTCAGTCTCGTATCTCCTAATCTCAGCGGCAGCATTTGCGAGTTCAGTTCGAAGGCTCTTCGCCATTTTGGCAGATTCTCCACATTTTGCTTCCATTGTATAGGGTAGAAGTGCAGTCGCCAACGCGTCCACTGAAGTGAAAACTTCAGTGAAAGCAGGCTTCAAGGGGCATTGTGGCGCTGCCGCTTGGGCTTTCATGTGAAATGAGCAAATTGCGAGAAAAAAGCTAAGACTAATTTTGATCAAGTCTTTCTTATTGTTAAGTGAGGTCTTTTTAGTAGGATAGTCACTCTTTACTTTTTCAATTCTTGGGCGTTTCAAGCGACCTCCTCTTTGTGAAAAAACTTCTTTTTTTAACATTCGATCAAGTGATGACTCGGCATGGACCTGCAACGATTGTGCAAATAGAGTGCCCTGCCATAACAACTTCATCCACTTGGCAACTAGGGTCCAGATTCACGGATAGACCTGTGTTGGTGTTCAAACTCTATTCAGCTGCTCGCAAATTTTGGTGAATTTTGGTCCTCTCGGTTTTAAATAACTTAGGACATCGGCGGATGTTTTGAGCTATCTGTTCGAGGTAGAACCCCGGAAGTTTAAGTCTCTCGATTTTGGTTTTGATTCCTGTTCGGCTTCTCAGGTGGAGTCCAGGGGATTGCCAAAAAAGAAGTGGATAAGAGAGTCAGAATTGTAGGCTTTTTGCTCGCTATCCCTAAGCGATTCAATTTTTTTATAAAGAATTTATGGGCGTCCACAGCTTCTAGAAAGGTATTTTCATCAAAATTGAGGATTGAGGCCTGGGCCACCCGATTTGGAATTTCAATACCTTCTTTGACTATTTTCTTTTGAATTTGATTGGAAAATTGTTGGATGCATGGAGCTAGGTTTTTCGCTTGAGCTATCTTTATCAACATTTCCACGACATGAACCTGTCCTTCGCGGATCACAACCAGATTTTGTTCTTCCAACTCGCGAAGAACCTGGATCACCTTTCTTTCGGGAAGTTCGAGGGCCACGAAGGCCTTTTCGATGGCAGAAATATCTGAACACACACGTGCCAAGCTATAGGCTATAAGATGTTCAGGGGACGCGACGATTTTCTCAGCCTTAGCGTCATGGACATATCCAACATGGCGATAGTGCTTGTTGACGTAATTTTGAGCCTCATTGCGATCATTCAGATTGGACTTGGACTCGCTTAGAAGCAGCTGGTTGCAATAGATAAGATCCTTGTCTTTGAATCCCAGGTTGGCAAAGACCTTTTGACCTGTTTTAGCTCCCAAGTCCTTTTTACGATTGAGAACATCGGTGAGAAATCCTGCCGATAAGCCTAGGTCCCGTGAAAAGGCGCGAAACGAGTAGCTATGATTTTGCTTCGATCTTAGCAAATAGTCATCATTGATTAATTGCCGGTAGTTGTAATACTCATAAACATTACCAATCTTGCGGACCATCTTTTTTCCTTTCTCCTAGGTCAGTTTGGATTTGAAGTTGAACTGAGCCTTTGGGCAATCTCAATAAAAGAAACTTAACCAACTGTCCGTTTTTCGAAGGTACGATCAGGGTGCTTTGTGCCAGACTCGCGGAAAGTTAAGAGGGGAACATGCCCCCGTTAACACTTAAAGTGTGCCCCGTTACAAAAGAAGCATCAGCTGAACATAGAAAAGAAACAACGCCTGCGACCTCTTCCGGCAATCCAAAACGCCCCAGGGGAATTTGCTTTTTTAAGTTTTCCAAATTCGGAATAGTGTGAATCATTTCAGTTTCAATCAGGCCTGGGGCCACCGCGTTGACCCGTATTCCTCGAGGTCCGAGTTCCATAGCCAATGTTTTTGTCATTCCAATGAGACCAGCTTTGCTAGCGGCATAATTGACCTGCCCAGGATTTCCAGTCTGACCTGCCAAAGAGGATATATTGATTATGCAACCGCTTCGACGCAGAAGCATCTTTTTTGCGCAAGATTTGATTAAGTAAAAGGGTCCAAACAAATTAGTTCTTACGACTTTTTCAAAGGAGTCGTTTGACATCAAAATCGCCATCCCATCTAGATGTAGGCCGGCATTGTTAACAAGGACATCGATTTCAAAATCTTTGACTGTTTTTTCAACCTGTTCAGCGACCAGAATATCAAATTGCAAAATCATACTGTCAGGTGAAAATTTCTGAACTTCTGACAAGGTTTCACTAGCTCCAGCTTTGTTTGAATTGTAGTGGGCAAGGATTCTGTACCCATCTTTGGCCAAACGAATGGCAATAGCCCGTCCGATTCCGCTTGAGGCCCCGGTTACAAGTGCAATTTTTGACATCTTTGAAATCCCTATGCTAGAGTCCTTTTATGTTAAAGGCCATCATTTATAAGTTTTCAAGGCTGGTTTGGTCAATTTATTTTGTTCTGACTATTGCTGTGGTGGGTGTGATCTTTGGATACTTCTTGACATTTTTTATCTTCTTTTTTGCGATGGTTTTATCCCCGTGGGATCGAGCTTCTGAGCGAATTCGACGATTTGGTGAGGATTTTCAGTGTCTTTCTATTCGGATGTTGTTGAGGATGCAGCCTTGGTTGAAATGCGAGACCAATTTATATCCAATTCTGGGGTTTTACCGGCACTATCGGACTCGGCGTATACTTTTCGTGGCCAATCACCGTTCTAATCTCGATACTTTTCTGTTGATCTCTTATATTCCTGGCCTGAGGGACTGGCAAAGAGCTCATTATTTTATAATATATTTTTTTCCCCCTTTATGGTCGTCGCTGGATTTGTTCCAGTGAGCAAAGGAAATCAAAAATCGCTGCTTCAGGGCTTAAAGATACTTGGTCAGGAGATTTTGCAAAAAAATCGAGCGGTCTTGGTGTTTCCAGAAACCACCCGTTGTCCAAAAGGGTTTCCCTCTATGCAAAAGTTTGGTGCCTCATTTTTCTCTAGTCATTTGTATTCCTGTTTTTGATAATCCGGGAACCATTGTTGATGTGATTGAGGCATGCCTTCTGGAGACTCCGCATCCTATTTTTGTCATTGATGATGGGTCTCAGATTTCAGTTGAGAGTTTGTTTAAGGCGCGCTGTGGGCCAGGTGAGAAAAGAGTATCATTTTATAGGGACGACCAAAACCAAGGAAAGGGGCAAGCCCTTCAAAGAGGCTTTGTCGAGGCTGTTAGATGCGGATTTACTCATCTCATAGCGATTGATGGAGATGGACAACATGTGCCAGCTGAAATTGTGAAATTAGAGCGGGCCGCTATCGAATCACCCTGGGCATTGATTGTTGGTGATCGGGATATGAAGTCTCAAAATGTTCCGGGATCTAGTGTGTTTGGCAAAAAGTTTTCTAATTTTTGGGTTCGGTATCAAACTGATGTTGGAGTTGGGGACTCACAAAGCGGATTCCGAATTTATCCCTTATATCTTTTGCAGAATATGAAGTTTTATTGCAAAAAGTATGATTTTGAAATTGAGGTTCTTATCCGATTAATTTGGAGTGGGGTTGAAGTTCGGAAACGTCAAGATATCAGTGCATTATTTTCCACCGGGAATCCGAGTCAGTCATTTTGATAAGTGGAAAGACAATTTGCGAATTTCAATTCTGAATACTTTTCTCACCATAGGCGCAATGCTGCGCGAACAAACCTCACCGTTCAAGAGTTCACTGGCTTTGGGTCTTGGGGTATTTGTTGGAACTCTTCCAATCTATGGACTCCATACTGGGATTGTTGGCTTTCTGGCTTTAATTTTTCGACTCAATTTTGTTTATCTTTGGGTTGGAACGAATATATCGATTCCTCCTCTTGTGCCGTTCCTGGTGTATGGATCTCACGTGATAGGTTCTAACATTTTACTTGAAAGCTCCTTGCCCACCAACTTGCTTCCGATCAGTTGGATTTTTGGATCTATCGTCCTCGGTGTTCTTCTTGGAGTTCTTTTTGGAATGACTCTCTTCGTGGTGAAGCGAAGCAGATTGAAGTCTGGAAAAAACAAGGGCATCGATGAACTCAAAAGCAAAAGCAAAAGTAAAAGTAAAAGTAAAAGTAAAAGTAATAGCAAAAACACCTGGTCCGGAGAAAACGCAAACAAACCGGGGATACTCTTTGTGGAAATGCTTTTACGATTGTTTGGACAGAGGTGGGCCTACGCGAGTTTATATTTTATTGTTTTTTATTACTTTATAGCCTCCAGGTCCACTCGAGTCTCACTTGAACAGTATTGGAAAATCACTCACCCAAGTTTAGGTTTTTGGAAAAGGCAATTGAAGATTTATCAACAAATTTTGATTTTTGCAAAAACTCTAGTTGATCGCGGGATTCAGAGGGCTCAAAGAGACAGCGACCCCCTTATTTCAGCTATGAGTTGGACGACTCTGCAAAAGAAGTTTTTCGCGCTTTTTCATCAAATCCTCGCGGAATTGTAGCTGTCACCAGTCATATTGGCGGCTGGGAGATTGCAACGAGTTTTTTTGCGAGGATTCCGACAGAAAAGAAAATGCTCGTTGTGATGCATGGAATACCTGGACAGTACGCTCATCAATCGCTCGAAAGTAGTACTTCCAAGACTCAGCCCATTTTTTTCAATCTCAACGAAAACACCCTTTTGAAAGTGAAAGATTTTTTGTGGGAGAAACATATTGTTGGGATGATGGGAGATCGACCAGTCACGAAAAGCTATGAGCTGCAGTTATTCTTTGGAAAGCTTGCCGCTTTCGATACAACTCCCTTCCGATTGGCACTTGCCTGCGAGTCAGATATCTGTTTCGTTTTTGCGCTGAAAGAGGGAAGTCGAAAATATAGAATTCTTGCGAACCAATTTTCACCTCCTGACAGTTTGAATCGAGAAATCTTGTTGGCTTCGGCTCTCAATGAATACATTCGTCACTTGGAGAAAGTTGTGCTGAGTGACCCAACCCAATGGTTTAATTTCTTCCCATTTTGGAAAAGCTCCCCCACACAGCCAAACTTCGGCTTCTTAAGATGCACTTCCAAACTTTCCGTTTGCTAGTAGTTAGCATCGTAGGGAAAAGGATTTCATGAGCTTGGCGGCAATTTGATTTTCGAGTTTTCGATGGGCTGAAATCAGCCAGATTTCTTCAAAGACATCTTCAAGTTGTCCGAGTCGGATCAAGCTTTGTTCCTTGACGCCTTCAACTTCTGAAAAAGGAGCTAGTCCCACTCCATGCTCCGCCAGAAGTTTTTGCAGACTTGTGTCCTGAGTTTCGGCGATGGGCACGGTCTGAATCCCATGAAGCTTAAAATAGTGATTCAAATCATGCCTGAGTTTGCTATGGCTGGTGGGAAATACGAATGGTTTTCCATTAAGAGACTTTGGAAATGATCGTTTAAGGTCAACATACTTCTTCGATCCATAGACAGAAACTGGAAGCTTCGCAATCGACTTTGAAAATACCTGGGCTTCTTCAAGGGCCTGAGAGGGATAGTTTGAAACTATCAAGTCAATTTTGTGGGCGCGTAGCTCACGAAAAAGTTCGTCACCTTTTCCTTCCAGAATAGAAACCGCGCACGGTGAAATCTTATAGGCTGCCATGACAATTGACAGAATTACACCCTTTGGAACGCTATCAAGCGCGCCAATTTGCAAATGCGGTTGACCTTCAGGTGTTTGATCCTTGAGCACTTCAAGCATCTCATCCCCAAGGCGAAAAATTTCATTTGCATAATCGAGGGTGGCCCGACCGGCCTCAGTCAGTAGAAGTTTGCGGTTTCGCCTTTCAAACAAGGGTTTTCCAACCATGGCCTCAAGCTGTTTAAGTTGTGAACTTAACGTTGGTTGTCCGATACGTAGCTTTTCTGCAGCTCTTGCAATACCCCCTTCAGTGGCGATTGCTTGAAAGTAGAATAAGTGATGGTAATTAAGCCATTGCGTCATTCGACAAGTCCTGTGTGATGCTTCGTTTTTAACGAATGATTTGAGTCTATTTATCGTCTTTCCAAAAGTATTTGTCAATGGTAGTATAGTAACTCTTTCTAGTCATTCTTTGGAGGTGTTTGTATGGCTTGGTTTAAACGAATTGGGCTTTTTCTTGCGGTGAATGTCCTTGTGATGGTCACCATTTCAACAATTCTCAGTGTTCTTGGGGTGAAGCCTTACATCACGGCCTATGGCTTGGATTACCAGTCCCTGATGATCTTTTGTTTGATTTGGGGCATGGGTGGCGCGTTCATTTCACTCGCACTTTCCAGGGTCATGGCTAAGTGGTTGATGGGTGTTCAAATCGTGCCGCCAGACACGAGGGATCCGGAACTGCGTGAAGTTTTACAAATGGTTCATGAACTTTCAAGGGCGGCTCATCTTCCTGTGATGCCTGAAGTCGGCGTTTATGAATCTCCAGAAGTAAACGCTTTCGCTACGGGTCCTACAAAATCAAGATCATTGGTTGCTGTTTCCTCAGGCCTGCTTCATCGCATGAGGCGGGAGGAGGTTAAAGGAGTTCTCGCCCATGAGGTCGCCCATATTGCTAACGGTGACATGGTGACCATGACCTTGATTCAAGGTGTTGTGAATGCTTTTGTTATGTTCCTTGCTCGCGCGATTGCCTATGCCCTAACTATGGTTAAGGGGCAAGACGGGGAAGAGCGTGGGGGCACTCAATGTCGTACTATGTGGTTCAGTTCGTACTTGAAATCGCATTTATGATTTTGGGTTCAATGGTTGTGGCCTGGTTCTCCCGTTACCGAGAGTATCGAGCGGACTCTGGTGGGGCGAGATTAGGGGCCGCGGCAACATGATTCAGGCACTCGAGGGCTTGAAACGTACTTTCGATGAAGTCGATTCCTCAGCTCAACCTGCCGTTCAGGCATTGAAGATTTCAAGTCGTCCAGGTGGAATTATGAGACTATTCTCAACCCATCCTCCTCTTGACGAGAGAATCGAGCGGTTGAAAAGAGCGACCACATGATTTCCGCCGAAGTATACAAAATCGTTCATCTTGTCGGTGTGATGATGGTTTTTCTATCTCTTGGTGGCGTAGCAACGAACGCCATCAACGGAGGGCTTAAAAATCATTTATGGCGTAAACCGATCGCAATCACTCATGGTCTTGGTCTTGTGCTTTCGCTCGTGGGTGGATTTGGACTTCTTGCCCGCTTAGGCATTGTGCAGGGCGGCCTGCCTGGTTGGGTCTGGGTAAAACTTGGAATTTGGATTATGTTTGCGATCTTGATTGGTGTTGTATCTCGAAAGCCCGGTTGGGCAAGATCAATATGGCCGTTGATAATTATACTAGGAGCGATGGCGGCGTACCTCGCTGGAAGTAAACCATTTTGACAGCGAGGATGTACGATGAACCATTAAGAGAGGGCGGTAGGGTATGACAAATTTTGTTTCTGATGTTTCTGTTGCGCCCACTTGGCTATGGATCGCGTTCTGTGTCAGTATCTTTTTCCTTCTACTCATTGACTTAAGTGTCTTCGGTAAAGGTACGCATAAAGTCTCACGAAAAGCTGCGTTGATAGAAAGTGGAATCTGGATTGGCATTGCCTTGACCTTCAATATTTGGTTTGGCTTCACGTACGGTCGAGAGCTTGGATTGGAGTTTCTGACAGGATATCTCGTGGAGAAGAGCCTCAGTGTTGATAATCTCTTTGTCATTTTGTTAATCTTCAGTTCATTTCGGATACCTGACAAATATCAACACAGAGTTCTTTTTTATGGGGTGCTAGGAGCCATGATTCTCCGGGCCATTTTTATTATTTTGGGGGCACAGTTACTTCATTTGTTCGACTGGATCCTTTACGTGTTTGGTGGAATTTTAGTCATTACGGCGATCAAGTTCTTACGCGAGTCGGATGAGAAAATCGATGTGAAGGAAAATTGGTCTATTCGGATTATCAGACGCATTATCCCAACTTCGAACGCCTACAACGGAAACCATTTTTTTATCAAAGAAAATGGAATTCGTAAGGCGACACCACTGTTTCTAGCTCTCATAGCCGTCGAAGTCACTGACTTGATTTTTGCTGTTGATTCAATCCCGGCCGTTTTTGCTGTGACACAAGATGCATTCGTGGCATTTGCGTCAAATATTTTGGCAATTTTGGGGTTGCGAGCTCTATACTTTGTGCTAGCTGACTGGGTGGGGAAACTACGTTATCTTAAGCCAGGTCTAGCGGCAATTTTAGGATTTATTGGATTCAAGATGCTGCTGATGGAATTATATAAGATTCCAAGTTGGGTTTCCTTACTCGTCATCTTCTCAATCCTTGTGACCGCAGCATTGAGTTCATGGTACGTTGCGAGAATTGAGGAAAGAGGCCTAAGATAACGTCACAAGGATATTGAGTTAATGACTGAAATTGTCGTAGTTTTTATTTGCCTCTTACTAAATGCTTTGTTCGCTGGTTATGAAATGGCCTTCGTCTCTGTTCCTAGATCAGAATTGCGTGGTTTGGCACGTGCTGGGAACAAAGAGGCCAAGTCACTTTTATCCCTGAGAGAGAATCCAGAAAGGACCCTCTCAGTCATTCAGGTTGGTATTACTTTGGTTGGCGCTGTTGCTGCAGCTGTGGGTGGATCTGGCGCTGGAGAATTTATTGAGCCATACTTTGTGAAAAAGTTTGATTTGTCGGAAGGCGTGGCTGAGGGGCTATCGGTTGCACTCGTTGTGATTCCGATCACCTATTTGAGCGTTGTGGTCGGAGAACTCGTTCCGAAAACACTGGCTCTTCGAAACCCAGCAAAGATCGTACTTTCTGGAGCTATGGCTCTTTTCCTAGCGGATCGAATTTTATCTCCGATCATATCGCTTCTTGAGTGGTCCACAAAAAAGATTCTGAAGATTTTTTTCAGAAAGTCAAAGGTCACGGTGCCATCTGATCAAGCCCCCATCGAGATCGATTTATTTTCGCCTGTCCACCAAAAATTTATGCTTAACATGGCGGATATCGAAAGAAAGCGAATTAGAGAGATTCTATTACCGTGGTCCCAGGTTGTTTCGGTCACAAAAACTTCACAAATGGATGAGGTGACTCAACTTGTTTTGAGTTCTGGCCATACAAGATTGCCGGTCAAAGAGAATGGATATGTTTCAGGCATTCTTCACACAAAAGAGTTCATCGTGCTTAAGGAATCAGGAGATTCAAATTGGCAGAATCTCATTCGCCCTGTGTTGTTGGTACATCCGACTGACTCCGCCCTTGGGGTGATGCGATTGTTGCAAGATAAAAAGAATCATATGGCAGTGGTTGTCTCTCAGACAGGAGAGCGATTGGGGATCGTGACTCTGGAAGATATTCTAGAGGAAGTTGTTGGTGAGATCTTTGATGAAGATGATGATGGGCGAGTCCGAAAAGTATACTCCGCCAAGGTGAAATCTAGAGTGATCCCCCGGGAAGAATAAAGGATGGCGTCAGTGATATCTGAAAAACTACACCAAAAGATCCGAGTCTATGTTCAAATCCTTCAGCGTTATGCTGGTCGGTATTGGTATCCTCCGCTCATCGGCTTTCTGGCGGCACTCGATAATTTTGTGATTGTAATTCCTAATGATGGAATTCTTATCTCAAGTTCCATGCTTATTCCCAGACGTTGGTTAATTCTTGCCCTGAGCGTGGCGGTTGGATCAACATTGGGTGCTATTGGTTTAGCGGCGCTTGTCGAGCTTCAAGGCCTACCTTGGATTTTCAATTTGTATCCAGGTGTCAATGAAACGAAGACTTGGATCCTATCGATGGAATTTTTCGAGAGGTATGGTCTTCTTCTTGTTTTCGCAGTTGCCATCACTCCCTTTATGCAGCAGCCGGCGGTTATTCTAGCAAGTCTTGCGAGGACACCCCTCTTGGAGCTTGCTATAGTCATTTTTGTCGGCAGATTCATCAAGTTTTTGATAATGGCCTATCTGGGATCCCACGCACCCCGTGTTCTAGGTAAGCTGTGGGGCCTAAAGTCTGAGATCAAGGAAGTTGGAGTAAAACTTGACTGACATCAAGTCAGGCGATCAACCCAGATGTTTCCACAGACACACGAAATGGCTTACAGAGATTGCAGACGTATGGACATGGCAAATCTTTCGTTTTCCTCAGAGACCTGCGGCTCAAAATAAGTGAATCATCATTTGACGAAGGGATGAACTCTCTATGGCAGAGAAATCCAAAGAATCTTTCATACGATTTATTTTTGAAAGATCTGCCAGAAAATCCACAGCGCGATAACGTGGACCATTTATTATTGCGCGGACAGGACAATTGCTTGAAACCGATGGCTGACGTAGCAAAGCTCATGAAACGACACCTAGACAATATTTTGACCTATCTCAGACATTAGATAACCAATCCCATGATGGAAAGATTTAACTCTAAGATCCAGACAATCAAAGCTAACGCCAGAGGATATCGAATCGCGATCCTGTTCTACTGTGGGAAGTTAGAACTCTATCCTCTATAGGCACAAGAAAGTCGGAAGAACCTATTATTTTATTGCAACTATCCTGCGAATTTGTTATCTTCTTTGACAAGAAAGATTTTTTAAACAATTTTTTCACTAAACAACTTAGTCAAAAAACTGTCTAGTCAAACCCGACCACCTCAGTTTTCCTTGAAGCCAAAGTTAGGGAGCTTGCAATATGAGCGGAGAGAGTGAGTCGCCTCAAGCTAAAGGCGGAATCATTTTATTTCAATCCAACGACGGACAAACAAAAATCCAAGTCCGATTCGAAGACAAAAGTGTTTGGCTCACTCAGGCCGCTATTGCTGAATTATTCCAAACAACCCCTCAAAATATAACACTCCATCTTAAGTCTATCTTTGAAGAGGGTGAACTGGCCGAGGCAGCAACTTGTAAGCAATACTTACAAGTTCGACAAGAGGGCAAGCGGCAGATAAGTCGGCAGCTTAGGCACTACAGCTTAGAAGCGATTCTGGCGGTCGGTTATAGGGTTAGAAGCTCAAGGGGCACCCAGTTCAGGCAATGGGCTACAGCACAGCTTCAAGAGCTTTTAGTTAAAGGTTTTGTCATGGACGATGAAAGACTTAAAGAGGGCAAGTCCATAGTTCAGGACTACTTTGACGAACTTCTACTCCGCATTAGGGACATTCGGGCTTCTGAGCGACGATTCTACCAAAAAATCACCGACATTTACGCCACAAGCATTGATTACGATGGTAGTGCCCAAGTCACTCAAGAGTTTTATGCCATGGTTCAAAATAAACTTCACTGGGCTACTCATGGCAAAACGGCGGCAGAGGTGATCAAGTCTCGTGCCGATGCCTCAAAGAAAAATATGGGCTTAACGACTTGGAAAAATTCACCTGCTGGGGCCATACGTAAACAAGATGTTTCCGTTGCAAAAAATTATTTGAGTGAAGAAGAGTTGGCAGCATTAAATCGGACTGTGGTTATGTACTTGGATTATGCGGAAGATCAGGCACTAAAGGGAAAGCCAATGCACATGTCCGACTGGATCAAAAAATTAGACGGTTTTTTGCAGTTCAACGAAAAAAACATCCTCACAAATTCGGGAAAAATTTCTCAAAAGATGGCGCTTGAACATGCAGAGAGTGAATTTAACAAATACGAAGGTCAACTTCGCCAAGTTGAATCAAGCCAATCCAGTAGTGATTTCGATGAACTTGCTAAAAAATTGACGTCAAAAAAACCGAAGAAAAAGGGTAAGTCGTAGAGCGATAGTATTTTGCTGAGATCGCCATGTCATGACCTTGACATAGGTCCCGTGTCGATCATAGATCGGGACTAAAATTTTATAAAAATATGAAGAAAAGATGGGCGATGGACTCTAGGATTCGTGGACTTCAATTTGATTGGCGAAGAACATCGGCAAATGGCACTGAATCTTCTGAGGGAATTGGGCGAGAAAAGAGGGATCAAGCGAAAGTAGAAAATGGCCGCTATGGATAAATACTATTTATTGAAAGCTTTGTTTGCTGGTGCGACTTTCAAGTTATATGCGTAGATTTTTCTGGCTTGAATCCTCAAGCTATTTTGATCTGGATTCATTTAAATCGTTTATAGCGGCCTAGCCATCTTAAAAATTCGACTTTACTGTGTTACCGTAATATAGTATGTTGAAGCGAAGTTGATAGGATGGTTGCATGATCAGAGACTTTGGCAACAAGACCGCATCCGACCTTTACCACAATGGAAGCTTTAAGGGACTCCCCAGGCAGTATTGGCAACGTGCTATTCATTTGCTCGAGGGTATGGAAGCCGTTGAGAACTTTGAAGAGCTAAAGGAGAAGGGATTCCCGCCGAGCGTGCGGCTTCATCCTCTAGTTGGTAAGCGAAAAGGACAGTGGGCGATCGACATCCATAAAACCTCTGGATGGGGAATGACGTTTAGATTTGAAAAATATGAATTTCTTGAAGTTAAAGTCGAAGATTATCACTAGGAGGAGCTGATGGCGAAATATCCTAAAAAACGACCCACAAGAAGGCCTTCCCATCCAGGGGAGATATTGAAAAGTCTGTGGCTTGATGAGCTGGGTTACAGTCAGTCTTATTTTTCAGAACGCCTGGTTGAGGCGTCGGGCGGATTGTCAAAAAAGTCTACTCTGCAAACGAAACTCAATGAAGTTATTAGTGGTAAAAGGGCAATGAGTGCTGATTTTGCTGTTCTTATAAGTAAAGTGCTTAAGAGCAGCCCTAAGATGTGGATGAACCTACAGATACAGCTTGATATTTGGGAAGCTGAAGAGCGGGCGGCATAATTCGTTACGAACAGCAGAATTAGATGGGAATGTCATTGGCCTGTGGGCAAAATCTTAAACGAACTTATAATGTAATATGGCGTATGATAGAATCAAGAGCCCGCATTAAGTTCACAGCTTTCAATTATTAAACAGCACTTACATGCTGCATGAAAGAGTTCCTGGAATTTCAGTCGAGAGGCGAGGAGGATCCCAGTTTGGGCTTTTAGAAGTCTCACCAGCTGCATTGTCGCACATTGTATCAAGTGACCATCCGACGACATGGCCATAGCAGGTAAAGCTATACTCTTCGCTCTCTGGGCAGTAGACATAATCGCTCACATGCATAGTGTCGCCAGCCGGAGTCAGGAAGTCGACGCTGCAACGACACTCGGCATATTTGTAGGAGGAATGAACATTTAAGCTCGCAAATAAAATTCCAATAGGAAAAAGGATTCTAATGACCATCAACTCCCGAATTCAAGAATTTTGGTGTCAGAACGAAACTGAAATGCGTACTTCCTGAGGATCTGCAGCTATCATGCCACATCACAGTTTCGGCGTTCAAGAAATTCGTCTCATTGATCAAAAGAGATCTGAGCGGTTTATCGAAAGAGATGGTGGAGTCTGCGCCAAGCTATAAGAAGTAGGCGGGCCAACGATTTCGCAGTCTTACAAGCTCACTTGGGAACGAGGATGCCTTGGTTTTATTGGAAGAAGGTCACAGTCTTTCCATGCCTTTAAGTCGTAACCTATCTTCAGTTCAAAAGGGGCTGCATGAGTTACGCTTAAAAGACAGGACTGGGGCTTATAGATTTTTTTATTTTGTCAAAAAAGCTGATGGAATATACTTTGTCCATGCCTTTAAAAAGAAGACCCAAGAACTACCGCAAAAGAAATTGAAGTGGTCTTAAAACGATTGAAAGAGGTGTAATCATGACTTGGAAAGAAATGACAGTTGAGGAACTTGCAAAATCTCTCGATGTTGATATTCATGAATTTCGTGAAAAGCACAGGCTTATTGAATTGATAAAAAAAGCCCGCAAAGAGAAAAGGATGTCTCAAGTTCAGCTTGCAAAAAAAATTGGCGTGACTCAGGGTAGAATTGCTCAAATTGAATCGCGTGTTGGAACTGCTAAAGTAGCTCTTGAAATTTTGCTTTCGATTCTTCGCGAACTTGGTTATGAATATAAAATTGTTGCGAAAAAAGTTGCCTAGGCTTCGTTACGTATTCAAGGGACATTAAGAAAATATCCCCAGATCATTTGAGAGTGTGGCGAGAAAATGTCTGGTGCTTCAGCTACTGGAGGCTCTGGGAAAAGGGTTGGTTATTATGAACATGTGGCAACAAAGAAAAAAGAATCGACTATCAATTATAAACTCTTAGACCACAGACCCAGAAGAATACCGGCTTCAAAAATTGAGCCAGCCGTCTGGGAAGAGGTTAAAAAGTTTGTGTTAACTGATGATTTTTCCAGAAATCTTTTATCTAGAGCGAAAGCCACGCAAGGAATTAACGAAAAGGAATCCAAGTCTAAAGAACTTGAAACTAAAATTGAAACCTTGGAACGACAAATTGCTCTTCTAGCTGAAAGAATTGCAACTCTTCCGGAGGAGACTAACCTGAAGCCTTTGTTTGAAAAACTCAGTGAATTACAAAAAAGCCAAAACAAATTTATAGAAGCGCTAAAACAACTTCAAAGCAAAGACTGCGAAGAATCACAGCTTATCAGTTTTGAAAGTTTAGAATTATTTAGAACAGGTTTGAGGGAATTAATAACAAAAGGAGAAAATGATTTGGAAATGAGGTCAAAGATCATAAAATTAGTAGTTCATAAAATCGAAATCTTAAAGATGGTTTTGAAATACATTTCCATGTGGGTGAAGCTCACTACAACAAGGCGTTAGGGAATCAAACCCCTCAGCGGGCTGTAAAATCGTTTTAAAGATTTGAAAGAGCAAGCTTTCAAGCACTCAAATAATCTTGTGGACACAAGTTCGAGTCGCTTGACAAATGGTGGACCCAACCAGAGTCGAACTGGTGACTTATCCATGCCATGGACATATGATCCCAACTTCACCATGGGCCCGTCTGACACGCAAAGCTATGTCGAAGACAGGGTTACCATAAGATGATTTTTTGTTTGATGCAAGACCTAATTCAGTATTGAATTTAAGGCCTCACAGAAAATTGATGAGAGAGGGAGGTCACTTGTTTTGTCAAAAACGGTTTTTCTTGGTCGCGGTGGTGGGAACTCTAGGTTTGTGCCTCTCTGTTTCTGCCTTCGGGAAGGATTTAACGAGTCGGCTTGGGATTGGAATCAAGAATAATAATAGCCAAGACCTTCCAGCATTAGCAACAGTTTACTATCCGAATCCAGACTTTGGTGTGACAGGAAGTTTAGGTCTTGATACTCAAAGAAATGCTTCGAAGTTTTCTATCAATGGTGGCATTCGCCGAATTCTTTTTAGAGAAGAGCGAATGAATTTTTATTTTGGGGGCCACTTGGGTTTGGTGAATTATGAAGGCTATAATGCGGACTCACCACCAACAATTGAGAAGCAGTCGGGGTTCGAACTTGCTGCAATTTTCGGGGCTGAGTTCTTTCTGCCTGGCCTAGATTCATTAGCTTTCACTTTCGAAGGGGGAACTGGGATTTCATCGATGAAAGAAATACGATTCCGTACGATTGGTGATCATCCACTGAGGGCTGGAATTATATTTTATTTCTGATTTTTCAAAGAAAATATCCAATGAGGAAAATTGTGTTGGCGGGTGTTGATTAGATTTGATTTTGAAACCCAATAGCACAGATAGAATCAATAGGTTTAATAGTGACAAAAACAAGGGGATTTTATGAAGAAAATTATTTTGACTCAAGAGGCTCCGGCGCCCGTCGGTCCTTATTCGCAAGCTGTTGAATGTGGGAATTTCCTATTTTGTTCAGGGCAGATTCCAATTGATCCACTGACAAATGAAGTCCTTCGCGGGGATGTTCAGCTCCAGACGAAATTAGTGATGAAAAATATTGAAGGCGTTTTGAAAGCTGCGGGACTTGATTTTTCAAAAGTAGTGAAAGCGACCATTTTTTTGACGGACATGGGTGATTTTGCTAAAGTAAACGAGGTTTATGCGCCATTCTTTCCAAAAGACCCTCCAGCTAGATCCACAATCGCGGTGAGAGAGCTACCCAAAGGTGTCAATGTAGAGATTGAGGTGCTGGCCCATCGGTAATCTTTTGAAAGATAAGTTTCGAAAACTTATCCGATCCAAGGTTTTGCTATTTGCTGGAGCGGTTTCTATTATTTTCCTGTTTCAATTCCAGCAGCAGTTTGAATTGGTTCAAAGTGAACCAATTACTGCGTGGTCAGTCTCCAGCCAGGGAGATTGTGCAGTGGTATTGACTGGTGGTGCCGGAAGGGTTCGGGAAGGTTTTGATTTGCTGTCTCAAAGGACGATTAAGAAATTGATTGTTTCAGGCGTTAAGCCGAGTTCATCATTGACTGAGATTTTCCCTCTATGTGTTTTTTATCCGGAATTGAGAGAGGAGGAGATCTTTTTAGAACGTCGTTCAGAGACAACTTTTGGAAATGCCCAACAGAGTCTGCCATTGGTCGAGGCCTTAAATTGTCGAGAGGTCCTGCTGATTACGTCGCATTTGCATATGTATAGGGCCTACAAGACCTTTCGAAGTATTTTTCCACCACATATTGAATTGATTAAGGTCGGTCTGCCCACAGCTCATCGCTACAGT
The DNA here is from genome assembly GCA_016713585.1 of Bdellovibrionales bacterium. Taxonomy (GTDB): domain Bacteria; phylum Bdellovibrionota; class Bdellovibrionia; order Bdellovibrionales; family Bdellovibrionaceae; genus JADJOV01. Next base: position 12,080 of record JADJOV010000014.1, on the reverse strand, counting down.
CTTGGGTTTTGGGAGACCGCCAACGAGGGCCTGAAATCTTTGTTTTATAGTTATTGGGCCTACGGCCCATGAATTATAGGGCCTCTGGCCCATGAATTATCGGCCTCTGGCCCATGAATCATTGAGGCCTACGGTCCATTTGAATGCCTGTTATTTTTTTCACTCTGGACTCTTGTCTGTATTAATTTATCCGGGTTCGACCGATGACCTAAGCATATGAGCTACTTTCTAACTCGCATAGATTCAATGGGCCGATTTGTGGTGGTGAATATTGAATATACTCTCAGGGTTCTCCTGATGGTTTACCTCGCTGTTCGAGCTACGGTTTTGGATCGAGCCCAGGGGCTGCGGACGATTATTTCCGTGTTGTCAGCTCAGATTTATTTTACAGGGTGGCAGGCGCTCCCTTGATCTCAATTTTGGCCCTGACGACAGGGAGTGTGTTGATTATTCAGGGAATGGGGAATTTAACCCTTTTGGGCGGGACAGAAATGATAGGTAATTTTCTTGTGGTGGTTCTCGTGCGGGAGGCTGCCCCTCTGCTGACTGCACTTGTTGTGATCGCAAGAAGCGGGACTGCTGTTGCGTCCGAAGTGGGAAACATGAGGGCCAACCGTGAGATCGAGGCATTGGAAAGCATGGGAATAAATCCACTTAGTTTTATTGTGTTTCCAAGGGTTGTTGGTGGAGTTATCAGTGTTCTTTGTTTGGCATTCTATTTTATTGTCGTGGGGTTGATTGGCGGTTTTTTTATAACAAAGATTCTACACAATATGCCGTTTAGTTTTTATTCGGATTCTTTACTTAGAGCCTTTGCGAAAGAAGATGTCCTGATTTTTCTGCTCAAAAATAGTTTTAGTGGAATGATTATTTTTGTCATTTGTTGTTATCAAGGATTGTCGGTAAAACGCAGTCCTCACGAGGTTCCTCAGGTAACGACCCAGGCCGTGGTCAAAAGCGTTATCTATGTGACTGTTTTCAATTTAACCGTGACGGCATGGTTCTATCTCAATCAACTGAAATCACTGGGGTCTTCTAATGCCAGATCAACGAGTTCATATTCAGAGTATGAGATTTGATCAAGTGACGATTAAGTTTCCTGATCATGAGCCCATTTTGAATCGCTGTGATTTTGAGTTCCCCATGCAAGAGATTCTTTGGATCAAATCATCAGAAGGAGCAGGGAAATCTTCTTTACTTCAGATTGTTGCAGGATTGGAAAACCCAAATGGAGGAAGGTTCTGGATTAATCAGCTCGATGTGACGGAAATGTCCTTTGAAGAGTTTTTGCCGATTCGGTTGAACATTGGATATTCTTTTGACTATGGGGGTTGATTAGTAATCGATCGCTTTATGATAATTTAATGTTGCCTTTAGTTTATCATCATTTGATTCCGCCATCTGAAGCGAAAAGCAGAGTCCTGAATATTTTTAAGAAATTCGACATTTCAAAAATGGCCCAAGAAAGACCAGCTCATGTTCCTGGGCGAGTTCGTAAACTCACCTGTCTTCTGCGTGCGGTTGTCACTGAGCCTGAGTTATTATTAATGGATGATCCTTCCGTTGGATTGGGATTCGATACTGTTCAAATCTTTGTTGATCACCTCAGTGAGCTCCGTCAAAGGGGATCCTGTAAGCATATTCTGATTAGCTCTTATGATGAAAGATTTATGGGGCTCTTGCCCCATAGAGTCCTGAGTTTGGAAGGTCAAAATTTATTTTTGGAAAATATCGACGCAACAAAGAAGGTTGTCCATTTATGAGAATGATTAAGTTCAATCATTATGAGAGGGTGGCTGGTGTTTTTTTACTGGTTGCCATAATTGGCTCGGCTTTGACTGGGGTGAGTGTTGCAATCAAACAAGGCTGGTTTGAGCCAAAAATACAGTTTCATTCTTTTCTCGAAAGTGGGGATGGAATTCACTCGGGAACTTCAGTTCAGATGGCGGGACTTCGTGCGGGGGCGGTCGACGAAGTCGAGCTACAAAGTGATAATAGGATTAAAGTTAGTTTTCATGTTCTTGGAAAATTTCAAGATAAATTGAGAGAAGACAGTCGCGCAATGCTTGTCAGGCCATTCATAATTGGCGACCGAGTTCTCGAAATTACGGTGGGTTCTGAGCAAGGGCAAATTTTGGCTGAAAATAGTCAAATCGTTGCCGAAGAAACAATTGATATCATGACAATCATGAGCGGCAAGAAACTAGGAAATTACCTGGCTCAGTTTTCAGAAATGGTTACAAATCTTCAGACCCTCATGCAATCCTTTTTGAACAAAGAAAGGACTGAGAGTATGGTTCGAATTTTTGACAAGCTTGATCCCTTGCTTGGCAATATGAATACGATGTCAGTCGAAGTGACAAATTTATCCAGACAGGCATCGAAAGACGGAAATCTCAAGAAAGTTATGGTCAATGTGGCAATTATGTCTCGCGAAATTAATAAAATTCTGCCAGCGCTGAATCGCCAGAATCCTCAACTGGCCTCCCATTTGGCCATTTTAACGAGAAATCTTGCTGAGGTCTCTTTAGCCATGAAAGATCTGAGTCCTGAAATGCCCGGAGCGACAAAAAAAGCAATAGAGGCGCTCGCGGAGGCGACCGTTTTGTTAAAAGCACTGCAGCGAAATTACTTTTTGAAATCGAGTGTTGAAGATATTCGTCGCGAGGACGAAAAACGAGAAGCTTCGGGTCGAAATAATTCTGAAAACAAGCGCAAACCCGCACGAACAGCTCCGTGATTGGTCTTAATTCCCTTGCGCTCTTAGTTCAAGCAACTTAGAATTCTTCTTACTGTGAAGTTAGCTGGGTATTTCTTTTCGAAGTTGATTTTCTCAAATCGTGCGGGGGCTCTCGTGCGGAGAATTGCGTGGCTTTCTGTTATTGGAAGCTCAGTGAGTGTCACTGCTTTTTTGTTAGTCTTGTTTGTGATGAACGGAATGAATCAGAGTATTCGACAAAGAATTTTGGCCCTTGAACCCCATCTTTCGATTCAGGTGCGAACCATGTCTTCAAATCTTAATTTAGAGACATTGCCCATCTATCAAAGGCTCAAGGAATCCCCCGGAATATAAAATTGCTATATTTGAATCTCAGGACGTTATTTTACGAACCTTAGAGGGGCAGTTTCGCGGAGCCCAAGCCCGAGGCCTGACTGAGGCTAGCTTTAAGCTTTTCATCCAGCAGCTACATCAGCTGGAGCGTGGAAAATCATCTCGTGTCAACTTAGATGCACCCTTGTGGGAAGAAGATGAAATACCTGGGCAAGGCGAGCTTGTTCTCGGAATTGACTTGGCTAAGACGCTTAATATTTATGAGGGTGATTTTCTCACAGTGATACCTCCAGAGGGCTTAATTTTGCCTTTAGGAGAAACCCCCAAGTTTGAAAGATTGAAGGTCCGAAGAATTATTTCAACGAGCCTGGCGGATATGGATTCACAATACGTTTTTTATTTAAAGGGAAAGGCCTTGGTCTCGCTCAGAGACTCTGCCAGTCGTCAGGTCGGATATGATGTATGGCTGCCTAATGGTGAAGACGCTCGCGACGTGAAGGATTCTCTGTCGTCCTTTTCAGACGTTGAAATTCAAACCTGGATGGAACGAAATTCAGCCTTATTTTATGCTTTGAAATTGGAAAAAATGATGATTGGAATTTTTTTAGGCCTCGCGGGACTAATTGCGAGTTTTTCAATATTAACCGTGATGGCTCTTTTGATTTCTCAAAAACGGCGAGATCTTGCAATGTTAAGGACCCTGGGTCTCTCCAGTCGACGCACAGTAAAAATTATGACCCAAGTGGGCGTTATTCTTGGCGGGACAGGGGCGTTGATCGGAGTGGTTTTTGGAACGGGGCTCAGCCTGTGGCTGGAGTTTTACCCCATTCATGGGATGTTGCCCGAAATATATTATGATCAACAGATTCCAGCTCTGGTAGATTGGCGCCTTGTCGTGGGAGTTCTCCTGGCTAGTTTTTTGATTGCTGTCGGTGGGTCTTATTTGCCTGCTCAAACTGTGGCGGAGTTAGATCCTTCTGATGTTCTGAGGCAGAAGAACTAGAACAGAACCTGTGATTAGAATCAAAAAGCCTCATTGGTGAATTGCTTTTGCTTTTGCATTTGAAAAATCTTAGAAATATCCCGCAACCCCGGAGGTCAATGAGAACCCTGTGGTTTTGGTCGTCACCAGTGAGGTTTTACTGTCGGTCATTTCATATTTGAGATTCGAACGCAGGCACAACCACGAGGGACCTGGGAACCATTTGAGAAAACCGCCAACGGCAAGTGTTTGACCGCTTGATTTGCTGCCCCCAGCTTCTGCGTTGAGCAGCTGAATAGAGCCAAGGAGGCCCAGCAAAAACTTTCTCTCAGAGGTGTTTTCCGCTAAGTTGTAGTCAAAAAATCCGCCGATTCCAAAGCTTGAGGTTTGGACGCCGCCGCTGCTGGTAACGAAGGAAAGAATTGGACCCAGTTCGTACTTCTTAAAGTTCCACCCAAAATAACTTTGGAAGCTGAAGGTCGATCTGCTTGAGGAACTTCCGTTGACTGTCGATGTTTCTGAAGTATACCCAAGAATGGACCCCTCAAGGCCAAGGACCCGGCGGCGTCCATGGGAATCATTAGAAGTCGCTTCTGTCATCTTGCCATCTGAGGATTGCAAAGAGTAGGTCTTGCCAATCTCGACCTGTCCAGAGGTAATCTCGACAAGGGCCTTTTGACCCTTCAACCTTTCGATTCTAAGGGTTTGCGCCAACAGAGTTATGGGTTGGATCATTGAAAGACAGAATGCCAGGATAGCCACTAAGCTTGTGCCTCGGTTCATTCCTGAAGGATGAAACATTTTTGACGGAAATGGGCCATTTTTCTCAAAAAGCAGGACCAACATCATGTTTTTTTGACATTCCGTCAGAACTAGACGCTGTGCCGTGAAGAAGGTCATCCCAAATCTAGGCAATAACAACGTGCATCATTTTTAAACTAAATTGAATCAATGTCTGTCAAAACCAGTGGAATTCTTGACTGACTCCTGATTTTATTGCCCTATGGGGACCATTTTTCCAGGAGTGGAGCTTTGACTTTATTTTCTACGATAATCCGTGGTGTTTTCATATGTTTTTTCTGCTTTGCTGATGAGGGCAGGGCTAGCGGACAGCCTCTCTCCCAGCCAGGGAGAGTCTCTCTCTCCGTCCCTTATAATATTTCTGAAAGCATTATGTCTGTAGCGTCACCGGTGGCGAGTGGACAGAGCGCTGCGGTGAGTGGGCAATTAAGGTTTGAAAATATGGGTTATTTATCTGAAGTCCCTGATTCGCCACATTTGACTCGGACCCAATATCTTTCGGGGCGGATTCACGCGACAGGGGTGTCGGCGGTGCCTTGGGATTTTGGTTACAACCTAGATTTGATGGCAGGAAAGTTTTATTCACAGAGGCAAACTCATTGGGCGGTCAATGAACTTTCGGCCTCGACCCGAGTCATTCCCTGAAGTCCAAGCTTCTTTGGGGCGCAAGAAAGAGGATTGGAGTCGGTTAGACGAGTATTGGCAGTTAGGTCTCTGGCAGCCTAAGTATGGAATTGATGCCCTACGGCCTGAGGATCAAGGGTTGACTGGTTTGTTTTTGGATTATGACAAAGAGAACTTTCGTCTCCTTGGATTTGTGACCTCAATTTCAGTTCCAACACTTGGACCTGAGGTCCGCGAAGAGGGCGGGGGGCTTGTCTCTGATGATCGATGGTATCGAGCCCCCAGTCAGTCGTTTACGATTGGAAAGAATGTAAAAGCAATTGCCTATAGGCTGGATCGGTCAGATCTCATGCGACTGATTAAACATGAGGGCCGTGGGTTGATGGCAAGGCTTGGTTCCAAAACCAAAGGTCCTTGGTTAGGAATAGCTGCAGGCGACAAGCCAGTTAATGATGTGATCTATACGAGAAATGTCGTTGTGCCCACCGGTCCTGATGCGACCATCGCCACTGTTCAGCCAGATATTGCGAGGCATTTAATAGTGTCGACTGACGTGGGTTACGCATGGGGCGCCGGCGTTTTTGTTTTGTCTGCCTTGCGAGATCGGCCTTCGGTGAATTTGCCCCGAGAGGAATGGGTGACCCAACGACTTGGGGCCATTGAAGCCTATTCAGGATTACTGACCTGGAATCTCGGGATCTTGGGGATGCCAACGACCCAAGTTAATCTTGGTTACCTCAGAGTTTACGGTGGCGAAATTGTGGATATAGAAAGTCAGGGGCAAGCGGCGGATTTTACACTTTTTGATCAGCGCCTTAAGTTCACAAATACTGTTTCATTTAAGATGCAGGGGCCATTAGTGAGGATTTTTGGACGACAGATCCTCGGAAAGTGGTCCTATGCCTACGATTTGGATCAGCAGGGGAGCCTCGTCGGGGCAGAGCTTCAACTCCAAGTGAGTCGCGAATGGCTCGTCTTGGCCGGAGCTGATCTATTGGGGGTTGAGAATGAGAAACTTAAACCAAATAGTTTTTTGAATCAATATCGAGCGAACGACCGCATTTTCGGGGGACTCACATATGTTTTTTAAGACTTTTCAGATTTTTTACTCCAAAGATTTTTGGAAAATATTTGGAGGCGTCTCGGTGTTGAGCGCGTTGGTTGGGCTTCTCAGCTGTACGCCAAAAGTGGGGGAAGCCCCACCTCAGGTCGAAGGACAGGGATTGAAAGCCACAGAGTGCTTAGATCAAGCGGCTGTCGGTCTTCAAAAGTTTGTAAAAGCCGAGGCGACCAACGGTGAAATCATTCAGAGTTTTGATTGCATACATACGGCCTTTGAGAAATTTGACAAATATGTTCGTGGCGCACAGAGTGATCGCTACAAAATCGCCGAGCTTTGTGAATTTTTTGAGAATTATTTTTTAGCCAAGGATTCTGAAGGAAAGCCAAAACAGATTTCACCGGCATTGCAGATTGAAATGATGAAGATTAAACAGATTTTTGTGGGCGGTTCCCGTGAAGATATCACTCGAGCCGAGCTCAAAAAGACTCTAGATTTTATTTTTCGACTGAAAGCGATGGCTCTAAGAATTAACCCGTCAATGTCCGTGGTGACTTTAAAATGGCAACCAACCCTTCCACTGGCCCAACCTTCAGAAGTGGACCATTTTGAAGAGGCCAATGGAATTCTTCAAGAGGTGATTGACGATCTGGCAAGTTTGATTCAGACAAATCCAGAGTCTACCTACGCGATGGGTGACTTTGTAAATCTGCTTGGACGTCTTTCTGAGTTTTATGGGGAATCTTGGCCCTTTGTGGGCAAGCTTGAAACCTATTTGCCTCTGACTACGAAAATTAAGATTGCGCTGATCGGCGGAGACGGCTCAGTCGTTGCACCAAAAGAGTGGTCCCGTTTTCTAAATCTTGGAGCCAGGAGTTATGTTCAGTATTTGCGGTACCATTATTTCATTTCCAACAATCCGCAGATAACAGATGAGGCAAAACTCAACACAATTGCAAGAATTGCTGAGGATTCTTTGTCGATGATGCAGGACCTAGTCAGTCGAAAACCTATTTCAATGATAACCAAGGCCGAGACTTTGGAGATTTTATTGAGTGCCTCCCAGGTTTTTGAGTCCCTTAAAGTTTCAGAAAAACTTGTCGATCAGCTCATGAATGTAAAGCCAGTTCTATTTGGCGGAAGTTCTGCCCTCTGGACAGCTAATGATTTTGGAGTTGCTGGTGCAAAAGTCTACCAACTTAAAGATTTGGTTGAAAGAATCCGCCCCTACAAGAGTGTTTACACAAAAACATGGAATTTTCGGAGCATCAATGCTGGAATGGCTTCATCGGGGGCTATCGACAAAGAGCAGGAGTTTTTTGGTTCAGCGGAAAAAGCTTTGGTCCGAGTGGCAGGTGACCTCGGAGCACTTCTCGAGTCCTCATATTCGTATGATCATCTTCAAGAATTAGTGTTGGAAATTGAAACGCTTTACCCGTCGGACTCCTCAGCAAGCTTCGAAGAATGGCCCCTGGATCGACGAGCGCGAAAGAAAGAGGCTTCTCTGGGTGAGACGCTGACAAAATTTCGAGGTTTGTTTTTAAAGGTTAAAGAAATAGTTTACGGTCGTTTCCGATTGCCTGATAACAATCCATCGCCAGAGATTCGCAAAGAAGAATGGAAAAGCTTTTTGAACTACGCGAGTCGGGGATATTCCCTCTCATTATTTTCCCATTATTTTTTGAACCCTTTTGAACTCGATTCGAGCGTGAGCGTGAGGTCAACGTCTCGATTGGTCGAATCTGCCTTGACGATTGTTCCTGATATTCTGAGCCAGCGTAAGAGTTGGACTTTGCCTGGGGCTTCCCCTGATCAGTATGGAATTTCAATCGACGAATTTGGTGAGATTTTTGCTGAGTTGAGGGTCCATGAGATCTTGCCGAAAAAGATTCAAACTGAGACAATGAAAGGTATCATGAAGGCGCTGATTGGAAACTTTTTGATCAGTCCCAGGGATAGAATTAACAAGACTTCTCGAACACGTTTTGTTGATGATTCTAACGAGCACCTAATCAGTGAATTCAGAGCCTGGATTCAGCCTGAGATTTTTTTAGCCGAGCAATTCGAATCGTCTCCCTTAATGACACATTCTGAAATCAAGGAGGTAGTGAAAAAGGTTCCTGAGAAGATCGATCCATTTGGCCAGGATGGTTTCCACGAACTTGCTCTTGCGCTAGACACGGTGATCCCTATCACGACAGACGAGGCTGGGCGTATGTTAATCACAAACCAGCAGGTCCCGACGTTCAATCGAAAATCTGCTTTTTATGCCAATTTGAGTCGAACGATTGCACGGCTTTTGATTCGATCCTATACACAGGATTCCATGTTGGATTTCCCCCAGGCAGGCACGGCAGGGGAATTCCCGAAGGATCCCATTAAATGTAGAACAACTGATACCTGTGAGCCTCTGAATAAGGAACAGGCCAAATTGGCCTTTGAAGCCCTTCGTCAGCCCTTTATTGACCTAAATCTGCTTGATGTGAACAGTACCTTTTTAGATTCACGCTTTTTAGAGGCCAATTTATTTGTGGTTAGAGCCAATGGAGATATGGATTATGTTAATTTTCTCGAATTTCATGATTTAATTCAGATGATTCTCTCCGGCCTTGTGAATGATTCTAAGTTAAAGGTGCATTTACGAAGGGATTGCCCTATTTTTATGGAGTCCCAGACGGTTGGCTCACTGACTGGGCAAGGGGCTGTTTGCAAAAATGTGATGAAAGAAACGGTGAGTTTTAAATGTCTACGAGAGTCCTATTATAGTCACAGCATACAGCGTGAAATGGTTGGTATCCCTGGATATTTGAAAGACATGAGGACAATTGGTGAGTCGAGCTGGCGTGAAGCCTTTGTTAATATCGTTAAAGCAACAGGGTGGGTGCCAAAAGGTCTTCCAAATGTTGATCAAGAAATGGTCGATATGAATACGCTCTCGCTTTTTCCGCATCTTGTTCAATATTTGGAGATGATTTTTGCGAAGTATGACGTAAATAAAGACGATTTCATTTCAATCCAGGAATTGGATTTGGCGTATCCGACTTATAAAGATTTGATGTTAAGTCTTTCGAAAGATCGCTTTGTTCCACTCGTTTTTACCGAGAAAGATTTGCCAATTTTGTTTTCTTATCTGGTCAAGTACGGCAAGGAGCCGCCATCAGACTTTGGTCAAATTGGTCGATGTTTCGGTTTCCAGCAATTTTCGTTTGAATCTATCCGGTGCTTTAAGGACGCCTTGACGGGAGCTTCGAAAGAAGTTGTCCAGTGGGTGCTTTGGAAAACGGAATTGTTTGGCAAAAAACGGGAAGTAAATGCGGGGCGCTCGGAAATTGCAAAAATATTGGGATACATTTCCGACAAGGTCAGTGAGCCGGCGAAGCCACCTCTAAACTGTGCACCGACGAATTAATGGACCGTCTAAAAATCACTTGGACGGTTCCTAAGCTTCTGAGCGAGTTAGAGTGAGTATTAAAAGGAGTTCTTCCACATCATGGATTCGGTGGGGACTCCACCAACCTGGTTGTATTTTGCAGATGATTTTGTGTTGTAAGGCGTAAGAATTTCACCTGATATTTCGAAATAGATCAGCTGCCCAATCGGCATGCCTGCGTACACTCGAACAGGTTTTTTAACGGAAATTTCAAGGGTCCAATAATTACAGAAGCCGACATCACCTTTTCCCGCTGTCGCGTGAATATCAATTCCCAGGCGACCTACGCTAGATTTTCCTTCAAGAAAGGGCACGTGGCGATGGCTTTCTGTGTACTCAGCAGTAATTCCCAAATAGAAATTGTCCGGGGTTAGAATATAACCCTCAGCCGGAATTTCGAAAGTTTCAATACGATTGTGTTTTTTTGCATCGAGGACGCTGTCTAAATAGATACCCAGGATTTGACCTAGGTGAACATCATAAGAGTTGGTTCCAACGCAAGAAAGACTAAAGGGCTCAATTTTAATAAACCCTTTTTCAATATTCTCAAGGATCTTTTGATCCGTCAGAATCATGACTACTTCGTTTCTTTGTGAACTGTGTGCTTACGCATATTTGGATTGTATTTTTTCTTTTCCAAACGGGCTGGGGTTTTTGTTTTGTTTTTGGTTGTCGTGTACCTTGAAGGAGAAACTCCAGCAGCGCGAGCTTCTGTACATTCAAGAGTGATGATAATGCGACCTGATTTTTTTGCCATAAGTTCAATCCTTGTGGTACTTTGACGGGTTAAGAACACGGGAAGCTAGCAAAAAAAGGGAAGCAATTCAAGGATTGTCGTCAAAAAGTGCGAGTTGGCACTTAGACAGCTTGGATTTGGGGTCAAATCTTGTATTTACAGTCAATTTGGGTTGGAATTAGTTCAAGGGATTAACTCTGGGGAATTAATTCGAGGATTGGGGTTCCCATGGAACGTAAATCAATCGGGGCGGAATATCAACCGTGGGAGAATTTAATGAATGGATTGATTTTGGTTGGAATTATTCTTGGCTTTCATTTCACTTCTCTTGCGTCTGTGGCGCCAATCAAGGGGACTTGGGAAGGGGCGACGGGACAGCTAACAAGTTTGCAGGGGTGGCTTGAGAGAGTTCAGCCTGGAGATATTGTTGTGATAGGTGAGAACCATGGCCTCGGGATCCATCAGCGTCAACAGCTTGAGGTTATGCAGAAATTGCGAGATCAAGGTCTTCAAATCTCGGTTGGATTAGAGTTTCTTTCTTACACCGATCAGGACTACGTGCGTCAATATTGTTCAAAAGAAATCACCGAGGAGGATTTCCTCAATCTGGTCCGCTGGGGTGGTCTATCCTTTGATTTTTATCGCGATCAAGCTAACTTTCCATTTCGCGAACAGGGGGCTGAGACTTTGGCTCTCAATGCTCCCAGGTCTCTCACTCAGAAGGTTAGTAAGACCGGGCTTTCTTCCTTACTAGAAACTGAAGCAAAATTGCTTCCACCTCGATTTAGTCTTGGACGGGAATCCTATAAACAGAGGTTCTTGGACTCGATTCCTCATGAGCTACCGCCTGAGTGGCAGCAAAACTACTTCGCAGCGCAAAGCATTTGGGATGATACTATGGCTTGGAGGGCGGTCGAATTTACAAAAAATCATCCGGATCAAGTTTTGGTGATTGTCGTCGGGGAATTCCATGTCGCCTACGGGGGCGGACTGCCTGATCGTATTCTGGCTCGAAGAGAAGGGATCGGGGATGGATTGGGTCAAGTGTGGACCCTCAGCCAACTTAATTCTGCAGAACAGGATTGGTCAGAGATGCAGCTCCAAATTTTGCCACATCCAAATTGGGGTCAACGAGCAGATCTAGTTCTTGTTGATGAGGAGCAAAACTGATGTGTCCAGTAACGACCAAAATTTTAATTTGTGATGATATGGCGCCAATCCGAGAAAACGTTCGCCGTGTTTTACGGGATCTTAAGTATGGGAATATTTTAGAGGCCGACAATGGAGAGAAAGCATTTGCGCTCTTGGAGGCCCATTCCATGAGTGGGGATCCTGTCGGATTAGTGATTTCAGATTGGAATATGCCGGTGTTGACAGGAATCGAGTTTCTGAGAA
>JADJOV010000013.1 GCA_016713585.1 Bdellovibrionales bacterium | reverse complement strand
TGCTCGACCAAAGAAGACATAAGTCCTCGAATCAAAGCTTTGCGTGCATTGAAATCCCTTGAAAAATACTTCGTACGTCTTCTGTGCGAACTCATAAATACTCCAGATTACTGCTGTTCTCTTTTTTTGAGGTGGAATATTAGGATCCCAACCTACGGGCGGCCACCCATCAATCTTCATTCCAAGACCTAGACCCATTTCCGAAAGTATCTCTTTAATTTCATTCAAAGATTTTCTTCCGAAATTTTTGGTCTTAAGCATTTCTGCCTCTGACCGCACAACTAACTCGCCAATATAACGAATATTTGCATTTTTTAAACAATTTGCAGATCGAACTGAAAGCTCTAAGTCATCAACCGATCTGAACAGATTGTCATTAAGTTGAGGCGACGAGGAATCTTTCTTCTCTTCGCTCGGTTCCATAGACTCATCAAAGGTCAAGAAGATTTGAAGTTGTTCCTTCATAATCTTAGATGCCAAAGCAACTGACTCTTCAGGTTTCAAGGATCCATCAGTCCATACTTCAAGTGTCAAAGCATCATAATCAGTCCTTTGACCAACACGCGCATTAGAAACTGAATAGTTAACTTTACGAATTGGACTAAAAAGGGCATCAACCGCAATGAAACCTACAGCAAGGCTTTCTTCCCGATTCTCAGTCGGAACGTAACCACGACCATAAGAAACAATAATCTCAGCACTCAAAGCACCATTTGCCCCTAGCGTCGCAATATGCTGATCCTTATTCAGAATCTCTACTCTATCATTCAATTGAATATCTGCCGCAGTTACGCGCCCTGGCCCTTTTTTAGAAATTCTCAAAACTTGAGGCTCTGAGCTGAACTGCTTAAAGCGAATTTCCTTCAAATTTAGAATAATATCCGTTACGTCCTCAAGGACATCAGGCAAAGTCGTAAACTCATGAAGAACTCCTTCAAACTTCACCGCAGACACAGCTGAGCCCATCATAGAGCTTAACAAGATCCGTCGCAATGAATTGCCAAGTGTTACACCAAACCCACGCTCTAATGGTCTGACAATAAAACGAGCATAATCCTCGCTCAAGGTTTCGCGATCGACCTCAAAGCCTTTCGGTTTGATCATGTCGCGCCAAAACTTATAATAATGTTCCTGCATAATTCTCCCCCGAGTCGACAAATTCTTATCTTGAGTAATATTCCACGATCATGTTCTCTTCAGATGGCACTGTCACTTCATCGCGCGTCGGAAGATCCTTTTACAGTTCCCTTGAAGTTCTGATGATCAGCATCCAACCATCCAGGAACAGATCTTCGAGCCACTGACTGAACGCCAGCCAAAACTCTGACGTGAGAACGACTCTCTTGGGCCAATTCAACAACATCCCCTTTTTTTACACAAACGCTTGGGATATTCGATCTTTTACCATTAAGCAAAATATGGTTATGCTTAACAACTTGGCGAGCCTCTCTTCGAGAGTTTGCATAACCAAGACTATAAACCACATTATCGAGACGCATCTCTAGAAATTTCAACAAAGCCGTTCCCGTCAATTCCTTAGAGCTTGCTGCTTCTTTGAAATAACGACGAAACTGCTTTTCAGAAACACCATACCATCTTTTGGTCTTTTGCTTTTCACGCAACTGAAGAGCAAATTCAGAAAATTTCAACCTCTGCTGACCATGTTGTCCAGGAGGATAAGGTCTTCTCTCAAAAGAACATTTGTCTGAATAACATCGATCGCCCTTGAGAAACAACTTAGCATTCTCTCGTCGGCACAACTTACATACACTTGTGTTAAGGCAGCTCACAAAAAAATCTCCTCTACAGTTTAAATACGTCTTCGCTTCGGTGGTCGGCAACCATTATGAGGCACGGGTGTAATATCTTTCAAAGAAAGAATTCTCATGCCCACAGCCGCCAGAGCCCTAATTGCCGGCTCTCGCCCAGCTCCAGGCCCCTTCAGATATACATCAACAGACTTCATTCCAGAATCCATTGCCTTTTTGCCAGCGTCCTCCGCAGCAACTTGAGCGGCAAACGGAGTTCCTTTACGACTTCCTTTAAAACCAAGATGGCCCGCTGAGGACCAAGATACGGTCCCTCCATTTGGGTCAGTGATTGTAATAATGACATTCCCAAAACCAGCCTGAATAAAGCAAAGACCCTGAGGGACATTGCGTTTAGTCTTTTTCTTAACTGGACCTTTTGATTCTATCTTCTTTTCGGTCTTTTTATCGGCCTTCTTCTCGGTCTTTTTTTCTGTATTCATTTAGAATTCATCCCCTAATTAAACTGCTTTTTTCTTGTTAGCCACAGTCTTTTTTGGACCCTTCCGGGTTCTTGCATTTGAACGAGTATTTTGACCTCGAACAGGGAGACCCTTTCTATGTCGGATCCCTCTGTAACAGTTCAAATCCATCAGCCGCTTTATTGATAGTCCAGTTTCACGGCGGAGATCTCCCTCCACCTTAAACTTTTGTTCAATATAAGTTCGAATTCTTGCAACGTGTTCGTCCGTCAAAGCGTCCGTGCGCAAGCTTGCCGGAATTTTTGCGAATTCGCAAATTTCCTTGGCCCGAGGACGCCCAATTCCAAAATATATGTCAACGCGACTTCGACCCTCTTATTACGGGGAAGATCAACCCCTAAAACACGTGCCATGACTTAGCCTTGCCTTTGCTTATGTTTCGGGTTTTCACAAATAACCCGGATTACACCTTTGCGTTTAATTACTTTGCATTTATTACAAATCTTCTTTACAGAAGGTCTAACTTTCATACTATCCTCACCAAAGTTCTAAAAAACATGCGGTCGCGAACGATATCATTAAAATAAATATTTATGCAAATAAAAAACCCATTACGAAATAACTTTTCTCAAATCCTCAAAAACCTTCTCTGCTGCCTGATTCCCATCCAAGTGGACTAACTTCCCTTGCTGCCCATAATACTCCTTAAGAGGAGCCGTGTACTCCGCATACACTTTTAATCTGTCCAAAATAACTTTTTCCGAATCATCTGCTCGCTGAACAACCTCTGAATTACAATTGTCACAGACTCCAGATTTCTTCGGCGGCTTTGTATCAACGTGATAGACGGTTCCACACTTTTTACAGACACGACGTCCAGTCAATCGCGCTAAGAGCAAAGATGTTGGAACCTCAAGAAACACAACTTTTTCCACCTGAAGTTTAACACGGACCAATATCTCTTCCAGCGCTTTAGCCTGATCCAGATTCCTGGGAAATCCATCCAAAACGAAGGGCCTATCCACCGATCTCAATACCTCTTCAACCATTCCAAGCGTCACTGAATCCGGCACCAACAATCCCTTGTCAATGAAGGCTTTGGCCTCAAGACCCAGTGCCGTTTTATTTCTCATTGCACTTCTAAATAAATCGCCGGTGCTGATTTGCAGCTTACCTAGCTTTTCAACAAGAAGCTCAGATTGGGTTCCCTTTCCAGCGCCGGGCGCCCCAAAAATGATTAAATTCAAAACTGAACCCTCCGACTTCGAATTTTAGCACCCTTCAAAATCCTTCGTACTTCTGAGTAATCAAATGGGATTGAATCTGTTGCGAAGTATCTAAGGCCACGCCCACCAAAATCAACAGGCTGGTTCCACCAAAGTAAAATGGTAGGTTTTAAATAATTGGAAAGAACAACAGGCAAAGTACAAACAATACTCAGATACACACATCCCGCAACATTCACTCGCTCAAGAACCTTCTGAATATACTCTGCTGTGCTCTTACCAGCACGGACTCCAGGGATAAATCCCCCGTGTTTCTTCAGATTTTCAGCAACATCTGTGGGATTAAACACAATCTCAGTATAGAAAAATGAGAAAAAGACAATCAAACCAACAAAAAATATATTATAAATCGTTCCAGCTGGATTAAGGGAATCTTGCATCGCGCTAAGCCATGGCCACCGAACAAACTGCGCCATTGTCGCAGGAAACATCAGCAACGAACTAGCAAAAATGGGAGGAATCACACCCGAAAAATTAACCTTAATCGGCAGATGACTTGTTGTTGCGGCCATCGCGTTGGCCCCGCCCCCACCTCCTCGCTGAGAGTACTGAATCGTGATTCTTCGCTGGGCAACTTCCATGAAAATAACCCCGGCTATCACGACAACCATAAATGCTAGAACAATCAAAACAACTGGAAATTTCATCTGGTCTGTACTGACCAATTGGAACAACCTACTAGCTCCACTTGGAATTGACGCTGCAATACCCGTAAAAATAATTAATGAGGATCCATTACCAATCCCTCTTTCTGTAATCTGCTCGCCCAACCACATAATAAAACAGGTTCCGGCAACCAAAGTAATCACAGCCATAATCTTAAATGGCAAAAAACCGACAAAAGGCGCCAAAACCAAAGCTGTCCCCTGCGGACTACTATCCAACCACTGACTAATACCATACCCTTGCACAATGGCTAAGCCAACAGTCGCATATCTCGTATACTGATTGATCTTTCGACGTCCGTGCTCACCCTCTTTCTTGAGAGACTCAAGATAAGGAATGGCCGAGCTCAATAGTTGAAAAATGATTGAAGCAGAAATGTAAGGCATAATTCCCAGCGCGAACACGCTAAATTGGGAAAGCGCTCCCCCAGTAAAAGTATTAAAAAGCCCAAAAATACCCCGACTTTGAGATTCAAAAAACTTGAGAACCGCAGGCCCATCAATCCCAGGTGTTGGCACATGTACACCGATTCGATATACAGCTAACATCGCAAGAGTAAAAAATATTCTTTTTTGGAGATCACTATTTGATGAACTTGAAGAACGATTATCCAATGCTGCCACTCTGCTTGCCTCTCCGTGGTAAACGAAACTAATCTTTTAAAACTTCAACACTTCCACCAGCCGCCTCAATAGCTTTCTGCGCGGACGCCGAAAACTTATGGGCAGATACCTTCAATCCAGCACTCAACGTTCCTCGACCCAAAATCTTGATTGGCCCATGATGAACCAATCCAGCATCCCTGAGTTCATCCATCCCGACGTTACCTTTGAAACCATTTAGGTCATCAATATTAACTATTTCAAACCGATTAGCAAATGCGGTATTGGTAAATCCGAACTTCGGTAGTCGTCGATGCAAGGGGTCTGTCCACCCTCAAAACCTCGACGAATTGAACCGCCGCTTCTTTGAGTTTGCCCTTTGCCACCCTTACCAGAATAGCCACCGAGTCCAGATCCTATTCCACGACCAACCCGCTTTCTATAGTGAGTTGACCCATCTTTCGGCTTGAGAGTTGATAATAATCCCATCATTTACCTCTTAACTTCTACATCTATCAAATGTTGTACAGCATAAATAAGACCTCTGGATGCGGGATTATCAGAGATTTCAACTGACTGCCTGATTCTCTTCAATCCAAGACATCGCACGGTGTCTCGATGTCGCTTGCTACAGCCGATCATCGATTTCTTCAAAGTTACAACAAACATTTTTTTACTCATATTCAACCCCAAAAAAACTTATCTCGCCTTTAATTGTTTCAATCCGTCAAGTGTGGCTCTCACAGCGTTATGGGGGTTTCTTGTTCCCACACACTTTGTCAGAATATCTTTAACTCCAACAGATTCCAGAACTGCCCGAACCGCACCACCAGCAATTACCCCAGTCCCGGCTGCTGCCGGCTTCATAATAACTTTAGCAGCCCCGAATTTTCCAATCACCTCGTGGGGATCGTACGATTTTCCTCGAGCGCTACATGACCTGCAGCTTTTTCGCGGACCGACTGGCCTTACCAATCGCCTCTGGCACTTCTCCTGCCTTACCTTTGCCGTATCCTACATTGCCGTTCTTATCTCCGATAACAACAAGTGCTGCAAAAGAAAACCTTCTTCCGCCTTTAACCACTTTTGTAACCCGATTAATTGCGACAACTCTTTCTTCAAATTCAGTGACTGATTTCTCCAAACTTTCCCCCAATTTAGAAGCTTAAGCCGCCCTCACGAGCCCCTTCAGCCAAAGCCTGAACACGGCCATGGTAAAGGTATCCATTGCGATCAAAAACAACATTTTTAATATTCAGCTCTAATGCCTTCTTGGCGACCTGAACGCCTATAAATTTCGCTAACTTCTTGCCAGTCTCCTTGGAATCCGAAGCCAAAGAGGACGCACATACAAGAGTCACCCCTTTTGTGTCGTCAATGACCTGAGCGTACATATGAGACGAGCTTCGAAAAACACACAATCTCGGACGCTCAGGCGATCCATTAACTGTTTTACGAATCCTGATTTTTTTTGTCAGGCGACCCTGTTTTCGCGCACTTGTGTGCTTACTCATTTTCAATTTCATCATAAAAACATCCTCAAATTATTTTCCGGCCGATTTTCCAGCTTTTCTTCGAATTTTCTCACCCTGGTATCTTACACCCTTACCAAGATAGGGCTCTGGCGGTCTAAATCCCCTAATAATGGCCGCAACTTGCCCCACTAAGCCATTATCAGCACCAGTAATAGAGATAATTGTCTGTTTTTCAACCTTAATCTCAATTCCCTCTGGAATATCAAAAATAACAGGGTGACTAAAACCTAAAGACAACTCGAGTTTTCGACCTGCAACGGTCGCTCGATATCCAACCCCTTGAAGCTCAAGAATTCTCGTAAAACCCTTCGACAAACCAATCATTGCGTTCTGCAAAAGAGCTCTATAAAGACCATGCAAGGATCTTGAGTTTTTTGACTCACTTGTACGCAACAATACGAGCTTCTTTCCGTCTACTTTTGCTGCCACTTCTGGCCTCAACTTAAAGGAAAGCGAACTCTTGACACCCTTGACCGTGACCTCATTAGCTGGAGATACAGTGACCTGCACTTTATCATCAATAACTATTGGGGCCTTTCCAATTCGAGACATAAATCACCTACCAAACAGTACAAAGAAGTTCGCCACCGATACCGACCTGAGCGGCTTTTTTTCCACTCATGATACCTTGGCTTGTACTAATTATTGTTAAACCTAAACCTGAACGAACCGCTGGAATTTTAGTCACAGGAACAAACAAACGTCGGCCAGGTCTACTTGCCCGAGTTATATTTTCAACCGCGTGCTTCCCATTCTCATCGTATTTCAAATAAACCCGCATGATTCCCTGCTTCGAATCCTTGGCGACTTTAAAACTTCGGATGTAACCTTCTTCCACCAGAATCTTAGCAATACCAGCACGCACATTCGAAGCGGGAACATCCACTTTCTCATGTCTAGCAGTTCCTGCATTCCGAATCTGTGTTATGAAATCTGCAATTTTATCCATAAATCCCCTACCAACTTGCCTTAGTGACGCCAGGGAGCTTTCCATCCAGAGCCAATGCCCTAAACGCGATCCTAGACAAACCAAATTTGTTATAACATCCACGAGGTCGACCACTTAGTTCGCAGCGAGTAATCACCCGATTCGGATTAGAGTCCTTCCTCAACTTCTGAAGTTTTGCCCTAGCAGCAAGCCTCACTTCGTCAGATAGTTTCATATTAACGGCTTTCTCTCGAAGCTCTCGTCTGGTCTTCCAGTAACGCAAGGAGACATCTTTCCGTCGATTATTTTTCATGATTGCAGCAAGTCGAGCCAAGTAATCCTCCCTACTTTCTAAAAGGCAAACCAAGAGCTTCCAAAAGTGCCCTGCCATCAGGATCACTTCCAGCCGTTGTACAAATTGTTATATTCATTCCGCGAACTTTTTCAACGCGGTCAAAGTTAATCTCAGGGAACACAATCTGCTCCTTCAAGCCCATATTGTAATTACCACGGCCATCAAACCCTTTTGGAGGCAGACCACGGAAGTCACGAACACGAGGCAAAGCCAAGGTATTCAATCTATCAAGAAAAGACCACATCTTTTCTTTCCTCAAAGTGACTCGGACCCCAATTGGAATTCCCTGTCTCAACTTAAAGTTAGAAATTGCTTTCTTAGCCTTGGTAATGACAGCTTTCTGACCTGTGATAGCGGTCAACTCATCCACAACCAAATTCAATACTTTTGGATTCTGAACAGCATCGCCTGTCGATACACTCAAAACTATCTTTTCAAGCCGAGGCACCTGCATCACATTCTTATAGCCCATCTGCTTGACCAGCGCTGGCACTATTTCTTTATTATATCTTTCTTTTAGCCGATTCATATTGCTCACCTTTTTATAATACTTCTGGAGCCAAAGACACAATTTTCACGAACTGCTTTGCCCGCAACTCTCTCGCCACCGGACCGAAAATCCTTGTTCCAATTGGCTCTTTAGCCGCGTTAATCAAAACAGCAGAATTCACATCAAACCGAATATAAGATCCATCCGCCCGTCGCAACTTCTGAATAGTTCTTACGACAACAGCTTTGGCGACATCACCCTTCTTGACTTTGGAATTTGGAAGAGCGTCCTTAATAGATACGACAATAATATCTCCGATTGATGCAAAACGTCTCTTAGATCCA
Organism: Bdellovibrionales bacterium; assembly: GCA_016713585.1. Lineage (GTDB taxonomy): Bacteria > Bdellovibrionota > Bdellovibrionia > Bdellovibrionales > Bdellovibrionaceae > JADJOV01. The sequence goes on along the minus strand of JADJOV010000013.1, from coordinate 67,300 downwards.
CCAAGAACTTTAATACACATAACTTCTTTCGCGCCAGAATTGTCAGCAACACTCAGTCGCGTTTGCATTTGAATCATATCATCTTCCTTTTAGACTTTCGCCTTTTCAATAATTTCACTCAATGCCCAACGCTTTGTCTTGCTCATTGGACGAGTCTCATGAATCTTAACAGTATCACCAATCTTAGCTTCATTTTTCTCATCATGAGCCTTGAACACTGACGCTTTCTTCAGATATTTTGAATATTTCTCATGGCGAACCATACGAAATATTTTAACCGAAATCGTCTTATTCATCTTGTTGCTGACAACTTCGCCAACAACTTCAATAATTCGTCCTCTTGTTGATACTTGATCCATATTTAATTCCTTTAAGTCTTTGCCGTTTTGCCAACAATAGCAGTATTCAAACGAGCAATATTTCTACGAAGCTGCTTAATCACCAAAGGATTAGCCAACTGCCCAACTGTGTTCTTCATCTTAGCTTCGAAGAGTTCTTGGCTTAGCAGCTCTCTTCTTTTGCAAATCTAAGATACTTAAATCTTTTACTTCACTGAATTTCATTTCAACTACTCCCGCACCAAGAATTTTGTCTTGAACGGCAACTTATGGGAGGCAAGATCAAAGGCATCCCTTGCTTGTTCCCTCGTTACGCCGTTCATCTCGAACAATATTTTACCAGGTAAAATTTTTGCAACCCAGTACTCTGGATTACCCTTACCACTTCCCATCCGAGTCTCTGCCGCCTTTTTGTCACTGGTGTGTCTGGATATACTCGACACCAAACCTTTCCACCCGGCTTAACAGCTCGGGAAATCGCAATTCGACCAGCTTCTAGCTGTCTAGCAGTCAGTTTTCCATCTTCAACTGCCTGCAACCCAAAATCCCCGAAATTCAAGGTGCTTCCGCGCTCAGCGAGCCCCCGTGATCGACCAACAAATTGCTTTCTATATTTAACTCTCTTAGGACTTAACACGACCTGCCTCCTCAACCTCACGAGCAGACATAATATCACCCTTGTAGATCCAAACCTTGAGACCTATAATCCCATAGGATGTCAATGCCTCTGCAGTTCCATAATCAATATCGGCTCTCAATGTATGCAGCGGAACGCTCTTCTCATTGTACCACTCAGATCGTGCGATTTCAGCACCATCCAAACGCCCAGAAACTCTCACTTTAATACCCCGAACTCCACCCTTAATAGCTGCCGCGATTGCCTTTTTGAGAGCCCGTCTCCAAGAAATACGCTTCTCAAGCTGAAGAGCAATATTTTCGGCAACTAACTGAGCATCCAAATCTGGTTTTCTCACTTCCTGAATGCTAAGAAAAACTTCATTCGGAGTAAGTTTCTGAACATCAGCCTTCAAAGAATCGATGCCAGTTCCTTTTTTTCCAATAACAACACCAGGACGAGCTGTTGAGATGATTAGCTTTACTTTTTTTGCCGCGCGCTCAACTTCGATCTTAGCTACGCCAGCATGTCTCAACTTATCCTTGATATACTTCCGAAGTTTAAAATCTTCGTGAAGGTAATCAAAATATTGCTTCCCTTGGCATACCAACGAGAGTCCCACGTTCTGATCACCCCAACTCTGAAACCTATCGGATTTACCTTCTGTCCCACTCTTATTTCTCCTCAAGTACAACATTGATATGGCTTGTCTTCTTTCGAACACCAAAGGCCCTGCCCTGCGCTCGAGGCCGAAACCTTTTGAGAACTGGCCCCTGATCAACAGAAATAGATTTTACAAAAAGTCTGTCGATATCCATTGTTTTTTTAACCTCTGCATTAGCAACTGCAGACTCAATCAACTTTTTAATCATTAGCCCAGTCTTTTTGTTCAAAAATGTTAGAACTTTGACTGCCTCGCCAACGTTTTTGCCGCGAACCATATCTGCCACAAGTCTAGCCTTTTGAGCACCAACTCTTGCGTATTTTAAGTATGCTTTAGATTCCATGATTCATCCCCACTTGTTACTTTTTTGCTGCAGAGGACGCAGGCGCTGCCGCCTTTTCTCTGCATGGCCATGGAAAGTTCTGGTTGGCGAAAATTCACCGTACTTATGACCGATCATATTCTCAGTAACATAGACAGGAACAAACTTCCGGCCATTATGAACCGCGAACGTCAACCCAACAACTTCAGGGGTGATCGTTGATCGTCTTGACCATGTCTTAATGACCTTTTTGTCATTCTTCTGTAAGGCATTGTCAATTTTCTTAACCAAATGATCATCTAAAAAAGGACCTTTTTTTACCGATCTAGCCACTGGCTTCTCCTCAATCTATTTTCGTCAAACTATTTTCGTCGTTTTACAATCGACGAATTCGTTCTCTTGTTACTTCGAGTCTTATAACCTTTACAAGGTTGTCCCCAAGGACTTACCGGATGATGTCCTTTTCCGACACCTTCACCACCACCCAATGGATGATCCACTGGATTCATTGCCATTCCACGAACTCCAGGCCTGATCCCTCTCCACCGAGAACGACCAGCCTTTCCGAGATTAATATTTTCATTATCTGTATTACCAACCTGACCGACAGACGCTCGGCAAACCGACAATACTTTTTTTACTTCACCAGAAGGCAAACGAACTTGACAATACTGCTCTTCCTTTCCAAGAAGAACCGCACTTGTTCCTGCTCCCCGACAAATCTGGCCACCCTTGCCTGGGCGCAATTCAACATTATGAATTGTCGTTCCCACAGGAATTGATGCCAACGGAAGTGAATTTCCAGGCTTGATATCGGCTTTTTCACTTGAAAGAACCGTATCGCCAACAGAAAGACCGATTGGCGCTACGATATATGCCATATCACCATCGTGATACTTCAACAAAGCGATTCGGCAAGTTCTGTTGGGATCATACTCGATTGCAACAACCTTTGCCGGAACCTCTAGCTTGGTTCTCTTGAAATCAATAAGTCGATATTTCCGCTTATGACCACCACCGATATGTCTCATGGTAATTTGACCATGATTATTTCTCGCTGCAGTTTTCTTGAGCGGCGTTGTTAAAGACTTCTCTGGCTTTGTTTTTGTAATCTCAGAAAAATCAAAACCTGTCATTCCACGACGGCCATCAGACCGAGGATTGAAAACTCGAATCCCCATGTTATGCTCCCTCAAATAAAGCTATTTTCTCACCAGCAGCAAGCTTCACATAAGCCTTCTTCCAGTAAGGAGTTTTTCCTACACCAAACTTTGTGTTTTTTGGACGGCCACGAGCAATTGCGGTTCTAATTCCAACCACCTTGACCCCGAATTTTGATTCGACGGCAGCCTTAATTTCTGTTTTATCACTTTTAATTCCAACTTCAAATACGTACACACCAGCAGCGCTGTGATAAGTATTCTTTTCTGTGACCAGCGGAGATTTTAAAACATGATTCATATTATGCTTTCTCCATTAAACACTTGTTAACAATTCCCTCAACAGCATTCTTCGCAAGAACGACATGTTCGTATTTCAAAACATCAAAGACGTTTGCGCCAGCAACTGGAAGATACTTCACTTTCGGAAGATTCTTCGCAGCCCTTTTTGCCAAATCGCTTGAGGCTTCATCAATAAACACGGCCTTTTCTAATCCAAAAGCCTTCATTTTTTCCGCAAAGTCTTTAGTCTTGCCGTTAGATTGAACATCGTCCAAAACAACAAGCTTACCATCTTTTAATAGCTGAGACAGAGCCATTGCAAGTCCAAGCTTTCTGACTTTTTTAGGAAGAGCGTAAGAATAGTCCCTTGGCAGGGGACCAAACGCAGTTCCACCACCTGGCATCAATGGTGATCTGATAGATCCTTGACGTGCATTACCAGTTCCTTTTTGCTTAAAGGGCTTCTTGCCGCCCCCGCTCACAAGACCCTTAGTCTTAGTTGAATGAGTCCCTTGACGACGACTTGCTAACTGCCATCGAACAACCGTATGAAGCACATCAAGGCGAACCTCGATATCAAAAACTTCAGGGGCAAGCTCTATTTGGCCAACCTTTTCTTTTTTCCAATTTAATACATCGACCTTCGCCATGGCTTACTCCTTTACCAACTTCACAAGTGAATTTCGTCCACCTGGCACAGGTCCTTTAACCATAATGACACCGTCCTCAGGGAGGACATCAACAATCTGAACATTTCGAACCGTAACAGTTTCATCACCAAGATGACCCGGAAACTTCTTTCCCGGCATAACACGTCCCGGCCATGTTCTATTTCCAACTGATCCTGGCTGACGATGAAACTTGGATCCGTGGGAGGCTGGACCTCCAGCAAAACTCCAACGCCTAACAGCGCCTTGGAAACCTTTTCCCTTTGAGGTCGAGGTCATGTTCACGACATCACCCTTTGTCAAACTTTCGATTGAGAGAGCGAGTCCAACATTAAGACCTTCAGGTATTGCTTGACGCAACTCCTTGGTCACATGGGCCCCATTTTCAAAGCCCGCACCCTTAAGGTGACCAACTTCAGCCTGGTTTGAATTTTTCTTCTTCTTTGGTCTGCAGGCTAACTGAACAGCCTCATACCCATCTTTATCAATTGTCTTAATCTGCGAAACATACCAGGGTTCATATCTAAGAACAGTCACAGGCACAGCCTCGCCCTTCTCATTATAAACAGTCGACATACCTTCCTTAAAAAGAAAGAGGCCGCTAAGCTTTACTTGGTTTGCTTGAGATTGAGTTGCATTACTCACAACATTCTCCTAATCAGTCCTAATTAAATAGCCGACAACTTAATTTCAACATCCACACCAGCTGAGAGGTCTAATTTCATCAGCTGATCAATAGTTTGTTGAGTGGGTTCTAAAATATCCAACATCCGTTTATGAGTTCGAATCTCAAATTGCTCCCTAGATTTTTTGTCCACATGGGGAGATCTAAGAACTGTAAACCGATTAATTCGCGTTGGAAGCGGAATCGGGCCCGCAACTCGAGCTCCGGTTCGACGCGCCGTATCCACAATCTCGCGTGTGGATTGATCCAACAGCTTATGATCGAAAGCTTTCAGACGAATACGTATTTTTTGACTTTGCATTGTCTACTCTTTTGTTTAGTTGCACTTACTGTCTATTAATAACTTCTTACTTTTGCTTATGCTATAAGGGTCCGATACTGAACTGCCAAATCTCCATCGAAAACTTTCTCTTCTGTTTGAGCCTGGACGGCCCCGAAATTTAAAGCGAAGAGTGTTTTTTGTAAAATCCGCAAGCTCGAGGGCCGGAATATGCAATATGAGGCAAGGTGGTGTCAAAGGAAATAATTCTTTTTATTATTTATTTTTTTATGAGGGTACAAAATGGCCTAAAATCGGCCCATCTTAGCAAGCAATTCCGATTTCACCTTGGGAGGAACAATTTGGTAGAGCGAAAATTCAAGACTGAAGCTTGCCCGACCTTGACTCAGGCTGCGCACATCCGTCGAATAGCCAAAGAGACCAGCCAGAGGCACCTGCGCAAGGATAATTTGCCCCCCACCAGGCTTCACTGAAATAGACTGAATTCGACCTCGACGGGAGTTCAAATCACCCACCACGTTCCCAATGTATTCATCTGGGCCACTGACCTCAAGCTTCATTATTGGCTCAAGCAACTGAGTCTGCTCTCGCTTTGTTAGATCAGTCATACATTCACGAAAAGCCATTGAAGTTGCCGCCTTAAAAGCCATTTCACTGGCAGCCTCAGGACGCACTTCGACATCAAGCAAAAGCCCTTTGATTCCAAGCATTGGATAATTTGCCAGTGGCCCAACCTCACAAGCCTCTCTAAATCCACTCTCAATCGCTGTTAAAAACGAAGCATTGAACAATGTTGTGAGAGCGACTCGAGATTCAAACTGAATTCCCTTAGCTAAATCAATCGACTCAATTCTCAGTCGAACCTTGGCGTAGTGATTATCACCCCCAAGCAGTCTTTCGTAAATGTGCTCGGCCTCAGCCGCGGCCGTCACAGTTTCTCGATAAGAGACCTGTGGCTTTCCAACATTGGCGTGAATCTTATGTTCACGGAATAAGCGATCCACCAAAATATCGAGATGAAGTTCTCCCATTCCAGAAAGTAATATCTGACCAGTTTCGGGATCAGTTCTGAGTCGACAAGAGGGATCTTCTCGCTCGAGCTTCTGTAGACCTTGAATCATTTTTTCTTGATCTGCGGAGGATTTTGCCTCGACCGCCACCGAAATAACTGGCTCTGGAAAAGAAATTGATTCGAGCACTACCGGATGAGAACCCGCACACAATGTGTCTCCAGTTCCAGTGAATTTAAGACCCACGACAGCACCTATATCACCAGCCTTCAACAGTTGAACTTCTTCACGGTGATTTGCGTGCATCTTTACAAGTTTTTGAATTCTTTCTTTCTTATCGGTTCGTGGATTATAGAGCTGGTCTCCAGCCTTCACTATCCCTGAATAAACGCGAATATATGTCAATGTTCCCGAAAAGGGATCACTTGCAATTTTAAATGCGAGGGCGGCAACTGGCGCATCGAATTTGGTTGGACAATCAATTTCCTTTTCTGGTTTTTCTGGATGAGTGCCAACAATCGGAGGCACATCAAGTGGGGAAGGGAGATAGTCGACAACCCCATCAAGGAGGGGCTGAATTCCCTTGTTCTTGAATGCGGCACCACAAAAAACCGGAAAAACCTTTAGCGCAAGAGTGGCTTTCCTCAAGACTCTTTTCAAGTCCGCGACAGAGACTTCCTCACCGTTCAAATATTTTTCAAGGAGTCCATCGTCAAATTCAACAATTTTTTCAACAATTTCAGTTCGAAATCGATTAACTTCTTCTTTGATCTCACTGGGAACTTCCTCGATTTCATAGGTCGCCCCAAGATCAGACTCTTTCCAACGAAAAGCTTTGTTTTCAATGAGATCGACAACACCCTGAAAAGTATCCTCCACCCCAAGTGGCACTTGAACAGGAATTGGATTGGCGTCTAACTTTTCACGAATTGTTTTTAAACTCATAACAAAATCCGCGCCGACGCGATCCATTTTGTTAATAAAACAAATTCTAGGAACTTTATATTTATTAGCTTGTTTCCAAACGGTTTCAGACTGCGGCTCAACTCCGCTCACGGCATCAAAAACTGCAACCGCACCATCTAAAACCCGCAATGAACGCTCAACTTCAATCGTGAAATCGACATGCCCAGGAGTATCTATAATGTTGATTCGGTGATCTTTCCAGAAAGCGGTGGTAGCTGCAGACGTAATGGTGATCCCACGTTCCTACTCCTGAACCATCCAGTCCATTGTGGCCGCCCCATCATGGACTTCACCCAACTTATGGCTTTTACCTGTGTAGTAGAGAATTCGTTCAGTGGTTGTGGTTTTCCGGCATCAATGTGAGCCATGATGCCGATATTGCGGGTATCTTTAAGTTCTTCGACGTCTTTAGGATCTTTAAAAGACATCGCCGTTAATTACCAGTTGTAATGAGAGAAAGCTTTATTTGCCTCTGCCATTCTATGAACATCTTCTTTCTTCTTTATAGCATTTCCACGATTATTAAAAGCATCAAGAAGTTCACCAGCAAGTCTCTTTGAATAATCTTTCTCTCCACGAGCTCGGGAATATTCCACCAACCATCTCATAGCCAATGACAATCGGCGAGAAGGTCTCACATCAACAGGAACCTGGTAAGTGGCTCCACCGACTCGGCGAGATCTAACTTCGATTGAAGGCTTAATGTTTTCAATCGCTTTCCTGAATACGCCAACAGGCTCTTCACCAACAACTTTGCCCTTGAGTTCATCAAGAGCTCCATACAGAAGCCGCTGAGCTGTTGCTTTTTGTCCCCGCACCATCATTTTATTGATAAATTTAGCGATCACAAGATCCTTAAATACTGGATCGGGGATAACTTCTCTCTTATAGGTTTTTTACGACGTGACATTTTTTTAATTCTCCAAAATTTACGTGATTCTAATCTTATTTCTTTGGTCTTTTGGTTCCGTACTTAGATCGACTGCGAAGTCGTCCGTTCACACCTTGAAGATCTAGAACTCCTCGAACGATATGATAGCGCACACCTGGAAGATCTTTAACCCGTCCGCCTCTGATAAGCACAACGCTATGCTCTTGCAGATTATGTCCAATTCCAGGAATATATGAAATAACCTCGAGGCCGTTTGAAAGTCGTACTTTTGCGACTTTTCGCAGAGCTGAGTTCGGCTTCTTAGGAGTCGTAGTGTACACCCGAGTGCATACACCACGTCGCTGCGGACAACCCGAAAGAGCAGGTGATTTTGTTTGGTTCTTCTGAACAATTCGCTCTTTTCGAATGAGCTGATTAATTGTTGGCACTTTTATCCCCTTGTCGTTTTCTCGAGCGCAGAAAATTAACTTCAATCTGCGCCATGGTCAATATTCTTCGTTAAACTTCCTTTTAATACTTCTTCAACATCAGTCTATGTAACGGCTGGAGCTTCTAATGCACTCGGAAGTGACGCAAAACTCATATCGTCATCCTCCTTTAACACAACTTTCCAGCGTTTGTAAGAGGTAAGACCAGTTCCAGCTGGAATCAGTCGTCCCATGATAATATTCTCCTTGAGACCTCTTAAATGGTCAGTTCTCGAGTTAATTGCAGCCTCAGTCAAAACCTTTGTCGTTTCTTGGAATGACGCGGCAGATATCCAGCTCTCTGTACTCAAACTAACTTTTGTGATTCCCAGCAGAAGTGGTCGAATAGTTGCCAGTTGACCCCCCTCTTTTGAAATTCTTTCATTCTCAAGCTCAAAGGCGCGCTTTTCAACCTGTTCACCAGATAGAAATCGGCTATCACCAGCTTCGACAACTTCAACCTTTCGTAACATCTGACGAACAATCACTTCGATATGTTTATCATTGATACTCACCCCTTGAAGTCGGTAAACCTCTTGGATCTCGTTTGTCAAATAGGCCGCCAACATCTTCTCCCCAAGAACAGCTAAAATATCATGAGGATTCGTTGGTCCATCCATCAAAGCCTCGCCAGCTTTGACAAATTCCCCTTCTCGGACGGCCACGTGTTTTCCCTTCGGAATCAAGTACTCACGTTGCTCACCAATTTCTGGGGTAATAATAACCCTTTGCTTACCCTTAACATCTTTACCAAAGGTCACATATCCGTCGATCTCGGAAATGATAGCAGCCTCTTTAGGCTTTCGAGCCTCAAACAGTTCCGCAACCCGAGGAAGACCTCCGGTAATATCTTTAGTCTTAGAGGCTTCCCTATGCATCTTAGCAATAACGTCCCCGGCATGAACCTCTTGTCCATCGGACATCAAAAGCTGCGCACCCATTGGGATTAAATATCGAGCGGGAATATCACGACCAGGAAGAATCACTGGTTTACCATTTTCACCAACCAAATAAATAGTCGGCTTAACGTCAGGAGATTTACTTTCCGTAATTACTTTGGTCGCAAAACCAGTCACAGAGTCGACTTGCTCTTGCATAGTCACACCCTCAACAACGTCCTGATACATAACCTTGGCCGAGACCTCAGCTATGATTGGATTCGAATAGGGATCCCACTCAGCAACAACTGCCCCTTTTGTAACCCGCTCTCCATCTTTGAAATTTAAAATCGCCCCGTAGACGACCTTAAATCTCTCTCGTTCACGCCCTGTTTCATCCAGAACAATTGCTTCACCATTTCGATTCATGACAGTCAATTTTCCTGCACGATTTGTCACACTGTGAATATTGACTAACTTCACGACTCCATCATAACGAGAGGTGTGAATGGATTGCTCAACGGATCGAGACGCCGCACCACCTAAGTGGAAGGTTCTCATTGTCAACTGTGTTCCGGGCTCACCAATCGACTGGGCAGCGATAATTCCAACAGTTTCACCGAGATTCACTGTAGCCCCACGAGCTAGATCCCGACCATAACATTTTACACAAACACCCCGAGGTGACTCACAAGTGAGAGCCGAGCGAATCATGACTCGATCGATTCCGACCTCATCAATTTTTCTCATGTGAATTTCTTCGATTTCTTGATTCGCACTCACGATAACTTGGTTGTTGTATGGATTTACAATATCATTGAGCGGAACGCGCCCCAGAATACGATCACCAATCTGCTGAATAATTTCGCCACCTTCATACAAGGCCGAAACCTCAAGTCCATCTTTTGTAAAACAATCGATAACAGAAACAACAACATCCTGAGCCACATCCACCAATCTTCGGGTGAGGTATCCAGAGTTGGCTGTTTTAAGGGCGGTATCTGCAAGACCCTTTCGAGCTCCGTGAGTCGAAATGAAGTATTGAAGAACAGTCAAACCTTCCCGAAAATTTGCCGTGATCGGAGTTTCAATGATCTCGCCTGATGGCTTGGCCATCAAACCCCTCATTCCACCCAACTGACGAATTTGGTTTGATGATCCCCGTGCTCCAGAATCAGCCATAATAAAAATAGGATTAAACGACGGACCGATGTGCTCTTTGCCATCTATGACAAATTTCTGCTTTTCAATCTGGTTCATCATCTCTTTCGCGACTTTATCAGCCGTCTGAGCCCAGATATCCACAACTTTATTATATCGCTCCCCATCAGTAATCAAACCTTCATCATACTGTTGCTGAATCTCCTTCACAGAGTCCTCAGCTTCGCCAATCATCGGGCCCTTGTTAGCAGGAATGATCATGTCGTCAATACAAATAGACATACCAGCAAGAGTTGAATACTTAAATCCAAGTTCTTTAATTCGATCAGCGAGCATGCATGTAGACTTAGCTCCTGCCAATCGAAAGGTCTTGTCAATAAGACCCGCAATAGTCTTCTTATTCATGACCACATTCACATCACTAAAGGGAACTTCTGGAGGAACAATATCAGCGATAATTGAACGCCCCACGGAAGTATCTTGAAGCTTCCCCTTAATACGAACTTTACAAGCAGCCTGAAGATCAACTAACCCAGTTTCATAAGCATATTGAGCTTCCTGAACATTCGTAAATATTTTGCCAGTGCCCTTTGCTCCCGGTCGAATTCGGGTCATCCAATAGAGACCCAAGACAACGTCCTGAGAAGGATTTATAATGGGCTTTCCATTGGCTGGACTCAAAATATTATTGGTCGACATCATCAAGACGCGAGCCTCAACTTGAGCTTCAATGGACAACGGAACGTGAACCGCCATTTGGTCTCCGTCGAAATCCGCATTAAAGGCCGTACATACGAGAGGATGAAGTTGAATAGCCTTTCCTTCATGAAGAACAGGCTCAACGGCCTGAATTCCAAGCCTGTGTAGAGTTGGCGCACGATTCAGAAGCACAGGATGCTCTTTCACGACGTCAGCTAGAATATCCCAAACTTCAACCATTTCCTGATCAACAAGGCGTTTAGCTTGCTTAATAGTGGTCGCTAAGCCTCGCTCTTCAAGTTTGTTATAAACAAAAGGCTTAAATAGTTCGAGGGCCATCTTTTTAGGTAGACCGCACTGATGTAATTTCAAATTCGGACCAACCACGATCACAGAACGACCTGAGTAATCCACCCGTTTTCCAAGCAGATTCTGCCTGAATCGTCCTTGTTTACCCTTCAACATATCACTCAGAGAGCGAAGAGGTCGCTTGTTAGGACCAGTAAATGTTTTGCCACGGCGTCCATTATCTAAGAGAGCATCAACAGCCTCTTGAAGCATTCGCTTTTCATTTCGAATAATAATGTCTGGCGCATTGAGCTCCTGGAGTCGCTTCAATCGATTATTTCTATTAATAACTCGACGATAAAGATCATTCAGATCTGAAGTTGCAAAACGACCACCATCAAGAGGAACAAGTGGGCGAAGATCTGGCGGAAGAACAGGGAGAGCTTCAAGCATCATCCATTCTGGCTTATTGATGGAGTTTTTGAATGCTTCAACAACCCTCAAACGTTTAGAAAGCTTTTTAATCTGAGCCTCAGACTTTGTCTCTTTAATTTCAAGGCGAAGCTTTCTGGACAAATACTCTGGGTCAATTTTTCGCATCAAATCACGAACAGCTTCGCCGCCCATGCCTGCCTTAAAAGTTGGACCAAACTCATTAATTGCCACTTGATAGGCCTCTTCCTGAAGAACCTGGCCTTCTTGAAGAGTTGTCTCAAGGGGATCAATAACGATATAAGCCTCACAATAGAGAACTTTTTCAACATCCTTGAGGGATAAGTTCAAAAGATTCCCAATTCGCGAAGGTAATGATCGTAAAAACCAGATATGCGCCACCGGCGTCGCAAGCTCGATGTGACCAAGCCTCTCCCTTCGCACTTTGCTCTGGGTGACGTCAACACCACACTTCTCACAAACGACACCGCGATACTTCATCCGTTTATATTTGCCGCAAAGGCACTCGTAGTCCTTAATTGGGCCAAAAATTTTGGCGCAAAACAGGCCATCCCGCTCAGGTTTAAATGTTCGGTAATTGATTGTCTCTGGCTTCTTTACTTCACCGAAAGACCAATCCCGAATCATCTCTGGCGATGCGAGTGATACTCGAACAGCGTCAAATGAAAGTGGATCCTTAGGTTTATCAAAAAAATTCAACAAGTCTCTCAAAGCGCACCCCTGGTTTAAATCAAATTAGTGTTGAACCCCAGAACCATCATTATTCCCGCCTAAAGAACTTGGCTCCAGCGGTTGTTCTCCTGAATCATCGTCTTTGAGCCCTTGAGACTCGACCAAATCAACATTCAATCCTAAGGACTGAAGCTCTTTAATCAGAACGTTGAAAGACTCAGGTAATCCTGGTTCAAGAATATTCTCGCCCTTAACGATGCTCTCGTACATTCGAGTTCGACCCGCGACATCATCAGATTTAACGGTCAAGAACTCCTGCAGCGAATATGCGGCGCCGTAGGCTTCAATAGCCCAAACTTCCATCTCTCCAAGTCGCTGACCTCCGAATTGCGCTTTACCGCCAAGAGGCTGCTGAGAAACAAGTGAGTATGGCCCAATTGATCGCGCATGAATCTTCTCTTCAACCAAGTGATGAAGTTTCAGCATATACATGATTCCAACCGTCACTGGGTTTGTAAAAGGTTCACCAGATCGTCCGTCAAACAAAATAGTCTGTCCTGTTGATGGAAGACTTGCTTTTGCTAGCAGATCCTTAACATCTGATTCTCGAGCTCCATCAAAGACTGGAGTTCCAACGTGAATCCCGTCTTTCATTGAATAAATCATTTGCTTCAAAGAAGCATCATCAGCAGTATCCACTTTTTCTGAAATTTCAGGACTGCTAAAAATATCTTTCATTTGCGTTCGAGCTTGGGACGAATTCCACTTCTGAAGCTGAGCAGAAATCTGCTTTCCAAGATTATGGGCGGCCCAACCTAAGTGAACCTCAAGAATCTGTCCAATATTCATCCGCGATGGAACCCCTAAAGGATTCAAAACCATGTCTACTGGCGTGCCATCCGAAAGATATGGCATCTCTTCGACGGCCAATACCTTAGAGACAACACCCTTATTTCCATGGCGTCCGGCAAACTTATCACCAACCTGAAGCTTTCGCTTGATGGCGACATAAATCTTCACCATCTTGATCACTCCAGGTGGAAGTTCATCCCCCTTTTTCAAGCGATCAATTTTTTCATTGAATACCATTCTGACGGCGTCCAATTGATTTCTGGCACCATCAACTATTTTATTTACCTGATACTCAAGATCTTGCTCAAGTGGAATATAGCTCAATAACTCAAACGGAATCACCTCAAGATCAGCTGCGGTAACATCTTGACCCTTATTAAGAAGTTTCTGACTTCCGTCTTCGTTCAATAAAACGCCAGTGGTTTTTCGACCAACGACAATTTCCCGCAATTTGCTAATCGCATTATTTTTGATAACATTTTGTTCAACTGAAAGATCCTTTTCGAGCTTTCGTTTCTTGTCATCAATAATAGAAGATAATCGCTCATCATTCTCAGAACCTTCTCGACTATAAACTTGGGCATCAATGACAGTTCCGAACACGCCAGATGGTGCACGAAGAGAAGTATCCCGTACATCTCCCGCCTTTTCACCGAAAATGGCTCGAAGAAGTTTCTCTTCTGGAGAGAGCTGAGTCTCGCCTTTCGGAGTCACCTTACCAACCAAAATAAATCCCGGACGAACTTCAGCCCCAATTCGAATAATTCCCGAACTATCAAGATCCTTCAAGGCTTCCTCGCCAACATTGGCGATGTCCCGAGTGATTTCTTCTTTTCCTAATTTTGTGTCGCGGGCAATACATTCAAACTCTTCAATATGGATAGATGTATAAATATCATCCTTGAGAATTCGCTCAGAAACGAGAATAGAATCCTCAAAATTGTACCCCATCCAAGGGGTAAAGGCCACGAGGATGTTCTGTCCCAACGCCAACTCACCAAGCTCCGTTGAAGGCCCATCTGCAATAATATCTGACTTGGCAATTCGATCGCCAGATTTGATAATTGGCTTCTGATTGAAACATGTGTTTTGATTTGTTCGTTGATATTTGATCAAGTTGTAAATATCAACATTCGCTCCGAGCTCTCCACCCTTTGCAAAACGTCGAACCACAACCCTGGATGCATCAACTTCCTCAACGATTCCATCGTTCAATGCAACCACAGAGGTTCCTGAATCCCGAGCAACAAGTCGCTCAACACCAGTTCCCACAAGGGGGCTCTAGATCTAAGAAGCGGAACAGCCTGACGTTGCATGTTCGAACCCATCAAAGCTCGGTTTGCATCATCATGCTCAAGAAACGGAATCAATCCAGCCGCAATAGAAACCAGCTGAGACGGCGACACGTCCATTAGGGAAACTTTGTCACGATCGACAATTTCGTACTCCCCATCTCGACGAATCGTCGAGGTGGCAGTCAAAATTTCGCGATTCCCTTTTTCTTCTCGAGAGGCCTGTGCAATATGATGACCCGCCTCTTCGAGAGCCGACATATAAGTAATCTCTGAAGATACTTTGCCTTCCTCGACACGTCGATAAGGGGTTTCAATAAATCCATAATTATTAATTCGAGCATAGGTAGCAAGAGACGCAATCAAACCAATATTTGGACCCTCTGGAGTCTCAATTGGACATATACGACCATAGTGTGTAGGGTGTACGTCACGAACTTCAAATCCTGCACGATCTCTGGTGAGACCACCGGGCCCTAAAGCTGAAAGACGCCGTTTATGAGTAATTTCAGATAGTGGATTTGTTTGATCCATAAACTGAGATAACTGAGAAGAACCAAAAAATTCTTTGATGACTGCATTGACAGGTTTAGCGTTCACCAAATCGTGAGGCATCATTGTCTCGACATCTTGGAGTGACATTCTCTCGCGAATAGCTCTTTCCATACGGACCAAACCGATTCGGTATTGATTCTCAAGAAGCTCACCCACAGAACGAACTCGACGATTACCCAAATGATCAATATCATCAATTTGACCACGACCGTTCTTCAAGTCGATCAGGTGCTTGATTGTCGCAATAATATCTTTATGAGTCAGTGTTCTATGAGAGGTTGGGCACTCTTCCATAGAAATTCCAAACTTATGATTGATCTTGATCCTTCCGACTTCTGAGAGGTCGTAGGTTTCTGGGTCAAAAAACAATCGATGGAAAAACTGAGTAGCAGCCTCTAAGGTTGGAGGCTCTCCGGGACGAAGTCGCTTATAAATCTCAACAAGTGCTTCATCTTTGTTATTTACTTTGTCAATCAGCAGAGTATTGCGGAGGTAAGGTCCAACCGTCAATCCATCGAAGAAGATCAAATAAAAATCAGTGACGCCGCTCTCAATAGCTTTTCTAATTATTGGCGCAGAAAGCTCGGCATTCGCATCAGCGATGATTTCACCAGTTGATTCATCAATCAGCGGCTTAGCCAAAACTTTGCCATCAAGGTCTACTGGCTGCACTTCCAGCTCAGTCAAATTAATATCTTTAATCTTCTTAACGATTGCCCTGGTAATTCTTCGTCCAGCTTTGACTATAACATCCCCGGATCGAGGATCCGTAATATCCGCCATTGCTCTCTGTCCAGACATTCGTTCAATATCTAATTTTCTAAAAAGCTTATCCCCACGCACACTAACTTCATCAAGATCGTAGAAGAAGTCGAGAAGCTTTTCGGTATTGTATCCAAGAGCTTTCAAAAGAATTGTCACAGGAAATTTACGACGTCGATCAATTCGAAGGTGAATTAGATCCTTCTGGTCAAATTCAGCATCTAACCAAGATCCACGATAAGGAATCACCCTTGCAGAATAAATCAATTTGCCTGAAGCATTATTCTTTCCGCCATCATGATCAAAAAAGACACCTGGCGATCTATGTAATTGAGAAACAACAACACGCTCAGTTCCATTGATAATAAAAGATCCATTGGCGGTCATTAGGGGAATTTCCCCAAGATAAACCTCTTGCTCCTTCACATCTCGAATACTTCGGGCTTCAGTCGCCTCATCGACATCAAAAACGATAAGTCGAAGGGTAACCTTAATTGGAGCCGCAAAGGTCATTCCTCGTTGACGGCATTCATCAACATCATACTTCGCAGGCTCAAGGGTATAGCTGACAAATTCGAGGCTCGCAGTATTATTGAAATCACTAATAGGAAAAACCGACTTAAAGACCCCATTGAGGCCAGCCTCACCACGTCGATCAGGATCCATGTCCTTCTGTATGAAGGCCTCATAGGATCGTTTTTGAAGTTCGATCAAATTAGGAATTTCGATGACTTGTTTATTTTTAGCAAATGACTTTCGAACACGAATATTCGATGCCGTAATAGGAATTCGTTCCATTCACTCTCCTGGTGGAGTCAGATAAATATCTCTTGAATCAACACCCTATTGTTAACGAAAAAGGCGCTGAAATGCAAAGAGCTGGGCCCCAATTCGGGGAGGAACCCAAAACCCACATTGAAAAAAACTACAAATCAAAAAAACTGAATACTACTTAACTTGTACCTTTGCGCCTGCAGCCTCAAGTTGTTTCTTGAATTTCTCTGCATCTTCTTTGCTTGCACCCTCTTTGACTGCCTTGTTACCAGCTTCTACTAGGCCCTTAGCCTCAGCTAGTCCCAAACCAGTGATTGCTCTCACTTCTTTAATAACGTTGATCTTGTTAGGACCAGCCTCAAGAAGAATAACGTCAAAAGCAGTTTTCTCTTCGACCGCTGCCGCAGCAACGCCGCCACCCATCATCATAGGAGCCGCAGCAGAAACGCCCCACTTCTCTTCGAGAAGCTTCACAAGTTCCGCAATTTCAATTACTGTTTTACCAGAAAGCTCTTGAACCAATTGATCGTTAGATAAAGCCATTTAAAAATCCTCCAAATAAATTAATAAGTTATAAATTAAGCCTGAGGAGCAGCCGGTGCTTCGCCGCCCTGAAGTTTTTTGCACATAAACATCGAGACATCGTGTCAGCTTCGACGCAGGCGCTAAGAGAACAGCAAGAAACTGAGCCCGCAATTGGTCTTTACCCGGGAGCGTTGCCAAAAACTTGATACGATTTGCATCCAAGCCTTCACCATCCATCATCCCTGTCTTAATTTGCAGAACCTCAACGTCCTTTGCAAAATCGGCCAAAGTCTTAGCTGTTGCGTTAATCTCTCCGTAAGAAAATACAATCGCATTTGTTCCCCTCATTGAGGCGGACAAAGCCTTCTCTGCGGATGGATGATCTTTCAAAGCTCTTTTCGCGAGAGTATTTCGAACAACCTTCATCTCTGATTCAGCTAGATGAAGTTTCTTTCGCAAGCTTGTCACTTGCTCAACCTTCATCCCCTTGAAATCGACGATGAAGGCCCCTTTAGCTTTGGAAAATTTCTCAACCAAAGACTTAACCTCTTGCTCTTTAATCGCTCGAGTGATCATAAGTGGACCTCCTTTCATTAGCATTCTTGCAAATCGAGTGGGATGGTGGAAGGAGTCTTTGAGTCACTGTTTCCAGTGACTTTAGTTTCCTTTGCCTATCTCGGTTGGCATGCTTGCGCAATTTATGATGTTACCATCGCCAACTGTCTCTGATCGCATTGGGTTACATTAATCTTTCAACATACAATAATACATTCTCAAAAACTTCTAACTAAACTCGTCCCTAGCTCAGCTTCGAGGATAGACTACGCTTCCTCTCGCCCAGCGGCCTCAGCTGTATCAATCTTGATTCCCGGGCCCATTGTTGAGGAAACCGCAATCGTTCTAAGATAAATGCCCTTGGCTGCTGCAGGCTTAGCTTTTAAAACCGCACCCATAAGAGCTGCAAAATTATCCTTCAACTTTGCGGACCCCATAGATTTCTTGCCAATTCCAGCATGGACAATTCCGGCCTTATCAACACGAAAATCTAGCTTTCCTTTCTTTTCGGCTGTCACGGCATCACCAACATTCATGGTGACTGTACCAATTTTTGGATTGGGCATTAGACCACGAGGGCCAAGGATTTTCGCAACCTTTGAAACTGTTGCCATCATATCTGGTGTTGCAATTGCTTTATCGAAATCCAACCATCCATCAACAATTTTGCAACGAGGTCATCTGCACCAACAAAATCAGCACCGGCATTCTTCGCTTCTAACTCTTTTGGTCCCTTCGCAAAAACAATTACACGAACTGATTTGCCAAGACCATGAGGAAGGGCAATAGCGCCACGCACCTGCTGATCAGATTGCTTTGGATCAACTCCCAAGCGAATTGCCACCTCAATTGTTTCGTCAAATTTAGCTGGAGCAACCTCCAAAACCAATTTAAAGGCATCTTCTAGATTATATTTTTTTGCAGAATCGACTTTTGCTGCAACTTTTTTAAAATTCTTACCTGCCATAAATTACCCCACCTAATCCGCGATCTCAAGGCCCATGCTGCGAGCAGTGCCCACAACCTGAGACATTGCAGATTCAACTTTAAGACAATTCAAATCGGGCAGCTTCACTGTCGCTATCTGCTTCACTTGATCCATCTTGACTTTCCCGACTTTGTCTTTTTGAGGCTGTTTTGAGCCTGACTCCAATTTTGTCGCTTTCTTAAGCAGATTCGACACTGGAGGCGTTTTGGTGATGAAAGTAAACGATCGGTCTTGATAAACAGTGATAATAATCGGCACTACGGAATCTCCGTCTTTTTGCGTGCGCGCATTAAACTGTTTACAAAACTCCATGATGTTTACCCCATGCTGTCCAAGCGCCGGTCCAACGGGAGGCGCTGGATTAGCCTTCCCTGCCGGTATCTGCAGTTTGATCATTCCTGTCACTTTTTTTGCCATGACCCACTCCTTAATGATTTTGTTCCGAACACTTCCTATAAGCCTTCGGCCATTGATTATGCAATCGCAAAGCATTCTTTTAAAAAATAAGCCCAATTGGTCCAATTTTGAATTTAATTTCTCTCGACTTGATAAATCTAACTCTACCGGGGTTGGACGACAAAAATACTCACAAGTACCTTAACCTTGCCCTTTTCCTCATTAATGTCCTCGACAGTTCCATTAAAATTACTAAATGGACCATCAATAACAGTGACATTTTCACCTACAGCAAACGAACCTTATGCTTGGCTTTTCAGCCAGACCCGCCATTTGCTGAGTGACTCTTAAAACCTCTGCCTCTGGAACCTCCTGGTGGCCGAGTTTTACCACTGACAAACCACTCACCTTCGGCAGAGTGTTTCACCAAATGCCAGGTCTCATCATTCAAAAACATTTGAATGAAAATATATCCTGGAAAAAATTTACGAGATTTGGCTTGCTTCTGACCCCTTGACCAAGCTCGACGACATTTTCAGCGGGAATCAAAACATCCCCAAAAAATTCCTCAAGTTTGGCAGATCTAATCCGCTCCTCAATGGCCGATTTTGCGGTCGCTTCACAACCAGTTTGAGTATTGACGATGTACCACTTTTTTTCCACGTCGACTCCCTAGCTGATGACGGCTTTAATAAAATAGGCCGAAATAAAGTCAAAAGATGTAATGATCAAACTCGAAACAAATACCATAATGATCACTACAATCGTCATTGCCGTTGTATCTTTCCTCGAAGGAAAAACAACCTTTCGAACTTCGGTCACCACCTCATCAGCCCAGGCTAAAATGCCAGGGTGAAACTGAAGCAGCGCAAAGTCCAAATCCAATCACCAAAGGGACCCCGTGTCTGACTAGATCCATATCGGCGGCTCTAGCAACAAAAGCAAATGCGCCAGAAAAAGCCTTGATAAGGAGGCTTATGGTAAATCCGACAACCGCGCCGGAAATAGCAAAACTTAGCGTCAAAATCTTTGAATTGGCCTTATTCATATTTTTCCAATCCCTTTCTTGGTTTAATTGTTCCAAGCTTACATATTTTCAACAAGATATTAATTGAAAACACATATTGAGCTAAATCACTTTTTGGCAGGGCAGGAGGGATTCGAACCCACAACCTAACGATTTGGAGTCGTTCGCTCTACCGTTAGAGCTACTGCCCTTCATCAACTTCTTAGCCCATAACTCGTTTTCCTCAAAAGGCGAAGGGACATCCTGATTATTCAGATGTCCCTATACCTAGTCACACAATAAAAGCCGGACTCTACTCAAGAATTTCAGTAACGACACCAGCTCCAACTGTACGACCACCTTCTCGAATTGCAAAACGAAGTTCTTTTTCCATTGCAATAGGAGAAATCAACTCAACGGAAACCTCCACGCGATCCCCAGGCATAACCATTTCGGTACCAGCCTTTAGGGTTACAACGCCAGTCACGTCAGTTGTTCGAAAGTAAAATTGAGGTCGATATCCATTAAAAAACGGAGTATGTCGTCCACCCTCTTCTTTCGTAAGAATATAAGCTTCAGCCTTGAATTTTTTATGAGGCTTGACTGAACCAGGCTTGGCCAAAACTTGACCTCGCTCAACATCTTCCTTTTTGGTTCCGCGAAGTAGACATCCACAATTGTCACCCGCTTGACCTTCATCAAGAAGCTTACGGAACATTTCAATTCCTGTAACAGTTGTTTTAACAGTTGGGCGAAGACCAATAATCTCGACTTCTTCATTCACTCGAACGATCCCTCGCTCGATCCGTCCAGTCACGACAGTTCCTCGACCTGAGATTGAGAAAACATCCTCAACAGGCATCAAGAAAGTTTTTTCAGTCGCACGAACTGGCTCAGGGATATAAGCGTCGCAGGCATCCATCAAACGCTTGATTGAAGGCTTTCCAAGATCCGACGTATCACCTTCAAGAGCTAACTTTGCAGAACCAAGAACTATTGGAATCTTGTCTCCTGGATATTCATACTTCGTCAAAAGCTCGCGAACTTCCATTTCAACAAGCTCGAGAAGGTCTTTATCGTCGACCATATCAACTTTATTCATAAAGACAACAAGGGCTGGAACCCCAACCTGACGAGCCAACAGAATATGCTCACGCGTTTGTGGCATAGGTCCGTCTGCAGCTGAAACAACTAGGATGGCGCCATCCATTTGTGCAGCTCCAGTGATCATATTTTTAACATAGTCAGCATGTCCTGGACAATCCACATGGGCATAGTGACGCTTTTCAGTTTCATACTCTACGTGGGTCGTTGAAATTGTAATTCCACGTGCCTTTTCTTCTGGAGATTTATCAATCTGATCATAAGACATCGCTTTTGACTTTCCTTCAGTCGCCAACGTCGTTGTGATCGCCGCAGTTAGGGTCGTCTTTCCATGATCGACGTGCCCGATTGTCCCAATGTTCACATGGGGTTTATTACGATTAAACTTCTCTTTTGCCATAAATCCTCCTGAAGAGATTTTTATTAAATTTGAACTTCATAACTCAAACTGCCTAAACCAAAATCAAACAAAAACCTGACCCAAATCTCTCACACATAACTTGATGCATCTTATATTTCTGCATCAACCTCACCGCAGGACCCGATCACCATCTCCTGAGATGGAGCCCGTGATCGGAGCCGAACCGACGACCTCACCCTTACCAAGGGTGTGCTCTACCACTGAGCTACACGGGCCTACTAAAATTTGGAGCGGGAGACGGGTCTCGAACCCGCAACCCTCTGCTTGGAAGGCAGATACTCTAGCCAATTGAGCTACTCCCGCTCGAAGCCCTGAGAGGCTTTCACCACTCATGTCGTAAACCAAAACAGAACACAAAACAGAACACTAGCACTCGCTAAAACCACAAACAACGAATTTACCAGCTGAGTGACGATCATTAACTGATATTCACCGCTGGTCAATTAATTGGTGGACAGGGAAGGATTCGAACCTTCGTAGGCGCGAGGCCAATAGATTTACAGTCTATCCCCTTTAGCCACTCGGGCACCTGTCCATCGAAGCTACTTCAAAACACAACAGAACTGGAGCTGGCTATGGGACTCGAACCCGCAACCTGCTGATTACAAATCAGCTGCTCTACCAATTGAGCTAAGCCAGCACATCACAAGATACGAGTTCATCGCATTTTGATAACCGGAACTTTGTACTGGAGAAAAGTAAATGAGTCAAAGGTTAAGTTGTTTTTTTCAGGCCAGAAAGATTTTGATGTTGACGTAGCGTCTCAACAAGAGTCATAGCCGTTGCCACTGACACATTGTAGCTCGCTGCAGCATCAGATTGGGGAAGGCTAACAAGCTCGTCGCAAGCCCGCTCTGTGGTCGTCCGAAGCCCTTTATCCTCGGCGCCAAAAATCCATACGATTTTTTCAGGGATTTTGACCTCAAAAATAGATTTTTCTGCCCTATGGCTGAGGCCAAAAATCCAGAAGCCCTGCTTCTTAAGCTCTTCAAGAGTAGAGTGAAATTGCGACAGCTGCTCAAAAGGGACAATTTCAACTCCCCCACATGCAACTTTATGAACAGTGGGAGATAGCCCAACTGAGCGATCATCGGGTCCCAAAATGCACTTAACTCCAGTCAACCATGCAGTTCTCAAGATTGCGCCCAAATTATGAGGGTCCTCAACTCCATCTAAGGCAATCAAAATGCATGTCTTTAACCCTCGAGCTCTCCAATTCTCAAACGCGGACGACCATCAACAAAGACCAACGCTCCTTGATGATTTGCATAGACCTTTCCAATCTGAGTTTCCGGCTTTATCTCAACTGAAATTTTGAGCTTTCTTCCTTCATCTACAATTGCCCGAAGAAACTGAGAAGATTCAAACCCTTGCTTAACCCAAATTTGTTTAATCCACTGAGTACTGTTTTGCAGTGCGGATCGAATGGCATGATCCCCAACAACAATTCGCCAGTTTCTTGGAATTTCTGATTGGTTCCCACGAACTTCTTGAACCTTGCCCCCGCCTCGAGGATTTCTGTTTTTTGTGTTTCTTAACTTCACGAAGAACCTTTCTCTTATTTCGACAAAATCATACTTTCAAAATATTGTTTAGCTTTGGCTGCGATTTTGGCTTCAATAATTGGTCGACCAACAACAACGCCCTTTGCCCCAAGAGCCAGCGCCTGCGGTGGGGTCATGACCCTCTGCTGATCATTGACCGCGTCTCCTGCAAATCGGACGCCCGGTGTAACAACAAATAATCCTTCAGTGTCAATTTCTGAAAGTTCGTGGGCCGAACAAACAAGCCCCGTCAAACCACTCTCCCTCACCATTTCGGACAAAGCCACGACGTGGTTAAGAATAGATTGCGTCTGAAAAACTGACGGAAGGGAGTCCTGACTCCAACTTGTTAGTATCGTGACGTTTAATATAACAAAAGGGCGAATCTCTCTCAGCTCACATTCAAGCTTTGCCAATCTTCTGAGTGCCTCAGGACCACTCAATGCATGAATCGTCAATAGAGATGCTCCAGCCTCAAAGCTAGCACGAACTGCAGCCTCCATTGTTGATGGTATATCAAAATATTTATTATCGACAAATACTGGGGCCTTTGTCGAAATTTTTTTGAACAATATCTTGTCCATAACGATAACAAAGCCTAGGGCCCAATTTAAATGCCCCAGCCCATGGGGTTAATTCGTCAACAAGCCTCAGCGCCTCGGTTCTGAGTCCACATCCAGCGCTATAATCAATGGATTGCGCAACGGGCTACAAAACAATTTGGACGGTGGGCTTGCTGAAGAACCCATGGAAGGTGCGCTCAAAGTGATTCCTTTACTATGTTTTGATGGAACCCGAGTCTGGCAGAATTTTTAACTTATTGCAATATTTCTAGGCCAGAGTGAAGAGATTCCCCAGGAGTCAACAACCCGCCCCTTGACGTTTTTCAAAATTTTGTGGACCTTTTGGTGTTTGATTTGCCTAACACAGGCCTAAAGCTCAAGGAGAATGACCAAATGACGACCTATCACGCCCTTCGCAATAAACCCGCCAAGGCCCCCTACAAACCAGGCGATATTCTGGTCCTTTTTGGGGAGCTCTTTAGTCGTGGGTACGCGAATGGTCTTGTGGAGGAGGCCGAGCGGTTAGGGATGCAAGTTGTGACCGCCACTGTTGGACGGAGAGAAAGGACGGTGGCCTTAGACCACTCAATGAGGAAGAAATTGCATTAACGCAACAACCGGAAAATATTAATTAACGTTCCTCTTGAAGCTGGCTTTGATTTGGAATCTTCAGATATGGGTCCAACCCCGTCGAGATGTTAAAGGACCTTAAACTCAGTAATTGGATGAATGCTCAAATCAACTGGGAGAGCCTGGAAGCCTCTCGATTGAAGGGCATCAAGAGATTTAAACAAAATGTTGAAGAATTTATGAGCCAACTCTCTGCGATGATAAAACCCGGACAAAACGTCGTGTTTGCTCATTTAATGGCTGGAGGCGTGCCCCGCACCAAGATTGTCATGCCGCTGATGAATAGGGTATTCAAAGGGCGAGGCGATCGATTCTTAGCCTCAAGGGATTTCTGGGAATCACCGATTGGACGCTTCTGCGAAACCAACTTCAAAGAAGTTACAGCAGAAACCTTCAGACACCTTTTGGAGCTGTCGACACCAATCAAAAATAAAATCGAGGCCGGGGGAGGGCACGTCTCTTATGTGGCCTATGGCTATCATGGAACTGAGGTTTTCTTGTCAGGAAAGTACAAATGGCAGACCTACACTCCCTATCTCCAAGGTTGGGCTAAAAAAAATCTCGAAGAAATTTCTCGGGAATTTTCACTTAAAAACTATAATTGTTGCGTGTATAATTGTCCGGAAATCTTGACCAATTCTAGTTCGATCTTTCAGGGCGTTGAGGTTTGCCTCTATCCTCTCGTCAAAGCATTGACCGTAGAGGCTCCTGAGGCGCAGAGAACAAAAGAAACTCTCGATCAATGTCAGAAGTTGCTTAAGGAAGGTCATTCATTGGATGAAATTCTTGACCTCACGAACATCTACTCAAAAGAGCCTGTCATTTTGGAACATTGCCAGCTTGAAAAGTGGCCCCAACACTCATGCTCAGCTCAAATGGAGCTGATGCTAGAGTTTTCAGAAAAGCTCGTTGATATGCACATTGACTCTAAGAAATTAATAACTTCACTTCTTAGCGAAGTTGTTTTTGATTCCTGCGGGTATGTTATGCTCCATGAATCTTGGAAACCTATGGCTCCAGTCAGCTGGATCAATCACGACCTTGTTGCTCGTTGCCTGGTTTAGAAAGAATCCCTATTTTTGTTTTGAATATAACAGGCGAACTAAAACAAGTCGTTTATCTCGGGCCAGAGTTTTTTGTTTTTTGATTTCCTCAATCGTAAATGATCTGGCCAATCTTGACTCTTTCGCTGGTGAACTTTTTTGGCCAAAGTACTTACAAAAAGCAGGGGACTCAATCCCTGCTCCAAATATTCCCGAGGCGGTTTAACAGCTGTGATCATCTCTGGCCCCCAAAATAATTGTGGCAAGAGTCGTTCGCGCTCAGTCAGCTCACCAACTATGAGAGCTTGATGAATTTGCCCTAAAATTGTTTTGTTTAAAGGTATTGTTGGGCCCGTGGTTTTCGGTTGACCCGCATACCCCACCAAGACAACACTATGACTCAACTTATCATTCAGCTGATCAACCAGAGCTTCGCTTTTTTTATTAGTTGGCTCATTCCAGTGTAGATAAATTATAGAATACTCCGACGATACCCCTAAGACCGTCGGCCAAAGCTTCTCAAAATCAACCTCGGAAGACTCAGTATATGGAGTTAAATTCACAAGTTCACACTTTTCACACTGAGCCACTTTTTTTATAAAGGGCAGAAACCGTGAATCAAAGTCAGAGCTTTTGACATTTCCTATGAATGCGACCTTCGCTGGTCCTAAGTCGAGCTTCTGACTTCCTGATTTTTCAGCCAAGACAGGATTTCCCAGAAGAACACCAAAAATAATTGGCAATAGTTTCTTTTGGCTGAATCTGAATAATAAACAATTCGACAAATTGATTTGGCTCATAGGAAAAATATTGTAGAGTCAAAAGTCACATGTCGCAAGAAAATCTCCACTGGTCGTCCGTGAAAATTTATCAAACAGGCGATCCGTACTTTAATGACTTAATGACGGACCTTCGTCTAGCTCAAGAAATCAATTACGATTGAAGTTTATATATTCGAGATTGACCCTCTCACCACAGTCATTTTGCAGGAGCTCGGCGAGGCTAAAAAAAGAGGCTGTGAAGTTCATATTCTCGTAGACGGATTTGGCTCTTATTTTTGGCTTAACGCACTTGAAAGAGAGACAAGAAAGCTAAACCTTGCTTTTCAAATCTTCCAGCCGTTTCCAAGGACTCTGGGCTGGTTCCGGCAGTTTCTATTTCCTTTTTTGTCCCAGATCCTTGGTCTTCTCAAGAGGCTCAATCATCGGGACCATCGAAAAATTGTCCTTATTGACGAAAAAATCGCCTATCTGGGCAGTCTGAATATGACCCAAGTGCACTCACAAGAACGAATGGGAATCAAGGCCTGGAAAGATACGGGCCTCCGATTGACTGGTGGAAGCTTGAGTGATTTGAACCGGTCCTTCTGGATGACCTGGAATCGTGCTCCCAGGATGACGCTCCGACGATTCCTCAGACGGAGAGATAGGGACAAAAATTATGACCCAAAGAAGTCTCTCGTGCGTTTGAACTCAACAACCTGGTCTAGATATTGGCTGTATCGAGATCTTTTGCGCAGAATCAAGACTGCAGAATCAAGAATCTGGATTGAAACTGCCTACTTCCTACCTAAACGTTCCCTCCTGAGGGCCCTCAAAAAAGCAGCGAGACGCGGTATCGATGTCCAAATCATCGTGCCCGCCGTTACAGATTTCCCAATCATTAAGTGGGCGGCAGAAGCATTAATACATGCCCTATCAGAGGCGGAGTGGCTGTTTTTGAATTTAAACCCCGGGTTTTGCATTCCAAGTTCTTTATCATTGATCAATGGGCAACCATCGGTTCCCACAATTGGAATCATCGAAGCTTTCTCCACGATCTTGAGGTGGAAGCAATTATTCATGATCCCCCGGAGGTCGAAAAATTATGCGCAGACTGGAGGAACGACCAACGGCAATCAAGTTTATTGACTATTGAAGACCTCCGTCCAAAAAACTCTTTGAAGGCTTGGTTAGGAAGACTTGCATTTCGATTGCGTTACTTGTTTTGACTGGTTACCATTTTACTCATGCGACAAACTCTTTCACTATTCGGTATTTCTATTATTTTGATTGTTAGTCTGATTAGCTCAGTGGCGCAAAGCAAAGTGCCGCTTTTCTTTCCGGCCGACAAAAATAAAATTAAGATCCTTCCGCAAACATTTGAATATACTCTCGTGGACTCAGATAGAATAAGAATTGGTGATATCTTGATTGATGCCAATTTGCTTCGTTTTGAAATTGTTAGGCCTCCTGGTGAAACAAAGGTTCAATTGCTTTTTAGCTGGCCCGCTGGCCTTCTGCAGGATGGTGGACTTTATTTAGTCAACAATAATGGGCGTGCCATTTGGGACTCCCCAATTGTCAAAAAAAATATCACCATTGCGAAAGTGGAAAACAAAGAAAGTCCGGAGCTTCGAACTGATCTCGCCCAACTCACCTCCGAACTGATTGATCCTGAATTATTCGAAAATATGAAGTATTTTCCATTTATGAAATTTTGTGTAAGCCAAAGTCAAGGTGAGACCAGAATTGAACTTTGCTCTAAGGAACTCTACCTTTCAATGGTCGGGGAACAGCTAACTATTAAAGGGCGTGCCTCAAACCGCCAAGGGGCAACGGTCACCGTGAACGGTAAAACCGTGGGGGATCAGGGCTATATTTCGCTTAGTGACCTGAGTCAGATTATTTCTTTCCGGGCCGAAGCTGTTTCTGGAGCCATTCTAAATATCGAAACCAGACGAAAAGACGTTGAATTTAAAGATGTCACTATTGGAAAAGATTCAAAGACTTTAGTTTTTGAAGCTCAAGGGGCAGAGCCGGCGACCGAAGCAAACGTGACGCGACTCCGCAATGGGAATTGGCGAACCGTACTCCCTATTGAACGCCCGGTCATTTACCTCCAGGAGAAGGCGGAATTCCATTGAGACAAGAGTTCTTCGTGCAAGGAGCTCCTCCAAAAGCAGAAGCACGAGCTTTTTTGAACCCTGGAACGCCGTCAAAAACCTATAATTCCGAGGTTGTTGTTCTGGGGACTACGCCTCCAGGAACTCAGATTAAAAATTTGCCCAAAGATCCACCATCACTGAGTCTTCTCAGTCAAAATAAATTTCGTTGGAGGCTTGGACCAATGACTGCCGGGGAAGTGAATCATCATTTTGCCCAAGTCACTGCAGGCGAGGGATCTTGGATTGGAGGGTATGATATTTACCGAGGCCACTCCATCGAGCTTGCCTTGCTTGGTTCCGTGCTTTCTCCCTGGAATCTAGTTCTTTACCGATTTGAGTCTCAATATTGGTTTGAAAGATTTCTTGGTATCTCCTCTTCCTTTTTTCGTGAACGCTGGGGAATCGGCTTCAGCCAAGACTCAAGTTTGTCAAATAAGGCTAGCAGCCCCTCCTTAACCCTGACCCAAGTAGAACTCACAATACGCTTTTCCGCCGGCCTTAATTATAAGGATCCCAGCTGGGGCATGAAATTAAAATCTAGCGCACTTAAACTCGCCAGTTCACAGGTCTCAACCCTTGGAGTGGGCCTCTTCTACCGGGGTCCTTCTGGACTTTGGGGCACAGGTCGCGATGGCTGGGCCACCATCAGTTTGGACTACTTGCTGCCCTCAAAAACGACTGATCTCGATTTCAAAGGGGTCATTCAAGGCCGCGCACTTTTCGAACGACGAGTTTGGTCCAAATATTTTTTCAACTTTGGTCTACTTGCAGAAAACTGGGGCGCCCTTGACGTAGCAAGAACAGATTCAACGGAGCGATCTAAAGTCGACTCACTTCAGCTAGGACTGATCACAGGCCTACGCGTTTTATTCTAGCCACTCCATTTTTGGCTTTTTTAATTGAAGCCATCGGAATATTTTTGCGAAGCATAGGATGTGGTCTTTGAACGGCTGGACGATTTGGCCCCTCAATAGTCAGGGCCATCATTTTAACAAAATGATTCAGCTCCTCGGCCTGAGCTACTAAATTTTGTGCTGTACTTGCGGCTTCAATTGACTCAACAACGCTCTGTTGGGTCATTTGATCTAGGTGGCCCAAAGCTTGAACAATTTCACGAATTCCTGCCGCCTGTCTATCGCTATCTATGGACATATCTTTTGTCACGGTCGAAATCTCTGAAATACTCCCCACAATTCCATGAATAGCTTCCCCGCAGGCTCTAGCAACAACAGCCCCTGATTCCACTTTCTCTTTGCCCGCCCCCACAATGATCGATACCTGACGACGTGTCTCAGCCACAATAGTCTCAACGGTTTTAATACTTCCATCTAGCATCGCGGAAATCTCCTTGGAGGCACTGCCGCTCATGGCCGCCAAATTACCGATCTCCTCGGCGACAACTGAAAAGCCCTTACCATGCTCCCCGGCCCGAGCTGCCTCAATCGCCGCATTAAATGAAAGTAATTTTGTCTGAAAAACAATTTCATTGATCATTTGTGTTTTGGCACCAATGGCATGAATCACCTTTACAATTTCTTCGAATTTGGTATTTCCTTCGTCTATTTTTTCGATAATTCTGGAGTTGCTTGTATTGATTTCACTCATCGCTGAAATCACCTTTTCGACTTCACTCTGGCCGCGTTTGGCCATTTCCATAGACACAAGGGTCGAGCTTGCTGCAATTTTAGAATTTTTCGAGTTCTTTGCCACCAAAAGCCTCAACTGATCTATGGATGATGTTGTCGCAGATAGAGACGTTGTTTGGGTCGTGAGGCTGCGTGAAAAATCTTGCCCAACGCCAACAGCCGACCGACTCATCTGCCAAATATCACTAAATTCGTTTCTTACATTTCGCAGTCCCCTTCGCAGATCCTTCCAGATGTTGAGACTTAGAATTAAAAAAATCAAAACTAATGCCAAAAAGCCGAGTCCAACAAGAGTCAACACCCAAAATATTTCCTGCTTTCTCTCTTCAATCAAGTGATTTGTCTCTGCGACGGAAGTATCCATCAAGGCCACTGAAAGTTCATCATACAGAGATCTCATTGGAAAGAATTTGCGATTGAAGAAATCCAAAGCCTCGGCGGAACTTCCGGTCCGAGCTAGACTTAAGAGTTTCTCTTCAGCAAGCACTAAGTTTTTTTCGTTAAAATCAATCAACTCATTGGTCAACTTCCTAATGTCTTCACTGAGCGGTAGACTTTTTAACTCATCAAGAGTTCTCTTCTTCTCTTCTCGAGCCCGCACTCGCTCCACCGCTTCATTTTCTCGCTTTGGATTCAGCAAGGTCCCTCGCCAAGAACTGGTCTCCTCAACCAACGCCACTCGAGAGCGTAACGCAAGATTATGAATTTTTTGGGTGATCAGCAATTTTTCTTCGTTCACAGTCAACGATCGCCAAACAAGACCTGTGGCAGAGACTCCCAAGATAGAGATTGGAATCAGAGCTAGAAAGAATTTTCGCCTAATCGACATTGACAAAATACGACTCCCTTAAAAGTTTATCTCAGCCCGAATGGACGCAACCATTGCGTTATCAGTTGGCGGATTCTGACTCGGATGATCCACCCACTGTAGGTCAGGCTGAATGGCCAAGCCAGGTTTCACTTCAAATCGATAGTAAAGCTCAGTTGTTACCTCGGCTGCCGACGTTCCAAGTCCAGTTCGCGCTCGAACATCTTGGGCCGGAGCTCCCAAACTTGCTCGAGTGAGCCCGAAGCCTACCGAATCCTTTGGTCTACCTTTGTGAGGTCCACGTTTAACCATACCAAAGGCTAACGTAGATTGGGTCTGATTAACTGCAGCGGACGCCCAACCTGCTCGAAGAAAAAATGATCGCTGTTTGTTTAAAGATTGATTCCAAAGTCCATAAAATCCAGAGTTACCTGCGCGGGTCGGTACAGTTGCCCCGGTGCTGTCAATAGTTGTGTCACTCAAGTGGTCAAAGGTTCGTGAATACTGCCAGACTCCTAGAGAAATTTTGCCAGCTCGGATTCCCTGAATTTCAATAGAGTCTTTGGCCATCAGTTCACCAATCCAAAGAAGGCCGTCAGAGGGTTGTCCACGAATCACTGATGCAGAGGGGTGCGCCGGATCACCCGACTGAGCCCCAAATGCTGCAATAAGAAAATCAAAGCGCCCACTCAATGCAAGCTTAGCACGTAAAGCCAGAGCGGTCGTCGGAGCGAGAGACGGCCCGTTAACGCCTGTTTGTGAAAGCTCTCGCCCCACGCCAAAGGATTTATTCAAGAACTGGGTCGAGGCATCAGTCATATAGAACTCGCTGCCAAGAGCATGAAGTCCAAACAAAAAAGATATTCTATCCTCCTTGAAATTCTGCTGCACCGAGGCCTCATAGAGTTTTACCGAGTTCACTGTTCTCTCAATATTACTAGTTCCTTGGATATCTCCGACGTTTTTTGAAGGACTGTTGTCATTGTCTGCCCCATGATCTGCCATACCATTGACATAAACACTCAGGCCTTTTCGCTTCCAGGCTTTCTCTCCATCAAGACTTAACTTTACATCAAGGCTTCCCAGGTAAACAGTCCTCTGCCGAAGTCCTCCCGATAGATTTCGATTTCCTTCTCCTTTATAAACAACATTTAGATCTAGACCGCGAGCTTCAAGCTTTCGCCTTCGTCCGTGCCAATCTCCAAAAAAATGCTCAGAATCTCGCGACTCGACAGTCTCTAGTTTCAAATTTTGATTTGGTGACTCTATGGTGGGGCCAGAGAGAGGCTCAGCTGATACCTCAGTCCCCGCAGACCTGCCTGGCTTCACCCGCGGGGCTGAAATAATCGGCGGAGTGTCAGGAAGAGTATCGGAAAGAGCGTCAGAAGGCCTGTCAGAAGAAACTGCTGGAGATGGTTTCTCTACCTCAGATTCCTCGGCCGAAGATTGTGTCACGCCCGTCTCCTCCGCTGAAGTGATGGCATCCACCGTCGTTCGCCCACTTTGATTTTCATCTTGTTGGGCCTTAAGCTTCCTGAGACGTTCACGAACTGATTGTATTGTTATGTCTGCCTGACTCTGACCTAATGCTTGAAAACAAAAGAGCGAAGGCAACACAAAAGAGGAGAACACTCTCATAAATAACTTTATATTTAGATTGAGGGGGCTCGGATTCATTTCAAATCATATCCTTTAGACTTTAGCTCGCACCCTCATAGGATACTCGAACTACAGTCTATTGCATAAAAAGGAAATAAATTGACTTAAAAAAACCCGGCCTTGGACTCGGCCTCGCCGCCTTTGGACTAGTCATTTTGCCCACAAACTTGTCTCACCCTGACTCACACTGACTCAGACCTCGACCAGACTGACTCGAAATTTCCGCCCCTTGATTCGTCCATCGAGAAGCTTTTTAAGTGCCCTTTGACTTTTCTCTACAACAACCGCCACGTAGGAAATTTGATCATGAATTTCAATTTGACCGACATTTGCCGCTTCAAGCGCATTTGGGGCGCCGGTTAACGCTCCCAAAATATCCCCAGCCCGAAGTTTGTCTTTGCGGCCGCCCGATATTTTAAGTGTTTTCCAAATCGTCTGATGCTGGTCAGCGCTTAAACCATATTGGTTTTTGAAACCTAACTTTTGGCGAATGAGTTTAACGCCACTTGCTTCCTCGATTGAGAAGATTTTAATCGCCTCACGAGGCAGGCCAATTGACACAGAAATCCCCTGACGCCCAGCCCTTCCTGTGCGTCCAATCCTATGAATATAAACTTCTGGCGAAGACGGTAAGTCAAAATTGACCACCAGATCTAAATTTTCAATATCAAGTCCCCGCGCCGCTACATCAGTGGCAACCAAAATCCGACAGCTTCCGTTGCGAAAAAGGGCAAGCTCCCGATCCCGATCCCTTTGCTCAAGATCCCCATGAAGCGTCGCACATTTCACTTGATTCTTAGCCAGTGCCGCTCCAATTTCAGCTGCTTTTTGTTTTTGATTACAAAAAATGAGTGTGGAATCCACAGAATGCTGCTGTAATATTCTAAACAAAATATTTAACTTCTCTTCTTCGGTTGGGCTTTCATAAAGGATCTGCTCGATTTCGGGGATCGTGCTTGCGCTAGATTCAATTATAATTCTTTGGGGATTTTTTTGATACTTGCGACTTAGTCCCTGAATTGTTTCTGGAAATGTAGCAGAAAAAAGTGCGGTTTGCCGAGATTGAGGTAAGGCATCAAGAATTCCCGCAACCTGCTCAGAAAAACCCATATCGAGAAGGCGATCTGCCTCATCGAGAATTAAAATTTTCAAATTTTTAAAATTGACCTGTGCCCGCTCTAGAAGATCTAACACTCTCCCTGGCGTTCCCACCGCAATATGAGCCCCTCGACTCAGCGCCTCTTTTTGGTGCCTTAAAGGTTCTCCACCTACAAGCGATAAAACCTGCAAACCTCTCAATCCCCTGCCTAAACTTCTGATTTCTCGAGTCACCTGCGCGCAAAGCTCCCGAGTGGGTCCCAATATCAGGGCCTGAATTTCACGGTTATCAAGGTCAATCTGCTGAAGAATTGGAAGCGCAAAGCCAACGTTTTTCCGCTTCCTGTTTGTGATTGCCCAATCACGTCCAGCCCCTTTAGGAGCGGCAAAAGAGATTTATTTTGAATTGGCGTCGGAACCGAAAAACCCAGACTCTCAATGGTTGAGAGGATTTCAGGCTTGAGCGGAAAACTTTTAAAATAAGTAGGTGTCTCTGTCATTTGGTGACTTCTCCCTTGGCGTGGGATTTCTGTCAATGCCCAAGAAAGGAAAAGCATATTCAAGGCCCAGACACTCTATAAAATACATAGGGTAAAATACATAGAGTGTCTGAAAATTAGATAGGATAGAATGGATTCCTATCCCAAAGTTTACTTCTTAACTGTCACTTGTTTTGCGCAAGGGCCTTTTTTGCCTTGTCCAACTTCAAATTCAACTTTAGCGCCATCTTTAGGCGTCTCGCCTTGAATTTCAGACATATGAAAAAACAAATCAGCTCCATTATCGGGCGTGATAAAGCCAAAACCCTTCTCTGCATTAAAAAACTTAACTGTCCCAGTTTGCACAAAAAACTCCTATTTTGAAAATATGAAACTGAACCCTACCACACTTCCTGAGAGAAGGAAGTGCTTTTATTGAAGCGATTATTTCTCGCGTTAAACGATTGGCTCTAACTCTCATGAGGTTCGAGCAAACAGATTCAGATTCATATTTAAATCCAAATCTAAGTCTAAATTTTCGGAATTCAATGGTTTGCCAAGACGAACACCAA
Organism: Bdellovibrionales bacterium; assembly: GCA_016713585.1. Classification (GTDB taxonomy): domain Bacteria; phylum Bdellovibrionota; class Bdellovibrionia; order Bdellovibrionales; family Bdellovibrionaceae; genus JADJOV01. The sequence goes on along the minus strand of JADJOV010000013.1, from coordinate 32,601 downwards.
GCCCAATAAGACGAATTGGGTCACTTCGTCGGGTCCAGACTTCAGAAAGCAGCTTCTTGAAATCTTGAATACTTGGCCAAGAAGGCGACGCCATTTCATGTGTCATTGTCTTGAAATCAAAATACTTTACTTTCACCACAAACCCTCGAATCTCGCCAAGACCAGCATTCGTTCTCATTCGTTCAGCCCAGCTCTGATAGAGGGCTGGAATCGCCTGCAGACCCTGTTCTAAACCTGGCAAGTCGACGGGAAAGGTTTCTTCGACAGTGAGAGACTTTCGTTCCGAACCGGATTCAACGGGCCGAGTATCGATTCCCTGAGCCAAGTTCTTCAGCTCAATACCTCGAGCACCAAACCACCTAGTCATTTGCAAAAGCGATTGCGACTGAATATCTGCACAAGTCATAAGCCCAAGGCTGTGCATTTTCTTCGCAGTCACAGGACCCACCCCAAATATTTTTTCAACGACCAGCTCCTTCACAAAGCCACCAACCTCCTCAGGTTTGACTACAAACTGTCCGTTTGGCTTATTCCAGTCGCTCGCAACCTTTGCGACAAATTTATTAATCGAAATTCCTGCAGATGCGGTCAGATGACGTTCTTGCTGAATAAGTCGGCGAATTTCCTTCGCGATCAAAGTGGCGCTTCCTGACATAGCAGTACAATCTGTGACATCCAGATAGGCCTCATCCAATGACAATGGTTCAATCTTTGATGTAAACCGAGAAAAAATTTCATGAACGGCACGGCTTTCTTCTTTGTAAAGCTCAAAGTGAGGAGGAATCAAAATTAAACCAGGACATAGTCGCAACGCCATCGAGGTCGGCATTGCCGCCTTAACCTTAAACTTACGAGCCTCATAGTTCGCTGTACACAAAACACTCCGCGACTGCGCCGGTCCGCCAATTCCGACCGGCTTTCCCCGCAACTCCGGCCGATGTTTCGTTTCGACCGCGGCATAAAAGCAATCCATATCGACGTGAATAATTTTCCGAATTGGCATGTGTAAATTTTATGTAACTGTTACAAAAGGTCAATGCTTTTTTTTGTCATTGCTTTTTTTCACAAAAACAGCAAAAAAGGGCCGGGTTTGTTCACTCGGTTAGCTTTCACAAAACTTCCTTTCTAGGAGACCTTATGAAAACCGCAATTGCTCTTGTTGTTGGATTTTTCGCCTTTTTTTCAGCGCTTAAATCAGGTGCAGTCAGCACTTCCAACATATCCACAACAACTAGCGGAACCATGGCCCCAGAGACGACCGGATCTATCTCAGCGTCAGGAACATCCACAAGTACCCTAGAGAAGGCCCCAACGCCCACAACTCGATCTCAAATTGTGTTGGGCTTTAAGTCGACAAACGTCACTGGTCGTTTTGGCGATCTTAATGATGACTCGAAATCACCGTCTAAAGGACTTAGATATAACGGAAAACAAGAAGTTTTCGCTGGGTACAGAATGAGTAATAACTGGGGTGGCTTTGTACAAATAACTCAATACCGCCGTGAATTTAATGAGTCCAGCCGCAACGGTTGGGTAGCTAGTGATCCAAGTTTTTCCTTAATCCATCCTGATCTTTTTAAAAGTGATTCTCTTACTATTAAAGGTCTTTTACGTGCCTACCTTCCCTACACAGACAGATCTAAAAAACAGAATATTCGCCAATATGCTTACTACTCGACACAATCGATAAAAATGGCCAACGGCGCAGAACTCACCAATCAATTTATCCCGCGTCTCTTCGCTGCAGATTCATATGTAGATCTTGATACACGCTTCTACCTGGAAGACCGAACAGTTTATGTTCAATCCATTAATTCTTGGAGTCGCTGGGGCCTGGGACAATGGGCCCAAGCAGAGCAACATGCCAATGCCCCCACAGGATATAGTTTAGAAATTATTCCACAAATTGACTTTATCATTAATCCGGCAACGTTCATTGGCCCGCGGATAGCACTTCCCGTGTTTTCCCAAAACTTTGTTTATGATGGACCAAGAGACGCAAAACTAGAACAAGCGCGAGCTGAACTCTACTTCCAGATGAGTCTTTAAGAGCTTACTATCTAGAATGAAGGTGCAATATATTGCACCTTCATTCTACAATACCGTAAACCGCCGAAGCCTCAGGTTTATATTCTTTGACGAGATTCATAAGTACTTGTCGAATCACAGTAGAGTCTGCACGACGACAGGCTACTTTAGAATCTTCAAATTCTCGTCCAGAAATTTTGGGTCCAAACTATCCTCTTCAGCTCGCATTATCCGAGGGTGCTTAGTCCAGGTAACATTCTGGCCAATCAGTAGCTCCTCATAAAGCTTTTCACCAGGCCTGAGTCCCACGAACTCAATTTCAATATCACCCACATCCGATGCAGAAGCCTTGACTGAAAACCCACTGAGCTCAATCATTTTTCGAGCAAGCTCGACAATTTTTACCGGTTCGCCCATATCAAGAACGAAGACGTCTCCGCCTTTGCCCATAGATCCCGCCTGCAGTACCAACTGAGCAGCTTCTGGAATTGTCATAAAAAACCTAGTCACCTCAGGATGGGTCACTGTCACCGGCCCTCCGGCCTTAATCTGTTCCTTGAACAAAGGAACAACAGAGCCTGAAGATCCCAAAACGTTTCCAAATCGAACCATACTAAAACGCGTCTGCCCCGGTTGCTTAGATAAATCTTGGAGAACTAACTCCGCAAGCCTTTTACTGGCGCCCATCACATTAGTTGGTCGCACAGCTTTATCGGTCGAAATCAAAACAAAATTTTCAACCCCTTGACTGAGCGCTGCCTTCGCAGCCTGCTAAGTTCCAAAACATTGTTCAAGATTCCAGCATCCGCATTGTTTTCGACCAGTGGCACATGCTTGTAGGCCGCCGCATGATAGACAGTTTGAACGCGATGCTTTTCCATAATCTTTTGAAGATGCTCTTGGTCAAGGACATCTCCCAGGACGCTAACAATCTGATGACTCGGATAAAGGCGAGTTAATTCCATTTCTATTCTATAAAGCGAATACTCATTCCGTTCATAGAGAACAAGCTTAGTTGGCAAATTTAACAAAATTTGACGACAAAGTTCAGACCCGATAGACCCGCCAGCTCCAGTCACCAAAACGACCCGACCCGCAATACATGAAGAAATCAAATCAGCAAATGGTGGCACTGGATCTCGACCCAGAAGATCTTCAACACCGACCTCGCGAATATCCTCGACGCGGACCTTTCCATCAACTAAATCACCAAGACCAGGAAGAATCTTTAAGACAATGTCTTTTCCTTCAAATCGCCTAATGATTTCCGCTCGAACGGCTCGAGAGGAAGACGGCATTGCAAGCAAAAGTTGAGTGCAAGCTTTTTGCTCCATGATCTTAAGCGCATCTTTTGGATTGTAAACACGAAGACCTGCAAGGGTTGCTCCCTGCAAATCCTTATTGTCATCAAAGAAAGCCACGGGCCGAAAATCACGGCCCGAGCTAAGAGCCAGCGCTGTCTGCCGACCAGCCTGTCCAGCACCGTAGATCGCCACATTGTGTTTGCGATCCTTTCGCGTTTCAAAGGTTCGAATTAAACCCCTCGCGACAAATCGACTTGCTGCTATATAAGCAATGGCGGTTACCCAGAAAATGATTATCGACGAGCGAGGAAGAGCGACCAACTTTGCCATCACCACAACCGCCATCAGCATTAACACTGAGGTGGATACACCATAGATGACTGTATAGATAATCTTGTCATCCATATATCGCACAACTGCTCGGTAGAGTCCGAAGCGAATAAAAACAGGGACGGTCACAAACGGAATGATTAGAAAAACCCACCAAAATTGACTCACGTCAGGCGTGAAAGTTCCAAGACGTAATGCGACAGCAGACCAGAGGGCCAGAGGCAGAAGCACCACATCACAAAGGAGCATCATGAGAATTTTAATTTTTCGCGGGAACTCTGCAATGCTAGAAAACATGCGCTTATCATGACATACCGCTGCCCTCACTTCAACAAATTGGCCCAAGACTTAAGTTAAACATTGCATTAAGTCCCAAATCTTGGTCAAAAAAACAAATGATGAAAAGAACCTTTGATCTTCTTCTTGGAATCGGACTTCTTGTGCTTTTGGCGGTTCCGCTATTGGCAATTGCGGTGGCGGTCAGGCTGACTTCCGAAGGTCCAATTTTACATTGGTCAAAGCGGATTGGCAGAAACAACAAAATCTTTTTAATGCCGAAATTTCGCTCGATGAAGATCTCGACACCTCAAGTAGCGACTCACCTCATGAGCAATCCAGAAATTTATTTAACTTCTATCGGAGCTTTTATTCGGAAAACAAGTTTGGACGAGCTTCCACAACTCTATTCCGTACTCTCAGGTGACATGAGTTTTGTGGGTCCACGCCCGGCGCTCTTTAATCAAGATGATCTTGTCAAGCTCAGAACTGAGCGGGGCTTGAGCCATTTGCGACCGGGCATTACCGGGTGGGCTCAAGTCAACGGTCGAGATGAGCTTCCAATCCCAGTCAAGGTTGAATTCGATTATTTTTATGCCAAAAACTATTCATTTTGGCTTGATTTGAAAATCATCGCCATGACAGCCTACAAGGTTTTTCGCGCAGATGGAGTGCAACATTAAAAACCTAACCTTTCTTCTGAACAAGCCCTGGTTTTATTTTTTATTGAGTTTAATTCATCAAGCTGTTCTTTTTGCCCCAGGTCCATTTCCAACGACGTTTCCCGATAGTGGGACATATTTATCGTGGCACCCGCAACGCACTCCCCTTTATCCCTTGATTTTGTCCTTGTTCGGCAGCATCTATTTCACCGCGCTTTTTCAAGTTGTCGTCTTTGCTCTTGCTGTGGTTGTTTTTCACCTGGCCTTGCGCCTGATCTTACAGACCATGTTGAAGACATCAACAAACGCTTACAGTCTCTTTTTATGGGGAGGGAGTCTTTACTTTGCAACAAATTTTGAGTTTGTTCAGTTCTCACCGACCATTTTAACTGAGAGTCTTGGAATCAGTTTTTTCTTATTCTACTTCCTAACGATTTTGGCTTTTCGCGCTTCATCGCCAGGACTGACACAAAAAATTTTACTAATCCTGAGCTTTCTCGTCTTTCCTATTCTTCTATTTTTTTTGCGACCGAGCTTTATCCTGGTTCCCGTTGCGACTTCAATTTTTCTAATTCTAGAAATATTTTTTAGAAAATTTACGCAAAACGAAGCCTTCAAGAGCACTCGCAATGTCCTTTTGGCACTGCTTTGTCTTGTTCTGTATGGCGGAAGTATCGTTGGCTATGCCTTTTGGAATCGCCCTCGCTTGGGACATGTTGGAATCTCCGACATCGCTCAACATCAGATCTTTGCTAATTATATGGCTCAGGGAGTGCTCCTTGAGGAAGCAGAAAAGCCGGAGACCTCACCAGAGCTTAAGGCCTTTGGTGCTGCCAATAAAATCATAAACCTCGATCCAAACAAGAGGGGCTCCCAGTATTTGCTCTTTGAGCAATGGCAAGAAATGAATCCTGGAAAAGATCTGTACACTAATCTAGTCCTCGTCAATCAGGAGCTGCTTTCTCGACGTTTTCTCGGATATATCAAAGCAGCTCTTCGAAATCTTTCAAGCTTAATTGATGGACGGGCGAGCTTCAATTATTACCCAATTGAACACCGCGATCGCCCTTCTTGGCTTTATTTCTGGGTTCAGTTTATTCTCGATAATCTATTTGCAGGTCTGTGGTTTGTCGCTTTGATTTATTTTTTCATGACAATCGCAAAACGTCCCCTCTTTGGGAATGAAAATTTGCTTTTTGTCCTCATCGCCAGTCAGTTTTTGACAATAGCTTTGTAGGCTATAGCGAACTCCGTCCTAATCTATGGTGGAAGTATTCAAGTCATTTTTGTCATGATGATGTGGATTCACCTACTCAAGAGACGAATCCCACAAGAGACTTGAGCTTGGAAAAGACTTCACTTTTTCACCCAAAAGAAATCAAGATTTAGGCAGGCAATTTCATCAGCTGGCGAGGCATGAACAGTGTCCAGAAATTGTTTGATAAATTCTATTGTGCGCTCTCGGAGACTCTCAAAATCCTCTTTAGATAGAGAAACGGGAGCGGTGAACATCAGTTCGGAATCCGCAAGATCCTCTCCTCTGTTTATTGCCTTCATTCGCCAGTCTGTTTGAAAACGCAACAAATACGGAGAGCTCTTTTCTAAGTGAATTTTTTGTTGACCCATAAGATACCTTCCCTCACGCTCTTCACACAATCCACAATCAACTAGAAACTTTATGGCTTCTGTGCACTTTGTGACTGACAATCCAAAGCGCTGAGCAATCTCGATTGCAGTCTTCCCATTGGATCCAACAGAGGTATAGAGACGAATCATCATATACAGGGGCGATGAATAGAATATTGCCCTTGTTTCATGACTCAACTGGCGATCTGTAGGTAGTCTATTTGAAAGCTTTAAATGCTGCTCTTTTAGAACCTCCATTTTCGACTTCCAATATTTTTTCAAACTCGAAGTTCCAGCCCTTTCAAATTGAATTAAGAGTGCAAAATAGTCGGCCTCTATTCCCACCAGACCCAAATATAAGACCAGTTCATGCCCTTGTTCTGGGGTTAACCATTTATCGCCGGCAAGCATATGACTCACTAAGGTCGGACTCACCCCCAAATGCTCAGCGATCCGCGAAATCTCACCCCTTCCGTTCTTTGGAAGCCCAGAAATATAGTGCTTTAAATAGCCTCTCACTTCGTTGTACTTGAAGACACTCATGCTTAACTAATCGGATGGTTACAGAACTAACATGACCAGGAAGTCAGTAATATTGAGCCATTTTCACTAGGATGATCTGGAATCTATTGTTGTTGTGCGTTATTTTCCATCTCGGCCCAGTTTTGTAAGTACACAATTGAGGATTTAAAAAAAAGGAGATTCTATGAGTAACTTGGTGAGTTTAAGACCTTTGGGTCTGTCAATCCTGTTGACAGTTAGCACAGTTTTTTGCGTGGCGGAAGCCGGTGGTTCTGGCACTGGCGGCGGCTCTTCAATTAGATGTACAAAATCCGGCTCCCAGTTTCCGGTCGATGGTTGGTATTTTTTAGACTACGCGCTCATGAAAGACTCAGATGGTTCCCCGTATGTCTACAACAACAACGCACTTGAGCATCTTAACAAGGTCAAAGATATATTTGAATCTGGGTTTGATATTGTATTAAGAACCTCTGTTGGAATCGACAAATCAAATCAATTTGATCCCACAGGATGGAAGGCCCTACCATACTCCTTAAAAACCTCTGAACATTTGCCAATTCAACTTGGGCTCAATATTCCAGAAAACTGTGATAAATCGAGTCTCAAGCAAATAATAACTTTTATTCCTGAAAGAGTTTTTTACAAGGATGATGCTGGTCTGGCCGAACTTGGACAAACTGGTACAGCTCAGGTTTCATTTCTATATGTCCATGAACTCCTTCGCTACTACTCTTCAAACCGGTTGAGCTTGTCGGATCAGAAATGTGCAAGCGGAAGTCCAATGTCAATTCTACAGAGAAATCGAAGAAAAGGATTACAACATATCAAACGTGGTTGTCTCCTTCCACAGCGTTTCCAGTCATCTCCAGGAAAAGCTTGAGCAAATCTCTAATAGGGTTTGCAGGCGCTTGGGTATAAATTTGGGCTTGGGTGATAGGAACTGGTTCATTGCGAATTGGGGTTCTCGTTCTAGGCATAGTGAACCTGAAAACCTTTGCTTTGACGCTTGGCGCTTGCACAGCGATATAAACCCAATTTCGAAATGGATTTCAGCGTTGGCGACAAGCAAGAGTTACGAATCCGAATCCGAATCCGAAAAGTCTCGCTTCAGTAAGAAATGCTCTGGGGCCAAATAGAATAAACGACTGCATAATGATCCGCGTGATCCAGACCTTGGTTTCCTAGCAATGCTCAAGAATAAAATGCTGGTATTCAAGGTCTTTAATTTCAAGAAGTATAGCCTTCAAATCTTTCTGATAGGATTTCTCAATCTTACGAATCAGGGGGGCTAAGTCTTTCTTCCTCGAAAATCCCCATGCCGGCATTTTCTTGAATGCGGCAGCTTGCCCCTGAAGAATGGCCAGCTCCTGTCTCAACCAATTTGCGCTTTCTTCAATTTCGGTCAGAGTTAAATCTCTTAAAGCTCCCGTCCGAAGGAGGGTCATCTGAAATAGTTTTGTTAGACCTTTTAGATCTTTATCCTTGTAGCACTCCTGAACCCGACCCCACATTTGCTTTCGCCAAGCACTTTCAACTTCTTGCTTCTTCTCTGCGGATTCTTTTTTATGGCGATCGTTAGGATTCTTCTTTTCTTTTGCATTTTGGCTCTGATTTTGGTTCTGGTTCTGACCATGACTCTGGTTCTGAACATGGCCCTGGTTTTGATTCTGCATATCTGGATGCAGTCGCCGAACCAATTTTCGATAAATCATCTTGAGCTGTTCCTGTTCAGAAATATAATTTATTGAATTCGGATTTGCATTTGAATCCGCATTTGAAATTTCATCAAACAAACCTTCTTGATCCATAGTCCTTGAACTTTCGGCGTCAACTGACGAAAAGTCGTCCCATCCTTGGCCTCTTTGCTTTTGCTTGATCGCCCTCTGCTGGCAAACTTGCGCTCAGTCCTAGCTAGATCATCCCGAATTCTCATCAACTCGGAGATCAATGGTTCAATTGGTGCACCATGAACCCGCCTGAATTTCTTAGCAAAAGGTCCCTGCTGTCGCTTTGGAAGACTCACCCAAATTCGTAGCATCGGCAACATCTCACGAAGCGACCTTTGAAGACGCCCGACAAGATCGAAAAGAAAAAACACTTCTTCAAGATCTTCACAAATATCATTCAACTCCTCTTCGCTCATGCCCAAGATGTGTCGAAAAACTCGCTCCTCTTCCTTACTTCGTGGCGGACCTTGGGGCCTATCGAATTCCCAAAATTGATCCTCATCAGCCTGTTCCGACCGGTCCTGATCAGAGTCAATTTCTTCTGCGTAGGAAGAATCAAAACTCTCGTCCATCGAATCAAAATCGTCTCGTCGATTTTCCTTCAGAAGCTCATCTCGAATAAAGTCTTCTCGCTTTCTTCTTGCCTCATCGATGGCCCGTTTTTCGGCCTCACTGCATTGACTATATCGATTCTCTTCTTTTTTAATTTGCCGAAAAGCCTTGGTCGCGGAGATCTTCTTCATACGACTCAACGCAACCATCCAGTTATGAATTTGATGGAGGCGATACATTTTTGCTTGGGCCTCCAACACCTGATTGTTGATCTCACGAAAGGTCAGAGACGACCACGCTTCAAATCGTCGCTGGTCCTGACTTTGAAAAGAATCAAGATCGCTCTCAATTCGATGCATCTTTTTAAACAATTTCTCTGCTTCCTGAAATGCAGCCAAACGTATTTCTGATCATCAACCACTAAAACGCTTCGCATAGTTATTTTTTTTCCCCAAACTCAGTGCAAACTTGATCTAAAATTCTCAATCCAATTAGAAAAAATTTGGAAGAATCCTTCAGGTCTTCGACACGGTCTCCGTACTCCAAAACCATTTGAGCACGAATACTTTCACAGTCTTTCTTTTGCTTCAGCCCCAGATCAATAATCTCAAGAACACTTTTTAAGCTCTCAAACTGAATCATCGCTTCATCGTCTGCAGCTTTTTCGACCATAAATTTCTTCAGCCTATTCTGCGCTTCAAGTAAAATTTTTGCTCTGTCGGGCGGCATGGTTTTGTTTGTCCTCAACGCCTGTTCAACCTGATCACCAATCTCTGTCAAGTCGCTCCCGAAAGAAGCCGCGTGACCAACCGAAACCAGTGAAAGTAATATCATCAGGGGTAGTATAATTTTCTTAAACCCGGTGTTATACACGATTGGCCTCCAGTTAAAGCTTCAACTTCTTCCATGTCTCTAAAAATCTTTGGCAGATAACTTGCGATAACAGAGCGTCTCGACATTTTTCTATCTTGCCCCGCCTCAGGTTTCCTCTTTTCGCCATCGGCACCTGGCACAGGATGGTACGCACGAAGAAACTCTAAAAATGACCCAGGCAGAAAATACGCCTCACCTTTTCCTTCATATGGCTTGATTTTAAAATCACTAGCCTTCAAAGATCGATCTTTTTTTTTAATAAATCGCTCAAGGGTTGTCATTATTTTCATGGGACACTCATTATGACTGAGAATCTTAATAGAATCGACGAGGGCCTGATACTCCACATCGCTCATGACCTGTTGGAGCCTAGCTCTCGATCTTTCTATTCTTCTATCGATCATCTTTGCGTTAGTTTCATAGAGCATCGCCCCATAGATCAAATTCTTGACAGGGTTTTCTGGTGGCCAAAGTGCAACACATCGTTTTCCATAAGCTGGATCCATTGGCCTTTCCATAAATGGCGCGAGCTGTGAACAGGCCTGGAACCCGTTGACCTTCGTCTGATAATGTTTAAAATGCTCTTTGTTAACCCCGGAAATCACGTCACCGACCATTTGGCTGATTCCCGAGCCCTGCCCATTTTGTTGAGCATTTATATGAAATCCAGACTCGTGGGTTAATATTGCCGCCATTTGCTTTGGTGGAACTCCAAAGCAGTGAACAACGGCTTGAAAGGCCCGCTCAACATACTTGTGATATGCTTCTGAAGCACAGGGCTTTCCATAGTCCTCTTTGGGTCTTAAATCATTTTTACTACATTTTGCAAAACTTCTGGTATCCTTCATCATGCTTTTTTGGGCCTCCAAAATACAGAGCGCAGATAATCTTTCTTCGGCCTGACCAGCTGCCGAAGAAGAAACAGGCTCTAGAGGCTTCAATGCGCTGGTATCTTCAATATAGCGATTCTCTCTCGTACAAGTTTCGTAAACAGGCTCAATCTTTTTAATTGGTGGCACTTCGGCCTTAGGTGTTTCACAGGATTTGAAGCCTGACTTAGAAACAACCTTTTTAAGCTTATCTGCAACGTCACACATAACTTCAATGGCACTTTTCTGCTGCGCTAGAAGGACGGAAGACGCCCCAACAATAAACAATAAAACCATCAGGAATTTTCTTGCTCGCCTTGAAAAACTTATTCCCATTGCACAGGTCCCCTAAAGCTGAACATCCTTCACCCAGGCCTTATTTTCTAGGTACCACTTCAGTGTCAAATCCAAACCTTGATCGAAACTGACCTTTGGGATCCAACCCAAAAGCCGCTCAGCTTTTGAAATGTCTGCCCAAGTTTCCTTACTATCGGCTCGGTGAAATACCCGATGGTCAATCTCTGCTTTTTTGTTTAAACGTGATTCAATTCCGCCAATGACTTGATTGAGGCTGATAGGATTCTTACCCCCACCCAGATTGATGATCTCATAGCCCACCTGCTGTGAGGCCAAGATCGTCCCCCGAGCAATATCCTCGACATAGGTGAAATCTCTGGACTGGGCTCCATCTCCAAAAACCTCAAGCCGTTCACCTTGATCAATCCATTTAATGAACCTGAAGATACACATATCTGGACGTCCTGCCGGACCAAAAACGGTAAAATATCGAACAACCGACACATCAATTCCGTAGAGAAAATGATAAGAATACGCCATGACCTCAGCCGCTTTTTTGGATGCTGCATAAGGGGAAATCGGTGTATTGACCGCAAGGTCCTCTGTGAAAGGCATTTTTTGCCCAGCATAGAGTGAAGAAGTTGATGCCAAAACAAACTTTTTGACTCCCTTTCGTTTCATTTCCTCAAGGAGGTTGAGGGAGCCAATTGCATTTGTGGTCATGTAAACGTGGGGATTCTCCATACTGTAGCGAACGCCAGCTCGGGCTGCCAGATTATACACAACCTCAAACTGATGCTGATCAAAAAGCTCTGTCAAAGCACCGCGGTTTTCAATATCCATTTCCTGAAACAAAAAACCTGGTCTAGCCTGAAGCTGCTTCAAACGATAATTTTTGAGTCGCAAATCGTAATAGTTATTGAGGTTATCGACCCCGACGACCTCAACACCAAGACTGAGCAGAAGGTCAACAACCCGGCTTGCAATGAATCCGGCAGCGCCAGTGACCAAAACTTTTTTTTGAGTCTGAAATATTTTATCTAAGGAATTTGTCATAGTCGCCCATCCACTATTTCCCGAGGCAATAAACCCTTCACATCAAACACGACTTGTTTTTTTGAGTCTATTGTTGACCATTTCAAAGCTTTAAATTCCTGATGGGCGACAGCCAGAACCACTGCCGTGTATTCGTGAAGATGCGCACAGCATTCGATCGAAGCCGGTGCAATTCCATATTCATGAAAAACATCTTGTGACAGCGCCTGGGGATCATAAACATCCACCTGACATCCAAAAGCTTTCAGTTCTTGAATCACGTCAATGACCCGACTGTTACGCACATCTGGGCAATTCTCTTTAAACGTAATTCCCAATACAAGGACTTTTGCATTATTGACTGTCAGGTTCTTCTTGATCATAAGCTTGATAACCTGACCCGCGACATGGACGCCCATATTATCATTGATGCGACGACCGGCCAAGATGACCTGGGGATGATACCCCATAGACTCGGCTTTATAAGTTAAATAATATGGATCAACTCCGATACAATGTCCGCCCACCAAACCAGGGTAAAAATTCAGAAAATTCCATTTGGTTGCTGCCGCCTCTAGAACCTCTCTGGTATCGAGCCCGAGTCGATTAAAAATCAATGAAAGCTCATTCACAAAAGCTATGTTAATATCCCTTTGCGAGTTTTCGATCACCTTGGCCGCTTCTGCCACTTTAATTGAACTTGCGCGAAAAGTTCCAGCAGTAATTACACTTGTGTAAACTCGGTCCACAGTTTCAAGAGTTTGTGGAGTGGATCCACTGACTACTTTTCTAATTTTACTGATTGTGCGTTCTTTATCCCCAGGATTGATACGCTCTGGACTGTATCCGCAGAAGAAATCTTGATTAAACTTGAGTCCGCTGCCTTTTTCCAAAATGGGAACACATATCTCTTCTGTGCAGCCAGGATAGACGGTGGACTCATAAACAACGATATCCCCTTTTTTGAGAACCTTGGCCACTGTCTCAGTCGCCTTCTCAAGCGGAGTCAAATCTGGCTGCCGAGACACGTTGACAGGCGTGGGGACAGTCACAATAAAAAAATCACAGTCAGCCATTTCGTGAATTGCGCAGGTATATTTTATCTTTGTTGCCATGAGGTCAGAACTGTCGACCTCTTTCGTTCGATCCAAGTTCTTCTCGAGCTCCTGAATACGATCTAAACTAATATCGAATCCAACAACTGGCATTTTCTTAGCTAGCACAACAGCCAGAGGCAAACCTACATATCCAAGCCCGATGACCGCAACTTTTCGCTCTTGACTATTTTGTTGAATGTTTTTTTGAATCTCTTGCATTTTTTCTCCTAGAAATAACTCTATTTTTCATTGGATTTTTGGAATTGGCCCTGCCCCCAAGATAAATTCATTCTCTTTGCAACCTCAAGCTTGTCGGCCAACGACCCAGGATAGGTGGCTGGACACTCAGCCTTGGGATTTTCCCCTTGATAGTATTTAAGCACACAAGCCAGAGACTCCCTCCGCTCTTCCGCAACCGTAAAATAGCCTTTATAGGAATACTCTCCAGCAAATCCAAGAAAAACAAACCAAATAAAATATTTATAGGCCCTCGCCCGCACCTCGGATCCACGGCAGTAATCCCAAAAAAGCCAACCGACAAAAATCATCAATAACACTCCAATCTCACCGTACCTTGATGTTTTAGCTTGGCCCAGGCCAAAACCAGCCCGAGATAGGGTTATCGAAACGAAGCTTCCAAGGAGTGCCATTGATGAAAAAAATGCGAAAACAAAATACGGCTCGCGAAACCAAAGGGCTTTTCTCAAGCTCTTCCATAGAACAAAGAAAACAAGGCCACCAGCGATAAAGGCAATTGGTATGCTGGAGGTCTTATACCCAAAGCCTAAGGAAATTAGATTTGTCAAAAAGGTCCAAAACGTCCATGTATAAGGCATGATAAAGGGCGGGTGATTTAGAGGTTTTTCATAGCCAACAAACCACAATCCCATCCCCCCGAGAAGAACCAACACAGAGAACAGGGTGATGGAAAGGTCTTTCTTTGACAACCCCTTCTCTGAAAATAAGATCACGGCAATCATAACCAAACAAGTCAGAGCGAAAAACCTGCCCGCAGAAAAAGACTCAAGTGAAAGACGCGCCACTACTGAGGCTAGTAGGGTGGCCCATCCGACTCCCATCTGTTTTTGGGGTTGAGGCATTCGACGGCGACTTAACACAAAAACAGATAACAATCCAAATAAGAGAAAAAATGAAAACAGACTTGGAAACCCCAGTTGTGGTTGTCAATGAGGAGGGGCGACGCCAGGAAAAAAACCAAAATCCAAAGTCCCTTAGTTGCATTTGGAATATATTTTTTTGAACATACAACAAAAACAAAACAACAGCTGACCAAACCAGATAGTTTGCAATTATCTGATATTTCAAATTCCAATCCGAAGTTACTAAAAAAATATAATTAAATAGCTTTGTAAAAACGACCCGATGTTCATTATGAAAGGCAAACAGATACTTCCAACTAAACCCTTGCGGTAGGCCGTGCTCCACCAAATTTTCCCATTCATCTCCCTGTGGAACATTCACCGAAGTTATCGCTATAATGACCCACTGAAAAAGTAATGCAAAAATAGTGATCGCCGGATAGAAGGCCGGCTTATTGATGATATTCGTAATCTTGTCCTTCATTCAGCCCCCAAACCGCTCAATCTAAAAATTCAACTTCTGATAAATGATCCACGGCAACTTTCTGACGATGATACAAATCCAATACCAATACCTGGGCAGATAAACAATTCCCGCCTCTTTGGTATTTATAAAATGTAAAACAGCTTTAGCCACATCCTTCGAAGCGACTGCCGGAAAAAGCATTTTCTTTCCATAACTCAATTGAGATCTCATATATCCTACGTGAAAAAGATAGGGTCGAAGATTCTCCTTTTTCGCTCCATGACGAAGACTCTCAAAAAGACTGGTGAGAGCCCTCTTTGCGGCAGAATAATACACATTGTTTGCTCGCCCACGAGTTTCTGCAATTGAGCCAAAACCAATTATATCTACCCGTCTTTGCCTTGGTTCAGAAAGAATGTTTCCGATGATACTCGCAACACTCAAAAAATTGACTCGCATCATCCTTTCAATCTTTTCGGAAGTCGTTCCCAAAAGATCCAATTCCATTGTCGCACCGACCGGAAAGTAGTACCGATCGCCATTGAGCTCAATTTTGGATGAAGCCCGACTCTCTCGAAAATCGACAGAAACGATTTCAACTTTTGCTTTATATTTCAAAATTAGATCTGCCTGAATTGGCAAAAGATCGCGAAGATCCGAGGCGACCAGCACCAAATTTGAACCCCGAGCGGCCTCTTCCTCTGCCAGGCATCGCCCCAAGCTTCCGGAAGCGCCAACTACAAAAACTCTCAATGATTCTTGGGAGACCATGCTCATGACTCTATACTCATGACTCTATACTCATAACCCTAATCTCACAGCAAAGGCGGTTTGAAAAATACGCTTCGGATCCCACTTATGAAGCTGCTCCAAAAACAAATCATACTGAGGATAACACTTTTTGACAACTTCTGCACTGAGGCGCGAGTCCTTGGCTAGATTTGGTAGACCCTGGGCTTCAATGACGACTTGATCCCACCAGTCAAGAAGTTTTGCCGAGGTGTCGTTTCTTGGAAAGTTCATAGCGAGCACGATCCCCTCTCCAATAAATCTCAAAAGTTCCTGCCGGCCCGTAAATAGTTTGCATGAGGCCAGAGTGACTGGAGTGGAAAATTTCTTTAAACCCGATCTAAGCTCAGTCATCACGGCCTCAAACTTATCAAATGGAATCAATACCTGAGTTTCATGAAAACCTGGTCGGCCAAACAAATCAAAATAAACTGTCTTCTGTAAAACAGGAAAAAGGAATTCAACCAAGGGTTGAATTTGGCCTTTGCCATTGAAAAGCTCCTTCTTGAGATAAGCCAAATTCATCAACCAAACGGAGCTCGAAAAAAGAAGGCTCATAGGAAGATGCCGACCGCGCTGCTCTGAAAGTAATTGCTTTGCTTTGGCAAGGGCACTCAAGTCGCAGGAGTCGCCATTTGCCTTATCATTTTTCATTTCAACTTGGCGCCCAGCTTTAAGGAAACCATGCCCCCAATTATTTTGAGTATTGAACTCGTGCCAAGAATATAGCAGATCAAATTTCGACGAGTTCTCCCTCAACATTTTCGGAAGTTGAAAGATATCTTCAACCTCAATTGTTTCCGTTTCGACCCCTGAGGACATGAGCCTACCTAGTCTGATTCCTACGCTGATTACAATTCCCGTGAGTCCAAATCCGCCGCAAGTTAAATTAAAAACTTCTGGATTTGTCAGACGATCACAATAGATATACCCGTGGACCGGATGAAAGAGGTGAACAAACTGTACTTGCTCCTTAAAGTTTAAATCTTGAAATTGATTTTTTACCATGAACATCTGCGGCCAAACAACCACCGATTGTAATTGAAGGATGGCCCGGCTGGACTTTAAGGTACCATCCCCGAGGAACTGACCACTGCGCAAGGTCCCCAAGGTCATGCCCGCCTCAACTTCAACAACCCCAGTGACCTCATCAAAATCTAAAAATCGATTGAACTGAGTCATCGCAATCGAAGAGGAACCTCTGCCAAAACTAAGGTTGGCATAACTCAACCCCGCACCTCGAACTGAAAAACTTCTTCCTTCGGATCCGGCAAATATACTTTCTAAATTTCGATAGCGATCAGGACTATACAAGGAACCCCTGATTGACTCGGCCCCATCAAAACTAACAAGCGGCACTGTGGCATAAGGACTTGTCATAGAGGGCACCATCGTCGTCGAAGACTCTTTCACTTTGGACTCTGTCGTTCAGTCTTTCGTCGAACGAGAAAGGCGTTGGGTCGACCGAGGCCATTTTTATAGACTCTTGCCAAATAGATTGAATTAAACATCACCCCAATTGCGATATAAAAAAGAATCACAAAAATAAAAAAACGATCGACTCCATCCCCAAAGGATAAGACACCCAAAAAGCTTAATAAGGCTAAAATTGTGGATAGAATGACAATTGGAAAAAAGTAGACCATTCCACGCAAAGGGAGGGTCGAAGTGGACAAAATTCCGGCAATAGCAAAAGTGACCATCCGACTCACATTAAAATTACTATGACCCGCCACTCGAGGATGCCGTTTATAAGGAACTCCCTTAAAGGCAAACCCAACGCGACCAATGGCTGCACGAATAAAGGGGAAAGAGCTCATATCTTGAATCAGAGCATCCCGGACCTCGGAGGTGATGAGACAAAATTCTGCCATATCGACGAAAAAATGCTCATCAGAGACAAAACGAGTAACCCTGTAAAATACTTTTCGCAGATTTTTTACAAATACACTTTCGGAGCGATCAACCCGTTCACCGTAGACGATATCGAATCCTGTTTTTTGAATTTGAATAAAATCTTCGATCATCTCTGGTGGATCTTCGCAATCCACATCAATTATCACAAAGAAATCACCAACCGCATTTTTGAGGCCAGCTTCCATTGATTTTTGATAACCCACATTGATTGATAGGCCTAAATGAAAAACACGAGGATCCTTTTGCGCAGCTCACGAATAATTTCAAGACTACGATCCGTCGAGCAGTTATCAATAAACAATAAATTGCATTGATGACTTTCAGAAAGTCTCTCGAAAACGCCAAAAACTCTCTCGTAGAAGATTGGAATAGCTTTTTCTTCATTAAAGACCGGGCATATAACCGTAATTTGAGGCTTCATTGGGCTGCAAACTATTGAAAATATTGCTGTTCGTCAAATTTATTGTGCAGCTGGCATGCGAATTTTGATGGATTATATGGCCAAACCCTTACACTTCGAGTTATTTCTCAGCCAATTCATAAATTCTTCGTCTTTTGGAAATTTGAATTGGGGAAATTCCTTTGTGTTTTTGCGGTTGGGCCATAGCTCACTGGGGTCCACCGAACAGGACTTCCCACGTCGGGTAATTGTTGCCTTTGTTGCAGTTTGAAGATTTGAGGCCGGCTCTCCGTTCAAATTCAACCCTTCTTTCCCCTGAACTTGGATTAAGTATCCCTCTCCTTCGTAACTCAATTTGGTTGAAATCTTGTCCCCATACTCTTGGAGTTTACCCGAGACGATCTTTCCCGTAAGTCTATTAATGGTGATTTTTTCACCATTTGGTAGAGTGACCTCCATTTTGTTTGGTTCCGAGCGAACCACGGAGGGCGAATGAGTTCGAGGAATCATCATAAGGTCAGCAACATAGGGATAATCATCAATTTGAAACATCATATCCTGTCTTGCTTGATTTGGAAATTTAAACTCCCAATGTCTCTTGTCTCGGTCAGTTCCATTATAAATGCGAAATCCTTGCACCTTGTTACCAAGTCGATATCGACTTCCAGGCATTGCGTCCGCACAGACATCTAACAGTGGATCTGAGTCTGTCGTATGGCAGCGAAATTGATCGCCAAGGGAACTGTTCCCAGTATTTTTGTCAGCCAATGAGGCAAGAGGTTCCTTAACAAGCTCCGCTTTAACCCCAAGACCCGACTCACCAGAATTAGCTGTCGGTAAGGGATTCGTAGGCACGGAAGGGCCTGCTGCTGACGACCCCACATCAGATGTCGCGCTTGCGGGCTCTCGGTCTCGCATCATCGTGGACTGAGTGTCTCCCTGCCTGGATTCTGGTTCTTGGGGATAATACGCCTCGACCTTTTGTGAGCAAAAGAGACTCGCTGCCAAATACAATAAGGAGAAAAATTGTGTTTTCATAAGCCACTCGTCGGCTCAGGTTAACTTTAACTTGAGAGCTTTTTTGTGAGGCCGCGATTCCGCATGAATCATTTTGGGACGCAGAAAAGCTGGTGACCTTTTACTGTATTTTTTGTTTAAAAATTGAAAGTATAACCTATGATGCCCTGAATTCCAGAAAGCGTTGTGGACAAATCTTTAGATTGAGTTTAAACTTCACTGCCTTTGCTCATCGGATTATCAATACCGACGATGGTTCCAGCTGCAGAAGAGGCAACGTTTCTCTCAATTGGCAAATAGCGAACATTGCCCTCGCTGGTCATGCATTGACTACCAGTGAAACAAAAATCAACCCCAATGCCCGCCATTCCACCAAAACTGCTGCCATCAAAGGCCAAGGTATTTCCAGTGCCAGTCGTGATATCGGCATTGATCTGACCCCAACCCACGCCCACCTGTAAAAAAAACTTCATGAATGGATTCTCGAGGGGGTAAAACCGAAGCATTGGAAAAAGAGTGTAACCCGTGAGCTTATAATCATAGGCCCCGTTGGTGCCTGATCCCGTTGAACTCTGCATAAAATAGGATGGTCGAAAGACAAACGAATAGATGCTGCCAGAAAACCTAAAGATATACTGGGCATAAAACTCATAGGCCGAGCTAAGATTTTTTGAAGAAATCGGTCCATTGGAAGAAGTGTTTGCCGCAGCAATAGCCGTATTAAGATCTTTTTGATCGGTGCCAATAATGCTGGCCCCAAGTGAAATCGCATGATCACCACTTATACTCGCCCCTCGCCCACCACCGCGGGCTGCCTGTGCGATATCAGTGTGAACGAAAAAGGCCAAAATAAGCCCCAGCAAAAAGCAACCGAGAATATAACCAACTTTACCCACAAAAAGCCTCCCTATAAAAATGAATGGACGCCTCTATTGTGACCTTAAGGTCCCGCTTGAGGCAAGTCGCCCCGTGCACCACACATAAGCCCTCGCTTTTTGTCCAGGTTTCGTTCATACTTAGGACCTATGGAAAACAATAAACATCGTGATAAAATCAAGAAAATTTCTTTGATAGAAACCACAATTTCCTCATCCATCGCCTACTCTGGAAATTTTCTCAAAGTGACCTTGGACGAGGTTCTGTTACCAAATAAATCGCTGGGAACTCGCGAGTATATTCTTCATCCTGGAGCTTCGCTAACGATTCCGCTTCTCTCTGACGGACGAGTCGTTATGATTGAGCAATATAGACACGCAGTCAAAAAAGTATTCCTTGAATTCCCGGCTGGAAAGAAAGACCCCGGCGAAAGTTTTGAAAAAACCGCTCGCCGCGAGCTTTCGGAGGAAACTGGATATGACTGCGCACGCCTAGAGTTTTTGACGACGATTCATCCTGTGATTGGATATAGCGACGAGGAGATTCAAATTTACCTTGCCGAAGATTTAACAAAAAATGAGCGAAACCTTGACCATGATGAATTCGTCAATATCGTTGAGCTCACTTTGCCCGAGCTTGCGCGGAGAGTTCGCGCTGGCGAAGTCTCCGATGTAAAAACACAAATCGCCTTTTTTTGGCTCGAAAAACGAGTCAAAGGCGACTGGATTTAGTTCGCGTTGAGATGAGATTCCAAAATCCAGAGTTGCTTATCTACGGACCTTGCGATTTGAGTCAACATATCGCCAGAGACTGCATCTTTCAATGGGCCCATCTCTTCGATAGATTTTCGGAGACACTTTCCATAGACAGCCACTGCATCCGCTAGCGCTGAAACTAAATCAGGGCCTTTGTTAAATCCCAAAGTTAAAGGCTTGAGATATGTCTTTTTTGTAGCAACCTGAATCGTCCCCTCGGCTTGACCGCCTAGCTGAGAAATCCGTTCGCCGATTTCATCGACACTTGCACTAATAGTTTCATAAATAGTATCAAAGACTTCATGCAATTCCGTAAAATTTTCAGCTTTCACGTTCCAATGGGCTTGTTTTGCCTGAAATGACAAATCAATCGCGGAAGCTAAATGTTGGTTTAGAATATTAGTGATCTGATGGCGCTTTTTTTCAGGAATATCGTTTCGAGTCATATGCATAATTTCTCCTTGTGAATGAATCGAACTCTACTTGATCCCGTTAATTTGGCAAGAGCGAAGTCGGGCGTCGAACTCTGGCCGGCACTCCGCTGGCTTGCCATTTTGACCTCTGATAGCCGCCCTCTCTCACTTTTTCAGAAGTAATTTCAACATCAACTAAGGTATCAAAACCCGCCTGAACGGTCAGAAAAGCCAATCGCAACAAAATTTCTTCTTTGTCTGCGCAATCAGTCACCCGAATTGGATCTTCCAATCGTTTGATAAGCCTCGTCTCTTTCCCTTGGCTCTTCAAAAAAACAGAAACCTCACGAGCCAACGTCATCACGTGATCATAGTTTTTGAGCTCAGGGACCACTCTTTCCTCAAAACACGAGCCACAATAGGTCGATTTATTCAAATCATCTGGAATTTTTTTGAGAAAGGAGAAACTTCCTTCTTCGAGAAAATGGACACACTGCTTGCAAATCGTTTCTTGGCAAACACCACACAAAAAATGAGCCTTTGGTTTTTGGCAAGTGGCACAAACAGCAACGTTCATAAGCGTTCACTAGCATGGGCGAGCTTTCAAGTAAAGGATTTCAAAGTGTCAGCCCGAAGTCAGTCCAAGGTCAGCCAATCGAGATGCCCGTCCACCATTCTAAGAATTTGGGTCCCGTTAAACCAACTACCGAGATTGATCGAGCGGATCTTTCGAGATCCAACGTGAAACTCAAAGTCGTCCTTCACGTGCATATGACCTGTGACAATTAAATCAAAGGGAGCCTCTTCATAGGCGCGACGGGCATGATGTCGAATCATTTCAATCAATTTAGGCTCGTTGCGAGCTCGGTAGTTACCAGACTTCTTGCGACTCGCGGGACTCCAGGCTTCTCCAACCTTGAGCCAAAAAAACCAGGCAGCCAATGCCCTAGTTGCTCAACCCAGGGATGCCGCAACACTGCCCGGAGTCGTAAATATGCCTTATCGTTGAGATTGATAAGATCTCCGTGCTCAAGACGAACCTTCATCTGATCAATCTCGAAAGTTTGTGCCTCAGTCAAGACGTCCACATTGAGAACGTTTTTCCAATGAGGCGCAATATGTAAGTCATGATTCCCTTCAAAAAAAACGACACGAACACCACTACTCGTGAGGTCCCCTATGGCATCTGAAATAGCCTGGAATTTTTTAACAAAAACAGCTCCGTTTGAAACCCAAAGGTCGAAAATATCTCCGAGCAAAAAAAGCTGCACTTGTTTAGGGTTTTTGGCCTTAATTGAATGCAAAAAACGCAATAGAATTTCTCCATTGCGCTCATTCGTAGATTTGAGATGAATATCAGAAACAAAAAAACTTTCTATGCTTTTTCTTCCATACTTTGCCGCTTTCGGATAAAGGCAGGCACTTCCAAATTCTGATTCGTGAATGGTGAACTCAAAACTTCTCTTGCCAATCGACGAGCCTCTTCTAAAGATTGTTGCTCAAGGTCAACGTTCATAGAAAGTTGCTCTGGTTGGGTATATTTCGACTTGATTTCTTGGCTTTCCTTGAATGCTCGAGCCTTCGCCAACAATATATCCCTTGACGATAAATTTGGCTGCCCAACCGGTGACAGACTCGCCGGAACTTCCCGCGACACACTCGGCTGGGGGGACTGATGATGTTGCTGAGGCTGTTGTGAAGAAGCCTGAGACTGGACGGGATAGTCTTGCGGCTGAACCTGTTGCTGTTGCTGTTGCTGCTGTTGATATGATTGCTGATGCGGCTGCTGAAATATCTGTGATTGCTGCTGTTGCGGTTGTGGCTGCGCCTGATAATGGTGAGTTTCTTGTTGATACTGGGCCATCGTCGTCTGCACTGACTGCTGAACTGAACCTATTGGCGGAATCTGTGGCATCTGTGGAAGTGTCGGTAACGGAGGTAGGACCGGCATTTGAAACGGAACTCCAGGAATCTGGATACTCGACGCATGTCCATGAGGATTCAGAAAGCTCTGCATCTGACTAAATGTATCAGCCACAGGCTTGTGATCTTCTTGACCAAATCCGGTTGCAATGACGGTGACACGAATCTCATCGCCCATATCGGGATTGACGACAGCTCCAAAGATAATCTCCGCCTCTTCATGAGCGGCTTCGGTGATCAAGGTTGAAGCTTCGTTCACCTCATAAAGAGTTAAATCAGGACCGCCTGTGACATTAATAATAATTCCAGTGGCACCCTCGATCTTGATATTTTCCAAAAGTGGAGAGGAAATTGCCTGAGTGGCCGCTTCGACCGCTCGATTTTCGCCTTTGGCGATTCCCGTACCCATAATTGCTATACCTTTTTCACGCATGACTGTTCGAATGTCTGCGAAATCCAAATTGATCAATCCACGCACATTAATCAAATCAGATATCCCTTTGACTGCCTGAAGAAGGACCTCATCAGCTTTTTTAAAAGTCTCAAGAAGAGGTGTTTTTTCACCCGCAATTGCAAGCAGTTTCTGATTCGGAATCACAATCAACGTATCGACATTTTCTTTTAATTCCCGAAGTCCATCGTCAGCGTGCTTTGTTCGCTTCTTACCTTCGAAAGTGAAGGGCTTCGTGACTACACCAATAGCTAAGGCCCCCAATTCCCTGGCAATCTTTGCCACGATTGGAGCTCCACCAGTCCCCGTGCCACCGCCCATCCCAGCGGTCACAAAAACCATATCAGCACCCTCAAGTTTTCGACAATCTGATTGTAGGATTCAATGGCCGCTCGCCGACCGACATCTGGGTTCGCCCCGGCTCCCAAACCTTTCGTCAGATCTAAACCCAACTGTATTTTGTGTGCAGACTTATTTGCATTCAATGCCTGAATATCTGTGTTAGCTACAATAAACTCAACCCCAGTCATTCCGGATTCGATCATCGTAGAAACCGCATTGCTTCCGCCGCCGCCACAACCAACAACCTTAATATTGGCGCCAATACTTATATTTTCTTCCAACTCGAACATGCTCTCCCCAATCAAATATCAAAACTGTCTCTCAAAAAAATTATCAAAACATGTCGCCAAAAAAGTCTTTCACTTTTGACCAAATTGACTGACGAACAAACTCCCAAATTCTTTTTGTGCATTCTGAGAGTGTTGTATCATAGCCTCTTTTCTCTCTATAAATCCGTACTTCAAAAGACCCACAGCTGTTGAAAAATCCGCCGTTTTCACGACATCCTTAAGACCGCCCACCCCTTGTGGAAGTCCACGACGAACTGGAACTTCAAAAATATATTCACCCATTTCAACTAAACCCTGGAGTTGGCTGGCTCCACCTGTCAAAACAACCCCTGAACCCATCATAGGCATAAGACCACTGAGTCGGAGGTCATTTCCGATTAAATTCAAAACCTCTTCAGCACGAGCTTCAAGCACGTCTGCCAAATCTTTTCGCGGAATCTGTCGTGAATTCCGTCCCCCAACACCCTCGACATCAATACTTTCTGTGTCAGAAATCAATGATCCCAACGCACTTCCATATTTCCTTTTTAACTCTTCAGCAGCGGCCTGGGGTGTCCGAAGTCCAACAGCCACATCATGAGTAAAATGACTTCCCCCAATTGGCAAAACTGAACTTGAAGCCACACTTCCATTAACGAAATAAAGGATGTTACAAGTGCCGCCACCCATATCAACAACACAAACCCCAAGGCTCTTTTCATCTTCAGAAAGAACCGCCGAGGCTGAGGCCAAAGAATCGAGAACAAAGCCGGCCACATGAAGCCCAGCTTTTTCAATGCATTTTGTTGTGTTATTAATGGCTGTTTGTCCGCCGGTCACAATATGAACGGCCGCTTCAAGCCGAATACCTGACATTCCAATGGGATCAGTGATTCCATCTTGGCCATCCACCTTGAATTCCCGAGGTAGCACATGCAGAACTTGACGATCTGCAGGCACGGCCACGGCCTTTGCTGCCTCAATCACGCGCCCAATATCGGAATAGGTTACTTCTTTATTTTGATGGCAACCATGCCCTTAGAATCAAAAGACTTGATATGAGTTCCAGAAACCCCAACCCAAACTTCAACAGCTTGGTATCCTGACATCAACTCGGCTTCTTCTTTGGCTCTTCGAATAGATTCTGTGGTTGCCTCGATATTCACCACAACACCTTGGCGAATTCCAACATTTGGACAAGTGCCAACCCCAGCGATATCGAGTTGTCCTTCAGAATTGATGATTCCTATGACAAACGCGACTTTCGTCGAGCCAATATCCAGCCCTGCAATAACTGAGTTTTTGCCGGGATTTTTGCCGGGATTTTTTCCTTTTGAAACACTCATCCGTAAGTCCTCAAGTCCTTCGAGTAAGCCTAATCAACGCTGAAGATGATGCTACTGCTGATTGCTATTCCTGACTGCAATATTCCGGACCCATCCGAGGTCCATAGACTTAAGCTTAGGGATCCTTACGCAACCTGACAAGGACTTTTTGCGGGAGATTTGCATCGATGACGCGAGCCTCAAGTTGTTGGTTTTCAAGATAATCAACAACCTGTGAAATCCTAAGACTCTTCATTGGAATGTCACCCTCGCCCATTTTAATATGAACACGCGGCTGAATCAAATTCATCCAAAATCCTTCGCGTGGATCGTAACTGAGTTCAGCAATTGTTTGCCGACTGAAGCTTCCAACCTTTGGAATTTTTTTGATAACCTCAAGAGCTTCTTCTCTCAATTTTTTCTTTTTCGCAAAACTTTCCCCAGTCAAAACTGTGACGTCTGGGGCCTCTGAAGCTGGGATGGGATCAAGAAATTCGCCATTAGCAGTCAACGGGCACAACTCTCCTCGCTCACCCTTATAAAGGAGTAAGATTTTTTGTGGCGAGATCTTAAGGCGCAAAGCCGAAGGCCAAACGCGAACTAAATGAGAGGACTCAACCCACTTTAATTGCGAGACTTCATCCGAAAGTTTTTCTAAATCCAGGCTCCACAAGGAGGCGCCTCGGAGATGACCCATTTTTTCTTCCAGAGCCTTCACTCCGGCCACCAAATGCAATGGAGTCTTTTCAGAATTACTATAATCGGAGTTAACAATTTCAGTTTCAATTTTATCGACGTTGAAAAATCCACCCTGATTCAAGGAAAAAATCCCACCTCCTGCTAACAATGGAACCCCAACTGAAGCCAGCATTATTCTCAAATAGGCCCATTTTCTTTTCTTTGCTTTAGACAAATTCGAACCCTCCGTCCAAACATAAGCCTACTTCGAATGGATCTAGAGTTGAAGGAGTGATCCAACTTGACTGGACCTCGGATGGGGAATGCTGACCGATCTTGAGTAAGGGCCCTGACCCAAAGAAAATTAATCAAATTCGTCTAAGAATGCCCTTGAAATCGGAGACAAAGTCGTCCCGGCTCTGTAAAATGCGAAGAGATCAAAGCTTGGCAGTTGAATATCTTTATGAACTTGAAACAAAGTATCCTCATGTTCCTTGACTATAAAATCAGGAACGAGACCAACCCCCATCCCCCGTTGCGCGAGTTCCGTGATAATAGTCCAACTCTGAAACTCAGAAAAGTGAGATTGAACATCTAGTTCTTTGAGCGCAGAACGTAGACTTGTTACCTCGCGGCCTTTCTCACCAACCAAAAAACGATACAAGTTAGGGGTATTTTTCCGTGAGGCCGCAAGAATAAATTTCCCCGAACAAATAGGACGTCGATCAAAGCGGACGAAATTCCCATTTTCAATTCCAAAGCCAAGATCAATCGTTCGACTATCTAACAGCTGCTCAAGGGCCGCCGATTTTTGGTTAAACACCTTTGGCTCAACCATCTGATGCTTGAGGCAAAAGTTCGCCAAATGGCGATCCACGATTCCTGTGCCAATCGTGTGCGAGTAGCCAATTCGCAAAGGTCCCTTGTATGGATTTGACGAACTCTTAATCGAGCTTGAAATTTTTCAAAACCCTCAAAAAAATCCATGTGCATATTGGAACAGCATTTCACCCTCACCTGTCGGGTCAAATCGATGCTTAGCATGATTCAGAAGCTTCGTTTCAAGGGATGATTCAAGGGATCGAATTGCTTGGCTTAATTGCTGAATGGGATACCCCATTTGTTCGAGAGGCTTCCATCAGGCTTTTTGACCGGTACGCGTCACAGAAGTATTTCAAGTGATAAAGGTTGATCATATGTAAGTTAATCTAACATAGTATGCTACTATTATGTAATTTAATTTTAGAATTTTCTAGAGTAGAGTATCGACCGGAATAAGCAAGGGGATGGTTATTATGGGGATTACACAGAAACTAGAACAGGGACCAGAACAGAAACTAGAAGACAAAAAGTAAATCGACAAAAAGCTTTCAAGTGATGCAGAAACTCCGTGGTTTTTTTGCCTTTTATTTTAATTTCTTCGATTATCAATATTGCCCGAGGAATGCCGGTTGGCCCGGACATCTCCTTTCCCCTAAAATCCTCCCTCGTTTGGGATCAGAAAGTGAAATCTCAACTCAAGATGTTGAAGAATTTTTCACCTCAGGGCGCGTCTCGTGGAATTGTTATTGCCTCACCTTCCCGTCACGAACCTGATTACTATTTTCATTGGGTCCGGGACGCCGCTATATCCTATGATGTGGCTCTCCAGATTTACTCCGACAGCAATGATGGCGGCATCCGATCCTCCTTGAGAGACTTCAGCTTTGATTATGTGTATTTAAATCAACGCATTCAAAACGACTCCAGGGCCATGACTGGCCTAGGTGAACCTAAATTTTATGTTGATGGAAGTCCCTACGGATTTAGATTTTCAGATTGGGGTCGTCCACAAAACGACGGTCCAGCTTTGCGCGCCATCAACTACGTCATGCTTTACCAAACTGTCGTGAGAGAAAACTGGGCAGAGAGAGATCGGCTCCTTCCCCTCATATATGATTCGACTTATCCTTCAAATGCACTACTCAAGAAGGATCTTGAATTTGTGGCTCGACACTGGAGAGACACAAGCGTCGATCTCTGGGAAGAGGTTCGTGGAAATCACTTTTTTACTCTTCTTGTCCAACGAAAGGCATTACTCATGGGGGCGGACCTAGCTGCGACCCTCCAAGACCCTGGAGCCGCTTTTTACTACCGAACAGAGGCCGAAAAAATCAAAGTCGAAATTGAAAGCTTGTGGAATCCTCAAGCCGGCTATATTTTTGCGTCCAGATTTGAAGGAGATGCCGGCCGCTACCGCGAAAGTCGCTTAGATACAGCTGTTCTGTTTGGGGCCTTAGCCGGGGATTACGTTGATGGGTTCATGGCCCCCTATGATGATCGCGTCTTAGCAACCCTCCATCGATTGAGGGAGGTTTTTGGTTCAATCTACCAAATCAATCAAAACTCCACTTTCGGCCCAGCTTTAGGCCGATACCCTGAAGATGTTTATGACGGGGTTTCAACATCAATTGGGAATCCGTGGTTTATTGGAACTCAGGCCGGCGCAGAAATATTCTACCGAACTTATATACACCTGAAAGGTGTCGGTAGAATCAATATCAATTCTGTGAATTTGCAGTTTTATCAATCTTTAGTGAAGGATTCCGCCTGGCTTCACCCCGGCATGAGTCTCTGTCCGAAAGATGGCCTCTTCCACAAAATCACTGACCAGCTTCGGATTGAGGGTGACAAAATGCTCGCTCGAACGCTCTACCACGGCGGTGAGGATGGCTCTCTTTCAGAACAGATGAATCGTTACTCTGGATATATGCAAGGCGCTAATGACCTTACTTGGAGCCATGCGAGCTACCTTTCTGCTTACTACTGGCGTGAAATGTCCTTTCAAAGGTAGATTCAAGGCGGGTGGTCCCTCGGGATCACTCAACCCCATCCGCACAGGATCAAGTTTCAACACGAGATAGATTCCTCTTAAATCTATAAGTCATTCTTATATTTCATTTTTCTGCATTTCATCGGATTTCATTTGCGTTTTAGATTTGGTTGAATTCTGCTTAGATGCAACATGACGCAAATCGAGCTCCTCCGCCTCCACTGCAAGCTTTACGACTTTGTCACGGCCAAAGAATTGGTAGACAAAATCTTTCACGAGCTAAAGTCGACTGCTGCTGGCTGGGACCAATGGATCGAGTTTGTGCCGGCAGCCCTTCGAGTCTTTTCCGAATTGAAGAGCACCACTCAACTTGAAACTCTAAAGACTATGATTCTCGGAATTGGCGAAGATGAATCACCCCAGTCCTCAATCTGGGCCCTGAAAGGGCGCGTTGGAATGGAAAACAAAAACCTTCCCTTTGCTGAGAGTTGCTTTCAGAAAGCCCTTGCCTCTGCCACAACGGCCGCCGAAACCGAACGGGCGTTGTATGGGATAGGAATTGGGCATATTTTCAAAGGCCAAAGTCTCGATGCAAAAATTATATTTTCTCAACTTTTTCAGGCAACTGAGGATAACGAAACTAAGATTGCCTCTTTGATCTTGTTATCCCAAGCCCTCAATTCACTCAATGACCCAGTCCAGGCACTGTCAACCTTGAACCAAGCTAAAGCACTTTGTAAAGTTGATCGAAATCATTACCTCTGGATCTCAAGCCTTTCAGCTGAGGTCGAAATTTGCTTACTGATGGGCCAGATAGAAAAAGCACAGGCTTCGCTAAACCTTATTGAGGGTCTTTTGCCCTCCGACTACAGGGGGGCTTCCCACGAAAAGGTTCAGACAGTTCAAACGCTGATGACTCGGGCTTTGACAAACGTCGGCTTTGAATTAGTTGAGTCGGCAGGAAGGATTATCTTGAGAACTCCAGATCGTCAGGTGTTAGACCTCACGACACAGCCTATTCTAGTTTTGCTATTACATATTCTGTCTGGCCAACCCCGAAAATGCGTTAGCAAAGAAGAGATCTGCCAAGCCCTTTGGTCAATCCCCTATCACCCATTTGAGGCGGATAATAAAATTTATGTCACTATCCGACGCCTTCGAGTAGCACTTGGCGATCAGACAGAAAAACCTAGATATATTCTTAAAAAAAATGATGGTTATATGCTCAATCCGGACTATCAGTTCACTTCATTTCAGTACAAGTATTTTGCGAGTGAGTTGGAATCCCGTTAAACCTGTTATACAACCAACCAAAAACAAGGGGGAAAAATGTTTTTGAAATCAATGTTAGGGCTCTCGTCATTTACGGAACCATCGCAACTGCGCAGGCGGATTCGGAATATTTAGTCTTACATCCAGCAGCTGTTAAGAACTCCTTGAGAATGACGCTTGAGGTTCCAAAAAAAATGACCCTGTCCCAGGACCAAGTGACTCTCCTGCAGAATCAAGGTTTTCTTGTTGAGAAGAACCAAACATTTTTTCTCTTAGATGGCCCTGCCCCTGATCTTGGTGTGAAAGAAACAATAGTCTGGCCCCTCTCTTTAATTCAGGCAGACAAAGCTCACAAACTCCCCAACGGTCAGGGGCAAGGGGTGCGGATTTGCCTTATCGATAGTGGCGTCGATCAGAATCGGCAAGGCCTGAGAGGTGTGATCCGTGAGGGAAGAAATTTTCTCGCGGTCGGCGATCCTTCTGATTTTTCTGATTCGTTATCATTTGAGCATGGATCAATGGTGGCTGAACTTGTTTCTGGACAGCCTTTCGGTCGATTCTCCGGGGTGGCCCCCGAAGCAAGCTTGATTGTTGCTAAAGTCATTGATGAAAACGGGGCGGGCTCGATGAGTTCCGTCATCGATGCCTTGGGTTACTGCATGAACCGAGCTGATATTATTAGTATGGGCTTTGGAGGCGAACTCAAATCAGAAATTATGAGCACTCTATTTAAATCCATCAAAGATCGGGGCGTGAGTCTTTTTGCCGCCGCTGGAAATACTGGTGCATCCCTGGTCTTTCCAGCCAACGATCCATCAGTTATTGCCGTTGGGACTGTTGACAAAGATTCTAACGTCCCTGCTTACGCCAGTCGAGATGTTCGTCTAGGATTTGTTGCTCCTGGACACAATATCCCTGTCCCAGACAAGCATGGACGCCTCGCTCAAGTTTCGGGCTCGAGCTTTGCGGTCAGCTTTGCAACGGGTGTTGAGGCGATTCGAAGATCCCGCGGGACCGCAAGCCTTGAATTCAGGGACCTGGGACTTCCCAGAGAGGAACAGGGGGCTGGCCTGATTGATGCCCTAATGACTGCCGTCAGCTTCAAGGTCGATTAAGCTTAGGCGGGCCACAGGAGGCTGCCCAAAGAAAATACCTGGGCAGCCTGATGCGGACATTCCTCGAGCCTCGGCTTGTTTACATGACCTCGCTATGCCAGACTTAATTTCTGTCGCGAATAGGTCAACCCAAGGAGATGAGAATGTCCACTGGCTATTTTATGTATCCAACAGTTTTCGGCGAACAAATTGTTTTCTGCAGTGAAGATGACCTGTGGATGGTGCCCCTGAATGGCGGAATAGCAAGACGGCTCACTGCTGGACTTGGAAATTTATCCAGACCTCTTTTTTCCCCGGACGGAAAATGGCTGGCTTTTTCTAGTGGAGAAGAGGGCACTCAGGAAATATCTATCATTGCTGCCCAGGGCGGCGAGAGTCGTCGCCTAACTTATTCCGGAGGATTGGTTTCCAATCCCAGTTGTTGGACCTCCCCCACTCAGCTCGTCTTTGCAACTGACTTGGATAATCCCCACCGCATCACCGAACTCTATTCCATTGATATCGAGGGTGGCCTCCCAAAGTCATTAAACCTTGGACCCGCCACCAACTTAAGTGTTGCTAAGGATGGATTCGTGGTCCTTGAACGAAATGCCTGGCGATCGGATCCAGCCTATTGGAAACGATATCGCGGAGGAACCGCTGGAAAATTTTGGATAGCTCAAAATATGGACGCTGATTTTCAACCAATTCTTGATTTGAATTCAAATCTTTCTCGCCCCCTTTGGGTGAATGATCGTTTGTATTTTTTGAGTGATCACGAAGGCATTGGAAACATTTTTTCTTGCTCTAAAACCGGTCAAGATATTCAGCGCCATTCAAAGCATTCAGAGTTTTACGTCCGTAATCCGAACACTGACGGAAAGAATATTGTCTATCATTTGGGTGGAGATATCTATCGCCTAGATTTAAAAACACAAATCACTTCAAAGGTTCAAATCGAATACCTCAGTCAACGTACGCAACGACAAAGAAAATTTGTTTCAGCCTCACGGTATCTTGATGATCTTGCGATTCATCCCCAGGGGCACAAAGTTTCCATTTCAAACTCGTGGCCAGAAGTCTTTGAATTCGGCCCTTGGGGCCCTGCACAAGCACGGAAATCATTCTTCGACCCGCTATCGATTTGGAGAATGGTTATTCGATTCAGAAAGAACAATCGTGGTGAGTGATGAGGGAGGCGAAGAACGTCTTGAGATTCATTCTCCAAAGGGTCAACAGCCTGAAGCCTGTTTTGCTGGACCTATAGGCCGAGTGACAGGGTTGAAGCCTTCTCCGACCGAGAACAAAGTAGCTATAACAAACCATCGAAATGAGCTTCTTCTCATTGATCTAGAGCAAATGACTTCTCAAGTGATAGCTAAAAACGATTTTGATGAGGTGGAGTCCTTTAGCTGGTCCCCTTGTGGACAGAGGATAGCTTTTTTCTAAAAATATTTCCCGCCAACAAAAACACCTAAAGATTTATGATCTTCTGACCTAGAAA
>JADJOV010000012.1 GCA_016713585.1 Bdellovibrionales bacterium | reverse complement strand
AAAATGGTGTTTTTGGTCGTTTTTTGAGCAGTTTTTTTTACAAGCCGAGCTTATTTTTGATGATCGCTAATTCTTTTTCTTGTTGGTCAAGGCGCGCCTTAAGTTCAGCGTTTTCTTGCTTGATCGCCGAGTTCTGTGCTTCAAGTTTTTCAGACTTGGCATTTGCTTCGGCTTTCAAAGAAGCAATCTCACGGTCTTGAGTGCTTTGATGAGCCTCAATGCCCATGAGCCTGTTGTAAAGCTCCTGAACGGCCTTAATTAGCGGCGAAATGAGTTCTGAGTACCGCACACCATAACGATCTGTTGTTTCATCGTGAGTGACAATAGAGGTCTTTCCCCGTTTACCAATCTCATCAATAACCTGTTCTGCTTCTTGCGCAATCAAGCCATAGTGAATTTCATCGTCCAAGCCAGTGTTCCAGCGATAGGAAACAGGGCGCAATTTGTTAATAAAATCTAGGCTCAAATCGGTGTCATAAATATCTTTTTTCTCGGCGATCAGAAGTATTGATCGTACCATTAGTCATAGACTGTTGTGAATCGATAGGTCGCACTACCAGAAAGTAGTCGTATTGTCTACCGCTGGTGAGATAATTCCAGCAACCTGGAGTGTAGTTTGTGGTGATGTAGTTCCTATGCCGACGTTGCCAGCTGCGGTGACTCGAACGCGATCTAAGCCTGATGTTTGCATAGTTATGTACCCACTAGATGTATTTCCAACGCCCGCGCTCATTGTTAAGTCACCTCCGTTGCCAGTGGGGGGGCCGGGCTCGGTGGAGCCAGCTCTAACGTAAAGATTGCCCTTCACCGCATCGGATGTTTCCCAGTTTCCAACCACCATTGAAGCTGCACATATGAGGCCGTATGAACGCTTGCGTGTAGTTCGTTCGTGACCAACGCGGCAGACCCTGCTAACCAGGTCAGCTGGGACGAGCCACCAAATGCACCCGCATTGTTAAATTGGATTTGTGTGTTCGCACCACAAGGGCTTCCTCCACCTGCTGTTGTCCAAGAGAGTACACCGCTGCCATTTGTGGTCAGAACCTGATTCGCAGTGCCATCGTCCACTGGTAAAATAAGCGTATAGTCTGCTCCCAAAACGTCTGGCACCTTTATGGTGGCTGTATTTGTACCGTTGGTTGCCAGCTCACGCATAATAAATTGTCCTGTCTGGCCCGCGCCTGTACCGTGAGGTCGTGCGGTAATTCCCAAGCCACATCTAAAATAGTACCTGGAGCGGTCGTGCCTATACCCACGTTGCCTGTTGTTCCCACGCCCGAGGAAGATCCCACATAAAGAGTTGGAATGTCTGATTTAAATCCCACGATAAGCGAATCTATCGCTGAGTTGACAAGTTTGTTTGTGCTATTTGCCCCACGCCCAATGACATAGCTGTTTGTGGCGCTTGCTGTGACATATCTGCCTATTGCAAATGAGGTGTCACCGGAGGCAGTGGCAATTTCACCAATAGCGACTGAAGTGGTGTTAGATGCGACAGAATTCCATCCCATTGCTGTGGATCTGCTCCCACTTGCCGTAGTTTGACTGCCGGTCGCAGGGGATGAGCTGCCACTTGCGATTGTTGATTCATTGAAAGCAGCTGATCTAGTCCCAATATTGGCATCATTCCATTGCGTGCCCGAAACTTCGCCAGCTCTGAATGCGGCTGATTTTGGGTACCAAATCATGCGAGTTCCAGCCCCCGCTGTTGTTAAAGTTGCACCTGAAAATGTAGCGCCATTGGCAATAATTGCCCCATCACCACCTAAGGAAAGTTTGAATTCAGGCGTCGTAGTTCCTATACCGACGTCGCCGGCATTATTGATTCGCATTCGCTCCAATGAGAGAAACGACCCGTCTGGTGTCGTGTGAAATGATATTCTTCCTGGCATATCCGTCGCGCCAGTTGCCGCGTCTACCTCAAACTTAATCATTGCCCCTTCTATATACTGAGCTCCAGTCCATCCCCCGCCCCAGAGGACACTTAGCGCATCATTGTTCCCAACTGCAGTTTTTGCAGCTTGTGTCCCCCTCGCTCTTTGTCCGACAAGTATTGGCCACTGAGTGTCGCTTGCTACGCTCGCGGAAATCGCAGTGAAGAAATCTCCTGAAACATCTAACTTACTGGTTGGACTTGCTGTCCCTATGCCGACCCGTCCATTATTCAGAATCCTCATGGCCTCAGTAGCACCGTCATTGCCAACTTGAAAAATGTGATCAGCTCCAGCAGCACCAACCTTTGTTGTGGTTTTGTAAGTCAATGAGGATGTTGTCCCAGTGCCGCCAATCAAAAGGGGCGTAGTGATATTTGTCGTAAATGTTGGTGAAGTTCCGAAGACCGCAGCACCTGTGCCAGTCTCGTTACTCAGAACTCCAGCCAATTGGGCAGAAGTCGTTGCCGCAAATTGCGAAAGGGGATTCGTAGTCAGCGCATTTCCAGTTGGAATTGATGTATTGCAGACAATGCTGACGCCAGAGCCATCGCCAGTGCACATTAAATTGGCGCCAATTCCGGTCGCGCCAAGAGTTGGAATTAAACCAGAACTATTTCCAGTATTCAAAGTGGCGGAGGTTCCTAAACCTAAATTTGTTCTTGCTGCAGCATCAGTCGTGGCGCCGGTGCCGCCGTTGGCCACGGCGATCGCGGTTCCATTCCATGTACCGGTCGTAATTGTACCGAGGGTTGTGATGCTTGCAGATCCGGCAGCTGGTGCTCTGCTTGTGTCTGTTGGATGGACGTGATCCTGTCTTGCATATCTGTTTGATGTGCCGACAGCTTGTGTTCCGTCCATGCCCGGTGCGACGGAAGCAGCCTGGCCTAGGACAAAGGCAGTTGTGGCAATTTGGGTGGTATTAGTATCAGCCGCCGCAGTTGGAGCGAGTGGTGCTCCTGTGAACGTTGGTGAGCCAGCAAACACGGAAGCGCCCGTTCCCGTCTCGTCACTCAGAACTCCAGCGAGCTGGGCTGATGTGGTTGCTGCAAACTGTGAGAGTGGATTTGCAACCAGGGCGTCTCCGCCACCACCTGCGCTGACCCAGCTTAAGGTTCCTGCCGCATCACTCTGTAAAAGTTGATTTGAACCTGGAGCAGCTGCGGGCCAGGTGTAGGTCGCACTGCCGGCGACTGCGGGTACCGCAAAGCCCACAGCGCCCGAGGTCGCACCAGAGATTTTGACAGTGCCTTTGACATCTAGAGTTGCTTGGGGGGTTGTTTTTCCGACACCTATTCTTCCGTCATTGGTCACAACGGACAGTGGATTTCCAGATGAATCTTGCCACTCCTGCAGGTTGACGACCTGACTCGCCGCCCCTTTAATTACAGCGACCAGAGAATTGGCATCTACTGGATTGACCTCTAGACTCCGATTGCCTATCAGTTTTCTGTTTGCTTGAACAGCCGCGCCATCAATACTGACTATTGTTTGGCTGCTACTTTGTAAATTAAGAGAACCACCGTTCTGTTGGCTTATATATCCGTTGTTGTCGTCCTCAGTCAGAGTCAATACTCTCGTGGGGTTCGAAGAGTCCACCTTCCGAATTGTCACCGGCGTGACAGCCGTATTTATATCTAAGATCGAAGCAGGGGTTGGAGTTCCAATCCCAACTTTACCCAAATTATAATAGATATCAGACCCAGTGGTCGTCCACTGACTGGCAGAGCCTGTCGTATCAGTGCCGCAACCTGCAAATCCAGAGGCATCAAACTTGATGATCTCACCGAGTGCACAATTCAAAGAACTCAACCCAGACCCAGTTCCATTCGAGACCAAGACACTATTGTTTCCATAACTTGTCAGCCCGGTTCCACCGCGGGCTACTGGCAAAGTGCCAGTTGTAATCTTCGCGACATCAAGGCTTGGGATATCACTAGCGCTTAAGGAGCCAAAGCTCAATTGACCAGCACCGTTTGTCTTCATCAAAGTTCCCGCAGCACCATCAGCGGCGGGCAGAGAGAAGCTGAGGTTGCCACCTAGGGCAGGTGCCGCGAGCTGCACATAATTAGCTCCGTTAAAGATCCGCATATTAGTGGCCCCGACCACGGCCCCTTGAACAGTCCCTGTGGTGACAAGGTTTCCGGTTGAATTGATTGCCGTGTTTCCACCGATTGTGCCAGTGTTGAGCGCAGTGCCGCTAACTTTGCCAGCAGTCGAGAGCGTCGGAATATCAGCTTCAACCAAGGCAGAACCACTTGTTACTCGGCCCTTCGCATCTGTAACGACTTTTGTGTAGGTACCAGGGGTCCCATAATCAGGAAGTCCTGCGGCGATTTGGGCATCGACATAAGTTTTGTTGACTAGGTCATTTGCGCCACTAGGCACGCCATTCCACTGGGGAGCAGCAGTGAAGGTCGCGGCTCCTGATTTGAGATACTGGGTTGTGGTGCCATTGATCAAAGCCAGTAGTTCCGTCCAAGACGCGCTATTGAGCTCACTTCCCGTGGTTGAAACGCCGTCGGCAAGCTTCAGGATTTGGCGCGAGTTGTAGCCACCAACTTGAATCGCTTCGATGGCCATTGGGATATAGTTGATTGCAATTGACGGTGCCGCTTCCCAGGTCCCGGTGGCGAAGGTTCCGTCATTAAAGGAGACTTGAATGCGACGACCATCCGAGGCATTGGGAGTCCAGCTAGTTCCACTTGCGCATTGCCCACTGGCAAAGGTGTAGGTCCCTTTATTCGCAAAGATGCGCTCAAGACTGTAGCCGCTTGGATCAACTCGCAAGCCAGAACCATCAAAAAGACTTATAGAGAATATTCCACTTGTTTCAGAGAGATTCTTGGTTTGAACTTCTTCGTACAGCAAGCAGTCTTCGGTCCCAGGCGTTTTGAGTTGTATTTTAAACTGAACGCTACTCGCAATGACCGGATTGCCATAAGGATCAATCAATCTTCCTTGATAAGTGATACCGGCCCCGACAGCCAGAACCTCGGAACTGCAGAAGAAGAAAATAAACAAGAAGCCTTGGACAAACCATTTCATGTTCCATTCATCGGCTTTGGGCCAGGGTAACTTAAGGGGACAGACTGTATCAAGTTGGGAAAGTTTCTCAAGATGGCGAATTTATAAACAAAAATTGTCATTTTTTGCGAAGCCAATTCACATTTTGGGGCTCTAATGGACTTTATTCATAGGCTCGGGTGGAAC
Source organism: Bdellovibrionales bacterium (assembly GCA_016713585.1). Classification (GTDB taxonomy): domain Bacteria; phylum Bdellovibrionota; class Bdellovibrionia; order Bdellovibrionales; family Bdellovibrionaceae; genus JADJOV01. Next base: position 79,234 of record JADJOV010000012.1, on the reverse strand, counting down.
GATTTTAGCTAAGAAGTCATTTCACGGAAGATTGTGTGGAAACTCAAAACTGATTTTTTGGTGAAAACCATCCAAAGGTGAAGGTACATCTATATGAAATTGTTTTTGGCGGCTTTGATGCCGATGTGCTTTGTGCCTTTAACTGGATTTGCTGACAGGGTAAAGCTACTTGAAGAGAATACGGAGGCCCTTCAGGCCAGAATAGACCTTATTAGGAATGCAAAAAAAGAAATTGCCATCGAATACTTTGATGTCGGTGATGATAAGATCGCTTTGATAGGTCTAGGCTTTTTGCGTGAGGCCGCCGATCGGGGGGTGAGGGTCAGGATTTTGATTGATAGTATTAACAATAATCTAAAACCAGCTCAGCTAGCCGCTATGACTCGCCCATCCAAATCCAAAAGTCCATTGTCAAAACCAATCGAAATTAAAATATTCAATCCACTCTTTCATCGGGTATTGAATCTTCCTTACATGACCTATCGGAATCATGATAAATTGCTTAGTGTCGATGGATCCACCAAGCACCCGATGGCAATCCTCGGCGGTCGAAATGCTGCGGAAGCCTATTTTGGAAGGTCTGATAAATTCAATTTTTTGGATGCAGATGCATTAGTTTTAGGAAATGCCGCAAGTGCCACTCATGAGTATTTTTCGAAGCTTTGGTCAACAAATCCCGATGTGGCTGATCTCGAACTTTGGGATTACGACCATGGAAGACTCAATGGACTTAGATGTAAAAAAGAATACCATGAGTGTATGCGTGAGAACAATTTGATTGCTGCCGAAATTGACGAGGCGGACCAACAGATTGTAGATCTTGTGCGTCAGTTTAAAAAGGGTGAATACGAAACTAAAGTTCAGCCAATTTCCAAAATGTTAGCCGATCTTGAGGATCTCAAAGGGACTTCGCCCGAAGATAAAGATTCAGATATGTCGCAGGTGTTCTTTGCTTTCAATGATCCAACTGTGAGAATGAAAGATGTCGAGAATAAGCTCGGTGCTCAGATCATGGAGCAGTTTGCAGATGAAAGAACGAAAAAAATATTAATTAGTACTCCGTATTTATTCCCAACAGACGAGGAACTTTCGACTCTTGAAAAGATTATTCGAGAGAGAAGCGTTGACGTGACGATCGTGACCAATTCATTAGCGAGTAGCGATATGACATTGGCGCATGCAGGCTTTATGACAATTAAAGAGCGTTTGGTAAAAATGGGTGTGAAGCTTTATTTGTTTAAGCCTTATGATGATAATATTAATCCCAATCACAGTGGGGCTCCTGAGGTGTTACATTGTAAGGGTGCAATTATTAATGATAAGATATCCTTGATAGGCTCATTTAACTTTGACCAACGATCTGCAAAGATCAATCGAGAAATTGGACTCCAAATTGGAAGTCAGGCGAATTCGAATGTTCCAAGATTCACAGTCGAGTTCAGCTCCTATATTCAAAAAAGAATCCTTGCCCGGTCAGTGATGATCTCTAAAGATGGAATCTTGGATGTCGATGCAGAACGATCAGTGGAGGCCTTGGCGAGTGAGAAGAAAATTGAAGAGTTGTCTCGGCAACTAGGACTAGTTCCCTTAATCAAGAGACATCTTTAGTTTTTCAAGTCCTCGCTTTAAGTTCTTTGTTCATCTCCTTGACTTTGCGAATCTGTTTTTTTGAAATCTTTTCGAGGCGACTGGCAATTTTAGGATGCGAAATGGCCAGAATTCGAGCTGCAAGTAATCCTGCATTGTAGGCATTATCAATGGCGACTGTGGCCACGGGAATTCCACGCGGCATTTGAGCAATAGAAAGAAGTGCATCAATTCCTGCAAGCTTATTAACAGTGACGGGGACGCCGATCACGGGCAGGAAGGTCAGACTCGCAACCATTCCGGGAAGATGGGCGGCCGCGCCGGCGCCAGCAATGATGACGGAGTAACCATTTTTGATTGCCTCTTCTGAAAATTTCACCATGGCTAAGGGTGTTCGGTGGGCCGAGACTATCTTAACAACAGAGGGAATTTCAAATTCTTTCAGCGCACGAACAGCTTCTTTCATGACCTTCAAATCCGTCGAACTTCCCATAATAACTGCGACTTTCATCTTCTGTTTCCTCAAAAATATTTTTTATTAAGTTTAAAAACATCAATAGAAAGGTTGATTAAACTTTCAACCGTTCAACTAGAGATTTAAATTCTAAATAGGTTCCGCTCTCTGAGTCCCTGGGCCAAGAGTTTTTTAATCTCGGGGCCAGAGTAATTGACGTGTCCCATTTTTCTACCTGGTCTGGATTCTCCCTTGCCGTACCAGTGTAATTGTCCAGAAAGCGCATTCGGGGCCTTCATCCTGGAAGTGTTTTTGCGACCAATTAAATTAATCATGGCAAACGCCTTTTCTTGAATTTGCACTTCCGGAAGTTCGAGATCAAGTCCTGCCATCCAGTGCAGATCAAACTGGCTTGAGTTCAAAGCATTTTGAGAATAGTGGCCTGAATTATGAACTCTCGGGGCGAGCTCATTCACCAGGAGTTGAGTTCCCGTATCAAAAAGCTCAACGCCTAGAACTCCGACGTAATCGATGGCATCAAGCATCTTGAAGAATTTTTTTTGGAGAGCCAAAAAGCCAGAGTGAGAAACAGGTCCGAGAACATAATCGCAGCGGGAGCTTTTTTGCACAGACTTAGTGAGAGGAAGAGCTTGCTTTTGTCCAGAGCGACTTCTCACAAACATCACAGCGAGTTCGCGAGAAAAAGGAATAAATTTCTCGGCAATAAAGCCTGGGGCGAGAAAGAGCTTTTTGTCGATCTTGGCAATTTGATTTGGATTGTGAAGAACCCAGGTGCCGTTTCCATCATAACCGCCCTGGCGTTTTTTAAGAACCATGGGTCCAAAAACCTTCAGCGAACTGATAAGGTCTTCGGGTTCGTGCACCACGATGAAGGGGGCTGTTGGAATTCCAAAATCATCCAGCAAAACTTTTTGTTTGGCTCGATCTTGAATCATCGACATACACTTTGTTGAGGGGAAGAGTTTTTTCTTATGGCGACCGAGGGACTTTTCAATTCCGGCCGCATTAAAAAACTCACTCTCAAAGGTTAAAAGGTCTAGGTGTTTCGAAAATGAGACTAAGTCTGCTTGATTGTCAGGTGAGCCTTGCACCCAGAAATGACTGACTTGAGCCACGGGGTCCGTGGGATTTTCGGAGAGGGCATGCACCTCGAGGCCGCGCGCAAAACCACTGAGCGCGAGCATTCGGGCTAACTGGCCACCCCCCAAAATTCCAACTTTGAGAGCTAAGTGATGATGAGATTTATTTTGTTTCAAATGTTTATGCCCTGGTTGAGTTGAGGAGCGAGTGTATCGAAAACACTCTGCGTTAGGTAGATTTTTTTCAGGGAAGAATTGAAAGAGGCGGCGAGGCGTGAAATACCAGCAGGTGAATGCAAGGGACCCGAGTTAACTTTCCACTTTGTTTAGCACCGATGGTGGGACTGTCTCATGTGGCCCTGCGTCTGATTATTCGGGAGTATATGCCGCCAGGGGCCTTCACTCTGTGGCCGACTGAAATGCTCAACTCCAGAAAACTTCCTTATGAAGATTTTGCGAAAGTTCCGGAAACCATGAAGGGTCCCTGTGAGACAGAGTTAGTTCCACAGATTCTTGGGAATGAGGCGGGAGCCATCGCCGCGAGTATTCGCAAGCTTGAAGACTGGGGGGCCGTGGCCATTGATATCAATATGGGCTGTCCAGTTCAAAAAGCCCTGAGGCACAACTATGGAGTGGCTCTGATGGGGGATTCTACCTACGCCGCCGAAGTGGTTGCCATGGCGACGAAAGTGGCCAGAGTTCCAGTCTCTGTCAAACTGCGTGCGGCCGAACGTGGAACCAATCCAGATTTTCTATTTCAATTTGTGCGGGGTCTTCAGGAGGCGGGGGCCGCTTGGGTTTGTCTTCACCCTCGAACAGCAGAACAGAAAAGGCGAGGAAATGCCGATTGGAGTCAGATTCGCCAATTACGAGACACAGTTGATATACCCGTGATTGGCAACGGTGATATTCAGACCGCAGAGGATGTGCACCAAATGCGAGCCCAGACAGGTTGCGAGTTGGTGATGGCTGGGCGAGCCTTGGCGGCTAGGCCGTGGCTGATGTGGCAGGTTGGCGAAGACCTCGGTTGGCCAAGTCCCCGGGATTTGGAGGTTTTGCTCCGCGAACGCCTGAGGAAGAAGGGACTGCCTATGGCCGAGTTCTTCTTCGTCTGATTGATCTCAGTGAACTCTATTTTGGTGAAGATTTGGCCTTGAGAAAGGTGCGGTTTTGGATTCGCACGACATGTTGTTGGCTCTTCTATGGACAAAATCTAATTCAAATCTCCACGAAGGCAAAGAATTTGCGAGAGATGCGAACATTCGTCGGAGAGCTCTTCTCAAATCCGATGCCGATGGTTCCAAGAACGGACCTGCGCCAATAGAACGGCTCTGAACCTGCTCGAGATTTAAATTGGTTGACTGAGAAGCCTGTCGAGTTCGCCTGAATCATCAAGGTCTTTGAGATCTGTGTACCCACCAATAAGTTTTTCGTTGATCAAAATAATCGGGACTGTTCGCCAGCCAGTTTCGTTTTTGATGCGATCTATTTCAGCAGGTTGTTCTGTGAGATCAATAATTTCCACGGGAATCCCTCGGCTCTTAAACAGAGCCTCCGCACGATCACAATAGGGGCAGGGATTTTTTTTATACATTTTAACTGTTGGCTTGACGGTCGGTTTAACTGTCGACCTAACTGTCGACTTAACTGTGGGCACAACGGCATCCTTTGGTAGAGATCTGCTAGGCAAGTTTTTTAACTTCGTGTTTGATTGTATCAGCTTCCATTGTTTCTGTCATCAAGACACGAAGAAGATCTTTTGGGCTGATGACACCACAGATGTGATTATTTTTTTCTTTCACAAAAAGTCGGTGATTTGGGGCTTTAAGAATTGCTTTAAGTACATCTGCGAAAGGGTCTGTTTGATTCACAAAAACAAGAGGCTCTAGAAAGTCCAACCGATGGGCTAGCTTTTTATATTTTTCGGTTTGAAGTTGATGAAGGACAAGAATACGTACGAGGGTGAGCTCTGTGAGAGTTCCAGCATATTCTCCCATTGAAGTTCTCACCGGAGCCGAAGCAATTTTTTGGATCCAAACAGCTCGACCACCTCAGTAATGGTTGCCGATGATTCTAGGACAATCGGATCTGGAGTCATGAAATCTTTGGCCTGGCCCATTTTTTCTCCTTGATAGTGCTTGTCGCTTAGCCTGTTTTTTTAGCCCGAGAAACATCCTTTTGGGAGAAGCGATATCCGACTTTTGGGACTGATTTAACACAGCGAGCAAGGGACCCCAATTTTTGTCTGAGTGTGTAGACGTGGGTGTCGACGGTTCGATCTGTTCCTGGAAGACTTTCTCCCCAAACGACCTTCAAAATTTCTTTCCGCGGCAAATTTTTATTTTCATTTTTCAAAAAATAGAAGAGCAAACGAAATTCGATCGAAGTTAAATTCATATTGCGCTCTGGAGTGAGATGTCCAGTTTCGTCCGCCAGAATTTCAACTTTCTGGAGACCCGGCGCCACACGGAAGTTTCCACAAACAAAAGAATCGCCCTGGACAGGCTGGGCCAACAATTTGAGCATCTTGGCTTCGACTCGGGCCTCTAATTCGCGGGGATTGAAGGGTTTAACCAAATAGTCATCAGCTCCCATGCTAAAGGCATTGACTTTATCTTGAACATTATCTCGCCCCGTAAGGAAAAAAACTGGTGTTAGTTTTGCTGTATCAATCAGGCGGATTTTACCTAGGAGGGTGAAACCATCCTCGTCGGGGAGACCCACATCTATAAGTATCAGGGAATATTGGCTTGCATTGAGTGCGTCGAGGGCCGCTGCCGCAGTCAGGACTCCTGTGATCGAGAATTTTTTTGGAGGATTTCCTTGAGCTCAAATTGAAGATCTACCGAGTCTTCGATGATCAGTATACGTTGAATATCCACCCGGTCTCCATCGTTAACAGGTTGTGGTAAATTTCTTAAAGCTTTCTCTCAATCTACCTGCATATTCGATCGGTAGCTCCCGTAGAAAAAAAAGGCTAGAATATGGAACTATTAACAAATTATTGGCCATAGGTGAGCTAATCAAGAAGTCAAAGGTCAATGGCGTTGGATTTTCGGATTCAATACAGACTGAAGTCCATCTCCAATTAGGTTAATGCTGACGGTTGTAATAAAAATCATCAGCCCAGGGAGAATAGTTAACCACGGACTCTTAAAAATGACTTCTTGAGCATTTGTCAGCATATTTCCCCAGCTCGAGGTTGGGGGCATAATACCCAGACCCAAGAAACTCAGGGCCGCTTCGTACAAAATACTTTCGCCAACCCCTAGCGTGACCGCCACCAGAATTGGAGCCATCATGTTCGGAAAAGATGGCGGAGAATAATCGTATGGTCCTTGGCGCCCAAGGTTCGGGCAGCCAAAACAAAATCCATGTTTTTGAGTGAAAGAATGTTTCCTCGGGCCAGACGCGCGACGGGCATCCATGAAAAAAGGCAAAGAATAAGAAACATTTTAACGATACTTTCGTTGCCTTGAGAGAGAAAAAATTTACCTGCTGGAAGTTTTTGTAGGTCAATAGCTGAAACAATAATCAAAATGGGCATCATGGGCAAGGAAAGGAGAGAGTCCGTCACTCGCATAAGGAGAGTATCTATAAATCCACCATAATAGCCAGCAAGTGATCCAAGGATTAAACCTAGAATGGCAGAAGTCAAAGCGACCATGACTCCAACCCCCATGGAGATCCGTGCGCCGTAGACTAATCTTATAAAAACATCTCGGCCAATCTCATCTGTGCCTAAAAGATGGAGTGATGAAAAGCTTGCCAGCAGGTTCTGGAAGTTGGCGGTCTCAGAGGAATCTATTTTTTGGAGAATTTCTAAGGCTTCCTTTTGAGATCTAGTTCCGACATCCAAAACAATTTCATCTTCAGGGCTGGAACTGACTCCTTGGTCGACGAGGATTTTTGCCAAAGTCTTGGCCTGAGTCGGGTTGGTCGTAATCCATTTTTCAAGGAGGGTTTGCTTGGTGTCTGCTGAAATCTCTGAGTGACTCATTGGTGGTAAATAACGACCCAGAATATTTTGCTGATTTGGATTTAGGTCAGTCAATGAACTAATAAGGTCGGCAAAAATCGCAAGCAAAACGATAAAACCAATAACCAGGGAACAACACAGACTTCTCATCCAAGCTCCCGTGAGACCCTAGGATCTGCATATCCATACAAGATATCTGCCAAGAGATTCATTAAAAGAACCATGCTGACTGAGATGATAAAAGAAACCATGGCTACGTTGGTGTCATTTGCCATAATTGAATCATAGACCAATTTACCAATTCCTTGATAAGCAAAAACCATTTCAGTGAGAACTGCCCCTGAAAATATTCCAGAAAGACTCAGGGCAACGACGGTGATGAGAGGAATCAAGGTATTTCGAAAAGCATGCTTCCATAAAATGGTCCACGGCAAAAGGCCCTTCGCTTTGGCTGTGCGAATGTAATCCTGACTTAAGACTTCAATCATTCCGCTGCGAATAAAGCGGAAGAATTTTCCGGTTTGTTGGAGACTCAGAGAAAGGACCGGTAAAGCCAAGTAAGTGAGGCGATCCCCAATCTGTCGCCAACAACCCCACTCCACGGATCCAAGTGTCTGCGTTCCACCTGCGGGTAGCCATTGAAGCATAACTGCAAAGATAATAATCAATATCAAGCCCAGCCAAAAAGACGGGACGGAAATTCCTGCAAATGAAAACAAATTCGCCATAGTGTCGAGTTTGCCTCCGGGTTTAACCGCTGAAAAGATTCCTAAGGGAATGGCGATTAAGAGCGAAAAGCTCAGAGAAAGGAGTGAAAGAATAAAGGTATTAATGAGGCGGGGAGCCATCAGTTCACTCACCGGAACTTTATAGGTACGACTATAGCCAAGGTCTCCTTGCAGGATTGTCCTGGCCCAATTCAGGTATCGTTTGTAGGCTGGCTGATCGAGTCCATAAATTTCTTTTAAGCGAAGGACATCTTCAGAAGTGATCTTTGGATTTGAAGCAATCATCAACTCCAAAGGATCGCCTGGCATCAGAGAGACCAGACTAAAGCAAACATAGGAAAGAACAACAATCAACGCCAGAGTGTGAGCTATTCTTCGAAAAATAAAGACTCTCATGGACGACCCTGAGTTATTCCAAAGTCCACGTCTCGACCTCATTTGTTTCAGGGTATTGGTGGCCTGGAACTCTGAAATTCTTTAAGTTCTTCGGAATAACTGTAATATCTGAACGGTAATAAAGCGGCAGGACCGGGACATCTTCAGTGTACGCCTTGAGGATATCCGCCACAATTTCAACCCGCTTCTTCGGATTGAATTCCACCTCAAGAGCTTCAATATTTTTATCAACCTGGGGATTTATCCAATTCATCCAATTCTGTCCAGACCAGCCATTTTTTTCATTCGAAACTGATTTGGAGTGGAGGGTCGGGCGTGGACTTGTTTCAGGGGAGGAAACCCAGGCAAACATGGCTAATCCGCCATATTTTCTTTTTTTTGCAGATTCAGAAAAGAAAACACGAGCTGGCTCGTTCTTAATTGTGACTTCAATTCCAACCTGTTTCCACTGCTCTTGTAAGTAGACCTGCACGAGTTCGCGGGTTTTATTACCTGCTGTGGTCATAAAAGAAAGACTTAATTTTTTTCCACCTTTGGCTCTGATCCCATCCGGCTCCATCAGCCAACCTGCTTCATCAAGGAGTTTTGCGGCTTGATTGCGTGAGTATCTGTAGGGTTGAACAAATTTGGAATCCGAGGTGAACCAGGGATCCTTTGGAGAGATAAAATGCAGCGCCGTCTGTTGTCGACCCTCAAAAAGAGCCAGGGCTAGCTCATCTCTATTCATCCCAAACAAGAGAGCCTTTCTGACTTTCACATCCTTGAGAATCGGATTATCAAGATTCAAATCAATGTGCTCGTAAGTGACACTCGGAGTGAAGAGAACCTCGTAGGGGAGCTTCTCGTTCTTCACTTTCTTATCTAAGACAAGGGCTTGGTCGAGGGCAAGACCAAGAGTTGAAATCATATCGATCGTTCCGGATCTGAGGTTTGCCTCTAAGGTGCCAGTATTGGGAATGAGTTTGAAAATAATTTTTTTGATATGCGCCGGAGCTCCGTAAAAATGTGGGTTTACTCCAAAGGACAAATGATCGCCCAGATTCACCTCAGTGATCAGGTAGGGGCCATTATATAAACCAGGCGTCGTTGGTTTTTTTGAGTAAACTGAGTTTTTTCGTAGCCCTCTTTGGTTGACCCGTATTTTTGGAAAACGGGCTCTTCGATATGTTTTGGCACTGGGAAAAACGAACCCAATCTAAAAGAAGTCCCAACGGGCTTTGGCAAAAGTGAATGTACATTTTTTTGGGAGCTTTTGGATCCCATTCAATTTTCTCAATTTGGGCGTAGGTTTCTTTTTCGCCAATTGAAACATGTGGGGATGTCGCAATTCGTAGGGCCATCTGAAAATCTTCACAAATGACGGGTTTTCCGTCCCCCCAGGAGGCTTTTTCAAGAATTTCCCACTGCGTGACAATCTTCTTTTTGCCTCCGACTTCAATAATTTTAGCGGTGCCTTTGTCAAGGGATGGGATTTCTTTAGCCAATTGCGGAACCCACTTGGAATTGGCATCTAAATTGACCAGAGTTCGAATAGCTAAGCGTGCCATATAGGAGGTCGCAGACATACTCATGATCAAGGGATTCAGAGTTTCGAATTCTTGGGTAATTCCTATTTTGAATTCTGAGTTGGTGGGCCGAGCTGACGCAAAATTTGGCACGATCGTGAAAGTAAAGACGGTGAGTATAAAGACAATTTGTGCAATCTTCAGTTGTCCTATTTTAGGGCTCATAATTTTGATTCCTCTTTCTTCGGGTTTGTCAGCCAACAGGAGACTAAGTGGTTTCCATTTTGGACCAAGACAGGTTCGTTTTGTGTACAGGCAGCAATTTTTTGGGAGCATCGGGGGTGAAAGGCACAACCGGAGGGAGGGTTCGTTGGGTCAGGAACTTCCCCCGAAAGTGTTGTCTTTATTTGTTTCTTTCCTTCTCCGAATCGTGGCAGAGCCGCAATCAAGGCCTGGGTGTAGGGATGTTTTGGGTGGGCAAAAAGCTGATTTCGGTCCGCCACTTCAACAATTTTTCCGAGATACATGACAGCCACCCTGTCGCAGAGAAACTCAATCACAGAGAGGTCATGGGAAATAAATAAATAGCTCATATTGAGGCTTTTTTGAAGATCTTTTAGAAGATTTAAAATTTGAGCCTGAATTGATACGTCCAAGGAGGACACGGGTTCATCGCAGATAATCAGTTCAGGATTAAGGGCGATCGCCCGGGCGATGCAAAGTCTTTGACGTTGACCCCCCGAGAATTCGTGGGGAGTTCGATCAAGAGCTGTTTCATCTAAACCGACTTGTTTCAAAAGTTCTTGAACCCGGGTTTTTCGTTCTTTGGGAGAGAGAAGGCCGTGAATTTCAAAGGGTTGGCTGAGCAATTGTGCGACTGTCATCCGTGGATCCAAAGAGCCGTAGGGATCCTGAAAAATCATTTGAATGTTTCGTCGTTCATTTCTAAGTTTTTGACCTGAAAGACTTAAAAAGTTTTTCCCACGAAATTGAATTTCACCTGATGTTGACTCAAGCAGGCGGATCAAAAGTTTTCCCAGGGTTGATTTTCCACTCCCACTTTCTCCGACGAGCCCCAAAATTTCGCCAGACTGAATCGAGAGCGAAACATCATCAACCGCTTTGATTTGGCGAGAACCTTGGTCAAAGTACTTTTTAAGATGATTTGCCTTCAAAACAATCGAATGATCTAACCGAGTTGACTCTAGGGAATCTTGGGGATTCATTGAGAGACTCCAACGGGATTAAAACAAGCAACTCTATGTTGAGTCTTATCAAGGTGAACAAGAGGGGGGCGTAGAGAATGACACTCTGACTGAACCTGGGGGCAGCGGTTTGAAAATGGGCATCCGCCAGCGAGTTCATCAGGGCGCGGGACTCGTCCGTGGATTGTCTTGAGGCGTTCGACCTGATGACCAAAACGAGGACGAGATTCGATTAAGGCGAGGGTGTAAGGATGCCTTGGGTTTGAAAAAATCTCTGATGTTGGGGCTTCCTCGCAAATTTGTCCTGCATACATAACGATCACTCGATCAGCGATTTCTGAAACTAAGCCCAAATCATGAGTTATAAAAAGAGTCGTCATATTCATTTGTTCTTGGAGAGATTGAATGAGTTCCAAAATTTGGGCTTGTATCGTGACATCGAGGGAGGTGGTGGGCTCATCAGCAATCAGTAGGCTTGGATTGCAGGAAAGAGCCATGGCGATCATGGCTCTTTGACGCTGTCCTCCAGATAGCTGGTGGGGATAGCTATTCATGCGCTCCTGGGCCGGAGAAATTCCTACGAGAGAGAGCATCGTCTGCGTCCGTTCGGCCGCCTTCTGATTTGCCAATCGGGCGGGGATACTTTTTTCCGTTTGGTGTCTGAGAATTTGTTCCTTAATCTGTTCGCCAATGGTGAGCACAGGATTGAGAGCGCTCATGGGATCCTGAAAAATCATTGAGATTTCGCGACCCCGAATATCTCTCATTTCCTGTTCGCTCAGTCGGAGCAGATCTCGACCCTTGAAAAAAATCTCACCTTGAGTGATTTGCCCGGGCTCATCTACTAGGCGCATCAGTGAACGAGAGGTGACTGACTTTCCCAGCCGCTTTCTCCGACCAAGCCAAGAATTTCTCCTGAATCAATTCTAAAGGAGGCGGCGTCCACCACCTTCAGAGGGCCCTTTTTAAGAAAGAAAGTGATATCGAGATTTCGAACTTCTAGGGCGGGACTTTGCACTAGAGGAACTTTCGTGTCTCAAGTTCGCCCACAACTCTCGAAATCGCCGAGCTGAGAGAGAGGCTAAGCATTTTAGATATTTTTTCATTCCAAGGTTTTTTTTCTTCATAGTTGATTTTCAACACCTGGTGAGTATGGGATAACTCAAGAAGATAATCATCGCTGGTTTTAATGGCGTCAATTAAACCCAATTTCAAGGCTTGCTCTCCAAACCAGTGTTCTCCTGTCGCGATTTGGGCTAATTCGAGTTGCGGGCGATAGCGATGGACAAATGACTTAAATAAAGTATGTGTTTCTTCAAGTTGTTCAAGAAACTTTTTCTCGCCTTTTTCGGTGACTTCTCCAAAGAGGCTGACAGTTCGCTTGAATTCGCCAGCCGTGTATTCCTTGTAATCGACATCATATTTTTTTAGCAAACGATTGACGTTTGGAACCTGAGCAACAACTCCGATGGACCCCAAAATGGCAAAGGGAGCTGCGTAAATTTTTTGAGCTGGCACCGACATTAAATAGCCCCCGCTCGCTGCGACTTTATCAACACAGACAGTGACAGGGATATTTTTATCTCTGAGCCGAAGGACTTGGGCTGCTCCCAGGCCATACCCATGAACAACGCCGCCTGGGCTTTCGATATTTAGAACCACGAGGTCCTGAGGCTGAGCAATTGTGAGGACGGCAGTCACTTCGTGCCTTAACTGATCCACAGCCTGGGCTCGCATGTCACCTTCAAAAGAAAGAACAAAAGCGCGAGGCTTTGATTCAATTTGCTTTTCCTTCTTTTCGAGTTCTTTTCTGCCTTTCGAATCTTCTTGAATTCATTTTTGGTTAGCGAGAAAAATTGAAGAAGGTGTTTATAGTGGTCGAACTTCTCCTTAAGATTTTCAACTTTCAGCTCGTGTTTTGTTTGAGCGCGAGCCGCAAAGAATGCAATCACCAAGATAATTAAGAAAATAAACAAAAACACGAGCAAACCCTTAGCAGCAAAAAGGGCAAGGTTTGCAAAAAAAGCCGAAATTTCCATCAAAAACACTCCTGGCGTCAGATTATTAGACATGAGTGTAGCTTGATTTTATGACGAAGGTCGAGCTTGAAAAAAAGCGTCAAATCCTGACTTTTTGCGCTAAACTAAGACGTGATTCATTTTGCTAGGATTTGTTTTATTTTATGGGCATTTTTGGCATCAGGGTTTTGGACCAAGGGTTTCTTATCCACGGCCCAATCTTTTTCTCGGAAAAAGCAGTTTCTTGAGCATCGTCAAGAGGGTGAGGTTTTCGCTCGGGAGCGAGAGGAAGGTCTCAAATTGTATCTTGAGGAAGAAGAGCGATGGAATCTGCAGCGTTTAGAGGCATTTGAGGAGCACAAAAGAACCAAGAAAGACCGATCCGAATTGCGCGGTCTTGAGGCTTACCACTCCTTTGTCAAAGAGAGATCCGAACAGCTTGAAGAGGAAAAAGCACGTTTAGCTGACCACCTTCGTCAACGGAAGGCGGGACCTCGTGGAATACCTTCTGATTTAAGTGAGAACGAAGAACTTGATCTTTTGGCAAAAAGGCCCAGGTATGAGATCAAAAATCGAGTGCTTTACGGAGCCAAACCGAAAGACAAAAATACTGATAAAACAAAAAAATCGCCTGATAAATTCGGTCCAGGTGGATCTGGAAGAATGTCTGATAGTCCGGCAATGGGTTCGGGATATTCGCCGGGTCCTTCTATGTCAGAACCGGACTTTAATGATTTTCCGCCGCCCCCACCTTCAATGGCGCCCTATGATGATGGCGATTTCCCACCGCCACCACCACCGCCACCATTTGAGGATGGAGGAGATGGCTTTTAGTGATCATCTTATTTGTGAGGGAGAATCTCTTCCAAACTGAGTCCTGTGAGTTTTTTTTAGGCGATGCAAAAGATAAAACATAAGGCCCATCAAGAGGACAAATGAGGGGGCGAGAATTATCGGAAAAGAGACTTTTGTCATTTCTGCAATTTGTTCATTTAGGAGAAGAGATCTCTGTTCACCTTGAATCTCAACAGCAATGGGGAGAAAAATACGCCGTGCCACGACAAAATTTAAAAAGGAACTCAGAAAGAATGATAGAGCAAGAAAGACTGTCGCATTTCGAGCGATTCTTTCTAGCAGATGGTCTTCCCCATTGGCTCGAACTCGCGCTTCGACCAGTTCTAGATCCATAATCTCTGGATTTAGAATCAAAGTCTGAATGAATGGTTTTGTTGTCCAAGCGCTCCCAAGGACAAAAATGCCAACGAGTCCAGGAAAGGCGGCTTCTTTGATCCAAAACCAAGCGCCGTCCAAATTAAGGACAGCCAGGCTGCCGGTGAGTCCCACATTCAGCAATCCCAAAATAGAGAAATAATTGATTTTCCTTTTCTTCCAAAGATCCCATGTCAGATAAATTAGGGGTGCGCTGAGGGCCAAAAGAAGGGCAGGGAGAGCTCCGAGACTCTTAGAAAGATTATTCAAGATCACAATCGGAAGGACAATATTAGCGAGAAGATTGATCAAGGGATTTTCTTTTTTGTTCATTAAGTAAACAGTAGCAATTGCTTGCCGCCGCTCCTCTCGGAACCGTGCTTGCCATTTTTCCGCATACGGCTCTTCGGGTTAGGTTTCAATTTATAATCATATTTGTTCCCATTTATGGCCGTGATGTCAATGTGGGGCTAAGAAGAATCGAGTACATATCGTTGAGAGCTAAATTTTATGGAACTTCGAATCAATTTTTTCTGGATGTAGTTGATCTCTTTTTCTCAATTTCATTGCGGTTTTTTTGGGGTGACCTCAAGATGATTTTGTTGATTTTTCCCAAAAATCATTTGATCTTAGTTGAGATCATGTTTCAAATATCAACTAACAATAAACCATTTGTTTCGAATAATTTGAAATATTCGAAACAATTAAGGGAGCTTATATGAAATCTTTAGTGGCAATAGCACTTCTGGCTTTAGCCTTCACAACTGGATTTACTTGTTCAAAAAATACACCTAGCCCTGAGGCGCCTGCTGTCCAAGCGACTCCTCAAGAAGGCCAGCCAACTGCTGATCCGCAAGAGCAAATGGCCGCCCCAGCAGTTGAGCCACCCCCACCTGGAGCTGGTACGGATGGAGCTGAAGCTCCAGCAGTTGCGGCTCCAGAGTCCGAGCCGGTACCACCTAAATAAGAGATAGAAACCGATGTCCTTGAGTGTCCCTGAAGGGACCACTCAAGTCCGAGAGTCTATGCTTTTGAATTGATTAGATTGAAAGCTAGGGGTTTATCTTAAGAAAATGCGGGGGCCAAACTGGTTGACAATATACAAGTCCAGTTGCCCCTGCAAATTCTCAGGCTTTTTGGTCGTGCACCAACTTCGTCAGGTCAGTCTTCTGATATCGCTGCGAAGTTTAGCACAGCGTTGGTTCACAGCAAATAATGGGTCAAAGCGCTTCTTGTGGAGTTTTTCATGCAGTCGGTCTCGATGTCGCTCTTTGTCGGCTCGATTGTGAACCTCATATGTGCTTTGTGGGAAGGTCCCCTCCACATGCTTTCGATAACTTGATTTGGCGTCAGAATAAATATTTTCAGGCGACCGCGAAAGTCTGTTCTTAAGACATCGAAAAACCTCACCCATCACCGAGTCACGCTCATCTTTTCGTGGTCCATACTTCATCACTGAGAACCTTGCAAGTCTGCCTTTTGCAGGCATTTCAGCCACTTGGAGCGCTAGTATTTGATAATCCTCATTCACCGCGACAGCAATTGAAAGGGGCTTGCATTTTGTGTGGTGAATTGTCTCCATTTCATCAAAGTAGATCTTCCTGGCCGAAAAACTGAGTCTCTCTCTGGTCACTTTTGCCTGCTTGATCAGCCAAAGAAACTTTTTATACGTGTTTTTGTAAGTCATATTGAGAATTCTCGCCGAAGCCCTGATGGAATTACCTTCAGTGAGGAGACGTTGGAGAGGTTTATTAAGATCCATCTTTTTGTGACGAAAATCTGGTTTGAAGGACCTTGATGAGAAAGTGCAGTCGGCATTGGAACAAAGGAGTGGTCGAAAGCTCATATGGAAGGCCATTCTTGCAACTGCAAAGCCTTCGGAGTTTAGACTCAGAGTGAGTCTAAATCTGATCGGTGGCCGAATTCCAGACGAAAATCATAGACTCGCGGCCTTGAGTTGTCCCTTCAGGGACACTCAAGGCCATCAGTTTCAATAAGATCATTCAAATGACATAACCAAGTGAAGGTCCTGCTTGCTTCAAGAGCATGAAGGTGGTCTCATATTGTCTAAGAGTTTTTAATTTTTTTCAAGGAGAGAAGAGAGTGGAGTCATTGCAGATAATTGAATCCCACGGATGGATGCTGCAGCATCCAGTTTGGACGATTCCAGGAGCGATTTTAGGACTTTTGGTCATTGGTTTTTTCGGCAGCCCTCTTTGGCTTTGGTCCCTGGTTGTTCCGGCGTTGCTTTTCGAATTTGGCGCGCCTTTGTGGTGTGTCGCTGCAGTTTTTGGAGTTATGGTCGTTTTTTTGATTCCGGCACTTCGGGCGGTTGTTTTTACAAAGGCTGTTGTCGCTGTATTTAAGAGATTTGATTTTATTCCAAAAATTTCAGAAACTGAACGAACTGCACTTGATGCGGGAGTGGTTTGGATAGAGAAAGATCTATTTTCAGGAAACCCAATTTTAAAAATATTATGGCTGAGTCTTATCCGCAGCTAACGGCGGAGGAGAAGGCTTTTATGGACGGCCCTGTTGAGCATCTCTGCCAAATGATTGATGCCTGGAAGATTTGGAAGTCGAAGGAGATCCCTTCTGATGTCTGGGACTATATTCGGAAAGAAAGATTCCTTGGAATGATTATTCCAAAAGAGCACGGGGGGCTTGGGTTTTCTGCCCTGGCCCATTCAGAAGTGATTATGAAACTTTCGTCACGGTCCCTGGCCGTGGCTATTCAGGTGATGGTCCCAAATTCCTTGGGCCCGGCTGAGTTAATAATTCATTATGGAACTGATGAACAGAAAAAGCATCTTTTGCCTCGTCTCGCTCGAGGGGAGGAAATGCCGTGTTTTGGTCTCACTGAGCCTCTGGCTGGTTCTGATGCTGGGGCCATCAATTCCACAGGAATTCTCTTCAAGGGACAAGATGGTAAGCTCTATGTTCGGTTGAATTGGAATAAGCGTTGGATTACTTTAGCCTCAATCAGCACTATTATAGGTCTTGCTTTTCGATTGCGCGATCCTGATAATTTATTGTGAAAAGGCGAGGGTTTGGGCATTACTTGCGGCCTTATTCCGTCCAAAACACCAGGAGTTGTTTTGGGCCGAAGGCATGATCCTTTGACAATTCCTTTTTACAACTGTCCGACTCAAGGCAAGGATGTTGTCGTTTCAGTCGAGGCCATAGTTGGAGGCGTCGCAGGCTGTGGCAAGGGCTGGGGAATGCTGATGGAGTGTTTGGCGGCGGGGCGTGGAATCAGTTTGCCAGCTCAGGCCACCGGGGGCTCGAAGCTTGTTGCTAGAACTGTCTCTTCTCATGCAGTCGTTCGTCGTCAGTTTGGCGTTTCAATTGGTAAATTTGAAGGCATTGAAGAGCCCTTGGCTCGGATTGCTTCGAACACCTATGCCCTCGAAGCGATGCGAAAATTTACTTTAGGGGCCCTTGATAAAGGCATCAAGCCACCTGTGATTACAGCGATTCAAAAGTACTATTCAACTGAAATCGGTCGCAAGGTTATCAATGATGGAATGGATGTGATGGGAGGGGCCGGGATTTCCCTTGGCCAACGGAATTTGTTAGGTGAAATTTATATTGCGACGCCGATTGGAATCACAGTTGAAGGCGCAAATATTATGACAAGAACTCTGATTGTTTTTGGTCAAGGGGCACTCAGAGCTCATCCATTTGCATATTCGGAAGTTAAAGCCCTCGAAGCCGGGGACCTTCGCGGTTTTGACGTCGCTTTTTGGGGACATGTTGGCCATATTGTCCGAAATTTATGCCGAAGTATTTTGTTGTCATTGAGTCGGGGATATTTGGCTTCAAGTCCAAACTGTCATCCAAGCTTGAGAGTCTATTTCAGACGACTGCAGTGGGTTTCTGCAACCTTTGGAATTATGTCAGATGTTGCAATGGGCACCTTGGGCGGGCAGCTCAAGATGAAAGAAAAAATCACCGGTCGTTTTGCTGATATTTTAGCTTATATGTATCTGGCAACTGCCGTGCTTCGTCGATTCGAAGCCGATGGCCGTCCCACTGAGGATTTACCAGTCGTTCATTATACGTTGAAGTATTCTATGTCGATGATTCAGGCAGGTTTTGATGGTCTTTTTGATAATCTAAAGATACCTGGGTTGCGTTGGTTTTTGAAGGGGTGGTTGGGCGCTTGGTCTCGGATTAATTCCGTGGGATCCTTGGCTTCTGACGGCTGGTCTCATTTGATTTCAAGTGCACTTTTGGCAGATGGATCGTTTAGAAATCGTCTCACAGAAGGAATCTTCATTCCTAAGGATCGAAATCAACAGCTAGCTCGTTTGGAGCACGCGTTTCAGGTCAGCCTACAAGCGGAAGCGGCTGAAAGGAAAGTGAAGAAAGCAATTCGGGATGGGGTTTTGCCCAAGAAAAAACTTCATCAATTGTTGGATGAGGCTCGTTCAAAAAATGTGATTCTTGAAAGTGAACTGAAGCTGATCCAAGAGTCTGATGCTATTCGATTTGATGCGATCATGGTTGATGACTTTGACGAAGCCCAATATCATGGTTCAGGCGCTGGCTCCGGCGCAGGAAGTTAGTTTCCGTAACCCTTTGAGATGGTGGTTTCTGAGTGGACAGTCTCACGAACCACCACGATTTTAATCTGCCCCGGATAATTGCATTCTTCTTCGATTTTTCGCGCGATATTATGGCTGAGTTCTAGGGTGCCAGAATCATCAACTCGGCGTCCATTCACCATCACTCGGCATTCGCGGCCTCCGTTCAGCACGATACAATCAGTGACTCCATCAAAGCCACGGGCTATATCTTGGAGTTCTGTGACTTTTTGATTGTAAGACTCAAGAGTTGAGCGTCTGGCTCCCGGTCGAGCTCCTGAAATAGCATCGGCAGCAATCACGAGAAAGGCCGTGTCTGAGGCAGGCTGTTCGTCATAGTGATGGGCCCGCACATTATGAACAATATCAGCAGCTTCACCCCTCGCTGCAATAAAATCAGCGCCTATAACGGCATGGCCTCCATCCAAAACATGGTCCATGGATTTCCCAATATCATGAAGCATTCCTGATCTTCGAGCTTTCTTAATATCCAAATTCATATCCGCAGCGAGGAGGCCACACAGCCAGCCCACTTCGCCACAATGGAAGTGCTGATTTTGCGTAAAGGAATAGCGATATCTGAGACTTCCCATCATTTGGCGGATTTCTGGGTGAAGATTATCTAATTTAAGTTCTCTTGCTAAGTTGTCGCCATCTTGACGGATTTGTCTAAACAGTTCCTTTTTCTGAGACTCGGCCGTTCGACGAATAAACTCAGGATTAATATTTTTCTTTTCCTTAAGGACCTTCTTTAAGGTTCTTCGAGTGAGTTCACGACGAACAGGGTCATATCCTGCAACCCCAACCCAATCCATATGTTCTTCGACAATAATATCACAGCCACAGGTCTCTTGGATGGCTTTGAAATTATCAAGCTGAGGGTTGCAGAAAAGCTTGCGAACGTGGGCATCTGGAAAATGCACAGAGCTAATTCCCCGTTCAGCGCAATAGGGTCTCATAAAACGATTGAGGGCAGAATCGAGGACCTCTTTGGCTCGACTCTCTGCATACTCAGTGGCTTCTGCCACTTGATGATCGATCCAGTTTTGGGACCAGAGGCGGCTTTCATTTTCAAATCCTTGAATAATTATTGTTTTTGCTTCTGAAAGCGGAAGTATCGAGCGATCACTGAGTTTTATACAAAGTTCTTGATTGAGGTTTTTAAGATCACCCAATGCCCTTGCATGCAAATTCTGGGCACTTTTGGTAGGTCCTCTTGACGGAGGGTTTCGGCTTGATATTCAGATATCTTTTTATTTTCAAGCTGAAGGATAGCGTCATTTTTCTTCTTCTTTTCCTCGACAAGATCACTGAGCTCGTCAATTTTCTCCTCTAGCTTAAGCAGATCAGCCTCAGACTTGGTCCAAAGCTCAAGTTCAATTTCCTGTTGGAGTTCCTTTTCTTCAAGTCCGCGAAGTTCTAAGAATTCTTGAGCTTCATCAAGTATTGCTTGAGCTTCTGTCTGAGCTGCTTTGATTCTAAAGTTTCGAAACCATCTAGAAAGCATCCACCCGAGCCCGACCCCAGCGCTGGCGCCTAAAATACCAAAAAGGATTGTCCAAATATCAAAAAGATCCATAGTTTTCAGTATGCTTGGGAAAGGGCTCCCGTGTCTAGCCTCCGCAGGATAAAGGGATGCGTCATGAATAATATTTGAAAGTTTAGGAAAAATTGTTAGCCTACTCCAGTAATAATCGAGTCTTAATGCAATACAAGTGAACACGGGTGGCGGCGGATGCTTTTATGACAGGCGGCTATAAGGATCTAAAAGTCCTCATTGTTGATGACTTCGAGATTATTCGAATAACCATTAGGACTGCTCTTCAAAAACTTTCTGTTGGAACTATTCTTGAGGCTAAGGATGGGGTCGAGGGACTTAGATGTCTTCAAGAGCGCATTGCTGCGGGCGGCTCGATTGATCTAGTTTTTTGTGATTGGAATATGCCAAATATGACCGGAATTCAACTATTAGGAGAATGTAAAATGATCCAAATCTGGCAAATATTCCTTTTGTGATGGTCACATCTGAGGCCGATACAGGAAATGTTCTGGAAGCGTTGCAGCTCGGAGCGGCCGATTACCTAGTTAAGCCTTTTGCTCATGAATCTATTGAAAAAAAGCTGAAGAAGGTTCTTAAGGTGTAGAGAATTTCACTTGAGAGTGGATGCAATAGTAAATTTGTTTCGTCCTGTTTTTTTAGACTCGTACAAAGCTCGGTCAGTTTTTTCAATCCAATCTTCAAGACTGGCAATACTCTGATCTATCGACGAAAGTCCAAAGCTTGCCGTCATTTTGTATTGAATGCCTGGGCCGAGTTCAATTTCGGTGTTATGAAGTTTTTTCATAATTCTTTCTGTGAGTAACTGGGCTATTTCAACAGGCTCCATCAGAAGAATTGCGAACTCTTCGCCTCCATAGCGACAAACAAAATCATGACTGCGGGCTGATCCCGTGAGGATTTCACCGAGGGCCTTAAGGGCTCGATCTCCAGCGATATGCCCGTAGGTATCGTTGACTTTCTTAAAGTGATCTATATCCAGCAGAATCAGACTCATTTTATGATCGGGATTTTTCTTTGTTTTCTGAAATTCCCGCTCGGCAGTTAGTTTAAAATATCTTTTGTTAAAAACTTGAGTCAGATCGTCAATCATGGACATCTCGAAAAGCTTCGCACTTTCAATAAACGGATCAATTTGTTGAAGGAGTAGGCCGATGAATTCGATATCTTCAGGGGTGAGTCCATGATGGGGGGCATAGTGGCCGAGTTGAAGTACTCCAAGAAGTTCGTCACCAAATTTAATTGGTAAATGGAGAACCCCAGTGAGTTCTTTGCCCTCAATTTTGAAGAGCTGATGGAAGACATCTGGAATCTCTTCATGCCAGTATTTTGATGTGGCAAGAAGGTATTGAGGTGGATTTTCTGTGAGGCTGCAAACTTTTTGACGCAGACCTTCAAGATTTGGTGATTCCTTCAGGGAGAATGTGCTTGAAACATGAGCTCGAAGGCTAGAATCGGTGAAAACTTTAACAAAAAAGTTTCACAAAAAAGAGGAGAATTCCATTTGGGTTCGTTTGGCCGTCAAGTTTGGTTTGACTTGAGAAAAACCGAAGATGAATATTTTTTTGTTGAGATGTCTTAAGCCGCAGCTCAAAGGTCTTCCCTGTGACGATTGATTGTTGAAGCAGATCTTGCCATTTTTTTGCATCACACCCACTGATGCACTCGTCCAGGCGGCGGCCCTTGAGTGAAGTCTGATCCTTTGGTTCAAGCAGCTGAGCAGCTAGATGAGTCAACTCCAAAATATGGAGTTCTCTATCTAGATAAACAATGGCGGCAAAAGGGTTTTCTATTGACGAAATCATCCTCGAGGTTCCCTGGGGTGTAGAATTCAAATCAAGCGTTTATTCGGTAGAATTCAAAGAAATCATGAGAGAGTTTAGGGTTAGAGACCATAGAAAAAGTCCAAGTCAGCTAGACTTTTGGGAAGATTGAGTCATCAGTTGACCAAATAGATTATTTCCGGAGATATGGGGGATCAACAAACGAAAGGTCTAACATATGGATTTTGCATTATTTTCTACTTTGGGACTGCATTTTATTCTTAAGTGGCTTCACCTATTTTTTGGGATACTTTGGATCGGGCATCTTTATTATTTTAATATGACTCAAGGATCCTTTATGGCGCAAACAGATGCTCCATCCAAATCTCAGGTCCAGCAAAAATTGCTGCCAATTGCGCTTTGGTGGTTTCGATGGGGTGCCATGTGGACTTTTGTCACTGGCTTGTTGATGCTTCACACTGCGAGTTATACGGGTTTTTCGATTATGGGCGACTGGGGGGTTAAGATACTCACGGGCGCACTTTTTGCGACCCTCATGTGGTTCAACGTTTGGTTTGTCATTTGGCCAGCACAAAAAGTCGTCATAAAAAATGCTGAGGATGTTGCCAAAGGAAGTGCAGCAAATCCTCTGGCTCCTGCGGCAGCAGCTCGAGCTCTTCTGGTCTCGCGAACGAACACACTTTTGTCAGTTCCGATGTTATTTTTTATGGCAGCTGCGCCTCATTTACCAATTGAGGTTGATATGTCCAAGGCTTGGATGTGGTGGGTATTTATTCTATTTGGTGTTGGTGCAATTCAGTTCAATGCCATTAAAGGAAAGCTTGGTCCCATGACCACAGTTAAAGGCGTCGTGACCTGTAGTTTTATTTTAACGGCTATTGTTTATTTTGCCATGGAATTGATTGTTTAGATGAGATTGACTGTTTAGACTGTTCCCCGGCCCCATCTCAAGGTGAGGCCGGCGGCAGACAGCGGGCGGGTCAAGATTTTACTACGGAGAAGTAAAAGTTCCACCTTTGCAAGATTTAGTGGAATTGTCCCATTCTTGAGAAATTTTGTAGGTGCGGGTTGAAGTCTTGACGCTTGCTGAGGACGGGCAGACGTCGGCGATTTCAGCCCCATTTGAGGTATTCCAGGCCTGAGGATAGGCAGGCTTATCACCTGGGGTTGGAAAAGGATCCGTGACGGCCTCAACTAATTCATGGGAAGAAACATAGGTGGTTGTATCAAAAACCGAGGATCCCATCCCACAGCCAAATGAACAGGCGCCTGAGCTGTAATCAGGCATGACTCCATAAAAGAGGTCACCAAAGGTGTTGGATTTGACCCCATTATGATAGGCGCAAAATGCTTGACAAGATTCCATACCTTCAATGGTGATCTTAATGCCTGGAGAGAAATGAATCATAAACAAAGTATTTGAGTCTGGTTTTGGTAGAATATTCTGAGTGATTTGGTACTCAAGTTCAGCTTGAATTTCACTATCATCAAGGGTTTTCTTGGTGTTCTTAGGGTGATAAAAATTCACCACCGTAGGACCCTCGGCCGATCTGTTGATTTGTTCCTTCTCGTCCATCGACCGCACGGATGTGGGTTGAATATTGGGCCAAGAAATCCATATGTGTGCTGTTGACGACTGCCGCATAAAAGCCGCCAATATTTTTTTGAACCTGATCATTGACGGTAGAGC
This sequence comes from Bdellovibrionales bacterium, assembly GCA_016713585.1. Classification (GTDB taxonomy): domain Bacteria; phylum Bdellovibrionota; class Bdellovibrionia; order Bdellovibrionales; family Bdellovibrionaceae; genus JADJOV01. The sequence continues at coordinate 55,432 of JADJOV010000012.1, read as the reverse complement.
CCCAGAAAACGGTAACAACATGAACCTTGCCTAAAACTGGACCTCCGTAATAGACCAAGTTTTCAGCGCTCATCAACGGATGACTCAGCAAAGGACCCTCAGGAAAGATGCGAAAACGGGTTGGAAAAATACCATGCTTCGCTTGAGCGGCTTCCACGCCAAACAAGGCTGTTATTAATGTCAAAGCCAATACAAATCTAAAAGCCGAACTCAGACCTAATCCCCTCTTCATAAAACCCCTCTTTTTAGTGCTGTTTATCTGCTGTCTATTTTAATATGTATGAAATTCAATATGTATGAAATTCTATTTTCGTGTTCGTAGCGTAGGGCTACTTTTTCTTGCCATAACTTCCAGTGACACCGGAGTGGTTACGCCAATTGTACTGGGGATCAACTTTAGTTCTTTGGTGCCAGGCATCCCATTTTTTCTTTGAGAGTTTGTGTTGCACATTTCCCTGTTCGTCGAAAATATCTGGATCTTTGCCAAACAGAAAGTCGAGAATTTTTTGCCCGATACTCATCTTTTCGACTCCTTTTGACAAGAGGCCCTGGCGGGTCCTCACTTGAAGACGGTTCGCAGAACGGCTCAAGAAGAAATGTAAAAAAGAGTTGGGGCAGAGTCAAAGAGAAAAAATCGTTTGGTTTTAGCTTCTTGGGTTGACGCAAATATCAATTGCATCAAGGCCGGGAACTTTTTGTTTGCGAAGATCAGCGAAGCAAGCGACGGCTGCTTTCTCTTGGGCCTCTTCTTGGCTCTGTGCCTGAACTGTCTTCTCAAACAGGGTCTTTTTAAATTCCAGATCCATAAATTTAAATTTGAACTCTTGAAGCTGATGCTTGGAAGGAGCCAGAGCAAAGGAAGTGGACGCCAAGGCACTCAGAATAAGTGAAAAAACTAGGATCTTCTTCATAATCTCTCCCGTAGCTGGGTGTTGTTTGAAACTCATCACAACCAACTGAGAGTGCAAACGCGGGGCCAGTCCCGGCTTGAGACAGGCTGTAACCAATTGAAAGAACGACTGTTTTCGTGATTCAAAATGAGTCAAATTTGGAACAGGGGATTTTCTGTATCAAATCGGTTCAGAATGGGTTGTTGCGACAAGGAATTGGCACTCTCTGCCAATTCTGACGGCAGTCATTGGGCTCATTCCCTCCACCTGCAAATCGAGGTTGGATCAACCTCAAGAAACCGTCTCGATCCGCAAACCTTTCCTGTCTTTTTATCCCTAAATCGCATCCCTGACTGCGGCCTAAGACATTTTTCTTCACCGCGGCGGGAATCGCCTGCTGCGAAACCTCTCGACTCTGACACCCTGTTCCTTCCGCTGCGGAAGTCGAGCCTTGATCAGTCCGAGTTTTGGTTTCAACTTCAGCATTAGCTTCAGTTTCAGTCACAGTTTGGCTTTTCGATCTAGATTTCGCTCCAACTCGGGTCCTAACGTATCGCTCTGCGAGATCGACAATCACCTCCGCTAAAGTTGCACCCGGCAAGGCATGGGATAGCAAGGCCTTGGCTCGTTCCACAACTTCCATTTGCTCTTTGCTTAAAGTGAGCTCAATTCTGACTGATTCATCTCGCTGAATTTTCTGCCTGAACTGAGTTTGGGGCGGAAGCTTAAACTCTTGCGCCAAGATCAACTCGCTCTCGACTCCGGTCTTATTCTCAAGTTTTGCAAGGAGATCCTTTTTTTCATTCGACAAGAGTTGAATGTTATCGGTTTTTCGCACCAACCTCAGAACCTTCTGTACCTGTGATACCTGGCTCAACTTCAAACTGCCATTTTCGATTTTGCTCCCAACTTCTGGCACTTGTTGCATCATCCGCGCGGCATCAATTCGACGTTGGGCACTTGCAGGAGTGTAACCGATAAGTGTTACCAAGTAGTCAAACAAACTGGCCTGAGCCATTGGTAGATAGAGTTTTCGCAGATCAACTTCGGCAATTAACTGCAATATTTGATGAGTGAGTCTGCGCTCGTCTGCAGCTCGATTGAGGAGTTGATGATGGAGTTCCTCATTTGTAAGCTCGAATAAACTCCTCCTGACAGTTTGAGATAAATCGAAATCTTGGGTCATCTTTAAGTCCTTTGTTAAATTGTCTAATTTGTGTAGAATTCACGATACATCAGGGGTCCGACGCCTTGGTGATTACATTCACACAACACCCAGCCTGCGGCGAAGTCAAAAAGGATGTCAAGCACAATAATCTGTACTGCGGAGAGCAATTGAAGAGGGCAAGAAGTTCACGAGAGTGGATTTTATTTGATGTTCCTTTTTAGACCACCTAAAGTTTAATTTAATGTTCAATCAAATGCACTTTGAAGAAAGAATTCCGATTTTTTTAGATCTTGGCTTTCGCCAGGAGGCCATTTCGCAACTTAGACTCTATTTGGATTTGCTTTGGGAGTCCAACGAAGATCTAAATCTGATCAGTCGAAAAATGAGCTTTGAAGATTTGATAGATAATCATGTGGTTGATTGTCTGTTAGCACTGAAGGCTTTTGCTTCTGAAATTTCGTTGGAGAACAAGCCAGTCGTCGGCGATTTTGGGTCTGGGGGTGGATTGCCTGGAATTCTTTATGCGATTCAATTTCCCCAAGTTCATTTTCACTTGTTTGAAAAAAGTAATCGGAAGCAGGACTTCTTAAGGCGATGTCGAGCCTCGTTAGCGAATAATGTAACAGTGCATGCTGAAATCCCAAACAAGTTTCCTGAAATGGATTTGATTATGGCCAGGGGGTTTAAACCCTTGGATGTGATTCTTGATATGAGTCGTGATTTTTACAGAGCTGGCGGTAAATTGTTTTTGTTAAAGGCTCGCGCAGAAAAAATCCAAGAAGAACTTGCCTTAGCCAGGAAGAAGTTTCCTGATCTCAAGGTTCGAATTGAACCCCTCGCTTCACCGGTATTACAGGTCGAACGTCATGTGGTCGTGGTCCAAAGGGCTTAAACACCTTCCTTGTTCAATACTAACTGTGACAAGCTGTGAAGATCAGATCTCAAAGGACTCAAGTCATCCTTTGGTCATTTGGTTACCTGTCGTTCCAAATCATGGTTTTATTGTGACTCCCCTGTTTGAATGAGTTGTTTTTGAACTATGTTTTGATACGATACGATACGATACGATACGATACGATAAGAAGCAGACATGGAAAAAGAAATGACAAACAGAGGTGCTGATTTTTTTCACCTCTGTTTCAGTGTTCTACTTCAATTATGTTTAAACATTCTCTTCAAAGATTCTCTCTGAGCGTTCGTTGAGCAATCCTACTCAGCAGATTCCAATTTAAGAACGCGGACTCCGACAGAGGCTCCTAGGCCACGAACAAGTTCCATATTCACAGAGAGTTTGTGATCTCTGTCATCAAGAAATTCAGTGGCGACACCGGCGCCGACGCCACCAATGAGAGCCAGTTGTCCACCAAGGGTCGCATATTTACCGAAAAGGGATTCGGGCTGGCCTTCAACTCCATAAATAGTCGCTCCAGCATTGACCTTCATAACCCCGATTGAAACAGAGGGGCTGAGAGGCTGGCCGCCCATGGTGACATTGAAGGGCAGTTCCCGAATTTCGCCAGTTGCATTGCTACAAACAGCAGTTCCAGTGCCTTTGAGCTTAAACATACCAACGATTATTTGGAGACCGCCGCCCTGAGCTTGCCAAGTGAGATTGCAATTCCAACGTTCCATTGAGAAGGCAGGGAGGGACATCATCAGAGCTGTAGCGAGAACAAGTGCATGTTTCATAAATTCCTCCTTTAGGAATTAAGGTTTTAGTGAATTGGATATACGGTGCTAATGAGGACTTAGCACTTGAAATTGGTGACATTTTTGATTGAATAATGTCAGTCAAGAGATTTGTTTTAAACAAGGAAACGCTGGTATCTTTCAAGGAATTACGCTAACTAGGTAATTCTATGGAAGCGTTGTCTAAACCAAAAACAGAAAAATTTAAATTCTTGGCCGAGACTATTTTGAAGCTTTTGGCATCCCATGGCGAAGGTGCAATAAAGGTGTCGCGCCTGGCTAGATCTGCCAAAGTTTCCCGGGCCTGGATTTACAAATACGTCGGGGCTGGCCATCAGGACTTGATGAATCTCGCTGTTCATCGCTTGATTGAAATCTTACGTGCTTCAGTGGTCGAAGTGCCAACAACGCCAGAAGAGTGGGTTCAGTCGCGAATGATCTATATGCGGCAATTTATGAATGTGATGATTGAACATCCTTATGTGGTCTCTTTATTTTATCGCTATCGAGGGAGTTCAACTTATTATGGAAAGCTGATTGATGAGGTCGAACTTGATTTTATTCGAACCTCGAGCCTTCGGACTCAAACAGCTCTTGGCGTCAGTGAAAATAAGGCAATTTTTTTTACAAAGACTTTCACGACCATTCGTTTTGCGTTGGCCCACCAATTCCTCACCTCTCATGAGCAGCAAGACGAGGCTCAGCTGAATCGAATTTTGAAACTGACTGAGGCGGCGTTGGAGCGACTTATTAAAGTTTAATAGGGGATCCTGAGGACCCGCGCGAAACTTGGACCAATTATTATTGCGCCGGCCTTTATTGGTCTTTGATCGAGTTGGATGATTTTAGCATGACTGTTCTTTTTTCTTCTAGGAACTCGACGAGACCCTAGTCCTTATCGATTCCTTCTTGTCTTTGCTCGTCACTTTGTGAAAAAATGAGAACTCCAGATATGAGAGTGATATTTGTTTGTGGTTTTGAGGATGGAGAGGTCGATGTTTGATTTAAATATTCGAGTTTTGATCGTGGACGATTCAGCGACGACGCGAAAAATTACCAGGAAATATTTAACCGATTTGGGTTTTACTAAAATTGATGAGGCCGGGGACGGCGCCTTGGGATGGTCCAAAATAATCGGAAGTCATCCACCTTATTCTTTGGTGATTTGTGACTGGCATATGCCAAGAATATCTGGGTTAGAACTCCTGAAAAATGTCAGAACGACGAATGATACTAAGGCTTTGTCTTTTGTGATGGTGACCGGTGAGCAAAATAAGGAAGAAGTTTTAAAAGCTCTCAAAATGGGTGCTTCTGGTTATATTGTAAAACCTTTTGAACCTGATATCTTAAAGAAGACTCTGGAAAAATTGCCCGCAATTATGGTTGCAGAGAGTGATGTTAGTCAATTGAAGCTCGAGGAAGCACGGCAGAAGAAAGCGGCAGAAGCTGCAGAGGCTGCAAAAATGAAACTTGCCGAAGAAGCGATGAAAAAAACAGTCGAAGAGATGAAGAAAAAAAGCGGGACCTAGCTTTTAATTTGATTCTGGTGCTGGGGTTGTTTTTTTGCTTTTGAGCGCCCGATCAATTGAAAGTTCAAGGACAGGATTTTCAAGAGTGAGGGATTGCAGGATTTGTTTTGTCTTTGTGAAATCGCCACTCTTATAAGTGGCCCATTCGTCGCATTGAGAGTCTTTGAGAAATACTGGTTGGCGATCATGACCAACATTTTTGATCAAGGGACATGGTTCCTGAGTTAGAATCGCAAAGGATTCAATAATTTCTCCGGTGGCGTGGTTGGTCCATTGATCCCAAATTCCCGCGGCCGTCATGAGGCCTGGTGAGTTGAAGCTGATCATATTGCCACCCCACTCACCTTCGTAAATTGGTTCAATAAAGCTCGTCATTGGAACTAAACAATGATTGTTGAGAAAAGGTTTTTTCCATGTGGCCTTCTCTTGGACTGTTTCAAGACGAGCATTATAGGTGGCAAACTTGGGTCTTTTGGTTGTTTCGCTGGCCTGAAACCAGGATGGAATTAAAGAAAAAGTCATCAGTCTGAGACCCTGAACTGTGATGACCGGGGCTTTGGCAAAAGGGAGAATCCGTTCCTTCCAAACGACGGTCTCAGGAATCTGGATTCCATACTTTAGGGCGAGGTCTTTGACGGAAGCTCGAATCATAAATTGGGCGCATATGCGATGCACAATAAGCGATTTCATTTGAGGTCTCAAGGGCTTATCTAGGTTCGTCCAGTTTTTTTAATAAGCACTTCAAAAAGACGGTAAATGTACGGTAAAGTAAAATCTCAAGGGGGAGTGATGGCGCTGACGGCAAAGCAGAAAGTGTTTTTGGATTTTATTCTAAGTTCTCTCAAAACCCGTGGGTATGCTCCAACCCATGCCGAGATTGCGAAGCATTTTCAATTTAGCTCCCGCGCCACGGTGACTACCTATCTCGAAATTTTAGAGAGGAAAGGGTATTTGCGTCGAGAAGCCCATGCTTGGCAGGGGGTGGAGGTCTTGGTCAATCCAGCAGCGCCGGCAGAGCCTTTAGTCCCGCAGATTCCTGTCCTTGGAAAGGTTGCGGCTGGTCGTCCAATCGAGGCACTCAAGGTTGGGCAGAGTGTTGAGGTCCCAGCTCAAATGGTCAAGGGTTTTGCCAAAGGGTTTCAAAACTACTTCGCGTTGGAGGTGGAGGGGGATTCTATGATTGGAGATGGCATTCTCGATCGAGACATTGTGGTGGTTCAAAGACAGCCCACGGCGGAACAAGGTCAGATAGTGATAGCAGAAGTGGATCACGAGGCCACGATTAAAAGATTTTATAAAAAGAAAAAACATATTGAACTGCATTCTTCTAATCCCAAGTATCCGCCAATTTTGGTTTACCCGGGGCAAGATTTCAAAATTTCAGGCCATTTTTGTGGTCTTTTGCGGTTTGGATCGTGACAGTTCTTCAGAAGCTTCGAGAAAGTATTGGGGCCATTGATGGCTCTCTGCAGAAGCTAAAGATTGCTTATTCTGGATTTGAATCCGGCTTTCCTCAGGGGGGAATTGTGGAGGTCATTGGGACCGGAAAACAGAGTTTGTTGCAAAGTTTTTGAGTGAGCACGAACAGGAAAAAGCGGCTTGGATTGAATCCGAATTTTCCGTCAATCCTTGTGCGCTCTCGCAGAAAGGTGTGGCGCTGGGGAATGTCCTATTTATGCGAACTCAGCGCGAGTCTATCTGGACTGTTCGGGAAGTTCTCCAGAGTCAGGTGTTTTCGATCGTGGTCACAAGTTTTGTAGAGTTTCCTGAAAATGATCTTCGGCGCATGCAAATTTTGGCAGAACGAGCCAAAGTAAATTTATTTATATTAAGTCAAGAATTTCATCACTCTTTTGTCCCACAGCTTCAATTGCAGGTGTCAAGAGATCAGCAGACCGGTCGGCTCGAATGGAAAATCAAGAAGCAAAGAGGGTCTTGGTAAAATGATCTACTGTTTCTATATTCCAAGAATTACCCAGGTTGATCTTCGCAAGGTGGCTGAGGCTTTCTACGGATTGACAATGGATCTTCTTTTGCGGGATTCGGAAGCCCTTTTTGTTGATCTTTCAAAGAGTCAGAACCTTTTAACAGAGATACGGTTTTTGTCTTTGGCTGATGAGATTTTGAAATCCTATGGGATGTCTTATCGGTGGCGCTGGGCCATTGATACGCCAACAGCTTTGGCTCTGGCCAAGTATGAGACCTTCGAAAAAGAAGAGTTGCCCCTCGAGAGTTTAGTTTTATTTGGAACTCCATTGCGAAAAGAGCCGCTCTTGGAGAAGAAAATTCTTGGAATGGTGAATGTCCTTCAGCAGCTAGGTTTACGAACCCTTGGGGACTTTCAAGAGCTCAGACCCCAGGAACTATCTTCGCGGTTTGGGGCTTTGGCCCTTGGGATTTATGATTGTGTCAAAAGAGGGTTTTCCCAACCTTGGCCGGTTTATTTGCCAGAGGAACAGGTGACCCATAATATAACTGAGAAGATAGAGATTTTTAGTGAGTTTCAAATTCATAATCTTGAGCCAATCACTTTTGTTTTGAAGACTTTAGTGGATCGGATTTTATTGAAATTGAAATTACGAGGAAAGACACCAAAGATCTTTGAAATTGTCTTCCACCAAGAAAAGCTCTCTGTTGTGAGGTTCCCAAGATGGAGTCTTCGTTTTGATTTGGCCCTTGGGTTAATTTCGGGCAAGGTGTTGCTTGGTCAGATTCGAGAACGAGTGGAACATGAATTGCAGCGAAGGCCTCTAGAATCTTTAATCGAGAGCGTGGAGTTTTCGGTTTTGGAAGTGGCTCCCTATCAAGAGGCCCAAAGAAATATTTTCGATCCTCACCGTGAAGAAAAAGCGGAATCCACCTGGAGTCTTGTTAATCGACTGCGTTTAAAGTTGGGAACGGAAAATGTTTTTCAGGCTCTTTTGAATCCCGCTTACTTACCGGAAGAAAATTGGCACAGGATAAATCTTGGAAATTTTGAGCAAAACCCTTCGAAAGAGCCAGGCAAGAAGGAAGCACAAGTTTTACCTGATCGTCCGACCAGACTTTTGCCGAAGCCGCAGCGAATTTCTATGCGTGATCAAAAGATCGTTTCATTGGAGAAATCATCGAATACGGTGGGGAATCTTGGACCTTTGACGATTTTAAAGATATTTGAAAAAGAAATTATTTTGAATCAGTGGTGGAATGAGTGTTCAGAGCGAGTGTATTTGAAAGTACAAACTCAGGAAGGTCCTTTACTTTGGGTTTTTCAATCAGATCAAGGGTTATTTTTACATGGTTATTTTGATTGAGACTTTTTGAAAAGGACGTTTTCAAACGGGCGTTTTGGAAGGTCTTCTGAATGAAATATGCAGAGCTTCTGACAAAGTCAAATTTTAGTTTTTTGACAGGAGCCTCCCATCCTGAAGAGTTAGCTGAGGCAGCCCTCAGTCAGGGGTTGATGGGGATGGCTCTGAATGACAGAAATGGCCTTTACGGAGTAGTGCGAGCCCATAAAAAGTTTAAAGCTCATCCGGATTTTAAATATATCATCGGAACGGAAGTGGCTCTGTCAGATCATCCTCCCGTCACTCTTTTGGTTCAAGATCGGAAGGCCTACGCACACCTCTGTCGCTTGATTTCAAAGTCGGCATGGGTCAAGAAAAAGCAGAAGCTAGCCTGACTTTTTCTGAATTTAGAAATTTTTTGAGCCCGGACGTCACAGGCTTGATCGCACTTCCAAGATATGAGGGTGGTCTTGGGACTCAGCAGTTTCCACGGTGGGCAGAGTTGAAGTCGCTCTTTGGAGCAAATCTCTATTTGCCGCTCACAAGATATTTGGATGGTCATGATAAAAAAAGAACCAGCCAGGCTCGCCAAATTGAAAAAGAATATGGAATCTCTTTAGTGGCCACCAATGATGTCTACTATCACGAAAAGAATCGAAAACAGCTTCAAGATATTTTGATCGCGATTCGTCAGGGGCAAGATCTCAACAAGGTTGGTTATGCCATCACTGGAAATGGTGAAAGATATATTAAAACGTATACAGAAATGCAGAGACTTTACGAGGATCTGCCTGGGGCTTTAGCTCAAACGGTTTCTATTGCTGAATCCTGCGAATTCTCGCTCAAGGAGCTTCGCTACACCTATCCTTCTGAGTGGATTCCAGAGGGGCACACGGGGCAGAGCTATCTTGAGCACTTGATTTGGAAAAATGCTCCAAGTCGTTATGCGAAAGGGATTCCAGAAAAAGTTCATGCGCAGATTTTGCATGAGTTAAAACTCATTAAAGAGCTTGGGTACGCGGATTATTTTTTGACAATCTATGATATCGTGGAATTTGCTCGGCGCGAACAAATTCTCTGTCAGGGGCGGGGATCGGCGGCGAATTCGGTGATTTGTTATATTCTGGGAATCACCGCCATAGATCCAGTCCAAATGAATTTGCTTTTTGAAAGATTTATTTCTGTGGAACGAAATGAACCCCCGGATATTGATGTCGACTTTGAGCATGAAAGACGGGAAGAGGTCATTCAGTATGTTTATAAAAAATATGGCCGCGATCGGGCAGCCATGGTCAGCGCCGTTGTGACCTATCAGCGCAGATCAGCTCTGCGTGAGGCCGCAAAAGCTTTTGGTGTTCATGTCGGAACTCTCTCGGCCAAAGAGTTGGAACAGCAGATTGATCAGCTCGTGAAGGATTTGCCTCATCCCGAGCGTGTGAAGAATCAAATCACTTGGGCGGCCGACTTGATGCAAGGCTTTCCCAGGCATTTGTCAATTCACTCAGGTGGCTTTACGCTTTCGGCCCTTCCGGTGATTGAGATTGTCCCCGTTGAAAATGCTCGGATGGAGGGTCGTACAATCATCCAATGGGATAAATATGATCTGGATGAGCTTGGTTTGTTAAAGGTCGACTTACTTTCGTTGGGAATGCTCTCAGCCTTGCGTAAAAATTTGGATTTGGTGGGGTTGAAACTTTATGAAATTCCTCATGATGATCCAAAGACCTATCAAATGATTCAAAACCGCGACACCGTGGGGACCTTTCAGATTGAATCCAGAGCCCAGATGTCCATGCTTGGAAGGTTGCTTCCAAAAAACTTTTATGATCTGGTGATTGAAGTTGCCATTGTGCGGCCAGGACCCATTGTTGGGCAAATGGTCCACCCCTATTTGAAACGTCGGAGAGGGCTTGAAGTCCCTGAGTATCCTAACGAGATTGTTAAAAATATTTTGGGTCGAACTTTGGGCATTCCGCTTTTTCAAGAGCAAGTGATGAAGATCGCCATCGAGCTTGCGGGCTTCACTCCAGGCGAGGCTGATCAGCTTCGTCGCTGTGTGAATGCTTGGAAGACAAGCGCACCAATTGCCGAGATGGCAAAGAAATTAATGACGGGCTTGATTCGAAGTGGGCTCTCTGAAAAGTTTGCAGAAACATTTTTTCAGCAGATTCAAGGATTTTCACACTATGGGTTTCCAGAAAGTCATGCGGCCAGTTTTGCTCTTTTGGCCTATGCTTCTTGTTATTTAAAGGCCCATCACCCGGCTGAGTTTGTTTGTTCTCTGATAAATTCACAACCGATGGGGTTTTATCGGACCGACACCTTGGTTTATGATGCCCTTCGAAGGGGTGTAAAAATTTTGCCAGTGAGTTTTGAGCATTCCGAATGGGATTGTTTTCTTGAAAGCCCCGGAGTTGTTCGACTTGGTTTTAGAGTGGTTCGGGGTCTTGGTCAAAAAGCCGTGACTGATTTGATTTTGGAGAGAACGAAGAAACCCTTTACGGGGATCAATGATCTTTTGAAGAGAACTCATATTCGTCGAGATATCATCAGTCGGTTGGCTCTAGCCGGTGGTTTTGAAAAGCACGAAACCAATCCTCGCCAGGCCCTTTGGGCCCTTCTGGAATATGAAAATCTGATCGATCGAGGTTCCCAGACACTGGCTCAATTGAGTCTCTTTGACTTTGAGGATGAGTCCGAAGGGGCGTCTGAAGGAGAGTCTGAAGGGGCATCGGAAGGCGTGTCAGCTCGTGAGGATTTTGGTGAGGGGCAAAAGGAATTGTCAAATTTGAGGACGCCAGAGGGCTTTGAAATGATTCAAGAGGACTACCGAGCCTTTTCGCTTTCGACTCATGGTCACCCTATGGCTGAAATCAGAAAGGTGGAGCTCAACAAGGCTAGGGTCAAAAAGGCTGAGCTCAAAGAAGCTGCGCTGACAAAAGTTCAAAGTCAAAAAAGAGTGGGAAGTTTTCCCAAGACGAGCTCTCGAGATTTAAACAAACAAAAGAACAAAGCTTTTGTGACTGTGGCGGGTTTAATTCTCATTCGTCAGCGACCTCCGACTGCCAAGGGGGTTGTCTTCTCAACAATGGAGGATGAATTCGGTTTTATTGATCTGATTATTCATGCCGGAACCTACGATAAGTATAAAGAGGTGTTTGTAAATCAATGCTTTGTGATCGTTCAGGGTGAAGTCCAAAGGGACCGCAATACAATAAGTCTTTTGGTCAAAAGTATTCAGCCGCTTTTTGAGTGTGATTCCCCTTGTACGCTTAATCTTTAGCTAAAAATGTCTCGGATCTTTACATTACATCGACCCTCTGTAAGACCAATAGCTACCATCCTCTTTAAAATGGACTACGGTGAGCGCCTTGGGAAGGCTTTCATTTTTGGATAATTCGTTGCAGCGAAATCCAGCAACATAGGAGCCCGGAGCTATTGCTATTGGTAAATCAAGATTGTTTTGGTCGGCCGCGCCATTGTCAGAGCCTTTTGAGTCTCCGTCATTTTTGCTACAAGCGACCATTCCCAAGGCAAGAGCAAGAACCCCCACAGCGTAGAAAGAATTTTTCATAAGCACATCCTCTTATTTTGGATCCTTCAATATGGATCAATTAAATTGGCTCGTTGACCTACAGGTTGTCTCAATATTTTGTTTGGAGGGGCTATAGGCTCACCTCAAAGATGAACTGGCTCACCCAACAATTTCCGGGGGGAATCATGGAACAATTCGTCCTTCCAGATTCAACAGGGTTTTTTTGAGCAAGGGAAGGGCTTGACGATAATTGATGTCCAGCAGAGTATGGGTGTGGTGAAACTTTTTCGCTTACTCGAACAGCATGATCGTTGGTGCCCCAAAGGCAGTTTACCTATAATCTTGGGGGATGGATTTTTGCTCGAACATAATAGCCTCTATCGGGCGATGCGAAAGGCAGCCCTCGGCTGTGATTTTATCTTTTCTTCAGAGTTTGATCCCGCCTATCTTGCTTTGCCCTTGGCCCAACTGGAATCTTTGATTGAAAGAAAGAAAGTTCCATTTTTCGATAATGTCACGGTGCTGAGAGATGTCGAACGAAAGATTCCTCGGGTAAGCCTTTGGGACGAGGTGGTGGATAATTTAAAGCGGAACTATGTCTTTCACGAGTCCTGTCATGCGGTTTTCCATACGGAGAGAGCTCAGGTTTTCCCAAATGATTTGGACAGAGAGTCGAAAATCTTACAAATACTGCTTGAAGAATCTTATGCGAACACTTGTGAACTGATTGGAGTTGTGGAGGCCGAGGATCCCATTCATCGGATCTTTTATGAGGTCAATTCATATATTTTGATGTTTGATTATCGAAGTCTGATGAAAGAACTCATTCGAGATCTTGGATTTGAGTTGATATTTCGTTTCATGCTCCTTTGCTATTTGCATGCCAATTTCTTATATGAGCGAATTGAAGACCGGACATTTGATGGAGTCATGGGCTTGCTCATTCCTGATGCTGAACAGAAGAGGAACCTGAAGAAGGATCAGAAAAATCTCAAAAAGCTGAGAAGTCTTTCGAAGGCAGCCTTTCAGTTGAACCCAAGATTTAGACAAGTGACAAATGGATTTTATTTAAAAATGATCGGGGTTGAATTTCAGAATGAAAACAACAATAAAAGAGCTGAGCCTCGAGCGATTGATTTCTTGTCAAGACTTGAAAGCCATTCGAATTTTTCAAAATTAGTGGATTCGATGGTTAGTCTCGTACTCTCTGAGACAAGAAATATCCACGCTGATAAATAGAATTAAGCACATATCGTTTAGAGGTATCCTCTCATAAACCTGTGATTTGATGCCGGACAATGCCGTGCAAAAGTTAATTTAGTTAGCCAGGCTTTCATTCGTTGAAAAAGTTTATTGATGAATTTTTTCTGCTACCTATTAACTTCAACATGTGCTTCCATAACGGTATGGAGTTTCCGTACGTCCGCAACTTACTTATGGCTTTGGTTGATACCTCTCCCGATATTTGGCTATTACTCCTCTTTGGATATCCAATTGTTGGTCTTGTGTTAGCCTGGTGGCTAAGAAAAAAAGGTCGCCTTGGAGAAAATGGGTTCTGGACTCAGATCACTCTTCTTGCACCTGGTTCTGTTCTGTTAGTTGGTGTGATCATTACCCGTCCCTTCGAATCACTCTTGGTGAATGTCTCCAGCTTTTATTTGACGATAGTTGTGTTTGTCATTGCGGCTCTTGGAGTCATAGGCGTGTTTGTGTCGTTGATTCACTATTTCGGAGTTATGGTACGAGAGGTTGGTCGAAAAAATGTTCTCACCGGTTCCTTGATCATCACCGCTGGAGTTGTAGGATCCACACTGTGGGTCAACCAACACGATCTAAAGGTTTGGGAAGAGCAAATTGAAGACTGCGCCAGATCAACCTCAACGAATGGTTGTAATCTGTATCTTGCTCTTGCTGGTAGACCAGTGAAAGAAAGTAACATAGTAAGTACCGCCAATAGAGCAAAAGTCTATAGGATGGATCTAAACAATCCGGGAAGTTTGCCTGGCAACCTATATGATTGTCAGGACTTGATGAAATTCATATCCGTTTGGACAGCGAGAAAAGTCCCATTTGGACCGGGAGCTTTGACTGTGTGACGGTCCTTAATTTAGAGACCCAGTACCTTGATTTTAGCTGGATTCCACGAAATCAAAACCTTAAGCGTTTAAAGATGAAGCTGACCCTTGATATTGATAAATATCCTTTTGATTTGTTGCCTCAAATTAATTTTTCTCGTTTTCCAAATCTTGAATCACTTTCCATAGAGTATGGTATAAAATCCCCTCGGTCTGATTGGAGGCAGATAATGAGTCAGGTTCCAACATCACTAAAGTCACTTACGAAGTTGCGGGAATTGTCTCTTAGTTTCACAAGCCTACAAATTAAGACATCTGTTTCGGAATTGCTTCCTCTCCCTTCGCTTGAGACTCTTTCTGTGAATGGAGGGCAACTGTCTGGCACAGTTCCTGGGTCTCTTAAGCTAAAGAAACTATCGCTAAAAAATGTTTCCAATGGAACTCCTATTCAACTGGATTTTTTTCCTGAGCTTGAAGAGCTTTCTGTAGCAGGGCCAGGGGTTCAATTAATTGCTCCTGCCGCCGACACTTTGCCAAAACTGGCACATGTTGAAATTGACCGTGCGAATATTTCTTCGTTTCCTGCCGAATACGTGGCCCGGCCAGAGATGAAGTACTTTGTCTTTAATGCGCAGTCAGGTCTTTTGATTACTAATGCCGAAGCCATCGTCGAGGCCATTACGAAGAGGAGTCCTAAGTCAAACTTTTCTTTCAAGGCAGATTAGAGTCAAAATCTCTTTCCAAAATTAATGCAATAGAGCCGTCCTCACTCATCAGCCTCAAATCTAAAAAACTAAGGTCTGCCCTGTAATTCAGAAGCAGCTAGGATCTCCAGCAACGTATTGAGTCTGTTCCCATAGTAGCGACACTCCGGTGGTGGCTGGCGATCTCGATCATCACAGTAACGAGCAAAGTTTATGGCGGGCGTCTGTAAGATAGCAAGTAGTAGTGATACAGTTTTAAAAAGTTTCATGAGCCTCTCCGTTTGATGAGTTATGACTCAAAAGAAAGAAAATGAATATGGACGACAAGTACATAGTCGTTGCGTTTTTCTAAACGAACACTTCTCAAGTCATCGTAGCTGCGAACCCAAACAGTATTAGCTTGGGTCGCCTTTTGACATAAATTGACAGGTATCTTAAGAAAATTGGACATCCCTATCCTGGGCAAAAAGCCCTAAACTCACTGAATCTTAGGCCCTTAAGTGTCCCTCTACATCTTATCAATCTGTTTGGATCAGCATTTTCCTGAGACAACCAGAAGGCTTTCCGATGCTGAACTTGTAACCCTTGATCACTCATGGGAATATCCAACCCCATGTTCATCCGTAGAGAGAAGTTGCTGAAGTCCCTCAACAAATTCAGGAAGGTCATTGGGTGAACGGCTTGTCAAAAGATTTCCATTGATCACTTTTGCTTGATCAATGTAGTGAGCTCCTGAATTTTCTAAATCCGTTCGGATGACTGGACTGCCGGTTAACGTTCTTCCTTTAGAGATTCCCGCATTGATCAAAATCGATGATCCAGCACAGATGGCAGCTAGCGCTCGCCCACGATGAAAGTGTTTAGACACCAAGTCGAGAGCTTGACTGTCACTCCTGACCACCTGGGCATTCCAAGCACCCCCTGTGAGAATCAGTAGATCGTAATTTTTCGCCATGGCCTCGTTAAAAGTACTTGACGCTTTGACGAACAAAGTAGGCTTAAGAAATTTTGAAGCGACGATGCCTTCCTTGGTCCACTCCGGAACTAAGATGTCCACCGTTGCTCCACGCCGGATCAGAAACTCGTACGGATACGTAATTTCGCTTTCTTCGACTCCGTGTGAAGCTAGAATGGCCACATGTTTACCTTTAAAGAGGTTGGGATCTGTGATAGTTGGCTGTTTCACTGGATACTCAAGCCCGCTGGGCACTTGCGTATCCTTGACAGGGGAAAAAATATCCTGTGGCGGGGTTGCCCAAGTCGGGTTCACGCACGCCATGATCGAGATGGTGCCGATGACGGTAAAGATTCTTGATTTAAATTCTGAATTTTTCATTGATAACTCCTTTGTTGGCGCTGTTTGTAACTCAATAGCAATTTTACTCAAATGCAAATTTACGCATTTATTAGATGCATTTATGCATGTTTTGAGGTATATTCGGCAGATGGACTGGGATGGGTTTCGCTATTTTTTGGCGCTTTATAGAAAGGGCAGTCTAAAGTTGGCTGCGAAAGAGTTAAAAGTCGACCAAACAACTGTTGGGCGAAGAATTGCTGCGCTTGAGGAATCGCTGGGAACTCGGCTGTTTGAAAAACGGTCGGATGGCTATATCCTGACTTTGGCGGCTGAACGTATTTTGCCGACATTACAGGCCATGGAGAATTCTGCATTTTCAGTTGACCGGGCCATCACAGGTCAAGATGAAAGGCCCACGGGACTTGTGCGAATTGCTATGCCTGGGGTCTTGGCAAATCATTGGTTGATTCCTCGTCTATCCAATCTCATGATTGAAAATCCCGAAATCGAGATAGAGTTTTTAACTGGTGCTGAAGTGGTCAACTTAGCTAAACGAGAAGCCGATATTGCCTTACGATTGGTCAGACCCTCTCAACGGGATCTCATTGTTCGAAAAACGGGTGAGATGACTTTGGGACTTTTTATGCACCCCAAGTTACTCCAAGGAAGGAAAAAGCCTCAACACCTCGAGCAACTCAAGAATTTTCCTTTTGTGGGACTAGTTGCACGAGCGACTAGTGATTTCGAATTTAAGCTTTTGCAAAAATTGGAGCCCCATATTCGATATTCCCTTCGATCCGCCGCTTGGAGCTCGGTCTTTTATTCAATTCAAGCTGGACTGGGGTGGGGATACTCCCAACCTTTTTGAAGATCGGGACCCTGAGCTTATTCAAATAAATGTTGTTGAGCCTATCACAACGCCTCTTTGGCTTGTCGCCCATCCAGACATTATTAAAAGCGCAAGAGTGCGGGTTGTCGTGGATTACATTCTTAAGTCATAAATGGTTTATAGCCAACCCCACCTCAGAAGGCGCCAGCGAAAATGACCATTTTTCATTGGAGGGACCGAGCAAGAATCTGTAGGAACTTGAGGCTGCCAAAGGATGGCCAAAGCCCTCCTGCCCGGGGATGGTTGGGGGTGCAATTACTGTAACCTATGTCCTGACAGTGCATGGTGCGATGAACACACAAGGGCACTTTGCCCAGAGTCATTTACTAGTCAAATGAGCGAAAGCCACAGAGACACGTTCATACCAGCGAGTGTTGAGAACCCCGTTTCGCTCGACCCAGTCAAAGTATAGATGCCTGGCCCGACTGTTTGTTGCAGTTGTCATTGCGAGGTAAAATATCGTTTTCCCATCAGAGCCCACGGACGGACCGTAAACCTTGTTCGAAAACAAATCGTCCCCCTCTGCCGGTTCTGGAATAAGGCGGGCAAGTGTGTTCCCGAGCCAGAGCGGCCAATGCTCTGACTTTTCGTTAGCTAAGCTCAGCAGTGCAGCTCGCTTTGCCTCAAAAACAAAATTAATTGTGGCATTTGCATGAGGCAGGTCTTCCCAGTCCTTCTTAAATCGATCGTTGTAAGTCCAATATAAAAATAGATATCCGTCATCAACACCTACCTTGAACACCTTCTGACCGAGATGTCGAATGTATTTGGCAACCAATCCCCTCTCACTGGCCATGTTGCGGGCGGCGCTTGGGCCTAGTTGCTGGAGGTAACGCGCATAAATTATTTTCGCAGTAAAAACGATAGAGTTCATATTTACGGGGTAGCTTGTATTGGTCAATGATGATTTGTCCCCAAGCTTGTCGCACTCGGCGGGACCCGAAAAATTCATATTCGAGAAAAAGTACTCTGCCCTAGAACCCACTCGCAAATTAGAGGAGTGTACTTGATCTAGTTTTCGATATCCAGAAAGAATTTCTTTTCCCAAACTTAAATAAGTATGGTCGGATTCAAGGATCCTAATTTCGCGAAGATCACCGCGCGCCTGAATATGGTTTACAAACTCGAGCATAGGCAGATATAGGTGCGCAGAATATGCATGCCATTCATGATTGCTATGTGGCTCTCGCCAGCCATATGGAACTTTGTCAGCGAAGGCATTTCTTTGTTTAATAAGTTTGGCCGCGACCCTAGAAAATATCGCCAACGACTCAGGATTTTTGTGACAAAATAATGACGCAGCAGTCCGCTTAGCTCGTACCCAATCGTCCAATTAAGGCGCGAGAATTTACAAAGCTTATCTGTGGTAGGATTTAATGGGCGAACAATATAGTTTATCTCTTTCCATCGGAACTCCTCGACTTTGTCTGCGGCGTTGCCCTCAGCTTTTGTGCTCAAAAAAATATTGGGAATCGTGCCGGCCTGAACTGCTTGACTAAAAATCAAGAGAACCGCAACTAGAAAAAACTTTGGATTTGGTTTTAGATTTGTTTTCATATATTGAGCTCTTGCAAGCGCATTGCCGACGGACGGCGATTTTAAAAGGACTTGATCACATTAGATTGTCAAACTTGAAGTATTCGACGAAAAATTTGTCGGATCAAAATGAGCCTATGTAAACGATGATTCTTACCTTCCGCAGAGAGCTCTTTCTATTGTACCTCGGCCAGCCACCGGTCAAAGTCTTCTAGATGTTAAGGTTTGGGACAATAATCAACTTGGTTTCTGCCTAATCTCTGATGGGCGTTTTAGGGGGTTTTGCGCGATAGGACCTGACTTTATGGTTTATGCTAAAGAGCCAAAAAATTAACAGACAAACCAACAATGGGCTATTGATTTTGGTTTCAGAGATAAAGAAACCAAAGACTATGGCCGTCGGAATCAATGCAATGATCAAAACGACATTTAACATCATTCCACTAAAAATCAACATTGGCATTTTGGCTTGTGTATCCAGAAGATGTCCCAGATCGCCACTTTCCTGATGGTATTTGAGGCTTTGATACAAATATGAAATCGTAAAATAAAACATGATGACTGTCTCTTGCCAATAGATCTTGGCAAGATCTAAAACAAATTTTGGGTTTGGTTGAAAAGGAATCTCATGTGAAAAAGCAGAAAATTTAGAAAGTATCATCGCTAAGACTAAATGAAAGAAAGTATACACGTAAAACCCTAGTGCACCAAAAACAATAAACGAAAACAAGGCCGGCAGCGTAGGAGGTTCTTGAAATCTCGCTTTAAAAATATTCCGAATAATAAGAACGAAGGATCCAGCAATTACAAGCAGGCCAACCAAAAGAGACTCCCTACCCAGGTTCCCCAAATTAGATCGGCCACCTTCCATTGAAGAATATAGGCAAGGATTGCACTAATGATAAGTGGAAGAAAGGATTCAATCTTTTTAAGAAAATCTGAGTTCATCATGTTGTGTCGTCGATACGACACATTAACTTGCCTGATTGATAAAAAATATAGGAAACTACAGCCAATGCGAAAATCAGTATGTTGATCCAGGAATACTTCTCGGGGGCGCGTGCAACGTCAATGTCCACCTCCATCAACTTCTGATCGATGGGGCTTATGAACTCAATGCCGATAAGATCCCAAAGGACTTTCACAAAACTGCACCACCAACTGTCCCAGAGCTAGAAGGACTGGTTAAGACCATCGCCCACAGAGTCGCCAAATATCTTGAGAAAAACGGTATCATCGTAAAAGATGACGACTTCATCCAAGCCTTCACTGATTATGATTAGACCAAGACACACGACTCATGAGCTTTCTTGGAACCCTCAGATTCGAAATCCACGAGTTGACGGGACTCCTAAACAGAAAAACAAATCCAATGAGAAAAAATCGATATAAAATCTCATAAGCAGTCCATCAATCTAAAACGTATCATCAAAAACTCAAAAAAATTGAGCAGAATTAGCTGGAAACCAACTTCCCGCAGAATTGACCAGGCGTTCTATATAATTGAGTTCACTAGAGTAGGTGCTTTATACTTCTTATCGTGCGCCACGCAAAGTGTGAAAGGAGCGTGTGAAATGTAAAAGTCACAACCTTAAAATCTAGCCAATCAAGGTGAAGACGTCTTCCTGGTGTGAAGGGTAACCGACTCATCAGAGCGGAAGATCGTCGAGTGAACAGGCCGAATCGGTGAGATGAATGGGCGTAAACCCCGAAAGGGTATAACTTGTAGCTGTCGATCCATTAGATAAGGTGGAGAAGACGAAAAGTGGATGAGCGCTACGGGGCGAGCTTATCTCTAGCTACCGGGGGCGCAGGCTCCGGCATGTTCATAAAGGCACTTTCATAAACGTGGGAGGTCCTGTGGTTTACTGGCACGAAGCCAGAAGTCTCCAAAGCGAGAAGCCGAGATGAGAAGTCACAGGAATTCAGACGACATCATAGTAGCGGTGAACCGAGTAATGATCGGGGAGCGAAGGGTGTCGCAGAAAGGAGAAGTTGCAAGTGAAGAAACAGGGGCCACACTCCGAGGTGGGGAATACATCCGAACACAGTGGCGGATTTAAACAAGACCCGGTCTCTCGGCGAGCAGCTATTGCAGCAAGAGCCAGGAAGAATCCGAAAGAACAATTTAACAGTTTGCTTCATCATTTGACCTACGAATTGGTTGAGGAATGTTTAAATAAAATTCCAAAATCCAGTGCCGTCGGCATAGATGGTATGACGGTCGAACAAGCCAGAGAGAATCTCTCTTGGCTTCTTCCGCCAATCCTGAGGCAAATCCATGAGGGTCGCTACGAAGCACCAGCTGTGAGAAGGGTGTATATCCCAAAGGCTGACGGAAAGAAGCGTCCTCTTGGTATCCCTGCGGTCATTGACCGGGCTATTCAAGCAGCGATGAGCAGAATTCTGAACGAGATTTACGAACAGGACTTCCTCAAGTCGTCCTTCGGATTTCGGCCAGGATTAAGCTGCCATCATGCCCTAGCCACGATCAATGAGATTCTCTACCGCAGGAAGGCTGAATATGTTCTCGAGGTGGATATTCAGGATTTCTTTGGAAGCTTAAGCCATGAATGGCTTAAGAAATTTTGAGACTTCGGATCGGAGACGAGCGAGTGCTCAAACTGATCGAGGCTTGGCTGAGTGCCGCGCATGGCAGAAATTGCAGGGAGGAAAAGGAACTCCGCAAGGAGGTTCGGTTACTCCCTAAACACAATGGAACATTTTTCTGAACCGGCACCACGTGTTAACGTTAACATCTTGATTTTGACATCAACAACGACCTCGCTGACCAAAAGACGAACAAGTTGCTTTTTCTTCGAACTTCAAATTTGGTAGGTTTAAATTCATCTTTTTCTTAAAATCCTCGAACTGTTCAAGCTGCAGACACTGTTGCTTTGTTTTTCCTCTTGATTCAAAAGGGCATTCGTTATTCAGTTTTGTAATTCGCAATCGAAGAGTTTTCCTTCGACTTCAGCCTAAAGCGGGTTGTAAAGATCAACAATCTTTCCTTTTGCTGCTCTTGCATGCGGATTTCCTTTTTCTTCTTGCTAAGAAGTCTAATTGAGTCTTCTTTTTTTCAGCGTCCATTCGCCGAGTATATTCTTTAACGACGATTTCGGGTTGTTCAATGAGGGTTTGGACTTGCTGCCAGACAAGCTCATCTAAAACCCTCAACTCTAACTGGATGAGATGAACAAACGCGTCCTGTGGACCATCTGTGGCCGTCTTGACCCATGCAGCGGTAATAGAGCCTTTTGTATTTGGAGTTGGAAGTGGGCTTTACCATAGATTGAATAGCCGCATTCTTTGCAAAGGAAGACGATAACGTTTATTATTTCGCGGCGATAACTTTTTACTTGAAGCTGCGCTTTGCTTTCAAAATCCATCCAGTCTTTCGGGTCACGATCAATTTATTTTGGTTTCTTTGGATAGAAGCCATGTCCTGAGCTAATTTAGTGGGCTCGGGGCCTTCGACAACTGAGTCTTTCGATGGGCTGCCTTTCCGTAGGGATTTTTCAACATGAGCCAAATCACCCCCAGTGACCCACATTGTCGACTGGGGGTGCCTTCTGCGTCTACAAGCCCCAATGCTTTTTTTGACGACGGTTGCCTCTTCAGGATGAATTTCGTAACGACACTCTTCGGATTCGGTAGCAGAGATAGACATACCCATAAGGCCAGATAAAACTGAAACTTGCCAGAAAGTTTACCTCTGCGACGACTTCGCTCGATTATTTTTTCTCTCTCAAATTCGGATATAACTCCTTGAATTTGAAAAAGTAACTGATCTTCAGGTGAAGTTGAAATTGTTCGGTTTGCATAATCTCAACACCCAGTTTTAAACTCTTCTACCAGAATCAATTGGAGCTACTTTCTGGCTAAGCGATCTGGACATAGAATTAAAATCTGATTGACTCACGGCAGCCCTGCCGTGCCACGGCCTTGCAAAAACAAGATCTTCTTCAATCTGGTATCCTGACCCATGTTCTCGAGACTTGAAATTTGTGATTCAATAGTTCCTTCTTGGGCTTGCTTGTCGCTTGAGACCCTGGCGCCAGATCGCTGTGGTTTTTTTCTGGGTTTTACCTCTGATTTTTGTGTTGTTCTTTGAATTTCTGGGAGAATGATTTCGAATGCTTTGGTGGTCTTTCGTCTCGATCGCTTTTGCAGAGGCCTTCGATACGAACCGTCCATAGCCTCTTTAATGTTTTTGACATGCTGAACTTCCTTGGAACAAGGCGCTGGTCGGTCATGGACGGCGCTGCCAACTGCAATTTGGGCCCGTTGGAATAAAGCCTGTGATTACCAAAGGATAGCTTGATTGACAACGAAAAGTTGTCCATGTGTTTAGGGAGTAGCCTCTCTCACTTCACTTCTGGACCTATGGTTTTGAGAAGAAAATTAAACAACAGTTTAATGGACGAGCAAATCTGGTGCGTTATGCAGACGACTTTGCTCTGTTCTTCAATAAGGCCGCCTGATGTCACAACAATGCAAACCTTGCTCATGGCAAGGCTTGCGCAGTTTGGCCTGAGCATCTCTGAAAAGAAGACTCATCAAACGTACCTTGGGTCACGGAGTCATCCGAAAACTCAGGAGCGTCGGCAAATGACATTTCTCGGGTTCACAATCTACCGAGCCAAGAATCGCAGTGGAACAGCCAGTAAGACTGTATTTGTAACAAATTATACGCGATATGGTCGTGCGAAAGCAGCGATCAAGGCTAAGATTTTACAATTAACACCGACCCATAGCAGAACAGGTTCAGATCCTCAACTCCAGTTTGATGGGTCACTTCAACTACTATGGGATTGCCGGTAATGGACAAAAACTCCACTCATTCTCTCAGCAAGTTCGCTGGGATTGGGACAGTCTCTCTCGAGGGGGCCAAAACGGCTGAGTCACTTGGGACAAGTAACAAGAAATTTTAGATAAACACCCGCTGGTGTTTCCCAAAATTAAGATCCAGTACCAAGACTTAAGCACATTCGCCAGGCTGTAAACATCCTCTTTTCTGAAGAGCCGTGTGCGGGAAATCTGCCAGCACGGTTTTGTGGTGGGACCCAGTCAGTAATGGCTGGGTCTACCCGATCTACTTTTCTTCACATCTCAGGTTTCAGATATCATTTCTTGCGATTTGCAGAACCTCCTCCCGCATAACCAATACCAGCGAAGTAGAGATTGGTTCAAATTCAACGTTTCACGGTTCAAAGTGTATATTCCTCGTCTATCCAATCTCATGATTGAAAATCCCGAAATCGAGATAGAGTTTTTAACTGGTGCTGAAGTGGTCAACTTAGCTAAACGAGATGCCGATATTGCCTTACGATTGGTCAGACCTTCTCAACGGGATCTCATTGTTCGAAAACGGGTGAGATGACTTTGGGACTTTTTATGCACCCCAAATTACTCCAAGGAAGGAAAAGCCTCAACACCTCGAGCAACTCAAGAGTTTTCCTTTTGTGGACTGGTTGCACGAGCGACTAGTGACTTCGAATTTAAGCTTTGCAAAAATTGGAGCCCCATATTCGATATTCCCTTCGATCCGCCGCTTGGAGCTCGGTCTTTTATTCAATTCAAGCTGGACTGGGGTGGGGGATACTCCCAACCTTTTTTGAAGATCGGGACCCTGAGCTTATTCAAATAAATGTTGTTGAGCCTATCACAACGCCTCTTTGGCTTGTCGCCCATCCGTACATTATTAAAAGCGCAAGAGTGCGGGTTGTCGTGGATTACATTCTCAAGTCATAAATGGTTTATTGCCAACCCCACCTCAGAAGGCGCCAGCGAAAATGGCCTGCGCCTTCTGTCTGGCTGGGTCGATTGGTATACCCATCAAAGGTCTGGCTTGGTCTATATTGTAGAAAGTATAAGTGTCAGCCTTTGATCTGGGCTTCAAAATAATTCATACTGAGTAGTCACAATCATTGATTCCCTCTTATGGATTTCCAGGATCTTCCGATTGTCCTTTTTTGGGTAGAAAGGATCACTTGTTCGATGAAGACAAAGCGTAACCAGAATACGGTAGGGGAAATTGGTTCAACGAATGGTGGACCTAGTGAAACAGAGTCCATTGGGAAGCAAAACCCGGTTGAAAAAAAGGTCGCTGAGGATCGGGCACGACTCCATGCCCTTTTTACACAATGTGTGGATTCTATTATGACCTTGGCTCCGCCAGACTGGAAATTTACAAGCTGCAATCCGGCAGCACTTAAACTATTCGAAGTTCCTCATGAAGAAGCCTTCCTCAATCTCGGTCCATGGGAATTGTCCCCTGAAAAACAACCTGACGGGAGGCTTTCTTCTGAAAAGGCCCCCGAAATGATCGACAAGGCAATGACTTTCGGTAGTCACTTCTTTGAGTGGGATCACAAAACACTCTCTGGTAAAACTATTAATTGCAATGTCCTTTTGAGTCGTCTTGACGTTGGACATGAAAGCTATCTTCAGGCGACTGTCAGAGACCTCACTCAAGAAAAACTCCGGGGAAATTTGTTTCAGACAGTCCTTCAAAACGTTCACTCTATGATTTTTGTTAAGGACTATAGGAATGATTTGGCTTTCTCTCTACTAAATAAAGCCGGAGAAGATCTGCTGGGGGTGAAGGCGGAGCAGTTAATTGGAAAGAACGATTACGATTTTTTCCCAAAAGAACAGGCTGACTTTTTTACATCAAAGGATAGGCAGGTCTTTGAAAGCAAAACTGTTCTTCGAATCGACCAGGAGGCGATCGACACTCCACGCGGAAAGCGAATACTTCAAACCTACAAGGTTCCTACATTTGACCAAAATGGTGACCCCCATCTTCTGATTGGAATTTCCAATGATATAACGGAAGAGTACCAAATGAAGCTTAACCTTGAGCTTGAACGGGCCAAAAGCGTTAAGAACGCAAAATTGGTGTCTTTGGGTGAGATGAGCGCTGGAATTGCACATGAAATAAATAATCCCCTTGCCATTATCGCTGGCTCAGTCAGTGTCCTCTCTCGGTGTCTCGACAATCCAGAAAAAATAAAATTGAAAATTGAATCGATTAAGAAAGCCTGCGCGCGTATTTCTAAAATTGTCAGCGGCCTCAAAAAATTCTCTAGATCAGGGGAGAAGTCCAACTTATCACCTTTCTCTCTAAATTCCATCGTCAAAGAGGTCTTGGTTCTCACTGAGAATAAATCGAGACGACATGATACACCTATCACTCTGAACGAAAAATCAGAATCTATCATTTTGTGTGATGAAATTGAGATTGAGCAAGTCCTCGTGAATTTAATAGTTAATGCAATTGATGCCGTAAAGGCGACGAGCGATAAGTGGGTCAACGTTTCTATCCATGAAGACCAAGGGATTGTGATCCTGAGAATTACTGACTCCGGGCCTGGAATCCCTGAAAATATCCGCGAAAGGTTGTTTGAGCCCTTTTTTACGACTAAGAAGGTCGGCGAAGGGACTGGACTTGGCCTATCCATATGCAGAGGAATTCTTGACGAGCACAAAGCAGCAATTAAAATTATTCCAGATTGCCCCAATACCTGTTTTGAAATAAGGTTTAAGGCCTTTGAGGGGCCCAAAACTGCCCCCCCCCCCCCCAATGAAACCTTAGAATGATTCCTTTGAGTGTCTCAAAAGATTTGTGGGCCTTTTGAATGTCTTGATTTATCATACGGTGCAGTATTAGAATTGAGCTGTAGGACAAGTATCACAATGTTGTGGCAATTTAATGCTGTCGAGTGGTTCAGGGCCCGACTAACTGTCGACGAAAATATATAAAGAAGTGGAATTGGCAATTGAATTCAAACAAACCCTCCTCTGTGGGTTTATTCTGACGAACTTGGCCATATGTGTTCCTGCTTTTGGGAAGCTTGAAGTCAATCGCACGTCAGGGGCCCAACTGGAGAAGGTTTGGAACCGCTGGGCCAAAGTTTTGGCTCAAGCTCAATCCATTGAGAGGGAAGCCTGGTGGGTTCTAACGGATCAAAGATCAAAATCCAAGCCAGGATCTTTTTCGCGATTGCTCCGTGCACTTGAGAAAAAAAATAAGAGTATAAAGAAAAATAAGGTGCTTTCCTGCGAACAATTTGAGGTTCGCGGCGAAACTTTGGATCCGGTCAAAGGGATTATGAAGGGCAAACTTTTTGAGGCTTGCCGAAAACCTGCGGTTCTTATTTTGGATTTTGAATCCACAAGACCTAACGCCCTCCAGTTGACGATTTATCCTGAATTTCAAGTGGATGTTTACGGTTTAGGGCTTCATTATTTAATAAAAGATAGAGTGTGTTCTTGGATGGAACGAGAAGGCGATACTCTCAAATTTGAAATGTAAGAGTTATAAGCGAAATCGAAATGATAAGGAAATTGTTGAGCTTGAAACCTTTGAGTACCAAAAGGATTCGAAGAATTTGCTAACACTCAAGGGACAGATCACCGAAGGGTTTGTGGCTCTTCGAAAGATCGAGACCCAAGTTCCCCTGAGTGGTGCTATTACCGTCAATGAAACCGAGCTAGATCGTCCGACTCCACCCGGATTGATAGAAGTCAATGTACCAAAGCCAGTGCCGATGCCAGTGCCAGTACCAAAACCCGTGGCTCCTGAGGTGATGGAACTGCCCCAGGAAAATCAAAGAAAAGCGATTGATCCCGCCCTGAAGGAGTTCACCCCCCCGGTCGCCGAGGGCATTGTTTCGCCAGAAGCAGCGCCACCTGTTGCGCCTCCTGGTGCTCTTTCGGAGGCAGAGGCGGATGAAAATCCTCATGTTCACCCTGTCATTAAGCAATCTGAACCCGAGATGATTGAATCCAGTGACAAGCCACAGGGGCGATGATAGTTTCCCAAAATTGAATCAAGAGATTTGGAAAATTTGGAGGATTTGGGTATGGCAAGAAAAGTCAGCAAGAAAATTACTAAGAAAGTAACCAAAAAGGTAACCAAAAAAGTAACCAAGAAAATTGCCAAAAAAATATCTAAGAAAGTTATTTCTGCGGGGGCAGGCAAGAACCCGTCCGTAGCTTTGGGGCAGGTTGTACCAGAAATTGTTTTGAAAAATTCGAAGGAGTCGACTTCTCCCTAGGCTCTCAGCATGGTCATAAAGTAGTTCTCTATTTTTATCCAAAAGATGATACTCCCGGATGTACAATTGAAGGTCAGCAATTCAATCAACTCTTGCCACGTTTTGAACAGGCTCAGACTCGAGTGTTTGGAATTTCGAGGGATTCTGTGGCATCCCATGATAAGTTTGCCTGTAAGTATGGGTTTCAGTTTGAACTCTTATCCGATGTTGACGAGAGAGCTTGTCGTCTTTTTCAAGTTATCAAAGAGAAGAATATGTACGGGAAGAAAGTCTTGGGAATTGAACGCAGCACTTTTGTTCTAGATGAAAAGGGCAACTCATTGGCGAATACAGAGGCGTAAAGGCAGACGGACACGCGGCGGAAATTTTAGAAAAAGTTTCAAAAAAGTAAATAAAAAAGTAAATAAAAAAATTTGGAGGCTCAAGAAATGGATGCTCACTACACACAAGTCATGAAGGCCCGCGAGGCTATTGTTGACACTCAGCCAAGGCTTTATTTTGCCTATTCGGGGGTTCTTGACCGGGTGGAGTTCGAGAAGTGGCGGGAAGAACATAGTTATGAGTTCTTCATACTGCCAGAAGGGCAGATTGCTGAAGCTAAGGACGTGGACCTGATTTTTGATTTTCCATCTCGTTGGTGGGGCGGTCGAGTGGCAGGCCTTGCAGATCGTCCCGGAGCCAGGGTTTTCGGGAGACTTTTTGAAATCCCTGCTGTGAATTGGCCAGTTGTCCAGCACAAAGAAGGGGTTGTGACAGGGATGTCCATTGAGCGAACGGTTCGTGTTGTCGTGGACGGGAAGGAAGTTGAAGCGACAGCTTTTACGACCTCTCCAAATCGAGCCAGCACCCAGGGTGCTATCAGCCCTCGGTTTATTGCAGCCTTGGTAAGAGGCGCAGAACAATCGGGCTTGCCGGCTGATTATATTGCGGAAATTAAAGCGAGGGCCTTGGTCTAGGCCGGGGCTAGATCGGAGTTTGGTTCGCAGTCTACTTCGAGAGCTCCCTCATGGCGCGACAGAAGCCGATGACGTCCTCCTCTCGCGTGTCCCAACTGGTCATCCATCGGCATTCAAGGGTGACTTCATTCCAGACATAGAAGAAATACTTTTCACGTAAAGGGCGCAGCCATTCCTTGGGAATTTTTGCAAAAACTGCATTTGAGTCGGTTGGCATTGTCACAATGACTTCTGGAATTTCAAGAACTGAGGATCTCAACTGTTGGGCCATGGCTAAAGCATGGGTTCCAATTTCGAGCCAGAGATCATTCTTGAAGTAACTTAAAAACTGACAAGCAATGTATCTGGTTTTTGAGGGCAATTGTCCAAGCTGTTTGCGGCGATACTTGAAGTGCTCGCCAAGTTTTGGATTAAGGATGATCACGGCCTCGCCCATCATGAGTCCGTTTTTGGTGCCCCCGAAGGAAACAACATCAATCTGCAAGTCTGTGCAGAGTTTGCGAAAAGTGGTTTTCAATGAGATCACTGCATTAGCTAGGCGTGCTCCATCCATATGAACATACAATTGATTGGCATGGGCCCACTCGGAAATTTGCTGAATCTCTGCCAGCGAGTAGGTCGTTCCAACTTCCGTTGGTTGAGTTAACGAAATGGCTTTAATTTGGGAGAAGTGTTGATCCCCTCGACGAATCAGCGAGGACTGTAGATCTGAAAACTGCATCTTTCCCTGGAGGCTAGGTCTGGGGAGCAGTTTCACGTGAGCTGCGAATTCGGGAGCTGCGCACTCATCGACATGGATGTGGGCGACATCTGAACATAGGATCGATTGATAACCAGAGGTCAGCGTTTGTAGGGCGAGCACGTTGGCCGCCGTGCCATTGAAAACAAAGTGGACCTGGGCTTGAGGCCCAAAATGATGTTGAAAGGCCTCCACAGCCTGCTGTGTGATTGGGTCTGTCCCATAGCTTGGAGAATGACCCTCGTTGACTGTTTCAAGGGAGGCCAGAATGCTGGGGTGGACTGGGGCATGATTATCGCTTCCGAATCCACGGGTCATTGTCGGGCCCCCCGAAGAAATTCAAACATAATGAGAGCGGCCAAGCGCTGCGTTTGTAGGCCCACGTCAAGAGGTGGGGAAACCTCATAGAGGCCCAGAGCCTGAATTTTCAAATGTGATTGCATCCATTTAAGACCTGCGAAAAATTCCAGGGAAGTGAGCCCTCCAGGCCAAGATTGAGAGCAGCCCGGAGCCTCCGAGCTTGCAAAGGCATCAATATCAACACTCAAAAAAGTCGGGCGACCGGCAAACGGAAGCAATGCAGCCTTTAGGCTCGGTAAGAATCCTTGCAGGCGCAAAGTTTCTAAAAACAGAACTTGGCACCCCTGGGACTTTACAAAGTCCAAGTGGGCTCTTGCATTGCACTGCTGTTGAATGCCAATTTCTACAAAATCGAATTGACCTTTAAACTCTTGAAGTATTCGAAAAAACGGCGTTCCGCTTGTTAGCCCTCGATCAAGGGGGCGCACGTCCAGATGGGCGTCAAAATTCAAAATAACCGGGCGCTGGTTTGACTCAAGTTGACTCTCAAGAAAGCCTGCGCCGTCACTGTACCCATAGTCGTGTCCCCCGCCGAGGGTCAGCCATTTCTTATTTGATTTTGTTTGCTGGGCTGCAAATTTGCGGGCGACCTCGTGACGGTCGGCTAGAGGGAGATCTTTTTTAAGGTCTCCACCGTCGAAGAGTTTCCACTTTGAGGTTTCTGTTAAGGGGGGCGTCATCTTGTAGAAAATTTCTCGAATACCCTGAGGGGCAGCTTCGGCCCCGGGGCGTCCGCCGCCAAGGCGAATTCCCTCGTCATCAGGATAACCCCAGAGCAAAAAATCCGAAGACTGCCAATCAGTGACACGGAAATCTCCGAGCCGAGGGTCAAGAGAATCCCCTCGTGAGGTGAAAACAGACGAGGCCGAAGGTGCAAAAAAATTTTTCACGGGAGCACGATCTTTTGAATGGCGGCCGTGGCGATTGAGAAAATCTTCTCACCGTGTTCTGCAGAAGATAATATTGGCTGAGATCCCATATTCCCAGCTGGGTAATGGGCTCTGAACTCCCGGGGACTCATTGGCCAGTGAGGGGCATTTGCTGTGAGGGGCAGTCGCTCAAAGAGCACATCCTGGTATGCTTCAGGGTGGGTATATCTGGTCACGGAGATTTCACCACAGGTTGCATGGAAGCCATTTTCGTTTCCAAAGACTTGCTTCTCGTAGGCTATGACTTCAGGCAAGATCCACCAATTAATCAATTTGAGAACCTGAGTTTCTTCTTTCTGTTTGCATTGACTCAAGGCAGAGGTTATTGGGGCAATGTTTCCGCCATGCCCGTTAATGACGAAGATTTCAGTGAAACCATGCTTAAACAAACTTTGAAATAGTTCGGTTAACACTTGCAAATAGGTCGCCGGAGTCAAAGTCATGGTTCCGGCAAAGTCCATGTGATGAACCGCCATTCCGAAGGGTAGGACCGGTGCCATCATGACTTGGGTCAGCCCAGAAACAGCCTCGGCGATTTTAAGGGAAGAAAGAAAATCAATTCCCAGAATTCCAGAAGGCCCGTGTTGCTCCGTGGAGCCCATGGGCCAAACAATCTTCCTTGATTTTTGCAGATATTGCTCCACTTTGGGCCATGTGAGCTCTTCAAGTTTGAGTGGTTTTTGATAACTCGTGAGTGGTTGATGGGCATCGGTGTCTCGGTTTGTGCTGTGGACCATAAGCGACATCTCCTGGTGAAGGTCGTACTATAATTCGGCAAGGACTTAACGTTGGCTCGATCTTGGACCAAACTTTCAAAAAAAGAAATTCCTTTTCAAATGTCTGGTTCGGCGTATAATTTTTTTCAAGAGCTGCTCAAGAGGATTCGAACAAGGAAAGTTGAAACTAAACAGCTGAACGAGAGTTCAGCCATAAAAAGGGAGTTATTATGAAGTTACAGAATATGCTTACAAAGGTACTGACTAGGGGAATTCGGGGCGTTGTGGTTGCTGGGGTTGCTTCTGTATTTTTCGCTTCAAGCCCGGTTTTAGCTAAGGGTGGGGGAAGTGGGGTTGTTACGGCTTTGAATTTGTACTACGCCACCCAGGAGATTACGCAGAACAAACCCCAGCCGCGGCAACGACAGCCAAAGGTGCTGAGACTTCCATTGACTTGAACATTGGCTATGCAATGAGCAATGGGCTTTATCTTGGATTTCTTTATGGATTGGATAACTATTCAACAACGACGGCCGGCGTAACCACTACGCTGCTTATTCAGGCTATGGCCCTCGGTTGGCTATATGGCGCCCAACGGGTTATTTGTCGTTGGAAGTTATATCTTGTCAGCTAGTTTTGAGAAATTAGAATGCGCCGGAGCGAAATGGACAAAGGGCTCTGGAATTCAGGCTGATTTTGGTTATCAAATGAACGTGGCTGGGAATTTTCAGTCGGGGTTTTGATGACCTACAGAACTGTGTCCTACAACGAACTTCAATGATGGGACCACTGATGCCGCCTATAAATATACGACGACTAATATGTATCCACAGATTCGACTTGGTTTCATGTTTTAGGTTACGGAGTTCTTAAAGTTCTGTTTTCAAGGCCCCGATTGGGGCCTTTTATTTAAGTAGATCTTTAATAATTTCTCCTAAGTGTTGGATATGAACCAACGGGTGCTTCCCGATTCGGTCGACCATAATTTTCTTTTTGACTTCAGAGCGGGGAACATTTTCAAAGCTGATCATTCGATCCAACGCGTTACAAGTGGCAACAATCACGCTGAGAGGGTCTTGTTTTTTTTCAATCAATTTATTTGGAAAACCACTCCCGTCGATACATTCCTCATGTTCTCGAATGATTCGGAATGACTTGATTGTCAAAGTGCTTCAAATCCCGAACTCGATCCGCCCAACGGTGGGGTGTTTAAGTAAGTCGTAAGTTGTTCTGCGGTCATCTCGTTGCGTGGAATAGTAATCAAGCTTGATTTTCAAGGTGGCCAAGATCATGCAGAAGGGCTCCGAGGGCTAGAATCTGAGTATGCTCTGACGACACTGTTTTGAGCTTGTCAGCCAGGGCCACTGCCAGCGTCGAAACAGAAACACCATGATGGGCTAGGTTTTTATCCACGTTTTCCATATTCATGACTGATGAGACTGCTGTCGAATTGGAAAGCAAAAATTGGACATACTTACCAGCCATCGTCTTAGTATTTTGGTAGGCGACAGCATCTTCAGGCTTTTCAAAGACTTCTTCCACGTTGGCCTGTTGCTGTCCATGGACTATTTCTGACCTGACAGAAATGTCTTTTCCTGACTTATTATCATAGGCCAGCTCTATATTGTTATGGAGATAGTCTCTATAGTGGGTTTCATCTTCTGTGAGAATAAACATTTTCTTTAGTTTTTTCTCCTTCAGGCGTTGAAGTCGAGGTCCTTCAAAGCTATCTCCTCGACGTAGATACAGAACCATTTTTTCGTTAATCTTAACATAGACATTGAAGGATATTTTTTGATCCCCTCGCAGGGTGCTCACTCTGAGTGAAACATAATCCATTTTTCTTGTGCTCCTGCTTGCGCTTTGTGCCAGATTCCGGTTAGTCTTTAACAATGTCTGATCTTGATAAAGAAATTTTAAACGAATTCGTTGTAGAGTCAAAAGGCTTGATCACTGGAATGATCGAACTCCTCGAAGGGCTAGAAGGGGACTTCTCTGCAGTCGCTAGATTGGGTGACTACGGTAACCATGTTGATCGGATTATGGGGGGGGCAAAAAACCTAGCCCTGATGGTCGGGCCCGACGACCCCTTGCACTTGGTTGCGGACTACACGGCTTTGTGTAAGGCGGTGGGATACAAGGCCTCACAGATTCAGAGTAATCCGCAATTTTATGATATTTGCGTGGCTTTTCTGTTGGACGCCACTGAAACCTTGGACACGATCCTTGATCATCTTGATTTGCCCTTAGTTGAATTGAAGAAAAAATTCCCCAGCACATTTATTGAAAGACTTCGTTGGATCTCTAACGAATTTTCGACTGAAATTCGCGCCAGCGTTGGCCATACAAACGCCCTCGATCAAGGTGGCATCGACGAGTTAATGGATATCAATAGTTGAACTCCGACATTTCAAAAATAGCATTTCGGTTAGGGCCTAAGGTGGTTCTAGTTCCTGGATTTTTAATGGCGTCCATTGAGCCAAAGAGCCTAATCGTTCGTGGGAGAGGTATTTCTGGACCTCATCACGTAGAGGGTGAATCTGTCGGTTGGCGATAACAATCAAGGCATTTCGTTTAAGTCCAAAGGGGCCTGCCCGGAGCAGGGGGCTGCCTTTAAGGGATCTTTCTATTTGTTTTCCACTGGAGTTAAGGATCCAGCGAAGCTCTGTTTGCAGAGTTTGCAGGGCCTCTAGGGGCGGAGCTTCTGCCGGGGCAAGAGTCATTTGTTTTCCAAAAACTTTCTGATTCCATGGGCAAATGGTCTGACAGACATCGCAGCCAAAGAGCCAATCTCCAAATTTTGCGCGGAGTTCCTCGGGCGGAATCTTTCGAGACTCGATAGTCCAATAGGAAATGCATTTTCGTGCATCCAGGACCGAGCCTGAGAAATGGCCTGAGTGGGACAATGCTCAACACAACGTTGGCAGGTCCCACAGAAGTCGGGGAGAGGAGCAGGAGTGACGGAAACTTTCAGGCTTGTGAGGATCTCTCCAAGCAGAAATAAACTGCCTTCTTTCGGATGGATCAAGCAGGTGTTTTTGCCGATCCATCCCAGGCCAGCTCGATAGGCCAAATCCCTCTCCATCAGGGGGGCAGAATCAGTGAGGGC
Organism: Bdellovibrionales bacterium; assembly: GCA_016713585.1. Classification (GTDB taxonomy): domain Bacteria; phylum Bdellovibrionota; class Bdellovibrionia; order Bdellovibrionales; family Bdellovibrionaceae; genus JADJOV01. The sequence continues at coordinate 20,977 of JADJOV010000012.1, read as the reverse complement.
CAAAAAAGTGTCATCAGGAAATTGATCTTGAAGTGTTGTTATTATTTCTGCGAGTTTCTTTTTAAACCAAAAATGATAGTCTGCGCCCTGGGCGTACAAGGCCACCCGAGCCGCTTTAAAAAAGCTGGACCTTCTGGGTGGGGCAGATAGGGAGCCGCAAAAACAAACGCCGATTGAGCCTGAGTCCAAGCGACTTGAGGATTTTCTTTCTGGGGCGCCTGCTTTTTGAGATACTCCATATCTCCATGATAGTCGTGATCCAACCATGATTGATAATGGGAAAAGCTTAAGGGTTTTTCAAGAGTGGCCAGGCCAAAATGAGAAAAACCCAGCTCTGGAAGTTTTGCGATAATCCAATCTAGATCTTTTATTGTTCTTCCTCCAGGAAAACTAAGGTACACTAACTCGAATGGAAGTAAAAGATGAAGTTCTTAAAAATCATCCTGGGTGGTCCTTGGCACTTGAGATTATTACAGTCTTAAGGAGTCATGGCTTTGAAGCAGTCCTTGCCGGGGGCTGTGTGCGGGATGCCCTCTTGGCGAGAGCTCCCAAGGATTTGGATATCGCGACATCGGCTGAGCCTTCCAAGGTGGAAGAATTTTTTCCCAAAACAGTGACAGTTGGTAAAGCTTTTGGGGTTGTCCGCGTTCTTGGCGACAATTCGGAAATTGAGGTCGCTAGTTTTCGTTTTGATGGGAAATATTGTGATGGTAGGCGCCCTCAAACAATTCAATTTTCAACGGCAGTTGAGGATGCATTGAGACGAGATTTTACGATCAATGCCATGTTCTATGATCCAGTTTCCAAAAAGATTTTTGATTACGTGAAGGGTCAAGAGGATATTGATTTGAGACTCATCCGTTGTGTTGGTCGTCCGACGCTTCGATTTCAGGAGGATCATTTAAGGCTTTTGCGAGCTGTTCGCTTTGCTGCAGAACTTGGATTTGAGATTGAGATGGACACATGGGAGGCCCTGAAGGAACTGGCGGCTCTTGTCCAGTCAGTGAGTCGGGAACGAATTCGGGATGAAATGTTCAAAATTCTTAAAGCGGAAAATTATGGAATTGGATTTTCAAAACTCCATGAATCAGGATTGTTCATGGCTTTGGATCCTGAGTTAGATAAAATCTATAAAAAAACCCCATCCCTTTTTCGGAACCCGTTTGCGAAGGCATCTGAAGTCAGTCGTGATGGATCTATTCATCAGGACAATCAGATTTGGGCGAGATTTTTTGCAGCTTTTGGCGAGCGATGCCTAAATCGTGATTTTTTGGAAGGTCAGATGAAGCTCTATAAGCTTTCTCGAGAGGCTCAAAGGTTTATTCAAAAATGTCTGTACTATTTGAATTCACTTGAGACTATTGCCGCCTGGAATCTTGGAAAAAAGCTTGTGACCTTTGCAGAGGCTGAGTTTCAATGGGCGGTAACCTTGGCGACGATCGATCCTGCCAAAGCAAGTCATGGCACTTGGCTTTCAGAACTCAAGTTAGCCTATCAGAGAAGAGGCTTGGACCAGGTGTTTCCCCCGCGCCTTTTGCGTGGCGAAGACCTGCCATCTTCAATTCCTCTGACAGAGCGAAAGAATGTGTTAGACCTTGCTTTTCAACAGCAGATTGAGAACAGCTGGACTCATCGAGAAGAAGCATTGGCTTGGCTTGTCAAGCGGGGAGGTGGATGATGAAGGCATCGGCGACAATTCCACGGACGAGCCAGAGGCTTTGGGCTCGATTAGTCGATCAGGTTTTGAGATTTGTCCTTGAGTTTCCATTTTGGTTTCAGATCTTTCGAGGTGTGTTTTTGAGGAAGGGACTGTTCGTATTCATTTGGTTTGGGTGGTATATTTTGTTCTTGTTCGTTTAAGTTACGAGGGTTTAAGCTATTACTTTTTTAGGTCGACCCTTGGAAAGTATTTGTTTAATTTGAGGGTCGTGAATCGGGATCATCCAGACGCTCCGTTGGAGCTCACGCAGTGTTATTTTCGAGCCCTTGTCAGTGAGCTATCTTTTTTTGTGGGCTGGGCCCTTCATGGGACACTTTTTTTCGTTATGATCGCAGTCATTGGATTGATTTATGGGCGAGAACTCGGGTGGTTTCTATAGCAGAAAGCGGAAATTCTTTTCATCGTCGTCCACAAATTCGTTGGATCCTCGGGGGTTTTTTTGTCTTGTTTTTTTTGTTCTCGGGGCTTGAGCGGGCAGGTTCGGCTTTGGCAAGTTTATCTTATCGAGATAATTATCTAGAAATTGAGCTCGAGGGGTAACTGGTTTTATGCGCCGGCAGTTTTCAGTATTTGCATGAGGAGAACCATATCATGCGGGCTTTGACCTTCTTTGATTTCACTTTTGAGAGTTTCCATTGCAACTTTAAAAGTATAGCGGGATTGATTTTTTACGAGTCCGGTCATTTCTTGGATTCGGAAGGCGATGGCCAGGATCTTTGCGGTTTGGCTTATTTGATAGGATTTGAGACGATTTGGAAAGCCAGTTCCATTTGGGAGCTCGCGGTGCTGAAGAATGGCTGTGGACACTTCTGGAGGAAGGGGAACTCGCTGACTTTTGACCATATTGACTGATCTCTCTGGGTAGGTCAGATATCGAGTTCTGGCTTCGCCACTGAGGTTCTCCCAATCATCGCCGGGCTGATATTCTGGAACAGCAGCGAGTCCTATATTATGAAGTAAGCCTGCTAAGGCCATCGTTTCAATCTCTTCAGAATTCAGGCCTATAATTTGTCCAATCAAGGCAGAAAAATTGGCAGTGTAAATTGCATCCTGATAAAAACTGCGGACCTGGCCAGAAAGAAGAGCAATTCGGTCAAAGGCCTCCCTGGGAGATCGAGGAACCAGAATGTCGTATTCACCGACGATTTTTCGGCAACGATCGAGGATGGTTTTTCCGATTTCGAAGTTATTCGTTTCCGTATTGAAAAACTCGGCCATAATGTCAAAAATTATTTTCTTTGACTTGATTAGTTTTTCAGTCATGGCGACAATTTGAACTGAGTCATGCATAGTGACGGCGGTTCTTGCGTATTCTAGAAATTTCTTTGTCTCTGTTTTCTTGAAGTATAGATTTTGCTTTGAATCTTTGATTTTCTTAAGAGTCTTTTCTTCGATCAAACTCCCGGTTCTGCGAAGTAAAATCGTCCTTTGGTTCCCTGGGAGGTGGACATAGACATCAAAATTGGTTTCCATGTCTGGGTGAATTTCATTATAGTCAATAGAGTTCAGGGCGGCGAGGGGAACCTCGTCTTGAAAATCAGCAGGCGCGAGTGAGAGGATAAGGTCCACAATAAATTCCCGATCATAATGAAAGTGAATCAGATGATCTGCGCCATTTTTTCGAAAAAGCGAGAAATCAATCGGATTTTCGGGGCCATGAATCACAATTAACGGGACAGGGTAGGTCATTTTTAGAACTTGCACCCATTCGGCGGCTTGATTGACTTCAGATTGTCCATCCACAATTAAGAGAATTGGATTTAGGCCTTCCTCTGGATTTTCGAGAATCTGATTATGATTTGCTGCGGTTCTTAGTTCGTAACACTTAAGATCGATAAATAGAGATTCCAAAAAAGCCCGCGTTTTATCTTGAACATTTGCAGCTAAAACTTGGGGTTTTGGTTTTAACTTCACATCTAACTCACCGTAATTTCGATATAAAATTCACTTTTGTTTTCGAGTTGGAAGGGTATCACAAGAGTTGCAGCAACCTGAGTTTTGCTGATCACAAAATCGCCCCTGACAATTGTTGGAATCGCCATTTCAAAATTATACCCCATTTGATTGAGTGAGGTTTTTGCGCTTCCATAAATCATATTTGTGAGTTCTCCCACCGCATCGGAAACGTCAGTGGTGATTTCAGTATATTCTTCGCCAATCATATTTTTTATAATCAGAAAGATAGATTCTTTTGGGAAAGAGATGATTAAGGTGCCCTTCATTGGGGGAGCAACCATTCCCACCATTCCGGCTATATCGCCCCGGAGTTTAAAATCAGTTTCGATAAAGGGCTTTCCGCAAACCGTATTAGTTTGAGCCATCGTAGAGAGCGTCATCTTGACCCCATCAATAAAGGCATTGATTAGCTTTTTATCGAGGAGGGGGTTCTGAATCACTTGAGCTGCCGACATAATTGATTCCTTTTATTTATTGAGGGTGATCTTAAGCGACTTTCGCTGTTTGAGAAAACTTGGCCCAGACTTTTTCCATCTTCTGTTTGAGCGTTGCCGAATTAAATGGTTTGACTACATAGTCTGACACTCCAGCCTTGGCAGCCTCCAGAATCTGTTTCTGTTCGCTCTCGGCAGTGACTAACATAAATGGGACTCCTTTATATTTGTCCTCAGCGCGACATTGCTTCAGGAGGTCAATGCCAGCCATTTTTGGCATATTCCAGTCTGAAATGATGAACCCGTAGGGCTCGCCTTTTGCGTGGGCTGCTTCAATCAGCGGCCAAGCTGTGGCGCCATCGTCGGCTTCTTCAATGAGAGTATATCCCAACTCATTAAGAGTTTTTTTGATAATTTTGCGCATGGTTGCGAAGTCATCTATTACAAGGAATTTTGTCGTCGTTGGAAACATAGATTCTCCTTCAAGAGTTAAAATCTAATGACTCTTCGGTCTAGTTTTAAAAAACTCGAGTCTGGGTCTCTTGCTTTTAATAAAAAATATTGTCAGACTTAAGACAGGTGGTGTTGTCGGAGTGGTCGAGAAAACGGGGGGTTAGACGTCGGTTGGGTCTTGAGGGTGTGATAAAGCTTTGGAAGTGACAAGTAGTTCGCCAAATTTTATCTAAATCATGAAGAATTAACCGAAAGAATTCAACGTCCAGTCTTACTGCTAAGGCGATATGCAAAAAATAATATGACTCATTGGTCAACAATTTAGCGGAAGGGAGCAAGGATGCTCAGAGATGTCCTAATACAAAAAGGTTTGTCTAATCGTGAGGCTGAGGTTGCGGAACTTGTTTCCAAAGGCCTGTCCAACAAGGAAGTTGCGAATCAGCTTTTTGTTACTGAAAAAACCGTGAAGTTTCACCTCACGAACATTTATAAGAAAATGAGCGTGAAATCACGAGCTCAGTTGATTGTTTGGTGTCTTCCTCATTTGGGATTCGTCGAAAGCGAAGCTCGGCAGGAAGCCAATGCCAATATCGCAGCTGGGGCTTCTTTTAAATCGCCAGTTGCTACGCAGCAGGCAATTCCAACAGGAAGTGCAACTATCACGACCTTGCCAGGAGCTCAGAACGGTATTGGCCGCTCAGGGAATTCTGACATGGGTGCGATGGGGCTTTAATTAGCACTCAGATTTCAAAAAGTGTGAAGGCATCTCAGGTTGTGATGACACAGCTTGTTTTGCCTTCGCATATTAATGCTCGAGGAACTATTTTTGGCGGCACGGTCGTCTCCTGGATAGATATCGCCGCAGCCATTGCAGCGCAAAGACACTCAAATTCAGACGTTGTCACTGCAAGTATTGATCAACTCCATTTTGTTGCTCCAGTTTTTATGGGCTGGGTTGTAAATCTCAAAGCAAGTGTTAATTTTGTCTCTAGAACTTCCATGGAAGTCGGCGTCCGTGTTGATGCGGAAAATCCTCGGACCGGGGAATCATTTCATACTTCATCTGCTTACTTAACGTTTGTCGCTTTAGATTTGGCCGGAAAGCCAAAAGAGGTGCCTGCATTATTGCTAGAATCTTCAGATGAAATCAGGCGTCATAAAGAAGCCACACAGCGCAGAATTCACCGAGTGGCAGAGCGCAACAAATATCAAAAACGAGCCTGAATTTCAGCGGCTTTTCTTTGGACAGAGGCAACCGGAAACTTCAGAGCTTGTTCAATCACCGCCATGGCATGATCCTTCATCGAAGAATCAGCGAAAATGCCCGGATTGTCATTGAGCTGCTTTTCTAGCTGATAAAGTGAAGCGAGTTGAGGGTAATTCATCGAAGCTTCGTCGACGCCAGAAAGATGTGGGTCACTCGACGTCCGTGAATTGCAATTTTCAAGACTTAGGCACGGGCTTTCCTCGTAGATTTTCTTTAAAAAATCTAAATCCTCTGTGTTCTTTAGATCCCGAGCAATCAAAAAAGCCAACAAACCTCTTTGATTGCGGTTTTCTGCGGGAATTTCCAGGTACTGCTCTTGAAGAATCAAGTGCAAGTCATCACTCATTCCCTTAAAGGTCTTATCGAGGCGAGGATCATTATCATTCTGAGACGCTAAAATCTCTTGAAGAACTTCCCACTTTTTATGATCGTCAGCGGAAAGGGCAGAAACTGACTTCGTCGCGGTTAAGGACTGAGCTGTTTGCGAAGTTTTAGAACTTGGTGTTAGTTCAGAATTGCGATTTAAATCAGTGGCATCTGAATCTTGAGAGTTTTCCTTTTTAGAGGCAAGACTATGTTGAGTGGTTAGGCTTGTCTCTTTTAAGACTGTCTTATCTTCTCCGTGGTGGCCCAGGCTTGAATAAAAAAGGAGGCCTCCGAGAAGAAAGCCTCCAAATCCCAAGATAAGCCAAGTTTTTAGATTATTTGTTTCCATTGAAATCAGCAATCATTGATTTTTTAACATCATCCCGATTAATTCGCCCCAGTTGATCAATCGCATAGATATCGGCATCCATCTTGACCTTATCGCTGCAGTTCGCGCAAAACTTGGTCACATTTTTTAACAAGATCGTCGAGGAGCCATAGGAGCCAAAGGCTGTGGAATCACAGGCGGCTTCTCCCTCCAGAATTGCACCAGTCCAAATACTCTTTTTGTCATGACCCTGTTCGTCCAAGAAAGGAGTCGGGCAGGTGTCGTGGGCCCAATTGCCTTGTTGGCTCTCGGTGTGTCTGGCTTCATGGTAGACGACCATCATTCGAGCAATCTGAGGATGACTGAATTTAACAAAATTATTCGTGAGAAACATTTTATTTGAAGCTAGAAAAGGAATAACACAGGCAACGGCGTTTCCACCCCCGCAGGCATTCATCCCAATTTTTCGAACTCGGGTTTCAAAAAAGTTTTTATAAGAATTTCCTGAAAAATCGCCAAAGATCTGCTTGTGAAAAGCCGTTTGATTGCTTCCCTGAAGCTCTGCCATAAAGGTCAGATCATTGAGCATTTGAGCCTGAATATCTTTTGGAACATTGGAATCAAAGACCACCGATGATTCGGGTGCGGCGGCAAAACAATGACTACCAAAAATCAGTAAAATTCCTGCCCGCACAACCGTTTTTGAAAAAAAATTAAACATCAATTCCCCCTCGCCCAATCATTGGGTTTTTTATAAAATGAATCAGACCCACCATGGCCCTGAATTCCCCTCAATAATATTGAATGAGGGGCGCTCATGAATTTCAAGGGAAATAGTTTGATGCAGAGAATTAGTGGAATTATTTATTTAACTAAAAAGGATTTCCAACGGGCCAAGAGAGACGGAGTGAGTTGAGCATAACAAAGAGTTCCTTCGCTGGCAGACTCTTTGCGCTGAATCTGAGTTTCTCGACTCAAATCATAGATTTTATACTCTTCTTGTAAGGGGAAAAAAAGTTGGGCATCGACATGAATTTCTTCAATGCTTTCCATCATTAATTTTTTGAGGGACTCAATTCCCTGCCCTGTGGCAGCACTCACAAAGACTCGCGGGAAATGCTGAACCTGAAACTGTCGTTCAAGTGGTGCTATATCGACTTTGTTGAAAACATGAATAATCTTTTTGTCTTTCCATTGAAATTCTTGAATCAGGGACTCAACCACTTCTATTTGTCGCTTCATATTTGGGGAAGATAGATCGACAACATGTAAAAGCACATCCGCCTCGGTTGATTCTTCGAGGGTGGCCTTGAAAGCTTCGATCAACTGGGTTGGAAGTTTACGAATAAACCCAACAGTATCTGTGACGACAGCCGGGGGGCCTGCAGGCAAAAAAACCTTTCGCGTGGTCGGATCAAGTCGCAAAACCCGGTTTTTGCCAAAACCCGGCCCCGTCAATCGATTAAGCAGTGAGCTCTTTCCAGAATTCGTATAACCGACCAAGGCGAAGCTCGGAATCTCGTGACGTCGACGGGAGCTTCGATACTGGGCGCGGTTACGGCGGACCCCTTCGAGTTTCTTACGAATAATGGCGACGCGCTCACGAATTCGGCGACGATCACTCTCAAGTGCGGTCTCTCCGGGGCCTCTCGTTCCAATTCCGCCGCCTTGACGAGACAAAGAGCCCATCCAGGCATCGACCATTCGGGGCATTTGATCCAAGAGCTGCGCCAATTCCACTTGGAGTTTTCCTTCAAAGGTCTGCGCACGTTGGGCAAAAATATCTAAAATCAATTGATTGCGATCAATAACTCGGGCAGCGATTGCCACTTCTAAATTTCGTGTTTGCACTCCTGACAGTTGGTGATCAATGACGACCAGAGTTGCACCAGAATCTTTCACCATATCAAAAATTTCTTGACTTTTTCCCGGAGCCAATAAGAGTCGTTGTTCCATTGGGACAAAACCTGTGTGGCTGGAGCCCACAAATCCTGCCGCCGGCAGCAACCACAAGTTCTTCAAGCTCCAATAAGTTTTCGATTTCTGATAAAGGCTCTGATTTAAGTCCAACTCCGATGACGAGGGCCTCTCCTGCGCAGTGACGTGAGTCTGTGTTGTCAACCGAGTGAACTCCTTTGCAAACCTGACTTAAGTGTAACAGGTTTTTTTTTATAATAAAGAGTAATGGTTGATATTGAGATAAATAAATTTTATGGCTGCTATTAGGCGTATCAGCTAGCTTGGGCGCTTAAAGTGTAGGATTATTTCCAGGGCCATTTTTTTCCCGATAGACCTTGATAAACTGAGCTTCCAGGGCCGTGAGGACACAGGAATGAACGATTCCTTCAACTGTGGTGGTCCGTTGTAAAACGTTGGCACTTCGTCGAACACCCATCAAAAATGGCCCAACAACTTCAATTTTTCCAATTTGTTGCAGAAGCTTGTAGGCGATATTGCTGGATTCCAAATTTGGAAAAACCAAAATATTCGCAGATCCTTTCAGGTTGCAGAAAGGGAAAATGCGTTCCACGATTTTAGAATTGACTGCTGAATCAGCTTGGATGTCTCCGTCGCAAATCAATTCGGGGCGAGCTTTTTTTGACGAGCTCAGCAGCGAGTTTCATTTTGGCTGGCGTTCCCGGTTGAGCCGTGAAATTTGAATAGCTCAACATGGCAATTCGAGGAGTCATTCCAAAGTACTCGGCGACTTTCGCAGCTTGAAGGGCAATCTGTGCTAACTGTTCAGCACTGGGATTGATATTCACAGTGGTGTCAGTGAGTAAAAACATTCGATCTTCAGTCAGTACAAAATTAACTCCGGCTGGCACGCCCTCTTTATGAAGCCCAACAACCTGTAAAATGGGTCGGACAGCATCAGCGTAATCTTGGGAGGAGCCTGTCACCATCCCATCGGCGTCACCTTGAGTCACCATCATGGAGCCGAAGTAATTTGGCTCACTCATCAGGCGTTCCGCCTCTCGTAAATTAACGCCCTTTCTCTGACGTCTGAGATAGAGCGCATTAACATAGGTTTTGAAATTGGCGTGTTTCGATGGATGAATCACGGGGACATGGGCGAGACTTCCAAGGCCCAAGGCTTCAATTTTGGCATGAATTCGGTCTGGATAACCTAAAAGGATTGGTTGGCAGATTTTTTCATCAATCAGGGTTTTAATTGCCTTCAATACTTTTGTGGAGGTCCCCTCTGGGAATACAATGCGTGGCAATCCCGCCGCATTTTCCTGAGAGTTTTGATGAACGCGGTTAATTGCGGTGCGAATAAAGGCCTTCGATGGTCCTTGGAAGGCCTCAAGATGGTCACGATAGGCTTCCCAATCAGTGATTTTTTTTGTTGCGACCCCTGAGTCAATGGCAGCTTGAGCCACGGCCGGAGCGACCCACAGCAAGACGCGATTATCAAAAGGTTTTGGAATTAAATATTCTCGGCCAAAGCGAAAGGATTTTCCTCCATAAGTGTCAGACACTCGATCAGGGACTTCTTCTCGGGCGAGAGTCGCTAGGGCTTTGACCGCTGCGAGTTTCATGGCCTCGTTGATTTGTGTGGATCGAGTGTCAAGAGCTCCGCGAAAAATCGATGGAAACCCGAGAACGTTATTAACTTGGTTTGGATAGTCAGATCGGCCGGTTGCGATAATGGCATCAGGTCGTGCAAGTTTTGCGGCAGCAGGCTCGATTTCTGGATCGGGGTTGGCCATGGCAAAAATATTGGATCTTTGGCCATTTTCAGAAGCATTTCGCCAGTGACGGCTCCAGCGACAGAAAGGCCAACAAAAACATCGGCGCCCTCAAGCGCCTCGGTGAGGGTTCGTTTTTCAGTTTCAACCGCGAATTGAGCCTTGTAGGTGTTCATTCCATCCTTGCGACCCTTGTAGATCACCCCCGAGGAATCACACATAGTGAGATTTCTCGGGAGAACTCCAAGCGAAAGAAAAATCTTTGAGCAAGCAATCGCAGAGGCCCCCGCCCCGTTGACAACTAAACGAATGCGATCCAAGGATTTTCCAACCACCTGGCAGGCATTAATCAAAGCAGCTCCACTCACAATGGCTGTCCCATGCTGATCATCATGAAAAACTGGAATATTCATTTCTTTTTTAAGTGTTTCTTCGATTTCAAAACACTCTGGAGCCTTTATATCTTCAAGGTTGATCCCGCCAAAAGTCGGTTCGAGTTGTTTGACAGCTTGAATGAACTCTTTGGGATCCTGAGTTTTGATTTCAATGTCAAAAACATCAATTCCAGCAAACTGTTTAAATAAAATTCCTTTACCTTCCATCACGGGTTTAGAGGCGAGCGGTCCGATATTTCCAAGACCAAGAACTGCAGTTCCATTAGAGATCACTCCCACCAAGTTCCCTTTAGCCGTGTATTCGTAAACTCTTGAAGAATCTTTGGCGATCACTAAGCAAGGTGCTGCGACACCAGGGGAATAGGCCAAAGAAAGATCTTTTTCAGTTGAACACGGTTTGCTTGAAACAACTTCTATTTTGCCAGGCTTTCCCTGTGAGTGATAATCTAGTGCTTCCTTATCGAAATTCGAGCCCATAGCGCCTCCCAATGATCATGACCTACACGTGAATCGTTACGATAGGAGGATTTTTATCGGAAGGCTACCGACCAAGCAACGCAACGCAACGCATTGACAGAGAGTCAAAGTGATCTCTTCCAAGGTCAAAACCAACTTATTCTATTCCCAGATGAAAGCTCCTCGTTTATTCTAATGCGGCGTTATAAATAAAAATAAGAAAGTCTAGATCTTCATGGAAAAGGAGTTCTCGCATGAAATCACCACGGGATGTGGTCATTGTTGAAGGCGTTCGTACGCCATTTGCCAAATCAGGTACAAAGCTCAAGAAAGTTCACCCAGCAGAGCTTGGACAGGTCGCTCTTCGCGAGTTGATCGCCAAAACTAACCTCGATGTGAATTTAATCGATGAGGTTATTATCGGTAACACGGGGAATCCCGTTGATGCGGTGAATATTGGAAGAGTCGTGGCGCTCAATGCTGGGATTCCGCAAAAGACTTCAGCCTACACAGTTCATCGGAATTGTGCTTCAGCGCTTGAATCAATCTCCAACGGCTATGAGAAAATCAGATCTGGGACGATGGACGTTGTTGTGGCCGGAGGCACTGAAAACATGTCGCAAATGCCGACCTTGTTGCCACAGAAAATTCAAGATATTTTTGACAAGCTGTTTATGGCGAAGTCACCATCCCAGGCTTTGCCCTTAGCAGGAAAGCTTCTCGGCGCCGAACTTAAACAAATAAAGGCACTGCTGACAGGAAATATGAAGGACGAATATTTCCCAGTTATTTCTGTGATGCAGGGTCTGACAGATCCTTTTGCCGGAATCAATATGGGTCAGACGGCTGAGATATTGGCCAAAGAATTTGGAATTTCCCGCGTTATGCAGGATGAATTTGCTCTGCGGTCTCATAATTTGGCAGTGAAGGCGACCAAAGAAGGTCGAATGAAGGCCGAAATCGTGCCATTCCCGCTTCCGCCAGATTATAAAGAGATTCTCACTGAAGATATTGGGCCTAGGGATGGACAAACCATGGAGGCCTTAGCAAAGCTCAAACCATTTTTTGATCGACAAACAGGGAGTATTACCGTGGGCAATGCCTGCCCACTCACCGATGGGGCTGCCATGGTTTTATTGATGTCCCGGGAAAAGGCGGAAGCTCTTGGCTATAAGCCTTACGCTCGAATTAGGTCCTATGGGTTTGCGGGCCTTGAGCCAGAGCGTATGGGTCTCGGGCCTGTTTATGCGACGCCGGTGGCGCTCAAGCGGGCCGGATTGAATTTTTCGGACTTTGGACTCATTGAGCTGAATGAAGCCTTTGCCGCCCAGGTTTTGGCCTGTGCGAAGGCTTTTGAATCTGATGAGTTTGCCAAAACCAAGTTAGGCCTTGGTGGCAAAGTCGGCGCGGTCGATTTAGAAAAGCTCAACGTGAACGGTGGGGCCATTGCCTTGGGCCATCCTGTGGGTGCGACCGGAACGCGACTGGTGATTACGCTGATGAAAGAAATGCAACGACGACAGGTTCAGTTTGGACTTGCGACTTTATGTATTGGTGGCGGCCAGGGTGGTGCCATGATTCTTGAGACGGAGGCTTAAATTTATGTCAACATCCCATTTAGAGAGTATCAAGATTATTCCAAAGCAAGAAATTGCCATTGTCGAAATCGATATGGTTGGCGAAAAGGTCAATAAACTTAGCACACCGATGATGGCCAGGTTGAAAGACGTTCTTCAGGAGCTCACGAAATCATCCTACAAAGCTGTTATTTTTACTTCGAAAAAGGCGAAAATATTTATTGCTGGCGCCGATATTGAAGAAATTAAGAATTTGAATAATCAAGAGCAAGTTCTCAAAGCCGTTTCTCAGGGGCAAGAGATCATGAATATGCTTGAAGATCTGCCGATGCCAACAATTGCCAGCGTGCATGGGGCCTGTGCGGGAGGTGGTTGCGAGTTTATTCTGGCCTGTGATTATCGCATTGGAAGTGAAGATCCAAGCACTCGGATTGGTTTGCCTGAAACTCAACTTGGGATTCTTCCAGGGTTTGGTGGTTGCGTGAGGCTTCCTCGGATCGTGGGCCTTCAAGCTTCGCTAGATGTGATTCTCGCAGGCAAACTCTTGCCGGGGAAGAAAGCCTATAAAATTGGCCTCTTAGACAAGTTAGTTCATCCTGCAATTCTGCAAGAAGAAACCCTGAAATGGGCTCAAAAACTAGTGACAGATAAGGTTGGTAAACGCAGAAAACATTTCAAATCTAGCGGTCTGATAAATGGTTTTCTGGAAGGCCCCTTGGGAAGGGGTGTGGTGTTTTCTCAGGCGAAAAAAGGAGTTCTTAAACTCACCGGCGGGCACTATCCAGCTCCACTCAAAGCTTTGTCGGTTGTCTGTGCCACGATCGGAATGTCAGATCGAGATCGGGCTATGAAGATCGAGCGCGAAGGCTTTGCTGAAGTTGCTGTCACAGAGGTGAGTAAGAATTTGATTCACGTTTATTATTTAACTGAGATGGTGAAAAAGCAAAATGCAACGGCGGCCAAAGCCAAGGAAGTGAAGGCCCTGGGGATCCTGGGGGCGGGGACCATGGGGGGCGGCATTGCCTATGTCGCGGCTGACAAGGGGATCCAAGTGCGGATGAAGGATCTGAACTATGAAGCACTCGGAAAAGGCCTAAAACATGCAAGTGATTTGTGGAAAAAATTACTTAAACGAAAATCTATTGATCGATATCAATTTCGTCAGAAAATGAATTCGGTCAGCATTGGAGTCGACTACAGTGATTTCAAAAGATTAGACGTTGTCATTGAAGCGATTGTTGAAGACATGAAAATCAAACAAAGAGTGATCGGAGAAACTGCGGCCCAGATGCGCCCGGATGCAATTCTTGTCACCAACACGTCTTCTCTCAGTGTGACGGAGATGTCCCAGGGGCATCCTCATCCTGAGTTTTTTGCGGGGATGCATTTTTTCAATCCAGTCCATAAAATGCCCTTGGTTGAAGTCATCCGTGGGGCCAAGACTTCTGATCAGACCATTTCAACTATTTTTGAACTCACCAAAAAGATGGGAAAAATGCCGGTCGTCGTTAAAGATGGGCCGGGGTTTTTGGTCAATCGACTTTTGCTGCCCTACATGGCTGAAGCTGCTTTTATGTTTCAGGAAGGGATGAGTGTGGGGCAGGTCGATGTCGCCTATGTGAAAGAATTTGGAATGCCTATGGGGCCATTTGCCTTGATGGATGAGGTTGGGCTTGATGTCTGCGTTAAAGTTTTGCGAATTTTTATGAAGGCCTTTGGTGATCGAGTGAGTCTCGCCCCCTGTATGGAAGTTTTGGAAAAATCAACTCGCCTCGGAAAAAAGAACGGCCAGGGTTTTTACAAATACTCCTCTGATGGTCAGCGGGGCGAAGTGGATGAAACAATTTATTCCGCTCTCGGTTTGGGTCAGCCGACGAATCCCCACACATCAAAAGAGTGTATTGAGCGGGGCGTTTTTGCCATGATCAATGAATGCTCGCGGGCCCTGATTGAGGATCGCATTGTTGAGACGCCTCATGAGGTTGACCTTGCAATGATTATGGGGACTGGTTTCCCACCGTTTCGGGGTGGTTTGTTGAGATACGCGGACTCGGTGGGTTCAAAATATGTTGCCGAACAGCTTGAGACCTATGCTTCGCAAAGAACTGCGCCAAGACTCAAACCATCGAAGGTGCTCAGCGAAATGGCTAGCGTGAAAGCGAAGTTTTATAAGTGATGGGCAGATTTTAGAGTGGATTTTGAAGAAATCAAAATCAGGGAAATCAATGTGTTTCTCGAGCTGCTTCGGACAGGCTCTGTTCGAGAGCTAGCTCGTCAACGCAGCTGTGCGCCTGGCCAGATTTCAAAGATTATAACAGCCCTTGAGACGAAGGTGGGTTTCAAGTTGCTTGAGCGCTCGTCCTTTGGTGTGAAACCCACCAAAAAGGCTGCAGAAATTTTGCCGATGTTTAACGAGATTCGAGCAAATCAGGAGGCCTTCCTAGCTAGCTTTGTGAAGACTAAAGAGTCACCCCTTTTGAGCTTTGCCACGACCTCGTTTTTTTCAACTCAATTTGTGCCAAGTTTGTTTGCCCAATTTGTCACGACCTATCCGGACTACAAGCTGCGTCTTTTAGATTTACCCCCTGATATGTTTTTAAATGTGGCGATGAGGAATGGTTTTCAGATCTGTCTTCACCTGCGTGAAATGGATTGGCCAAAAACCTGGACCTCCGTCAAAGTGGGAAGGGTCGATTGGATTCTGTGCGGGCGCAAAGGTCATCCTTGTCAGGTGGAAGGGAAGGAGGCTAGCATCAAAAGTATAGCCAAGTTCCCTTTCGTCTTTCCCGTGTATTGGTCACAGAATGGAATTGCGTATGGGAATGATAATTTTCCACTCAGTCAGAATAAACGAATTCGGGGCTATGAGACTTCGACAGCAACAAGTGCTGTGGAAGTGATCCGACACACAGATCAACTAGGTTTCGTGCCTGACATTGTGGCCCGTCCCTTGCTCGAGTCTGGAGCTTTGGTCAAGTTGACGGTGTCGTCGCTTAAACAAGTCTCTGAGCCGGTTTTTCTGAGCGTTAAGAATGATTTGGTCACGCAAAAGATGTATTCATGGCTTATTCGTCTTTGTGAAGAGCGTTTGGTTCTTTGATAGAGGTGTGGCAATAATCCTAGAGTCTTTTTTTAAACCCTACATCCGCCGATGTCCCCAAGTCGTTGACTAAGTTATTTAGTAAATAATGCTTGTGCTAACTGCATTTTGCGGCCCAACCCATCTCAGTGCCGATTCAAATTGAATAGAATAGTTTTAAATATGGCTCACTCTTTGCTCAGCGAGACCAAAATAAGGAGTCCGCAAATGCCTAAATCAACACTGTTTCTGTCTTTGGTGACTGTCGTTTTTGTTCAAGGGTTATTGCCTGCTCAGGCTAAGACCCCGATCCGCCGATCCAATGCTCACGGTGGCAACTCTGGTCATAGAGCAGTTCAAGTCGCTAAATCTTGTGTGAATGGCCAGACACCCACAACGGATGCAGCTAGGCGGGTGGACGGTAGTAGCGGGCGATTTGAGGACGCGACATATATTGTGGAAAGATACTTGGAGCAATCAGAAGTACCCGGTCTGCCAAAGTTGGCGAATGAACTTAGTTCTGCAATTTACGATGGATCGACTTCAGATTCGATAACCTGGGGGACCAAAGCAGTCATGGATAAATCGATGGAAATTTCGAAGGCTTATTCCTCATTCTACTTGAGTCATTTCGAAGCCCTTCAAGAGGTGCTGCCTAATAAGGTAGACAGTTTTTCTGCGGCAGAGATTCTGGAAGTGGCTAAGAGTCTACGTGTTAAACTCAAGTCCGAGATTAAACCTCTCTCATTGGGACCTATCCACAAGGCCCTGATGACTCTAAAAGAGGCTTTTGAGGAAGATTTGCCAGCCCATAATTCGAAGGATTATCAACGGTTTTTTAGTTTGTTCTTGGAGCAAGTCAGAGATTTGCGCCTTCCGCATTTCGAATATGTGGAGGATGAACTAAAGAGCGTCGAATCCTTCTTTGGATCTAAGTCAAGCCAGGACTTGGTTGAAAAACTGCTTCCCATTCTCGATAATATCTCCGAAGATGTCGCACAACTGGAGAAAGAATCGAAGGGACAAAAGCCAGAACCTTTGCCATTTAAGGAATTCAGAAGACTTCATCAAATGTTAGTGGCTCGAGGAACGCTTAGCCAGACCGAAAAAATTGCAGAGCTGATTAAAAAATCAATCAATGGTGCATCTTTCGAATTGAATAAGGTGATGTGGGAGATGAAATTGCTTGAAAACCAGCTTAAGGACAAGGATCTGGGGCAATTGTTTAAGGGTAAAATTATGACAGCTGCAGAGGGAGTTCGTGTGGCCTCCAAGCAGTTTTGGGTTCCATATCTACTCGGCGATTTGGACAAAATGGTTAATAATTTCTCTAATGAAAAGACATTTGGACTGGGATTTATAGATCTTGAGAGTATTATCAAACGTATAGCAGACCTAAAAATAGAACTTAAATCATCCACTGAAAAAGAAATGTCCTCACTCAGATCGCAAGAACCAGCAGAAAATCTGCGTGAGGCGAGCAGAATGTGTGGCTCGAGAGATTGTGGCGCTCCGAGGGACCATCAGTGGCTCTAAGGACCTTGACGACTCTCTCCACCCCAATCTTGATAGCGTTGTGCCATATCTCTATTCAGAAAAAACCATTCCTCAGAAAGGCTATGAGATTCTAAGGAAGCTAAATGGCATTTCTAGAGAGTACAAAGAATTCCTAAATTACGCTCGCCTTGCTGAACAGGAAGCAGCTGCTGCAGCTTTAGTTGGGTGCCAGGAGTAGTCTCTTTTGAAGTACGCTACCTATGTCAAATTATTAATGACGTGTCGTCGAAACGACACGTCATCTCAGAGATCGGGTAGACCCAGCCATTACTGACTGGGTCCCACCACAGAACCGTGCTGGCAGATTTCCCGCACACGGCTCTTCAGAAAAGAGGATGTTTACAGCCTGGCGAATGTGCTTAAGTCTTGGTACTGGATCTTAATTTTGGGAAACACCAGCGGGTGTTTATCTAAAATTTCTTGGTACTTGTCCCAAGTGACTCGGCCGTTTTGGCTCCGTCGAGAGAGACTGTGCCGCCAATCCCAGCGAACTTGCTGAGAGAATGAGTGGAGTTTTTGTCCATTACCGGCAATCCCATAGTAGTTGAAGTGACCCATCAAACTGGAGTTGAGGATCTGAACCTGTTCTGCTATGGGTCGGTGTTGAATTTGTAAAATCTTAGCCTTGATCGCTGCTTTCGCACGACCATATCGCGTATAATTTGTTACAAATACAGTCTTACTGGCTGTTCCACTGCGATTCTTGGCTCGGTAGATTGTGAACCCGAGAAATGTCATTTGCCGACGCTCCTGGGTTTCGGATGACTCCGTGACCCAAGGTACGTTTGATGAGTCTTCTTTTCAGAGATGCTCAGGCCAAACTGAGCAAGCCTTGCCATGAGCAAGGTTTGCATTGTTGTGACATCGAGGCCTTATTGAAGAACAGAGCAAAGTCGTCTGCATAACGCACCAGATTTGCTCGTCCATTAAACCGTTGTTTAATTTTCTTCTCAAACCATAGGTCCAGAACATAATGAAGGTAGATATTCGCAAGCAAGGGAGAAACTACTCCCTAAACACAATGGACAACTTTTCGTTGTCAATCAAGCTATCCTTTGGTAATCACAGGCTTTATTCCAACGGGCGCAAGTACGCCAATTGCAGTTGGCAGCCGCCGTCCATGAATGGACCAGCGCCTTGTTCACACAAGGAAGTTCAGCATGTCAAAAACATTAAAGAGGCTATGGACGGTTCGTATCGAAGGCCTCTACAAAAGCGATCGAGACGAAAGACTCACCAAAGCATTCGAAATCATTCTCCCAGAAATTCAAAGAACAACACAAAAATCAGAGGTAAAAACCCATGAACAAAACCACAGCGATCTACGCCAGGGTCTCAAGCGACAAGCAAGCCCAAGAAGGAAACTATTGAATCACAAATTTCAAGTCTTCGAGAACATTGTGTCAGTCAAGGATACCAGATTGAAGAAGATCTTGTTTTTACTGACAATGGCGTCAGTGGCACAACTCTTGTGCGCCCAGGGCTTGATGCTCTCAGAGACAAGGCCGTTGCCGGTGAAGTCAATCAGATTTTAATTCTATGTCCAGATCGCTTAGCCAGAAAGTATGCTCACCAATTGATTCTGGTAGAAGAGTTTAAAAACTGGGTGTTGAGATTAACTTTGCAAACCGAACAATTTCAACTTCACCCGAAGATCAGTTACTTTTCAAATTCAAGGAGTTATATCCGAATTTGAGAGAGAAAAATAATCGAGCGAAGTCGTCGAGGTAAACTTTATAAAGCCAAAGCTGGCAAAGTTTCAGTTTTATCTGGCGCGCCTTATGGGTATGTCTATATCTGCTACCGAATCCGAAGAGTGTCGTTACGAAATTCATCCTGAAGAGGCAACCGTCGTCAAAAGAATTTTTCATCGCTATATTTATGATCGAAAAAGCATTGGGGCAATTGCTAGAGAACTCACGACAGAAGGCATTCCCAGTCGACACAATGTGGGTCACTGGGAGCGTTCAGTGATTTGGCTCATGTTGAAAAATCCTGCCCTACTGCGGCAAGGCGGCCTATCGAAAGACTCAAGTTGTCAAAAAAGGCTCAGGTCCACTAAATTAGCTCGGGACAATGGCTTCTATCCAAAGAAACCAAAATCAAGTACTCGGGATCGTGACCCGAAAGACTGGATCATTATTGCTGTTCCCAGATAGTCAGTGAGGAGGATTTTGAAAAGCAAAAGCGCAGCTTCAAGAAAATAAAAAGTTATCGCCGCGAAATAATAAACGTTATGAAAGTAATTCTCCTAAGCGGTCTTCTTCGTTGCAAAGAATGCGGCTATTCAATCTATGGTAAGCCCGCTTCAAACTCAAATACAAAGGCTCTATTACCGCTGCATGGGTCAAGACGGGCCACAGATGGCCCACAGGACGTGTTTGTTCATCTCATCCAGTTAGAGTTGAGGTTTAGATGAGCTTGTCTGGCAGCAAGTCCAAACCCTCATTGAACAACCCGAAATCGTCGTTAAAGAATATACTCGGCGAATGGACGCTAAGAAAAAAGTAAGAAGACTCAAATTATGAAACACTTCTTAGCAAGAAGAAAAAAAGAAATCCGCATGCAAGAGCAGCAAAAGGAAAGATTGCTTGATCTTTACCAAGTCGGCACGTTAAATTTAGCTGAAGTCGAAGGCGGTTGAAAACTCTTCGATTGCGAATTACAAAACTGAATAACGAATGTGCCCTTTTGAATCAAGAGGAAAACAAAAGCAACAGTGTCTGCAGCTTGTTGAACAGTTCGAGGATTTTAAGAAAAGATGAATTTAAACCTACCAAATTTGAAGTTCGAAGAAAAAAGCAACTTGTTCGTCTTTTGGTCAGCGAGGTCGTTGTTGATGTCAAAATCAAGATGTTAACGTTAAACACGTGGTGCCGGTTCAGGAAAATGTTCCATTGTGTTTAGAGTAATCGAACCTCCTTGCGGAGTTCCCTTTTCTTCGCCTTCTTGTAATTGTCCATTCTCCATGACGCCGGCACTCAGCCAAGCCTCGATCAGTTTGAGCACTCGCTCGTCTCCGATCCGAAGTCGCATGAATTTCTTAAGCCATTCATGGCTTAAGCTTCCAAAGAAATCCTGGATATCTACCTCAAGAACATGTTCCGCCTTCCTACGGTAGAGAATCTCATTGATCGTGGCCAGGGCATGATGGCAGCTCAATCCTGGTCGAAATCCGAAGGAAGACTTTAGATCCTCAACCAATTCGTAGGTCAAATGATGAAGCAAACTGTTAAATTGTTCTTTTCGGTTCTTCCTGGCTCTTTGCTGCAATAGCTGCTCGCCGAGAGACCGGGTCTTGTTTAAATCCGCCACTGTGTTCGGATGTATTCCCCACCTCGGAGTGTGGCCCCTGTTTCTTCACTTGCAACTTCTCCTTTCTGCGACACCCTTCGCTCCCCGATCATTACTCGGTTCACCGCTACTATGATGTCGTCTGAATTCCTGTGACTTCTCATCTCGGCTTCTCGCTTTGGAGACTTCTGGCTTCGTGCCAGTAAACCACAGGTCCTCCCACGTTTATGAAAGTGCCTTTATGAACATGCCGGAGCCTGCGCCCCCGGTAGCTAGAGATAAGCTCGCCCCGTAGCGCTCATCCAGTTTTCGTCTTCTCCACCTTATCTAATGGATCGACAGCTACAAGTTATACCCTTTCGGGGGTTTACGCCCATTCATCTCACCGATTCGGCCTGTT
>JADJOV010000011.1 GCA_016713585.1 Bdellovibrionales bacterium | reverse complement strand
GGATTTCGAATCTGAGGGTTCCAAGAAAGCTCATGAGTCGTGTGTCTTGGTCTAATCATAATCAGGGAAGGGTTGGATGAAGTCGTCACCTGCGCCTTTGTGATACTGGTGTGGAGGGTCCTCGGCAGGTGGATTTTCGGTGATCTTGTGGGAAGTTTCAGATACTCGAGTATTTTTGGATCACCTCGGGATCAGTGAATGCGGAGATGACTGCCATTTTGCCGCCGCAAACATTGCAGGTTTCCATGTCCATTTTGAAGACTCGTTTTAGCAGCTGGGCCCAGGTGATGCGCTTTTTCTTTGTTGAGTCGTTCTTAATGTTGTCATCTTGGCTCTGGTCGACCGCTCCTTAGTTTGAGGTCGTGGCTTGTGGGGTTGGGACGATGAGTTTTCTGTACTTGTAGTTTGGAGCCAGGACTCCATGAAATCGGGTGAGGTGAACTCGTGGTCGAGGGACAAGGGCTGCAAGCTTTCCAAGAACTCAAGGGCTCAAAGACAATTTTAGTGGTTCCATCCTCATATGGAGTTTTGAGCTTATAGATAACTTGACCTCTGGAATTGACAGAGAGTCTCTCTTCGCTGATGGCGGGCCTTGCAATGTATCGGGCGATCTTCTCAAGCTTGTCTCTTTGTCCAGGGCCTACGGCAACACCTCCGTGGAGAGTGAAGCCAGAGTACTTGCCAACAAGTCCACCTTTGCCGATGTGGTCCCTGTCACCTTGAGATTTGAGCACAAGAGCCTTTTTTCCTTTATTTGGACAGAGCAAGAATCTGTAGGAACTTGAGGCGGCCTGCAAATGGGAAAAGCATTCCTCCTTGGGGATGTTGAGTTGAAGAGGGGCGTCGTCATCTTTTACGATGATACCGTTTTTCTCAAGGTATTTGGCAACTCTGTGGGCGATGGTCTCTGTCGTCGCCCGATGACTGATTTCAAGGCAAGCGGACATGATCTTTGGCCGGACGGCAAGCAAGGGCCTGAGCTGAAAGGGGAGGTTAAGACGAATTGCCGAATAGGCTGATCAGGCAGGACATAGTCAACCAGGTGGGCTGCTGTCTCGACCATTCTTCTGAGCTCCACAGCTGGGGCAGAATCCACGGTGTTTGCAGGAAAATGCCACGAGATTTTCATGATGGCACTTTCACACTGAACTCGTAGGAAGCCATTAGCTAGAATCCCGCAGTTTAGATAATCAAGAATTCCTTGGTGACGAAGGCTGGCAAGGGATGGCCCATCTCAAGCTGGAAGCGCTCAAGAAAGGTCTCAAGGTTCTCCTGGATGAGTCTGTAAAGGACAGACTCCTCAGGCCGATGCCTTTTGTATTGGAGCTCTTTGAAGCTTTGGAAGGGTTTTGGGGCACGTTTCGACCCTGCGAGAAGGACGGGCGTTGCAACACTCAGCCAGCTGTTGATCTAATTCGTGGATCCTCGACCGGGGGGAAGTCGGACGATTCCTGGACGCAGGGTGGCCGTGGGGCGGAGTCTCCCCCGGGTGGGTGGTTCGGATCACAAGCCGACAAGCTCGGGGCCCTTCCGATGGTCTTTGATCTCGGATCATGGCTTGAACTCTCTTTTTCGTTGAATCCACGGGGGATTGTCGCGGTCACTAGAGTGGATTTGGTCTTCCTGACAGGAGGGACGTCCCGCGTGCCATTTATCCGAAGGCAATTTGTCCAGCGCTTCGGGGAGGCCAAACTAAATAGAAGGGGCTTCGCCTGGAGTCTCACCTGCCGCAAAGTCTGCGGATCCACATTGAGTCATAACAGCGAGGGCCCGCGCAATAACTTGGATCATTCAAATCATGAAGTCTCTGGGTTCATTTGTGTTTTCTGACTGCAATTCGCTAGTACAACTTTTTCTCCATCATGACCTCATGTGGTGTTTGCCAGACAAGGATTTTCATGGGGCGATTGTTGATTACAAATTTCCTATTAACCGCTGCCTTTGCAACCTTCGCGGGAGATCAAAAAGGTTTCGCTGATTTAGATCCAAATCTAGCCAAATTGACTGTGCTTGCGGTACTAGGTGATCCGATCTCAAGTCGTTCCAAGTTGTGGCTCTTAATTTAAGTCGGTTGAGCCGCAAGGGCATTATCCAGCGTCTCTCCAAGGGGCGTTACTCAAAGCCTTCAAGCGCATGACTCCAGAAACTGATGGCCTTGAGTGTCCCTGAAGGGACAACTCAAGGCCGTGAGTTCTATGATTTTCGCCTGGAATTCGGCCACCCATTCGACTAAGGTTCACTCTGAATCTAAACTAAGAAGGCTTGGCCGTTGCAGGAATGGCCTTCCAAATGAGTTTTCGTCCTTTGCACTGTTCCAATACCGACTGCCCTTTCCATCAATCTGTTGGTGGTACCTTTATTAAAAAAGGCTTCTTTAAGGTTCGTCGTCTGAACCAATATATCAGGCGTTTTGAATGTAAACAGTGCCACTGCACCTTTTCCTCAAGGTCCTTCAAACCAGATTTTCGTCACAAAAGATGGATCTCAATAAACCTCTCCAACAGCTCCTCACTGAAGGTAATTCCATCAGGGCTTCGGCGAGAATTCTCAATATGACTTACAAAAACACCTATAAAAGTTTCTTTGGCTGATCAAGCAGGCAAAAGTGACCAGAGAGAGACTCATTTTTTCAGCCAAAAAGATCTACTTTGATGAAATGGAGACAATTCACCACACAAAATGCAAGCCCCTTTCAATTGCTGTCGCGGTGAATGAGGACTATCAAATACTAGCGCTCCAAGTGGCTGAAATGCCTGCAAAAGGCAGACTTGCACGATTCTCGGTGATGAAGTATGGGCCACGAAAAGATGAGCGTGACTCGGTGATGGGTGAGGTTTTTCGATGTCTTAAGAACAGACTTTCGCGTCCGCCTGAAAATATTTATTCTGACGCCAAATCAAGTTATCGAAAGCATGTGGAGGGAACCTTCCCACAAAGCACATATGAGGTTCACAATCGAGCCGACAAAGAGCGACATCGAGACCGACTGCATGAAAAACTCCACAAGAAGCGCTTTGACCCATTATTTGCTGTGAACCAACGCTGTGCTAAACTTCGCAGCGATATCAGAAAGACTGACCCGACGAGTTGGTGCACGACCAAAAAGCCTGAGAATTTGCAGAGGCAACTGGACTTGTATATTGTCAACCAGTTTGGCCTCGCATTTCTTAAGATAAACCCCTAGCTTTCAATCTAATCAATTCAAAAGCATAGACTCTCGGACTTGAGTTGTCCCTTCAGGGACACTCAAGGACATCAGTTTCTGACTCAAGCGAGTACACTCTTGCACTTCGAAAGGTTTCAAAAGACCTCCAAGTGCTAGATAAAAAAGAGATCGACCTTATCAAACTCGACCGTCGCAATTGGATGTGCTATTCTTTGTTTTTGTTGACCAAGTCGGAGTTAATCCGAAGATTTTAAAATAGATAGCTTCAAGTGACCTGAGGAATAATACGGAGCTTGCTGGCGAGCCGACATCATAACGGCAATTGAAAAGAAATTAAAAATCCCTACCAGATCGCTAAAAAACTCGGGTGTTCCTACGAGCCCGCTCTGAGGATATATAGGAATATAGATTGGCTCAAGCGGCCTAATTTACGGGAAGCATTTCCACTAAAAAAAGAATATGCTACTAGCGCACAAAAGAAGACGAAATCCTTTTGTCCATACCGCACCTTTGCCAATCTAGGGACTTACACATTCACGGGGACCGATCGTTGGTGTGCTCATCTCGCAAGGTTGTGGCGTTCAGCTTAGAGTCTTCTGGTCTTCGCCTTACCCAAAGTATCCGTAGCAATTCTCATGCGGGAACTCGTATCCATACTGAGTTCTTGACCCCGGATCCTGTTCTCTCTCATTGACTGAGCAGTCATTGGCGTATTTCACTGTCTGAGCTTGGCTTGGGGATTACCTATTGAGCCATTTTCTAATAGTGCCTCTTCAAACTCCGGTGAGAAGCCCTTGGTTGAATGGCCGGATCGAAAGGTTTCATAGAACTCTTAAAGAGGAATTGATTTATCCTCTCGGATATTTTGATCTCGGACAAATCACAAGGCATTTCTCAGCCTACAGACACGAAGTAACCAAACTCGCCCTCACCAGGCCCTTGGCGGTCATTTGCCGTTAAAGACAAGGCAGACTAAAATTATTTCCCTGGATCAGATACAGAGGGCACCGTAAAACAAAAACCATTTGCGGACTAATTTCGCGTTTTGAGCTAGCATGTTGAATTAGTTGCCATTACAGCCTGACGAAATCGTTTAGGAAGCCTTCTTTAAGAGAAACTCAAAGGGCTTCTCTTATGAGCTTTTGGTATTTCGTATTTTCCTCTTTCTTCGCCAGCTTCTTGTAGCGACTCAAAAGGTCAGCACTCATTCTTAAAGTAATCGTTTTGTCTTTTGGTGCGAACTGGAACAACTCGCTAAATTGTTTCCATTTCGTCGGGTCGTCAAAAACGAAAGACATATCCCGATCCAAGGGTCTTGGACTTCACTCTTTCTTTTTTGGCTGGTGCCTTGCTTTTTCCTAAGCCTCTAACCTCTTTATTTCTTTTGCTCTGGCATATCTCGCACTAATTACCCGAAACTTTAACTTTTTGTCCTTCACCCGTGGTGTGAACACTACGAATAAAATCGGTCTTCATAATAACCAAAAGCAATGTATCTCGGCTCTTGGTCTGAATGAGTATCGTCATCCATTAGGGTCGGCTGGCTCATGAAGGAAATCTTCTATTTGTGCCAGAGTTAGCCCGTGTTTAAGGCACTTTCGCTGTTGTTTTCATCCCCAGATGAATGCCGATATTCTCACTGGGTCAGTATAGCTTTTAATGGCTATTTGTAAATACAAAATGTCCTACATTTGGTAAATACCTAATTTGATTGGTGTATAACATAATAGTTTCAGGCCTGACCGGTTTAATT
The DNA here is from genome assembly GCA_016713585.1 of Bdellovibrionales bacterium. Lineage (GTDB taxonomy): Bacteria > Bdellovibrionota > Bdellovibrionia > Bdellovibrionales > Bdellovibrionaceae > JADJOV01. Next base: position 131,382 of record JADJOV010000011.1, on the reverse strand, counting down.
TGAATTAATTCAAGCCGTAGATCCTACAACAGAAGCAGATCTCCAGCGGCAGCCGTCGGAGGGCCAGTATCCACGAGGCTCTTCTGAATTGAACCTGAGCGAATTGTTCTAAGCAGACCCCCAAAGCGTTCCTTTAAATTGGTCTGTGAGTTTTTCAGCTGCAACAGTAGTTGAAAAGAACTGCTACGGCCAGCAAAACCCTGACAGCATTTTTGTTTTACCGGAAGCCTTCGAATATCAGGTGGCCCTTCAGCCAACGGAACAATAGTTCAACAGCCCAACGGCGCTTAAATTTCGGCAATTGTTTGGCCAGATATTTTAGAATCTGAACAAACAAAATGAAATATTTTCTGGGACACTGGATCTCGATAAATCACATGTCGTAATTTTTAGATTTTCTTGCAATTTGTTTTGTTGGTGGGTTTATAAGGCCCATCATAAAGAACCCCATCTTTGTTCTTCATTTTATGTAGAATTTTATTTGGAGATACCGGACTCTCGGAGAATCTTTTAGGCGAGTGACAAAATCTGATTTTATAGGAGACAATTTTTTCCCATAAGTCGAAGTCATTGTAGGCACGATCAAAGACATACATTTTCCCTGTAACAGGCGCAACTCAAGACTTACGGGAGAATCATTCCGGCGGCCTGGGGTTATAACAAAGTCGTCAATCCACCCACCATCAACATCCCAAATAACGTGAAGTTTGCCGCAGCTTTATGTTCATTTTTGCAATGCTTTTGTTTCCATCCGAGCTCAGAAAAGAGACTGCCGTGAACCTTGATCTCGGTTGAATCAATGGCCAGAATTTGTCGAATAGCTTTCTTAATTTTCCTGGACTCAGCTTTTGCTCGGATGTCGAGCAAAATTGAATCGCAAAGTTCTTGAAAAAATCCAGAGTTTCTTTCTCTGATGGCGTCACCAAAAGTAGAGTCTGGAATCCCAGAATTTGGCCTCTACATCCCGATAAGACTTTATCTGTAGAACAAAACAAGAAAGCAGGGCATGGGTCAGTTCCCAAGTTGAAAGTTCTCGAACCCCCTTATCGACGCCCCACTTGTCAGCTAATGCGCTGAATCTTTTTACCAATGAGTTGAAAAGAGATTTTCCCTTTGGATGCTGTCTCATGTTGTCGGCCTTCTTTGGTTTTTTTCTTTTTCTTCGCAGAAAATCAAAACAACCAATCGAAGGTCTGGCAACTACTTGTTTTATTTAAAATTAAACCGGTCAGGCCTGAGAAAGAAGCGGAATTGTCTAATAATTTGGTCAATTTAGGTCAACTTCTCATTTTAAGAGCTCACTCAATGAGCGGTTCGATACCGCGAATCTCTCATCGCGAAAACGCTTGCATCAGCTATGAATAGGCGTAGCTTAATTTCACCCAAAGCTACGAAAGGAATCATATGAAAAAGACAATTAACATATCTGTTGCAACTATTTTGATTTCCATATTTGGAACAGCCCACGCTGAAATTATCCAGTTTGGAAAGATGAGAGAGGCCCTTGCTGAAGGCAAAACGGAGTCGCGCGCTGTATTGTCTGAAATTACAAAAAAGCCTCATTTCTACGGAGTCGGAGCCTTAGAAGGACTCAAGGGAGAAGTCGCCGTGATTGACGGTGATGTCATTTCAACTCAAGCCATTAGTTCGTCTGAAATTGACACCAAAAAACAGTCCACTCCAACCAAGGCGACTTACCTTGTAGGCGGTTACATTCCTGAGTGGCGCTCTATCCAAACGGCATCGAATTTGACTACAAAGGAACTTGAAAATTTGATCGAACAAACTGCCGCGAAAAATGGGGCTTCGAAAAAAGAGCCGTTTATGTTTATGGTCGAGGGAAAAGTAGAAAGTGCTGAAGCCCATGTCATTCGCGGTGCCTGCCCAATGCATGCCCGAATGAAAAGAAAGAACTCTCCAGAATCTGAAAAGCCCTTGAAGCAAGTTTGAAGATGACCGATATTAAGATCGTTGGAGTTTATGCAAAAAGACAAAGTCGGTGACCTAACTCACCCTGCAACTTCCATTCATGCGCACATTATTTATACGGATGCAAACGGTCACAAGATCAACGGACACCTTGAAGACGCGATAATTGCCAAGGTGCGATGGTTTTTGTACCCAAGAAATAGAAGTCATTGGGCATGATATTCCGCTTTTGGCTAAGTTTATTTTTCCCAGTCCTTTTCTCATTTGCCGCTTTAGGTAAGCCCAACGACGTGGCAACCCTAAATGTCTACGTGCGCGGGCTGCGTTTATTGCTCACGCGCAGAAAAGTGGCTTGAGAGCTGGGAAAAGGAGCATCCGAACATCAATGTTCAAATAAAAACATTACCTATCGTGATACCTACTTCGATGAATATCAGTCCACAGTTCGAAATCTAAATATCGATATACCTGCCGTACCTTTATTTGTTTCCGAATGGTCAATATCTCTTAGGTTTCAATGCAGATCGAAGTCCAAAAGAAATCGAAAAAATGCTTAAAATCGAAAAAGGCACCTCGCTACCACATTGGGCCAACCCGAAAGACATGGGCCTACCTTTATTTACGATTGCTGTGGGCCTGATCGACCGGCTTCAACCCATGCGTTATGTGGGTTCTTTTGTTTCTCTTGTCGATGCTCGTTCACGTGAAGAATCGGACCCGTATGTTTTGCCATTGCTGGAGTGTTTGTTTGTGTGAGCGGAGCTGTATACTTTGCTTTATGACTGCCTGGTTGGGTTTTTTCTGCACTTGGCATAGCACCTGCGATCCGATGGATTGTAGGCTTGATCGGTATTGCCATTGCGGCATTTAACTTAAAAGATTTTTTAACTGGATTCTCAAACACAAGTTTAGTTCTTTCAGATTCAGCAAAATCTAAAATTTCAAAAGAATGCGAGCCATCATCACCGCAGAAAACCTACCTGTTGCGATCGGCTCGGTTGCTGCATTAGCTGTGCTGGTGAATTTATACGAGCTACTTTGTACAGCAGGACTTCCAGCACTCTACACACAGATTTTGAGCCAACAACAACTTAGCACCAGTCAGCATTTTGGTTATTTGGCACTTTACAATCTAGCTTACGTTTTTGATGATGGCATCATGGTGTTCACCTCAGTTTGGGCACTTTCGATTGGTCGCTTAAACGAGCGGACAGGACGATTTCTCAAACTATTGAGTGGCCTTTTTCTAATTTCAATTAGTCTTCTTTTGATACTAAAACCCGAGTGGCTTCACTTTTAAGGCAACTAAGTCCTGTGGACCTCTTGGCCCCATAGGCTTAGATCGTTCCTTCTCAATATGAATAATAGCTTAAAACAAAACGTTGGTTCTAAATCTCCTTGGACCTTGACCTGTGTAATTTCAAGTAGTTATCATGCAGCAATGGCATTCAGAGCGGTTCTGAATTCCTCAATCAAAGTACGCCAATTTTATTTTTGATTCGCCATTTGAAAAAACAGATAATTTTGAAAGTCATTACTACTGCCAACCTGAAGGCGCTGTCCGATTTCACTGAGTTGACCCCACGGAGCGCATGCGACGTCGCCTTTAATTCAGCATTTTTGTTTCTGCAAACTTCCCGGCGACTCATTTCTAAAACCGGATTGCACATTTCCACACTGGTCCTCATTCTTGGCATTGGCGAGGATAAGAAGTATAAAGCACCTGCTCTAGTGAACTCAATTATATCGGAGGGAGGGGCATTTTAGTTCGAATACTTGTCATAATGGTGCGCCCAGCTTGAGGAGTTTCGAACTGCGTGTATCTGGAATTACCCAAAAAAAGTGAACAGCTTTTTGGGTAATTCCTTCCATTAGACCCGGGACAACCCGTTTTAGTTGCAGCTATGCTAGTAAATTAATCGCAAATCATGCAAGGTCGAAGCGATCAAGATTCATCACCTTGCTCCATGCTGCGACAAAATCATTCACAAATTTATCTTTAGCATCCTCTTGGGCATAGACTTCTGCCAATGCACGAAGCTGTGAGTTTGAACCAAACACAAGATCAACAATGGTACCAGTCCACTTTACTTTTACCCGTTGAACGATCAGTACCTTCGTATACACCCTCTACAGAAGATGGTTTCCACTCGGTTCTCATATCAAGAATATTCACAAAGAAATCATTTGTTAAAGTCCCAGGCTTCGAGGTGAAAACGCCATGTTTCGTTTGACCAAAGTTCGTACTGAGAACACGTAGGCCACCAATCAGCACCGTCATCTCGGGCGCAGTTAGTTTTAGCAACTGAGCGCGATCTATCAAAAGCTCAGCACCATGTTTGCTCATGCTTTTGCGAGCATAATGCGGAAACCATCAGCTATTGGCTCAAAGTGCCGCAAATGATTCGACATCAGTTTGCTCTTGAGATGCATCAGCACGTCCTGGCGTAAATGGGACTTTTACTTTTCGACCAGCTTTTTTGCAGCTTCTTCGATACCAACACTGCCGCCAAGGACGATCAGGTCTGCAAGGGAAACTTTCTTCTTAGATTTTGTATTAAAATCAGATTGAATGGTTTCAAGCTTGCCAAGTACTTTAGTAAGTTCAGAAGGCTGATTCAGTTCCCAATCCTTTTGTGGAGCTAGGTGAATCCGTGCTCCATTTGCTCCCCCGCGCTTATCAGATCTGCGAAATGTCGATGCAGATGCCCATGCTGTGGTGACCAGTTGAGAAATCGACAATCCTGATTTCAAAATCTTGCTCTTTAGATTCAATATGTCTTTGTCATTGATGAAAGGACCTTTTGCCTTTGGGATTGGATCTTGCCAAATAAGCTCTTCTTTTGGGACTTCAGGGCCAAGATAGCGTGCGTGAGGCCCCATATCTCTGTGGGTCAGCTTAAACCATGCGCGAGCAAAAACATCGGCAAAAGCTTTAGGATCTTTATGGAATCGACGAGAAATTTTTTCGTAGGCAGGATCAAATTTTAAAGACAAATCTGCTGTCGTCATCATCGGGCGATTTTTCTTTTTGGGATCATGAGCATCTGGGATCATGTCTTTTTCTTCGACATTTTTTGCAAGCCATTGATGGGCGCCAGCAGGGCTCTTGACGAGCTCCCACTCGTACTTAAAGAGCATCTCAAAATAACCATTATCCCATTTAGTCGGATTCGGTTTCCATGCACCTTCAATACCGCTTGTTGTCGTATGAATTCCTTTTCCGGAGCCAATTTATTTTTCAACCCAAACCCATTTCTTCAATAGGTGCCGCTTCGGCTCGGGTCCTACAAGCTTAGGATCACCGGCGCCATGGGCTTTACCAAATGTATGTCCTCCGGCAACGAGAGCCACCGTTTCTTCATCGTTCATCGCCATGCGCGCAAATGTTTCGCGAACATCGCGGCCCGATGCAACCGGATCAGGTTTCCCATTTGGACCTTCAGGGTTCACATAAATGAGCCCCATTTGTACTGCCCCAAGCGGATTTTCAAGTTGGCGATCTCCGCTATAACGTTTGTCGCCTAACCATTCTGTTTCAGAACCCCAGTAAATATCCTCTTCAGGCGCCCAAATATCCTCGCGTCCGCCGCCAAAACCAAAAGTCTTAAAGCCCATAGATTCCAAAGCTACATTGCCAGTGAGTATCATCAAGTCAGCCCATGAAATTTTGTTGCCGTATTTTTTTTTGATTGGCCAAAGTAGGCGACGAGCTTTATCGAGATTCCCATTATCTGGCCAGCTGTTGAGTGGTGCAAAACGTTGATTGCCTGTACCACCACCACCACGTCCATCTATCGTTCTATAAGTGCCTGCGCTATGCCAAGCCATACGAATAAATAATCCGCCGTAATGACCCCAGTCCGCTGGCCACCAATCCTGTGAGTCGGTCATGAGTTTACGCAAATCTTTTTTTAAAGCTGCATAATCAAGCTTTTTAAATTCTTTGGCATAGTCAAATTTCGCTTCCATAGGATTCGACTTGGCCGAATGTTGATGCAGAATTTTAAGGTTGAGTTGTTTGGGCCACCATTGTGCGTTTGCTGGTGTACCTGCAATGGTTGCTTTGCTTGCACTACCCGAGAATGGGCATTTTGATTCGGTTTCCATTGTTTCCTCCTCTGTTTCTTATCAGATCTGTAGCTGCTTCATCCCTCAAGCAAGCTTCGAAGCATCAAGCTGTTTTTCATGGAGCTGCATGCGTTGTGTGAGTAAATCGGCAGTAACTTCATCGTGGGCTGTCTCAACAACAGGAAAGATAGACCGAGCTGTTTTAACAACGGCCTCCTGACCTGCAACAAGTTGAAGAATCATTTCTCTAGCATTTGGGATACTTGTTGGTTCTTTGATCGAGGTCGGTTTGCAAACTCGTGATACGTACCTGGCGCAGGCAATCCCAGCGCACGAATACGTTCAGCTATCAAATCTACTGCTAACGCAAGCTCGGTGTACTGAGTTTCAAACATTACATGCAGAGTCTGAAACATAGGGCCAGTCACGTTCCAATGAAAGTTGTGGGTCTTAAGATAAAGTGTATAAGAATCCGCCAACAGTCTTGAAAGCCCTTCCGCAATTTTTGTGCGATCCGCAGTTGGAATGCCAATGTCTATTGTTGTGAGTTCATTTTTCATAAATAATCCTTTCTCGAAATTATCTAATATTGCCATTCGAAATTTCGCGCATGCAAGAATCTCAGCTGCGCTCTCGCGGTATATCGAACCCATTGTACTCTTAAGTCCTAGATCGTCACACACATAACTCACACCACCAAGACACATGGCTTCAATTCCAACATCAGAGGCCCATTATTGCAGTCTCACTCTATACATATTAGGGAGTATACCCGTTGGGCCTGCCTCCTTCCTGTTATCCAATCGTTAATAAATGCTCCGCGGCATTTTAACAGAGCACAAACTAAACTGCAAAGCAGAGGATCACATTGGCTATTTGGTCACTGCTCAACACGCAACAGTCGAATTCAATTTCGGCCGATGGAAATCCCTGGCGAGGGAGATCTTAGCGATTAAAAAGGAGGATAAGAAGTATAAAGCAGCACCTGCTCTAGTGAACTCAATTATATAGGACGCCTGGTCAATTCTGCGGAAAGTTCGATTCCAGCTAATTCTGCTTAATTTTTTGAGTTTTTGATGATGCTTTTAGATTGGTGGACTCTTTTTGAGATTTTATCTCGATTCTTTCTGGTTGGATTTGTTTTTGTATAGGAGTCCCGTCGACTCGTGGATTTCGAATCTGAAGTTTCCAAGAAAGCTCATGAGTCGTGTGTCTTGGTCTAATCATAATCAGGGAAGGTTTGGATGAACTCGTCTCCAGAGCATTTGTCACGGCGGTGTGGAGGTCCTCGGCTTGGGTGGATTTTCGGTGATCTGGTGGGAAGCTTCAGATGTTCGAGTATTTTTGGATAACCTCGGGATCAGTGATTGCGGAAATGACGGACATTGACGTTGCATGCGCCCCCAAATCGCTGGATCAAGGTGACGCCTCCAATGACGCCTGTGGTTTTTGAGAGTCCCGCTTTTTTGAGGAGAAAGGCTGTCGTCGCCCGATGACTGATTTCAAGGCAAGCGGACATGATCTTTGGCCGGACGGCAAGCAAGGGCCTGAGCTGAAAGGGGAAGGTTAAGACGAATTGCCGAATAGGCTGATCAGGCAGGACATAGTCAACCAGGTGGGCTGCTGTCTCGACCATTCTTCGAGCTCCACAGCTGGGGCAGAATCCACGGTGTTTGCAGGAAAATGCCACGAGATTTTCATGATGGCACTTTTCACACTGAACTCGTAGGAAGCCATTAGCTAGAATCCCGCAGTTCAGATAATCATAGAATTCCTTGGTGACGAAGGCAGGCAAGGGGTGGCCCATCTCAAGCTGGAAGCGCTCAAGAAAGGTCTCAAGGTTCTCCTGGAGGTCTGTAAAGGACAGACTCCTCAGGCCGATGCCTTTGTATTGGAACTCTTTGAAGCTCTGGAAGGGTTTTGGGGCACGTTCGACCATGCAGAAGGAGTCTTTCGTCCCGCTCACACATTCTGTTTAATTAATTGTTCGAATTGATGCGCTGAACTTCATGAAACAATTCTGCGGACTACAAGAGAATGGCAGAGGCTTGTTGATTTAAGTGAAGGCTGGAGTTTAGCTCGTGGATAATGCACTTGTGGGTAATAATCAGGTTTTGTGGTGGGACCCAGCCAGCAATGGCTGGGTCTACCCGATCTCAATTCCTTATTCGCTCTTCTAATTAAAAATTTTGTATGCAAATGAAGAAGTTGAAATATCACCTTTTTTAATCAATCTTACATGTATAGCGGAGAATCCACCATTAACTCTAAAGCTATTTTTTTTAAGCCTGACTGTAGAAAAAAGACAAGCTTCAGGCCAGGGCGCGCAAAACCAACTTTCAATGGCAACTTTTTGTTTTCTATTTACTCTGAAAGTATCTTTTCTAGAATTAACAAAGTCAGCTAACTCTTGTGAATTGTCACTTAAAAATTCTTCGCCGCTATCAAAAATAACACCCCTAAAGTCTCTTAAGTCTGAAGCAGAAGCAGTATATCCAATATCATAGATCTCGCTTTTGTCTCTAATGTGGTATCGTACTCTATGATCGTGCCAGCTTGCTCAGCCGTTAAATTAGCCGTTATTTTAACAGGCTTGATTTCATGTTCATAATATGTGCCTACTTGTCTTGTTAACTCTTTCGAAAAGCCGAAGATAAATGGACTCAATTTTTCGATCTTGCCATCATGGAAACGAACTATTACCATATCAAAAGCAATTATATCTTTTTGTTTATCACATACATCTCCCTTGATATCTGCCATCTTAAATTTCCTTTTAAAGGTCAGCTCCTTCCCTGAAAGGACTACCTTTTCGAGTCTTTCACGACACGGTGGATTCAAACCTGCCGTATCCTCTAGTATTAGTTCACTGACACCGGCCGAATTAGAGAGCCCCAACTCAACATCAAAAGTTCTATTCCCGATATATACATTTTTTTTCACTTCCAGGGTAAGCAATGCTCCTTCTGGGCCAGAAGCTCTGGTCACGCTTGGGGGTGGCGACGCAAATATTGCGGTTGAAATAGACAGGAGACAAATTACGGTAAGTGCAGTCTTCATTGATCCCTCGCTGAATTGAGTTGAATTCCATTTATATTCCTAGGCGGAAACGAGTGCAAAACGTGTGCCTGTAAAGATTTGCCTGTGTTTTGGAGGGTCACGTGTTTCGGGTTCTGTTGCATTAATTGAAATAGATGCGGAACAGGCAAATTTGGGACTCGAATTCAGACTTTATTATGCGGCCAATGAATAGAATTGATCGGCAACACTGAGAGAAGAAGTTTTTCTTGATGTCTTGAGCTGACGCTTTTTAATCATACTCACAAGTTCGATCCCAGCAAGGACAACTCTTGCTGATCAGAAGGATTTAAAGCCAAGCATGGGCCTGGTTCGACGTTTAACATTTCGGTGATCTTGCTCGAGAATGTTGTTCAGGTATTTGCATTGGCGAATTTCAATGCACGCAAAATTTTGACTATTGTAAGCTTTGATGCCAGCAGTAACGATTTACCTGTGATTTGAATAAAACAAAACCACCCAGCCAAAGCACAGGTAAATCGTTAACGGTTCTAAAACAGCGCTCGATTTTACCCCGAGAGGGCGAGTCGTAGGGCTTTGAGTGAACAAGGCCAATCCCAAGCTTCGCACAGCACCGCTCTAGATAATGGCTGGAAAAAGCGCTGCCATTGTCGCAGTAAAGTCGGTCAGGCTGCCCAAAACTCAGTATAGCTTCTTTGAAAACAGTTTCAATGGCCCTTGTGTCCTCACCCAGGGCCCACTTCGCACCAACAATCATTCGTGAATGATCATCAATAATGGCAAATAAAATAGCCTTCTGCTTGCGCTTAGAACCCTCGGCACTGACCTGCGGGCCATGCATAAAGTCACAAGTCCAAAGCTCGCCAAAGTAACGCATCTCAAATTTCTTGCGTGGAGTCGACTCCCGCTTCTTGTGAGAGTCCCTCCAGACGTAAAAACCGTCGCAAAGTTTCTAGACCGATTGGGGGCTTTCCCAGCATTCCTTCTTTCAAACAGACATCGTAAAACTGCACACAACTCATATTGAGTCGATCAGTCCTAGCGCTGCGGAGCTTTAGTAATCCATTTGAGCCTTCGTGGTCTCCATCAACACCGGAGAAATTATCTGATGCCTTAGTAGTCCAATCGATTCAGCTGTCTTAGGGTCCATAAAACACCCGTATGTGCTCCTAAAAGTGGATTTCCCTTGAGAATTCATCATATTAAGGTCACTTTGTCCAGATTGGAGTATTTTTGAGGTTTTGCTGACTATGCCACTACACTCCGACTATAGGTGAAGCCTTGACACGAGGTTCTAAACAACTCAAGCTGGCCGCACCAAATGTCTCATTTTGAGATTTTTGTAAAACCAATTAAATTAAATAGTTGGCGAATATAGTCTAGGTGCCCTCACTGCTTGTTTTTCCAGGTTTTCGTGGATAATAAAGGTATGGAAAAAAAGGCAACTCTATCTACAAGTATAGATTCTGATCTTAAAAGCTCTCGCTGCGTTTTGTAAAAGCGAGGGCTTAAAATTCAAAGCGTCGTTGAAAATGCCATTCGCGAGCAACTCGAAGATGAGATTGACCTTGCTAGCTATGATGAACGAAAAAACGAAGAAGAGATTCGTTGGTTGCAGTTCTTAAGAAGCTCAAAAAATGAGTTCCAAGGTTTGCGAAGTCGTTTGTAAAAAGAGCGCAGCTAAAGAACTCCAAGGGTTGCCTCAAAAATCCAACAGAAAATATTAGATGCTGTTCAGCTTCTTTCTTTAAATCCCTACACTGAACTGCTTCAGATAAAAAAGATGAAAGGCGCAGATTCGCTCTATCGAGTTCGCATTCAAGATTATCGCGTCATTTATCTGATTGAGAACCAAAGAATTAAAGTCACGATAATAAAAATCGGTCACCGCAAAGAAGTTTACGAATAGGCGAAGGAGTAGGTTTGTAATATGATTCGTTCCGGACGTGCACCCATCGATGTCACTGCAAAAATTGTTGCGATTGACGGTTGCGGTGGTGTGAGGTGCTTCGACACGACTTGTCGGCGCCAGGGCTGTTTTCATTTCTTCGCAAAATGCTATTTTCCTCATTTAATGCTACTCATTAGCAGTCCTTCTTTGTAGGATACTTAGTTCACGAGTAAAACCAAAACAAGGGAGAATCGCATGAAAACATTAATTTTAACAATTGTAGCATTGCTCAACTCAAACGTATTTGCTGAGACATATAAAATCGACACTGCTGCTAGCAGTGTCGAGTGGCGAGCTGGAAAAAAAATAGGAAGTTATCATAACGGTAAAATTCAAATTAAAAGTGGCGAAGTTCAAACCAATAGCAAAAACGAGCTGACTGCGGCGAAGATAGTTGTAGACATGAAGACTATAAGTAATGACGATTTAAAAGACAGTCCTGATAATCAAAAGAAACTAGTGGGGCACCTTTCAAATGATGACTTTTTCAAAGTAGAAAAATACCCAGAATCTACATTTAAAATGACAGGTATGAAATTAAAGCCTGAGTCCAAAGATGAGTATTTAGTTAAAGGAGACCTGACGATTATTGGCACAACAAAACCAGTCGAGTTTCCTATCCAGATCATCTCTGATAAGACCACTCTCACTGGGACTGGTATTTTGAAGATTGAACGACTCAATTGGGGTCTTAAATATGGGTCTGGTAGCGTATTTAAATCGTTAACTGCTGACAAAATAATAAATGATAGTTTTGAGCTGACCTTGAAAGTCGTTGCTAAAAATAGCAATCTACCGAAGCTGAAAAAAATGGGTTTTGAGCCCACGAAATGGATCCTCAAGTTAGGGCGAGAAATCCTGCACGGAGTGGGTGAATTCACCATGCCACTCCGTGTTAGTTCAGATAAGCTGAAGTTCTGACGAAAAATTATCTTTGAGTCAATATAAGCGAATATATTCCCAGTTTGTGATTTCACTGTTGGAAGAAGCCTTGCCGCTGGAAAAGGGTCTGGAAATTTTATAAATAGGCCTAATTTTGAGTAAATTTGAATCCTGACTTCAGTTTTTTGTGGTAGTGTCCGCGCAGCCGGAGGCAAGCATGAAGTCGAATTTAAAGAGCTGTTTTTCGTTTGTAGGGATTGTTTTCTTTGTGGGATTTTTGTTTTTCCTTCTGACAGCAGGTGAAGCTCGAGCCATGCTTATTGAGTCCGCTGGCTTTAATCCCGTCACAAACAAAATTGAGGTCACAGTGGTCTATGACGGTGGTTTGAAGAATCACTCGTTTGAGTTGCAATGGGACGCTTGTGAGAAGGCCCACGAGGAATCAAACTCTATGAACTCACTTTACCAGGTGGCGGCTCGGTTGGTCGACGTGAGTGGATGGGATGATCCGGGGACTGGGGTTTTTCGTGAAGAACTTGAGTTCGAACTGAAAGATCCAAGTTGCCGACCAGCGAGAATGACGGTGATTTCAGGTCTTCATTCTCGAGTGACTTTTGAGATTCCTTAAATAAGTAAATTTTGCCTAGATCCAGTCCAAATTTTCGTGGGGGGAATTTTATATGTTAACGAGTGAATTGTATAAGCGTATTTCATTAGGTCTTGGAATCTTGGTGCTTGTTGCGGGGTGTGGTTCAAGCCAAAATCCCTTGGACCAGGGTCAAGACTCCTGGAAACAGAAGCTCGAGAAAACTTGGGACGGGATTTTTGCCACACGTCCGCAAAATCGAACTCATTTTATTGCACTTTATCGCTTGAAAAGTCCGGCTTTGCTTGAGGCTCTCAATGAGGGCAAAGTGGATGCGAACCTAGTTAAACAAATTCAATTAGAACAGAGTGAGTTTATCGAGGCCGCTCAAAGAATCTCCCCTGAAATCAAGGTTCTTTACAGTTATCGTTTGGTTTTGAATGCGGTGACGTTAACAGGGCCACTCGCAGTTCAAAAGGCTCTCAAGGAGTTGAACTTGGCTGCGGCGATTCAGCCGAGTCAGTCATTTTCACGGCCAGAAGTTTTCGCTCCGATGGGTGGAGCCTCCTTGGGTGCTGGGGTGAACGAAAGCTTAAATCTTCGAAATTCAGTTAAATATATCGGCGGCGAAATTGCCCACGAATTGGGGATTCGTGGTCAAGGCATGCGGATTGGTGTTATCGATACGGGTATCGACTTCACCCACAGCATGTTGGGTGGGCCGGGAACTGTGGAAATCTTTAAATCTGTGGACCCAGCCAAAGAATCTGTCCTGTTCCCAAATAAAAAAGTTGTTGGTGGAATCGACCTTGTCGGGACTGACTATGATGCCAATTCAGATGACTTTCAGCTGCGAATTCCTAAGCCAGATGCAAATCCAATTGACGAAGGTGGTCACGGAACTCACGTGGCGGGGACGGTGGCGGGCATAGGAGATGGTATAGCAACCTATTCTGGTGTGGCTCCTGATGCTGACCTTTACGCGATTAAGGTCTTTGGTGCAGAGGGATCAACCAGTGATGAGGTGGTGATTGCAGGGTTAGAGTACGCGGCGGACCCGCTCGGAAATCTAGATCTGACGAAACGTCTGGATGTAGTCAATATGTCACTAGGAAGTCCTTACGGAACTTCGCATATTTTTTATAATGCTGCGATAAAAAATCTTTCTAATGCCGGGACGATCGTTGTGGCTTCGGCTGGGAATTCCGGGCTAAAATGCATATCGTCGGAGCTCCAGGTGTGTCTGAAGAGGCGATTTCCGTCGCGGCGAGCGTCGACAACGCAGATCACAATTGGAAATTTCGAGCGGTCAGAGTTTTTTGCCGCAAATAGTGGGAAAAGATTTTCAAGTGAAGCGGTCGAGTCGCCAATTGCAAAGGCGATTTCTGAAGCCGGAGATGTTCGAGGCACTTTGGTCTTTGCTGGTTTAGCAAGTGAAGAGTTTAGCCCTGAGCTTGCTGCTGCGATCAAGGGTCAGGTCGCTTTAATTGACCGCGGAGGTGTGACCTTTGCTGAGAAAATGACTCGAGCGATGACGGCTGGAGCGGTCGGTGTCGTGGTGGTCAACAGTCAAGAGGGAGCTCCCTTTGCGATGGGTGGTACTGGAGAGATTACAATTCCTGCAATTATGATTTCCAAAGCCTTGGGAAACCAGCTCAAAGCCGAGATGACCGGAGGCGAAGTCACGATTCAGTTTCTGACCGATTTGAAAATTGAAAAACCGGAGCTGATTGATACATTGACTGATTTTTCCTCTGAGGGGCCTAGATCTTTTGATTCCTTGATTAAACCGGAAGTTTCCTCGCCTGGCATGAATGTGATTTCAGCAAAAATGGGCGGTGGGGCGGCCGGAGTTGGAATGTCAGGAACCTCCATGGCTGGACCCCATATTGCGGGTGTGATGGGCTTATTGAAGCAAGTTCATCCAGAGTTGACGTCGAGGGAGCTTAAATCATTGTTGATGGGAACCTCGGTGACTTTGAGTGATGAGAAAAAAATAAGGTATCCTGTGAGTCGCCAGGGCGCGGGAAGGGTTCAAATTGACCGAGCGCTCAAGGGAAGTATTGTCAGTCAGCAAGCGAGTCTTTCTCTGGGCGAGGTCGCTTTGGATCAGCAGAAAATTCTTGAAAAAACTTTAGCCCTTAAGAATATTTCTGAGCGCGCTCTTCAGTTAACTCTTAAGTACGAGGGCTCAACAAATTTACGGCTTCTCAGTCAGAATTTGAAGTTAGCTCAAGGTGGTACGACGGAAATGAAGTTGTCCTTTCGACTGACCGCCGAAGATTTAAAAGAAAGAATCACTCAAGTGGATGGTTGGGTGAAATTGTATGAGGGGGAGCAAGAGATACATCGTATTCCTGTTTTGGCGATGGTTCGGTTGGTCTCTCAAGTGCAAACCCAGAAGCTGTCAATTGATTCGACCAGTTTGGTGGACTCATTTGATAGTCCCGTTCATCTAGAGCTACAGAATAAGTCGGGCCAATCAGGTCAAGTCATGTTGTTTAACTCTTTAGGATTGGATGGGCGAAAGACAGGGGTTATGGATCCCGTTCGCAGCCGTGCCTGTGATCTTCAGGCGGCCGGATACCGATTGATGGGAACAAAGCTTCAAATTGCGATTAAGACCTATGAGCCTCTAACGACTTGGAACACCTGCGAACTCTCTGTTCAGTTAGATGTGAATGGTGATGGCATTGCAGAGCAGGAGCTTGTAGGAATCCCGTTAGATCACTTAGAAGGCGGAGGAGTCGGCAATGCTCCAAAATCAGTGCTTCTGGATGCAGCTCAAGCACGTGAAATTCGAAAAAATTATGAACAACTTGTGATGGCAGGTGATCGATCGGCAAAACCAAATTATCTCAAAGCCGTGCAGGGTATGGAGGATATGATTCTTTTTGAGCATGCAACGGTCGCGATCGTTCAAATGGAGTTATCGGCACTAAAGCTGAATCCCACAGGGGAACTTGCTGTTAAAATAGCAACAACAAACGTAGAAGACTACGCCCTGGATCCAGATGACTATCTTGGAAGGGGAAGTGGGCCAGCAGGCGAAGATGAGGGGCCGTGGGTGAAAATTGACTCGACAGAGAGTGGTCAAGCTTATCGCGATCTTCCAGAGCTTTCCTTGATCGAACCAAAGTCAACTTTGGTGATTGATTTCAAAAAGGGTTATGGAACAGGTGGTTTGATGGTCTTGGTGCCGACCAACCAAACGACAGCGGGTAGTCTTCAAAAAGATAGTCAGCTTCTTGGAGTGAAACCACAGTTTTCATTTTAGCAATGATGTGACGAAACGATATGTCTTGAAGTGCAATGGCAATATATTGTTATTGCAAAAACGATCTCAGGCATCAAAGGTTTTCAAAAATAGTGTAAATCTGAATTGCTCATGATGTGTATTTACCCTATAAGGGTTCAACTCATAACTGAGGGGGGAAAATGAGGGTACTTTTTTGTTTTTGGGCCTTGATGTTCGGTTTGGTTGGATGCACTCAGAAAGATGATCAGGAAAAAAATCTGTTTCAAAATCGGGTTGAGCTAGGAGGCGAGAATGCCGTTCTTTCCGAGAACGGTTTGAGTATTCACGTTTCGACTGTCAATCAGTTGGATAGTGGAGCATCTTTGGCGGTCGGTTATCCGCTTGGCCTCATCGGAGAATCTAGTTTGTTTGGTGCTGTTATAACGAAAGTTAGCCCTCAGGACGATGAGTATTATGGTGGTCTGAAGCTGGGAAATTTTTTGAATTCCGTTCGAACGCAGTTGCGCGTCGAAAATGGATCGAAATTTGTGGATGTGATGGGCTGCCGACAGGCCTGTACAGAAACTTCTGAAATTTTGCGTATAGTCTCTATTCCAGTTCTTGAGATTGATGATCAGAACCAAATAGCGAAGCTTGACTTGGCAGCTTTGGGTCAGACCTTGAACATCTTCTCTTATTTTCAAGATGGAGAGAGTGATGGAAGCGCGGATGAAAAATGGGAGCATGTACTTTCCCGAGTTGTTACCGTGGAATTTTCCTATTCAACCCTGGTGTTTGATGTTGAGTCAGAATTCAAGCACATCACCAAAGATGCGGATAAGGTCAACACGACTGATGTGAAGATGACCTCTCGCTGGTTTATCAGGCTGTCTTCGGCCCTGAGTCCTTATTTTGAGGCGAGAAAGCCTGTGGAAGCGGTCGGTTACTTTCAAACTGATTCGAAATCATCAAATCAGTTTATTCAGCGTTTTGGAATTTATGATTTGAAAAATAGACCTGTGAAGTATTTCATAAAGAATGTTCCGCAGGAGTTTCGTGCTGCCTTTGCTGGAAGTTTTGAAGATTGGAATTCGCGCCTTTATCCAGTGTTAGGGCGGAATCTCTTAACTTATGAGTTTGTGGAAACAAGCGATCCTCGTTATGAGAAAATCGTGGCTGGAGATATTCGCTATAATGTCTTGGAGTGGGATCTAGAGAATGTGGCTGGCTATGGGGGTCTTGGGCCTTCATTGGCTCATCCTTTAACTGGAGAGATTTTGTCTGCTCAAACCTTGGTGCAAGGGCCAAAGGTTTTGGAACTCTACCGAGCGTGGTTTAACCTGCCGGCACTTCAGACCTTAGCGATTGGTCCTATGGTAAACAAATCAACTAAGAATTTAAAGGGGATGAAGGCAAAGATCTCTGTCAATGGGGCAGTTGACTTTACAGTTCCCGCCCAAGATCCAAGGTATCATGATCCCGTCGGCCTTCAGAATGGCAAGAATTTTGTGGAAATTCCAGATGGCTACTCTTATGCGACCTATATGGATGGATATTTTCGTGATATGGTGGCGCATGAACTAGGTCATAATTTGGGCCTACGCCATAATTTTAAGGGAAATTTGGGAGACACGGGAACTCGTCAGGCAGGTTCTGTTTCGCGATCGGTGATGGAGTATTTAAATCGAAGTTTTCGTCATCTTGATCGAGTCGGTGATTATGATGTCATGGCAATCGCATATGGCTATTTAGGGGATTACGCCAGCTCATTCTGACTGGTATTGCACGGACGAGGATTCGGATTTTGGTGATCCGACCCATTCTGCAGAATGCTCAAGCAGTGATGGATCCGCGGACCCGTTTGCCTATCTGGAACGACAGATGACTCGAGTGGTTGATAAACTCCTTAATCGGGGAACGACAGAGGCTCCGACTTGGGCTCATGAGGAGCTTCAGGCGACCTATCCTTCCTTTTTAATGGGTATGGCCCAGTATGCGATAGCGGCTCCATTGACAAGTGGGACTTGGACTAATTTTTTCGGAAAACTGGATCGTCCAAAAGTTGGCGTCGACGTTCCTGAATATGTTATGAAGCGAATTGCGAAGGTAGTTTGTGATGAAAGTCTGGACAAGGAGATTCAAAACAAGGTCACTTCTGAAGGCAAGGCCATGGCGACTGAGAATCTGAAAATGTACAGAAAGGGAGTCCTCGAGACGCTCAAGGAATTTAATAAACCTTGGCCACTGGTTTCTCCGGCAAACATGAGTTGTTTGTTTTAGATTTGTTTGATTTAGAATGGACCCCATGGATCTAGGGTACGCGCCCTAGGTCCATTTGCTATTTCTAAAAACAGGCGTTCTCAAATAGCTAAGATCATAAAAAATCGTGACTGGATCTCTATTTTGGTTCCCAATAAACATATTATGAACGAGAACAGTTGGTTTTTGGACAAGCTTTGGGATGTTGTTGTCGTTGGTAGCGGTATCGGTGGAGCTGTGACAGCCCAGGCTCTCGCAGCTCAGGGACAGAGTGTTTTATTGATCGAAAAAGGGCGGTCTGCGGATTTGTCCCTTGAGTTACCCCTTTGGACATCAAAAATCCTGGATCTCAAGAATGGCCGAGCCTTTACTCCTTTCTTAGGTGAGGGAGTTGGCGGTTCTAGCCGACTTTTGGAATGGTGATGGAGCGACCGGAACCCGAAGATTTTCAAGTCCAGGGGGGCGATGGCCGGGTGGACTTTCCGAATGGTCTCCTTTCTTTGATAAATCCGAGAAGCTTTTCCATCTCAGGCCTGCGCCGGTTGAGCCAAACTTCTCCCCACTTCTCGACCACATGACGAGTCGAGGTCTTGAGGTCCGCCCCTTGAATTTGGCCTATCATCAAAAAAAGG
Organism: Bdellovibrionales bacterium; assembly: GCA_016713585.1. Taxonomy (GTDB): domain Bacteria; phylum Bdellovibrionota; class Bdellovibrionia; order Bdellovibrionales; family Bdellovibrionaceae; genus JADJOV01. The sequence continues at coordinate 112,795 of JADJOV010000011.1, read as the reverse complement.
ATTGTGAATACTGTCAAAGTTCTATTTGCCAAAAATTTTGTCGAGTTGATGGCTGGAATGGTCCTCTCGAGAAAATCGTAGCCTCGGGGAAGGTGATTGAATCAGGCCAGGTTGCCTTGCTGACAAAAACTGAAGCTTTGGAGTTGGTGCATCTGAATGGAACTGTTCGTGAGCTTCGCTGTCTAAAACGGCGCGGGGAGGGACAAGGCGAGCCAGTTTCAATTCGGGGTCAGAGATTTGTGCTGGCCGCGGGGGCACTGAGAACTCCAAGTCTACTTCAGAATGCAAAGAGTCTGGGTACAACTTCGGGATTTAGTGAGCTTAAAGCCATTGGACACTATCTAATGAGACATTTTGTGGATCTCTATACTCTGAGTTTGCCAAATTGGAATCAACTCAGTTTCGACGAGAAAAAACATTTGGCCAGAGTGAAATCCTGGGGGACTGGGACAATTCTTGGAGAGGCCCGAGAAAGGTTAGGAATATTTCAGTCCTTTGGGGCCTTGCCGCGCCAAGAATATATTTGGAAGGAGTTTCAAGAGCAATTCTCTGGAGTTCAGTGGATCCCTGGATTACGTCAGGTATTTGCGAAGGTGACGCCAAAAATCTTTCGCTACCCTGTGGGAGCCTCGATCGTTGAGGATGAGCCTCAGGAGGCCAATTTCGTACGTGGAGGCCGAGCTCCCGCCCTTGAACTTCAATACTCGATCTCACCAGACGGTCAGAAAAAGATAAGTCAAATGAGAGCCAAACTGAAAAAAACACTAGGAAAAAGCATAGTGCGTTTTATTCCTGAGGCTCACAACAACCGCCGTTTGGCTCATGCTTGCGGAACCTGTCGAATGGGGAAAGATATTTTGACCAGTGTGACCGATGAGTTCGGCAAGGTCCATCATTCTGAGAATTTGTGGATTGCTGATGCCTCCGTCTTTCCGTCGAGCACGGATAAGAACCCCTCTATGACTATTTCAGCTCACGCTCTGAGGATGGCTCACCGGATGGGACATCATCGGGGCTAAAAGAGTCCATGAGAATGATTCGAATCTCTTCATCAGGGCTTTTGTCCTCATTAATAATTTGGTAGATTTCTTCGAAACAAAGATGAAGACGTTCTGAAATTTTCTTCATGCCCTGGGAAGAGATAGATGCAACAAAACAAGATTGAAAATTTGGTCTATTTTGGAAGTTATCAGGGATACCGGAGGCCGTGTTGAACCTTTTGAGGGCTTGCTTTGTCCAAAAACTTCTCATTTGGGCAATAGATTGAGGATCTCCATGAGTGTTGATCAGAGTGAAATTGTTTACATATTTTCCATTAACCCACTGGATGCGATTCTGAACGAGAAGCTTCTTTAAAGAAGCGCTCGCTTGCTCAGGAGTTAAACCTGTTTTATTTGCAATAAAGATATCAGAATGTTTGGCCAGATTTTTGTAAGCTTCTAAGCCCAAGCAGAGTTCAACCACTGTCAGGAGAGGGTCTCTGGATTCACTTTTCCGCCGTGAGACTTCTTGTTGATAGCGAGAGGAAAGGCTCGGTATATTTTCGACATTTGCGACTTTTGAAATGAACGTTGATAGCAGATGTGGGCGCAAGTCCATCATCGCGAGAATCACTTCTAGGTCTGGGCGAACCTGCCCGGACAGCCATCGTTTAAGCCCGGAGACGTGGCATCCGAGTGTCTGGGCCAGCTCATTTTTCGATAAGTGGCTGTGAAAATTCTTGAGAACGGCAAAGGCTGATTTTGTCGAACTCACACTGGTTTCCATTGAAAGAAAGACTTCTTTCATCGGCACTTCCAAAGGGATCTTCAGAAGCTCACAAATTAAGTAAAAATCTTCCCATTTAATTTTTTTAGTGTCGTTCTCCCACTTGCCCACTTGATTATAGGTAAAGCCGAGATTCTGGCTCAATTGAATCTGAGTATACCTTGTTCCTCTGAGGGCTACGAGGAGTTCTCTTTTGAGGATAGAATAGTTCAAGCCAGGTCTCCGTTTATGGAGTTAAGAAGATAGTGCACGAGTGAAAAATGTCAAAGTTAACAATCAACGCACGCTGCGTCGATGATTTCCGACGGCAAAACACTTAACCTATTAAATTAGCAGCGCGGAGAAGTTGGTGATCGTTTAAGATTTCTGTGGGGAATCCATCAGCTAGGACTTTTTGGTTTTCCCCGAGGACGATGACTCTTTTTGCGAGCTGTGCAGCAAGGTTTAGATCGTGAGTTGCGGTAATCAACGTTTTTTTGCGGCTTCGGAATTCCAAGAGTTGCATGGTTAAGGCCTTGGTGCTTCTGGGGTCGAGTCCAGCCGTGGGCTCATCTAGCAACAGGACTTTGGGATCCATGATCATCACTGAAGCAAGGGCTACTTTTTTCTTTTCACCTCCCGAGAGATCGAAGGGAGATCTCTCTCCGAGAGTCTCAATTCCAAAAGTAGACATCATTTTTGCAACATCTTCCCACACGAGGACATCATCTGTAGAGATTTGAAGGGGGCCAAAAGCAATTTCCTCTCGAACCGTGGGATTAAAAAGTTGGGCCTCTGAATTCTGAAAAACAATTCCAACTGAAGAGCGAAAAAAAATTCCAAACTGATCTCTGGAGAGGAGAGACTCAGTTATCTCACGATCAAAGGCAAAAACTTTTCCTTGTCGTGGAAAAACGAGCCCTGCAAGTACTTTGAGAAGTGTCGATTTGCCTGAACCATTGGCCCCGAGCAATACGACGGACTCGCCTGCATGAATATCAATATTGAAATCGCGAAGTGCTGCGTACTCTCCATAGGAAAAGCTCACACCTTTAAGGGAAAAAATATTTTCTGAGTCGCGAGTGATATCATCTCCACTTTTCAAATCGAGCCTCCCCTTTGAAGCCTCGAGCCTCCATAGCTATTTGCACGTCATCCATAAGGCGAAGACTCTCTTCCCAGATTCGCGCTATTCTAGAAGTGACCCACGCGCGGCCATGCTTGGCTTTTTCTCGACAAATGACACGACTTTTTTTTGCGAAATGAAAATCTTCACTTCGTCTGACCAGCATATGTGTAAAAATCAGCATCATTGCAGCAACTTGAAGTGGCAAGGCGGGCACTCCAAGGCTTCTGAGTCCGCGAAAAAGATTCAACCAGCCTAAGGAAAGAAAAAGCCAAAGCGTCAGTCCGCAAGAGGACAAAACTCGCAGCATCAAAGAGGCTGAAGACGTTAACCCCTCACTTGTGATCCCGATAACTCGCGGGATTTCAAGGGGACCAATGAAGAAAGCCTTTGGCAGGGTTACAAGAGGACATATCACAGGGGAGGACGAATGAGCAAAAATATTAATGCTTGCAGGTCCTGAAGAGAGGATAGAAAATATGATAGCTAGGCCAAAGCCACCTCCGAAGAAATCTTTCAAGGTGAAATTTTTTCTGAGAATAGAATTTCCGACGAGCACTAAAACCAACATGGCCCCAATAGATAAGCTCTTCAGCTAGGTACAAAAGCTGAGACCAACCAGAAAGACAAGGGTGGCAAGAACTTGGCGGGGCGGTGTGAGCAGGGATTCTGTATCAGGGCGGCGATATTTTGAGTTAGAGCGGAAAACAGAACGATCCCAAAAATTGGCAATCTCGCGAAGAGTTTTTGAAATGTAGTCTCTGCCCGGGGGTATAAGTTTTTTATCCTGATTGATCCTGAAGCGATCACCTCTGAAAACGGAGTCAGACACTACTTGAAATCGACGGTTGGTGGCTGGGTTCGGTAGGGTGCGGACGTCTTTCGAAAGAGCAGCCTCATTGTCACGAGACCCAACCCACCGCAAAGCAAGAGTCCTAGAACTGCAGACAAAAAGTAATCCCAGCTTTTGCTGGTTAGTGGGGTTGTTTCAGTTGTGCCTGGTAACGAATAGTCAGGCAGTGGAGCCTGCCAAATTTCAGCGAGTTCGGTCATTTTGGCCGGCAAGAACCCAACGATTTTTTGAACTTCGCTCGGGCTGTCTTCACCCCAGGCTCCGCCAGCTCCGAAATACTCTGGAACCATAAGTCCGAGAGGGGACAAGATTGCCAACAAAAAAAGAATCGTCCAAAATCTTCCTATTTCATTCATGGAGTAGCCTTTGAAAGTGTTGAGTTCAGAATCCAGACAGACCTTGAGCCAAGGAGTGCATAGACGACCATCCCGGTCACAAGTCCTTCAAAGATACCAAACAACAACAAATGCTCAGTCATCATGATCGGAACCGCCACACTGAGTGGATAGGGAGCGTACAGAGCTTGTCCATTCGCTCCGGAATGAAGAAGGGGTTGAATTCCAAGCAAGATTGATGTTGAAAGGGCTGCGGCATTAAGTCCAGCCCAACCAGCTACACCTGCACTAAAAGCCTGCATGGATCTCTTTGAGCTAATTCTTGAAACGAGGTTAAAGACCCAAGTTCCAAAGAATGGCATAACAAAAGCAATATTCAAACAATTGGCTCCCAAGGCGGTGATTCCCCCGTCGCCAAATAAAAAGGCCTGAACCGCCAGAGCAATACTGATCGCGAGGGATGCTGCCCAGGGACCAACAGACAAGGCAATCAGCACTCCACCCACGGCATGACCCGTCGTCCCCCCAGGTATTGGAATATTGAACATCATAATTAAGAAGCTAAAGGCTGCTGAAATTGCCAAGAGCGGAATCTTCTTAGTCTCAAAGGATCTGCGAATCTTTCGTGCGGCAAGATTCCATAAGCCGACAGAAACGACTAAACATCCGCTCCAAGTTTGAGGTCCCAAATATCCGTCTGGTATATGCATGCATTCCCCGTGGGTCACACGTTTGGGGGCGTCAATAACACTTTAAGTGTCCGCGGACAACACGAATTTTCATAATTAACTTAACTAATCATTACAATTTAAGGTATCTCTTAATTAAGAGGTCGAAAGATTTGTTCGGGGAGGATTAATGAAGGGGAAAAATTATATCTATGACTATCAAAATTATCGCGAATTTCTTATCGATGCGCTGGGAGGAAAAAAGAAAAGGACCGGTCAGCGAGCCGCACTTTCGCGATACATTTCCTGTCAGACAGCATACCTTTCGCAAGTTCTGAGTGGAGTGGCCAACTTAAATCTTGAGCAGGGTCTTCGGGTCAATCAGTTTTTTGGCCATGATAGTCAAACCTCTGATTACTTTCTATTGCTTTTGCAAAAAGAGAGGGCAGGCAGTCACGACTTAAAGGCGTATTTTCAAGATAAATTATCTGAAATCTTAAACAAAAGATCAGAAATAAAATCTAGGGTTCTCAAAAATAAGACAATCTCTGAGCAGGATCAAGCCTATTACTACAGTCATTGGTATGTGGGTGCCATTCATGTTGCTTTATCTGTGCCCACTTTACAGACTGTCTCTCAATTGAGTCGTCAGTTTCAACTTGAGGAGAGCACCATCCGAGAAGTTCTTGATTTCCTTCTCTCAACGGGGCTTGCAAAATTCTCCAATGAGAAATATTCGATCGGTCCAAGTCATATTCATACTCCTAAAGACTCAAAATTTATCAAACACCTTCACGCCAATTGGCGCCTGGAAGCTATAAATTCCCTTGATCGAAAGCGTGATTCTGATTTGCATTATTCTGTCGCCTACTCAATTTCCAAGTCAGATGCGGCCAAATTGCGACAACAAATGCTGAATCTCATTGAGCAAAATATGGAGGTCGTCAAGCCTTCAAAGGAGGAAGTTCTCTATTGCAATACGATCGACTTTTTTGAGCTCAGAAAATAGACGTCGACTCGGGGATTTCAAATCTGAGGGGTTCACGAAATGTGATGCTGTTGTGGTGGTCAGATTTAAGTGGATAAGAAGTATAAAGCACCCCCTCTAGTGAGCTCAATTCTATAGGACTCCTGGTCAATTCTGCGGAGCGGAAGAAGGTCTGTCGACGTGTCGACCTACTTTTTCAATGTCGAGCCGGAATCGCCGTTTATCTACTGTAAAAAGCCACCCTCATCCGACCGCGGCGCTGGAAATACCCATCCTACCGTTAAGCCGATCTATTTAATTGGCGGAGCCTGTCCCTTTTTTATTGGCGGACAACAGAATTTCAGACACGCGCATTGTTTTATTTATTGAACAGGCGCGTCGAAACAGATTGATTGCTTTTCTTGTGACGTTTCTAGCCCAGGTAAATTTGTCCTAAGTCGACGCGTTGAAATCCTTTGACGAAGTTGTGAAGTCTGTTAGAGAAAAATAGCTGTTTAGGCAGAAATATTGATTTTCCTATCCCATGCGCTTATGGTAAGGCCAGCGAATAGATCACAATTCGATTCTGATGACGAGAATTGCGGGGATTCGAATCCCTTTAGGTGCACCTAAAATTGCAAGGTGTTAGGGAGATTTTATGCCAGAATCGCTGAAGAAATCAACGCTGAAGAGGCAATGGACTAGTCTCGAAATGGCAGATCAGATGTTTAAAGATGCATTTCTGGTTAAGAAAACCCGTTTCTCTCATCTCCATCCGAACCTTTCCGACGAAGAACTCCAAAAAATGACAATTGAGTATTTTAAGAACCTGAATAAGGAAGAAGTCCGGTGAAGAGTCTTCTCGATGTTTTGAATGACGTTGTGAAGCGATTCGATGAGGCAGGAATAGAGTATTTTCTGGTCGGTTCACTGGCGACCATGTACTACGGTCGCCCGCGTTTTACCCAGGGCGTGGATCTAGTTGTAAGAATCAAAGCCAAGCAAGTCTTAAAGTTTGAGACCTTGTTCCCGATCGAAGAGTATTATTGTCCACCCAAGGAAGTTCTGCATGATGAAGTGATCCGACGCGGAAGTTTTAATCTCGTCAACCAAGGCTCCGGAATAAAAGTCGATATTGTCATCGATAAAGAAACCGAGTTTTACAAATCTGAATTCTCCCGACGAAAAAAGCTGGAGGTCGCACCAGGTATTGAGGTTTTCATTGCGTCCCCCGAAGATTTGATTTTAAAGAAGCTTGATTACTACCGAGAGGGCCAGTCAGAAAAACACTTGCTTGATATCCGTGACATTCTAGCAAATGTCAAAGTTGACGACATCTACCTCAACGAGTGGGTGGAACGCTTGAATCTTAGAGTCGAGTGGGAGAAAGCATAGAATGGGGACGAAAGTAATATAATTTTAATCAATTAAATCATGTGTTAGTTTTTCTGTCTTTAAGGAATTTTAAAAACTTCAATTGCACCGGCCACACTGAATGTGCAACTGAAGGCATTGCTCGGAGCGCCGGTATAATCAATTTCTTCAGTGCTTCGACTGGAAACATATTCGTATTCATAATCATCTTCGTCATCGATAAACTCGCCACGATTGTCATAAAAGTAAAACCAAATCGTGCCATCGATGGTGAAAGAATCTCCGTGATTGTGTACAAAGCCATAGGCTTGCCCGTCCCGAATCTGACAACTTGTACCATATCTCGAATCAATCGGCTCAGTAGGATGAGGATCATCTCCCTTGATGGCTTGGCTGATATCAAAAGTGCAGGCATAAGCGTTACTTGGAGCGGAGGTGTAATCAATTTCCTCAGTATCACGACCGGAAACGTATTCATATTCATATTCGGAGTCTTGATCGATCAAACTTCCCCGGTTGTCATAAAAATAGAACCAAAGAGTGCCATCAATCTCAAAGCTGTCGCCCCGATTATGGACATACCCATAGGCTTTGCCACTACGAATTTCACAACTGGTTGTGTAAGCCGCATGACTCATTCCTGATACCAAAAATGCGATTAAAAGAACTGCGAGACGAGACATTTTGATACCCCCCTTTTTTCTATTCCCGACTTTTGCAAGAACCTGGCCAGACAAAGTTGGCACCAGTTTATATTTCAAGTTTTTCGATGTAGTCAGGCTGGATGACTTTTTGGAACAGAATCCGATCTACCTTTAGATATTCTTGGTGAGTTTTTGCTGAGTTGGTCGGAGAACTTGTCGATTACTACTTTTCGACCGACCCTTTCTTAAGGGTCCAAGGAACCATTCGCAGAATTTGTTGTCACCTCGAAATTTTGGGGCAAAAAAGAGGCTGCGGCAGAGTGGATTTGGCCCACGAAATTAAAGTTCGTACCTCCTTCCTGGAACTCACTGGTGAGAAGCCCTTGGCGGTCGTTCGCCGTCAATGACAAGGCAGGCTAAAATTATTTCCCTGGATCAGATGCGAGGGCACCGTAAAATGAAAACCGTTTGCGGACTAATTTCGCGTTTTGAGCTAGCATGTTGAATAAGTTGCTTGTACACCATTCTTCTCGGGCTATTATTCTAAGGATAGAAATTCATTCGCCAGCGGACGAGAAGAGGGGTTCAAAAAATGATGATCAAAGCGGTTTTGTTGTTTTTTTGCTTATTTGGCCTCTCTTCACTAGCCAAGGATCTCACTCCAAGGCAGCGAGATTCTGAGCACCATCAAAGAACACTCGCTGACCGAATTGAAATTGAGCTTCAAGGAATTTTTGAAGACTATGAATATCTCTTCCCTATTTTGATGCCACAAAATGCGATACAGAATTTTTATGAGGAGTCAAAAAAATCTTTTGTAGTCCATTTTCGCGACTCATTTAAAAATTTCCCACGACCGGATGTTTTTCGATTGATTAAAATCAATGGCAAATATCTAAACCCCATCGCCCCAATAAATAGAATCACTGGGACGATAAAATACGTTGGATTCTTCAGTGCCCAGTATGCTTATGATATTGAATTTGTAAACAACACATTTATTCATAAAGTTCGGATTCACTTTAAAAACCCTCAAATGGACCAAATGAAAAATGACCTCCAAGATTTCAGATTCAAGCTACAAGAGGCCCAAGAAATCTGGAACGAGACGCCAGTGAAGGACGCTTTTCAAAGCGAATTCGGTTTAGACTTCAAAACTAGTTTTCAGTTCGAAGTCGTGACTGACCCTAGGCTTGCTCATTTTTCCGTGAACATTGCTGATACGACCCGAGGTCCCTATTTTTCCGAGTGGGCTCGCAACTGGACGCCAGTGGCAATCGCTCATGAGGTCGGTCATATGCTTGGTCTCGCAGATGAATATCAAACAGTGACCAGCATAGACGATTGCCTGGATCAATCTCTTATGTGCCAAAGTTGGCGAGGAGAGCTAATGTTTCACAACTATTACCATATATTGAAAAGACTCTTCTAGATAATGAGGTCAGCCAACTCGACATGAGGTATTTCTTGTTGATGTCGACAGACTAGGGAACCCCAACGAATATCAACTGATCTTGTGAGAGTTTAAGAGTTTTCGAAGTTTTTCGGACAAAGAATCTAGAATAAGTACGCATATAAACATCAGACTTATGATCACGCCGGCCTTTTCAAACTGGCGCCATTCAATGTAATACATCAACGTTTGTCCAATTCCTCCCGCACCGACTAAACCCAATAGGCTTGCACCACGAAAGTTGTACTCAAGCATAAAAAGAGAATTCGAAATGATCACAGAATAAGAGTCAGGTTTAACTGCATACCAAAAAGCCTGAAAACGCGAAGCGCCTAATTGACGAAGCGCCAAAAAACTCATCCGATCTAAATCTTCCAAACCTTCGTAAATTAACTTAGTTAGGTAACCAGTTGTATACAAAGCTAAGGCAGCAATGCCACTGATCGCGCCTAACCCAGCCGCCGCAACAAAAACCAAACCCCAAATGACTGAGGGAACAGTTCGAATGAAAGTCATCACCAAGCGTAAGGGACGGAAAACAAAGGTTGGAAATAAATTATTTGAACATAGAACGGCCAAAGGAATTGACGCGATTGTCCCAACGAGGGTTCCCCAAAAGGCCATCCCAAATGTTTCAAGCATAACTTGAGCTAACTCTAACCAATTCATTTGAAGAATATTATTCCAAGATGATGGGACAAAAGACCCAAAAGTCTTAAGAGCGAGGGAAAAGAAGTTGGTGGTCGATACACCTTGAAGTGAAATTGAAAGAGAAGAGAAAACACCCAAAAAAACTAAAGCTCCAGCATACAGCCAAAAACCGTGACCAGATTTGGTGGGGGTTGAGGTCTTAGTCGGCAAAGCGATCTTTTTATAAAAAGGTCTCCGGAATCTTGCCATCATGTTGGGAGAGCACGAAAGCAAATCCATATGTTTCTTGTAATGTGGAAATCAATTCAAAAATACTTTCAGCGGTCTTTTTATCAAGCTGGTTAAAACACTCATCTGCTAAAAGAATTTCAGGTTCGCGCATCAGTGCTCGAGCGATCGCAACCCGTTGCTTCTGTCCGCCTGATAGGTGTGCCACTTTCTGATAAAGAAAAGCTTCAAGACCGAGTTCGCGCACAAGATCAGTGGCACGCGTTATTTGCGAGTCCGAAAATTGAATTTGAAAAGGCTTTAGATCGCCTAACGCCCCACTCAGTACATTTTGCAAAACAGATCGATCAGCAATCAAACGAAAGTCCTGATAGATTAGGGCGGCTTTCCCACGTTTTTCAATTATGGATTTTTGTGGTTGCAGTGAGCCTTCAATAATTCGTAGCAAAGTTGTTTTGCCCGAACCCGACTGGCCAACAAGGAGAACTCGGTCGGCTGTGTGAATTCGAAGATCTTGAAGATGAAGAAAAGAATCTTGAGGATCAGATGAATAGTTAAACTGGATACTCGGTGCGCTGAAGATAAGGGCCATTGGGCTATTTGACAAATTCAGATGGTGTCAGGCCTGTTTGGGTCAGAGCCTCAGCTGTTCCTCTCGTGTGCTCGCCTTGAGGCTTAACCAATTGAGCTGCGCCATATACACTTGATAACATATCTGGATTTTCATTAGCGATTTCAAGAAGCGCTTTTTGAATTTGTGCGCGCAATGCTTCTGGAACGACTTTAGAAACAGCAATTAAATGTGTCGGTACGCCTGGGGTGCGAGTTAAGATCCTAAGTTTATTACGTTGATCCGCAGTTAAATACAGATCAGCTTTTGCGCCTTCAAATGCGTAATCACTGACCGCCGCGGCATCAGCTTGACCATTCAATACGGCAAGCATCGCTTTGTCGTATCCGCCAGCATAAAGAATGTGAGAGAAAAAGTTATTAAGATCTTGTGGGATGCTGAGTAGTTTTTCCTCAAGAAGCCTTTTGAATGGAAACAAGTACCCAGAAGTCGAAGTTTGTGACGCGAACGCCATTTTTTTTCCCTTTAGATCTTTCAATGATTTAATCAACGAATCCTTTTTAACGATAAATATGGAGTCATACTGTGTCTTATTATTACGTTTTTCAACGGCGATAATATCTAACCCTGTCTCCTTTGATGCCAAGATGAAGGGCAGGGAATCCATGTAGGCCACGTGCACTTTGTTTGAAATCAGACCTTGGGCGGTAGTTCCATAAGACGTCGGGATTAAAACCTCAATCTTGTGATTTAATTTTTTAGAAAGCTGTTCGCTCATTGTTGATGAAGATTTTTTAAGATCCTCAGGATTCTTCTGTTTTTGAAAAGAGAAAACCAAAGGCGCAGATGATGTTTCTGCAAAAACAACCTGCGCAGAAAAAGCCAAAGCTAAAGCCGGAATTAAAAAACTCTTCATCACAACTCCCTTTTTTGGTTCATGCCCATTTTGAATCAACATAATTGGAATTGTTCCGAAATGTGAAAGGATTTCAAGATAGCACAGACAATTGAAAGTGAGATGATAAACAGGAAGGAAGGAACAATGGTCAATGAGCTCATGGCGGGGGTGTCTCTCAGGTGCCCCCACCGCTGTCCGTTGCAGCTCAGGGAGCTGGCGCTTCCTCCGGGATCTGGAAGCGTCGTGCGCACTATGCTGGCTTTTGGTTTACTTGATAGCGACAGGCAACTCTTTGAGAGCTCCATCAGACGAACAAGCAATCTCTCCAGGTCTGAAGCTGGCTATGTAGGTGTTAGATTGAGTTTCGCCATCTTCTCCGATAATTGTGAAAGAGAATTCTATTCTATCAAAAGCATAGCCTCCTCTGCTGGCGACTTGTGTTGTTGGGAGTTGAGCTTCCCAGACATAGTCACCGGCTGTCTTTAACGATTGGACTCTGAGGTACTTCATATCCTCTCCACCAAAGTTGCCATCAAATTTATACTGAACTATCATTTGAGCACCTGAAGGGAGCTCCTTATTTTCATATCTCACCGCCAATTTAGCATCAAAGGTTGATGCATAATTGCAGTTAGTTGTCGAATAGACCAAGCCTTTGACAGAGACCTCAGTTGCTTGGGCTGGTAAGGTTATGGCAAGCCCCAGAGAAAGAAGCAAAGCCACCTTTGTCGCAATTCTTGATTTTCTTATTTCTTTAGGAATGTTTAAAAATGACATAGTCTGTTCCTTTTTGTTTGCATTATGGTTACCACTAATATTGGAATCGAATGAGCGTGATGATACCAGAAAAGTGTTGGGCATGTGATAATAAATACCATAGTCGGAATTTTTTCCAAGACTGTCTAAAAGTTTGCCATAGGCCGGCTTCCCTTTTGTTTTTTTGGTTTCGTTTAGGGTTTTCAATCTGGGTAATGCCGCACGTTTGGTTAAAACTTTTTGACGGAGTGACAATTTCCCTTTTACATTTGAAGCGACTCAGTGGAGGTTGACCTGATGCTTGATGTTTATATTGATGCCGATGGCTGTCCTGTTCGCGAAGAAACATTTAAAGTTGCGACACGGTATCAGCTCAAAGTCTTTCTCGTTGCCAACAAAGGCATCCAGGTTCCGGTGGATGAGCGGATTCAAATGGTCGTGGTTTCTGGGGGGTTTGATGCTGCAGACGACTGGATTGTCACCCACTGCGGGCCTGGAGATATCGTGATCACCGCCGATATTCTGCTGGCAGAGAGATGTTTGATGAATCAGGCTCGAGTGCTTGGAACAAAAGGCGAAGAGTTCACAGAAGATAATATTGGTTCAGCTTTGGCTAATCGTGAGTTCATGAAAAATTTAAGGGCCTTTGGTGAAATTCGTGGGGGACCGAGTCCAATGCAAAAGAATCATCGTTCCCAGTTTCTGGGCAAATTGGATCAAATTATTCAAAATATTAAACGCCAACCACCTCCAGTGAAAATACTCTCAAAGAAGTGAATGCGGCCTTTGCGTAGGATTTTTCCTGGATTTATGGTTGAAGTTGAATCCAAAGAGGTTGCGCAAGTTGGGAAGTGTTTCGCCAAAAAAATTGTCTAGATGCGGCTAACGCAATGACGAGAAGTGAATCCTCCTGCTGACCTGTTTGCTGACATAGTCCTTTACTCCCTTTTGAAGCTCGCATATAAGAAGCGCTCTTGTTTTAAGGAGCTAATTTTTTGCATTTTAAATTATATTGGGTTCAATGATAACTGTTAGAAGCATAGATCGTAGAAACAAAAGTACCTAGCGACTTTAATAGCTACAGAGGAGATAAAAGTGGATCCGTCGGATGAGTTTGTTAGAAATCTTAAGCAAAATATGAATTTAGTCGTTACTGCATCTATCATTGGCATTGTGGGTATTCTAATGTTTGGGAGCACGTTTGTCATTCCTCCCGGACATCGTGGCGTGCTAGTTACGATGGGAAAAGTTTCTCCTGTCTTTGCGCCAGAGGGCCTTGGTTTCAAGCTTCCTTTCGTGACAACTGTTGTTCCGATTTCTGTGCGCCAGCAGACCGCCGTTTCGAAAACTGATTGTTATTCGTCGGATTTGCAGCAGATTGCAGTTGAATTGAGGGTGCTCTATCGAATTCCAGAAAGTATGATTGTGAAGATGTTTCGTGATTATTCTGGTGATCCCTTTGATAGCTTGATTTCGCCACGAGTTAGCGAAGCACTCAAAGAGGTGACTGCACTGCAGAGCGCTGAGCAAATCGTAAAAAAGCGTGAAGAGGTCAAGGGGAAGACTCTCGAAGGAGCCAGGGCAAAAGTCGGCGATCTTCTAGTTATTGAGGATGTGGTCATTCAGAACGTGGCTCTTTCTAAAGAGCTTGAGACAGCAATTGAAGCGAAGATGGTCCAGGAGCAAGAAGCTGCAAAGGCCAAGTTTACCCAAGCTAAAGCTGAAATCGAAGCTCAAACGGCGGTTATTCGTGCTAAGGGAGAGGCTGAGGCTATTCGCGTTCGTGGTCGTGCGGTTCAAGATAATCCCGGATTAGTTCAGCTACAGATTGTGGAGAAATGGAATGGGATTTCACCCTTAGTTATTGGCGGAGGTGGAGGATCTGGCGGCGCCAATATTTTGCTTCCAATAGGAAATCTCAAGACACAATGAAAGAGCGCCGAGGTGGAGTTCTCCGAACAATATTAATCATTGTTTTGGCGGTTGTGTTGATTAGATTCTCGCCGGTTGTTGTTCGACTAATACAAGCAATTGCCGTCGGCGCCCGCGGGTTCTGGTGGGCTATTCTGCCAATATTTGTGATGGTTGTGCTTATTTGGAAAGTTAAGAGTCGTGGGTCAAGAGCCAGAATGTCCGAGCCAAATTCTGATGAACGGGGCCTTCGCGATGTGACACATTCGATGGATAAAGGTTAGTGAGATTCACTGATAGTCAGTGAAAAACGAAGGACGATTTGCATATTTGACGAAAGGAATTCTGGTCTATGACTCCGATGAAACGTATTGAGAGCATATTCGAAGGTATTCATTGGCGGTTATGCGACTTTTGTCAGTCGGATCCAGCTGGAAAAGCATGAAGATCGACCTGATTGGCTCGAAAAAATTAATGCTGGAACTCTCAAGGTGAAGCTCGCAGGAGCATTGGTGGGGATCTCAGGTATTCATTTGTTAAAGTCATTCATCGACATCACTAAAAAAGACCCTGAGCAGGTTAAATGGCAAATCATTATCCATGTCGTTTTTCTATTCTCAACACTGACGCTAGCTTTTGCCGAAAAGGTGCTACACTCCGGGGACAGCTTATTCTAAAGACAATCAGCTTGCTCATGGTGGATAGAGAAAGTAGGATTCTTCGATGCAAAAGATTCATAGAGAGGAACCCTGTCGAATTTGTCAGTCTCGAGAAGGCACCCTTCTTGCGTTAATTGATTACTGGAATTTGCAAACCTCCAACCTTGTAAAATGCGATAGCTGTAGGCTTTCACAACTTGATCCAATGCTCTCAATTGAAAATCAAGAGGTGGGGTGTGAAGCCTATTTTTATAAAGAGCAAATTGAAATTAGCCCCAAAGAACAGAAACGGAATATGATCAGAAACTTCAGAAGAGGAGTGGTCTTTGGATATTCTTTGAAGTTAAAGAATATCTGTCCGCAAAATATTTTAGAATTTGGACCGGGTTCTGGTTACTTTTTGGAAGGAATTAAGTTTGTTTTTCCAACCGTGAAAATCACCGTTGTTGATGTCGTTCAGGCGGTTTTGGATTTTAATAAACATGAACATGGCTATAACACGATTAAATCTTTGGCTGATGATTTCAAGGTTGAAACAGAAGGCGTCTATGATTTGATTATTGCAAGAGACATCATTGAGCATGTTTCAGATGTTGGCCGAATGATTGTGAATGTCAAAAAACTCTTGTGTGTGGGCGGTTTTTCATTTCCTAACCCCAAATGGACATGAAGATTATTGGGGACATAAAATGTGCCAGGATCTTTTGAAAAAAGATCTGAGCTTCTGATCAATCATGTAAATTACTTTGATGGGCAAGGCTTAAAGCTGTTTCTGCAAACGAGCGGCTTCTTGCCCATTGAATATTATACATATCAATTCAAAAATTTCGTAAAAGGCAAGGGCTGGAAAAATATTTTAACATGGTCAACCCAATCAACGAAAAAAGATGCTGCAAGTATGATTTCTTTTGGCAGAGCGAAGGAAAATCCACGGACTCAGCCCAAGAATGAAATTCTTCGGAAAGAATGGTATATCAGTGGGAAATTTCCTTTGATGACGTTTTTATATTCATATTTAAAGCATAATTTTTGGATAAAAATTAATCCAAAATTTAGATATGGGCATGAGATTTTTGGATTGTTCAAGCGAGTGGACTAAGTCATGAGCTGCCGCGTCGGGCAGACAAGAAACTGTTGTCAGATGCCCTTCAGGTCACGGAAACTGGGTCCCATGTTGGGACGGCGAATATTCGGACTTATTTTGTTTTTTTGGGTGGCCATACATACTGCCCAATCCTTGATGGACCTTGCCGATTTCTTACTGGTCATAACTGCCATTTGTATCGCTTTCAGAGAAGGTGAATTTAGGCATCTTTTGACCTCTGTGCGAATCTATTTTCTTTGGCCAATATGGATTGGCGCGCTGATGCTTGGCTTTGTTTATGGCGCGCCTGTTGAGGCGAAAGTTGCTGCTAAGAATCTCTGGGAATTTCGGTGGATGTTTAGTTTTTTGTGCTATGTCTATTTGTTTAAAAAGTACCATGGGAAACTTCTCATATAAGTGGGTTTGTTAAATCTTTAATACTGGCTCTTTTGTTTGTTTCTGTGCTCGACATGGCTTTGTTTTTCATTAATTACCATCTTGACCCGCGAGCGGGTGGGCTCTTTCACCATTCAATGCCATTTGCTCATACGATGGGGCCTGCAGCTTTGTTTTTATTGTTTGCTGGTTTTCGAATGGCCGGACCTAGCTCTGAATCGAGAGATCGGTCTTCGTTTATATGGAGAGGAATTTTTGCTTTAACTCCGTTGCTGGCTATGGGCTTAGTCATCCTGACGATGACACGAGGTGTGTGGCTGGGCTGTGTAGTGGCTTTGTTGGTCGGTTCCCTTTTTATGGGAGTAAAATTTTTTGCAAAGACTTCCTTTGTTCTGATTTTTTCAATGCTGCTTCTGTTTATTGGATCAGAGAAAGTTCAAAAAAGAGTCCTGAGTCAATCTTATGCAGCCTCACAGAGCAACAATGAGAGACTGCTTTACTGGGAAAGCAATTTTGAAATTTTTAAAGATTATCCCTTGTTTGGAATTGGTTATAGTCAAAACAATGTTCACGTTGAAGAATATCTTAAGAAAAGAGGAGTGGATTGGTTGATCGGAGGCCATGCCCATAATCAGTATTTACATTTTTTGGCGGGAACTGGAATTATGGGATTGAGTTGCTATTTGTTTTTTCTATTCTATCTTCTTAAGAGTGGTCTGGTCGCTTTGTTCAAGATGTCAAAAAGCTCGCCTCAATATTGTTTGCTTTTAGGGGCCTGGACGGGGATGCTATGCTTTTGTATTGGGTCCCTGACTGAATCGAATTTCAGCATTGCTAAGAACAGATTTGTCTTTTTGTTTTTAGCTGCAATAAGTGTTTCAATTGTCGCAAGGTCTGGAATTTCTGATCATAAGTCCAAGTTATTTTTAGACGGTCCCTAAGACGGAAGATTTTTTTACCGCGGTCCTTTAAGTTTGAGGAGATTTTCATGCAAAAAAATAGGTTCAAGGCTACGAAGTCTTTCGTAAAACGTATAATTTCGAAGTACAAGTTTGACATAATTTCTAGTTTCTTCGTAGGGAATCTCTTCAATAAATTCGAGCGGATCTTGGCGAAATTTTTTCTTCATCCAGGCGCGAACAACTTTTTCGCCAGCATTATAAGAGGCAATAGCGGGGATGTATTGATTCTTCCAGGAATCCAGAAGTCGATGCAGTTCTTTGGCTCCGACTCTCAGATTGTATTCTGGATCAAAGAGAAGAAGTGGATTATTGACCGGCAAGCCAAGGGCCAGAGCGCTAGGCTTCGCAATCGAGGGGAGGAGTTGCATCAGACCCAAAGCGTCTGCTCCACTTCTGGCCTGTGGATCAAAGGCTGACTCTTGGCGAGTGATTGCATAAACTAGCGATGGTGAATAGTGATAATCCCGTGTGATCTCAGCGACCAAATCAGGTCGTATTTGAGGAAATAGCAGTTGCGGGGATTGGCTCAGAAGCTTGAGCCGATCAGGTGTTTCCAGAGTGGAAAGTTTTGTAAAAAGAGGTAGGTAAAGTCCAGCTATGGCTTGGGCCTTGAGGAATTCAAGCTGGGTTTCGGAACTTTGAGCACTCGTTGGACCAAGGGCGCGTTCTATTCGCGCAATAAAGATCTTTATTAGTGTTTTTTCTTGAAGTCGTAGACCCCAGTCAAGGCCCGAAAGGAGTTCTGGTGGAACGCCTGCCTTTCTCAAGAGAGAGAAATTTAATGATTGCGCATCAAGAGAAACTGTTTTTGGTAAGCTATTGGAAGAGAGCGACTCGCCTTCGTTTGCTTTGTCTTTTGGTAATGAGGGGAGAGGTGGCAATGGATGGCGGAGATCTCTGTGTGCCATCAGGCCATAGTAGCCCAAGGGATCATCTTCAATGAGCTCCAGATTAAGCTCTCTTCCCGCTCCAGGTTTTATTTTCTCGTTGGCTCGAGCCTGCCAATAGAGGGCTCGCCATTTTTGAGACTGATTTTTTTTGAAGTTGGTTATCTGGGAGAGGTGGTGTCTGCGGTGAAGAGGGGATTTCATTTTTATTGTTGTTTTTGAAGGTTTGCACGAGATCTTTCAAGGCTGAGGCGGCTTCCGAATATTTCTCTCGACGGTACAACAGCCAAGCTTTTGCCCACAAAATCTTTTCTTGAAGTTTACTTTCTGGTTGTTTGAGTAATGCTGAATCGTAAGCGGCAACGGCTCGATCATAGTGGTGATCTTGCTCTTGAATTCGTGCAAAGATAAAATCAATTTCAGCTAAGGAAAATTGCAAAGGTCTGCCCTGGTCTGTCCGAGGGGCGAAAGAGGTCAAAAGCGCTTTTGTTTGATTCAGAACGCGGAGTGATTCTTGCTGTCTCTTTTCAGTTCAGAGTCCTCGGGCATGGGTGAGTTGGGTTTCAAAATAGAGATCAACCCAGAGTTGAGTTGGGTTTTTGCGCAAAGCGGTTTCTGTCCAGAGACTCCACTTTCTTGAGGTTGAAAGCATTTGTATTTTTTTGTGACTGGATAATTTGTAAGTCTGTCGGAGTTGCTTATATAATTCCCAACCGCTCTCCAAGGAAAGCTCTTTGTCAGCGAGAGCTTTCTGATAAGACTGTATAGCTTTTTTATAATCAAGATGTTCTCTAAAATCCTTGGCGATTATGAGCCACTGCGAGGGAGTTATTCGCGGGAGTGAGCGCAGGAGTGGCTTTCTTTTGAGATTTTCTTCGACGCCCGGCTGCAATCTCGGCGAAATTTGCCAAAGTTTTTCTTCCCATTCCTTGGCCTGCTGCTCTTGCTGAAGTTGTCGACTTAAATAAATCAGCTTGAGGAGGGCGTCTTCTTGTTCTTGGGGGCTGGGGCTCAGTCTATATTGCAATTCAAAATAGGCCACATCATCAGTCAGAGTTGGAGTTTTTAGGGCGAAATAGCTAAGGACATCCAGTCGCCAGAGGCCGTCATCCTGGTCATCTCCCTTGTTTATGCCTTGGCACTCAATCTCAAATTTTGATTTTGCAAAGGCACGAAGTGGAAAGTTGGCTTCCATCATCAAGGTCCGCGCAGCCTTGCAGTTAAGGGTCTCCGTAAGTGCCAATGAATTCTGACCTTGCATTTGCTGCCAAAGTTGAATCCACTTGAGTGTTTCTGAATCCGGAGAGCCAGCACTAGCTCTAGAAACTGGAATGCTAGTGTGGGGCAGATTCGAGCATCCTGGAAGGAGAGCAACGCCAAGGACAAAGAGTTTTCGAATCATGGTCATTGTAGGCTACTATCGTACATTTAATTTTTGGAGAGCTTGAATACGAACTTCCAATGGAGGGTGCGTCATCAAGAGAGCCAAAATGCCACCAGACTTTGGTCTTGAAGAGATTTTCATTGAGGCCAAAGGATCTCTTCCTAATCCGGTCTCTTCTGAATTTTGATCGCGGTTCAGTGTTGCTTGAAGTTTTCTGAGAGCGCCAATCATACTCTCGCGAGAGGCTAGACGGGCTCCACCAGCATCTGCACGGAATTCCCGAGCTCGTGAAAAGCTTGCAACAACAAATGATCCCAAAAAGGTGAAAAGGATATCGCCGATAATGACGCACATAAAATGAACAACTCCGCGGAATTTTTCATCAACATTTGAGGCGACAATATTGGCGAGAATTCGCGAGAAAAAGAAGGCGAAGGCATTCACAATGCCCTGAATCAATGTCATCGTGACCATATCTCCGTTAGCGATATGACTGACTTCGTGAGCAAGGACTCCGTCCAATTCTGAATCGCTCAACTTCCCAAGCAGCCCAGTTGAAACCGCAACCATGGAGCGTTTTTTTGAGGGTCCCGTTGCAAAAGCATTTAAGTCTGGAGAGTCATAGATCCCGACCTCAGGCATAACACTCAAATTCGCGTGTCTGGCAAAATTATGAACCTTTTCAACCAGGCGACGAAGGTTTGGATCAGCTGTCTGTGGGGTGATAATTTGAATACCGTAGAGACGCTTTGCCATCCATCTTGAAATGAGCAATGAAATAAAGGCGCCACCCATTCCCATAACAAGGGAGAGCGCCATTAAGAGAGGAATGTAACTATTAATCCCCTGCATCTGAAGGAAGGTTGAGATTAAAGACCAAACAATCCCAACCGTCACCATCACAAGAATATTCGTAACTAAAAACAGCCCCATTCGTTTCAGCCAAATCATAAAATCAACCTCCAATAGAGACTAATCTGATCTTTTTTTGGCCTATGTCAATGTCGAGTCAAAGACTTTATCGGCGGCGATCGGGGTAGCATTCGCTAATAAAACATCGACCGTGGGAGGCAAGACAAACATGCATTGCGTTGTCGGCGGCCTCACGTTGGGATCGACCGTAGCCAGGGTGGCCACCGTAATGTTCCTCTTGTCCACGATCCATAGCTATACAAGTCCAAGTCTCGCGAGGAGGAGGAGGTGGAGGTGGTGGTGGGTAAGGCCTGACGATTTCGCAACGAGCATAAGGGTTTCGTCCCGTTCGACGTCGGTAGTCGAGTTCCTCTTCGCATTGCCACAGAGCCTCATTGCAATCTCTTCCATAGAAGGATTGTAGAAATCCGCCATTACGGGTGCGCAATTCAACTTCGCAACCTCGGCCGTAATCATTTGGCTGAACATTCAACGGTTCGCTTTCCGCGAAGGCGAAAATAGAAAACAAAGACGCGAATACAAACAACAGTGGTTTCATGGTTATCTCCTTGGTGGGGTCCTATTAAGTAGGCACCTTTAGTTTTTAGCGTTCAACTCAAGTAATTGAGTCTGTATTAAGCAAGATCCATTCCATTATGAGAAACATAATTTGGTGTTATATTGGCACCGATTTCAAACAAATTTCAGAGACAACGCGGCAAGACTTTTCATTTTTGAATTCTCTCATTCAATCAAACAAAGTTTGAGAATTTTTTTTACTCCTATGCTAAAATTTTTCGGATGGTTTTTGTTTTGTAAACAGGGAGGAAGCTCGTTGTTCAACCAAGTTGTCCAAGATTATTATGATGGAAGATGGACTCTGTCCAGCGGGACAACCTTGGTCCCAATCTTGAATCCTGCAACAGGCGAGACTATCGGAAATTGCCCCTTTTTATTTTCCTGCCATGGTGCCTCAACAATACAAAAAACCTTATCTTCCCTGGACTAACCATCCAAAGAATCCTGGGAGTGAGCGCCCTGGACATGAATCAAGGATCGAGGATTGAGAATTGAGAATCAAGTACAAGGATCACGGTGTGGAAATTATAATTTAAAATGAAGAGGGGACTATGAGATTCGAACAAATGAGATTGATGCTGTGTTTTACTCTTGGACTGGTGGGAGTCTTGAATTTGTCTGTCACTGAGGCGGCCAAGGCGGAAAAAGTAGATCAAGTCCCCTTAAAGCTTGTCACCATGAACATTCAATGTTTCGCCGGGGATTGGCAATTTCGCCTGAGTCAAATACTGGATAAGTTTATCGAGCTCTCTCCAGAAGTCATTGGTCTTCAAGAAGTCTGTGTAGATAAAGAAAGTAAGCAGAGTCAGATTGAATTTATTAGAAACTATTTGCTGAATAGACCCTGGGGGAAGACCTACGATTTACGTGGGCTTGAATCTCAGTTTACTCATGAGGCGTGGGGGCGGTATGATGAGTCGCTTGTCATTCTCACCAAATTGAAGGTTTCGGCGGTCGACAAGGGTTTTTTACCGGTGTCCTTGCTCCAGCGAGGCTATGTTGCTTTTCTGATCGATGGGGTTTGGTATATAAATACACACCTTGAGTACAAAAGTGAGAATGCTCAGGCGCGAAAGAGCCAAATTGAGTTCCTGGTGGGGCGTTTTGCCAAACAAAACCATGTTATTGGAGGGGATTTTAATTCTTCTCCAGATTCGGAGGATCATGCGCGATTCAGGCGCGAGGGATATTTGGATATTTTTCCAGGAGATTCTCACTTAGGATCAGATGGAAATTCCAGCTTAAGAATTGATGGTTTTTGGATTTCGCCGAAGTTCAGGAATGCTATTTCTGGAATTTCAAGCGAAGTTTTTCTCAATAAAAAGGTGCAGGATCAGTATTTGAGTGACCATTTTGCTATTCGGGCTGATCTGCAGATTACTTTTTGATTGGGACTCGGACCATCACAGCAACCTCATCCTTAACACCCATTCCCAAATAGTTAACCTTTGCGATTCCAAAATCACTTATCTTGACAACAAAGTTGGCGACCAACTCGTCTTTTTCAACTTTAAAGGTTCCTTGAATTGGTTTTTGGACTCCATGGATTTCAATGATCCCTTTGCCCTGACCATTTTCACCCTCTGCTTTGATGAGTTTGGCCTCAGGGTATTTTCCCATTTCAAGGTATTTTTCATTCATATGTTTAGTACGACCTTCTCGCTCTGCATCGAGGCTCTTAATTGGAACCGAAATACCTTCTGCGATCACCTTGGTTCCGCTCATTCTTGCAAATCCCTTAACTTCGTTGCTTGTCGCATTAAAGTTGCCAGCCGATGGGAACATTTTCAGACTGAGAACAACTTCTGGTTTTGCCCAAGAGGCAGTCGCACCAAAAAGAATGAAATTGAAAAGAGTCAGAGTTAAAAAGCTAAAACGTTGCATGGATACCCCTAGCTAATTGTTCAATGCTCCATTTGTAATCCAATCTCGCACTGCCGTCAATTCTGAAGCGCTGAGCATGGCTCGGCCTTTTGGCATTCGTCCCTTAATGACACTGTCATAGAAGGCACTACGGAGGGGATCGTTTGGTGCGATGGTCGTCATCACCTTGGTGTAATTTGAAAGATCAAGGCCATTCGCGGAGGCATTGTTGTGGCAGCCAAGACATTTGGGTTGAATTATGTTAACAAAAATACTCTGAAACTTGGCTTCAAGAACTCCGGTGACTCCAACCGGTGGAGTGACCCCGGTTTGATCAGTCAACATTCCTTCGAAAATCCAATCATAGATTATCTGAACTTGAGCCTGAGCTAAGGGACCACTTGGAGGCATTTCGCCCTTTGCAATCACTTCATAAAGTGGGGAGAGCTGAGGCTCGCCAGGAACGATGAGGCGATAATATTTGAGAGAATTAATATCTGTGATAAATCCGATGTCCCCTTTTGGATTACTTGAATTGTGGCAAGATGCGCATCGGGCATTTAGAATGGCCATGGCATCTTTTTCGAGACTTGGCGGAACGGAGGGCTGCATCAGCATTGGGGTCCTGAGATGAGCTTGAATGAATAATTTGATTTGGGTCAGCGCCAGGAGCTCCGACATAGGCACAATTCTGATAATTTAACAGGATTGCTCCTAGAATCAGCAGAAGACCCACTCGTAGATGAAAACCACTTCTCATAACTTCTTCTCCTTGTTCTGTCTGAGGCACTGAGTGTTTCACGTTCTAGTTATTTTTTGCTCCATTCAGAATCCATTCTGAAACAGGGGCAATGTACCTATAGTCCAAAGATCCATCGATTGGCATCGGGGTCAGCCCTGACAAGACTCGATCCAGTTCATTCATTCGTCGATACATCTTGCTCTGAATATCACCTGGAATTAAGATCCCTCGAGTCAACATCAGCTGATAGTCGGTCATGTCATATCCGCCATTCCTGTCCCTTGAATTGTGACACTTAACACAGTTCGCATTGAGGACACCTTTTGGATCCCATGAGTTGCGAAAAGGTAATTTCCCCAGGAGCCGGAGTAGGATTATCCATACGTCGAATCACAACGTAAACAATATCCTGGGAACCCACAATGGCAGTGGATGAAGCGATATTGAGTTTAAGTCGAAGGATTCGGTTTTCTTCTCGACGAAGGTCTCGTGAGAATTCAATTGAAAAAGACCTTTTAGTGTCGACTCCTGCGAGGGTCATTGAGCTGAGAGAAAATCTATAGTCCCAATCATAACGATTGTAGGCATTGCCGACGACAGAACGCGCTCGACCCAACTTCAGGTGGTCGGGGGTCGTCATTCCTTGGGGACCCAATGCCTGAAAGACCTCAGGCAAGCAGTTTGCGCTGGGAACAACGAATGCGTCAGGAGCGGCCTGGCACATTGAAGAACCCTCTTCAGAAACTGTTAAGGTGACTGGCTCGTCCGGAACTTCAGAGAGAGCAACCTCAAAGTCCATAGACCCAGTTGCTGAATTGACAAATCGAACCTGAGCTCCTGTGAGATTTGCCAGGGTTGGTGGCTTTGGTGCTGGAAGCTCGGTCGCTTCTAGCATTTCGAAGGCCAAGGAGATAAAGTCCTGAGAGCTAACAGTTCCTGGAGCGGTGAGGCCCCCTGTCGAAAGAAGGCCGGTGGTGTCTTCCTTTGAGCCCGCGCGAATGCCTGCAGACAGAAATTTGAAGGTCGTGGGATACTTCAGAGGTCGTCCATTGATGGATGCATACATGGTTTTCACGCGAATATCGACTGTTGAACCAAAGATGATTGGCTTGGTCAGGGTATAATAGTCTTCTCCACCAGCTGTCTGATAACGAGTGATCAGCAAGGACAATTTTGCTCCAGGTACGATTGGGATGACAGCCTCTGGTTTGATTTTGTTAATTTGAGAATTGAGATCCCAAACAATTCTTTCTTGTTTATCCAGGGCTAAGACAGGTAATTGAAGCTTCGTTGTCTCTAAAGATAGCAATGTCGCTGGATCAACGCCTGTCTCGATTGCACCAGAGGACCCTTTGCACTGGTTGAACTCTTTGAGGCCTTGCTGCCATTCAAGACGTAACTCATTGACTGCTTGAATATGTTGGGGGCCAGTGTATCCAGGTTGATGTCCAATATTGATCGCATTATCCGAAACCTTTGTATAGCCTTTATCCATAAAAACTTTGTAGGCCCAATTGATGTCCGGGCTTGCGAATTGAGGCTTGTCGGCTTCTGTTGCATGACAGGAAACACAGTTGTCGCGGACAAACTTATAGTAACCCCTTTGGTAGAGTCCGAGCAACGAGTCCTCACAGATACTACCGGAGCTTCCGTCGGTGCTTAAAGACAACGCGCTGGTTCCCGATTCAATGCTCGTATCAAAGCCAGTCGAACAGTTATTAAAACCTGCAATTAGCAGCAACGAAAGCAAACTCGCCGGCAACCATTTCTTTAAATTTGTCCCCATGAAAACCCCTTCATCTGACTCTTTGTCGGGCAAAACCCCCAGGTCTGACCCACGCCCTAGGACACAATCAAGATCTTGTCGAGCTCTGCAGTCGAAAATGTTCGCGGAATAATCGTCTCAACCTGGTTTACTTTTTTATTAAAATTCATGTAATTTGCGAAAATAGCTGCAGCAGCCTTTTCAGCGCTACCTCCAGTAATGAAAGTATCATCTGCGACCTGTCCATCAGTAAAGTGTCCGAGTTGGGTGGCTTTTGCGGAAGGTGCCATACTTGGGTCATAGGCGAGCATATACATGGAGCCGCCTGTGCCGCGATCGCTCGTCCACTCGGCTCCAGCAATCTCAGATTCACTCGAGGCCACAGATCCATCACTGCACACCACCAAGAATCCCTTCTTGCCCATCACGGCAAAGGACTCGAGAATTCTTCCAATGACGACCCCTGCGGCAGTGTCCCTAGTGTCACCGCTCGTTCGGGTTCCATCATGATAGTCGTATCCACCGATATCGAGATTGATGGTTCCTGCATTTCCATTGAGCGCATTAAAGACCATTGTC
Source organism: Bdellovibrionales bacterium (assembly GCA_016713585.1). Taxonomy (GTDB): domain Bacteria; phylum Bdellovibrionota; class Bdellovibrionia; order Bdellovibrionales; family Bdellovibrionaceae; genus JADJOV01. Next base: position 86,802 of record JADJOV010000011.1, on the reverse strand, counting down.
GCAAAGACAAAATCTTGGCTTGAAGTGCTTGTATTTGCATTAATTCCCCAGACGGTGGCAAAAGCAGGATTCCCTAAGGGAGAAATATTTTGGGACGTGCTATTGGCGATCAGTGACTCATTGCCAATGTTGGCGCACTGAATAAGTCGACTCAGGGTTTTTCCACCGCTCATGTTCTCAATAGCTTTAGCTTGACTGGCCGTCATTCGATTGACTGCGCTAAAGAGCTTTTCTTTCTGGAGCTGACTCAATTTCGACAAGGATCCACTGACACCCAAGGAACCGGCCACGTCCTCAAACCGGGAAACGACCAAAGGTGCCGCCGGCCTGAGGAGTGCATAGTTTGCATTGAGGCCAGTCTCTGAGTTTACTCTTCCAAGATTTGGAAGAATTTTTCCCTGAACTCCGGCCTTAGCAACCATCCCACTGATATCAAATTTATTCCCACTGCTATCATCCTGTGATCTCACAGGCACGCCAACGAATGCAGTTTTAAGGCGAGTCTCGGCAGATGAAGATGTTCGAACACCTGCAAGTATACCAGAGAGAACATAGAAGGGAACATTGTTTGAAAATTCAAGAACAGTTCTTAAAGAGCTTCCCTTTCCAAGGCCGATTTTCGTATAGGATGGTAACAACTGCTTATTTTGATCTAAAGGGACATAATTGGATGATAAGCCAGCCCCACCAGATAATTTGAGGGTAATGAATGGGGCCATGTCACCACCGGCGGCACTAGTACACACGAGATCTGCGGCTTCAGCAACTCCAGCTTTGGCAAATAGATTGAGCCAAGTAGGCATAATGGCCGAGGCCGAAAACGGAATCAGCCCAGAGGCTAAAAAATCCCTGCGAGTGATTGGCCTTCCATGGAGTTTTTCAAAGGTTGGCAGAGCGAGTTCAGTTTTGGCTTCCGAATCCAACGGAATTGCAGACGTTGGATTTTCTATTGAGATTTTTGAGTTTTTCGTTTTTGTTTTCGTTTTTCATTTGTCCCCCGACAATAAGTAAATAAAAATAACCAAAATAATCAAAAAATGTGAACCCTAATTGAGCAAGCTATTAAGGCTGGCAAGCATGCTTGTGCAGACAATCAGGGCGGTTTTTTCAGACGCTGAAGCCTCGCCATTTGAGATTGAATTGGCTGTATCCAAAACGATGTTTCGTTCTTCTAAGGATTCTGGACGCTGCCAACAGGACAAAGCTAATCTGGTGATTGAATCATTGAGAACTCCTGTGGCGGGAGCACTATTTGAACTCAGGTCCCAACCTTTAAATATTCTTTGGCCGTCCGTTCGTTCCTGAACAATAAGGTCATTACAAAGCTCTCCGGCTGTGCTAACTATCCCCATCATCATTGGGGAAGTAATTGTCTCGGCACTCCCGTAAACAGAAATTTGTCCTTTTTTGCTGTCATACATCCTCAATGTTGAATCGCTTGGAACTTCGACCCCAACACAGGCGGCCAGGTGATCCAGAGCTTGCTGAGAATAAATAACAGAGGCTGTCTTTTCTCCTTGAACAAAATCCGGGTCTGCACTTGCGGTGCCGTTGGGATCAGCTGGGTTTGTCTCCCCAAGAGCGGGGGAGTTCTCTGATTCGAAGGTCTGAAATTGACCTCCACAGCCATTTCCCACAAATACAAGAATTCCACCAACCAAAGATGCAACCGAAACTATCGATAGTAATTTTCGTCTATTCATTGGTTCCCCCTAGGCATTCGTCCGTTGTTACGATTTTTTCAAACAAAAACTTAAGATTGAAGCCCCGGGTGGTTGAAAACTCGGTGGCTGCATTTGTTAACATGGCATTATCAGATGAGGCTGGCTTACGTTTGCAGACTTGCTTAAAAACCCCGCTCTGCCATACATCTTGGAAAAGCTGCTGTTTCTGAAAGAGCTTGCCCGAAAGCGCGGAGGCCTTTGCCCGAGGTTGTCTTCCATTTAAACAATTCTGCATTTGTTCCGCGAGTGGCATTGTTCACCCATTTGTCATCAGTGCTCACATTGCCTTCTGAGAACACAGTGGCATTTTTATTGAGCTTATAGGTAACAAAGTCGGGTTCCATTTTCATTCCGACAGAGGTATCCTCATCGACATTCATCGCAATCTTGGGAACGACATACGCGTGTTTCGCAAAACCATTGCTGAAGGTCCATTGGGCAAAGGCCGGACGGAAACCATCCATTATCGTGTGACAGGCTCGACAGGAGGAAGTGAACTTTGAATGACTGCCTCCAGGGAAACGATCGATATCACGAGCAATAACGTTATCAGGTCCTGAAGCATCAGCCACATTTTCGATTCCTTGGCAGGTAAATTGCCGGAAGGCGTACTCGACCAGGCGGCGATTAGTTCCGGCAATGGCATGGGCGGCCATCCACTGCCTTGAGCTCAAGAGGCCAGACGGAGAAGGGTTATTCACGGCTTCTGTTCCATTAAAAAGTTTTGTTTTTTTGGGACTAGAACCTGACTTAAATCGTAGCGCCCTGTGGTTAAAGCTTCGTAGTGGTTATTTGATCGTAGGATATCATCAATTAAATCCCCTGGGACCGGGGCCTTGGTGAGATCAGCTTGGTAGGTGATATCGTCAGTGAGCATGGTCTGCGCATTGCGCTCATCTCGAACAATCCCGACAACTGTGGCCGTGAAATCATTGAGTGGAAGATTGATGGTTTCATCACGATTGGACATCTTGGCAGCAAAATCACGAACTGTGATATTTATAAAAGAAGGATCGCTGGTCACTTTCGCGGCTGCCCCAACGCTATCACCAACATTCAGAAGAGACTCCATTTCACCCAGGATCGGATTTGAAATAGGGGTCTTAATCCCAGTCAAACGGGAGTGAATTTCTTGGGCGCGCTTTCGCAGCGGAGTTATCTGAGTATTGAGATCGATTTCCAGCTTGGCGTTTTTCATCACGTTGTAGGTTCCATCTCCTAAAACCGCGTTGCGCGAAAGTTCAGAGCAGTAGACTGCGACCTTGTGAAGTTTACCTTTCCAATATCGATTTGGGTTGGTAAAGCACCGATTAGAGGCATTGCTTGCAGCTGTGCAGGTCTGAAAGTTGTCATCGCCCATTCCTAGAGCGGTCGCAAACTCAGCAGGAGACATGCTTTCATTTCCCAGGGTCAGATAAGTATTTGCTTTGTCCCATTTGCTGAAATAAGTGGCTGCGGAGCCAGTTCCAAATCCCCGGGCTTCGGTTTTTGCCAAATACATGTAGCCATTGCGGTCAGAAAGGTAGAGCTTGGCAAGACCGGTAGGTCCCAAGGTGACAACAATTTTTTGCATGACAGACGAGACAAGCCTGTTCGAATTTATCTCAGGAACCCTCGTCGAAGAAACTGTACTTAGCAAAGGATCAGTAAGTGAGTTTCCGAGGCTGGCCGGGTTCGGCTCATTTGAAGAAGTGACTATTCCAGTCGCATAGACGTTTCCCATATCATAGAACTGGCCAAAGATGAAATTTCTTTCAAATAGGCTCTTTGACAGGCTCAAAATTCGCAAGGGTTGAGGTCGCTTGGCAGCATCAAGACCAGCGCGTTTCTCGACCGTTTCATTGTTTTCAAGCCAAACCTCACAAGATAGAGCGCCAGACTGTTTACATTGATCTACAATTTTCGCGGCGGGTTTGTCCGATCTGATAACATTGGCCCCGGTAATTTCTAGGGTCCCATCAACACGGGTCACATTGGTTGGCTTATAAATGCTCAAGTTAAGAGGTTCACCAAAAGCTGGATTTGCTGTATCTAGGACAGGTCCGGTCGTTTCTCTAAATTCATAGAGTACAACGGCGTTAGTGTTTCGAAAGCTATTCGAGATATCGGCTTTTGCGACAAAGGGAATTCCGATTCCTAAAATGGTCAATAGAGATAATTTTTTCATCCTCAGTCCCCCTTGAAAATCCATATTCTTACTTTATCGGCTGTATATAGACTGCTCCAGCGTCGTCTGTTGGCGCGGTTTTGTTAAAAGCCCCCACGATGACATTTGAACCACTGACGGCAATTGAGTTTCCGTATTCATCACCACTGACGCGATTAAGACCAAAGCTGGTGAAATTTGCAGTCGTGCCGGCGGTATTGCTGACGGGCAAGGTTGACAATTTGTGATAAAAGACTGCACCGCCCCGATTTGCACAGCGAGGACATCCTGAAAAGAGAGCATCAGCGGAGAGAGCCACCGATCTCCCCAAATTTCCCCCAGCGACTGCCCCTATAAGCAGGTGAGAAGGTTTGGATGTCGAGCCTGCGATGTCCGTGTAAAAATACACTCCCCCAGCCGACTCGAGTGGGGCTGCGGGATTCCTAACATCGTTTCTGAACGGAGCTCCGACAGCAAGCTTCGTTCCCAGAAGTGTTAAACTGTCGCCAAACCTCATGCCAAGATCACCATCATCAGGCGCAATTGTTTTGTCAGCGCGCCAGTGGAAAGGTTATAAAGATTTACGAATCCTTTGCCTCCACCCTCACGGGTGATGGCTTGTGGTGCACCGACGGCTAAAATGTTGCCACTGATCGCGACACTGGAGCCGAATCCTCGATCTTGTTCGACGACATTTCGTGAATAGCTAAAGGTGCATGTCGTAGGGCCACAAGAAAAGACGTAGACCTGGCCAGAGCGATCGCGGGCAGCGGGGCCGCTGACTGAAAAACTTGGCGATCCGACGGCTAGGGCTGACTCTGTTAACGCAAGACTAGCACCAAACTCTTGGTCGAGCTGGGCATCATTAGGTGAAATAATTTGTGTTAATTCCCAGAGCTGTGTAGTGCTGTTCAGAGAATAAATTCCAACGACACCTGTTCGACCACGCAGGGAGCTCGAGACTGCAAGCTTGGTCCCTTTTAGGGCGATGGACGTGAGTCTGTCTCCAGTCACAGCCCCTGCAAGAACAATTTTCTGAGTCAAAGTCCACTGACCTGCAACTTTGTGAAAAAGTGAAAAAGAACCTGTCGTCAGAATGGCGCCTGAATTATCTTGGGTTGCAATAGCTGCGGCCCAATCTCCATCGATGGCCACGGATCCCCCAAATTGGGCCTTGCTCGGCAATGGATCAGGCCCAGGGGCAAGACGTGATTCATCCCAACAGCCATTTTTAAATGTGACTTTCATATAGACTGGATCTGAGACGGGCGACACATTCATATTGTTAAGTTGGGTTCGGGCGGTCATGCTGACCCAGGCTTCTCCCTCGACACAACGATAGATAGTCCCATTATTATTGTTTCGAAGATTGGACAATTTTATGTCTTTGCTCTGTGTGGCTCTATTGACCTGGCCAGAGCAAGCCCCATTGCCCAAGCTGAACGCACCTCTCAGAATGAGCTCTTTTTGGGCCATCGTTGTTGCTGTCACGCTGACATCCTCGCCTCCGTCATCGATGGCTTTCAATAGGGTCGAAGGTCTCGAAGGGTCGCCAGTCACAAGATTACAAGTGACGTTAGTTGTAAACTCGCAGGGGAGTGTCTCTGCGAGTGTCTTTGGGCTTTGTTTGGGATCAATGGTCGCAGCCACGGCTCTATCAACGGACATAGTCAGGGTTGGAGCATTGAGGTCTCCGGCACCAGCTCCTGCACCCGAGACTATGGTCACAGCCTGGTCGGAGGTTGTTATAAATGAGGGTTTTCCCATAAGCGCTTTACAGGCTGCGACTCTTGCCGCTTCAATTCGAAGGGCCTCTTCGGGACTGACTGTTCCTGGAGCTGCTGGAGGCTGGCCTGTCGGCTGGGCTGAAGGTTGAGAAGCTTGATTACTCGCACCTAAGGAGCCTGGAGGTAGTCCCGAAGCTTCTGACTGGTCAGAGGTCGAGGACTGATCCCCTTGAGTTGTAAGTGTTCCTTCGCAGTTTTGATAGAAGGTGATCAGAAAGAAACTTGTAATAAACCAGCCCAACTGACGGCGACGCTGTTTGTTAAACATAAATGATTGTCTGACGGCATTCATTTTTTCCTCCCCGACCTTTAGGCACCTTTTTAGAATACTTGTTGTCAGATAGCCTTTGAAGGTGGAAAAAAGAAACTTTTCTGGAACTTTCGGGGTGTTAGGTAAGTGACTGATTTCAATCATACTTACAGCTGTCAAAAAGTTACTGACTCAAAATGACTATGCACTTTTTGAGAATTTGCTGAAAAGTTTTACGAAATATTTTTTCCAAATTGAGACAAAGCTATTCAAACTTGTCGAAAAATGTTTGATAATGACTCAATGAAGATAAGAATATTGGGTTGTTTCATAAGATATTCCCACGTTCGTTTGGGTGGAGCCTTTGTTTTTGGCCTTTTCCTCTCGGTGGGGTGCGGTAAATCATATAATTCCAGCTCCACTGATCGATCAGTCTATGGAACAACAAACGCTGGAGGTGGAGAATTCAAGGCGGCTTTTCCCATTCTTGCGAAAAACTGTATTGGCTGCCACGCCCATGCGCATTGGGCAAATTACAATGAAGGCGATTTTATAACGTCAGGAGACATTGTCAGCAATGATCCAAGTCGCTCGCCGATATTTTATCGTCTGACGGATAATGACTCTGGGGTTACTGGAAATATGCCACTTGGTGGTCCAGCAATGACTGCTGATGAAATTTTGGCAATTAAAAATTGGGTGCTGGCTGCAGCTCCCTAGAAGAGCAGAAGCACAGTCAGTCTGGTAGATCTATAAGGTGTAACCAAAACCAAAACGTAGATTTGCTCCGGCATCATTGGTCGAATTTCCAAGCGCCTGAATCATTTCCCATTGGCGAGTCATCCGCCATCGAGCCTCTATAAACAAACTAAAGAATGGATTTGGACCTGGGGAAACTGTCCCATCACTTTGGGGCCAGGAAATTTTATTATACATGATGAGCAAATTCAACCCAAGGTCAGTTCGACCATTGAGTCGTTTAAAAATACGACCACCACCCCGTAGGTAATTCCATGAGACTCGCTTCTGAAGATAGGAGTTTGTATCTCCGTCCCCAACTGCATAACCCTGTCCTATGCCAAGTTGGGTGCCCCAACCCAAGTCGTCAAATACTGGGTCAAGTCATAGTTCGCAGAAAAGCCATAATAAATCGCCTTCACGCCAGATCGAGTGCCGGTGGTGGGATTAAAAGTTAGGTTTTCAAACCAACTATGATAATCAACGAGTATTGTTTTTTTTAAACTGATCTCTTGGGGATTCCCGCCCTTGGGGCTGACATTGACCTGACTCCAACCCGTTGAGCAAAGCCCAAACCCCAGAGTAAAAACAAAACATATTAACAGTCGCGCGCTCTTTTTCACAAAAAATCCTCAAATTGAAAGATGCAATTGAAACTGAGCTGACCACTGGTCATTAGTGACAGCGCCATCAGAAATACTTCTCCCGTTCACGACGTTTGCTCGGACTTCCCACCTGGGAGCTGGGAACATTAAAAAACCTAAACTCCAGCGGGTTCTGTCTGGTGACTTCGTGCTCGCAGTTTCATTATAATACTCAAACTGAGACAAGAAATGAATCCCTCTCTCAATTAAGGACATGGTTTCAAGCAAACCGTAGAGTCCAGAGGTTGCTGTCCCACTCTTGGGGGCGTTTTTAATCATTCCGGCCTCAGCGAGAAGACTGTTTCCTTTGCTAAAGCCATATTTTGAATGAATGGCTCCTCGGGTCCACGCAACATAATCATTCTGAGAATACATGCCGGAGCCGCCTGTTCTCAGCATTTTTTTGATGTCTTTTTCAATTATAAAAGAAATCCCCTTTTGTCTTAAAGACTCTTCTTGTGAGAGGTTTCCGGCAAAAACATGTGTGGTATACTCCCAAGGATCTGACGAATATACGGCCATAATTCCATGGGTCTGATCATTTTGGGCTATGCCAACAAATTTCCTGCTAAAGGCCGTATGATCAACGATTCGTAACCCATAAGCTTTATCCAGCAATCCAAAATAGATCAGCAGATCTTCGCGAGGCTGCACTCGGAAATAGTGTTCTCGACTAATCCAAGGGCTCAGGGGTTCGGCCGTTCCGACTAGTGTATTTCCATTGTAGCCATAGGAGGTGACAAGAGTATATTTTTGGTTTTGATCAAACTGAATGGCGAGGTTCAAATCCGCATTCATTGTCATTGTTTTACTGACGGCACTTCGGCTTCCTGGATTTGTTTGAAACCAAAGGCCACGATATTTTAAGCCTGGTCGAATCCACCAAGGAAGGTATCCCACTCCTGGGAATCCGGATCTCTCTGACAACTCGTCATCGGTGACATCTTTTATAAAAAATCCTCGACGAAAACTCAGACGCCATTAAGCCTTTCCCGTAGTCACTCAGTGCGCCACCCCCTTGGGCATTATAATGGCAGACCACACAGGTGTTGTATCCATAGGATACGAATGCGGGATATGCTTGAGCAACAGCTGGAAAAAAGCAGAGGCCAATGGAGAGGCACCATAACCGCACGCGCGATTTCAAGTTTGTGAGAAAAATATGCATGTCGTATTCTAAAAACCATTCAGGTCAAAAGCCAAAGTGATTCCCTTGGCACGGCGCGCAGTGTTGGTTCATCAGTGCTCCTGGCGTTTGAGGTAGGTATTTTTCGAGTATTCCCGGTTTAAATGAACTCACGGAGTATGTAACGATTCGAAGATATGAGGAAGGAACTTTTGAACTCGATAGTGAGGATATCAATTCGGCACTAAATTCAGCCAAAAAAGTATTTGAGTCGCTGGATTCGGAATTGGATTAGGGTCTTCGACCCAAAACGGGGAGCTCGAATTCCCTTTTTTTCTTTCAGAAATGTACTTACTTCATGTGTCCCCAGGGGTCCGCCAGTGAGGAGTGCCAAACATTGGACTTGTGTCCGATCACTCACTCAAGCGACGACTTCAATCACAGCGAAGGCCGGAGAAAGAGTTCCAAGAATTAAGCCCAATCCGGCGAGAAGACCTAACTGACCTGCCACTTGATCCCTTCGCCTGCCAAAAGTGCTTTCACCATATTTTGTGTTTGGGCGGTGGAAGTGCTGAAAGACCCACCCAGAAGAACGACACCAAAAATTTGCCCAGTTATAAGATTCTGAATTTGGTCTGCCAATAACATCAGGCTCTTGACCGAAGCTTGACCATCTCTTCTTGGTAAGTCGTGAAGGATCTTTGATAGGCGAAGCTGTCCAATCATTCGTGATTGAGTGAAGAGTTCCCGGTAATTTGAAAAGATGGATGCGTAGTAAAAGTACATCATAAAGGCACGAACGTGGCTTGGGTTTGTTTTCAAATGGCGATAGGCCCCCAGGATTACGCCATTTAATTTGTCTTGGGGTTTTTGGGCGTTCTTGACCATAGTGGCGGTCACACTCTGGGCGGTAAAGGCCATAAATTTGACGGCCAGGAATATCAGCTCGTCTTTGTCATGAAAGTGATAGCGAATATTTGCCTTTGTCGTCTGAAGTTTATCGCCCAAGGATTCAAAGGTAATTTCTTCGATTCCTTGGTTAGCCAAAATTTCAATCGTGGCTTCAAGAATGAGGCGCTTTTTCGCATCGGATTTAGTCCCGGATGGTGGAAGCACTAATTGAAAAAGGTCATCGCTATTCGCATCGGATTTCATGGTCATATTCTGTTGCAAGGTTTAGACCGCCTAAAACCACGCTCAGGACATCATTTGATACTCTTGTATCTCAAGCGAAGCCGGGCAAAGCCACAAAACATGAGTCTGTCTATCTTATGGACAATGAATAACGAATAGACAAATCAGGGGGTCTTTCTGGAATCTGTGGGGATTAACATCCGGCTGTGTAACGAAATTTGTTGTGCGATGAACACATCGGCCTTAAATTGAAGGGCTCATTCCCTCCGCCTGCAAACCGAGGATGGACGTGGTCAACCTGGAGAAAATGTTTTGACCTGCAAATCTTTCCAGTCCTTGAATCCTTAAACTGACACCCAAGATTCGGACCCAAAATGCTTTTTCTGACCGAGGATGGAATCGGTTTCCCAGAGATATTCTGAGTGCCTTTGACTTCCGTCGCGGAATTTGACTCCGTGCTGGGGGACGGTGATTTGTGCTTTTTGACGGAAGTATTGACTCCGGTTCGCTGTTTGACATAGCGCTGAGCAAGACTCGTAATCACGTCAGCAAATGTGGCCCCAGGCAGGGCGTGGGATAACAGCTCCTTCGCTCGATCTAGAATTTCCATTTGCTCTTTGCTTAAGGTCAATTCAATTCTGACAGATTCATCTTTCTGAATTTTCTGCTTGAACTGAGTCTGCGGTGATAGGTTAAATTCCTTGGCCAATATCAATTCACTCTCTGGCCCGGTCTTATTCTAGAGCCTTGCAAGAAGGTCACTTTTTCACTTGGCAAAAGCTGAGTCTTGTTTTCTTTCTTGGCAAGTCTGAGGACCTGCTGAACCTGAGAAACTTGGGTTAACTTCAAGGTCCCATTTTCGATCTTGTTTCCAAGCTCTGGCACTTGCTGCATCATTCGCGCGGCATCGATTCGCCGCTGGGCACTGGCCGGAGTGTAGCCGATCTCCTGACCAAGTAGTCAAACAAACTGGAGCAGGCCATAGGTAGGTAGAGCTTGCGCAGATCGATCTCGACAATTATTTGCAATATTTGATGGGTCAGTTTGCGCTCTTCGGCCACTCGGTTTTTAAGTTCGCAATGGAGCTCTTCGTTTTTAAGCTTGGACAAGTCTTCACAGACAGATTGAGGTGCCGAAGCCACTTCGGAGGAGTTAAGTTTTGAGTCATGGTTGATTCCTTTCTGGTGGTTGAAATTTCAGAGGGAGTATAGCATGGGTTTTTGGAGTGCATTTTTTAGGTTTTTGCGAAGTGAAATAGTCTTTGGAAGAGACGGATAGATTGCCTACAAATTATTAAAACGGCCCCCGGTGTGGCGATCAACTATAGGCGCCGGGACCACCGCATTTTCTTTTTTTTAGTAAGTCAGGGGCCGTCTAGTGAAAGAAAAGAAGTCGTCAACGGCAAAATGCATGACAAAGAGCATGATAAGCAAAATATTAATATTAATGTAAATGTAACTGGCCGGCCTTCGACGGGCAGATAATCAAATTAATAGATAAGCTCAAATTTAATAGATAGACTCAAATCATACTAAACCCCCATCCGCTCTCTTTCTAGAAAGATCCCAAACAAGCCGCCTTTCTAAAAAACTGCAAAAAATGTGGATTGCCTGCTGTCAGATAGGTCTAGATGTAAACTTCGAACCATGTCTAGATATGAACCTGGGTCTTGGCTTGAATACATACCTCAGGTCATAGGAGCTTGTTAAAGACATGAGCATATAACATGAGCATATCAGCATATATAATTTGTGTAGAATTTTCACGAGTCTGATACGTTAGTATAAATATATTGATACGCAGGTATCATTTATGTTACTGACGGATCGCCGGCAAACAAAGAAGAGTAAGAATAAATTAAAACATCTTAACCGAGAGGAAATTTATGAAAAGAATTATATCAATATTAGTTTTGTCGCTTTTGCCCCAATTGAGCCAATCCGCTGTCTGTTTTGATCAAGGAAATTATTCGGGTTTTGGAATGTTTAAGGACTCAGGCGGCAACTTGCGGACCTATGAGCACAGAGCTTATGTTAAGAGTTCGACCCAAGTGGAGAATCATTTCAAATGGCCTGAGCAAGAGGTGCGTTTGAGCTACGAAATCCGTGGCGATCAAGTTTTTGTGAATCATAGCTCTGCCCCAAGTGGCTCGATTGAATGTCGATTTGGGTCAACGTTGTTGAAATTATCTGATTCGAGCACGAGATTGATTGAGGAATGGATCAGCGTGGGAAATTACCTCTTAGTGAGTGGGGAAAAGACCGTTTCTGGTCAGACGATTAAATATGTTGAATTGCTAATTCAGGACGGGAACGTTGAACTTTAAATCTGTGTATGTCAAGGATTGAAGGATTTTGCGAGTCTGGCTCCAGTGTGGGTCGGGCTCGTTATTGTTTCTTTAGTGTGGTGTCGTTTAACATGACGGAATATCGCGTTAAATCATATGTAATCATTTGCTTTTTTCTATTTTGGCGGCGAAGTTTAAGCATCGTCAAACGAAGATTCAAAGGAATATGGGATATGGTTTTTAGGATTGTTCTAGCTTGCGCGCGCCTTTCAATCTGTTTTTTAATTTCGGGCCAGGTTCGGGCGGTGGGGCTTCCAGATTTTTTGTCCCAGGTTCAATCTCGACACAAAGGCCTTCGGGCTTTTCAGCTTGCAAAAGAAATTTCCGAAGATAAGCGAGTGAGCGGTGATATGGGATTGGTTCCCACACTACAGCTGAAGGCGCAATCATTGCGAGATGAAAGGGCGCCATCGATGAACGGGGCGACAGCGGCTCTATCGACTATTTACAGTTTGGGATTCAACCAAAAATTTGCTACTGGAACAGTGTTTGGAATGTCAGTTCAAACTGGCTCCTTTGAGAATCAAAATATATCTCCAGCCTTTGCATCTACCTTTGGTAACTATGTTGCCGGTGGCTTAAATTTTTCCGTGTCTCAATCGCTATGGAAGGATGCCTTCGGACGCGCTTCGCGGCTTCGCCGAAGTCGTGAGAGTTTGGTGAGTCAGGTTGAGATCTTCACCGCCGAATATCAAATTCGAAGGGTATTGATCGAGGCTGAAAGAGCGTATTGGGATCTGATTTATTCCCAGGAAGAACTTGAGCTTCGCCGAGCGAATTTGGCACGCGCACAAAAAATCGAGGCCTGGGTGGCTCGTCGCCATAGCGACGGGATCGCCGACCAGGCCGATTGGTTGAATGCCAAGGCCTTGGTGGCCTCAAGGCGCCTGCAGTTGCTCAACAGTGCAGATGATTTTAAAGCGGCGCAACAGAAAGTAAAAGATTTACTTGAGCTCTCTGATTCGGAGGCGATACCTCAGGTCGAGGGGAGTTTACGGCAGCCGCGGGCCGCTGATTTTTATATTGGTGGTATGGATGGGTTACCAAGGCGAGGTGGGACAATTGCTAGTTTAGAAGCCTTAAACAAAAGAGGTGAAGCCCAGATTAAGGGAATTGTGGCCTTGGAAGTGGAAGAGGGAGTTAAATCAGACCTGGTTTTAGCTGCTTCTTATGGGAGTAACCCATATCAAGCCAACGGCACCCTTGATTATCCATTAAACAACTTAGTTGTTTTTGGTAAGCCCACGGCGGCAGTCTCTCTGGCGTGGGTCTATTTGTTCGATGGAGAAGTTAAATCAGCCCAGCAATCCCAGGCTCGAAAAGAAGCCCTGAGTAGCACTTTGTCCAGCGATCGTGTCGCCATAGAAAGCGCATCACAATGGAAAGAATATCAGCGGCGACACAGCGAGCTTTCACAAAAAATTCTCGCGGCTGACGAGATTAGCCGTTTGCACCGAGAGCGCGCCAAAGCTGAACAAGATAAGTTTTCAAAAGGTCGATCTATCACCCAGGCAGTGATCACCGCGGAACAAGATGCGGCCGAGGCAGAGACTGCTGTGACAAAGCTTAAGGCCGAGCAACGTAAATTCGAAACCCAGGGCAGATTATTTGTGAGTCTAGAGGAGTCTAAATAATGAACCTTTCAGAAATTGCGATTAAACGGCCTGTTTTTATTATTTGTTTAGTGTTGTTAATGTTGATTCTTGGCTATTCTGCCATGAAGAAAATGCCGGTGGATCAGTTTCCCGATGTGACTTTTCCAATTGTGAGCGTGGTGATTCAATATCCTGGGGCCTCGCCCTCGGATATGGAAAAACAGGTTTCAAAGATTGTTGAAGATGCGCTTTCGTCGCTTCCAGGGCTTGATGCGATGACTTCCAACAACTATGATTCTCAGGCGGTTGTGGTTCTTAAATTTAGACTCGGCGCGGATATAAAGGATCTAGAGCAGCAGATTCGAAATCGAGTCGGGAACCTTCGTGCTAAATTGCCACTAGATTCCAAAGAACCTGTAATTCGGCGATTCGATCCCGCTGATCAACCCGTGATGCGTTTAGCCGTAAATTCACCCCTGGATGAGGGCGCGCTTTTTGACATTGTCGATGAAAAAATCAAACCGATGATCGATCGGATCGTCGATGTTGGTCAGGTCAATTTGATCGGTGGACGAAAAACTGAAATTCAGGTCTTAGTTGATCGCAAGAAATTGCAGGAGCGCCGTTTATCGATGTTGCAAGTGGCAAAGCGAATTGAGGAGACTTCAAAAGATATTCCCATTGGGAGAATTGAGGATTCGAAATCAGAAACGGTCCTCAGAACCAGCGGAGAGTTTGCTAATCTCGAGGACCTCAAAAATGTTTCAGTTAATTTCCTAGGATCGGATCGGAGCGTGAAACTGACGGAAATTGCTCAAGTGAAGACCTCACTTGAGGAACAGAGGCGAAAGTCATTTCTGAACGGTCGGCCGGCTATTTTCTTAGATGTCTTTAAGCAGTCGGGGGCCAATACGGTCGCGGTTGCTGACAGGGTCGCGGCCGCTGTGCTCAATATTAACGGCGTATTGAAAGAGCAAAAAATCAACGCTGAGATTTCGATGGTTAGGGATGGCGCTATTCCTATTCGACTCAATGTTATGGATGTCCGTGAAAGTATTACTTTTGGAATTATTTTGTGCGTGATTGTCGTTTTTTTCTTTTTGGGCTCGGCCCGATCGACTTTTATTACAGGGATGGCTCTTCCAAATTCGCTCTTGGGAGGTTTTATCTTAATGGCCGCTTTTGGATTCACGATTAATATCATGACTCTCTTAGCGTTGTCTTTGGCCGTGGGACTACTTATCGATGATGCGATCGTGGTGCGAGAGAATATTTTTCGTCATCTCGAGATGGGTAAGACACCTATCGAGGCAGCACTTGTTGGAACGAAGGAGGTGACCCTGGCAGTGATCGCGACGACCCTGGTTGTCATCGCTGTGTTTGGGCCTGTCTCATTTGTGCCGGGTATGGTGGGGCAGTTTTTTAAGCAGTTTGGTTTAACAGTCGTATTTACGATGATTATTTCTTTGTTTGATGCTTTGACGGTGGCGCCAATGCTTTCAGCCTATTTGGCAACCCCGAAAGAGCTGCATAAGAGTTCAGACAAGGGAATTTTAGCTGCCTTTGATCGTTTGCAAACCGGCCTTGAGAATCTCTATGAAAAGACTTTGCGATGGACCCTGGGCATAGGAAAGTCGTCTTGTTAATTGCGTTTGGGATCTTTGTCGGCAGTTTGGTTCTGGGAAAGTTTATCTCTAAGACCTTTTTGCCACCAAACGATATTGGTGAGTTTCAGGTGAGCCTCGAACTTCCGACAGGAACCTCTTTGGAAGCAACAGATCAGTACTCTCAAAGGATTGAGCAGATTATTAAAGCTGAAAAATACGTTCGCTTGGTCACCAGGACGGTAGGTTCAATTCAACTTGAATCTAATAAGGCAGAATTTTATATCAGTCTTGTTCCAGCTAAAGATCGATCACTGAATACGACTCAGGCAAAGGTCATGATTCGTGAAAAATTAGAACCCTTGATGAAAGATGGCCTGATTCAGGTGTCTGATTATGATATTTCGGGCAGAGTCAGAAGCCGCTGAATTTGTTCTTAGTGGGCGACGATTTAGATTTGCTTTCAAAATATGCAAACAGTCTTGTCCTGCGTTTTGAAAAAATTCCGGGCCTTGTCGATGTGACGACAAACTTCAGATCCGGCAAGCCAGAGTACCATGTGGTATTTGACCGTGAAAAATCAGAAAAACTCGGAGTCTCGACGATTCAGGCAGGGCTTGAATTGCGCGCCCGTACAGAAGGGGTTGAACCGGCAATTTACCGTAAAGACGGCATTGAATATAAAATTCGAGTGAAGCTAGAGGCCGCTTCTCAAGATTTGCGAAAGCTTTTTGGATCCACGGATGTGCCGAATCAAAATTTCAATATGATACCATTGTCAAAGGTTGCTAAAGGGGAAGAGTCCCTTGGGTTTTCTCAGATAAATCGTCAAAACAAGGGACGATTTATTGCGATTACGGGGAACTTGGGGCCTCAGGGGCAATTGGGTGATATCACCTCTGTGATCGAAGGGATAATCAAGACAGAACTAAAGCCTCCAGCTGGGGTTGCTGCCCGTTTTGAAGGTCAGGCCCAGGATTTTATTGATTTGAGAGTCAATATGACAATGGCTCTTGGCCTTGCAATTGTTTTTATTTTTCTAGTATTGGCATCCTTATATGAGAGTTTTATCACTCCCTTAACGATTTTGCTGGCATTGCCAATGGCGGTTTCCGGAGCTCTTGTTGGATTATTGATTTTTGGCAAGACTATCGATATTTTCTCAATTATTGGGTTGATTTTGCTTCTTGGGGTGGTGGCAAAGAATTCTATTCTTTTGGTGGACTACACTTTGCAATTACTGGCCCAGAATTTGCCTATGAATGAAGCAATTTTGAAAGCCTCAAGGACTAGATTGAGACCGATTCTGATGACCTCTTTGGCCTTGATGGCTGGAACCCTGCCTATTGCAATTGGAATCACGGAGCTTGGCAGTCAGCGGCAGTCCATGGGAATTGCAATTATTAGTGGCGTTTTGAGTTCCACGCTGTTGACACTGATCGTGGTGCCGGCTGCATTTGAATACATTGATCGTTTTCGGATTTTCGTCAATCGAGTCTTCGCTCGCCTGCAGCAGACGAATTCTAAGGGCCAAGGTGTTTGACGTTTTTCTAAAAGATATGATCTAGATTAGTGACTTGATCCCGAAATGGTTTTAACATTCCCGGCATGAAAACAAAAGTTGGAAGTTTCTTTAGATATGGGACCGCCTTGTTTTTCGTGTTTGGAATTATTGTTGGACTGGGTGTTTATGCCTTTTTTTACGCTAAAGGGTATTCCTATATGTCCGATGATCCCCAAGCCTGCATTAATTGTCACGTTATGCGTGAAAACATGGATAGCTGGATTAAGTCAACCCATCATCACGTGGCCAAATGTAATGATTGTCATCTGCCACATAATATTGTTGGAAAGGGAGATGTCTCATTTTTAGTTGAAAGTTCGAAGCGACTTTCGTGAAGATGTATTCATCATGCCGCTAGTTTATTATTTTTGTCAATGGATTCATTTTGGATTTTTGCGATTCGAGCAACAACAGATTTTATTTTCTCAAAGCCTTTCACTGTTCTAAAATTTTCTTCTGCTTTTATAAATACCGCCGCCAACCATCGTTGCGAGATTTTGCCTTTTCGATGCTTTCCCTTGTAGATTGGATTGTAGTTTTTGACATTGTGCTCACGATGACGAACAGACGAAAATAGATTCTCAATTCCGTTTGTCGTGTGAAGGGCTTTGTACAAGTCGCCTGTGATACCCAGCCGATGCAATGTTAAAAGCTCTGGCAAGGCTTCCTTCAATGACCTTGCTGCCGAGATGTTAATTTCTAGCAGCTCCTTTTCGAGGGCTTCTAGA
This sequence comes from Bdellovibrionales bacterium, assembly GCA_016713585.1. GTDB lineage: Bacteria > Bdellovibrionota > Bdellovibrionia > Bdellovibrionales > Bdellovibrionaceae > JADJOV01. The sequence goes on along the minus strand of JADJOV010000011.1, from coordinate 69,415 downwards.
CCCTTTACAGCGTCTTCATACTTGGCCTGGCCTAGGGCCTCTCTGAATAGTCTATGAATTCTTTTTCGATGTTTTTTTGCAATGTGTTTTTGCAGATTGCGGTCTTTGTGAATGGTACATCGTTGAAGCAATAGTTTCTTGCCGAATTTGTCACGAAGACATTTAATGAGTCCCTTTCCACCATCAGTCACAAAAATGACCTTTGCACTAAGGACTAATCCTCGATCCTCCAGATCAGCTAATAGCGCCTGGCAAATCTCATTATTTTCAGTCGCGCCCTCCCAAAAGCCAAGAATCATTTTTTTACCCTCAGTTGAGATTCCGAGCGCAGTGATGAAGGCAGCGCCGCCACGGTGGACCGTGTCCATCAATATTGCAAATGGTTTGAATTTTGATAAATCTCTTTCCAAAAATGCCTTCAACTGTTTGCCCGTTGCCTCGGCAAAATGACGAGATACTGAGGATGCCGAAACACCAAAGGCATTTGCCGCATCTACGACGGTTTCTTCGTAGCGACGGCCCGACATTCCTGCCAAAATTTTTGTCACTAGTTCCTCTGAGAATTGTCCTCGTTCCTTCAATTTTTCATAGCTAGGAATCTCTATTTCCCTTTCAGGCCCTCTCAGGCGTGGTCGTGATATCTTGACCTTCTGATCACCTATGAATACGGATCCAGGCTGGTGGGCCCATTTATAGACATCTCCTTTCGGAGCATAATCAGGACCAGAAATGTTTTCACGGTCCATCAGCAAAATTGCCTCAACTAGCATTTTGCCAATTTCTTGATTCATTGTGTCGACTACTTTTTTGCCTACGCTGATTGTCTCAGCAATTTTAGTCGCGAACGTTTTTTGGCCAAGCATTTGTTGGAAATGGATTGCTGATTCTTTCGTCTGTCTGGTACTCTTTTTCATGAGGAGCCTTTCTTTGTTAAAGTGTGGAAATAATTCCACAAAAGTTTGGCTTCCTCAACTTTCAACTAGAATTTAGATTTCTCCTTGGAAAGTATGCTGTTAAAGCACTCAACGGCTTTAATCATTCAGTTGCTTTTACTCTTCAAAATTTTAAAGATCCCATTAAAATTAAGTCCCATAGTCTGAATATTGTGAAGAACTCTTGTCTGAGTTGCCATCAATCCATGGTTCAGGTGATGGAGCATTCGGGGCGGACTCAGGGGAAGATTCAAATTGCTTAAGTTGTCATCAAGGCGTTGGTCACGGAAAATAGGAGATTCGAATGATTGCACGTAATCGGAGAGTGTTGGCGTTAGTGAGCGGAATCGGCGGCTCGGTTCTGTTGATCGCTCTGTTGCTAAATATATTTGAAAGAAAAGTGGAGTCTCGAAATCCATTTTATAAAGTGGTTGAGATCTCCGATGATATTGATGACCCCGCGATTTGGGGAAAGAATTTCCCCCACCAATATGACGGTTATATGAAAACAGCCGATATGACTCGAACAAAGTATGGCGGCTCAGAGGCTCTGGCCCATGTTCCAACTGACAAAGATCCTCGGAATATGACATCACAACAAAAAACTGATGAAGATCCTCGCTTAAAAACTATGTGGGCGGGCTATGCTTTTGCCGTGGATTTTCGCGAAGAGCGAGGTCACGCTTATATGCTTGAAGACCAAAAATATACAGAACGCCAAAATGTCGTCAAGCAACCTGGAACCTGTCTGAATTGCCACGGATCAACCTACACCCTCTACAAAAAACTGGGCAATGGCGATATTACCAAGGGGTTCGAGGAAATGAATAAGATCCCTTACAAGGAAGTTGTTCAACAGGTGAAGCATCCAGTCTCGTGTATTGACTGTCATGATGCGACGAGTATGAGTCTTCGAATCACGCGACCGGCTTTTATTGAGGGTATTCGCGCTTATAAGGCGAGTCAGGGAATTAGCGAGTACGATGTAAATAAGATGGCGACTCGTCAAGAGATGAGGACTTTTGTGTGTGGGCAATGCCACGTAGAATATTACTTTAAAGGGGATACTAAACGCCTGACCTATCCTTGGTCGAAAGGACTCCAAAGCAGATGAAATGCTCGATTATTACAAAGAGGACGGTCATAAGGACTGGGTCCATAAGGAGACCGGCGCCAGTGTCCTCAAGGCCCAACATCCAGAGTTTGAATTATATTCTCAGGGGATCCACGCCAAATCTGGCGTAGCCTGTGTCGATTGTCATATGCCATATCAACGAGTCGGCGCTATGAAGATCACAAATCACCATGTGCAGAGTCCATTGTTAAATGTTAGTAAGTCTTGTCAGACTTGCCATAATATCCCTGAGAATGACCTTCGTGCGCGAGTCGAAGGCATTCAGGATAAGCATATGCAATTGAGAAATGTCGCCTTTGATGCGGTTGTGGATTATATTTCTGATCTCAAGGAATTTAAGGATGTGGACCTTGCTAAGACTCCGAATCCGAAACTTTCTGAAGCCCGAGAATATCAAAAACAAGCTCAATTTCTTTTTGACTTTGTTGAGGCTGAAAACTCGACTGGTTTTCACGCGCCCCAAGAGGCCGCCCGATTGTTAGGTCTCTCAATTGATAAGGCGAGAAAGGGGCAGAAGCTGGTCGCAGAGCTCAGGGGTCAACAGACTCAAAGCAGTGACGCAAAGAAAGAAATCAAAGTTGAAGAAAATAAAGTTGAAACTAAACCCCCTGCTAAGAAGTAGGAATGTGGGTTCTCCGACAAGGAATTAAAAAGCTTGCCTCCCTTAATCTGGCGATTTTTACGATGGGGGGGCTGGGGATACTTCTGACGATCGGAACCCTGGTTGAATCAAAACATGATGCCTGGACTGCGAATCAACTCGTTTGGAGCAGTCCCTGGATGTATGGGCTCTGTAGCCTACTCGTTGTCAACTTAGCGGCTGTTATTTTTTCTCGATATCCATGGAAAGCACGACATTTGCCTTTTTTGCTTGCCCATGTCGGAATTATTATTCTTGTTTTTGGTGCCTATTTGACTCAAGTGACTGGTGTTGAGGGGCGTTTGCGCTTTGAGGGTATTGGCGCAGAGAAAAACTCACTTGTTGTTCGGGAGGAAGAGCTTCAGATTTTTCAGTCGACGAATGGACTTCAGTACGAAAAGGTTCATTCTATTCCTATTCGCCCTCATTATGGTGGGTTCAGTTTCAAGCAAGTTGAGGCGTCACTTGAGATTCAGGATTTGAAAATTGATGTACTGGAGATAATTCCCAACGCGTTCCCACAGAGAATCATAAGGGCGACCAATGATATTCAGAAGCGAGGTGCCGCGATACAGGTTCTTTTAGCCAATGATCATACTCAAAAAACAGAATGGATTGTGCAGGAGACCAAACTCCGTTCTGGCGAGGCCCAAATTGGTCCGCTGAGGGTCACACTCGGGGGCCACTGGAATCGAAATCAAGCTCAAAGCGAGATCAGATTGGTCCCGATGAGTCAGGGTGAGATTGAATTTACTTTGTTTAACAAAGGGCAGGCAATGCCAGCCCAGGTCGGCCGCCTGAAAGAAGGTGGGGCCATTCAAACGGGGTGGAATGGCTTGAGGTTTCAAATTCTTGTTTATCATGAGAGTGCCGAAGTGGCCATTGTGGCAAACCCGCTCATAGAATCAAAGGGTCGAGGACAAACAGCAATCAAAGTGGCGACTCAGGGGCAGGAGAGCTATCTGTTCTTGAATCATCAGCTTAAAGTCTTTACGGAAAGTCATGCTTTTCTTATGAAGCTTGTGAAAAAGGAAGTTCCTCTCAATCAGAGTATCAAACTTTTGGATTTTAAGAGATCTTTTTATCCCGGGTCCCAGCGGGCGAGTGATTATCATAGTTTGGTTAGGTTTGCTGACGGCACCGAAGCGACGATTTCCATGAACTCTCCTTTTACGCAAGGCCCATTTCAGTTTTATCAGTCCAGTGTGGAGTTTCTGCCGGACGGCAGTTTTGGAGCGTCTATTTTATCTGTCAATGCTGACCCCGGACGATTTTGGAAATATGCCGGAGCTCTTTTGATGTGTTTGGGAATTGTTTTATTGTTTATATTCCCAAGAGCAAAGAGCCGGTCCAAAAAGGAGCTGGTGAAGAGATCCGGCTCTAGTTAGTCAGACAAACTAGCTTGCTAACCACACTGCCTTGATGCGGAACCCAGCCATAAAGGCCACCGGGTCCGTTTGTAGCCCCAAGGTACTGCACTTGATAATAGTAGCCTTTTTTAATCATGGCCATTGTGCCTGAATACGCTAGCATTCGCGACATTATCGTTCCTGCGCCTGGTCCACCACCGCCAATACCATAGCACTCTGTCACTTGAGCGAGATCCGTGCCTGAGCAGATATAACCATGCTCAGTTGTAATTCCATTCCCGCCAATGTGTGAACTTAAAAAACCATCACAGCCTGCGACTTGGACAACGTTAGTCGGAACATTTATATAATTCCCAAACTCTAGCCGGTCCGTTGCAATACAGGAATGGACCAGCCTATTTGCTGCCACTGAGGGTGCGATCGTGTCGATGGTAAACCTTTGTTTAACTTGAAGCGGCTTCAAGCTTAGAGGTGTTGATGCCGGATCAAATGAGATCTGTAGGTAACCAAACCATTCTAAGGGGTTGCCTCCAGGTTGGATCTCAACCAATTTTATGTCCTGTACTTTCAAGTTGGTCTGAGTTCCAGGAACCAATTCGCCAGCGGCGGCAAGATTTTTTGCGCCAACAGCACAGCCTTCGACTATTTTGGGAATTATCATGGATTGAGAACCATTAACGACAGTGCTGTCAAAAACCAAGGGCCCTGGTAAGGCCGGATTTGTTGGCCTCAGTGAACAGGTGCAGGAATCTGAATTTGTAAAGGTCGAGAGCAAATAGGCTTTTAACTCTGCCACTTCTTGCTTTTGGTTAACATGATGCAATTGTTTTTGTTGGTTAATGACTACTGTCAAGAAGCCTGAAGCAACAATACCAAGAATCGCCAGGGAGACGATGATCTCAATCAGACTCGCACCCCTCATATTCTTACGGAGAAATAGTTTAAACAAGGCAGCCTCCCCCCTCATTATCATGATAGGAAGCTAGTGTTTATCCAGTCAATGTGGAATCCCATTTCGCGCCAGAATGGGACATAATGGTGAACCAAGCTTGCCGATAAACGAATTTCTGCTGTAGACAACCAAAATGTAGCCGAAATGTACTCTAAATGCATGTCCCTTCGCGACACCTCAAAGCAGCTTGGAATGTCAAAAAACGGAGTGCGCTCAAGTTTATGCCTTCGAGAAATCTCGTTTGCGGCGCAGCAGAGGCTGCCAAAGAAAAGACGAGCCCAAATAGAACGAACATTTTGTTTTTCATATCATTCTTCATAGCTGAAATTGCCTACAAGCACAGTGCAACAAGATGTTGCATAGAGCCTGTTTTCAGTGCCAGCCCTGGTAATTTGGGCTATATCGTCCTTCGTGGCAGCCATTCAACGTCTTCAGAATTTTTTAATGACGGTGCGACCCGCTTCGAGCACTCGCGATAAAAGCGGAGCGGAATCGTTTTTCTATGAGATCGCGAACTTCTTTCGCTTTCCTAGAATAGAAGGACACACTGAGAACGCAAAGCTGACTTGGCTTGTCCGTCTTCGGTGGGGCGCGATCGGTCTTTTCTTTAGTATGGCCGGACCTGGCTACATCTTTGGGGCCCTCAATCGCACCACAATTATGATTTACATTGGAATCATCGGGTTTCTCTTTATCTTTAATCTTTTGACTCATCTGATTTTTGTTGAAAGCAAGACGCCCGTTGGACCGCTCTTTATTGGGTTTCAATTGGCCTTTAATCTAGCCGTACTCACGGCCTTGCTACTGATTTCGGGAAGCTTCGGAAATCCTTTTGTGGCGTTATTTCTATTAAATGCAGGGCTTGGTGGAGTTCTTATCCGAGGACGCAACGCTTGGCCGTTTGTTTTTCTTTGCCATGTGTTCTTAATAGCTCTTCAGATTGAATTTGCGACAAGCAATATGGAGTTGGGCCAGCAGACGTTTTGGATTTTCGTTTTTGTCTCTCACATACTTTTGTTTTCAGTATGGGTAGTTATGCGCTCTCTTGGAGCTTATTTGGAAGGTCACTTTGAAAGGCTCAGCCAATCTCGCATCCAATCTGAAAAACAAGATCGTTTGCGAGCTATTGGAGCTTTGGCAGCAGGCTTTTCCCACGAATTTGCAAGCCCACTGAATGCTGCGAAGCTCCGATTAGATCGACTTGAACGAGCTTTTGAAAAAATCGAACTAACTGCAAAATGGTCGACGGAGGCCAAAGAGAATCTTTCCGAAGCCAAAGAAAGTATTAAATCTTGCGAATCAGTTATCCATTCCATGAATGCTTCTCAACTTGATGTGCGTGATCACAAATTGAGACCTGTGAACATGAAAGAGTTCATTAAAGATGTAACTGAGTCTTGGCTCGAAGAACACGCTGGCGCACGACTAAAAATTGAAAATCAGATTTTGAATTCACTTTTGATATCGCCGATTAACTTAGCGCAGGTGATTTTAAATCTTCTTGATAATGCGTATGAATCAAATGCAAAGGGTGAACTTATTTTGAAGCTCACAGAAAATATGTCAGATGTCGAATTGTCGGTCGAAGATGAAGGGCCCGGATTCAGTGATCGAGTGCTAGGGCGACAAGGTGAACCTTTTGTGACCACTAAACCGAATGGCACAGGGCTTGGACTTTACGTCAGTGAGATATTCGCGCAAAGCCTTGGTGGGAACCTTTTGATAGCAAATAAAGTAAAATCATCCGGAGCTATTGTCACTTTGAGATGGCCGGTGCAAATTGGTTCACCGCTCGGTGGTCGCGAATGAAAAGACACATTTTGATTTTAGAAGACGACGTAAGACTCGCGCGTGGACTTAAGCGAGATTTTGAAGATCATGGATATGAAGCGACGATTGCGAATCGGATTGGCGATATTCCAAAGGATCAAATTTTCACCCATGCCGTCATTGATCTAAGACTTTCAGGCGGAGACTTCGGTCTTGATGTGGTTGAAGAACTCAAAAGAAAAACTCCCGAAATTAAAATGGTTGTGCTTTCAGGATATGGCAGCATCACAACGGCTGTCGAAGCCGTTAAGCGCGGAGCTGTTGATTACTTAACAAAGCCCGCTTCGTTTTCCGAAATCGAGCAAGCACTGAATGGAAAACGCGTGAAACCCGAAGCCGATTTTAAGCGTCGTTCGCTTTCGGAAGTAGAACACGAGTACATTGATTTTGTTTTAACTAAAAATGAAGGCAATATCAGCAAAACAGCGAAGGACTTAGGTCTTCATCGCCAAAGCTTGCAGAGAAAGCTAAAAAAATACACTTAATGCTAATGATCTCTAGAGGGGGGAATCTTTCATGACAAAAAACATACTTCTGATCACCGCTGCTTGTTTCAGTTTTGCATTTCAAAGCGAGGCCCAAGCTGGTCCAAGATCTGAAAAAATCAAAGAAGCTGTCGAGTATCTGTCAGCTTGCGGAAACTTTATCCGTTATGACAGCGAAAACGTCTACACGGGTTTCGGAACCTACTGGACAAGCAATGTTAAACCTCGCGAGCCAAAACCATCATTGCTGCGTTTTGTGCCCATTGATCGCGTAACGGAATACCAAGTTGAAACTTTGGATTCTGTAGTCGATGTTGTTAAAAACGGGAGCTCAACATTCGTACTCACTTTTTCTGGAATCGAAGAGTGGGATTTAAGTCAGTTCAAGCGTCTTGCGACTTACAATACCAATCTCCTGTCTCGCCCTTATCTAGATGAAGAGCACCCAAGAGCCTTTGCGCAGTACAAAGACAAACTTGTGATTGCTCACGGACGCTTGGGTATTTCATTCTTTGATCTGAAGACTAAAAAAGTATCTCGGGCCTTCCCTGTAGCATTGTCACATCGTCCTCTGGAATCCGTTGTTAACGGCATCACAGTGTCCGGTCGTTATGCTTTTGCAGCGTTGGATAGCTATAGCCTTGTGGGTGATCGCGACAAGCCAGCCTTCCGTGGAATTGTTGTGATTGATCTAGAAACAGAATCTGTCGTGTCGGAACTTGATGGTATGGACCCAGGAGCTGACAGCATCGCTTCAGACAATAACGTAGCCATCGTCAGTTTCTACGGTCAGCCACTTTGGAAGTATTCGGTTGCAGGATTGTCAAAAGCTTCGACCTTACCGCCTCCTCTGAAGCGTTTTTGGAAATTTCCAATCGAAGGAACACAGACCGGAAAAGCTTCAATGGATGACAAATACTATTACACTTGCTTTTCGCGCATGCCAAAGCCGGGCGAAGGATCGTACTTCATCAAGGTACCAATGGCTTTTGATCGGCGCGTGTTGATGTTGGATTAAAAATGAATTTCCGCAGAGTTGCCCTTTTAGCTTCACGATTATTAACTATTGTTGCTGTGGCAGGGGCTATCTTTTTTGGCTTTACGATTTGGAGAACAATGAAAGGTCCAATTTCTGGGGGTGACTTTACGCTGACTTATAGAGGGCAGCATTGGACCTTTTCATCTGAAACTAAAAAATTGAATCTACTTTACTTCGGATATACGAAATGCCCTGATGTGTGTCCGACGTCTCTCAGCTACGCGGGCGGTGCGTTTAGAATGTTGAAAAATGAGGAACTTAAAGATATTCGATTTATTTTTCTCAGCGTAGATCAGGCCCATGATAAGCCAAATGAGGTTGCGGATTACGCGACAAACTTTTTCCCAACATTTATTGGCCTGACTGGTGGCAAGGAACAAATTGATAAAGCGATTGGGCTCTTTCCAGCTAGCTACATGCTTGAAGAAAATCCAAAGTCTTATTTAGGTTACTCAATTTCTCACACAGATCGAATTTTCTTTCTAGATTCTGATGGCATCGTCATTGATTCAATTTCTGGATCGAAAGAGGGCTCGGAATCAATATACAAAAAAATTAAGGAGCACTTATGAAAAGAAAAATTTTATTAATGGCAGCCATTGCGGCATTCGCGGCGGCGGCTTCAGCAGATTGTGATCTGAAAACAAAAGTAGAGTTCACAGAGCCTCGAATTTTTGCACCCCTTAAGGGATCAAATGCGACAGGTGGATTTGCTAAAATCAAAAACAATTGTGCTGAAGAATTAGAATTTGTCTTCAAAAGTGCCGATGGTTTTAAAGCAGTCGAGTCCCACGCGACCGTCGAAGAAAATGGTCGCATGGCAATGAAGAAAACAGATTCGTTTAAAATTAAATCCGGTGAAACTCTAGAACTTGTGCCTGGTGGGAAGCACCTCATGTTTTTTGATCCACAAACAGAAATCAAAGAGGGGTCAGAAGTTAAGCTAAAATTTACGTTTAATAAAAAGGAACTGACAGTTCCTTTTAAAGTTATTCCAAGAGTTAAAAAATAAAAAAAGGAGAATCTAAATGAAAACAGTTTCAAAAATGGCCGCAATAGTTACGGCTCTATTTATCGGATCTTTCGCGTCTGCGCATGAAGGTCATGATCATCCCCAATTAGCTGGGCATCTGTCTTACAAACAAAACGCATTGCATATTCATGCAAGTTTCCAAGCTACACCTGTTGTAGGCCAGGAATCCCTTTTGGTTTTGGAAGCAAAGGATGCAAAGACTCATCAGGCGACGCAGCTTAATGAAAATATCGAAGTCGTGCTTTGGATGCCCAGCATGGGGCACGGATCAGCCCCGACGCAAGTTGAACGCGCCGTGGATGCAAATGGAAACCTACTTGCTGGAGTTTTCAATGTTCGCAACGTTTACTTCATTATGGGTGGTGAATGGGAAGTGCGTGTAACCTTGACCGATGCCGAAGGGGTTCAAGAGACTAAGTCTTTTAAAGTTACTCTCGACGGTGGACACGATCATGGTGGTCATCACTAAGACATTTCACTTTTGGTTTTTGAAATAGGAAAGGGGTCGAATAGACCCCTTTTTTTATGTCTACAATTTCTGTAGATTAACGCAGTCGTAGTCTTTCTCAGACATCCAATTCATTCGATGCAATCTTGTTCGGCTAGGTAATTTTGTTGCCGGAGAAAATGTAACGAAGAAATCAAATTGATAGCCACCATAATTCGTTTCCCATGAAAAAAGCTGGTTATAAAGATTCGTCGCATCACTTCCGTAGATGTCGTTTCCCGATGTCTTGCCATCCAAACTCATCGCGCAAGTTTTAACTGCCGGATATTCGGGTCTGTGGTAATTGGTAATACGACTTTGAAGAACGATCTCGTCTTTAGGATGAGAATCACGATCCGTGCTAAATACCGGACGAGTTGTTAAATTGTAGCAATGCTTGCCGACTGGATTTTCCTCTGCATAGTCAACATACACGTAGCAAGTACGTCCCGTGGGATGCTCGTTGACCTGCTCCTCTCCTTGATAAAGCCCAACCGTGTTGTCTGAAATTGTAGCCGCCTGACCAATAGAGACACCCATCAGAATTGCGGCCACTAGAATTGTTTTTTTCATTAGTTCCTCCCTTTGTATAGCTAGAGGGATAGAATCGAATCTGATGACTGTCACTGCAACATCATGCTGCACTTGCCGCAGCTTCAATTTGCTGCATCCACAACTGAAGCTTTTCTTTCTAATATTAGATTTTAGAGAGGGACTTATGACACTTCATTCTATTTACAACGATGCGCCGAAGATTTTGACAGCGGTTTTTTTGGGTTTCGGCTTTTATTTTTTAGCTAGGACATTGAATGGCTATACTCAAGACCAACAGCATCTGATGATTCTTTCTGACTTGGCTCTGTCCGTTGGACTTTTTGTCGTCGCGATTCCGGCAAGTCTTCTTTTAGCTGATGACGACGCAAAATCTTTGAAAACATCTAAGCTGAAAGTTGTTGCTGTAGTTTTTTCTTCATTGGCATTCTTGTTAGCACTATCGTTAGTTTTCTCCAAAGACGGAGGAGAATACTTCGGATTTGAAAATGTACCTGCGGGACGTTCTCTTCAGTTTTTAGTCATTCTCTTTAGTTCGATCATCGTTTCTTTGATTTACTTAGTTAATTCGATACGACGAGTTTTGAACTCAGATCAGGCCTTCTCTAGGTGGCCGCTACTATTTCATTTCGCCGCTTGTGGTATTGGCCTCAGTCTTGTTTTTCTGTTGGGAATGCAAAGCCTGGGATCTGGCATCCAAGCTGATGCAACAATTGTTTTGTCGGAGTTTCTAAAGAGGTTGGTCTTAGTCGGAGCTATCGGGCACGCCTTTATGGCGCTCAGTAGAACTGTGTCGCTTTCGCGGTCCTACTCAGTCATTTGTTTGATTGGGTGTATTTTTATTTTGATGGGATTTCAGACTTCATCACTGAGGACAAGTGGAAGTGAACTGTTGTACGCCTTCAATCAGTTTAGCCAATTCATAGGGCTCGGACTCATTTTTGTTGCGGTTGTGAATGTTCTATTTAAAACCTGGCGACAAAAGACATCTGAGTTACTCAACCAAGGACAATGGGTAGGTCATAGCGCTTTTCTGGTTGGATTGATATTGATGATTGTATCAAATGGACCCTTTGGTTTTCTTGCATTAAGCGGAATAACTCAGAATTTTCAGCTTCTCGTTCTGGCGGTCGCGGTCTTTCTTTTAATTAAAAAGGCCTCTGAGCAAGATTCAAAAAATCCATCGCAAGCAGCCCTGTTTTCATATGCACTGAGCTGGTGTGGTTTCTTTGTTTGCTGCATCTCTATTTTGGCTATGAGCCCTTTTGGTGGAAGTCTTGTCGTTTCGCAAGCTCCAGCCTTTAAACCAATTCTTGGAATTATGATGAGCGGTCTTTTTTTACTTGTTCTGAGTTATTTTGTTTCGCTTTGGGACCGTGCTCTTCACGAATGGATCTAATCGTCACAAGTTGTTGCATGAAAAAATTTCGTTGCAGGCAACAGGCCGTTGCGCAATGTCGTGTGGCATTCACAGATCAAAAAAAATCCACGATATGTAATCCATGGACTTTCCACTTTTTCATCTCGATTTTTTAGGTAATAGATTACTCATCGCACTGATCGCAACCTTACACGTTGTAATTTCGCACTCGCTCGCTGTCGGAGGAATGGCTCTTGTCGCCATGATGGAACGAAAAGGGCTTCAAGATCCAAGCTGGGATCAAATTGCTAAGAAGACGCTGTTCGCATTCTTCGTCGTAACGACAACGATTGGGGCGATGACAGGCGTTGGAATATGGTTTTCCGCATCGCTTATAAACCCGACTGCAATTGCCAGCCTCATTCGCGTTTTCTTCTGGGCTTGGTTTGTCGAGTGGCTGGTCTTCGTGACCGAAGTCGTTTTGATTTTGTACTACTATCTCACCTGGGACAGATGGATAGGTGATCGCAAACGCGCGCACGTTCGTTTGGGCTCTGCCTCTAACTTCCTACTAACTCGTGTTTACAGAGGTTCACAATGTTATGGCTGGAAGATCTTGCTTGCCCGCCCGTACATCGGCGGCGCTTGACCATGACTATTTGATCAACACTGTCGCCAGTCGTCGACCGCCATGGGCTTTACCAGTGGAAAGACCTCCTTTCTGGACAGAGCCAGACGCTAGTCGCACGTCCCAGATCTTTCTTTATTTAGTTTCCCGCAGGAGATCTGTGGATTGCCACCCGAGAAAGGGCGGGCAAATATTTTTTGTACGACAGGAATTGAACCGCGACGACTTTTAAGTCATCGTGTTCGAAGTTCCTTGTCTGTGTTCTGTAAGCTGATATCAACATCATAGGACATATTGGTGATGCCACCAGGATTTGAACCTGGGACCCCGAACTTAGAAGGTTCGTGCTCTATCCAGCTGAGCTATGGCACCGATAATTCTATTATCCATATCAAAGGACTTGGCCCCTGACTCTATCTAATGTGATGCGCCATGATTTCATTTTGCTAAGAGGTAAGAAAATCTTCGAAGTGCACGCTAAAAAACAGAATTTTTAAGCGGCAATTTGAACCTTGCGAACCTGGGAGCTTGGAAAATCGAGGACAAAGGAGGTCTTTAGGTTTGCCCGCTCATAACTAATCTGAGACTTGTGTTGTTCCATAATTCTTCGACAGAGACTGAGGCCAAGACCCGTTCCATGACCGACTCTTTTTGTCGTGTAAAAGGAACCAAAAAGCTGAGATGGGTCCTTCGCTCCGGGGCCGTTATCAGAAACTGTCAGGCGCAATGAGCCATCTTTGTTAATGCTGTGGCTGAGGGTCACCTGCCGTTGGTCTTTGATTCCGTCAGTTGCATCAAACGCATTATTCAGAAGATTCAAAAGCACCTGTCCGATCTGCTGAGGATCGCATAAAAGCTCTAGGTCATTGGGTGTGGGATCCACAGTGAGGCTGACATTTCCGACTTTGAATCTTTCATTGCAAAGAGCCAGGGGATCCATAACGACCTGGGTGAGAGGTGTCCAGGTATGATCTGAAGTTCCGGAGGATCGTGTGAGTCGGAGCATGCTTGTAATAATTTGGCTGATGCGATTGGCAGTGTCGATCAGGTTATTGAGGCGAGTTTTAAGCTTCTCAGGATTCAAGTTATTGGAATTGATCTCTCGCTGTAACAAAGTGAGATTTCCAAGAATGATTGTCAATGGATTCTTAATTTCGTGAGCAATGCCGGCGGCCATTTCGCCAACCGACGATAATTTGGCAGCTTGGGCAAAACGAAGTTTTTCGTTTTCCAGTTGGGCTTTGATCTTTTGTTGTTCGCTGATATCGACAGCAACAAGAATATATTCGCATCTGTCACGGCAGTTATCAGAAGCACTCTGAATTTTCTTGATTTGAATTGTGTGAAGGCGTTCCTCAGTTTCTTTAAATTTGAAAACTGCTTCTGTCGCAATCAGTTCCTCAGGCGAATCTTTGAAGCTATTTAGCAGATTCAACAAAGGAGAGGCACCTTTTTTGTCCTGAAAGCCAACTTTTTGTCCAATATAATCAGACTTGGCTTTACCATAGGCGTCGACCATTGTTTGATTTATCTCAATATACCGAAATTCTGAATCTAAGTGGGAAACCTTGGCTGGCATAGCGTCAAGAACAGAGGCCAGTCGATTTTGATTTTTGAAATTATCAGAGCGAATTTGAGCGGTCTGAATAAAACGCCTATTCAATGAGAAAAGTTTTCCTGTTGCAAGAAGTAAATAGAGAAACCCAATGGCTCCGATCCATGGATTTTTGTCTTCGAGACCCAGTCGCAGAGTCCCGAAGCCGATGGGAAATCCACCGAGTATAAAAAGACTGAGGAGTGCAAAGCTGTGCTTTGGATGAAAGGTGGCGACTAAGACTTCGATCGATCCTATAAGCATTCCGACAGCGATAAGTCCTGGCCAACTGAGGGGATCAAAGGCGAAGAATAGTGCGGATAAAAAAGTTCCAATGGCTGTGTAGAGCACCAAACGAAAGGAATAAAATGCCTGGTCCCAGTTTGCCAGCTCAGACTTCTTCCACGTCGGCAGGGCGGCGGACAGCCAACTGAGCCCGGCAGCACAAGTTATCTGAAGGAGAGTTAGGAACCAAAAAAGAGAGGGCATTTGATTTTCAAAATCAGAGACAAGATAAAGACCGAAAGGCAAAATCAAAGTTGTCCATCCAATGGAACGTCCGTTTTCGAAAAAATAAGTTCGAATTTCTTGCTTCAACTCTAACTGGGTCATCACCCTATCAATCGTCTGAGATGGATTGAGACTTGAGTCTAGGAATTTATTTTTTGCTGAGATTTCCTTAAGTTTTGAATGGAGTGGCCGAGAATTACAGCATGAACTTTTCAGCGATATTTGGACTTGCCCTCAGTTTTGCCGTTGTGTGGTTTGGTGTGGTCGGGTCTCCAGAAAATTTAAAGTACTTTTTGGTTCCAAATATTTTATTTGTGATTTTGGGGGGCACTTTTTCAGCGGCTCTGATTGTCTTTCCCCTGGGCCGACTCATTGGGCTTTCTCGATTTTTATTTTTTGGTGTCATTTTCAAATCAAGATCTCGGGATTTTCAGGTCGCCACGGAGGCGGTGAGACTGTACCATAATTATATGATGAGTCGGGACAAGATTGTCATCGATCATAAATTTCACCCTTTTTTGGTTGAGGGTGTCGGAATCATAAAAAAAAGTACAATGTCAGATGTGGATCTTCATGAAATCTTGGCATCAAGGGTGGACTTTCTCCAGCGTCAATACGGTTCAGATACTCAGATGCTTCGAGCTATTGCCAAATTCCCGCCAGCCTTTGGTTTTATTGCGGCAGTCGCTACTTTGCTCACTCAGGTTTCAGGAGCAGGCGCAGGTGGGATTTTTCCGAGCCTAGGTCCGGGGTTGACGCCATTACTCATTTCTTGTTTGTGGGGCTGGTTGATTCCAGCGGTGGTTCTTTTACCCCTGGCGGATCATTCGCAAAAAATTTGCGATGACGAAATTCAAACTCGGTCTATGATACTTCATGCAGTTATCGTGATGAATCGACTTCAGTCGATCACTTATTTGACTGAAACTTTGTCGGGATATCTCTCTGTGAAAGATCGGAAGCGAATTAAGGAATTTGCGACTAAAATTATCTCTCAATCTAATCTTCACAAGGTTGCAGATAAGCCCGCAAGAGAGTCCGCATGAAGTTGATAAAAACGGCAGTGGATCCGCTGTCTCGCGGCGTGAAATTTAAAAAATTCGGTGTGGTTGATTCGAAACCGCCAGTTGAGAGATCCTGGGAAAAAAAAGATAAGCTATTGCCGTCAGAATCTCAGGCTATTAGTGCAGGGTCAATTGGGGGGCCTCTGGAGGGGAGCGTTAGGTCCAGTTCTGAGGTTGTAGCCGAGGCCGGAGTTTCGAGTCTTCAGGGGCAAAGGGTGACGAGGCGTGGTCGTCGACTCATTATTAGTTCAGAACTGAATCAAGATCAGTGGATCTACTACGGAACGGCGGTTATGACCTATTTTTGGGGTTAGCTCTTGCTTTTTATCCTCACCATCACGGCGCGTCAAAACCAGTCGAGCCTTTGCCGACCTCAGGCACATTAACAAAGTAAGATTGACATCCAAAGAAGGACCAGATGAAATTGTCTTTTTCCACAAGGAGAGAGGTTATGAAGTTTGGAATATATTCTTTATTGTTGAGTCCGATTTTGATCGCGTCACTGACTGTCCGAGCCGAGAGCAAGCCGACTCCAGCAAATGATGAAAAAGCAGACAAAGTGGTTGCTTGTGCCGGGAGTGCCGGTCCGCGAAAGTTGATCGTGGCAAAAAAAGAGAAAGGCTGTGAATTGCAGTATTTGAAGGGCGAGAAAACAGACGTGGTTGCAACTCAAAAAATGGGAAGTAACTTTTGCGAAGAGAAACTGGCAAAAATTCAGGCGAAACTTGAAGCTGCCGGTTATAAGTGCGAGTAGATCTAAATAAGCACGATAGAAAGCAATTAAATTTATTTAATGGAGTTTAAAAAGCCAGATTCGACTTTTTGGAAAGCGAGAGTTCTTCGTGAGCTGCAAATGAAGGCCTTAAGGTCCCGTGGCCCTGGCGGGCAGCATGTCAATCGAACAGAGTCGGCGGTTCAGGTTGTCTGGGACTTGGAAAATTCGACTGCGTTTGAACAAGACCAGAAGTGTCAAATCAGGCTCAAAATGGCCTCCTATTTGACTTTGAAGGGCGAAATTCAATTGAGAGTTGAATCTGAAAGAAGTCTGTTACGTAACAAAGAAATTGCGATTGAAAGGCTCCTGGAACTCATCGAAAGATCTTTTGAGGTCCCTAAAAAAAGATTCAAAACAAGACCAACTCGTTCTAGTATCGAACGCAGAATTAAGGGAAAAGGTCATCGCAGTCAAATAAAGAAAATGCGTAGGAAGCAAGCTGAATGAAAATCCTAAAAATGATAATTATGAGTATTTTCTTTGTTGCCGCTTTGGGAGGGGGTTCCTGGGTTTTCATCAATTTCTATTCAGTGATTTTCTCTAAGGACGTCACCGGAGAAGTTGTTGGTGTCGAGCGCCTTTTGGATCCTCAATTGGCCTTGCGGGGGTCGGGCTCAGTTGGGGGCGGAGGATCTGGAACGGGGACAGGATCCGTGACTGGCAAACCAGGGGGCGGGGATATCAATCGACAAATTTTTTCGTTTTCAATTGCAATTCGGGATCCAAAGACCAGCGAAATTCATGTTGCAACAACCGAAGATCGACAGTGGGCCGTGGTCAAGCCGGGTCAGTGTGCGACAGCAAAGGTTTTTCCCTATCCACCCTGGAAGTTGTATAAGGGTGGCACCTACTTTGATGCTAGACTTCTTAAGCTGTTTGATTGTCCACCGGCCCAGCAGTAGCGGACTAGACTTTGCGGAATTGAAGAACAAATTCTCACTCAAAGATGCTTGAAAGCTACTGAAATTTCATTCGATTGCCTGAGAAACATTTCGGCCCGCATCGAAATATTAGATCTAATCTTTTGAAGAAAAGCTAATTCGAATGAGGAAAGTCCTTCAATTAGAACCTCTGATGAATGTTTGAGAACTTTCTGGCAGAGCTTTTTCAAATGTATCGAAACGATTCGCGGGGAGAGGTTCATTTGCTTGGACATTTCCGCCAGCTGATAAGCTTTGACCTCATCCAAAACAAAGGTGTCACCAATCTTGAATGCCAATTCTTGATGAAAATCTTCATAGATCGTAACATTAAGGAGGTCGTAGTGAGGTGCGATCATTATACCATTTTTATTTACGAAATAAGGAATGTTTTTGCCGTGATTGTCGGTGTTTCCAATAATTAAGTTGAATAAAATCCAATGAAGAAGTTGCAATTGGGCCTTGGCCGGCACGATGCATATTTTGTTGAAAGCTGAAAGATTTTCGACACTGATCGGACTGAGGTAATCATCGCGATGGGGCCCGACCGGAACAATTCGCTGGTATTTAAAATCAGGTGATGTATTCAAAGCCTGGCAACCGTCAATTATATGGTGCCTGACAACGTGATTTTCAGTCATCCAAGCACGGTCAAATCGTTCGACGCTGAGGACTTTTTCTCCCAACTGTACGATTTCAACCTTTGCAACGGGAAGGTTTGCTTTCTCGGCAAGTTTCATGCAATAGAATTCGTTAATTACCAGATGTTGGTCTATCTTGCTGAATTTAAGAATATGAGTCGAGGCAAGTTCGCCTTCGCCCAGTCCATATTCTCCTCCACGAAGCGTCACGGCTAATTTGTCTTGAACACCCGCAAGTGACAAGCGGGGCTTTCTATCCCAAATGGCGCTGGCTTTTCTGGCTCGCTCTTGGATTCGTGCGATCAATTCACTCTTAGGAATGGGTCGAAAAGTGGTCTCGATTTTTTGTCCCTCTTGAGTGAAGGAAAAAGCTCCTGTGGCATCCTTTCCGACTGCCGCTATGAGTGCGAAAATACTCGATGGAGTAATTTTCAAGGTTCTGGCAAGCTTCTTTAAGGCATCCCCTTCGGGCAATAAATTTTCTAAAAAAATTTTTGGTGTTCTCAGGAAGGATTTCCCCGAAAAGTGGTAGATGTGGGGAAAGAGGGAATCCTTTTTTCTGCCATTCGGGACGATATGAAAAATTGAAGGCATCACGTTGAAAGTCGTAGGAGAGATCTGCCACTTCTTGGCTTTCGTGGATGATACAAAGCGTGGCGGTCTGGTGTCTTACCATGGCTTCACTCGGAGTTGAATACCAAGGCCTTTAAGAACTTTAAAAAGACTCTCCACGTTGACTCCAGATTTTGCAGTTTCTATTTTGGACAAAGTTTCAACTGAAACGCCGCAAAGTTCGGCGGCATCGTCAATTCGCAAGGCAGACTGTGTTCGTCGAGCACGGACAAACATAGCCAAATCTTTGGGATTCGTTATATCCGGTTGTGCAGGGGTTCGGGTTACATGAATGGGTCTTGCCATAAGAGCTCCTCATTGTTTCTATATTTGTGGAAAGTATATTGTATTTTTGTTTGTTTTTCCAGTTATTTCCACAAAGATAGAAATAACTTAAGAAATTCTGGCCCTTTTTGCGTTATTTCTACTATTATAGAAAGAATTAATTTTCTTCGAGGCATTTTTTTCGTTAAAGTTGTATGCAATTGGTTTGCATCCGATTTAGATGTATACAATGTACATGACGTGTGGTACCGCTGGACCGACGGAGACTAAAAATACTATGAAACCGAAGCCAATTATTGCACTCACTGACTTTCAAGTCCAAATGCCCGCCCTTTGGATGGATCAGCTCTCTTCGCTGGAATATATTGGCCAGGTCCACGCCAAGACTCAGACAATTACATCCGAAGAGCTTCTACCGCGCCTCAAAAGGTTTGGAGTGAAGCCAACTCAGATTTCAAAGCGGTATTTTGAGAATACAGCTCTCGCTGCCAACGGTGATGACATCCTCACTCGCACCAGAGTTTTTGCTGAGCGAGGTCGCGAGATCATGGAGGCCTTTTATCCAGCAAGGGTGGATGGAGCCCCTCTGTTGCCACCGCCCGATCATCTTATTCATGTGACCTGCACGGGATATGTCTCACCGAGTCCAGTTCAGCAGGTCGTAACAAAGCGGGGATGGGCAGGTGAGACCGCTGTCACCCACGCCTATCATATGGGCTGTTATGCTTCGCTACCGGCTGTTCGAATCGCTGAGGGTCTCGTGGCAGCAAGAAACAAACATGTTGATATTATTCATACTGAGATGTGCGCCCTCCATATGGATCGAACAGACCATTCTGCAGAGCAGCTAGTCGTTCAGTCCCTTTTTGCGGATGGACATATTAAGTACTCGGCGAAATCTTCAGATGCAGTCACGTCTGGTTATCAGGTTTTAGCTATTAAGGAGTTAATCATTCCGGATTCACAGCAGGATATGTCTTGGATTACCGCAAGCTGGGGAATGAAAATGACCCTGTCTCGGGAAGTTCCTGCAAAGATTGCAGTGAGCCTGCGCAAATTTGTTCTCGATTTGTGCCACGAGGCAGAGGTCGATTTTGTTGATATTCTTAAATCTGGAGTCTTTGCGATTCATCCCGGCGGCCCAAAAATTATTGATCTCGTCCAAGAAAATTTGGAGCTTTCAGATGAACAAGTCAGGGCGAGTCGAGAGGTTCTTTTTGAGCGAGGTAATATGTCTTCTGCCACGCTTCCCCATGTTTGGCATAAACTGCAAGAACAAAAGACTCCCTCAAGAAAAAAGGTTTTGAGTCTCGCTTTTGGTCCGGGGCTGACTATTTTTGGAGCTTTGTTTGAAGTCATTTAGTTTCAATGACCTGGGAGGTCTTTGGTTTATGAATCTGACAGCGCTCGAGATGGCCGTTTTTGCTCCTTTTCTAATTCAGGGACTAGCCATGATGTTTGATGAGTTTTACTCTCATCACAAGCGCGGACTTCCGCGCTGGGAACGGATCGGCCATCCCTTAGACACAATCACTGTTCTGAGTTGCTTTGTTTTTGTTCTCGTGGCTGATCCCTCAGAGACAAATCTGTGGATCTACGGGGGACTCTGTGCGTTTTCCTGCCTTTTTGTAACAAAAGACGAACCAGTTCATTCACAGCTTTGTGGAGGGGCCGAAAGCTGGCTGCATTCAGTTCTGTTTGTTCTGCATCCTTTAAGCTTTGTTGCTGCTGGCCTCATTTGGGCTATGGAGCGATTCGAAAATCTCAAACCGCTCCTTCTTGGTCAGGGACTTAGTGTTACAATTTTTTTAATTTATCAGATTGGATATTGGAATATTTATGCAAAAAAACACGCTCATTGATAATGATCTTTACAATACTTTAGGTGAACGCTGGTACACAGCCTTTGACGATCCTGTGGCGGTGCTTCGCGCTGAATCTCGAGTCAAGGCCCCCTGGGTGCTCGAAAGAATCAAAGCAGCCTTCCCCCAAATTCCGCTCGTTAAACATTTGGATGTGGGATGCGGGGCCGGCTTTTTAAGTAATCACTTGGCTCAGGAGGGCTTACAGGTGACCGGACTTGATATGTCCGAAGAGAGTTTGAAGGTTGCAGGTTTGCACGATTCGACTGGCACTGTTCGCTATGTCCAAGGGGATGCCTACCGCCTTCCCTTTTCCAACGAAACTTTTGATGTTGTTTCCGCCATGGACTTTCTCGAACATGTCGAAGATCCGGGTCGCGCAATCTCTGAAATGTCTCGAGTGTTGAAACCGAACGGCCTTTTGTTTTTTCATACTTTTAATCGTAACTGGTTGGCCCATTTGGTGATCATTAAGCTCGTTGAGTTTCTTGTTAAAAATACGCCGAAGAATATGCACGTCATTGAGCTATTTATTACCCCCGAAGAGCTCATAAAAATGTGCAAGTCCTCTCAGCTCAGTGTCCAAGAAATGACTGGGATACGTCCCAGATTTTCGACCCTCACAGTCAAGTCAATCTTGACTGGAATTGTTCCAGAAAAGTTTTCTTTCAAATTGACTCGATCCCTAAAGCTTTCTTATATGGGTGTTGCACGAAAAGCGAGGACTTAAATGAGTTTACAGAAGGAACAAATTAACGAAATTCTAAAATTGGGAAATCAACTTTGTTTTCCTTTCTATGCGGCCTCACGTTTGATAGTTCAGGCCTATACTCCCGCCCTTGAAAAACTTAATATCACTTACCCTCAATATTTGGTCCTGATGGTTTTGTGGGAAAAAGATGGACAAAGCGTAAAGGATATTGGCAAGAAACTTTTTTTGGATTCTGGAACTTTGACCCCGTTGATGCAAAAGCTTGTGAGTCACGGATTGATTGCCAGAGTTCGAGCCAAAAGAGACGATAGGATTGTTCTAAATATGCTGACCCCAGCGGGAAGAGATCTTAAGGCCAAGGCCGCAGAGATGAGTTTTTCACTTTTCTGCAAATCTGGCCTGACGATCGAGGAAGCGGAGCAGATGCGAACGACTGCAAAATCTTTGATTTCAAAAATGACAAAGCTTAAGACCCTCAAAGAAAACTCGGAGGAGAATCAACTCGCGGCGGATATTCAAATTTGAGGTTTTTTATTTCATCAGGCCTGACCGGTTTAATTTTAAATAAAAACAAGTAGTTGCCAGACCTTCGATTGGTTGTTTTGATTTTTCTGCGAAGAAAAAAAGAAAAACCAAAGAAGGCCGACAACATGAGACAGCATCACAAGGGAAAATCTCTTTTTCAACTCATTGGTAAAAAAATTCAGCGCATTAGCTGACAAGTGGGGGTCGATAAGGGGTTCGAGAACTTTCAACTTGGGAACTGACCCATGCCCTGCTTTCTTGTTTTGTTCACAGATAAAGTCTTATCGGGATGTAGAGGCCACCTGGGGATTCCAGACTCTACTTTTGGTGACGCCATCAGAGAAAGAAACTCTGGATTTTTTCAAGAACTTTGCGATTCAATTTTGCTCGACATCCGAGCAAAAGCTGAGTCCAGGAAAATTAAGAAAGCTATTCGACAAATTCTGGCCATTGATTCAACCGAGATCAAGGTTCGGCAGTCTCTTTTCTGAGCTCGGATGGAAACAAAAGCATTGCAAAATGAACATAAAGCTGCGGCAAAACTTCACGTTATTTGGGATGTTGATGGTGAGTGGATTGACGACTTTGTTATAACCCCAGGCCGCCGGAATGATTCTCCCGTAAGTCTTGAGTTGCGCCTGTTACAGGGAAAAGTATGTCTTTGATCGTGCCTACAATGACTTCGACTTATGGAAAAAAATTGTCTCTATAAAATCAGATTTTGTCACTCGCCTAAAGGATTCTCCGAGAGTCCGGTATCTCCAAATAAAAATTCTACATAAAATGAAGAACAAAGATGGGGTTCTTTATGATGGGCCTTATAAACCCACCAACAAAACAAATTGCAAGAAAAATCTAAAATTACGACATGTGATTTATCGAGATCCAGTGTCCCAGAAAATATTTCATTTTGTTTGTTCAGATTCTAAAATATCTGGCCAAACAATTGCCGATATTCAAGCGCCGTTGGGCTGTTGAACTATTGTTCGTGGCTGAAGGGCCACCTTGATATTCGAAGGCTTCCGGTAAAAACAAAAAATGCTGTCAGGGTTTTGCTGGCCGTAGCAGTTCTTTTTCAACTACTGTTGCAGCTGAAAAAACTCACAGACCAATTTAAAGGAACGCTTTGGGGTCTGCTTAGAACAATTCGCTCAGGTTCAATTCAGAAGAGCCTCATGGATACTGGCCCTCCCGACGGCTGCCGCTGGAGTTCTGCTTCTGTTGTAGGATCTACGGCTTGAATTAATTCAAATTGAACCGGTCAGGCCTGTTATTTCATTAAGAAAAGCTCGAAAAAACAGTCACATATTGAGGAAAAAATTCTACTTTCTGAAAGCCAAAATGATGTTGGATCCATTGCATTGTTTGGACAGAATAGAAGCAAACATGGGTCGGGTCATTTTTGTAATACCACTTTTCAAATGATTTTGTTTGATCGTGGAGTTCTGTTTTGACAAAGAGAGTTTTTTTGTTCATCAGTAAACCTGCCAGTTTTTCGAATTCTAATCGTGGGTTGTAAAAATGCTCGGCAACCTCGCAAAGGAAAACAAAATCATATTTTCTAGCAAGTAAAAGAGGCTCATTTCTAAAAAAGGGGTCGTAGCAGCTGATATTGTAACCTTCTTTCGTGAGAAGGTAGCTGGTCACAGGGCCTTGACCGCAGCCATAATCCAAACCAAGATCTGTCTGAAGGGTATTTTCTTTGATTAGACGACATAGGGGCGAGACAAAATCCTGATATCCTTTGGCTTCAACATCGCTATTATGAGTAAGATATCGTTCCCTTTCGGCTTGCAAACTCAAACGATACTCAGGCATCAAAAAAATCAAATCACATTCAAGACACTTCAAATACTTCTGACTTGCTTCAAAAAAGCGGGCGCCTGACTTGAGACATAGTAAGCAATTATCCATAGCCAACGTTAATTCAGCAGTTGGCGGCAAGTCAATATTGGTGCCGCAAAGGCCCTGATTTGCGCCAATTGAACTTTATCTGTGGGTGACTTGTATTTTCCTGCAGCAAGAGCCTTTGGAATATTTTCGGTCTCATGAACGAGAGCTTCTCGTTCGGCTCTTGCGTAAAGTCGTCCTAAGTAGTATTCCCCGTAGAAAGGGATCATGGCTGGGCCAACATATCTCAAGGTCGATCGAATCCAGGCTATTTTGCTAGCCCGAGAGTAGTTCAACTTCTGGGCCTCTTCGCGAGTTCCCAATTTATGGTTTTCATCGTCAGGAATGTGATCCTCTGCAAGATCCCGAGCGGCCCTATGTAAAAGCTGTTCGCCACGTTTTTGGAGGGCAACCGAATAAGCTCCCTGTCTGGAAATGGCCCGCTTGAATTTGCGACTCATTTCACCAAAGGTGTCAGTCCATTTGCTCTCATCAAAGACCCAATTGACTTGGAAATATTTGTCAAAGTATCTGCGCCAGAGATCATCCTTAAAATAGGTTTCAAAAACTCGGGTGTACGTTTCAGATTCAAAGGCTTGTTTAATATATTGAGTGTATTTTCGTGGGATGAAGTCTTTTGTCAATCGATCGGCGACCATGGAAGCCATTTTGTACTCAGCAAGTTGCCGAGAGCGAATCTTTACGAAATCTTCAAAAAGCAATTCCCGCTTCAATTCAGTTTTGTCGTCTTTGATCTTTTGGGCGAGATTGCCTGCTGCAATAAGAGCCTCTACATATTCATCAAAATGCTCTGGAGATGTCTCCGAAAGTCTTCCGGCGTCAGCAATTCGAGCTTCTGCGTCAGCTAATGCTGTTCTGTACTTAGTCTCAATGGCAGATTCGCCAGCCTCGATATCAAGACGAACGGACTCTTTGGCTTTCTTCATGAGCTCGTCGAGTTCCGCATTGACGTTGAGCAAATTGGCCCCCACAGACAGTTCCACATACTCTTTTTGCAGGGCCTCTTTCTCAAGTTGATATTCTAGATTCGTCAAGTGTCTTTGGGTCGACGCATTTTTTCTGCGTTGTTCGAAGGACCTCAGTCGAGCCTCAAAACGAGATTGTTCGAGCTTCATTTTTTGAGCTTGTTGATTTGCGGTGTCGAAGCCAAAGAGTTTAACATTGTCGATAATGTCCACCCCGGAAGGATTTTTCATATAATCAGACTCTAGATCCGAAACAATCACAGATCTAATTGTATCGGCAGTATCAAGGCGAGAGTCTCGGAGTAGAGACTCTGGAAATAGTTGTTCGAATGTGATGGCGTTATTAATGACCCCTCTTTCTTTGAAGTCCTGATAAATAACCTTGAGCGCGAGTTTTTTAAAGCGAAAGTTATTGAACAAATTTTCAGCAAAATTCTTTCTGAGTTCTGTGGAGCTCAACAGCACTGAGGAGATGGTTGTGGCAGAATCTAAGTCTTTCAGATTGAGGTTTCTCTGAAGGTGCGAGTTTTTGGCAAAATGATTAAGGTATTTGAGGGCTCCTTCGCGATCGAGCATTTCTTCTGGGCAAATCTGTCGGACGGCGACAAGTGTTTGCATCACGGAACGAATCATATCTTCATACTTTTCGGTTTCTAGAAACGCCCTGTCGGGATTGTGCCCGTCGAACATATGCCCCCAGGCGTTTGTAAATCCTGCATGACCGTACGTATCCTGCTTGGTATGGAGGCCTTTTCCGATTGATTGGAGGTCCCCTTTGATCATGCCTATATAGACAAGCATACTGCCAACAGCATGGTTTCTTTCTGTGTAATTCCTTAATACTTGCGATTGGACCACTCCCACCATGAGCATTTGATTCGAGTTTTTGAAATGAGCCAAGAAAGTGAAATAGGGCACGTTGAGCTGGAGAGAACATGGCTGAGGTGATCATTGACTTATCCACATAGAGATTCGAGTAGGCTATATACTTCGCAGTGGCATCGTTAAACCCAGCCGCTCGACAAAGTAGATAAGTTAAACGAAGGTGAGTGTCGCTTTCATAGGAATTTGCCTGTTGAAAGGAAAGACCAATTGAAATAACTAACACCATCCGTGAAATTGTTTTCAATAATCTTTTCATAGTGAAACCAAGTTAAACCATTTGAGGGGACTTTTCGCCTGTAGATTTTTGGACAGCGAATAATTACCTGTTCACTTGACCGTGGAGGGTGAAATTAATTCAGGGATCTCGGGTGGGTTTGGGGTTCCGGACTCGGCGGAACTGTGTTAGCAGAGAATTAGGCGGCGATGAGGGTCCTGTGACTTTGACCACTCCAAGGAAGCTCGATCCAGAAATGTGTGCCTAATCCTAGATGTGAGGTCATCCAGATTCGTCCGCCAAGACGAGTCACTTCAAATTTAACAGCATCTAGTCCCACGCCTCGTCCGGATAGTTCTGTGAGTTCTTCGCGAGTTGAGACCTGAGCATCAAACACATGCTGGATCACTTGCTGATCCTCTTCTAGGGAGGTGTCAATATTCATTGATTTCAATTTGTTGCGAATTTTTTTGGCGTCGATTCCGCGGCCATCGTCTGAGAGGCAAAGGACCAATCGTTCGACCCCATCGACAGCTTCTAACGTGGCCTTGATTTCAACTCGGCCCGCCGCGGGCTTCCCTTTGAGAACCCTTTCGTCGGGGGATTCGATTCCGTGATCAATCAAATTTCTGAAAATGTGAACGAAGGAGGCGAACAATGAGGAATAGACGTCTTCTGCGACGGCGAGGCCATGAGTTTGCTGTTCTAAAGGAGCAATTTGTTTCTGTTGAGATTCAGCGAGCTTTTCGAGAAGATGTTGGTAAGGGGCCAGTAGACTTTCAAGAGGTGCATAAATATAAGTTCTGTTTATGTAGTCTGAGGTCGCGACTCCCTTAGACCAGAGTGAAAACTGAACAGCCCAGTGTTGAAGGTCGCTCATTTTTACGGAAACATAGGGCTCAGAACTGAAGGCCCGGGGGCCTAGAATTTGACGGGCCTCTTTCACGAAATTGTCGACAGATTCTTGGATGAGATTGGTTGCAAGTGCGAGAGATTCGTGCTGCGGTGGGGAGTTTGATTTGAGTTGAACAAGAAGTGTTTCAGCGTGATGGCATTGCTGACCCAAGTCTGGAATTGTGAATGAACCGGAGCCACCTTTCAGGGTGTGAATCCAACGCAGGAGCGCCTCCTGATTTTCCATCCACTTTTCTGAACTGGCCACTTGGTGAATACTTTTCAAAAGCTTCTGGGCCTCTGTCAAGAATCGTCCAATTTCAGCCTGTTTTTGAACCAGAGAGAGAATGAGTTGGGCTGAGACCTTTTCTTTTTCCACCAGCTTTTGGGCTTCGACGAGTTCAGAAATATCTGTTGCAACCATAACCACGGCATTGAGCTTGTCATTGACGAAAGAGGTGGAGTTCATCAGCGGAAAGTAGTCCAGGGCAATGGTTCGACCTTTGGAATGTTTGTAGTTTGAGGGGCCTAGCTGTTTGAGATCTTCAAAAGGTAGCATTTGGCCGAAGAGTGCGACTTGCCACTTCTTAAAGAGAATTGTCTCGTCCGGAGTGAGGGCGAGAACATCCCAGATTTTCTGATAGAGGGGGGATTTTTCTAAAGTGTTTAGGCAAGCTTGAGAAAAAACAGAGAGACAGTCTCCTGCCTCGTTGAATATCAGAAAACCTTCTGAAAGACTATCTAAGAGGGCTTTCATTTGAACATTGAGTTCCTTGATCTCATGAGTTCGCTCTTGGACCATTGACTCTAGATTTTTCGAGTAGTTGACAAGTTTTTGCTGGGCTCGCTGCAATTCAAAAATAAAGCCCTCTTTTTGCTCGAGTTCATCTCTATACTTTTTTTGAAGAGTTTCCTCCAAACTAATATCTCGAAAATAGATAAGCCAGCGCGGTGGCACCGGAGGAGTTGTCGATGGAACCATGGGGGAATCCATCGAAGGCGTCAAATCGAGGGGTTGAATACTGATTTGGACTCTCCCTGCGGCTCCCGAAATGTTGGTGAAGGACAGCTCTTGGTATGTTGTGGATTGTTTGATTTGATCGACTGTGCTTATCCAGGTCGGCGGTTTGTCGAAAAAAATGACGTCTTCTAGACGGGCCTGACTTCTAAGAATTCGTCGGACGGGTAAGTTTGCCAGTAAGGCCGCAGCTTCGTTACAATATAAGACCTGAGTCGTTGCATCGATGACAAAGACTGCCTCTTGCAAGGAATCAAAAATCTCTAGATTAGTCATTCCACCAAGACCTCGTTCTTTTTGTAAACAAGGGTGAAGACTCTAGATGTGGACCATTGAGATGTAAGATCAGTGAATTTGGCAATGGACCGAACCCGCCAGAAAACTGAGCCATAGGGAATCTTTTGTTTTAACAAGAAACGATGATTTTCTGTGGTTGAGGTGAGCAGGACCTTTTTGAAATGTGGATCGTTGGAAACTTGAATTTCATACTTGATAGCAGCCGGATCTTTTTTCCATTCGAGCCAGATAAACGGCTCTAAATCTTGCTGAAGAAAAACAGTGGCTTGATTTAAAGGTTCGGCCAGGGTCGGCGTTCTTAGGGTTGAGGTGAAAGTATATTCGAATCTGACCACGTTAGAAGGTGCAGTGATCGAGACGTCGCTCGCTCCCCATGGTTTGACCCGGGCATAGTAGGTCCCAGGTTCTTTAATTCTAAAGGGAGCCTCTGGTGACTTGGATTCAAAGACTTGAGGATTTTGAAACTTTTCGTTTTTTGAGATTTCGAGGTTGTACCGATTTGCCAGAAATACAGGCGTCCAATTTGCTAGAAGGGATTGTTCGGGAGCCTTGGCCTCTGGATTATCAGATTTGGCAAGGCGGTTGGGAATCGCATTTAGTTGAGGTCTAGGAATTCCTAAGATAATTTCTCCAAGAGATGAGGGCGGGCTCTGGAGTCCCGATTTGGCTTGAGCTATAACTCTCACATAATGGCGAGGATGAGTGTATTGATTAAATGAGTGATTCAGACTCTTTGTCTTGAATTTTTTGGAGGAGGAAAAATCAGGATTCTCGCTCACTTCAACGGTATAACTATCAGCGGCACCAACCTCTCGCCATGAAATTTTGGCTGGGGGGATTGAGGCCGGGGAACGGGTCGCCAGTGCTGAAACAATGACTTCTATCTTTCGCTTGATTAGAATTGGAGCAGGCAATGAAGTCAATGCAGGGGCTGCGATGGTCAGTTCAGCCACGCTTGACCAAGGTGTCCACAGAATTTCCTCTGGCTCTGTTGTCAACTTCGCCCGAGCACGCGCCCAATATCCACCTGGTGCTGGTTTTTTTAGGGAAACAATTCCACTCGAATCAGTCATTCCTTGCTCGAGAATTGTTTGAAAATTTTCAGCTGTAGATAATTGCCACTCAAATAAAACCGGACTAGAGGAAGACCACTGCATATCTAATGTCGCTAATTTGTTTGGAATGACGGTCGTTGGATTCGTTGGGTCCAGCTTTGGGAGTATCCATTCAGGCGGGGTCATTGTGACAACTTTAAAAGACTGAAAATCTGTCTGGACCAGGGCGGTCCCTTTACTATCTTCGAGAAGGACCCGCCAAACGTAGGAGCCGTCTTTAAGTGGAGTCATAAGCGTCAGTTGTTCTTTTTTTGTTTTTTCTCTTGCCTTGTTGACGGGGTCGTCAGGTTTTTCTTTCACCTCAATGACAAACTGATCTTTTGAGTCGACTCCCTGGGAACGCCACTCAAGAAGTTGCGACTCCAGAGAACTTTTTCGTGAAAAAATCAAACGATCCGCCGTTTTAAATAAAATTGTAGCCTTTGGTTTTTCCAAGACCAGAGGCTGGGTTGGAAGGGATGGAACTTTGAGGTCTGGTGTCAGTGGAGTCGGGACCGTTGGCTTCAGCGTCATGACAAGTCCAGTTTTTCTTGAAATCACCTGAGGGGCGCCTTTGAGGCTGTGAACCTCATTGCGACCTGAACGGCTTCGCCTGACCAAGACACTGGAGGCCTGAGAACCAGGTGAGGAACCCTTTTTGGGCGAGCTAGATCCTTTGAGTTGATACTCCTCACCCCCTGAACGAATGACCAATTCAGATGACTTATTGACTTCACTCACAAGGTCTCCGTATTTGAGATTCAGCTCTAATTGGCCTTGTTTCATACTGAGAGCAATAAGGGAATTTGGTTTTATATGGACAATAGTGCCATCACCCAGTTCAATTGACGCCTCGGAATTATCTCCCGTAAAGAGGCTATCACTGGCAAAGACTTTCTCTTTTGTCACGGACGGGAGCCAACTAAAATCGCCTTCGCTTTTGCGGCGAACGTCGTTTTGCACAAAATAGATTTCTCCGAGGGCTTTCTCTGAATTCGATGTCGTTCGACTGACAAGGAGAGAGTCGTCGAACAAAAGGTATGAAAAAATCACCAGCAAACTGCAGGCAATGAGTAGAATGGCTCTCTCTGTTCGGCTCACTTTTTCTATCATTATTAACACCTAGATTAGCCATCGGAGGATTTCTTGTTAACATGAACGGACTTAGGGCTAGGAGGTGAGGTCATTCGAGTTGAATGCTACCGGTGGGTGGTCACTTTTGTTAGATTTGATACTATGGTTGCGAATAAATTTTCAATTCGATACAAAATTCTTATATTACTCACGGTTATCCCAATAGCCGCCCTGGGAATTTATGGATTACTTGCGGTTAAGGTTTTTCGAGATGATAAGATCGCCTATGTTTTTGACTCTTCAAGAAATATCTCGGCGAGTCTTGCCACACAGGTCAAGATCCAGCTCAACTCCGTTTTAGGGACCGCAAAATTCCTGTTACAAGATTATCTGTTGCAGGGGCAATTTTCTACTTTATCCCAAAAGTTATTCGAGAACGAAGCACAAGTTGAAGCCGTTGGGGTATTTAAAGTCTTGGCTGATAGAAAAGGATATACTGTTGAAGGTCGACTAGAGAAATCGAAAGACTTATTTGATTCGATTTGGGCGGGATGGGGTCCCGAGGGTGTGAGTATTTTAGACACTGCCATTCAGAAGAAACGCTTGGTCAAAAAGCGAATAGGAGACGATCAGTTATTCCTACTTGAGGTAGCAAGCTCGCCAAATCGCCCTGAAGTTTTTGTTTTCGTCATTGTGTACCGAGGTTCAGAGATCAAAGATGTGTTTTCTGAAAATAAGGGGATGCAGGCGTTTTTGATTGATCATGAAGGTAAAGTTCTCTTCGGTCCAGAAGCGGATGAAGGGATTGCTCTTTCTGCAAAAGTTCCCGCTAGTTTTTTGTCGAGGGATTCGAAAACAGTGACTCAGGGGGCTGAAGCCGTTAGAGATTCACAAAAAAAAGATCTGCTCGTTTCCTATTCAAAGGTTGGGTTTTCAGATCTGATGGTAGTCACCGCTGTTGATCAGAATCGAGCCCTGATCGCGACTAAAATTCTAGTACGTAAGTCGGGGTTCTTTTTTGTTGTCATGATTAGTTTTATTGTCATTTTGAGTTTGCTGGTTTCCAGAAGTTTGACAGAAGCCTTAACCTCTTTGTTCTTGGCCACACGCAAAGTGTCTGAAGGGAAGTTTGACTTTAGGGTCAATGTAAAATCAAACGATGAAATTGGGACGCTGGCTGAAAACTTCAATTTGATGGCGAGGGAAGTTTCTAGGTTGCTGGCCCAAACGGCAGAAAAAGCTCGGATGGAAAATGAATTGCTGACGGCAAAAACGGTTCAAGAAACACTTTTCCCTTTGAGCAAAAATCGTGTTGGTCCTTTGGGCATATCTGGCTTTTATGAACCCTCGAGTGAGTGTGGTGGGGATTGGTGGCATTATTGTACAGTGGGTGATCGGGCCTTGCTCTGGATTGGGGATGCCACCGGGCACGGGGCACCCGCTGCACTTATCACGAGCGCCGCAAAATCTGCAGCAACAATCATTGAACTTCTTGATGTGACGCCGGCTCAAGCTCTTGAACTTTTGAACCGATGTATATATGATGTTTCAAAGGGTCAGATTATGATGACCTTTTTCCTGGCGGCTTTTGATTTTAAGACGTCCAGATTGACCTATGCTAATGCTTCACATGAGGCGCCTTTTTTGATTCGGAAATCGAATTTGCCATTGCGGAGAAAAGATCTATTGTCATTGAATGAAGTGACTAGTCCTCGTTTGGGTCAAGCCCGGGACACAAAATATAAAGAGACGACGGTGGATTTAGAATTAGGGGACATGGTCTTCTTATATACCGATGGTGTTCTGGATATACAAAGCCCGAACTCACAGCCGTGGGGTGAGCGGGAGTTTCTTAAGGCGCTGATTCAGGCGAACGTAGATAGTCCGTCAGCGGATGTTTCTGTGGCTCGTTTTGTAGAGGCTTTTCAGGCTTTTCGACAGGGTTCAAGCTTGATTGACGATGTGACATTTTTCGTCGTGAAGAATGAAGGTTCAGAAAATACTGTTAAAATTTGAGGCTAAGTTTAAGTTTAGGATTAAGAGTTTGAATATATGATAAAAAGATAGAGAAGGGGAATTCGATATGGGGAAATTTGATTCAATGGTTGATCGGAAAGGGACTGAGATTTTGGTTTCGCTTGTGGGTGTTATCGACGAAGATGTGGATTTTTCTCAATTGAATGTTGCTGGCGCCGAAAAGGTTTCAGTGGATTTTAGTGGGGTGAAGAGTATAAACTCTTGCGGGATTCGTGAGTGGATGAAGTGGATAGCGTTATTGAAAACAGCTGAAGTCACCTATGTGAAATGCCCGAAAGTCATCATAGATCAGATTAATATGGTTGATGGATTCTTGCCCTCAAATGGCAAAGTCGAGTCCTTCTATGTTCCATATTATAATGAAACCACTGGATTTGAGAAAAACGTTTTATTTCGATACGGAGTTGATTTTAAAGAAAAGGCAGTGACTCCACCTGCCCAAGTGTTAGACGATCAGGGGCAACCCATGGAGATGGACGTCCTCGAGGCCAAATATTTTAGATTCATAAATAAATAGTCTCTTCAAGGCTCAACTGAATGGTCAACCCAGCCGATAGGTGGAAGGTCATGAGTGGAGCAATCAGAATTCTTATTGTCGATGATGATTCGAGCTTGGGTGAAGCCCTCAAGGAAGGGCTTTCCAGGCAAGGTCATGAGGCCGTTTGGGTGACAAAACCTGAGGAAGCTCTCGATCTTTTTCATAAGCAGAAGTTTGATTTTTTGTTAGTTGACTGTTTGCTTCCCCAAATGACTGGACTCGAGCTCATTGAAAAGGCTCACGGCCATTCAAAGTCTCAGTTCAGACCTATCTTGATGAGTGGAATATATACGGATAAGGTTTTTGTTCAAGAGGCGATCCAAAAGAGTCAGGCTATAGCCTTTCTGAAAAAGCCCTTTGATCTTGCAGATGTTTCAAACTTACTTAAGCGTGAAGTTGTTCAAAAGGCCGACAGCCCTGTTCATAAACATATTTATCAAATTTTTTCCAAAGAGAAGGTCTCAGTTCGAGAGAAAAAAGCGTTGATTGATTCGCTAGAGGATGTCAGCGGTTACGATTTACCATTGATCTACAGTCTTCTCTGTGAAACCAAGAGCACTGGATACTTAAATATTTATTATCCTGATGGCGGAATTTCAGGGGTGACATTTTGCTCTGGTTCGATCTGCAGTGTGGATATTGAGGACAAGACGACTTCGATAGGGCATATGCTTATTCAGAGCGGTTACATTACCGATGAAGATCTTCAGACTGGACTCAATGATAAGAGTAAAAAGCGGCTCGGGGTTCGGCTAGTCCAAGGGAATTTGTTGTCTCCTCATGCTGTTGATTTAATTATGACAGAACAAATGAATGTGAGACTCTCTCGGACTATTACATCAGACCGTCTGAGGATCAATTTTGCCGTGACTGAAAATGAATTGACCGAACCTTCGATTGATTCAAACCAATTGCTAAGGTACTTGCATGATTGGGTTGCTTCAAAAATTCCGGTCAATTGGCTGAAAAGTTTGTATCTAAAATGGTTAGGAAGTAAAATCATTCTTAATTCGTCCCTGAGATCAGATCATCCAGCTTTTCAGATGTCCCTTCTGCATGCCTTGGATGGCTTTGAGGAGCGGCTTCGTCAGGGAACCAGCTTAGGACAAATATTATCAGTGCCTGGATATCAAGAGACTGCGGTGTTCAAAGGGATTCATTTTTTGCTTCTCAGGGGCTTGATATATCTAAGCTCGAAGACTGAATTCAAGGATGAGGCCGAACAGCTGATTTGTCTCAAGGCTATCAAGGCTCAAGTTAATGGCAAGAGCCGGAGTGATATTTTGACCCTTCTGGGAATTTGGGAGGGTGGGGATTCCCAGATAAATGTTCAGGAAACCATTGCTAGTCTAGGTCCAAAGCCAGCCGGCCCACAAACTGAAGTTGGCCGACTTTGGACTGAACTTCACGGACTGTTTGAGGGCACTGGGAAGTCGGGGGAAAGCGCAGAAGGATTACAAGCAGGAAAATTGCCTGGAAAGAGGGTCAGCTTACCTAAAGTCGATCCTGCTGAGGCCCTGTTAAAAGCCAATCAGTACATAGAGCAAGTCAAAAAAGAGCTGAGTTTCAGTCAGTTTGACAAAGCTGCAGCTTCGCTGCAAATGGCTTTGTCATTGGTGCCAGATCTCTTCCAAAGCCATCTTTATCATGCTTGGATTAAGCTGGGAAGTTTGGGCTCAAAAAGTGAAAAATTCAAAATCAAGGAGATCGAACTGGATTTGATGCAAGTCCCGCCTGACGAGAGGTACGATGCTCTGTATCCTTTTGTTCTAGGTCTTTTTTTGAAGGCCCAGGGTGATCATGTGGGGGCGAGAAAGTCCTTTCAGAAGGCCATTGCGCTTGATGGGAGTTTTTTGATGGCTCGCCGGGAGCTGGGGACCCTCGAGGCGGCTGCGAAGCCTCAAAAACAAGACATTTTTACTATGGATCTCAAACAAGTAGTTTCTGGTTTTTTCAATCCGAAGACGAAGAGATAGCTAAGGGCCCGCGCAACAATAAATGGTCCATTTTCGCTTGGTCTTGGATCTGTCCCCATCAAAAATAAAGCAATTGCACTTTTTTTGATTCATAAGATTTGAGTCAACAGCGGGTTTATTTTGATCTCTTCATCCGAAGATGGTAGAGGTTTGAGGTGATAATTTAGACTGGAGGTTTGTTTGAAAAAGTTAGAAATTGAAACCGTCGAAAATCGAACCTTTGACGAAATTAAAATCGGCGAGTCCGTTTCTTTAAAAAAAGTCCTGACAAAAAGCGACATTGAATTTTTCGCAATTGTCACTGGAAATGCTAATCCAGTTCATTTGAATGAAGATTATGCGGAAAAGTATTTGGAGACTCATAAAATAATAGGTCACGGGGCTTGGATTATCTCGTTGATTTCAAATCTCCTGGGGAATCGAATACCCGGAGCAGGGACTGTTTATGTATCTCAGGAATCTCATTTTCATCACCGGGTCGAGGTCGGTGATACTCTCACAGTATCAATTACCGTGATCGAAAAGAAACAAGAAGGACATTTGGTCGTTTTCGATGCGAAGGCAATCAATCAAAAAAACGTTTTAGTTTTAACAGGAAAATCAGTTGTTCGTGCGCCAACAGATAAAAGAATTGGGCCAAGAGTTAAGTTACCTGAAATCTCAATTCGTTCAAATGTAGACTATTTTGAGGGTCTGATCGCAAAATGTGAGGCCCTAGAGCCTGTCGTCTTTTCAGTTTGTCACCCCTGCGACCAAACGTCTTTGCTTGGAGCGATGGAAGCTTGTAAGGCTGGCTTGATCACTCCAATCCTCGTGGGTCCTCGACATCAAATTGAGAACGTTGCGAAAGAAAATGGAATTGACCTCACAGGGATTGAAATTATTCATACAGAGAACGCCCATCAGTCGGCGACAAAGGCCGTTGAGTTGTGTTTGACTGGAAAGGCAGAAGTTTTAATGAAAGGGAGCCTTCATACCGATGAGATGATGCATGCTGTTGTTCAGAGGAAGACCGGCCTGAGGACCTCTAGGAAAATTTCCCATGTTTACGCGATGAGTGTGCCAACCTATCCGCGGCTTCTATTAATTACCGATGCTGCAGTTAATATTTATCCCACCCTTGAGGACAAAGTAGACATTATCAAGAATGCGATCGATTTTGCTCATGTTCTAGGAATTGAGACTCCAAAGGTTGCAATCTTGTCCGCCATTGAAACAGTCAACCCTAAGATTCAATCCACTATTGATGCTGCTGCCCTTTGTAAAATGGCGGATCGGGGGCAAATTTCTGGAGGGTTTTGGATGGTCCCTTGGCTTTTGATAATGCAGTCAGCTTTGAGGCAGCTCGGATTAAACATATATCGTCCAAAGTTGCGGGACAAGCGGATGTTCTGGTGGCTCCTGATTTGGAGGCAGGTAATATGATCGCAAAACAATTGGATTATCTTGCGGGCGCTGATACTGCAGGAATAGTTTTGGGGGCAAAGGTCCCCATTGTTCTGACCAGTCGGGCCGAAAGTCCAAAAGCTCGAAGGACGTCGGCGGCACTGGCTGTGTTGGTTGCCGTTCACCGAAGAGAGAGAAAACGAAAAGAACTTGGGCACTAGCCACAGGATGAGTATGAAAGAAGCATTTTTGGTTATCAATGCTGGGTCTTCTAGCATCAAGTTTTCTGTTTTTTTTCGCCACCAGAATGCCCTTTCCTTGGGATCCCGTGGGCAGATTGAGGGGATCGGACTTCGTCCTAATTTTCTGGTCAAAGATCATTTGGGAAAGGTTCTTGCTGAAAAATATTGGGAAAACTCTGTCGAGATCACTCATGATTTCTTGATGAAATTTCTGATTGAGTGGCTCGAGGTGAATCTTCAAGGGGTCAAGGTCAAAGCCGCTGGGCATCGAGTCGTTCATGGCGGAACGGAATTCCCATCTCCGGTGATTGTGACGGACGATATTATTGCCAAGCTAGAAAAGTTGATTCCATTGGCTCCTTTGCATCAGGGCCATAACCTGGCGGCAATTAAAGCTTTGAAAAAGTATTTCCCACTCTACCTCAGGTGGCCTGCTTTGATACTTCTTTTCACGCGACTAATCCCGAGGTTCTCAGGCATTTTTTTATTTCCAGGGAGCTTGAAAAGGAGGGAGTCCGAAGATATGGCTTTCACGGACTTTCTTATGAATCCATAACTAAGACTCTTCAGAACCTTGACCCTGAGGTTGCAAAAAAGAAAGTCATTGTGGCTCACCTAGGCAGCGGCTCCAGCATGTGCGCGCTGGATGGCGGAAAGAGTGTTGTCTCGTCGATGGGGCTGACGGCCCTTGATGGAATTCCAATGGGGACTCGGCCGGGTCAGCTGGATGTAGGGGTCGTGCTTTACCTGTTGCGAGAAAAGAAAATGAATGCTGATCAAATTGAAGACTTTCTTTATAAAAAGTCAGGTCTTCTGGGACTTTCCGGGATAAGCAATGATATGCGAGTTCTCGGAGAAAGTCAGGATCCTTGGGCCAAGGAAACCATCGAGGCCTATATCTGGCGAATATGTCAAATGGTTGGAAGCTTAGCCGCAGTCGTTCAAGGAATGGATGTTTTGGTTTTTACCGCAGGGATTGGTGAAAATTCAGCACAGATTAGACTCAAAGTTTGTGAACGCCTGGCTTGGCTTGGGGTGAAGGTCGATTCTGAAGTCAATTCAAACCTTCAAAAAAACGGGTTTCTAATAAGCACTCCAACGAGTCTTGTTAAAGTGTTTGTCATTCCAACGAATGAAGAGCTTATGATTGCAGAGCATATTCTTGATTTAGTTTCCACGTGCTAAGGACTCGTTCAAAAGTAACTCAGGGTCTATTCACTTCATTGTTGCGCAAGGCCTTTGGCTAGCGCCCTATAAAATTAAACAAAACTTGACTGAAGTCTAGTCAACAGCGGGATCTTTGTCAGTCATACTGACTTGGTGTATTCAACGATCTAGCGGTTTATTGAGGGCCAGGCATGTCTTTAAAAGTTGGTGAAATTCTTGTTAAACAAGGTCTATTAAGGCCTGGACCAACTAAATAAAGCGATTGAAGAGCATAAGAAGACTGGAAATCGACTGACGTTGACTATTGTTTCATTAGGTTTTGAAAGAAAAACAAATTCTTCACGCACTTGAAAAATTCTATCAAATTCCAGGAGTCGATCTAAGCAGTTTTGACTTGGATAAGTCGATACTCAGTTTGGTGAAGAAGGAAGTCTGCGAGAAGAATGGCTTGATTCCCATCCAAAAAGCAGGGGGCACTCTTGTCGTCGCCTTCGGCGACCCCACGAATATTATGGTGAAGGAAGACTTGAGGCATCTGACGCGATTGAAAATTCAACCCGTCGTGGCCACACTGAGTGCGATCCAGAATGCTATTGACAAATATTATGTGGAAAATCTCAATGCAGCGGCTATGAAAGTGCCAGTAGCAGGGGGGCCCACTCCGGCTGAAGAGTATGACGATTTGGCGGCTGCGGCCACGGCTGAGGTCATTGACTCAGATAAAGATTTTGGGGAACCGGTCGTTAAATTCATTAATCAGGTGCTTGTGGATGCGATTCGAAAGCGAGTTTCTGATATTCACTTTGAACCTTATGAAAAACGATATCGCGTGCGGTATCGGATGGATGGAAACTTAATCGAAGCGGCTTCTCCACCATTGACTATGTCCGCGGCTTTGTCCTCGCGAATAAAAATTATGTGTAAAATGGATATTGCGGAAAAACGGCGACCTCAAGATGGACGTCTCAAAGTTCGGACGGTGAAGGGTCGAGAGATGGATTTTCGAGTGAGTGTTCTTCCGACACTTTGGGGTGAAAAGGTTGTCCTGAGGCTCTTGGATAAATCAAATCTTCAGTTAGATATGACGAAACTGGGTTTTGAGGAAGATGACCTTCGCCTCTTTAAGTCCAATATAAATCTACCACAAGGGATGGTTCTGATCACTGGTCCGACCGGGTCAGGTAAAACAACAACTATTTATTCTGCCTTAGCTGAGCTCAACAAACCGGATGTAAATATCAGTACGGCAGAAGATCCGGTGGAATTTAATCTTGAGGGGATCAATCAGGTTCAGATGAATCCGGATATTGATCTGAATTTTTCGAATGCGCTCAAGACCTTTCTCCGCCAAGATCCTGATATTATCATGGTCGGAGAGATTCGGGATTTGGATACGGCAGAGATTTCATTTAAGGCGGCGAGTACGGGGCACATGGTTGTGAGTACCTTACATACGAATGATGCCCCCTCGACCATCATTCGCCTCACAGAGATGGGGGTGGCGTCTTATTTGATAACTGCGACTCTCAATCTGGTCGTGGCGCAAAGACTTGTGGGGAAAATTTGTGAGAGTTGCAAGTCCCCCGTGGACGTACCTGCTCAGACACTTCACAACTTGGGGATCGCTCAAGAAGAAATCAAGGATTACCAAATCTTTAAAGGGAAGGGATACGGCAACTGCAATGGAACTGGAATTAAGGGACGACTGGCAATTTATGAGCTTTTTCCAATGGTCGAAAAAATGAAAGATGCGGTTCTCAAGGGGGCGACCCAGGGGCAATTAAGATTTCTGGCTCGAGAGATGGGCCTCAGGACCCTTCGGCGAAGTGCGCTTTTGAAATTGAAAAAGGGGCTCACGACCATTGAAGAAGTACTTAATTCATCGGTGAAGGATGTTTAGATGATTTCACAAGCCTTACTAGACCATGCGACCAAGCCTTCGGGATTGATTTGCATCGCCGGAGACAGATTTTCGGGAATAGACCAAACTTTGGTTAGTTTGACTCAGTCGTTACAGGAATCTAGGGTGAGTGAACCCAAAGGGACTGGTCATGAAAAAGGGATTATGATCTTGAGGGGGTCCCCGCAGACGTCTCAAATTGAATCGCCCTTTTTGATTGTGCAGTATTCTGAGCTTATCCAGCCACTTGTTCAGAAACGAGTGGAAGAATGTCATTATTTGATCTTTGAAAAAGTTAAGAATTTTGACGAACTTGAGTGGAGTCTCCAATTGGCCGAAGAGGGTCACATGGTCATTGTTCATGTGGCAACTAACTCAATATGCTCTCTCCTTCATCGGCTGTTTTCGATGTGGCCATCGAGTCAGAATTTGCATTATCAGTGGCGATTCGCGGACCAATTGCAGCTTTTAATAAATCAGGTTTATATCCGTCGGGCCGCTGGAGGTCCTTTCGAGCGAGGAGGGAACGAAGGCTCCGAGGGTTCGGAATTTTCGATAGCCTACGAGATGGCTCTCAGCACGCCGCTGGTGAAGAAGCATTTGGTCGCAGGGAACCTTGAGGCTTTCGAAGCTGAGCTTAAGAAAACTGAGGATAAGAGTGGTTTTTTGTCTTTGAATCAGTCCTTGTTGCAGCTGTTGATTCGGCGAAAGATTGATATCTCTGCGGCCTTTCAATCAACAAGGGATCCGGAAGATTTGAATAATTTACTTAAGAAAGTTGGTCTCTAATGGCTCGCTTTAATTATCGTGCAAAGAATCCAAATGGCGATTTAACAAACGGTGCGATTGACGCGGCCTCTTTGGCCGATGCGAGAGTGAAATTGAGATCACAGAACCTAGAGCCACTGAGTCTTCTGGCGGCGGTGGCGTCCACGTCCAAGGGCCCGGCACAGGCGACAATGTTTTCGGACATTTTTACAGCGAGAGTGTCTAGCAAGGATATGCAGATTTTTACCAGGCAGTTTGCGACTCTGATCAATGCTGGAATTCCTGTGGTGGATTCACTGAAAATATTGAGCGAGGGGTTACGACCGGGTCCATTGAAGGAGGCCTCTGCCAAAGTTAAGCTTTCAATCGAAGGAGGTCGCAGGCTCTCGGATTCCATGGCGTCTATTCCCCTCGTCTTTGATAAGCTCTATTGTAATATGATTCAGGCGGGTGAAGAAGCCGGTATATTGGATACGATTTTAAACCGGCTTGCTATCTACATGGAAAAAAGCCAAAAACAAAAAGGGCAGGTCAAGGGGCTCTCATATATCCAGCGGTTATTATTGTTGTGGCGATGCTGGTTATTGCTGGAATTCTAGTTTTTATCATTCCAAAGTTTCAAGAATTTTTTACCTCTGCCGGAAAAGCTCCCCCAGCCTTGACTATGCTTGTGGTGGCCTTGAGTGAAAGTCTTCAGCGAAAATGGTATTTCTATCTCAGTGCTGCCATTGGAATTCCGATACTTCTTAAGCAGTGGATTAACACTCCGGATGGGAAGGCAACATTTGATAGGTTGGCTATTCGGGCCCCGGTCTTTGGCGAGGTCGTTCAAAAATCGGCGGTTGCTAGACTGACGCGGACGCTTTCAACTTTGCTTGCCTCTGGTGTGGGCCTTATTGACGCGATTGATATCTCAGCCAGAACATCTGGGAATGCTGTGATAGAAGAAGCACTGATGCAATGTAAAAAGTCAGTCACCCAAGGTCGGACTTTTGCTCATCCCCTCGCTAAACAGAAAGCCATTCCCGAGATGGTTGTTCAGATGATTGGAATTGGAGAGCATTCAGGAACCTTGGACGTCATGCTTGGCAAAATTGCCGACTTCTATGAGGATGAAGTCGAGACGGCAGTTAAAACTATGACGTCATTAATTGAGCCTCTTCTGATGGTTGTCTTAGGTGGAATTATTGCGGTTCTTGTGATCGCGATGTATCTTCCGATTTTCCAAATGGGAGATGTTGTCGGGCAATGACGCCGAATCGGGCTCTCCAGAGAGATCCGCAGCAACGGTTGATGATTGAATCGTCCAGGGTCAGCCTATACTTGATCATCCTCTTGGTGAGTGTGATCAGTTATCTTTTTTCAAATCAGTTTATAAATTGGACTGTGCTTGCTCCATTCTACGGACTGATTTTTTTGGCCCTCTGCTCGCATCTTGTTATTTTGTCCTTTATTGACTTTTTTTTGTAAGTTCATTTTTCCTGTTTGCCACTTTTGTTGTCGATTCGATTTTGATCACTGCCTTGATCTATTTCTCTGGTGCTAACCAGTCTTTATTTTTGTTTTTGCATTTAATCAACATTTTGATTGCAGGACTGGTTTTCCGAGCCTCCGGGGGCCTTATCATTGCTTTGCTCACCAGTTCACTTTTTACAGTGGTCAGCGTTCTTGGGCCTGAGCTCAAAGCACTCAATTATTTCATGATTTTGGGTCTTAACAACGTGGCTTATTTTCTGATTGCAGGCCTTGGCGGGTATTTGAGTGAACAGCTTTTTAAAGTTGATACTCAATTGGTTCAGACTGGATTTTCATTAAAACAAATGCAAGAGCTAAATCAATTTGTTCTATCGAATATTCCTCTAGGTCTTATGAGTTTCGATGACCAGGGCACCGTTATGCAGTCGAATCAAAGTCTGCATCAGATTCTCGAGTGTCCGTTAGGGACCGCCGACAATATTTTGATTCCATTTCCTGAACTCAAGACCTTAATGGATCAAGAAGTCAATCGGGGTGGGGAACAAAGAAATGAAATTGTCAAAGTCATTGGAAATCAAGAGAAGATTTTGGGTCTGACCTTGACTCGAACCCTTAATCCTCTCTCTGGAAAACCTTTGTGGATTGGTTTGGTGGAAGATTTGACTCGTCTTAAGAAACTGGAATTATCATTGAGGCAGAGCGAGAAAATGGCGGCGGTGGGTGGCCTTGCGGCAGGTATTGCTCATGAAATTAGAAACCCCTTGGCCGGAATAAGTGGGAGCGTCGAACTTTTGTCCCAGACAACGGCAAATGATGATGATCGAAAGCTGATGAAGATCATCCTCCGTGAAATTGATCGGCTGAATCATCTTATCACAGAATTCCTGGACTATGCTCGACCAGAGGAGCCGCCTCGCGAGGTCGTTGATTTGTCTTCCTTACTGAAAGAGGTTCTTGCAATGACTCGGCTGAACCAGCAGCTGCGTCAGGATGTTTTACTCGAGATCAAAATTGTTGAACCTAATTTAGTCATTGGAAAAAAGGATAAATTG
Source organism: Bdellovibrionales bacterium (assembly GCA_016713585.1). Taxonomy (GTDB): domain Bacteria; phylum Bdellovibrionota; class Bdellovibrionia; order Bdellovibrionales; family Bdellovibrionaceae; genus JADJOV01. Next base: position 26,578 of record JADJOV010000011.1, on the reverse strand, counting down.
AAACAGGCTTTTCTAAACATCATAATCAATGCTTACCAAGCACTGCAGGATGTGGCAGCGCCAAAGCTGAGCGTGGAGACGAGCGTGAACTCAGCTGGGAAAGTCGTGGTGAGGATCAAGGACTCTGGAGTTGGAATGAAGCCAGAGACCCTCAGGCGAATGTTTGAACCTTTCCACACAACAAAGCCTAAGGGAACGGGCTTAGGTCTAGCTTTGACCCACAAGATTCTCGAAACTCATAATGTTGAAGTCTCGGTCGAGAGTGCCCTGGGCCAGGGGACTGAATTTACTCTGATTTTTCCTTGCCCTCCAGCCTGATCCGGCCAAAAATAAACTAAAGGGGTGATGATCAATGAAATCTCGTATCCTCGTTGTCGATGATGAAGAGTCTATTCGTGAATTCTTAGAAATAATGCTCAAGAAAGAGGGCTATGAAGTCACCCTAGCCGAAGACGGGCAGAAGGCCAAAGATCTCTTGGCAAAAAAAACATTCGATATGGTGATTTCGGATTTACAAATGCCGAATGTCACTGGGCTTGGGCTTTTGAGGCACGTGAAAGAAACCACTCCTGATTTGGTTTTTATGATGATTACGGCTTTTGGAACGACAGAGACCGCAGTCGAAGCCATGAAGATTGGTGCCTATGATTATATAACAAAGCCATTTAAGATTGATGAAGTTCGCTTGAACATTCAGAATGCGCTTCGTAGTCAAAATCTTGAAGTTGAAAATAGGTCGCTCAAAAAAGAGCTTGTGAAGGAGTACAGTTTTCAGAATATCGTCGGGAATTCCCCGGCTATGCACCAAATATTTGATTTGGTGAAGCGTGTCTCTATGGCCCCAACAAATATTTTAGTCACTGGCGAATCTGGGACTGGTAAAGAAGTTGTGGCGAAAGCAATTCATTACAACGGTCCATTGAAAGATCGGCCTTTTGTGACGGTCAACTGCGGAGCTATCCCTGAGAATTTGATGGAATCTGAAATGTTTGGACATAAGAAAGGATCTTTCACAGGAGCCGTCGTTGATAAAGTCGGACTTTTTGAGGTCGCAGATGGCGGGACTCTTTTTTTGGATGAGGTTGGCGAATTGCCGTTAACTATTCAAGTGAAGCTTTTGCGAGCGATTCAGGAGCGCGTGATTCGGCGAGTTGGAGCCACTGACGACATGAAAATTGAAGTTCGAATTATCGCGGCCACGAATAGGCATCTGGATGAAATGGTTCAGAAGGGATCTTTTAGACAAGACCTCTACTATCGTCTCAATGTCATCAACATAAAGACTCCGTCTTTAAAAGAGCGCAGGGAAGACATTCCACTTTTGGCAAACTATTTTTTGAAAAAGTATAATGAACGGTTAAATAAAAACATTAATGCCATTAGCACTGAAGCGATGGAAATTCTAATGAAGTACGACTATCCAGGAAACGTGCGAGAGTTAGAAAATATGATCGAAAGAACTGTGGCTCTGGAGGCCGGAGCGACGATCTTGCCGGAAAGCTTGCCGCCAATGGTGAATACACCATCCGGGCGAAAAATGGCGTCCTCGCACGAAATTGAAATTGGCAATGAGGGGATCGATTTAGATAAAGTGATGGGGCAAATAGAGAAAGAGCTCTTAGTTAAAGCTATCCATTCAGCCGGGGGAGTTAAGAAGAAAGCCTCAAAATTGCTTCATATTACCTTCAGATCCATGCGCTATCGTATTGAGAAGTACAGCCTAGGGACCGTCGACGATACTGAATTGGATGAAGAGGACTAGGTCTAGCGAAGCCCGGCCCATTCGTGGGAATCGACGGACCTAGTGCCAGTTCAAGCTTTGCCCGCTTTAGTGTTTCTTAGCCTTCTTCTTTTTCTTTTTAGGGGACTTTGTGCTGGCTATGTCCCGTTTTTTTCCTTTTTTTGCGGCGAATTCCTTCTTTGCTTTTTTCTTCTTGCCCACATGCTTTTTGCTGGAGGCTTTTTTCTTCTGACCTACATGCTTTTTGCCAGATGTCTTTTTCTTTTTGCTATGACTGAAATACTCACTTGCAACTTCTCTGCTCTTTTTTGCCTCAGCCCGAGGGCTTTGACCAAAAACTAACCCAAAAACCAGGCCGATCAACAAAATTAACCTCTTTAAGGCCATAAGTGCCTCCTACAAAAGTCTTATCGTAGGGCTGGGCGGGGACTTAAGTCCTCACCTTGTTTCGTCACGTCGAGAATCAAAATCTTCTCCAGATAGAGAGGATTTTGATTCAGAATGAGTCTATGAATGATTGATGATTTGTCGAACTTATGTTGAATTTTGAGTTCATCTAGCATTTAATGATAGAATGGTTTTTCTAAAGCCCATCCGAAAGGACTTAGGACCAGTTTTTTTCATGTTGATAGCCTTGGCTTCGTCGTTATTGACTACGCTCCTGACTATAGATGCATTTGGGCTTGAAGTTCCTGAAAAAGCAAATGCAAAGTTTTTCATTGGAACGTGGAAGTGCGAGGCCGTCGATCAAGCTGTGAATTTCAGATGGGAGGTCGAGCTTATTTTAGACGGCCAATGGCTTTCCGGGAAAACGATTTCTCGTGGCGTTCTACAGTCTGTTGATATTTGGAAGGTCGAAAGTCATGGTCAGCCATCTCTCCGTCGGGTGTTTTTATCGGATGGAAGTTTTGTGGAAAGTTCGACCAAAGCCGGATGGAGAAAATTGAAACTCCGGAGTCATGGCCTGTTAAGAGAGAAAAAAAGGATCATTGAAACCAGGAGACGCTTCGCTGGGTCGATGAAAAGACATTTGAGGCAAAGACCGAGCGAAAGGTTGAAAAAATGGATTTCTCACTCAAAAGAAATATGTTCTAGGCTTTGACAAGCGAAGTTTTGTTTGGATCGAAACCTTTCATCCAGCTGATAAATTCGGATTTGATTTCTGTCAGTGGTGTTTTGAACTTCACGCCAAAGCCGTTTGGATATCGAACCTGACGGCCTTGGTTTTCCAGAGGATTTGGCCTTGAGCTTCGAAGGCTTTGTCGCCAAGTCTAAAACTCAGGGTGACCTCACCGTTTTGTGTTCTAATGTGGTCTTCAAGTTGACTTGGCGCTTGAATAAAACACCCCTTGCTTGAGATATCGAGGATTTTCCCTATTCCGCGCTGATCTCCAATTCGAATACCTGTGGAGGTCATCACCGGCAGTCTCAGCTCTCTGAGCTTGAAATTTACGTCCAAATTTAAAAAGCGCGTCATTCGCTCGGCCCCATAAAGCTGAACGTAGATCTCTAGAAAAAGCTTGCGAGATCTCATATCAAGCTCCTCATAAATGTTGGAGCGATCGAGGAAGAAATGCTCGAGAAGTTCAGGAGTCATGACCAAGTCGACGATCTGTCCGACTCTGCGGGAGGGATATTTGAATCTTTCATCGGCATCTGTGAGAAAAGAACCCAGGTTTCGCAGAGATTCATTTGTCGAGAAACTCATTGATAGTTTCAGCAATTGATCGTTAGAGAGATCGAGGACGAGGCCCTGGATCTGAGACTCTTCCGTTGATTGATATTGAAGAGAACGACCAAGCTTTTTGAGCTTCCAGAAATCGGTATAAAAACCCGTGCGCTCTGGATGAGTCGTGAAGATAACATGGGATGCGCCTAAGAAGCGCGCACAGAATTGATAAACATATTTAATTAATAGGTGAGTGGCGATTGCATCCCTCGTTCTAAAGTGGCGAGTCACGGCAATTGATGAGGCCTCCACGAGAGCCGCTCGCGAACTTCGAAGCTTTGCGAGCTCAGCTGGGTAGTATTGATCTATAGGCAATCCAATGACTGAATCCTTAACTAGAGTCACCGCCCCAATCACAACATTTCGATATTTTACAATGACTGTCGAGGTCCCTGGGAGAAAGTGATACAGTTGGCAGTAGATTCCAGAGCGTTGGGCCTTAACCCGACCCTGATTGACATAGCAATCGTGGAAGAGTTTAAATGCGGCTTCGAGATCCTCTTCCTTTTCTGCAATTAGAACTTCAAACTCCGGATCAAGAATAAAATCATCAAGTTTAAAAAAATAGTTTTTCATTGGCCATTACTTCCTTCTCTCCACTAGGATAGTCGAAACATGGGTCATGACCAAGATCGTCTTTGTCGTCTTCCCATAATGAGTCCAAGGATCTTTAGTCATCAGTTTCTCTTGATAAAAAAAAGAATTTTGTGAGCAAAGTTTTGACAGCGCCTTCGCTCTTCAGGTAAAGATATTCTATGAATGACGTCATCCTGTCCTTGGGCCGTGCTTTTGTGTCTTTGTTAAGTCCAAAAATATGGTGGTACATTTTATTGCCGATTCTGGTTTCCATGGTGCTCCTTCTGGGTTCTGCCATCTTGTTCTGGACTGTCGGCTTTACTCAGCTGCAAGAGTTTTTACAGGCTGGAGTTTTGATTGCGTGGATATCGAAGCCATTTCTAAGTTTTTGGACTCAGGCGCCGGTTGTCTTGTCTCAGATTGTCGCCGGAGTCATTATTATTGTCACAGTCATCATATTGTCTTATTTGATATGCTTACTTTTACTATCAACTCTTTTGGTTCCACTCTTGCTCCCCATCGTGGCCGAGAAGTATTACCCCCAGTTGCGGATTCCCGCGAATGTTTATGGAAGCGGTTTACTTATGACGACAGTGAGTTTTGTTAAATATTGTTTTGGCCTCATGGTCACACTTCCCCTTTGGCTGATCCCTGGAATGGCATTTTTTTAACTGCGTTTTGGAACGGCTATTTGGCAAGTCAGGTTTTTCCAATTGATGTGCTTCAGGGGTGGTCCAAGGAGGCAGAATTTAGGGAGATTCGAAAAACCAAGAACCTCATGCATTTCAGTCTAGGAATTCTAACTTCGATGTTATTTTTTATTCCTGTCGTCAACCTGATTGCGCCGGCTCTAATGGCTCTTGCGTTTGCTCATTTTGATTTTCAAGCTCTCGACAGTCTCAGGAAGAGGGAATTGCTTGAAAAAAATACTCCTTAAAATTCGGCTTTTGACTCTGGCCTCTGGGACGGGGGCTGCGGCCGGCTCAGTCGCGGCCTTGTTTATTACGAGTTTAAACTTCGTGACTCAAATATTTGTATCTAATAAATACTTTTTGTTTGGCTTGCCTCTCGCGGGATTTCTTATTGGATGGAGCTTTACGAGGTTCGGACAGGGTGTTCATCGGGGGCTCTCCTTGATCATGGAAGAAATCCATGAGCCTTCGAGAAGAATTCCTTTGCGTCTGACGCCGATGATTTTTGTGGGAACCCTGCTGACCCATATTGTTGGAGGATCCTCTGGTCGTGAGGGGACTGTCGTGCAAATGGGGGGGGGCCTTGCTGACGCTTTGGGTAGGATTTTTCGAGTCCCTATCACCGAGAGGAAGTCTCTCTTGATAGCCGGCATGGCAGCAGGGTTTGGGACAGCTGTCGGTGCGCCTTGGGCCGGTGTCGTCTTCGGATTAGAGGTGTTGACTGTTGGCAGGCTTCGCTTTTTTGCGGCGCTTGAGTGCCTCATCGCTGTTTTGACAGGTTCCTTTGTATTCTCAATCTGGGGCGTTCAGCACACAAATTACTTTGTGCCTCAGATCCCTTTGCTGAATCGTTTCGTTATCGAAGGGTCTGCAAACGCTGGGTTGAGTCTGGATATCTATAGTCTTGGTCAGTTTATTTCGGCTTTGTTTATTGCCGCCTTGGCTTTTGGACTTTGTGCCAGGTTCTTTGTCTGGTTGATCCACGGCTTAGAAATGAGAGTTCATCGTTGGATCGTGAATCCGAGCTATCGACCTATGCTTGGGGGAGTTGCACTGCTCGTATTATTTAGTGTCGAGGGTTCGTTTCGCTATTGTGGGTTGGGACTTGAAGTGATTCAAGATTCTCTCAAGCACACAGCCTCCTTTATCGATCCTATTTTGAAATTCATCTTCACTTCCATCACCTTGGCTTTTGGATTTAAAGGGGGAGAGTTTATTCCTCTGGTGTTTATTGGATCAACTTTGGGAAGTGCCCTTGGGCCAATTCTTCATTTGGATTCTTGTTTTTTGGCAGCCTTGGGTTTCGCGGCAACCTTTGGGGCCGCTGCGAATGTCCCAATTGCTTGCACGGTGATGGCCATCGAGCTGTTCGGGGCTCCAATTGCCCCTTTTGCCGCTCTCGTGGGTTTTGTTAGCTATTTGTGTTCTGGCTCTGCAGGCATTTACAAAGGGCAAAGGTCCTAAGGGCTGATGTTCTTGGGTGATCTTGAAGGAACCCCCATATGAACATCAACTTCCTGTGTTAACTATTATTTAGCATTTGTTGGTGAAGATTCTGTAACCCTTGATCCTGTAGAGAAAAGCTTTCGAGGTAAAGAATCATCAAAAGTTCGGGGCAAATTCACAATATGTGAGCCAACCGGATTTTTCTTTTCGTGTTTTAAAGAGTCAATGAATTTTCGAAGGCCTATGATAAAATCAAACGTCTTACATTCTAAACCTGGGGCATATGTTCTTGATAGGATCGATGAAGCTTCGCCTTCTTTCAAGGTGCCCTTCTTGACTTCCTTCCAGAGTGATAACTTCCTATTGTGGGGGTTAAAGATTTGTTTCTCCATTAAATAGGTTACGTCAACTGATTGGTTCGACATGGTAAATGTAATTTTGATTCCGCGATCAAAATATGTATGGACTTCTTTTATAATCCCACCTTTTGGTTCCTCCCTGTCTATGGTCATGTATCTATCGGCGGGTGTCTGCGTGTCTCGATTTTTCGCATCTTTTTTTTCTTGTTTTTCTGGCTTATCTTTGCAGTTCACTATAAATGACAGCGGCAAAGATGACTTGCTGTGGTCTCTACTTTCATCTTCAGCCATTGCGCTTGCGTTGCCTGTGGCCATGCAAATATACGCAACCACACCAAAAAAATTCAACAAATATTGACTTGATTTCATCACCGGGCTCCCTCGTTTGTGTAAAATTCGTAATATCTCTTACCCCTGCAACGCTGATGCCATTATGATGGGATTGAGAAAAGCACATGCAAGCTCTGAGGATTGGCACTCTTGGGATGAGACAAATTTTGTAGCGTCAGCTCTCACTCTTTAGACATCCCTAGGCCTCTTTCTAGAATTTGTGGGGATGCGGGTTTAATTTGACTTGAGCTCATCTATCAATTTGAGTATCTGCCCGTCGAAGGCAGGCCAGTTACATTTACATTAATATTAATATTTTGCTTATCATGCTCTTTGTCATGCATTTTGCCGTTGACGACTTTTTTTCTTTCACTAGACGGCCCCTGATTTACTAAAAAAATGAAAATGCGGTGGTCCCGGCTCCTATCGTTGATCGCCACACCGGGGGCCATTTTAACAATTTGTAGGCAATCTATTCGTCTCTTCCAAAGACTATTTCACTTCGCAAAAACCTAAAAAATGCACTCCAAAAACCCATGCTATACTCCTTCTGAAATTTCAACCACTAGAAAGGAATCAACCATGACTCAAAAATTTAACTCCACCGAAGTGGCTCAAGCGCCTCAATCACTTCAATCTGTCTGTGAAAACTTGTCCAAGCTCAAAAACGAAGAGCTCCATTGCGAACTTAAAAACCGAGTGGCCGAAGAGCGCAAACTGACCCATCAAATATTGCAAATAATTGTCGAGATCGATCTGCGAAAGCTCTACCTTCCCATGGCCTGCTCCAGTTTGTTTGATTACTTGGTCAGGGAGATTGGCTATACTCCGGCCAGTGCCCAGCGGCGAATCGATGCCGCGCGAATGATGCAGCAAGTGCCAGAGCTTGGAAACAAGATCGAAAATGGGACCTTGAAGTTAACCCAAGTTTCTCAGGTTCAGCAGGTCCTCAGACTTGCCAAGAAAGAAAGCAAGACTCAGCTTTTGCCGAGTGAAAAGAGGGACCTTCTTGAAAGGCTCGAGAACAAAACCGGACCAGAGAGTGAATTGATCTTGGCCAAGGAATTTAACCTATCACCGCAGACTCAGTTCAAGCAAAAGATTCAGAAAGATGAATCTGTCAGAATTGAACTGACCTTAAGCAAAGAGCAAATGGAAATTCTAGATCGAGCGAAGGAGCTGTTATCCCACGCCCTGCCTGGGGCCACATTTGCTGAGGTGATTACGAGTCTTGCGCAGCGCTATGTCAAACAGCGAACCGGAGTCAATACTTCCGTCAAGAATCACAGGGCACCGTCCCCCAGCACGGAGTCAAATTCCGCGGCGGAAGTCAAAGGCACTCAGAATATCTCTGGGAAACCGATTCCATCCTCGGTCAAAAAAATCATTTTGAGTCCGAATCTTGGGTGTCAATTTAAGGATTCAAGGACTGGAAAGATTTGCGGGTCAAAACACTTTCTCCAGGTTGACCACGTCCATCCTCGGTTTGCCGGCGGCGGGAATGAGTCCTTCAATTTAAGGCCGATGTGTTCATCGCACAACAAATTTCGTTACAAAGCCGGATGTTGATTCCATCATCTGATTCTTTTTGCTTGGGCGCTCACGACGAGCGTCCAACGGCGGGTTTCAGGGCCGGCCTAGAGGCCCTGAGTCATGGATGACCGACCCCTCATATTGAAGGAAGAAAGGACCTTCCATTCTGTCCTCAAATTTTTGGATCTGATCCTCGGAGAAAGGTCTTAAAATGCCGTCCGCGTTTTAATGGACTTCCGGTCCAACGTCTAGCTGGGTTATCCACATAATCCCCACTCTTTCTAGAAAGATCCCATCCCCAGGGCTCTATATCAAAAAAGTGTAAGTAGCTGATTTTACATTGAGCAATATCTCGAGTTTAAATAGCCACAGACCTGCATAATTTCGAGTCTAAAGTAACCCATGTTTCGATAACCATAGGCCTTTCGCTTCATGGTTTTTATGACATTGTTGATTCCCTCCGATAGATAGGGGGTCCGTGTGCTTATTTTGTTAGCTATTTGTGTTCTGGCTCTGCAGGCATTTACAAAGGGCAAAGGTCCTAAGGGCCAGGCATCAGACTTGCTTCAGTAGAATCAAAAATATAGTGAAATGATGGCGAAAACTCCTTTCCAAGTTCAGACGGGCGATATTCCCGGGAGTATTGGATTTTAATTTCCTGAGTTAAAAATTCAACAGAATTTATTTCAGCCTCGTTGGCACAGAGAAGAGAGCCCTTGACTAGAAAATCATACAGAACGGGCTTAAACCGATACCACTTCTGACCAAGGTGGTTATAGGGAACTGTTTTAAAGGACTCGCTTTCTGATGTATTCCCAGTCCAGTTAGCCGAATTGATTCGATAGTCCTTTCGACGAAGACCTTGGGGGCATTTTAAGAATGGCTCTATTACAGGATTAAAATCATAAATATAAAGTTCATCAGCGAGGAATATTTTGGTTGGGCTTGGTATTAAATGGTCGGCTTTCGGTCCATTGAGCAATAGTGCACGAAACAGGGCCGGCTTGTGAAAGTATCCGACCTCAGCCTCTTCCTGAAATGTAATCATGGGGTGATAATTTTGAAAATGTTTGGCAACTGTGTGGCCCAAAAGGTCAAGGCCCCCGTGATCGACAATACCTGCATGATGTCCAAGCTCGTGAATCAAAAGGCCCAGCAGGACATCAGTCGAAAGCGGAAATTCACGGTTTTTCTGAACCAGGTATAAATAATCGAAGTTAAAAAAAATCGGGGCTCCTGGCGCAAGGCCAGTGACTGCGGATTTTATCACGCCATCAACAGTGAAAAGCTCAGGATTTGCCTGGCCCGATTCGAACCGAAGAGTGTCTGCGGCGGGACGTTCTTGATTCATATTTTTGAGAATTGCACCCAGCACGTCCTTCTGCCATTGGGTGCTTGCACAAAGGGATTCAGCCAAGCAAATTCTGAGGTATTCACTCATTCTTGTGTAAAAAAAGGCCAACCAAGTCTCTGCTGCCAAAAAATCCTCTTTAAGGGAGGGGCCTCGAAGGTTTTTTTCAGTTGTTTGAAAAATCTCAAAGGCTATCGAATCGAGCCAGAGTAAATCAACTTCATTTTGATGCGTGCCGAGGGCAACAAAAAGTATTCGAAAGGCTTCCGTCGGCGAAATTGGGCGACGCCTCTCGTTTTCATCCAGGGTGAGTCTGTCCGTATTCACAAAAATTACGGCACCAATTTCTGGCTTCGTCATCCAAAGCGCAGCGGACTGACCGGGCCCGAAGATTTCGGGATTTAATCTGGCAGAAAGAAACTTTAATTGTGCAAAAGAATTTTCACTTTCTTGGGGAAATGCGGAATGAATTTTTTGAGTCAAAGTCCGGGCTTTCGATTCATTAGGACAGAATCTGTTTGATAAACACCGAGTCAGAGTGCTTGAAAAGTTAGCGTAGATGAGAGTTATCTGTCTTTCAGAAAGTTCACCGCCATTGCCGACACGATCTTTGACAATAGAAAAGGCCTGCGGGCCCATCAGAAGCAAGAATAAACAAAATCCACCGCACATACTTGGACCATTTAATATTGCGCGGGCCCTAAGGGTCCCCCTGAGTATGAGGAAAAAATTGAACATTAAGCTGATAGATATCCATTGCCTTATCATTTGCATATAGCTTCTCCATACGGTCGCGAAAAGAGCGAATAAGTTCCTTAACCTCAGGAAGGTCTTTCTTATCAAACGCAAATGTTGCGCTAGTGAATTCTCTATTTTCAACAGACTCCTCAGTTAACGCTTCAGAGGCACGTTCAATCATTTGGTGATGATGTTTGCGAATTGCTTCGGAACTGATGTCATTAGCAGTTGAAAAGCTGGCAATTGGACAAGTATACATTTTTTGACTTTCGTCCCAGGAAATCAGATTTAGCTTTTGCAAAGTCTGAAGAGCTGAAAGAACCTCTTGTTCCGTTACTTTATTTTTTAATTTTTGGCAGAACTCCTCTGGTATAATCTGTCCCCAACCGGCCTTAATCAGCTGTCGAATCACAATGTGAAACCATTGAGCAATAAAGTTAAACTCTAAGGTTGAAATGACAACATCATTCTTAATGAGCGGGTTGCTACTTTCAACAGCCTGAGTCAATGCCCGTGGATCTGCGACCTGATTCTTAAGTTTTTCTAAAGCTAAGAGCGAATACAAGTACTCACGCTGTTCAAAATTCAACTTCAACATTGAACTTAAACGATGAATCATCATGGCGCTTGGCAATCTTTTCCACCAAACACCATTCCAAGACTTCGCGGTGATTTATAGCCGAGCCGGTGCGCTAATCTGGTCAAACTACTACGGCGAGGATTCAATACCTTTTGGGTCAAGGAAATCTGCTCTAAGAGAGGAGCCAGACGCTCAAATTTATAGATATCAAGACTTGGGTCCATTGGAAAATCTTATTTGAAGCCTATTCGAGAAGCAACCAAATGCTTGGTGTCGAATGTGGTCCGTTTGCTATTGCACGCGCCCTGAGGACAAAATATGGCACAAGTTGTGCCGAGGGAAAAGGCTGGGAATTTCGTTCACTCTTTATTTTTTGACTGGGGATGAATATATTAAAAAGGAAATCATTTTTTGGTTTAATAGTGATTTGTCTATTGATGGAGGTTTTTGCTTGAAGGTTTCTCCATGGGATTTTCTGTATTCCGCTATTTGTGTGATCGGACTATCGCTTGCCGCCGGAGGGATTCTGTTTGTCGGGCTGGCGAACTTTTTAATCCAAAATCTAGGTGCTTATGGATATTTGACCAATGTTGCGATTCTGGTGACAGTTTATGGTGTTCTTTCAGGTTTTCTCCTGCGATTTTTGTTGATGGTTCGACCGATTGGGCGGGGTGAACTTAATTCTGAGGGGCTGATTTTGCCTATTGGAAGCTTCTAACCATAATCCATTATTTTGGATTGAGGGCATTGTTTTTGTTTAACTTAGAACCGGCAATGCCTTTGATAGGGAGACTCTTTGGTGCGAAAATCGGTAAGAATGTTGCGATTGGCGGGATCTTGGACTCTCCGTTTTTGATTGAGATTGGCGATCTTTGCATTCTTGGACGTGGATCAATAATTTCTGGGAATGTCAGTCTCTCTGGACGAACAAATGTTGGACCTGTGAAAATCGGACCAGGATCGACGATCGGGGTTTACAGCCTAGTCATGCCTCATACAACAATCGGTGCGCGGGTGACGATAGCTCCCCATTCTGTTGTCGTGAGTGGCACGAACATTCCAGATGGGGAAGTTTGGAAGGAAATCCGGCCCGAAAGTGGCAATAGAAACCATGAAGTTCAGTGGATCCTGGGAAAGGTGAAATGTGAAATCTAGATATTTACTTCATCATCTTGTATCTTTCTCGGCTCAAGAAAATCCTGAGGCTATTGCATTGACCTGTCACGGGCGATCAATAGATTACCTGGCTCTGGCCAATTCCTGCCAAGGGTTTGGGAGGTTCCTGCGGGCGCGAAATATTCACAGACAGGATCGAATTGCCATATTTTTAGAAAAACGTATTGAATTTGTGATTGCTTGCTTTGGAACTGCAGCTGCTTGCAACATTTTGTCCCAGTCAATCCGATTCTGAAAAGGATCAGGCAAAGCATATTCTCGTGGACTCAGGGGCTAAAGTATTAATCACTTCGCGCGGACGGTTTGAATTGTTTGACCCGTCCGATTTCGAGGTACTTGATTTGGAGATCATTGTCTTCGCAGATGATGAAACTGGTTCTGAAGGAATAAAGACTTCATCTCGACTTAAGAATCGACACCACCGTGAGATTCAGATTCTTGAATGGAAGGATCTTCAGGCGACAGGGAGCGAGGCCTCTTTTTCGGCGGAAGAATTTGAGCATTCGTTGGAGCCCATGGTGGACACTGACGCTGTGGGAATTCTCTATACATCTGGAAGCACTGGAAGGCCGAAAGGGGTTGTTCTCTCCCACCGAAATATGGTCTTTGGTGCTAAAAGTGTAGTATCTTATTTGGAAAATGTTTCGTCCGATGTGTTACTCGCAGTTTTACCTCTTTCGTTTGACGCTGGCTTTAGTCAGTTGACGACCGCTTTCTTTGTTGGGGCGAGAGTCTGTTTGCTGGATTACATGGCTCCAAGGGATATCTTGAGTCTTGTGATGTCTGAAAAGATTACTGGTTTAACGGCGGTCCCTCCACTGTGGAATCAAATAGCCGCATTGAAGTGGCCGGATTCGGTCACAAAGCATTTGCGGTATTTTGCAAACACCGGAGGACGAATGCCACTTGAATTGTTAAAAGCTTCGCCAGCATTTTCCTCTCACAAAGCCATTTTTGATGTATGGCTTGACTGAGTCCTTTCGATCGACCTATTTGCCGCCGGATCAGGTTGATCGAATACCAGAATCGATCGGCAAGGCGATCCCAAATGCTGAGGTTTTGGTGTTAGAGATGACGGAACACCATGTGATTCTGGGGAACCCGGCGAGCTAGTTCATCGGGGAGCGCTAGTCGGGTTGGGTTATTGGAATGACCCAGAAAAAACTAAGGAAAAGTATAGAAATCTTCCATTGAGTTCTCAGAGTCGCCCCCAAGAGATCATTTTGCCCGAGGTTTGTGTTTTCTCAGGAGATATCGTCAAGAAGGACGATGACGGGTATATTTTCTTTATAGGTCGAAATGATGAAATGATTAAAAGTTCAGGGTATCGAATCAGTCCGATAGAGATTGAAGAAGTTGTTGGGAGCAGTGGCTGTGTTTTCGAAGTTCTTGCCTTTGGAGTCCCCCATGAGAGTTTGGGGCAAAGTGTTGTCGTCTCGGTTGTTTTGGATGATGCTGTGATCACGACCCCTGAAGAAGGGAGAGAAAAAATTCTCGAACATTGTTGCAAAATAATGCCCTTGTATATGGTTCCAGCTGATATTCTAGTTCGGACTTCGCCTCATCCTCGCAATCAGAATGGAAAGCTCGACCGACCCAGTGTTCGTCAGGAGTACATGGTGAGTCAGTCGAAAGAGGGAACAATTTGATGATCCATACTTATTTTGATTTGAGCCAAGATGAGGTTCTGGTTCAGGGACGAAAAATCTCTGAATGGGCGGTCGCGGGCAAGGGCGGCACGCCCTTCTATCTATATCACAGCGCTGTGATCGAAAAGAAAATACAGGAGTTGCGCAAGAGCCTTCCGAAGGAAATTCAAATTCATTATGCCGTCAAAGCTAATCCGATGCCTGAGCTCGTCTCGTTTATGGCAGGTCGGGTGAATGGGTTTGATGTAGCTTCGACAAGGGAGTTACAACTAGTTTTAAGATCTGGAATGCCTGCAAAAGAAATATCTTTTGCGGGACCCGGTAAAACTGACGATGAGCTAACTCTTGCAATCTCTGAGCAAGTTCTTATCTATGCCGAATCAATCCATGAAATTCGTCGAATAGCTGGACTGTCCAAGAAACTGAATACGCCGGCACGGCTTGGGTTAAGAATTAACCCACAGTTTGATATGAAGTCCAGTGGCTTGAGAATGGGTGGGGGTTCAAAAGCTTTTGGAATTGATAGCGAACAAATTCCCGAGGTGTGTGTAGAAGTAGCGACTCTTGGACTAGAGATTGAAGGAATTCATATTTTTGCAGGGTCTCAAAATCTAGATGCTCAAACAATCTGTCAGACCATTCGTCTGAGTTTTGCCATGGTTAAGTCCATGAGCTCCTTGTTTTTGAATTCATTGCGGGTGTTTAATTTTGGTGGTGGCTTAGGTATTCCTTATTTTGAAAATGACAAGGCCGTTGATGTTGTTGCTATTGGCGAAACTCTTTTTCAAGAAGTTCCAGATTTTTTGAAAGTCTACCCGCGTGCAGTCCCTGTGATTGAACTAGGTCGATTTTTAGTAGGGGAATGTGGCCTTTTTGTTTCACGAATTGTCGATATCAAAATATCTCGTGGCCAAAAATTTTTGGTTCTGGATGGTGGAATGAACTGCCATCTTGCGGCCACAGGGAATCTGGGTCAGGTGATCAAAAGAAATTTTCCGTTGTGCGTGGGCAATCGTCTTCAATCGAGCGTTCGAGAAGTGGTCAATGTTGTGGGACCACTCTGTACGCCGCTGGATACCTTTGCGACCCAAGTTGAGCTCACTTTAAGTGAGGTTGGCGATCTAGTTGTTATATTTCAGTCTGGGGCCTACGGATTGACGGCAAGCCCGAGTCAATTTCTGAGTCAAAGGGTGGCTCGTGAAATCTTTATCTAAGGAATAAGAAAGGCCAAAAATATGGAAAATGAAGTTATCGAGCTTTTAGAGAAGACCTTGAAACTCAATGGGCGCTCCAAGACCTTTTCCGCTGGAACTCGGTTACGAGGAGCACTTCCAGAATTGGACTCTCTCGCTGTTGCGGCCTTACTGACTCAGATTGAAAAACAGTTTAACATAAGAATTGAAGACGACGAGATCGATGGTTCTATTTTCGCTACGGTTGGAGCTCTCACTGACTTTATCTCGCAGAAGGTTAAATCTTCGGGAGCTCACCGCGACTAGTTTTGGAAATTGATGCTTTTGAGTGGCCTTGAAGGAAGCACATCATCAAAGATGCCGATAGGATGATTGTGATAGAGCCTACAATCTCAAAATCCAAGCATCTTAAAGAAAGCATCAGTGCTGGGCGCCCGGCCAAGAAAAGCCTTAAGAAGCTCGATGGGTTCCTTCATGTTTCCTTGAGCAAGGATAGTTTCACGGTAGCGGTGACCTAATTGCTTATTTGTGAGATCCTCGGCTGGGAACAATGAAAACATATCTTGGGCGTAGACCTCTGACCAGAGATAACCGTAATAACCGGCGTCGTAGCCACCCATCAAATGACCGAACCCAGCTGGAAAGAGACTTCCTGGCAAAGGGTCTTGTCCTGTAATTTCTTTGTACAGCTGGGCATAGATTTTGTTGACATCCACTTTGTCGATATTTTCTTGGGTATGCAGGGTCATATCATAAAAAAGCATAAAGCAGTTGAGTTGTGTACCTGGCTCCCTGTTGAAAATCTTTAGCCGCAAGCATTCGACTCAAAAGCTCCTTCGGGAGTTTTTCGTTGGCGTTTAAATAGTGACCGGAAATCCGATCGAGGATATCTGCATTCCAAACCCAATTTTCAAACATTTGTGAGGGAGCTTCTACGAAATCCCGAGCGACCCCATCGGCCCAGACCTTGGCATTTTCGACCTTAACAAATTTGACTCCCAATAGAGTTGAGTAGATATCGAGGATTCCGGCAAAAACAGTTTGCGATGGAAAGTACTCGCGGATTTTTTCATTATCAAGGCTAAAATCTCGTTTCTGCAATTGATATGAATAGTAGGCGTTGTCCCAGGGATCAAGGGAGGTTGCGCTTGGGTCGATTTGTTTTTTGAATGTCAGCAAATCGTTGCGATCACTTTGATTTCGCACTTTCAATTTCTCTTTTAAATTGTTTAGAAAAGTAGAAACCTGTGCACTTGATTTGGCCATTCGATCGTTTGTGCGTGCATCAACCCAGTTGGGAAAGCCCAATATTTTTGCAAGACGGCTTCTCAGCACTACGGCTTCTTCCAAAAGTTTAGTGTTGGCGTCGCCTCCTCGGTTCATGTAGGCGGAAAGCATCTTATGTCTAGATTCAGAGACTGAAACATTTTGCATCAGATTAGTAAAATCAGTGGACTTGGTGGTCACAGTGAACAAACCATTCGAAGTTTTTTTCAGTCCCATCAAAAAACTATCTGGCGCGCCATGGAGTTCTTCAGCGCCAAAATCAACAGAACTTACATCCTCATTGAGGTTTGTGGTGAATTGGGTTTCCTTTGCAGTTAACTGCGTTTTGAGATCCTTAACCTTTGCAAGGTCCGCATCGCTGAGCTTCAATCCATTTTGTTCGAAACTCAACAGTGTCTGTTCGAGCAGTCGACTTTGTTCAGGAGTTTTGGGTGCATCTTTTATGGTCCGCGAACTGAGCGCCATGTAGAGATCACGTCGAGTCGAGACAGTAACGGAAAACGCGCCTACTTTTTGATCGCAATCCGAGCCTTCCTTGCGGACAGCTTCATCTGTTGCAGTGTAACCAGTAAAGGCGAGTGGCCACACGGCATCGCTAAATTCAGCGAGGCTCGTTTCATAGGCCATCAAGGTATTGTCTATTGTTCGTTCAGTTGTCGGTCTTGAAGCAATAGTGTCTAACTCTTTTTGGCACTTTTTGATTGCGGCCTCACAAAGCGTGGTGACTTCCGTCGGCTGATAGTGACTTCGCATGGGTTCAACAACCCCCGTAGCTTTGCAGGTCGCCGGAGGCACTTCGCCTTTAGTTATGGCAAAAACTTCCACCGAAGTTTTGGATGTCGAAGAATTGGGTGGTGAGCTCTTTGTGCATCCGATTGGTCCGAGAACGGACAGAATGACAGACGACAAAAGTGCAACATATGAGGGGCCTCGAATTGTCATGTTTGGTCCTTTTAAAATAAAGTTTCATGATTTTTCAGATTAAAATCTGAGCAAACAACGTGCCGGCTTGCATTTTTTTTCAAAAAGGCCAAAGAATCAGGCGAATTTTTGTTCAAATTTTTGTCAAAATTTGTTCATAATTGAATTGAGTGGAAGGGATGCCGCTCCGATAACGCCTGCGTAATTCGAACACTTGGCGATTTGAATTTGGGTTCTAAACGCGGGATTCATCGCCTCGATGAGATGCTTGTAGCGGGATTTCATTCTATCAAAAAAGAGATATCGAATCTTAATCAGTCCGCCCGAAAATAAGATTTTTTCCAAATTAAATCCTATCGACAAGTTGTAACATAAGGCAGCCAGGGCATCTGCTGCGTCATCAAAGAGAACTTGGTGTTTGATTTTGCTTTGCGCCCGACCCTGTTCGAGATCTTGAACAAGGTCTTCAAGGCAAGATCCCCGATAGCCAAGCTTCTGAGCCCGGCGAAGAATTCCGGTTCCAGACGCCACTCCTTCAATAGTGTATTCATGCAGTTCAGAATTTGGGTTATGAATATTTTGATTTTCTGCGATCAGATGTCCGAACTCAGATCCCATTCCACGAGTTTGAACTGGGCGTCCTTGAAAATAACTCCCGGATCCCTATTCCTGTTCCCCACCGTGATCACCGCATAGGAGGTCAACTTTTTTGCTCGCCCGATCCATCCCTCAGCCAGGGCCGCCGCCATAGCGTCATTCTGAAAAAACACTTTTGCGGGGAAGGCCTGACTCTGCCAAAGCCTTGACTAGCATTTTCTGAATAGGCACAGTTTTCCATCCCGGGAAATTAATTGGATTGATCAAACACCCTGTTTCGACATTCAGTGGACCCGCACTCGCAAGACCCACTCCGCAAAAATTCTTTTTTGTAAAGGCTTGTGGAAAGGAAGAGCGTAAATCTGAAATAGTCTCGACCATCAGCATGATGATTTTTTTCTGTGCAGTGAGCGCGGGATTATTCTTTTTAATATCAAGTATTGATTTCTGTCGATAGGAGACAATTTTGCCCTTCGACTGGACCAAGGCGATTGCTAACTTCGTGCCGCCAAAATCTATCCCAATAGAGTACGCCATCAAGGTCATCCTTCGTTTCTTGCAAGGTGATTCAAACCAATCCTTCCTAAGTTTGATCTAAAACGAGAATCTTTTCAAACTAAAGTCCTGTTCTACTCAATAAAAGCACAGGTCTTTTTGGATTCTCGACTTAAGATTGAGGATTGTTTCAACCGAATAAGCTTGAGTGAGCATCAAAATTCCCCCTTCGCATTCACATTTATTTGTCATCTGTGGGGCCTTTCTTTTGGCCTGTTTGTGCGCTGGTCTGTTCTCTTGGCGAGGGCAAATTGAAGAGGTCGTTTCTGAGCTCAGAAATCTTCGGGGTCGCCAAGTGAATCGTTACTTTTGTGAAGAACAAGCTGTGAGAAAAGAGGTCATTGGCCATTTAACACTACTGATAGAGCCTCAATGGAAGGATAATGACTTTCGGATCGAAGCGATGCGCCAGGTGGCGCCCCAAATCGATCAGGCCTTCATAAGTTCTGCCGAAAACTGGTCTGCAGTCCTTTCATTTTTGAAGAGAGAAAATCAGGAAGTCCTAAAATTTAGGGCGACGGACCTCAAGGGCCTTGGGGCCTATCTTGAGCTCGAAGCGAACTGTCAAACCCCATATCCTTGGATCACTCGATTTGAGCAATTACAACCGGTGGCCAGACCGCTCTCACCAACTTGGAAGGCCTTAGCTGATCAGTGGGAAATTGAGCTGGCTCAGATTGCGAGAGAATTGCCTGGAATCAAGCGGCAAATTATTGAGGATGAGAAAATTGCCTGTGGTTCAGCAAAACAACTTGTTCAAACTATTCAACTGAGAGACCATTTGGTCAAAGGCCTTAAAAAACGAAAAACTTCGAACTTGAGTGACTTAAGAATCAGGAGCCTCTTCGACCAACAGGCAAGAACCTTGCGGGATAACGTATCCAAGTTTTCTCTGAAGTGGGGTTTTGAGCGGGCGAAGGAGTCCTGTTTGGCAGTTTTAATCAAAGGAGATCAAACTTTTGAAACAAAGGATCTTGAAGCTCACGTTGATCACTTTATTCGCAGCCATCATGGTTCGTTTAAACCCAATCGCCTGGGCGAGCGATAAGGAACTTACCTCAGGAAGCTCAGAGCCCCCATTGAAATGTGAGGACGACCAGGCCACACGGGTTCTCAAGCTTGGATTTTCTTTGCAAAAGGATCATAACTCAGAGGGAGCTCTTGAAAATTACAGAAAATGTCTACAGATTGAACCAAAATGTGTGGCCTGCCTGTATGAAGGTGGCTGGTCTTTGTGGAAAAAGGGAGAGTGGCAACAAGTCATAGCACATTGGGAACAGGCTTTGTTGCTTGAGCCAAAGCATCCGCTCATTCCTCAGTATTTACCAACAGCGAAAGAAAATCTCAAAATTGTTGAGGCTAAAAATAAAGTAGAGATCTTTCGATCTAAAACCAATATCCTGAGTCAGTCTGAACCTAAAGATGCTCCGGTGGTCATCAATTTTGTCGCGCGAAGGCAAGCTTATAGTCCGACCACCTCGAATCCCTTGGACCAGTTTGATACCGATATAGACTCGCCAAAATCAGCTTCGTTTAGTCCTGACGGATCTTTAGTCTATGTTAATTCCTTGGAGGGCGCAAAAACCGTCGTATTTAAGTCCTTGGGCTTGAAAAAAATGGGGTGATTTCCCATGAGTTTCAGGGGACGAGGATTTTTTTGAAAAGAAAGCACCCTGACTATAAATATCCGCCTAAGAATAAACAACCAAATAAGTTTATCGGAAAACCGGTCGAATCAGTTCTCACTCATCAAGGAAAATTCTTGTGGGTGACCTATTATCGACGGAATTACGACGAGCATGGGCGATGGCCTTCCCGCGATGGTCTTGATAGATACTAAAACAAATAAAATTTTACGCGTTTTTGGCACAGGCCCGATTGCGAAATATATCCAGGTATCTCCAGATAATTCAACCCTCGCTGTTTCCAACTGGGGTGATAACACCGTTGGGATTTATGATATCTCAGGGGATGATCCAAAGAGTTTAAGCCACTCCAAGAATCTGATCGTCCAGGCAAAGCTCCCGAGCACCGAGATGGTCGGGAATCGCGACAAAAACTGTGGATTTTGTGCGCGGACTCGCCTTTTCTAAGGACAGTCGGTATTTATTTGTGGCGCGGATGAGAAGGGAGGAATTGCTATTTTTGATCTTAAGAATCGAACAAAGGCAATCTATATGGGAACTGTTTTGGAATTCACCCAGGCACTAGGGATTTGCAAATGAGTCCGGATGGAATGTTTTTATATGCGGGCTGCAATTCTTCAGGATATCTGGCGAAAGATTCCTATCGGACCCTTTTTGAGCTTGGTTAAAGATCGAGTAGGTGCTGTGTGAACTTAGTCGATAACAAATCGGTTTAAAAGGTTTTTGCGGGGCTCGGTGTCCGCTCAATGAAAATCACGCCAGAGGGAGATTATTTATTTGTCGCCGTTAACCAAGGAAGTGGTGCAGGTCTATGATACTACGTCCATGAAGCGGGTGGCGGCAATTCCAGTTGACTCGTACCCAGTTGGCTTGGCCCTGAGTCCTGATGGAACACAAATTTGGGTGACGTCCCAAGGAAGAGGTCTTAAGGGCGGAAACTCGGTTGGGATCTTTCAAGTCGAATACAAACTGAAAGAAAACGTCTCG
Source organism: Bdellovibrionales bacterium (assembly GCA_016713585.1). Taxonomy (GTDB): domain Bacteria; phylum Bdellovibrionota; class Bdellovibrionia; order Bdellovibrionales; family Bdellovibrionaceae; genus JADJOV01. The sequence continues at coordinate 5,492 of JADJOV010000011.1, read as the reverse complement.
GTCAGCAAAGATCCAAGGTTGAAGTCTGACTGAGTTTTGGATTGATTCCAGCAGTCATTACCTACCGGACCAAAATGAGAAAATTGGAAAATTTTGTCGTGTTATCTTTCGGATTCAGCTAACCTAATCTCAAAGCTTAGATGTTTTAATGGGGTTGGATTGTCTAAGTGATTGCGAGTACGTGAGCAGGGGGGAAGTGTGATAGCGCCAATAAGAATTTTCTTATCTGAACGTATTTCATTTGGCAGGGTCTTGTTACGCAGCGAAGGGATTGGGTTAGTTGGCGTTATGGTCTCGGTTGGAATCGCGATGGTTACGGCAGCAATGATCACCGACCTTCTAGTTACCCAATCTTCTCAACAGAAATTTCTATCGCAGAAACTCGAAATGAATGACTTCACGAACAACTTTATTTCAACAATGGCGAGAGCTAATTCTTGTGACTGCCAATTCGCAAATAATGCAACAAATCCCAATCTAGCCAATTATGGTGCTTTGCAATTCGATAGTAGTGTTCCAGTCGTTCAGCCGCCTTTTCCTTTTATTAATTTGGGGCGGGTTTATTCCGGATGTGCAGGAGGTCCGCAGCCGCCCTTTGTCCTTGCCGAGGCCGGGCAGAAGCTTTATGGAACGACTGATTTAATTGTTGATCAAGTGAAAATAGTGGATTTGATTCCTGCAGGCAATGCTGCGAATCCCAACGAATGGTATGGTGCTTGGGAAATTTCACGTGTCGTGGGCCCTGGGTCGTTACAACGGTCAGCGAAACCAATTAAGGTGGGTCAGAAATTTATCATCAATCCAGCAATCCCCATTAATACAAGAATTGCTTCGTGTGGCGGGTTGACAAATGGCTCAGGCACTCAGAATCGAATCGCCAAGTGGAGTGGAACGGTAGGGCTTCTCGATGACTCGGCCCTTTTTCAAGCCGCGAACGGGAATATTGGCATTGGAACCACAAATCCTGGGGCGGACGTAGGGATGATCAGTGGATTAACGGTGAACAGGACAGGGGGGACTCAGTTGACTGTGCAGAATAACGGAGTCAGCGGATTTGCGATGAATATTTTACCAAATGGAGAGTTTGCTCTCCACGATAAGACTGGCAACATTTGGCACAATTCTATTTACTCGTCGAATGGCAACATCAGTATACCGTCAGGCGGCCTGAAGGTGGGAAATACACCGATTCTCTGCAATCCTCAGAACGAGGGATTTCAACGTTATAATGTAGGAATTCACGATTATGAGTTTTGTAATGGAGCGGCCTGGGTTCGGATGGGTTCGCCTAGCGCAGCGGCTGCTAATGCAGCCGCTATCGCAGCTAACGCGACTGCAGTCGCAGCTAATGCGGCTGCAGCAGCGGCCGCAGCCGCAGCGGCTGCCAACAAGTTCGGGGGGAGTTACATGACACTCTCGAACAATCCTGTTTTTACCTGTGATATGTTTTCTCCCAACCCAAAAACCGGCGGATGCTCCTGTCCAGCGGGGACAACGGCCTATATTTCAGGACAGGTATATGTCAATAATGCTTGGGACCACACTTCTTTTGTATGTTATTGAAACTGATGTCCTTGAGTGTCCCTGAAAGGACAACTCAAGTCCGAGAGTCTATGCTTTTAAGGCCAATCGCCTCTATAAGGTAGGGGTTTGTCAGGAGATATCATCTTGCAAAACACGACTGACCTCAAAGATCCAAGCTTGAAGTCTGACTGAGCTTTGGACTAAGCACTTCTTTGATCGCGTCCATAAGTTGTTCATCTATATTGTATTTGTGTAAAACCTGAGAGAAGTCCTTGGCCTCAATTTTTACCAGAGGGTTGTCCAAAAACTCGCTTGTGCTTTTTTTAAGTTGATCGGGGTTAAGATTCCAAGTGCGCAAATGTTTGACAAAGGGAAGGTGAGCAAAGAATGGCATAGCAATTCGCTGATCCATGTTGTTTGTAATGCCTATGGTGGGTCGTCCTTTAAGGAGCGCTTGATACATGGAGGGGGCACCTCCATTGCAGATCACCAAATCGGCCAGTTGACAGATCTGGTCCCCCGGAAGGGCCGTCGCAGAAAAAAGTTTTCCCGGTAGGTGAGGAAGTTGTCGTTGAATGGATTGAGACGTTCCAACAACGATTTGCGCAGGCAGCTCTGTCAGGACGTTGACTATTTTTGGCGTCAGTTCTTGTTTGCCGGAGGAGCCCATATTTAGGTAAATCACGGGAGCCGTCGGTTTGAGGTCAGGCCACCAGTCCGGGAGTTCGCAGGGCAGATTTCCGGCAACAGGTCCAAGAAATTTCCATGGGATTCGAAAATTTGTTGGCGGTGGCGGCACAATTTCTGGCGCATCAGGGAAGACTAAGTAATCGGCTTGACTATAGCTATCGATGACAGATTGAAGTGGAGGCTGAGCATATTCCATTCGGACCTTGTTGAAACCATTGGCTTGTTGTCTTAGAAGGAGTGGGACCAAAAGGCCTTGAGTGCTTCGAAACAGGGGATAGGCGAGCTTTCGCCCGATCAGCGAAAGAAATGGAGTCTCAGGCACTGGCATATCCTTTGGATCAAAATGGGTCCAATACGCATTGATGACTCCTATGTAGGGAACTCGCGCAACTTTGGCACTAATTCCCAGAGAGAGTCTGAAGTCTCCGATGACAACATTCGGTCGAAGCTCCTTGAGAAGTCGAATATCTTCGTGGACTTGGTCAGAAATTTCTTGGCGTTGAAGGAACGTCTGTCCTTTGCTCAAGCGTTGTTGGAAAATCGCAGATTCAAGACACTGAATTTTGCGAAATTGAAATCCTTTGGCCTCGGCCCAAGGTTGATATTTTTCAGCGGTGGCAAAAATAACTTCGTGGCCCATCTTTTTTTGACCTTCAGCTAAGGTCAAAAGGCGCACAACATGGGCAAGAGTTATTGATTCAGCCATAAAGAGAAGACGAAGGGGTTTTACCTGTGAAGTAGTCATGTTCTTAGTTTGTGAGCAGTTTTTGTTCTTGTGAATTATAGACTTTCATTCTGTAGAAAATAGATGTAGAAAAAGCCGATGGTATTATACAGAACAAAAACTTCACAGCAGCAATTGAACTACGAGGGACTTGCTCGATTGACTCATCCATCTGAAGGGGTCCGCCTACCGATGGTTCTTCTTCGGTTGCAAAAAGAGGGCTTTGATATTCGACACATTGAGCAAGCGGTCTTTGCCCCTCGACCCATTCCGACCCTGCGGCGTCATGTTAAAATGACAACCTTGCCTGGGTTTAGGAAAGGTTTTGTTGTTCCGTTTCTTCGGGCACTTCGGGGCTCCCGGACTCTGGCTGAAGTGGCAAGTACTTTGGAGACAAAGACTTTGTCGACATACCATCATTGGGAAACTGGCAGGCGAGATATTCCGCTTTCCCAGTTTTACAAAGCTATTGATATGTTATCTGGACGCTTGCCGGCCTTACTGGAAACCCTTGGGTTGGAGATCCCGCAGAACAATGAGGAATTCAAGGAAATGCATGTGGGAAGGTATGCGCAGTTTTTTAGTGATCCTTGGACCCCAACGGTTTTGATGGCTCTGCGGTTGCCTCAGGTTCTTAATCTTATGACGCCGGCGCTGCAGGCCCAGCATTTGAGTCAAGCTTTGAAGATTCCTCGGGTGTCCATTGATCATTCCATGGATTTGCTGATGAAGCTGCAGCTCATCCGTTTGCAGGGAGGTCGAATGGTCTCAAATCCTGTTCAGTTTGATGCGATTCCTTCGATTTCGCCCGAGAAGATTAAAGAAATTCATCAGTATTGGTTTAATCAAGCCGGGGACCTTCTGATGGCGCCGGGATTTCATAAATTGGAGCAACATGCATTGACCCATGAAAGCAAAGAAAAAATAATTTCGTGGATTTCTGAGCTCCGGGAAAGAATTCATCAAGAAGTAAGCTCTTGTGGCGAACCTGAAACCTTGATTGCATCAATTGGCAAGTGGCTGAGCTTATGAGGGGATAGGACCAGCTCAGCAATAAACTAGCCTGCGGGAGTTTTATACATCCACATACACATCCATTTCATTGAAACCACGTTAGTTAGAAGTGTATTGCAAATAACCTGGCCTCCCGTGCCACTGGAGCGACAGTATAGTCCATTTGATCCAGGAGTTGTCATCGCCCCTGAGCCGCTACAGTGAACGGCAATATCTGATCCTGGAATATCAGCGCATGAATAGGTCCCTGGCGAGTTAGTGATGGCAACAGTATCGATTTCACAAATCCCCATTTTGTCAATCTGACTGTCGCCCCCAATCTTAATGCTACCGGCTTTAAGGCCACCATTTACATGAAGAGTTTCAGAGGGCGCGCTGGTTCCGATACCAACCTCGCCTGAGCTAAAATCACCATAGATGAGGGGATCTGTGGTATTTGTATTTGCGATGTAGAGCTTGTTGGAACCTGTCTCGTTTTCTCCGGCATAGTGTCCAATGAACACATTGTCCTCACCGGTTAGGTTATTATATCCAGCGTTGGCTCCAATATAGACATTGCGGCTGCTCGCTGCCGTCGCTAAACCTCCAGCTCCTGAACCAAGAAAAGTGTTATATGAGGTGGTTCCACTCGTTAAACCTAGAAGTGACGAAGGTGCAGTACTTAAACATTTTCCACCTCCTGCATCAGTACAAATGTCACCAGAGGCATGAATTTGTCCGTTCACATCCAGCTTTTGTGTGGGGGTTGTAGTTCCGATGCCTACGTTGCCGGTTGATGTTATTCGAATCCGCTCATTGGTAGTTGCAGAACCACCTGTATAAAATCGCATGTCACCAGTACCCTTCCATGCCATCAGATCGAGTCCATTTCCACCGGTATCACTTGCTACAGAAAATCTATTTGCAAGATGACTCATTGAAAATGAGCTCGAGTATGTCCCTATCTGACCTATGTTGCCAACATTGTTCCCTAAACCTAATGATGATCCTGCATTTATTCCGTTTGTAATGTTATCAATCCTTATGTTCGTACCTGCGTCTTGATCTTTTCGAACAGATAGTAGGGCCGTAGGACTCGTGGTCCCTATGCCCACGTAGCCATTTGCCAAAACAGTCAACCCAGAACCAGCGGCGGAATTGGCCTGAAATCGGGCCAAGATTCCATTCGTCGAGGCGCCAGTATTTGCAACATTCAGCAAACCGCTGGTGGAATTGAGGACTGGGCTTGAGGTCGCCAAATTAAACAAACTTCCAGTTGTAAGAGCATCAGAGGTCATCGTCATGGGGTTCTGGGTGGTGGCAGTGGACCAATTCCAAGTTTGCGCATAATTGGTATTATCAATTGAGTTCGTTCCGACTGCTCCGGTGATTGCTGACGAGGAGGCTCCCCCTGATCCTGAAAGAAGAGTTCCCAAAGTTGAAAGTTGAGTTGGGGTGAGAGCGGGAGCTGTCGTTGGATTGCCGCTGACATCGACAGCCCTTAGAAGGTTTTCAGAGGCAAAGGTTCCAACTTTTTGAGACTCAAGCGCGTAGAGAGATT
>JADJOV010000010.1 GCA_016713585.1 Bdellovibrionales bacterium | reverse complement strand
CCAGGTTTTCCTTGTGGCAGAAGGATCGCTTTCTGGGCCAGCCGACGCAGACGATAAAAATCACCTACGATTTGTGGGACGAAGTCTATCGTTTGCAGCGCACTGAAAATGGGATAACTAAAACAAGTCAGGTATCTAAAAGAGCGGAGGTTCTTTCAATCCTGAAAAATTATACATTTCAGGATTTGGTTTTCGTCGAAGCCATTAAGTCTTTTCCGCTCACGGTCAAATTCAGTCTGGTGATGGAACCAATTTCAAAAGAAAAGAAGGCGAAAATTAGAAAATGGCTGGCACAAAATCAGGTCAATGTTCCTCGCTCTGGCGGAACAGTCCAAGAAGGGCATACGGGATTAGGTGGGGCTGGGACCGGGACCGGATCCAGCCCAGGTGCCGGCAATATCGATGCCGCGAATTCAGCAGGGACTGCTGCATTTCCATTGGGAGGCGGAGCAGTCTTTAGTAAAATCCTCGACGATGAGATAAGGACAGATGAAACGCTTGGGAGTGGACCTTTTCATCGCCCAAGCAGGAAATCACCTGGAAGGACATTGTTTCCAATGAAAAATAAAGTTGCAGCCTTGCTTGGTCTGACCCTTCTTGTGATGAGTTTGCTGCCTTTGGGAGCCGCATTGTTTATGGTCAAAGTGATTTCAAGTTCACAGGAGCAAATTTACAAGAGCTCCGCCCTCGGTCGGGTGCTTAATGAGACGCAAGAACAAATGAAAGTCTTTTCAAAAATAAATCCTGCTGGCGAGCAGACCTATCGGAGCCTTTTTCGGGAAATTCAAGATCTTAAGCTGATTTACGGAGATGATCGTTTTTTTGCCGAACAGCTCGACCGGAGTCTATTCAAATACTTCCTTTTGGGCTTTGGCGCGGTCCTTGTTGTGTCAATAGTTCTGGGTGTTTTGTTGGCGAGGGCTATCAGTTTAATCTATCGAAAATCCTATGATGAGCTAGAGTCTGCAAGAATTCGATCTCGAGAGCTCGAGGAGTTGGCTCGTTGGCAAGAGGTTGCAAAGACTCTGGCTCATGAATTAAAAGGGCCTCTCCAACCCATAGGAACCTGGATCTCGACAATGAGGACCGCCTTCTCACCAAAAGCTTCAGACAGTTTTGCAATTATTTTGTTTGAGGCCTGTCGGGCTATTGAAGAAGAGGTGAAATCCCTCAAGGGAATGGTCGGTGAATTTGCGAATTTTGCAAACTTGCCTAAGGCGCGGCTCCAGTCAGTCGAGATAGATCAATTTTTGCGAGGTTTTTCAACACACTATGAGGGAGTCTGGCCGAGCGTGAAGATTGTCCTTAAGACTCATTGCTCAGATATCTTCTGCTCCATAGATTCATTTCTGTTTCGAAGGGCCTTGGGGAATATAATTGAAAACGCGGCCCAGGCAACTCCGGGGCAAGCTATTGAGTTTTCGATGGCCTCGGAAATCCCAGGGAAAAATATAGTCTTGAATATCTTCAATTCCGGTGTTGCATTAAACAAAGAGCAGATGCACAAGATATTCGATCCCCACGGGGGATCAATTGAGGTGGAGCCTGAATCCCAGGGCGTTCGATTCAAAATTGCACTTCCTATTCGGGTCGGAGATCCTGAAGTCACAAATGCAATCTAAATTAGTTTACCTTGTCGATGATGATAAAAATATCAGACGAAGCCTCCAGGTGGCTCTTCAAACAGCCGACTATGATGTTCATTTGTTTCATGATCCTATAATGGCATTCAATGCCACCCGAGAGCGGGTTCTGATATTTTTCTACTGATGTGAAGCTCGGAGATATCTCAGGGCTTGAATTGTACAGGAAACTTCTTGCGGACGGCGTCGATAGCCCAGTTGTTTTTATGTCTGCTCATGCAAGTACTTCAGAGGCGGTGGAGGCTGTCAAGTTAGGAGCTTTTGATTTTTTGGAAAAGCCATTTACCCCTGAAAAGTTGATGATTACCTTGCGGCGTTGTTTGGAACTACGATCAGTTAAGGCCGAGATTAACACTCTAAAAGCCCAGGTCGAGGGCGTTGCGTTCTTGGGGCAGTCAAAATTATTTCAGGATTTGCAGAGTGATATCAGAAAAGTTGCTGGGACCAATTCTTCAGTCCTAGTGATTGGGGAAAGCGGAACTGGAAAAAGGAGCTGATTGCTAAAGAAATTCATCAACAGAGTCGAGTTGCTAAGGGTCCCTTTATCAAAGTCAACTGCTCCGCGATTCCAGAAAGTTTGATTGAAAGCGAGTTGTTTGGATATCAGAAAGGGGCCTTCACTGGAGCTGACAAAAACAAAAAAGGCTATTTTGAATTGGCTGATGGTGGGACTCTTTTTTTGGATGAAATTGGCGATATGTCATTGGCGGCCCAGGCCAAGGTGTTGCGTGCCATTCAGAATAGCGAAATCCAGAAGTTGGGCTCAGAGATTATCGCTCACGTAGAGGTCAGGGGTTATTGCGGCTACGAATGTAGACCTTGGGACGCGGTTCACAAGAAGCTTTTCGCGAAGATTTATATTATCGAATTAACGTATTTCCAATCGCAGCACCGCCTCTGCGCGAGAGAGGAGGATATTCCCGTCTTGGCAAACCATTTCCTGAGGGAATATGTTCGTGTCAATAGTTTTCAAACAAAGTTTTTGGGCACGTCGGCCGTTGAAGCGCTCTGTGCTTTTGATTGGCCGGGCAATATTCGTGAACTTAAGAATGTAGTCGAACGGATGGCTATCTTGGTGGTCAAACCTTGATGACCGGCATGTGCCAAAGTCAGCAAGTGGAAAGCAAATCAAAGATGATAGAAACAATTTTGTGGGTTTTTCACCTTCGCTCAAAGATTATCGAAACGAGGTTGAAAGGGCCTATATCGTTCAAGTCCTTAAACAGACTGAAGGAAATATTTCAGAGGCCGCATCGATTTTGAAAGTTGAACGGACCTATCTTCACAAGCGATTGATTCAGTTTGAAATCAAAAAAAAGAGAGTATTTTCTATGATAAGATCACTGCCCATGATCTGACTATCGCCCCGAAAAAGCTTTTGCGAAGCTTTCAATGACAAAATCCACCTCGGCTTCAGTGGTCCATCGTCCCAAGCTTAAACGGATCGTTGATTTGGCATCTGGCTCACTTAAGCCAATTGCTCTAAGCACGGGACTTCCGGACATTTCACCGGAGCCGCAGGCTGACCCCGCGCTCATTCCAAGATGGGACGTCTCTGCGAGTATTTCTGCCATCGGATGACCTGGAAAGGTCAGAGAGAGAGCATGAGGCAGATGATGCTCAGGATGACTATTAAGATGAAAGGGCGGAGACACTCGTTTGAGGCCTTCGAGGAGCCGAGAGCGGAGCTTATAAATGGGGGAGGAGCGTTGTCCTAGCTCCGAATGTTGTCTCATCTCTGCAGTTGAAATCTCGCAGGCTTCGCCGAGGCCGACAATGCCTGGGACATTGAGGGTTCCGGCCCTTAAGGTGCGCTCTTGGCCTCCACCAAAAGTAAGTGGATCAAGGCTGACTCGAGGATTCTTTTGACGAATAAATAAACCTCCCACGCCCTTCGGTCCATAGAGCTTGTGGCTCGCAAACGAAATTAAATCAACAGGCACCTGAGAAAGGTCCATGGGAATTTTTCCGACGGCTTGGGTCGCATCCGAGTGAAAATAAATTTTATTTTGATGGGTCCATTCTGCGATTTCTGAAATAGCCTGAATAGTGCCGAGTTCGTTGTGCGCCCAATGTAGACTTAGCAGGCGGGTCGCGGAAGTTTTGGCTTCTCGAATCTGATCAAGGGTCACCTGACCCCATCGATTAGGCTTTAAAAAAGTGACGGACAGCCGGGACCCGAGCTCTTCTTGCAAATAAGTTAGCGGAGCTAAGACAGACTTATGTTCAATCTCTGAGGTCAAGACGTGAATGAGAGGTCTGTTCAGGGCTGGAGGCGAATACTGATGTTCGGAAAGACGTGAGGCAGACAATTCTGAATCCGATAACTCTGGGGCTTCCCTTAGCCACCGTCTGATGAGGCCTATAATTGCCCAGTTATTACTTTCAGTAGCTCCAGAGGTGAAGAAGATTTCAGAAGGGTGGGCGTTTAGAAGATGCCCGACCTGGGTTCTAGCTTTTTCAACGGCCCGACTCGCGGCCCAACCCCAAGAGTGATCTTGACTCGAGGGGTTGCCAAAAACCTGGGTAAAATACGGAAGCATTTTCTCCAAAACTCGTGGGTCAACGGGAGTTGTCGCCTGATAATCAAGGTATAATTTCATAATTTCCCCTTAACCCCAAATTAAATCCCAAATTCTACTTTTTCGCCACGGATTCCTCTTTAAGAACAAATTTTGCCATAAGAAAAACGACCAGTGCGACAATCAAAAAATCAGCCAGACTTACAACGACCTTCCCGTAAAGAATGCCATTGTAGTTTAGAGAGCGAATATTGTCGACGCCCGCCGCTTTCAGCGCTGGCTGAAAAATCACCGGCATGAACAAGTCATTCACAACGGAAGAAACAAGCTCGTTCAGTTTTCCGCCGATAATGACCGCTATTGCAAGTCCGACCACCCCATAGTTTTTCAAAAACACAATAAATTCTTTGATCATTTACTTCCCTCACTCACGCCTGTTGAAGGGAAACAGCTAAGATATAAAGCAAACGAAGTCAAGTCTACGGCAAGGGCCCACCTCCCAACGTCACCAATAGACCTCTTTCATAACCTGGTGTCCCGAGTTCAAGGGGTAAGTGCAATTCCAGCGTTGACGAGTGATTCGCGAAATTCATCACATTCAAGATCGTCTACCGTATATTTGGGGAACAGGTCGACAGTAAAATATCATTTTCTCGCTCAGGTAGTGGACGATCTTCTATTAGATAATTCTTAACCTTCTGGGTCAAGATTGGTACCTTCCTCAGGGGTATCAGGATCAGTGAGGCCGCGGCCGCAAGGGAAAAGGTCATTTTTTCCATCACCCAATTTGAATACTAGAGTCGGAGTCACTTCTCCTCGGTCATTTTGTATATTTTCATAAAATTCAGGTTTGAAAAACTTTTTTGGCATATCCCCATATGGGTTCCAATTCTTCTTGGTTTTTTCCTTTTCATACATTGCATAAAACGGTGTTAGAAAGTAGTGATCTGCCCAATTCCAGTCTTCTGAAGTGGCCTTTAGGTAACCTTTCATAATCTGCTTGTCTGGATCGAGATCTTTCTTTTCAACTATTGCAACGATATGTGCAACACCCCGATATCTCTTGTCACTAATCTTGTAGATTCTTGAGCTTAAATGCTCAATATAAAGGCGGGTCAAAGATTCGCTAATTTCGTCCCGATTAATGTCGAAACCAAATATATTATAATCGCCCTTTTCCGGTTTCTTTTGGTCTGGCTTTCGCGATTTCCACTCCACTGGCGATTCAAACGTAATCAGCGCGGGATCTTCAGCAATATCACCCGCTGAGTCCACATTAACAATAAGTAACTTGTTAGGATACATGGGATTTTTGTAACAAAAGAAAGGATGAATTGCGAATACTTTTAGCGGAAATGCAGAAATAAGGACAATGCTTGTAAGATATAATCCAGCCGCGATAAGAACACGAGGTTGAGCTAAGAGTTTCCATTTTGAGAAATGAGAGTGTGATTTAAAATCCATAATTTTGATCTCCTATTGAGAATTGTGTAAAAGAACCCAGGCTATTCATTATCTTCCTTACAATATTATTATTCTGCTGCTTCTTCCTCTTCCTCTTCCTCTTCCTCTCGATACTTATCAAACCGAAACCCACACTTGAACTGATTGGCTTTATTTTCCGACTTTTCGAATATCAGAGTGCGGAATGGATCCTAAATCTTTCACCGATTTCCAATTTGTAATAAGATTGGTTGTCTGTCGTATAATAGGGAGTTGTTTGAAGAACAATCTTGCCTTCTTCATTTGGTCTTTTAACAGGGGCCGCAGATTGAAATGCGACATTGTCACTGTCTACGATTTCTTCCGTTGTCCTTGCAACCATCTTTGGATACAGGCGAAGAAATTTGGGAGCCCTATCAAATTTGCGACCGAGTCGCGGGATGTCTTCATTTTTGTATCTAAATTGTACATCGATTTCATGATCTGATGCTGGTTCTAAAAGATAGTCCGTCATACTGGGAACTCGGCTTAGATTACTTCTTGGATTGAAATTTGAAATTTGAAAGGTCGGAGCAAAATCAAAAGGGAGCGGTTTTCGGGTATCTCTGTATAACAGAAACTTTTGCTTTCCCATTTTTTTACCCTCGACAGGTTTCTCCCAGGAAGGTCCTGTCTGTCTCAAAAGTAAAAGAAAAGGTGGTTCTATACTGTTATCAGGTTCAACAAGAGCGACGTCTCTGTAATTGGGAAGGTTTATGTAGCAGGTTCCAAAGGGTCCTTCTGATGCATTTGCACTTAGAGGATTTCCCCAACCAGCTAAGACTAAGCAAAGGGGAAAAATTGCTTTCATATTTTTGTAGTTCATCAAAGACCTCCGCGGTGACAATAGATTTGTTAGTTTGCAGTTGGAAACTCATTGATTCTTGTTGAGTCAATTTTGAATCCTCGATCACATAAGTACTACAACGCGAAATTGTTTGCAGCTGTCATGATTTAGACAGGTGACGAAAATTGTTTTCACGCTGACCCTGGTCGGGGTTAAAGGGGGGGTGAGCGAGGGTGGGCTATTGATACGGTTCGGGTTATTAAGAAGGGAAGTCAAAACGCCCTTAAAAGACCGGTCCCGCCAATGCGAAACAGCATAGTGAAAATATTATCTTGGATTTCTGACCCACGTGGGAGCATATACATGGGGAGGTGTATATTTTCAAAAGGTGCTGTCAAGGATGTTAGGTTCATAAAATGAAATATATATTTGTTTTGTTAAATATGTGTTGTTTTCTTTCTGAGAATGCTATTGCTAGGGCAAAGATTGTAGAGCTCGAGCACACTTTTGCTGAAATCGAAGGGAGTTCCTGGCGGACAGACGACTCATTTCGAAAGGCCATTGATGTTGACGAAGTCCAGATTCCGTGGATTTTTCGCTTGTCCTTAATGCGACCAAAGCCTCAACCAGTTCAGCTCGCCTCGTCGGAACTTGGAGCCCATTTCTTTATTGACGATACTGTTCGGTTGTATCGAGAGATTAATATTTGCTACGATCAAAAATTGAAACTTGAGGGTCCTGGATTTTGAGGGCTTTAGATTTTTCCCTTAATAAGATGGCTGGAATTGAACAACCTGGGAAACAACGACCATTAAAGGTTCATATTCTCAAAGTGGATTCTCGTATTCGGAATCCGAGTGGATTTGCCCTGTGTGATATTCTTGCTTTTCAATCCGAAGAGGGTCAATTTCCATTTTCCAAATTTCAAGAAACTGGGGTGGGTCTCAACGGGGCTTCTGGGGTTCCTGAACTTGTTTTGGGTCTTTTTTACCGCTATTCTGAGTCAACCATCCCTGTGATTTCCTTTCATCCAAAGCTGGACCTCGATTTTCAGGGGGATATGGTTAAGTATATCAGTGATCCAGCAACACTAGGCACCAAGGATCGGGTTAAAGTTGATGGGCGTTCGATATTTTTTCATGAACTGGGTCATGTGCTTGGGTTTGCCCATATTCATATTCCGCACCCCTTGAATAGCGATCCTGCAATTTCGGTGATGGGAATTGACAATTCTCAGAGAAATGAAGGACACATCGAGACGAGGTTTTCTGCACCGACGAGTTTGTGGCGTCGTTGGGATCCACAGCAGACATCTATCTATCGATCATTGCTCTGGAAGTTGAGTAATAACAAGCCAATTCCCAAGCCGACAGAGTTTTTCCTTGCGAACATGATTAACAATTATGTGTGTGTCATGCCAAACGAAATTCTCGATTTTAACTTCAGGTCTTGGGGGACGGTTGGCGAGTCAGGGATGTTTGACTGGATAACAAAACTTCCAGAAACCATAAGTTTGCGAAATCCGTTCGTGATCGAGGATCAGCAGCAGCCTTTGAGAAAAATTGAGCGATTTTCAGTCCATCCAGAAGTGGACCTTTTGGTGACCCATTCTGGCAAGCCACTGAACGAATCTTCGGGTTTATTTAAAGCGGATAGGATCGAGAACTCAACCTATCGGATGAAGCCACTGACACATCCAGGCTCGTCAACATTGAACGCTGAGCCGCACGAGCTTCTTTTTTCAACTTTGGTGGGGTCCTTTGGGAATGAGAGTCGAGGCAGTTTTATCCTTAAAGCGGCCTTTCAAATGAAGAAAAAGTTCCCAGCAAGTTATGTCCCAATGACTCGGATGCAAGTTTCACCTGATCCTTCCGAGTGTTATTCGTCAGAACAAAATTGACGGTCCTCAAGATGAAAGGTAGAAGCTGATCCCCTTGAGTGGTCCCCTTAGGGCGAATGAGGGGAATCAGATTATCGATACTATTGTCGAAGCTTACTGGGAATCTCCTGGAAGCAGCTTCTGGTAGGCCTCCTCTGAGGTCACGCTTCCAGAGGGATTAAAGTGAATGAGCCAGAGTCGATCATAAACCGCATCATCCCATTTCTCTGCTGGGCTTGATCCAAGTGCTTTGGCAAGCTTGGGGATAAAAGTATGAACCCATGAAATCATAATGGTCTTTTTATCGAACATGGGGTTCGTTAAAATAGATTGAGCCAATTTCTCGTAGTCATCTCTTGCGTAACTGCTATCTATCTTAAGGTGAAGGGTCTCCGACAAAGGGGTCAGGGTTTCAATTGGCCTTTTGGTGCCGTTCCCAGGAATATATGCTGAAGCGAATAAGGCAGTCGGAAGCCCAGATTTCTTAAGTTCTGGTCGCTTCTCAAAAAGAAGTGCCAGCGCTTTCGCTCTTTGTGAACCCTTTTCGCTCAAGCTCATATTCTTGTCATCTAAAGGTTTTTCTCCATGCCGAATCAAAATCACTTGAGCGGGAACTGCACTAGCGCTGAGTGGGAAGCCAACCGCAGCAAAAAGCCCCAAAAGCGAAAGAATTTTCTTTACAGTATTTATTTTCATAAATGAATCTCCATGAACTTTAATGCTCGTGAGCTTATTGAGTAAGCTTGATTCGACTGGTTGTCATCTGGTTTTTACAAACTGAGAAGGTTTATCGTCGGCGCGATCGGTCCACCTGGCCTTTTTGGGCGATATCAGATGGCCCAACTCTGGAGGCACGGGAGTTGCTAACCTAATGAAAAACTCGTTCATCGATAGGAAGAAAATGTCCAAATCCAATAGGTTGTTGAGAATTGTCAAGTTTTGCTCATTTCTTGGCGCCTGTGTCACCTCCTTAGACACCCAAGCGATGAATCCTCTCCGCTTCACCAATAGGGCCCAATGTGCCGCAGATTCTGAACGACCTGCCACGAGCATCTTTCTGATTTTAGACTCATACAATGCAAGAAAAATGATTCATAACTATGCCATCGCAACCGGACAGCCGAAACCTGAGTCTTTAACCGAGAGTGCGGGCCGCGAGTACAGGCTTGCGGTGACCCATAATACTTTGACCGTTATGCAGAGACTCTTGCAAGGCAGACTTCCCTTGCTTCCGACTAACCTTGCTGGAAATGATTTACAGGCTCGAAGATATCGAAAAATCCAAAGTGACTGTTCTTCAAAGTTGTCCTGCCCCCTCCTTCATGAGTACTTGGGCCAACTCTGGCAGGCCTCTGAAATCAAGGATTTGCCTGCAAGACTTAGTAGACTCTCACAGATTGATAATTTTCAAGCTTCAGACTTTTTTCCTCTTGGCTCAAAGCCTTTAAAACCGAGATCTCTTGCTTGTTACCTTGTCAAAAATTTCTCTCCGCTACAGTCTCATTTGGCAAAAACACAAGCCTCTAGCCAGGATGTCGAAGAAATCGCCAAAGCTTGGATGAATAAGAATCAACATATTACAGACTGCTACGATCAATCGCCGGAAATCTCGAACTCTTCCGCCATTCTTCAAATAGAGATTAGCCCAACCATCCCCAATTGGGAAAAAGTTGGTTTTGATTTTTGGAATTCAACAAAAATCATTTCAACCTGGGCCTGGCGAAAAGCCGAGATAACTGAGAAAATGAGCCCAAGCTACTATCGTCTTTTTAAGGATGTGGCTCTTGAGGAATCTATGATGTTTATTCCAAACGGCTGCATGTCGATCACTCCGCAAAAATGTGACCAAACGACATTGACCGAAAATTCAATTCGTGAATTTGCTAAAATAGCACCGACACACAAGGATCACTCTCTCTATTCTCCGCTCGGCCCTGAACAGATTCTTCTGAAACAAAAACCAGCGGATGTGAATGACGACATTTTAAACCTCGCCACAGAGAAGTCCGCGGAGGGTTGGGTTCAAAGATTCCGCAAACAGTTTTCCGCAGCCCGGGGACTATCAAGAAATAGAATTCAACATAGCCTACAGGTTCTTCACCGCCTCTCGACTTCTGTCCCTTCTCAGTTGATAAAAGAGGGCTTTGAGAAACTTCTACAGCTGAGCCGAGAAAAAAACAAATCCGCGCAGTACAGTCTTTATTATGCCTGCCAAGAGCTGAGATTATCCATGGATTCGCGTTTTAACTTTTACAGTGAAAGTATCAAGTCCACTTTTGAATCAACAGGTCTTAGTCAACTTATGCACGATAAGTCCAGGGATCCATCGACTTTGTTTGTCTATTTGCGAAGTGTTGCTGACACAACACTTCCAATCTGGGACCTCGCAGCAACGGAACGGTTAACTGAACCCCCGTCACCTTCAGATTCAAAGGAAGGGTTTCGTCCGTGGGCTCAGGAAGTTTTGTTTTCCGAAAAATCTGCCCAAAGGCCAGATTCCGGTTTGATCGACTCGGTCTTGAGAACCAAACCTCTTGCCCTCTGGAATACCGCCCTGGGTGTTGTCGCCAACAATACCCTCTGTTACGACGAGGCTGACTGTTTGCGGGCCGCAGTTGAGGCTGCGATTTCTGTTAATTCAGCAATGAAATATGCATCGGCTTTTCATAATTCAAAGTCAATTAATTCTGGTTCCCTTTTGAATCCCTATGCTGAGCTTTCTGCGTGTAAAATCTATGATCCATGGTTAAAAACAAAGAAAGCTTACGAAGAGCTTTTCGTTGGCCTTGTTAATACGGCCCTTTTTGGATGGAACAATACTCCAATCTATATAGATCTGCATCGAACTTTGCCTCAGGTGACCTCATTCAAAAAACTGATTGAAGATGGACAAATTCGTTTCTCGCCACAAGTCCAAGCGAGTGAAGTTCGAGCGACGCTTTTCGCCGATCTGGGACCTTTGGTTGGTGTGCCCTGTAGCCTTGCGATCACTGATCAGCCAAAGACACCGCAGATCAATCCATACTTCTTCGCAGGAATCAGTTTAAATTATTGTGATTCAATGTCCGAGGTTGTGACCCGCGCCTCAAATGCTCAGGACATTCAGTCTGATCCACAAAAAAACAAAGGGTTCTGTGTCGGCTGCACTTTGAGCCTCATCTCCGCAGAATCAACGGCGAGCTTCTACTCGGGTTCAGTCATCGCTCCGGTCAAATTTGGGATTCACCTCTTTCGCACCATTTCAAATTTTGTTTCTGCGAAAAGTGATGTTGTCAACATTCCAAGGCAAATGACTGTAGACCCAGTTTATGCATCACAGGTCTTTAGAAAATTTGGTTCAATTCCAGAGTCCTGCATTCAGCAAATCGGAAAAGGCCTATCTTGCTACAGCGACGCCTGCGCCGCACGAGCTGCTGATGCTTTTGAATCCACAACTGGAATCGAAGTTCAGAGCGCTCTTGTGATGGATCAGAATCCAAATTTGTCAAATCCTAATAATCTCTATGTCTATTTGAAAACTTCCAAGTGTCAGGGAGAATTTCGTTTCCCAGTCACCTGCAGAAACAAAGCTGATGAGGCGAAACATTTTGAAATTCAGTTAGATGAGATTTGGAGTTATGAAAAAGATTGTCAGAAACATATCCCCGAGTTGAGGAATCTTTTATGACTGTTCTTCATATTGCGTTTTACCTCGGTGTTATGAGTTCTTCAGTAACCCTGGCCCAGGAGCTTCGTTCAAGCTATTTGACCAATTCGACAGGGACCATTTCTCGGGCGATCAAACTCGCCTGCCCGGTTGGTCAAACTGAGGTCTGCGTGAAACAATGTGGCGCACCCTCATGCCTCATTGAGGAAGCTGCCTGTATGAGTTGTGCTGGAACACAGTCTGAACTCTTGCGAAATCTTTTTACCAAGGCGAACTTTTTCTACAAGTCGTCACATCTGATCGTTCCTCATGCTAAGGTCATAGAAACGATTTACCAACTTCCCGTGGTCCTCTTGGAACCCCAAAGTCCATTCAACTTCTATACAAACGTTCGCAAGGGCGATTCTAAGAATGTGTTTCAAGGCCTATGCCCTGATGGGTCTCTGAACGCTTCAATTGTTGTGGGGCTCGATGAGTCCATCTTTAATGTTCTTTTTACCTGCTCAAAATTTAACAGGCGAAAAGTTGTCAGGAATACTTTATATTTCGTTTCAGTTGTGCTTTTCATCTTGAGTTCCATCGCTTCTAATTACAAACAATAAAAACAGTTTAAGATTGTTGTTCCGACAACAAGACTTGAATAAGTCACCTGTCACTGAACAAGGAGATCTGGTATGTTATTGCAATTTCGAAACGGTTTACTATTTATGGCAACCGGCCTTTTACTTCTATCTTTTGGAGCTCATGCTCAATCTTTGGAAGCTCAAGGGCCTGAGGGTTCTGGTTTGGATAGTGCACCTCATGAGTTGAGTAGTATCTATGGCGATGCAACGCCGTCGGGAAATCAAATCTTGATTCGTCATGAGGCAGAAAGGTATTGTAACGGTGATGGCCTTTGCAAGATCTATGGCGTGACCTCTGAAACAAACATCCAATGGGAATTGACATTTTCAATTGGTGAGGGAGTGCAAAATAATAGTCAACAAAATGTTTACTATATTGGTGGCGCTAACCCTTACGGGCAAAATCAAGACTCCCGCTATGCTGGAGCGGTTTTAAAAATTTCGGGGCCACGAACCTGTGAAACCAAAATCGAAATTGACTATAGTGTCATTAGACTCATTAAAACATACATGCTCAATAATATTAAAGCGGATGGGAAGTCAGCTCGTGATTTCACAGAGGCCGAAAAAACTGTCATGATGTTTTATGGAAAAATTATCGAAAAAGCGGCAGTTTGCCAAATTTCTCGATAGAATAAGGAAGGCAGTCTGCATTTGTTTTAATGACCTGAGAGTCAATAACCAATTAACCATATTTATTAACCGTTTAAAGGAGCAGTGATGAGCACTTTTCAAAAAAGCCAACTTCAATCGGGTCGACGTCGAAAGACTTGGCAAATTTATTTGCAGAATTTAATGATTGGATTAACTCTTGGACTTCTCGCGAGTCCGAGCGCGCAGGCGATCTCATACAAGTTTGATTTCGATGCCTATAGTTCGGGTCCATCAATTTATGCTTGTAACGCAGGACTCATTTCCAAACCGATCACCAAAAAAGTTTGTTATTTTAGTGGAACTCAAAATATTTGTTCGCCCAACACCTGCACAGATCCAAAAGGTTGCCAATCAACATGTGTCTGTTCGGGGGATGCTGGTGGGGCTTATCTTATGAACTATGGAAAGTTCATCGCCTATGATTGGACAGATAAGGGAGATCCAACACTCAAAGGAAAAGTTGAAAACCGAATTGAATCTGGGGCAAGCACATTTTCAATGGCACTGCCTGAAAAGGATTCATGGGTAAAACATATCAAAACTTTGTCATTTGAGCTCTCTTCTGAGCTCTACGGGGCCAGTTATTTTGTGGATATCTGTTACCGCGGACCGCAGATGGAATTCTATCAAGACCAATTAACGTCTAATTTTTCGGCCTTTGCCCAAGCTTCAGCAACTGACTTTTTGGCAACTGGGGTAAATTCACCTCCGGGCAGTACGAACGGACTAGTTATTCCTGGCACCGTTGATGGCAAGAAGTATACAGAATTGGCGGGGCTAACTGTTCAGGCCTTTCTTGTCTGTGATCTTCAGGGCGTTGGAACCTACACCACATCAAATGTAAATGGGAAGTACAATCTCACTGCAAATGAAGCAGCCTTTAAGGTGAATTCAAGCGGTCTTCCGATAGGCGGAGGCGATTTGTTTATGCAATCATCCGTGGCTCCAGCGACGACTGCCGCGACTGATTTACTCCGTGACTGGGTGATTCAAGCCAGTAGCCACGCACCACGGTTCTGCAAGGTTCGTTATGTTTTCTCAGAAACAAACGCGATGGGGAGTGCCTTACCGAACTTCAGAAAGTGGCAGCGTCACGGTGCACGCATGTGTACTTATACACGAATCGAAGAGGATGCTGTCCCAGGGAATACCGCTGGCGAAGGTTTAGCTGAATAGGTCAAAAGTCGATTCTGTGAGGTGAAGTATGACTGAAAGTGAGTCTCAAATTACGATATTGCAAAGACCACTTTTGTTTCGGGTGGGTCTATGTTTACTGGCCCTTCTGACCATCTCTCTCTCAAAAACCTCCTTGGCTTGTGACATGACCAAGGAGGATCGGAATGAAATATATATTAATCCCGACTTCAATTTTCTTCACTACGGAAGTAAGTCCAAGTCAGCTGGTCCGATCACGACTGAAATTGTGAATTGTCGAAAAAGCGAAGGAAAATATCTCGTATTTTCCTTAGGCCTAAAGAAATCGAGCTTTATTTCAGACGTCTCTCATCTATCCTATGACGGAAGATTCATTTCTGATAAACAATGTTCTATAAAGTATGGAAGCTCAGTTTTTCCAAATATGACGAGTCTAGAGGAAAAGTTCCAACTGGATCATCAAAAACAGTTCAAAGCCTTGCGTAGCTGTCTTCAATTTAGGATCAGGGATATCGATAAAGAAATAATTCAATTTAGCCCAAATCAAGCCGCTTGTCGTGTGACCCCTGGTCCCGATAGTACATTTGCTTTGGACGGTAACTATTGTTACATCAAAGTCAATCCACGGGCACACCTTCAAGTCGCCGTCGAAGTTAAACAAGATTGCCGAGATTCTAAATTCCTAGTGGCCAATAGTATTTCAGCCCAGGATCTCAACATTGTTGCGAATACGTGGATTTCCGGGGATGAAAGTGGTCAGAGTCATGATCTTGAATATGTCAGATCATTTCCAATAAAGATGAGTCTCTTGCCATCAAAGAAACTTTTTCCGTTGGCTGATAACAACATTAAGGAAGAAATTCAGTATCCCTCAAACTATAATGTTTCTCTTGAAGCAGGTCCGATTCAGTTTCAGAAGGTGGGTGCGGGACGTTTTAATTTCGATTTTAGTTTGGCGGTCAATAATCACAGTCCAGAGAGCTGCGTTCCTGGCAAGCCTTGTTCCAGCAATTCTAACTTTAATATGCCTGTGGGTGGCGAGATTCAGCTTTCTGAAGTCAATGCAGATGGCACAGAACTTGTTCGTCGATTTCCTTTCCTGGCAGTTGCGCCGCCGCAATTTCAGGGAATTCTGAAAAACACTTATCGACCGGTCATTGAGGATTTCGAGTTTAAACCGGGTTCAAAATATCAGGTCACTTTCACGATGACAGACCCGGTTGAAGATTTCAGAAGAGCGCAAGTTAAGATTAATTCAATCAAATTTGAACTTCCCAAGGTGAGTGACTCTCTACCGAACATTCCATCGACGCCAACCATGGGTAATATTCGTGATTTCAAGGTCATGGACGCTCTCCCTTCAGGGATGACTCCAGGAACCGTCGACAGTGCCTTGTCTGAGCTTAATCGAATTTTAAAGGACGGAAAAGCGACTGTCCAATGGCCCCAGATTTTTGAGACTATTTGTTCACCGAGAAGTCCACAAAAGTGTGTCGAGTTGGCTCGGGTTTCAGAGGTGTTCAATATCAGTGTCGAATTTCAGGCCGGGAAGATCGACCCGAATACAAATCTTTAAATATAAGTCATATAACATTGGATGGGGCATCAGCCCTTGGGCCGCTGGTCCATGGCAAGGTGGACCACCTGCCAAGTTATGATTGTGCCGGCCAGTAAGAGATGGCAAAGTCTGCTCAAAAAAACCAGCGTCTTTGAATTAATTGCACGATTGGAAATTCTTCTTAACTGTTTGATAGCGTAAAGTCCTTAGAGATTTCAATCATCTATGCCAATATTATTCGACAATTACAAAAACTGTCGCAATGCCTAAAACTCTACATGCGAAATTTTTCAATCAATTGTGTATAAAAAGACTGAACAAAAGGGTTTATGAAATCCGTGAGACAGTCAACTACAACTATATGAATAGGGAGAACGTACTATGAAATCGCTCTTAATGATTTTGGTTTTAGCAAGTTTCGCTACGCCGGCTCACGCTACCAAGACAACAACATGCACGACTGAAAAAGGAACTGTGCTGAAGTTAGTTTGGGACGAAAGAGCAAATCCTGTTAACTATGTCTCTCTGGAAATTACGGCGAAGGGATCAGCCCCGTCCGATAAAACGTCAAGCGTTAAGAATTTTGGAACCTCCGCCGGCAGTCCCCGTTTTTTGATTGATGGTTTTCCCAGTTTAGGCGAAGAAACCGAGGTGAGCTTGAGCTACAATGGAAACATGTATTTTGTTGGTAAGAAAGGAAGTTCGTATAAAAAGGAATTTGAATTTAGTTCTTGCAAGACCGCTTCTGCGGACGTTGTTGAACCCGTGGGGCCAGGCGGGTTCTGATTTGTTTTTTCTACGTCTGAACTGGGCGGCCATCGGCCGCCAGTGACTCTACTTTTTTCGTTCACCATCTCTTCTGCGTCCAGAATCACGACCAGGGAACTTTCTTTCTGGGGACACTCGCCTCGCTTCAGAGGAACCTGAGCTCCCAGACCCCGAGCCGTCAGTGACCGAATCGCCATGATGGCGATCTTTTCTTCTTTGCTCAGAGACCCATTGACCCATCCCTCTTCTGTCTTCGCCGGAGCTCTCCTTGAGCCGTTTCGCCTCGGTCGATACGATGAGTCCAAAATTTTCTTTGCGAAGTTTGGTAGTTTCTTTGATAGTTTCTTTGATAGTTTCTTTTATATTCTCTTTTCGGGGCCCCTTGGATGGGTGGTCTGGGCGTGGATGCAAAGCTTTTGCTTCTGAGAGTGCTTGATTGGTCACCAACACTTCAAAATCTGACACATCGTCTGAGGTTGCAGGCACTAATTCGTCTGCATTGACAGAACAAGTGATGAGCAAAGAGAAGGTGATTGAAACCAAGATTTTCTCATTCATAAGAACTCCTTTTAACGAATCAGATGGTCAAAGCTATTATTAATATTTTTATTGGTACCATTTTCGGCAAACTTAAATTTGAGATATTGCTCGCGAACAAGATGATTTTGTTCGTCCAGAAGCCGTACTAGAATTTTTTGTTCGCCACCAACTGTTGAGGTCACAACAAAGGGAAGTTTTCCACGACCCGCAGACTTAATGTCAATCGGAAGGCGCAAGGATTTTTTCCCATCAGTCAGTCCCTTTTTAGACACAAACCCAACTCCCTCAGGCAAGACGACCTCGGCTTTCACGACCCTGGTCAGATCATCTTCACTAAAGTTGACGTGGATGACATAGGATTGCTGGGCAACGACAGTGGGTTCAGCTCTTCTATGAAGATTCAAAGTGTAGGTGCTCACTAGGACCAGTGCGAGAGTGGAAACAGCTGAAACTATCTTCCAAGAATTAATACGTAAAAACGAACTCCGCCTCATTTGAAGCGAAGCTAAAACTCGGACTCTCAAATAGGG
The DNA here is from genome assembly GCA_016713585.1 of Bdellovibrionales bacterium. GTDB lineage: Bacteria > Bdellovibrionota > Bdellovibrionia > Bdellovibrionales > Bdellovibrionaceae > JADJOV01. Next base: position 75,868 of record JADJOV010000010.1, on the reverse strand, counting down.
ACTTGGTTCCAAATCAGTGTCTTTAGCTGCCTGAAACAAGCTCTTGATCTGGGCGAAGTCTGAATTTTCAGGTTCATTGCTATTTTGAGACATCTGTTTATCCTCTTCACCCGTAAGACGGTTCAACTCAGGGAATCGTTTCTGATTATTTTAGTTTTTTAGAAGCTCGTGCCTAAGTCTATGAATTCTCGACCGGACTGCGTCTTCAGAGCATGAAATTAGCTCAGCGGCCTCTTTGTAAGATTGCCCCTCGAGCTCGATCAGCAAAATCAAGTAGCGATCCTCCGTTTCAAATTGAGATAATATTTTTCTCAATTGGAGAATTGTTTCAGGCGTTGAACCTGGGGATTCTGAATCTGGAATCAGATGGGTTGTAGGTTTTTCTGAACGTTTAAGATCCAAAAAAAGATTTTTGGCTATTTGGTAGAGCCAACCAAGAAAGGCTTCTGGCTTTTTTAGCTGATCTAGATTTCGAAAAGCTTTGATGTAGACGTCTTGACAGAGATCTTCAGCGGACTCGCGACTGTTGCCGAGCAAGATACAAAACTTAAATAATGGTGTTTGTGTGAATCGAATGAGCTCAGATTTTGCAGTCTCTTCGCCTTGAAGGGCGGCGGCGACCAATTCAATCAGGCGTGATTTTCCGCTGAGTTGTTTAAATGGTGCTTTTTGTCAGATACCATCCCAAGAGACTCCCACACTAATTGTAGTTACATCGTAATTTTTATCCCAAACATCGTTGGCTCCCAAGCTAGAACGGTTGTTTTTTTGTTCACCAGTGAGGTATAGAAGGAGTGTTGGTGTGATTGAATTGGTGACCTTAATAAAAATATTGGTATCATCGTCCAATCTTTTTTTAGAATCGGGGACTTCGTCATTTTTGTATTTATGTTGAGTTAGGGAAAGGCCGGCAATGACGGAAGTTTTGGGAGAGAAATTCCAGACGCCACTGAGGCTCACTCCATAGTAGTCTTTCCGCATTGGGAGGATCGAACCATCAGCGGACGTGAGGTCTCCAATTTGTTCTTGGCCCAAGGTCAGACTGATCTGGCCATAGGAAGTTGGTTTCCACACTCCGTAGGCGGCACGGAGTGAAAAGGAATGTCCGCCGAGATAGCTGAGGGATTCTTGTTTGGGTTCCAATTTCGAGATATCTGCTGAAAAAATTGTTTCGGTTTCTCCGAAGGTATAGATTGCTTTCAAATTTGTGCCAAGTTTTTCACTCGCTAAGGAGTAGCTGAGGGCTTGCGATGAAAAAAAGAGAGAGGCCGAGAGAGACCTCGATGGGTCATCTAAGTGGGCAGACGTTTGCAAAGTATGAGAATAGGTTGCTAACTCAGGCGCCTGTTTTGTATCTTCAAGATTAAAAGTGTATCCAATTTTTTGAGATTCTTTGCTTTCGGAGTTAAAGTGGTATCCCGCACCGAGGGCGGACCTGATGAGGGGACTTGAAATTTGGGAGCCGCTTTTTCCTTCGAAATAGACGTTGCTGGTTTGTCCATAGGAAAGATCTAGGAAGACCCATCGTGGCTCCTGACTGATATCCTTCTGTCGGGCTTTCTTGAGGAGCTCGCGCAGGAGTTCATTTGTTTGACCGGTCGTCCAGGGAGATTGCCTGGAGGCCTGGGGTTGGGAGTGAATGAACTGTTCTGCCTCGGCGATTTTCTTTTGCTTAAATAAGGCCAAAGCGAGGAGGATTCGACCATTTTTGGATAGATTTTTCGAGATCTAAGGTTTTTAGTTTTTCTTCGGATTCCAGCCATTGGGAAGTCTGGTACAAAGCAAGTGACTCTAATTCGACATCGGATATTTCTTCGAGGGCAGCCTGTTCGGTTTTGAGTAAGGATTTTGTTGCACCTGAAATATTCGGGGTTGATTTTGCTTTCCCAAGTTCAAGTTTAGCCTCATCGTGCATTCCTAGCTTCTTGAGGGCCTTCGCCTTGTAAACAAAAGAGATATCGACAAACTTGGCTTTGAGTTTGATCACTTGATCGAAGCTGGCGATTGCGGCAGGGTATTGCTTCGACATAAACTGTGAGTTGGCCAAATTGAACCAATAAATTGATTTTTGGGGTGTTCTTTAACGAGCGGCGATAGCAATTGAATGGCTTTGGAAAAGTCCTTTTTGAGTAAGCGATGAGGCTTTCTTTAAAGCGAGAGTCGTCAAGAGTTTGTGCCAAGGAAGACCCTCTGAAAAAGCATTGGATGCTAATAGCAAAAACTAAAATGGTTCTCAAGGAGACCTTGCCTAGAGGTAAATGTTTTTCATGCCGGACTTTCTATTCAAGAATTTATCGGAAATATTGGTCAGGAACTTAGGACTCGTGACACAAAAAAGGACACATTTTCCTTGGTCCTTTGGGCCAGCCTTAGACGGGCCTTAAGGCTGTATTGTATGACCACGGCCAAAAATAGTAGCTTTGAGTTTGGCCTGATAGAGTCGCATGAGTTGGTCCCCAACCATGGAGCCTTCAATCAAACCCAAGGCTTTGGCAATGGCCTCTAAAGTTGAAAGGCCTTCGGCAAAATGCTCTTTCGCAAATGATAGGGCGCCATATTTTTGTCAGAGATTTTGACCCTTGGAATATGAGCAAGTTCAGGATGGCGGGTCGAGACCTTACTGGCTTGCCGCCAATTTCCATCAGGGACAATAAGTTGAATTGGTTTTGACCGCGGGACCAAGACAAGTTCTGACAGTTCCACAGCCTCGGCGGATGGGTAGAACAAAAAAGTTTCATAGGAATCTTGGAGGAGTGGCATTAAGTTAACTGGAGCTTTGTTCTGGCCACGCACAATCATTTCAGAGTTAACTAAAGCTTGCACGGCCAGTCGACCAGTATTGGTGGTGCGTTTGAGCTCTTTTGCATGCACGACCAGAACAATTCGAGTTGCGAGAGTTAATCGTGGAATCACAGCACAAATGCAAAGATCCTGATGCAGAAAGCATATTTGACAGGGGTTTTTAGTTTTTCTCTGACGACTAATTTTCACGGGGATCGAGCCCAGGGCGAGAGTCATTTTTCGAAAAATTTGATGAAAGCCTTTCGATTTCTCTTTTAAAATCTTGGGCCTTGAGCGCCTTGAGTCGATCGAAGATCTCTTTGGCCTCTGAATCGGTTGGAGCCAAGACTCTCAGCCATTGTTTAGTTCGAGCCGTCGCAAAATGCATATTGATAGTGGCGGTGCAGGCCTCAAAAAAAGCGGGAATCATTGGTTTGACGTATCGCCATCCACTCTGATCTATCTTTGGCTCACCCTTTGGCTCACCCTTTGGCTGACTCATTTGCGGACTATTTTGCTCAGGCCTTTGTTCACGCTGTTGCAACGATTTTCTAATCTGACTAAATAGCAAGGGATTACTGATGGCCCCACGTCCTATCATGAAATGCTGACTGGATGTCACTTCTCGGCATTTATTAAAATCTTCAAGAGAGGCGATGTCGCCATTTGCGACGACAGGAATCGAGAGCCTTTCGCTGAGCTTGGGTATCCATTCCCAATGGGCGGGTGGTCGATAGCCCTGGATTTTTGTTCGACAGTGAACAGTGACAGCGGCGGCGCCACCCTCATTGAGAGCTTGGGCATTTTCAAGGGCCAAGCTTGTATCTTGAAAGCCCAGGCGCATTTTTGCCGAAACTGGAATCTCCGCAGGAACCGCTGCCCGCACTTGCTTCACAATGTCATAGAGACGCTGAGGGTATTGCAGAAGTACGGCCCCTCCATCATGGCGATTGACAGTCTTGGCTGGACATCCAAAATTCAGGTCAATACCAAGCGCGCCAAGCTCTGCTGCCCGAGCCGCATTTTCAGCCAAAGGTTCTGCTTGGCCACCCAAGAGTTGCAAAAATACAGGAGTTCCAGCCCGGGTTCTTGAACCCATTTTGAGTTCAGGGCAGTTTTTGTAAAAGACGCTGTGAGGATGCAAGTGCTGTGTCACTCGCAAGAATTCCGTAAAACATTTATCAATAACACCCGACTGAGTGAGGAGATCCCGCATCACAAAATCAGTCACTCCCTCCATGGGGGCTAGGTATAATTTCATCGAAGGTCTTCGAGTCCACCGAGCCGGCAAATGTGCTGGGCTTCACTCAGGCGCACGGTTTGAATGCTCAGTCTCTGTCCCCGCTTGATAACTAGAAGTTCCTGGAGCCTGGGATCCGTTTTCAGGGTTGTGAGTGGGACGAAGCTTGGAAAAACTTTTTCAAACTTCACTTGGACACAAAACCAATTAGGTTTTTGCGGGGTCGACTTTGGATCAAAGTATTCAGAAGCTTTATCAAATTGAGTTTTATCTGGGGAAGCCTCGCCGCAAACCCTAGCAAGTCCCGCAACGCCTGAGGGTTCGGCATTTGAATGGTAAAATAAAATAAGATCCCCAACTTTCATTTTCTGAGTCATAAAATTTCGAGCCTGGTAGTTACGAACACCCTCCCACCAAGTTTTTTTATCCCTCTTGAGATTCTCGATCGAATAGACCTCGGGCTCTGATTTCATCAGCCAAATTTGCGGTTCCATGGGGACCTTTATGCCATCATGGAGGATTTATGACAAGGGGCATAGTTCATTACGGGCTTTCTCTTGGCCAATTGAGACTTTTTTCGCTATCTTTGAGCCCGACATTCACCGGGGTTAGGGAGATTGTATGAAGAGCGAGCGACAGGGCAGCGAAAGGCCAACTAAGGAAAGCCAAGCCGATGGAAGCCAAACCAACGAAAGCCAAACCAATAAAATGTGGGCCCTTGTATCCGGCGCGTCCTCAGGAATAGGTCGAGCGACAGCTTTGGCCTTCGCTCAAGCGGGGTATAATCTATACATTCTTGGCCGCCGAGATGACCGGCTTCAATCCCTAAAGGCAGAGATTCTGAGGCGCTTATCCAAATCATGAAGTGAGGGTCGGGGTTTTCGATATCACGCAAAAATCTCAGGTCGAAGCTTTTGTTCAGCAAGAGCAGAGGCATTTGGAAAAAGTTGATGTATTGATCAACAACGCTGGTCTTGCGCGAGGAACCGAAAAACTGCAGGACGGCAAGATTGCCGATTGGGAGTCAATGATCGATACCAATATTAAGGGCGTCCTCTATCTGACCAGAGCTATTTTACCAGCGATGATTCAGCGAAGATCTGGAGGCCATATTATCAATATAGGCTCTGTCGCTGGTCGTTGGGTTTATCCTGGGGGTGGCGTCTATTGTGCCACAAAATTTGCGATCCGGGCGCTCAGCGAAGGTCTGCGTTTGGATTTGCAGGGGACGGGGATTCGTGTGACCAATATTGAGCCGGGAATGGTTAAGACCGAATTCTCGAAGGTTCGCTTTGGCAGTCAACCTGATGCCGAAAATTAGCAAATGCTGTCTATGAGGGGATGACTCCACTTTCCGCCAAAGATATCGCAGAAACAGCTATCTGGTGTGCCAGTCGGCCGAATCATGTGAATATTCAGGAGGTCGTGATTTTTCCGACAGATCAGGCCGCCGTTGGGCCAAACTATGTGAATCGGAAAGTGCAGAAAAATGATTAAAGAAACAAGCGAGGGAGGATTTATGACAGACTATCGAATTGAAAAAGACACTATGGGGGATGTGAAGGTTCCAGCGGATAAACTTTGGGGCGCGCAAACACAGCGGTCGACTGAGAACTTCAAAATCGGTGGAGATCGATTTCCTCGGGAACTTATCAAAGCCTTGGGTATATTGAAGAAATGTGCGGCCATGACCAACAACCAACTCGGTCTACTCGAAACGAAAAAAACTGAGCTGATCGTCAGGGCTGCCGATGAAGTCATTGCAGGTGATTGATGCGCACTTTCCTTTGGTCGTCTGGCAGACGGGTTCGGGGACTCAAACCAATATGAATGCAAACGAGGTGATTGCCAATCGGGCGATGCAAATGATGGATCTTCCCTTGCCTTCCAAGGAGATTCACCCCAATGACGATATTAACAAGGGGCAATCTTCTAATGATACTTTTCCGACGGTTATGCATATTGCCGTGGCGGCACAAATTTATGGCCGGCTAATTCCAGCCCTGACGGCTCTCCATCAGTCACTCGTGCAAAAACAAAATGAATTTCGAGATATCGTTAAGATCGACGAACTCATTTAATGGATGCAACCCCTTAACACTCGGACAAGAGTTCTCTGGCTATGCGACGCAAGTTAAGAATGGCATCCAGCGTGTTAAAAACACCCTGCCCCATTTACATGAGCTGGCCTTGGGGGGGACGGCCGTGGGCACTGGGTTAAATACCCATATGAAATTTCCGACATTAGCTGCAGCAGCCATTGCGGCCGAAACTCAGATACCATTCACCTCGGCCGAAAATAAATTTGAGGCTCTGGCAACTCACGATACTTTGGTTGAGGTGAGTGGCGCTTTGAAAACCTTGGCCGTTTCGCTGATGAAAATTGCCAGCGATATTCGCCTCCTAGGCAGTGGTCCTCGGTGTGGCTTTGGTGAACTTCACTTGCCTGAAAATGAGCCCGGAAGTTCGATTATGCCCGGAAAGGTCAATCCCACTCAAAGTGAGGCGATGACGATGGTGTGTGCCCAAGTCTTAGGCAATGATGTTGCCGTGAATATTGGTGGGGCCAGCGGACATTTTGAATTGAATGTCTTTAAACCGCTCATCGTTTTCAATGTGTTAAACTCTATTCGTTTACTCGCAGATGCCTGTGATTCCTTTAATGAGCATTGTCTGATCGGAATTCAAGCCAACCGGCCTCAGATTCAAAAGCATCTGGAAAACTCTTTGATGCTCGTGACAGCGTTGAACCCTCACATTGGCTATGATAAGGCAGCAAAAATTGCCAAAACAGCCCACCAAAACGGGACGACTCTCAAGGAGGAGGCGGTCAAACTTGGCTATCTGACAGCCGAAAAGTTTGATCAAGTGGTCCGACCTGAAGAGATGATAGGTCCTTTGCAAAAAAAATAGAGCAAAAATCTCTAAATTGGAGCAATCTTGCTCGACAAAAGTCGGATTCCACGGGGAGCGCGTGAAAATGCGTCGAGTTGTCTTTGAAGGTAGAAGCAGTTAGACTTAGATATGTGATTTCAAGACAATCTCTGAGAATGGCTCAGGGCATAGTCTCAAGATAAACGTGGGGCCCATGGATGTAAAACAAGTTTTATTAAAGTCAGATGTCCTCGAAAAGGCTCCTTGGATGCATTCTGGGGATATTCGACCTTACGTGTTTGTGCGACCCGAAAACAGAATTTTAAATCCTGGGGCCAGACACCACCTTGATTGGTTCGGTCACGAGCCAATTATAAAAAACCCGATGGACCTTCGAGAACTCAGCTTTGCAGATCGCATTTATTCAATCGAAGAGCGAGCTTTCGGACCATCCAATATGGCCATGCCCAGATGGGTCTTTTATGACTGTGCTGTCATCCCTGGCTTTGTTGCAGGATTTGCGGCCCGTCCACAGGCCCTTTCTTCTGCGGCGCGCGCGGCCTTAGATCCAAAAGCCTTTCCTGCCACCGGAAGTCCCATACACAAATCCAAAGTTTTGAAAGAAGTGCAGGATTTGCTGGAAATGGATTGGGTCCCTTTGTCCTTGTTCATTATTATTCCGACAATTCATGAAGGGGAGTGGGTCGCCCATAACCTTTGCTCAGTGAATTCTCTTTTGGCAAAAGAAGAGCAATTTTACGGGCTTGGATTTCTTTCGAAGGCCTTTGGACTCTGGTATGCAAATGTGGAATTGTGCTCAGGAATGACGCAATGGGGAGGGCCTGCGCTGCGGCTGCATGCTCATTTTGGCGCCTTGGAAGTCATTGGGGCCTATGCACCGGTCCATTCTCATGCTATGACTATAACCTATCGGTGCGAAGTTAATGTGTTAAACTGGGAGCAATTCTTCACTAAAGAGCCAGATTTGGCCTTTTTAGAGAAGTTTGAGCCGGCAGGGCTTGAGCTTGATCCAAAAAGCGAAGTCAGTCAGGTGGCCCTTCAGCAACGCATTGAAAATGGAGAAGGGCCTTTTTATTTGAGTGCAAGTGAGGTTGCCACAAATGACTTAACTGAAATATTGACGCTTTATCGGATAAAAAAACAGAGTTGAAAGAGCTAAAAGAGTTAAAAACGAAAAGACTGAAACTAAAAAAGACTGAAACTAAAAAAGAACAAAACTAAAAAAGGAAAGAGACGGAACATGCAACAAGAACTTCCCGCGGTCGCTAAGAACATTCACACTTTTTGCAAGAAATGCAATGCGGACCGATATCACGTTGTGATCGCTCATAAAACGGCCACCTCCGCTAAAGTTAAGTGTGAAGTTTGTGGTGCTCATAAGACCTACACAGTTCCAAAGCCTCCAAAGCCAGCTCGTGAGCGTGGGCCTGTGTCTTCAGTCGGATTAATTCCCGAGAAAAAGCCAAGAGCTTCGCGCAAGCCATTGACTGAGGAAGCTCGCCGAAGTCACCATTTGGCTGAGTATGAAGTTCTTTTGCAGCAAAATGTGGACACAAACATTCAAACCTATTCCGTGAATGGTAAATTCAAGAATAATCAGAAACTTCAACATCCGAAATTTGGCTTGGGTCTTATTCGATCCGTTCATCAGGATAAGATCGAGGTTTTATTCCCAGATGAAGTTCGAAATTTAGTTCATAATCGAGGTTAGGGGTTCACATTGAGTTGGATTCAGGGACTGAATCCTGAACAAGCAGAGGCTGTCGCACATACCTCTGGACCCCTGCTAATTTTAGCCGGGGCCGGATCTGGCAAGACTACGGTTCTTGTGTCCCGGACCGGGCGTTTGATTCAGGAAGAAAATATCAAGCCCTCCAGGATCTGTGTTCTGACCTTTACCAATAAGGCGGCCCGAGAGCTTAAGCACCGTGTGAGTCACAGATTGGGTCCTCAAGCGAAGAACGTCTGGGCAGGAACTTTTCATGCTTTCGGACTGCATCTTCTAAAAAAACATCATAAGCTTGCTCATTTGCCTGCTGACTTTGGAGTCTTAGACCAGACAGATAGTCAGGCCTTGGTGCGTGAGATTTTGAAGGACATCAAGGTTGTGGGCAAGGAGCGCTATGATCTCGATCGACTTCTGAATTTGGTTCAAAGAACCAGAGCGGGAGAAAATCTCAGGCACGAGGCGGTTGACGAGTACACGGAGCTTGCTGAGATGCTCGGGCCGAAATACGAAAATCGCCTCGATTTACTTGGGGTCGTCGATTTTGAGAGTCTTTTACTCAAACCTCTTGAACTGTTTAAGAGTCATCCGGAATTCAAAAAACAAATTCAGGCCCAGTATGATCAGATCATGGTCAATGAGTTTCAGGATACCAATCAAGTGCAGATGCGTCTGATTCACGATTTGATGGATGAACGGCGCAATATTACGGTTGTGGGTGATGATGATCAGTCAATCTATGGTTGGCGAGGCGCTGAGGTTAAAAATATTTTGCAGTTTCCGCAGAATTACAAACCCTGCCGGGTGATTAAGCTGGAACGAAATTATCGTTCACAGCCTGCGATTTTGAATCTGGCCAACGCCGTCATTTCAAAAAACCAAGCTCGTCATGGAAAAGTTCTTCGCGCTGAAAAGACTTCTTTGGCCGAGTTGCCCGAATTATTTGTGATGGAACAGGAAGATGATGAAAGTGAATTTGTTGTTCGTGAAATTCAAAACTTTTTAAAAGAAGACCATAAGCCTCACGAACTGGCAGTGCTCTATCGTTCGAATGCTCAAGGGGCATTGATTGAAAGCGGACTGAGGCGAGCCCAAATTCCCTATGCCATTTCAGGGGGGACTTCCATTTTTGATCGTAAGGAAGCGAAGGACCTGATGGCGTTTCTCAGGCAGGCTCTCAGTCCAAATGAAGTTTCTCTCAAAAGAATTATCAATTTGCCTGCCCGCGGAATAGGGGAAACTTCCCTAGAGATGCTCAATAACTTTGCAAAAGCCCATAACATAACCTTTGCGCAGGCATGTTTGCGCTGGCAAGAAGTTGGATTGCCGGAAAAAACAGGACTCAATCTTGCGGATTGGATGGGGTATCTTCAGTATTGGCCAGGCCGCTTGGTTGCTGGAGAAGACTCGAAAACTCCAGGGGCGGTCTTCTTGGAGTCCCTCGATGAAATCGGCTACAAAACTGAAGTCTATCAATCATCCAACGCTCCCGGTGGTGGGGAAAAGCGCTGGATGGTGGTTGAAATTTTTGCGCGAATTTTAGATAGTTTTTTAGCCAAGCGAGACTATTCAATTCAGTCTTTGCGAGAATTCGTTGAGGTCATGACCCTGAGAAATCATGATGAAACTGATGAGGTCTCACAAGTTCAGCTCATGACACTGCATGCGAGTAAGGGGCTTGAGTTTCCGGTGGTGATGTTAGTCGGGCTTGAAGAAGACTTATTGCCCCACCGATCTCTCGGAGGAAATATAGACGAAGAGCGAAGGCTTTTTTATGTTGGGATTACTCGGGCCCAGCAAAAGCTCATTCTGACCCGCTGTCGAAGCCGAAAACGGCATGGGGCCCTCAGGCCAGTGAGTCCTTCTCGATTCTTGGTAGAGATTGCAGATGGATTTATCAAAGAATTTCCTGCGGGAGTTCGTCCCGTCGCAGGAGTTCAACGGGATCAATTGATTGCGAGTTTTCTGGCTGGTCTCGAGAAAAAAAGTCTCCCGAAAAACTAACTTGGATTAGAGTCGGCGAAGTTAAGATTACAGTAGGCGCTTAACTCGCATCGCGAGCGCACTGACGGCCAAAAAGGCAACACCCATCAGCACCAGCGAGATCGGCCAGCCCAGGGAGTCGACGAAATGCTGGGCTGAAAAATAGCCGATATAGCTCAGCATCGCGATCACCGTGGTTAGCAGAAGGGCGCGGCTTTGTAATACGACACAGCCATAGAGCATTGTTGCTGTGATGGCGAAAAATAGCACCTCGATAGGTGTCTTGTGCACAAGATCGAACAAGCCTGTATAAGCCATCACTGAGCCAATCAAGAAGCCCAGTCCTGCCAATCGGGTTTGCCGTCCTGCCTTCTGCAGGCCATAGGCCGCCGACATCGCGCAGATTCCAGTGAGCAGAACCGCCCAGTTGACTGACGACAGGGCAATGGCGACGCGATCGAAAATGCCGCCAGAGAACCAACAGAGGCTAATCAGGAAGGCGAACTCAGCCAGACTTCTATGAGGTGACTTTTCCAATTCGGTCGCGACCAGAAACAGAGAGGTTCCAAGAATGATGGCGCTGAAGCCGACTGGCATATTAACCAGGTCGAAACCAACTTGCATAAATCCATAGATAAAAATCAGTCCAGGAAAAACCAGCACGGTCAGCATATATTTCCGATACAGCAGGCCCTGATGTAAGGCCATCACTCCGAAAACGCTGAGTACGGCAAGCCTCCAATTGTTCCCGCGGGGAAAGACCTCGTGGATGAACACGAACCAGCCGCTGGTTAGCATGATCGGGGTGGCGAGGCCGAGCGGCAGTATCAGTTTTGGGAATTTCTTTTCCTGGAGCGCCGAGATCAGCACGATCAGCAGGGCATAGCCGACACCGAGTGTGACTACGATTCGCATCACGCCACCCATGCGGGTCCAAAACATCCCGAGGTAGGTCCCGATGCCAGCCAAAATAAAAATAGCTCCGAGATAAGCGAATAGTGTTTTGCCGATCTCACCGCTGGTGCGGGGGGTGGGCGCTGCCTGTGGGGGATCGTGAAAAACCACTGCGACTTCCGCTGGGGTAATGTCATAGGTTCGCATCAGCTCAGAAATCTTTCCCAGCGCGCTGACTTTGTCATTGATGCTCTTCACTCCGAAAAGGGCTGCGGCCAGCGGCCAGCCCCACCAGCCAACGCCGATGAAGACTATGAATGCAGCCAGCAGGATCAGTTCAATCATGGCGACACAACCCAGCCGATAAAGCGCAGGTTGTATCCGTAGTTGACGCCGTCAGTATTGGGCAGACGGATGCTGCGCCCGTTTTTCACCAATTCGCCATGGGAACGGTAGCTAGAGCCATAGAACATGTTGCTGAATACATGCCCTAAATTGCCATCCGTCCCGGTGCTAAACTGGTAGCCATCAGGGGCAAGACTTGACGAATCGACCTTGATCCCAGCGAGGTCAGGCACTTCGATCGGAATCACTTGGGGAGGGGCTGGTGTTGGCGCAATTGGTTGGGTCCCAGATTGAGGGGCGAGGCCAGGTGGAAAGAGCAACGCAATTTCTCTCACGGCACCAGTCCGAGGATTGAAGCGCCAAAGTCGGGGTTTCTCGTAAGGCTGAATGGCCAGATTTTTGCCAATGAAATCAACCCGAACCTGGCCGCTGGTAACGGCAATCTGGTAGGTATTGTTATGGGCGTTGGTGGCATAAAGAACATCATATTGCGCTGGAGCAACAAACAGGGTTGGAATTCCAGAGATCGCCAGGAACAGAACAACCAGCAAAAGTGGTAAACCAAGGCCGAACGCAATGGTCGGGTTTTCACGGATAAAACGTTTCATTTCGGTAACTCCTATGGAGTCAGGATGGGACAAAGTCAAAGTGAAGTCAAAGCGAATGGTGGGCAACCCTATAGACTCACTCAGTGGCAAAATACCGAAATGTTAAAGAGACTGCCTAGTCATTACATTTGACTTCGAGATTTGGCAGATCATTGTCATATTTTGTGCGATTGAGGCCACCCAGATCGAAGAGTGCACCACTATCATCATCTCCTTTATAGACAGTCAAACCAAATGTGTAATCGTTGAACAACAAATCAATTGTTCCAAAGTCTTCGTCATCTCTTGGGTTAGTATTAAGTCTCAGGGATAGAGCAAAAAATTCCATTGATTCTGGCGCCACGACGTTGAAAGCAAATATATTCTTCTTTGAGTCGGAAAATTCAGGTTCACTAAATATGGCCTCATTATCGGTAAAAAGTTGTTCCAAGGTTCGACCATAGAAAAGGCTTGATTGATCAACGGAAACCTTTGTTTGGTTTTCTGCAATTTCTTCAACATTCAAAATAAGCACAGGGGCTTGGATTTTGCATTTCTTGTCCATTTTGACTTTTGATGAATCAAGAATAACTTGAAATTTAGTGAATCCTTTATGATTCTTAGCTGCTTCGGGGTCTTCAACAACTTTAACCCAACCTTTTCCACTCCTTCCCTTGAGCATGGAAAAGAGAGTGCTCAAATTATAGCCGCTCGTGCTTAGAACCTCTTGCATTTTTCTAAGATTGCTGGCGGGCTTTTCAGATGCGAACCCAACCGAAGCAGAAATTATACCAGAAAGGAAAATCATCAAAGCAACACTCGGTATTGATTTAGGCGAATAAGTCAGGGTCATTCTGCAACTCCATATTAGCATCAAATTTATAAGGCTTCTTTAAACAAATTGGTTCAGAAACAAATTGGTTCAGTTAAAGGCCTTATACCACAGTGAAAAACAGCTTGCTTACTTTTTCTGAGGCATAGAAGGCTTCAAGGAAATTTTTATTGGTATGTCAAAGAAGTGGACAGTGGATAGAAGATATAGACGGCCCTCCGTTTTACCGAGGGATGCCAGCCAGGGGTACTAGCATTTGATTGGCACCTCAATAAAGTTGTGCCGTCAAAGCGGCGCGTTTACTTGCGCGAAGCCAATAGGGCCCCGCGAGTCCCCTTTTCTCAAGCGCGAGAGTCGGCAAGGTAAAGACGTGCCATTTTGATGGCACGACTGTATTCTGACAGTATTCATTTATGTATTCTAATGTTTGACTTTTCCTGAGAGCAGTCTGACTCTGAACTGGCTTTTCGCGGGGGCATTTAACCATTTAAAAAAAAGGATTAACAAAATGAAGACTGTAATTTTGGTGATGTTTATGCTTTCGGTTGATGTTCTCTGGGTCTCTGGGGCCCAGGCAAATGATTTCAAGAGGGCAAAAGATCGAAGCTTTAGAATGCAGAAGCTAAGCTCAGGAAAGATTGTTGCGCATCCGATTGTGAAAGACGCGGCCCTTCTGACAGATCCTTTGCCTCAACCTTTTCCTCCATCGACTCCTCCAAGAGAAGTGAAGCCAACTCGTTATGGGCAAATGCGTGCGAAAGTGACACGTGAGACTGTTGATTATCGTGGGGACGTTCCGACGTGGACTTTCGTAGAAATCTGTGAGGTGGTCGGGCCTGCGCCAGTTTTTGATTTAGTCAATGTTGAAGGATACTTTTACGATATTCCATCAATCGGTTGTCATGTTACACTTGATAACCAAGAGGGTGACCTGATGCTGACAGGCTTTATGGTCATCGACAAGGAGGGTGGGGTGACCAGCCCGACAGTGAAGTCTTTTTCAAGCAATTTCGGTTTTTTCTCTGATTCCCCGACTCCTCCGCACCCGACGCCCTTTCCACCCAACCATGGAAAACAACCGAAAAATATTGCTGGGTGGATTGGTGACGGTAGCACAAGCTATACTCGGGATTTAAGCCTTAACCACCTTGGGATGCACCTGAGGAGTGGAACATACACAAGCATGACTTGCGAGCTGCCTTTTCCTCCACCCACGTCACCAGTGCCTCCGCCAGCATCTCTAGAGCCTGGTCACGGGAAAAAGATGAGGACGGAGCAAAATATTTTCACGGTCAATTCAAGTCCAGATGTACCAATTTCGAATCCGAGTTGTGTGCAAGGTGGGGGCACCATTTTTGTAAAAATAGATATTGAGGATCGGGGATGAGATCAGAAAGCCTGTACAATTTTACGCTGAGCCTTTGTTTGAGTTGGATATTAGCCAGTCAGGCCTCCGGAATATCGAGAATTGGACCGACCTCGGTTAATGATATCGACCTTGGGTTTAAAGCTCCTATTGCGAAAGACTTTGCTGGTCACAACGATTCCATTCTTGATAACAAGGGGTTCCGGGTTCAAACAGACTTTACCCCCCGGAACCGAGAAGGGAATCCTTACTATGCCTTTCTTCGGTTTTCGCCTCTTGATCTTAGGTTTCATAAAATGGCAACTTTGGAACGAGATGAGTTTCGAAAGGCAATCAAAGCAGAGGTTAACCAGTGGGTGGGGTATCCTTCGGCTAATTCTTGCGTGGATACGTATATCTACCGGGATGCCGATCGAATCGTGGGGATGGCTTTTGGGGCGGTGGTAAGGGCTTTTCGATTTTGAGCGGCGCTTCAACTTACGAAAATTGGGCCATGGAGCAAACACTTGCTAATATTGAGCTTTATTCGGGAGCTTGTGGATGGGATTAGGTATTGAGGACGTGCCTGCGGTGATGAAGGCAGCGCCACGCCCTGACATACTATCGGCGACCTGTTATCGCCGATTCTTGGCTGAGTATTATGTTCATAGGAAAAGTCTCCGCGGGGGCTTTTCCTATCGAATGTTTGCAAGTCGCTGTGGAATCAAGTCGCCAAACTATCTTCAGTTGGTGATTCAGGGAAAGAGAAATCTATCGGACCATATGGCGGTGTTCACCGCCAAGGCCATGCACTTATCAGCGCCTGAGCAGCGAACCTTTTGTGCTCTTGTTAAAAGGTCCAATGCTCAGGGCGAGGCCAGTCAAGAACAAGCGCGACGGGAATGGTTGATTGCCATAAAACAAATGGTCACCAAGCAGATTCCAAAAGCACAATCCGATATTCTGCGGGGCTGGTACTATCTGCTTGTTCGAGAGCTGGTGTTTCTTCCGGACTTTGAGCTTTCTGGGGCCTGGGTGAGCGCTAGACTCGGAGGTTTAATTTCAGAAAAACAAGGTGAGGAGGCCATTGCCAAGCTTATTGCTGCTGGATTTATTAAACAAAATTCCCTTGGTCAATGGACTGCCACAGATTCAATTATTGACACTGGATCAGAGGGTTACGACGAACTAAAGGTCACTCAAGTTCACAAAGATACTTTAAAAATGTGGTCCCAAAATTTGAATCGATTTAATTCCCAGCATCGGGAAATGGATTTGATCAATATTCCCATTTCAAGGGATAAAATTCCCGAGTTTAAAACGCGACTGCGGCAGTTCCAGGAAGAGATCATTGGTTGGTTGCAGGACGAAAAGAATCCTGAAGAGATTGTTCAATTGGGACTTTATCTGATGCCCGTGACTCACAATAAGGCCTGAGGAATGGAAATTGGGACAATGGTGTCCGTTCCATCGTCAGAATTTGACCCCAAAAGGCACCATCTCAAATACATCGCACCCTGGAAAAAGGATTTGGGCTTGGAGCGGCTTTATCTTAGACTGAAGGCTTAGATTAAAGGCCAGGTTAAGAGTGGTGAAGAATACTCCGATAGTTTGATTGAGGTGCCTATGAGGAGAAATATATTTTTATTTTTATGTTCTGGCGTTCTTATGTCCTATGCGCACGCTCAGTCTAATCAATGCAAGGAATCACTTGTTAGGGACGCAAGTTTATTCGGACTTACGAATCCACAAGCAGAAAAAATAGCTCCTTTAATTATGGGAGGCAGACTTAAATCTTCTGATGTCGAAGCCTTTCAAAAGGGTCTGACGACCGGAGACAACCAAATGTTTAATACTTTGAATAGTTTTAAACTTGGAGAAGCCGTCGATGAGTTGGGATTGTCATTTAAGCCCAATTTACTTCAAAGAACTGCACGGCAGGTGCAAAAATATATCGGTTTTGATGCTACCATAAATAAAGCTTCAATTATAACTCCTGGTAGAGAACTCCCAGGATCAATTAGAATTACCCGTTTAGATGGTGGGTACTCGGTTCAATCTAAAAATCATACGCTCATATTTAAATTAGAGAACGGAAGTTGCTATCTTGAAACAAGTCTAACTCCAACAGAACTTAGCTCCAATGTGTACGGCGATGGCGGAAAAATGCAAAGTATGCTGAACGTAAAGGGTGACCAAAAAATCTGTAGTGTTCTCAGAACATATTTCAATACTCATCCCAAGGACGAAATTTGTTCTACACCAAATCAATGTAAGGAGCTGAACGAGACCGTTAGTCAAATTGATGCGAGAATTGAAGCAATTGAAAACGAGGTACCTGTGAAAGGAACCGGATTAAAAACCGTCTACGCAAATATTTATCGTAAGAACCGAGTGCAGCTAAACAATGCTTCTGTTTTAAGAGGTGCCTACAACGAGTCATGCGATAACTTCATTCACAATAATGTTCGCGGAAGTTCATCTAGTAACCCAGCAGTTAACCCTAGCTCCACATCAGGCGGCGTTCGCTAACCACTTCTTTTTGAGGTCCAAAAAACAAGAACGGCTCAGCCTTGATTGGCGGAGCCGGTGGATAGGAAGAACAAAGCACGTGCGCTGAGGAGCTCAATCGTATAGGAGTGCCATCGACTCGTGGATTTCGAATCAGAAGGTGCCAAGAAAGGTCATGAGTCTTGGTCTAATCATAATCAGGAAGAGTTTGGATGAAGTCGTTTCCTGCGCTTTTGTGATAATGGTGTGGCGGTCCTCGGGTTGGGTGAATTTTTGGTGATCTGGTGGGAAGTTTCAGATGTTCGAGTATTTTTTTTGGATAACCTCGGGATCAGTGATTGCGAAAATGACTGCCATTTTGATGGCCCAATTTCTAAAAAATGACGATAGTGTCTTCATTTTTATGATATATTTGACAACGCTGCTGTCGTTTTTGAATTCGGGAGCTTGATTCCGAGTATCTATTTTTCAGATGAGGCTGAATCTGATTTGAAAAGCTATATAGCTCTTTATCTGGATCAGGAGATAGCGAGGGAGGGTTTAGTTCGGAATTTACCTGAATTTTCACGTTTTCTAGAGGTGGCAGCCCTCTGCAATGCGGAGCAAGGGGATTTTACAGCAATTGCAAATGATTCTCAGGTCAAGAGGACCACAGTTCATGAATATTTTCAAATTTTAAAAGATACGTTGATAATTCACGAACTCCCCGCCTGGCAGGTGGCAAAAAAAAGAAAGCCGGTAGCAAGGTCAAAATTTTATTTTTTTGATTGGGGGGTTGTCAGACAATTGCAAGGGGCCGGGCCAATCAGGCCAAAATCTCCACTCTTTGGCAAAGCCTTTGAAACCTATATCTTTCATGAATTTATATCCTTTTGTGATTATAATCCTAAACATGAGCTCCACTATTGGCGAACTCAAAATCAACAGGAAGTTGATTTTATTTTAGATGAAAAATATGCCATCGAAGTAAAGTCGAGTCCTCATATTTCAAGTCAGGACTTGTCTGGTCTCATCGCGCTTTTTGAGGAGAAAAATATTCAGAAATATTTTATTGTCTACACGGGGGACACCGAGCAGAGACTTGGTCCAAATAATTTAGTTCAAGCTATTCCTTATCAGAAATTTTTGACTCAAGTTTTGCCGAAATTATAGGGACTCAGGGTAGATTTCGCAGATAGCTTTCAGCCTGAGAGGTCGGTCGTTCGCAAAAAGTTGTGCCGTCAAAACGGCACGTTTACTTGCGCGAAGCCAACAGGGCAACGCGAGGACAGTTCTTCGATTTTAAAGGAGGTAGTAAAATGGGGAAGTTATTTTTTTCGTCCTTTGCCCATTCCCGATCCTGGGCCTGTATTTTCTAGGACCTGTAAGCATTCTTTTGAGATTTCAGCTTTTTTAGTTTCAAGACAAGCTCTTACTTCTTTTGCGACATGTTGTTTGTCAGAACAAAATCTTTCGATATCTGTTTTGCAGACAGATGCGACAGGGCCATCACCCTGGGCGTAGGAAGCAAGAGACATTAAGAAAGAAGCCATAATAAGAACACTGTTTTTCATGCGTATCTCCCTAGCTATCCTCTTCTTCTACTCCCTTTAAAAGATAGCGGGCAATTGAATTTGTATTTTGAAGGTTGAGTCAATTACTAGAGAAATTCTCATATTATACCGATGCACAACTGACATAGAAGCGGCGGAGGCGGCACAAGGTCACGCTGCCTCGGAGAATCCTGATAGATACTCTCTGTGGCGTCCAGACGACTTGATTAAAAAAGATCTCTTGCCGCGCCTCTACCAGGGATGACTGTCTTGCAAGCTTCGTCCATTTCCGTTGCCGGAATAAACAAAGCAATATAATTTGTACGGTCCACCCTTCTGAAACTCAGTGTCTTTCTGATTTCTGCACTTCCATTTTTCAGGCTAAAGCTGACTTCCATTTGTTCTGGCAATGGTTCAACTCTGCCAATCATATTCAAAGAATAGGGTCGATTGATCCTCACGGTCTTTTTCAAATCCTCCTTTTCTAAGAGACCTGTTGTGACTTCTCGGTTTGTTTCACCTTTAAACCTATAGTCAGCCATTTCAAATCTAATCGGACGACCATCAAAACGAAGCTCGATTTCTGATGGGGTTAAGAGAAGAGGTTCAGAGTCAGTTGGGAGTATTTGAATCTCAATGTGCGCGTTGAAGCTGTCGGAATAATTGAGAATTGGAACAAATGGAATCAGCGGGGGGCCCGCAAAAAGAGTTTGATTCAGCCCAGGTGGCTTAACTAAGACTTGCGCATCAAAAACAGATATGAGGGCGGCTCCATCGACTGAATTCCAAATAGTACAAACGGGCTGGGTGAGCTCAGTTTTCTGAGTGACATAATTGATTCGCCGACCAAGTATTGAGCAACCCATAAGTGCAAGTGGGAAAGAGATTCTCAATATCCATGGGATCTTCACATTTACCTCCCTAACCGACAAGAATTCTGTGTACTCGGTGTTGGGGTTTTCTGCAATATTCGTCGCATTCCCATGCCTCCATCGTTGATACGTTATAATTACTACCTGGTGTGTTCCAAATATTGACAGTCCTCGTGTTCCAATCCGCACCCTTGATACGCATAAGCCATATATTGAACAGGACTCCTAATACCTAGGAGGCGAAGTGATTTTTTATCGATCGATAGAAAAATTTAGTATATATAACACTTGAATTTCCGAGAGGAGTTGATGTTATGAATTTGTTTAAACAAACCTTGAGGCCTCCACCTTTGAGTCAATTGATTCAATCGAGGATGCGGGAAGACGACTTTAAGAGGGTCAAACGGCTTGGGTTTTTGTTGGAACATTTTCATCTCAAGCATACGGTGACTGAATTGGTTTCTGGCCGCAAAATTGTCATCAATGGCCGTGAAGTTATCAACTTCGGCTCTGCGAATTATTTAGGGTATGATCAACACCCAGAAGTTATTAAGGCTTCCCAAGAGGCCCTAGCAAAGCTAGGGGCCCATGCTGGATGTTCTCGAATTTTTTCATCGCATTTCAATATCGTGGCTCTTGAACAAGAGATTTCAGCACTTGTTGGATCGCAAGCCACCATGATTGGGCACAATATTTCGCAAATTCATGCAGGAGTCATTCCAGCACTTTTTTCATCTGAGAATAGCGTCTTGTATGTCGATCGCTTTGCCCATACGAGTATTTTCCAAGCCTGCCTGATTGCCAAGGCGAAGGGCGCTGAAATAGTCCGAGTGGATGTTGCAGACCTAAACGAGACTCAGCAAAAAATCCAATCTACAAAAAAGGAACGAAATTGCCTTTTTGTTGATGGAGTCTATTCGATGCAGGGCCATATTCCCCCTCTTGTTCAGCTTTCGGAAATGGCAAAGGATGAAAACGTCATTCTCTATGTGGATGACGCCCATGGGGTTGGTGTATATGGCGAAAATGGTGGTGGGGTCAGGGAAGAATTTAACTTGAGCTTTGAAAATCTTCTCTTAATTGGGAGCCTTCAGAAGGCCTTTGGAACCTACGGCGGTTTCATTTGTGGAGAGAGAGAAGTCATTGAATTTCTGCGATCAACCTCAAAAGCCTATATTTTTTCGGGAACTCTACAGCCCTCAGCCGTCGAGGGGGCTCGAAAGGCTGTTGAACTTTGTCAGACTCCAGAGGGACGAGTTCTGCGTCAACGTCTTAAGACCGTTTCTAGTCATGTGCGAGTTGAGCTTCGTCAATTAGGGTTCGACGTGCCACTTGGGGATTCACCGATTGTGCCCGTGGGCATCGGATTGGATTTAACAACACTCATGACGGGTCGAAAGATGTTTGACTTAGGAATGTACGTCAACTCGGTCACATTTCCAGCGGTCCCTCAGGGGCAAGGAGATTTACGAATTTCTTTGACGGCCCTTCATTCCGATAGCGATATTGCAGCGCTTTTGACCGCATTTGCTGAGCTGAATAACTATCTCAAAAAAACACGAATCGCAGTTGAAAAGCTTTCTTCACTCGGGAACGGAAATCACTTTGTCTAAGCTTTTGGGTAAGAACTATGGAGGACTTTAGGGTCTCAAGGTTTGCGAAGAATTCGAAGATGGATCTCGGCATTTTGGCGCAGCACTGGGAATTATTTCGAGAGACACTGTCACAGGAAGAGAACTTTTCAAATTTTAATTCCTTCTATCGACGCCTTATGACTGGAAAGTTTTTGGTTACGAAAAACCATTTTCACCTAGAACAGGTCACATTTTCGTTAGACAACAAGCTCAAAATTGCAGGAATAGTGTTTTTGCCGAGAGGCGAGTGGGGGGCCCCGGGCGGGGTTGGATGTTTAGCTGTTGCCGCCGACGTCACAGAGTCTCAAGTTCAGAATTTTTGGCTTGCTTTGCGAAAGCACTATCAAGGCATCCAACTTATCGCCCCATTTGCTGGACACCACTACTTGGGGTTTTCTTTGCCTGATCGTCACCCCCAAATGGTCCCGCAATCCAAGGATTTGCTTTTTGAGCCTGCCAGGCCTCAGAAGATCGGTGTCATGACAACCGCCTTGAATTCTCGTGTTGAAAGACTTTTTAGGAATCCGAAAATCACTCCAATATATCGTCAATACTTCTCTTTGGAAACAAGAATGAGTTCTGAGAGAATTGAGGTTCTCCAAAGCGAGCTTCGGCAGCAGCCCAAGAGCTTCCGAATCCGCAAACTGAATCGGCTGCGACCACGGGCAGAGTTGGCCATAATGAATCACCTTGTCAATGCCTGTTTCATAAACCATTTTGATTTTTGCCCGCTTTCAGAAGATGAAAACTGGGACCTTATGAAGTGGAGTCTTCCACTTTTTCAGAGTGGATGTTTTCTATTTTTGATGGACGGTGATAAAGAAATTGGATTTGCCTTTGGAATGCTGGACTACAACCAAATTTTTGAAGGAAGAAGTGATTTCTTGAACTTTTTGAGATTTTGTTTTCGCAAAGGTCAAATTTGTCGCGGTCGACTGATCCATATTGGAATGTTGCCAAAATATCGGGGCCAAAAGCTCGTGAAGTATTTGCGTCACCAGCTTTTGTTGAATTTGGCGAGTCTTGGCGCCTCAACAATTGAAAGCAGTTACATTGATCAGGCTAATGTTGCCTCTTTGGGAAATGTCGAATCCACTGGGGCTAAAGCTCTCCACAAATTTTCAACTTATTTGGTTGCGGGAACTGATTTCCCCACTCGTTCAACTCTCGAAAATGGCTAAGGATTATCAATTGAATCATCTTGAGGCGACTGATTTTTGTCCACTCTACCAATAAATATACATGTAATCTTAGAAAAAGCCCAATGTTTTCAGTGGGAGATTCGGGCACGGGGATTGTAGTGTGATGGTGCAGGTAACGTACGAGTGTAGAAGATTTTACAGTAGGTGATAATCAAATGACGGATAAGGTCAATATTAATGCTATTCACATTTTTCTGAGCTTCTTGTTTCTATGTGCAAGTGCCTGTCAAAATTCTTCGCCAAACCAAGAGAAATCTACCACCAACAATTATGACATGAGCAGCTCCGCTCTTCAAAAACAAAGTCATGTGCCAGGGTTAAAAATTGGCGACCTCGAATATCCTTTTTCATCTGCTTCAGCAGACGAATTCAAGAGCCACCTCGCGACACCTACGGCGAAAGTTGATCTCGCGACGAACACAGCAGGGTTGAATAACATACGTCCGTGGATTGGACACAGCCAATGCCCATCCTGTACTTTGGGTGCCATTCACGCACAGCAGTTCAGCTTTATAAATCTAACTCCTGGTGAAATTTATAGGTTTACGATTGTCCCGAGTTATATCGTTGGGCGCACAAATTACTTTGCCAAACTGAGTGGTGGCCAAATTCACTCAGGGCAAAATAAGATTTTCAACCAAACTGGATATTTGCAGCATTTAGAAAAATGGACATTGCTGTTTAAAGCCGATTCGCCAGAAGTCATGCTACGACTCACCAATAACCTAGCTTCGGGGAACAACTTTTTGTACTTTGATCATTTTATATTTGATCAAGTGCAACTCAATATCCCAGAGAGTCAGCTGACCCTAATTGGCAAAAAGGATTTTGGGTCTTTTGCTGATGATGATATCCCCACAAGTAATTCTTGGGGTGAGTTTAAAAGTTCCGAGAGGTCACCGACGTTTATTCTTAAATCGAGTTCTCTCAACTCTGTCCGTCCATGGATTGGCCACAGCGAATGTTCAAATTGCGAACCTGGTATTGCCAAAAAACAAAAGTTTCAATTTAATAATTTAACCCCTGGTCAAATCTACACGCTCACTGTTGTCCCCGCCCATGTTACGGGCACCGCCTACTACAGTGCACTCGTCCCCGCAACAGAAGCAACCCTACTGGAGGGAGAAAAAAAGCATTTTACCAATTTAAAAGGAGATCTTCACTCCATTCATCATTGGATCATTCGTTTTAGAGCGAATGATCCACAAGTCACGTTAGACCTAGGGCATGGCTTAACTTCAGGCAATCACTATTTGTATTTTGACTATTTTGTATTCAATTCAGGAACCCCAACTTTTAAGTCTTACCGTTCTCTTGAGTATTCACAATACGTAAAGAATCTTGATATCAGTTCAGACAGCGACAGATACAAAAATACACCTTACGTTGGCGATGAGACATCTGGACGCTATGCCTGGGCTGAAATATATATCTTAGATTATTACTTAGCGTACTTTCAACTCACCGGTGATTTTTATTGGCTCGAAAATCTAGTGGATCATACCTATTCGCTCATAAACCATCGCGATGACAAACTCGGTATTAGAGATTATCGCGGCCGCCTGGCCCCCGCGTGGATCGAACGCAGTAATTTTCGCTATGCATGGTTTGGTTTCGCAGCAGGGTTATATGGTCCGATGCTGAACTTTGCAAAACTAGCGAAAGAGAATTCAATTGTCGCCAGGAAGATTTTTGCAAATTCTAAAACCGGCAGTACTATTGCGAGTGAAATCATCGCTGAATTTGAAAGAACACTCGCTCACTTCGAAGAAGACTGGCGTACGGATCCTAGCAATACTAACTTTGGTTATTATGTCAATCCTTCAGACATTCCAGTTAGAGGTGGAGAACCGCTTAAGGGCAAGCCACTCGCTTATGATTTTGGAGCAATGATTGGAACAGCTCTTATTTATTATTCTTCGTGCTTATCCCACGATAATAGAAACTCTCTAGCTCAAAAATATAAAGACAGGGTCACGCTTTTTGCAAATTATTTTGCCTCTAGCTTTGTGCAAAAACCAGGTCCAAGAAGCACTTTTAGTTATTGGCCTTTTGCACCCTATTATTTAGGTCCAGATGATGTAGGTCACTCCAATGTCAATGTGCTGTTTTTGGTCAAGGCTCTTCAAGATGGACTCGGATTTGATGCAACAACGTTGGGTCAGGTGGCCCAAATGCCCATCAATTTGTTGGCAAATGACAATTTGATCTATTTCAACAAAATTGATGCTACTTTCGATTTTAACTTTACACCAAAAAATACGTCAGGCTTTTACTATACCCTGTTAAGCTCTTATGCGCCAGGAGCTGAAGCTGTTTATAAAGCGCACTTTGCAAATGACTTTTCACTGAGATCTCTTTGGACCCTCGGGTTTGTCGAAAACGGTCTTTAAGGTTAATCTTGATCAGACCTTTTCGAACAGGGGTTCTGTCACGCCGCCAGCACAATCTAAATCACGACGCTTAACAATAGCTCTCGACATTGAGCTTTTTCCGCGGTGAGAATATCGAGGTCCTTGATTTTTGGGACATCTCAGGGGGGAATTGTGATGTTATCATTGAATGATCTGGCCGCTGTAGTTAAGGAATCGCCGGCCAAGGTTCGACGAGAGCTGTTGAAGGGCCAACAGACAAAAAAGGAGACGCAGGCAACTCTCCAGGGAAGTCACCAATCGAACTCACAAGCGGTGCCCCCGGCAGCAGTTAGGCAATATCTGAAGGGGCGAAAGTTCAAATATCCCCAGCAAATCGTTTCTGTACAAATGCTCAAGGGAGGAGTGGCGAAAACGACGACGGTTTTGAATATGGGGTTGAGGGCGGCTATGTACGGGGCGCGTGTCTTGTTTGTCGATTTGGACCAGCAGGCCAACTTGACGTTTGCCCTGGGAGTCGAGAGCGAAGACCTTCCAGTTTGGGTTGATATTGTTGAAAAAAAAGTAACCGCCTTTCAAGCGATACAGAAAATAGGCAACGGAATTGATATTATTCCGTCAAATCTCAACAATTCAGTCTTAGATCAGGTTTTGATGAATTCAAATCGGAACTGGGCCCAGGCCGTGAGTGGGCCCCTGGCGCAAATTCGTGAGAATTACGATTTAATCTTGATAGATACGGCTCCGGCACTGAGCACCATTAATACGGCGGTGGCCATTGCTTCAGATCTGGTGGTTTTGCCAATGAGTCCAGATCGATTCTCTTGGTTAGGGCTGAAGAAACACCGTCAGGAGCTCGAGGAAATTCAGAAGGATTTTGGGGCCAAATTTAAAACCAAGATCTTATTCACTCGCTTTGATGGACGAGAAAAGTCGAGTCATGAGATTTTACAAGACTGCATCGATTCCTTCGCCGATCAAATGATGCAAGGCTACATTCGTACTTCGGCTGAGGTTAAAAATACCATTGGAACCGAAAGGAATATTTTCCAAACAAACAGTCCAGTTAAAGACGATTATGATTTGATCACTCGTGAAATTTTGGATTTCATATAATTTCTTTTCTGCAAGAGGTGCCAAATGCCATCGATTAAAGATTTTGATTCGAAAAAAAGAGAAAAAAAAGGTCATGTTTCAGAGAAAGCTCATAAGCAGGAAGCAGCGAGTGGCCAGAGACCAAAGCGTCGACCGGGTCGTCCCGATAAGGACGAGCACGCCGAGGTGATATTCACAGAACAAGCTGCTGAGTATGTTTCAACTACCACCTCAATCAACGAAAATACCGATGACTCGACTTCCAATAAGGATCCGTTCCGTCTTGAGTTTTTTGGAAGTGATCTATTGCGAGAAAAAGCCCCTAAGACTTTTGAGTTGGCTGAGGCCGTGGCCGAAGATTGGGTCAAAGACGGCGATTTTCGAACCTTGCCCCTAGGTAATCCGTGGGCTCAAGTCGCGGCTTCTCAAGGGCTGCAGAAAATGAAAAAGTGGAAAAAAAGCTCGAAGAGATCGGACTTATCCCGCTGGCGCAAATGGGTCTGGCCCTTGTTAAGGCGAAATTAAAAATAAAGTGAGTTGTCAGTTCAGATTACAATTGGCAGTCCAAATTCCTGGCCAATTGGCAGTCCAATGGCCAGTTCAAGTTATACCTTATTGGAAAGAGCATCGAGCTGCTGGGTGATTGAATTCAGGAGCTTCTTTATTTTTTGAAGTTGCTCTTGGTTCAGATTCCCAGAGCGGGTTTGGCTTTTCTCGCTCGGGTTCTGTCCTGTCCGGCCAATATGTGAATTTCCCTCCCATGTCGTGAGGGCTCTCGAGATCGTTCTTAATTCGGCTCCATGACTTGAGCTTGGCTGGGGATTTTTTCTTATCTTTCATAGTGAAGGAAAATCATAAAGGGGAAAGTTCCGCTTTGACAACCAAAAACTAGCATAGGTAGATAGCTGAATTGAACGAGAACAAATTCGAAGGAGCATTGCTATGTCTCAAGATATTATCTATACAATGAAGGGTGTTTCGAAAGTTTATCCACCCAATCGCTACGTTTTAAAAAACATATATTTGTCTTATTTTTATGGGGCTAAGATTGGAGTCCTCGGCTTGAATGGTTCGGGGAAGTCGACACTGCTTAAAATTATGGCTGGAGTTGACCATGATTTTATTGGCGAAGCGTTTCCGGCGCGCGCTCTCAAGGTGGGCTATCTCGAGCAGGAGCCTAAGCTTGATCCCCAATTGACGGTTAAAGAAAATATCTTTTCGGGCATGGGTGAACTTCCGAGAATTATGAAAGAATTCAACGAGATCTCCGAGAAGTTCAACGATCCTGATTTGGATCCAGACAAGATGAATGAAATGATTGAAAAGCAGGAGCTCTTCAGGAGAAAATCGAAGCCCTCAATGGTTGGGAAGTGGATCAAAAAATTGAAATGGCCATGGATGCTCTTCGTTGTCCAGATGGAGACTTCAAGGTTGAGAACCTATCTGGCGGTGAAAAACGTCGAGTGGCCCTCTGTCGACTTTTGATGAGTCAGCCAGATATTTTGCTTTTGGATGAGCCAACCAATCACCTGGATGCAGAAAGCGTTGGATGGCTTGAGCAATATTTGGCCAGGTTTCCTGGGACTGTGATCGCCGTGACCCATGATCGATATTTTTGGATAATGTAGCAGGCTGGATTCTGGAGCTTGATCGAGGGGAGGGGATTCCTTGGAAGGGGAATTATTCTTCATGGTTAGAGCAAAAAGATCGCAGGTTGGCCATCGAACAAAAAGAGCAGTCGAAACGTTCAAAAACCCTTGAGCGAGAGCTTGAGTGGATTCGCGGTGGGGCAAAAGCTCGGCAGGCGAAGTCGAAGGCCAGGATCTCGGCCTACGAAACTTTATTGAAGGAGCCTTCGGCAGATCGTATGCAAGAGCTGTCTATTTATATCCCGCCAGGGCCTCGCCTTGGTGAGCTCGTGGTTGAAGCTCAGAATGTGCGAAAGGCCTTTGGCCATAAGCTACTTTTGGATCAGGTGAGCTTTTCGATTCCTCGAGGGGCTATTGTTGGGGTGATAGGACCAAATGGGGTTGGGAAAACAACACTATTTCGAATGATCACTGGGCAAGATAAGCCAGACTCTGGATCCTTTAAGGTTGGGGAGTCGGTTAAAATTGCCTACGTTGATCAAACGCGGGAGTCCCTGAACCCAGAAAAGACGGTTTTTGAAGAACTCTCCGAGGGGCAAGAGGTTATTCATTTGGGAGGTCGAGAGGTCCCCTCTAGGCAGTATGTGTCTTGGTTTAACTTTTCTGGAAGCGATCAGCAGAAAAAGTGGGGACTCTCTCGGGCGGGGAGAGGAATCGGGTCAATCTCGCCAAGATTCTTAAGCAAGGCGCGAATCTGCTTCTTCTGGATGAGCCAACGAATGATCTTGATGTCAATACAATGCGGGCCCTTGAGGAAGCTTTGTTACAGTTTGGCGGTTCCGCAGTGATTATTTCCCATGATCGCTGGTTTTTGGACCGTGTTTGCACCCACACACTGGCCTTTGAGGGGGATTCTCAGGTGAGCTTCTATCCTGGAAGTTATTCTGAGTATGAGGAAGATCGTAAAAAACGTCTTGGCGATTTGGCGACCCCTAAGCGGGTGCGATTCAGAAACATCCAGTAAAGAGGCTTTTCAGCCTATCATATGACAATTTGAGTTCTATAAAGGAGGCCTGAGAGCCTCCTTTTTTGTCAGGGTGAAAGCGGCGAGCAAGAGCTCGGTAAGCCGCCTTGAGTTCCGGTGCAGTCAGGTCTGGGGGCAGCATTGCGCCATTTGCGTTAAAGTAACAGAGTGCATGACTCTGACTTTCATTGAGGGAATGGGGTTGTCTGGGGGGCCGCGGATACCTTTTAAGTTGAAAACTCGATGGCTTCAGGGGTTGAATTTGTCCCAACAGAAATGCCATGTGATCTGCACCTATGGCTGGTTTCATATGTTTTGATGTATCAGAAACTGGGTGAGAAATGCGGCCTTTGGGGACCTCAGTCCCAGCAAGCTTTTCGGCGAGAATCTGCTGAAAACTTTGTAAGTTCATAGCCAACTTCTCGGTTTCTTCGAGGGGAAACGAGAGTCGAGAAAAGCTTTTCAGAGGCAAAATAAAAAAAAAGTTACTTCAGCGCATTTTTTTTTGGACAAACGGCGAGACTTGGTTACACTGAGTCTCATAGAGGACCTAAACAAACGGAGGAATAAGAAAAATGGCAAAAGCAAAAAAAGCCACTAAGAAAGTCGCTGCAAAAAAAGCAGCTCCAAAAGCAGCAACTAAAAAAGTTGCAGCTCCTAAGAAAGCCGCTGCTCCTAAGAAAGCCGCTGCGAAAAGAAAGCCAAATCCAGCTTTCATGAAAGCGTTGACTCCAAGTACAACTTTGGCAGCAGTCGTTGGCGCAACACCATTGCCAAGAACTGAAGTTGTCAAAAAATTGTGGGCTTACATTAAGAAGTTCAATCTTCAAGATGCTAAGAACAGAAGGAACATCAATGCTGATGACAAGCTGAAAGCAATTTTCGGTAAAGCAACAGTCAATATGTTTGAGATGACAAAGATCGTTAGCAAGCATTTGAAATAGATTCTAGCTTCCATTGAGGCCCCAAGTTCTTGGGGCCTTCTTTTTTGTGACTCTCAAGGTTCAAGAAAAAAAATCTCTGAAAAACCGCCGTGGCGCTGGACTTTTGCTTTGGCCCAAGCTAGACCTCAGACATGTCGATTCGCCCACTCTCTCTGGATGAAATAAAGAAAATGGAAAAGGCTTGCCGCCTGGCTGCTGAAACTCTCCTTTATGTGGGAAAGCTTATTCGCGTGGGTATGACCACTGACGAAATCGATAAAATTGTTTATGATTACACTTTGACGAAGGGAGCTATACCGGCTCCTCTCGGATATCACGGGTTTCCAAAATCAGTTTGTACCTCAATTAACAATGTTGTTTGTCACGGGATTCCAGATCAGACGGCACTTAAGGAGGGCGATATCATAAACGTCGATGTCACATCAAAGCTGGATGGTTTTTTTGGGGATACTTCAAAGACTTTTTGTGTTGGAGTGGTCGGCGCTGAGGTTCTTGACCTTGTTGAGGCTGCCAGACTGGCCATGGAAAAGGGGATTGAAGCCATTACTCCTTATGGGATGACCGGGGATATTGGTTTTGAGATCAATAAGTTTGTCACCCGAAAGGGTTATACTACGGTCAAGGAGATAGGTGGGCATGGGGTGGGTCGAACTTTTCACGAAGAGCCCTTCGTGCCCTCGTGGGGAAAGAAGGGGAAGGGCGATAAGCTGATCCCTTTCCACTGCATCACGGTGGAACCTATGGTCAATCAAGGAAGGGAAGAGGTTATTGAGAAGCCAATTCAGGGCTCTTCCATAAAATATTATGAGACTAAGGACTTGAAGTTGTCAGCTCAATTTGAACATACCGTGTTAGTCACGGACACTGGATACGAAATTTTGACTCTGGCCTAGTTTTCCGTCATGTTAGAAGGCGATTTAAAAAGCAATTATTAAGAAAATTGTTAAAAATATCACTCAGAAAAGGATCTACTTAAAATGGGAATTCATTCAGAACATAAAGTCGTTAATAAAACAGCTGCAAAAACTACTGCTAAAACCGGGCATAAATTGAATCATAAAATAGAAGGTAATGTAATGAAATCCTCAGGAAAAACGAGAGTTGCTGATTATCGAGTGTGTCAGGCAGCCATGGACGATGGAAAGGTCTTTGCTGATATGGCCCGTTGGGGTCGTGAAGAAATTCAAATTGCGGAAACAGAAATGCCAGGATTAATGTCTCTTCGTAAAGAATACGGCAAACAGCAGCCACTGAAGGGGGCTAGAATTACTGGCTGTCTGCATATGACAATACAAACGGCAGTTCTGATGGAGACACTGACTCATCTTGGGGCCCAAGTTCGTTGGTCTTCGTGTAATATTTTTTCAACTCAGGACCATGCAGCTGTGGCTGTGGCGGCAGCAGGAATTCCTGTTTTTGCTTGGAAGGGCGAGACCGAGGAAGAGTACCGCTGGTGCATCGAGCAATCGATTCAAGGCTGGGGCGCCGAAGGTTATAACCTTATCTTGGATGATGGCGGCGATTTAACCAATATGATGCACGAGCCTGCTTATGCAAAAATGGTCAAGAAAATCATTGGGGTCTCTGAAGAGACCACGACGGGAGTCCATAATCTTGAGAAAATGCTCAAAGAGGGCAAACTAAAAATGCCGGCCATTAATGTGAACGATTGTGTCACAAAATCTAAGTTTGATAATCTTTATGGTTGCCGAGAATCTCTAGCAGATGGGATTAAGCGTGCGACTGATACCATGGTTGCAGGTAAGACAATTGTTGTGGCAGGTTTTGGCGATGTTGGAAAAGGTTCAGCTGCCTCGATGCGTGGGTTTGGCGCTCGAGTGTTGATCTGTGAGGTTGATCCCATTTGTGCGCTCCAGGCGGCCATGGAAGGTTATCAAGTGACCACAATGGAAGAGGCTGCGCCAGAAGCGGATATCTTCGTTACAGCAACTGGTTGCTGCGATATCATCACGGAGAAGCATTTTCAGAAAATGAAAAATAACGCAATTGTGTGTAACATTGGACACTTTGACTTAGAAATTGATATGGCTTGGTTGAATAAGAATTCCAAGCGTCGCGAGATTAAGCCACAAGTCGATATTCATATGCTGAAAAATGGTAAGCAGGTGATTGTGTTGGCTCAAGGGCGCCTCGTAAATTTGGGATGCGCAACGGGCCATCCAAGTTTTGTAATGAGTAACTCTTTTAGCAACCAAGTGTTGGCGCAAATGGAACTTTTTTCTAACCGTGACAAATACCAAGAGATTGATGTTTATCGCTTGCCAAAACATTTGGATGAGAAAGTTGCGGCCCTTCATTTAGAGAAATTAGGAGTGAAGCTCACAAAGCTCTCAACAAAACAGGCAAAGTATTTGGGCATGAGCCCAGAGGGTCCATTTAAACCTGAACATTATCGTTATTAAGAGAAGAGATGAGCTCAAATATTAAAGAGTCTTTATTGAAGTTGAGAATTGTATGGGGAGCACTTTGCTTGCCCATATTTATCCATGGGTTTCTGTTAATGAGTGTTCTCGGTCTTAATTTCGACTCCGGGGGGCAAGTTGGAAGCCTTGTGGGAAGTTTTACGCGGTTTCCGGGAGTTGTCTATTTCGGTCTGTCCATTTTATTGTTGATCTTGAGTCGATTAATTCCCGGAGTTCTTTTTAGAGATAAAATGAAAAAAGGAGCAAAGGATCCGTCACAGATTTTAAGTTTCTACTGGGTTTCCTATCTTGTTGGCATGATTATGCTTGAGGGGATTGGTTTTCTCGGACTGTTATTGACCGTTCTTGAAAATGATTTACGAATTTATGTGATTTTTTCGACGGTGGCTCTTCTGAATATGTTAATCCGTTATCCTCAGGAAAAGGCCCTCTTGGATGTTTTAGGGGCTCAAGACCAAACTAGTCAGGCTTCACAAAGCTTAAATAAAATTTAAGCTCTTCAATGCTTTCGCGAATATCATCAAGAGCTCTGTGGGCTTGTTTTTTCTTGAATTCTTTTTTATATTTATTTTGAAAAATAATCTTCCAAGCTGTTACGTCAAGCATTCGGTAGTGGAGAAGGCCTGCGAGGTTTTTAAAGTATCTATCGATGAACGCGCGATCCTGGGAAATTGAGTTTCCCGCCAAAACTGGCTTAGACTTAGGGTCAGGAAAGTGACGTTTGGTGAGCTCCACCAGCTCCCGTTCAACTAGAAGTGGATCCTTGCCTGAGGGGATCTTTGCAAGCAGTCCTGAAGCCTTATGGTGCTCTTGATTCCATGAATCCATTTGCTCAAGTGCCGTCTGTGATTGCTTCACGACCGCCTCATAGCATGTGAGCTCGTTAAAATTTAGATCTGTGACGAGGGCCGCCACTTCAATGACAACATCACGCTCTACCTGGAGACCTGTCATTTCAAGGTCCACCCAAAGAAGGTTTGTCACAGGCCGAGGGCCTTTGTAGTTAGATCCATTAAGACCTCATGGTCCCAGGGCTTTTCAAGAACGGCCAGAATTCCAGTATTTGAAGAATCCTCCATCAACTTTGCAGACCCGTGGCCAGTTTGAAAAATAACAGGGGTTTGAATATTTTGACCTCGCATCCATTTAAGGACCTCGAGGCCAGAGCAGCGAGGCATTTTCAAATCACTAATAACTAAGTCGTAAGAATGAGCCTTCTGTAGCTCTATTCCTTCAAGTCCATCCACCGCAAGATCAATATCAACGCCTAAAATTTCGAGGAGGTCTTTGATAACCTCTCTCAAATCTTCTTCATCTTCAATAACAAGAACTCTTTTTTTCATATTATGTGTATCATTTGGCTTTACCGTCGAGAAGTCAAACGTCATCCCAGCAGTGATGGTTAAGGTTTGGTTATGGTTATGGCTTGATTATGGTTTGATAATGTCGAAGTCTTTACTCGCCGCTTTGACTGCCTTGGCCACTTCTTGGGGATCAATAGTCTGGCCGTCTTTTGAAGTTAACACGACTTTGCCAACTTCAACCTCACACTTCTTGACGCTTTTCAGGGAACAGACTTGAGCTTTAACTGATTTGACGCAGGCCTGACAAGTCATTCCGGAAATCTTAAATGGGACAGTTTCGGCCAAACAAAGCGATGCTGGAAGTCCTAAAGTCAGCACTGTACTTAGAATCAGGGCAAACCTTGCAGAATGTAGACGCATTATAAACCTCATCTCTCGAAATATGTTAAACGACCCATATCATAATTAAATTTACCCGAATGAAACAACAATTTTCGCAAATTTCTCTTGATCATGTCACAGGTCCTAGATATAAATAAATCCTTTTTCGCGTCTTGCGGGGTGGTAGTTAAGTTGGTTATAACGTAGAAGGCCGAGGGTTCGAGTCCCTTCCACCCCGCCATTTTACCTCGAAAAGTAAGCTCACAAAACCCGCTCCTGGGAACACTCCGTAAGTATTTAATTGGTCTAATGAATTTTAAGAGAGTTCGGACGAAGCGTTCAAAGTCAAAAACCGACCAACGTCACACGAAATCACGCAAAATCACCCGAGTTTGGCTAAATCTGGGCTTAGTTTGGGCTAGGCCTCCCTAGCGAAAACTCTGGTTTTTCGAAATGATTGGTTACTTGGTTAGATCCCGCGAAACCCGCAGTAGATAAGCGTTTCGTTGTTACCGCATCGAATGTTGGAAAGTGAAACAACAAACGAGGAGTAACCATGTTAACGACCGCAAAGACAAAAGAAAAAAGTCTAACGACCGTGATGAGACGAATGCGTGAGTCTTCAGAACTCACTATGCGCCAAGTCGCCGCAATGATCGGTGTGTCCCACGTAGCCATTAGCCAATTTGAGAATCAGAAGTTGAGCCTTCCTGATTACCGAATTGAGCAGCTCGTGAAGGCCTACGGCTACACAATGGATGAATTTAATAAAATCATGGGTAGAGCGCCTGTGACGAGTCCGCTCGATGATTGTCACGCAATGGTCGAGAAACTTGACGACGAACAGCTTTGTGCCGTTCGTGCAATTTTATCCCAGATGATGCGACAGATTCCAAAGCAAACTGTCGCAGTTTTAAGAGCGCAATAGTCGCAATTTTTTGCAAACCTCGAATCAAACTAATTTTAAACGGAGTCAAAAATGGAATCTAAAATCGCAAAAAATACTTTAAAAATTAATCAGAGAGCAAAATCGGTTCGTATTAATTCCGAGATTCAAAAGAAAGCAGAACGAATTCTGCTGTTGGCAAATAAGAAAAAAGTGGGTCGCCGGGTGAAGATCGACCATTTGCTGAGTCTTGCGCTGGATCTTGTATCAGAGGATGATATCAAAAGCTGCAAGATCAATCGCTGACGAACGAAGATCGAAAAGAGATTCTAAGGCAAAAGTGGGTTGCACTTAATGGTCCAATTTCGAAGGACGAGTTCACAGGCTTTATGATGACGGAAGAATATTTTAATTTTGTTTCTGCGCACAAGTTGGGAACGGAAAACAATTTATTAAGCAGAGTAGTCTAGTCAAATCGCGAGTGGCGAAAGCAAATTTCGACACTCGCGATTTTCTCGTTCTTAAAAGAGCTGAGGATGTGAAAATAAAAAGTGTTGTTACTCAGTTCTTTCGAAAATTGCATATCGTCCTGAACAATTTGTGCCGTATTTGTTTTTATGCGCGTTGAGCTTAGAACTCATGGATTTTCGCCTAAACTTTTTTTCGCAAACGCCACACCTGTAAACATAAGTCGGTCCATAGGTTGATCTTGTTCTGTTGGAGGTTCGGCCTGGACTCGTGTTTCTAGATAGCTGGTGAATTGGTAAATGCCCCGCTGAAGTTATTTCTACAACATACGTTGGCGTAAAGCTCGCGTCTGTAACCTCAACTGATTCAATTCGGTCCCATCGGTAGCTTCGAGTTTCTTGACTGTCTGATCGCACTGCTCGAAGTAAAAGGTTGCCGTCAGAACTTCTAGCCAGCGAATAGGGCTCAATGATTCTGTACTCTCCGTTGTATCCAAGACGCACTTTTAAACGGCTAGCTGCCGCAAACCTAATGCGATCTAGATATGACGCCAGAGGGCCGGGAACAAAAAGTGACGTTATTGATTCTTGCGCAGTTTGCGCTTCTTGCTCTCCTTCGCCGGTCATTCCTATAACTTCTAGTTCCGAAGCTTCGGCTCCTTCGATCCAATTCAAAACATCAGGAAGCTCCTGTAGGAAGCTTTCAAAGCTGGGCAAAATTGGAATTTGGTGGCGGAGCTGGCTATTCCACTCTGATTCAAGAGACCGTCTGTTTTCATGTGTTTCAATAGACTCGAAAGTCGGTGGCTCAATGCCTCGAAGTTCACACTTGCTTTTAAGAACAGCTCTCACCTTAGATTGATTCGGATTGAGATCCATTCTACGAAATAGATGAATGACGTCATACAGATCCCTCGGACGAAGTCTTTGTGCGAGCGCCCTTACTTTTTCGGCAAAAACTTCTTCATAGTCGTAAGACAAAATTGAAATGCCATCGGCGGGTCCATCGCTGTAAGGATGGTCAACACGTCTAATGATCGCCGGATTAACAAGAGGCTCATCAAGTGTCAGGTCAATTTTTATTCTCGGCATGAGCCCAAGACCAACCTGGGGTCTTACGGGGCCGCGATATTTTATGCCGCCTTGAATAGAAAGAGAGCCTCGCGGATTTTTAAATATTTCAAACTGAATGGAAGCTTTCGGAAATTCGATTCCCGATGCTTCAAGGATAATATCGGAAACCTCGGTGAGTATGCCAATCAAGCTCTCTACCGTTGGCTGACTACTTCCGATGTAACTAAAATCAAGATCTTCAGAAAAACGATAAGTCTCAAAATAACATTTCTTAAGGCATGTACCACCTTTGAAAACCCAATCAGCGCTTGCAACGGAATGCTGATTGATTCCCCAAAGTAGCCAGCCAAGGGCGTAGTCTTTTTCGACAACCAGATTTGTGAGTTGCACCTTGGCCGCAAATTCCCTGATTTCATCTATGGCAATCACTTAGCGATCTCCTTCTTCCAATCTGAAGGAACCCATAATCCCCATTGCGTAACTAAGGTTTTTCCCGGCACAGCCGGATCAAGTTGTGAATAGCCTGATTTAATTGATTTGCGAGCGTTATGAATAAATTTAGATTCATCTTTCCATTTTACGGAAAAAACGAAGCCCAGGCGCTTAAAGATCGCGGTGTTTTTCATTTTTCGAGCTGATTCAAAAAGAAGCTCAAGATTTTTGTGCTCAGAGCGCATATAGCGATCAAGCATGTCAGACGCCATCCGCATTCCGCCTACGGTTGCGGGATCATTAAACGCATCAACGATAGTTCGGCTTGGATCGGAGATTTCAACTTTTTGATTTTGAAGCCAAATAGTTTTCATTCCAAAAATGCGTTCGGGCTTAATTGTTTTTATAGTGAACCGAACACCGTTTAGATCCATGTCTCTTGTGGCTACTTTTTTTGTGGTAAATATCATGACGGAATTGAAAATCTGTTCGGTAAAATCCCAATGTTCTGCGGCACTCCAGCCGCCGACATAACAAGGACTAAAAAGACTCTTCGCGATAACCCAGGGCTCATCAGCCATGATTTCTGTAGTACTCGATTGTAGCGAGATCGGTATGTAGACACCGTGCTTGATTCGTGACACCCATCCCTTTTTGCTCCAAAGCGCAAGGAGTTGGGCCGCTTTGCTTCTCTCAATTTGTAGCGCGAGTGCTACCTGCTTAGGCGTTATCACCGCTGGCGATGCCTTTAAAACGGTCGCTAGTTGGGAACGCTCCTTTTTACCTAGACCTGCTAGATTTGATTTCATACTACATAAACTATGATACAATTATGCTAATAGCAAATTAAATCAGTAAAACATATAGTTTTTCAAATTGAGACTTTCAATGCATTGAAGGTTAAGATGGGGCTGTGACCGGACTAGTACCGGCAATGGAGTCAGCCTCTAACCGAAGCCGAATCCATACCTGATGATTGCTTTGCTGAGTTCATATTGAAAGCACACACAAAAACAATTTTGTGTAATCTTATAATAATTGAACTTAGGGACTAGACTCAGTGAACTCGGCTAAAGCGGCTTCTAATTCTTCTTGAAGCGAAGAAACGTCATAGTAGCTAGAGCCGTTGTCGAAACTAACAATGCGCTCGTCACTTTCTTCGGAATCAATCCATTCAGATTTCGCCATGCTCCAAGATACCGGATCAAGCTCTTTGATAGCTAGAACCGTATCGTATTTAAGCCAACCTATTTGAGTAGTTTCTGGATAACAGTCACGCATCGATTCCTCAAAGAGTTCGTCGTCGTTGATGGGATCAAAACCTGAAAGGATGTCTGTAAAAATCCAATCATAACCGTATTCACATCCAACACCTGAAACCATTCTCATCAAGTCATCTGATCCGCACTGAGCACAAACTCCACTACGTGCTTCCGAATAGCATCCATAGCAAAACGGAATCGACTTTAATACTGCAAGTTGTTTCAAAAGATTTTCAATCTGCGACTTCATAAATTTCTCCTATTTCTGGTTTAAAAAACATTTTTCGCCCGCCAGGTACGCACCAAGCTTGCTTGGCGGGGGAAAAATTAGGAGTGATTGGCGCACATTGCTCGATTTCTCTGTTAGTCCGAACAGGACGATCATGAGGCATGACAGGCTCTGAAGGAGACTGGCGGGACTCAATGAAAGAGAAATTGAAATTTGAAAGGTGTGAAGATTGCGAATCAAAAAGAAGAAAAGGTTACTTGTAACCTTGTCGATAATTTTAGATCTACTCGGTAGGCCAAAGCCTACCGAGTATGAAACCCAGCCTAAGCTGGGCGAGCTTTCGGAGTATATTCAACGCCGAATATTTGTTTGTAATAGTTGATGTGTTTGGAAACGCGAATTCCAAAACTCTATGAACTAGGTACTGCCCATCTTTAGAGAAAAGATTGACGGTGTGGCAACAAGTCCGAAGGATGCACGATTATTTCGTTCTTCAGTTTTGTTGCGGACTGCTTTTTCGAACGGAAGTCCGAGAATCTTCTTGTAGAGATTGATTGGCATTTCAATTCGCATATCGTTGCCGAACAAATGCGTGAGAGTTCCCCGGTCTTGGTTCATGTAAACTTTGGCGTCTGCGATGAAGCCCTGGGCCTGAACCGTTTCCGATGTTTTTGTTTGTACTTGTGAATTCATGACTTTCTCCTTTGAAAGTTGTTTTTATTTTTTCCCCGCTCTATCGAGTGGGGCCGTCACGAGTGATGAGGCCCCCGAAGAGAGAAGATAGCGAACGCAGAAGCCCGGCTCCGACCGTAACGTGAGCACCCGAGAGGTGCGGTAGCGGCAGGTACCATGCCACCAAGCGAAGCGACTGGCGAGGTGCCTGCAAAGGGAGGAATAAGATGGGCTTAGTAGGGAGCGTCCAAAAACAATACTTCGAAGGGCAAACTAGCATTCACGGGAAAGCTTAATTGAGGAAACTTCCTCGGCTCAAAGCGAGAGCCAACCAGCATCGTCAAACTGACCTTTTCGGAACATGTGAGTAGAAATTGAATTTTGCCCCACAAAACGCCTCCTTCTCTTGCCTTCGGCTCGGTTAAAAGGAGATCGTTTATGGAACAAAATCAAAACAACTACATTACTCTCGAAATGAATCTGAAGCTTCAAATGAAAGACTATCGGCTGGTTCTTGGAATCAAGCGTGCGTGGATTGTGGCGCTCGTCGTATTAGTAATTCAGCTTGTAACCTGGCTACTGAAAGATCGGCTCTGAGCTGATCTTTTTCTCGGTTAAAAAGGCAGGGGCCTTCCGAAAGAAAGCCCCTGTCCAATCGCGATTATTCTCGAGCAAAGCTGGTAGTTTCGTTGACTTCAAATTCCCCATCTTTTTTCATGATAGCAAAATCCTTTTCAACTTTAGTCACCGTCAGAGTTCCGGCGTCAATATAGGAAAATCCTCGTCTACTATTCGACGGAGTTCGTTTGTAGGCGATTATTCTATCGCCTAATTTTATGCCTCGCGAAGAGCCGTACTTAAATCGTATTCCTTCTGAGGTCGCGTCGGCTGGAGCAAACCCCTGCATAGTGGTACATCCAACTAAAAACATAAATAGAACTGCCATTGACATAAGTTTTTTCATAAAAATTCCTTCCAAAAATAAATTAATTTTAAGAACTCTGCGCCTCATTTCTGCGCGAAATTCCTTGTAGAACTGATCAGGGTATTTAGTCTTCATTAAGACGACAGTTGTGGAGGACGAAATGGTCCATCAAGTTCGGGCTCTTGGAATTCCAAAATCAGGAATTCGGCTTGAACGCCAGTAAAACTGGGCAACTCGAAATAAATTGTTTTATTAAAAACAAGGCGACACGTGTGCCCCAGGTGACAGAACAAATGTTCTTTGTCGGATTTTTTATGCTTATTTTCTGGAGTAGGATCGGTCTTTAGATTCTCAGCGTCGGTAGCAGTGACCATTCTTATATTTCCAGCACCAACCGAATTCGATTGTGCGCTGCTTGAAGAACAAAAATCAATTTCAGGTATTGTAGAACTGAGGAGAATAGCTGAACACAGAGCTACATAGACAAGTAATCTTTTGTATCGAGCCAAGTCCTTAATAAAAAATCTTCTCTGCCATCTTTTTTCTGTCACGATTGGACCTCGAGATAACCTCGAAGGTCCTCAGGTATTTCCATTGCCTGAAATATCCCAACGTCTGAACCGCCGGTATTTCCTACGGGCGCTAATCCAGTTATCGAGCCCGGCATTGCCAGAAAAATTCGAGGGAGTTGCCCTAAAAACTCTTTCAAATTGCAGTATCGAACACTGTACTTGATCATTAAGACGTGAACCCGAAGATGCCACAATGCGTGAAACTGTCCTAGAATATGCGCTCTTTCCAAATGCGACCACTCAAGATCCTTCCTGCCTTGCCTTTTACTTAGCAACGCAGATTCGATCTCAGACTTAAACGCATTTGCCAAATCAAGTTTCTGCCCCTTCATATCACTTTCGATCTCCTACTAAACTTTGATTCACTCCGGACCGAACAATGACTTCTCCAATGTATTTTTCGCTTTTGATACGAGCTGTGTATGAGTCGTCTTTGTTCAGTCCCTGAAAGCCAACAAAACCGTTTAATCCAGTATTACTTGAGAAAATTTGCGATCCATTTGAGTCGAAAAGTCCGATAGAAATTCCTCGACATGGAGCTGTTGAAAGTGAGCAGGTCACGATTAAAACATCATCTGGTACTTGCTTGCTCTTCAGAATCTGCTCAATTGAAAGTGAATCTAATATGCTCGATTTTGAAGGGGCGATTCGCACCGCGACTTTTTCTTCTTTTTTATGCTCTTTTACTCCATCGTCACCATGTCCTAGAGCTGATTCAACTGAAGTCATGAGAATAATTGAAGCCAGCATTTTTGAGAGCGGATTGAATATCATTTCAAAATTCCCTTTTTTAACTCGAATGAGTTTCTGAATTCATACCCAGAAGTCGTAGCGAATTTGCGATCACGATCAGCGATGCTCCCATGTCAGCAGCCACCGCAAGCCACAGATTTGATAAACCAAAGACACCTAGGCCAATAAAGACAGCTTTGATTACAAGTGCAAATCCGATGTTGAAGCGAATAATTCCTAATGTTTTTCTGCCGTGCTGAATAGCTCTCGCAAGTTGTCCAAGGTCGTCCGTCATTAAAGCAATATCGGCTGTTTCAATTGCGGCATCCGTACCAGCGGCACCCATCGCAATTCCAATGGAGGCTTGAGCAAGGGCTGGGGCATCGTTGATTCCGTCGCCGACCATACCAACGTAAAAATATTGTTTTGTGAGGGATTGGATTTCAAAAACTTTGTCTTCAGGCAGGAGATCTCCACGACCCTTATCAATCCCGACGATTTTCGCAATCGAATCGACAGTTCTTTGGTTGTCGCCGCTCAAGATCAGAACTTCTTTAATTCCAACACGGTGTAGATTCTCGATTGCCTTTCCGACACCTTCGCGAGGTTTGTCGGCGAGGCCCAGAATTCCTAGAATTTCACCCTCACAACCAGCGTGAGGTTTATGTCCGACGATCATAACCGACTGAGCTTGATCTTCGAGAGTCTGAAGATACTTTTCGACTTCAGGACTGCATACATTTAGTTCATGAGCGAGCTTATGATTTCCAGCGAAATAGTGATGTGAGCCAATAGAGCCTTCAACACCTTTGCCCGGTATAACTTTATGATTTGATACTGGGGAGTCGGTCGCATGTTTGCTCTCACAGAATTCAACCACTGCCTTAGCTAAAGGGTGATTGGATTGTTTTTCTAGCGAAAGAGCGACTTGCATGAACTCTTCTGTTTTGGATGATCCCCAAGTTTTTTCAGAAACAACTTTGGGACGCCCTTCGGTGATAGTTCCGGTTTTATCTACGGCAATGGCGCGTAGTTTTCCGAGGGCTTCAAGATAGACGCCTCCCTTTACTAGAACACCGTTCTTTGCGAGTGCCGTTAGTGCCGACACAACTGAAACCGGTGTGGCAATGACGAGAGCACAAGGGCATGCGATAACCAGAAATACCAGCGACCTATAAAACCACAGATCCCACGATTGAGAAAATAGCAGTGGAGGGACCAGAAACACTAGTAACGCAACAAGGGTTACGATAGGCGTATAAATTTTGGCAAACTTGTCCACAAACAGCTGCGACGGAGCTTTCTTACTTTGAGCTTCCTCGATCAAACGAATAACGCCCGCGATCTTTGTGTCCTTAAAGCCGTGGCTGACAGTCGCAGTTAGGCTACCACTTTCATTGACGGTTCCAGCTAACACAGTATCCCCAACGCCCTTGGACACAGGTTGCGATTCGCCCGTGAGGGGTGCTTGGTTAAGGTAAGAAGAACCTTCAACGATCAATGCATCAAGTGGAACTCTATCTCCTGCCCGAATGAGTATTTTCTGACCTACAGCAATCTCCTCGACTGGCGTCGAGCTAATGTTCCCATTTTCCGCGACCAGGTTTGCGACCTGAGGAGTGATCGACAGGACTTCTCTAATGGCTTTTCTTGCCCTGGCCACACTAAAGGCCTCTAGCATCTCCGCTAAAGAGAAAAGAAAAACGACCGCCGCCGCTTCCGAATATTCGCGAATGGCAAATGCTCCGACAGCTGCCATGGTCATGAGCACGTTCATGTCGAGGCTTCGTTGCTTCAGGGCGCGAACAGCTTTTGGAAATA
Source organism: Bdellovibrionales bacterium (assembly GCA_016713585.1). Taxonomy (GTDB): domain Bacteria; phylum Bdellovibrionota; class Bdellovibrionia; order Bdellovibrionales; family Bdellovibrionaceae; genus JADJOV01. Next base: position 33,264 of record JADJOV010000010.1, on the reverse strand, counting down.
TCAGGGTTCCACCAGTGAGTGTTGCCGCTAGGTAAATCGAAAAAAGCCACGCAGTTGGTAACTCCAAGAACCATTGAAAAATAAGGCCAATAACCAGGAATGCACCGGAGAGACTTACAAGTATGACTCTATTTTTGTTTGCTGCAACAAACGAAAGCTGCCGAGAAGTTTCCTGAACCTTAACTCCAGATTTATTGATCAAAGCGACTATCTCTTCTTTTTTAAAGGAAGGATCATGCTCAACGGAAACTTGCGACGTCATTAAGTTTGCTGTGACTTTTGCAATCTTTGAATGCGTGAGAGATTTTTGAATCGCTGCGATTTCATCAGCGCAGTCCATACCCAACACGGAGAATGTTGAGACAGATGACCCCTCGATATGATTCAGAATCTTACTCTCAACTCTAGGCGAATCTGAATTGCAGCAATTGTCTTGGCGTTCCGTCTTTTCCATCAATCCCTCTTAAAAATCAGGATCATCAAAGATCCTGATGGTTTCTTCCTGTATTGTTGTCCATGTAATTTAATAGGTTACTTCGTCTCTTTCTTGGTCTCGTCCTTTGTTTCATCTGAATGCTCGTGATCTTGGTGCTTCTCGTCGCATTTACAGTCCTTCTCCGATTTTTTGCACTTTTCGCATTTATGTACTTTTTCAGAATGGTTCTGCTTTTCTTTTTTTGAGTGCTTATGTTCTTCGCCAGCTTGGGCGTTGATACCGAAAGCAAACGACAACATTATTGCGGTCAAAACTGCCTTTTTCATAAAATCTTCCTTTTCTTGAGGTAGCGAAAGCTACCCCGGTTAGTTAATTTAGTGCGCTACGCGACCTTTCATTCTTGACTCAAATCTCGAAAATAAAATGGGAAGCACGATCAATGTTAGAAGCGTCGAAGAAATGATTCCACCGATGACAACTGAAGCGAGTGGCTTTTGCACCTCTGCACCAATGCCCGTCGAGATCATCATTGGAATGAACCCAAAGACCGCAACAAGTGCTGTCATTAACACCGGGCGAAGCCTGACAAGCGTTCCAGAAAGAACAAGTTCCTTTCCAGTTTTCCCTTCGGCTTGTAGTTGATTAAAAAAGTTAACAAGCACTACTCCATTTAAGACGGCGATCCCCGAGAGCGCAATAAACCCGATGCCTGCGGAAATACTAAACGGAAGACCGTTCAAAATCAGACCGATGACTCCACCGACCCGGGCCATGGGGATACAAGCGAATATGAGAAAGGTCTGAGCTACGCTTCCAAAGGCCGCGTAAATCATCATGAGAACAAGTGCCAATGCAATCGGTGCTAAGATCAAAAGTCTGGATCTAGCTTGCTCCAGATTCTTAAAGTTTCCGCCCCATTCGAGATAGTAGCCATCTGGAAGTTTCAGTTGTGTTTCAACGGCCTTCTGCGCTTCTAAAACAAACGATTCGGTATCGCGTCCCCGCAAGTTGATAAGGACAGCAGTTCTTCGATTCGAATTCTCTCTGTTCACTGAGCCATAAGTTTCTTTGAAGGAAATGTCGGCAAGCTTTCCAAGTGGCACGAGAACATTTGGTCCTACTCCGACTGGAAGATCTTTGATCGTGCTGAGATCAGATCTCAAGTCATTGCCAAGTCTTACGACAATTGGAAACTTTCGTTCACCTTCATAAAGAAAACCAGCTTCCTGACCTCCGAGCGCAATTGAAACTGTGTCAAGAACGTCTTTCACAGAGCCGTTGTAAGCTGAAAGACTGGCCTCGCTTGGTTCAATTCTTAAAACCGGCGAAGTGCCTGCCAGATCCACTTCGACATCACCGGCTCCTTGAATTTTTGCCACAATTTCTTGGGTCTTCTTTGCGAACTCAACAAGCTTATCTAAATCTGGGCCAAAAACTTTGACGGCAACATCAGCTCTGGTGCCTTCAAGCAATTCATTGAAACGCATTTGAATCGGCTGAGATGCTAGATAAGTTTGTCCTGGAATTTCCTTTTCAAGTTTTTCAACCATGAGTGAAACGAGACTTTGGAAAGTTCGCTTTTTGCCGTCAACTTCCGGCCAATCGTCACGAGATTTCAGCATAATGTAAGTATCAGATACGTTGACGCCCATTGGATCAGTTGCGACTTCGCTTGTTCCTATTCTTGAAAAGACGTGGCTGACCTCAGGAAAGGTCTCGACGACCTTATCTGCTTTTCTCTGAAATTCGACTGACTGACTTAAGCTTGCATTTACGGGTCTGATCATATGAAAAGCGAATGATCCTTCACTGAGTTGGGGTAAAAACTCGGCTCCTCTGGTCATGAAGAGTGCGACTCCCAAAACAACAGAGAGAAGTCCTACGCCCATCGTTAAGTTTTTACGTTTGTAGGCGAATTCAAAAAATGGAACGTAGGCTTTTCGAATCCATTCCATGAGCTTCGGTTCTTTGTCCTCTGTCTTGCCTGATAAAAAGATACTTGCGAGTGCTGGTGCCGTTGTGAACGAAAGAATAAAGGCCATCATGACGGCAATAGCGAAAGTTGCAGCCATGGGGATAAACATTTTGCCTTCAACGCCTGTTAGGGCAAAAACCGGCAAGAACACCATCACGATAATGAATTGGCCAAAACCAGCGGCTTGTCTAATTTCAACCGTGGATTCGTAAACAGCTTTTTTGACTTCGTCTTTACTCAAATTTCGCCCTAAAGACTTAGCTCGGTCGTGCAGGAACCTGACACAGTTATCAAGCACGATGACTGTTCCATCGACAATAATTCCAAAATCTAAGGCACCAAGGCTCATCAGATTTCCTGAAATTCCAAGCGGCTTCATGACGAGAAAAGTGGCGAGCAACGAAAGTGGAATTGTGACGGCAGTGATTAGAGCTGCCCGAATGTTTCCGAGCAGGATGAGTAGAATAATCGTGACAAGAATCGCCCCCATCAAAAGATTGTGCTCAACCGTTCCAAGTGTCGCGTTAACCAGGTCTGACCTGTTGTAGACGGTGGTTACTTCAACATCTTTTGGAAGGGTCTTTCTAATTTCTTCGATTTTAGTATGCACCCGAGTTGAAACTGTTCGACTGTTTTCTCCAAGGAGCATCATCACAGTTCCTAAAACGACCTCTTCGCCATCGTAGGTGGCAGATCCCGTTCGCAGCTCTTTACCCAAAGTCACCCGAGCGATGTCGCCGATGGTAACAACTTTAAAGGACTCCAAGCTCTTAACTGGAACTCTTTCTATAGCTTTGGGATCTTTGATCAGTCCCACTCCTTGAATTAGAAACTGTTCAGCCGTTTGCTCAACGTAGCCGCCGCCCACGTTTTTATTAATTTTTTCTAGTGCTTCACCGATGTCTTCAAAGTGAATTCCAAAAGACGCCATCTTCTTTGGATCAGGCTGAACATGGTACTGCTTTTCAAAACCTCCAGAAGTGTTGATCTCTGCCACGCCCTCGACCGTTAAAAGTCTCGGTTTTACAAACCAATCTTGGAGCGCCTTTAGCTCCATGAGCTGCTTCACCCGCTCGTCGCCTTGTTTTTTTTCTTTGAAATCTAAAACGAACTGGTAGATCTCACCAAGACCAGTGGAGATCGGCCCTAGCTCTGGCTTCGCGGAAGCAGGCAAGTCGCCTGAAACTCCTTGAAGCCGCTCAGTGACAAGTTGCCTTGCTCTGAAAATATCAACGGAATCTTTGAAAATCACGGTGACTTGAGAAAGTCCGAATCGAGTGATGGATCTAACTTGTTCAACGCCGGCTACTCCTCGCATAGAGGACTCAACCGGAAACGTCACAGTTCGTTCAATCTCTTCAGGTGCAAGACCTTCGATGATGGTATTGATCTGAACCTGATTATTTGTGATGTCGGGTACCGCATCAATTGGCAAGTGCTGAAAGCTGTAGATTCCTGCTACAACTAGCAAAACGGTTAAAAAGAGAACAACGCCGCGATTGTAAATTGAGAAATGAATTATTTTATTCAACATAAATTAAGCTCCAATTAGTGTGAGTGACCTTCAGGTGCGCCACCAAATGCGGCTATCTCTGCGATTCTTAAGAACCCAAGACCCGTGATGGCGATTTCGTCGCCATTTTTCAGGTCCCTAGAGCGGATGGAGATTTTGTTTCCGGAACGACTGATTTGATCAAAATCGATTCGTTTATAGAAGCCATCTCGGTAGCGGTAGAGATTGACTTCAAGACCAGCCGTTACCACTGCGTCCTTTGGAATCTCAAAGGAACTGGCGGCTGTAATTTTTAACTTTTGAATCTCAAAATTCTTTTCGGCTTCGGGGGAGAGCCTGATTCCCTCGTCCTCGCTCGCAGCTAAGATTCCTTTGTTTGGGCCGACCTGAGGATTCTCTTCCTCGCCATGGGCGTGCTCATCACCATGCCCATGATCTTTTTGCTCTTCTTCAGAGTGCTTGTGTTCAGCTTCATGAACTTCACCCTTTTTTTCTTCATGAGTCCCGTGTTCCTCATGCTTGGGTGATTCAGCTTTAGGTTTTTTTTTCAGTGCATGATCATGTTCGTCACTGGCGTGGACATTGCCAACGTATATAAATGCGGTCAGTAGACCGATTGCCAAAGAATAGTTTCTCATAAGATCACCTCATTAAATTTGTTATCAAGGATGAGAATTCGCCCCAATGCTTCGAGAGCTTCAAGCTCCGAAGCATTTCTTCTTTCGCCGAGATCAAAAAGTTGTCTGTGAGCTTCGATCACGAGAGAGCTTGGGACGAGACCTTTGAAGAATTGTCTTTCAAGCTGTTCGTGTTTTTCGTTAACAATGTTGAGGCTAAGAGAAGTTTTAAGACTTTGAATCGTCTGATTGTATCGGTTCACAAGTTCCGCCCGTGTTGCAGCAGATTTTCTTTTCGCGAGATCTGCTCCCATCTCAGCTTCTAAAAGTCTCTGAGCACTGTAAGCCCTGCCTGCGCCGTTTTGACTAAACACAGGGAGAGGCATTGATAGACCAAGACCCACAAACGTCGTTGATTCGCCATTTTCTTTGACGGTTTTCATTGAAGGACCAAGTTTGAGATCCGGCCACGATTCTCCTTCTGCTTTTTGCTTCTGACTTCTTGCAAGCTTGAGATCAGCCAGAGCTGCTCGCACTTGCGGAGATTCTTCGCTTGGCGAAGCATTTTCGACGGTAGGCCACGTCTGTTTGACGGGAGGAAGATTTTTTGAAAGAAGAGTTCTTGAAAGCCCGGTTATAGCAGTGAGTGCTTGAAGGAGTTTTTCTTCATCAGCTTTTAACTTTGTAAGCCTAAGTTGATGGTCTGCGAGTGACATCTTAAAGACGGACAACGACACATCTTGCTCAGGCGACAATGCTGGACGTTTTGAAACTGCTTAACTATTTTAGAAAAGTCTCAACCGATTCCTCTTCGATATGAATCTCACTTTTGAGATGAGAAAGTCGATAGAGACTCAACATGAGTTCAAGCCTTGCCTGGTAAACTCCCAGGTCTCGGCCCGCCCTCGCTCTTTCAATTTCGCTTTGAGCTTCGTTTATTAAAGCGTCCCTCTTGCCTCCAAGCCTCAATGTAAATAGAAGAGACGCATTAGTCTCAGACCTTTCAGAGCCCTTTGAGACTGTATCAGCATCAAGCTCAGGGTTTAGCCACTGACTTGCGACGCCTTCTAGTTTTTGGGCTGACTTCAGCTGCTGTTCGGAAATTTGTATCTCCGAGGACTGCTTTTCTGCACAACGAACTAACTCTGAATAATTAGTTGCCTTGCAATCGCTTGCTGAATCAGCCGCCAGGCTCAACACCGGCGTTGAGAGCGAAACTAGAGTTACAAAAAATAAATGGATCTTTCTCATCGCGGAGTTCTCCCTAAAATCGTCCTCAAATTATTGAGGAACGCCTCAAGAATGCCGTGGAAAAGTCCACGGCAAATCAGTTGCACAAGGTTAATTGTTTTGGATTAAAATTAGAGCTGTAGCCTTATTTTAGGCGATTGGCGGGCGAAAGGGACTTGTCTGAAAATCAAAAATGATGACAGCCATAGTTGTGAAAGTCAGAACCTGTGGCGGATTGAAAGTTGAAAAAAGAAGCGAAGAACCCAAGGTAAAAGCACAATGACCTAAATGACAGTTGCGACAAGTAGAGTTACTGTGGTGACAACCCGAATCCTTCTTACCATCTTCATTTAAATCTTCATGCTGAAAGTTCTGATGCTGTGCTGGTGAAAAAGAGACGGTACCGTAGGTCTGTTTGGGAGAAAGACTCTCAGCGCATGAGTTGCGGGCTTGGCTCATAACGCCAATAAAAGTGATAAATGAAAAAAACCAAGCAATCGTCAGCTTCAATTGTACCTCTGGAAGCTAACAATAGTTGATTTTTCATGGTTGTCAATGGTATCCCCTGGGGGAGGATAGGTTATTTCGCATGGCAAAAAAAATACCAGATCGACACAAGCATGTTCCCCACCGCGAAACTCTCGTTCGAATCAAAAGAGCCAGCGGGCATCTTCGAAAAGTTGAAACAATGGTTTCAGATGGAGAAGAGTGCATAGAGCTACTTCAGCAATTGAGCGCTGTAATTTCAGCTCTTGAATCTTGTCGCATTACTCTGCTTCAAGATCACTTCAGCTCGTGCATTGCTCCAGCGATTTCGTCAGATTCAAAGTATCTGATTGCGGAGCTTGAAACAGTAATAAAGAGGGCACTTCGATAGGAGTTACCTGAATTATTGCAATCAGCAATCGCTAAAGTTTCGTTTCGCGCATGGGATCACTGCTTACTAGCTCATAGATTTTTAGTTTTGTAAGATAGAAGTCCTTCCGATATTCAAGGTTCCTAATTTTAGCTTCTAATAGTCTCTCTGACGCTCCCACCATGTCTGGTGAGTTCTTTACTCCACGTCTGTATTCGCCCAACGTAATTTTATAATACTCTTCAGACTTCGATAGATTTTTTTCCTCAAGATTGATTCGCTCTGAAATTGTCGTGAGCTGAGATAAAAGATTTTCCGCATCTGCCTGACCAGTAAGAGTTTTTCGAGTTGCACTAGCTTCTTTGGCTGCGACGCTTGACCTTGCTGCTCTAGTTTCATTGAGTGTTTCCAGGCCAGAAAACAACGGCACCGAAATTTTCAACATGAGAGAGTAGTTGTTGTTTTCGGAGAAAACTCTTTCCTCATTTGCGATTTTTCCGTACTTTGCCTCCAAATCAACAGAGGGCAAGAAACCTGATTTCGCAATGGCTGCATCCTTTTGGCTCAATTGTGCTTCAGCATTTGCTTGAACAATTTCGATATTGCTTTGCCTTAAGCGTTTCAAAATATCTTCTTTTGAAATTGAGGGCGTCTCTTTAGCTAAATGTCCTTTTACCAAAATTGATGAGGAAAGGTCTTTCCTACCAAGGAGCACCGAGAGTTCGCGCGACTTTTCTGTGTTTAATTGGGAAATCATTTTAAGATCTGAAGTGAGGGTGGCCTCTCGTAACTCAAATTCAATAACGTCTGCACTTGATGTGAAGCCGGAGTTCTTTTTGAGTTTTGCGAGCTTCATCTGTTCTTGATTTAATTGAAGGGCCTTTTCTTTAAGTGCGGAGCTTTCTAACAAGAATGAAAGCTCATGGAAGTTTCGGCTAACGTCGCGAATGACCTTCGACTTGGAAGCCTCAAACTTTTTCTGATCTAGATCCCTTTGAATTCGAGACTTCTCAAAATTATCCTGATCAAGACCTCCACGATAGAGATTCCAATCTGCCTTCCCATAAAGAGTTGTTCCTGAATTCTTATCATCGTCAAACTTAGTTGTTTGAGGGCCGCCTTCGACAGAAAGGCGAGGCAGAAACTTACCGTATTTGGCGTCAGCTTGTGATTGGGAAGATTTGTAAGTGCTTTCGGCTTCTTTGATTTCAAAATTCTGAGCCTCGGCTTCCTTAATCAACTGCTCGAGAGTGAACGCGCCCTCGTTTGGGTGGTCAGCCATTGATTGCAAAGGTATCTGGAGCAGGAGCGCTCCAACTATGAACCTTGAAATATAAGAAGTTCGATTTTTCATAAGCACTCCTGCGTCTTACTGTTGCGGTTCCACGCTGAATTTAAGTTTTTCAGATTTTCCACCGTGAGTGACTGATGCTTCGAGATCGTAGCGATGAGCACCCGTTGCATCGACCTTGGCGGCAAAGTGGTCATCTTGGGCTGTAAACTTTAAAACTTGTGTCTTGTTCTTTCGAGGGATTGTCATCTTACCCTCCATCTTGACGTCCGATAGTGGAATTGGCTTTTTATCGTGATCCATAGGGTAAAGTTTAACGCCGTCTTTATCAGAAACCAGTTCGAGATAGATATGATCCGTACCTTTTATGGTTCCCCCTGGGCGAGTGGACTGGAGCCCTGGTGTTTTGTCGTGACCCTCGTGTGCATTTACAATTCCAAACGAGAAGATAAGGGCTGTTAAAAGCAGAATTCGTTTCATGTGGTTCTCTCCTAGTGATGAGTTGGTTTGAAGTTCCCCGTTTCAGTGGACACATTTTCTAAAAGATTGAGTCCAGAACAAGGGGGAATCTATGGGCAAAAGACAATTCGAAAGTACACTTCAGAGTTTAAACAACAAGCAGCTGGGCTGGCAATAGAAGTGGCACCCGAAAGGCTGCGGAGCAACTGGGGGTACCGGTGACGACATTGTATCAATGGAAAGGGAAGAGGAAAAGGGTAAGCCTCAATCCAAGAAAGAGGGAGTCAATCTGGAGCTGAAAACAAACAGCTCCGCAAGGAAGTTAAGAGTTAAAAAGTGAATTTTATTCTCAAGAAAGCAGCGGCTTTTTCTCACAGGACCATCTGAAATAAAGTTTCAAATGGTCCAGGATCTTCACACCGAGGGTGTCACGGTGAAATTACTTTGCGACACGGTCGAGGTCAGCAAGAACGGTTTTTATGCCTGGTCTAGCCGACCAGAGTCTGAGCGTGCGGCTGAGAATGCGCTATAACCGAGCGTATTCGGGCTATATACGAGAAATCGGATCGAACCTAAGGCTCGCCAGGATACGCGACACTTCGATCTGAGGGGGCTTGGGTGCGGCGAGAATAGGGTAGCTAGGTTAATGCGTAAAAATGAGGTTCGTGTCGGAGTCAGTGAAAAATTTAAAATCACGACCACAGACTCAAACCATGATTTGCCGATCGCTGAGAGAATTTTTGAAACTGAAAATGTTGATGCAGTAATGGCTCCGAATCAGGTCTGGGCAGGCGACATCACCTACATTGCGACAGAGGAAGGGTGGCTTTTTTTGGCAATATTTTTGGATTTATTCACACGTAAAGTGGTTGGGTTTTTGCGATGACAACATGAGGTGTGGAATTGGTTTAAATGCACTCTCCATGGCGTTGGGGCGGCAGAAGTGGTTGATGGCGAACTCATCGCCCACTCTGATCGTGGCTCCCAGTATGCCGCAGATGAGTTCAGAAAAAAACTTGCTGCCGCTGGAATAATTGCAAGTATGTCCCGCAAGGCTAACTGCTATGACAACGCGCACGTCGAAAGTTTCTTCACTCACTAAAACGAACTGGTCTACAGAAGAAATTTCAAAACCCGAAAAGAAGCCATGCAAGCAATTTTGAGTGGATTGAACTTGGTATAATCGTCGAGACTCCACTCGTCTCTTGGCTACATGAGTCCTGACGATTACGAAAAAATGGCGCTAGCCAGCTGATTTTTGTGTCCACTTTTTCGGGGGAAGATCAGTTTTAATTCTATTTCCTTAGAGATTAAGTTGCGCTCCGCTGATTTTCTTCCGAATCGAAAAAATACCGTCGGAGTCACGAACATATCCAAAAGTGTCGAGCTTAAGAGTCCGCCTACGATAACGACTGCTACTGGGTGAAGAATTTCTTTTCCAGGAGCACCTTGAGCCAAAACAAGCGGCAAAAAGGCCTAGAATGGCTGTAAGAGCTGTCATGAGAACAGGTACCAGCCGTTCTAAGGAACCTCAATTACCATTTCCTTAGTGAACGTTTCCCCCTCATATTTCATGAGGTGTAGGTAATGGGAAATCATCATGATCCCGTTTCGACTTGCGATGCCACATAGAGTGATAAACGCGACCATGGTGGCGATAGAGAAGACCCGATCAGACAAGTAGATCGCAACAAGGCTTCCGATGAGAGCCATTGGAATATTAAGCATGATCTGTACAGCAATGAACGACGATTTGAAGTGAGCATAGAGAACTATAAAAATCCCAATCAAAGACAGAATTCCTAAAAGTAAAATAAGACGACTTGCTGACTTTTGACTTTCGAATTGCCCGCCATACTGAATGAAGTATCCCTCAGGTACTGGTACTTGTTTTTGAATTCGGTCTTGAACTTCGCTGACAAGACTATCTAGGTCTCTGCCTGAAGAGTTTGCGGACACAACGATGCGTCTTTGCGCATTTTCGCGATTGATCTGGTTAGGACCTTGAGATTCAAAAACATCTGCCACTTTTTCAAGAGTAACCTTCCGACCATCCGGCATAATCTTTAGAACCGTTTGTTTGATAAGATGAAGATTCGCCCGAGACTTGTCATCGAAACGCATATACACGTTAAAAGTTTTTCGTTGATCGAGGACTTGGGCACTGACCTCACCATTGAGTGCCTTTTCTAAAGTCTCTGAAAGTTCGCCAGCCACTAGGCCAAATTGTCCAGCCTCATCCCGTAGAAGTTGAATTTTAACTTGAGGAATAAGAACTTGTTGTTCGATCTGAAGATCAACAAGTCCCTTTGTACCATCAAGAGCTTTGTAAATTTCTGAAGCTTTGCTTCGGAGTGTATTAAGGTCAGGTCCAAAACTTTGATCGCGATTTGGGCGCGCACTCCTGATAAGAGGTGATCGAGTCTGTGAGAGATGGGTTGGCCGATATTTGAGAATACACCGGAAATGGACTCAAGCTTTTCGCGCATCTCGTTTAGGACAACATCTCTATTTCTGCCGCCCTCTTTAAAGTCCACGTCAACTTCTGAATAGTGAACTCCTTCGGCGTGTTCATCGAGTTCTGCTCGACCTGTTCGTCTTGCGACTGATTTAACTTCCGGAATCTTTAAAAGGATCTCTTCGGCCTGAGTTCCCAATTTATTTGATTCATCCAGTGAAATTCCAGGTTGAGCGAGGATGTTTACGGTTGCAGTCCCTTCATTAAACTTAGGTAAAAAATCTCGGCCCATAAAAGGAATGAGTATAAGCGAGAGAACAAAAAGCGTCCCAGCAATTCCGAAAACTACGTTCGGGTGATCGAGTGATTTAACCAAAAGTTTCCGATCCCAGTTTTTTAGGAACTTCACAAGTTTCCCGTCCTGGTGGTCGATCAGCTTGTCTTTGGCTAGGAGAAACGAGCAAAGAACAGGCGTAATGGTGAGTGAAACTAAAAGAGATGCAATCAGGGAAACGATGTAAGCAACACCTAGTGGGATAAATAAACGGCCTTCAATTCCACTCATGTAAAACAGAGGAAGAAAAACCAAGACCACGATGATCGTTGCGAATACGATGGAATTTCTCACTTCAGACGAGGCGTTATAAACAACATGAAGCGTATTTAAAGGATTCTCAAGAGTCTTATTTTCTTTCAAGCGCCTGAAGACATTTTCGACATCAACGATGGCGTCATCCACTAATTCGCCAATGGCTACAGCAAGGCCGCCAAGAGTCATCGTGTTGACTGAAAGTCCAAAGAAATGAAACACGATTGCCGTCACAAGTAGAGAGAGTGGAATAGCTGTTAAAGTAATTGCCGTGGTTCGGAAATTCAGCAGGAACATAAATAAGACGATGAAAACAAGAATTGTTCCGTCACGAAGCGCTTCTTCGACGTTGTCAACGGCAGCTTCGATAAAATGCGCCTGCTTGAATAGATCACCATGAAACACAGCGCCCTTCGGCAGTGATTTCTCAAGCTCCTTCAGTGCCTCATCAATTTTTTCTGTGAGTTCGACCGTATTGCTGCCAGGTTGTTTTTGAATGCTTAGGATGACGGACGGCTTTCCATTCACGCTGCCATCACCGCGTTTAATTTGAGGCCCGAGTTTAACTTCGGCGATGTCTCTGACAAAAACTGGGCGGCCCAGATGAAGGCCTACTACAGAATTTAAAATATCTTCTTCGGATTTAATCGTACCAATATTGCGGATTAAAAATTCTTTTTTATCGAGGTCAATATAACCACCAGTCGTATTGAGACTGATCTTCGAGAGGGCCTTTTCAATTTCCTCAAGCGGAAGTTGGTTTTTTTGAATTTTCTCGGCTGAGAGCAATATTTGGTACTGCTTGACACCTCCACCTATGGCGATCACTTGAGCCACGCCAGGGACGGAAAGCAATCGTGGGCGAATTGTCCAATCAGCAAAAGTTCTTAAATCAAGCGCGCTGACCTCTCCGCTTGGAGAGGACAAGCCAATCAATTGAATTTCACCCATAATAGAAGCAATGGGTCCCATGACTGGGGTCACGCCTCGAGGTAGCTTTTCTTTTGCGAGCTGAAGCTTTTCGGCGACAAGCTGACGATTTCTATAGATCTCGGTGTTCCATCCAAATTCGACATAAATAACAGACAAGCCAATACCTGTTGTGGATCTAACTCTCTCAACGCCAGGCAGCCCGTTGAGAACTGTTTCTAGAGGAAGGGTAACGAGCGTTTCAACTTCTTCCGGCGCCATGCCGGCGGCTTCCGTCATGATGTTCACTGTTGGACGATTGAGATCTGGGAAGACATCAATTGGCATCTGGCTTACGGTGAAAAGACCATAGGCCGTTATAATAACCCCAAGTGTCAGTACCAACAGTCTATGAGTCAGCGAAAACCGAATGACATAATCAAGCATGGGAGTCCTCCTTCAGAATTGCTATTGATGCCCGCCATGGCCGTCATCAATAACTTGTAGTTTCAAAGGAAGCTCATAAGAGACTTTATTTCCTTTTTGATTTTCACGTTGCGCTTCAATTGAGAGTTCACCTTTTCTAGTGAGATCTACTCCCTTTGAAAATTCGCAAAGGTAGTAGTTCTCTTGGACGTCGCATTTGGCTTGAGAGGTTTTTTTTGATTTCAAATTCACTCTAAGACTTGAACTTGAAACGGATGGATTTTTCCAATTGATATCGAGAAGAAAAACTTTCAGTTTGTTTGGCCCCAGCGGAATGACTTCAGTATGAAAAGCTCCTGGCATTCGCATGAATCCGCCGTTTGGTCCCGGCTTATCCTCTCCATGGGCATGAGCGGCGCCTGTTCCTAAAATCAATGTCATCAGCGATGTAAAAATCAGTGCTCTCATATTAGTTAGAATCCTTTCGCGTATTAAGGGGCCTACACCTCTTAATACGACGGCACTTTTGGATTTGTGACAGAGTGTCCTCAAAAAACCTTTACGGATAAGGGTATCGTTTTGAGATTTCCATCATCTATAAACTGAATCCAAAGTCGGTATTCGCCAGCTGCCGGAAAAGTTGCGTGAAGCATTCCCTCGCTAGGGCCAGTGCCGATGGGGTGAACATGAATCAACGCATCGCCACCCACAGGCGTTGCGATGATGTGAGCGAAGGCTCCAAGATACGGCTCTAATTGAGGAGCTGTTCCATCAGTGCGGGTTATCTTGAGATCGAGCATTGCCATCTCGCCCGCAACGAGCTTGTTTTAGCTAAGCTCAATTGCCGACACGCCAGATGTTCCGGTGCGCTGATCTCCAAGAACAGGGGAGTCGGCCAAGCAGTTGCGCCACCAGTAATATCAAGTCTATTTGACGTTGAGAACTCCTCACCATCAGCTGCAAGTTCACCCTGAGCCCAAATCCAGTAATTGCCATCAACGGAGAATTGGGTATCAACAACCCACATGGTTCCATCGAACTCTGGATGAACATGCTGAAATTCCTGAAGCGAAGGATCGTATATTATAAGGTGGAGTTTTTTCTCGTGGGCGACATTTAGGTCCTGGTCGCCGATCAGTTTGTTATTTTCCATATCTATAAGTTGGAATTTATATTTCGCATTGCCTGCTGACATGGACATTACATTTGGCTCAAGTGCGATTCGACTTTCTTCGCCTCCATTCCCCCATTAGATCTGACTCCATAGTGCTATGGCGCTCATTATCATCAGTAGTTTCTTCATTCCCATATGCCCTCCTTGAAAAAATAGCTTTGACAGCAAACTATACCCCCCGTAGGGTATCTGTCAATCCAGCCATAAGAAGCGGAAGAAGGATGACTAGCTATGTTGGAAAAAGAAAAAGCTCATGGAAGAAGCAAAAAGCCTGCGCTGAAAGCCCCGGACAGCCACGGATCGCATGACCATCCAGATCACTCTGTTCATATCAAAAGACTTAACCGAGTGAAGGGACAAATCGAGGGCATCGAGCGAATGATTTTAGATCGTCGCTATTGCACCGACATAATTGCGCAGGTGAAAGCTGCATCAGCGGCCCTTAAGGCGGTTGAGTCTGAAGTTTTCAAGTCGCATCTCAGAGGCTGCGTAAAATCGGCATTCAATGGAAACGATGCCTTTAAGGCCGAAGAAAAATCCAGGAGATCATCAAACTGATTTATTAATCAATTCTGAAAGAGGAGGAATTGGATGAAAAAGGCGATCCTGTCAACTGTACCGTTCCCAATTTCGAAACTGGCCAGCGTACATTCAGATTCAACAATAAAAATCGCTAAACTAGGAGTCTTATATGTTTAATGCTGAAGTTTTACCGTCATCTTTTTTTAAAATAGCATCTGTCGCTTCTTTTAGTCTCTTGCTACTTACCGGCACAGCCAACGCCGCAAAGCAGTACAAAGCGTTGGCTCCGGGCAAGGCTCACGAAGAATGCATGAAAATGGGACCCAACCAGCAGCTCACCTATTCATTCAAAGCGACTAGTTCCCTCAATTTTAATATTCATTATCACGAAGACAAAGAAGTTTATTTTCCGGTAAAACAGGATGAGATCGCGGACTACAAGGGCATTTTCAAACCAACTGTCGATCACGACTATTGCATGATGTGGACAAACACATCTAAAAAACCCGTGTCTGTAGATTACGAATTCGAGTTTAAAACAGTCGACGCAAAGAAGTAGTAAAAACGTGTCGAAATTGGATCATGGCTCCAAGAGTAGTGGCGCCATCTTATTTGTACTTTGATTTCATGTTGTTTGCGGGAAAAGAAAAGTCTTATTCGCAGGAGGCGACCGACTTTGCTTGGCTCATGCTTAATATTTATCTGTAGAGGTGTTTTATGACGGATCAACATTCTTGTTCAACGCACAATCATGATGGACATTATCATGCCAATCATTCATCTCATACGACTGAGCAACTAGATCCCGTTTGTGGAATGAAAGTAAATCCCACAACCGCAAAAGGCGGATCATCTTCTTACAACGGGAAGGAATACTTTTTTTGCAATACCAAGTGCAAAACCAAATTTGACGCAAACCCAGAATCATATCTCGATCCCAAGCTTAAGAATAAAACTCAACCACAGAACGTCGAATACACATGCCCTATGCATCCAGAAATTCGAAAGATCGGCCCAGGTAGCTGTCCGATTTGCGGGATGGCACTAGAGCCCTTGATGATTTCCCTCGATCAAGAAGAAGACAAGACTGAATACTTCGATATGCGAAGGCGATTTTGGATTTCTACTGCTTTGAGCCTTCCTCTTCTTTTTATCACAATGGGTGGGCGTCATTTAATCGAGTCCGCAAGTATTCACGCGGCTCTTAGTTATGTCGAACTTTTGCTGGCAACTCCGGTTGTGCTTTTGGGAGGGTGGCCTTTTTTTGAAAGATTTTGGCAATCTCTCAAAAATAAAAGTCCGAATATGTTTACCTTGATTGGACTCGGTGTTGGGGTCGCCTACGGATTTAGTATTGTTGCCATTTTGTTTCCGCAGTTTTTTCCGGATTCGTTTAAAGATCCTATGACAGGGCTTGTGGGTCTCTACTTTGAACCTGCGGCAGTCATTGTGACGCTGGTCCTTCTTGGCCAAGTTTTAGAACTTAAAGCACGCGGTCAAACCGGCGCCGCGATCAAAGCACTTTTGGGTCTTGCTCCGAAGACGGCCCGAAGAATTAAAAGCGATGGGTCTGACGAAGAAATCGAAATTGATGTAATTTCGATTGGCGACACTCTTCGTGTTCGTCCAGGAGAAAAAATTCCCGTTGATGGCGTTGTCGTATCGGGAACAAGTGCGGTTGATGAATCAATGGTAACTGGAGAGTCGATTCCTTCAGAAAAGGTGCCTGAGTCAAAAGTAGTGGCCGCAACTATCAATGGAACAGGATCACTCGTCATTCGGGCTCAAAAAGTCGGAAAAGATACTTTGCTTTCTCAAATTATTCAGATGGTTGCTGATGCGCAGAGAT
Organism: Bdellovibrionales bacterium; assembly: GCA_016713585.1. GTDB lineage: Bacteria > Bdellovibrionota > Bdellovibrionia > Bdellovibrionales > Bdellovibrionaceae > JADJOV01. The sequence goes on along the minus strand of JADJOV010000010.1, from coordinate 16,960 downwards.
CGCGAGCACCCATTCAAAAATTAGCCGATCAGGTTTCAGGTTATTTCGTCCCTGCTGTAGTTTTGATTGCTATCCTGACTTCAATTGTTTGGGGAATTTGGGGACCAGAGCCAAAGCTTGCTTATGCAATCGTAAATGCAGTGGCGGTTTTAATCATCGCGTGTCCTTGTGCGCTTGGTCTTGCGACACCGATGTCAATCATGGTGTCGACGGGCCGGGCTGCTAAGATGGGAGTTCTATTCAAGGATGCTGAAGCCATTGAGCTATTGCGAAAAGTTCAAATCCTCATCGTGGATAAGACAGGAACTTTAACAGAAGGTAAGCCAAAGCTTGTCACTGTAAAAACTCTTTCGGATATGACAGAAGAAACCCTCCTCCAAGTCACGGCAAGCCTGGAACGTGAAAGTGAGCATCCTTTAGCGGCAGCCATCGTTAAAGGTGCTGAGACCCGTGAGATCGCACTTCAGGCAACTACAGGCTTTCAGTCAATTACCGGGAAAGGCGCTCATGCGACGGTATCAGGTCGCAAAGTAGCAGTGGGAAATCGTGCCTTGATGGAGAGTATCGGCATTGATTCAAAGGACAGCGAGAGCTTGGCCGACCAACTTCGGGATGAAGGCCAAACCGTTATGTTTGTTGCAATTGATGGAAAGCTTGCGGGTTTAATCGGAGTTGCAGATCCCATAAAGGAAACAACACCAGAGGCGATACACACACTTCAAAAACTGGGTCTTAGGGTTGTCATGGTCACGGGTGACAACAAGCGAACTGCCGACGCGGTCGCCAAAAGAGTCCAAGTTGACGAAGTGATCGCAGATGTTTTGCCGCAACAGAAAGTTGAGATCGTTAAGAGATTTCAGGCCGAAGGTAAGATCGTTGCAATGGCCGGCGATGGAATCAACGACGCCCCAGCGCTTGCTCAGGCGCAAGTCGGTATTGCGATGGGAACAGGAACCGACGTCGCGATGAAAAGTGCGGGAGTCACTCTCGTCAAAGGCGATCTGAAAGGTGTCGTTCGCGCAAGAGAATTGAGTGAGGCGACGATTGCGAACATCAAACAAAATCTCTTCTTTGCGTTTGTGTACAACGCACTTGGTGTTCCGCTCGCGGCAGGCGCTTTATATCCGGTCTTCGGATGGCTTTTGAGTCCGATGATCGCGGCCCTAGCGATGAGTCTTAGCTCTGTTTCAGTAATAGGAAATGCTTTAAGGTTGAAAGGGCCAACTAAAGACGGTCAGAGAATGATTTCGAATTGAGACATCGGAACCCAAAAATGTTATTTGCATTCGGTTCGGCCATAGCCACTAAGATAATTAAGCCTTCCCTACGTTTTTGGATGGCGAGTTCACGGAACTAAAGCGTGGAAAAAAACGCGGAGTGTTCTTTGCGTATACTCGATAAACCGCATCAAATTCCCTTTCAATATTCTGTTCTTCACGGATCGCAAGTCTTGCGTAGGTAAAAACCAAGATTGGAAACATGACTAAGGTCGGAAGTGTTGGCCACTGAAGCAAGAAGCCTAACATGATAAGCGTAAATGCCGCGTATTGTGGATGCCTCATGTATTTATAAACACCCTTGGTTGCTAACATGTGGTTTTGTTGGGCACGGTAGAGGATTCGCCATGCAGAAGAAAGAAGAATGAAGCCAAAGACGATGAAGATGTTGCTCAAAATATGAAGGATATCGAAGTGCGGATCGCCTTTCAGTCCGAGTAGATTGTGAAGAAGATGTCCGTTGTCATGGGAGAGAAAGTCGATCTGCGGGTATAGTTTTGCTAGCCATCCAGAAAGTAGGTAGATGGTCAGAGGAAAACCATACATTTCGACAAAAAGGGCAACAATGAAGGCCGAGAATGCGCTGAATGTTCGCCAGTCGGTTTTTGTTCTTGGTTTAAAAAAGCTGAAAGCAAAAAAAATGAAAATGAGGGAATTGACGATAACAAGACCCCAAAGTCCATACGCCGAGGTGTTGGAGTGACTCATTAACTCTGCTCCTTTTCGTCTTGATGATGTTGATGGTTACCATGACTGCCATGCATGAAAAAGTGCATGAGTGGACACGCCAGCAGAAACAGATATGGGAAATAAGCGATCATATGAGCTCGGTGCTCGGTCAGTAAATAGTACGTGATGATCGCGATCGCGCCCCATTTTCCAATTTGATACAGGTCGAATTTCTTACGAACTTGGGCACTGTCGTGGTCACAAGAAGTGATGTCGTTCATCGGGGATCTCCTAACAGTTGGGCTAGGGACAGCTAGCGACATGATGCTTTGAGTAAGTCAGTTATTTCTCGTAAATGACGATCCTTTTCCTTACTTTTTCCAGCATCAATTGCTCGTAGGACACAGGTATCTATATGTTGTTCAACGACCGATCTCTCTACAGACCTAAGGGCGGAAGCGATGGCCTTGAGTTGCGTGACGATATCGATACAGTAGCCCCCAGTTTCAGGAAAGATGTCGCATGAGTTAAAAATGACTGGGTGCGAGAATAGAGAACAAAGTGAGAGAGCGTCAGAAGTATTCTAAGGAGTTTAAGGCCGCAATCGTAAGTAAGATCATGAATCGAGGAGATTCTACCGTCGAGGAGGTCTGCGAGGCAGAAGGGGTTAATTTCAGATCAGCATCGAATTGGCTGCTAGTTCGTGGTAGTGCTCCGGAGATGAAGAAGAAAACAAGTAGCAGAAACGCAGTGGCGAAGAAAAGTTAAAAGCATTAATTGAAGCAGGAGCCTTGTCAGAGGCTGATCTTGGGGCCTACCTTCGGAGGGAGGGCTTGTACACACACAATTTAGAGGAGTGGAAGGCAGAGTTTATTTCTATCGTTAACTCTTCCAAAAAGAAAAAAAAGGTAAAAGATGAGCGTGATAAGAAGATCAAAAATCTAGAGCGTGATCTTTTGCGAAAAGACAAAGCTTTGGCTGAAGCCTCAGCGCTTTTAATTCTCCAAAAAAAAGTAAACTTAATCTGGGGGACCGACGACGAGGACGAAAAGTAATTGCCGAAGATTGTAAATCGGTCATGGGCCTACTGGATGTGGCAGTCAGTCAAGGTTGCCGTCAGGCAAAGGCCTGTGAGGTCGTGGGGATTGATCCAAAGACATACCGGCGATGGATCCTAAAACCGGTCCTGGGCGCTCAACGATGTGGTCCTCATACCGTTCCTGGAAATAAGCTCACGGCCCAGGAGAGAGCTAAGATTATTGCAATATCAAGCGAAAAGGATTTTATGAATTTAAGCCCGCACCAGATTGTCCCAAGTCTTGCTGACAGAGGGGAATATGTTGGATCTGAGTCGTCGTTTTAAAGAATTCTGGCTGAAGAAGAAATGCTCAACCACCGAGGTCGTTCGAAACCAAGAGAGATGCAAAGGCCAGCTGCATATGAGGCTGTAAAGCCCAATCAACTATACAGCTGGGATATGACCTATTTGCTATCCTCGATTCGAGGCCAGTACTTTTATTTATTTATTTTTGGATCTGTTCTCTCGAAAAATTGTCGGATGGGAAGTCCATGAAAATGAATCGATGGAGTTATCCTCGAGGCCCCTTCAAAGGATTTGTTTAACTGAAGGCATTGACAAGGGCCAGCTGCACGTCCACTCCGACAATGGTGGCCCAATGAAGGGGGCTACCATGCTTGTGACAATGCAGTGGCTGGGAGTCGTCCCGTCCTTTAGCAGACCCTCTGTGAGCAACGATAACCCGTTCTCAGCGTCCCTATTTAAGACATTGAAATATTGTCCAGAATATCCATCAAAGCCGTTTGACGGAATCGAGAAGGCAAGAGCTTGGGTCGAAAAGTTTGTTTCCTGGTACAATACCCAACATTTGAGTGGAATTAACTTTGTAACGCCAGAGTCAAAACACCAGGAGACGATGTCGAAATCTTGAATAATCGAAATGTGATTTATATGGCAGCCAGGGCAAAAAACCCAAATCGCTGGTCTGGAAAAACAAGAAATTGGAAACCGATTGATAGTGTCAAACTAAATAACTTGAAAAAAGAAAAAAGTTCAAATACATCTGTGAAACAGAAGCAATCATGCTAAGTCCATGCGACAACTATCCTGAAATTTTCCGGTAGCGCTCCTCCTCTATCATCTTGATCACGCCTCGGATTTGTCCCTCCACTTTCGCAAGACTTGCTGCTTGCGAGTGATGCGATGCGCCTTTTTTGGCCATAATAAAATCCCTCCATGTCCATCATCTATGAATCATGAAACACAATGCAATAGATATTCCATGAGATTGGTCTAGAGACTACGGCACAAGCCAGAGCTAGAATGGGGCACATACCCCATAGGGGTAGGAAATATCGATTTACTGGGTGGGACAATTTTGCTCGCGACTGAGCCACAATGTCACAAATAATTCTATTAAATGGCTAGATTGAGATTCGATAGAAGTGGGAGGATGGCCTTTCAATTGCAATTAGGCTTCGCATTAACCAGATACCGGTAGGAGGTACCATGTTTTGAAAATGCTTTTTTGCCATTGGCAGCTTTGACATTAGCGCTAACGGGGGTGCGCACACGGACTTATGAGGGGAAGTGTTGCTATGAAAGTGAGTGATACCGAAGCGCACGTCTGCATGGATAATACCGAAGGAAAAGTGGGAGATCGCGTCACGCTCTATAAGAATAATTGCCCAAGCAAAGGGGGCGGCGCCCGTTCGGGTCTTGGCGGAGGAGGACGATGTGAAAAAGTTGAGTTGGGTAAAGGATCTGTAACTGAGATTTTAAATCAACATTACTCAGTTGTGAAATTTGATTCCGGCGTTCCATTTGAAGAGGGAACATTCGTCGAAAAAAGATAGGAGATCACATGAGGCTTCTAATGAAATCCATCACGAGAAGCCCAACTGCTGACTTCGTGATACAGCATCTTTTCACGACGGCACTCTTTAGTTTCTTTTTTTTATTTGCTTTTAGTTCGCGGTCTTATGGCAGTGATTTAACTCTGACTGAGTATTTGTCTCAGGTTCAGCAAGCAAATCCCACACTGCGATCATCCACGCTAAGGGCTAAGGCACTGGAGCATCGTGTTGATCCTGCTGGAACATGGGATGATCCCTTCATTGCTGGAGGTGTGGATCAAGTTCCATTTGATGGCGGGATGGGCTCGGTTACGCGCTATCAAATCAGCCAGACAATTCCTTTTCCTGGAAAACTCTCGGCAAAATCCTCTGTCGCAGAAAACAGAGCAAGTTCAGCTAAAAGTGATTCGGAGACTTTTAGTCGAGAAATTACCGTGTTGGCCACTACAGGCCTTTTTTAGACTCTACTACAGCCAAAAAGCTCTTGAGCTAAATGAACGCTTAAAACAAATCGTTGAAAGTACCGTTGGAAGTACCAAAGCTCGTTACAAAACAGGAGAAGCCGGTCATCATGATTGGCTACTTGCTAAGGTTGAGCTCTCTGTCTTTGAAGTTGAGAAACTGAGACTTCTTCGAGAGCAGAAAACTATTCAAGCCATCGTAAATGAGCTTAGAGATCAACCTGCGGTAACCGTGATTGGTGCCCTGTCTCCGAAGTTTTCCAGTGGTGATCTTAAAGAGAGCGAACTTCCATCTCTAAAAGATCAACCAGAGCTTAAATCTTTAGAGTTTTTGTTTCCCAGGCAGAAAACGAAAGGCGGCTAGCAAAGCTTTCGTACTTTCCTGATTTTGTGATTCAGGGAATGGCCATGTACCCTAGTCCGGAAATGATGGAAGAAAAATCAAATTGGGGCGTCATGATTGGAATCAACCTCCCACTTTATTTTTGGCGAAAACAATCCGAGCTGTCGACCGCAGCTTCCATTGATAAAGAAGCTGCCATCTTAGAAAAGAAATGTGGAAAATCGACTTAATACAGAATCTCTGGATGCCAGAGAACAATTCAAAACCGCAAGAGATGTGGCGGCTCTTTACAAAAGCACGGTTATCCCCACTACAAATCTAGCAGTCCAAAATGCAAAGTCCGGATATGCGGCTAGACGCCTTCCGCTCACCCAATACTTAGAGACACTCAAAGTTCAGCGTACTCAGGAACTTGAATTCTTGGCGGCTCAAATAGATGTGGAACTTGCAAGAACAAGGCTTAAAGAACTTCTATCAGCCCCTCCGCTTTTGAGACTTGCGCCAGCAAAACCAAGTCTTTGGAGGCGGCACAATGAAAGCGGTTCCATGGGCTCTGACACCGTTGGCATGGGTCGCGGGAATGAGTGGGCCGACACGAAAGTCAAAAGGATCATCTGGACCTAGCGAAAGTGGCAACTCGGGAATGGGAGGCATGTAATGCGAAATTATGTTTGTGTTCTTTTACTGGTGTTTAGTGCGAGTGCGTTCTCGCAAACTCATAGCGGACATGGGGAATTACCAAAGACTCCAAAACCTACCATAAAACCAACTTCACAAAAGACGGAACCTATAAAGAAAGATGAGGCCCGTGTTCCCATTGAGGTTCCACTAGAGCAGCAGTCGAAAATTGGGCTCAAAGTGGCAAAAGCCGAGAAGAAAAAGGTGGAGCACACGATTCGAACCGTGGGAACGGTCACCGCTGATCAAACCAAAGAGGCTCACGTCCATACAAAAAATCAATGGCTGGATTGAGCAAATATATGCTGACTACATAGGTAAGCCCGTAAAAAAGGACAGTCCCTCTTTGAACTCTATAGTCCCGACCTAGTTTCCACTCAGGAAGAATACTTAGCTGCAAGGAAGCAAGGCGCGCCCGGAAGAGAAATCGCTGTGACGGCTCTTGAGCGACTTAAGCTTTGGGGAGTTCCACAAAGCGAGATAGATAGACTTAAGAAATCTGGAAAGGCCAAGAGATCGGTAACGTTTGATTCGCCTGTTGATGGTTTCATCGTCAATAAGACGGCCATTCGAGGGATGTACATTACCCCTGAAATGGAACTCTACCATATAGCTGACCTTTCGCGAATTTGGATCATTGTGACTCTTTATGAATATGATGTGGCGGTTATTTCTGTCGGTGATGAAGCCGAAATTCAGCTTCCGTATGATCCCGAAAAATCATTCAAAGGAAAAATCAGCTACATTTATCCAGAGATTGAATTGGAGACAAGAACCGCCAAAGCGCGAATTGAACTTGATAATCCAGATCAAAAACTCAAGCCCGGCATGTTTTCAAATATCTCATTAAAGAAAAATCTCGGTGAGGCCATCGTTATCCCTGACGATGCGGTTATTGATACCGGAACAAGAAAAATCGTTTTTGTCAAAACCGGGAGCTTCCCGTTTTGAACCAAGAGATGTCAAAGCCGGTCCGAGGATTGAAAATACGTTTGCCATACTTTCTGGACTTAAAGTGGGAGAAGAGGTTGTGACAAGCGCACATTTTCTTATCGATGCTGAAAGTAAATTTCAAGCGGCCCTTCAAAAAGGTTCACCAACAAATTCAGGTCATGGCGGCCATGGAGAAAAGTGAGATGGCTCTATGATCGAAAAAATCATCACATGGTGCGGAAGAAACGCCAGAATCACAATCATTCTTGCCGTTCTGCTAGGGCTTTGGGGAGCTTACTGTCTCAAAAATATTAAAGTCGATGCGATTCCAGATTTATCAGAGACCCAAGTTATTATTTTCACTGAGTGGATGGGCAGAAGTCCGGACCTTATCGAAAATCAGATCACGTATCCTTTAGTCACCGCCATGCTTTCGGCACCAAAGGTGTCAGTAGTGCGTGGATTTTCAATGTTTGGGAGGTCCTTCGTTTATGTGATTTTTGAAGACAAGACCGATCTCTACTGGGCGAGATCCCGGGTCATTGAGTATTTATCAAAGCTTTCTGGACAACTTCCTCAAGGGGCAACGCCTTCAATCGGACCCGACGCAAGCGGGGTAGGTTGGGTTTTTCAGTACGCTTTAGTAGACACCTCCGGAAAGTATAACTTGTCCGAGATTAAAACTTTTCAGGACTGGTATTTAAGATATTGGTTAACTTCAGTTCCGGGCGTTGCCGAAGTCGCAAGTGTTGGTGGATTTGAAAGCAATATCAAGTTGAAGTAGATCCCAATAAGCTTGCTGCTCTTAAGATTCCTATTCAAAAAGTCATAAACTCTATTCGTGAAAGCAACAGAGATGTTGGGGACGGACCTTAGAAGTGTCCGAGCGTGAGTACTATGTGCGAGGGCTCGGCTATATTAAAGATCCAAGAGAGATTGAAAACATATCTGTTGGAATCGGACCAAATAACACACCCATTCGCGTAGCAGATGTTGGACGAGTTAGCCTTGGCCCCAATATTAGGCGTGGTTTGGCCGATCTTGATGGCAAAGGCGACACCGTAGGCGGGCTTGTCGTAATGAGGCAAGGTGAAGACGTTTCTAGGGTCATTGAGTCCGTCAAAAATAAAATTGAAGAAGTAAAAGATGCTTTTCCTCCCGGGTTAGAACTTAAAATTATTTACGACAGATCTTCGTTGATTAAAGAAGCTGTCGCCACGCTAAGAAATAATATTATCGAAGAGATAATTCTCGTCTGCCTGGTAATTCTAGTTTTTCTGTTTCATATTCGCAGCGCTTTGGTTGTTGCCATCACGCTGCCGCTGTCAATTTTGATTTCGATGATTCCGCTCTATTACCTAAATATTAGTCTTAACATTATGTCGATGGGCGGGATCATTCTCGCCGTTGGTGACATTGTAGATGGCGTTGTCGTCTTTATCGAGAATACCCACAAAAGGTTGGCCGCGAATAAAGGTGCCAGATCCTCACAAGAGCTGGCTAGTGAGGCGTGCAAAGAGTTGGGTCCGTCGATCTTTAGTGCGCTCCTTATCATTGGTATTTCATTTCTTCCGATTTTTGCACTCCAGGCGCAAGAGGGAAAGTTGTTTCATCCGCTGGCCTATACGAAGACGTTTGCCATGATCGCAGCTGCGCTCGTTTCGATTACGGTCACACCACCTCTGATTGCCTATTTTGTGAAAGGAAAATAAGAAGCGAGCAGGAAAACCCGATCAATCGCTGGCTACTCGCACGATACAAACCCATTTTGGAATGGTGCTTAGGACATACGAAAATGGTGCTCGGAGGAATGCTCGCCCTTGTCGCCATTTGTGCTTTCGCCTTTACACGACTTGGTTCAGAATTTATGCCGCCGCTTTGGGAAGGCGATCTTCTCTATATGCCGATTACCACTCCAGGAATTTCGGTTACGGCAAGCTCTGATCTGTTAACCAGACAAGGCGCAGCCATCAAAGCAGTTCCCGAGGTCGAAACTGTTTTTGGAAAAGCAGGACGCTTTGAGACTGCGACTGATCCGGCACCACTTTCCATGTTTGAATATACGATTCGTCTGAAACCACGAAGTCAGTGGCGAAAAGGTATGGGCGATGAAGAGCTCATTTCAGAACTTGATAAAGCTGTCGAAGTTCCGGGATTAAATAGAGCCTGGACCAAACCCGTTCGAGGACGCATTGACATGCTGTCCACGGGCATTCGCACTCCGGTAGGAGTTAAGATTTACGGCAAAGATTTAAAAGTTATTGAGGAAATTGGACAGCAGCTTGAGCGCACACTAAATACCGTTCGCGGCACTAGAAGTGTCTACGCAGAAAGAATTATCGGCGGGTATTATTTAGACTTTGAACCCGATCGCCAAGCACTTGGGCGTTATGGCCTTAATGTCGGTGACGCACAGATGGTTGTGGAAACTGCCATTGAAGGAATGGAAATCTCTCAAACTATCGAAGGACGAGAACGCTATACGATCAATGTTCGATACCCAAGAGAGTTGCGAGATAACATTGAAAAACTGGGCCGCATTCTTGTGGCTACACCGACTGGAACTCAGGTTCCGCTTGGACAGCTAGGAAAACTGACAACACGAATGGGTCCACCCATGGTTCTTGATGAAAACGGATCGCTTGCTGGTTACGTCTACATCGATCTCAAAGACCGAGATCCGGGTGGATACGTCAATGATGCAAAGGAAGCAGTCAAACGAGAGGTTCAGATTCCTCAAGGGTATTTTATTTCTTGGACTGGCCAATATGAATATCTAGAACGTATGCAAAGCCGAATGAAGATCGTACTTCCGCTCACCCTTCTTCTGATATTTGCTTTCCTTTATTTCAGCATGAGATCTGTTTCAAAATCCGTCATGATTATGGCGTCAGTTCCGCTATCACTCATTGGCGGAATTCTTCTTATGTGGGCTCTTGGTTACAATACAAGCGTTGCTGTCTGGGCAGGCGCAATCGCACTGATAGGCGTCGCGGTTGAGACCACTTCAATTATGATCGTTTTCTTAGATCAGGCTTGGAGCAAGCGAAAGGCCGACGGTCAGCTGAAAAGTTCTGGCGACTTTACTCAAGCCACTCTAGAGGGAGCGCAAAAGAGCTTCAGATCTGTTTTGATGGCCGTAAGCATGAATATTTTTGGATTGCTTCCTGTCATGCTTGCGACGGGGCTCGGCGCAGATGTCATGAAGCGAATTTCATCTCCAATGTTTGGTGGCCTCATTTCATTGATGCTTCTGACCCTCGTGGTGATTCCGGTCATTTATAAAATGCGAGAGGAAAGAGTCGTTTTGAAAAGAGAGCTTTTATGATGAGCGTAACTGCTGCTTCTCCTTGGGCAAAACCAGAAAATGAAGTCTTGGAAGCTCTCCACGTAAATTTAGGTCAAGGTCTTTCCTCAGCAGAGGCGAAAGATCGTCTTAAAACATTTGGACTTAATGTTTTAAGAGCCGAAAAAAAAGTGACGGCTTTGCAAAGATTTTTATCTCAGCTCAAGAGTCCCGTGGTGATCATACTTTTAATCGCGACTGTTGTTACGGCCGTTCTGGGTGAAGTCGCTGACTCCGTCGCTATCGCCATTATCGTAATCATCAATTCCATCATTGGATATTTTCAGGAAACGAAAGCAGAAGCCGCCGTGGAGGCTTTAAAGAAATTATCTGCCCCCAAAGCTAGAGTTCTCAGAGACGGAAATATTCTGGAAGTGATGGGTTCGGAGCTATGTCCTGGCGATATTTTAATTCTGGAGGCTGGTGATTATGTGCCTGCCGATTGCCGGATCATTCAAGCAAGCCAGCTTTCTGCTGACGAAGCCATTCTCACGGGGGAATCTCTTCCTGTCGTAAAAGCGGCTCATCCTGTTTCCGAAAGCTCAACTTTAGCTGATAGAAAAAACATGCTCTTTGCTAGTACGGCTATAACAACGGGTACAGCCAAGGCCGTGGTCACGGCGACCAATATGACCACAGAAATCGGTCGTATTGCTGGATTACTTGATGCGAGCATCTCTGCAAAGACTCCTCTGCAAGTTAAGCTTGAACAGGTCAGTAATAAGTTACTTATTTTTTGCGGGCTTGTTGTGATTTTCGTCGCGGTTCTCGGCATCGTTCATGGTGAAAAATGGCTTGATGTTTTAATGACGGCAATAAGTCTAGCCGTAGCTGCAATTCCAGAAGGCGTACCTAACGTTGTAACTTTGGCTCTCACTATGGCCGTTAGTCGCATGACGAAACGAAATGCGATTGTAAGGCATCTTCCTGCCGTTGAGACTCTAGGGTCGACCAACGTCATTTGTACCGATAAGACTGGTACACTGACCACTGGAAAAATGAGAGTCCGAGAAACGTTCATACTTGCCAAAGGAATCTTAGGTGAGGGCGACGGTAAATTCGACGGAGCAAATGGGCAAGTCGACGATTTAAAAAGCCTCATAGAATGTTCTGTTTTATGCTCCAACGCTTCCATCAATGATGATGGCTTGGCTACGGGTGACCCCACCGAAGTAGCACTTCTTTATTTGGCACAAAATCACGATCTCGATCTTAAGTTTTTGACTTCGAATTTTCCGAGGCTAGCTGAATGGAGCTTTGATAGCGAAAGAAAGCGAATGAGCGTTGCGGTTCACTCGGGCTCTCAAGTCGTAATTCATAGTAAGGGTGCTCCTGAATCTATTCTCCCCTCTTTGTGAGCTGAATGAAGTTGAAAAAAGTGAAGTCCAAAGGGTATTGAAACTCTTTCTTCACAGGGCAGACGCATACTAGCTGTTGCATCAAAGCCTCTAGGCGAGACTCGTACAGATTTCAATATCACACTCTATAAAGATCATTCTTCCGTTGAGAACAAGCTCACGTTTTTAGGTTTGATTTCTATAGCAGATCCACCCAGGAAGGAAAGCATCCCTGCCATTCAAGCATGTAAAGCCGCTGGAATAAAAGTCGTCATGATTACAGGCGATCATCCAGTTACAGCCAAGGCTATCGCTCGAGAGCTTGGAATTGTCGAGGACGGCAAGTTCGATCAGGTTCTGACCGGAGCCCAGTTGGATGCGATGTCCACTCAGGATCTTGAAGAGCATGTGGAGCGTACAGCTGTTTACGCAAGAGTCACACCTGAACATAAATTAAAAATCATTCAGGCTTGGCAAAATAAAGGCAATGTTGTCGCCATGACCGGAGATGGTGTTAACGATGCCCCAGCTTTAAAGCAAGCCTCGATCGGAATTGCTATGGGCAAAGGGGGAACCGAAGTCGCGCGTCAGGCTTCCTCGATGATTCTAACGGACGACAATTTCTCGACGATTGTTTCAGCCGTCGAGGAAGGTCGAGCAATATATGGAAATATTCGCCGAACAATTCAGTATCTTCTATCCGGAAACTTGTCTGAAATTCTTATTATGCTAGGGGCGGCTCTCTTGGGCTGGCCAGCGCCATTGGCCCCTATTCATCTTCTTTGGATCAATCTCGTCACCGACGGTCTTCCCGCTTTAGCATTAGCTGCTGAACCCGTTCCAAAAAACGTTCTTGGTTTTACTAAGAGACCTTCGCCAACTACTTTTTTTGATCGTAGTTTTTATCGCGAAATGACTTTTGTTGGTCTCCTTACTTCGATTCTTACTCTCGCTGTTTATGGTTATAGCTTAAGAAATGAAGATGAAATTACAGCAAGAACCCATGCCTTCTCTTTTCTTGTGTTTGCCGAACTTTTTAGATCTTTTGCCTGCAGAAGCGAGCACAAGACATTTTTTCAGATGGGTCTGACTTCAAATCTGTACCACCTGGCCGCAGTGGCAATTCCGATTTCATTTCAAATTATTCTTCATCATACAGAATTTTTCCGGAACATCTTTAAAGTCAATGAGATCAGTTGGGCGGAATGTTTTGTCATGTTCGCGCTGACGCTCATTCCAGTAACAATCATTGAAGTCAGAAAATTATTAGGCAGAAATGGGTTGCCCAATGAGACTAAGAGATACCTCGTTTGATTCTCGACTAAAACTTGCGGAGCTAACATCGAGTATTGGTGCCGGTGTTTTGGGCCTTGGCTTAGGTGTCCACTTCGGTGACCACCTAAAATCATTTTCAATTCCTATAATTACCATTGGGATTTTTTCTCATGCTGTCGGCATGTTCGATAAGCACAAACTTGAGTCGCAAGCAAACAGCGTCTCGTTGTATTGGACAAAGTTTCTATATTGGATCTGCTGGGCCAGCATGGCTGGCTTAATTGTCTATTTTATTTTTCTTCAAAGAGGTGACTTATGAAAATTACTTTTCTTGGTGCGACCGGTACCGTGACGGGTTCCAAATATTTAATCAATGCTAACGGCTTTAAATGCCTGGTTGATTGCGGACTTTTTCAAGGCCAGAAAGAGCTAAGGCTTAGGAACTGGGCTGACTTTCCTATTAGTCCAAAAGAAATTGACGCCGTGGTTTTAACCCATGCTCACATTGACCATTCGGGTTACTTGCCTGTTCTTAAAAGACATGGTTTTAAGGGTCCCATTTATTCTACCTCTGGGACTCATGATCTATGCAAAATTCTTCTGCCTGATGCTGGAAAAATTCAAGAAGAAGAAGCCTATTATGCAGATCGAAAGGGTATTCAAAACATAAACCTGCTCTACCGCTTTTCACCCAGGAAGACGCTGAAGAAGTTTTAAAGCAGTTCAAGGGTGTGAATTCAATCAAGAAATTAATCTGTCGAAGGAATTAAAACTTAAATTTTCGCCATCAGGTCATATTTTAGGTTCCGCATTTGTCACTTTGAAATCCCAAAATACTTCCGTGGTATTCTCAGGCGATTTAGGTCGGCCAAATGATCTTATAATGAAGCCGCCAGCATTTATAAACCACGCTGACTACTTGTTGATTGAATCTACATATGGGGATCGCACTCACCCTGTGCAGGACCCAGTAGATCAATTAGCCGAAGTCATTAACCGAACTATAAAGAGAAGCGGTGTTGTCATCATTCCGGCCTTCTCAGTGGGCCGGTCACAATCTTTTCTATATGCCATTCACCTTTTAAAATTACAAAAGAGAATTGAAGACACTCCTGTTTTTCTCAATAGCCCCATGTCGATCAATACTATGGGCGTCTACTGCGATCATCAGCTTGAGCACAAATTAAATCCAAACCAATGCGAATCCATGTGCAATGTCGCGAAATATGTAAGGACCCCTGAGGAATCAAAGACGCTCAATACCAAGCCTGGGCCCATGATTATCATCTCTGCCAGCGGGATGGCGACCGGAGGTCGCGTGTTACATCATTTGAAGAAGTTTGCGCCCGATGCGCGAAATACAATTTTGCTCGCTGGCTACCAAGCCGCTGGCACTCGCGGGGAAGCACTCTTTCGAGGAGCCAAAACCCTCAAAATTCATGGTGAACAAGTCGTGGTGAACGCAGAAGTGGCTTGCATCAATGGATTCTCCGCGCATGCCGATCAATCTGAGATTATGGATTGGCTAAAGCACTTTTCGGATAATCCAAAAATGACTTTCATTACTCACGGTGAGCCTGCCTCGGCTAAGGACTGGAAGCAAAATTCAAAGGATCTAGGTTGGGCCACAGAATTCCAGAATATTTGGAAGAAGTGGAACTCAAATGATCGCTTGCAATACTTCAGTTCACCATGTGCATGTCAGAGGAAAACCATGATTGCAAGAGGGTCGTTCTCACAGGCGGCCCTGGTGCTGGAAAAACGGCAGTTCTAGAAATTGCTCGAAAAAACTTTTGCCAACACATTTCCATTTTGCCAGAGGCCGCAAGCATCATTTTTGGCGGTGGTTTTTTCGAGACATGATACTCTGGCCGCCAAAAAAAGCGCAAAGAGCAATTTTCTTTGTCCAAAGAGAGCTTGAGCGTCTTGTGGATGATGAAAAACAATCTGCCATTGTGCTTTGTGACCGTGGGACATTGGATGGTCTCGCCTACTGGCCGGATGATGAAGCTCTCTTTTGGAAAGAGCTTGGCACTTCTAAGGCTGAACAGTTTTCCCGCTATGCTGCTGTTATTCACCTGCGCACGCCACCACTTGAGCAAGGCTACAATCATCAAAATCCGGTGAGGATTGAATCTGCGATACAGGCAGCCGAGATTGACCAAAAAATTGCCAATGCTTGGAACGGGCATCCGCGACGATTTTCGTTGAAAGCAATAGTGAATTTTTGGAAAAGGTCTCCAGACTATTGCCCTGATCAAAGAAGAACTTCCCGGAATGCTGTAAAGGCCACAGCATTCTGGAGTTGACGAAAGAAAGGGTAATATTGCGTGGAGCTTAGCGAGCTAATTATTTCGGAGGACTTGCATGTAAAACGGCTTGAGGCATTAGTTCAAGAATCTATACGCGAGGAGCAATTGCTTACCAATAAGCTTCTAGAGATAGAGGGAGATGAAGGTCTTACATCTGGTCAGAAACTCGCAGATCATGTGGCCAGCTTTGGTGGAAGCTGGTCTTTTATTATTTTCTTTGGCGTTTTTATTTTTGCTTGGATTTTATCTAATGTCTATTGGCTCACAAATCCTCAACATGATCCTTACCCGTTCATCTTTCTCAATTTGATTTTATCTTGTTTGGCTGCGCTTCAGGCACCGGTCATTATGATGAGTCAAAATCGCCAGGAAGACAAAGACCGACGACGCAGCCGATCTGATTACGTTATAAATCTTAAAGCCGAAATGGAGATTCGTGGCCTCCATTAGTAAAATCGACCTGCTGCTTGCCGAAGAAATGAAAACTCTATTTGAGGTGCAGCAATCCCAAAAGGAACTCTTGCTCCAGATCCAATCCAAACTTGATCAATGTCTTAATAAAGCCCCTGCCCCTGGAGCTGTATAAATGTCTAAGTCAATTTCACTTCGCAATATTTTAAATAACAAAAAATCCCAATATGGGGAATGAAGCAGGCTCTAAGAAGAAAATTGAAAAGCTCCAGTTGAAAATGCTTCGAATTCAACAGGGAATTTGGCACAAAAAAGTCGCACGATCATCGTGTTTGAGGGATTCGACGCAGCTGGAAAGGGCGGCGCAATTCGAAAGCTCACAGAAATGTTAGATCCTAGGAGTTTCAAAGTTCATCCCATTGGCCCACCAACCGCTGGGGAACAGGGAAAGCACTGGCTTTACCGCTTTTGGTCTCTTCTTCCGTCTCCAGGAACTATCGCTATTTTTGACCGTAGTTGGTATGGCCGAGTTCTGGTGGAGAGTGGACGAGCTTATCGACAAAGCACACTGGAAAGAGCATTTAATGAAATTAACCAGTTTGAGGACATGCTCCGGAATGATGGCATCGACATAATTAAAATTTTTCTAGCCATTACTAAGGACGAGCAGCTCGTACGCTTCGAAGAGCGATTGAGTGATCCTTATAAACAGTGGAAGCTTTCCGAAGACGACATAAAGGCTGAAAAATGGAACCAGTATGTGGAGGCTGTTGAAGAAGTCTTTCAGAAGACCCATTCGGGGTCCTGTCCGTGGAATATCGTTCCTGCTGATCACAAGCAGTTTGCCGGAAAACACTCCGAATTGTCGCATCGGAATTAAAGCCGTGTGAAGCATGGATGGAAAAGCACGCGACAAAACTGGGCAAGAGAAGTCTTAGCGCTGCTCTTAACCAGCTTGGTAAGAAAAAGAGGGACATATGCAGCTGACTATTGCTGACATCCATCCATTTCATCAGCTCCTCATTTCTTTGATCTTGGGTTTGC
>JADJOV010000009.1 GCA_016713585.1 Bdellovibrionales bacterium | reverse complement strand
CCATGCATGACCATGGCCAGAGGAGTCTCAACTAAAATTGAGTCTACTTGTGAATTGCTCAAAAGAAGTGCCATATCGTAGTAGTCGTGAAGTAAGTCACATTGAGATCTTCTGACCTTGCTTTTTTTTGTTGATGAATTCCAATATTGTCATAGTGTTTCTATCACTTTGTTAATTTTTGGGAGGGAGCGAAGGATTGTTCTTTGCCTGGATTGCTTGTTTGATAGGCCTTGAGGCACGCTTGGTAGACCTCACGCCAGGCTTTTGGTCGAGGGGCATTGAGATTTGAAGCACTCGTCGCCGGATCGCCCCGGATTAAATAGTTAAGGTACTCTGGGGTTGGCTGAAAAATTCTCTAAAACTCGGGATAAGAAAACCAAGCAGGCTGAGGTCGGCATCTCTGGGGTCAAATCAGAGGAAAGGCCGAGTTCAGAAAAAATTCGAGCCATCTCTCGCCAGTAGAGCAAGTGGTTACAGGTGTTGTTTCTACCAAGTACGCAGGCATGATAGAGTGAAGTTTTTGTTCAGCTGTAATAACAGGAGTAGGTGTTTCTCATTTGAGGGGAAATACCCGCGTAGAGGAAACCCAAGCCAGAGAGTCCAATGAATTTGCAATAGAAGTCCTCTGCAGTAGGTTTTTCACTGAAGGTCATCAACGGATGAGCTGAACTATCTCTGATGATGGAAGGCGCCTGAAAAATGAACTGTGAAGAATCCCCGAATCGCGCAGTGGAAATTTTCAAATTTTTGCGAAAAACTATCTAAGGAAGAGTCGGAAAGCGTCAAGAGAAACTCCGTGGTTTTGCCTTCATGGCCCTCTTGAAGTCGACCCAATCCGAGGCTACGATTCCACTGATCAACAACATATCCATAGCGATTCCAGCCAAAACTTGAGATGCTTGGCAAGGCGCCCAGATCCGTAACGAGTAGGTGGTTCGCGCTTGATTGATTTCAAATGCACTGTCTCCAATGGTACCGGTCCAGAGATGGATCAAGTCCGTTCTTGTCAGTTCCTAAATTGCACCCAATGGGTAACATAATGGCGATGAAAACTCAATAGGCTGGACCGAATTCAGTTTCAATGGGATAGAAGGGCAATGATACGTATAATTTATAAAATTCTCTTCGTGTAGTGTTAGGAATTCTTGTGGTCGCTGGATTGGTGGCTTCCCTCTATTTTTCTGCAACCTCGGCCAATTCCAAAGATTAGATATTCTTTGTTTCAATCACCAAAAGAACTTGGCGTGGCTTTGACTCAGCGTCTCAGATTCCGAGATAAACAGGCATCTGTGGATGATTTTTCGGGATCGATCCTTCTCAAATTTGGATCAGGCATCAAATCGTGATTGGTGTTCTGGAGCTTCTGCGAACAGAAGGAAGCGAATTGATGCCGTTGTTGTCGATCCTAACTTGACCCACAAGGTAGAGATTCCCCCACCAGATGAAATTGAACCTGCTGGAGCTTGAGAGGTTCTCAGAAGGTAAACAAGACTGCGAAGGGGCTTAAGAAGCGAGTGGTTATGAGGTTGCTGTAAGTCGCTCACGTGCACTTGCTAGAGAATTCACCAGTCTCTAAATATTTGGCTAACGAAAGGGTACGGGTCTTGTTTTTACAATGTCTAGATTTCCAACTGAATCATTTGAGGAAAGTGGGATTGATATATCCCTGTGTTCCTCATCAAGAAGATCGAGTGGGGCTTTTGGAAATTTGGGATATGATTGTTAGCAAAGCGAAGACTCTATATCGAAAGAAAAATCCCGCTCCCAAAAGAGCAGGGTTGGTTGATCAGGTGGGTCTGTCGGAGTATCTGGTTTTGTTTAATTAAATATCGAAAGAATTGCAACATGGCTGGTTCAGACTCTGTTTGTATTTCGATTGGTGAGGGGCCGACAAGGTCCTATAGTCGCATACTGAGTTTAAACATCGGGCCATTTCCAAACATGCTAGTATAAACTTTCCAAACAAAATAATCAGGTTATTTCTCAGATAAGTGAATATTCCCCCGAATTTCTCTTGGAGTTAAAACATACCAAACGGTTGACTTAATCTGTATGGGAGCATAAATATTATACCAGTTGGTTCACTAACGAATCACGAGGAAAAGAATATGAATACAAATGTAAGTATACAGATGGTGTGAAATACTAAAACATCTCCTGGCAGATATGTGAGTGATGATTATTCTCGAAGGTTCCAGCCATTAGAATAGTGGGGAAGGCCCTGATGAAAAGAATCAGCCAAGATTTGGTCCACGCAAACGAAATTGAATTAATAATTCAAGAAGCACATCAGGATCGTTTAAGAATTTCGGCTCTAGGTTATAGACATTTCTAATCCGAAGGATTTTGTAGTGGCTCGTGTTCCAAAGAATGAAGAGTTAGATCAGATATTTCATGCTCTCGCAGATGCCACAAGGCGAGACATTCTTTCTCGTTTAGCGAAAGAGGATCTATCTATCAAGGCATTGGCCGATGACTATGAAATGACCTTGGCCGCTGTGTCGAAACATATCCGTGTTCTCGAATCAGCTCAGCTAATAAAAACTACCAAAGAAGGTCGTGTTCACAGATGTCAAATGACTCCAGAGCCTTTGCAGTAGAAGTAACAAAACTCGTTTTCGAGTATCAAAAGTTTTGGGGCGATCAATTGGATGCTTTAGAAAAATATTTAAATGAAATGTCAGACTCACCAGTAACTAAAAACTTAAAACAAAGGGAGAATATATGAATACAAAAACACAAGTGAATATTTCACGCCGCTACTACTGTCCACAGAGTAAGTTATGGCGAGCCATAGAAGAGGGACATCTTTTTATTTACACAGGTGCGATCAAAGACAAAGTGTCTTTCGATTTTAAAAAAGGTGGAAAAATCCACATTGAGTGGATCGACGGCGGAGTAGAGTCTTCAATGGATGGCGAGTCCATAGAGATAACCCCAAGACAAGATAGTTTTTAGTTGGAATACACTATGGAGTTAAGTCGATCGTCTTTCTTGATATTAAGAGCTTTCCAGAATACTGCGAATTCAATTTAAGACATGAATTTCCCGAAGGATCCGCTACCCGGGACTACGATTTTGGTTGGGATGATGCGATGTTTGACCTCAAGAAACATATCTACAGGGGATAGAATTGTTATCCTGCACTCACGCTGGAGGTCACCAAGAGGTGACCGTTAAAAACAGCAACGCAAGGACAGTCCTTCGATTCTAAAGGAGGAAGCTAAAGGGGGGCCTTATCTCAGGCGCGAGAGTCGGCAAGGTGCGGGGGAATCGATTCAGTTCAAGGACACGAGACGAATAAAGCAAACGAACACTCCAGTTTGGGAACACGAATCCCAGAAGTCTGAGCGGCAGCGCACTTTTGTGTTGGAAGTCTGAGAGCCAATACCCAGTAGTGCAAGGAAGAAAGTATAAGTCGCGCAGCCTTCTTTGAAGGGCAAGAAGACGCCATTTTTGATGGCACAACTTAACCCTCGAGTGAGGCCCCGTCTTGGCCAAAACACTCCCTTGACCCGGCACTCAACCTAAAACCAGCTACGGTCGACATCCAAATTTCTGAAAACAATCAAAATTTCTTGAATTCACCAGTCCGTAGGTGGAAATAGCCCTACAACCCTTCTTTAGGGGACCTTGATACTTGAGATTACACGAAAACCCCTATTGTTTTCCTTATTCCTCAAAGCTACGATCAAGAAGGGCACAACGGTGAATGTGGTCCAATTGAGCAATGGAGCGCAAAATTCATAAAGGGGCTTGCTGTATGTTTATTCTCTATCAGAAGTATTGATTTGCCTTTTTTTCAGTCTTGCTTAGAATGGGTGTGCGACGAACCAAGGATTCCATGGAGGCAGTCGCACGAGATATAGCTTCAGTAATCATTGCTCTGGCAACAGGCCATTCAAAATCGTTGTACACGGAGGGCTGGTGATTGAGTGATTTTTCGAATGATCAACGGCATACATACACCCTATTCCTTGAAAACCTTTGATAAGTGGCAAACAGCAATTATCCACAGGCCAGCCCGTTGTAGAGGTTGTTGAATCGATGATTTCGGCCCTGAAAATCATTCGGGATTCAATGTGGTCGGGGTGGTTATAAGAATTCCAACGGCGACGGGAGCTTGATGCCGCCATTATGGATGGTGCAACTAAAAGCGGAGCAGTTGCTGGCACTGACGAACAAAATCCCATTCAGGTGGCCCGAGCGATTGCGGAACCAACAAAGCAAGTTTTTTCGTTGGGCCTGGTGCTGATCTGATTGGAAGTCAGTTGGGATTTAGGGAATGAATCAGAATTATTTTGAGACTTCCAAAAGCGATCTGGAATTGCTTAAAAAAATGAAAAATATGGCACTGCTGGTGCTGTGATAATCGCGGCTCGATCGCCTCCGGAACCTCACGGAGGCTTGGAATCAAAGCCTCTGGGCGAGTGGAGATCCACCAATTATAGGCGCAGGCACTTATGCAAACAATTTAACACTTGCTAGTTTCAATGACTGTGCTGGTGAAATGATAATTCGCCACACTTTAGCACATGAATTTTCCTCGATGGTTCAGTATCAAAGACTCACTCCTGCTATTGCTGCGAGAAATTGGTGCAACGTATGAAAATGTGGGTGCAGAAGTCGGACCGATTGCCGTCGATGTTCAAGGTAATCAGCTGTTGCATTCAACACGAAGGAATGATCATTGGGGGGTTATTGATTCCTCCTCAAAC
The DNA here is from genome assembly GCA_016713585.1 of Bdellovibrionales bacterium. GTDB lineage: Bacteria > Bdellovibrionota > Bdellovibrionia > Bdellovibrionales > Bdellovibrionaceae > JADJOV01. The sequence goes on along the minus strand of JADJOV010000009.1, from coordinate 30,035 downwards.
CCAATCGTGAAATTTGGCTATCATTGAGAGTTGTGGTTTCCAAAGATTTACCTTGTGTTTTGAGGGTCACGAAAAAGCGTCCGAATCAGTTTCGATACACCTGCCCAATGAACAAAATAATGCGCGTCTTTAAAATCCTGTTGTCCGCACCGCACCTTGCCCATCTAGGGACTTATACATTCACGGGGACATATCGTTGGTGTGCTCATCTCACCAGGTTGTGACGTTCAGCTTTGAGTCTTCTGGTCTTCGCCTGACCCAAAGTATCCGTAGTAACTCATGCAGGAACTCGTATCCATATTGAGTTGTTGACCCCGGATCCAGTCCTCTCTCTATTGACGGAGCAGTCATTGGCGTATTTCATTGTCCACGCCAAGAATCTACCAGAAAGAGTGAGTTTATGATACAAAGGATTTGCGTGTTTTGTGAAAAACCTAAGGCAAATAGTGACCTGCTGTGCTTTAGCTGGGTGGCTTTGTTTTATTCAAATCACAGGTAAATCTTTATTTCAATGGGAACTATGCCCTCTATTTTAACATTTGGGATCGAGTCTTTAAGACTGAGATTAAGTGATTAGGGTGTGAGGAAAACAATAGGGGTTTTCAGGCAATCAGAAGAGTATCAGGGTCCCTGCACTTGGACGGCTTGGGTGTATTTCCGGATAGATTCCGATTGGATGGTGATTACCAGAAGATCTTTGATCATCTTAGTGTGACTACCTTATTCACGGCTGGAATCAAATGCATATGCAGGCTAAGTTGCCATTACAGTCTACGCGATTTCAGGGTCAATGCTTAGAAGGTGCCTAACCACAAAGCTGATGAATAATTTTACCGAGATTCTCCAGGGTCGGATTCCCTTCGGACGATAACATTCTGAACAAAGTCCGTCTTGGAATGCCAGCTTTTTTTGCAAGAGTATTTTTATTGACCACTTCTAAGTGGCTACGCAATATTTCCTTAAAAGCCTCAATATCATTTTCAACAAGGCACCCCCATAAAGCTCGAGCTATAACTTCAGGCTTTTGAAGTCTAATATCTGGGTTAAACTCAAAAAGACCTCTACGATTTTTTAAATGAACTGTTGGCATATCGTTCCAAGAGAATGCGGGCTTTTTGGATGTCTTTTTTTTGGGCATTCTTAAGTCCTCCAATTAAAAGTAAAATAATAACAGTTCCTGTTTTGGAAAAATAGACTCATCTACCATTTTTCCATCTCAATTCAGCCAGCCCCTCACCCAGCACCTTTGGGTCTCCAAAATGCGCGTGATCTCGAATTCGCTGAATCCGAGAATCGATCTGAAGTTGATCTTTCAGATTCAGGCCTTCAAACCAATCATTAAACTCTGGTGTACGTTCAACGAAAATCTGCATTTTCTAAATGATGCCACATATGGCACTATGTTATCATGTCAAAATTTTAAATTTGATTTTGACTATTTTTCGGGATTTTTGGGCCCAGGTGGCGGGTTTCCAAATCCCTTATTCAGAGTTCAAATGACACAAATTTGATCGAGCGAACAAACAATACCCAAGACCAGCTAATGTTCCGATGGGGGATAAGGAAAACAATAGGGGTTTGCATCTAATCTCAGAAGTATCAAGGTCCCCAGAAAGAAGGGTTGTAGGGCTATTTCCGAACCACGGGGTGGTGAATTCAAGCCTCGGTTTTCTTAAGGTGAATGACGAGGGTCGATGGATCAAGGTTTCTGCAAATGTCGTCCATTCAAGTTATCTGCAACACCGGGCTGTCCACGCCTACCATCGAAACATTCAGTCCTTAGTTTCTCATGTAATCTTTAATGCAGATCATCCCGTGAAAGATTTAACTCAAGAGCGAGAAATTCAATCCTATTCATTGAGCCTAAAAAGAGAAGCCCTGCCGAAGGTGAAAGAAATAATTTGGGATTGTGTGAATCGCATTATCAATGAAACGTCTTGTTTGCCCGGAGAAGCTGACCAGGTCTATCAGTTCAATCTTCAATTTGTCCCCCTCACTCAAAACCAAACATAGTCCACGAATTTGTATCGTAAAGTATGGTCTGTCGATGAAATCTTCTGAATTTGTTCTAATTTTGAATCAAGTAGGCTTCCCTTCAGCTGTGTGTATTAGTTTTTTTATGTGTGTGCATGCCTGCCCTTCGCAGACCGGTGTCGTCGTTTCAAGGCAGGCAACCTTTAAGTTCCGCAAATTTTCCAAAGCTGGTCGTGCAAGCCATGGCTCGACTGCCATTAAACTCTGTGCTTTGCCCCAACAATCCAGAGGCTGAAAACTGAGTCCTTTCACTTCGGTTTTGAGGTTCTCGACATGGGCTTTAGTTTGAGGTGCCTGCATGACTACGTTCGCCTTATCAGCCACGAAACTAACTGCTGCGACACCGGCCCAGAGAGCGAGCGCTCCAGTCATAAAAAATCCGACGATGCCAACGACTGCAAAAATCTTTAATTTTCGCATAAGATTGGGTTTCGATTTAAGTCTCCTAATTAGTTCAATCAAAATAACTTGTTTCATCAGATCCTCTCTTGAAGAGCCTCCTATTGAAGCGCTTGTGTTTTGTTCTTTCTAAACGCCGCACATAAGCTACTTTACGGAATACTTATCAATTGATACAATAGATAATAAAGCAAATTTGTAGTGCTATAAGCAATACTATAGCAGAGTCCTATGGAGTTGTCATCTTGGCCATGCATGCTGACTAATTTCATTCATTAGCAGCCTCACAAAATCTGAAGTTAGAATCGACCTAACCCCTTCACCACTTGTGAATTTTACCAAGAATTTTATCACTCCCTGGCGCCGTGAGAACCTTAACAAATCCTCGAGCTTCGCTGTCGGCAAAGGCAAGCCCTTGGCATATGGGAGACCATGGACTTTAAAAGCACAGATCAGTCGAGTGAATCTCGATAGTTGCTTTATAGATCCAGCAATTCCGATCGCCGAGCTGTTCCATGAGGTCTCCGTTGTTGATCACTCCAGATATTTCGACTAGATTGCACCTATGCAAATCGAAGTGTTAGATGCAACTACGGCCGCTCCATTTGTTATTCCTCATTACCATCGAAATGAATTTAAACATGTAGAAATTCGTTCAACAGAGGCCATTTTTGTTGCAACAAATGGACTGCCGGAAGTGCTTGGTTGTGTACGATTTTGTGTTGAAGAGGGATTGCCCCTATTGCGGTCAATGGTTGTAGATAGCCCCGTTCAGGGGCGCGGGATTGGCAACAAGCTTCTTCGTAGTTTCGAAGAGTATCTTCAGACCAAAAAATTCAAAATACTCATCTTGTTTGTAGTTCGCGTTTAAATAATTTTTACAATCAAATCGGTTTTAAGAAAATCGACCTCGACGATACCCCAAAATTCTTGCTTGAAAGAATGAGAGAGCGAGACCCAGACCTCGTAAAAATGAATTGCATGCGGCGGATCGGGTAGACCCAGCCAGCAATGGCTGGGTCTGCCTGATTGCTCCAAGAAGGGTCTTACTTAAGGAGCCCTCTTGGATTCAGGAGGATCACGTTTAGCACTTCCGAAACGAAAAATGACTAGACCAAGAACAAATGGAACCCTCCCACAGCGAGAACCAATGTGAAAAGCGCAGGATCAGCTAGAAGAAAAATAAACTACATGTCCCAGATAAAACCATAACCAAGAGCCCTACAAACCTTAGGATAAAGGAAAAAATCGATTTAGACTCAGTTGATTTTGACGATTCTGTGTTTCTTGATTTGTCCTCATCACTAGTCATTTTGCTTCTCCCTCTGCTGACTCAAATATTTATCTCTGTAAAACATATTGTAGGTATCAAATGGAATTATCTTAAGATCAGGAGTTACAAAGTGGACGCATGATCTCTTGACCTGCGCAATACAAAAATTATATCGATCTAAAAAACTCATGATAACTACTCTGAACACTTTATCATACCCAAGGTCTGAAGGAATTTCATATTGGGGAAGGCAACACAACAAATCCTTTAATTTTGATTCGGAATTACCTTCTGCCGTTGACAATGAAAACAGTTCAAAAACTCGATTTTTTAGTTCGGGATATTTTTCGTAGGTGATAGTATTCGGTCCTTCTTTGATCAACTCTTCCTGACTCAGCCATCTGGTCACAGGAAAAATAGATTTTCCTGATTTTAATCCATAGCCAATCGCAATGCTCTCTGGATTGCACGGCAAGGGTATAAGGTCACTTGCTTCAAAAACCTTCGTCTGGGCTAAAATAGATTCGCGAATTTCTGAAAGAACAATTCTGTTCTTCTCAGATTTAAATTCGAGATTTCGGCCAACGTCCTGAACTGGCTGAAAAGTGACCCCTCGAACACAATCCAAATCAAGAGCATATTCAATAATAGAACCCAGCTCCTGATCGTTGATACCTTTTTTTCACGACCACCACGAGAGTTGTAGAAATTTTGTATTTTTCTAAATTTTGGAGCGCGGCTCTGCGGATCTCAACCAAATCAGCACCCCGAATATTCTTTAATGCTGACGAGTTAAGCGAATCGAACTGCAGATAAACCTCGAAGCCCGGTTTAAACTTTGCAAGTTCTCGGACAAAATCCTCCTCCCTTGCTATCCGCAATCCATTTGTATTGAGCATTATATGCCGAATCGGTCTTTTCTTCGCGAGGCTAATAAAATCAAGAATCTCTGGATGCAATGTGGGCTCACCGCCGCTAATCTGAAGCAAATCTGGCTCCCCTTCACTCGCGACCAGGGTGTCTAGCATTTTTTCAAAGGTCTCCCGAGACAACAGGACATTTTTATTTTTTCTGGACTAAATGATGGACTAGACTCTGCGAAACACACTGGGCAACTCAAATTGCAATTCTGATTAATTTCAATAATGGCTAAACAACTATGTTGCTCATGGTCTGGACAAAGCCCGAAATCATAGGGTCAGCCCCTTATCGTTTTCGTCAGGGTTAGCAGAGGCAAATCAGGGGGCTTAAACTAATTTTTACAACTCTTACAATACTCAATATCGGTTGATATTAAAGTCTTCGTCTCCCCATGAGTATCACAACGTTTGTAGAAAAAAACTTTATTTGATTCGAAATAGATTTTTGTTGGAACCAAATGGAGGCACACCTCACAAACAGAAGTAGTCTGTCCATAAAAAATCGATGATTTTTTCTTTCTGACTCCGTCCCAATCAATTCTCTTCTGAGGCTCTACTGGCGATTGAATAAATCCTCCTTTATTTGCCGGTAGGCAAAGCAAGCACTGTAAAACAAAAGAATTATACAAATCCATTGAAAAATATTTAAACCAAAAAATATTCTTTCATAGGGCTTGAAGAACTCAAAGACAAATCTCATGAGGCTATAGTAAAAAATAAATATATAAAAAATTGTCTTCTTAAATACTTCATTTCGAAGTGAACGCGCTAAAACAAAATACAACAGGAGAAACAAAAACATAGCCCCTGATTCATAGAGCTGGACAGGATGCCTCAACAGGTGATCGCCAAAGTCCACACCCAGGCTTTATTTGTTGGAACCCCATAAGTTTCATCTGGCAATCCTGAAGATAGCAGCCCCATCGACCAATAATTATTCCAATAGTTAATGGAAGAACAAACAAAGCCCCGGTCGATTCAAAAATTTTATTCTTCAATTTGTATATTTCAAGAGAAATCACCCCGCCAAAAAGCGCTCCCGCGATACTATGGCCTACTTTGAAAAAGCCTTTTAAAGAGAGATTGAAGGATCCAATTAGGTACGCACCTATAAGTACGCCAGCAAACAACCACCGCCAATAGTCTCTATTGAAATGGCTTCTTGAATAAAGCGTTACGCTTTTATTTCTTGATTGCAAAACGTAAATAACTAGCGAGGATAAATACGCAGCAATATCAAAAATATAATGGTACAACGGATTGAATTTTAGGTGCATCTCAATCTCCTGGCGCCAAGACGATTCCGGCGAAATTTCTGACAGGCTCGCCGGGAGACTTCTAGGTCCTGACGCCTATTCTCGGCATGGGGATTCCCCAATTGTTTTCCCCAGTCCAACATTCCAGAACGCATCATGGTGGTATTTATTCAAAGAGCTTCGCGTTTGTCCAGGGATTGAATATTCCGCCTCTGCATTGACGCAAGGTTGTGTCGTCGAAACGAGACGTTTTCTTGAGCGAGCATAGCATTTCTGAGCCTCGTTGAGCAAAATATGGAAGCATGTTGTGCTGAAACTGATGCCCTTGAGTGTCCCTGGCGGGACGACTCAATCCCATGAGTCCATGATTTTTGAAGTGATTAAATTGAAAGCTTTCTGGCTGTCTCAGGAAAATGCTGATCCAAACTGATTGACAAGGTATAAGTCCAACTGTCCTTGCAAGTTCTCAGGCTTTTTGGTCGTGCACCAACTGCGGCGGGTCAGCCTTCTGATATCACTGCGAAGTTTTGCACAACGTTGGTTCACAGCAAACAAAGGGTCAAATCGCTTCTTTTGGAGCTTTTCATGTAAGCGATCGCGATGTCGCTCTTTGTCGGCTCGATTGTGGACCTCATAGATGCTTTCTGGAAAGTTGGATTCCACATGCTTTCGATAGCTTGATTTAGCATCAGAATAAATATTGCTGGGCGAACATGAAAGCTTATTTTTGAGACCACAAAATACGTCACCCATCACTGAATCACGCTCGTCTTTTCGTGGTCCATACTTCATCACCGAGATTCAACAGGGGCGAAACGCAAACTGAAATACAGCAAGTAAAGGAGTTTTTCCGAATTATGGATAAAATATTCCAAATGCGCAAAGTGGTTTCTGATATTGACCACCTCGAAAAAATCAATGATTCATTTCGTTCATACAATCGTGCTGCTAAACAACAATTGGATCAGGCGAAAAGTCCATACGATTATGCCGAAATCAGAAATGTGCAAGAGGAAGTCCAATGTCACTTCTGCAGAGAAATCAAAGAAGATGATCACAATATATTAACCCTCGTTGGCCCCTTCCGCAGCGTTTCCGAATATCTCCAGGAAATGCTTGGCCAAATCTCCGATAGGGCTTGCAGAAGCTCGGGTATAAATTTCAACATTGGTTTGAGTGACAGGGACTGGTTCATTATGACTAGGGGATCTCGTTCTCAGTATAGTCAAACTGAAAACCTTTGTTTTGACGCTTGGCGCTCGTCCACTGGTAGAAACCCAATTTCGGAATGGCTTTCAGCGTGGGGGACTAGTGGAACGTACCAATCCAGATCCGAAGAGGGTCGCTTTAGCAAGAAATGCAATGGCGCTAAAAAATAAACGACGGTAAAAAAATCCGCGTGGTCCAGACCTTGTTTTCCTAGCAATGCTCAAGGATAAAATGCTGGTATTCAAGGTCTTTAATTTCAAGAAGTAAAGATTTATCTGTGTTTCGGAGGGTTACGAAAAAATCGATCGAATCTGTTTCGATACACTTGCCCAATGAATAAATCAATGAATGCGCGTCTTCGACATTGGTTGCAATGACAGGGATGTTGACGTGGAATTCATAGTTTCGCCATGTCCATCATTTAGGCTTGTTAAAGGTTACGCGCCCGGTATCTACATTGAAGACCGCTGGCACTAATAAGATTTCACCGCTCTGAACTTTCCTTCGTAAAATAGAGCTGCGTGACAGAAGCTGGTCTGCGCTTTGCTCGGCATTGTCGTGGCTGATCTCTGCGATATATCGACGGTTACCGACCATGCGTTCACCGACAGCATTTGATAAGATGGGATCATTATCGAGCCGTGCGTTTGTGGTTTGGATTGCGGGTTTTACTCTTTCAAGTAACTGGGTCATATGCCCTAATTCCAAACCCGTGCACGCTCCTTTAATTCCGCCGCAGTCAGAATGGCCAAGAACGACGATGACTTTTGCTCCAGACTCGACAGCAATTTCCAGGCTTCCCAATTTATCGTCATTCACGACATTGGCGCCGACACGCGCGGTGAAAAGGTCACCCACAGTAGTGTCAAACGTCAGCTCTGGTGTTGTTCTTGAGTCAATACAAGATAAGATCGCGGCAAGCGGGCGCTGCCCTTTGAGCTGCGACTTTCAATCGTTCGCGAGCATCTTTTGGAAAACCACCGTGTTTGGATCGCCCTATCGCAAATCTGGAATTGCCATCCTTCAGCCATTTGAGAACGGAGGCAGACGTCGCATCAATCTGTCGCTGTCTATAAATTTGGACCGTCTCTTCCAGTTTGGAGACTTGTGGAACAGTCTCTGCCCCGGCAAAAGTATGAGGCCCACTGAGTAGAACGACCGTATTGATTGCAAGGACGATGTTGCGGACCAAAGAACCTTTAAGAATATCGACTTGCAAATAGTCTTCCGGGGTTGACGTTGGCCTGCAGGTCGCATCGAACACGACCACTTCGGCATCCGTTATTGGTTTCTTCTTGATTTCGGCCAGCGCCGGTTGTGTAGTTATTGCCTCCAACAGCAGTGCGATCAGAATTCCTGGTTTCATAATACCTCCCTACTTTCTGCTTTAATGTAGCTGGAGTGAATCTTGTTGAATAATTCATTATTCGAATATATTAATGAATTTGAATGAGTTTACTTTCAGCCAACCTAAAAGCATTTATTGCAATTGTTCGACAAGGGACTGTTCATGGTGCTGCCCAAGATCTTCATCTCACCCAGGCCGGAGTCACTCAGCGTATAAGAGCTATAGCGAAGGAGCTTGGAACAACCCTATTTCTCCGCAGCCGAAGGGGAAGGCAGCAAATATCTTGAGAAAAACGGCATCATCGCAAAATCGAAATTTGGGGGTCGACGATGGCTGGTTTTAGGTTGAGTACCGGGTCAAGGGAGTGTTTTGGTAAAACAGGGCCTCACCCCCGAGTGGGATTGACTTTGTGAGAAGCTACACGTCAGGAAAAAGAGATTAGACGCAAACCCCTATTGCTTTCCTTATCCCCATCCCGTCAAATCAGTAAAGATCTATCATCAACTGATAAACATCGGTCGGTTTATCGCAGGTGCCGACCAGGGCTTGCGCATTGACAATGGCTTCGCGAAGCAATTTTTTGAGTTTGGTTTTTGTTTCATCATCGGCAGAAAATACGACTGACAAAATGCAGATCATTGGGTTTTGGATCTCGACCTTGGATGGATTGGATGGTCTTCAGGCGCCAGTTGATATGGTTCGCCGCGGCCAGCAGCGACTCTTCCGGGTAGATGATGCTTCTTCAACGTGACTCAGGTGGATTTTCAGAGGGCCAGGGGGCAATGCTTGGGTCGAGGCGAGTCACTAAACTGAGCTTTTCAAGTTTTTCATTTTCATCGGTGAGTTTTCTATAAGAAATTCCCAGTGGGACACAAATTGACTCCGGATCATTCCTGAATGCGGGAATTGTCAAATACATGTGGACGAGGGCAGTCACGGTTTCGCGATAATAGGTATCAAGTTGAATTTTTCTTTCCTCAGAATTGACAATTTTTGCCTTAATCCTGCGAGTGATTTTCTGATTCTCTTCCTGAATTTGTCTTATTTTTTGATTAAAAAAATTCTTTTCGTCACGCCCCCAAGCATATACGCTAAAATATGCATTATAAATCAATTTGTAAAGGGCAATTAATTTATAATTTATATCTTATTTTCAGCAGCTCCCAGATCCTGAGTTTGCTTCTAAATAAATAGAAGCTAACAATAAACCAGAAAGAGGTCCAACCATGATCAAAGCGGTCATAAAAGTTAATATCATTTTAGCAGTTGTCGGTGTTTTTCAGTGTGTTTCACTGAGCGCTTCTGCATTTTTTTCTGTGCAGAACTTGGAGACATCAATCAAAAGAATCATCCAAAATGGAGCTTCAAGCAAAACTAAAGTAAGCGGGCCTGACTGCGCTAACTTAGCAGGAAAATGGACAGGCACCTGCGAAAACAATGGTGAACGCACCAAAGAGGCGATCTTAGTTGAACAGTACAAATGTCAACAATTGGTTGTCGTCACGAGCCTCCCATCTGAGGATTCACACAGGACTACTTTTGATCTCACTGGAGTTGGCTTGGGAAGTCAATCAACCACCACCGCCAACTCGAGTGTCGGACAGATGGTAGCCGCAAAATGGAGCGCAGATAATCAAGTGGTCCTGATCGAGGGGGCCGCTATCGTGAATTCGCCCTTCATGGGAAGTCCGCAGCATTTAGCTTATTCAGTTCAAATCATGCTCGACGGCGCCGAGATGGTGTCTTTTGCGAAAGTGACTGGCGCTGATATTGGCAATGGCGATAGAACGTGCAGATATAGCCGGACCCCTTAGGCCAGTGGCTGCCTTGAAGTCGGGGCTTTCAAACAAGAACAAGAACAGAAAAAAAAAGAACAAAGAACAAAGAACAAAGAGCAAGAAAAAAGATAAAGGAGAATTTGTGAGCCACCCGACCCGCTCTATCTTTGGAGCTTCTTCTCTCGTCTGCCTGATCATGCTCGTCTTCCTGATCACGAGCGGAGTCTCCTTGGGAGCGAGTGCAGGTGGCTGGTCTGGCACCGGAACTGGTGGCTCTGCGGCTTCGTTCGATTTGTATAATCCTTGGTTTTTGGGTCCTGAGCCGATTCCCTATTGCTTTATCAAGAGTGACCGTATTGGCTTAAGTCAGCCGGCGCTCCATATGATGATTAAGAAGTCTTCAGAGAAGTGGAAGCAGTTTTTTGAACGGTACAAAATAGCGGACTCCGCTTGGAAGATAAATCCTATAGCTTTCCCGATGGTGTTGATAGGACCATTTCTTTGCAGCTGACCCAATCCTCGGACTGTGAGGCGGTGGAAAGGTTCTGTCATCCAAGTCATACAGACTCAGAGGCTTGTCATCAGGCCTTGACCAGCAAAATTCTGATTCTATTTGGAGCTCCGAATGAAGTCGTGAAACCATTCTTGAGTCTTGCGACCCGTGTGGATGGGGCTTCGATTCGAACAGCCTACGATCATAAGAATTATCGAAGTGGTGGCATTGTCTGGATCAATGAACTTAAGGGTGGGGGCTGGAGTCAATATCAACATATGCTTCTCCATGAGATGGGGCACACTTTTGGGATGAAGCACGATTCTTGTTGGGTGATGACCAAAGATGTCGCTGACTTTACAACTGGGTGGAATGGACTAGGCGATATTGGTGAAATTGAAGCCACAAATTGGCCCTATTCATTCAAAAAAGATGATCGGCTGCTTTTCACAGATCAGAAGCTTGCGTTTGATGGAAGTACAACAGGCTATTATCCAACTCGTTACTTTTTGCCGGGACTTTGGGATAAATTTGGCTTTTCTGAGGCCGGTGCTTTTCGCCTCATCGGTGAAGTGAACGATGCACATGCCCAAAGGATTCGCCTTAAGCTTATTTTCGAAGAAGAAAAATCAGGGAAGAAAATAGAAATGAGTGGCAGCCTTGAGCAGAAAAGCTACTCCTTTGAGTTTCCATTAATTCCAAGTCTTTTTACAAGCTGGCTCCAAAATTTTGAGCCTTCAAAGATATTTACAAAGCATCGGTTTTTTATGAATGGCTGGGTTTCAGATAACCTTCAAGGGGCTTTGACCTGGAATCAACAAGAAATTCCCGTCACCCTCGAGCGTAAAAAAGGAATGATTTTGTCCCTCTATTTCCTGAGATCAAGCGATGGACGACGTTTACAACAATCCGTTCAAATTCTCAGGGCTTGACAGTTCAGGGCGCAAAACAATAGCCCCAGCTTCAAAGATTTACCTGTGTTTTGGAGGGTCACGAAAAAAGCGTTCGAATCAGTTTCGATACACCTGCCCAATGAACAAAATAATGCGCGTCTTCGAAATCCTGTTGTCCGCACCGATGGTTGGCCCTTATCTTCTTATTCCATTTTTAATGAATACCCTTCACGGGATCGATATTTGGAATCGAGAAGTGCCGATGTTTTGGGACTGGGCCGCCATCTAGTCTTTGGGTTATCATTTATGGTTTATCCAAGGATATCAGAAAAATATGAATTTTCGCAAGATGGAATGTCCAACAGTACGTTGAAGTCTCGCGTTGGTCACCACGTCAGTTCAGTTTGAATAAATGACTTAAGGGATTGAACTTGATTTGCAAGCTCTGCATCAGAGAGTCCAAGAGCTTCCTGAAAGACCTTACTGATTTCAGGAAGCGCGCTTAATCCATGATCTGGTTCAGACAGGAAAAGAGGTCCAGCGAGTGTAAAAATCGATCAAGTTTAAACACATTGTGTTTTCAATTGCTTGATAAGCTTCAAGTTGCCAATAAGAGAGTTTCCGGTTTGTGGTGAAAAAACTCTTCCACTTCCGTTCCAAATCGAGCAACCAGCTTCTGTATTTCTGACTTCTTTAACAAAGAGGTTCGACAATATTGATCAATATTGAGGTGAGCCTTGTCATAGGACTCAGGATCAGTCCAAGGGTTAAGGGCAATCGCAGAGTCTGTTTTTTTGAATTGAACCCGTTCTTCAATTGAAAAGTATTTAACAGCGCCCTCAACAACCTGTTCTGCCATAAGTCGATAGGTTGTGTACTTGCCACCCGCGACAAAGGTCACACCTCGGGGATCGTTGATAATTGTGTGTTCCCGGCTCGTTTTCCCCTCTGTTGAGGAGTAATCTTTGACGAGTGGCCTCACTCCGGCAAAGCTTGACATGATCTGATTTTGTGAGGTTTCCACCAGGAAAATACTGTCTGGTGATATCGAGGGTGAGTCGACGTCGGCAGCTTTTGTGGCGACTAACCTGGGGAACCAGAGTAATCTGTGCCGGTGGTGCTAACGATGACCATTTCGTGCCTTGGTATTCCAAAGACAATCCGGGAACTGTTTTCTCAGCCATAACGACGGCAGATGTTAGTGGCAGTCGTGCCTTAGAAAAGGTGAGGTGAATTCCTTTAGTGGGGCGCAAAACTTTCTTCCAATCCTGAAACAATTTTTCGCCGAAAAGGTCAGTCCATGGGCCAACCGTGCTGATAAAATGCTTTCCACGCACCATGAAAGGCTGCGGATTCGTGGCAAGAGTATCTGTAACCTCAATGCCATTCAAGCACCCATCTGAATTGAATGAGGCGCCAGTCGCTTTAACATAATTCAACGGAACAGCTCCGTGATCGTGGGCGGATCTAAGTGTTTCAAGAACGAGTCTATCATCGTCCATATAGGCATCCGAGTACACAAAGGACCCGACTAGTTTATTGGCGGCAAGTATGGGCATTCGCTTGAGGGTTTCCTCTGAACTTAAGCGCTCGTGCATTTCTGGTGTTTGAAATATAAGGCGAGGGCGTCATAAAGACACATTCCAAGACCCATGGTAAACATACTCACCCGACTCGTTTCGCTAGGGCGGAATTAGGAAACGCAGGGGATGAACCAAATGTGGCGCCATTTCAAATAGTTTTGTACGCTCATTCAGCGCTTCAAAACAAGTTTAAAGTCGAGATTCTCAAGATACCTCAGGCCTCCATGAATAAGCTTACTGGATTTGGAAGAGGTGCCCGATGCAAAATCTCGTGCCTCGATCAAAGCAACTTTCATTCCACGGAGACTGGCCTCCCGTGCGGCTCCTGCGCCGTTTATCCGCCTCCAATGATGACGAGATCAAAATCTAATTCTTGCATTTTCTTGATATTGGAATGTCGAGAGTGAGATGAGAATTTTTTCATATTTTAGTCGTACTCTCCGCTAAAGACATGGGGCCGGACCTCGGGGCTAGAGATGACAATGAATTTGCAATTCCTATTTGGTTTGGAAAATGACTTTCTGAAAGTGTTTCTCGCGAGCCAATTTCCTAGCCAACTCACAAAGTTGATCCCGAGCTTGAAGTGAGTTAAAGGACAAATGTTCAATCCACAGAGTCAGCAATTCCATCGACGAACGAGAAGGCCTGCCCCAAAAAAATATCCAATAAGGACATGGTCATCTGGAGTGCGAGCTAAAAAACTCCAGCCAAGTGTTAGGTAATGCCCAAAGATTCCCGCCGCCATCGAGCATGCCAGCTATGAAGGGCTCGCTCTGTTTCATCAGGCATGACCTCTGCCAGTTTAGAGGTTTCAAATTAATAATTTCATCAAGGTCGTTGGGAGAAATAACCCGACAACTTAGATTCATCGACATTGATGCTGTCAGAATTCGAATCATTTGATACTAAGTAATGATGAAATACAAGAATTTCTCACATATTTGGAAAAACTCTTCAAGAGAATTTAAGAGCGTGTTTGGCCATAGACCTGGGGCTTGTTGCGGCTTTCGATGCAGATAGGACTCTTTGAGTTTTGATCTTGGTGAGACCTTTTTTCAGTATGAGATTGACCATAGCTGATTCCTCTTCCGAAGGATCTAGGAACATTATGAGAACTAAAGGCATTGCCCTGGGGGACTCCGGCAGGGACTCCTATGGCTCGGCCAAAATTCACCCAAGGGATCCCAATTGGGGTGGTGGGACAATGGGCGCAAATTGCATCGACGATGACAAAAGTACTTGTTTTCTCAGAACAGAAAAACTTATAGAGCTTTGCTTTCACGCGGAGTGGGAAGTATATCATCGTGAACGGCCTCGAGTTAAATGGGCAGTTAGGCCCGGGCTACTCTTGCCAAATTCCACCTGAGCAGGGTGATCGGTGTGAGCTGAAGTTGAAGACGGACTTGTGACTGAGCGACAGCATGGCGTCATCACCTACAAGAGGAGCAAAGGTTCATGGTCATCTTGAGCACTCTAGTAGAAAACAATACCCATTTCTGTCAAGTGGAAATGCGAAGGGGACTTCGCTTGCTGTGCTCCTCGACTCAAAACCAATTGGCGGTCGCGCTGCGTTGTCGAAAGGATGAAAAGCTGTTCAAAGCGAGAAGTTGGTTTCAGCGAAAGCCAGTGAAGATGGGTTAGCTCAGTCATCGCTATCTCAAGGTTAGGTCACTCCAAGGACATCGCATCCAGTTTGGAAAAATATTCCTGGCATGAGCTGCCGCCGCTCAGTTTTCGAGAAAGCGAAGTGTCTTATCGTTCTTTTGGATGACTCGCGTTTGATTCCAGGCCCAGCAGTGGTGACCAGTCATTGTCCCCTCTTGGCCTTCAACTCGGCTTCACAAGGGGGCTGAATACTGTCTTCAAACCATTTCATATGTCAATAGAATTGTCCTACCAGGAATATTCCTGAGATTGACTCTTACGATATTGACCGTCTCGGATCCTCGAGAATGAAGGCTCTGCGTACACAAAAAAAATAATTACTTACAGGACTGCCATCAGAGAGTCCAATTCTCACGATCCATGTGTTCATGCTGGCCTTTTCCGCCTTTCGTTTAAGAACCGATTAGATCTAATTTCCTCTCCCCTCTCTGTTGGTAACCCGATCTCCACCTTACTGTGGGTTGATCGTAATGCATCAACGGCCTCGCGTGGCATAGAAAACAATAAGTGTTTTTCTTGGATGGAAAAGGTTCAAACAGAGAAATTATGTTTGACGTAACTTCTAACAAGGTCAAATTCAAAGCGATGGGCATCACCCAGCGACCAGGCTGAAATATAATTTTGGTCTACAGGTACAAATCCATAGTGGATATTATCTAGCGAGTCTCAGAGTATGGAGTAGTTGACCAGAACGAGGGTCGCTCGGATGGGCGAGAGATGGTCAGTGACCTCATATTCACTGTCTCGGACCAAGTGCGGTATTAGGATTTCAGCCAAAGGCAAGTGAGAATCCGGCCACTAACGTTCCTGCGAGCGCGAACCTGAGCTGTCGTTGCCGCTATATCAAGCCTTTCCGAAGCGTCTTTTGCTGCAGACCGCAAGCACAGATATCCACTGGCAAATGGCGACGACAACTTTCTTTGCAGAAAAAAGAGGCACATTCAAGTTCTGCAAAACTGAAGATTCTAAATATTCTTTCATTCCTTTCGCATGTCCACCCAGCCAAGACTATTCCGTCAAAATTCTCAACGTCTATTTCGATCAAGGAATTGGTTTGATCGATTCAACTGGAGATAATCATTTCTGAATATTCATCAAGACCGTAGAGTCAGCTTTGAGCAAGGCGGACAAAATTCCAGACCTCTCCGTAATCATCGTGGAGTCTTGATGCAGACATTAGTTCGGGGTCAAAAACGATTCGATACCGATGGTCGTGAGGAGTTTTCGGGTGACGCCGACCTCGGTTGGATCAAAAATCCCTCGAGGGGAGGGCATAAAGAACGCGTTTGGGTTTGAATTCATGGATTTGGCCCCGGTTTAGTTGCTGATCTTCAGAACACTCGGCAGAGCCTCGGCGTCGGTGGGTGTCTGAATGTCGGGGAAATTCAATCGATTCGCGGTAAACATCATCGCCAAATCCTGTCCCATATGATTGACAAACCAAACAAAATTTTTGGAGTTGGGAAGCTGGATTAAAATCCGCGTGTTGGCAAAATGCAATACCCCGGCGAGTTGCTTCATGCGACCGACACCTAAAATTTGACGGGTTTTAAGGAAGAGGTGGTAACTTCAAGCTGACTTACACTGCCTATCCAGAACAACAACTTTTCCTTGAAAACCTCTGAACCAAACTCAGCAGTGGTAGTGAAGCCTTCACGTTTGGGTCACCTTTATTCTGAGATAATGGTTAGAGTCGGATTGATCTTAGCGCGTCAAGAGGGCGATTGACGTTGGGAGATATCTCCTCCTCAGGTTGCGCCATAATAACTCTCGAGGTTTCAAGTGCTAACATTCACAAGTTCGTTGAAGAAAAAGAAATGCGTTGGGATCTAATACCGACCAGCTAAGGCGTAAACAAGATTTTCCCCCATCATGGCAGTAATCGCCTGATTACCTCTTAGATCTAAAATATAATCCTTTCCCGAACAGTGGAGCTCCAGCGATCCTGTCTTTAAATCCGTCCATGAGGGTATCTTCTCTTGGAAGAATTCGCCAAACAATACTTAAGAACGTCTGCTTTTCTTGAAGGACCGTCCCCTTGATTGATCGTCCATCCCTTTTAACACCCGACCCGCTCTCCTCCCTTGTTCAGGGTTAATTCCAGCTTTTCCATCCTTTGGAGTCGAGTCGACCACTGCAGGATGAGCCTTTATAAGTTCCCGGCGAGAAGTGGTGGTCTTTGTGAGACTCAACTCTTGTAATTCAAGCAGAATTCCATTCCTGTAGGAGTTGACGTCTGTTCTGAATCAGTGAAGTCACTCCAAAAATTTGTCAATTCGATTTTCGCGTTGAAAAAGAAAAATCCAGAGTAGGCGTTTTCGATTTGCGAAACGAAAAGGGTCCAAATCTTCTTTGAGTTCAAGAGGTGTGAGAGCCTTTTCCCAATCGGATTTCGAGGGCATTTCAATCTTCCGTAATGTATTAAATTGGCCGCCTAGGCGAGACTTCCAGCTGCCAGAATCAAAAACAGAATGATCGTTCTCATCTACTTCTCGCCTGTCTAAACTAAATTTCAATAAAATGTTATTCCATTTATTTATTCAGAAATATGGTTTAGGTTACATAGGTATCATTACATAGGGGTCGGAGAGGAGAATTTGTATAGCGTTGACGGTGACAATGTTTGGCGAGGGCAAGTAGGCCACCTTGTTCGGCTGGGTCAAATTGAGACAAAGCCTGAATCAAGAATGTTAGCTAGAAATTTGTCAGTGCTAATGAATTTGTTGAGTCTTTTTGGCGCATCCCAGAGGTGAGGCAAGACTCCATCGGATTGGGACTCAAGTCTAAGCGAGGGACCTCCCCGAAGGTGTAGTGCAAGGAGAGACGAATGAATATCTGTCAGGAAAACACGACCATACGTAAGCGAAACTATTTTTGGGCTTCTCTCCGCTATCTTTTGGCTCATAGGTTCAGAACACAGATCACAATGGCTGGCAATGGGAATATCTGTAAATGAGCGGTTGGTCCTGCTGGAATTGTGGTTTGTAACTGGCTGTGAATTGGATTAAGATTCAAGGAACGCCAGGAGCTGAGAGTTGTTGATGTAAGGAGTTCCAAACAAGGATATGTCCCAGTTAGATCGGATCTTTGGATGTCTAATAATGACCTTGGCGTTCGAGCATCACTTTGAACTTAGCAACTGGTATACCCTAGATCAATTTCTGGTAATAGGAAATTTACTTTCTCTGTTCAGATTGTAGCGGATGGACAGTCTATAACTCAAGCCCCAGTGACGGTCGATAAGTTCAAGTCCTTTGGAGAACTTACTGGTGGACAGTGGGAGCACTCGAGCGATTTCAATCAGTTTGTTGCCAAGCCTTTATAAGCTGCCGAGGTTGGTGGCTATGAAAGGAACAGTGTTCAATAATCGCAGATGGAGTTTCGACCAAGGGCACTGAGCTGAACAGACGCGTCCGGACGGAGCTTTGACATAAAGTTGGTGGGTACAACTAGGGTGTGGATCAGGGGCCACCATGTTGCGGCCGCTCCCCAGTGATCAGTACTCCCCTAGACGTCAATGATCTTGTAGACAAACCTATGTAGGTGCGCAGGTCTTGGCGGAGTCTTCCAAATGTTGCAGGACAGCCGGGACTTATACCGAGAGAGGTGACAACAGCGGCCGAGGGACGAGTCTGAAGTGGTGCGGCTTTGAGTTGAAGGCAGACATCCCAGCGTTGTCCTGCAGCTGGAGAAGAGTCGGTGGTAGTGCCATCAATGCCGGTACCATCGGCGGAAGTACAGCAATTAGCTCTAGGCAGGAATCTGGTCACAACAGGAACTGTTCAAGGTTCCACTGTCGAAGGCACCTCAGTTTACGAATCTGCAATGGGGCAAGCTATGTACAAAAAATAACTGCACCAGTTTTGGGCATCATAAATTTCACTCTACCCGCTGCAGATGGCGCTGCACGGGACCGTTGATGAAGACGAACGGGCAGGTCAGCTCAGCTTTGGTCTCTTGCCGCCACCGACATTCCAAGGTTGGATGCTGCCAAGATTACCGACGGGAGTTTTACCAATTGCTCGAGGCGGAACGAGGACTCACGGCAACTATGGCAACAACAGTGTGCTGGTTTCAAATGGAACAGGCTCTGCGCTTAGCTCGCTCAATTGCGCTTGGTAGAGATCATTAGGTTCGATGTGTCGAGACTTCGCTGGCTGTGGAACTGACGGTTCGGGGTTCTGGATCACTGATGGACCTTACGACCGGGTCGGATGTTTACTTCAACACGGGAATGATGGGATTGGGATAACAAATCCGTCAGAACTGTTACGCGCGAAAGGATTCCCAGCCGGTAAGCACTTAAGAGTTGAGAACTCTTTGGCTTCGGGCGGATCTGCCAGCGCCAGGTTTGGGGTGAAGACTAACGCAGCTGGTGAAGCCTGTTTGGCGGATGGGTGGCAACTGCCGCAGCCCCTTACAGGGACTAGCTAATTCTGGCCTGTGAATGGTGGAAACAACAACCTCTTGTTAGGAACTAATAATCAAAGCAAGAGTCTGATTGATAATATGGGCAACGTCGGGATCGGGACTACAACTCCTTCGTATAAACTCCCAAATTGGATAAGGCGCGTTAACACCACGAAAAATTGTGGTGGGTGGATCAAGGTGCGGTACGGCCGGAGCTCCAGCGATTGCAATTGGCACGACCAATCGTGGATTCTTCTCTCCGCATCAGATCCCTTGCTATATCTACCAATGGCAATGAGGTTGTGAGAATAGGGCGCAACTGGCAACGTTGGGATAGGGGACAACCGGCCCCCAGCAGCGCTTCAAATCGGTGGAACTGGACGAATAGGTTCCTAGGTGCAGTTCTTCTTTCTTCCATCTTTTTCTTTCCACCGGATCAACTAATACCGGATTGAACTTAGAATTCTGCCAATACGCGAAGAGCTTTGTCGCTGGTGGATTTCGGCATGCCGAATCTTCCTGAATGCACATCAACCTCTCCACGGCGTCCTCTTTAATGGATCGGACTCTGGAACTTTTCGTTTGTCATTGACTCCAGCTAACAATCCGCTTATTCTTTGGGGATGACGACGACTTTCGGCCTGCAAAATCCGGCAATGATGTAATCTCGATAGTTACTGGTGGTTCAGAACGGGCCCGGTCGATGCAGCGGGCAACATAGGCATTGGCACAACCCCAGGAAACTGACTCTAGATGTGAATGGCGCGGCCAAAGTCAATGGAGAGCTCACCTCAACATGCGATTGAATACTGACTTTGTTGGCATGAATAACGCTCTTATTTTCAGGAAGGCTGCGGGTAGAGTAATCGGTGCTCTGGCCATGAGCAGGAAGTAGCGGGCTTAATTTTTTCACCTCAGGATCGAGTCTGACTGTAAGTCTGATGCTTCGGGTATAGCTACCTCAATGGCGGCAATGTCGGCATCGGTGTCACTGTTAAGCCTTCAGTAAGCTTCGGAAGTTTGCTTAAACGGCATCACCAGATACGACAGCAACGAAAAATCTTGGATCAACCGCCCTCGGGTGAACAATATTTCTCTTTCAAACGCGCCGGATGTCGGTTCGGATGCGCGGTTGAAAAAAGACGTGAGGAACTTCTGATCTTGGGCTTTCCTTCAATCAAAATTCACTTCGTCCAGTTTCGTGGACATGGAAAGACGAAAAGCAAGGAGCAACTTAAGCATTACGGGTCGTTGCTCAGGCTGAATCAGCGCTTATCAAAGAACTAAGACGGCAAATTCAAACAATGTCATTGTGTCCTCAACAAAGAAACGGACCAGTTATGGCGTTCGTTATACTGAGCTTATCTCCCCACTCGTAAGGCCATTCAGGAGCTTTATAACGAACTTTAAAGTGTTAAAACTGAGACCGAGGCAAAAATCCAAAGGCTAGAAGCCGAGAACGCGCAAAACAAAAGAACTTGAGGTCATGAAGATCGCCTCGAAGAGTCAAAGGACTGCTAGCAGAGAAGGCAAATAAAGTGGCCAACAAATCGGAGCCAACACGAGCGCAGGAGAGTTCTTGATGTAGATGCTACAGGCATTGTAATCTCGGTTATCCTAGTCTAAATGGCTTTCTGCCTGAATGTATCCACAAAACTAGCAAACTCCAAAACTCAACTCCCAAATCTTAATACTTTCGCGAAATGGCCCTGTCCCCCGTTCTGATGAAGGGTCTCGAGAAGATGGCAATCACCAAACCAACAGATGTTCAATCTCGGAAGGCGGTTCCAGAGATTATCAAGGGACTGACCTGATCCCGTCGTGGCACTGAACGGGAAGTGGCAAAAACATTGTATTTTGCTCTGCCCATTGGCTCTTTCATGAGAGGAATCCAGAGGCTCGAGCTGAACCCCAGTTCTGGCGCCAAAGTCGTCCAGAAATGGCCCAGCAAATTCCGCCGGGTCTTTTTGGATCTTTATTGCTGAATTTCCTTGGTGTCATGCAGCTTAGTGATTGGCTTGGAGATTCCAAGAATTGCACAAAAGCAATTTAGTGCTTTGAAGAAGGAGCAATCCACGCCTGATTATTAGTACGCCTGGGGTTGAGTGATCACTTGAAGTGATAAGCAACTTTACAAAATGTTCAACATATCGTGATCGATGAGGCTACGATCGAATGCTGGACATGGGCTTTGCTCCCAGCTAGAGAATATTCAAAAGATAACACGGACCAAACACAAACCTTGATGTTTCAGCAAACTTCAATCCCACCGTCCAGAACTATTGCACAGAGATTTATGAAGTAACCCACCTGTTAAATTCGTTCCGGCGCAGGCAGAAAACTGGTGTAGAGCCTCACTCAAAGGATTTTGTATATTGATAGAGTTTGCAAAAATGATCGTCTTTTGGATGAGCTCAACCAAAGTACAGCCAGGTGATCATCATTTGGCTGGCAGCCAGGGAGTTGTGAAAGAATGGGTCAGTATTTGGAAGAGTATGGCTATTCGATGGGCTTAATTCATGGAGGACAATCTCAAGGACACAGAAACCGAGTCGTACGTCAGTTCCGTGAAGGAGAAATCCGAATTATCGTCGCCACAGATTTGTTGGCTCGTGGAATTGATGTGCCTCATGTCGATCATGTCATAAACTTTGACCTTCCATTTCAGGCCGAAGATTTTCTTCATCGTATTGGAAGAACGGCGCGAGCGGGCCGATCCGGTCAGGCCATTACTTTTGTGACTTCTTCAGATACAAAAATGTATCAAAAGATAAAACCCTATTTGCAGGGCGCGCACGAAATTAAAGTCACAGAGAATTTTTCCTTTATTGAGCGCGAATTTTCAGACAGATCAAATCGGTATAAAAATAAAAAACTTGACCAGAAGAAAGGCTTTGATGGATCGAAGAAGACAGTCAGTAAGCCAAGTTCAAAGACCATTGGTCGATTAGATAAGCCAAACAAGTTTGCAAAAGCAGAGGGCAGGTCCTCGAAAATTAGGCATCTGTCTGTGAGTCCTAAAATCCATTGCAGTGGGAGCCTCCGAGGTCTGTCTTTGAGAGCTCCCAGAACTTAATCAGACGAGTGCCTCTCTGGTTTGTCGCTCCACTAAAAAAGACCGAATATGAGACCAGCTCAAACTATCCCCATCCAGTCAGCTGTCCACCATTATCCACAAGGACGGCGGGAAAAGTCGCGACAGCAGTACTTTCTTTGGTACCAAACTCCATGAGCGCCATGGTGAAAGATTTCATAAGGCGACCTCGCCAAAGCAGAGGATTTTCTTTCTCATGGGAGAGCCCTAAATTAGTGAGGTAACAAACACCCAGGAATAGTCAGATCAATTTCCTTACTTTTATTTAGGCAAGAGTAAACCCAATAGGTTTGTTGACCATAGGAATAGCCTTTATTGGAGGTCACTTCTCCATTTTGATCAATTTCGCAGGGGTTGTTCATCGTGCATCTTTCGCCGCTCTCATTCCCTGTATTATTCACGCCAATAACTGTCTTTGTACCTGCTAAGATAATTGAGATTTCAGAGGTTTCCAATAGTTTCTTTTGGGCACCCCATGAGTATCAGGAATTGAATCACTGAAGAACCAATCTTTCTTCACGCATTGGTGGTGATGAAAGCTTCAATTTGACAAGAATATCCTCTCTAAGTCAAAGACCCCAACGACCTCCATGGGTGTGGTTTGCGAAGGGTGTTGGGAAGAAAGTGTCAGAGGGCGAATCCCAAATTTGGTCTTGATTTCAGAATAGGTTTCTCGCAACTGATAGATGGTCATATCGGTATTCGTCATTGTTGAATAGACCACCACTCTTGCAGTGACTCTTCCAACGGATTTTGCGGCAGAGTTTAACAAGGTAAAAGTGCGTCGACTAGGGACACCAAAGACGTAGCTTCCCGGACGCGTAAATCCGCCTTCATAACAGTGCCCATTTGTTAATATTAAGCCAAAATCTGAATCAGACGCCCTCCCTGCTGCATGAGACTTTCAGAGCAGTTTGAAAGGGCCATAATGCCTCGAAATCCTTATCTCACCAAGGTCGAGGGCACTGGACCATAGAGCAATCCTCTGCTTGTTTTGCCAGGGTTGGCAACGGAAAGGCAAAGGCCATAGATATTAGAAGTTGCGACAGCACCAGTAGGCAAAGGCTCGATTTGATCATAATTTTTCCCCTCTGCTAATAACGGTATTGGATACCAACGCAGAAAGAAAGAAATATTTTGCCATGTTGAGTTCAACCGAGGCCAATCAGGAAGAAGGCCTTAAAAACTTTGGAATATCTCTCTTCTTTTCTCTCAATAAGTCAGCAATCAGAAGAGTTCGGTGGTATTCAGTTTTTTCTGGCCATTTGAGTTCAACCAGTTCCAAGCAGTTTCGAAAAGGTTTATCAACGAAATTCCATGACTCTCAGCATGTCGGGTTTCAATAAATTCTAGAAACTCAAAAAATTCCCAAAAGAAAGAAGGATGGTCGCGATGAGTGGAATAAAGCTTGAGGGCTTCGATAAACCCAAGAAAGTGCCCACTGTTTCCATAAAGGTCCCAAAACTTAGCAAAGCGAACCGCCCTTTGAAGCTCAAAAAAAGTCAGATCTTTGTTCTGCAAAATTTGAAAAGGAGGTTCCTTCTGATAGACCATCTTGAACTCGACGTTGTGACGAACTATTGGAGTTCCTTTGAGACTTTTCAATAGGCCAACCTGTATTTCATCTGGATGAAGAGCCACAAAGGCGTCAAAGCCAGAGCCAAAACTCCTCCGAGTTTCTCCAGGCAAACCCACACTGAGATCTGCGTGAGTGTGGACGGCGGTTGTTCTCCGAAGATATGCAGGTTTTGTGAAATCAGTTGGTAATCTTGCTTACGACTGACGAGAGCGGCGACAGCGGGATTCCATGTTTGAATTCCAATTTCAAACTGAAGAGAGCCTTTTGGAAACTGTTCTATCAGAGATTTCAACCCATCAGGCAGTCGGTCCTGGTACCATTTCAAAATGCAAAAACAAGCCTAGATTAATTTTCTTTAAGAAAAAATCAAGAATTTTGTGGCTGATAGAAGGGCTTAAGTTAAAGGTTCGATCAACAAACTTAAATTCTTTTGCCCCACGATCCAACAAAAGCTGAATCTCAGCTAAAAACAGATCGATAGGAAAATTACGAACACTTTTATCTAGAGAGGATAAACAATATTCGCATCTAAACGGGCAGCCCCGTGAGGCTTCAACATAGATAACTCTGTTCTGAATATCCTCATCAGAATATTCTCTGTAGGGAAGTCGAATGTTACTTAATTCGGCAAAGACATTTTGATTATTTTATCAGGGGGCAATTGACCCTCAGACCACTTCTTACAGAAATCATAAAGGCCAAAGTCTCCTTCAACTGAATGACATAATCGCAAAGCTCAACAATAGACTGTCCCTGCGTCTCGTGACTGACCTCTGGTCCGCAAGGACGATTAACAAATCCGAGTTGACCGCTCTAAGAATGCGAATCACTTCTTCGGTTATTTTGGTATTCCAAATATAGACGCCAAAGCCGACAAGTTTAGGCGCTTTGGCAAGAATCTTTTCAGCCATATCCCTGGGATGTTGATTAATGGTCAGCTCAAGAATCTCCGAGCGAGAAGCGAACTCCTGAAGATTTGCATGTAAATACCTAAGCCCCACGGATGAATGCTGATAAGTTGAATTCAGAGTCACCAAAAGAATTTCCGACCTCATGGAGAGCCGGGTTCTAATCCAATCCCAATCACTTTCTCTAGATCTTGAATCTCTTTTGGTGCGGTTGAGGTCATGTTTTCACAACCCTGTCGAGTCACGCGAATGTTATCCTCGATACGGATTCCGATGCCTCGGTATTTGGCTGGGGCACCTTCATCATCTGCCGGAATATAGAGTCCAGGTTCGACTGTAAAACACATATTTTCTTCGATGGGTCGAGCCTGACCATTTTTGAAATATAAGCCACAATCGTGGACATCCATTCCTAACCAGTGTCCAATTCCATGGGATAGTATTTTTATACAAAAGACCATCGTAATATCCTGTTTTCGCCCGCTGAAAAATCCAAGTTCAGCATTTGATCTGTCAACAGTGAAATGCCCATTTGATGAAGGTCCGCAAAAACAACCCCGGGCTTAATTGAATCAATAATTTGCTTTTGAACCTTAAGAACGGGCTTGATAGACCTCGGCCTGCTCATGGGTAAATTTGCCGTTGACGGGAAAAGTGCGAGGTAATATCGCCAGTGAAATAATTGTACTCGCTCCGAATCAATCAACAAAAGATCTCCGGATTTGCACGGCTGGTCGTTGAAGTTATAATGCAAGGTCGTTGCGCTATCTCCAGACGCTACAATATAATTATAGCCTTCACGAGCAGCGCCTTTGAATAAAAATGGTGGGCCAGGACTGCTTGAACCTGTCGTTCCAGATACGCCAGGCTTCGTAAACTTCATGGCGCAAGGTGCCCTGGCTGTGATTTTGCAGCCCTGTCTTAAAGCTACAAGTTCTGGTTCTGTTTAATAAGGCGAAACTCACCAAGGAAGGTATCGGCGTCATGTATGGTCAAAAATCCAAGCCCAGTTCGACCCCTGCATTCCCTTGAGTGTTTCAAGAAGCGCCCAAAACCAAATTGTCAGCCTCGTAATTTTTCTAATCCGATAGTGAACGGAATCGAAGCCCTTGAGGAGTTGAGGTGCCATTTGAGGAAATTCAGCAATCGGATAGGCTTTGGCGATTCCAAACGTTTCTCAACTCCTCAGGACCAAAGCGAAAACCATCCCAAGTTTCTTTATCACGATCACGGGTCGGACAAACATCACTGTTTCAGGTGTTTGTCCTGGACGATAATTAGAATTGAATGGGGCTCTTCGTGGCCAGTTAAATAATAGAAATTTGAATCTTGTCGATAGGAAAACCAACATCATGGTTACGAATTTTCTCGGGATGAGCAGCCAATCAGCGCTGACCCACGGAGTTCTGGGATAATTCTTTCTCGCCGTTCCCTAAAGATTGAAATATTCTCGAGTGGAGTTCGCATATGAGATCCTTCCTGATTTAAAGTACCCCAAACAAGCTAAAAAACCCTAGAAACCAATTGGAATCTAGAGATTCAATTTATGAGCAAAGCGTCTTGACAGCTAATGATCCGAGTTCTGCACCCTTCTGTAAAATCTCTCTTCCTCTCAAATGCAAGCAGGCTAAAGCCCCCAAGAGATTCAATTGAATGATATGATCTATTCCCTGTGGGTTCTTAGTCAAGGACGTGGCAATCTCCTGCCAGATAATATTCTCGAGGCTTTCTTTGTCGCCAACAATTGATCCATGTTGCTTTCCTGAAAGAACATTCACATAGACAATGACAGTAGCCCCTTGACCGCAGGTAGTCTGCGAGGAGCTGGATCACGGACGCCGCTAATGTTCGATGAGTAGGCTTCATAAGTGGGGGGATAAGGCCAGCAATAAAGAGTAGAAGCTGCCGGAGGGGTCCCCGACTCATAACGTAGAGTTGACTTTTCGCTAAGTTGTAGGCTACGCAAGCAAGGGAAGTTTTAAATTTTCAGACCTTGACTTTTGAAAGGCCAAATCTAAAAAAAAATCAAAAGTACTTTGTGGATCAATCCAACGCTTCTCTAGCCGCTCAGTTTTAAGTTTCATCATTTGCCACTCAACATCATTGGCAAAACCGCTTCCAGGCATAAAGTGCAGCCATGGAGCGCCAAACTCAAGTCCAGCGATAGCGTATATCGGAATTTTCACGCTCAAATTCGTGCAAAACTCAACTATGGGCGAAAGCTTTCGCTCCCCGGGACCAGAGAATCAGGCCAATCTTCGGAATGTTGTCGACGACTTGTGGGAGGCATGGTCATCTGATCAGGGTCTTTTCCCTCCAGGGGCGAATCAGAAGGAGAGGTGGCCTCCTGTCCGCCTCTTTCATGCTTATCGTGCTGGATTCTACCCCGGGGCTTTCAGGTGAGGTACTAAAGTCGATGACCGAGTGGAGGTCTCAAGATCTTTTTTGATTTTGTTGTTTGACAAGACAACAGCGGAAAAAGCAGCAGCACCAACAACAACAAATTTAAACATGCTAAAGACTCTAAACATTCTCAACATCCTCCGTAGCGTGGCATTAAACTTTTCGATTCATATTGTAATCGATCAATTGCAGGAGAAAACATTTGGCTGTGTCAGTTTATTTAGAAACTCTTTAGCTTTAACACTAGTTTCGAGCAGGAGCTCTTTTTTGCCATCAAGACCCAGAAGCGACACAAAGCTTAGATTGATCCCCTTGTTCTGCATCTAACAAGTCATCAGCGATCTGAAATGCGAGCCCTAAGGCTTCGCCATAATACTTAAGAGCCAGAGTGTCATTCTTTGAGGCTCCACTGGCGAGTGCTGCGCCTTCGAGTGTCACTCGGATCAGCATGCCTGTTTTCAGCTTCTGAATTTGCTTCAACTCAGCCAGGGAGGGGGGAACTTTTTCGGCTTGAAGATCCAAGGCCTGTCCACCGACCATTCCCTGGGGACCAGCAGCTGTACAGAGACGCTCGACAAGTTGACAGGCGAGAGCTGCGTCTTGGGAATAGTATTTCATCAGTAACTGAAAAGCTTCTGTCACGAAGTCCATCTCGGCGAGAAGCGCTGTCGCCTCGCCGTAGACTTTATGATTGGTGGGTTTGCCGCGACGGAAATCGTCGTTGTCCATGCAGGAGATCATCATGAATAAGAGAGAATAAGTATGAACTAAGCTCAACTGCGGCGGCCCACGGTAGGATCTACGCAATAAGTCCTGATTGTAATGCTCAGCGACGAGCAGCGCCAACACCCGGCGAAAACGTTTCCCGCCGGTATGAGTAAATAAGACATTGATTCAACCAGAAGGCGCGGAGCAAAAAAATCAACAGTCGAGAAAAGTTCAAAGTAGCGAACTAAAAAATCATCGACGAGGAATGGGGGCGCGTTTTCAAATTTCAGCGTCAGGTGGATTCACTCAGCGCGTCCTCAACCTTCAGAAAAGGCTCCAGTCAGGGTTTCCGTCTGCATCAAAGCCAGTCAGCTTTTTAACCTGGGCTTCAGCTTCAACCAATTTTTCTGACACTCGCGAGAAAGCTTGACGCCCTCCTCAAAAGCTTAAGAGATTCTTCAGGGGCCAACTCCTTTTTCCATAAGGCCGACAATGTCTTCAAGACGCTTCAGCTTTTCCAAAATCCATTCAAATTCCTCCAGGGGCGTGTTCTATGATTCACGCCATGTATTATTCAATAAGCGTTTGGACTTCCTCGAAACCCTTACCCTCCAGCTAGTTGAATTTCAACAGTCTTGGTTTTTCAGGTTGATTGACCGAACGTACGGGGGCCCCATTTAAGGTCACCAATGGTAGCCTGATCAACCATTAGAGAGTAGGTTCTGGTTATAAGAGCTTTCATCTCTGCAAGCGTTATTTCGCAAATTTCAAGCGATTGAAGTGAAAATTAAAGGTCATTTCTTTTTGAGTAGATGGCGGCGTTGTTTCGCGATCTTTTCAAGACTTTTTGGATGTATGATTCGCTGGGTTTTAAGTTTCAAGAAAGCAAAAGCTTGTCTTTGATTTGACGCTGAATTCCATCTCAAGCCTAGTGTTAAGATCATCATGACAAAAGAGGAAGCCTCCTGAAGCTTTCGCTTTGGGTCAATCAACTGTTTATGTCATTAAAGAACCTGTCCCAAAGTTTTCAATTTTCGTTCAAGGTTAAACAAAAAACGTTTTAAATTTCTGAAGTCGTTCTGAGACCTCTTGGGAACTTTGGCGGCCAATTCAGCCGCAGCGGAGAAGTGTAGCGGACGCTCGAAGGTCCCGCACGAAATCAGAAATCGTAAAATCGATTTCATGGCCAACGGCAGAATGATCGGAATCAGGCGGGCGGCGGTGGCTCTTGCCAAGAATTTCATCGTTAAAGGCCCCGAGATCCTCGAAAATAGAGGTACGCCCCGACCGGTTATTATAACATCAACTTGTGGTACATCCTTTGATTGTCATAATCAAAGCTTCTTTGATTTTACAGCGGAACCTTCTTCTTTTCACAAGAGTCGGTGCAGCCGTGAGTTTCAACTCCTGGACCTCAACGAGACAGAATCTTCGGGACATCTCAGTTGCCGCCCCAGTTTGGGAAATTACAGTTGCTACATGTCCTAGGGGTCAGCTGGGATGGGCTTCTTTCGAACAGAGATCGGGGAAGAGGACCTTCCTTTAAAGCCTCTCCCTGAGCTGCTCAAAGGCTTTTTGTAAGGCCCCGCACCGAAGGGTTCCATTGTTTATAAAGGATCTGGTATCTTCCGCGTGCTCATTAGACCCGATCCGACCACGGACGATGACTTCGAGACCATCAGGAGGTTTAAATTTTAACTTTGAATTGTACCTCTGAACATGATTGACGAAATCTGTGGCTGCTAGCATCCTTGAGGAAAATAAAAATGTCCAGAAGGTGTGAGGCTTAAGGTTGGAAATCTCACCTGGGCCCAGAAAATACTAAAGTCCCCTCAAGGGTTTGCTTAATCTGAAGAGATTTTAATTTGTTCAATCGAGAGCACGGCAGACCCCGTGGAGGTCAGAGGAGAAAGGGCCCACTTTTTGCCGCATTATTTTGCAGCCCAAGAGGGTGGTAATGTGATCGCAAGGAACTACTGAATTCCAAAGCAAGTGTGTGAAAGCCAGGCTAAATCGAAAAATTCTGGCCTAGGCCAAGATATCCGATAAAAAAAAACAACTCCAGAAGCAGAATTTTTCTTC